>NZ_CP056122.1:0-2400000 GCF_018219455.1 Moritella sp. 5
GTGTCCGTTTCTCTTTGGCAGCAGTGCCTTTCGCGCTTACAAAATGAGCTTTCCTCTACTGAATTCAGTATGTGGTTACGCCCACTGAAAGCTGAACTTACCGACAGTACTCTCACCTTGTATGCTCCGAATCGTTTTGTACTTGATTGGGTTCGAGACAAATACCTTAATTCAATTACGGCATTATTCGATGAGTTTTGTGGTGCAGATGCACCTATCTTACGTTTTGATATTGGTGGTAAAGCGACGAAGGTAACACAAACGACTACCAAGGTTGATCGTGTAGTGACTCAAAAAGTGATCTCAAGACCAGCACTGGACCCGTGGGAATCTAGCTCACCACAGCAGCCGACAATTAATCACCGTAGCAATGTGAATTTAACGTATACGTTCGACAACTTTGTTGAAGGTAAGTCAAACCAATTAGCACGTGCAGCTGCACAGCAGGTAGCGAGTAATCCGGGTGGTGCTTATAACCCGTTATTTCTATACGGTGGCACAGGTTTAGGTAAAACGCATTTATTACACGCAGTTGGTAATGGTATTAAAGCGCAAAAACCTAATGCCAAAGTGATCTATATGCACTCTGAGCGTTTTGTTCAGGACATGGTTAAAGCATTACAGAACAATGCCATTGAAGCGTTCAAAAATTATTACCGCAGTGTTGATGCATTATTGATTGATGACATTCAATTTTTTGCTAAGAAAGAACGTTCACAAGAAGAATTTTTTCATACTTTTAATGCCTTACTTGAAGGTAACCAACAGATTATTTTAACTTCCGATCGTTATCCAAAAGAGATTGATGGTGTTGAAGATAGATTGAAATCTCGTTTTGGTTGGGGTTTAACTATTGCCATTGAACCACCAGAATTGGAAACTCGTGTTGCCATCTTAATGCGTAAAGCGGTTGAAAGTAACATTCATTTACCCGATGAAGTAGCGTTCTTTATTGCCAAACGTTTACGTTCGAACGTACGTGAGCTGGAAGGGGCATTGAATCGAGTGATCGCGAATGCTAACTTTACGGGTCGTGCTATTAATATTGACTTTGTCCGAGAGGCATTACGTGATTTATTAGCACTGCAAGAAAAACTGGTGACCATTGATAATATTCAAAAGACAGTTGCAGAATATTATAAGATTAAAATTGCCGATTTGTTGTCGAAGCGTCGTAGTCGTTCTGTCGCCAGACCACGTCAAGTAGCTATGGCATTAGCCAAAGAATTAACCAATCACAGCTTACCGGAAATTGGTGATGCGTTTGGTGGCCGTGACCATACTACGGTATTACATGCTTGTCGTAAGATCGTGCAACTGAAAGAAGAAAATCACGATATTAAAGAAGATTATTCTAATTTGATCAGAACACTATCGTCGTAAAAAAGGTTATATTAAATGCAGTTTACAATTAATCGCGAAGCATTATTACGACCGCTACAGTTGGTATCGGGTGCCTTGGGTAACCGTCCAACTTTACCGATCTTAGGTAATATATTACTTGATGCCAAAGATGGTAAATTATCGTTAACAGGTACTGATCTGGAAGTCGAGTTAATTGGTCAAGTTAGTCTTGAAGGTGAGTACAGTGAAGGCCGTACTACTGTGCCTGCGAAAAAATTCCTGGATATATGTCGAGGGTTACCTGATGGTGCACAAATTCAAGTCAATTATGCGAATGATCGTATTGTGGTGAAATCAGGACGTAGCCGTTTTTCTTTATCAACGTTACCTGCAACAGAATTTCCAAATATTGAAGATTGGGATAACGATATTGAATTTGAACTGCTGCAAGGTTCATTACGTCGATTGATTGATAATACCCAGTTCTCAATGGCAAGTCAGGATGTACGTTATTATCTTAACGGTATGTTATTCGAAACTGAAGGTAATGTACTACGAACTGTCGCAACCGATGGCCACCGCCTAGCTGTGGCAAGTTGTCAGCATGATGCTAATCTCGCGCAGCAGCAAGTTATCGTGCCGCGTAAAGGTGTACTTGAATTAGTGCGCTTGTTAGACAGTGAAGAAGACATGGTTAAGATTCAGTTAGGTAGTAATAACATTCGTGCTATCACCGGCGGTTTTGTTTTTACTTGTAAATTGGTTGATGGTCGTTTTCCTGATTACCGTCGGGTATTACCAAAAAATGCCGATAAGATGTTAATATCTGGTCGTGAAGAATTGAAACAAGCCTTCTCGCGTGCCGCTATTTTATCGAATGAAAAATTCCGTGGTGTGCGTCTGAATATGAACCAAGGTCTACTTAAGATTACGGCTAATAACCCAGAGCAAGAAGAAGCTGAAGAGTTGCTTGATGTTGAGTTTGGCTACGATGAGTTAGAGATTAGCTTCAACGTAAGTTATGTATTAGACGTATTAAACACGCTTAAATGTGACAAAGTTAAAATGTCATTATTAGATGCGAACAGCAGTGCCTTGATTGAAGATGAACAATCTGATCAAGCATTGTATGTTGTTATGCCAATGCGGTTATAAGTTTAGATGGGACTGGTTAAGCTAAATATCACTGATTTTAGAAATATTAAACAAGTATCCATGCAACCGGGTGTGGGTGTTAATATTATTCTGGGTGAGAATGGCAGTGGTAAATCAAGTGTACTTGAAGCGATTCATTACTTGGGGTTAGGGCGTTCTTTTCGCACTCACTTAACCAGTCGCGTTGTGAAACATGGTGAGAAGGATTTCATTTTATTTTCGCAATGTCAGCAGCGATTAAACGATGAACAGATCACCACTATCGGGTTAAAGAAATCAAAAAACAGTGATACAGAATTAAAAATTGCCGGACAAAAAGCAGAACGGTTAGCAGAATTACCCGGCATATTACCGTTACAATTAATTCATCCTGAAAGTTTTACCTTACTTTCAAGTGGCCCTAAATTACGTCGACAATTTGTTGATTGGGGAGTGTTCCACATGGAACCAGAATTTTTTGCTACATGGGCAAAGTTGACGCGATTATTAAAACAGCGTAATGCTATTTTAAAATCGGGCAAGCGTTATGCTGAGCTAGCATATTGGGATAAGGAGTTTGCAGTTCAAGGGACTACTATTGCGCAGATGCGCAGTCGTTATCTTGAACAGCTTAATCCGATAATTAAATCTGCCTTGGCAGACTTCTTACCCGAGTATGAATTTGATATTCGCTATTATCAAGGATGGGATAGTGGTATCGAGTTAGCTGAATTATTAAAACAAAATTTTATGCGTGATCAACAGTTAGGTTACACTAGCTTAGGTCCGCAAAAAGCGGATATCCGAATTAGAGCGAACGGAGTACCGGCACACGATATTTTATCAAGAGGTCAACTTAAATTGGCTGTGTGCGCAATGCGATTAAGTCAGGGACTTTTTTTAAGTCAGCATAGCAATAAGCGATGCACTTTTTTAATCGATGACTTTTCCTCAGAACTTGATGACAGTAAACGGAAGTTGCTGGCGCAGTATCTGATTGAGAGTAAGGCTCAAGTATTTGTTACGGCTATTGAGAAAAGTCAGGTAACAGCTCTTTTAACAGAAAGCTGTAAAATGTTTCACGTGGAACATGGCAAATTAATTGAATTTTAAATATAAAGGCGCGAGAGCTAACTATGTCTGAAAATAATTACGACTCTTCAAGTATTAAAGTACTGAAAGGCTTGGACGCGGTGCGTAAGCGCCCCGGTATGTATATTGGTGATACTGATGATGGTTCAGGTTTGCACCACATGGTATTTGAGGTTGTAGATAACTCTATCGATGAAGCTTTAGCGGGTCATTGTACTGATGTTGTAGTAACGATACACGAAGATGGTTCTGTATCTGTTAGTGATGACGGTCGTGGTATTCCGGTTGATATTCATGAAGAAGAGGGGGTTTCTGCTGCCGAAGTTATTTTAACGGTACTGCATGCCGGTGGTAAATTCGATGATAATTCGTATAAAGTATCTGGTGGTTTACACGGTGTAGGTGTTTCTGTTGTAAATGCATTATCAGAAAAATTAGAATTAACCATTCATCGCCACGGTCATATCCATCAGCAAATTTATCGTCATGGTGAACCACAAGCACCGATCGCAGTGATTGGTGATATTGATACAACGGGTACTGAATTACGCTTTTGGCCTAGTCATGAGACTTTCACCAATACATTATTTCATTATGATATTTTAGCAAAACGTTTACGTGAGTTATCTTTCCTAAACTCAGGTGTTTCAATTAAATTAATTGATGAACGTGAAGACGGTAAATCGGATCATTTCGTTTATGAAGGTGGCATCAAGGCATTTGTTGATTACTTAAATGTAAACAAAACACCAATCAACAAAGACGCATTTCACTTCTCGGTTGAACGTGAAGACGGGATTACTGTTGAAGTTGCGATGCAGTGGAACGATGGTTTCCAGGAAGGTATCTATTGCTTTACCAATAATATTCCGCAACGCGATGGTGGTACTCACCTTGCAGGTTTCCGTGGTGCATTAACGCGTACGTTAAACAACTACATGGAAAAAGAAGGCTTCTTGAAAAAAGCCAAGTCGTCGACTGCTACTGGTGATGATGCCCGTGAAGGTCTAACTGCTGTTATTTCTGTGAAGGTACCTGATCCTAAGTTCTCTTCACAAACTAAAGATAAATTAGTGTCTTCAGAAGTTAAATCTGCCGTAGAACAAGCTATGGGTGAAAAGCTAGCTGAATACTTGCTAGAGAATCCGAAAGAAGCATCAACTGTTGTGACTAAAATTATCGATGCATCACGTGCGCGCGAAGCTGCACGTAAAGCACGTGATATGACTCGTCGTAAAGGTGCATTAGATTTAGCTGGTCTGCCAGGTAAACTTGCGGATTGTCAGGAAAAAGATCCGGCACTTTCTGAACTTTATATTGTGGAAGGTGACTCTGCTGGCGGTTCAGCTAAGCAGGGGCGTAATCGTAAAAACCAAGCAATTCTACCGTTAAAAGGTAAGATCTTAAACGTAGAAAAAGCCCGTTTTGATAAAATGTTATCATCACAAGAAGTCGCTACCTTAATCACAGCGATGGGTTGTGGTATTGGTCGTGATGAATATAACCCGGATAAAACGCGTTATCATCAAATCATTATCATGACCGATGCCGACGTCGATGGTTCACACATCCGTACCTTATTGTTGACTTTCTTCTTCCGTCAAATGCCGGAATTGATTGAACGTGGTTATATTTATATTGCTCAGCCACCGTTGTATAAAATGAAGAAAGGTAAACAAGAACGTTACCTCAAAGATGATGCCGACTTAACTCAATACCTTACTACTATCGCGTTAGATGGTGCTGGCTTGTTTGTTAATCCAGATGCGCCAGCTATTCAAGGTGCAGCATTAGAAGATTTAGTTAATGGTTACCGTAAGATTGAAACATTAATGGCGAAGCTAAATCGTAGTTTACCAAAAGTGTTCACTAACGAAATGATTTATCAATCACCGTTAACCACTGAGATGCAGGCAGATGAAGCGCTAACGACGGCATGGGCTGAAGAACTCATTGTCACGTTAACCGCGAAAGAAATGTCGGGTACCTTGTACTCTGCACGTATTGCACAAGATGAAGAAAGTCAGTTATTCTATCCTGTGCTGTCTATCCGTCAACATGGTTTAGATACGAACTATGACTTTACGCCTGGTTTCTTTAAGTCAAAAGAATACGCGACACTGACTGGTTTAGGTATCGCTAATTTACTTGAAGAAGGCGCTTATATTAAACGTGGTGAGAAGAGTCGCGAAGTAACGAGCTTTGTTGATGCACTAAATTGGATAATGGCTGAATCGAAACGTGGTAGTTATATCCAACGCTATAAAGGTCTAGGTGAAATGAACCCTAGTCAGTTATGGGAAACAACCATGGATCCTGAAACGCGTCGTATGTTGCAAGTGCGTATTGAAGATGCTGTTGCAGCCGATCAATTATTCACAACCTTAATGGGTGATCATGTTGAACCGCGTCGTGAATTTATCGAAGAAAATGCATTAAAAGTAGCTAACTTAGATTTCTAATCTTGTTATATTGAATGTATTAAAAAGGAGCCTAGTGGCTCCTTTTTTGTATCTGTTGATTTTTATTATATAATTCAGATAAGTATAGCAACCGTTTACTGCAAACTTATTCGATAAGATTAAGCGGTTGCTGTACTTATTACTACCATTTCAGCGTAAGCTTTTTGTACTTCTTCGGCAATTATCTTGATCCCTCGTTGTACAGCCTCATCTGGCTGCGAATAGTTCATGCGGATACATTCATCGGTATGACGCCATTCTTCATCTAGACCAGGAAAAAAATGATGACCCGATACAATGAGAACGCCACGTGTTTTCAAGCGCTCATACAGTTCTTGGCTGCTGATAGGCAGATCTTCGAACCATAACCATAAGAAGATAGCGCCTTCCGGTTTATGAATTCGGAAGCGTTCATCGGTAATACTGTCTTGTAACCAAGTCACGGCTTGCTGTGCTTTGGCATAATAGTAAGGCTTGATCACATTTTCACTTAAGCTAATGATGTCACCAGACTCAACAAGGTTTTGTGCCAGCATTGGCCCTAAGCTACCAGGTGCTAAGTTAATTATACCGCTTAAGTTCGAGATTGCGGAGATGACTTCTTCATTACCAATCACGATACCGCAACGGGTGCCGGGTAAGCCGAGTTTTGAAAGACTCATACATAAGATGGTATTGTCGTTGTAAATAGGTTCTACTGGCTCAAATATAATATTTGGAAACGGTGTGCCATAAGCGTTATCTATTAGTAAGGGGATATTATGCTGTTTGGCCAGTGCATCAAGACGTTGCATTTCTTCATCGGTTAATACATTACCGGTTGGATTGGTTGGGCGCGATACGCAGATTAAACCAATATCATCGGTAATATGGAGGTTGTCAAAATCAACATGGTATTTAAATAAACCACCATCGAGTAATTCAATCTTAGGCTTCACCGTCTCAAAAAAGTCATCGCTCAGTGCTGTGTCTGTATAACCTATGTATTCCGGAGCTAATGGAAACAATACCTTTTTTTTCTTATTACCGGAAAAGTCACCTGCGAATAAATTGAATAGGTAGAAGAAGGCATTTTGGCTGCCATTAGTTAGGGCTATATTTTTATCGGTTAATTCCCAGCCGTAGGTTTTATTTAATAATGTAGCAAGTGCTGTGGTGAAACTGTTCTTTCCTTGTGGACCATCGTAGTTAGACATTGCTGCAACCAGATCACCACTGCTTAATAATTGTTGTGCTTCACTGTTAAAGCGCTTCAGCATCTCAGGGATTTGAGCAGGGTTACCACCTCCGAGCATGATGACATCATCACCGCTGCGAATACCTTCATTTAGATCATGCATTAGCTGCGTGATCCCTGAGAATTGAGTAAATCTTTGACCAAACAATGAGAATTCCATATCAGCACTTCTTGTAATTATTTAAAGGGTAAACAACCAACATAGCTGAACTTGACGCGGTTGTCGATAGTATGAGAGATGCAAATTTATTTTTATTACTGGGAATGTTTCACGTGAAACATAAGGGTTTTAGTGCTATCGATATTGACAATGTTCCACGTGGAACATCATTTAAAACAGGCTGCGCTTATAGCCAAAAGTACTGAATATCAAAGCTGTAATAATAAAAAAAACACTCTACTCATTATGTATTTATTGTCCGCGACAGATAAGGTAAGGTTGAACTCCAAGATTACAATAATAGCCTTTAAAGAGGCAGGAAGAGCTTATTCCTATGCAAAGAAATTTGTTATCAGAACGTATTGAAACACTAATAGATCATCTTTCTTATGGTATTTATGAACGCCGAGATGCCATAAGATTATGTTTATTAGCCGCCTTAAGTGGTGAAAGTGTGTTTTTATTAGGGCCGCCGGGTATTGCTAAAAGTTTGATTGCGAAACGTATGATTGAAATTTTTGAAGATGAAAGTTACTTCGAATATTTAATGACGCGATTTTCAACACCTGAAGAGATCTTTGGCCCACTATCAATTAAGGCGCTGAAGGATGAAGGTAAATATGTACGTTTAACTAAAGGTTACTTACCAGAAGCTGAAGTAGTGTTTCTCGATGAGATTTGGAAAGCGGGACCTGCGATCTTAAATACCTTATTAACCGTAATTAATGAGCGTACCTTCCATAATGGTATTGAACATCAAAAAGTACCCATGCGGGTTATTGTTTCGGCATCAAATGAATTACCGAGTGCTGATTCAGGCTTGGAAGCCTTATATGATCGTATGTTACTACGTCTATATTTAGAGCCTATTCAAGATAAGCGAAATTTCAAAGCGATGTTAATTCAGAAACCATTACGCCAAATAAACGATAAGATCGTAAAAGTGAGTAATGATGAGTTCGAACTTTGGCAAAACGAGATTAACCAAGTACGTCTCAGTGAGCATTGTTTTGAGATAATTTACGAGCTTAAGTTATTTTTAGAGCAACGCAATACCAGTGGTGAGATGATTGTTGAACCCGTTTATGTCTCTGATCGTCGTTGGAAAAAATCAATGCGTCTGTTGCAAGCCTGTGCTTATTTTAATGGTCGTGATGAAGTAACAGAAACCGATTTATTTATTCTTAAAGATTGTATTTGGCATGACCTGGAATCGCGAGATGTCATTATCGAAGCCACTCACCAATTTGCCAGTAAGCGTTTCTGTGACCAAGATGAAGTGAATTCTGCGTTAGCGAGTATCAAGAATCGATTGATTAAACTTGATGCTGAGTTCATTGATCGCTTTGCGACTCGTTTGATCTCTGATGTGCTATTAACCAAATTACGCTATAAGTTAGATCGTGAATTTGTGCGGAAGTCGAGTCTAAATGGTATTCCGGGTTTATGTAAGATTGCATTATTGGGTGAGTACGATGTATTAGAGCAGGGCTCACAAGAAACCGCAAAGTGGGTACATGTTGGTTTGGATGATTTCCAAAAACAGATAAGAACAGGCTCTTGTTTAGTAAAAGGCTATGTGAATGATCACCGTAACGATGTTTGGTTAAACTTTTCTGTCGATGCTAATCAGCATTTACAAGTCCAAAACTTTGCCAATAAAAGTATTCCGGTTGCCGTTATAGTTTCGGATGTTACGCTGAATATTGATGAAAACTGGTTACAACCTCTAGCTGAGATAGATAAAGAGATCACGGTGATAGCGGATAAGTTGAAGAAAAGCCAACGAGAGTTTAGCTTAACTAACCATAATATTTTTGTCAGTGACGACTTTATGGATGATGTCGCAACCAGTCTTGGTTCATTATCATTAGAGTTGAATAACTTAGTGCAGCATAAAGCGTCGCTATTAGATCGTTTGAATGCAATTGCACGTTTGTTTGAACAAGGCTAATAGGCATGGCTAAGTCTTATAATCAAAACCCAGCTATTCGACAATTAGTTGATGATGCTCTGTTAGACATTACTGCTAATAATCGAGTAACCAGTGATATTAAACTGGCTTACATTAATGATTGGAAGCAGCAGGTCACGACCTTATTAGCGGATATGCCATTACCTGCTGGTTTGAGCAATGAGGTCCATTTGTGCGAGACGGCAAGATTATTGAGTCCGAGTGACTTTAGAAATAAAGTTGAAGGTATTCTGAGTAAGATAAAAGCCGACTCGTCATTTTATCAAACTGGATTAACTATCTATCAGCAAAATAGAAATATGCAGGATGATGTGTTCTTTGCCGTTTTTTTAGATAGCTGGCAGCAAGTAATTGAGTTAATGATGTATCAAGAACAAAACCGTTTAATCGAAGAAAAGCGGGAACAGTTATTGATCGAATTAGCCGAGCGTGAAGAAACGATTGAACAATTAGAAGATGTGCTCGACCGTGATTTATTGTGCAATGGTGAACGTTTATGGGATCTGGCTAAAGGTAAGTTGACCCATTTAGATACCAAGTTGCTGCAACGTTATGCTGCTAATTTACGTAAGAACAAAGAAGTTAAACAAATTGCCTCTGAGCTCGGACGCATGGCGCTTGCACACATTAACCCGGAAGAAACACCGAACAGTTATGAAACCTGGGTATTGGATAATAGCTATCAAGATAATGTTCCAGATGATATGCAAGGCGTTACCTACAGTGATGAAATCTCACGGATGCTGCAAACCGAAGCGGTTAACTTAACGTTTCCTGAGTTAGAGATCATCTTTTATAAACGCTATGTAGAGCGCCACTTATTGACTTATCAGTATCAAGGCGCGCTGCAACAGTATAAAAAAATAACGCAGTATCATGATATTACCGATGCTGATGAGCAAATAGGCGGGCCTTTTATTATCTGTGTTGATAGCTCAACATCGATGCAAGGCTTTCCTGAACTGACTGCCAAATCGATTTGTTATGCTTTGTTGCAAGTTGCATTTGAGCAACGACGTCAATGCTACTTGATGATGTTTTCTAATGAAGTGATCACCTTTCCAGTAACGCAAAGTACCAGCTTATCGACGATGCTAACTTTCTTGTCATCAAGCTTTCGTGGTGGTACAGACCTGCAACCTGTAATCGAAAAGTCACTTGAATTGATGAGTTCGGCACAATATAAAAATGCGGATACTTTAGTTATTTCTGATTTTATAGCACAGAAGTTACCAACGTATTTGGCAGATAAAGTACGTGCAATTAAAGCACAGAAAAATCGTTATCATGCTATTTCATTATCACCGCAAGGTAATCCTGAGTTGATGAAAATATTTGATCACGTTTGGCGTTATTCAGCGGGTTTAACAGGGCGGTTGAAGAAAGTAAAATAGGCGATGTTCCACGTGGAACATGTTCGATATTATTTGCGGCTTTGTTACCTGTTACCGTTTTTATTTTGACCTTGTCATCGAGGTAATAAAAAAGCCAGTATCATAGATACTGGCTTTTTTTATTGCTATTACAAATTCTAATTAAGGGTTACTTCTGTAATACAGAAATATCCGCTACATTTAAAAATTGGTTACGCAGTGTATTTAGTAATGTTAAGCGGTTAATTTTAAGTGCTTCATCATCAGCCATTACCATTACGTTGTCGAAGAATGTATCTACAACTTCACGTAGTTCTGATAATTCTGTTAATGCTTGTTGGTAATCACCGGCCGCAAATAATGGCGCAAGTAATTCCACTTTAGCATCAACAGCAGAAGCCAGTGCTTTTTCAGCATCTTCTTGAAGCAGTGATGCATCAACCACTGAGTTTAGTTCACCTTCAAACTTAGCTAGGATATTACCAACACGTTTATTCGCTGCTGCTAATGTTGCAGAAGCATCTAAACTACGGAAGTGATTGACAGCCTTAACACGCTTATCAAAATCAGCAGGTTTAGTTGGACGACGAGCTAATACTGCTTGAATTACATCAACACTGATACCAACATCTCTGTACCATGCAGGGAAACGGCCAAGTATAAATGCAACAACATCAGTTGATACATTTTGGTTTGATAGCTTGTCACCAAAGAGTACTTTTGCTGTATCAACTAAATCGACAAGATCTAGTGGTAAGTCTTTTTCGATAATGATACGCAATGTACCAATCGCAGCACGACGAAGTGCAAACGGGTCTTTATCACCTTTAGGGATTTGACCAATACCGAAGATACCAACTAGTGTATCTAGTTTGTCAGCAAGTGCGACTGAACAAGCAACTAATGATTCAGGTAGGCGATCACCAGCATAACGAGGCATGTACTGTTCGTTTAGTGCTACTGCTACTTCTTCTGCTTCACCATCGTTGCGCGCATAGTGCATGCCCATCACACCTTGCACGTCAGGAAATTCTACAACCATGTCTGACATTAAGTCAGCTTTAGCGAGTAGACCTGCACGTTGTGCATGCTCTGTATTTGCTGATATTTTACCTGCAATAGCAGCCGCTAAATTAGCAATACGTTGTGATTTTTCTTTTAACGTACCCAGTTGTTTTTGGAATAAAACAGTTTCTAGATCAGCAAGACGACTTTCTAATGACCGTTTCTTATCTGTGTTAAAGAAGAATTCAGCATCTGCTAGGCGAGGGCGTACAACTTTTTCGTTACCTTCAATTACTTGTCTAACATCTTTACTGATGATGTTTGAAACAAATATAAATTTAGGTAAAAGCTCGCCGTCTGTACTTAACATTGGGAAGTACTTTTGGTTGTCTTTCATCGTGTAGATTAAAGCTTCCGCTGGTACGTCGAGGTAACGTTCTTCAAAGTTACCCACTAATGTTACTGGCCATTCTACTAAAGACGTAACTTCTTCGAGGAGGTCTTCTTCGATTTCAGCAACACCGCCGTGTTCGTTTGCAGCCGCAATTACTTGCTTACGAATTACATCTTTACGACGTTCGTAATCAACCATTACCATGCCATGATCTTCAAGTAAATCTACATAGTTGTCAGCGTGTGGTAATTCAAAATCACCTTTACCTAGGAAACGGTGACCACGAATAGTTCGTGCTGCTTTAATACCTAAGATTTCGCCTTCAAGGGCTTCTGCACCAAATAACATCGTAATTGTATGTACTGGACGAATGAATTGAATTGGGCTAGAACCCCAACGCATCGGCTTGCTAACAGGTAGTTTAGCCAAAGACGTCGCTACCATGTCGGCTACAAGAGCTTGTGTTGGTTGACCTTTTACTTCTGACTTATGAAGTAGCCATTCGCCTTTGTCTGTTTTAATTCGACCAGCTTGCTCAACAGTAATACCATTACCGCGTGCCCAACCTTGAGCCGCTTTCGTTGCATTACCATCGGCATCAAATGCAACAGAAATCGCAGGACCGCGTTTTTCAATTACTTTGTCAGCTTGAGCGTCTGCAAGCGCTGTTACTGTTAATGCTAAACGACGTGGTGCTGCCATCCAGTTAACGTCAGCAAATTCTAAACCTGCTTTGTCTAGCTCAGCTTGGAAGTTTGCCGCAAATGCTTCTGCTAATGTGCGTAACGATTTTGGTGGTAATTCTTCAGTACCAATCTCGATTAATAAATTTTCAGTTGCCATGCTACTTCCTATTTGTCTTTTTTACATAGCGGGAAGCCTAGCGCTTCACGAGATGCGTAATACGCTTCAGCAACACCTTTAGAAAGGGTACGGATACGTAAAATATAGCGTTGACGCTCAGTCACAGAGATTGCATGACGTGCATCTAGCATATTAAATGCGTGGCCAGCATCAAGAATACGTTCGTATGCTGGTAGCGGTAGTGGCACTTCTAAATCCAATAGCTTTTGCGCTTCTTTTTCACTTTCATCAAAGAGAGTAAATAGGAAATCCACATTTGCATGCTCGAAGTTGTAAGTAGACTGCTCAACTTCATTTTGGTGGAAAATATCACCATACTTAACAGTGCCTAGAGGACCGTCTGTCCACACTAGGTCATATACGCTGTCTACTTCTTGGATGTACATAGCAAGACGTTCAAGACCGTAAGTCATTTCGCCTGTAACTGGTTTACATTCAAGACCACCAACTGCTTGGAAGTATGTAAACTGCGATACTTCCATACCGTTTAGCCAGATTTCCCAACCTAGACCCCAGGCACCCAATGTTGGGTTTTCCCAGTTGTCTTCAACGAAGCGGATGTCGTGAACCAATGGATCAAGACCAACTTCTTTCAGCGAGTCCAAGTATAATTCTTGGATATTAGCTGGTGATGGTTTGAGCACTACTTGAAACTGGTAGTAGTGTTGTAAACGGTTTGGATTTTCACCATAACGGCCATCAGTTGGACGACGCGATGGTTGAACGTAAGCATAAGCCATTGGCTCTGGACCTAATGAGCGTAAAAACGTCATTGGGTGAGAGGTGCCGGCACCTACTTCCATATCGAATGGTTGTACAATCGCACAACCTTGACGAGCCCAGTAATCCTGCAGTGCTAGGATCAGCCCTTGAAAGGTTTTAACATTATATTTTGACATGATATCTGCACAATAAAGCAAAGAAATAATCATTAAAGTATACCTGCTGCGCAGATATGAATATAGGATAAATTACAATATTTCGTATTGTTAGTGTGGTTTTTTCAAGTATTCGAGCTAGGTTAGCAAGGGTTCGGCAGAAAATCTGGCTAGGGATAGAGGGCTCGCGAATATGCAGTGTTGATATTCGCGTATATTGAGTGACTAATTTACACCTTTTTTGATCAGGTATTGATACGGTAGGTGCTCTGTCTGGCTAGCCACTAGGGTGTGATCCATAAACTGGCAGAAACTTGGGATATCACGTACTGTCGCGGGGTCGTCTGCAAGTATCAATAACGTTTGACCATCCTCTAGTTTTCTCACTGTTTTTCTTACCATCATTACAGGTTCTGGACAGCGTAAACCGAGGGCATCTAGTTCATGTTCTGGATCGGAAAATAATGGGTTCATCAGGCTTTCTCTATGTGGTCAATATACGTTAATAGACTAATATTAGTGAGTGATCGTAATTACATATTGGTAAATTACCAATATGTTGTTAAATTGTTAATGAACGCGAGACATCATCTTGCGCTCTTAAGTAACCATCAACAAGGAGTGTGTATGTTACTACAAGCCAGTGGCAGACTAAAAGTATATTCTTCAATCGCTTTTTTTGCTTTATTAATCATGCTTATGGAAGTTCCTATTGCTGATACCGGTACGTGGCTAGGGGTGCTGAGTATTGTTGGGATAGCAGTTTGGGTGGAATTAAGTGATTATTTTGTTGAAGAAGATAAAGCCAAACACGACGATGATAAAGAATAAATTCACAGAGGGCGATCGCCCTCTGTCTTGTTATCTAACTCGTAATTTCCCACCTTGTAATGGTAAAACTGTGATTGTTATCTAAGCTTAACTCTACTACCTGTTTATTGGAGTTTATGATGAAAGGCAACAGTAAGGTTATCGCGACCCTTAATGGGTTATTACACAATGAATTAGCAGCAATTGATCAATATTTCACCCACTCTCGAATGTACCAGGATTGGGGATTAGAAAAATTATATGAACGGATCAGCCATGAAATGGAAGAAGAAATTACGCATGCTGACGCGCTCATTAAACGTATTCTATTTCTTGAGGGTCGACCGAATTTAAAAGATCGCAGGGATTTATTAATTGGCAGTGATGTGACGAGTATGCTGACTAATGATCTGGTATTGGAAATGGAAGTTGTTGGTGGATTACGTGCTGGTATTAAAGTGTGCGAGGAAGAAGGTGATTATCAAACCCGGGAAGTATTGTTGCCATTACTGGCTGATACTGAAGAAGATCATGTTTACTGGTTAGAGCAGCAGTTAGGGTTGATTAAAAAAATCAGTTTATCTAATTATATCCAGTCGCATATGGGCTCTTAATTCTTATCGTATTACCACATTCATCGTTCAGGAGGCGGTTATGCAAGGAAATACAAATATCATCATGTTATTAAATAAGGCGCTAGGTTGTAAGCTGGTTGCGATCAATCAATATTTTTTACATGCCAGAATGTATAAAAATTGGGGCTTAGAGGGATTGGATAAAGCGGACTACAAACAGTCTATTTTAAAAATGAAGCAGGCAGATAAACTTATTAATCGTATTTTATTTTTGCAAGGGTTGCCGAATTTACAAGACTTAGGTCGGTTAGCTATCGGTGAAGAGGCTGCTGAAATGATTCAACTGAATATTGAGCTGGAGTTGAGTATTCGCGTGGTACTACAAACCTTGATTGAAGAATGCGAAAAAAGTAATGATTTTGTCAGTCGTGATATAGCCACTGAAATCTTAGAAGAAGTTGAAGAACAAATTGACTGGATCGAGAGTCAGCAATATCTGATCGGCCATGAGGGCTTAGACAACTATTTACAATCTCAATGTAGTTAGGCTACCTGTGGCTGTTGTTGTGCTTGCTTGAGTCTAGTTTGGTGTAATACCTTCTTCGCACATTGACAGCACTTGCCGCATTGATTACCAATACCAAGCTCAGTACTTAATTCTTTCATTGTTGTAGCACCTTCATCAATGCTTTTTATCAGCTGTTTATCGGTAATACCGCGACAAATACATACGTACATAAATAACCAGTTTGGGCTTGAATTTATGACGATGTTAATATGAATGAGAATGATTATCAAGCCGTTAAACGGCGAAAACTTTGGCTTTCACCATTTCTCGGTATTGTTTTGGAGCCATATCAAAGTGTTGCTGGAATTTTTTTTTGAAATAATATGCATCACGAAAACCTACTTGTTCTGCTACATCGCAGATCGTTAAGCCAAAATCCCGTAATAACACTTGTGCGGTCTCTAATCTCAGTGTTAACAGAAATTGATTTGGGGTTTGTCCTACTTGTTCTTTGAAGCGGCGATTGAAGGTGCGTAGCGGTAACTGACAAACATCGGCGATCATTTGATTGGTAATGCTATTTGCCATGTTACGTTGCATCCAATCCTGTGCTAAGGCAATCGATTCATCAAATTGTACTTGGCCACCAACTTGATAGAAAGGCTGTTGTTGAGTACGTGATATTTCATGGGAAAAATGATTTTCAATCACACTCGCGATCTTTTTTCCAAACATTTCATTAATTAAAAACAGCATCATTTCCGATTGTGAGTTAATGCTACCAGCACAATATAAGCCATTTGCGGCAGTAATAGAGGCTTGACGATTGAGTTTTACTTGTGGGTACTGTTGACTAAATTGATCGTAAAAATACCAGTGTGTTGTGGCTGGTAATCCATCAAGTAATCCCGCTTCTGCTAACCAGCAAACACCGGTACCCGTCGATAGTATTTTTGCGCCTTGGTTATATTGTCTATGCAACCAAGGAATGATTTCTTTCTGTTTAATTATTGATACTAAAGGGTTACCCCACATAGGTGGAAAGATAACAAGATCAAATTCTTGCTCGCAGGAAAAAGTTAGGTCAGGTTGTAAACGTAACCCTGCGGTGAGTGATTTAGCCTCTAAACTGGTCGAGATTAATTTTATTTCTAACGGATCTTGATGCTGGGTTTTTCGGTCGCGTAAGCGAGAGGCGCCGGATAGCATTTCCGCGGCTAAGGAGATCCCTGTGACTAATGCTTTATCATAAAGTACAAACCCAATTTTCATATCAAACTCCAATTCTGTTCGTTCTAAACTTAGTATATCTATTTGTTTATGGCTCTGTACCTTGATTTTATAGGATTAAAATCTTCATTGGCATAACAGTCAGGGTTATTGGCACAGTTGAAAGTGTATTGTTAGTATAACTTGCTAGACTATCTAGCAATAGCTGAGATTTGAATTGAGATGTAATAAAATGGCAAAGTTACCGTTAATTGTTGGTTTAGGTGGAATTAATGCAGCCGGACGTAGTTCTGGTTTCCACAGTTATAAGCGTCTAGTGTGTGATGTCCTGAAAGAAGATGTCATGGCCAGTACTTGGCAAGACCTTGCGCAGCGTATGGAATTAGATACTCACGATATTAATACTGACATTATTACCCAGATTAAAGCGGGTACGTTAGTGCGCCGTACCACTACATTTGTTCCTGAAGCAGTGCCTTTTCAGCGTAAAGCTAAATTAGCGCCAAGTGTCGCGCCAATCACATTTCAATTAAAAAAGTCTAAATTACCACAGACCATTCCAGCTAATTGGTCACTTACCGACGTTGATAATAAAACAGTTGAAGTTGTTGTTGAAGGTGAATTTGAGGCGCTAGTTCATGACACCATTACTTACCCAGTATCAAGTGCCGGTAATATTCCAACGGGCTTTGATTTAGATAAATTATACAATTCACGTTCGCATCCTCGCGGCTTAAAACTAACGGTTTATGGTGCCTCTGATGCGCTTAATTCATTAGGTGTTGATTGGAATGATATTCTCAAATTAATTAATCCTGATGAAGTATCTGTCTATGCGGGAAGTGCACTCGGTCAAGTAGATGAAAATTCATTTGGTGGTATGCTTTCTGCTTATTTTAAAGGCGGTCGTGTCAGCTCGAAAATGATGGCAATGGCGTTAGCCGAAATGCCTGCGGATTTCATTAATAGTTATGTGATCAACAGTGCTGGTACTACCGGCACCAACATGGGGGCTTGTGCGAGTTTCCTATATAACTTACGTCAGGGGATGTTAGATATTCAGTCTGGCAAGTCAAAAGTTGCTATAGTGGGCAACGCTGAAGCACCTGTTGAAACTGGAGTCATGGAAGGGTTCCGCGTGATGGGGGCCTTAGCTGAAGATGATCAGTTAAAAGCATTGGATAACAGTGATACGGTTGATAATCGCCGCGCCTGTCGTCCATTTTCATCGAATGCCGGGTTTACGATGGCTGAGTCAGCGCAATTTGTGGTGTTGATGGATGATGAACTGGCATTAGAGTTGGGTGTGTCTATTTATGGCTCTGTTGCCGATGTATTTATTAATGCCGATGCCAATAAAAAGTCAATTTCAGCGCCGGGTATTGGTAATTATGTGACTGTCGCAAAAGCCACCGCATTAGCGAAAGCAATTTTAGGTGAAGCAGGTTTACAACATACTTTTGTACAGGCGCATGGTACCGGAACACCACAAAATCGTGTGACTGAAAGCCATATTTTGAGTGAAGTCGCGACCAGTTTTAATATTAAAAGCTGGCCTGTGACGGCAATTAAATCTTATGTCGGTCATTCTATGGGCGCGGCTGCAGGTGATCAATTAGTCGCCTCACTCGGTGTTTGGCAGCATGGCTGGATCCCTGGGATTAAAACCATTGATCATATTGCCGGTGACGTACATCAGGCCAATTTAAATATCTTAACTGATCACAAGTTTGTTGGTGATAAAGGTCAAGAAATGAAAGCGGTGATCCTGAATGCCAAAGGCTTTGGCGGTAATAATGCCAGTGGTTTGGTGTTATCACCTCAGCAAACATTAACCATGCTCGAAGCTAAATACGGTAAGTCGGTAGTAAGCGCTTATCATGAAAAAAATAATAAGATCCAAAAAACGGCTCAAACTAATGATAACAAGGCTTGCTTTGGCGATGAAAATATCCGTTATGAATTTGGCAATGCGGTGATTGACGAAAGCGGTGTGAATATAACTACTGAAGAAGTGCGTTTACAAGGCTTTGTAAACGCCATCAAGTTAGCTCAAATTAATCCGTACCACGATTATAGTTAATCACATTCATGACTCTTGCACGTTACTACGTGCAGGAGTATCTGAAATTAGATTCATCTCATCAGCCATTATTTGCAACTCTTCAGTAATTTTTTCTATCTGTTTCAACTTCTGAATTAATAATAGCGTATGTTTATTATCATCATTTTTATAGCGTTTGAGTAACCTCTCAAGCTCACTAATATAAAAATTATCGTCATTGATTGGCGATAAAATAGTGTTTTTCGTTTGTGCTAAAGCCCGGGTAATCATTTGCTCCACTAAGCGTAGGTCTTGCTGTAATCTCACATCAATAATTTTATTTCTGTGTACGCCTAATGCAGATAATTCCGATAACATGGCATGGTTACGACGAGATATATCGTAAACATGATTCAGTTTATGCCGCTTATCGTTAGGCTCTACCTGCATGTCTTTCCAAGAGGCTGTTAAGTGGCTATCTGCTACATAGGCTTTACGGCGCGAAACGCGATACGGTAATTCATTGTTTTTCCCTGAGACATATTGATTAATTATCTCGTGAAAGTAAGCCTGATTAGCGGTGATCGCTTCGACCAAGTACTTAGGGAACTGCTTATATTGCCAGTTTGGCAGTACTAACTTAGCCAGTAGGTAGGCAATACTACAACCCGTTAAGGTATCTATTATGCGTGGGATCGTAACGATATAACCTTGTTGGTAAAGCACGTTAAAGGCCAGTAATACCAGTAATGTTATATAGGTAACCGCGCGGCTGTAATTTTTACGTAAATAATAAAAGAACAAAAATGCCGATATTGCTAACAATAACAACTGACTACGTTCTGTCGGGAATAGGTAGAGTAAAATAGCACCGATGATGATACCCATCAACGTACCTGAGATACGCTGTTTTAATTTAAGTCGAGTTGCACTGTAACTGGGCTGAAGCACAAATAATGTCGTCAACACCACCCAATAGCCATGTAGATCAGAAGCAAAAATAATCCCTATTCCTAATGCGATACCTATGGTTAAGCGAATTGCATGGCGGAACACTGGGCTGGATAAGTGTAATGCGTTAGTGAGTCGTTGCTTTATTGATAATCGCTCACGTGGCGCCATGACTAAGAATTCATGCTCACTTGTGGGCTCGCTATTAATTAATAGCTCATCAGCCTTGCGTAAATTACGAAACAATAATTTTAGCGGTCCAAAGAGTTGCCATTCCACAGACTTTTCTAATGTCAGCAATTCTTGTTTTAAAATAGCCAATGACCAAGTCAGGCCATTATCATGAGCATAAGCTTGCTTGTATAGCGTTGCATTAGCTCTTTGTTTACAAGCACTGGCCAGTTGTTTTAACACCTGCTCAAACCCGCTGATAATCAAATTGTTATTTAAATTACGCTTGAGTGAATCATAATGAAAATGGCTAGATGTCATTTTTTCATGGAGTTCTTGCGCTTCTTGATAAAGGTGTATCAAGTGCTGAAGTTCATGAGATAGACTTCTATCCATATGATAGTCAATGTTGGTGCGACATGCGGACATGGCATTGACGATATTAATATTCAACGTCGATAAAGTATGGCGAATGGTTTTATGATCATGTTTTTCTTGTGAGAAGAATTTGGCTTTTTCTTGTTGGTATAGACCCAGTGAAAAATAAATGTCAGCTAGTTGCTCTCTGATCGGGTTATATAAAGTTACCTTAAGCAGGACTGTCGAGATAATAAAATACCAAGCCGCACCGGCAATAAGAAGTAAAGAATAAGGATTAAATTCGAATTCAGTAGTGAGTACGGCTGCAGATTCAGCATCATGGCTTAGTCCTAGCATTGTATAAACTGCAATCATCAACGTCGCAAAACTGATGGTGACATAGCGTTTACCTAAGGAACCAAGAATGATGATCGCAAAGCTAAATAAACAACTGCCAATTAAAAAAAATAAAGGATAAGGGAATAGCAGGCTGACTAATAATGAGGAGACTGCAAAGCAAAGTAACGCCAGTAAACTATTAATAATACGCTGCTTAATACTGTCATCACCTTCTGAAATTACCGCGGCCACAATGCCGAGTACGGCAGTGACTGAAAAGGCCGATAATTCGAGAAAATAGCCAGGGATCAATAAGGTTATTGATGCTAAAAATGCTTTTAGCGCAATAAAAAAATTACTGTTGGCTGTTAAATAAGTCAGCTTTCGCCATTGCTGTAGCATGCGTGATTAGTCCCTTATAAAAATAGTGTTCACGTTGTTCGTGTTTTACTGTGCTGCTTTAATGGCATTGGCGAGTTGTACTACTGCCGCTTCATTAGTAATACTTTTATCATAAATAAAACTACTGATTACCCTTGTAATTGCTGACTGCACATAGGTTGTCGTTGCCATAGCTTGAGAAAAGGTCGGCACTAATGTGTTGTCTCGGGTTGCTTGTTGATAGTCTTGGTATGCCTGCTGCGTACAAGCATTAAAACTACCCTTATTAGTGGTATCAATAATCGGCAGTGAACCTTTTTTTGCGTTAAAGTCACGCTGTAATTCCGGTGTTAATATGATACTTGCTAGGGTGTTTTGCGCTTGTTTTACTTCTGATGATACACTTTTTAATTTAAAAAAAGCGAAACTATCAATGTTATAGCTAAATATACCTTCAGTGCCAGGGAAGGGAATACAGCGGATCTTGGTATTTAATGTCTGCTTTTCTTGGAGTAATTTACCTGCTACCCAATCACCCATGATTTGTATTGCTGCTTGGTCTTCAATTAAGAGTTTGGTGGATTGTTCCCAAGTTCTATTTTTGGCATTTTCGTCGATGAATAGCGATATAGTACGTAATTTAGCAAAGGCTCGGATCATTGTCGGTGATGCTAATACTTGTGGATTAAGTTCGACAAAAGCCTGTTTATATAGCTCAGCTCCTAAAATGGATAAACTGATCGACTCAAATAAAATCGCATCAGCCCAAGGTTCAGATGTATGAGCGATCGGTAAGTAACCCGCGGCTTCAAGCTGTGGTAATGTCGTGATAAGCTCTGCGAGATCACGAGGAATTGCAATATTTGCTTTGTTAAAAATTGTTTCATTGAACCATAACCAATTAATACGATGAATATTAATTGGTACTGCTACGTAATGCCCTTGGTATTTCATTACTGGCTTAATAAACTCTGGGAGCTTGGCATCCCATTGTTCTTGTTTAGCAATGTCGTCTAATGAGGTTAGAAACCCCAGTTTTGCCCATTCTTGAATATTATGGCCTTTGATTAACGCCGCTGTCGGTGGATTACCTGATACAGCCCGCGAACGTAATACTGTTAAGGCTGTATTACCACCGCCACCTTTAATGGCAAAGTCGAGCCAGGTATTGTCGGTTTCTTCGACTTTACTTTGCAGCTCACTGAGCGCATCTAGTTCACCACCAGATGTCCACCAATGCAATACTTCTACTTGGCTTGCTATTACAGGGGAAGTGAATAAAACACTCAGTAGTATAAAGAGTCGTTGGATGCGATTACTGATGATGGAGCTCATTATTATATCCGTGATGATGGTTTATGCGGGAGTCGTAAGATCACTTTTAATCCTGAATTTTCTCGATTGTGTAAGGTGAGTGTACCGCCATGGGCACTCGCTATACTGCGAGCAATACTTAAACCTAACCCTGAACCATCGCTATCTTGAGCTATTCGTGTATAAGGTGTAAAAATATCTTCTAACATATCTTCTGGAATACCTGGGCCTGAATCAATCAGACAAATGACGATGTGCTCTTGCTGTTGTTCGACGATAAGGTGTAAGAACTCGCCATATTTTATTCCATTTTCAACCAGGTTAGTTAAGCAGCGTTTTATAGCAAGGGGTTTTCCATGATAGCGAGCACTCACCTTTGGGAATGCGAAAGTAACTTTTTCTGTGCTGCTATTATGATGTTCCGTGATCTCATACAGTAATTCTTGGATATCAATGGGTGCACTGTTTTCGTGAATATCGGTATCTTTCACACATTGTAGTGCGCCTTTAACCATCATTTCTAATTGGTCGAGATCATTATTGAATTTCGCTGTTTTTGCATCGTCATTGAGTAACTCTGCCCGTAAGCGCAATCGCGTGATAGGGGTTTTTAAATCGTGAGAGATAGAACGAAATAAACGTTCTCGATCGTCAATATAACGCTTTATTCGCAAGTGCATACGGTTAAATGCTTTAGTGGCAATCACTAATTCCGATGCGCCTTTTTCTTCAAGCAGAGGTTGGTCTAAATCTTGGCTTAATGTCGCAGCTGCTGCCGCCAATTTTTTAAGTGGTTTGGTTTGCCAGCGCACTAATATGTAGATCATCCACATTAAATTAGCGGTGATAAGAAAGATGAAAAACAGTTGATCATTACTTACCAATTTATCATTAAGGGATACATAAGGTGCTGGTAGCAATGCGGCGATATATAGCCATTCATCAGGTGCTAACATCATTTGTATCACTAATACGGGTGGATTTAACGGTTCTAGCGTGAGTGAGTAGTGCGCCCAAGAACGGGGTAATTCGGATAATAGGATATCGTTGTTTAATACGTGTAAGGTTTTTGGGTGAGAAAATTCCGTTTTAATGACGATATTATTACCCAATTTATTACCGAGTACACGCTGAAATTCATCGAGTACCACACGTTTCATTTCACTGTTGGCAACGGGAACGATGTTAATTTCGACTTCATTTAATGACACAAAATAGCGGCTGCCACCAAAATCGCGTAGCTGTTCTAATACTATGTGACGATATTGCAAGGGTAAGGAATTAAAGAAGGTTGCGGTCGAAGCTATATTTTGAGCCATGCTTTCCGCGGTATTTTTTAATCCTTCGAGTTCTTTATCTTTACTAAAATTATACCAAATACTGGTTGAAATTAACTGCGCGGTGGCTATTGATAATAGTGTCAGTAATAACATTCTAGAGACTAAAGAGCTGGGTAGCTGGCGGTAAATATGCTCTTTAATCGTCATAAGAGACTTCGGTGATCAATACATAACCACGTCCGCGGATGGTCTTAATTAAGGTCGGACTTTTACTATTATCTCCTAGTTTTTGACGTAATCGACTCAGTTGTATATCGATACCTCGCTCAAGGGGCAGCGCTTCTCGCCCGCGGGTAGCATCCGAAAGGGCATCACGACTTAGTACTTGATTTGGGTTCGTCACAAACAGTTTTAACATATTGAATTCACTGCCTGACAGTTCTGTTGTACTGCAATCATGTTGATTAATTAATTGGCGCGTTAATGTATCAAGCTTCCAATGAGCAAACACAAAATAGCGCCCTTGGGTTGGCTTAGTGTAATTTGAGCGGCGTAATAAGGCTTTGATTCGAGCCAGCAATTCTCGTGGACTAAAAGGTTTGGCCATGTAATCATCTGCGCCAATTTCTAAGCCGACAATACGATCTGCTTCATCTGAGTTTGCTGTTAACATGATTATAGGTACTTGTGAGGTTCGGCGAATTTTTTGGCATAAGGTAAAACCATCATCACCTGGCATCATCACATCTAAGACTATCAGATTGGGCGTATTGGTAGCTAAAACGCGTTGCATTTCTTTACCTTCACCGGCCGTAAGCACTGAAAATCCAGCTTGTTCGAGATATTCACTGAGTAACTCTTTGATCTCAACGTCATCGTCAACTACTAATATTTGCTTTTTGGTGCTCATGCCCAGTCCCAGTCCATTATTTACATTGCGAATGTGTATTGAACCGCTTGGAGGGGGAAATTTCAAGAAGAACATTTTAAGAAGAACATAAAAAAGCCAACTATCGTCATAGTTGGCTTGATATAGATTAACTAACCGTATTTTTTATACTGTTGTTATTAGTCTTCGATACGCTCAAAGATAGTCGCGATACCTTGGCCAAGACCGATACACATCGTCGCTAAACCATATTTACCGCCTTGTACTTCAAGTTCGTTCACTAACGTAGTCGAGATACGAGAACCAGAACAACCGAGAGGATGACCTAATGAGATTGCACCACCGTTAAGGTTAATTTTAGTATCAACAACATCTTCTAAGCCAAGGTCTTTAACGCAAGGTAAAGACTGCGCTGCGAATGCTTCGTTTAATTCGAATACATCGATATCGTCAATGGTTAGACCTGCACGCTTAAGTGCTTTCTTTGTTGCTGGTACTGGACCGTAACCCATTATTGATGGATCACAACCTGCAACAGCCATAGATACAACGCGAGCACGAGGCTTAAGACCTAGTTCTTTGGCTTTGTCCGCAGACATAAGTAACATTGCAGAAGCACCATCTGATAATGCAGATGACGTACCCGCTGTTACTGTACCGTTTACAGGATCAAATACTGGACGTAAATTACCTAGGCTTTCCATTGATGTTTCTGGACGAATCACTTCATCAAAATCATACAACTTTAAAATGCCATCAGCATCGTGACCTTCAATTGGTAGAATCTCACGTTTGAAACGACCTGATTCTGTCGCTGCTTGTGCTAACTTGTGAGAACGAACTGCAAATGCATCTTGTTGCTCACGTGTAATGCCGTGTAATTTACCTAGCATTTCAGCTGTTAGCCCCATCATACCCGCTGCTTTCGCAGTAGATTTTGCAAGACCAACATGGAAATCAACACCGTGGTTCATTGGAACATGACCCATATGCTCAACACCACCAATGATCATCACATCGCCGTCGCCCATTGCGATAGCACGCGTAGCATCATGGATAGCTTGCATCGATGAGCCACATAGACGGTTAACGGTTGTTGCGCCTGCTGTGATTGGGATACCAGCAAGTAATGAAGCATTACGGGCAATATTAAAACCTTGCTCTAGTGTTTGCTGAACACAACCCCAATAAACATCTTCGATGTCATTTGGATCAACTTCAGGGTTACGGTCAAGCAAGCCTTTCATTAATTTTGCAGATAGATCTTCAGCACGAACGTGACGGAATGCACCGGCTTTAGAACGACCCATAGGTGTACGTAGACAATCGACTACAACTACATCTCTCATTTTATTATCCTCGTTCGTGTCTTAGTAAAAAGTTTTGCCGTCAGCTGCGCGTTGACGCAAGCCATCAGTTACTTGGTAAAGTGGTCCTAAATCAGCAAATGAATCTGCTAATTCAATGTATTTATCTAGACCGATAGTATCTAAGTAACGGAATACACCACCACGGAATGGAGGGAAGCCAATACCATAGATAAGTGCCATATCAGCATCACCTGGAGTAGCAACAATACCTTCTTCAAGACAACGAACAACTTCGTTAATCATTGGGATCATACAGCGAGCGATAATGTCATCTTTCGAGAAATCAGCTTTTTCGCTTGCAACTTCAGCAAGCAGCTCATAGCTTTTTGCATCCGGTGTTTTTTGTACGCGACCACGACGGTCTTTAGCGTAAGAGTAGAAACCAACACCATTTTTCTGACCATAACGTGTTGCTTCAAACATAACATCGATAGAATCTTTGCCTGTTTTAGCCATACGTTCAGGGAAACCGTCAGCCATCACAGCTGCAGCATGGTGGCCTGTATCAATACCAACAACGTCTAGCAAGTATGCTGGACCCATTGGCCAACCGAATTCTTTTTCCATAACTTTATCTACAGCTACAAAATCTGCGCCATCAGCGATTAGTTTTGAAAAGCCAAAGAAGTATGGGAATAATACGCGGTTAACGAAGAAACCAGGGCAATCATTTACAACGATAGGCGTTTTGCCCATTTTCGCTGCGTATGCAACTGTAGTCGCAATTGTTTCATCAGATGATTTTTCACCACGGATGATTTCGACTAATGGCATTTTATGCACAGGGTTGAAGAAGTGCATACCACAGAATTGTTCTGGGCGTTTTAAGCTCTTCGCTAGTACATTAATTGGAATAGTAGACGTATTTGAAGTGATGACTGTGTCAGCACTTACGTTGTCTTCTAATTCAGCCAGTACAGCAGCTTTAATTTTTGGATTCTCAACAACCGCTTCAACGATAATGTCAGCTTCATCAACTGAGTTATAGCTTAGCGTTGGTGTGATTGAAGAAATAACTTTAGCCAATTTAGTACCGTCAATACGGCCACGCTTAAGTTGCGTTGTTAATAAACCTGATGCCGTAGACATACCAAGATCAAGTGCAGCATCATTGATGTCTTTCATGATAACTGGCGTACCTTTCACTGCTGATTGGTAAGCGATACCGCCACCCATGATACCAGCGCCAAGTACGGCTGCTTTATTTGTTGCTTTACCTGCTTTTGCCGCTTTCTTCGCGCCAGCTTTTAATGCTTGGTCACTTAGGAATAAGCCAACGAGTGCTTGTGCTGCATCTGTTTTAGCAAGTTTAATGAATGTTGCTGCTTCTGCACCAAGAGCACCGGTACGGTCCATTCTTGCTGCTGCTTGAATTGTCTTCACTGCCGCTGTTGGTGCTGGGTAATGTTTACCTGCTTTCGCGTATACCATGCCAAGTGCAGTAGAGAAGCTCATTGTTGCTTCAATTTTATTTAAACCTAATGGTGCTTGTTTTTGCGCTCGACGTGATTGCCAGTTAAGTTTTCCTGCAATCGCATCTTTAATCATAGAGAGTGCAGCATCACGTAATTTTTCTGGTGCTACAACCGCATCTACAGTGCCAAATTTAAGGGCAGCAGGTGCTTTATAATCTTTACCAGTTGTGATCCATTCAACGGCATTATCAGCACCGATCAGACGTGGTAAACGTACTGTGCCACCGAAACCAGGCATGATACCTAATTTAGTTTCAGGTAAACCGATACGTGCTGTGGTGTCTGCTACACGGAAGTCTGTTGCAAGAATTGCTTCACAACCACCGCCAAGTGCATGCCCGTTTACTGCAGAGATTGTTGGATATGGCAGGTCTTCAATGGCATTGAATACTGCATTTGCTTGTTCCAACCAACCTAATAATTCAGCGTCAGGTAGTTTAAAGAGTTCAAGGAATTCAGTGATATCGGCGCCAACGATGAATGCACCTTTACCTGATGTTTGAATTAGTCCTTTAATGTCTGAATTAGTCTGTAATACTTTTACAGCTTCAGTTAATGCTTGTAATGTTGCTTGATCAAATTTATTAACTGGGCCTTTCGCGTCATATTTTAATTCTGCGATGCCATCTTCTAATAGAGTGACCGAGAGTTGTTCGGCTTGGTAAATCATTACGTTTCTCCTTGCTAAAGCGATGGTGATCATCAGCTCCGTTTGCTATTTACCAGCTATGTAGGGCACTGGTTGATCTCATTCTGTCGATAATCTAACAATATTTCAACACTTATTTTAAACGACTGTTTAAATTTTTGTCGAGGTGGTTACGCTAATATATTCAATAAGTAGTATAGTTGCTGGTAAGGATTAAGGGGGTGGCAATACTAGTAAAATAAGCTATTTGTCTTTCAAGTTAGCGCTAGGTACTTAGTTTAAGTTCGCGTTTGGTTGTTAACTCTGTTTTATGCTTGTTTTGTGGCTTAATGTGCTCCAAACGGTTCGGCTTACAACTGTTTTTAATTGTTGGATGTTTGTTGATGAATGTTTAATAAAAAAAAATTCATTAACACTTAACTTTTAAAGTTTGTGATCCTGAACCTGCTATTATCAACAGACATATAACAGTAGAATAGCGATGAGTATCTCACCCGCACCAAATACACAGGATTTAAATGATAGCGAATAGCCCTTATTTTGTTTTAGAACAGGCCTATGAATATACTGAAGAAATAAAAAAAAGCCGTTTTATTACTTATCTAGCACCAACTAAAGGACGCCAAATAGCCGAGCAATTTGTTCGGACAATTAAAGCGCAACACCCTGATGCGCGTCATCATTGTTGGGCATTTGTTGCTGGACGTCCCAGTGACGGGCAACAATATGGTTTTAGTGATGACGGTGAACCTTCAGGTACCGCGGGTAAGCCTATTCTTCATTGCTTAATGGGCAGTGACGTAGGGGAGATGACCGCAGTTGTTGTACGTTATTATGGTGGAATTAAATTAGGTACTGGAGGGTTAGCGCGTGCATATGCAGGCGGTGTACAACAAGTATTAAAATTGATTGATCCTATTGAATGCTTTATATATACAGAACTTAATTTAACTTGTGATTATGCTCAAATAGCCGCAATAGAGCGCTTATTTTCAGTATATAATGGTAAATTAAAACATGCCGAATATGGTGAACAAGTAATAATGCAGCTTGATGTTGATGCAAGGCATGCGCAAGCGTTTATTATTGCGGTTAAAAACAAAACGAATGGCCAAGTTAATGTCAAAGTGGTCGATTAATATTTAGGGATAAAAATAATAATGCAATTCAGGGCAATTTTAAGAATTGTTGGGATATTAGTTACCATCTTTAGTGTGACTATGATATTCCCTGCACTGATCGCCGCAATATATAAGGATGGTGGTGGTCTCGTCTTCATTAATTCGTTTGCTTTTTGTGTCACGTTAGGCAGTATCGTATGGTACCAAAACCGCAATTATAAAAAAGAATTAAAAGCCAAAGATGGTTTCCTGATTGTAGTTTTGTTTTGGACGGTTCTGGGGAGTGTTGGTGCGTTACCCTTTATTCTTTCTGAGCAACCAGATCTCAGTGTCGCTGGTGCATTCTTTGAATCTTTCTCTGGTTTAACGACAACAGGTGCAACCGTTATTGTTGGACTTGATGAGTTACCTAAAGCATTGCTGTTTTATCGCCAGTTTTTACAATGGCTAGGTGGTATGGGTATTATTGTACTTGCTGTTGCCGTATTACCTGTTTTAGGTATCGGTGGTATGCAGCTTTATCGTGCAGAAACCCCCGGCCCAGTCAAAGATTCTAAGATGACCCCCCGTATTGCTGAAACTGCAAAAGCACTTTGGTATATTTATTTATGCCTTACAGTTATTTGCGCAATGGCGTTTTGGCTGGCTGGGATGACTATTTTTGATGCTATTGCGCATAGCTTTTCGACTATTGCAATCGGTGGATTCTCTACACACGATAGTAGTATGGGCCATTTTGATAGTTCGGTTATTAATATGATCACTGTGGTGTTCTTAATTATTGCGGGGATGAATTTTTCACTGCATTTTGCCGCATTCTCAATTAAAGGTTTTAAACCTGGCGCTTACTTACATGATCCGGAATTACGTACATTCTTATTTGTACAACTTACACTTGTGGCTATTTGCTTTTTTATTCTCTTGTCTAAAGGTGTTTATGAGTCCCCTGAACTGGCGTTAGACAAAGCGGTTTTTCAGGCTGTTTCAATTTCAACAACTGCTGGGTTTACGACGACCAGTTTCCAAAATTGGCCATTGTTCTTACCTGTACTGCTTGTGTTTTCGAGTTTCATTGGTGGTTGTGCCGGCTCTACTGGTGGTGGTATGAAGGTGGTGCGTATCCTATTACTTTATTTACAAGGTATGCGTGAAATGAAACGTTTAGTGCATCCTCGTGCCGTATATAAGATTAAATTAGGGAAAAAAGTATTACCCGATCGTGTTATCGATGCGGTTTGGGGTTTTTTCTCCGCTTATGCCTTGGTATTTATTATTTGTATGTTGGCATTGATCACGACGGGTATGGATGAGCTATCGGCCTTTTCTGCAGTGGTTGCAACACTAAATAACTTAGGGCCGGGACTTGGACAAGTTGCGGTACATTTTGGTGACGTTAATGACAGTGCAAAATGGATATTAGTTGTTGCTATGTTATTTGGTCGTTTAGAAGTCTTTACCTTATTAATTTTATTTACTCCAGCTTTCTGGCGTAGTTAAGTGGAATCATATAAATGAAAAAAATGTTAGTTCTGTATTCTACCGTTGATGGTCAAACCTTAAAGATAATTAAAGCTATCGAGGAGTCTATTGCCGATAAGTATCAATGTGAAGTTATGAGCCTTGAAGAATGCCAGCATCTTGATATGGGTATTTTTGATAAAGTAGTTATCGGTGCCTCTGTGCGTTATGGTCATTTGAATAAAAAGCTCTATCAATTTGTTGCTGCACATAAAGCAGAACTTGAAGCAAAAGAGAATAGTTTTTTCTGTGTTAACTTAACTGCAAGAAAAGCTGAAAAGAATACCCCTGAAACGAATGCATATATGCAGGCATTTTTAGAAAAGTCGAATTGGGTACCCAAGCAGCAAGCTGTATTTGCTGGCGCATTGTTATATTCAAAATATAATTGGTGGCAAACACTTATTATCCAGTTGATTATGAAAATAACTGGTGGTAGTACTGATAAGACGAAAGATATTGAGTTTACTGATTGGGCTAAAGTGAAGTCTTTTGCGAAAACATTATAGATTAGAGCGACACATTGGCGTTTAGCATTAAATTTAATCAGTGGTTGTTGGTTAATCGCTCATGTAATAGTGTTTGTAATTATTGACGCTTAAATGCTTGCCTATCAAATCGTTTTATCTATAATAGCGCCCACTGACACGGAAACGTCGTTCAGTAAGGTGTTTACAAATCGACTTCGGTTACTTTTTAAACGTCCTGAATAAAGCATAAATATATGCTTGACTTCAAATTAGGTTTGCGTAGAATACGCAGCCTGACTACGGCGAAAGACGCCAGTGTCAATGCTCTTTAATAATTTATTCAAGCAATCTGTGTGAGCACTTGCAGAGATATAATGACCAAAAATTATATCAATGTAATTGTGAACATTAAATTAAATCGAAAGATTTGGTTTTATAAACAACAAACTTCGGTTTGTTGTTGAAGTACAGAATTCATTGAGCCGACTTAATCGCTTAGGCGATTAGTCAAAAACTTTTAATTGAAGAGTTTGATCATGGCTCAGATTGAACGCTGGCGGTAGGCTTAACACATGCAAGTCGAGCGGAAACGAAGAATAGCTTGCTATTCTGGCGTCGAGCGGCGGACGGGTGAGTAATGCTTGGGAATCTGCCTAGTCGAGGGGGACAACAGTTGGAAACGACTGCTAATACCGCATACGACCTACGGGTGAAAGGGGGCCTCTTCTTGAAAGCTCTCGCGACTAGATGAGCCCAAGTGGGATTAGCTTGTTGGTGAGGTAAGAGCTCACCAAGGCGACGATCCCTAGCTGGTCTGAGAGGATGATCAGCCACACTGGAACTGAGACACGGTCCAGACTCCTACGGGAGGCAGCAGTGGGGAATATTGCACAATGGGGGAAACCCTGATGCAGCCATACCGCGTGTATGAAGAAGGCCTTAGGGTTGTAAAGTACTTTCAGCGAGGAGGAAAGGTAGTAAATTAATACTTTACTACTGTGACGTTACTCGCAGAAGAAGCACCGGCTAACTCCGTGCCAGCAGCCGCGGTAATACGGAGGGTGCAAGCGTTAATCGGAATTACTGGGCGTAAAGCGCATGCAGGCGGTTTGTTAAGCGAGATGTGAAAGCCCCGGGCTCAACCTGGGAACTGCATTTCGAACTGGCAAACTAGAGTTCTTGAGAGGGTGGTAGAATTTCAGGTGTAGCGGTGAAATGCGTAGAGATCTGAAGGAATACCAGTGGCGAAGGCGGCCACCTGGCAAGTAACTGACGCTCAGATGCGAAAGCGTGGGTAGCAAACGGGATTAGATACCCCGGTAGTCCACGCCGTAAACGATGTCTACTCGGAGTTTGGTTCCTTGAGAACTGGGCTCTTAAGCTAACGCATTAAGTAGACCGCCTGGGGAGTACGGCCGCAAGGTTAAAACTCAAATGAATTGACGGGGGCCCGCACAAGCGGTGGAGCATGTGGTTTAATTCGATGCAACGCGAAGAACCTTACCTACTCTTGACATCCATAGAACTTTTCAGAGATGAATTGGTGCCTTCGGGAACTATGAGACAGGTGCTGCATGGCTGTCGTCAGCTCGTGTTGTGAAATGTTGGGTTAAGTCCCGCAACGAGCGCAACCCTTATCCTTATTTGCCAGCACGTAATGGTGGGAACTCTAAGGAGACTGCCGGTGATAAACCGGAGGAAGGTGGGGACGACGTCAAGTCATCATGGCCCTTACGAGTAGGGCTACACACGTGCTACAATGGCGCATACAAAGGGCTGCAAACCAGCAATGGTAAGCGAATCCCATAAAGTGCGTCGTAGTCCGGATTGGGGTCTGCAACTCGACCCCATGAAGTCGGAATCGCTAGTAATCGTGAATCAGAATGTCACGGTGAATACGTTCCCGGGCCTTGTACACACCGCCCGTCACACCATGGGAGTGGGCTGCACCAGAAGTCATTAGCTTAACCTTCGGGAGGGCGATGACCACGGTGTGGTTCATGACTGGGGTGAAGTCGTAACAAGGTAGCCCTAGGGGAACCTGGGGCTGGATCACCTCCTTACGTAAAGTTGTTAATTTTTGTAAGTGCCCACACAAATTGCTTGAATAGAAAGTTGAAAAGCATGTAAGAAATGCGATAGGACTGTAGCTCAGTTGGTTAGAGCGCGCCCCTGATAAGGGTGAGGTCGGTAGTTCAAATCTACTCAGTCCTACCAATCTTCTTACGAACTCTATGATGTGGGGCTATAGCTCAGCTGGGAGAGCGCCTGCCTTGCACGCAGGAGGTCTGCGGTTCGATCCCGCATAGCTCCACCACATCATAGTTGTTAAAATACAAAGCTAAGCAAGCTTAATGCTTATCTTTGCTTTTTAGCAAATTGCTCTTTAAAAATTTGGAAAGCTGAATAAATAAAGAAGTTCTTAAAACACGTTATTGCTTCGGCAATAACAATATAGTGTTCTTGAGTATTCTTGAGGCGAAAAAAACTAGATAATACCTAGTTATTTCAATTGTACGGTCGACTTTAGATTGTATGGTTAAGTGACTAAGCGTATACGGTGGATGCCTAGGCAGTCAGAGGCGATGAAGGACGTGTTAATCTGCGTTAAGCTGTGGGGAGTTGATAAAAAGCGTTAATCCACAGATTTCCGAATGGGGGAACCCACTCTACTTTGTAGAGTATCGTAACGTGAATACATAGCGTTACGAAGCGAACCGGGAGAACTGAAACATCTAAGTACCCCGAGGAAAAGAAATCAATAGAGATACCCTTAGTAGCGGCGAGCGAACGGGGTCTAGCCCTTAAGCAGTTTGGAAGTTAGTGGAAGATTCTGGAAAGTTTCACGATACAGGGTGATAGTCCCGTACATGAAAACGACCTTACTGTGAAATCGAGTAGGACGGCACACGTGATATGCTGTTTGAATATGGGAGGACCATCTTCCAAGGCTAAATACTACTGACTGACCGATAGTGAACCAGTACCGTGAGGGAAAGGCGAAAAGAACCCCTGTGAGGGGAGTGAAATAGAACCTGAAACCGTATACGTACAAGCAGTGGGAGCAGACTTGTTCTGTGACTGCGTACCTTTTGTATAATGGGTCAACGACTTAATTTCAGTAGCAAGGTTAAGCGAATAGCGGAGCCGTAGGGAAACCGAGTGTTAACTGCGCGAATAGTTGCTGGGATTAGACCCGAAACCCGGTGATCTAGCCATGGGCAGGTTGAAGGTTGAGTAACATCAACTGGAGGACCGAACCGACTAATGTTGAAAAATTAGCGGATGACTTGTGGCTGGGGGTGAAAGGCCAATCAAACCGGGAGATAGCTGGTTCTCCTCGAAAGCTATTTAGGTAGCGCCTCGCGTCTAACTATTGGGGGTAGAGCACTGTTAAGGCTAGGGGGTCATCCCGACTTACCAACCCTTTGCAAACTCCGAATACCAATAAGTTCAATCGCGGGAGACACACGGCGGGTGCTAACGTCCGTCGTGGAAAGGGAAACAACCCAGACCGTCAGCTAAGGTCCCAAAGTGTATGTTAAGTGGGAAACGATGTGGAAAGGCTCAGACAGCCAGGAAGTTGGCTTAGAAGCAGCCATCTTTTAAAGAAAGCGTAATAGCTCACTGGTCGAGTCGGTCTGCGCGGAAGATTTAACGGGGCTAAACATACCACCGAAGCTACGGATGCAAGACTTGTTCTTGCATGGTAGAGGAGCGTTCTGTAAGCCGTCGAAGGTGAGTTGAGAAGCTTGCTGGAGGTATCAGAAGTGCGAATGTTGACATGAGTAACGATAATGGGGGTGAAAAACCTCCACGCCGAAAGACCAAGGGTTCCTGTCCAACGTTAATCGGGGCAGGGTGAGTCGACCCCTAAGGCGAGGCCGAAAGGCGTAGTCGATGGGAAACAGGTTAATATTCCTGTACTCACTTATATTGCGATGGGGTGACGGAGAAGGTTAGGCTAGCATGGCGATGGTTGTCCATGTTTAAGGTTGTAGGCTGTATGCTTAGGTAAATCCGGGCGTACATTAAGGCTGAGAACTGATGACGAGTCTCTACGGAGATGAAGTAGTTGATACCCGGCTTCCAGGAAAAACCTCTAAGCTTCAGATATAAGAGAATCGTACCCCAAACCGACACAGGTGGTTAGGTAGAGAATACTAAGGCGCTTGAGAGAACTCGGGTGAAGGAACTAGGCAAAATGGTACCGTAACTTCGGGAGAAGGTACGCCAATGATGGTGAAGGACTTGCTCCGTAAGCTATTGTTGGTCGCAGAGAAATGGTGGCTGCAACTGTTTATTAAAAACACAGCACTGTGCAAAATCGAAAGATGACGTATACGGTGTGACGCCTGCCCGGTGCCGGAAGGTTAATTGATTGGGTTAGACTTAGGTCGAAGCTCATGATCGAAGCCCCGGTAAACGGCGGCCGTAACTATAACGGTCCTAAGGTAGCGAAATTCCTTGTCGGGTAAGTTCCGACCTGCACGAATGGCGTAATGATGGCCACGCTGTCTCCACCCGAGACTCAGTGAAATTGAAATCGCTGTTAAGATGCAGTGTACCCGCGGCTAGACGGAAAGACCCCGTGAACCTTTACTATAGCTTGGCACTGAACATTGAACCTACATGTGTAGGATAGGTGGGAGACGTTGAAGCATTGTCGCTAGATGATGTGGAGTCAACCTTGAAATACCACCCTTGTACGTTTGATGTTCTAACGTAGGCCCCTTATCGGGGTTGCGGACAGTGTCTGGTGGGTAGTTTGACTGGGGCGGTCTCCTCCCAAAGAGTAACGGAGGAGCACGAAGGTTGGCTAAACATGGTTGGACATCATGTGGTTAGTGCAAAGGCATAAGCCAGCTTAACTGCGAGACAGACACGTCGAGCAGGTACGAAAGTAGGTCTTAGTGATCCGGTGGTTCTGAATGGAAGGGCCATCGCTCAACGGATAAAAGGTACTCCGGGGATAACAGGCTGATACCGCCCAAGAGTTCATATCGACGGCGGTGTTTGGCACCTCGATGTCGGCTCATCACATCCTGGGGCTGAAGTTGGTCCCAAGGGTATGGCTGTTCGCCATTTAAAGTGGTACGCGAGCTGGGTTTAGAACGTCGTGAGACAGTTCGGTCCCTATCTGCCGTGGGCGTTTGAGAATTGAGAGGAGCTGCTCCTAGTACGAGAGGACCGGAGTGGACGAACCACTGGTGTTCGGGTTGTTATGCCAATAGCATTGCCCGGTAGCTAAGTTCGGAACTGATAACCGCTGAAAGCATCTAAGCGGGAAGCAGGCCTCGAGATGAGTTCTCACTGGAGCTTTAAGCTCCCTGAAGGGCCGTTGGAGACTACAACGTTGATAGGCAAGGTGTGTAAGTGCTGTGAGGCATTGAGCTAACTTGTACTAATTACCCGTGAGGCTTAACCATACAAATTAAAGTATGATTAATTGAAATACGACTTAAGAATAGACAGAACACTTTATGTTTTAAAGACTTCTTTATTTATAGCTTTTCAGATTTTAAAGATACAACTTGAAAGCAAACCAAATTTGCTTGGTGACCATAGTGTTGCGGTACCACCTGATCCCATTCCGAACTCAGTAGTGAAACGTAATAACGCCGATGGTAGTGTGGGGCTTCCCCATGTGAGAGTAGGGCATCGCCAAGCGCCAAACAACGTCGAGAGACTATAAATTAAGACTGATGGAAACATTAGCACAGATTGTGCGGAGTGGTAGTTCAGTTGGTTAGAATACCGGCCTGTCACGCCGGGGGTCGCGGGTTCGAGTCCCGTCCACTCCGCCAACAAACAACGAAAGCCTGAATCGAAAGATTCAGGCTTTTTTTGTGCCTGAAATTCAGGCACAAAAACACCTGGCACCGGGTGTTTGTATCTTCTCTTGATTATCTCCATTTCGTTATAGCAACGAAGCCCTGAAACTTAAAGATTATAAATCTCTAAGTTTTTGTTACTTTAATATAAGATTATTATTGATCTAACCCCTAAAAAGGATGATTAATATAGAATATGCAAGTTAAATACAATGCCCCAACATGTACTTTTAAGCGACATAAGTCACATCATTCAAAATGCATTAAGATGATAGAAAAGTTATGCAGCTCGCTGTTTTAATACTCATATCATGATAATCGATTATTAGTTAAAAGTTATTTTAATCGTGTCTAAATGACCATTCTCACTATATTTGACGGAAAATAGAACTGTGATATCTTGCTTTGATAATATTAAATGTTGGAATTTGTTATGAATGGTTTATGTTTTCAAATCAGTAATTGGATATTGATTGTTGAAGAAAATAAACTGTACCGACAAGGAAGAGAAGTAACAGTTGAACCCCGTTTGGTTAATTTATTATCCTTTTTAGCATTGTCACCGAGTGAAGTCTTTGGACGCGAAGAGCTGATTGAGCACATATGGGATGGTGCTATTGTTAGTGACCAAGTGGTGACACAGTCTATTTTTGAGCTGCGAAAAATATTAAAAGATGGGCGTGTTGATTGCGAACGATTTATTGCTACTGTCCCTAAACGTGGATATAGGTTAGTCGCAGACACAATAAAACTAACTAGTGATGATGCCCGTATACTTATCTCTGAAGGCAAGAATACAGGCGTAATTATTGATGACGAAAAAAGTTTAGATAAAGATACTGAGTTTGACTGCGAACAATCCATAACCGTGTTTCCAGCTGGGCCATTAACACGTGCAGTTACGCATATCTCTAATCACACCGTCGCTGCTGAAGCAAAATGTAGTATAGAGCTTACTTTCTATCAGCGTTATAAATTTCAGTTATTTGATTTTTTCTTATTATCTGTTTTAATTTGTATTATTGTTCTGTGCACGTATGTACAAAGCCAGCCCGAAATTACTAAAGCATTAGATACACAAGTTATTGAGTTTAGTTATTATGGCAGTCAGAATTCAGATATCACCAGTGAGGAGCTCGCTGATGGCATTAGTCAAAAATTGATGTCAGATGTATTAATGCTTAGTGATTATCGTGTGCAATTAAAAAAGACAGCCTTTACAAAAGGTATATTACCGGGAAAATTGGTTAGTGTCAGAGTTGATAAGCAACAAGGTCTGTCTTACTTAGATATCAATTATCGAAATTATGCGTCGAATAGAATTATATTTAGTAAGCAGTATCCCATTTCAGATGGTGATATGTATATGAATTTGCGTCAAGCATCTTCGGATCTTATGACTGCTCTACACATAAATCCGACACAACAACAACTTGACAATGTAATGGTTGGCTTACCTAAAGAACAGAGCCTATTAACGAAATTGATTATTGCTAATCATTATACTAATCAAGTCGATCCTGTTTTATTTAAACAAGGTATTAACCTATTTGAAGAAATACTTATGGAAAAACCGAATGCTAGATTAGTACTTGCCGAACGTTATATTGCCTACAATGTATTATCTTCATTATTGCCAACAGCTGATTTGGTAAAAGAAATTAAGCAATCAAGTGATGATTTATTAGCAAATGAAGCGAATATTAGTAATAGGCTATTACTTGCAAGAGAATATGAAGCGTTTGCTTTGCAAGCTTTACTTAAAGGGGAGGAATCAAAAGCAAATCGCTTAATTCAACTGGCGGGGAAGGATCGTCGTTCTTCTTTATACTACATAATTACTGGGAAGTTATCCGAGTTAAGTGGCAATCTTGATAGTGCTGGTGATGCTTATACTCAGGCTTTTTACATTGATACTTCCATCGGAACTTATCAGTTAAGTTCCAATCTGGCATTCCATAGTAACCTTGAGACAATTGCCATTTTTATGCATAAGGCAATGAACCTTAATTCTATCAAACTAATATAAGTTAACTTTTAGCCTCTGCTTGTCAGGGGCTTTTTTGTATCTACGATAAAGTGCTTGGCATGCAACTATTAACTATTATTCGTTACCGTTATTTATACCTCACTATCCTCACTGCCAATATTACCTTTCTGTTGTTGTAATTCTGCATATAAATACTACTAATCTAAAGTTTTAGCTTTTTGATCATCATCCATAAGTTGGTGTTTGGTTAATAAGCATCATATTTAATCTTTATAAATATACTTTTTCGAAAATATAAACCTATTTTATCTGGTTAATCGTAAGATGTTGTTTTTAATCGTTAAAAATTGGTTTTATTATAATGAATATATAAACTTCGCTTAATTTCCTAATGATTTTATTGTTCATTTTACCTTTATTTTTTTCTCTCTCATTCAACGTAACCTGCAATTAGAAATTCAGGTGGCCTGCTGAGACTCATTTTTTCTCTCGGCAATATCACCATTTAATCACTGGTTTGCTTACTGAGCATATTGCTCTACTTGATAAAATTTGGGAGATGAGATGTCATCTAATACAAAAAAAATTGGCTTAATTGCCTGTACTGGTGTTGTTGCCGGGAACATGATGGGCAGTGGTATTGCATTGTTACCGTCTTCTTTAGCTGCTGTCGGTTCGGTATCTATATTTAGCTGGATAATCTGTTTGGTTGGTGCGCTAAGTTTAGCCTTTGTATTTGCGCGTTTATCGACAAAAGACCCACAAGAAGGTGGACCGATTGGTTACGCTGGTGATGTTGCGCCAGTACTTGGCTTTCAAACGGGTGTGCTTTATTACCACGCCAACTGGATTGGTAACTTAGCGATTGCTATTACAGGTGTTTCTTATCTTTCCGTGTTCTTCCCTATTTTATCAAGTCCAATTCCAGCCGCTATCGCAACCATTGCATCGGTATGGATATTTACTTTCATCAACTTACTTGGTGGTACTTGGGTTAGCCGTTTATGCACATTAGGTCTTGTACTTATTCTTATCCCTGTGATTGGTACAGCTACAGTCGGTTGGGCTCATTTTGATACCACGGTTTACAGCCAGAATTGGAATGTGTCATCTGGTAGTGATTCAAGCGCCATTATTAGTGCTGTACTTATTTGTTTATGGTCATTCGTTGGTGTTGAATCTGCAGCCGTGTCCTCAGGTATGGTTAAAAACCCTAAACGCACAGTGCCGTTAGCTACAATGCTTGGTACGTCGTTAGCTGGTGTTATCTATATCTTATCTACGCAAGTTATTGCCGGTATGTTCCCTGCTGCTGAAGTCGCTGCTTCTGGTGCACCTTTTGCTCTTGCTACTACGTCTATTTTTGGTAGTTGGTCTGCACCGTTTGTTGCTGCATTTACTGCGCTTGCTTGTTTCACATCGCTAGGTTCATGGATGATGTTGGTTGGTGAAGCCGGTAAACGTGCTGCTGCTGATGGTAACTTTCCTGCTGTTTATGGTGAAACGGACAAATCTGGTGTTGCTAAGAAAGGTTTAGTACTGGCTTCAATTAAGATGACGTTCTTGATGGCATTCATCACTATGTTTAGTGGCTCATCAAATACCGGCGATTTATTCAATCAGCTCACTACAATTGCAGTGCTACTCACTATGCTGCCTTACTTTTATTCAAGCGTTAACTTAATCCGTCTAGAAAGCATGACCACACGTAATATCTTCGTGATGTTTTTCTCTGGCATTGCGTGTGTATTTTGTCTAATCGCCCTCGCTGGAGCAGAAAGTTCTGCATTAACAGGTACTTTCCTTGTCTCGCTTATCATTCTTGTTTTCTACGGCAAGAAGAAAGGTCTTTCTCAAACTCAGCCTGCTGCGATATCTAAAACTGCTTAATCTGAATAATCAATTTCAATAAACCCTTTTAATTAATTTTAGGCGCTCTCTAATCTCTATCAAATGATAGCGAGCGCCCTCATTCGTCTTGGAGATTTCCAAATGAACATTATTGCTATTTTAAACCACATGGGTGTGTTCTTTAAAGAAGAGCCTATTCGTCAATTACATGCTTCTTTAGAAAAAGCTGGTTATCAGGTTGTTTATCCTGTTGATGACAACGATTTGATTAAAATGATCGAAATGAATCCTCGTATCTGTGGCGCGATCTTTGATTGGGATAAATACCCGCTAACCCTTTGTGAACAAATCAATGCGGTAAACGAAAAATTACCAGTATTTACTTTTGCTAATGAGCAATCGGCCCTTGATGTATCATTAACTGAGTTGCGTTTGAATGTATCTTTCTTCGAATACGCGCTAGGAATGAGCGATGATATCGCGTTAAAAATAAATCAAGCGATTGAGAAGTACAAAGGTGAACTAATGCCTCCATTCACAAAAGCGTTGTTTAACTATGTTGAAGAAGGTAAATATACATTCTGTACTCCTGGTCACATGGGCGGTACGGCGTTCCAACGTAGCCCTGCAGGTAGTATCTTCTATGATTTCTATGGTCCAAATGCCTTTAAAGCTGACGTATCAGTGTCGATGCCAGAGCTTGGTTCATTACTTGATCATTCAGGTCCACATAAAGAAGCTGAAGAGTACATTGCGAAAACATTTAACGCAGATCACTCTTATATTGTGACGAACGGTACATCGACTGCAAACAAGATTGTCGGTATGTTCTCTGCGCCATCTGGTAGCACGGTGCTTATCGACCGTAACTGCCATAAGTCACTGACTCACTTATTAATGATGAGTGACATTACGCCAATCTACTTCCGTCCAACGCGTAACGCGTACGGTATTTTAGGTGGTATTCCACAAAGTGAATTCAGTCGTGACGTGATTGCAACTAAAGTAGCGGCTACACCAAATGCCGTTATGCCAAACTATGCAGTAGTAACTAATTCTACTTATGATGGTTTGCTATATAACACCCAATATATTAAAGAAACATTGGATACTAAATTTATCCACTTTGACAGTGCTTGGGTTCCTTACACTAACTTCAATAACATTTACGAAGGTAAGTGCGGTATGAGTGGTGAAGCGATGCCTGGTAAAGTGTTCTATGAAACACAATCTACCCATAAACTATTGGCTGCATTCTCACAATCATCGATGATCCACATTAAAGGCGACATTGATAAAGAAACATTCAATGAAGCCTATATGATGCATACTTCAACGTCGCCACAATATTCTATTGTGGCGTCAACTGAAACTGCAGCAGCGATGATGCGTGGTAATACAGGTAAAAAATTAATGCAAGATTCTATCGATCGTGCCATTCGTTTCCGTAAAGAAGTTAAACGCCTTGAAAAAGAAACAGAAGGTTGGTTCTTTGATGTATGGCAACCAGAAGATATTGAAAAAACCGAGTGTTGGAATCTAGATCCAAAAGACACTTGGCACGGCTTTAAAGATATCGATGCAGACCACATGTACTTAGATCCAATTAAAGTAACGTTGTTAACTCCCGGAATGGATGATGACAACCTAGCTGAAACGGGTATCCCTGCGTCATTAGTGGCTAAGTTCTTGGATGAGCGTGGTGTTGTGGTAGAAAAAACAGGTCCATATAACCTGTTATTCCTATTCTCGATTGGTATTGATAAAGCGAAGTCATTGGCATTATTACGCGCTCTAACTGAGTTCAAACGTGGTTTTGATTTAAACTTAACGGTGAAAAACTTCATCCCTACGTTATATGCTGAAGATCCAAAGTTCTATGAAGACATGAAAATCCAAGACTTAGCTCAAGGTATTCATGACATGATGAAGAAATTCAAACTGCCAGAGCTTATGTTTAAAGCCTTTGATGTATTACCTGAACTTAAAATAACACCGAATGCGGCGTGGCAAGAAGAGTTACGTGGCCACACTGAAGAAGTGAAGCTAGAAGAGATGGTTAATCGTGTAAATGCTAATATGATCCTGCCTTATCCTCCTGGTGTGCCACTTGTATTACCTGGTGAGATGATCACTGAGACATCGCGCCCAGTATTAGATTTCTTAGAAATGCTGTGTGAAATTGGTACAGAGTTCCCTGGTTTTGAAACCGATATTCATGGTTTATACCATCAAGCAGATGGTAGCTATACAGTGAAGGTTTTAAAGCAAGATTAGGTTGCATTTAACCATTTTATCTATAAATTAATATTATTGATGATTCAACCAAAGAGGGTTTTATGCCCTCTTTTATATTTCTTGTTAAGGTATTATTTATGAAATCTATCTTGTCTATTCAATCTCATGTTGTATTTGGTTGTGCGGGTAATAGTGCTGTCGTTTTTCCTATGCGTAGAATGGGGGTTGAGGTGTGGCCGATTAACACGGTACAGTTTTCGAACCACACCCAGTATCAGCAAGGGTGGCAAGGAATGGTAATGCCAGTTGATCAAATTAAGAGTCTAGTTGATGGCTTAGTCAATATTGACAGCTTATCAAGTTGTGACGCTGTATTAAGTGGCTACCTCGGCTCAGCCACACAAGGCAAGGAAGTACTTTATGCAGTAGATCAAGCTAAACAGCATAACATTGATGCTTTATATTTTTGTGACCCGGTAATGGGTCATCCTGAAAAGGGCTGCATTGTTGTACCTGAAGTCATGGATTTTTTCAAATATCACGCATTGCCAAAAGCAGATGTCATAGCGCCAAATTTACTTGAGTTAGAAACGCTGACGGATATGAAAATAGAGAACATAGAGCAGGTGAAGCAAGCATGTTCTTTGTTATTAGACCAAGGCGTAAAGATTGTATTGGTTAAGCATTTGAGTAAAGCAGGTATAATTGCAAGTCAGTTTGAAATGTTGTTAGCGACGGCTGATGGTTACTTCCACATTACTCGTCCTTTGTATGACTTTATTCGCCAGCCAGTTGGTGTCGGTGATTTAATTAGTGGCGTGATGTTAGCTAATTTATTAGCTGGTCATACAGCTGTGCATGCTTTTGAATTGACGAATGCTATTGTTGATTCTGTATTGCAAGAAACGTTTAAACAGAACAGTTATGAATTAGAGTTAATTGCGGCGCAACAGAAAATTGCTCATCCTACGATTAAAGTCAAAGCACGAGTATTGTAATTTGACGGATTAGATATGGTAAACAAGGCAACCTAAGGCTACCTTGCTTGTATTAATACTCGTGTATTATTTATTCTGTAGACGTAATGTTGGGAATAAAATTACGTCACGAATAGTATGACTATTGGTAAATAGCATGACCAAACGATCGATACCTATACCTTGTCCTGCCGTTGGTGGTAAACCATGCTCAAGTGCAGTTACATAATCTTCATCATAGAACATCGCTTCGTCATCACCCGCTTCTTTCTGTTGTACTTGTTCTTTAAAGCGTGCATCTTGGTCTTCAGCATCATTTAACTCTGAGAAGCCGTTCGCAATTTCACGACCGCCAATAAAGAACTCAAAGCGATCTGTAATAAGAGGGTCATTATCATTACGACGTGCTAACGGTGATACCTCTGCTGGATATTCTGTAATAAAGGTTGGTTGAATTAATTTTTCTTCTACTGTTTCTTCGAAAATCTCGGTGATCACACGACCTATTCCCCAGCTTGAATCAATTCTAATATTCAGGCTTTCTGCTAATTCAGTTGCTGCCGCTAATGTTGCAAGTTGCTCTGCACGGATCTCTGGGTTGTATTTCAGTATTGAGTCTTTCATACCTATTTTTGCAAAAGGCTGACCAAAATCAAATGTTAGATCACCATAAGGTACCATTGGCGAACCAAGAATATCGAGTGCTAATATACGTAGCATTTCTTCAGTTAAAGTCATTAAATCATTGTAATCTGCATAAGCCATGTAGAATTCAAGCATGGTAAATTCTGGGTTATGGCGTGTTGAAATACCTTCGTTACGGAAGTTACGGTTAATTTCAAATACACGTTCAAAACCGCCAACAACAAGTCTTTTTAAATAAAGTTCTGGTGAAATGCGTAAATACATATCCATATCTAAAGCATTGTGTCGTGTTATGAATGGACGGGCAGAGGCACCACCAGGGATCACTTGCATCATAGGGGTTTCCACTTCCATGAAACCATGTTTGTTTAATAGATTACGGATCCCTGTCACAACTTGAGAGCGAATTGTAAATGTATTACGTGCTTCTTCGTTGGCGATCAAATCGAGATAACGTTGGCGATAACGGGTTTCTTGTTCTGCTAAGCCGTGGAACTTGTTTGGCAGAGGTCGTAGCGCTTTTGTCAGCAGTTCGATATTGGTTAAGTTAAGCGTTAACTCACCAGTTTTGGTTTTGAATAATGTACCTTCAGCACCAACAATATCGCCAATATCCCATTTTTTAAACTGCTCGTTATAGAAATTCTCTTGCAGGTTATCGCGGCTTACATATAGTTGTATCTTACCACCCATGTCTTGTAGCGTTACAAAACTTGCTTTACCCATTATTCGACGTGTCATGATACGACCAGCTACTTTTACCGTAACTTGTAATTTATTTAACTCATCTGCACTTTTATCATCGTATTTATTTAGCAGTTCATTTGAGATCGCATCGCGGCGAAAGCTATTAGGAAAAGCATTACCTTGGTTACGTAAGTCTGCCAATTTTTGACGACGTTGTGCAACCTCACTTTGAAAATCGATTTCTGGATTTTGAATGGTTTCCGACATATATAGCCTCTTATCTTTTATATATTAATTCATGTTATATGATTTATTGTTGAGTTAATTATTACGTTTAGTGTGAAAATTGCAGAACCACAATGCCTGAAATTAACAGTGGTACGCCTATTTGGCTGCGACGTCCTATCGTTTCGCCAAACATATACTTATCGACTAGTAGGGTGCCAACGATACCGCCAGCGCCCCAAGTCGCATAGGCAATCGATAGTTGGATTGACTGTACCGCTTGACCTAGGCTGATGAATGCCATTGCAACCAGTACAATTGCAAATACACCTGGTAATTTATTTTTAAAACCATCTGATAATTTTAAAAAGTAATTTGCGGTGATATCTAACAATATGGAAAAACACAAGAATAGGATGTGTATGAGTTCTGCATTATTCATCATCATGTCCTTCATCTGTGTTAATAAATATAAGTCCAGCGACGATCAAGCCAACACCGAAAATCTTAGCGGGAGTGATAATTTCATCAAACAGGTAATTACTCATTACTGTAATGAGCAAGATCCCAACCCCCTCCCAAATTGCGTAAGCCACTCCTAATGGAATTTTTTGGATTGCTTTAGATAATAAAAAATAAGATATCCCTATTAATACAATCATCGCTACCGTACCCATTACTGGGTTGTTTTCAGCTGAGTAACGCATGGAAATAGTGCCTGCGACTTCAGCAATAATGGCGAAAAACAGCATCATGCTGTGATACATAAAAAGTCCCTATTTGTATTAATAATGCTGTAATTAATTTCTTATTTAATTACTATGGGTTTAAGTGTATCGCTGGTTATTAAAAAGATGAAATCGCTCAGCGTCGTTTATTTCGTCACTAAGGGTTGTTATGAGATTAATACAAATAGAGATGTTTTTGTTGGCGGTTAAAACTGGGTCTATTTCTGAAGCGGCCATAAAGCTTGGTAAAAGCCGTTCTACAGTTAGCGCCGCACTGCTTGCACTTGAAGATGAGTTAGGTGTGGATTTGCTATTACGTAGTGGTAATAAAATTGAATTAAGCCATATAGGTGAAAATATCGTTGCTGATTGTCAGCGTATACTTCACCTTTCTCAGGGGGTGCATGCTAAATGTGCTCATTATTTAGCTGGCGCGGAATCTGCTTTACGTATCGCCCGAGATGATGCTTTACCGGAGAAATTCTGGAATCAATTGATTAGCCAAATAGAAAAGAAATTTCCACAAACTTCCTTATCTATGTATGCCGCTCCTACACCGGAATTAATCGCTTATGTGGAAAATAACAAAGTTGATATTGCTTACGGGATGATCTCGGATACTCATGATTATCAACGGCATGTACGCTGTGAATTGGGTCAGCTTAGAATGATGGTGGTCGCTGCTGCGGATCACCCATTGCATACTATTGGTAGTCGTTTAACGAGTAATGATTTGGCTTTATATACCGAGATTGTATTGGCTTATATGGATGATTTATTAACTGTTGAGACTTCGATTAGCCACCGTTATATCGGTTTAACATTTTATGAATATTTGCGTGATGCGGTATGTAATGGCGTTGGCTGGGCTAAAGTACCGGCTCCTTTGATCACGGATCAGCTTAGAAGTGAAACACTTAAAGTACTTCGTTATAAAAAGTCGATGAGTTGGGAGATTTATGGCGAAGTTACCGGGGTAGACTTTTGTCGTGGCGCTGTGACAGATTGGATTGCAGAGCAAATTGAGCACTACTTGATTACTGAGTCACACTAATTACTAATTGTTAGTTGCGTAACTGGCAATCTCAATATATTCGCTAATACTTAATTTAATGAAACTCTTACATTAAGGAATTAGCTGATGTTAGTAAAACACTTATGGGGTTTATACGTACAACCCAAGGATGAATGGATTGATATTGATACGCACCATGAGTCTTTATTATCGGTAGTAGTAAGTCTGTTCTTCTTTGCGTTAATACCTGCTATATCTGCATGGTATACCGCGACAGTGACAGGCTGGAAGCTTGGCTTTGGAGATACAACCTATTTATCTTCCTCCAGTGCAGGGATAATGGCTGTCGGTATGGTTATTGTGAGTATTGCTATTGTGGCAACGTTTTCGCTGTTTGTGCAATGGATGGCGGGTAACTTTGGATCATCATCCAGCTTTACTCAAGCGCTAGAGCTAACTACATATACTGCTGCCCCTATTTTTATTACTGGTATCGCAGCTTTGATCCCTGTTGCTTGGGTGATCATGTTAGCTCTATTAGTTGGGGTCGCATTTTCGGTACGGGCTCTATATACCGGCGTGCCGATTATTATGCATATTACTGAAGAACGTGGCTTTATTTATGCGTCATCTTTATTAACAGTTGGGCTTGTATTGTTTGTGGCTTCAATGGGGATCACTGTTGTTATGTGGAGCTTTGGATTCGGTCCACAATTTATTATTTAATTGGATAAACAGTTTTGCATAACAGCGATGAGGGGATGAACATGCATCGCTGTTATTTTTATCGTGTTTATTTGATGTACTATGCTCAAATACTATCACTTGATCACGGCTATCATTCAACTCGTTAAAATTATAAACGCTAAATTAGCTAGCCCCACGCCTATACATATATTTTCATTTATCATCTTAGATTACAAAAAATAAAAATTTTGTAGTCTATTCGTTTAGTCTAGTGGCATTTTCCTATACTAGGCTAAATTGATGAGTCTATTGATTCTGTAAAATAACATTTGGCTAACGCTGATCATGCACCACGCGTTAGTATTCACCGAATATTTTCACTGTTGATCAAACAATACCTCAATAACTTGCTCAATTTCTTCTTCGTTTAATATAGTTTTACCATTTTTCCAGCGCTGCGAGCTGGTTATTTTTGTTGCCATGGATTTATTAAACTGTATCTTCGGTGTGAGTTAAGTCTTATTTTTTGGGGGCTTTTGGGAACTATGTGGCAAAACTGAGCAAGTAAACCAACGTGTTGATAATGTTTCGATATTCTAAGAGGCATTATGACAATCAATTTCTAGGACTACATAATCCATTTTCCCAATCAATGTTAAACCGTTGGGTGCTTAAATATGCACTCAACTGAAGCCTGTTCTAGAAAAACGTAAATTCGTCGAGTCATGTCTAGTGGATGAGACCAACGCATCAAAGATTATTCGTAACTACGGCATAATTAAAAGTGCGATTTCAAGCTTTGTTGTTCCCATGTAACATGGTTTTAATTTCAAAATAAAGGAGCAAAATGATTCACATTATAAGTGATTGCCACTTGGGTAATACGGAAAATGAAACGCATTTAATTAAAGCATTAATGAAAATTGGTGATGATTGTAAGTTTCTATTTGTTATGGGTGATATATACACCTCTCCATCTATAGAAAAATATAATAATTTCAAGAATATTTTAAATGAATATATACCAAATGCTAAAGTGTACGCAATAGCAGGAAATCATGACGATATAAATTTGATGAGAAAATCTTTTTCTGGGAGTAATATTCTTATAAAAGAAAAGGTTAGCATCGATGGGATGACGTATTTATTTATTGACTCTAGCCACAAGCCCATAAACAGATTAATGATGCTTGGGTCTGGCCGAGTATCAAATAAAGACTTGTCTAAAATAAAAAAAGAGTCAAGAAAGAAAGAAGTAACAATATTAATACACCATCCAATACTAAAAGTAAGTAACTCTAAATGGTTTAATGAAATTGGTATTGAAAATGTTGATGATATTATTAATAAGCTAAATAAAAACTGTGTGAATATAATATGCGGACATGGTCATGATTTTAACCATAATAAACACAGTATATTTCAACAAACGATGTCACCATCAACTGCTTATGGATTTGATTTAACCCTCGATGAATTCATGCGAACAAATAGAACAGGAGCGCTGATTCTAGAATACAAAAATCAGAAGAGTACATTTCAATATATTAAAACGTATTGAAATGGAAATAGGGCTCTGTAGCAAAGCAAACACAAGGTGTTGATAGTGTCTAGATACTCTAAGAGACATTTACTGAGCAAGAGTTGTATATAGAAATAACAGGTAGTCGTGAGACTTTTGTGATTATTCAAGATTAAACTTACGATAAGATTGAATAACCAATTAAAGCAAGGATGATGCCACATGGCTATTAATAATAGTGAACAAAAATCGCATAGTAAAAAAATTATAATTGCAGTGATTATTACTGTGTTTTCATTGTGGTATGGACTTGATTTAAACCAATATGCTTCTCTGGAACAAATCAAAGCGTTGCAGCAAACCTCTGGTGAGTATATTAACCAGCATCAAGTATTCGCTATGTTAGTTTTTTTTATTAGTTATGTGCTGATAACGGGGTTCTCATTACCTGGCGCAGTGTTACTGACGTTACTTGGCGGTGGGTTATTCGGTTTTGGTTATGGCTTGTTACTGATCTCTTTTGCTAGTTCTATTGGTGCTACGCTGGCTTTTTTAGTTAGCCGTTATCTGCTACGCGATTACGTGCAAAAGAAGTTTGGCGCCCGTTTAGATGCGATTAATAAAGGTATGGAAAAAGAAGGTAACTTTTATTTATTCTCATTGCGTTTGATCCCTGTATTTCCATTTTTTTTAATCAATATCTTAATGGGATTAACTAAAATTAGTACTCGTAATTTCTACCTTGTTAGCCAAATAGGTATGTTAGTTGGTACGGCAGTTTATGTATGGGCTGGTACGCAACTAAGTGAACTCAATAGTTTATCTGGTATCGCTTCACCGTCGTTATTAAGTGCATTGGTACTCTTAGCTATTTTTCCTTGGATTGCGAAACGTGGGTTAGCGATGTTTACTCAGCGAAAGCGCTATGCGCGTTGGGATAAACCAAAATCATACGATCGTAATATGATCATTATTGGTGCTGGAGCCGGTGGCTTGGTTAGCGCTTATATTGCTGCAGCGGTTAAATCAAAAGTAACCTTAGTTGAAAAGCACCGAATGGGTGGTGACTGTTTAAATACGGGATGTGTACCTTCTAAAGCACTGATCCGTAGTGCGCATGCAGTCGCTGAAATTGGTCGTGCGAATGAGTTTGGTATCGATGCTGAAATTAAAAATATCAATTTTGAAAATGTGATGGGGCGTATTCAGAATGTGATTAAGGCCATTGAGCCGCATGATTCTATTGCGCGTTATTCGGCGATGGGGGTCGAATGCATTACGGCTGAAGCTAGTATTATTGACCCCTGGCGTGTGCAGGTTGGTGGACAGATATTAACAACAAAAAGTATCGTTGTAGCAACTGGGGCGCGTCCTATTGTACCGTCAATTCCAGGATTAGTAGATGTACCCTATTTAACGTCGGATACACTTTGGCAATTAACTGAACAACCAAGTCGTTTATTAGTATTAGGTGGTGGTCCTATCGGCTGTGAGATCGCACAAAGTTTTGCTCGTTTGGGTTCAAGCGTTACACAAGTTGAAATGGCGGGACAATTACTGGGTCGCGAAGATACCGATGCTGTTGCTGTCGTGCAAGCCGAGTTGCAAGCGGATGGTGTCATTATATTGTTAGGTAATAAAGTTGAGCGCTTTGTGAATGAAGATGGTCAATATAGTGCGGTATTATCGAATGGCGATTCCATTGCGTTTGATCAGGTATTTTTAGCGCTAGGGCGTCAGGCTAATATTCACGGATTTGGCTTAGAGGCGTTAGATTTAGTCATTACGGATCGCGGTCTCATCGAGATTAATGAATTCCAACAAACATCGATCCCAAATATATATGCGGTTGGTGATGTTTCTGGGCCGTATCAGCTAACCCATGTCGCGGCGCATCAAGCTTGGTATGCCGCGGTAAATGCCTTATTTGGCTCGGTGAAGAAATTCGCCACTGACTACCGTGTTATTCCTGCGGTTACTTATACTTACCCTGAATTGGCTCGCGTTGGTATAAATGAAAATGAAGCCAAACAAGCAGGGTTACTTTATCAAGTGACAAAATATGAGATTGATGATCTCGACCGTGCGATTACTGATGGTGAAACTAAGGGTTTTGTTAAAGTTATTACCGCAGCAAATAGCGATAAAATTCTTGGTGTGACTATCGTTGCTACTCATGCTGGTGAATTGCTGGCGGAGTATACGCTAGCAATGAAATATAAATTGGGGCTGAATAAAGTGCTGGGTACGATCCATCCGTATCCAACCATGAGCGAAGCAAATAAATATGTTGCGGGTAATTGGAAACGCAATAACAGTCCGGAAAAGCTACTCGCCTGGGTTGAGAAGTTTCATCATTATATGCGTAAAAACTAATATCTGTAATGGATCGTTGTTGAGGTGGCGAGTCTGGATTGAGAAGATAGTATAGTTATAAAAAGATCGTATATAATAACTCGTACTTAATCGACTTTAGTGTACTACGGGTTGTTTGCTATGTTTTCAGGTCGATAGATTTAGGTAGATAGATTTAGGTAGATAATAATTCATGCTCTTACAAAAAAGTCGCTATCATGCGGTAGCTGCTGAAATTCAATTGCAAATTGAACAACGAATATGGTTACCAGGTGATCGTATTCCTTCGATTCGTAAGATGAGTAAAATTCAAAACATTAGTCCGATGACTGTTTTAAAAGCGTATGAGCTATTAGAGTCGGAAGGCTGGATCTATGCCAAGGTTCGCTCTGGTTATTTTGTTGCTGCGCATCTTAACCGTCTCGCAATACCGCAGCCACTTATCCCTCAGATGATCAACCGTTCGATAAAAATCAATGAGCATGTCTTTGAAGTGCTAACCGCTTGTAAACGTCCTGATATCGTTCCTTTGGGTTCTGCTTTCCCGGATCCTGCTTTATTTCCACTGAAACAGTTAGGTCAAACACTCGCGAAAACCATTAAAACTATGCCTGCACACAGTGCGGTGACAGAGCTTCCGCCTGGTAGCGTGGCATTACGCCGCGCAATTGCCAAGCGTTATATCCGTGATGGCATTGACGTGTCAATTGATGACATCGTGATCACGTCTGGGGCGATGGAGTCGTTGGGTTTGAGTCTTATGGCGGTAACTAAACCCGGAGATACTGTTGCGATTGAATCTCCGGCTTTTTATGGTGTTTTGCAAACGGTAGAGCGACTTCAACTTAAGGCCGTTGAAATTGCGACGGACCCACAGTTGGGTATATCAGTAGACGCACTAACAACAGCTGTAAATCGACATGATATTAAAGCGTGCTGGTTAATGAGTAAATATCAAAACCCGCTTGGTGCATCGATGCCTGAAGCAAATAAATTATCGATTCGAAATCTATTAGCGGAAAAACAGATCCCTTTACTTGAGGATGATGTTTACAGTGAGCTATATTTTTCAGAACGTAAACCGAAACCAATTAAAGCGTATGATGAGCAAGGATTAGTATTACATTGTTCATCATTTTCAAAATGTTTAGCCCCTGGTTTTAGAGTCGGCTGGGTAGTTGCTGGTCGCTATGCGAAACAAATCGAGCAACTACAATTGATGACAACACTTTCTGCCGCTGTGCCGAATCAGTTAGCGCTTGCTGAATTTGTTTTACATGGCAGTTATGATATTCATCTGCGTAGGTTAAGGCGCAAGCTCGAATCTCGGCAGCAGCAAATGCAACATGCTATTGAGCAATACTTCCCTGCGGAAACGAAGATCACGCGACCTAGCGGCGGTTATTTTTTATGGGTTGTTTTACCTGATGATATAAATACCGGTGAGTTACTTAAAATCCTATTGGATAATCATAATATCAGTATTGCACCTGGAACCTTGTTTGCAAGTGATGGTAAATACAAAAACTGCATGCGGATTAATTGTTCCTATTTACTTACTGACCAAATACGCCAAGCGCTAATTACCTTAGCTAAGTGCATTACTTCATACCCAATGTAAATAAAAACTGTTCTAGTATCTATTTATAACGAAAGTATCTGTTATAGGGCAGTTTAGTACTGATCTGTACTATGCTTACAGGCCTTATTTGTGTTTCAATACCTCCGCTAGTTTATAAATAATCATATCCATTAAGAGATAAAATAATTGGCGCGATGTGAACTTACTTTCAAACCAGTCTGTAAGTTTTTCTATTGTGATAAGTGTTTGATTAAATTAATAAGCGTGAGATAAGTCAGAGGATTATAGCGACTTATTTAGCTTCTTTGATATAATTGAAGATATAAAAATAAGGAGCATGTAATGTCTGAAGAACGCATAAATATAAAAGATATAACCCCTAAAGTTAAGCCTAAATATACCAACGTCGGTCCTGATAATCATATTTACGTAAGGAATATGAGTGGTGTATTTCAGCGATTGAGAAAATACGTGGGCTGGTTTTTTATGGTGCTGTTTTTAGCATTACCTTTGTTCCAATGGGACGGGCATCAGGCGATCCTATTAAATATCGTTGAACAACGTATTCATATTTTTGGTTTAACGATTTTCCCTCAAGATCTCATGTTATTAGCCTTGCTTCTGATTGTTGGCGCATTCGCATTATTTTTTGTTACCGCTTACCTCGGGCGAGTATGGTGTGGTTTTATGTGCCCACAAACTATTTGGACATTTATTTTCATTTGGTTTGAAGAGAAAATTGAAGGTTCAGCAAATAAACGTTTGAAGTTGAATCAAGGCCCTACAACGGCAGATAAAGTAAAGAAGAAAGTGCTTAAGCATACCGCATGGTTAAGTTTTTCACTGTTTACTGGGCTCGCATTTATGGCTTATTTTGTGCCTATTATTGACCTTTATACTGAATTTTTTACTCTTCAGGCGAGTGGTATTGTGTACTTCTGGGTATTGTTTTTTGCATTTTGTACTTATGGTAATGCTGGCTGGATGCGCAGTATTATGTGTACCCATATGTGTCCATACGCACGTTTCCAATCTGCTATGTTTGATACCGATACATTGATTGTCGGTTATGATTTTAATCGTGGTGAATCACGAGGTCCTCGTTCACGTAAAACAGATTATAAAGCGAAAGGCTTAGGTGATTGTATCGACTGTAATTTATGTGTTCAAGTATGTCCTGCAGGTATTGATATTCGTGACGGTCTACAGTATGAATGCATTAACTGTGGTGCTTGTATCGATGCGTGTGATCAAACGATGGAGCGAATGAACTATCCGAAAGGGTTGATCCGTTATACCTCTGAGAATGACCTAAATAATAAGCCTCATCAGAAAAGTAGATTCAAGTTAGTGGGTTACGGTATCGTAATGACACTCATGACGGTAATGTTTGCTACGAGTGTAATGAGTATTTCGCCAGTACAAATGGATATTATTCGTGACCGAAATGCATTATATCGTGAAAATTCCGACGGCAATATTGAAAATACTTATACACTTAAGATTATCAATAAGACATCATTCACCCAAAAATACAGTTTATCTGTTATCGACGTTCCTGATCATGAGTGGTTTGGCCCCCGTGAAATTGAAGTATTGCCGGGTGAATTATTCGTGCAGCCAGTGAGTTTAGCCATTGACCCGTATGATTTGAAACAACCTGTGATTAAAATAAACTTTGTGATTACTGAACAGGGTAATGAGCATTATGTTTTTACTCAACAAAGTCGTTTTATCAGCAAATTATAGTGCCTGCAATAAACTATAAATAGCTTTATAATCAATGTAAGTTAAAGTAAGTAGCAAGCCCAGTTATACTGGGCTTGCTATTATTGTATCCAATCTAAGATCTGTTGTACGTCTATGATAGTTATTTGGATATAGGTACTCGTATTTTAGGAAATAAAAAATGACAGACCTACCTGTTGATTACAGTTTGCTTTCCCCTGACCTTATGTTGGATGCGATAGAATCTACCGGTATCCGTGTTGATTCGGGGTTGTTGGAATTAAACAGCTATGAAAATCGTGTGTTTCAATTTCTAGATGAAGATCGTAAACGCTTTGTGGTTAAGTTTTATCGCCCTGTTCGTTGGAGTGATGAACAGATCCAAGAAGAACACGATTTTTCTCTACAGTTAAAGTCAGCTGATATCGATGTTGTTGCACCGTTACAATTTGATGGTTGTAGTCTATTTATTTATCAGGGATACCGCTTTGCTATTTTTCCAAGTACAGGTGGTCGTCCTATTGAAGTGGATAACTTAGATGCACTGGAATCGGTTGGACGTAACTTGGGTCGCGTTCATCAATTAGCTAACAAGCAACCATTCTTGCATCGACCAACATTATCGATCGCCGAGTTTGTGCAAACCCCAAAGCTGATATTGCAACAGAATAATTTTGTACCTAAGCAATTAGAAACATCATTTTTTGATGTTTATGATGCGTTGGAAAAAGAAATTACGTTGAAATATAAGCCTGATTCTCATCAGCTAATTCGCTTACATGGTGATTTGCATGCGGGAAATATATTGTGGCGTGATAAGGTCACACTATTGGATTTTGATGATTGTCGTCAAGGACCTGCGATACAAGATATGTGGATGATGTTACACGGTGATCGCCATGAACAATTATTACAATTGGAAGTGATGTTAGAAGGTTATGAAGAATTCTGTTCTTTTGATCCAAAACAGCTGAAGCTAATTGAACCACTACGTGCGATGCGTATGATGAACTACATGGGATGGATTGCTAAACGTTGGGATGATCCTGCTTTTAGTCGTCATTTTTCTTGGTTTACAGATGAACTGTATTGGAAACAGCAGGTCATATTTTTACATGAACAGATTGATAATATGCAAAAGTCGCCGTTATCTCTCATTCCTAATTACTAATTTTTTGTACAGTTAATAATGTCTAATTTAAATTTTCAGTAAGGAAAAATAATGAAAAAATTATTTATATTGATCACAGCAATACTATTTTTACCCTTTGCGAATGCCACACAGTTTAAAGAAGGTGTGCATTATGATGTGATTTCAGAGCAGGCAACATCAAAACCACAAGTTGCTGAATACTTTTCGTATTTTTGCCCGCATTGTAGTAAATTCGAACCTATCATGACAGATGTTACAAAACGTCTTGCTGGTACCGATATTAAAGTAGAAAAAAATCACGTTGCTTTTATTGGTCGTGAAATGGGTATTGAAATGCAAAAAGCATTTGCGACTGCAGAGTTGTTGAATGTTGAAGGTCAAATGTCACCTGCTATCTTTACTGCGATTCATGATCAAAAGCGTCGTTTCTCTGGTCGTGATGATATCCGTACAGTATTTACTGACGCAGGTATCGATGGCAAGAAATTTGATGCCGCAGTGAATAGTTTTGCTGTGAATGGTAAAGTAGCACGCATGGATAAAAATACGGCTAAGAAGAATATCCGTGGTGTACCTGCATTAATCGTTAATGGTAAATACCAAATTAACATGGGCAGTATTCAAGCGCGTGGTGAAGAGTTCAACGTTAAGCTAACCGAACTGATTAAATACCTAGCAGCAAAAACGAATTAATTTATGGCTCGATTTTAGGTATTAAAAAAGGACGCGACTGCGTCCTTTTTTATTCGAATTAATATTCTAGCTTACTTTTCCCAAACAATTTTATCTTGGTGGTTTTCTTCGTAGAAAGGTTTAAAGCGACTTTCTAGTTCATGACGCTTAAATTTAAGTGTTGGTGTTAATAAACCATTATCCACTGTCCATTCATCTTTTAAAACAATGATATGACCAATGCGTGAGTGTGATTCTAATGATTTATTAATATGCTGGCGTGTTTCTTCAAGGTTAGTTGTCATCGCTTCTTGACCTAGTTCACGCGCTTCTGGTGATAGAACCACCAATGCAACTGGTTGTGTTAAGGCTGTACCGGTAATACAGATCTGCTCAATATTTGGATTCTCACCAAACTTACATTCTATCGGCACTGGTGTTACGTATTTACCTTTTGAAGTCTTGAAGATGTCTTTTACTCGCCCGGTTATTTTCACATAACCATTGCTATCAATTTCACCTTTATCACCAGTTTTGAAGTAACCTTCTTCATCGAATGATTCTTTGGTCTGTGCTTCATCTTTGTAATAACCAGTCATGAGGCCATCACCTTTCACTAAAATTTCGCCAATCTCAGAGATTTTCAGTTCAACCCCCGCACCTGGTTTACCAATGGTACCTATTTTTTGTGAGTTGAACGGGTGGTTTAATGTGCCGTAAGCGAGGTTTTCTGTCATGCCCCATGCTTCGGTAATATTTAAACCAAGGCGTTCGTACCATTTTAATAATGCTGGTGATACTGCCGCGGAACCACAGCCAAGCATACGTGCATGCTGTAAACCTAGACCACGTTTAATTTTAGCTCTTACTAAACCATTAACGAATGGGATTTTTAGTAGGAAGTTAAGTTTATGTGCGGGCATTTTTTGCAATACACCCATTTGGAAACGAGTCCATAGACGTGGTACAGAAATGAACAGCGTCGGCTCTACAGACTGAATATTACTCACGAAGGTATCAAGTGACTCAACAAAGGAAACCACACCTTCACCAGCATAAATACTACTACCTTCAATATAAACACGTTCAGTAATGTGTGCGAGTGGTAAATAAGACAGTAATCTGTCGCCTGGAACAAAGCCTAAGCTAGAGACAATATTTTTTGATGCCGATTTGAATGCAGCAAACGTGATCATTACGCCTTTTGGATTACCAGTACTACCTGAGGTATAAATAATTGACATTAAGTCTTCAAGGTTGATGTGTGCTGGTGTTGCTAATGGCTGGTGTTGCTCTAGCAGATCATTCCATTTATATTGACAATCAAGTGTCTCATAAGGGTAACTAATTGTAATCACGTCTGCAGGCAGTTTTCCTTCTAGACTTTGATAGTTATCTAACTTACCAATAAACAGCACTTTTGCTTCACTGTGCTCTAATACATAGTTGATGGTTTTCGCGTTTGCTGTTGAATAAATTGGTACGCTTATATAACCAGCGTACATGATTGCTAAATCGTTAATAAACCATTCGGCGCTATTTTTTGCCAGGATCGCTATTTTATCACCCGGTGCTAATCCAAGTGATTGCAATGCTTGAGCAATACGTTTTGTTTGGTCAGCAACTTGAGACCATGTGAACTCGTGAAATGTCCCATTAATAGGTTGGCGTAAATATACCTCATTGGCACGATGCTTTTCCCAGTGCAATAAGGCATCGAGAGGTGTGTTTAAGTTTAGTGCTAATGTGCTCATATGTGGTCCCAAAAAAAGATTAATGCAACAATGCCTTAACAGTTATAGCATGTTACACCTTGTTCCGTTTAAGATTAAAGCAAAAGTGAGATCTCAATATCATTTTAGAATCAATACTCTATTTTTGGCAGTTTTTATGCCTTTTATTACCCCTAAAGCGTTATTTTGTTGGGGCGTTTTAAAATAACAATGAAGTAGCCCACAAAATCATGATTATAATATTGTAGGCTTAATTGTTATTGTTGTTGCGTGGGTATTGCTGGTGTGTTGTGGTTTTGTTGCCTTTAGGCGGCGGTTAAGCTTCCGTCATTGGTTGTCCATTATGAAATGGTAGCTTAAACTTACGGTGATTTTTACGCCATCTTGTCGTTTGAGTGTAATCTAAATAGCGTCAACGCGAATAACAACTAATGCAGTACTTATTACCATTAATACGAACGAGGGTAGAAAATTAATCATTTAACTGTGCCTGCTTAAGTTCTTCTAATTCCAGATCTTTATTTATCCATAATTCATTTATCCATTGCTGGAAATTAGTCTGGAAGGTTTTGTCATTGAGATAATCGCCCATATAACTTGCATTAATTTCTTGTGTGGTAATTTGTACTTGGATTTGTTGTACCTGACAGCTAATAAATTCCCAAAAAGTTGGAATACCTTGCGGGTAGTAAATCGTCACGTTGACAAGGGTATCAAGCTGGCCATTCATCGCATCGAGAGCAAAGGCGATACCCCCTGCTTTAGGTTTTAATAAATGACTGAATGTTGATGCTTGTTGGTTGTGTTTATGCTGAGTAAAGCGAGTCCCTTCAACAAAATTCATGACACTGACGGGTTTATATTTGAACTTTGCACAGGCTTTTTTAGTTGTTTCAATGTCTTTACCACGCATGTGCGGGTTCTTTGCCAAAAACTTTTTGCTGTAGCGTTTCATGAATGGAAAGTCGAGTGCCCACCAAGCCAGACCTAAAAAAGGTACCCAGATAAGTTCTTTTTTTAAGAAGAATTTTAGAAACGGGATCTTACCATTCAGTACTCGCTGCAAAACTAGAATATCAACCCAAGATTGGTGATTTGAAATGACCATGTACCACTTATTTAATGATAGTCCTTCTGCACCATTTACTTGGATATTTGGGTTACCAATTAGTTGTTGGGTTATCCCGTTCACAGATACCCAGTTTGAAGCACAGCCATCAAGTAAATGATTCAGTATTTTTTGTGCAGTTTTAAACGGAATCATACTTTTTAACAGCGAAAAAATAACAATAGGGATCAACCAAAATAGGGTATTTAACAGGTAACAGATAAATGCAATGGCGCCTGCCACCTTTTGCGTGAATGTCGATAACATAATATGGCCTTGGTGTGATGTGAGATGAAATGATAAAACTATCATCACGTTATGCCAAACAAAAACTGAAATTATTAAACATTTATTTGTTGTAATAAGCGGTCCATGGCTCGATAGGAGAGTGCTTCAAGTAGGTGGGATTTATTGATATCTATACAATTATTTAAATCTGCAATGGTACGAGCGACCTTGATTATCTTATGAAATGCCCGCGTAGATAGACCCATTTTATCAATGGCCAGTTCTAAAAATATCGCATCTTGATGTTGTAGTGGGCAATAATATTCAATCTCTTTACTGGTCAAAGCGTCGTTTAATTTATTGCTGCGTTGTCGTTGAATTATTTGTGCTGCACTTACCCTTTGTTTAATTTGTTCACTGTTTTCACCGCGCTGCCCTTGCTCCGTTAAACTGCCCTTTGGTAATGCGGGGACTTCAATTGTCAGATCAAAGCGGTCTAAGAAGGGTCCTGATAACTTGCTTAAATATTTTGCCACTTGGCTATTGTTGCTACCAAATTTATTATTGTCGTAATAGCCTGAAGGTGATGGGTTTAGTGCGCCTATTAATTGGAAATTAGCGGGGAAGTCGACTTGTTGGTTGGCCCGGGAGATTGTGATTTGTCCTGCTTCTAGAGGTTCGCGTAAAGAGTCGAGTGCTTTACGCTGGTATTCTGGCAGTTCGTCTAAAAATAACACGCCATTATGCGCGAGAGTTATTTCTCCCGGTCTCGGGTTTCGACCGCCACCGACTAGCGCGACCGCCGAGGAGGTATGGTGCGGGGTTCGAAAAGGGCGACGGCACCAATCTTGGGCAACAAACTCGCCGCCACTAATGGATTTTATCGCTGCGCATTCGAGAGCTTCTTGTTCAGTCATATCAGGTTGAATACTGGTTAAGCGACTGGCCAACATGGTTTTACCTGTCCCGGGAGGACCAAACAGCAATAAATTATGATTACCTGCTGCACAGATCTCTAAGGCTCGTTTGGCACTTTGCTGGCCGATAATGTCTTGCATATCGTGTTGGTTTGCTGATGTTATGGTTTCGGCTGTTGCTCGTTGTGCGGAGGGTAATTTTTGTTGATCCGTTAAATGTGTACATACCTGTTGTAAATCCATAGCTGTGAAACAAGTGGCATTGTCGATAAGCGCTGCTTCATGGCCATTATCAAAGGGAATGATAGTACTGCGTTGGGCTTTTTTACCCGCGATTATACTCGGGATTGTGCCACGGCAAGTGCGTAATTTACCGGATAAAGAGAGTTCACCAATAAATTCTAATTGCTGATGTCGATTAGTCGTGACTTGTTGTGATGCGATTAAAATCGCGATAGCAATCGGTAAGTCATAACGGCTGCCTTCTTTTGGTAGGTCGGCAGGTCCCAAGTTGACGGTGATCCGTTTGGCTGGCATCACAAAATTAGAATTCATTAAGGCGCTTCGCACGCGATCTTTGGCTTCTTTCACTGATGTTTCTGGTAGGCCGACAATGGTAAATCCTGGTAGTCCTTCGCTGATGTGTACTTCTATGGTAATTAAAGGCGCGTTGATACCTAAAATCGCACGGCTATAGATCACGGCTAAATTCATTCATCATCCTTGGCTATTTATGATTGTATTTATACCCTAGTGTAATTAACAATAAGCATGCTTGAATTAGGTGGATTATTTTAAAACCTTAAGCAAGGCCTATTTGCCACAGTCTATTTTGTGATGTCTGTCATATGTGAATTTTTAAACTATAATTTGTTTGCTTTCCAATATTTTGAATTGTTCGCGTGCATTTATTTGGTTGTTTGAGTTATTTTATGCGCGGTTAAAGGCTTGCTTAAATAAATTCACCATGCTAATAATGAATCATAAAAATTTTATAGAATTGTTGGATTAGTTATATGTTTGGGTTTATTTCGCGTCTTATTATTGTGGTCAGCATTCTGGTGGTAATTATTAAATTACCAAGCCGGGGACTTACTGCTAAGCGAAAATAAGCTTAATCCAGCAATAAGAAAACCTCGGTAGATAACCGGGGTTTTTTTTTGTTTGGCGTTTAACGGTTTACAAGAATGATGTTTAAAGGGATGTGGATTAATGAAAGCAACTGAATTTATTGTAAATGCTTTACGTAAACAGGGGGTAACCCAAGTATTTGGTTATCCTGGCGGTGCGATCATGCCATTGTATGATGCGTTATATGATGGTGGTGTAGCGCATTTATTAGCACGACATGAACAAGGCGCAATTATGGCTGCGTTGGGTTATGCGCGTGCTGGTGCTAGAGTCGGAGTCTGTATTGCGACTTCAGGTCCAGGTGCTACTAACTTAGTGACAGGCTTAGCGGAAGCAATGGCTGATTCGATCCCTGTTGTTGCGTTCACAGGGCAAGTGCCGAGCGCCTTGATTGGCGTGGATACGTTCCAAGAAGTGGATATTCTTGGTATGACGTTATCATGTACCAAACACAGTTTTTTGGTTGAAGATCAAAATGACTTAGATCGAATTATTGCTGAAGCATTCACGATTGCGACAACTGGCCGTCCTGGTCCAGTATTAATTGATATTCCTAAAGATATTCAGCTGGCAGAAATGGCGTGTGAGACGGTATCTGAATTACCTGTGTTACCTCCGTTAGATGGCCTGGTTGATGAAGAGGTTATTGCGGCTCGTGCATTATTACATGCGGCTAAAAAACCAGTATTGTATGTCGGTGGTGGTGTCGGCATGGCGAATGCGGTAACTGAATTACGTGAATTAGCGGCAGCATTAGATATTCCGATGGTCAGTACATTAAAAGGCATAGGCAGCGCCGATCCTGAACATCCTTATTATTTGGGTATGTTAGGGATGCATGGCCTAAAAGCGGCTAACTTAGCAGTACAAGAAAGTGATCTGTTGATTGCGGTCGGAGCGCGTTTTGATGATCGAGTGACTGGTAAACTTGATGAGTTTGCCCCAAATGCTAAAGTTATCCACCTTGATATTGATGCGTGTGAACACAATAAGTTACGGGTAGCAAACGTTGCCATCACAACTGATTTAAAACTCATTCTACCGGCGTTAAAAATGACCTTGGATATTGCACCTTGGCGATTACATACCTTAGAAATGAAAGTCGACACCGCTTTTCGTTATGATCATCCCGGCATTGCTATCTATGCCCCTTTGTTATTGAAACAATTGTCTGCCAGTTTACCTGAAGACCATCTTGTTGCGTGCGATGTTGGTCAGCACCAGATGTGGACTGCGCAACATATGACATTTACTCAACCTGAAAATTTATTATCCAGTGCTGGTTTTGGCACCATGGGGTTTGGATTACCGGCGGCCGTTGGTGCGGCACTAGCGCGTCCTGATGCGATGCCGGTTGTGGTCACGGGTGATGGTTCTATTATGATGAATATCCAAGAGTTAGCGACGATCAACCGGGCTAAATTACCAGTGAAAATTGTATTAATCGATAATCAACGTCTTGGTATGGTGCGTCAATGGCAAACTCTGTTTTTTGATGGCCGTTTATCGCAAACTATTCTCGATGATAACCCTGATTTTGTGGCGTTAGCAGCGGCATGTGGTATTCCAGGCGAAACTGTGGTGGTTAAAGAACAAGTGCAACCAGCGATGGATCGTATGCTGGCCAGTGATGGTGCGTATTTCTTGCATGTACAAATATCAGAGCAAGAAAATGTCTGGCCATTAGTGCCACCTGGGGTTAATAACGGTGATATGTTGGAGCAATATGATGAGTGCTAAAAAAGTACATGAAGTGGTGATTGAAGCCACCAACACACTCGAAATTTTAGAGCGAATATTACGTGTTATTCGTCATCGAGGCTTTCGCATTAGTAGCATGAATTCGGTACAAATGAATGATTGCAATAGCATAAAGATTACGGTTACAGTATCTGGTGAGCGCGGTATTGATCTACTCTATAAACAGTTAGAAAAATTGTTTGATGTGAGTAAAGTAAGCGTTCAGCACATCACTACAATATAGCCGTACTGAAATATAACACTTTATTGACAGCGCTGGTTTGCATTGAATTACAGGATGCAAGAACTGGCGTTATTTAAAATAATACAAAATTACAGCATAAGGGAAGAAGCGATTATGGCGAATACTGAACAGCAAGTTTGGTTTAATGGAAAGATGGTACCAGAATCTCAGGCCAAAGTGAGTATATTTACGCATGCATTGCATTATGGCTCCTCGGTATTTGAAGGTATTCGAGCATATGATACGCCGAAAGGTCCCGCTATTTTCCGTTTGAAAGAACACGTTCAACGTCTATTTGATTCAGCCAAAATTTACGGCTGGAGCATTCCTTATTCAAAGCAAGAAATAGAACAAGCCTGTAAAGATGCGGTATTAGCCAATGGCCTTACCAATGCTTACTTACGTCCACTGGCTTATATTGGTAATGTTGGACTGGGTTTAACACCAAAATCAACCGTTTGTGATGCGCTTGTTGCAGCAATGAACTGGGGCGCTTACTTGGGCGACGAAAGCTTAGAGCAAGGCGTTGATGTTTGTGTTACCTCTTGGAATCGTTTAGCACCTAATACCATCCCAACTGGCGCAAAGGCCGGTGGTAACTATTTATCATCACAACTGATCTCATCTGAAGCGAAACGTCATGGTTACGCAGAAGGTATAGCATTGGATGTGAATGGCACTATTTCTGAAGGTGCGGGTGAGAACTTGTTCTTCGTGAAAAATGGTGTGATCCATACTCCGCCGACAACGGCATGTATCTTACCGGGTTTAACCCGTAATACCTTGATGGTACTGGCGCGCGACTTTGGTTATGAAGTGCGTGAAGAACCGATTGCTCGTGAAGCCATGTACTTAGCAGATGAAATGTTCATGTGCGGAACGGCTGCTGAAGTGGTTCCAGTACGTTCCGTTGATCGTATTGACATTGGCACGGGTAAACGTGGCCCAATTACAGAGCGACTACAGACAGCTTATTTTGCTTTGATTAAAGGTCAGAGTGAAGATAAGTGGGGCTGGTTGGATTATGTGACGGATCCAAGCTAACCGTTCTATTTATATTACTGCTATATATATAAGTAGGTGTTGTTAACACCTACTTACGACGATGAGTCGATTTGATTATTAAGGTGAGGCGCAGATTTGCCTCCTTTATATTTACTGTTTATTTTGTTTCATGGAGAGAACCGATGCCTAAACTGCGTTCTGCAACATCTACCGAAGGCCGTAATATGGCTGGTGCTCGCGCCTTGTGGCGTGCAACCGGTACCCGAGAAGAAGATTTCGGCAAACCAATTATTGCTATTGCTAATTCATTTACCCAGTTTGTTCCTGGGCACGTCCATTTAAAAGATATGGGGCAATTAGTCGCAGGCGAAATTTTGAAAGCTGGCGGTATCGCTAAAGAATTTAATACCATTGCGATTGATGATGGTATTGCTATGGGTCACGACGGCATGCTGTATAGCTTACCTTCACGTGATCTGATTGCAGACTCTGTTGAATATATGGTTAATGCTCATTGTGCGGATGCACTTGTGTGTATTTCTAACTGCGACAAGATCACCCCCGGTATGTTAATGGCGGCATTGCGTCTTAATATTCCGGTTATCTTCATTTCCGGTGGTCCGATGGAAGCCGGTAAAACTAAATTATCAGATCAGATCATTAAGTTAGACTTAGTGGATGCCATGGTTATGGGCGCAGATAAAAATGTGTCAGATGAAGATGTTGAAAAAGTAGAGCGTAGCGCATGTCCAACGTGTGGTTCATGTTCGGGTATGTTTACTGCTAACTCAATGAACTGCTTAACTGAAGCATTAGGGCTATCACAACCGGGTAATGGTTCATTAGTAGCAACCCACGCCGATCGTGAAGAATTGTTTTTAAATGCAGGCCGTCGTATTGTTGACCTGTGTAAACGTTATTATCAGCAAAATGATGAATCAGTATTACCGCGTAATATTGCTAATCGTGACGCATTTGAAAATGCCATGACGCTAGATATCGCCATGGGAGGGTCAACCAATACAGTATTGCATTTAATTGCCGCTGCAATTGAAGGCGAAGTCGATTATAGCTTAGCGGATATGGATGCATTATCACGTAAAGTACCGCAGTTATGTAAAGTAGCTCCGTCAACGCCGCTCTATCATATGGAAGATGTGCATCGCGCCGGTGGCGTAATGGCTATCTTGGGTGAGTTGAACCGTGCCGGTTTATTGCATACAGACAACATGACTGTCATGGGCATGACCATGGCTGATCAGTTAGCTAAATTTGATATTGTGACGACTGAATCTGAAGATGTGAAAAAAATGTATTCGGCTGGACCAGCAGGTATTCGTACTACTAAGGCCTTTAGCCAAGATTGTCGTTGGGATTCACTCGATGATGATCGTGCTAACGGTTGTATCCGTTCAATCGAAAACGCCTACAGTCAAGAAGGTGGTCTTGCGATATTAACGGGTAACATTGCCATTGATGGCGCGGTGGTTAAAACCGCAGGTGTCGCGGATGATAATTTATTATTCCGAGGTACTGCACGGGTATTTGAAAGCCAAGATTCTGCGGTAAGTGCTATTTTAGCCAGTGAAATCAAAGCCGGTGACGTGGTTGTTATTCGTTATGAAGGACCGAAAGGTGGTCCAGGTATGCAAGAAATGCTATATCCAACCAGTTATCTGAAATCGATGGGACTTGGTAAAGCGTGTGCGCTTATTACTGATGGTCGTTTTTCGGGCGGTACGTCGGGCTTGTCTATTGGTCATGCTTCACCTGAAGCGGCAAGTGGCGGCTTGATCGGTCTGGTTGAAGATGGCGATATTATTGATATTAATATTCCAGAACGCTCGATGAATCTTGTGGTTGCTGATGATGTACTTGCTGCGCGTCGCACTGAAATGGAAAGCCGCGGTGAATTAGCATGGAAACCTGTTGAGATACGAGCACGAAAAGTAACACAAGCATTACGTATCTATGGTCACTTCGCGACAAGTGCAGATAAAGGTGCTGTACGCGATAGAAATCTGATTTAACCTACCTCGTTAGTATTATCTAACAATTCACCATGATCTATATCAAGGGCTCAGTGATAATCGACTATGATTACTGCTAGGCCCTTTTTTTGAGGGCGATCTTGCTCACAGAAAAAATTATCTTCTGTTCAACATCAATTTAACAAATCTTATATAAAATTTTCTTAAAATTAGATAGATCTTTAGTGATTAATTCTGCACTTCTGCGTCTATACTGCACCTATATATCGAGAAGCTTTTCTCAGCCAGTTAAATAAACCATATATCGGAGTAAATAGCATATGATTATCGGCGTACCTAAAGAAATTAAAAACCATGAGTATCGCGTAGGTATGACTCCTGCAAGTGCACGAGAGCTTATTACACATGGCCATACAGTTTATGTTGAAACATTTGCTGGTGCTGGTATTGGTTTTAGCGACAGCGATTATGAAACTGTTGGTGCAAAAATATTAACAACTGCTGCTGAAGTTTTCGCAACTGCAGACATGATTGTGAAAGTAAAAGAGCCACAAGCTGTTGAACGTGCAATGCTACGTGATGGCCAAGTGTTATTCACTTACTTACACCTTGCACCTGATCTAGCACAAACAGAAGACCTAATTAAGAGTAATGCAGTTTGTATCGCTTACGAAACAGTAACTGATGCAAACGGTGGCTTACCGCTACTTGCACCTATGTCTGCTGTTGCTGGTCGTATGTCGATTCAAGCTGGCGCACAAGCATTAGAAAAATCACAAGGTGGTTGTGGTCTTCTTATGGGTGGCGTACCGGGTGTTGCTCCTGCAAACGTTGTTGTTATCGGCGGCGGTGTTGTTGGTATGAATGCAGCGAAAATGGCTGTGGGTATGGGCGCTAGCGTAACTATGTTAGACCGTAACCTTACTGTACTCGCTAATCTCGACAATCAATTCGATGGCCGTTTGAAAGTAGTTTATTCTACACACGATGCAATTGAAAAATATGTATTAGAAGCTGATCTAGTGATTGGTGCGGTATTAGTTCCTGGTGCAGCTGCACCGAAACTGGTAACTAAAGACCTAATTTCACGCATGAAGCCTGGTGCTGCTGTTGTTGACGTTGCGATTGACCAAGGTGGTTGTTTCGAAACTTCACACGCGACGACACACCAAGACCCAACTTACATCATTGATGACGTTGTACACTACTGTGTTGCTAACATGCCTGGTGCTGTTGCGAAAACATCTACGTTTGCATTAAACAATGCAACACTTCCGTACATCATCAAGCTTGCTAATCTAGGTTGGAAAGAAGCATTGCTACAAGATGAGCACCTACTAAACGGCTTAAACGTTATCGCTGGTCAAGTAACTGTTCAAGATGTTGCTGAAGCACATAACTTACCGTTCGTTGCACCAAAGAGCATGATTTTATAATCTAGCTTATTGCAATAACGTGTTAAATTAGCACCATTATTTATTAATGGTGCTTTTTTTATATGCAAAAGAAAATAACTATTTTACTCCTTCTTACTGGGCTGGCTCTGTTCGGTCTCTATACCGTCCTTACATCAGATGATGTTATTGAAGTCGAAAGGTCTGATGATGCTATTGAAGTAGAAAGGTCAGATGTGCCAGACTTTGCTGCGTTTAATGATGCCACCGCCAAGAAAACCGCATTCTTTAATTATCTACAACCCGCATTTGATACCGTTACTGCTGAAGTATTAGCAGAGCGTGCGCTATTAACTCAATGGCAGGCTAAAGTAACATTAACAGCGCAAGATCAAGCACAACTACAAGATATGGCGAGTATGTATAAAGTGACCGCTAATAATGATCATGCCTTGATTAATACGTTATTGTTACACGTTGATGTTATCCCTGAAGAACTGGTATTTAGTCAGTCGGCTAATGAGACGGCTTGGGGCACATCACGCTTTGCTAAACTTGGACATAACTTTTTTGGCCAGTGGTGCTTTAGCAAAGGCTGTGGGATTGTACCAAATCAACGCGAGCAAGGGGCTGCGCATGAAGTGGCAAGCTTTGACTCGATCGAGGAGTCTGTTCGTTCGTATTTCCGCAATATTAATAGAAACCAAAGTTATTTGCTGCTACGTGAGATTCGTTCTGAATTACGTAAAAATGGCGATGTCATTAATGCCTGTGCACTCGCGGCTGGGTTGATTAATTACTCGGAAAGAAAAGAGGCGTACATTACAGAAGTTCGGGCAATGATCCGTCACAACCGCCAGTTCTGGCGAAATAATGAAAATACGGATTATCAGTTATGTGCAGCACCGAAACCTGTGGTGACAGAAATGGTTGCAGAAGAAGAGGTTGAGTTACCGGAAACAATTACTTTAACGCCGGACTTAACTATTGTTGAAACGAAAAATAGTGATTCAGCAATAGTTGAACCTAACAAGGCTATGGATAATGCTAAAAATGTCACCGTTATGCCAGAAGAACCAATAAAACAATCTGTGGCAGAATAATCAGCTGATATATTTTGGGGTGCTCAAAGCCTTTCTGAGTGCCTTTTTTCACCACCACTCTATTTAATATACTTTCATTTTTAACACTGTTGGTTCATAAGTGTGAGGTTAAGTTAAATTTACGATATAAATCACTATGTTTGTTAAAATATGTTGGGTTTTTCTATTTTCTCCATTATCGATACAATGCCTATTTTTGAGTAGTTGAGAGTTTTTGTCGGTTTTAAGACGCTAAAGTTGACGTTTCTTAATTTAAAGTGGATTTTTTTGATGATTACGTAGATGTTACGTAGTCGTAAAATGTACAAAAGTACTTGGATATGTGACCCACCTCGACTTTCCTGTTGCTAGATGATTGAACTGCTTCCCTTCGTCAATAGAGTTGTAATACTCTCCAATCATCAAATCTTGAAGTGCAAAGAATTGTAAAAATATAAAAATAATATAATAAGCAAAAAAACACACACTACTATGATAATTGAAAGGCTGAGTTTGTTATGGATAAATCACTAAGTTCGAAAATATTTATATCCCTGTTTGTGGGCTTGTTACTGGGTACTATCGTTCAGTATGGCTTTGGTGCAGGATCGTTCCTTGATACATATTTTGTCGGTGCAGCTACTGCAGTCGGTACTATGTTTGTATCACTGATTAAATTAATGGTTGTGCCATTAGTTTTCATCTCTATTGTATGTGGTGTATGTGAACTGAAAGACATTAAAAGTTTTGGTCGCTTAGGTGGTAAAACGTTCTTCCTTTACCTCGCTAATACAGCAATCGCAATCACAGTTGCACTTATTGTGGCAATGATTGTTCAACCAGGTGTTGGTGCTAACCTTGCTGAATTAGGTGGTACTGCGGTACATCTAACATCAACAGAAACACCTGATATTGGTCAAATGATTGTTAACATCGTACCAAGTAACCCGATACAAGCATTTGCTTCTGGTGACATGTTACAAATCATCTTCATGGCAATCATCACTGGTCTGGCAATTCAAGCACTAGACAAAAAAGGTGGTCCAGCGGTTAATGCATTCCAAATCGCGAATGACATCATGATGAAACTTGTTAGCCTAATCATGAGCTTTGCCCCGTTTGGTGTATTCGCGTTAATGATTCAATTAGGTGCGACGCTTGATGGCGCAACGCTCGCTTCAGTAGCGAGTTACGTGGGTCTGGTTGTAGCATTGCTTTTAGTATGGATCTTAATTGTATACCCACTAGCGGTATGGGCAACAACGGGTATCCGTCCAGCTACATTCCGTCGCCAAGTTCGTGAACAGTTCCTATTTTCACTATCGACAGCAAGCTCAAACGCAACAATCCCGGTAACTATGCGTACCCTTACGGATAAGATTGGTGTATCGAAAACAGTTGCGGGTTTTGGTGTTCCATTGGGCGCTACAATGAACATGTCTGGTGTATCTATCTACATCTCAATTGCGACAGTATTTGCTGCCAACGCATACGGCACACCACTGCAAGTTACTGATATGTTCACTATGGGGCTAACTATCCTACTACTATCTGTTGGCGCAGGTGGTGTACCTGGTGGCGGTATCGTGATGATCGGTGTGTTACTAACACAACTTGGTCTACCTGTTGAAGCACTCGCTATTATTGCTGCGGTTGACCGTATCAATGATATGTTCTGTACTTCTGCTAACGTAATCGGTGATACAGCGGTTAATACGATTGTTGCTAAGAGTGAGGGTGAACTAAACCTTGAAATAGCACATGCATCTGAAGAAACAAATACAGTAGCTCAAACAGCGTAATCAATTAATATAAATAGTTAAAAGGGAGCGAAATGCTCCCTTTTTTATTTCCGGTAAAAAGTTATCCTGAGTTAAACCTTTTTATCTGTTTCGATTGTTGTTATAACTAAATCATAGCGTTAACGATTGCATGTCAATGCGTTAACTTGTCAGTTATATTTCAATGGATGATCGAGTGACAAATAACGAGCCCCAACAACCCCAATCACAACTTACAGCAAGTGAATACTTATGTAAGATCCTGTTATCACCGGTTTATGAAGCTGCAGTGGTCACCCCGTTACAACCATTAACAAAATTATCTGAACGTTTGGGTAATAGTATTCTTCTTAAACGTGAAGATCGTCAACCCGTGCACTCGTTTAAATTACGCGGTGCATTTAATAAATTGGTGCAATTATCTGAAGAACAAAAATTACGCGGTGTCGTTGCTGCTTCTGCAGGCAATCATGCCCAAGGTGTTGCGCTGTCTGCGAAGAAACTGGGTATTAAAGCCATCATTGTGATGCCAGTTATTACCCCTGATATTAAAGTGAGTGCGGTGCGTGGTTTTGGTGCCGACGTTTGTTTATATGGCGATAGTTTTGATGAAGCATCAAATCATGCTAAGAAACTTTCAGCAGAAGAAGGTTATACCTTGATCCCACCGTTTGATGATCCGGATGTGATCGCGGGGCAAGGTACTATTGCGCGTGAATTGCTAGAACAAAATTCCCATTTAGATTATATTTTTGTACCTGTTGGCGGCGGTGGTCTTGCTGCGGGTATTGCTGTGTATATCAAACAATTAAAACCATCAATTAAAGTGATCGGTGTTGAGCCGCGAGACTCAGCCTGTTTACGCGCGGCATTAGATGCGGGTGAACCCGTTACGCTTGACCGTGTGGGTATTTTCGCCGATGGTGTGGCGGTAAAGCGGATTGGTACTGAAACATTCCGCCTTTGTAATGAATTTATCGATGATGTTATCACGGTGAGCAGTGATGAGATCTGTGCGGCGTTAAAAGATATTTTTGAAGATACCCGTGCAATTGCAGAACCATCGGGCGCATTAGCGCTGGCGGGATTAAAAAAATATTCTGAATTAAACGGTTTACGTGATAAGAACATGGCGTCGATCTTAAGTGGTGCGAATGTTAACTTCCACTCATTACGTTATGTATCAGAGCGTAGTGAATATGGAGAGAAGAAGGAAGCGGTGCTTGCGGTGACTATCCCTGAACGTCCTGGTGCATTCTTGAAGTTCTGTGAATTAATAGGCAATCGCGCCGTGACTGAATTTAACTACCGTTATTCTAATCGTGCCGCGGCAAATATTTTTGTCGGCTTACGTACACCGCAAGGTACTGCGGAATTAGCGACCGTCATTAAACAGCTGGAAGATGCAAAATATCCAGTGGTTGATTTATCTGAAGATGAAATGGCCAAACAGCATGTACGTTATATGGTTGGAGGCCGTCCTGCTGAAGACTTGCAAGAACGTTTGTTTAGCTTTGAATTCCCTGAACATCCGGGAGCATTACAAAAATTTCTATTAACCCTAGGTATGAATTGGAATATTACCTTATTTCATTATCGTAACCATGGTGCTGCTTATGGTCGAGTATTAACGGGTTTTGAGCTACCAGATGGAGAGATGAAAGCTTTTTCAGCATATTTAGTTAAGTTGGGTTATCAATATAAAGAAGAAACTAACAATCCTGCGTATAAGTTTTTTCTTGCGCACTAGATAATCTCGGTGGGTCAAACTTACTCATCTCCACCACTGAGAATGAATAAATTCTCAGTGGTGTTTCTCGGTCTACATCGCTGTAAAAATTACGCGAGTCATGGTTGCGCCTAATTCCTCTCCTTGCTGCATGGCCGTGTCCTTTGGTTAGATTAATGAAACAGTATGTATACCGCTGAACTTAGCTAACCACTATAACAACTGAAAACTTAACGAAAGTATGAATGAAGCAGACTATTGGGCACTTGAAAGATAGAATAAATAGCCTAGTTTAAGTAAACAGTGCTACCCTTTACCGCAATTAATTTATCATTTTATATTGGAAATATTATGCTGAGCTATCGCCACAGCTTTCACGCTGGCAACTTTGCTGATGTACTTAAACACACGGTTGAAGTATTGATTTTAGAAGCGTTAAAACAAAAGGATACGCCTTTTATTTATCACGATACCCATTCTGCCGCGGGTCGTTATAGCTTATCGAGTGCACATTCAGAAAAAACAGCTGAATACGTTGATGGTATCGCTCGAATTTGGCAACAAGGTGAAGTACCTGCGCCATTAATCCCTTATTTAAATATGATTAAGCAGTTAAATAACACGTCTACCCTGAAGCATTACCCGGGATCACCATTAGTTGCGCGTTTATTATTACGTGAACAAGATCGTATGCAAATGACGGAATTACACCCTGCGGATGTAAAATTATTAGAGCAAGAGTTTGCTGGTGATCGTCAAGCGCGCGTGTACAAGAAAGATGCTTATGAAGGGCTGAAATCCTTGCTACCTGGACGCAATAAACGTGGTTTAGTACTGCTTGATCCATCTTATGAAATCAAAACTGAGTACCGTCAGGTAGTGCAGGAGATCGCACAGACTTACCGCCGTTTTGCAACAGGCACTTATGCACTTTGGTATCCGGTTATTGAACGTCGCACTATTGATCGGCTTATGCGTGACTTTGTTGGCACCGGCATTAAAAAGATTTTAGTGATCGAATTATGCGTAAAAGGTGATACTGAAGAACGTGGTATGACTGGTACAGGTATGGTTGTCATTAATCCACCGTGGAAATTGGTTGCTCAAATGGAAGAGTTACTGCCTTGGCTAACGGAAGAATTAGCGCAAGATAAAAACGCATTTTTCCGCCTTGAATGGTTAGTTCCAGAATAAGTAAATGTAATATAGAATTACGATATCGAAGGATATCGTAATTCTAACTGACGTAAGAATTACTTAGACAGTGTTTATTCATCTAGTTTGAAATTTAAAGGATTATAAAATAAATACAAAGAATTAGTCTCACATGTACAATAGGTTGATTATGAAGCAATGGATCGCAGAAAAATTATCAGCACAGGGCTTTGTCGCTGAAGGATTACCCTCTAAATATATAGGTGGGGAAGGAGAGCATTTGGTATTTTTTCATGCCAATGGTTTTCCGCCCGCTATGTATCAACAAATGTTACAACCACTTACCGATGAATATAAAGTCAGCGCCGTTTACCAGCGTCCGTTATGGCCATTACCGGTTCCGGATGATTTTGATAATTGGCGATTAATGATCGATGACGCTTGCCGTTTTGTTGCCGCGCAACCTGAGCCTATTACCTTAGTCGGCCATTCGATGGGTGGTTTGATTAGTCTCATTTGTGCGGTACGCGAACCTGAAAAAGTCAAACAACTGATTCTCCTTGACCCGGTTATTTTGGCTCCTCATATGATTTGGGTTATGCGTAATTTACCTTACTGCTTACGTAAAAGATTACCACTGGTCGAAAAAACATTAAGACGTCAAAATACATTTTCTAATATTCAGCAAGGTTTTGATTTTCACCGTAAAGTACGTGGTTTTAAAAATATTTCTGACAGTGTATTAGCTGATTACATGGCCGAAGGTTTGTACGAAACCGACGACGGGTTTAAACTTAGCTATAGTCGAGAATGGGAAGCAACCATTTATCAGACGATACCTTGGGCTTGGTCGAGCATTAAAAGCTTAACCACAAATACAGTGGTGTTCAGAGGTCATGATTCTGATACGTTATCGACAGAAACCGTCGCTCGATTATTACGTAAGCAGCCACACATTAAATTGGTTGAAGTGGACGGTGGGCATTTGTTCCCGTTAGAGCAACCGTTGAAAACGGCTGAGCTTATTCGCCAGCACTTAGCCATTAATAAGCATTAGGTCAATATGTATATATCTAGATTAATTAGCCTAGCGTTACGCAAGCTCACTGCTGAACTGCGTTGGGCGAATCTATTTTTTATTTTTTGTAGTTATTTAGCTGTCGTATGGGGATTGTTATGGTTAGCGGGTGAAAGCACGTTAATTGAACCGCTGACATTTTTCTATTACACCGTCGTGGTGATTAGCACGGTTGGTTTTGGTGATTTATCACCGACGACAGCACATGGTCAACTTGTTGTCGCTTTGGTACAGATCCCTTTTGGGTTATTAATTTTTGGTGCCGCGATTGGTAAAACCACGCAAGCAATCGTGGCACTAGCAAGGAAAGGTATGAACGGAAAAAAAGATTTTAGTACTTATAGCGACCATATTTTAATTTTAGGCTGGCGTGCGCATCGCACTAAACGGATTTTAGATCTGATTCTTGCCGATAAAAAGCGGTATAAACGCAAGATAATTTTGTGTGTAGAGCGTGATATGAACCATCCGTTTCCACAACTGCTGGATGTGGAGTTTGCCAAACTAGAATCTTTCACCGATCGTGATGAATTAGCGCGTATTGCGATCGCACAGGCGAGTTCTATTATTGTTGATGGTGAAAATGATGAAATGACGCTATCGATGGCATTAAGTGCTTCATCACATGCCTCAAAACAGGCGCATATCAGTGCTTATTTTCATGAGGAAAGTAAAGCTGATCTGCTGCGTGCACATTGTCCCAATGTCGAATGTGCAAGTTCACGCCATGCCGAAATTTTAGTACGAACGATGCAATCGCCCGGTGCCAGTATTGTCCATGAACAATTGTTTTCTACGCTTGATGAAGCAACATTATATTGCTTAACATTAGAGAATGCGCCGGAAATGACGGTGGGTGATATCTTTCAGCCTCTGCGAGAGAAATATAGCATGACGCTGATGGCAATTGCTGACGATGAAAAAGGCACTGGGTTTAAATTAAATCCGGCCATGGAAACACAGCTTCGGTGTGGACAGGTATTACATTATATCGCCAATGAACGTATCCGTAAGCACGAGATAAATTGGGTCGATGTATTATTGCTAAAAATAGATAAGTAGGCAGGTATGGGGAACTAAAAGTGAGCTATAACGGAATTTGAGTTCGTGCCTGATACTGTTAACAATGATCATCGTTAACAGTATCAGGCCTAAGTACTATTTTTCTAGTTCTGTTAAACGTGCTTCTAGTGCTGCTAATTTTTCACGCGTACGCAATAGTACTTTGGTTTGTACTTCAAACTCTTCACGGTTAACCAGATCAAGCTTGTTTAGTTGTGATTGCAATACTTGATGGATCTTTTTTTCTACTTCGGTACCTAACGATTTGACACCCGTTGGTAGTGAGTCATGTATTTGCTTCGCGATTTCTTCTAATTTTTGTGGCTTGATCATACGGCACCTAATTACGGAGTGAGTTTAACTATTCGTTAATTTAGTTTGATGTTAGTCTAGCATTTTAATTATCGATTAATCGACCTAAAATGATCGCTTAAAATTGATTAGGGGTAATATTTTTACCACCCCATTTTCAGCATAGTTTAATAAACCAATCTGTAAACCTTGTAAGTTTTCTGTTACGTTGAACAGACCAAATTGAAACTTAGTCGTTTTCGCATAATTCATCACACCAAAATCAACAAGAGATAACCGGTCGCTATAGTTAATTAAGCCTATATTGGCGCCAGCCACTGTTTTTGATAAATTAACCATGGCTAAATTGACGCCTTTTACATGGCTCGTATTATTCACAAGGGCCATGTTAAAACCGGTATCTTGACCTAGATGCCAGTTAAATAAACCAAATGATGCTCCTGAAAATTCCTCGTTTACTTTACTTGCACCAAGCAATAAATTAAAACTTACGCCGTCGAGTTTATCGACTTCAGATAAACCGAATACAGCCATATCAAAGCCTTGTACTTTTTCTGTTTGACCATGGAATAATGAGAAACGGAAACCATTAACATCCTGACTCTTTGGTGCATTGAGGCCGACCGTGGAAAATTGTGCTGGCACCTCATTGGCGACCGCTGTTTGGCTTAGACTTAAAGTGACTAGTATTGCCATGCCTATTTTTTTGAAACCCATGAAAACTCCATAGTAACAATGATGAGAGAAGAGTAGATCCCTATTATAACGGAACGCTATTGTTATTCTTAATAATAATTTATGACAAATCAATGATTAATCATACTAAAAAAGGCTGCAATCGAAGGTTCGTCAAAGCGTTTTCGCTGGCAGCATAAACCGAGATCGAATGGATCTATTGTATTACTGTTTTCGAAGGTTAATACACGGTCTCTGACGGGACTGTTATCAACGACAACTGCGGGGGCAATACCGACCCCAAGTCCTAATGCTACCATACTGACAATGGCTTCATGACCCGCAACCGTGGCATAAATACTCGGCTTGATTTTCATTTGTTTAAACCATTTATCAATTCGTTTACGTGCTGGCCCGTGCTCAGGTAAGATAAAAGGCACGGCATTCCAATTAATATTATCTTGCATAATTTGCTGTTGAACTTGGCAGGAAATCACCGGGGTTATGATTGATAGCGGTACTTTTGCAATCTCGACAAATTTTAATCGATTCGATATTTGGTCTGGATGTGCAGCAATGGCAATATCAATTCTTTCTTCATCAACCAGTTGCATGCCCATCGCTGCATCTCCGGTAATCAGTTTTAGTTCAACATTGGGGTGCAATAAGCGGAATTTATCGAGAATTGGTGGTAAATGACTATAGGCAGCGGTCACTGAGCAGAAAATTGTAAGCTCACCATCAAGTTCGCCGCTGTGATTATTCAGGTCTGCTTTCAGTTGTGTCCAGTTTTCGAGAGTTTGTTGGGCGAAGCTTTGTAGTCGTTTCCCACTTTCAGTTAATGCAACTGAGCGATTATCTCGGGCGAATATTTGGCTGCCAACCGCTTCTTCTAAACGCTGCATGGTGCGGGTCAGTGTTGATGTACTGACATGCATCGCTTCTGCCGTTTTCCCGAAATGTAAAGTGGTCGCTAAATGTAAAAAAAGTTGTAGTGAACGAATATCCATATTTCACCTTATTCTTAGTGGACTTAATTGTTATTTTCTGTGTGCAATCATTAATGATAATAATGAGTTTAAGTGTAAGACATTGTAATTAATTATAATGGAATAATTTAGTCTAAAACTCTGTATTTATATTTATAGTCGGGTTTAAATTTTACTGGTTTGGTATTTTCTTTGTTTTAACACCAGGTTCGAACGGCGATCTTGTATATAAATGCGAATGTTGCGTTTATTGCAATACTATATTGTAAATATATCATTTCCAGCAATGTGTAACTTAGCATATAGTGAGTGGTAGAGCATCACTGGAGTGGTGATAGCGCATTCAAATTACAAAATTCTCATGGAGAGCAACATGGCTAATTATTTTAACACTTTAAACTTACGCCAGCAGTTAGAGCAACTTGGTAAATGTCGTTTTATGGATCGCAGTGAGTTTGCTGACGGTTGTAACTTCATTAAAGACTGGTCAATTGTTATTGTGGGTTGTGGTGCACAAGGCCTAAACCAAGGTCTAAACATGCGTGACTCGGGTCTTAACATTTCTTATGCATTACGTGCTGCGGCGATTACAGAAAAACGTCAGTCATTCTTAAATGCATCAGAAAATGGTTTCGTTGTTGATACTTATGAGAATTTGATCCCACAAGCAGACCTAGTTCTTAACCTTACACCTGATAAGCAGCATTCGAATGTAGTTGAAACTATCATGCCGCTAATGAAGCAAGGTTCAACGCTGTCTTATTCTCACGGTTTCAATATCGTTGAAGAAGGTATGCAAGTACGTGAAGACATTACTGTAGTAATGGTTGCGCCTAAGTGCCCAGGTTCTGAAGTTCGTGAAGAATACAAACGTGGTTTTGGTGTACCGACACTGATCGCTGTTCACCCTGAAAATGATCCTAAAGGCAATGGCCTAGCAATTGCAAAAGCATACGCTTCTGCAACGGGTGGCGATCGCGCGGGTGTACTTGAGTCTTCGTTTGTTGCTGAAGTTAAATCTGACCTGATGGGTGAGCAAACTATCCTATGTGGTATGTTACAAACCGGTGCAATTCTTGCGTTTGACAAAATGGTTGCTGACGGTAAATCACCAGCATACGCAGGTAAACTAATTCAGTTCGGTTGGGAAACCATCACTGAAGCACTTAAGTATGGCGGTATCACGAACATGATGGATCGCCTATCGAACCCTGCAAAACTTAAAGCATTCGATATGGCTGAAGAAATGAAAACAACACTTCGCCCATTATTCGAAAAGCACATGGATGACATCATTACGGGTCATTTCTCATCAACGATGATGACTGACTGGAAAAATGATGATGTGAACCTACTTAAATGGCGTAAAGAGACTGGCGAAACTGCCTTTGAGAATTACCCTGAATCAGACATCGTGATTGACGAGCAAGAGTTCTTCGACAACGGTACATTATTCGTTGCTATGATTAAAACGGGTGTTGAACTTGCGTTTGAAAGCATGGTCGCATCAGGTATCGTTGATGAGTCTGCATACTATGAATCACTACATGAAACGCCGCTAATTGCGAACACAATTGCCCGTAAGCGTTTATATGAAATGAACGTTGTTATTTCTGATACAGCTGAATACGGTTGTTACCTGTTTGCTCACGAAGCGGGACCACAACTACGTGAATACGTAAATGCATTACCAACTGAACTAATGGGTTCTGCATTCTCTGCTGAATCAAACGGCGTTGATAATGCGCGTTTAATCGAAGTTAACGACGAAATTCGTAATCACCCTGTAGAAGCTATCGGTAAGAAATTACGTGGTTACATGTCAGACATGAAGAAAATTGTTGGCTAATACCTGATATAAGTATCAAGGTTTAGTTGATATAGCCCAGTAAGCATGATTATGTTTACCGGGCTTTTTTGTGTTTAAATTTTAGATGATTACAGGGATCTTTACATTGGAAAAACTTAAAGTGAGGGACGGTTTAAACTGCAGGGGGTTGATATTCACTACGTAGACTTGGTGGAAATATTAACTTGAGATAAAAGTGAATCTAGAATCCTTTCCAGACTCTCACCTTAAGCCAATAATAAAAACTGACTCTATCTTTGTAAGCTGAATTTAATTTATCGTAATTGAAGAATTATTCAGCGGTAATTAATGCCTGTTATGCTTGTGGTGGTGTACTTTCAGCGTTAGAAACAACAGCATCAATTTGTACCAAAGCATCCATAGGGATAGCTGTAACGCCAATTACTGTTCTTGCTGGAAGATCGTTGTTAAAGAATACTGTGTAAATTTCATTTACAGCATCAATGTCTGCGATATTTTTAAGTTGGATATTTACTTTAACGACATCGTCCATAACGTGATCAATACTTTCTAGAATTGCTTTAATGTTGTTTAAGCATTGCGCAGCCTGTGCTTTCACATCTCCAGTTACCATTGAATTGGTTTTTGGATCTAAAGGCAATTGACCTGCAACATGATTGTAATGAGAAAACGCGACTGTGTGTGAATATGGCATTTTAGGTGCATTTTCTGTATTGCTTGCTTCTATAACTAGCAAACGAGTGTCTTCAGGACGTTGTGGTGGAGTACCATCTCCGTGTGACACCGATGTATCAATTTGTATCAAAGCGTCCATAGGTAAATCGGAAGCGTTAACTACTGATCGTGCAGGTACATAGCTTGGGAAAAACTTGGCACAAACTTCGTTGACAGCTTCAACATCTGCGATGTTTTTAAGGAATATAGTGGTTTTAACTATATCACTCATATCATGGTTAATGCTTTCTAAAATGGCTTTGATGTTGTTTAAGCACTGTGATGCCTGCTCTTTTATACCACCTGCTACCAATTCACCGGTCTTTACATCGATAGGTAACTGAGATGAAATATTGTTGTAATGAGAAAAAGCGACAGTTTGTGTAGAGGTCGCACTTATTGGCGCATTTTCAGTATTTCTTGCTAGTTTTATAAGATCGCAAGGAGCTTGTGGCACAGTACCTTCACCGTTGGAAATCAGCGCTTCAATTTGTACTAAAGCATCATTCATAGGTAAAGCCGCAACGGCTACCGTCGTCCGTGTCGGAAGGTAGCTTTGGAAGAATGTTGCATAAACTTCGTCTACAGCGTCCATATCTGAGATATTTTTCAGGAAGATCGTGAGCTTAATTACATCATCCATCACATGGTCGGTACTTTCTACAATGGCTTTAATATTCGTTAAGCACTGCTTTATCTGATCTTTTATATTGCCCACGACAATTTCACCGGTGTTAGGATCTAGCGGTAATTGCGCTGAAATATTATTGTAATGCGAAAAAGCGACAGTTTGTGTTGATAGTGTATTTTGTGGTGCAGTTTCAGTGTTTCGTGACGCTTTTATGATGATGTTATTCATATGATATTTGTCCTATTTGATACGAGTATGGTTTGATGTTGTTGGCTCGAGTATACGTAATAGGGATGAACAATCTTTGAACTTAATCACAAAGTGAATTATTTTGATTTTCGTATCTAGTTGATTTAAATGTGTTTTGTTATGCGTGGTTCTATTTTTGTTATGGGTTTCTAACAATTTTAAAATAGTGTTTTTTTGTAAATTATTGATTCTATTAAATTTGATTTTATAAAAAATTGTTGTTGTTAGGTCGATGATTTAACTTGCTAAATATTATGCAGGTTAATTGCTTATCTATACATAAAGTAGTGGGTTGTTGTTTTTGATAATTTGCTAACTTGATCATATTTTTAGGCGCGAAGTTATTTGTCTGCGGGGGGCTGGAAAGCGATAAATTAGCCAGTTAATACTAAGATCGAGTGCTTATCTTTCACGGTATGAGGAAATGGATAAATGACTGGTTATTCACTTATTCACTTATTACTTATTCAGAAAGAGCACATAACTGAAGATGAACTTTAATATTGAAAATGAGATGTGACATGTTGGGCTTAAAGCGGGGGAATTATCTGTGTTTGATCTGCTGTTGTGGGTCGTTAGCATGTATATCAATTACGATACATGCTAACGCGTGGTTTAGAACTGCCTAAATGGCGTAAGTCTTCATGAGGTATTTCACAATTGCTTTTGACTCAAACATATCCACATCGGTATTGGGATCTTTTAAGAAAGGGACCTGTACTGTGCCGTGTTCGGCAAAAAATGCACTGCGCTTAGTTTCTGGTAACGGGCTGTATTCACCTAGGTTTAAGCGTCTTGTTGCAGGGCCGAGTTCGCCAAATTGTTGTTTACCTAAATTAACCAATAAATACGGCAGTTCTAATTCACATAACGTCTCACGAACAGGACGTGAATAAGGGCTACTTTCAAAACTGTATAATACCAATGGATCGATTGGTTCCAATGCTGGCTTTTTAGTATTACCTGCGTTGCAACGGATCAGCGATGCACTGGTTGAGCTGGCATAATTAAAAATATTCGCGCGTAACCGAATCGGTGCGCTGCTATTCGCATAATGCTTGTATAAATAACTGATGATCTCAGACGCAGAGTTTAAGATGATCTGGGTGTTCTTATCAATCAAGAATGGAATTTTATCTGTGCTGTACATTTCTTGTAGCTGTTGCTTGTGACGCTCTCCGCCTTTGGGGCAGGGAATAATAAGTACATCAAGATTTAATTCTGAAATAGCTTCACGTACTAAGCGACACAGTGGGTCGGCTTCGTTGTCATACATGATTAACGGATCTTGCTCATTAATCGTGGTTTTTGCCGCTTTGGTACCCGCCCATAAGCGGGTTTGTGAAGCCAGAGTAGAAGTCAGTAGATCAAACATAGCGTAAATCCGTTCAGCTAAATAATCAGTTTAGGTACTATTTTTAGAAAGATCTATTAGATTAATCACAGGAGTTAATAATCTAATAAATAAAGATAATTAGTTTGGTTGGTCAAGAAGTAGTTTAACAACGTTCTCACAGTTTTCGATTCTATGGATACTTTTAGGTGCTACCATGACCATATCGTTACCGGCTACCGAGCCTAATATTTCTGGGTGTGGATTCAGGTCAAGTACACGAGCAATGAGTTGAGCACAACCAGGAGGCGTTTTTATAACAACAACCAATTGGTTATGTGTGATAAATTCAATCTTGGTTGAGACTGATACATCAGTATGTTGAGATTTCCCTTCCGAGGGTAAGCGGTATATTTTTTTACCATAAGCATCAGTCACTTTTATTACATTTAATCGCGATAACATTCTTGATACTGTCGATTGATTAATATGTTGATAACCAAGCCTAATTAGCCGTTGGCGAATATCATCTTGAGTATGAAATCGTTCTATTTTAAGTAGATTTTTACATGCATCGGTTATGTCACAATGACAGGCGGTAGATTGTTCAGTATTATTCATTCATACCTCGATGGATTAACTTTATACCTACAATTAGATATTCTTTTTTGTGTTAAGTCTATTAAGTTCTTAGTGTTATGTGGGATATATAGTATTTGTTCAGTAAATAATCCCGTATAAGTCTTCTTTTACAGGATTATAATCGAGATTCTTTTAATTACATTCAGTCATGATTTTACGTGAAAATACTTTCTCACAATACTTACATTTTAATCGTACAGTCTCTTGAGTTTCCACAACAGCAAAGTGGCTATCTACGGGTTCATTATGGGTAATACAATTACTATTTGGACAAGCAAACACCGCAGCGATTTCATGAGGTAAAGCTAGCTTCAATTTTTTTGAAACTTCATAGTTTTCGATTTGGTTTACTGTCGCATGGGGGGCATATAATGCTAACTGGTTGGCTTGATCTTCATTGAGAAATACATTTTCTATTTTAATTAAATCTTTATGACCAAGTGCTGATGATGGTAAATTTAGACCGATGGTAACCCTTTGATTTGTATTTTTTAGGTTAAATAGTTTTAATATTTTGATACCTAAATTAGCAGGGATATGGTCAATGACAGAGCCATTTTTAATCGCTTCAACTTGTAACTGGTGTTCTTTAATCATCTGGTTATCTCCCAATTAAAACTGTTCGTTAAGGACAAGAGCAAGTAGCGCCTCGCGGGCATAAACACCATTTTCAGCTTGCTGAAAGTAGTAAGCATGTTTGGTTTTGTCTACGTCGACTGTGATCTCGTCAATACGCGGTAAAGGATGCAGCACTTTAAGGTTATCTCGTGCATTCTTTAACATATCGGCAGTAAGGATGAAGGCTGCTTTCATGTGCGCATATTCTGATTCGTCAAAGCGTTCTTTTTGCACTCGAGTCATATACAGCACATCAAGATCATCTACCACATCTTCAATGTCGCTATGCAAGCTGTACTGGATACCAGCATCGCGTAATTCTTGTAACAGATAATCAGGCATGGCTAAAATATCGGGTGAGATAAAGAACAGTTTGGTGTTATTAAATTTCGCCAGCGCTTGAGTAAGTGAATGCACGGTTCTGCCGTATTTTAGATCACCAACAAAGGCGATATTTAGGTTATCTAGGGTACCTTGTGTTTCATAGATACTGAATAAGTCGAGCAAGGTTTGGGTTGGATGCTGGTTAGACCCGTCACCACCATTAATCACTGGCGCGTTATTAGAAAACTCAGATGCTAAGCGCGCTGCACCTTCTTGTGGGTGGCGCATGATAAAAGCGTCTACATAGGATGCGATAACCTGTACTGAGTCAGCCAATGTTTCGCCTTTCTTCGCTAATGAGGTATTGCCAGCATTGTCAAAACCAACGATCGTGCCGCCCAATCGCTGCACGGCTGTTTCAAATGACAAACGCGTTCGTGTTGATGGTTCAAAGAAGCAGCTCGCAACTACTTTATTTTTTAGTAATGTTGGATTGGGGTCTATTTTTAGCTTTTTTGCAGTATCCACAATTAGTTCTAGATCATATCTATTTAGTTCTGGTATAGAAATGATATGTTTTCTAAACAAGGTATTGTTCATGGTATCTCCGTCCTTATATCGGTACTTACTATAAAAGTAAGTACCTATTGTTGTAAAAAACAAGTAAAAAAAAGTCCTCTATAAAGAAGACTTTTTTAATCATTACATAATAAAATTAATCGTGAGTGATGCTTATTGAGGGATAAATTTATACTAAATAATGATGTCATATTTTGCTTCCTAAAATATTCAGTACATCTGTATTACGAATTAGCAGATATAATTATGTAGTGTTAAAGCATGTATGCTATTGCATACATGCTTTTGATTTAAATGGTTAATAATTTAATTATTGACCTAGCGTTGCAACCATTACAGCTTTGATTGTATGCATACGGTTTTCAGCTTCATCAAAAACAATAGAATGTTTTGATTCAAAAACTTCTTCAGTAACTTCAAGTCCTTTCATATTGTATTTCTCAGCTACTTCGGCACCGACAGTTGTTTCATCATTGTGGAAGGCTGGTAAGCAATGCATAAATTTCACATGCGGGTTGCCGGTTTTTTTGATCATGTCCATGTTGATTTGATAAGGAGTCATCATTTTTACACGTTCATCCCAAGCGTCTTTTGATTCACCCATAGATACCCAAACATCGGTATAAAGGAAATCACAACCTTGCACACCTTCTTGAACATCTTCAGTTAAAGTGATTTTACCGCCTGTTTCTGCTGCTATTTCGCGGCATTGAGCGACAAGTTCTGCATTAGGCCAAAATGCTTCTGGTGCCACAAGACGAATATCCATACCCATTTTAGCGGCGCCCACTAATAATGAATTACCCATGTTATTTTGCGCATCACCCAGATAAGCGAAAGCAACTTCATGTAACTGCTTGCCTAGAGCGTGCTCTTGCATTGTTAAGAAGTCAGCTAGAATTTGGGTCGGATGGAATTCAGTTGTTAAGCCATTCCATACAGGTACGCCAGCGTGAGCACCAAGTTCTTCAACAATTTCTTGACCAAAACCACGGTATTCAATGCCATCGTACATGCGGCCTAAAACACGCGCTGTATCTTTCATTGATTCTTTGTGGCCGATTTGTGAACCTGAAGGACCGAGGTAAGTTACTTGAGCGCCTTGATCGTGTGCGGCAACTTCGAAAGCACAGCGTGTACGGGTTGAGCTTTTTTCGAAAATAAGTGCAATGTTTTTGCCAGTTAAACGCGGTTGTTCATAACCGTTATATTTCGCTTTTTTTAATTCTGCAGATAATTCAAGCATGTGCTGGATTTCGCGTGGCGTGAAATCAAGTAATTTTAAGAAGTTACGGTTACGTAGATTGAAAGACATAATGTTATCCTTTTATAATTAGGTTGACGGCTACTGCGTAGGCTATGTAGCCGCGAATTTCTTGATATATTGAAACGAATTAATCTGCCGTTATGTTGGTACCAGCGTCGCCTTTCAAGATGCGTAAGCCCGCATCTAAAGCACCGATTCCGACAAACTTGCCACCTTGTTTAATGAACTCACAAGAGGCCTCAATTTTTGGTCCCATAGAGCCCGCATCAAAGCTATGTTGTGCTAACTCAAAGGGCGTTGTTGCACGTAGTGCTGTTTGGGTTGGTTTGCCCCAATCAATAAATACAGCATCTGCATCCGTTAGGATCAACAATGCGTCTGCTTGTAGTTGTCTGGCGAGGTAAGCTGCTGACATATCTTTATCGATAACGGCTTCTACACCGACTAACTTGCCATTTTCATGTCTTACTGGAATGCCACCACCGCCAGTACAGATGATTAAATGCTGCTGTTGAATTAAGGCTGCAATTGCATCATTTTCAATAATGCCTGTCGGCTGTGGGCTTGGTACTACGCGGCGGAAATATTCTCCGTCTGGCTTGATAATCCAGTTATGTTTTTCAGCTAATTCACGCGCTTCTTTTTCGGCATAAACTGGACCAATCGGTTTTGTTGGATCTGCAAATGCTGGATCATTGGGATCAACGCTCATCTGTGTGAGTAAACAAGATACATTCTGTTCAGGCAGTATATTTTTAAGTTCCTGCATTAAAATGTAGCCAATCATACCTTGAGTTTCAGAGCCTAAAACATCAAGTGGATAAGGGTTTACAGCTTTATATTCCAGCCCTTGTAGTGCCAGTAAACCAACTTGAGGGCCGTTACCATGTACGAGTACAACATTATATTCTTTGGCTATTTCAGCAATGGCTTTGGCAGCCGTTGCTATGTTTTGACGTTGAATCTTAGCTTCTAATGGCTCGCCACGACGTAATAAAGCGTTCCCACCTAATGCCACAACAACAGTTTTTTTAGTCATAATGATTTATCTCAGTGAATTAAATTGTTAGATACCGTCACGTTCAATTGGGCAGCTCATGCAGCGAGCGCCACCGCGACCACGGCCGAGTTCATCACCTGGAATTGGTAGAACTGTGATACCTGCTTTGTCGTATTTTTCGTTAGTGTGAGAGTTACCTTCATAACCAATGACGACACCAGGTTTTACCGTTAATACGTTATTGGCATCATTCCATTGTTCACGTTCTGCTGTGAAACTGTCACCGCCAGTGGTGATTAGGTTTAGTTTGCCTACGCCTAGTGCTTTTTCGATAGCTGTAACGAAGTAACCTTCTTCTTTCACGTTAACAGCGCCAGACTCATCGCCAGTTAGGTTCCAGCACTGTACGTCTTTACTTACAACTTCAGGGTAAACAGAGAATGTATCTTCACTTAGGTGTGTCATTACTGTATCTAAGTGCATACAAGAACGGTGCTTAGGAAGCTGCATTGCAATAATTTGTTTTGCTTGACCGTGCTTGAATAGGCCTGATGCTAGTTGTTCAACACCTTGTGGAGTGGTACGTTCAGACATACCAATAAGTACTGAACCTTTACCAATAACCAGTACGTCGCCGCCTTCGATTGTAGAGTTGTCGTACATTTTTTCTTCATGCCCGTAGTACTTAACGAAATCTGCACCAGCGAAGATTGGGTGCCAGCGGTAGATTGCACGAACGTGGTTAGTTTCACGTTGACGAGCCGCTTTAGCCATTGGGTTGATAGAAACGCCGCCATATACCCAGCAAGACGTATCACGAGTAAATAGGTGATTCGGTAGTGGTTTAATGATGAAGTCTGTTGGAGCGTGCATGCCTTGCATCATAGAAGATGATTTCATTGGCATTTCAGCGTAAGACAAACCACCAGTTAAGATTTTAGCAAGATCAATGTTTGGTAAGTCACCTAGATAGCAACGTACGTCATTAGCAAATGTAGCCCCTAAGCGGTAATCAGATACTTGATTTGTTAACAACCAATCTTTAGCTTCTGGAATTGCTAATGTATCAGCAAGAAGATCAGTTAGAAGTAACACTTCTACGCCTTGATCGCGCAATGTTTTTGTAAACACATCATGTTCTTCACCTGCACGTTCTACTGCTAATACATCATCAAATAATAAGTCGTGGCAGTTAGATGGTGTTAAGTGGCTTAGTGAGCGTCTTGGACGGTGAACGAGAACGCGACGTAATTGACCGACTTCAGAACCTACATATAATTTACTCATAATCTTATCCTTCGCTAAAGCGTTTATGAAATACTATTAATTATGTGAAAGTTTATTGTTTCTATTTAATGCTGTAAGTTGATGTGTGCAGTATACGATATAGGTTCAGTCAATCTTCGATCTTAGTCACGTTTTCATGTTGTTAATTATATGTAACCAGTTGATTTAAAAGTGTTTTGTTATGCGTGTAGGATCCTGCTGTTATTATGCGATACAGTTTTTTTTGTCTACTTTTTGTATTAAGTTTTTGATTTTAAAGTATTTACTCATTCTTGTTTTTGGTTGATTTTAAAGGGCTATTTTAATCGTTAAAATTTATGCAGTTGTAGTGACTATATATCTAAATGGGTAGGTGGTTTTTCGTTGTTAATTTGCTAGTTAGATCATGTTTTTATTTGGGGTTATTATTGCTTTAGATCTTGCTGTTTTCATCGTTTTTATAATAACGCTATATTCTCTGCTGCTTTGCGCTATTAAGGTCGATCATTGCGTGTAGTTTGAAGTGCAAAGTGAGTCTTATTTTGTATGTTCAACATGAATTTTTGTGGGATTGCTTAAGCTTAATGCAGCCAATATTGGCTTTTGAATCTATAGTGGATTTGTGAAATTAAAATATAAGATATGAGGCTATTAACGGCAAGGGCAGGTGTCGTGATAACTGAATTACAAAATATTAAGGAGGGCTATAGATCACGGGAATATAGGTAAAAAAATACCCTTCCTTGAGATAGGAAAGGTATTTTAATCATCAATGATGCTAATTTAACTTTAAATTAAGATAGGATGACGCCTACGCTGAGCATAGCCATCACTAAAATAGTGAGTATAGCGATGAGCGGTGCTACCCATTTTAACCAACGAATATAAGGTACTTTGGCGATCGCAAGACCACCCATAACAACTGCAGAGGTCGGGGTAATTAAGTTTACAATACCTGCGGCTGATTGGAACGCTGTTACAACTAGATCTCGACTAACAGAAGCAAAATCAGCTAATGGAGACATAATAGGCATAGTTAAAACAGCTAATCCAGATGTCGATGGCACTAAGAATGAAAGTAATACTTCAATCCAATACATGACATTGATAAAGACAATACCAGATAAACCAGAGATCGCCATTTCAGCTGAATTGAGAATAGTATCAGTGATCATACCTCGGTCCATGATCACTACGATCCCACGAGCAATACCAACAATGAGTGCTACACCAAGTAGATCGCGAGCCCCATCAATGAAACTTGATGTGAGTTCTTCTTCACTCATTCTAGCGACGAGACCTGTGATAATGGCTGCGACTAAGAATAGACCTGAAATTTCAGCCATCCACCAACCCGCCACTGCAACACCATAAATCATGATTGCAAAAGAAGCGACGAAGATAGTTAGAATGAGTTTACGCGTTGTGGTAAATTCTAATTTCTCATCTGATTTATTTCCTAAAAAATGAACCATATGCTCCTGATGCTTATCGAACATAATCGATTTTGATGGATCTGCTTTGATCTTCTTAGCATAACGCATGACGTAGATTACGCAGATTAACCAACCGATAGCTAAGGTAGCGATACGTAAAAATATGCCATCAGTAAACGGAATACCGGCAGTATTAGATGCGATCACTGTTGCAAATGGATTAATGGTCGAACCGATTACACCAATACCTGCGCCTAGTAATACGGTTGCGGCGCCTACCACCGAATCAAACCGAGCTGCAAGCATGACGGGGACGATCAGTGAGTAAAATGGTAATGACTCCTCCGCCATACCGTAAATCGTTCCGCCAGCAGCAAACAGCGCCATTAGAATCGGAATCATCAATTCTTCACGACCATTTAAGCGTGTAGTTACCCGCTCAATACCGGCATCTATTGCGCCTGTTTTTGTTACAAGCCCAAGAAAACCACCAATAATAAGAATGAAAAGAGAGACATCAATTGCCGCAGCAGCATAGGTGTTGTGATCGTAAAAACCATCGATAGGTGCAAGAACGACGTCTACAAATCCTTGTGGATTATTATCAACAGTATGGTATGTACCTGTTATTGGTACTTCTTTACCTATGTCATCATTCATGACTCGATCGTATTGGCCTGCAGGCACAATCCAAGTCATTAGGGCTACAAAAGCAATAAGTATAAATAGAATCGTATAAGCAGATGGGAATGTTAAATTAGCAAAAAAGCCTTTTTTTTCTTTATCTAAAGCTGATGTTGTCATCTTTTATCCTCGCTATTTGTTATACCAATATCGGGTACAACATTAAATTTTTAGCAATTAGAATTGGGATTTTTATGTCATAGAAAGTGGAATAAGTATGTGGGAGATAGACGGTATCTATAAATAAAATATGATATGTTCATTATTATTAATCCAAATTTAAGGCGATAATTTAGCTAAAATAATAATGCAGTTTGGGTTTGTATAATTACTCAGGGATCACATTTTAAAGGTTGCGGGTATTGCATAAGTCATTGGTTTTAAGTGTTTTGTTTTTCTTGTGAATATTTTCATTCAATTATTGAAAAATTATGTCATGGGTGAAAAATGCAGCGGGTGGAGGCGAAGTTTTATTTAATAATGAGTTAAGCCTGTAACGAAAAGGCTTGATAATCCCCCCCTTTATTAGCTGTGGTTTTATTATGCGCTTTTTTTAGCTAAACATTCACAGTCAGTGTTTTAATTGACATTTACTTGCTCATTTTATGCAATTAAATATGCACCCGCTAATAATGACTAATCTCAATGTAAGTTGATTTACATCAAACGTTTTATCCCTTTTGTAGTTAACTGTTGTTATCGGTATAATGCGTTTTTTGCTTGATTTGGGGTAGGGTATGTCGGCCGAATATGACAATCGTTTTGGTGGTATTGCACGTTTATATGGACTAAAAGCACTGCAGTTTTTTAATCAAGCACATGTGTGTGTGATTGGTATTGGTGGTGTGGGTTCTTGGGCGGCAGAAGCGTTAGCGCGTTCGGGTATCGGTAAGATCACGCTGATTGATATGGACGACATTTGCGTAACCAATACTAACCGTCAAATTCATGCATTAAAAGACACTATCGGTCAGCAAAAGATTGATGTGATGGCGGCGCGTATTCATGCCATTAATCCGGAATGTGTAGTTAATCTTATCGATGACTTTGTCAGTACCGATAATATTGGCGAACACCTCTGTACAGATTATGATTATGTGATTGACGCGATTGATAGCGTACGTTCAAAGTCGGCGCTCTTAGCGTATTGCAAACGAAACAAAATCAAATGTATAACTATTGGTGCGGCAGGTGGGCAAATCGATCCAACGCAAATTCAAGTGACTGACTTAGCTAAAACGTATCAAGATCCATTAGCTGCAAAAGTACGTTCTGACTTGCGTCGTTTACATAACTTCACTAAAAATACCAAACGTAAATTTGGTATTGAATGTGTGTTTTCTACGGAGCAACTCATTTACCCCAGTTCTGATGGGGAAGTATGCATGACTAAGAATTTTGCAGATGGCGCAACTGGCATGGATTGTTCAAGTGGTTTTGGCGCTTCCACCGCAGTGACGGCAAGCTTTGGTTTGGTTGCAGCTTCACGTGTCTTGAAAAAATTAGCTGAAAAAGCCAACGCTTAATCGGCTTAGTTAACCTTGTTTCGTGTACAAGGTTACGTTGTTAATAGACCACTTTAACAAGTTGATACAGCCGTATTAACTGGTTTTATCAAAATATAAAGTCTATTTTCATCTTCATTAATCTCTGATCTAATCTCATTAGAATATGGCATATTGTTTTTTGCTGGTATTGATTTGACCGACGCTAAATTCGGTTATGTTAATAACTTGTGATACCATTCAAACATATGTTTGAAAAATAAAACTGATCACATCAAGTAAGGACACAAGGTATGAGTAAAGTATTTATCGTTGCAGCAAAACGTACAGCGCTTGGTAGTTTTGGCGGTAGCTTAGCGGGTGTGGATGCCGCAACATTAGGCGCGACTGTAATTAAAGGTGCATTAGTAGCAGCTAACGTTAATCCTGAGCACGTTGATGAAGTAATTGTTGGTAATGTGATTAGTGCTGGACAAGGCATGGGCCCAGGTCGTCAAGCTGCAATGCAAGCGGGTATTCCTGCTACTGTGCCTGCTTATACGTTAAACATGATCTGTGGTAGTGGCATGAAAACGATTATGGACGGCGCGGCACATATTAAAGCTGGTGATGCGGACATCGTGGTTGCTGCTGGGATGGAAAGTATGTCTAACATTCCTTATTTGATGCCATCGAGAATACGTTTTGGCTCTAAAATGGGCAACATGACCATGGTTGATTCCATGATTAATGATGGTTTGACTGATGTATTTAACAATTACCATATGGGCATGACGGCAGAAAATATTGTTGACCAGTTTGGTTTAACCCGTGAACAACAAGATACGTTTGCAGTCGGCAGTCAACATAAAGCAATCGCTGCAATTACAGCAGAACGTTTCGCTGACGAGATTGTGCCAGTTGAAGTAAAAGTGCGCCGTCAAACGCAAAGCTTTGCGACGGATGAGTATCCAAAAGACAATACCAGTGTTGAAGGCTTAGCTAAACTACGTCCTGCATTTAAAGCGGATGGCTCGGTGACGGCGGCGAATGCATCTGGTATTAATGATGGTGCTGCAGCTATTATCTTAGCTTCTGAAGCGGCGGTAGAAAAATACGGTTTAGAGCCAATGGCAGAGTTAATCGCTTATGGTCAAGGTGGTATTGATCCACAAGTTATGGGGTTAGGCCCAGTTCCTGCGATTGAGCAAGCGCTAAAACGTGCTGATATGTCATTAGAGCAGATAGAATTATTAGAGTTAAACGAAGCCTTTGCGGCACAAGCATTAGGGGTCATGACTAATCTGACTCAAGAGCATAATGTTGATATGGACTGGTTTGCTGATAAAACCAATGTGAATGGTGGCGCTATTGCTTTAGGTCATCCTCTGGGTGCTTCCGGTGGTCGTATTACTGTGACGCTATTACATGAAATGCAAAAACGTGGTGTTGATTACGGTTTGGCATCACTGTGTATTGGTGGGGGCATGGGAACTGCGTTGATTGTTAAAAACCTGCAGAAATAGTAGGACATCAGTTGATATATAAGTGGTGTTAATCAATACACCACTTATATTCTTGTTTATTAGGCAGCTTGGATCGCTGCGATCACCGCTTTTAAACCATTGCCACGAGAAGGGCTAAGTTGTTGCATAAAACCAAGCTGTGCAAAATAGTCATCAATATTAAATGCTGCGATTTCAACGCGCGTTTTACCATTAACGGCTGCTAATAATGCCGCCATTAAACCTTTAACAATACGCGCATCTGAATCCAGACCAAACCATAGTCGTTCATCATTGTCACAACTAAACGCTAACCAAGCCTGACTTTCACAGCCTTTAATTTGATTTTCTGCTACTTTATAGTCATCTGTTAACGCTGGAATCTTGTTACCTAGCAAAATTAATTGACGGTATTTATTTTGCCAACCATTTTGTGCGGTTAATAAAGTCATTACATCGCTACTGGTAATTTCGTTACCAAATGGGCTCGACGAGAAATCGGTCATGATCATTCCTGTATTACCAACCAGACATAAAGTCTCGTGGGATAAAGTTAATTTTTTATTTATTGATATTAGAGTAAATCTTGCAGTTCATTCAATGCTGTAATGAAGAAGTCTATTTCTGCTTTTGTGTTATAAATGGCGAGTGACACACGAATGGTACCGGATAAGTTAAGGCTCTGCATCAAAGGTTGTGCACAGTGATGACCGGTACGTACTGCTATGCCTTGTAAATCTAACAGCATACCCACATCACCATTATGGGCGTCTCCCATAGTGAAGCTGATGCCACCTGCACGATGTTGAGGTGAACCAATAATCTTAATGCGTGGCATTTTTTCGAGTTGTGCCGTGGTGTAGGCTAGTAGTTCAGCTTCGTGATCTGCCAGCGCTTGCCGATCGTAACTCTTTAGAAAAGTCATGGCGCGCGCAAGGCTGATTGTCCCGGCAATATTCGGTGTACCCGCTTCAAACTTAAACGGTAATTCGTTATAAGTTGTATGTTCAAAGCTGACGGCTTTAATCATTTCACCACCGCCTTGCCAAGGCGGCAGCTGATTAAGCAACGTTTCTTTACCCCAGAGCACGCCGATACCGGTGGGACCATACATTTTATGCCCAGAGAATACATAAAAATCACAACCGAGTGCTTGTACGTCTACGTCCCAATGTGAAATAGCTTGGGCACCATCGATTAATACCTTTGCGTTAGTTTGTTTGGCTAAAGCAATGATCTCTTCAATGGGATTCACTGTGCCAATCGCATTAGATACATGGCTAACGGCAACAAGTTTGGTTTTATCGCTTAATAACAACTTGTAAGCCTGCATATCGATATCTGTTGATGGCAATAGAGGAATGACTTTAAGAATCGCCCCTGTACGCTGTGCTAGCATCTGCCAAGGCACAATATTAGCGTGGTGCTCTAGGGTTGAAATGATAATCTCATCCCCAGCTTGAAATTTTGTTGTTAAGCAGTTCGCGATTAAGTTGATCGCTTCTGTAGTGCCACGGGTCCAAATGATTTCTTTACTGCTATTTGCATTAATAAATTGCGCGCAGATATCACGGGCATTTTCATACGCGGATGTTGCTTGCGCGCTGAGTGCATGTGAAGCGCGATGTACATTTGCGTTAATGTCTCGATAATAGGTATTAATCGCCTCGAGAACACACAAGGGCTTTTGACTTGTCGCTGCATTATCTAAATAAATTAATGGGTGATCATTCACTTGTTGGGATAATACGGGAAACTGTTGTCTAAGGTCGGTTAATTCTATATCGTTAAGCATTGGTGTAAACTCACTATCAAGGTGTGGGGATTATAACCTGAAAAAAAGGGTTTCGCATTTGTACATTTAGGCGAATTGAAATACTTTTTGCAATTATTATGATTTAATTTTTATTGCTTTTTTTTGGCCTTTTTTTTGTGTTTTAAACTGTTTTATTTCACTTTGGATTAAAAAGTAACCGTTAATGCTTGTTTTTAGCACTACTTTTGTGTGTTTAAAGGTGGTGATATTTTGCACTATTATTGATTTATGTCTGGGTTTACTGTATAAACCGAGCATTAAAAGTATACCTAGTAGCTTCAAATGCGACTATGTAGACACTTATATTTGAAGTTATTGGAGCACACTATGTCAAAAGTATGCCAAGTTACTGGTAAAAAACCAGCTGTTGGTAACAACGTTTCTCACGCAAAAAACCGCACTCGTCGCCGTTTCTTGCCAAACCTACATACACACCGTTTTTGGGTTGAGAGCGAAAACCGCTTTGTAAAATTACGTCTTACTTGTAAAGGTATGCGTATTATTGATAAAAAGGGTATCGATTCAGTTCTTGCTGAAATGCGTGCCCGTGGTGAGAAGGTTTAAGGAGCTATATTATGCGCGATAAAATTCGTCTGAATTCATCTGCTGGTACAGGTCACTTCTATACCACTGATAAAAACAAAAAAAACATGCCTGAAAAAATGGAAATCAAAAAATTTGATCCTGTTATTCGTAAGCACGTTATGTACAAAGAAGGCAAAATCAAGTAATTCTTGATTGCGTATTCAATGTATAAAAAATGCCAGTTATTTATAACTGGCATTTTTTTATGTTAATTTTGCTACAATCTAATATCTACTTCTTTTCTTAATGTTTTAGTCTGGTGTTGTCGCTATGAAAATGAATCCCCGTCAGGATGAAGCTGTTAAATATATTTCTGGCCCTTGCCTAGTACTCGCTGGTGCAGGCAGTGGTAAAACACGTGTTATTACCACCAAAATTGCTCACCTAGTGCAAAATTGCAGTTATCAGGCCAAGAATATTGCTGCGGTAACTTTTACCAACAAAGCGGCGCGTGAGATGAAAGAGCGTATTGCTCAAACATTAGGTAAAAAAGAAGCAAAAGGCTTAATGGTATCGACGTTCCATACCTTAGGTTTAAATATTATTCGTAAAGAATATAAAAATTTAGGCATTAAACAAGCATTCACACTGTTTGATGATCAAGACCAGCTCGCCTTATTAAAAGAGCTCACTCAAGAGACGCTCGAAGAAGATAAAGAGCTTATCGACCTATTACGTAGCGCTATTTCGAATTGGAAAAATGAGTTGGTATTACCGCCACAAGCAACTGCCCGTGCGCAAATGCCCCAAGATAAATTATTTGCCCAGTGCTATGACGATTATATGCGCCATATGAAAGCGTATAACGCCTTAGATTTTGATGATCTAATCATGATGCCAACTTTGTTGTTACGACTAAACGACGAAGTACGCGAACGCTGGCAAAATAAGATCCGCTATTTATTAGTGGATGAGTATCAAGATACCAATACCAGTCAATATGAGTTGGTGAAACTAATTGTAGGCCAGCGTGCTAAATTCACCGTTGTAGGTGACGATGATCAGTCTATCTATTCGTGGCGTGGTGCGCGTCCTGAAAATCTCACGTTATTGCAAAAAGATTTTCCTGGTTTGAAAGTGGTAAAGCTAGAGCAAAACTATCGCTCGACGCAACGAATTCTTAAAGCTGCAAATATTTTAATTGATAACAATCCGCATGAGTTTAATAAGCGCTTATTCAGTGAACTTGGGTATGGCGATCCGATTAAAGTGTTTACCACCAAAAATGAAGAACATGAAGCGGAAAAAGTAGTATCAGAACTATTAGCACATAAATTTATGGCACGCAGTGAATATAAAAATTATGCGATATTATACCGTGGTAACCATCAATCACGGTTATTTGAAAAAGCCTTAATGACCAACCGTATACCGTATAAAATCAGCGGCGGTACATCATTTTTCTCACGTGCTGAAATCAAAGACATGATGGCTTATCTGCGTTTGTTAGTGAATCCAGATGATGATAATGCATTTTTACGTGTGGTGAATGTACCACGTCGTGAGATTGGTCCGACAACATTAGAAAAGTTAGGTAATTACGCCAACATGCGTAATATCAGTTTGTTTGCTGCCAGCTTTGAAATGGGCTTAGAACAAACCCTCACTGGACGTGGTTTACTTGCCGTTCGTGGCTTTACCCGTTGGCTAGTTGAGTTAGCGGATCAAGAACAGCGTAGTGATAGTATCGATGCTGTGCGTGATATGGTACGTGATATACATTATGAAGACTGGTTGTATGAGACCAGTCCTAGTGCTAAAGCCGCTGAAATGCGCATGAAGAACGTATCAGAGTTATATCGTTGGGTTACAGAAATGCTCAAAGGGGATGATCTCGATGAAGAGATGACGTTGGCACAAGTGGTTACCCGCTTAACGTTACGTGACATGCTCGAACGCAATGAAGAAGAAGATGACTCCGATCAAGTACAGCTAATGACTTACCATGCTTCGAAAGGGCTGGAGTATCCTTATGTATTCATGGTCGGTATGGAAGAGGGAATTTTACCGCATCAAAGTTCCATTGATGACGATCCAAACGTCGAAGAAGAACGTCGTTTAGCCTATGTGGGGATCACTCGAGCACAAAAAGTATTGTTCATGATGTTATGCAAAGAGCGCCGTCAATTTGGTGAAGTCGTGAAACCCGAGCCAAGTCGCTTCTTGCTTGAATTGCCGCAAGATGATCTGGAATGGGACCTACGTAAAAAACCAGACTCGCCCGTTGAAAAGCAAGAGAAAGGCAAACGTGGAGTTGCAAACTTAAGAGCCCTTTTTAACAAGTAGCTGAGGACAGTCTAAATAAAAGATCGCTTATTAGAGTTCTAATAAGCGATCAACCTGCGTATAGTCCATTGGCTGAGCAATATAACTGCCTTGACCAAATTCACAGCCAAGCTCGATTAATTTAGCATGCTGCTGAGGATTGCTAATTCCTTCAACAATGACTTTAAAGCCCATATCGTGGCTAATATCTCTAATTACGCGAATCAACGACAGATCTTTTTTAGACATAAGCATACGATTGGTAAAACTGCTGTCTATCTTTACAAAGTCGATCGGATATTTGAAAAATTCATTCAAAGAACTAAAGCCTGTACAAAAGTTATCTAATCCTACTTGCACCCCTATTTGGCGTAATTTTTCTAACGCGCGTATGGCAAATTCATTGTGAGCCATAAACTCATGTTCTCTGAATTCAAATACTAGACGATGTGGTGGGATCTGTTGTTGTTGAATAATAAAAATTAAATGTTCAATAGCGCCTTCAAGAATGAGATGTTTGACGGATAAGTTCATTGCTAACATGATTTGTTGATTATTAGGATGCGAATCATGCCACTTTTTTAATTGTAAGCAGGCTTGATACATAATGTGTAAATCAAGAGTGATAATAATATCGGTACGTTCGGCGAAAGATATAAAACTGTTGTCTTGATGCTCTTCTTGCCAATGGGCTATGACTTCGAAACCGACTAATTGATTACTGTTAAGCTGAATAATAGGTTGGTAATACGGCAGAATATCATTGTTAATAATAGCGCGAGTGAGTTTTTCTTGTTGCAATATAGCCATGGTATTTTCAGCTGGTACGGGTAACGCTGTCGATAGATGGTATTGACCGAGACCTTGCTGCTGCGCCATTTTCAGGGCGATATCTGCGTCTTTCAATACTTGACTCACAGAGTGGGGGGCCTGCTGTAAACTAATTCCAATACTGCAGCTGCAGAGAATTTTATAGTTACTTACCTGAAAGCTAAAACGGAACTGTGATTGGATCTTTTTAGCGAGACTGATAGCGCTATCCGCATCTACTATATCCGTCTTTAATAAGGCAAACTCATCGCCTTGTAAGTTAACCAAGCAGTCGTTACTAGAGGTTAATAATTGTAAATGGTGACGAATAATTGTAATGAGTTTATTGCTGAGTTCACTACCAAAATTTTGTTCTACATCAGCTATGTTATCAATTTTAATCAGTAATAATACAAAACTTTGTTGGGTTTGTTGTAGTTGTTGTGAGGCTGATTTTAGCTGTGTTAAAAATAAGGCTCGCTGTGTCCGTAATGAACTCGATAGCGCGAGACCGATAAGTTTGGCGCTGCTTGGCTGGTGCTGGTTTGATAGACGATCCTTGTTCACTGTCGACATCCTAATGGTCTTTAATAACGAAAAAACTAAGTCTTATAGTGATAAAGTCTAGCAGTGGATAACTGAGGGTCAAAAAAAAGCCACTAAAAAATGAGTGGCTTTATCGAAGAACGACTGGGTTATAATCGGATAATTAAGGTCATCCCGTTGTTATAACATTATTTATCTTTTGTGTTACAGGCCTTGGATCATGTAATCAACGGCAGCTTGTAATTCGTCATCAGAACACGTTGCGCAAGTACCACGTGGAGGCATTACGCCATTTAAGCCTTCGACTGCATGGCGATAAAGCGTGTCTTTACCTTTTGCAATTCGAGGTCCCCATTGATCCGCATTACCTTTAATCGGAGCACCAGCAAGGCCACTGCCGTGACACATGCTACAAGTAGTTGTATAAATTTGTTCACCTGAGCGTGGCTCTGCAGGTGTAGTGCTTTTCGCAACTACTGGAGCCAGTTCACCTGGTAAGTATACTTGACCTACAGGGGCAATTCTTTCTGCAACTGATTCCGCAGAGTTGTGACTTGCGTTTACGGTAAATGCAAATAGCAATGATGCTGATAAAGTGATTAGAATATTTCGTAATTTATACATGCTCTTTTTAGCTCCCTAATAATGGTATTGTCAGTCTATGGTTGACTTTTGTTATAATAAATCCCTACTACTGCGAATCATTATATCCTTACCAAGCCTTAGGTTAAATAGTTGTAACAGTGTTTGTTGCATTTTCCTCAGTTCGATAGTGCTTTTAGTTGGTTATAAAAGATACAGGCGTTGTAATTATGCAACATATTCATGTTGAATTAACTGATTTGCCTAGACGAGGTTCGCCGTTGGACGTAGTATATTGCTCATGCGTCCGTAGCTCAGTTGGATAGAGCGCGCCCCTCCGGAGGGTGAGGTCGGAGGTTCGACTCCTCTCGGACGCACCATTATAGTTATTATAGTGGTTGTGCAATTAAATGGTTAATGGCGGTTGTAGCTCAGTTGGTAGAGCCCCGGATTGTGATTCCGGTTGTCGTGGGTTCAAATCCCATCAGTCGCCCCATTGCATTTAGTTGAACATGCACAGGTAAATACAGTTCAGTAAGTTAATTAATTTGTTCTGATTGTTTTTTGCACTGGCACTGTTTGTTTTTATTCCGATTTAATTGAAAATGATAAAAAAATCGTTTTTTGGTTAAAAAGACTTGCAGACTTACACACAATATCTATAATGCGCACACTTGTTAAGAATGATGCATTCTAATGAGCATGTTCGGTGATTAGCGCAGCTTGGTAGCGCACCTGGTTTGGGACCAGGGGGTCAGAGGTTCGAATCCTCTATCACCGACCACTATGGCGGTTGTAGCTCAGTTGGTAGAGCCCCGGATTGTGATTCCGGTTGTCGAGGGTTCAAATCCCTTCAGTCGCCCCATATTCGATAACATAGATATTCTTTTAGAATTGAGTTATCACCCTTGTTAGAGTTACCTGCTAGCAAGTAGAAAAATTGTGCGGAAGTGGCGGAATTGGTAGACGCGCTAGATTTAGGTTCTAGTATCGCAAGGTGTGAGAGTTCAAGTCTCTCCTTCCGCACCATGTTCGGTGATTAGCGCAGCTTGGTAGCGCACCTGGTTTGGGACCAGGGGGTCAGAGGTTCGAATCCTCTATCACCGACCACTATTCGAAAAGCCTGCTCAATGAGCAGGCTTTTTTCGTTTCTGAAACTCTACGCTACGTCCTGCATTAATCATTCTGTCAATTCGTTACCTTGCTGCTGTACCGCTTTGAGTTGCATAAGTAACACTTCTGGGTCGATATTTAAATGTTGCGCAAGCGCTTGTGGAAAGCGGTGTATGATCATCTGTGCTGGCACGCCTGCATTGGTTGCAAAATTGACAAAGACGGCAAGGCGAATAAGCACTGCTTCATTTGAAATTTTCTCACATGAGAGAGGATCGAGTTGTTGGTGTATTACATTTGCAAAGGCGTCAGTAAAATGCCATTGTCTTGCGAACTCAAGGCCTACATCAGTAAAATCAAAACTGAGAATAGCGCGTTGGGCTTCAATACGGCTTTGTCCCTGTGCTTGACTGAGAGCGATTAGACTCGCTTCTTCTGGTAATGCACTTTGGATCAGTAACTCCCCAATGTTATGCATTAAACTTCACGTAAAAATGATTTCTTGATCCAAGTGGATTTTGCTAGCTATAGCTTTGGCTATTTGCGCGACTTGAAAAGAATTACGCCAAAATTCACAGATATCAAAATTATTTTCATGCTTAAAACTATTCGTTAGGCTGCTGGCTATCTTATCGAGCCGATATTTGTTTGATTAAAGCTTGTCATCATTTCTTGTAATAATTGCGGTATAACGGGTGGCTGTTTCAGTTTCGAGAATAAATATTCGACGTTCACACTGTGACTCCCTGTCATTGTGATTTTGGATATATAGCGATGATTAGAATGAAGTTAATGCTAAAGAATTAATATAATATATTTTATTAGCGCAGAGTTCACATTTATTCTCAGTGCTGATAAGACACTTGGTCATTTATCCGTTTTACCTCTCAAACTCATTATTTGGTTATTTCCCTGAGTAAGTGAATGTGGTTTTATATGACTGGAATATATTTCTAAGGGATAGAAACCAGGGATAGTTAGGGAGCTATGAGGGGGAGTTATGGATGGGAAACTAGATATAGAAAAAAGGGAAACTGGGGCGAATACGGTTATTTCATCGTTGTTGAAAACAGCCGGTGGTATGACGGGAATTTCGGAAGTATTACAGCAGAGTCGATTTGAATCGCTGCTAGTGAATGTACAACTTAGTGATGAGAGTTTGAATGAAGTCGATTTGCTCTCTCGTATATTAGGTGTTGAACCATTAATTTCAGAGCAAGAACATGGTAAAAAAGTTTAAAATAAGTAGGTGAAGCCCATTCTTTAGTGATGGGCTTTTTTTTGTTTTTATTACCTTGGCAAAATAGCATTTTCATTTAATTATTGATTACCACCTTGAGGTGACACTGATATACTCTCGCACCTAACTTAATTGAATCTAGTATTACTAAGGGTTTTCGCGTGACTGAAATCAGTTTCTACCAACAAATTTATCCAATCATTGTAATGATGCCAATAGCGGCAGCTTGTTTCCTAGCATTAGTATTAGTAAAAGGTGAAGTGTGTCCTGGCCAGCGTAAGCGTATTACTGAAAATATGATCTCAATTTGGGCTGTATTAGCGCTTGGGTTAATGATCGGCATTGAAGACTATGCGACAGCGCCGACTTTGATTATTGGTGGCATTGCGGTATTTATCGGTATTATACAAAATTTAATTCAGTCTCGCTTAGAAGGTAAACGTGCAATTCCAAGTACTTGGTTACGATTACCAATTGCGCTTGCTGTCATCACTGGGTTATTAGTTCTGTGGCAACAGCAGCAGCCGTTATTACTGTTAGAAGCCGTGCTACTAGGGGCTGTATTTGCGCATGTGATCTTGTTGCGTGCAAAGCATAGATTACAAGCATTTAATGTTATTTTACCCGTTGTTGGTATCGCGAGTAGTGTACTACTGATGCTTGGGTTATTGATTGTCGCAGCGCTTAATGCCGATTCAAGTCAGATGACGGTGATCCAAGAGTTCGTCATTTACCGAGCTGTTATTTTATTATTGGCGTTAGCTATTTGGACTATTCCTCTCTATACAAAACAAGAGTACACAGCTAATTTAGTGTCGCTGACAACGGTATTGTTGCTATTTTCTGAAGTGATAGGGATGGGTGTTATAACTGCATTTTAGCCCTAGTAGATTATCCTATTGACGAGTAAAGCCACTGACAACAGTGGCTTTATTGTTTTTAATTTACTTGTGATTTAAGAGCTGTTGGCTGCTGCCATGCTTTGGTTGCCCACAGTGGTACGGTGGATAATGAATGCTTGTAGCTACCATTAATCTCTTTTGTCGAGTACGACACATACAATAGACTTTGGCTATCAGCATCATAAATACGACGGATTTTGAGTGATTTAAATAAGATACTCTTTGATTGCTTAAAGATCACTTCACCGCTTTTTGAGATATCAACTGTTGCTAGCATAGCAGCTGTAATTTCACCTGTTTGGCGACATGCAATCCCCATATCTGACGGATCAGAAAAATCCAAATTAGCTTCAATATGGCTAACATGGCAAGTGACGCCTGGTATCTTTGGATCTACGAATGTGTTGATTTTAATATCTTTAGTGGTGAATAAACCCAGACTAATTTTACCTGATTCATCATCACTACAACCGCTTAATGCAACACTGGTGACAAGTAGTGACAATAAACTGATTCTTTTAAAATTGACTGGCAATAGCTTTAACATCGCTGTATTCCTATGGCGGTTTGGGTGAAAAGAGATTACAGATTAATACGGAACGATAAATGAGGAAAGCAATAACATCGGTTTATTATTGCTTTCCATCTGTGATCATTTTATTGATAACGACCAGAGTTGGCTATTAGATTGGGCTTAGGACTAGCGGCGGTATAAGCTGTGGTCAGTAAATTCTTTCGTTGACTGACACTCTAAGCATAGGCGTGATTCAGGACGTGCTTGTAAGCGTTTAATCGATATTTCGTCACCACAGGTATCACAATAGCCATAATCGCCACTGTCGATACGACGCAGTGCTTTGATGATCTTTTTGATGTGTAGTTTATCGTGATGAATACGGTTTAATTCAAGACGATGCGCTTCTTCCATCGCCGCACGATCTATCTCATCAGCCATTTCATTGCTATCAGAGATTACGACGTCAGTGGATTGGCTTTCAATACGAGATAAAATCTCTTGTTGCTCTGTTTCTAGTTTTTCTTTGAAATAGGCAACTTGGCCTTCATTCATAAAATCGCTCATATATATTACCTATTTCGTATTCGGATTATAATTAATTAGCATAATAGACATTTTAATTGCCCGTGATATAGAGTGATTAACCCTATTTTGACAAAAAATAACTGAAAATTACAAGTTGGGGTAATTTTTCTCGTTTCAAGGGGGATAATGAATTAATCCGTATTATTTTGATGAAATGTGCACTGATTATGATTAACCTTAATGGATTAGTTTTAATCTTGAGCAGGTTAGGCTAACATCATCATCTCTTTTCAGTATTATTTACGCTGATATTTAGGACTATGTTAATGAAAGCGATAACTGTACACCGTCCGACGTTAAAGATCATGTGGAAACTTTTGGTTTTCGCATTATTTCCGCTGACTCTTTGGTTATACAGTGTGATTGGTGATGTACCATTTACCACCATTGACAGCGGTGTTAATTATCATAAGTGGATCATTTTCTTTATTTACCTTGGCTGCCTTGCAGTATGGTTTTATTTTGATCGCGCCTTGTCACACAGCTCTTTTTTTCGTAGTTAATGTATCTTATGACTTTTGATTCTCTGTTACCCATATTTCCGTATATTGTCGTTAGCTGTATCGCGATTATTTTTGGCTTCGTTGCAATCCGTAAAACTCAGCAAGCCAACTTATCGATGCAAACTTTAAATCATGAAGTTGAGTTATTAGAACAACAATTAGATAACGTTAATTATGCTAATGACCAATTGCAGAAAGAGCATGATGCTAATAAATTAAAATTAGAATCGCAAAACAACCAGTTAATTAAATTAATGTCACGATTACGTGAAAGTGACATTCGTTTACAGGCTGAACGCCAGGCTAGCGAAGAAAAACTGGCACTGCAAGCACAATCTGAACAACGCTTACAACAGCAGTTCGAAAACCTCGCAAATAAAATTTTTGATAGTAAAACCGACAATTTCAAAGAACTAAACAAGTCTAGTGTGGAATTGCTTTTAGCGCCATTAAAAACGCAGCTCGAAGGATTTAAACAGCAAGTGCAAGATGTTTACTCTAACGAAGCGAAAGAGCGCCACAGCTTACAATCTGAAGTTGCTCGTTTGCAGCAAGTTTATCAATTGATGTCTAGCGAAACGGCTAATTTAACTAAAGCCCTGAAAGGGGACAATAAACAGCAAGGTAATTGGGGCGAAGTTATTTTAGCGCGGATCTTATCTGAATCTGGTTTACGGGAAGGACATGAATATGATGTTCAGGTAAGCTTGAATAATGAACATGGCAAACGCTTTCAGCCTGATGTGATTGTTCATCTACCACAAGATAAAGATGTTGTGGTTGATTCTAAGGTGTCATTAACGGCTTACGAGCGTTACTTTAATGCTGACGATGAAGTGACACGTAAACAAGCGTTACAGGAGCATGTAACCTCTATTCGTGGGCATATTCGTGAACTTGGGCGTAAAGATTACCACTTGTTACAAGGCTTAAAAACGTTAGATTATGTACTGATGTTTGTGGCGGTAGAACCGGCATTTATAGCGGCATTAGAAGCTGACCCAAGTTTAATGAAGTATGCACTGGATAATAATATCATGTTAGTGAGTCCAACCAATTTGTTAGTTGCATTACGTACCATTGATAATTTATGGCGTTACGAACGTCAGAACCAGAATGCACAATTAATCGCAGAACGTGCTGGCAGGATCTATGAAAAGCTGCGTTTATTTAGTCATGATATGCAAGACATGGGAACAGCGTTAGATAAAGCACAAGATAGTTATGATTCAGCGATGAAACGTTTAAGTTCAGGTAAGGGCAATTTAATTAAACAAGCGCAGCAGTTTGTAGAGCTGGGCGTCGAAGTTAAAAAACCATTACCTGTTGAGTTAATTGAGAAAAGCAGTGCTAACTTATTAGAATAATCAGTTAGCACTCTTATACTTTAACTTTTCCAAAATGCAGGGGTTACGAGCACTAATACTGTCATGATCTCTAATCGCCCCATCAACATGCCTAAGCTAAGCGCCCATTTTGCGGTATCAGGTAAACTAGCAAAGTTACCTGATGGGCCAATGACAGGGCCCAATCCTGGACCCACATTAGCCACAGCGGTGATTGCACCGGTAATACTGGTGATCGGGTCTAACCCTATTATGCTGAGTATGGCTGCCAGTATCGAAACTGTAGCAATAAATGCACTACCAAAAGCAACCACAGATCGTACAATAACATCATTTACATTACGTCCATTATAGTGCTGTCTAAATACTCCTGACGGATGGACTAATTGTGACATCTGCTTACGGAATAAGGTGAAGGCGATTTGAAATCGAAATATTTTTATCCCTCCAGATGTTGAGCCAGAACAAGCACCAGTAAACATCAAGCCAGCAAACAAGACTGTTGTAAATTCACCCCATGTGCCGAAATCTGTTAAACCAAAACCAGTCGATGTTACTATTGATACTATGTTAAACATACTAATTCTGATCGCGTCGGTCAGATCAAAAACATCTTTTTGCCACAAGTATAACGACATCATTATTGTCATTACGAGTATTAGCTTTCCAAAACCGATAATCTGCGCATCATTGATAAGTACTTTGATATCGCGACGATGAATTGCACTGATCAAGAGTAAAAATGGTAACCCCCCTAAAAACATAAAGAAGGTACCATTCCATTGCGCTGCGTTCGAGAAGTGTGCCATTGATTGATCTGAGGTCGAATAGCCGCCTGTCGATAGGGTTGTCATTGCATGATTGAGGGCTTCAAAACTCGTCATGTCAGCAGCTAAGTAACCAAAATAACAAAGTATGGTTAAGCTTAAATAGACGTACATAACGTAAGCCGCTGTATGCTGGGTTTTGGTGGTGTTTTTATCAGACCAGTCAGATGACTCTGTTTGGAATAGACGCATACCGCCGACGTTTAAGTAAGGTAGGACTGCTACCCCCATAACCACGAAACCTACGCCACCTAACCACTGTAAAATCGAGCGCCATAGCAATACACTGTGTGCCGTTGTATCTAAATTTGAGAGTACGGTTGAACCTGTGGTGGTAATACCTGACATGGTTTCGAAATAGGCATCGGTATAGCTAATATGTTGGATCAACATGAGCGGCAGGGCGGCAAATGCGGAGGCTATTATCCACACACACGTGGTCAGTAAAAACATTTCACGTATACCAAGACGGAAAACGTTTGAGCGGCCTTTATGCCAGAATAAACCGGATGCGATGGTGGTGATAATAATAGATTTGAAAAATTCAGGCGCGCCATGGCCATCGGTAGACAAAGCCAGTACCAAAGGTGCAATCATAAATAAAGCAAGCGCGCGTAACACCACACTTGCCATGAACAATACGGGTTTGAAGTTAACCATTAAACAAGTTTCTTTGCATGTTATAAGAAGAATGGACTGGGTTGAAAAAGTTTCTCTACATCAGGGATGAACTTTTTATCAACCAGGAACATCACTACGTGATCATCTTGTTCAATCACGGTGTTATCATGAGCAATTAGCACTGCGTCATTACGTACAATTGCACCAATGGTGGTACCTGTTGGTAGTTTTAAACTCCCTACAGTTCGACCGACAACGCGCGATGTTAATTTATCACCATGGGCTATTGCTTCAATCGCCTCTGCGGCACCACGGCGCAATGAGTAGACATTGGCGATATCAGCACGACGAACATGAGTTAATAACGCAGAGATAGTGGCCTGTTGTGGTGAAATGGCAATATCGATAGTGCCGCCCTGCACTAGGTCCACATAAGCACCGCGCTGGATCAGCACCATGGCTTTTTTCGCCCCCATCCGTTTGGCTAACATGGCAGACATAATATTGGCTTCGTCATCATTGGTGACGGCGATAAATACGTCTGTTTGGTCTATGTGTTCTTCACTGAGCAGTTCCTGATCGGAGGCATCACCGCAGAATACGATGGTATTATTAAGCATTTCTGATAGTTTTTCGGCACGGGTGATATTACGCTCAATCAATTTGACTGAGTAATCACGCTCTAAACGACCCGCTAATGCAGCGCCAATATTACCGCCACCGGCAATAATAATACGACGATACGGTTTTTCCAGTTTTTGCAATTCACTCATCACGGCGCGAATATTATTACTTGCAGAAACAAAAAATACTTCGTCATCGGCTTCAATAATCGTTGTACCCAGTGGGCGGATCGGTTTGCCTTGGCGGAAGATAGCAGCAACGCGGGCTTCCACATTGGGCATATGTTCACGTAATGCCGCTAACGCATTACCGACTAATGGACCGCCATAGTAGGCTTTTACTGCCACGAGACCCACTTTGTTATTGGCAAAGTTAACGACCTGTAATGCCCCCGGATAATCGATGAGGCGTTTAATATAGTCGGTCACTAGCTGCTCAGGTGCGATCAAATGGTCCACTGCAATAGCGCCATTATTAAACAGGGTTTCTTTGTTATTAAGATAGGATTCATTTCTGATCCGAGCTATTTTATTTGGGGTATTGAACATGGTGTAAGCGATCTGACAAGCGATCATATTGGTTTCATCATTGTTGGTCACTGCCACCAACATATCTGCATCTTGTGCGCCAGCTTCACGTAGTACGTCTGGATTGGCGCCGTGGCCTTCAACAACGCGCAGGTCAAATTTATCTTGTAAGTTTCTTAAGCTGTCGCCATCGCGGTCGATAATAGTAATGTCATTATTCTCACCTACTAAGTTTTCAGCCAGCGTGCCGCCGACTTGGCCTGCCCCGATAATGATAATTTTCATTTAACCTCGCACCAAATAAAATTGTCGTGATCTGTTTTGATAATACTATTCTACGCTTATTTAAGCTAAAGTTGAATAACGCCAATGGTTTATAGCCAAATGATACTAATCAATCAGTTGGCTATAGAGACTATTCACTTATGCTTTTTTTTGTAACTTCGCGTAGAAAAAGCCATCCATGCCTTGGGTATTGGGTAGGATCTGCCAGCTTGATGCTGGATTGTCGCTGTCGGCTGTTAATGGGATCAGCGTTGCATCGGGAGTTCGATCAACAAACGAACTGATTTGTTCGCTGTTTTCTGCCGGTAGAATAGAGCAGGTAGCATATAATAATGTGCCGCCAGGTTTAAGTTGCTGCCACATGGCATCTAAAATTTCAGACTGTAATTGGACTAATGGTGCAATGTCGCTATCACGACGTAACCATTTGATATCGGGATGACGACGAATAACGCCCGTTGCACTACAAGGTGCATCTAATAAAATGCGATCAAACTTATCACCCTGCCACCAATCTTCTGGCTTACTCGCATCGCCGTGGATAAGCTCTGCTTCTAATTGCATACGGGTTAAGTTTTCTTGTACCCGACTCAAACGGGTAGCATCAAAATCAACTGCAACGAGATGCTTTAATGCTGGTTGGCGCTCTAAAATGTGCGCTGTTTTACCACCTGGAGCTGCACAAGCATCAAGAATCAATTCGCCTGGTTGTGCATCTAAGAATTGCGCCGCAAATTGCGCCGCGCCATCTTGTACTGAGCTATGACCTTCTGCAAAACCAGCTAGTTTGTAAACATCAGTCGGCTTCTCTAAACGTAATGCTGAATCCGCACTATCTACGATATCTGCGGTGATGTCGTCCGTTGCTAACAATGTTCGATAATCAGCTTGATTATGATGTTGCTGATTAACTCGTATCCACATTGGCGGACGTTCATTGTTGGCCATTAATACATCTTGCCATTGATCTGGATAAGCGGCTTTAATGCGTTTTATTAACCAGCCTGGGTGACCGAATTTACACGCGTCATTACCGTCAGCTTGGCTTTCTAGATCATCTTGTTGGCGCTGGTAATTACGTAAAATAGCGTTCACCAGCCCACTGAGTTTATGTGATTTTAATACCTTAATCGCGTTTACGGTTTCAGCTACTGCAGCATGTGCTGGAATACGCATGAATTTTAATTGATATAAGCCAACCAGAATTAAGAAATGCACGGGTCTTTGCTTGCCCGTTAATGGTTTGCTCATTAATTGGCGACTAATAAATTCAAGACGTGGTAACCAGCGCAATACGCCGTAACAGATCTCCTGTAGTAAAGCACGATCCTTGGCTGGTAATAATTGCTGAGCAATTGGTAAGGCTGTCGTCAATGACTGACCTCTATCAACAACTTGGTAAAGTACTTTTGCAGCGCTAGCTCTGGTTTTCATATATATGTATCCGAGGTAAAACCGCTTAATACTATTAAGCGGTCATAGGTATTAAATAGAATTTAGTAATTGGCCAACAGTAAACCACTCTTTACGAGCATTTAGTATATCTTGAACTGGCATGGCTTTTTTGCCCGCAAGTTGCAGGTTTAATAACGTTAATATGCCATTCCCTGTTGCCACTTGAATGCCTTGTTTTGTTGCGGTTAGAACCGTGCCAGGCTGTGCGTCTGTCACATCTTCACTCGCATTTGCTTGCCAAACTTTCACATTTTGCTCGGCAATTTGTGTGTAACTCACAGGCCAAGGATTAAATGCGCGGATTTGACGTTCGATAGCAACAGCTGATTGTGTCCAATCGATGTTTGCTTCTTCTTTACTCAGTTTCGCCGCATAGTTTGCTTGTTCATCATCTTGCACTTCAGCTACTGCGGTATTGTTACTGATCTGCGTTAATGTTTCCAATAGACCTTGTGGGCCAAGCTCGGCAAGTTTGTCATATAAACTGGCACTGGTTTCATTATCCGCGATTGGGCAAGTTACTTTGTGTAGCATGGCTCCTGTATCTAAACCGATATCCATTTGCATGATAGTGACGCCTGTCTCAGCATCTCCGGCCCAGATTGCACGTTGGATTGGTGCTGCTCCACGCCATCTTGGTAATAGTGAACCATGCACATTGATACAACCTAAGCGCGGTGTATCTAACGCGACTTGTGGCAGGATCAAACCGTAAGCAACAACGACCATCAAATCGGCGTTTAGGGCTGCCAATTCTTGTTGTGCTTCTTCATTTCGTAAACTAACAGGCTGATAAACAGGAATGTCATGGCTAACTGCGAGTTGTTTTACGTCACTTGGTTTTAATTTTTTTCCGCGACCTGCGGGGCGATCTGGCTGGCTATATACCGCGATCACTTTATGCTCTGAATTTAGTAATGCAGAGAGGTGTTTTGCGGCAAAATCAGGGGTGCCGGCAAAAATAATGCGTAATGGTTTGGTCAAGGTTAATTCCTATTTTGTATTCTTATTTATCTTTACGAGCTAGCTTTTCGAGCTTTTTCCGAATTCTTTGCTGTTTTAGCGGTGATAGATAGTCAATAAAGAGTTTACCGTTTAGGTGGTCCACTTCGTGCTGTAAACAAATCGCTAATAAATCATGGGCTTCTAGTGTAAACTCATCACCATCACGGTCTAATGCTGTCACTGTTACACTTTCTGCGCGTGGCACAAAAGCGCGTGATTCTGGTACCGATAGGCAACCTTCTTCAATACCTGTCTCACCGAATTTGTTGGTGAGGACTGGATTGATAAGGATTAGAGGCTCATCGCGTGTTCCTGACACATCGATAACGACAATACGTTGTAAAATATTAACTTGTACAGCGGCTAAACCAATACCTTCTTCTGCATACATGGTTTCGAGCATGTCATCGATGATGATTTGTGTCGCTGGTGTGATTTCCTGCACAGGTTGAGCAATTTTTTTTAATCGATCATCAGGAAAATGTAAAACTTCTAATATAGCCATGGTACTTTCTTATTTTGAATGGATTCAAATAACGCTTAATTTTGACGTAAAACGTTACAATAATCACTATAAATATAAGCGTTCAAACAACAATTAGGAAAGGATATGTCCATAAAACGTCGTTTGATCTTTGCTTTAGCCGCTATTTTACCTTTTTTAGCGCATGCTGATAGCTTAAACTTAAAAAACCAATACCCCACTGAATACATCGTCAAAGAAGGTGATACGCTTTGGGATATTTCGAGCAAATATTTGCAAAGCCCGTGGCTGTGGCCACAATTATGGGATGCTAATCCTGCTTTAGATGATCCGCATCTTATCTATCCCGGCGATAAACTACAATTAATCTTTGTTGATGGCCAACCTCGCTTAGTACGTAATCATATGCGCAAGCGTATCTTAAAAGTTTCTCCTAAAGCGCGACCTGAATTAAAAGGCAGTCGAGCAATACCGACTATACCGTTAAAATTGATTAATTCTTTTTTAAGTCGTGATTATGTCGCAGCGGATGAAAAATTAAAACATGCCCCTGTGATCTTAGGCAATAATGACGGTAATACGACATTCATTGTTGGCCATAGTATTTTTGCATCCAGTTCTTTAAAACCGGGTCAATATGGTATTTATCGCCGCGGTCGTATTTATATCGACCCTGTTACTAATGAAAAATTAGGTAACGAAGTGGAGTTTATAGCCATTGCTCGCGTTGTGAATACTGGAACGGAAACGATTCCAGCGAAATTATCAATTTTAAAAAGTGCGAAAGAGGCGCGTAAAGGTGATCGATTACTCCCTATGCCGGAGCAAGATCGCTTACCGGTGTATTTTCAGCCGCGTAATTTTCAATTAGCGAGTGATGGTGTCATTGTCGCTGCGGATGAAAAATACAATACTATTGGTAAAAACGATGTGGTGATCATTAATCGAGGTTGGCGTGATAGTGTAGGTGCTGGCGATGTTTTTGCGGTATTAAAACGCGGTAAGACGATAATTCGTCGTGAACAAGACCTTGACTTTAATTATGACGATCAAATTAATCAATATGATAAACTTTTTTCTGACAAAAATGAGTTACAGCTCCCAGATGAACGGATCGGAGAAATGATGGTGTTCAAAGTTTACGACAAAGTCAGCCTTGCACTTATTACACATAGCTCACAAGTGATTAAACTGAATGATAAGGTAAGCAACTTATGAGATAAATAATGGTTAATGAGCAAGATAAATATTGGTTAGCACTATACGACGTCCCCCAAATTGGTGGTAGTAGGGCGCTAAGGTTATTGAAAAAAACATCGTTAACTAGATTATTTACTGGTTCTGTTCTGTATCTACAATCACTTGGTTTGGATACAGCGCAGCAACAGAGCATTCTAAACCCTGATTGGCTGGCTATTGAGAACACCTTAAATTGGCTTGCGGATCAACCTGAACGTTATCTTATCCCTATTACCTCAAATGATTATCCACTGACATTAAAAAATATTGGTTCTCCACCCTTACTTTTGTATGTAGAAGGTAATGTTGAGTTATTATCGAAACCACAAATCGCCATGGTTGGTACTCGAGATCCAAGTTATTATGGCAAGCGGCATGCACATAGTTTTGCCGTCGAATTAGTGCAAGAAGGACTAGTGGTTACCAGTGGTCTTGCGATTGGTGTTGATAGTGAATGTCATCGTAGTGCATTAGCAGCGAAAGGGCATACTATTGCAGTTTTAGGTACTGGTTTAGCCAATATTTATCCTAAGCGTCATCAGAAATTAGCACAACAGATTAGGGAACAGGGGGCGTTAGTTTCCGAGTTTAGCCCTTTTACTCAAGCGAGACCGGAACACTTTCCCCGTCGTAATCGCATTGTTAGTGGCCTCTCACTTGGTGTTGTGGTCATTGAGGCTGCATTAAACAGCGGGTCATTAATTTCAGCTCGTTATGCCGTAGAGCAAGGCCGTGAAGTCTTTGCTTTGCCTGGCGCCATTGATAATCCGATGGCAGCAGGTTGTCATTATTTGATCCAACAAGGGGCAAAGCTAATTACTCAAATTAGTGATATTACCGATGAACTCACATATATAAATGTAAGTACGAATTCTGAGCAAACAGACCTATTCAGTGCTGTTCCTGAGACTGTTTCATTGCCAAATCAAATTATCTTAGATAGTGTCGGTTATGAAGTAACGACAGCAGATATTATTGCTGAGCACAGCCAACAACCTGTTAGCCAAGTATTAACGAGTTTAATTGAACTTGAACTTGATAATTGGGTGAGTGTTGTGCCCGGTGGTTATGTGAGATCGCAACGGAGGGGCTAATGCTAGATATACTTATTTATCTTTTCGAAAACTTTTATGAACAAAATGAATCTGAGTTCTTAGTTGATCGAGATGACTTACTCGGTGAGTTAATTAAGGTTGGTTTTGCTGAAGCTGAAATTCATAAAGCAATTACATGGATTGAAAACTTAGTCGAATTACGAAGTGGTGGGGTTCAAACTCATCTGCAAGTTTCGAGTGTGAGTTCAATGCGGATTTATACAGAGGCCGAGCAACTTTATATAAATACCGAGTGCCGTGGTTTCTTATTATTTTTAGAGCATATTGACGTGCTTAATATTGAAACTAGAGAAATGGCCATCGCACGTTTAATTGAACTTGAGAATACCAATTTGGATCTTGAGGACATTAAATGGGTTATCTTAATGGTATTATTTAATGTGCCAAACGGTGAAGCAGCATATTTACAGATGGAAGAATTAGTACAGGCTAAAGCGCATAATTACCTGCATTAAAACTCGATAACCAGTGACTGGGTGATTTAAATTATATTAATTACTGGCATAAAATGTCAACTTTGATAAAATCAGCCCATCAATTATTTACTTAAAAATTGTTCAAATGTCTAAAAATGACGACAAACTATTTACAGTTCATGAACATGCCTTGGAAAAAGAGTACGAGACGTGCCCGCAATGTGGTGCTGAGTTAAGTATTAAAAATGCCAAATCAGGGCCATTTTTAGGTTGCAATAATTATCCTACTTGTGGGTATTCACGCCCGCTATCAAATCAATCACATTTCGAAGATGACAAAGTGTTGGTTGGTTCCGAATGTCCTGAGTGTCAGCATGAACTCGTATTGAAACGTGGCCGTTATGGCTTTTTTATTGGTTGTACCCAATTTCCCACTTGCAGTTACATGTCTAAAACAGAAACGCCAGACGAAACTGGTATATGTTGTCCGCAGTGTAAGTCGGGTGATTTGATGCAGAAAAAATCACGTTTCGGAAAAATATTTTATTCTTGTAATAAATACCCTAAGTGTAAATACATTATTAATTTCAAACCTATTTCAGAAACTTGCCCTGAATGTCATTGGGGCATTTTAGTTGAAAAAAAAACCAGTAATGGAAAACAACTTATCTGTCCGCAGAAAAGCTGTGGCTATAAGCGTGCTTTATTAGAATAGTGATAAACACTATCAATTAATTTAAACGATTAAAAATAACTCATACGGAAAGGGAATAATTATGTCTACACCATTTGTTGCAGTATTAATGGGCTCAGATTCAGATTTACCTGTCATGCAGGCGACACTGAATGTACTAAAATCATTTGAAATCCAGTACGAAGTAAAAGTCACTTCTGCTCACCGAACTCCAGCAGCTACACACCAGTATGTGACTGATGCTGAAAGCCGTGGCTGTGCTGTATTTATCTGTGCTGCAGGTCTAGCTGCACATTTAGCTGGTGCTGTTGCTGGTATCACTACACATCCTGTTATTGGCGTGCCAATTGATGCAGGTCCATTACAAGGTATGGATGCATTATTATCAACAGTGCAAATGCCTGGTGGTGTACCTGTTGCTTCTGTAGCAATCGGTAGTGCGGGTGCTAAAAATGCGGGTTATCTTGCTGCGCAAATGCTTGCAATTGGTAACCCTGAAATGGCGGCTAAAGTTAAAGCTGAGCGTCAAGCTAATGCTGCAAGCATTATTGCTAAAGACGAAGCATTACAAGCTAAATTAAAAGCACTATAGCTGTAATTAGTAAGAAATTAAGCTTATAACTGTCGTTATAGAGTAAGAAATGGTAGCGTAAGCTACCATTTTTATTTATGACTATTAATAATAGATATATTACTGTGAATAATTCAACTGCCATTAGCAACGCGGTTACTGCGTTATACAATCAGCAAGTTATTGCTTATCCAACAGAAGCTGTTTTTGGCTTAGGTTGTGATCCAATGAGTGAAAAAGCGGTTCAACGCTTACTATCCATCAAACAACGCCCTGTTGAAAAAGGTTTGATCTTAATTGCAGCAAATTTATCGCAATTAAATGATTATGTTGATTTAACGCTATTGTCGACAACGCAAATAGATCATATTAATCAAACATGGCCTGGTCCCGCAACTTGGGTTATGCCCGCCAAATCTCAAGTACCTAAATGGTTAACAGGACAGTTCGATAGTATTGCAGTGCGTGTTTCAGCCCATCCTACTGTACAGGCATTATGCACTGCTTTTGGTGGTCCAATAACGTCTACAAGTGCTAACTTAACTGGCCGCACACCTTGCGTGACGGCTGCTGAAGTTAACCGTCAGTTAGCTTCTCTACTTGGTGCTGTTGTTGATGAACCCGTAGGTGGTCTGGCGCAGCCCACTACTATTACTGATGCGCTTACTGGTAAAGTCTATCGTTAATAATTACTTTACTCTGATGTTTTCTATTGACCGTGATAGTCAAATTATTGTTTACTAAGTTCTTTATCTATCTCATTACAGGAGTTGTGCAGTATGGATCGTTATGCCGTATTTGGTAACCCAATAAACCACAGTAAATCACCAATGATCCATGGATTATTTGCCGAGCAGACTGCACAGGATCTTAGTTATCAAGCAATCGAAGCACCAATTAATGACTTTAACACTGCGATTAATGAGTTTTTTTCTCAGGGAGGGAAGGGTTGTAATATAACAGTCCCCTTTAAAGAAGAAGCCTTTTCGTTTGCTCAACAATTAACCCCACGGGCGCAACTAGCGGGAGCTGTGAATACTTTGGTGCTTACAGATGACGGCTGTGTTATAGGTGATAATACGGATGGGTTTGGTCTGGTGCATGACTTGTTGCAATATACGACGCTCACGAATAAACGGATATTATTATTAGGTGCAGGTGGTGCAGCGCGCGGTGTAATTGGTCCATTGCTAGAACAAGGCATACTGGAACTTGTTATTGCTAACCGGACAGATGCTAAAGCGCAAAAATTAGCCACATTATTTAATGATAATGGGAAGATAACAGCATGTAGTTTTGCTGCATTAACGGGAAAGTTTGATCTTATCATTAATTCTACGTCTGCAAGTTTATCGGGTTTAGTTCCTGCAATTTCACCAATATTAGTTGATAAAAAAACTATCTGTTATGACATGATGTATAAAGCCGACGCTACAGCATTCAACTTATGGGCCTCGGAACAAGGTGCTGAGTTGGTGATCGATGGACTTGGTATGCTGGTTGGACAGGCAGCTGAAAGCTTTAAAGTTTGGCGTGGGGTTACGCCATCTATGTCACCAGTACTTGAAGCATTAAGAAAAATGATTAAATAGTATAATGCTTTACCCTCTACGCTAGGTTAGAGGGTATGCGTACTTTACTAATGTTGGTTACTTTTCGAATTGATTACTGGCTATCTTCTATATACTCATTTTTTAGCAGTACGTAGTTATCAGCGGATAGTTTCAAGAACGCGATCTCATCATCCGTTAATTTTCTTGCCTGTTTCGCTGGACTGCCGATATAAAGATAACCACTTGCTAATGTTTTTCTTGGTGGAACTAAAGTTCCTGCACCAATCATAACGTCATCTTCAATTATAGCGCCATCAAGCACTATCGCCCCCATGCCTATTAATACGCGATTACCAATTGTACATGCATGTAACAGTGCTTTATGGCCAACAGTCACATCGTTACCTAAAATAAGCGGGATACCATGCGGGTTTGCTGGACTTTTACGAGTTACATGTAATACGCAACCATCTTGAACATTTGTACGCGCACCAATGAAGATTTTATTTACATCACCACGTGCTGCTACTAGTGGCCATATACTGGCATCTTCATCTATAGTTATATCTCCGATGAGGACGGCTGACTTATCAACATAAGCTGAATTCGCTAATTGTGGAGATACGCCTTGGTATTTTCGAAGTGAAGTGCTCATTGTTGTCCCTATATAGTCATTTATAGTTATTAATGTTAGTCAAATACTCAAATAGCATAGTAAACAACCAAGCTAGATAGCGCTATATTATTTTTTAGAAATCACTTGCCTGTAAACGTTAAATCCCTATAATAGCGCCTCACTGACACGGTAACAGTCGCTCAGTAAGGTGTTTACAAATTAACTTTGGTTACTTTTTAAACGTCCTGAATAAAGCATAAATATGTGCTTGACTTCAAATTTGGTTTGCGTAGAATACGCAGCCTGACTACGACGCAAGGCGTCAAGGTCAATGCTCTTTAACAATTTATTCAAGCAATCTGTGTGAGCACTTGCAGAGATATAATGACCAAAAATTATATCAATGTAATTGTGAACATTAAATTAAATCGAAAGATTTGGTTTTATAAACAACAAACTTCGGTTTGTTGTTGAAGTACAGAATTCATTGAGCCGACTTAATCGCTTAGGCGATTAGTCAAAAACTTTTAATTGAAGAGTTTGATCATGGCTCAGATTGAACGCTGGCGGTAGGCTTAACACATGCAAGTCGAGCGGAAACGAAGAATAGCTTGCTATTCTGGCGTCGAGCGGCGGACGGGTGAGTAATGCTTGGGAATCTGCCTAGTCGAGGGGGACAACAGTTGGAAACGACTGCTAATACCGCATACGACCTACGGGTGAAAGGGGGCCTCTTCTTGAAAGCTCTCGCGACTAGATGAGCCCAAGTGGGATTAGCTTGTTGGTGAGGTAAGAGCTCACCAAGGCGACGATCCCTAGCTGGTCTGAGAGGATGATCAGCCACACTGGAACTGAGACACGGTCCAGACTCCTACGGGAGGCAGCAGTGGGGAATATTGCACAATGGGGGAAACCCTGATGCAGCCATACCGCGTGTATGAAGAAGGCCTTAGGGTTGTAAAGTACTTTCAGCGAGGAGGAAAGGTAGTAGATTAATACTCTGCTACTGTGACGTTACTCGCAGAAGAAGCACCGGCTAACTCCGTGCCAGCAGCCGCGGTAATACGGAGGGTGCAAGCGTTAATCGGAATTACTGGGCGTAAAGCGCATGCAGGCGGTTTGTTAAGCGAGATGTGAAAGCCCCGGGCTCAACCTGGGAACTGCATTTCGAACTGGCAAACTAGAGTTCTTGAGAGGGTGGTAGAATTTCAGGTGTAGCGGTGAAATGCGTAGAGATCTGAAGGAATACCAGTGGCGAAGGCGGCCACCTGGCAAGTAACTGACGCTCAGATGCGAAAGCGTGGGTAGCAAACGGGATTAGATACCCCGGTAGTCCACGCCGTAAACGATGTCTACTCGGAGTTTGGTTCCTTGAGAACTGGGCTCTTAAGCTAACGCATTAAGTAGACCGCCTGGGGAGTACGGCCGCAAGGTTAAAACTCAAATGAATTGACGGGGGCCCGCACAAGCGGTGGAGCATGTGGTTTAATTCGATGCAACGCGAAGAACCTTACCTACTCTTGACATCCATAGAACTTTTCAGAGATGAATTGGTGCCTTCGGGAACTATGAGACAGGTGCTGCATGGCTGTCGTCAGCTCGTGTTGTGAAATGTTGGGTTAAGTCCCGCAACGAGCGCAACCCTTATCCTTATTTGCCAGCACGTAATGGTGGGAACTCTAAGGAGACTGCCGGTGATAAACCGGAGGAAGGTGGGGACGACGTCAAGTCATCATGGCCCTTACGAGTAGGGCTACACACGTGCTACAATGGCGCATACAAAGGGCTGCAAACCAGCAATGGTAAGCGAATCCCATAAAGTGCGTCGTAGTCCGGATTGGGGTCTGCAACTCGACCCCATGAAGTCGGAATCGCTAGTAATCGTGAATCAGAATGTCACGGTGAATACGTTCCCGGGCCTTGTACACACCGCCCGTCACACCATGGGAGTGGGCTGCACCAGAAGTCATTAGCTTAACCTTCGGGAGGGCGATGACCACGGTGTGGTTCATGACTGGGGTGAAGTCGTAACAAGGTAGCCCTAGGGGAACCTGGGGCTGGATCACCTCCTTACGTAAAGTTGTTAGTTTTTGTAAGTGCCCACACAAATTGCTTGAATAGAAACGTTAAAGACAGTCTTATGAAAATAAGACAACGTTTGGGATGAAATCCAAACGTAGAAAGTAAATAGTGTCCCGTTCGTCTAGAGGCCTAGGACACCGCCCTTTCACGGCGGTAACACGAGTTCAAATCTCGTACGGGATACCACTTTTCTTTCTGATTAAAAATCAAAGCTAAGCAGTTAATGCTTATCTTTGCTTTTTAGCAAATTGCTCTTTAAAAATTTGGAAAGCTGAATAAATAAAGAAGTTCTTAAAACACGTTATTGCTTCGGCAATAACAATATAGTGTTCTTGAGTATTCTTGAGGCGAAAAAAACTAGATAATACCTAGTTATTTCAATTGTACGGTCGACTTTAGATTGTATGGTTAAGTGACTAAGCGTATACGGTGGATGCCTAGGCAGTCAGAGGCGATGAAGGACGTGTTAATCTGCGTTAAGCTGTGGGGAGTTGATAAAAAGCGTTAATCCACAGATTTCCGAATGGGGGAACCCACTCTACTTTGTAGAGTATCGTAACGTGAATACATAGCGTTACGAAGCGAACCGGGAGAACTGAAACATCTAAGTACCCCGAGGAAAAGAAATCAATAGAGATACCCTTAGTAGCGGCGAGCGAACGGGGTCTAGCCCTTAAGCAGTTTGGAAGTTAGTGGAAGATTCTGGAAAGTTTCACGATACAGGGTGATAGTCCCGTACATGAAAACGACCTTACTGTGAAATCGAGTAGGACGGCACACGTGATATGCTGTTTGAATATGGGAGGACCATCTTCCAAGGCTAAATACTACTGACTGACCGATAGTGAACCAGTACCGTGAGGGAAAGGCGAAAAGAACCCCTGTGAGGGGAGTGAAATAGAACCTGAAACCGTATACGTACAAGCAGTGGGAGCAGACTTGTTCTGTGACTGCGTACCTTTTGTATAATGGGTCAACGACTTAATTTCAGTAGCAAGGTTAAGCGAATAGCGGAGCCGTAGGGAAACCGAGTGTTAACTGCGCGAATAGTTGCTGGGATTAGACCCGAAACCCGGTGATCTAGCCATGGGCAGGTTGAAGGTTGAGTAACATCAACTGGAGGACCGAACCGACTAATGTTGAAAAATTAGCGGATGACTTGTGGCTGGGGGTGAAAGGCCAATCAAACCGGGAGATAGCTGGTTCTCCTCGAAAGCTATTTAGGTAGCGCCTCGCGTCTAACTATTGGGGGTAGAGCACTGTTAAGGCTAGGGGGTCATCCCGACTTACCAACCCTTTGCAAACTCCGAATACCAATAAGTTCAATCGCGGGAGACACACGGCGGGTGCTAACGTCCGTCGTGGAAAGGGAAACAACCCAGACCGTCAGCTAAGGTCCCAAAGTGTATGTTAAGTGGGAAACGATGTGGAAAGGCTCAGACAGCCAGGAAGTTGGCTTAGAAGCAGCCATCTTTTAAAGAAAGCGTAATAGCTCACTGGTCGAGTCGGTCTGCGCGGAAGATTTAACGGGGCTAAACATACCACCGAAGCTACGGATGCAAAGACTTGTTCTTTGCATGGTAGAGGAGCGTTCTGTAAGCCGTCGAAGGTGAGTTGAGAAGCTTGCTGGAGGTATCAGAAGTGCGAATGTTGACATGAGTAACGATAATGGGGGTGAAAAACCTCCACGCCGAAAGACCAAGGGTTCCTGTCCAACGTTAATCGGGGCAGGGTGAGTCGACCCCTAAGGCGAGGCCGAAAGGCGTAGTCGATGGGAAACAGGTTAATATTCCTGTACTCACTTATATTGCGATGGGGTGACGGAGAAGGTTAGGCTAGCATGGCGATGGTTGTCCATGTTTAAGGTTGTAGGCTGTATGCTTAGGTAAATCCGGGCGTACATTAAGGCTGAGAACTGATGACGAGTCTCTACGGAGATGAAGTAGTTGATACCCGGCTTCCAGGAAAAACCTCTAAGCTTCAGATATAAGAGAATCGTACCCCAAACCGACACAGGTGGTTAGGTAGAGAATACTAAGGCGCTTGAGAGAACTCGGGTGAAGGAACTAGGCAAAATGGTACCGTAACTTCGGGAGAAGGTACGCCAATGATGGTGAAGGACTTGCTCCGTAAGCTATTGTTGGTCGCAGAGAAATGGTGGCTGCAACTGTTTATTAAAAACACAGCACTGTGCAAAATCGAAAGATGACGTATACGGTGTGACGCCTGCCCGGTGCCGGAAGGTTAATTGATTGGGTTAGACTTAGGTCGAAGCTCATGATCGAAGCCCCGGTAAACGGCGGCCGTAACTATAACGGTCCTAAGGTAGCGAAATTCCTTGTCGGGTAAGTTCCGACCTGCACGAATGGCGTAATGATGGCCACGCTGTCTCCACCCGAGACTCAGTGAAATTGAAATCGCTGTTAAGATGCAGTGTACCCGCGGCTAGACGGAAAGACCCCGTGAACCTTTACTATAGCTTGGCACTGAACATTGAACCTACATGTGTAGGATAGGTGGGAGACGTTGAAGCATTGTCGCTAGATGATGTGGAGTCAACCTTGAAATACCACCCTTGTACGTTTGATGTTCTAACGTAGGCCCCTTATCGGGGTTGCGGACAGTGTCTGGTGGGTAGTTTGACTGGGGCGGTCTCCTCCCAAAGAGTAACGGAGGAGCACGAAGGTTGGCTAAACATGGTTGGACATCATGTGGTTAGTGCAAAGGCATAAGCCAGCTTAACTGCGAGACAGACACGTCGAGCAGGTACGAAAGTAGGTCTTAGTGATCCGGTGGTTCTGAATGGAAGGGCCATCGCTCAACGGATAAAAGGTACTCCGGGGATAACAGGCTGATACCGCCCAAGAGTTCATATCGACGGCGGTGTTTGGCACCTCGATGTCGGCTCATCACATCCTGGGGCTGAAGTTGGTCCCAAGGGTATGGCTGTTCGCCATTTAAAGTGGTACGCGAGCTGGGTTTAGAACGTCGTGAGACAGTTCGGTCCCTATCTGCCGTGGGCGTTTGAGAATTGAGAGGAGCTGCTCCTAGTACGAGAGGACCGGAGTGGACGAACCACTGGTGTTCGGGTTGTTATGCCAATAGCATTGCCCGGTAGCTAAGTTCGGAACTGATAACCGCTGAAAGCATCTAAGCGGGAAGCAGGCCTCGAGATGAGTTCTCACTGGAGCTTTAAGCTCCCTGAAGGGCCGTTGGAGACTACAACGTTGATAGGCAAGGTGTGTAAGTGCTGTGAGGCATTGAGCTAACTTGTACTAATTACCCGTGAGGCTTAACCATACAAATTAAAGTATGATTAATTGAAATATCGACTTAAGAATAGACAGAACACTTTATGTTTTAAAGACTTCTTTATTTATAGCTTTTCAGATTTAAAAATGAAACGTAAGTTTCTATATAGAAAGCAAACCAAATTTGCTTGGTGACCATAGTGTTGCGGTACCACCTGATCCCATTCCGAACTCAGTAGTGAAACGTAATAACGCCGATGGTAGTGTGGGGCTTCCCCATGTGAGAGTAGGGCATCGCCAAGCGCCAAATTAAATTGTTGTAACGATAGTTACAGCAATTTTCAGATAATACTCTTTGAGTGATATTTGAAAATTGCCGTGTTTAACACGCCAATGCTCTTTAACAATTTATTCAAGCAATCTGTGTGAGCACTTGCAGAGATATAATGACCAAAAATTATATCAATGTAATTGTGAACATTAAATTAAATCGAAAGATTTGGTTTTATAAACAACAAACTTCGGTTTGTTGTTGAAGTACAGAATTCATTGAGCCGACTTAATCGCTTAGGTGATTAGTCAAAAACTTTTAATTGAAGAGTTTGATCATGGCTCAGATTGAACGCTGGCGGTAGGCTTAACACATGCAAGTCGAGCGGAAACGAAGAATAGCTTGCTATTCTGGCGTCGAGCGGCGGACGGGTGAGTAATGCTTGGGAATCTGCCTAGTCGAGGGGGACAACAGTTGGAAACGACTGCTAATACCGCATACGACCTACGGGTGAAAGGGGGCCTCTTCTTGAAAGCTCTCGCGACTAGATGAGCCCAAGTGGGATTAGCTTGTTGGTGAGGTAAGAGCTCACCAAGGCGACGATCCCTAGCTGGTCTGAGAGGATGATCAGCCACACTGGAACTGAGACACGGTCCAGACTCCTACGGGAGGCAGCAGTGGGGAATATTGCACAATGGGGGAAACCCTGATGCAGCCATACCGCGTGTATGAAGAAGGCCTTAGGGTTGTAAAGTACTTTCAGCGAGGAGGAAAGGTAGTAGATTAATACTCTGCTACTGTGACGTTACTCGCAGAAGAAGCACCGGCTAACTCCGTGCCAGCAGCCGCGGTAATACGGAGGGTGCAAGCGTTAATCGGAATTACTGGGCGTAAAGCGCATGCAGGCGGTTTGTTAAGCGAGATGTGAAAGCCCCGGGCTCAACCTGGGAACTGCATTTCGAACTGGCAAACTAGAGTTCTTGAGAGGGTGGTAGAATTTCAGGTGTAGCGGTGAAATGCGTAGAGATCTGAAGGAATACCAGTGGCGAAGGCGGCCACCTGGCAAGTAACTGACGCTCAGATGCGAAAGCGTGGGTAGCAAACGGGATTAGATACCCCGGTAGTCCACGCCGTAAACGATGTCTACTCGGAGTTTGGTTCCTTGAGAACTGGGCTCTTAAGCTAACGCATTAAGTAGACCGCCTGGGGAGTACGGCCGCAAGGTTAAAACTCAAATGAATTGACGGGGGCCCGCACAAGCGGTGGAGCATGTGGTTTAATTCGATGCAACGCGAAGAACCTTACCTACTCTTGACATCCATAGAACTTTTCAGAGATGAATTGGTGCCTTCGGGAACTATGAGACAGGTGCTGCATGGCTGTCGTCAGCTCGTGTTGTGAAATGTTGGGTTAAGTCCCGCAACGAGCGCAACCCTTATCCTTATTTGCCAGCACGTAATGGTGGGAACTCTAAGGAGACTGCCGGTGATAAACCGGAGGAAGGTGGGGACGACGTCAAGTCATCATGGCCCTTACGAGTAGGGCTACACACGTGCTACAATGGCGCATACAAAGGGCTGCAAACCAGCAATGGTAAGCGAATCCCATAAAGTGCGTCGTAGTCCGGATTGGGGTCTGCAACTCGACCCCATGAAGTCGGAATCGCTAGTAATCGTGAATCAGAATGTCACGGTGAATACGTTCCCGGGCCTTGTACACACCGCCCGTCACACCATGGGAGTGGGCTGCACCAGAAGTCATTAGCTTAACCTTCGGGAGGGCGATGACCACGGTGTGGTTCATGACTGGGGTGAAGTCGTAACAAGGTAGCCCTAGGGGAACCTGGGGCTGGATCACCTCCTTACGTAAAGTTGTTAATTTTTGTAAGTGCCCACACAAATTGCTTGAATAGAAAGTTGAATAGTATGTCTTACTAATAGTAAGACGCTAGTAAGCAAAGATAAGCAATCGCTTGTTTATCTTTGCTTTTTAGCAAATTGCTCTTTAAAAATTTGGAAAGCTGAATAAATAAAGAAGTTCTTAAAACACGTTATTACTTCGGTAATAACAATATAGTGTTCTTGAGTATTCTTGAGGCGAAAAAAACTAGATAATACCTAGTTATTTCAATTGTACGGTCGACTTTAGATTGTATGGTTAAGTGACTAAGCGTATACGGTGGATGCCTAGGCAGTCAGAGGCGATGAAGGACGTGTTAATCTGCGTTAAGCTGTGGGGAGTTGATAAAAAGCGTTAATCCACAGATTTCCGAATGGGGGAACCCACTCTACTTTGTAGAGTATCGTAACGTGAATACATAGCGTTACGAAGCGAACCGGGAGAACTGAAACATCTAAGTACCCCGAGGAAAAGAAATCAATAGAGATACCCTTAGTAGCGGCGAGCGAACGGGGTCTAGCCCTTAAGCAGTTTGGAAGTTAGTGGAAGATTCTGGAAAGTTTCACGATACAGGGTGATAGTCCCGTACATGAAAACGACCTTACTGTGAAATCGAGTAGGACGGCACACGTGATATGCTGTTTGAATATGGGAGGACCATCTTCCAAGGCTAAATACTACTGACTGACCGATAGTGAACCAGTACCGTGAGGGAAAGGCGAAAAGAACCCCTGTGAGGGGAGTGAAATAGAACCTGAAACCGTATACGTACAAGCAGTGGGAGCAGACTTGTTCTGTGACTGCGTACCTTTTGTATAATGGGTCAACGACTTAATTTCAGTAGCAAGGTTAAGCGAATAGCGGAGCCGTAGGGAAACCGAGTGTTAACTGCGCGAATAGTTGCTGGGATTAGACCCGAAACCCGGTGATCTAGCCATGGGCAGGTTGAAGGTTGAGTAACATCAACTGGAGGACCGAACCGACTAATGTTGAAAAATTAGCGGATGACTTGTGGCTGGGGGTGAAAGGCCAATCAAACCGGGAGATAGCTGGTTCTCCTCGAAAGCTATTTAGGTAGCGCCTCGCGTCTAACTATTGGGGGTAGAGCACTGTTAAGGCTAGGGGGTCATCCCGACTTACCAACCCTTTGCAAACTCCGAATACCAATAAGTTCAATCGCGGGAGACACACGGCGGGTGCTAACGTCCGTCGTGGAAAGGGAAACAACCCAGACCGTCAGCTAAGGTCCCAAAGTGTATGTTAAGTGGGAAACGATGTGGAAAGGCTCAGACAGCCAGGAAGTTGGCTTAGAAGCAGCCATCTTTTAAAGAAAGCGTAATAGCTCACTGGTCGAGTCGGTCTGCGCGGAAGATTTAACGGGGCTAAACATACCACCGAAGCTACGGATGCAAAGACTTGTTCTTTGCATGGTAGAGGAGCGTTCTGTAAGCCGTCGAAGGTGAGTTGAGAAGCTTGCTGGAGGTATCAGAAGTGCGAATGTTGACATGAGTAACGATAATGGGGGTGAAAAACCTCCACGCCGAAAGACCAAGGGTTCCTGTCCAACGTTAATCGGGGCAGGGTGAGTCGACCCCTAAGGCGAGGCCGAAAGGCGTAGTCGATGGGAAACAGGTTAATATTCCTGTACTCACTTATATTGCGATGGGGTGACGGAGAAGGTTAGGCTAGCATGGCGATGGTTGTCCATGTTTAAGGTTGTAGGCTGTGTGCTTAGGTAAATCCGGGCGCACATTAAGGCTGAGAACTGATGACGAGTCTCTACGGAGATGAAGTAGTTGATACCCGGCTTCCAGGAAAAACCTCTAAGCTTCAGATATAAGAGAATCGTACCCCAAACCGACACAGGTGGTTAGGTAGAGAATACTAAGGCGCTTGAGAGAACTCGGGTGAAGGAACTAGGCAAAATGGTACCGTAACTTCGGGAGAAGGTACGCCAATGATGGTGAAGGACTTGCTCCGTAAGCTATTGTTGGTCGCAGAGAAATGGTGGCTGCAACTGTTTATTAAAAACACAGCACTGTGCAAAATCGAAAGATGACGTATACGGTGTGACGCCTGCCCGGTGCCGGAAGGTTAATTGATTGGGTTAGACTTAGGTCGAAGCTCATGATCGAAGCCCCGGTAAACGGCGGCCGTAACTATAACGGTCCTAAGGTAGCGAAATTCCTTGTCGGGTAAGTTCCGACCTGCACGAATGGCGTAATGATGGCCACGCTGTCTCCACCCGAGACTCAGTGAAATTGAAATCGCTGTTAAGATGCAGTGTACCCGCGGCTAGACGGAAAGACCCCGTGAACCTTTACTATAGCTTGGCACTGAACATTGAACCTACATGTGTAGGATAGGTGGGAGACGTTGAAGCATTGTCGCTAGATGATGTGGAGTCAACCTTGAAATACCACCCTTGTACGTTTGATGTTCTAACGTAGGCCCCTTATCGGGGTTGCGGACAGTGTCTGGTGGGTAGTTTGACTGGGGCGGTCTCCTCCCAAAGAGTAACGGAGGAGCACGAAGGTTGGCTAAACATGGTTGGACATCATGTGGTTAGTGCAAAGGCATAAGCCAGCTTAACTGCGAGACAGACACGTCGAGCAGGTACGAAAGTAGGTCTTAGTGATCCGGTGGTTCTGAATGGAAGGGCCATCGCTCAACGGATAAAAGGTACTCCGGGGATAACAGGCTGATACCGCCCAAGAGTTCATATCGACGGCGGTGTTTGGCACCTCGATGTCGGCTCATCACATCCTGGGGCTGAAGTTGGTCCCAAGGGTATGGCTGTTCGCCATTTAAAGTGGTACGCGAGCTGGGTTTAGAACGTCGTGAGACAGTTCGGTCCCTATCTGCCGTGGGCGTTTGAGAATTGAGAGGAGCTGCTCCTAGTACGAGAGGACCGGAGTGGACGAACCACTGGTGTTCGGGTTGTTATGCCAATAGCATTGCCCGGTAGCTAAGTTCGGAACTGATAACCGCTGAAAGCATCTAAGCGGGAAGCAGGCCTCGAGATGAGTTCTCACTGGGACTTTAAGTCCCCTGAAGGGCCGTTGGAGACTACAACGTTGATAGGCAAGGTGTGTAAGTGCTGTGAGGCATTGAGCTAACTTGTACTAATTACCCGTGAGGCTTAACCATACAAATTAAAGTATGATTAATTGAAATATCGACTTAAGAATAGATTGAACACTACTATTTATCGAAAGATAGGTTTTAAAGACTTCTTTATTTATAGCTTTTCAGATTTAAAATGAAACGTAAGTTTCTATATAGAAAGCAAACCAGATTTGCTTGGTGACCATAGTGTTGCGGTACCACCTGATCCCATTCCGAACTCAGTAGTGAAACGTAATAACGCCGATGGTAGTGTGGGGCTTCCCCATGTGAGAGTAGGGCATCGCCAAGCGCCAAATTAGAATTAGCCGATATCAGCAATGATATCGGCTTTTTTGTGTCTGAGATTTAAGTCAGCGACCGATAAAAAACCAGCCTACGGCCGGTTTTGTGTATATTACGATGCGTAAATCGAAACGTTATTATTGTTCATCTCGAACGCTTTCATAAGCCCAAATGAGCCAAGGTAATAGTAACTCGAGATCATGTGATTCTACTGTAGCTCCACACCAAATACGTAGTCCTGACGGTGCATCTTTATATGAGTTAATATCATAAGCAACTTGGTGCTGAGCTAATAGATTACTGAATGCTTTTAATTGAATATCGCTTAGTGCTAAACGCAAGCATACGCTGGTATTTGATCTATATTCAGCTCGCACCGAAAGAAAATCTATCCATTCATGTTGGGCAACAAAGTTACTTAAAATCGCTAAATTATTTTCAGAACGGTTAATTGCAGCGTCAACGCCACCGATCTTGTCTATCCAGTTTAATGCATCTAAATAATCCGCTACGCATAGCATTGACGGTGTGTTAATAGTGGCTCCAGTAAAAATCGCTTCAATCAATTTGCCATTTTTAGTTAAACGAAAGATCTTAGGTAATGGCCAAGGTGGGGTATAAGACTCTAAACGTTTAACTGCTGCAGGGCTAAGCACGATCATGCCGTGAGCTCCTTCACCACCTAATACCTTCTGCCAACTGAATGTGGTTACATCGAGTTTATCCCATGCTATCGGCATGGCAAATACAGCTGAAGTGGCGTCACAAATTGTTAAACCTGTGCGTTGGTCACTGATCCAGTCTGCGTTTGGCACTTTAACGCCAGATGTAGTGCCATTCCAAGTAAACACAATGTCATGCTCTGGATTCGTCGTTTCTAAATCAGGGAGTTGGCCATAATCAGCGGTGATTGCATTCACATTGCTAAGTTGAAGTTCATTTTTAATATCACTGAACCAGCCTTTACCAAACGATTCCCAGTAGCAAACATCAACCGTTCTTGCCCCGAGTAATGACCACAGCATCATCTCCATTGCACCAGTATCAGAAGCTGGGACTATAGCGATGTGATAGTCCTCCGGAATCTTTAAGAGTTCTTTGGTTTGCTCAATGGCTTTTTGTAGCGCTGCTTTACCGATATTAGAACGGTGTGAACGACCGAGAGTACATATATCTAGTTGTGTTAATTCATAGCCAGGACGCTTACTACAAGGGCCTGAAGAAAAGTTTGGGTTCAGGGGTTTGTTAGCTGGGATCATTTGTTATTCCTTTACTAAAATTCTATCCATATGAATCGATTATAGCAATCCACTTGTCATCTATGAAGTATTTAAACTCGCGATATTTTATAGCGTGTTTTATTGCTGCTAACGTTTGCTATTCCTGACAAATAAACGTATTTTCAACACAGTTTAAATATATAGGAATTGAAGATTATGGCTAAAGGCTTAGACAAACATCAACATAGAAAAGATGCATTAAATGCATTCGGTAAAAACTTAGCACGACGTGCGCGTTCGCATTGTGAAACATGTGATGCATCAGGTGTGAAACTAAATATTTTTGAAGTTTCGCCGGTACCGACAACCCCCGATTATGATGATTGTATTTTAATTTGTGATACTTGTAGTGAACAGCTTAACAACCCGAAACGTATTGATGCTGACCATTGGCGTTGTCTAAATAAATCTATGTGGTCTGAAGTTGCTATTGTACAAGTGACTGCGATCCGTATGTTACGTTTGTTAGCTGAAAAGCATGAATGGGCGGCAGATCTCGATGAAATGGCATACTTAGAGCCTGGAGTCGAAGAGCGTATTAACCAGCAATAATTAATCTCTCTATCTACTGACTGAAGTCGTTTGGGTATCTGGATAATTAATGCTATTCTGCGGCTCCATTTTTGTATTCTAGTTAAATTATAGAGGTCTTCGATGAGCCAAAGTTGTGATGTGATAGTAATTGGTGCAGGTGCTGCAGGATTGATGTGTGCGGCAAGTGCTGGTTACCGAGGTCGCTCTGTATTGGTTCTCGATAATGCCAAGAAAGCGGGTCGTAAAGTTTTAATTAGTGGTGGTGGTCGTTGTAACTTTACCAACAATGCTCTTTCTACCGATGCATTTATTTGTGCTAACCCGCATTTCGTCAAGTCTGCATTAAGTCGTTATACTGCGTGGAACTTTATTGATATGGTCGAGCGCCATGGTGTTGCTTATCATGAACGTGAACATGGACAGTTATTCTGTGACGACTCAGCAAAAGATATTGTTGATATGTTGCATACCGAATGTGATTGGGCTGGCGTGAAGATCCAATTACGCACTGAAATACTATCTATTGAAAAAGCAGATGACGGCCGCTTTCATCTACAAACAAGTCAAGGTCCTCTAAATTGTGAGTCCTTGGTAGTGGCTACGGGTGGTTTATCTATGCCTAAACTTGGGGCCACTCCTTATGGTTATAAAATTGCAGAGCAGTTTGGTTTAAAAGTAAATGCAACGAAAGCGGGTCTTGTTCCATTTACGTTACAACAACATGATAAAGATAAATATGCGGATCTTTCAGGTGTCAGTTTACCTGCGCGTATTACAACAGAATCAGGTGTTAGCTTTAAAGAAGCTTTGTTGTTTACTCATCGTGGGCTGTCTGGACCGTCAGTTCTGCAAGTATCATCTTACTGGAATCCAGGTGAAGCGATTAGCATTAACTTATTGCCAGATACTGAAATAACCGATACCTTATCGATAATGACTGAGTCGAGCCCTAACCAAGCGTTAAAAACAGCATTAGCGCGTGTCTTACCGAAACGTCTTGTTGAGATATTCTATGCTGATGGATTATTGCCTGAATGCACACTTAAGCAGTTACAGCATAAAGATCTTAATGATATTTCAACACTCTTGCATAACTGGCAAGTAAAGCCGAATGGGACAGAAGGTTATCGTACTGCTGAAGTGACTTTAGGTGGTGTTGATACCAATGAACTTTCTTCGAAAACTATGGAAGCAAAAAAAACCGCAGGTTTATACTTTATTGGTGAAGTAATGGACGTAAGTGGTTGGTTAGGTGGATATAACTTTCAGTGGGCCTGGTCTTCAGGCTGGAGCTGTGGTCAGTTTGTGTAATTGATATATGTAATATAACAGCGTAGTGGTTAGATACAATCGCTAACGTCCTCTAAATGAGTGAGGTTGCCATTATTATACGGCCCCGATGTTTGTCAGTGAACAATTTGATAATGCGATGACGCTCATCACATTATCAAATGTCAGTTTTTTGATTTGATTCATTATAGTGAGTAATAGCTACGTGAACTTTAGGATGACTTTACCGTCACTTTTATTATTAGCATAATGATCAAGTGCGCTTGAGAAGGTATCAAAGTTAAAGGTGCCATAGATATCTGTCTGAAAAATCCCTTCTGCGAATAGCTTCTGAACTTTTTTGCTTAGTGCATATATATGCCATGGTTTTGATTTTGAAAAATAATTCGCCAACCAAAATCCCTCGATTTTAATATCTTTAAAAATAACATCAGATACACCAAATTGACCACCAATTGGATCATGATTTTCGGTTAATCGCCCATAAACGATTGCTGTTGAGCGTTTTGGCATTGCGTGAAGTATTTGCGGTGTATCCAGTGCTGCAACCGCGTCTAATAGTACGGTTGGCTTTATACGCTGACAAGCATCGGTCAACTGTTGCTTATAATCGTCGGCAGTTGTTAACAATACGCAATCTGCTCCTAGTTTTTCTAATACATCGACATTGGAGATACTACGGACTGTTGCTATAGTTTTTAGGTTCTTCATTTTTGCATAACGAATCGCTCCTTTGCCGACTTGGCTAGCTGCAGCATTAATGACTACTGCTTTAGCCCCGAGTTCGATAGCGCGATCGATCATACAAATTGATGTTAATGGATTGACGATAATTGTAGATGCTTGTTCATCGCTAATGTCTTTTCTTATTGGTAGGCAGTAATTGGCTCTCGTAATGGCGTATTCAGCCCATACACCATCTAGACCTGGCACTGCTGACAGTGATACCCGCTTACCTTCCAGCCATTTTCCGTATAATCCAGCATTGGCTTTTACGACAACGCCACAACCTTCAAACCCCACAAACGCAGAATCAACGGGCGCGATGCCATATCGACCTAATAAGTATACTAGATCGGATGGATTGGCTGGCGCTGCTAACATTTTTATTAGTACCTGCCCTGATTTTAGTTTCGGAAGTGGCTTTTCTTTTAATTCGATCCGTTGAGATGATGATGCTTGGCGATCATCAATTAATTTTAATGCAAAACCTTTATTGGTAGTGGGGTAAGTAAAATCTGACACATCAAACCTATATAAGTAAAAGAATATAATAGGTTAATGTATATCATAGCATTTAGAAATTATAAGTTAACTTTCAGGTTCTTACTAAATTTAGTCATCTATTCTAATTACTTTATAAATATAAGTTTGTTATATCGTGTCGAGATTTATTTTATATCGAGGCCTTAAATTATTTGTTGCTAATCAGTTACCGAGAGTTCCTTTCAGGGCAACTAATTCTAATTTATTATGCAGTTGGCTGTTATTAACTACAATATATTTTTTTCAATATAATGGGCTACACCGTCTTCTGCGGAATGACCTATCATTTCAAAGTCGGGTAATGCAGCTTTAAGCATGACTGAAGCATTCCCCATTATTAACCCTTTATCAACGGCTTGTAGCATCTCCACATCATTCATGCCATCGCCAAACGCAATTGTTTCCGCCATGGTGAAGCCTTTTATTTTAAGTACTTCAGTCAGTGCTTCGGCCTTATTGACCTTGATGTCCATTACTTCTAGGCATTCAGGTAGCGAGAACGAAACGTTGAGTTGTGAGCTGTATTGCGCGTTAATTTGCGCTGCTAGTTGCACAAGATCGTCATGGGGTCCGCAGAAAAAGAATTTCGCGATACCTGTTTTTTCTAATGTCGAGAGATCGACTACTTGGTAGCAAAATGTAGAATCTTGACTAAAACTGAGGATCTCTGGGTTAGGCTTATTCACAAACCATTCGTTATCACGGTAAATATTAGCTTGAATAGTTTCAGGTAACTCAATTTCAACAATTTTTTGTGCTATATCTGCTGGCACATTCTTACTGTAAATCAGTTCACCTTTGTTGTTATGCACTCTCGCTCCATTGGAGGTGATGAGATAAATTTCAGCATCAATGGTTTTTCTGATCGCTTCGACGTCGACATTGTGACGGCCTGTGGCAATGATAAATTTTTTGCCTTGCTTCAGTAGTTTGTGAATGGTGATTTTGGTTTGCTCTGAGACTATATGTGCAGGTGTCAGTAGCGTACCATCTAAATCAGAAACGATAACTTTATACATCTTAACCTCAATATTGACTTTATTTTATTTAAAAGAGTTCTACCGTGATTACTGTCCGTAGTAATTGATTTAATGTTTGGCAAAATAATTTAACGCGACTGTGAGCGCCGGGATCCTAAAAATATCCGTTTCTAAGAATAACTCGTGTGCAGCACCAGGGATCAAAACGGGTTCTGCAGGTTGGTGTTGATTGTTTTCATGGCTTAATGCGCGACAGAATTGCTGTTGCGCTTCAGCAAGTACCACTTCATCGCCGCCAGCTTGTAAGACCAATGTTGGGGTTTTAATGTCCCCCGCGTGTTGGATCGCGCGACGACAGGCTTTGATACTTTGCTGTAGCCAGTTAATCGTTGGTCCACCTAATTGCGTTTGTGGGTAAAATCCATAACTACGACGGAAAATATCAAATCGTAGTGGACTGTGTGTCAGTTGATTATTTTCAAAAGGCGAATGGGCAAAGTCACCTTTACCTGGCGCATAAAAAGATTCGGTATGAATAATTTTATTAACGATATGCATCGCTCGGCTATAAATATTGGCTATTGGACGGGGTATTTGACCAAAATTGATCCCAAACATCGGTGATGCTAGCACTGCCGCATCAAAGTCATGGTGATAGCTTTGTAAGTATAAACTACCAATTGCGCCACCCATGGAATGGCATAATAAATATTGTTTACTGTGTTGGGTTGGGCTAATGACTTTATCGATAAATAATTTCAAATCGGTGACGTAATCACGAAAATGTTCGACATGGCCTTTATGCAGATTTTTCAGTAATCGATCTGACATGCCTTGACCACGATGGTCTACGCAATATACCGAGTAACCTTGTTTGCAAAAGTCATAAATTAGCTCGCGAAACTTTTGATAAGATTCAGAACGCCCGCCTAAGAGCACAATTGCAGGACCGGTTTCATTGATTACCGCTGATGCATAACGTAGCGTTATGTTATCAACGCCTTGCAGTGAATGCTCGGTGATAGTCGCATCCCAAAACTGTGAAATTTCATCATGATATTTATCTTCAAGTTGTGATTCAGTAGTTAAATTGTATGGATTATCAAATTCGACACATGGGTATTTACTGGACATGGTTACCGGAGCTTCTTATTAGTTTTATCTGTGAACGTCTGTTACTAGACTACCATAATTTAATTAACAAAATGGTGACTTAAATTACACTGAATATGTTTATCGTTAATTAAGGCCAAACTAGGTTGGTAATTAGTGAAAGCTAAACTAATCTTATTAAATTGATAATCGGTGAATTTTGACATCATATTTCGACAACTCAGAGGATTGCTAATGAAACGTTCTAGGCTTAAGAAGAAACTTAATTCACTTCGACGGATTCGTTGTCATTGGTGTCAGCTTACAGAAAAGTTTAAACCGATAGAGGCTAGTCAAAGTGCATTGCTACATAGACGTTAGTTTTTGTGAATTTTAAGGTAAACAAGGCGCTTATGATAAGCGCCTTTTTGCTTTACTCTACTCAACTATAGCCTATAGCTAGGCGTAAATTAAAGAATATAACGACTTAGATCTTCATCTTCTACGAGTTCGTCCAGGTATTTACTTACGTAATCCCTATCAACTACAAGTTCTTCGCCATTTTTATCTGATGCATCGAATGAAATTTCTTCCATTAAGCGTTCCATCACTGTGTGTAAACGACGAGCACCGATATTTTCGGTTTTTTCGTTGACGTTCCACGCTGCATTGGCGATACCATCAATACCTTCTTGAGTAAAGTTAACATCCACCCCTTCAGTTTTCAGCATCGCAGTGTATTGTTCTGTTAATGATGCGTTTGGTTCGGTTAGGATACGTACAAAATCTTCTGCTTTAAGTGCATCCAATTCAACCCGAATAGGTAAACGACCTTGTAATTCAGGGATCAGGTCAGACGGTTTTGCTACTTGGAAAGCACCAGATGCGATAAATAAGATGTGATCTGTTTTCACCATACCGTGTTTGGTTGTGACTGTTGAACCTTCGATAAGCGGTAATAAATCACGTTGTACACCTTCGCGCGAGACACCCCCGTCATTTGAATCGCTGCGTTTACAGATCTTATCGATCTCATCAAGGAATACGATACCGTTATTCTCTACGGCATAAATTGCTTTTTCTTTTAATTCTTCAGGGTTAACCAGTTTTGCTGCTTCGTCTTCAACAAGTTGTTTGAAAGCTTCTTTGACTTTCATTTTACGTGTTTTAGTCGTTGAACCGCCTGATAAATTTTGGAACATACCTTGTAATTGGTTGGTCATTTCTTCCATGCCAGGAGGCGCCATAATTTCAACACCTACTTGTGGTGCGGCAAGCTCGATATCAATTTCTTTGTCGTCTAATTTTCCTTCACGTAATTTTTTACGAAAAACCTGACGGGTATTATCATTACTTGCTTTTTCTTCTTCGCCCCAGTTATTACGTGGGTTTGGTAGCAAGGCATCTAATACGCGATCTTCGGCATTTTCTTCTGCTCGAACATGGTATTTTTTCATTTCCTGTTCGCGTGTTAGTTTTACTGCAACATCGGTCAAATCTTTGATGATTTGTTCAACTTCTTTACCGACATAGCCAATTTCAGTAAATTTAGTTGCTTCAACTTTGATAAATGGTGCGTTTGCTAGTTTTGCTAATCGACGCGCGATCTCTGTTTTACCGACACCCGTTGGACCGATCATCAAAATATTTTTTGGAGATACTTCTTGGCGAAGTTCTTGATCTAACTGCATACGGCGCCAGCGGTTACGGAGGGCGATTGCTACGGCACGTTTAGCATTTTGTTGACCGATAATATGGCGGTCTAATTCAGAAACGATTTCTCTTGGTGTCATTGACGACATAATAAACTTCCTTTAATTCGGTAAAATTTAGTAATCGATAGTTTCAACTGTATGGAAACCGTTGGTGAATACACAGATATTACCTGCAATAGTCAGGGATTTTTGAGCGATTTGTTCAGCGTCTAATTCGGTGTTTTCTAGTAATGCCATTGCTGATGCTTGGGCGAAATTACCACCAGAGCCGATAGCAATAAGATCGTTTTCTGGTTGCACAACATCGCCATTACCGGTGATGATGAAAGAACTTTTTTTATCAGCAACAGCCAGTAAGGCTTCTAAATTACGTAACATTTTGTCGGTGCGCCAATCTTTAGCAAGTTCTACAGCTGCACGCTCTAGGTTACCTTGGTGAGCTTGTAATTTAGCTTCAAAACGTTCGATGAGGGTAAATGCGTCAGCAGTACCACCGGCGAAACCAGCGATAACTTGGCCGTTGTATAAACGGCGAACTTTTTTTGCGTTGCCTTTCATTACCGTGTTGCCAAGAGAAACTTGTCCGTCTCCGGCCATTACGACTTTGCCTTCACGGCGTACAGATACAATAGTAGTCACGATAAACTCCACTCTAATAAATTCGAGCGCGGCTGGATTGGAATTAGCCACGCTTCATTATGTTAGGTAAAAAAAACGCCTCATATGATATGAAGCGATTTCATTACAATATACAAACTAAGGTGGGTATATCTCTTTAGTTTTTCAAGGCTTCCACAGCCAAATTTCACAAGTTGTGACACCAGCTCGTTTAATCTGGTGGCGTTCTTTTTCTGCAGTTCGTTTACGTTCGTAAGGACCTAAAACAACACGATACCAATTACCGGTGTGACGAACACTGGCGGTATAACCTTGAAAGGCTATCGTTGCTTTCATTGCTTCAGCTTGTGATTGCTGACGGAATGAACCACATTGCATTTGGTAACGAATACCCGTGTCTTGTTGTGGCGGTATTTCAACAATGACTTCTTTTTCTTGCAAGTCTTGCGGATATTGCCACACTTCCTTTGGCTTTTGGGGTAATGGTTTTACCTTAAGCTTTTTAGGTTGTGTTTTTTTCACGGGTTCCGGTGCTGATTTTTCTGCTGTGCCACTTACTTGTGCTAAAAAATAACCAAGGCCAATCGCAAGCAATAAAAATAGCAAGATAGCCAATACCGGACGTTTCTTTTTAGTTGGTGGTGCTTTTTTAGCACCACGCTTCTTTCTTGGCTTTGGGGCGTGCCCCGCGTAATCCTTACGAGCCATAATTTACATGCGTTCCAAAGTTTCAATGCCCAGTAAATCTAAGCCTTGTTTAAGTGTTTTAGCAGTCAACTGCGCCAGTTTTAAGCGGCTAAGTTTAACGTTTTCTTCTTCAGTGCTTAATATTGGACAAGCTTCATAGAAACTTGAGAATACACCCGCCAATTCAAACAGATAAGTACACAAGGTGTTTGGTGTCGCACGTTTTGCTACTTGATGAACAATCTCGTTAAACTGAATAAGTTTACCTGCTAGCTCTTGTTCTTTATCTTCGTTTAGTTGTACTTTCGCAGTTGCTAATTTCGCTGCTGTTTCAGCATCGACTTTATTAAAGATACTGCCAACACGCGTACAAGCGTAAAGTAGGTAAGGTGCTGTATTACCTTCAAAGCTTAACATTGAGTCAAAGTTGAAGATGTAGTCACTGCTACGGTTCTTTGATAAATCGGCGTATTTAACCGATGAGATACCAACAACACGAGCGATGTGTTTAAGTTCATCTTCAGCAAGATCTGGGTTTTTCGATTTTACCAGTGTATAAGCACGCTCTTCAGCTTCTGTTAACAGATCTACCAGTTTTACTGTGCCACCTGAACGGGTTTTGAATGGGCGGCCATCTGCACCGTTCATTGTACCAAAACCAAGGTGTTCCAACGATGTTTCTGGTTTAACGAAACCGGCTTTTTGTACTACTGAGAATACTTGCTGGAAATGCAGAGCTTGACGTTGGTCAACAAAATACATAATACGGTTAGCATTGAGTTTCTGCTGACGGAAACGCATTGCGGCAAGGTCTGTTGTTGCGTAGAGGAAACCGCCACCGTTTTTCTGGATGATAACTGGTAGTGGGTCGCCGTCTTTATTTTTAAACTCATCTAAGAATACGCATTTAGCGCCGTTTGATTCTGTGAGTAGACCTTGTGCTTCAAGTTCGTTAACAACGTTGTGTAGGTCGCTGTTATAGAAGCTTTCACCACGCACGTCTTCACGTGTTAGTTTTACGTTTAGGCGTTTGTAGATGTCATGACAGTGTGCAAGTGACACATTATTAAATTCTTGCCATAGTTTATTACAATCTTCATCGCCGGATTGTAGCATTACAACCATTTCACGAGCGCGAGTTGCAAAATCTTCAGATTCGTCGAAACGACCTTTTGCTGCGCGATAGAATACTTCTAGGTCAGAAAGTTGCATACTGATTTCTGCATTTTCAGCGCGTTTTTCTTCCATGTATGCGAGTAGCATACCGAACTGAGTACCCCAATCGCCTACGTGGTTTTGACGGATGACGTTATGACCAAGTAGCTCTAATGTACGAGCTACAGAATCACCAATGATTGATGAACGTAAGTGACCTACGTGCATTTCTTTGGCTAAGTTTGGTGATGATAAATCAACAACGACGTTATCTGGCGTTGTTGTTTTTTGAACTGAAAGGTTATCGTCTTCAAGCGCGATATCAATCTGTTGTGCTAACCAGTTTTGGTTTAAGAAGATGTTGATGAAGCCTGGTCCTGCGATTTCAGTACGGCTTACTAAGTCTGATTCTGGCAGGTTATCAATGATTAATTGTGCTAACTCACGCGGATTCTTCTTCGCAGGTTTTGCCATCATCATTGCTAAATTTGTTGCTAAATCACCATGAGCTTTGTCGCGGGTACGATCTACTGCAATGCGAGGTTGTGCATCTGCAGGAATGATTTGTTGTTCTTTTAAGATCGTAACTGTCTGCTCTAGCAGCTGTATAATATGCTCTTTCATGGGTTCTCTTAACTAGCAATGATGAGTGAAATAGACCAAACATTTTAGCGTGATTAGGGGCATTTGACTAGTTAATCAATGGATAAATGCCGATATCATTACAACATTTCGGTTGGATCTACATCTAATGACCAACGGGCTTTACGTGCAGACTTTAATGCTTCTATTTTGGGCATTATTTGACGTAATAGGTGAGTGATATGCTGACGCTGTGGACTTTGCAGCAATAATTGTAAACGGTACTTACCCGCACGTTTCTCCATCGGGGCTGGCATTGGACCTAAACAAAGCAGTTGTGGATTGTGGTTATACTCTTGAACAAGTTGTTTTATTTCGACTAAAAAAGCGTTCGCATCACTGAACTGATGGGCTTCAGCACGGAACAAAGCTTGAAAGCTATAAGGCGGTAAATTGGCCATAGAACGGGCGTGTAATGCTGTTTGGGCAAAATGGCTGTACCCGTTATTGATCAGGTCTTGAATAAGTTCGTGTTCAGGATGATGGGTCTGAATAGCCACTTCCCCTTGTTTGGCTGCACGTCCGGCACGACCAGATACTTGCACAAACAGTTGCGCGAGTTTTTCAGGGGCGCGAAAATCACTGCTAAATAGGGCGCTATCCACGTCAATGAGCCCTACCAAGGTGACATCTGGAAAATGATGACCTTTGGCGAGCATTTGGGTACCAATTAAAATTCGAAACTCTCGTTTGCGTACGGCTTCTAATGATTTTTCTAAGCTGCCCTTACGGCTGGTACTATCCCGATCAATACGAATAATTGGGTATTGTGGGAAGTGATTATTGAGCATTGTTTCTAATTGTTCAGTACCAAATCCGGCGGTGATTATCTCATTGGAATCACAACTTGGGCAACGACGTGGTTTTGGAAATTGTTCATCGCAATGATGACAGTGCAATATATTACGTGATTGATGATAGGTGTAATAGGTATTACAACGCTGACATTCCGCCATCGAACCACAGGTATGGCACATGACTGCTGGTGCATAACCACGACGGTTTAGAAATAGCAGTACTTGATTACCTGCGGCTAAATGGGTCGCCATTAATGCGATGAACTCAGCAGAGAGGCCTGAATCTAAGGACTGATTTTTGATGTCGATGAGGTGATGGTTTGGCATCTGGGCATTACCAGCGCGTTGGGTTAGTTGCAAATGACGATATTTTCCTGTCATGGCATTGTGCAGCGTTTCTAACGCAGGGGTGGCTGAACCTAATACCACGGCAATGTTATTACGCTGTGCTCTGACGATGGCTAGATCTCGCGCATGGTAACGAAATGTTTCTTGCTGTTTCAGGGACCCATCATGTTCTTCATCAATAATGATCACCCCTAAATCATGCATGGGAGTAAATATTGCAGATCGTGTACCAATTACGATACCTGCGACACCTGCTTGTGCTTCAAGCCAAGCCTCACGACGTTCTGCGTCATTTAAACCAGAGTGCAACGCGACAATTGGTACGTTGAAACGACGTTTGAAGCGTGAAATAGTTTGTGGCGTGAGACCGATTTCAGGAACTAATACGAGCGCTTGTTTACCGGTCTTTAATACTTTTTCTATGACATTAAGATAGACTTCGGTTTTACCACTGCCAGTAACACCATCAAGCAGATAAGTGGCAAAGTGATTAATATCAATCGCCGCAATGGTGATCGCTTGCTCGGTATTGAGTGAGGGGCGATTATCACTAATAACGAGATTCTGGCGCCAGTGTTGAGCATCGTTATCTTGGACCTCTATGTATTCTTGGCTAATTAGCCCTTTGTCTTGCAATGCTTTGATGGTCGTTGATTTTATATTGGCTAACTTTAAGTGTGATTGGGTTAGCCTTGTTTCAGCCAGTAACTTGATGGTTTGTAATTGAGCCGGTGTTAAACGATTTAATTCTTGGGCTGTTAATTCATGCGCGTTATCGGTTAATTGCCAGAATGTGTAGCTGTTTAATTTTGCAGATTCTAATTTACGTAATAATACCGGTAGGGCTTGTGCGATCACTTCACCAATCGGGTAATGGTAATAATCAGCGCACCAACTAAAAAATGCTAGCATGTCAGCTGATAAAATAGCGTTGTCATCGAGTACATTAATGATTGGCTTTAGTTTTTCGAGCGGAAATTCACTGTCGTTTTTGGTTACCAATGCAATACCAACTAATTGCTTATTCATAAAGGGAACACAGACACGCATGCCTGGCTGAATATGTTCATTCTCAGAATAGGTATAATCAAAAGTTCTGCTTAAATGTATGGGAACGGCGACGGCAACAACTGGCATGAACTTAACTCTCTTTTACGGACTGTATCTGTACTTCAGTAAACAGTTTACGGCTGTTAACTAGGTAATGTCTTGATATTTTCTGTTTAATCTTCTAATTGTGGTTTATTTATGCATCAGCTATTGATATTTAGGGGCAAGATCCTATATTATTCGCAGCCTAAAAATTCTATAACTTTATGTGGTGTCTGGCAGTGTTTCAGATGGCGACATAACTAAATTGAGGTTTCTATGAAACAAGGTATCCACCCAGAATATGCTTCTATGGAAGCAAAATGTTCATGCGGTAACATTTTCGCTGTTGGTTCAACTCGCGGTAAAAACATCACGCTAGACGTATGTTCAAACTGTCACCCATTCTACACTGGTAAGCAACGTAATGTTGATACTGGTGGTCGTGTTGATAAGTTCAACAAGCGTTTTGGCGCTCTTTCTGCAAAATAAGAATTGTATTTATACAATTTGTTGTAGTGAATCAAAAAGGTACCTTAGGGTACCTTTTTTTATATCTTAAAAATAGTTTGAAACATTTATAAAACTTATATTTAACTTAAATGCTTTCATTTGGATAAAAATGTTCTTCTAAAATTAGTAAATCATATAAAAATAAACACTTCATACCAGTACAAAGGTAGAATAAACAACTTAAATTACTGTAGAATCATGGTAACAGTATTATTAGCTAGTTTAGCTCAGTGTAAAACAAAAGTGACCTGTGTTAAATTAAAGTTAAATATTTGGCGTTACATTCGATTATTATTTTAATTCCCCCAACGTTGTTTCTCACTCCTTGTTATTCTTGAATTAAGGCGTTGAGTTATGTGTATTCATTTCACTCAGGATATTGTGTATGTCAGACCTTAGACAGCAAGCATTGGATTACCATGCGAACCCTAAACCAGGCAAAATTGCTATTCAACTTACTACGTCAGCAGAAACCGCTGATGATCTTTCTTTAGCATATAGCCCAGGTGTCGCAGAACCAGTGCGTGAAATTGCTGCTAACCCTGATGATGCTTATAAATATACGGCCAAAGGCAACTTAGTGGCGGTGATCACTAACGGTACTGCGATTTTAGGTCTCGGTAATTTAGGCCCACTGGCTTCAAAGCCGGTAATGGAAGGTAAAGCACTACTATTCAAGCGCTTTGCAGATATCGATTCGATTGATATTGAAGTGAAACACCGTACGACAGAAGAATTTATTGATACAGTTGCCAATATTGCCGATACATTCGGTGGTATTAATCTTGAAGATATTAAAGCGCCAGAATGCTTTGAAATTGAAAAAGCGTTAATTGCACGTTGTCAGATCCCAGTATTTCATGACGATCAGCACGGTACTGCAATCGTAACCGCTGCAGGTATGATTAATGCGCTAGATATTCAAGGTAAAGACATCACTGAAGCGGCTATTGTTTGTATGGGCGCTGGTGCTGCTGCAATTGCATGTATGGAATTACTAATTTCATGTGGCGCACAACGTGAAAAAATCTACATGTTAGATCGTAAAGGCGTGATCCACACACGTCGTGATGACATTAACGAGTATAAGCAACGTTTTGCTAATAATACTGATAAGCGTACATTGCAAGATGCAATTAACGGTGCTGACGTATTTGTTGGTGTATCAGGTCCAAATGTATTGTCTGCTGACGATGTTAAATTAATGGCCGATAATCCAATTATTTTTGCATGTTCGAATCCTGATCCAGAAATTAAACCTGAATTGGCTCACGCGGTACGTCAAGATTTGATCATGGCAACGGGTCGTTCTGATTATCCAAATCAGGTGAATAACGTACTGTGCTTCCCGTTTATCTTCCGTGGTGCATTAGATGCGCGAGCGAGTGTGATTAATGAAGCAATGAAAGTCGCGGCTGTACATGCAATTCGTGAAATTGCGAAAGAAGAAGTGCCACAGTCAGTATTAGTTGCGTCTGGTGCGACATCGTTAGAGTTTGGTAAAGAGTACATTATTCCAAAGCCAATGGATCCTCGTTTATTGCCACGTGTTGCACGTGCTGTTGCATTAGCGGCAGTTGAAACGGGTGTATCGCGTATCGATTTACCAGAGAATTACATGCTGTAACTAACCAGTATGATTTTCACAAACGCCAAGGTTTATCCTTGGCGTTTGCATTTCTAGGTTTATACTTGTATAAAGTTCTGCTATTTGCCCACATTTAAGGTTCCCATGTCTGAAGAATATGAAATTGAAGTTATCCCTGTTGTTGTTTCTGAAGAACCGATTGAATTATATAAGATCTTAAAAATCGAAAATTTAGTGACCTCGGGCAGTGAAGCGAAGAACTATATTGCAGACGGTTATGTGTATGTGAATGGTGAAGTTGAAACACGCAAACGTAAAAAGATCATGTTTGGCGATATCATTGGTTTTAATGGTGAAGCTTATCAAGTCATGTCTGCGGAAGAACTTGCAGAATACGATATTACTGATGAAGAAGAATTTGTGGACCCTGCAGCTTTAGAGTCTGATTCTGTAGCAACATATATTACAGAAAACGATGTTACTGAAGACTATTTCACAGGAAACAATACTGTTGAGCAAGATGTTGCTGTTGAACCCGAATTTATTGCACCAACACCAGTTGCTAAGCCTGTTGTCGACAGCATCCCTGAAGGTATCTGGGAGCAGCCTGAAAAGAAGAAAAAGAAAAAATCTGAAGCTAAACAAGTGAAAGTAGCTGAACCGAAACCGGTTGAGAAAAAGAAAAAAGGCCGCGCGGCTCCTTTTAGTTTTTAGTTTTTAGTTTTTAGATTTTAGATTTTAGATTTCACTTTAAGGTATTAGCAACAATGCGAGCTAGATAGCGCATTGTATATAGGCTAAATCAAAACAGGCACCTATAATTGGGGCCTGTTTTATAAAAGGTGAGCCTGTTTTATTTTCAGACGTTCTTTATTTAGCTCTCGTTAGTTAGTGACTAATCATCTTGTTCTAAATAATCATCAATATTAATGTCCAGTGCTAACATCTGTGCTTTAGCTTCTGCTGGTATGCTGTCTGGTTTGTCTTTTGTTAAATCTTCATCGGCAGGTAATGGTTGACCTGTGTAAGCATGTAAAAATGCCTCACACAACAACTCACTGTTGGTTGCATGACGTTGATTATTAATCTGACGGCGAGTTCTTTCATCTGTCAGCACTTTTAATACTTTCAAAGGAATTGAAACAGTAATCTTTTTAACCTGTTCACTCTTTTTCCCATGCTCTGCATAGGGGCTAATATACTCGCCGTTCCACTTCGTCATTTTTGACCTTTGCGTAAATTATTATTTATGAATAAGTAATAAGTCTACCTTTGAATTTGATTATTGGCAATCAGTATGTAAAGAGCTCTAGACGTCTGTTGACCTGTTGTAGCCTAATAGTGTATGTTTTGAGTTACTGGAAATATATTAATTCGATATTAAGTTCGGGAGAACGCATGGACGCAATTAAGCGCAGTATTCATAAATTTGGTGGCAGTAGTTTAGCTGATGCTACCTGTTATCGTCGAGTATTGACGATCATTAGCCAACATACCAAAGCACGCGATCTTATTGTAGTTTCTGCAGCGGGCAAGACCACCAACCAATTATTAGAATTATTACAATTAGCCGAAGACGGAGATCAAGCTGCATCGGAACGTCTTATTGCGACATGCGAGTATCAAACTAAGTTAATTGCAGAACTATTAGAAGGTGCCTTATGCACACAACTCACTTCTGCATTGCAAGATGACATTCATACTATAGGCCATTTATTAGAAACTACTCTTGATGTGTATGCTAAAAACCAAATTTTAGCGCATGGTGAGGTGTGGTCCGCTCGATTATTAGCAGCTTTACTGAGTCAAAGCGAACTACCAGCTAATGATTTAGATTCTCGCTTGTTTTTAACAACTGAATTAGCCGCGCAACCTGTGGTTGATGAAATGGTGTCTCGCCAAAAATTAGACTCGTGTTTAGCGACCCTGACTAATCGCGTTGTCGTGACCGGTTTTATTGCTGCAGATACACAACAGCGTACTGTGACATTGGGGCGAAATGGCTCTGATTATTCTGCGACCTTGTTAGCTGCATTAGTAGATGCTGATCAAACCACTATTTGGAGCGATGTTGCGGGGGTATTTAGTGCCGACCCACGTCGTGTAAAAGATGCTGAACTGCAAACTAAATTATCACTTGATGAAGCTGCTGAGCTCGCGCGTTTAGGCTCTCCCGTATTACATGCGCGTACATTACAACCTGTTGTCGAGAGTAAACAGCATGTGCAGTTACGTTGCAGTTATACTCCTGATGAGGGGTCAACCCAGATCCACCGTCGTTTACCAAAAGGTAAAGGGGCTAAAATTGTCACCTCGATTGATGATCTACATTTAGTGGATGTTGAGTTTAATCATGATACAGATTACCAGCAACAATATAATCAGTTAATTGCATTGTTAGCACAGCAGCAACTCTCTCCTATCTGTATCAAACGCCGTCCGACGGATTATAAGGTTAGATTTGGTTATACCGCTGAAATTGTTGAATTTGCACTTACTGCATTAGCAATATATAAACAGCAGCAATCTAATGTAACAGCCATTGAGCATGTGAGTGGTTTTTGTATGGTTGCGCTAGTGGGTTCTGGTGTAACCGATAATGCGTTGCAATCACATCAGTTTTATCAATTAATTTCAGAGCATAATCTGACATTTGTACAGACAGGTGAAAACCATTTAAGTATCTGTGCCGTTCTGCAGAAAGTGGTGTTAGAACCGTTATTGAAAGAGCTACATACGGCGTTATTTAAGCAGCCAAGACGCATTGGTGTGGTGCTGTTTGGTAAAGGAAATATCGGTGCTGGTTGGCTATCTTTGTTTGCGGAGCAAATGCATAAAGTTCCCGAACAACAAAATGTCGAACTGTGTTTATGCGGTGTATACGGCTCTCAGGGCGGGGTATTAGACTTTAATGGTCTGGATGCAGCGACGGTACTTGATGACTTCCAACCCGAATCGTTTGTATGGGAACAGTTATTATCGAATCTCGCATTGCACCCGTTTGATGAACTGGTGATTATCGATATTACCCCCAGTGAAGCAATCAGCTATTATTATCCTGAATTTGCCCAACACGGTTTCCATCTGATTTCAGCAAATAAATTCGCTGGCGCGGCGAGCAGTGAATTTTATAATCGGGTTAAGCAGAGCTTTAGTGATAATGAAAGCCATTGGTTATACAACGCCACGGTTGGCGCTGGGTTACCGATCCAATCATCTATGGATATGCTGCAACACAGTGGTGATCAAGTGACTGCTGTTAGCGGTATTTTCTCTGGTACCTTATCTTGGTTGTTTCAACAATATGATGGTAAAATTGCGTTCTCGGAATTAGTGGAACAAGCTTGGCATCAAGGGCTAACGGAACCTGACCCTCGTGAAGATTTATCGGGCAAGGACGTACAGCGCAAATTGCTTATTCTAAGCCGTGAAGCGGGCTATGAGATGGAGCTTGGCGATATTAAACTCGAGTCATTGGTATCAGAAGATCTAATGTCATTTAAAGTGGACGAGTTTTTAGAACATTGCGAAGCACTCGATGACAAAATATTACATATGTTTAATAAAGCCAAAAAGCAGGGCTTAGTATTACGCTATGTCGCTAGTTTTAGTAGTAAAGAAGGGGCGCAGGTTGGGTTAGAGTTCTTAGAACCAACCCATCCATTTGCCAACTTATTACCGTGCGATAATATTTTTTCAATTAATAGTCACTGGTATCGCCATAACCCATTAGTGATCCAAGGCCCTGGTGCTGGCCGAGATGTGACTGCGGGTGCTATTCAATCTGATCTTTTCCAATTATGTAAGTTGTTAGCGCGTTAACTTTTACATTTTCGTCTGTCGAAAACCAATGCGCATATAATTCATGTTTAAGATGAATTATGTGCGTTGACTTTATCCACCAAACTTGTGATGATTGAGACGTAAAGAGGTATGGACGTCTAAACATCTTAAGGGAATAGAGTATGAGTTTTCACAACGCACAAAATATTGAAGTATTGAATCAAAGTGTTTCTGAATTGGGACGTGATATTAACGTTTCATTTGAATTTTTCCCGCCCAACTCTCCAGCGATGACGTCTACTTTATGGGAGTCAATTAATCGTTTAAAAGCGTTAGACCCTAAATTTGTGTCTGTGACATACGGTGCTAATTCCGGCACTCGTGATCGTACTCATAACATTATTAAACAAATTAAGCATGAAACAGGCTTGATTGCTGCACCACACCTCACTTGTATTGACGCTAATCGCAAAGAGCTAAAGCAGATTGCAACAGATTATTGGGATAATGGTATTCGTAATATCGTGGCTTTACGTGGTGATTTACCACCGGGCTTGAATCAACCTGATATGTATGCAGCTGACTTAGTTGCTTTATTAAAAGAGGTAAATGATTTTGATATCTCAGTTGCCGCCTATCCAGAAGTTCACCCCGAAGCAAAAAATGCGCAAGCAGATCTGCTCGCGCTAAAAGATAAGATTGATGCCGGTGCTGATCGTGCTATTTCACAGTTCTTTTTTGATACCGAGAGTTTTTTACGCTTCCGAGACCGTTGTGCGGCAGTCGGTATTGATAAAGAGATCGTGCCGGGTATTTTACCTGTATCAAATTATAAAACCTTATGTAAGTTTTCAAAACTGACCAATGTAAAAGTGCCTAATTGGATGCACAGCCAGTTTGAAGGTTTAGATAATGATCAGGCTACACGTAATCTGGTTGGCGCAAGTATAGCCATTGACCAAGTGAAAGTATTGTCGCGCGAAGGGGTGAAGGACTTTCATTTCTATACGTTAAACCGTGCGGATCTAACGTATGCTATTTGTCATACATTGGGTGTACGTCCAAAATAATCATCGTACTGGTTATCTTGTACTTACTATCCGAATCAAAAATGCCGACATGATGTCGGCATTTTATTATCTATTCATTAGCTGATAACTAAATTGAAAGTTAACCGGTATTACGCATACCAGCAGCAACACCAGCGATACTTACCATTAAGGCTTGTTCAATATCTGGGTTCACTTCTTCACTACTACGTGCGCGGCTTAATAGCTCTGCTTGTAGGATGTTCAGAGGGTCGGTATACGGGTTACGTAACTCAATTGACTTTTTACTCCAGGGTTGAGCATCAAGTAATTGCGTGTCAGGTGTTAAACCTAAGATCAACTCAGTTGCTAACGCCAAGCTTGCACGTAGTTCTTTGCCTAAATGCCATAAATCTTCAGTCACTAGACATTGGTCATAATATTCCGCTAACCAAGCATCAGCTTTCAAAAATACCATTTCGAACATTTCAATACGGGTATTAAAGAACGGCCATTGTTGCTGCATTTCTTGCAGTGTCTCACGCTGACCTGAATCGAGCATGTTTTTGAATGCAGCTGTACAACCTAACCAAGCGGGTAACATCAAGCGGTTTTGTGTCCATGCAAAGATCCAAGGGATGGCACGTAAGCTTTCTACTCCACCGTTTGGTTTACGTTTTGCTGGGCGGCTACCGAGTGGCAGTTTACCTAATTCTAACTCAGGTGTCGCAGAGCGGAAGTAAGGCACGAATTTTTCATGGCCTTGGATATATGAGCGATATTCTTCACATGAATCCGCAGACATTTGATCCATTGCATCACGCCAAGCTTGTTCTGGTGCTGGCGGCGGTAGTAAATTAGCTTCTAAAATTGCACTGGTGTAGAGGTTTAAGCTTTGTTCAGCAACATTGGCAAGACCAAACTTAAAACGGATCATTTCACCTTGCTCTGTTACGCGTAAACCACCTTTTAATGAACCTGGAGGTTGTGATAATAAAGCTGCATGTGCGGGTGCACCACCACGACCGATGCTACCACCACGTCCATGGAATAAAGTCAGCTTAATTTCTTCTTGTTCACAGATATTAACCAAGGCTTCCTGCGAACGATACTGCGCCCAAGAGGCGGCTATTACACCTGCATCTTTCGCAGAATCAGAATAACCGATCATGATATATTGATGGCCATTGATGTAGTTTTTATACCAATCAATCGCTAATAAACTTGCCGTCACTGTACCCGCATTATTCAAATCGTCTAAGGTTTCAAATAACGGCGCAACAGGTAGACGGAATGGACAACCGGTTTCTTTTAATAATAGCTGCACAGCTAATACATCAGAGGCCTTACGTGCCATTGAAATGATGTAAATCCCTAGTGATTCTGGATCTTGCTTTGCCACAGTGCGACAAGTATCAAGCACTTCTTTTACATCTACAGACGGTTGCCAGCATTGTGGGATAAGTGGGCGCTTGTTATTAAGCTCTTGCAATAAGAACGCTTGTTTATCTTGCTCGCTCCATTGTGCGTAGTCTCCAAGACCCAAGTAACGTGTTACTTCGGCGATCACATCGGTATGACGATCACTGTCTTGGCGGATATCAAGTTTCACTAAACTCACACCGAAACATTCAACGCGGCGAATAGTATCGAGTAATGCACCTTGGGCAATAACACGCATACCACAGGCATTAAGTGAGTTATAGCAAGCTAACAATGGCTCACGTAACTGTGCTGTTGTGGTGATGATGTCACGGCTTTCTGTGTATTCGTCTTTTAACTGCGCAGTTAAGCTCGCTAATGTTTCTGTTAACTCACTACGTAATTTTTTCAGTAACACACGGTATGGTTCATGACTTTCACCGACTAATGCACGTAATGTGTCATCACAGTCATTCATTGATAATTCACTGGTGAGATGTTTTACATCTTTAAGGAACAAGTGAATAGCCATCCAACGACTGGTTAATAATACTTCTTCGGTGACCGTTGAAGTCACAAACGGGTTACCGTCGCGATCACCACCCATCCAAGAGGTAAATTTAACGGGTGAAGCGTCAATAGGTAATTGGTAACCTAAGCGGTCTTGTAGACGTTTATCAAGACTGCGTAAGAAGTTTGGTACTGCATCCCATAATGAATTTTCTACTACTGCAAAGCCCCATTTAGCTTCATCGACAGGCGTTGGGCGAACAGTTCTGATCTCGTTGGTGTGCCAGGCTTGTGATACCAATTGTTCGATACGCGTCATGAAGACATCACGCTCTTTGCTACTTAATTCAGTAAGCTCTAACTGGCTAAGGCATTTATTAATCGCGCCATGCTTATGGATCAGGGTTCGACGGGTGATTTCAGTTGGATGTGCAGTCAGTACTAAATCGATCTTAAGGTTTTGAACCGCAGAAAGTACATCTTCTTCACTGATTTCAGAGTTATTTAGTTTAGCAAAGAGTTCATCGATAGAGTCTGGCACGCAAGTGTTATCTGCACAATTACGTGAAGTGGTGTGGAACTGCTCAGCAATGTTAGCCAGGTTTAAGAATTGACTAAACGCACGCGCTACTGGTAACAGCTCATCATCAGAGAGGCTACGCAGTACGGTGAGTAATTGTGCACGGTCTTTATCATTACCTGCACGGGATGATTTTGCTAGTTGACGAATGGTTTCAATCTTATCTAAGAACTCTTCTCCAAGATGATCCTTGATTGTATTCCCTAGTACTTGGCCCAATAAGCCGACATTACTTCGTAACGCTGCATATTTATCTGACATACATAATCCTTCAATTCAGTGATGTAATACGGCAACAACTATTATCGTTATGTATGTAAAATAACTATATTTAGTGACATTCGTCAATGAAATCGTGTAATAAATACGATTAATTGTGATATAGGGTGTAATTTTACTACAAAACGATAATTCTTTAGTTAATTTTTACATGTTTCTTCAATCAGTTTTTGGATAATCGCCTGTGTTGGTTTAATTGCGGATAAATCTAAATATTCATCAGGTTGATGGGCTTGATTAATACTCCCTGGACCCATGACGATAGTGTCACATCCAAGTTGTTGAATAAACGGTGCTTCGGTGCAATAATTCACAGGTATAACGGCTTCACCTGTGAGTTTTTCAGCTAATTTAATCAACGTTGAATCAGCATCGCATGCATAAGCTGGGATCGGTTCGTGTAGATGGTAAACATCAACAGCGCCAGGCCATTGCTTTTGGATTGGTAGTAATGCTTGGTTAAGTAGCATAAACAGTTCATCGGGACTTACGTCTGGAATAGGGCGCATGTCGATGTGTAATTCACAACTGCCACAGATGCGGTTCGGGCTGTCACCACCGTGCACATGACCAAAATTAAGCGTGGGTTGTGGAATAACAAAATGATCGCAGGCGTATTGTTCTTTTAATTTACGTTGCAGCTGCAATAACTGTCCTGTTACTTGATGCATGATCTCAATGGCATTGATTCCATTAGCGGGATCTGAAGAGTGACCGCTGCGTCCAGTAATACGTATTGCTTCTGACATATGACCTTTGTGCATAAATACCGGCACCATACCAGTTGGCTCACCAATGACGGCATAATCAGGTCGGAAACTTTGTGCGGCCGCAATCGCTCTTGCTCCTGCCATGGTGGTCTCTTCATCGGCAGTGGCAAGAATGCGTAATGGTTTATCTAATTTAGTTAAATCAATGTTTTTACATGCTTCTAATACAAAGGCGAAAAAGCCTTTCATATCAATCGTACCCAAGCCATACCATTTATCATTTTTTTCAGTTAACTGAAATGGATCTTTGGTCCATAAACCGTCATCAAACGGCACGGTATCTGTGTGCCCTGCCAATAATAATCCGCCATCACCTTGGCCATAAGTCGCGACTAGATTAAATTTACCATTCGTATCAGGTACGCTGGTGATATTGATGCTAAAACCAAGTTCAGTGAACCAACCTGCGAGTAAATCAATAACAGGTTTATTACTGAAATCTAACTCTTTTTCTAATGAACTGATCGACGGTGTTAGGATCAGTGATTTATAAAGTTCGGTAAATTTAGGCAGTTGCATATTACGTTCCTGTAATGACTTAGTGTTTTTTTATGCATTAAAGTTGCATAAAAATGTAATCTGTTTTATTCTTTAATCATCCTTACTCTACAACGTATGGGTTAGATAATGAATCGTTTTTCATCGTTTCGACGAGACAGTATTTAAAATGCATTAGCGCTGCTTCATTTACGCAAGTAAGCGCAATTGGAAAGGGCTAAATTGCCCGTCGTTTTACAATTTAGCAAACACGGAAGTCAAACATGTTAAAAACCATTTTAGTCGGTGCAACCGGGTATACCGGTGCTGAGCTAGCCCATTACATTACTAAACATCCAGAACTCGAATTAGCAGGGTTGTATGTTTCAGAACACAGTTTGGATGCAGGAAAATCATTTTCTTCATTATATGGTCATTTATTAGGTGTTGTTGACCAAACTATTGAACCATTAGCCGTTAGCAATATAAAAAATATTTGCGATGATGTTGATATTGTTGTGTTAGCAACTGCACACGAAGTTAGCCATGATATAGCAGCTGAATTTTTAGCGCTGGATGCGGTGGTATTTGATTTATCCGGTGCATTTAGAGTGAACGACCCTGCTTTTTATGAAAATCATTACGGTTTTAAACATAACTTTGATAAAGAATTAAAGAGTGCTGTTTATGGTTTAGCTGAATGGGCGAGTGCTGATATTGCAGAAGCAAACTTAATTGCGGTGCCGGGATGTTATCCAACCGCATCGTTATCAGCATTAAAGCCGCTAGCTAAACATGGCCTGATTGCTGCGGATCAAAAACCAATTATTAATGCTGTTAGTGGTGTGAGTGGCGCAGGTCGGAAAGCGGCATTGGGTTCAGCATTTTGCGAAGTTAGCCATGTACCTTACGGTGTATTCAATCACCGTCATCAACCTGAAATCAGTACTCATTTAGGACATGACGTTATTTTCACTCCCCACTTAGGCTGTTTTAAGCGTGGCATCTTAGCAACGATTAACGTCAAACTTGCAGTCGGTGTGACACCAGAACAAGTCACCGAAGCTTACCAAGAAGCATATCAAGATCAACCTATGGTGCGATTATTACCAAGTGGCTGGCCAAGTATTAAAGCCGTAGAGAACACCGCTTACTGTGATTTAGCGTGGCAGCAACAGGGACAAGACCTTATTGTGGTTTCTGCGATTGATAACTTATTAAAAGGTGCCGCGGCACAAGCAATACAGTGTATCAATATCCGTTTTGGTTTCGCGATGACGACGTCATTAGTATAAGGAATATAACAGTGACAACTCCATTAGTATTAAAACTTGGCGGTGCATTACTTGAAAACGAAACGGCGCTTGAACAGCTGTTCACAGCATTAAGTGAATATAAGTCAACATCGTCACGTCCCCTTATTTTGGTGCATGGTGGTGGCTGCTTTGTTGATGAACTATTAGCAAAGATGAATATTGTTAGCGAGAAAAAGAACGGTTTACGTGTTACCCCATTTACAGATATTGGTTATATCACCGGCGCGTTAGCGGGTACGGCAAATAAAGTATTAATGGCACAGGGTTTGAAGTCGGGTGCGAAAGTCGTTGGTTTAAGTCTTGCTGATGGCGGTATCTCAACAGTAACACAATCAAACGCAGGACTTGGTGCTGTCGGAGAATGTGACGCGGGTGACCCAACATTATTAACGGCGTTACTCAGTGGTGGTTTTTTACCGATTATTAGCTCTATTGGTATCGATGCTCAGGGACAGTTATTAAATGTGAATGCAGACCAAGCGGCAACGGCTATTTGCGAAACACTTGATGCTGATTTAGTTATGTTATCTGATGTGGCCGGTATTTTAGACGCGGATATGCAGTTAATTACTGAGATTAGCAGCAGCTATGCAGATGAACTTATTACTGCTGGTGTGATTCATGGCGGTATGGAAGTAAAAGTGAAAGCGGCATTAAAGGCGGCAGCATCTTTAAATCGCGATATTAAATTAGCGAGTTGGAAAGTGCCTGAGCGGTTAGTGGCGTTATTAAATGGTGAAGCAGAGGGAACGAAAGTTTCTAGCTAATATTGATCAGTTAACGGAGTTCGATCATGAAAAATTTATTATCAGTTAAAGATTTAAGTAAACAACAGATCCTTGACTTATTAGCATTGGCTAAAGCAGTGAAAGCCAATCCGGCAGAGTACTCACAAGCATTAGCGGGTAAAAGCGTTGTAACCATTTATGAAAAACAGTCACTACGAACACGCGTAACCTTTGATATTGGGATTCACAAGTTAGGCGGTCACGCCGTTTATCTTGATGCACAAAATGGCGCAATTGGTGAGCGTGAGACAGTAAAAGATTTTGCTGCGAATATCTCTCGTTGGGCGGATGCGATTGTAGCCCGCGTAATGAGTCATAAAACATTAGAAGGCTTAGTGGATCATGGCAGCGTGCCCGTTGTTAATTCACTTTGCGATTTATATCACCCTTGCCAAGCATTGGCTGATTTCTTAACAATCTCGGAACACTATGAAGATGTTTCGAAAGTAAAAATAGCCTACATGGGTGAAGGTAATAACGTGACGCATTCATTAATGTTAACCGGTGCTATCTTGGGTGCTGAAGTGACTGCAGTATGCCCTCGAGGCAGTAGTCCCGATGCGCAAATTGTTAAGCAGGCCATGGGGTTAGCTAAAATTAGCGGTGGTAAAATAAATGTAACAGATAACCTTGATGACATAGTTGATTATGATGTTATTTATGGTGATACTTGGGTCTCAATGGGGGATGATACTCCACTGGAACAAGTAAAAGAAAAGTACATGCCGTATCAGATAAACAAAGAATTACTGATTCGCACAGGAATTAAACATGTATTGCATTGTCAGCCGGCTCATCGTGAGTTAGAGATAACATCGGAAGTGATGGATGGCGAACAATCGCTGATCTTTGATCAAGCCGAAAATAGAATGTATGCCCAAAATGCAGTTTTACTGACATTGCTGAAGTAACATATTAAGGAAAATGAAATGACACAAACAGTTAAGAAAGTAGTAGTAGCGTATTCTGGTGGTTTAGACACTTCAGTGATTTTACCTTGGTTACAAGAAAATTATGATAATTGTGAGATTATCGCGTTTGTTGCTGATGTTGGTCAGGGCGCTGAAGAACTTGAGGGTATTGAAGCTAAAGCATTGGCTTCGGGGGCATCTGAGTGTTATGTAGTAGATCTAAAGGATGAATTAGTCGCTGACTATATCTACCCAACGCTTAAAACTGGTGCCGTTTACGAAGGTACTTATCTTTTAGGTACGTCAATGGCTCGTCCAATCATTGCTAAAGCACAAGTTGAAATTGCCCGCAAAGTGGGTGCTGATGCACTTTGTCATGGCTGTACAGGTAAAGGTAATGATCAGATCCGTTTTGAATCTTGTTTTGCTGCACTTGCACCTGAACTAACGGTGATTGCGCCTTGGCGTATCTGGGACTTAACCAGCCGTGAATCTCTACTTGAATTTTTAGCCGAACGTGACATTCCTACTGCTGCATCTGCGACTAAAATTTACAGCCGTGATGCCAATGCTTGGCATATTTCTCATGAAGGTGGCGAGTTAGAAGACCCATGGAATCAACCAACGAAACAAGTTTGGACCATGACGGTTGACCCAATTGATGCGCCAAATGAACCTGAATTCTTAACGTTATCTGTTGTTAAAGGTGAGATCACGGCGGTTAATGGTGAAGCAATGTCACCGTACCAAACACTGATGTATCTGAATGAGAAAGCGGCTGCTCACGGTGTTGGTCGTGTTGATATTGTTGAAAACCGTTTAGTTGGCATGAAGTCACGTGGTTGTTATGAAACACCGGGTGGTACTGTTATGATTGAAGCGTTGCGTGGTATAGAAGAGTTAGTGTTAGATAAAACCACACGTAAATGGAAGCATACAGTTGCCGCTGAATTCTCACATCTTGTTTATGATGGTCGTTGGTTCACACCTTTATGTGCGTCACTACTTGCAGCTGCAGGTACATTAGCAGAAGAGATGAACGGTGAAGTGATCGTTAAAATGTATAAAGGCTCAGTACAAGCAGTACAAAAACAATCGCCAAATAGCCTTTATAGTGAAGAGTTTGCTACATTTGGTGATGATAATGTTTATGACCAAAGCCATGCGGAAGGTTTCATTCGCTTATATTCGTTGTCTAGTCGTATTAAAGCTTTAGCAACTAAGTAACGCTATTTGAGGGTGCTGAAACGCCCTCTACTTCGAATATATGTACTTCTAATATAAAAATATAAAAATATAAGAAAAGAATAAGGATGTGACCATGGCACTATGGGGCGGTAGATTCAGTCAAGCAGCTGATGCAAGATTTAAAAATTTTAATGATTCACTGCGGTTTGACTATCGTTTAGCTGAGCAAGATATTACAGGTTCAGTAGCATGGTCAAAAGCTTTGGTTAGTGTCGGTATCTTAACCCTAGATGAGCAACTTACCATTGAGGCTGCGTTAAATGATCTTAAATTAGCTGTATTAGAAAACCCAGAACAAATTCTGCAAAGTGATGCTGAAGACATTCATAGTTGGGTTGAAACGCAGTTAATAGCTAAAGTCGGTGATTTAGGAAAGAAACTGCATACAGGCCGAAGTCGTAATGACCAAGTGGCAACGGATCTAAAATTGTGGTGTAAACAGCAAGGTGATCAATTGCTAATGCAATTGGATAAAACGCAGCAGCAACTGGTATCGCTTGCACGTGAACATCAACATACTGTATTGCCGGGTTATACTCATTTACAACGTGCGCAGCCAGTGACATTTTCACATTGGTGCTTAGCGTATGTCGAAATGCTAGAACGTGATTTTAGTCGTTTAACTGATTGCTTAAAACGTCTTGATACCTGTCCATTAGGTTCTGGAGCTCTGGCGGGTACTGCTTATCCAATGGATAGAACAGAATTAGCTCATTCACTTGGGTTTACTAGTGCGACATTAAACAGCCTCGATTCAGTTTCTGACCGTGACCATGTAATGGAATTGATGAGTACGGCAAGTATGTCAATGATCCATTTATCGCGTTTGGCAGAAGATTTGATTTTCTACAATTCGGGTGAATCTAACTTTATTGAGTTGGCGGATGCAGTGACATCAGGTTCTTCTTTGATGCCGCAAAAGAAAAACCCAGATGCACTTGAATTGATTCGTGGTAAAACAGGTCGTGTATTTGGTTCTCTGAGTGCCATGTTGATGACGTTGAAAGCCCTACCTCTGGCATATAACAAAGATATGCAAGAAGATAAAGAAGGCTTGTTTGACGCACTTGATACTTGGAGTGATTGCTTAGAGATGGCAGCGATGTCACTGGTCGGTATGAAGATAAATGAAGAAAGAACCAAAGAAGCAGCGTTAGGTGGTTACTCGAACGCGACAGAATTGGCTGATTACCTTGTTGCTAAAGGTGTACCTTTCCGTGATTCACACCATATTGTAGGTGAAGCTGTTGTTGCTGCAATCGAAAAGGGTGTGCCATTAGAGGAATTAACCTTAGCTGAATTTAAAGCGTTCGATGAACTCATTGAAAACGATGTTTATCATCACTTGTCACTTGATGAAACATTAGCAAAACGTAAAGCACAGGGGGGAGTATCACCAGTGCAGGTCGAGTTTGCATTAACTAATGCGGAAAAACGTTTAGAAGAACGAGATACATCAGGTATTAGTATTCGAGCTGCTCGTTTGACAGATCTCGATGATATTGAACGTATGGTAAATTACTGGGCTAATATTGGTGAGAATTTACCACGTAACCGTTCTGATTTAGTTAAAGCTGTCGGTACCTTTGCGGTGACAGAGAAACATAATCAAGTGACAGGCTGTGCGTCTATCTATGTTTACGATACTGGTCTTGCTGAGATCCGTTCATTGGGTATTGAACCTGGCTATCAAGGTGGAGGGCAGGGTAAAGCGGTTGTCGAATATATGTTACGTAAAGCCGAACAGATGGCGATCCAAAAAGTGTTTGTATTAACACGTGTACCTGAATTCTTCATGAAGCTGGGCTTTAGCTCAACCAGTAAGTCAATGCTGCCTGAAAAAGTATTGAAAGATTGTGATATTTGCCCACGTCAGCATGCGTGTGATGAGGTTGCGTTAGAGTTTAAGCTAAATGTGGTTAGCCAAACAGTAAACTTAAAAGCGGAAAAACTCGCGTCTTAATTTTATTCTCTACGACTTAAAGCACCCTGATATGGGTGCTTTTTTTGGGTTTAAACAATGTCGACAAAGAAGCTTGAACTTAATCTTTACTCTCTATATACTGTGTCGACAAATTAGGGTTACGGTTAACTGTGCTGAACGTCATTATGATGATTCAATACTTTATGACTTAATGAAGTCGATATAATGATTAAATGCTTTATGTTGAACTTTTTCTTGCTAAAGGCAAGAGGTCATGTATAATACGTCCCACTTGCTTAGGCAAGAAACTGAATCATTAAATTATTATTTTAGCCTTGAGCTAAAGTATTAGTGGTCAGTCATCAAGACTCCCGATAGGGGAGTCATCGAGTTAAAGATATCGCTCTCGCAGTCTATTTAGTTAGATGTGGGATGTCGAATTTTTGTGTGTGTTTAACTTTATTGGAGCTCTGGTCTAATGCAGAACCAAAGAATCCGTATCCGCTTAAAAGCGTTCGATCATCGTCTTATCGATCAGTCTACAGCGGAAATCGTTGAAACTGCAAAACGCACTGGCGCACAAGTACGTGGACCTATTCCACTACCAACGCGCAAAGAGCGTTTCACAGTGCTTACTTCTCCGCACGTTAACAAAGATGCGCGTGACCAGTACGAAATTCGTACTCACAAGCGCCTGGTTGACATCGTTGAGCCAACAGAAAAAACCGTTGACGCTCTTATGCGTTTAGATCTAGCTGCTGGTGTTGATGTTCAAATCAGCCTTGGCTAGTAAGTTCTAAAACAACGATTTATATTGAGGTTATTATAATGATTGGTCTAATCGGACGTAAAGTTGGTATGACACGTATCTTCACTGAAGATGGCGTTTCTATCCCAGTATCCGTTATTGAATGTGAGCCTAACCGCGTTACTCAAGTTAAAACACTTGAAACTGACGGTTACCGCGCACTTCAAGTGACCACTGGCACGAAAAAAGCTAGCAGAGTAAACAAGCCAGAAGCGGGTCATTTCGCTAAAGCTAAAGTTGAAGCTGGTCGTGGCCTTTGGGAATTCCGTCTGGAAACAGGCGAAGGCGAAGCTGTTGAAGTTGGCGCTGAGCTAAACGTAAACATCTTTGCTGAAACGGCTAAAGTAGACGTTACAGGTACATCTAAAGGTAAAGGTTTCGCAGGCGTTATTAAACGTTGGAACTTTGCTATGCAAGATGCTACTCACGGTAACTCTCTTGCTCACCGTGCACCGGGTTCAATTGGCCAATGCCAAACTCCAGGTCGCGTGTTTAAAGGCAAAAAAATGGCAGGTCACATGGGAGCAGAACGTGTAACGATCTTGTCTCTTGATGTGGTACGTGTTGATAGTGAACGTAACCTAGTACTTGTTAAAGGTGCTATTCCAGGTGCGATCAACGGCAACGTAATTATCAAACCAGCTGTTAAAGCTTAATCCGAGGAATTAGTAATGGAATTGTTATTGAAAGACGCACAAGGTGCTCTTGAAGTTTCAGAAACTACCTTCGGACGTGAGTTTAATGAAGCTCTGGTTCACCAGGTAGTTACAGCGTATGCTGCTGGCGCGCGTCAAGGTACTCGTGCACAGAAAAACCGTTCTGACGTTGCAGGTGGTGGTAAGAAACCATGGCGTCAAAAAGGTACTGGTCGTGCTCGTGCAGGTACTGCAAGCAGCCCGATCTGGCGTAAAGGTGGTGTAACTTTTGCTGCGCGTCCACAGGACCACAGCCAAAAAGTTAACACTAAGATGTACCGTGGAGCGATCAAAAGCATCCTTTCTGAATTGGTACGTCAAGAGCGTCTTATTGTTGTTGAGCAGTTCGCTGTTGAAACACCTAAGACTAAAGAATTAGTTGCTAAACTTAAAGACTTCGATCTGAACGACGTTCTAATCGTAGGTACTGAAGTTGATGAGAACTTATTCTTAGCTGCTCGTAACCTTTACAAAGTTGATGTTCGTGATGTTGCTGGTATTGATCCAGTTAGCTTAATCGCGTTCAACAAAGTTGTTATGACTGCTGCAGCAGTTAAGCAGATTGAGGAGAACTTAAAATGATCAGTGAAGAACGTTTATTGAAAGTTATCCTAGCGCCACATATCTCTGAAAAGAGCACTATGTCTGCTGAAAACAACAACACAATCGTTTTCAAGGTTGCACTAGATGCAACTAAAGCTGAAATTAAAGCAGCTATTGCAAAACTTTTTGAAGTTGAAGTTAAAAATGTAAGCACATTGGTACTGAAAGGTAAAACTAAGCGCACTGGCGCTCGTTTTGGCCGTCGTTCAGACATCAAAAAAGCTTACGTTACTCTAGCTGACGGCGCTGACATCGATTTCGGCAGTGCTGAATAATCAAGGGGATTCTGAATAATGGCTATTGTTAAGTGTAAGCCTACTTCTCCAGGTCGTCGCCACCTTGTTAAGGTAGTGAACCCGGATTTGCATAAAGGCAAACCACATGCTCCACTTTTAGAGAAAAAATCTAAATCTGGTGGCCGTAATAATAACGGTCGTATTACTGTTCGTCATCACGGCGGCGGTCATAAGCAACATTACCGTATCATTGACTTAAAACGTAATGATAAAGATGGTATCCCTGCAACTGTGGAACGTCTGGAATATGATCCAAACCGTTCAGCAAACATTGCACTTGCTCTTTACGCAGATGGTGAACGTCGTTACGTTCTAGCTGCTAAAGGTATGCAAGCTGGTGATATTATTGTTTCTGGTGTTGATGCAGCTATTAAAGCTGGTAACACATTACCAATGCGTAACATCCCAGTAGGTACAACTGTACACGCTGTGGAAATGAAGCCAGGTAAAGGTGCTCAAATTGCACGTTCTGCTGGTACATACGTACAAATCATTGCACGTGACAACTCATACGTTACTCTACGTCTTCGCTCTGGCGAAATGCGTAAAGTATTAGTAGATTGTCGTGCAACGATTGGTGAAGTTGGTAACTCAGAACACATGCTTCGCCAACTTGGTAAAGCTGGTGCTAGCCGCTGGCGCGGTGTTCGCCCAACAGTACGTGGTGTTGTAATGAACCCAGTTGATCACCCGCACGGTGGTGGTGAAGGTCGTACTTCAGGTGGCCGTCATCCGGTTTCACCTTGGGGTGTGCCAACTAAGGGTTACAAAACTCGTAAGAACAAGCGTACTGATAAACTTATCGTACGTCGTCGCAACAAGTAATTTTATAGAGGTATCACCATGCCACGTTCTCTCAAGAAGGGTCCTTTCATAGACCTACACTTGCTGAAGAAGGTAGAGAAAGCGGTGGAAAGCGGGGAAAAAAAACCAGTTAAGACTTGGTCCCGTCGTTCTATGATCATTCCAAATATGATTGGTCTGACCATCGCTGTCCATAATGGTCGTCAACATGTACCAGTTTTCGTTACTGACGAAATGATTGGTCATAAGTTAGGCGAATTCGCACCGACTCGTACTTATCGCGGCCATGCTGCAGATAAGAAAGCTAAAAAGCGTTAGGAGAAATTAGATGGAAGCATTAGCTAAACACCGTTTCGCCTCAGGCTCTCCACAGAAAGCACGTTTGGTCATTGACCTTATCCGTGGTTTACCAGTGGACAAGGCTCTTGAAGTTTTAACTTTCAGCACTAAAAAAGCTGCTGTACAAGTTAAAAAAGTTCTTGAGTCAGCTATCGCAAACGCTGAACACAACGAAGGTGCGGATATTGATGAGTTAGTAGTAGCTACAGCGTTTGTTGACGCTGGTCCTACTATGAAGCGCATCATGCCACGTGCTAAAGGTCGTGCAGATCGCATCTTGAAGCGTACTAGCCACATCACAATTGTTGTAGCAACACGCTAAGAGACTAGGAGAAAACAATGGGTCAGAAAGTTCATCCAAATGGTATTCGCCTAGGTATCACCAAGCAGTTTAATTCTACTTGGTTTGCGAATACTAAAGACTTCGCCGACAACTTGTACGGTGATTTCGAAGTACGTCAGTTTTTAACTAAAAAACTGAAAAATGCATCTGTTTCACGTATCGTTATCGAACGTCCAGCGAAAAGCATCCGTGTGACTATTCACACTGCTCGTCCTGGTGTTGTTATCGGTAAGAAAGGCGAAGACGTAGAAAAACTACGTAATGCTATCGCTAAGATGACTGGTACTTCTGCACAAATCAATATCGCAGAAATCCGTAAGCCTGAACTTGATGCTAAATTAGTAGCTGAAGGTATCGCTTCTCAACTTGAACGTCGTGTTATGTTCCGTCGCGCTATGAAGCGTGCAGTACAAAATGCAATGCGTTTAGGTGCTAAGGGTATTAAAGTTCAAGTAAGCGGTCGTTTAGGCGGCGCAGAAATCGCTCGTGCTGAATGGTATCGTGAAGGCCGTGTGCCTCTACATACACTTCGTGCAGATATCGATTACTCAACTGCAGAAGCTCTTACAACTTACGGCATCATTGGTGTGAAAGTTTGGATCTTTAAAGGTGAAGTTCTAGGTAAGCTACCGCTTACTCAAGAAGTTGAAGCACCTTCTAAGCCTAAACGTCGCAGTCGTGGCCCTAAAGCTGCTAAATAGGAGACTCTGATATGTTGCAACCAAAACGCATGAAGTTCCGCAAAATGCATAAAGGCCGTAACCGCGGTCTTGCAAAAGGCGGAAACGTAACTTTCGGCGAATTCGGTCTTAAAGCTACTGGTCGTGGTCGAATTACTGCTCGTCAAATCGAAGCAGCACGTCGTGCTATGACTCGTCACGTTAAGCGTCAAGGTCAAATCTGGATCCGTGTGTTCCCAGACAAGCCTATTACACAAAAGCCGCTTGAAGTACGTCAAGGTAAAGGTAAAGGTAGCGTTGAGTATTGGGTTTGCCAAGTACAACCTGGCAAAATCCTTTATGAAATGGCTGGAGTTCCTGAAGAATTGGCACGTGAAGCATTCAGCCTAGCTGATGCGAAACTTCCAATTTCTACAACTTTCGTAACTAAGACGGTAATGTAATGAACGCTAGCGAACTTAAACAAAAAAATGTTGAAGAGCTAAACGCTGAGTTACTTAACCTACTACGTGAGCAATTTAACTTACGTATGCAGTTAAGTACTGGCCAACTAGCACAAACGCATTTAATCAAAAATGTACGTCGCGATATCGCGCGTGTTAAGACCATCCTGAACGAAAAGGCGGGTGTATAATATGAGCACTATTCGTACTGTACAGGGTCGTGTTGTTAGCAACAAAGGCGATAAAACTATCGTTGTTGCAGTAGAACGTAAAGTGAAACATCCGTTATACGGTAAGTTCATCAAGCGTACTACTAAACTACACGCACATGATGAGAATAACGAATGTCAACTAAATGATGTTGTAACTATTCGTGAAACTCGTCCAGTGTCTAAGCTTAAAACTTGGGCATTAGTAGAAGTATTAGTAAAAGCTTAATTTTAAGTTTATACTGATCTTCTTATGATAACGGCCCCTATATAGGGGTCGTTTGTTTTTTAGTCGATTCCCGTTGCTTTTTTCAAAGCCGTGGTGTTATAATGCGCCACCTCTTGAAAGAGAGGGGACTCATTTAATCCATGTTGGGTTAGATGAAATTATTGCGGAGCACTAATAATGATCCAAATGCAGTCTACGTTGGACGTAGCCGATAACTCAGGCGCACGTCGCGTTCAGTGTATCAAGGTCCTAGGTGGTTCGCACCGCCGCTATGCGCGTGTTGGTGATATCATCAAAGTTTCTGTGAAGGAAGCAATTCCTCGCGGAAAAGTAAAAAAAGGTGATGTTCTGAACGCAGTGGTTGTGCGTACTAGGTCAGCAATCCGTCGTACAGACGGTGCAGCTATCCGTTTCGACCGTAACGCAGCTGTTATGCTTAATGCTAACGGCGCGCCGATCGGTACTCGTATCTTTGGCCCAGTTACTCGTGAACTACGAACTGATCAGTTCATGAAAATCGTATCTCTGGCACCAGAAGTACTATAAGGAACGAAAAATGGCAGCTAAAATTTTAAAAAATGATGAAGTTATCGTTGTTGCAGGTAAAGATGCTGGTAAACAAGGCAAAGTTACTGAAGTAAGAGCAGACGGTAAAATATTCGTTGAAGGCGTTAATCTTATCAAGAAACACCAAAAGCCAAACCCACAATTGGGCGTAGCTGGCGGTATTGTTGAGAAAGAAGCAGCTTTAGACGCATCAAACGTGGCACTATTCAACCCTGCGACTAGCAAGGCTGACCGTGTCGGTTTCCGATTTGAAGACGGCAAAAAAGTACGTTTCTTCAAATCTAATAATGAACTTGTTTAATTGGAGTTAACTGTGGCGAAACTGCATGAATACTACAAAGAGACGATAGCGCCTGAACTTAAAACTAAGTTCGGCTATAAATCTATCATGCAAGTCCCTCGGATTGAAAAGATCACCCTTAATATGGGTGTGGGCGAAGCAATCAATGATAAAAAAGTATTAGAAAATGCTGCTGCTGATATGGCTGCAATTTCTGGTCAAAAACCATTGATTACTAAAGCTCGTAAATCCGTTGCTGGCTTTAAAATCCGTGAAGGATATCCTATTGGTTGTAAAGTTACCCTACGTGGCGAGCGTATGTGGGAATTCCTTGAGCGCCTAATCGGTATCTCAATTCCACGTATTCGTGATTTCCGTGGCCTGAACCCTAAATCGTTCGATGGTCGTGGTAACTATAGTATGGGTGTTCGCGAGCAAATCATCTTCCCAGAAATCGATTACGATAAAATCGATAAAATTCGTGGTATGGATATTACTATCACTACTACTGCGAATTCTGATGAAGAAGGTCACGCTCTGCTGACTGCCTTTAATTTCCCATTCCGTAAGTAAGGTAGGGTCATGGCTAAGCAATCAATGAAAGCGCGCGACGTAAAACGCGCGAAGCTAGTAAATAAATACGCTGAGAAACGTGCTGAAATAAAAGCAATCATCTCTGGTGTGAATACTTCAGACGAAGATCGTTGGAATGCAGTTCTTAAATTGCAATCGTTACCTCGTGATTCTAGTGCATGTCGTCAGCGTAATCGCTGTAACATCACTGGCCGCCCTCATGGCTACCTACGTAAGTTCGGCTTAAGCCGTATCAAACTACGTGAGCACATGATGCGTGGTGAAGTTCCAGGTCTTAAAAAGGCTAGTTGGTAAGTCACTAATTTCGGGAGTATACGAAAATGAGCATGCAAGATCCTATTGCGGATATGCTAACACGCATCCGTAACGGTCAGTCAGCCTCTAAGGTTGCAGTTAAAATGCCTTGTTCTAAGCAAAAAGTTGCACTAGCAGCTGTGCTTAAAGAAGAAGGTTACATTAATGGTTACGCTGTTTCAGGTGAAGTGAAAGCTGAACTTGAAGTGTCTTTGAAATATTTCGAAGGCAAAAATGTAATCGAAAAAATTGAGCGCGTTAGTCGCCCAGGTTTACGCATCTACAAAGGAAGTAATGATCTTCCTAAAGTGATGGGTGGCTTAGGTGTTGCTATCGTTTCTACTTCTAAAGGCATGATGTCTGACCGTGCAGCTCGCAAAGCTGGCATCGGTGGCGAGATCATCTGCTACGTTTCTTAAGGGGTTATATATGTCTCGTGTTGCTAAAGCACCCGTTGCCATCCCTGCAGGCGTAGAGATCTCTCTAAATGGTCAGGAAATCACTGTTAAAGGCGCTAAAGGTTCTTTAACTGCTGTTGTTAACTCATCTGTTGTTCTTACGATCGCTGATGAAAAAGTTTCTTTTGGTCCTGTTGAAGGCGTAAAAGATGCTTGGGCTCAAGCTGGTACAGCTCGTGCAAACGTTAATAACATGGTTAAAGGCGTAGCTGAAGGTTTTACTAAAACTCTTCAACTAAATGGTGTTGGTTACCGTGCAAACGTTAAAGGCACTGATGTAAACCTAACATTAGGTTTCTCACATCCTGTAGTATATAACCTTCCTGAAGGTATTACTGCAGTTTGCCCAAGCCAAACTGAAATTGTTATTACTGGCGCTGACAAACAATCTGTTGGTCAAGTTGCAGCTAACATTCGTGCATTCCGTCCGCCTGAACCTTATAAAGGTAAAGGTGTTCGTTATTCTGATGAAGTTGTGCGTCGTAAAGAAGCCAAGAAAAAGTAGGGTAATACTATGGATAAGAAATCTGCACGTCTTCGTCGCGCAACTCGCGCACGTAAGAAAATGCAAGAATTGGGTGCTACACGTTTAGTGATTAACCGCACTCCAAGCCATACTTATGCACAGGTTATTACACCGAATGCGGAAGTATTGGTTTCTGCTACAACAACAGAAAAAGCAGTTCGTGAAATGATCAGCTATGGTGGTAACGTTGAAGCAGCTAAAGTAATCGGTAAACTGGTTGCTGAGCGAGCTATCGAAAAAGGCGTTACTAAAATTGCTTTCGATCGTTCAGGTTTCCAATATCACGGTCGTGTTGCAGCACTAGCTGATGCCGCTCGTGAAGCTGGCCTTCAGTTCTAAGGCAGGAGTAGGAAATGTCTAAAGTTGAAAACCAAACAGGTGATCTGCAAGAGAAATTAATTGCAGTTAACCGTGTTTCAAAAGTTGTTAAAGGTGGTCGTATCTTCAGTTTCACTGCTCTTACAGTAGTGGGTGACGGTAACGGTCGCGTTGGTTTTGGTTATGGTAAAGCACGTGAAGTTCCAGCTGCTATTCAAAAAGCAATGGAAAAAGCGAAACGCAATATCGTAAGCATTGAACTAAATGGTGTGACTCTTCAACATCCAATTAAGGGTCGTCATTCTGGTTCTAAAGTATTCATGCGTCCAGCATCAGCTGGTACAGGTATCATTGCCGGCGGTGCAATGCGTGCAGTACTAGAAGTTGTAGGCATCCATGACGTACTTTCTAAATGTTACGGTTCTACTAACCCAATTAACGTTGTACGAGCTACAATTGGCGCGCTTACTGGTATGTCATCACCAGAACAAATCGCTGCTAAACGTGGTCTACCTGTTAAAGAAATTCTGGGGTAATAAACCATGGCTAAAATTAAAGTAACTCAAACTAAAAGTGCAATCGGTCGTTTACCTAAACACCGTGCGACACTTGTTGGTTTAGGCCTTCGTAAAATCAACCACACTGTTGAATTGGAAGATACAGCATGTGTACGTGGTATGATTAATAAAGTAGCTTACATGATTAAAGTGGAGGAAGCGTAATGTTTTTAAATACTCTATCTCCAGCAGCTGGTTCTAAGCCAAGCGCTAAACGTGTAGGCCGCGGTATCGGTTCTGGTCTAGGCAAAACTTGTGGTCGTGGTCACAAAGGTCAAAAATCGCGCTCAGGCGGCGGTATTCGACCTGGTTTTGAAGGCGGTCAAATGCCTTTGAAACAACGTCTACCTAAATTTGGTTTCACTTCACGTAAGCAGCTAGTAACAGCTGAAGTACGTTTAAATGAAATCGCAAAAGTTGAAGGCGATGTTGTTGATTTAAACACACTTAAAGCAGCAGGACTTGTTACAAAAAACATCCTGTTTGTTAAAGTTGTTTTATCTGGTGAAATCACTCGACCAGTTACTATTCGTGGCATTAAAGCTACGAAAGGTGCTGTTGAAGCGATTGTTGCTGCAGGCGGTCAAATCGAAGGATAGTACAAATGGCTAAAAAACCAGGATTGGAAACGAATAAATCTCAAGGTGGCTTATCAGAATTGAAAAGTCGTTTATGGTTCGTGTTAGGTGCAATTATTGTATTTCGCGCAGGCTCTTTTGTTCCGATCCCTGGTATTGATGCCTCTGTACTTGCTACGCTGTTTGACTCGCAAAAGGGTACCATCTTAGAAATGTTTAACATGTTCTCTGGTGGTGCGCTTGAGCGTGCGTCTATTTTTGCGTTGGGTATTATGCCGTATATTTCGGCCTCTATTATCATACAGTTATTAACTGTTGTTAATCCTACACTTGCCGAATTGAAAAAAGACGGTGATGCAGGACGACGTAAAATTAGCCAGTATACCCGTTACGGAACATTGTTCTTAGGTACTTTCCAAGCTATTGGTATTGCAAAAGGCTTACCTAACATGGTTGATGGACTTGTCCATAATCCAGGGTTAAGTTTTTACTTTACTGCTGTAGTTAGTTTAGTAACTGGTACTATGTTCTTAATGTGGTTAGGTGAACAAATTACCGAACGCGGTATTGGTAATGGTATCTCAATATTAATTTTTGCAGGTATTGTTGCTGGTATGCCGCCAGCTATCGGACAAACGGTTGAGCAGGTTATCGATGGTAACCTTCACGGTCTGTTATTGTTAGTGTTAGCTGGTGTTGTTTTTGCTGTTACATACTTTGTTGTATTTGTAGAGCGCGGTCAGCGTAGAATTGTGGTAAACTACGCAAAACGCCAACAAGGACGACGTGTTTTTGCAGCTCAAAGCACGCATTTACCGTTAAAGCTTAATATGGCCGGTGTTATTCCAGCTATTTTTGCTTCGAGTATAATTTTGTTTCCTGGAACGCTTGCACAATGGTTCGGTCAGAATGAAAGTTTATCTTTCCTTACTGACATTTCCTTGGCTCTACAGCCAGGACAACCTTTGTATGTAATGCTTTATGCAGCAGCAATTATCTTCTTCTGTTTCTTCTATACAGCGTTGGTATTTAACCCACGTGAAACGGCAGATAACTTGAAGAAGAGCGGGGCGTTCATCCCAGGTATTAGACCAGGCGAACAAACTTCAAGGTATATAGACAAAGTAATGTCACGATTAACTCTAGCGGGTTCTTTGTATATTACATTTATTTGTTTAGTACCATTGTTCATGACACAAGCTATGGGTGTGCAGTTCTACTTCGGTGGTACGTCATTACTTATTATGGTTGTGGTAATCATGGACTTTATGGCTCAAGTTCAAACCCATATGATGTCTCATCAATATGGTGATGTTCTTAAAAAAGCTAATTTAAAAGGCTACGGTCGCTAAATTAGTTTGAGCATGTCCTATAACAGTTACGGAGTAAGAAATGAAAGTTCGTGCATCTGTTAAAAAGATTTGTCGTAATTGCAAAGTGATTAAACGTCACGGCGTAGTACGCGTAATCTGTGTTGAACCAAAGCATAAACAACGCCAAGGTTAGACAATAATAGAAACTTGGGCTAGATTTATTAATCTATTCCCAAGTTTCTATTGCAATACATCTCTCTTCTGAGTATCCTTACGGGCTTTTCGAAGAGTGCAAAATTTTTTTAAACCCTTAATTGGAGTGGTATAGTGGCCCGTATAGCCGGCATTAACATTCCTGATCAAAAGCATACAGTCATTGCCCTGACTGGTGTTTTCGGTATTGGTGCAACACGTGCGAAAGCAATCTGTGCTGCAACTGGTATCGCTGAAACAGCTAAGATCAGAGAGCTAGAAGAAGCTCAACTAGAACTTCTTCGCGAAGAAGTAGGTAAATACACTGTAGAAGGTGACCTACGTCGTGAAGTAAGTATGAATATCAAGCGTCTGATGGACCTCGGTTGTTACCGTGGTATTCGTCACCGTCGCAGCTTACCTCTACGTGGTCAACGCACTAAAACAAATGCGCGCACCCGTAAAGGTCCGCGTAAAGCTATCAAGAAATAGGAGCTGACGAGTAATGGCTAAAACCCCAACTCGCGCTCGTAAGCGCGTTAAAAAGCAAGTTGCTGACGGTATTGCACACGTTCATGCTTCTTTCAATAACACTATTGTGACAATCACAGATCGCCAAGGTAATGCTTTATCTTGGGCAACTGCAGGCGGCTCAGGCTTCCGTGGTTCTCGTAAGTCAACTCCATTCGCTGCGCAGGTTGCTGCTGAGCGTGCTGGTGAAATGGCTAAAGAGTACGGTCTTAAAAACTTAGAAGTTATGGTTAAGGGCCCTGGTCCTGGTCGTGAATCTTCTATTCGTGCATTGAATGCGATTGGTTATAAAATTACTAACATCACTGATGTTACACCAATCCCTCACAATGGTTGTCGTCCACCTAAAAAGCGTCGCGTATAACGTTTTTAGGAATATTGGAGAAAGAACATGGCTAGATATTTGGGCCCAAAGCTCAAGCTTAGTCGTCGTGAAGGTACAGATCTTTTCTTGAAAAGTGGCGTACGCGCGATTGAATCTAAGTGTAAAATTGATAACGCACCTGGTGTACATGGTGCTCGTAAACCTCGTCTATCTGACTACGGTTTACAACTACGTGAAAAGCAAAAAGTTCGTCGTATGTACGGTGTACTTGAAAAGCAATTCCGTAACTTATATAAAGAAGCTGCTCGTCTAAAAGGCAACACTGGTGAAAACCTACTTGCTTTATTAGAAGGCCGTCTAGATAACGTTGTTTATCGTATGGGCTTTGGTTCAACTCGTGCGGAATCGCGCCAGTTAGTAAGCCACAAAGCAATCGTTGTAAACGGTAAAGTTGTAAATATCCCTTCTTACAAAGTGAAAGTTAACGATACAGTTAGCATTCGCGAGAAGGCTAAGAAGCAAGCTCGTATCGCTTCAGCTCTTGAAATTTCAGAGCAGCGTGAGAAAGCATCTTGGGTTGAAGTTGACAGTAAGACACTTGAAGGCGTTTTCAAACGTGTTCCTGAGCGTTCTGATCTGTCTGCAGACATCAACGAACAGCTTATTGTTGAACTTTACTCTAAGTAAGGTTAACTTCATAAGAGAGGACATACATGCAGGGTTCTGTAACAGAATTTCTAAGACCAAGACTTGTTGATATTGAGCAAATTAGCTCAACACGTGCCAAGGTAACACTTGAACCGTTAGAGCGTGGCTTTGGTCACACTCTAGGTAATGCTTTACGTCGTATTCTACTTTCTTCTATGCCAGGTTGTGCTGTAACAGAAGTTGAGATCGACGGCGTACTCCACGAGTACAGCAGTAAAGAAGGCGTTCAAGAAGATGTTCTTGAAATTCTTCTTAACTTGAAAGGTCTTGCAATCAAACTTGAAGGCAAAGACGAAGCGTTACTAACTTTAACTAAGTCAGGTACAGGTCCTGTATTGGCAGGTGACATCACACATGATGGTGATGTTGAGATTATTAATCCAGAACACGTGATTTGTAATTTAACCGGTCAAGCAGATATCAGCATGCGTATTCGTGTTGCAAAAGGTCGTGGTTACGTACCTGCTTCTACACGTGTACACGCTGATGATGAAGAGCGTCCTATCGGTCGTTTGCTTGTTGATGCTGCATTCAGCCCTGTAAGCCGTATTGCTTACAATGTTGAATCTGCTCGTGTTGAGCAACGTACTAACCTTGATAAGTTAGTAATCGATATGGAAACTGATGGAACATTAGATCCTGAAGAAGCTATTCGTCGTTCTGCTACAATTCTGGCTGAACAGCTTGATGCTTTCGTTGATCTTCGTGATGTAACGGAACCAGAGCAGAAAGAAGAGAAACCAGAGTTCGATCCGATACTGCTACGTCCTGTTGATGATTTAGAACTTACTGTTCGTTCAGCTAACTGCCTAAAAGCAGAAGCAATTCACTATATTGGTGATCTTGTTCAGCGTACTGAGGTTGAGTTACTTAAAACGCCTAACCTTGGTAAGAAATCTTTAACTGAAATTAAAGATGTTCTAGCTTCACGTGGTCTTTCTCTAGGTATGCGCCTAGAAAACTGGCCGCCTGCAAGTATTGCGGACGAATAGTAAACACTAGTCAAAAGATTTTTGTAAGAAGGATAAGTTCATGCGCCATCGTAAGAGTGGTCGTCAACTAAATCGTAACAGTAGCCACCGTCAGGCTATGTTCCGTAATATGGCATGTTCTTTAGTTAGCCACGAGATCATTAAAACGACTCTGCCTAAAGCTAAAGAATTACGTCGTGTAGTTGAGCCTCTAATTACACTTGCTAAAACGGATAGCGTAGCTAACCGTCGTCTAGCATTTGCTCGTACCCGCAGCGATGAAGTTGTAGGTAAACTATTTAAAGAATTAGGCCCACGTTTCGAAAACCGTTCAGGCGGTTATACTCGAATCTTAAAATGTGGTCTACGTACTGGCGATAAAGCTCCTATGGCTTACATCGAACTAGTAGATCGTCCAGCTGTTGAAGCTGCTGACGAAGAATAGTATTAGAAGCCAGAGCTCACGCTCTGGCTTTTTTATTGCTCTTAATTATCCTCTTAATTATCCTCTGAATAATTCCTAATTCCTAATTCCTAATTCCTAATTCCTAATTCCTAATTCCTAATTCCTAATTCCTCCTAGATTTTTTTCTGATGTTGAAAATAGCTTTCTTCTTATTCGTTAATACCGATAATTTAAAAATGTCTCTTATTTATGTCTACTGAATACTCTTTTGTAGTAATAGACAGAATTTAAACTGCTTATTAACGAGTTTCATTTGTTTTTGTCTGGTATATACCTAGATTGTTCGCTTTTTAATCTCATTCTGTTTTTTTAATATTTATTGTAATTAACGCTTGCCAATGTGATCCATATCTCTATAATGCGACCTCACTGATACGGCAGCAGCCGCTCAGTATGCTCTTTAACAATTTATTCAAGCAATCTGTGTGAGCACTTGCAGAGATATAATGACCAAAAATTATATCAATGTAATTGTGAACATTAAATTAAATCGAAAGATTTGGTTTTATAAACAACAAACTTCGGTTTGTTGTTGAAGTACAGAATTCATTGAGCCGACTTAATCGCTTAGGCGATTAGTCAAAAACTTTTAATTGAAGAGTTTGATCATGGCTCAGATTGAACGCTGGCGGTAGGCTTAACACATGCAAGTCGAGCGGAAACGAAGAATAGCTTGCTATTCTGGCGTCGAGCGGCGGACGGGTGAGTAATGCTTGGGAATCTGCCTAGTCGAGGGGGACAACAGTTGGAAACGACTGCTAATACCGCATACGACCTACGGGTGAAAGGGGGCCTCTTCTTGAAAGCTCTCGCGACTAGATGAGCCCAAGTGGGATTAGCTTGTTGGTGAGGTAAGAGCTCACCAAGGCGACGATCCCTAGCTGGTCTGAGAGGATGATCAGCCACACTGGAACTGAGACACGGTCCAGACTCCTACGGGAGGCAGCAGTGGGGAATATTGCACAATGGGGGAAACCCTGATGCAGCCATACCGCGTGTATGAAGAAGGCCTTAGGGTTGTAAAGTACTTTCAGCGAGGAGGAAAGGTAGTAGATTAATACTCTGCTACTGTGACGTTACTCGCAGAAGAAGCACCGGCTAACTCCGTGCCAGCAGCCGCGGTAATACGGAGGGTGCAAGCGTTAATCGGAATTACTGGGCGTAAAGCGCATGCAGGCGGTTTGTTAAGCGAGATGTGAAAGCCCCGGGCTCAACCTGGGAACTGCATTTCGAACTGGCAAACTAGAGTTCTTGAGAGGGTGGTAGAATTTCAGGTGTAGCGGTGAAATGCGTAGAGATCTGAAGGAATACCAGTGGCGAAGGCGGCCACCTGGCAAGTAACTGACGCTCAGATGCGAAAGCGTGGGTAGCAAACGGGATTAGATACCCCGGTAGTCCACGCCGTAAACGATGTCTACTCGGAGTTTGGTTCCTTGAGAACTGGGCTCTTAAGCTAACGCATTAAGTAGACCGCCTGGGGAGTACGGCCGCAAGGTTAAAACTCAAATGAATTGACGGGGGCCCGCACAAGCGGTGGAGCATGTGGTTTAATTCGATGCAACGCGAAGAACCTTACCTACTCTTGACATCCATAGAACTTTTCAGAGATGAATTGGTGCCTTCGGGAACTATGAGACAGGTGCTGCATGGCTGTCGTCAGCTCGTGTTGTGAAATGTTGGGTTAAGTCCCGCAACGAGCGCAACCCTTATCCTTATTTGCCAGCACGTAATGGTGGGAACTCTAAGGAGACTGCCGGTGATAAACCGGAGGAAGGTGGGGACGACGTCAAGTCATCATGGCCCTTACGAGTAGGGCTACACACGTGCTACAATGGCGCATACAAAGGGCTGCAAACCAGCAATGGTAAGCGAATCCCATAAAGTGCGTCGTAGTCCGGATTGGGGTCTGCAACTCGACCCCATGAAGTCGGAATCGCTAGTAATCGTGAATCAGAATGTCACGGTGAATACGTTCCCGGGCCTTGTACACACCGCCCGTCACACCATGGGAGTGGGCTGCACCAGAAGTCATTAGCTTAACCTTCGGGAGGGCGATGACCACGGTGTGGTTCATGACTGGGGTGAAGTCGTAACAAGGTAGCCCTAGGGGAACCTGGGGCTGGATCACCTCCTTACGTAAAGTTGTTAGTTTTTGTAAGTGCCCACACAAATTGCTTGAATAGAAACGTTAAAGACAGTCTTATGAAAATAAGACAACGTTTGGGATGAAATCCAAACGTAGAAAGTAAATAGTGTCCCGTTCGTCTAGAGGCCTAGGACACCGCCCTTTCACGGCGGTAACACGAGTTCAAATCTCGTACGGGATACCACTTTTCTTTCTGATTAAAAATCAAAGCTAAGCAGTTAATGCTTATCTTTGCTTTTTAGCAAATTGCTCTTTAAAAATTTGGAAAGCTGAATAAATAAAGAAGTTCTTAAAACACGTTATTGGATTGTTTACTTTCGAGTGAATAGTGTAATAACAATATAGTGTTCTTGAGTATTCTTGAGGCGAAAAAAACTAGATAATACCTAGTTATTTCAATTGTACGGTCGACTTTAGATTGTATGGTTAAGTGACTAAGCGTATACGGTGGATGCCTAGGCAGTCAGAGGCGATGAAGGACGTGTTAATCTGCGTTAAGCTGTGGGGAGTTGATAAAAAGCGTTAATCCACAGATTTCCGAATGGGGGAACCCACTCTACTTTGTAGAGTATCGTAACGTGAATACATAGCGTTACGAAGCGAACCGGGAGAACTGAAACATCTAAGTACCCCGAGGAAAAGAAATCAATAGAGATACCCTTAGTAGCGGCGAGCGAACGGGGTCTAGCCCTTAAGCAGTTTGGAAGTTAGTGGAAGATTCTGGAAAGTTTCACGATACAGGGTGATAGTCCCGTACATGAAAACGACCTTACTGTGAAATCGAGTAGGACGGCACACGTGATATGCTGTTTGAATATGGGAGGACCATCTTCCAAGGCTAAATACTACTGACTGACCGATAGTGAACCAGTACCGTGAGGGAAAGGCGAAAAGAACCCCTGTGAGGGGAGTGAAATAGAACCTGAAACCGTATACGTACAAGCAGTGGGAGCAGACTTGTTCTGTGACTGCGTACCTTTTGTATAATGGGTCAACGACTTAATTTCAGTAGCAAGGTTAAGCGAATAGCGGAGCCGTAGGGAAACCGAGTGTTAACTGCGCGAATAGTTGCTGGGATTAGACCCGAAACCCGGTGATCTAGCCATGGGCAGGTTGAAGGTTGAGTAACATCAACTGGAGGACCGAACCGACTAATGTTGAAAAATTAGCGGATGACTTGTGGCTGGGGGTGAAAGGCCAATCAAACCGGGAGATAGCTGGTTCTCCTCGAAAGCTATTTAGGTAGCGCCTCGCGTCTAACTATTGGGGGTAGAGCACTGTTAAGGCTAGGGGGTCATCCCGACTTACCAACCCTTTGCAAACTCCGAATACCAATAAGTTCAATCGCGGGAGACACACGGCGGGTGCTAACGTCCGTCGTGGAAAGGGAAACAACCCAGACCGTCAGCTAAGGTCCCAAAGTGTATGTTAAGTGGGAAACGATGTGGAAAGGCTCAGACAGCCAGGAAGTTGGCTTAGAAGCAGCCATCTTTTAAAGAAAGCGTAATAGCTCACTGGTCGAGTCGGTCTGCGCGGAAGATTTAACGGGGCTAAACATACCACCGAAGCTACGGATGCAAAGACTTGTTCTTTGCATGGTAGAGGAGCGTTCTGTAAGCCGTCGAAGGTGAGTTGAGAAGCTTGCTGGAGGTATCAGAAGTGCGAATGTTGACATGAGTAACGATAATGGGGGTGAAAAACCTCCACGCCGAAAGACCAAGGGTTCCTGTCCAACGTTAATCGGGGCAGGGTGAGTCGACCCCTAAGGCGAGGCCGAAAGGCGTAGTCGATGGGAAACAGGTTAATATTCCTGTACTCACTTATATTGCGATGGGGTGACGGAGAAGGTTAGGCTAGCATGGCGATGGTTGTCCATGTTTAAGGTTGTAGGCTGTGTGCTTAGGTAAATCCGGGCGTACATTAAGGCTGAGAACTGATGACGAGTCTCTACGGAGATGAAGTAGTTGATACCCGGCTTCCAGGAAAAACCTCTAAGCTTCAGATATAAGAGAATCGTACCCCAAACCGACACAGGTGGTTAGGTAGAGAATACTAAGGCGCTTGAGAGAACTCGGGTGAAGGAACTAGGCAAAATGGTACCGTAACTTCGGGAGAAGGTACGCCAATGATGGTGAAGGACTTGCTCCGTAAGCTATTGTTGGTCGCAGAGAAATGGTGGCTGCAACTGTTTATTAAAAACACAGCACTGTGCAAAATCGAAAGATGACGTATACGGTGTGACGCCTGCCCGGTGCCGGAAGGTTAATTGATTGGGTTAGACTTAGGTCGAAGCTCATGATCGAAGCCCCGGTAAACGGCGGCCGTAACTATAACGGTCCTAAGGTAGCGAAATTCCTTGTCGGGTAAGTTCCGACCTGCACGAATGGCGTAATGATGGCCACGCTGTCTCCACCCGAGACTCAGTGAAATTGAAATCGCTGTTAAGATGCAGTGTACCCGCGGCTAGACGGAAAGACCCCGTGAACCTTTACTATAGCTTGGCACTGAACATTGAACCTACATGTGTAGGATAGGTGGGAGACGTTGAAGCATTGTCGCTAGATGATGTGGAGTCAACCTTGAAATACCACCCTTGTACGTTTGATGTTCTAACGTAGGCCCCTTATCGGGGTTGCGGACAGTGTCTGGTGGGTAGTTTGACTGGGGCGGTCTCCTCCCAAAGAGTAACGGAGGAGCACGAAGGTTGGCTAAACATGGTTGGACATCATGTGGTTAGTGCAAAGGCATAAGCCAGCTTAACTGCGAGACAGACACGTCGAGCAGGTACGAAAGTAGGTCTTAGTGATCCGGTGGTTCTGAATGGAAGGGCCATCGCTCAACGGATAAAAGGTACTCCGGGGATAACAGGCTGATACCGCCCAAGAGTTCATATCGACGGCGGTGTTTGGCACCTCGATGTCGGCTCATCACATCCTGGGGCTGAAGTTGGTCCCAAGGGTATGGCTGTTCGCCATTTAAAGTGGTACGCGAGCTGGGTTTAGAACGTCGTGAGACAGTTCGGTCCCTATCTGCCGTGGGCGTTTGAGAATTGAGAGGAGCTGCTCCTAGTACGAGAGGACCGGAGTGGACGAACCACTGGTGTTCGGGTTGTTATGCCAATAGCATTGCCCGGTAGCTAAGTTCGGAACTGATAACCGCTGAAAGCATCTAAGCGGGAAGCAGGCCTCGAGATGAGTTCTCACTGGAGCTTTAAGCTCCCTGAAGGGCCGTTGGAGACTACAACGTTGATAGGCAAGGTGTGTAAGTGCTGTGAGGCATTGAGCTAACTTGTACTAATTACCCGTGAGGCTTAACCATACAAATTAAAGTATGATTAATTGAAATACGACTTAAGAATAAACAGAACACTTTATGTTTTAAAGACTTCTTTATTTATAGCTTTTCAGATTTAAAATGAAACGTAAGTTTCTATATAGAAAGCAAACCAAATTTGCTTGGTGACCATAGTGTTGCGGTACCACCTGATCCCATTCCGAACTCAGTAGTGAAACGTAATAACGCCGATGGTAGTGTGGGGCTTCCCCATGTGAGAGTAGGGCATCGCCAAGCGCCAATTACAATTTATTTAGACTTAGTCTGAGTAGATATTGTTTAAGACTTAGTCTTAAACAAGAGCAGATGATTCGTAAGACTCGAAAAATTTGTTTGGTGACCATAGTGTTGCGGTACCACCTGATCCCATTCCGAACTCAGTAGTGAAACGTAATAACGCCGATGGTAGTGTGGGGCTTCCCCATGTGAGAGTAGGGCATCGCCAAACGCTAAATTAGATTTAAGACACTGTCTTGAACGAAAAAAGCCGATATCATTGATATCGGCTTTTTTTATATCTGTAAATTATTAACAGCTAAAGCTAAGTGCAGCGTCTTGCTCTGTGAAACCTTGATGAATTAAAAAAGCAGATAATTCAGCTGTAACTTGTGTTGTTTTAATTACCGTTACGCTTTCTAATTGCAGAGACTTTGCATGCTTGATTGCTTGTTGTACTAGGTATTTACCCACACCACGTTGTTGAGTTATATCTCTTACTGCCATGCAGCTTAAGAATAACGTGGTAGTATCATGTTGCATGATTAAACCACCAATGTGGCGATCATTAAATTTAGCAACAAACAGAGTTTGGCTGTCATCTTGAAGCAGTTTATCGAAAGTTTTTTGAATCTCAGCTTCGTCATGCTGAAATGGTCGATACAATTTTGTTATATCAATAAGTAACTGTGGAGTTGAGTCTGTTACTGTAAATGCTGATAATCTCATGCTGTTCCCTTTTTTAGATACATGCTGATATTACGCTATTATCATTCGTTATTTAAGGTTTGTTTTATGCAATGCAGAATGAATTGTGGGGCGTGCTGTGAAGCGCCAAGTATCACTAGCTATATTCCTGGTATGCCCGATGGTAAGCCTGCTGGTGTACGATGTGTTAATCTGTCGGCTGATCATTTATGTCTCATCTTTACAGACCCTAAACGCCCTGCGTTATGTGATACATTTAAAGCCTGTAATGATGTATGTGGTGAAAACCGTGATGAGGCTTTGTTCTTAATTACTGATTTGGAAATACAAACTGCAAGCTAAAATTTTAACGTTTTAGCCATGAGCGTGGATTAACGGCTTTACCCTTGTGACGGATCTCGAAGTAAACCCCTGACTCTAACTGACCTCCACTACGGCCAGCCAATGAGATGACATCGCCTTTACGTACCTTCTCTCCGGTCACTTTGAGTAATGTTTGGTTATGACCATACAGGCTCATATATCCCTGGCCGTGATCAATAATCGTTACCATACCAAATCCACGTAGCCAATCTGCAAAGACTACCTTACCTGCGCTAACTGCTTTTACTTTACTACCTTCATTTGCGCTGATGACCAATCCACGCCAACTGACATTATTAAATCGCTTACTGTTAAAGTTGTGCAGTACTTTACCTTTTATCGGCCAGTCTAATTTGCCTTTATATTGTTTCAATCCTGATAGTGATATTTGCGCACTTTGCTGTTTTTTTAATAACGCAATTTGTTGCTGTTTTCGTAATAACGCAATTTGTTGTTCTAACTTTTGTGCTGCAATTCCTAGCTCTGTTCGTGTTTTTTTCTGCTTGTTAATACTGTAAGCTATATTTCTATTACTTTTCTTCTGCTGTGATTTTTGTTGTGCTAATTGCTTGGATTTTTGTTGCTGTGAAGTTTGGATGACAAGTAATTGCTGTTTTATTTCTTCTTGTTCTATTTCATTTTTTTCAATTTTAGCTAAGGTATCATTAAATTCAGCAATAGATGCAGCGCGAGCGGCGTGAAGGTGTTGATAATAAACTAATGACCGTTCTATCTCTTTACTGTTCTGTTGGTTAAGGAGTAGTTTCAAATAATCATTATTACCACTTAAATAGGCCGTTTCAATTTGTGCAGAAAGGATATTTTGTTGTTTCTTTTTACTTTTTAATAGTACTTTTTCTTGTGCGATTAGGTCGCTGAGAGCTTTTTCAATATCTCGGATTAAAGATTCGGTATTACTGAGTTGTCCGGCGACTTTACTAATGGCACGGTCGGTACTTTGTGTTTGTGTAGATAAATCGTTTAAATAACGGTTTTGTTTTTTAATTGATGCGTCTTGGGCTTTGATCTGGCTACGAAGTTGATTCAGATCAGATTGATTATTGGCTGCATAAGCGTTTGATGATAGTAATATCAGCAGGCCTATAACGCGATAGACCATACTGTTTTTTAAAAATGTCATAACGTAATCCTTTCCCCGTAGGAAAACGATTATTTCAGATTCATTAGGTTCTTACCAGTCATTTCCGCTGGTATTTCTTGACCAAGTAAAGTCAACATGGTCGGGGCTAAATCACATAGGCGACCTGTCTCTGCTGGCTCTGCATCACGACCAAAATAAATCAGTGGTACAGGTAAGTTAGTATGTGCTGTATGAACGCCACCCGTTTCTGGATTGATCATCATTTCAGCATTACCGTGATCGGCTGTGATCAAGCATTCACCACCGACTTTTTCTAATGCCTCTACTACACGACCAATTGATTGGTCAACGGCTTCACACGCTTTAACTGCCGCATCAAATACACCAGTATGGCCAACCATATCTCCATTCGGATAGTTACAAATGATCACATCGTACTTTTCACTCTCAATTGCCGCAACTAACTTGTCAGTGAGCATTTCTGAATTCATTTCAGGTTGTAAGTCGTAAGTTGCTACTTGTGGTGATGGGATTAATTCACGATCTTCACCTGTGAAAGAGTCTTCAACGCCACCATTAAAAAAGAAGGTCACGTGGGCATATTTTTCTGTTTCAGAAATACGTAATTGCGTTTTATTTTGCTGCTCAAGCATTGAACCTAAGGTATTAACTAATTTATCAGAAGGGAAAGCTATGCTCGTATCAATGCTCGCTGCATATTCCGTTAGCATAACAAAATCAGCAAGTTTCGGCGTTACACTGCGTTTGAAGCCAGTGAAGTCTGTATCGACAAATGCACGGGTAATTTCGCGCGCACGATCAGCACGGAAATTCATAAAGATGACTGCATCACCATCGGAAATTGGTGCAGCTTCGCCAATGACTGTCGCTTTCACGAACTCATCATTTTCATCACGTGCATAAGCGGCTTCAAGGCCAGCGAGTGCTGTATCTGCTTTATATTGGCTTTTAGCTTGCGTAAATAGCTCATAGGCTTCTTCAACGCGATCCCAACGATTATCTCGGTCCATCGCAAAATAGCGGCCTATTAATGTGGCTGTTCTACCTACGCCAACTTCAGCAAATTTAGCATCACATTTTTCTAGTGTACCTTGTGCGCTACGTGGTGGTGTATCACGGCCATCTAAGAATGCGTGTAGATAAACCTTTGTTGCTCCTTGCTTTGCTGCAAGTTCGATCATGGCTAAGATCTGATCGTCGTGACTATGTACGCCACCTGGTGACGCTAGGCCTAGGATATGCACGGCTTTATTATTCGCAACCGCCGCATCAACTGCTTTTACAAGTGCTGGATTTTGGTAGAATTCGCCATCGCCGATTGCTTTATCGATTTTAGTTAAATTTTGATAAACGATACGACCAGCACCAATATTTACATGACCAACTTCTGAATTACCCATTTGGCCATCAGGTAGCCCCACATCTAAGCCTGAACTTGAAATCAGCATGCTTGGGCAATCTTGCCAAAGTTTATCTAAAATAGGTGTTTTTGCATTGGCAATTGCATTATCTTTTTGATCAAGACGGTGGCCCCAGCCATCCATGATGATAAGCGCAATTGTTTTTTTAGCCTTAGACATGAGTTTACCTCTCGGTTATTAAGTTTAAATATAGGAATATTACTACACTTTACGGGGCTAAATTGGCTCTTATTTATGATCCAGGTAGAATATTGAAGATATTTAATTGTAAATATCGGTAATATAACTACATATTCATCTGTTTCATATTTCGAGTTATTAGCTTAGTTATACAAATTTGGTGATTAACTTTATCTTTGAGCTTTTCATAACGGTGGTGAGGAATTTATTATTGAGCTGCTTTTATTCCTTGTCACATGTATACTCCGTTGAGAATAATCCTTTATTATTAAATTTTAGAGTCATAATCACATGCAAGAATATATTGAATTTGCTTCGAATAATCCAGCCTTATCTCTCGCTTGGGTCGCTATCGCTGGTTTCCTTATTTATTCATTTGGCTCAAGTGCCATGTCTAAAGTTAAGTCGGTAAACAATCATGAAGCGACCGCTTTAATGAATAAAGAAAATGCCATTGTTGTTGATGTACGTACTGCAGAAAACTATCGTAAGTCACATATTTTAAACGCAATTAACGTTCCAGTTGCTGATATTGAAGCAAATAAGCTATCAATGATTGAAAAATACAAAAACACCCCAATCATCGTTATGTGTGATACAGGAATGAGTTCAGGTCGCGCTGCGAATCGCCTAGCGAAAATGGACTTTACGACTGTTTATAATTTATCTGGTGGTATGGCAAGTTGGCAAGACGCAAACTTACCGACTGTTAAGAAATAACAGTTACCAATCAGCTCGCTAAAAAATTAATTACTCAGTTTGAATCTATAAAATATTGGAATTTACTTATGTCAGAATCAGCAAGCCAACAAGAATTTAATATCCAACGCGTTTACATCAAAGACGTATCTTTTGAATGCCCTAACTCTCCTGCGATTTTTCAACAAGAATGGAAACCTGAAGTTAAGTTAGATCTAGATACTCGTAGCTCTAAGCTTGGTGAAGGTGTATTTGAAGTTGTATTATCACTTACTGTGACAGCTAAAGATGGCGACACAGTGGCTTTCTTATGTGAAGTTCAACAAGCAGGTATCTTTACTGTTGGCGAATTAAGCGAAGGTCAATTAGCACATTGTCTAGGTGCTTTCTGTCCAAATATCTTATTCCCATATGCACGTGAAACAATTGCTAGCTTAGTGAGTCGTGGTTCTTTCCCGCAGCTTAATCTTGCGCCAGTTAACTTTGATGCATTATTTGCATCTTATGTTCAACAAGCACAAGCAGCAGAAGCACCTGCTCTTGCAGAGCAAAAACTGGACTCTTAAGTGATGGCGACTGATACAGCTTTGATTACCGTTCTGGGTGCTGGTTCTTACGGCACTTCATTAGCGATGTCCTTAGCACGTAATGGTAACAAAACCGTGTTGTGGGGTCATAATCCACAGCATGTTGCCGAACTTGCTAAAGCGCGCAGTAATGAAACTTACTTACCGGGTATCGCTTTTCCTGATGCTTTGGTATTGGAGGCGGACCTTGAACAAGCTGTGGCCGCAAGTCGAGATATTCTGATTGTGGTACCGAGCCATGTTTTTGGTGATGTATTAAAGCAGATTAAACCATTTTTGCGTGAAGACTCGCGTATATCTTGGGCTACAAAAGGCCTAGAAGCTGAAACCGGACGTTTATTGCAAGATGTTGCAACAGATATTCTTGGAAGTGGTTATCCATTAGCTGTACTTTCTGGACCTACATTTGCGAAAGAGCTAGCTGCTGGTTTACCAACTGCAATAAGTATCTCGTCAACGGATCCTAAATTTGCTGATGATATCTCACACTTATTGCATTGTGGCCGTAGTTTACGTACTTATACTAATAATGATTTTATTGGCGTGCAACTTGGCGGAGCGGTTAAAAACGTGATTGCTATTGGCGCTGGTTTATCTGATGGACTTGGTTTTGGTGCGAATGCTCGTACTGCATTAATTACTCGCGGTTTGACTGAGTTATGTCGTCTTGGTGAAGCATTAGGTGCAGAAAAAAATACCTTCATGGGTATGTCTTGCTTGGGTGATTTGGTACTAACCTGTACTGATAATCAAAGTCGAAATCGTCGTTTTGGTCTTGCACTGGGTGCAGGTAAAGGCGTTGATGAAGCACAAGTTGAGATTGGTCAAGTTGTTGAAGGCTATCGCAATACCAAAGAAGTTTATTTGTTATCTGCGCGTCTTGGCGTGGAAATGCCAATTACGGAGCAAATATATCAAGTGTTATATGAGAATAAGCTTCCAAAAGAAGCGGCTTTAGCATTATTAGCACGTGATAAAAAAGGCGAATAATCAGTTTTAATTAAAAAAGTGACGGTCAAGACCGTCACTTTTTATTTATTCTATCGTTTAATGTTAACTGTGCTTGATTGATTAAAGCTTAGTAGTAAGAATGCTCACCAGCTTGGTGTTCTGTTGCATCTTTAACAGCTGTTAGTTCTTCAGGGAACAATTCTAGTAACTGTTTTTCTATCCCTTCTTTCAACGTAAAGTCTACTTGGCTACAACCATTACAACCACCACCGAACTGTAAGATAGCAATGCCATCATCCGTGATTTCAGTTAATACAACGTTACCGCCATGTCCTGCTAATTGTGGGTTAACTTCAGTTTGGATCACATAGTCAACGCGTTCTGTTAGTGGTGCATCATCTGCAACAGCTCTTATTTTTGCGTTAGGCGCTTTAAGTGTTAATTGAGAACCCATTTTGTCCGTAACAAAATCGATATAAGCATCGGTTAAGAATGGTTTGCTCATGTCATCAATTAATGCATCAAAACCACTGAATGGTAATACAATATCAGTACTTTCAATTGCTTCAGGTGGACAATATGATACGCCACACTCTGCATTTGCTGTGCCTGGATTAACGACGAATACACGAATGTTAGTGCCGTCTTTTTGGTTGCTAAGTAATTTTACAAAATGAGTTTGTGCCGCTTCAGTAATTGTTATCATGATGTCCTCTTTGTCATACCCGACTAATTTACTATGTCTTTAATTGTAACGCTATTCCTGATTAGAAACCACTAATCCGCTAATGTTCTGGCAATACACCATATATCGATACGTTCTACCCCTGCTGTAAATAAAACCTGGCAAGCTGTTTTCATTGTTTCACCTGTTGTCACTACATCATCAATAATGGCAATATGTTTAACTGTAATAGGTTGTGTGACTTGAAATGCATTGTGCATATTGTTGCTACGCTCAGCCGCTGTTTGCTTGGCTTGTGCTTTGGTATTTTTAGTGCGAATAAATTTTTTCTCTGCGATTAGCGGTATTTGCAGCTGTTTTGAAAGATCTTGGGCAAGTAAATGGGCTTGGTTATAGCCTCGTTTTGCGAGGCGTTTTTTATGTAAAGGGATAGGTAGTAATGCCTCTGGTAAACTGTAATTATGCTGGATGACGTTGTTACTGACGCTACGACTTATTAGCTGGGAAAACAGTAAGTGTAGTTGTGGCTGTTGCGAAAATTTATATTGTTTAATTAAGTATTGGCATTCCAAGCTGTAGTTCATCGAAGCAATTAATCTTTGCCAAGGTGGCTCTAGGTTTATGCACTCATGACATTGACCTTGTTGATTTATAGTTAGTGGAAGCGCGCAACGATAACAGCTTGATACCGGTAAATAGGGTAATTCCTGTTGGCATAATAAACACAGAAAAGGTTGTAGATTATCGATGGGCATATCACATAAGTAACAACGAGGTTGTAATAGTATCATGCTTAGTTTGCGGATCATGGCTATATCTACTCGTTTGATTAGTATATCCTCATGACTAAATAATTCGTCAAGTGTAGAGAAATATGTCAGAAGTCTTCGCCACAAAAATTAAAAGTGTAAGCGGCAACACAGAGTTACATGTCGATATTGTCGGTGACGGCCCAGACTTAGTGTTATTACATGGTTGGGGATTAAATAGTGCGTGTTGGCAATCTATTGTTCCGTTACTATCAGCGAACTATCGATTACATTTAGTTGATCTACCTGGTTTTGGCTTTAGTCATGATAGTTATCTTGAGAGTCAGTCGCTGGCTGATATTACTGATGCATTAGTTAAAGTTGTACCTGATAATGCCGTTTGGTTGGGTTGGTCGTTGGGTGGGTTGTGTGCTACTCATTTTGCGCTAGCGCATCCCCAACGAGTTTCTGCATTGGTGACAGTCGCCAGTTCACCGAAATTTATGGCAACATCACAAGTGAATGAATTAGCTGCTTGGGCAGGTATTGCTGAAAATGTATTAGTGCAATTCCAACAGCAGCTAAAACAGAATCTATCACAAACTATTAATCGTTTTTTAGCCATTCAAGCGATGGGCAGTGAAACGGCGAAACAAGACATTAAACAGTTAAAGTCTTTATTAGCGGCACGTCCGCAGCCGCATGAACAAGCATTAAGTAACGGTTTACGATTATTAGAGACAGTGGACTTACGCGTGCAGTTAGCTTCATTAACAATGCCATTTTATCGTTGTTATGGGCGCTTAGATTCGCTGGTGCCACAAGCGACAGTGGTGTGGATGGACCGTTATCTACCACAATCACCGAGTCTAATATTTAAAGCGTCTTCACATGCGCCTTTTATTTCAGAACCCACTCTTTTTGTGAATAAACTGCAGGCATTTATCAATCATTCGTTATAAACTCAAATAGCAGCCACTCATTTTATTATTTTGGATGTACTGTTGAGCCGTTATTTATGATAATGAGGGAAAGATATGTTCATACAGTCACACGCTACGATTAGTTTTCTGCGCTGTATGAATATTGCTAAGGGGGTCGCTAGCATATGGCATTAGTTATTCCTCCTCCTACGGGCATTCCCAATGCGTTAAACCCAACCACAGCGGCAGTGGAACGGGATGCCGAAAAGCGCGAGATCACGCCTGCGATCACCCCCGATGGTGCGTCAGCTTCAACAAGTGACAGCACCACAGACAAAGACCTTATTAATTATAACTCGAAGAAAAATGATCCTGATAGCAAGAAAAAACAAGCCCGAGATCCATCTGTGTTGATGCTAGATGATGATGAGGTGCTCGTACTCGATCATGTTTCTCACGAAGGTGAAACGCGAGTGGATGATTTTTCAAGTATCGTATTATCGATTGATATGACGAATCCGCCTGAAACGATTATTGCTGAAGTTTTGTTACTACGACAGGCTATCTTAGCTAAACCGACCCTCAAGGTTGGCGATCGTCAACAACTTGCCGAAATAAATCACATTATAAAAACTGCGCTGGCTGATCTACTAAGGTTAAAGGAACTTGATGAAGTTAAAGTGTTAGCTGCACAACTACCAGGTGAAACTGGCGTATTAAAAGGTGAAAATGTGCATTCCCACGTTGTCGCACTGGATGATCTTTTCGCTTCTTCTTTTGATGATGATATGGACGTAACAACAGAGTCTGTATCGGCAAAATCCAAATTAGCTGGCGCTGTTGTGGGGTATTTCTATGGTGAAAATATAGAACCTCAACCACCATCACAGATCGATCAGCAAGAATAATCTTATATTTATTGTGAGTTTATCGGTAACTTTCTGTGTGCTTTGCTAGTATGGGCTTTATAATCATACTAATAACGAGGATGTCATGTCAGAGCAACGGATACAGCAAGCAATACAATTAATTGATGAAATAAATCAGTGTGATCCAGTCAGTGAAATTGTAGATGGAATAGCACAACCAAAAGAATGGTTATACGGTGTGCGCATGAGCGAGTGCTTGGCTGAATTTATGCCTGGAGCATCGACTGCATTACAAATAGCCGCGCGTGCACAACATATTAAACGTTGGAGTATTCCTCGTAGTGAGCATCCACTCGGGCGCGAAGGCTACAATAAATGGCGTCAATCATTAGGCCGTTTACACGCCGAAGAAGCAATGAGAATTGCAGAAAAGGTAGGTTGTGCTCAAGATGAAGTACAAGCAATTGGTCGTATGTTGCGTAAAGAAAAATTAAAACGTGACTCACAAGTACAAGCGCTAGAAGATGTTATTTGTTTAGTATTTTTAAAATATTACTTTACCGCGTTTTCAGAAAAGCATACACCCGAAAAACTGATTGTTATTGTGCAAAAGACTTGGGCTAAAATGTCTGAAAAAGGCCATGAAGCGGCACTGAAATTAACGTTTACACCTGATCAACAAGCTTTGTTGGCTAAAGCGCTCGGTTAATATTTTTCAGCTAGATTTAATACTGCGAATTCACTGCAGTTACTTGAGTTGCAGTGAATAATAATTCTGACTGCCCAGTTCGTTTTACTCTTCTTCTTTAATGCTGCCCATTTAACATGCTAAATCCCGTAAACATACCTGTTTAGTTTTAGCTTTAATCACTGTTTTAATCGTGTTCTTATTTGTTATTATCTGCTAATTAAATACTTTATATCTATAATCTCTCTGGTATATTGAGCTTAGCAATTACATTCGGTTAATTGGATGATTTAGGGAGTTAAAGTTAATGCAAATGGAAATAATCTCGGCCGCGGTGATGCTATTTTTGATCATGGATCCGTTAGGTAATTTACCAATATTTTTGTCTATTTTAAAACACATAGATAAAAAACGTCGACGTGCTGTCATGGTACGAGAATTATTAATTGCACTGTTTGTGATGCTGTTATTCTTATTCTTAGGTGAAAGAATCCTTGGTTTTTTAAGTCTAAAACAAGAAGCGGTGAGTATCGCCGGTGGTATTATTCTGTTCTTGATCGCAATTAAGATGATCTTCCCGACTGAAGGTGGGTTAACGGGCCTAGCCGCAGGTGAAGAACCGTTTATTGTGCCAATGGCGATCCCGTTATTAGCGGGGCCCTCAATCCTTGCTGCGTTATTATTATTAGCCCATCAAGACCCTGACAAAATGTTTGAATGGTCTGCAGCGTTACTTATTGCATGGGGGCTAAGTGCCTTTATTTTAATGTTCTATGAAGGGTTTAATCGTATTCTCGGCGAGAAAGGGTTAGCCGCTGTAGAGCGATTGATGGGAATGTTATTGGTGATGATATCGGTACAGATGTTACTGGATGGTATTGCTGATTATCTTGCCACAGTAAGCTAATCGAACACTATTGTTGTTGGGTCATTGTAAACAAAAGTTTGCATTGTTGTTTGCAATACGCCGTCGCAATGGTAAATTAATCTATCTTAATACCTAAGTAAGCTTAACAGATAGTTTAGAACGTAGGGCAAAAGCAGCGTCACTTAGGTACACTGCTTCTGATTACTGGTTCTCACAATATGACAAGGAAATTGAATGAGCATTACCTCTTTTTATCCACCACAACGTACTTTGATGGGACCTGGTCCTTCAGATGTTTATCCGAACGTATTACAAGCATTAAGTCGTCCGACCGTTGGTCATCTTGACCCGACATTTGTAAAAATGATGGATGAAGTAAAAGAATTGCTGCAGTATGCATTTCAAACCAAGAATCCTTGTACTATGGCGGTTTCAGCTCCTGGTTCTGCAGGCATGGAAACTTGCTTTGTGAATTTGATTGAGCCTGGTGACAAAGTCATTGTATGTATCAACGGTGTGTTTGGTAATCGTATGGCTGAAAACGTAACACGCTCTGGTGGCGTACTGGTTAAAGTAGAAGATGAATGGGGCAAACCCGTTGATCCAGAAAAACTTGAAGCAGCGTTAAAAGCTCATCCTGATGCGAAAATTGTCGCATTTGTACACGCAGAAACATCAACAGGTGTACTTTCTGATGCCAAGACTCTTTGTGCACTAGCAAGGGAATATGATTGCTTATCGATTGTTGATGCGGTGACGTCACTCGGTGGCGTGCCTTTGTATGTGGATGATTGGGGCATTGATGCCATTTATTCTGGTACTCAAAAGTGCTTGTCTTGTGTTCCGGGTATCTCTCCGGTGAGCTTCAGTCCTGCAGCCGTTGAAAGAATTCAAAACCGGTCTGTACCTGTGCAAAGTTGGTTCTTAGATCAAACGCTTGTGATGAGCTATTGGTCAGGTGAAGGTAAACGTACTTATCACCATACTGCGCCGGTAAATACCCTATATGCATTACATGAATCATTAGTGCAATTACAAACTGAAGGCTTAGAGAGTGCATGGGAACGTCATGCACTGCAACATTTAGCATTGCGTGCTGGTTTAGAAAAAATGGGTATCGAGTTTATTGTTGATGAAGCGTGTCGTTTACCACAGCTAAATACGGTCGTTATTCCTGACGGGGTTGATGATGCTGCTGTGCGTAACCAATTATTACAAACCTATAACCTTGAAATAGGTGCCGGTTTGGGGGCATTCGCAGGTAAAGCATGGCGTATTGGTTTAATGGGTTATGCGGCGCGCGCTGAAAATGTTGCATTGTGTTTACGTGCCTTAGAAGAAACCTTGAACTAAAAATACGCTAAATACGGCATAGCTTATGCTGTAGCAGCTAAGGGCTAGTGAAACTTATTTAATATGAAAAGCCACGCTTCATGAATAATGGAACGTGGCTTTTTTAGGTATTGGCTTAATGATCTCACACTTTAAGCTATTGAGAATAAGTGGTGTTAGCCTGACTCGCTGCAAATTTCTGCACTAATTTATTCGTTGGGTACAGTCGTACAGTCCGTTTTAATAGAGTTGCTGATTCTTCTTTTTTGCCTAGTTTTGCTAATGCGCGAACCCAATTAATATAAATATTTGCTCTTGGTGTTTTCTGTGAGATCTCAGCAGCCCAATCCATATAGTTATTCAGCTCTGCTATATCGTTATTGTATATCGCGATTTGCAAGCGATACATCATAGCGTTGAACTCTAATCGTGTGATCCAAGCGACTGGATTGACGACTTTTGTCAGTGGCGTTAGATCACTGCGATCACTGCGCTCATATTGGGTTAACAATTTATTCGTATGCAATGTCGTTAGCATAAATAACCCCGTAACTAAGGGGATAAATAATGCTAAGGTACGCAATAAAAAGGTGTAACTAAATTTGATTGTTTTGGTATTGCTATAACGACTGCTGATATACCAAACCAAGGTTAAGAATACCACCCAATGCACGACGGCATGATAAAACGGATATTCTGTCTGGCTATGTAAAACCAACGGAAATACCAGTCCTAATAACGCCATCGCTTGCCATAATGGCTGCTTGACGATAATACGTAAGAAACCAATCATTAATAACGCGATCCCAGCTAATGCAACAAGGCCACCTTCGATACTCCAATATAATAATTCATTATGTGGATGGTCAAGATTTTCTGGTGATCCAGGTAATGCGAGCCCTTGACTCAGTGCTTGGCTGTACGAATTGAGATATGAGACTTCAAAGCTACCATAACCCCAACCGAGGAAAGGTTTCTCTAACCACATAGCTAACCCATGTTGATAGATAGGCACGCGTGCGCCTGGATCTGTTAGCGCGGCTGCGGAACGCGCTACTTTGTCTGCTGTTTCTAACGAGTAAGCACCAATGGCAACAGCGATAACACTGCAAGCTAACCAAATTAACAGACTTTTTGTTTGTTCTGACTCCCGTAACTGTTGCCACACCCAAGGTAACATGAGCGCTGGTGCAATTGATAATGACAGGTAACCAGTACGAGATTGCAGTAATATTACGGGAATAATGGCCATGAAAGTGGTGACATAACAAAATAGACGTTTTTTTTGTTCATCCAATTTAGTTTGTGTCAGCAGGTATAAAGCGAGGGCAATACCCGTTGTTAAAAATGAAGCTGAGACATTGGGTTGTTGAAAAATACCGTAGGGACGATTGGCGATTTTCTGATAACCAACAATATTATTAACCGGTAGTAAATAGTATTGGACGAGACTAAACAGTGCCTCGATAAATACGGCGCCTAAAATTAAATATAATAGGGTTAGTCGTTGTTGCTGAGTAAGCTGTAATTGCTGCAGGGCAAGAAAAAATAGTAGCCCACCGACTAAACCAAATAAGCGGGTATAACTGATACCAGCAACGATAGGGTCGGCATATAATACCGGTAGTAGCATGACTAGCGTGGCAGCGATAAACATTAAGCTCATCTGGGAGTAAACCAATTTCGCTTGTAATGTCGCTTGCCACAAACCAATGCCGATTAAGGTTGAAATAAAGATCCAACCAATCACATTAAAAGGCAGGTGTAGTCCTGAACCGCCGCCGTTATGCTGGAAATAATGCATACCGATCAGCATATATACGGCGAACGTAATGAAAAATCCTTTTTTCAATGTTGTTAGATTCATACTATGACTCTTGGTTTATAATATTCAGTTGCTTGATAATACTAAGTTTTTGCGCGTTCTAACATAGGTTTTAGAAAACGTGCAGTATGACTGTTTGGATGTTCAGATACGGTTTCTGGTGTTCCTGCGACAAGAATCTCACCGCCGCCGCTGCCACCTTCAGGACCGAGATCGATAACCCAATCTGCTGTTTTTACTACATCTAGGTTATGCTCAATAATCACGATGGTATTACCGTGATCACGTAAGCGATGTAATACTTTCATGAGTAATTTAATATCATGAAAATGTAAACCTGTGGTTGGTTCATCTAAGATATACAAGGTTTGGCCGGTATCGCGTTTTGATAACTCTTTCGCTAGTTTCACGCGCTGTGCTTCACCACCGGATAAGGTGGTCGCAGACTGACCGAGGCGTATGTAAGACAGCCCTACATCCACTAAGGTTTGTAATTTACGGGCTATAGGGGGAATTGGTGCAAAGAAGGTATTAGCTTCTTCGACGGTCATATCCAATACTTCGTGAATATTTTTGCCTTTGTAGCGTACTTCTAATGTTTCACGGTTATAACGCTGGCTCTTACAGTCGTCACAAGGAACGTAAACATCTGGTAAGAAGTGCATCTCGACTTTGATTAGACCATCACCTTGGCAAGCTTCACATCGTCCGCCTTTCACGTTAAAGCTAAAGCGACCTGGTTTATAACCACGTGAACGTGCTTCTTGTGTTCCTGCAAATATCTCGCGAATAGCGGTGAAAATACCCGTATAGGTTGCTGGATTAGAACGCGGGGTTCGGCCGATTGGACTTTGATCAATATCGACTACTTTATCAAGCTGATCTAAACCTTCAATCGAGGTGTAAGGTGAAGGGACTGTCACCGTTGCGCCGTTCAATTCAATATGCGCGATCTTAAAGAAGGTATCATTAATGAGGGTTGATTTACCTGAACCTGACACACCAGTGACACACGTCATCACGCCAATGGGAACAGATAAATCCACATTTTTAAGGTTGTTACCGCTTGCACCTTTTAAATGAACCCATTTGTCGGTTAATGGTGTTCGTTGCGCAGGGATCTCAATGGCTTTACGACCGCTGAGGTAATCGGCGGTCAGTGAATTTTTACTTTGTAAGATATCATCAATGCTGCCTCGGGCAACGATCTCACCACCATGGACACCAGCGCCAGGACCAATATCGAGGACATAGTCAGCCGCGCGGATCGCATCTTCATCGTGTTCAACCACTATAACGGTATTACCAAGATCACGTAGATGAATCAGGGTTTGTAATAAGCGTTCGTTATCGCGTTGGTGCAAACCGATCGAAGGTTCATCGAGCACGTACATCACGCCAACCAGACCGGCGCCAATTTGGCTAGCAAGACGAATGCGCTGTGCTTCACCGCCAGATAGCGTTTCGGCGCTGCGTTCTAGACTTAAATAATTCAGACCTACATTGACTAAGAAACCAAGACGATCACCAATTTCCTTAAGGATCTTTTCGGCTATCTGGCCTTTTTGACCAGGTAGCGCCATTTTGGAAAAGAATTCGAATGCTTCGCCTATGGCCATATGAGACACTTCAGGTAAGGTCGTTTCTTGAATATAAACATGACGAGCTTCTTGGCGTAGACGAGAACCTGAGCAGGTTTCACAAGACTTGGTCGTTAAGTATTTACCAAGCTCTTCACGTACCGCATTCGATTCGGTTTCTTTGTAGCGGCGTTGCATATTCGGAATGATGCCTTCGAAAGCGTGGCGGCGAACGACGATATCACCGCGATCATTCACATAGTTAAATTCAATTTCTTGTTCACCACTGCCTTGCAGAATATAACCTTGTACTTCACTGGCTAATGAATTAAATGGTTGGGTCAAATCAAACTTGTAGTGTTTCGCCAGTGAGCTGAGCATTTGGAAGTAATAAAAATTACGTTTATCCCAACCGCGGATCGCGCCACCAGAGAGGCTCAGATCAGCATTAATGATAACACGATCGTGATCAAAGTATTGTTGGACACCAAGACCGTCACAGGTATGACAAGCACCCGCTGGATTGTTGAATGAGAAGATCCTTGGTTCAAGCTCTGCCATGCTGTAACCACAATGTGGGCAAGCAAAGTTAGCTGAAAAGACGATCGGCTCTGCATCACTCTCATCCATATCGGCAATGTAAGCGGTGCCACCTGATAGATTTAGTGCGGTTTCAAAAGACTCGGAGAGGCGCAGCTGTAGATCATCACGTACTTTAAAGCGATCGATGACAACTTCAATGGTGTGTTTTTTATGTAGATCTAAGGTTGGCGGATCAGATAGATCACAGACTTCACCATCGATGCGCGCCCGTATATAACCTTGACTGGCTAAGCCCGCCAGTGTTTTAACATGTTCACCTTTACGTTCTTTCACGATTGGCGCGAGCAGCATAAGCTTACGCCCTGTTTCTAACTCCAGCACATGATCTACCATTTGGGTAATGGTTTGTGCCGCTAAAGGTGCATTATGAGTTGGACAGCGTGGTTCACCAACTCGAGCAAATAATAAGCGCAGGTAATCATAGATCTCGGTGATAGTACCGACTGTTGAGCGTGGGTTATGTGACGTGGATTTTTGCTCGATAGAGATTGCCGGTGACAAACCTTCAATATGATCGACATCGGGCTTTTCCATCAAAGATAAAAACTGTCTGGCGTAGGCAGAAAGCGATTCTACATAACGGCGTTGACCTTCTGCATAAAGCGTATCAAATGCTAATGACGATTTACCCGAACCCGATAACCCTGTGATTACAATCAGCTTATCGCGAGGTAGTTCAACATTGATATCTTTAAGGTTATGGGTGCGTGCGCCCCGAACAATGATTTGATCCATACATAACTCACACTACATAAAATAATCAATCAGTATCGCATATTAGGGCTTGTTAGGCATTACTTTAGAAGAAACTCTCTTCAATATTAAGAATGTCGTCAGGCGCAACGTGGTCGTCAGGGGTCACCTTAAGAGTCTGGTTAAGATCGTTGTTATTCGACAGCATAATAGATTGTTTTGCTGCCCGCTCAGTGAACCCACCTGCCAGTGCGATCGCTTGATCAACTGTTAACCCGGGCCTAAACGGGTATCCACCTGGGCGTCTTACCTCGCCTTTAATGTAAAACTGGCGGAAAGTCGCGATACTGACCATAACTTTAGGTGAGATTAAATAGGGCCCTTTTAAGCCAAGATAAATTTTTTGTTTGACCTCTGCTGGGGTCAAGCCAGCAACTTTAATTTCACCGAGGTAGGGGTAATCGATACTACCTGATGTATCAACTAATATAGACATGCTTAGATCTGCTTCGCCGTAGATCTTAATAGACAGTTTATCGCCAGCACCAAGTTTATAATTGTGGTGTTGTTCGTGGGCTTTAGCGGAATTCACTAACAAGACTATAAAGATGACAATAGCGCGGTGTAAATGTATGCAGCCTTTCATTTTAAATACTCCTTTCATTTAAAATACGAGGGAACTGGTTAATCCATAACTATTTTTGTCGTAGCCTAAGTGAGCTTCCGAAGATGATTTACTTTGATGTTCATAGCTAAGACCGAATGCAAGCCAATACCTTAATTGATAAGACAGCATGATGTTGATGACATTGCTTTTATCTTCACGAGCACTGTGTTGGTATGTTTCATTGAGATGCTGATAAGCTAATGAACTCGATAAATTATAACGCCAGGTGTGTTTCCAGCTTATTGACTTTCGATTTGCTTCTATACTGTCTGTTCCTGTGACGGCATTGATGATCTTTTGACTGGCATTGATGTTGAAGATGGAATATGTTTTTGGATGCCAATTAATACCAACATCCCAGCTTGGGTTAGCTTGAGATTCTCGATGCCTGTCGGAGAAATTAATTTTCTCATAACCTATTTTTACAATACCTTGCGTTTTACCACTTATGTCCCAGTGTATACCGGTATATAACAGACTATTATTACTGTCTTTTCGATTCGCGGAGCCTTGGTAATTGGTTACGCGGTTACTGATATCAAACAATAAATTTAAGCTAGCCCCGATGTGATAGTCAAAAACGATGCCGTAGTCATATTCGTTGAAATCAGCCATGGGTGTGTAACTCGAGTTGTCCTTGTCGTAACGTTTATTGTTAAAACTAAACCGAGGTTTGAGTCTGGCTTGTGAATATTGGCTGCCATAAATATAACTTAATGCAACTTGCTGGGTGTAAAATCTGGAGGGCGCTGTTACTTGCTTATTACCTTCTGATATTCCTGTATTGACAGCATCATGGGCAAGGTTAAATTGGTATGAAATAGCAAGCTGATGACGGCTATCCGAGGCTCTATTAAGTTCTGCTTTAATCTGGTGGTCAGTATAATTGTTCTCAGCGTTTTCACTATATAAAGCTTGCTGTCCCGTGTAGTCTAAAATGAATTTATTGTTATACTTTTGTCCTTCAATACGTAATGCTGGCATTATCTCTATTAAGTTAGAGGCCTGCTGATTATTTTTGGTGTTGGTAATATTATCGTCGTGTTTATAATTGATTGAAAGACTGGGTATTACGTTAAGTCCAAGTCCGGCACTTGTCTCTAGACTTAGCTCTGACGCGGTCACCCGCGTAATGAATAAGATTAATATAGAGGATACTGTTAGCAGTAAATTTTTTAATATTTTCATTGGTTATGAAGCACGGCTATGAGGCCAGTGAAACGTCCTTTTGACTTTTATTGTGATACTGGTATTGGTACTGATAGCGTTTGTCATTTTTTAATGATTCTTGGTTTAGTATAATGCCATCGGTACTGACGCCATGCTTAGCCAGTAATTCGATGGTGCTGTTGAGCTCTCCAATCTTGGAGTTGTTTACACGGGTCACGAGTATATTAAAATCAGACTGTTGCCCAATAATTAATGCGTCACTGACTAACTGACTTGGTGGCGAATCAATAATAATATAATCATATTGCGATCTTAAAATGGTCAGGCAACTGGAAAAACGTGTAGAGCTCAGTAAATTGGATGGGCTTTCGATTAACTCTCCTGCCGATAATACGGCTAAATTGGTTTGTTGATCACGCCATATATAGCTATTCAAACTGCCACTTTTACTGAGAATATCAGCTAATCCACGTTGGCTATGGGGGATCCCCATTTTTCTTCTTATTGACGGTCTACGTAAATCAGCCTCTAAAATAAGGGTTCTGTGGGATTGTGCTAACGCCATTGCGAGATAAATAGCGGATGTACTTTTCCCTTCGCCAACAGTGTTGGAGCTGATCATGATGACTTGTGGTTGCTTGGTTTTGGCGGATAACTGCAATGATGTACGTAAATTTTGCGCGGCTTCAAAAATTATTTTATTGCTAAGAAATAATTGCTGTGGCGATTGTTGATGGAATTTTTTATCAATCGCTTTAAAGTTGGGTAGTGAGCCAAGTAATGGCGCTGGTAGATTAGTGACATTGTCTTGATTCACAAAAAATAGCGCATGTAGTAGAGCATGCGTGACTAACAGCATCAATGTTAATAAGATCACGAGCACTAAGATCAATGCGCGTTTGGGTTTAAAAGGGGATAAAGGCGTTTTAGCGATATTGGTGATCGTAGCTGTTGATAGGTTAAGATTGTTGGTGAGGTTTGTTTCTTTCAAACGCATTAAAAACATATTATACAGTTCGTTGCTCGAGGTTAACTCTCGGTTGAGTTCTTTATAACGTGCTTTTTGTTTTATCAGGGTGCGGTGTTCTGATTTTTTACTTTCTAATACGGCTATGACGGCGGATTCATTTTGTTCAAGTAAGCTGATATTTTTTTTAAACCCGAGTGCCAGTTGTTGTAAGGCGTTTTGGGCATTTTCTTCTGTGGCACTGAGCTGTCCATTTGCCTGGATCATTTTGTCGTGTTGTGGACCATAGCGTTTGGATAATTCGGCGATACTGTGCCTTGCTCGGGTGTAATCATTTCTTAATTCAACTATCACTGCGTGATTGGATAATGCCTTGATTGAGGTTGAGGTGAGCAAGTCTAAATTTTGCGCTTGGCTTATTTGTCGATATAAGGTTTGCGCACTAATTAATTCACTTCTAATCGAGTTTAATTTAGTGGTGAGGTTCTGTAATTCTATTGCAGTGAAATTATCAATGCCACTGTCATTAATTAAGTTTTCTTGTTGGAGGAAATGAGTGAGATTACTTTCTGCAGTATTCAAGTTATCTTTGAGCGCTTGCACCCCTTCTTTAAGCCAAAGTGATGCGGTAACTGTCTGTTGGACCCGAAAATCACGGTTGTGTTGGATGTACACATCGGCATAGGCATTAGCGATTAAAGCGGCCAATGCTGGCACGTTATGCTCATAACTGATGGTTAGTAATTGGGTGTTTTTAATGAGTGATATATTTACTGCTGATTTTATCTGGCCAATAAAAGCATGTGGGTTTATTGCCTTAGCTTTTTTTTTTGTTGGTGATATAAAATGAATGATGTTGTCGAGTATCAAGCTTAATTTACTGTTCGGTTTATCTTGTGTGTAATAAGGGTGTTGAGATAAATTGAGTTTGGTGATGACTTTTTCGGTGATCACGTCTGAACGTAAAATTTCAATTTGAGTTTGGAAGTAATCTTTGTTGTTTATATCGCTTTGTAATAGACCTTGGATGGCGATTGGCTTCGCTTGCTGTATTTGTAATTGTAAAACTGTGTTGGCTTTATAAATAGGGGGAAGGTCAGAAATAAAAATGGCCGCAATAATGCTAATAATTGTGGTGATAACACAGATTCGTAAAAACGAACGCCTAATTATATTAAAGAGATGCGTAAGATCAATTTCGTCTTGTCCTCCCTGTGGGTACCTATTATGTGTGTCGTATTTTTGCTCCACTTCAGATCCTTTGAATGGTGAGCGATAGGGTTACGTATCCATACGTTTTCATTAATTAGTATTAGAAGTACCATGGTTGTAACATAAATGAAACATAACAGGTTAAGGTTGTTATAAATTTATCTAATTTTAAGTATAAAAAAAGTCATATTAGATATGACTTTTAAGTTACATTGGTCTAAGGTTTCGAGCTTAACTGTTTTTTGTTTTTAAAATTAGCTTTAATTAGATAAGATTTTCTTTTGCCCATGATACTGCTTGTAGGCGATTTTTTACTTTGATCTTTTTAAATACATTATATAAATGTGACTTGATCGTGTGCTCACTGACATAAAGCGCATCGGCGATCTCTAAATTTGATGAGCCCGTCATTAGCTGACGCAAGATCTCTTGTTCACGTGTTGTGAGTTCTGGTTTTCGGTCTAGATCAACGGCTTTAGTAGAGCGGTAAATGGAGATCAATGAACTGAGTGTACGTCGTGGCATCCAGAATTCACCTTCGGTGATCTTTTGTATGCCTTTGCAAACGATATCGAGTTCATCACGCTTATTAAATACGCCGAATATCGATGGCCAAGTGGAAATGTTCTCCATTGTGGTGTCATCACTCAAATTAATCAGGGCTAAGCGAAACATACCATGGTATTGCTTTAATTTGTTTTTTAGCTGCTCTTGTGAGATTGCACTGAGATTGTCTGTATCAACGAGTAATAATAAATTGTCATCGATTGAGATGCGCTCAACTTCGGCTACTTCACGTAACTGTTGTACGGGTATATCGAGTTTAGCTCTTAAACAAGAAACCAAAGTGGCAACTTGTAGACTCGGTTGAGACAGCAATACTACATTTGGGTAATCCGACATATGACTAAATCCTTTAGTTTGTGTGGTGATATCCATATCCATGCTAAATAGCATTATAAAACGGTTAAACTTAGCTAATGACTTAATTAAAGTGTTAATTGTAATACCTAAGTTCGATACGGCTTGATACTAAAGTATTAACTTACAGTGGAAGTCGCGAGCTAATCTCTCTGGAAAATGACATATTAACCAGTTGTTAATTCACACTTAACATATCGGTGTGCTATAAATGAGTCAAGTTCGCATTTAGTTTTATCTCGACTCATACTTTATTATTTAGCTATATCAATGGTTTAATGTTGCGTTTTGTTTTAATTATCATTGTGTTAAGTATTAATTTTGGTGTTTTATTTCAACCTATTTAGTTAATTCGGTATTTTACGGTTATTTTCATTTTTTGTTAATGCTAAAGCATGGTGACGTTTATTGTGGCTGTTTTAAATGATTTTTATTTTCAGCTTAGATGATGTGTTAATATGGCGCCGTAAATATTGAGAGGTTGATGGATTAATTATGGATAATGTAGCTTTATCTAAATTAGAGCAAAAAACAGCAGTGTCATTAGCATTGGTATTTGGTTTAAGAATGCTGGGCTTATTTATGATCATGCCCGTTTTTGCCATTTATGGACGTGATTTGATTGGCTATTCGCCATTGTGGGTGGGTATCGTGATCGGTGCTTATGGATTAACCCAAGCCATATTACAAATACCGATGGGACAGTTATCCGATCGGATTGGCCGCAAACCGGTTATTATTGCGGGTTTAGGCTTATTTTGTTTAGGTAGTATTGTAGCTGGTCTCGCAGATTCGGTTTATGGCGTTGCTTTTGGACGCGTATTACAAGGCACTGGTGCTGTCGCCAGTGCGATTCTTGCGTTAGCTGCAGATATTACTCGTGAACAACAGCGACCAAAGGTCATGGCTGTGATTGGCATGTGTATCGGACTTTCGTTTGCCTTTTCGCTGGTGGCAGGGCCTGTATTAGCGCAGTGGATTGGTCTTAAAGGCATCTTCTTTGTGACCGCAGTACTTGCCATTATCGGTATGCTTGTTGTGCATTATATTGTGCCGAATGCAACAGCCAAAGCACCCAGAGGGGATGCGAGTACCAATCGTCATAAATTAAGAGCAATGTTACGTGATCCGCAGCTATTACGTTTAGATGCCGGTATCTTTTTGCTGCATTTAACCTTGACCGCTGTGTTTGTATCATTGCCATTTGAATTAGAATCAGCTGGGCTCGTTGGTGAGCACCACTGGTGGATATATTTCCCTGCATTACTGCTATCATTTGTATTAATGGTGCCAATGCTCATTATTGCTGCGAAGAAGAAAATGAATAAGCAATTTTTCTTATTCGCGATTGCATTGATGGGCCTTGCGCTTTGTGTGATGGGATTTGCAAATGGAAATTTGTGGCTCTTTGCACTCGCTATCGTGTTGTATTTTACCGCATTTAACTTTTTGGAAGCCTCTTTACCTGCCATGATCTCGATGTCGGCACCGGCTGGCGCAAAAGGCTCGGCAATGGGCGTCTACTCGACATCACAATTTGCGGGTGCATTTTGTGGCGGTATTATGGCTGGTAGTTTGTATTCTCAATTGGGATCACAAGGTCTATTTTTTGTCATTGCCGCGGTAATGATAGTGTGGTTTGTTATCTCTTTAGGCTTAGAAAATGTTGGTCAGGTGAAAGCTCACACCATTTCTGTGAGAATTGCCAACCAAAGAGAAGCTGAATTAATCGCCGAAAAGCTAATATCGCTTTCCGGTATTAATGAAGCTGTAGTAGTATTAGAAGAGCAGGTTGCTTATTTAAAAGCGACTAAAGATTTTGAAATAGACCAGGCTTTGAACCTGGTTCGTGAACAGCACAGGAGCTAGCATGGCCAGTCGTGGCGTAAATAAAGTAATTATTCTTGGTAATTTAGGTAATGATCCTGAAATCCGCTCATTTCCAAATGGTGGCGCGGTTGCCAATCTAACGATTGCGACAAGTGAATCATGGCGTGATAAGCAAACTGGTGAACAGCGCGAAAAAACTGAATGGCACCGCGTTGCGGTATTCGGTAAATTAGCTGAAATTGCGGGTGAATACTTACGTAAAGGATCTCAGGTATATATTGAAGGCGCATTACAAACACGTAAATGGCAAGATCAAAATGGCCAAGATCGTTTTACAACAGAAGTTGTAGTACAAGGTTTTAACGGTGTAATGCAAATGATTGGTTCGCGTCAAGGCGGTCAGCAGCAGCAGGGCGGCGGTTATAATAATAGTAACCAACAGCCACAGCAACAGCAGAACCAAAATGCTGGTTGGGGTCAGCCACAACAGCCAGCAGCGGCACCACAACAACAAGGCGGTTATAACCAACAGCCACAGCAACAACAACCACAGCAACAGCAACAGCAAAGCTATGCTCCTAAACAGCAAGCTCCTGCTCCAGCGCCTCAACAGCAAGCGCCGCAGCAAGGTTTTAACGAACCGTCTGCAGACTTTGATGATGATATTCCGTTCTAGCATAGTCATTACTTGATTGCTTAAACAGATATATAAAGCCCCGATTTTTCGGGGTTTTTTTTATTTGTCGTTATGTTTCCCCCCCGAAAATTATTTATATACTTTGTCCTATTTGCCATTTTATTGTGTTAATGCAACACGTGATTAGTTTTTTATATGTTATTAAAAGCAGAATGCAGTAGAATAATTAACTATATCGGCATTATATTGTCGTTACATAATTTGTGTTTCATCATGAGATTCTGATATAGGGATGTATAGGAATATATGAAATTTACCAACAAACTGATTGGTTTTATTATTGTGTGCGTGCTGTCATCTATTGGTGTGGTATTGTTGGGTGGTGGCGTTAGTTTACGTGGTCTTGCGATTGAAACCCAAAAGCAAAATATCTCAAAATTGATCGATGTGATGGACGAGCAACTGGCGATGGAAGACAGTGAACCTCGTTTTGCATTCTGGCTACCAGAGCTATTACGTGCGCATTCTGTATTGAAGCTGACCGTCGAAAAAGATGGCATTGTCAGTTACTACTTTGATGGGCGATCGCCAGAGACTGATGGTTTTATTCCTTTTCTCAAAGAATATCATTTTGAATTAAAAGCGAATAGTGACTTTAAAGCGAAAGTTATTATGCTTTCCCCCTATTATGCGATGGAATATCCGCCTGAATTATTTACCGGAGTGAGCACGGGTTTACTCATTGTTTTATTTGGTTTAGTCATTGCCATTCGACTGCTTAAAAAAGGCATGTATGGTGCTGAATTACTTTCTACACGCAGTTATAAAATTCTCAACGGTGATCATATTAAAGTGGCCGTTGGCTCCGAATCTGAATGGCCAAAAGCAACCAGCCGAGCGTTTGATAAGCTAATTGCAGACTTGGAAGATACCAAGCAAGAGCGCAGTCGTTTTGATTCTTATATGCGTACTAACGCGTTTGTTGATGCCTCAACTGGTATTGGTAACCGTGATTTCTTTTTAAATCAATTAGAAGCAATGTTATCCGATCCCGGTGTTAATGCTGGCACGATTATAAAAATAGAACTCTATGAGTTATCGCAATTAAATTATAACCATGGTGTGGCCAGTGTTGATGAAATGGTTAAATCGGTCAGTGAACTGTTAAGTCAGTTTGTGGAGCGTTTTACTGGCTCTGTACTTGCTCGTTATCGTGGCGATCAATTTATTATTTTATTGCCTCGGATCACAGGCCCTGAATCTGAAATTGTGATGAAGCAGTTGTACAAATTACTCACACGAGTCAATTTATTCACGCCTGTGGATTGTGATGAATTATTTTATACTGGTGTCGCTATTTATAATTATGCTGAACGCGCAGAAGAAGTATTAGAAAGCGTCGATCAGGCATTAAAGATTGCGATATTACAAGGTTGCTCTGGCTGGTTCTTGTATGAACAAGAAGAGAAAACACCGGTTCATGCGAAAGGCACTGTCAGATGGCGTGGGCTGTTTGAGCGAACCTTCAAAAATAATGCATTCTATTATGAGCAACAACTCATTTTAGGCATGGAAAATAAGCAGGTATTAGGTTATGAAATTTACCCAAGGTTAAAAGACGAGAATGATGAATGGGTTCATGCGGGGGTCTTTTTACCAATGGCAGAAAAATGTGGTGTACTTAAACGCATTGATCGGCTAACCGTAGAGCGAGCGATCTCGAATCTAGAGCAAGGTGAGCCTATTTCTTGTGGGATAAACTTAGATATTCAGAGTTATTTGGATAAACGTTTTATGCGCGCCGTTTACCTCGATATTATCCGCTTACCGGTGAGATTACGCGCGATGCTGAATTTTGAAATACATGAATATCAAATTAATCGTAATTTAGAGATGTTATTAGAGCCCGTTAAAAATTTAAAAGCACTGGGCTGTTGTATCGCTGTGGATATGGTTGGTCAAGATGTGGTTGATTCGTCCTATATTAAGAAATTAGATGTCGACGTTATCAAAATTCACCACAGTTTAGTTCGTGATTTACATAAACGTCAAATTAATCAACTGGCGATCCGCAGTATCCTAGGTGGTACTGTTAATTTAGCTACTATTGTTATTGCGGTTGGTGTGGAATCGAAAGGTGAGTGGGATGCACTAAATAAACTTGGCATTTATGGTGCCCAAGGTTTTTTTTGTAATAAACTCAGTGTATTGAATGAGTGACGAGGGACTTCAGTGTGATACTTTCGCTATTTAAGTGTGATATTATGGTGCTAGTATCACACTTTGCTTACTACTTAATGGCGATTAAAGTATGATAGTCATTGTTTGATTTATAAGCCATTATTCATTTATTTAGGTGCGACAGAGTTTTATGCGTATACCCTGGTTAAAAAAACAGAATATATCAACAAAACTGGGTATTTTCATTGCTAAACAGCGTGTCGATATCTGTGCATTATCGACAGGTAATGACGCGATATCAGTACTTGATTCAAGTGCATTTAGTGATGTTTCTGAACTTGTTAAAACACTGAATAACATGATTTCGAAACACAACCTGCAGGCATCCACTTGCCATGTTGTGTTATCAAATCAACTGTATCAGTTATTACAAATTGATAAGCCAAGTGTCCCTGATGATGAAATTGCCAGTACATTGCCTTTCATTGCGAAAGAATTTATCAGTGAGTCTATTGGTACCGTGGTATTCGATTATTTTTCGGTGCCCAATCAGAATAAGATTAACCTCGTCTATTGTGCAAAAAGTCTCGTGGAATTGATTGTTACCGCAATACAGCAAGCAAAACTTGAGCTGCTTACTATTGGTATTGAGGAATTAGCGACAGCGAACCTATTTAATACCAGTGCTGATGTGAATCGAAAAAGTACACAAATGTTAATTGCTCAACAGGATTATCAAGAAGTAAATTTGACGATTATCCACGATAACCAGGTTTATTTCTCGCGCCGTTTACGTGGTTTTTCTCGATTACGCGATCTAAAAGAGGATCAGCTTGATACTTCGTTGTTAGATAACTTTAGCTTAGAGATTCAACGCTCAGCTGACTTTGCGGTAAGCCAATTGAAATTACCGGAAGTGAAAGACATTAATTTAGCATTGCCGAGTACTAGTTTAGAGCCGCTAATTGCACGTTTACAGCTTAATTTTACTATTCCTGTTATTTCATTAAAGCATGCCTATATTAGTGAAAATATTGATACTGGTTTCTTACCTGCCATTGGCGGCGCTTTGGAAATATTGTGATGAAAAATCGCGTAAATTTATATACTCAGGCATTTAAGCCAAAAAAAGAATATTTAACATTAACGCAAGCGGTGGTCGCTATCACTAGTGCGCTAGTGGTGATGTTAGCACTTGCTTATATGGCTGAGAATGACAAAGCTGTATTAGAGCAGCAAGTTAAATGGGCAAAAAACCAATTGATCGAACAAGAAGCTGAAGTGGCTGATTTATCTAATCAAGTATCACTGCATGTTCAAAATCCGGCGTTAATCCAACAATTAACTCTGTTACAAACACGTTTACAATACCGTGATAAATTATTGGAGCAGCTCTCCAATTTAGCATTAGTACAATCTAGTGGTTTTGCTATTTTAATGTCTGATTTAGCACTACAACGCGACAGAGATATTCGTTTAAATCAAATACGATTATCTGGTGATCGTATGACGCTGACGGGGATAGCAAGAACGCATGAAGCGATACCCCGTTGGATCCGTAAATTCTCACAGGGTAAATCATTACAAGGTCGAGAATTTAACTTATTAAATATTAATCGAAATAGTGATGATGTGATCGCATTCACTTTAACTAACCAACTCGTTGTGGAGGTTAGTGAATGATGCAGCAACATTGGCTGACAATGAAAGCTAAGTTTACTTTATTATCAATGCGTGAGCGTTTATTGCTGGTTGGCTCGCTGTTGATCGCGATTTTTTATCTTATTTATAGTTTTTGGTTAGAACCAGTTTATTTACAAAATCAAAAATCACAGTCAAAACTGGCTTCTTTACAGCAGCAGCAACAACAATATGAATTTGATAAAGCAGAATTATTGCAAGCATTAGCGAGTGATCCAAATAAAGTCGTTCAGTTACGTATTGCGCGTGCTGAATCTGAATTTAACAAGGCAAATGGTAAATTAACCGATTTAACGGCCGACTTAATTAACTCAAATCAAATGGCTTTGGTATTGGGTGATGTATTAAGCCGCGCTAATAACGTAAAATTGATATCGATTGAGTCATTGCCTGTGACGACGCTAACCGGTAATAACAACACGCTTGAAAAGGTCGAAGAGAAGACCAAACCTACATTTTCGAGTGCGAGCGGCCAAGATCTGAATGTGGATAACATCATTAAGAGTGATGAAATATCTAAAAATATTGATGCGGCGTTGGCTAATTCACAAACATCGATAACCGTCACGGATGAGTCGGAGGTATTACTTTATCGACATGGTTTACGTATAACGATGACGGGGTCATTTTTTAATATTCAAGCCTATTTAACGCAGATTGAACAGCTACCAAAGAAATTCTATTGGGAGGTCTTTGATTATCAAATGCAAGACTACCCAACCGCGCAGGTCGTGATGGAGATTTATACCTTGAGTGTTAATAAGGAATTTATTCGTGGTTAAATTATTACTGCCAATATTCATGCTATTGAGTGTTGGTATCGCGCAAGCGGAACAAGGTGTGATTAACGGTAATATACTTGATGATCCAACGGGTCCTTGGGGGGCGGTTGAGCCTGTCATTCGTCGTCAAGCTAAGGCTAAAGTACCGATTCCAACCTTACAGGCCATTTTTATGCGTGATCAGACATATATTGCGATCATGAATGACAAAGAAGTACAAGCGGGAAGTTGGGTTTCAGGCTTCAAAGTACGCCGTGTTACCACTGATTTTGTGTATTTTGTACGTAACGATAAAGAATTTAGATTGTCATTATTTGGCAGTGAAATTAAACATTAGGGCTCAAATTTAATTATGAACAAGTTGTATCTTGCTATTATTTTAGGTGTGTTTTTAACGGGTTGTCAAACAACTCGTAGTTCACTTGAGCCTGTAGTCATTAAAGAATCAATCCAAGCAGAGCTTGATCGTGCAGACGCTCAATCAGACGCTTGGACGGTACCTGATGATGTCAATGCTGAACTGTTACCTGAATTCGACGGTAATGACAGTTTGAATACACCTGTTATCGAACCGCGTATGGACATTGCGGCTAAATCAGTATCGGCACGTCAGTTCTTTGGGTCCCTGCTAAAGGACACTAAATATAATCTTATCGTTAGTCCAGACGTATCGGGCCGTGTCACTGTGGTACTAAATGATGTGACAATTGCTGAGACGATGGATGAGGTCTCGGATATGTATGGTTATGATATCCAACGGCAAGGTAATACCTATCGCGTAAACGGGGCTGGTATACGTACTGAAATTATTCCAATGAACTACTTATTGATGAAACGTAATGGTTCATCAAATAGTTCTATCAGTTCTGGTTATCTAACCGATGGTGGCTCGTCGGGCAGTAGCTCGTCAGACGGTAACGATGATAATTCATCAGATAATTCATCGTCGTCAACAACGAGTAAAGGTACCGATATATCGACGCAAACGGACACTGATTACTGGACTGAATTAGAAAATACATTACTGGGCCTAACGGCAAATGAACGAAATACCCAAGTTGTGATTAGTCCGCAAGCGGGCTTGGTTACCGTACATGGCTACCCGAAAGATATTCGTAAGATAAAAGATTTTTTAAATAAAGCCGAGGAACATTTACAGCGTCAAGTATTACTTGAGGTGAAGGTGATGGAAGTGACATTAAATGACGGTTATGAACAAGGCATTGATTGGAATATAAATAATGCGGGTGTTAAAACTAAATCATCGTTTGATTTTAATGCTTCCGATATTACCGATATTGCTTCTGGTGCTGGCGTATTAACGTTGGCGGGTAATGATTTTAGTGCTGCAATTAGTTTGTTAAAGACGCAAGGTGATGTGAACGTTTTATCTAGCCCACGTGTTACAGCGCTTAATAATCAGAAAGCTGTGATTAAAGTTGGTAGTGATGAATATTTTGTGACGGGTTATAGCACAACGGCATCAACATCAGCAGACAATGATCGGATAGATAGAAATATTGAGATAACCCCCTTTTTCTCTGGTATCGCCCTAGATGTAACGCCGCAAATTGATAGTGATGGCGGTGTGTTATTACACGTTCACCCGTCGATTATTGAAGTAAGCGATTCGACAAAAACGATCTCGCCAGGTGACGGTCAACCAATTGTACTTCCATTGGCAAAAAGTGAGGTGCGTGAAACGGATACCGTTGTAAAAGCGAAAAGTGGTGAAATTATTGTTATCGGTGGTTTGATGAAAACCGCTAATAAAGATTTAGTAGCGAAAGTACCATTTTTAGGTGATATTCCTTGGTTAGGCGAATTGTTTACTCGCCGTTCGCAATCAGTACAAAAAACAGAATTAATTATTTTAATTAAGCCTGTAGTGATTGACCAAAATACATGGCGATTAGAGCTAGAACGCTCAGCTGAATTACTTGAACAGTGGTACCCAACAGAACAAAAAAATGAGAAAGGTTAATGTATAACGCGCATTTTGGTTTGACGGAAGTGCCTTTTGGTCTGACGCCAAATACGCAGTTTTACCATCCCTTGGTACCACACTTTGAAGCATTACAGGTTCTGACTACGGCACTTGCAAGTGGCGAAGGTTTTATCAAAGTGACTGGTGAAGTGGGCACGGGTAAGACGCTTATCTGTCGTAAATTACTCAATGAGCTAGGCGACGACTATGTGATCGCCTATTTACCTAATCCGTACTTAACACCCAATGAAATGCGTACCGCGGTAGCGAGTGAACTCGGTATTGATGCCAGTTTAGATCAACACAAATTAACAGAAGCGCTTAACCATCAATTAATTGCACTCTCGGCAGAAGTAAAACAAGTCGTCTTATTGATTGATGAAGCGCAAATGCTGCCTCATGAAACCTTAGAAGCGTTGCGTTTAATCAGTAACTTAGAAACTGAAAGTAAGAAGTTAATGCAAGTTGTGTTGTTTGGCCAACCTGAGTTAGATACACGATTAAAACAAGATAACTTACGTCAATTACGCCAACGTATTACCTTTTCGTACCAACTTCGCCCGTTACTTATTAATGAAACGGCGAGTTATGTTGAACATCGTCTTACTGTGTCTGGCTATCGTGGTGCGCCTTTATTTGAACCTCGCGCATTACGCATGCTACACCAAGCAAGTGGTGGTATACCAAGATTAATCAATGTGTTAGCACATAAGTGTTTAATGTTAAGTTATGGTTTGAACGTTCGTAAGGTCAGTGCAAAATTGGTTAAACTTGCCATTAAAGACACCGAAAGTGCAATTCAGCAACGTAATTTACGTTTGCCGATCTTAGCCAGTGTTCTTGTTATTGAGATGATATTAGTTATTTGGTGGTTTGGAGAATCAATGTTGTGAGTGTTATTAATCAAATGCTACAAGGGCTAGATAAAGGTGCCCAGCAACAACAAATACAACCTGACCAACGTGGTGCTGTCGTTGTTGTTGCGCCAGCACGTAATAATAATGTCATAATTTGCTTACTTATCGCGATTGTAATAATGGGGTTACTTGCTGCTTATCTATTTGTCCAAAAACAAAATATGACAGTTTTAGTCGCTCCAGTTGCAAACGCGACTGCATTACCTGTGATATCAGAAAAAGTACATATACAAGCTGAACCAGTGAAGACCGTTGTGCGTGTAAATGCAGAGCATTACGACGTAAATAAAGAGGTGGTCGCGAGTAAGTTACTTGAAAAGTCGGTCGTCGCTAGCCCAGTTGTAAAGACAGTAACAGTGAGTGCGGCGAAACCAATGGCCTTGCCTGTTACACCGCTTGCTAAGCCTGTTTACATTGAGCCTAAAGCGCTAATCCCCGTAAAGGCAAAGCCTTTAATTTCTGAAATGAAAAGTGTTGTGGCCTCATCTAACGATAAGGCTGAGCAAGAGAGTTCAATTTCAATTAAAGCGATTACTCGCACACCAGTGCAGCAAGCACAGCTATACGCAAAACAAGCTGAAGCGGCATTACTTGCTGGTGATAAAGCACGGGCCAAGCAGCTATTTAGCAAAGTGTTGATGTTAGATAAGCAACATGATTTGTCTCGAGAAAAATTAGCCGCGATCTTATACGGTGAGGAACGTACGCAATTGGCAGTCACTTTGTTACAAGAAGGTTTAAGTGTGTCGCCTGAATACACGAACTTTCGCCTAATGTTAGCGCGTATTTATTTAAAGAATAAAAATAAACAACAAGCTTATTATTATCTTAAGCCTCACATGCCCGAGGTTGACGGTAATGTCGATTATTACGCCATGCTTGCTGGTTTAGCACAAAGTCTAGATGATTTAGATACAGCATTAATTGCGTATAAGAAATTGACCGACTATGAACCGAACCGAGCTAAATGGTGGTTAGGACTGGGTATTTCTGCCGACAAAGCGCAGCAAGTCCGATTAGCATTAACGGCTTATCACTCCGCACAAAACATGGGGCAGCTATCTGCTTCTTCACGTAATTATATTAATGCGCGTATTGCCCAGTTGGAGAAACAGTAATGACACAATTGAAATTAAAACAACGATTGGGTGATTTACTTGTTGGTGAGAACATTATCAGTGAGGCGCAACTTGGTTTAGCACTCAAAGAGCAACGTAGTAGTGGCGGAAAATTAGGTTCGACACTGATCAACTTAGATTTTATTACTGAAGAGCAACTGCTTAGCTTTTTATCCCAACAGTTAAATATTCCGTTTTTAGATATTTCGGCATTAAATATCCCACAGCAGACGGTATTGAAATTACCGGAAGTACATGCGCGTCGTCATCGTGCTTTAGTCGTTAAATCTGAAGATAATAATTTAACGGTAGCATTGAGTGATCCAGCTGACCTTTATGCCGTTGAAGCGATATCAAATCTACTTTTTCTTTACCAGTTAGACTTTGCCATCGTCAGAGAAAGCCAATTATTACCCGCTTATGACCGTTTATATCGCCGAACCAAAGATATTGAAGCGTTTGCTGGTCAACTTGAAGATGAACATAGACCAACACAAGAATTCGATATATTTCGTGATGTAGATGATGCATCTAACGAAGCTACTGTGGTTAAGTTTCTTAATTCAGTATTTGAAGATGCGGTGCAAATTGGGGCATCAGATATCCACATTGAACCGGATGAAAAAGCGTTACGTATTCGTTTACGTGTTGATGGTGTGCTACAAGAAAATATACTTAATGAAGTCGCGATCGTACCGGCATTGGTATTACGTCTCAAATTAATGGCGAGTTTGGATATTTCTGAAAAACGTTTACCGCAAGATGGACGTTTTAATTTAAACGTTCGTAATCAATCGATTGATGTGCGGATGTCAACCATGCCTGTGCAGTATGGTGAATCAGTAGTCATGCGTTTACTTAATCAAGACGCGGGGGTTTTCCAGTTAGAAAATACTGGGATGCCAACAGAGTTAATTAAACGTTTACGTAGTTTGATCCGTCGACCTCATGGCATGGTATTGGTGACTGGACCTACGGGTAGCGGTAAAACAACCACGTTATATGCCGCTTTAAGTGAATTGAACGAACCTGGTAAAAAGATTATTACGGTGGAAGATCCTGTTGAATACCGCTTACCACGGATCAGCCAAGTACAGGTTAATCCTAAGATTGGTTTGGATTTTGCCCATATTCTACGTACTTGCTTACGTCAAGATCCTGATATTTTATTAGTAGGTGAAATGCGTGACAAAGAGACGGCTGAAATTGGTTTACGTGGTGCATTAACTGGTCATATGGTGTTATCAACATTACATACTAATGATGCGATTACCTGTGCATTACGGTTAATGGATATGGGCGCGCCAGGCTATTTAATTGGCGCTGCATTACGCGCAGTGGTCGCACAAAGGTTAGTACGTAAATTATGTGGCCAATGTAAAAGTACTCATGAACTGGCTAGTAGTGAGCAATATTGTTTAGAAAAAATAGCCAAAGAACCACTGGGTAACGCCCATTTTTATCGCAGTATGGGTTGTCAAAGCTGTAACTACACGGGTTATCGTGGCCGAATCGGTGTATTTGAGTTATTAGAACTCAATGATGCAATGTGCGATGCACTGCGACGTGACGCACCTGATGAGTTTGCTATCGAAGCACGCAAAACCAAATATTATCGACCATTAGTACTGTCGGCGCTGGATTTTGCGAAACAAGGTTTAACCTCTATCGAGGAAGTATTAAAACTGGCAGATGAACTTACGCTCGATGACAGAAGCAGTGACGATAACGCCAGTCAGGATGAATATAATACTGAACATATGATTACCAGTGAGGTATTAACGTCTGAGACCTTAGGTGCCAATATTGCAGGAAATATTAGAGAGTTAGATAAAGTTGATCGCGGTGATATTGAAAAGATTTTACGCTTGGCTGAAGTGGTTCGGGCATTGGACCGTAGTGGACAGTGAATAGAACCGTAGTGGACAGTGAATAGGACCGTAGTGGTCAGTAAATAGGACTATTAAGGTTAGCGAATGCCAAATTTTAGTTATAAAGGCCGGGATATCCAAGGCAATGCCGTTTCGGGAGATCAAGAAGCGCAAAATCAAGATGTGCTTGTTGAATCATTAATGCGTAAAGGGATCACGCCTACGTCAATTAATATATCGACAGGCAGCCGAGATATTGATTTTAGCCAACTGTTTACACGGAAAGTCCCGCTGGAAGAGCTGGTTATTTTCGCGCGTCAGATGTATTCCTTAACCCGCGCTGGTATTCCTATGATCCGTGCGATTAAAGGGTTATCTGAATCGAGTTCTCACGTTAAATTGAAAGACGTACTCAATGATGTCGTGACGCGTTTAAATAACGGGACAACATTGTCGGCTGCGATGAATGCGCATCCACACGTATTTGCGTCTATTTTTGTGTCGATTGTCCGTGTCGGTGAAAATACCGGTCGCCTGGATGATTCATTTTTACAAATTTCTAATTATCTTGAATTAGAAATGGATACACGACGTCGTATTAGTAGTGCAATCCGTTATCCGATGTTTGTATTAATTTCGATTGTATCAGCGCTAGTGGTCTTAAATATTTTTGTGATCCCCACGTTTGCCAATATGTTTAGTAAATTTGGCGTCGAATTGCCGTGGGCGACACGTGCCTTACTGGCATCTTCTGCTTTCTTTGTGAATTATTGGCACTTATTAATCGTGGGTGTGATCGGCAGTATTTTTGCCTTCAAATATTATATTAAAACCGACAAAGGTAAATTGAAGTGGGGCTTGTTCTATATCCGCATCCCGATTGTGGGGCCTGTTATCGAAAAAACCCTGCTATCACGTTTTGCGCGCAGTTTTTCGTTAATGCTTAAAGGTGGTGTGCCACTGAACAATAGTCTTTCACTGGTGGCATCAACGGTTGATAACGCATGGATGGAAGTACGTATCTTGTCTATGCGCTCAGGTATTGAAGAAGGTAAGAGTTTAACTATCACGGCGATTGAAAGCGGCATGTTTACCCCATTGATCTTACAAATGATTTCGGTTGGTGATGAAACAGGCCAAGTGGATGACTTGTTATTAGAAGCCGCGCAGTTTTACGAACGTGAAGTAGATTATGAACTGCAATCGCTAACCGCTAAGATTGAACCAATCTTGATTGGTATTGTTGCCATCATGGTATTGGTTTTAGCTCTGGGTATTTTTGTTCCTATGTGGGACATGATGGGCGTTGTACAAGGTTAACTTGCGGCTCTTATTCAGAGGTGTTTCTATAGGCTTTTTTATGCCCAACGATGACATTAAATATTACCATGCTTAGTCGAACTATTACGATTTCGCCACATTAACTTAAATAAAACTAGTGAAAATATTATTTTTTTGGCATAGTATCAAAAAATATACAGCTTCGTACATTAATGTAAATTATATGGACGTGTTGTCATGTTTATGTCTATGTAATTTATCAGCAAAATGAACAGGAGTTCAAATATGAAAAAACAAAATGGTTTTACATTAATCGAATTAGTGATCGTAATTATTGTACTAGGTATCTTAGCGGCGACAGCTGTGCCTAAATTTCTTAACCTGCAAGATGATGCAAAAGTATCTGCAATGAAAGGCGTAGAGTCTGCACTACACAGCGCTGCTAACATCGTTTATTCTAAAGCGGCTATTGATGGTGTTGAAGGTAAAGACACAGGGAGCATTAATGATGCTGGTACGACTATTCAGACTATTTACGGTTATCCTAAAGCATCAACTGACGGTATCACTGCATCTATTGAAGTGAGCGGTTTCTCATCAAAAACACCTACGACGCAAGATCCTCAAGGTGATACTATTACTTTTTGGAATGGTACTGCATCAACATCAACAGATACTTGTGTTAGTTATGTAGAAGCTACAGCAACAGCACGTTATAAAGTTGTTAGTGAACTTTGTGGTGCTAACACGATCAAATTATAAACTACGTCTTAAAGTAAGGAAAAGGCTTACTTCAGTAAGCCTTTTTTATTTCCAACAACCTCTTGATTAATACCTGTTATTAATGCAAACCTCTTGATTTTATAATACTATCAATACTCAGTATGGGAAGGGATCTAATACTTAGCATCCACAGTCATTAAGCCATGAGGTGCTATAGCATATGTATAAGAAGTCGGGCTTTACCCTCATTGAACTCGTTATTATTATTATCCTTACAGGTATTCTAGCCGCTATTGCCGTTCCTAAATTTAACGGTAACGATGGTTTTGAAACACAAACGTATCGTGACCAGCTACAGCAATTACTCAAAACCGTGCAACAACAAGCGATGAGCTGTGGCGCGGAGTGCCGACGTGACCGTACAACCAATCCTTACGCTTGTAACCGTGTTGTTATTACCGCTAGTCGTTTTGGTATTCCAACGAATTGTGGTTCTGCATTACCAACTTCATTTTCAGCACCACATTTGGGCATGAACACAGCTGAGGCGAATAGTACTAAAGTCGGTTTCAGCGTTACGAATACCGCAGATACTGGCATTATTGAGTTTGATGAATTCGGTATTGCCAATGGTTGTAGTACCCGTAATCGCGGTTGTAATATCTCGATTATTGGCGAGCAAACGTTATCACTGCGTATCGAAGCACAAGGTTTTATTCATGAAAACTAATTCAATGCCAAGACCACCTAAAACGCGACATCAACGCGGTTTCACCTTGATTGAAATTGTGGTCGGTATGGTGGTGTTAGCCATCTCGTTAGTGATTGTCACAGGTATCTTCTTGCCGCAAGCCAACAATACCGTCACGTCTATGTATCAAATTAAAGCAACGGCGTTAGGCAAGCGCATCATGGATCAAGTATTGCTCCGTTATTATGATGAGAATATCGTGAGCTCTGCTGGCTTTATTCGTTGTGATGAGGTAAAGCTTTGTAGTACTGACCTAGGCACTGAAGGCAGTGAGGTTCGCTCGACACCGAACAATTTTAATGATGTTGATGATTATAATATCTATTGTGGCGATCGTCCTAATTATGATCCAAGTGCAGCATTGGCTTATTTTACGAGTGAGTATCCTGGTTACGGTTTGCAAATTTGCGTGTCGTTCGCGGCAGATAAATTTGATCCGAATCTCACTTCGGGGGGGATTTACGTAGCGAAAAGAATCCGAGTGACCATATTTATGCCTAATGATGAATCTATCGAATTAACATCATTCAAAGGGAACTACTGATGGCTAGGTTTAAATTACCACAAGGCAGTCATGCAGGATTCACCTTAATAGAATTAACCATGGTGATCCTTTTATTGGGTATTATCGGTATGTTCAGTAGCCGCTTTATCAGTTCTAATGTTGTATTATATCAAACATCGATTAATCAGAATGAACGTTTAAACGATGCGCGATTTATCTTCAACCGATTGGATAAAGAGCTTAACTCTGCTGTTGCGTTTAGTTTAAGAATTAATACTACAGGTAATTATTCCTGCATCGACTTTGTGCCTTTTACCGCCGCAGGGCTGTATATTGGTAACGTTAGCGGACTGTCTAAGATGTCATTAATCATGGACCGTCGAACGAGGGAACGTAAAAATAATGAAAATAACTTTAGAGGTCAATATGTCAGTGTATTGACCACCAATGCTGATGATTTTTATTCATTGCCCTCGAGTACGGTTGCGGAAATAACAAATTATGTCCCCGTGCCTAGTGCTAACCCAACCCAAGCAACTTTAACGTTTGGCAGTAATTTAAGCAGAGATTCTGCTGTTTCACGGTATTTCATTGCCGAGAACAAAGTACAATATTGCTTACTCGCCATTGGTGATTCAATGCGTTTGTTCCGAAATCAAGCGCCATTATCAGCACAAAATTTCACCTTAGACAATCGAGTCTTGATGGCTGATGATCTGAGTGTTGATAGTTCGATGAACTTAACATCGGCCAGTCAATTTAGTCATGCAATTTTAAATCTTAATTTTGGTTTTAAATTGCGCGACGACAGTGTACTTCGATTCGATCATCAATTGGTGATAAGCAATGTTCCATAATGATATACCCTACAAAACAGTGACGTTAACACTATGCAGATAAGTATCAAGCAACAACAAGGTAGTATGCTCGTTATCGCCTTATTTATTATTGTGGTTATGTCTTTATTAGCCGCAACCTTAAGTCGTGTCCTGAGCTCAACCGCTGATAGTGTCGCGGACGAAGTGTATAGCGCTAAAGCTTATTATGCGGCTGAAAGTGCAATGGATTATGGTATCTATCAAATATTGATAAATAAGCAATCATGTGCGGACTTTCCTGCTTTAACATCTATTTCAGGTGCGACAAATTTACAGTTTGATATCAGTAATGAAGTTGGATTGGAAAACTGCAGTGTTACGATTAAGTGCCAAAGAATTCCAGTTAATAACAGCAGTTTGTTTTATCTCATTTCCACTGGTACTTGTGATGGTGGAAAAATTATTGCTGAGCATAATATTGAAGCGGAAGTGAAGATATGATTTTAAATTATGTGTTTCAGATTACTAAATTACTTAGCAGACATTTAACGTCTTTACTGTGTGTATTTTTATTATTTACTGGTACTGTTTTTTCGGTTGAAGCTAAACAGAATAAAGGAGAAATTTTACTGCAGGGTGAAATTGCCATTGGTGATAATAACTTTAGTCGTATAGTGCCTACTTATATGCTGAGAGCGGATGGTAATGATTATTATAATGACGCACTGTTCAACCCAACACCTGTTAACCCGATTCATTTTAATTTAACTGAAGATATCCTTTTAGAGAAAATTAAACTTGAGGATATTGATAATACGTCAGGTCGATTATATTTTGTCATTTGGGATAGTCGTGGCAATGTTGTGGTTAACACTCGTTCTCACGTAGATAAAAACGGTAAGGAGCATGCTGATAATGGCCACGCTCATTTTGTGTCGCCAGTATCTTTAACTAAAGGTGACTATCGAATTGCTATTGCAGGTCAGTGTTTTAATGGGCAAACTCCGATTGGCTGGTATAACGACTGTCGAAGTTATGGCTATAATTATGATGATTTTGAATTTGAAGATATTAAGTTAGAAACAGTCTCAAAAGACAGTAAAACTGAAAGCTTTGCATTTATTCAACGCCGTCATATCGGTGATAACGATGAGTATCCACGTGATGGATATGCGGGGCGTTGGTATCCAGATAAAGATGAAGGCGGTAATGTTAAATATGAATTCAAACCGCTTCGTGATGGTTCGGTAGATTCTATTATAATTTATAATTACCGTGATTTAGTTCGTTACGACAATAATGTCCACTTAACGCTAAAAAATAAGAATACTGGGGGGATTATTTCTCAACGTTATTTACGTAGTGGGACGACAACTGGTGATTATATTTGGAGTATCAGACGAAAGGTTAAAAGTAAGAATACTTATGAGCTTAAAATTGATGTCAGTCGATTCGGTGATGATGACGATATGTCTTGGGATGATATTGTCGTTAAGTTTGAAGCAGATACACCACCTCCCACTATTGACCACTACAAATTAACCTATAGTGATCGCGCATTAACCTGTGAACCTGCAGTTGTTAGCGTTCAAGCCTGTACCAATAATTTCCAATCAGGTAGTGCCTGTGTTGAATCGACGCGTTCGACAAGTGTCACCTTGGTCGGTAATGCAAAGCTTGGATCTGGCTCTATATCGGAATCCAGCGGCCTTTTTATAGGCTCGACAGATATTAACTTAGGCTACTTAGATTCTGGTGACTTAACTCTGTCATTGACTGGTATCGGTAATAAATCTTATAAGTGTAATGGTACGAGTAACTGCGATATTAACTTTGCTGATACCGGTTTTTTCTTTAGCTATGATAATGCTGATGGCAGTGACGATATTGCCAATCAAGTGGCGGGTGTTAACTTTTCTAAACCAATTAAACTGGATGCTTTTTATAATAAAAATGGCCAATGTAAGAACATTTTCAAAAATAATGAAATAATCCCGGTTAAGCTGGGTGTTCAATGCCAAGAGCCAAATACTTGCTCACCTTTAAACTTCGTCACTAATTCGGTGAGTCTCGGTAAAAATAACAGAAATGAAGAGAACCATTACAGCGCGGTTAATTTAATATTTAGTAACAATGCCGCCCTGATTAATAGTGCGCAGTATCAAGATGCCGGTAAAATAAATTTAATAGCCAGCTATACGATCAATGATAATCGTAATGATTTGGATGGTTTAACAATCAAAGGGCAAAGCAATCAGTTTGCAGTGAGACCCTATAAATTTAAAATTAAAGCCACGCGTCATAATGGTGATATAAGAACAGAACTGACGGAGCAGGATAACAATGTATTAAAGCATGTACATAAAGCAGGTGAAATTTTTACATTTAAGATCCAATCGCTGAATGCAGACGGTAACATTACGTCTAATTATGTCCCTAATTCAAATGATAACTTACGTATAAAGTTAACCCGTTCTATGCCTAAAGCAGACTTGTTTGAAGGAAAATTTAGTTATGCAAAAAATAAGACGCTATTAACTTCGACCTCGGCAACGTGGGTTGGAATGCCTGGCTTACCAATCTTTGATAAAGGGGTCTATCGCTTTGCTGACTCGACTTATAGTGAAGTAGGTGCAATTCAGATAAATGTGAAAGACTCAGATTACTATGGCATGAGGTTTTCTGTTGATGATAATCTTTCGGTAAATTCTAATGGTACTGAGATAGGCCGTTTTATTCCATCGCATTTTACCTTGGTATCATCAAGTGTTGAAAACTATATAGATATAGTGAGTTATAACTCAAGCCGTTATGATTATGTTTATCCTAAAAGTAGTACAGCTTATTTAGCTGGAACGAAAGTGCTATCCAAAGATGGCAATATTTATCAATGTAGACCGGAATGGGACCATTCACAATGGTGTCAGGTAATCAACCCTCTATACGAGCCGGGTATCGGCAGTGATTGGACTGATGCTTGGGTTTTCTTCGCGTCTATGAGTGTTGGTATAACTTACATGGATCAACCTGAGCTATTATTTGATTATCAACTCGAAGCACAAAATAGTCTGGGTGCAGTGACAAAAAACTACAATGGCGATGATAAAGCGAAGGTTATTTTTATTGCAAACTCGGATGGCTTAGATTTATCTCATCGTCTAAAGGATTATGGCGGGGCTTGGGTCAATGGTGCTTATATACCTGGTGATATGCCGGATTATGGTTATTTTTCTCGAGATTCAGCTGGACCTGATGGACCTATGATGAATACTCTTTTTGGTATCAGCATTACTGATAAAGATGGTGTTGTTCTCAATGATTTAGATATTCCAGCGGCGCAAGCAACGGCACGCCAGTTATCTCCACAAGCGACTGAACTACGCTATGGCCGTTGGACGGTTGCTGATGGATACGGACCAATGTCGAATGATTTTGCCACAACCATGCAACTTGAATATTTCGATGGCGCAAACTTCATTAAGAATAATGATGATTCTATAACGGACTTCGATTTCGTAGATGCGATGCTAACGAATATTTCTTTAGGCGGAGTGCCACCTGCAGCTGAACATTTACCAGCGCTTTCAGGAAAAGGAAATTTTATCAACGGTATAACGCAAGGGCTAATCATTGCAGCGCCGAATCTAAATGGTGAGGTTAAACTTGATTATACCGTTGATGATTGGTTTAAATATAACTGGGAAGATGGTCATGTTGGTTTTGATCAATCACCCTCTGCGAACATCGTATTTGGCTTTTTCTATGGTAATGATCGAGTTATTTACCGAAGAAGGTTAAATTAATGGTTTGTCGGTCATAAAGTCTGATAAACTTGCCTCATTCATTGCGCATTGGTAAAGTTAACCGATCCTGCAACATTTTACTTTTAGGAATGCCCATAGCCATGTTTAAGAAGTTAAGAGGCGTATTCTCTAGCGATTTATCAATCGACTTGGGAACAGCAAACACCCTTATTTATGTTAAAGGTCAAGGTATTGTCCTTGACGAGCCTTCAGTTGTTGCGATCCGCCAAGAGCGCGGTGCAAATAAGAGTGTTGCCGCAGTTGGTACAGCTGCAAAGCAGATGCTAGGTCGTACACCTGGTAATATTGCCGCTATTCGTCCAATGAAAGACGGAGTAATAGCAGACTTTTTCGTGACAGAAAAAATGCTACAACACTTTATTAAACAAGTGCATGATAATAACTTTTTCCGTCCTAGCCCGCGTGTTCTTGTGTGTGTACCTTGTGGTTCAACGCAAGTAGAACGTCGTGCTATCCGTGAATCTGCACAAGGTGCCGGCGCACGTGAAGTATTTTTAATCGACGAGCCAATGGCGGCGGCGATTGGTGCTGGTTTACCTGTTTCTGAAGCAACTGGTTCTATGGTTGTTGATATAGGTGGCGGTACTACCGAAGTGGCAATCATTTCACTAAATGGTGTTGTTTATTCTTCATCAGTACGTATTGGTGGTGACAAACTGGATGAAGCAATCATCAGTTATGTGCGTCGCAACTATGGTAGCTTAATTGGTGAAGCTACTGCTGAACGTATTAAGAAAGAAATTGGTTCTGCATACCCACTCGACGAAGTTGTTGAAATTGAAGTGCGTGGTCGTAACCTTGCAGAAGGTGTACCACGTAGTTTCATCCTAAACAGCACTGAAATTCTAGAAGCATTACAAGAACCATTATCGGGTGTTGTGAGTGCTGTAATGACAGCGTTAGAACAGTCTCCACCAGAGTTAGCTTCGGATATTGCCGAACGTGGCATGGTGCTAACGGGTGGCGGCGCGTTAATCCGTGGCCTTGACCGTTTATTACTTGAAGAAACTGGTATTCCTGTTGTTATCGCTGAAGATCCACTAACCTGTGTGGCTCGTGGCGGCGGTACAGCATTAGAAATGATTGATATGCACGGTGGTGATCTTTTCAATTACGATTAAGCTCCTGATTCAATAATCCTATAGGGTGGCGGGCGCGCCATCCTTTGAGAACTCCACTTAATGAAACCTATTTTTGCTACCTCAACATCGTTACAACTGCGTTTATTCTTTGCGGTTATCGCTTCTTTCTCATTAATTATTTTTGATTCTAAATTTGATTCATTTTCAAATGTTCGTGTCTATTTAAATACCGCGGTATCACCACTCATCTATGCGGCCGATATACCCAGTGAAATGCTGAAAGGTGTATCCAATACCGTTGTTACTCGCCGAGATTTAAAGAAACAAGTTCAAGAGCAGCGAGAAAAACTATTTATTCAACAAGTTCAGTTGCTTGAATTTAAACATTTGAAAGAAGAAAATAAACGCCTGCGTGCTTTACTTAACTCCCCTGTTCATGCCGATCAGCGTAAATTAGTGGCTGAAATTATCACCGTTAATTCCGATCCTTTTTCCTTGCAAGTGGTGATTAACAAGGGAGCGATAGACGGTATTTATATTGGTCAACCGATATTAAACGAACAAGGTGTTGTTGGCCAAATTGTCGATGTATCTGCGACATACAGCCGTGTATTGTTGATTACTGATATTACTCATGGCATTCCGGTTCGAGTACAGCGTAATGACATTCGTGCGATTGCCAATGGCAGTGGTGAATTAAACAGTCTTACGTTACCTTATGTTCCGCATAGTACCGATATTCAAGTTGGTGATGTGCTAGTCACCTCTGGCCTTGGTGGCGTATTCCCTGAAGGTTATCCCGTTGCTACAATTACCGATTTTACTTATCAAATGGGCCAACCTTATGCGCAAGTTGAAGCAAAACCGATTGTGGCATTAGAGCGGATCCGCTATGTATTACTTATTTGGGATGATGAAGAAAATACGGCTGACAATAGCACTGAAAATAATAATGTTGAATCGACGACAAACGCTGACAAGGAAGGGACATTATGACATATGCTAACGGTCGTTTTAAAATAATTCTAACCTTAATCATCGCGTTATTACTCACGGTATTACCTGTACCTGAGCCTTTAAATAACTTCCGTCCTGATTGGCTGTTTTTGGTATTGGGTTATTGGTGTATGGCTCTGCCGTATCGCGTCAATATTGGTTATGCTTGGATCACGGGATTAGTGCTCGACCTGTTATTAGGTGCGCCGCTCGGCATTCATTCTTTAGCGCTGTCGATTGTCATCTATATTATTGTGATGAATCATCGTTTGATCCGTAATTTATCATTGTGGCAACAAGCATTAGTTGTGGGTTTTTTAGCAGGCTTAAACAAGCTGGTCGTATTTTGGGCTGAAAAATTACTTTTTGATATAACAATAACACCGATGTACTTATGGTCAATCCTAACCACAATGTTAATATGGCCATGGATATTCTTGATTTTACGTAAAATTCGCCGTCAGTTTGCTATTAGTTAATGGGCATAAGATAGCTTAATCGTGCAGAAGATAATAAGATGAAACAGATAAATATGTACTTAGCATCACAGTCGCCGCGTCGCCGCGAATTACTGACGCAAATTGGTGTCGAATTTTCGGTGTTAGCCGTTGAGGTTGAGGAGCAGCAACAATCGGGTGAACTTGCTGCTGATTATGTTGCTCGATTAGCACGCGATAAAGCCCAAGCCGGTACTGTGGTTCTAGAAAATGCTAACGCCGAGCAGGGATACTCTCACGCAACTGCTGAATATGTAGTGTTAGGTGCCGATACCATCGTGGTATATGCCGGACAAGTGTTAGAAAAACCAGTTGATGAAGCAGATTCGAAACGTATGTTGAGTTTATTATCAGGTCATGAACATGAAGTGATGACCGCCGTTGCACTTGCCGATACCAGCCGTTTCTGGGTTGAAGTTGTGACTACTCAGGTACAGTTTCGAGAAATATCAGCCACTGAAATGCATGATTACTGGTGCACCGGTGAACCCACTGATAAAGCGGGTAGTTATGCGATCCAAGGTATTGCTGGTAAATTTGTTAGCCATATGAGCGGCAGCTATAGTGCTGTTGTCGGCTTACCATTAATGCAGACAGAGCAGTTAATTCAAGCCTTTAAGGCAGAACAGAATAAGTAATGAAGGGCTAAATAATATGGGTCTAACGACAGAGTTATTAGTAAATGTTACCCCGAGCGAAACGCGTGTTGCCTTGATTGAAAATGGCATATTACAAGAAATACATGTAGAACGTGAAGCGAAACGTGGCATCGTGGGAAATATCTATAAAGGTAAAGTGAGTCGGGTATTACCGGGCATGCAAGCAGCATTTGTTGATATTGGTCTTGATAAGGCGGCATTTTTACATGCGTCAGATATTGTCCCGCATACAGAGTGTGTTGCTGCGGGTGAAAAAAAGCATTTTAAAGTCGCAGATATTTCTCAGCTTGTGCGTCAAGGCCAGGATATCACAGTACAAGTGGTGAAAGATCCGATGGGTACTAAAGGTGCGCGTCTCACCACCGATATTACGTTACCCTCTCGCTATTTAGTTTTTATGCCGGGCAGTTCTCATGTGGGAGTCTCACAACGTATTGATTGTGAAGAAGAGCGCGGTCGCTTAAAACGTGTTACCGAAGCCCAGGTTGATGAATTGGGTGGTTATATCATTCGTACGGCAGCAGATGGCGTACGTGATAAAGAAATCGAACAAGACATTGCTTACTTAAAACGTTTATGGACCAAAGTGCTACAGCGTCAGAGAAGTAATCCAACTGCGAGTATGTTGTATCAAGATCCGTCATTAGCATTCCGTATTATACGTGATTTTGTTGGTTCGCCATTGGATAAGATTCGTGTCGATTCTCGTCTTGCTTATACTGAGTTATGTGAATTCACGGAATCCTATGTACCTGAGTTAGTCAGCGCGTTAGAGCTCTATACGGGTGAACGCCCTATTTTTGAAATGTACGATGTTGAAAATGAATCGCAACGTGCTTTAGAGCGAAAAGTAACTTTAAAGTCAGGTGGTTATTTAATTATTGATCAGACGGAAGCGATGACGACGATTGATATTAATACCGGTGCTTTTGTCGGACATCGTAATCTTGAAGATACTATTTTTAATACCAATGTGGAATCAACCCAAGCGATTGCCCGACAACTGAGATTACGTAATCTGGGTGGCATTATCATTATCGATTTTATTGATATGCAAAGTTCTGAGCATCGCCGTCGGGTGATGGAATGTTTAGAGGCCGCATTAAGTCATGATCGCGCCAAAACTAATACTCATGATTTCTCGGCGTTAGGGTTAGTCGAAATGACCCGTAAACGTACCCGCGAATCATTAGAACACGTGTTATGTTCGGATTGTCCAACGTGTGATGGCCGTGGTTCGGTGAAAACAGTTGAAACGGTATGTTATGAGATCTTCCGTGAAGTAACCCGTGTTAATCGTGCTTATGATGCGGATCAGTTTAGCGTTTATGCCTCTGTCGCCGTTGCTGAGTACATTGAAAAAGAAGAGTCACACAGTATTGCTGAATTGGAATTGTTTATGGGTAAACAGGTCAAGATCAAACCTGAACCACTATATTTGCAAGAACAATTTGATGTGGTAATGATGTAGCGTGACTGCGAAACGCAATTGGCTAAGAAGGTGTGGTAAAGCATGCCTCTATACTTTCGCCTGCTTAGCTGTTTTTTCTGCTGTCTCAATTAGCCTGTTACGGGCGAGTCTCCCCTACCTGAATCAATATCATGATCGGGTGATTGATTGGTTGGTGGCAGATCAATCGGTAAATATTGAAGTCGAAAGTATTGATGCGGGCTGGTATAAATTTGGCCCGGTATTAATTATTAATACCTTAGACGTCAAGTTTGATGAGTCATTGCCGTATGACTTTGACGTTGAGCGTATCAAGATCAGCATTGATTTTTGGAACAGCTTATTAGAGCGGAAATTACTACTCAATAATTTAATTTTAGATGGCGTCCAGATCAAGCTTCCGGTCTCTCCCTTCGAACGCTCAGCGGAACAAGAAACTAAGCTTAGCACCCCCGAATTAACCCGCTTACTGGATGTTTTTTTTCGTCAACTCAAAAACTTCGAATTAACCAACAGTAACTTACGAATATTAACGCCTGCGGGTGAAGAAAAAGTTATTCATATCCGTGAATTTGCTTGGTTAAATCAAGGTCGTCGTCACCGTGGTGAAGGTTGGGCATACATTAATGATGATGTTGCCGATAATAATTTACGCATTATGGTCGATGTGACGAGTGCCAAAAACGATTTAACCAATGTTAGTGGTCAAGTGTATATTCAGGCTGATAACATGAGTTTGTCACATTGGTTTGAAAAAGTATTGTTTAAACGCGAGGGCTTAAAACAAGGCGTATTAAGCTTTGAAAGTTGGATTGATATTGTTAATAACAAACCGACATCGGCGTTATTACAATTACAGCCTTCAACCTTCACTTGGCAAAATGAAACGCGACAACAAAGTTTGAATATCTGGGGAGGTTATTTACAATGGGAATTAACCGATTCTGGTTGGCAATTAGATAGTCATGACCTGGCGTTGGTTACCAATGGTATTGTGTGGCCGCAACTTGATATACAAGTGAGGCTACAACAGGGCGAGATATTTGCCGCTGTAAATCAATTTGAACTGTCTAAGTTAGCGCCGATTGTGGCATTGTCTCGTCATGTTGATGAAGCCTTGTTTAAAGATCTTAAAACACTATATCCACATGGTTTAGTCCATGATATTAAGGTTAAAGTACCACTGCAAGACTGGACTCAACTAAGTTATCAATTGAAGGTTGATGGTCTACAGCTACAAAGTTGGCAGGGGTTTCCTAGTATTGAGAATCTCGATGTTGCACTAACGGGTAGTTTAGAGACTGGCAAGGTCAGCATTGATATGAATGATGCGGTATTAGATCTTAATCAGTACCTAGAGCATCCTATTCGGGTGAATCAATTTTCGACAGACTTTATCTGGCGTCGTTACAGTAATACAGAGGTTGTTGATAACAAGCATGGCAGTGGTATTGAGATCATCGCCGATAAAGTTACCCTTGATACGCCAGAGCTTGTCCTCGACAGTCAATTTCTATTAGATATCCCCACTAACGCTAATGCTTTTTTAAGCCTTGCTGGCGATCTTAAATTACGTGATGCCAGTAAAGCATTTTATTACTATCCAAACGAATATATGGGTGAAGCATTAATTGATTATCTTCGTGGTGCATTAAAACAAGGTTATGCCGATAGTGGCCAATTATTGTGGTTTGGTGAATTTGCTAATTATCCTTATCGCAATGGCGATGGGATATTTCAAGCTAAGCTGAATGTCGTTGATGCTGTGTTTGCTTTTGATCCGCAATGGCCAAGCGTAACCGACTTAGAGCTTGAGTTATTATTTAAAAACGATGATTTATTTATGTCATCCCGAAAAGGTAATTTTGATCACGTCGCTATCTCTCGTGTGGACTTGCAATTGCCTCGTTTAGGGGATGTGAAAGCTCTTGGTATTCAAGCGCAATTTAAGACGACGGGCGCGCAAGCCAAATCCCTTATTGATTCCAGTCCGTTACCTGAAGTGACTCATGCGTTAAACAGTCTCCAAGTTTCAGGTGATATTAATGGGAAAATAGATATTGTTATTCCATTTACCGACGATGATCAGGTGGTGGTAAAAGGGGACATAGACTTAGTTAATGACCGTATGTATTTGCCTGCGCTTGATTTGACCTTGACTGATGTTAACGGCAGTTTCACATTTGATGATGATGGTTTGTTATCGACACCGTTAACGGCAAAATTACTCGGCGAACCACTTGATGTTCGCTTTCGTAGTGGGCAGAACAATGCTCATTATCAGGTAAATGTTGAACTTGCTGGTCAGTGGCAAAGTCGTCATATTATGACTCAGTTAATGCCACAATATCAGCAATATGTCTCTGGTGGTGTTGACTGGAAAGGCTCATTAAACATGGTATTTCCTGAACAAGGGTTTAACTATGAATTTGATGTGCAGAGTGACTTAAAAAACCTAACGCTCGATTTACCTATGCCATTAACAAAAAGAGCAACTCAGGATTGGCCAACTGATATTTCTGTGGTTGGTAATGATAAACAAGCGAATATTCAATTAACCGCCAGTGATGTGATGTATTTTTCTGGACAGGTTAATTATGCGAAGGAACAGCTAGAACTTATTCAGTCATTAGTGCAGATTGGTAATGCTGATGAACTGCTGATAAGTGATTCGGCCAATGCTATTGTTGTTAATGTTGATGAGCTTGATATCGCCGAGTGGCTATTATGGTATGGCGGTTTACCTGACAGTGAATTTGATGTGAGTAGTGCGGTAGAGCCTTTATCCTCAATTAAGGTCGCGGTAGCAAATACGACTTACTATCAACAGCCCTTGAACGATTTAACGATAACTGCGAAAAAAGGTTATCGTAACTGGGGTATTGAGTTTAAAGCGAGTGAGTTTAATGGTTCGGTTGTTATTCCGGATATCGGTAATATAAATATCGACTTTGATTATCTTTATTTGCCTGATCTGGTACTACCGTCAGATGTAACTAATGATGCCGATGTAACACAAGAAGCCAAATCAACAGCACTCGTCTGGCAAGATGTCCCCGGTTTCAACTTCAATTGTGGTGCCTGTATTCTGGGTAAAATTAATTTAGGGAGTACGTCTGCAGAAGTGATTAAAAGTACGTCGGGCTTAACACTTAAAGCACTTGATATTGATATGGAACATTCAACTGTCGCTATGACTGGCCGTTGGTTCACTGATAAACAAGGTAGTCAGTCGACCCAATTACAGGGTGACTTAAAAACAAAGAGTGTTGAAGAGTTTATGACTGGCTTAGGATTAATTAGCCCGTTAGCGAAAACGCCTGCCGATGTGGATTTTAGTCTTGCTTGGCAAGATAACCCTTTTAATATTGATGGCGACTCGTTAAGTGGTAACGCCACGATAAAAACGGAAGCAGGGCGGATCTCTAATGTCAGTGATAAAGGTACACGTTTTTTAAGTGTGTTAAGTTTACAGTCATTAGTGAAACGACTCAGTTTAGATTTTAGTGACGTATATAATGATGGCCTTCCGTATTCATCTATGGAAGCGTCACTGCAGATTGCTGATGGTGCGATTAATAATCGCGATTTTTTGCTGAATTCAAGCAGCGGTAAGATTACCGGTAGCGGCTACCTTGATTTAGTAACTCGCACCATTAATTATAATTTAAGCTTCTTTCCAGATGTGACGTCGAGTTTACCGGTATTGACTGCGTTTGCGGTAACGCCAACAACAGCATTGGCTGTATTTGCCTTATCGAAGATTTTAGAGCCTGTGCTTGACGTGATCACTGAGCTTAAATTCAATGTCAGCGGCGATTTTGACAATCCAGTATTTACGGAAGTAAAACGGAATAAAAAACAGATTGCAGTACCCGATAAATTAATCAACGCTGCAGAGTCAGAAACCACAAGGAATAAGTGATGCAATTAGTGGCGATTCAAATGACCTCTGGAGCTGATATTGCAGCAAACTTAGCGTATGTAGCCTCGCAACTTAGGCTGATTAATATTGGTGTTGAACCAACCTTAATATTATTGCCAGAGAATTTTGCATTATTTTCTAATCGTGATGATTATTTCGCTCATGCAGAGCCCTTAGGCCAAGGACCTGTACAACAGCAACTTGCAGACTGGGCTAAGCAATATCAATGTTGGCTGGTGGCGGGTTCTTTTCCTATTCTTAGTCATAGTAACGAGCGTATTTATACCACCAGTTTAGCATTTGACCCGAATGGGGAATTGGTGCAACATTACAACAAGATTCACTTGTTTGATGCCCATGTGCCTGCTGTATTAACCGCCGCGAGTGATAATCAAGAGAAGGCTGTCATAAACGTTCAAGCGTATAAAGAGTCGGATAGTTTCATACCTGGCGACAGCGTCGCCACCTTTAATGTTGGTGATATTAAGTTTGGTATGGCTATCTGTTATGACTTACGCTTCCCTGAGCTATTTCGGGTACTCAGTGCTGCCAAGGTCGATGTGTTATTATTGCCAGCCGCATTCACTTATGCGACAGGTAAAGCGCACTGGTTACCTCTGTTACAAGCCCGAGCGATAGAAAATCAATGTTATGTGTTGGCGGCGAATCAGGTCGGTGACCATGGCCAAAATCGCCATACTTGGGGACATTCTGTTATCTTAGACCCTTGGGGTGAACTACTGGCACAACAAGCCTTTGCGTGTGGCATTAGCAGTGCAACATTAGACAAACAAAAGTTAGTACAAGTACGTACTGATATACCTATTTTACAACATGCGCGCTTTACGGCGAGCTTGAAAAATAAAGAGTAACAACTCCGATGATATTTGAACAAGTCGAAAATTCAATTTTACTGCCAGCCGATTTAAATATCGATAAGCTGCAGAGTACACTGTCATTATTGATGGGCAACCAGCTTGATTATGGTGATCTTTATTTCCAAGCTTGCAAACATGAATCTTGGGGTTTAGAAGACGGTATCGTCAAAGAAGGGTCGTTTAATATCGAGAGGGGTGTTGGTGTACGTGCAGTATCTGGTGAAAAAACTGGTTTTGCTTATTCCGATGACATCAATCTACAAGCATTAATCCAGTCTGCGAAAGCGGCACGAGGTATTGCTGCTAGCGGTGGTGAAGGTAGAGTTAAAGCATGGAGTAAACCTCAAGGCAGTGAAATATATCAGCCATTAGATCCATTAGCGAGTATGGATAAGCAACGTAAAATTGCCTTGTTACATGAAGTGGATGTGTACGCACGCTCACTCGATTCACATGTTACACAAGTAAGTGTGAGCTTGTCGGCAGTATACGAAGAGATCTTGGTGGCTGCAACTGATGGCACTCTTGCGGCAGATATTCGACCATTAGTACGCATGAACTGTTCTGTGTTGATTGAGAAAAATGGCAAACGTGAACGTGGTGGCGCGGGTGGCGGTGGCCGTTATGGTTTTGATTATTTCTTAGATGATGTGGATGGTGTGCAACGTGCATTCAGCTATGCCAAAGATGCAGTGCGTCAAGCATTAGTTAATATTGATGCGATTGATGCCCCTGCTGGTGCAATGCCTGTTGTTCTTGGTGCGGGTTGGCCGGGTGTATTACTACACGAAGCCGTAGGTCATGGTCTAGAAGGTGATTTTAACCGTAAAGGTACATCTGCTTATGCGGGTAAAATTGGTGAGAAAGTAGCATCTTCACTGTGCACAATTGTTGATAATGGCACGCTAGCTAATCGCCGTGGTTCATTGAACATCGATGACGAAGGTACTGTGACACAAAATACCATGTTGATTGAAAATGGTATTTTGAAAGGTTACATGCAAGATAAGCTTAACGCGCGTTTGATGGGTGTGGAGTCTACGGGTAACGGCCGTCGTGAATCATTCGCACATTTACCTATGCCGCGTATGACTAATACGTATATGTTACCTGGTGAGAGTACACCAGAAGAGATCATTAGTACGGTTGAGAAGGGCATTTATGCGCCTAACTTTGGTGGTGGTCAAGTTGATATTACCTCGGGTAAATTTGTATTCTCCGCATCTGAAGCGTATTTAATTGAGAACGGTAAAATCACCACGCCAATTAAAGGGGCAACCTTGATCGGTAATGGTCATGAAGCAATGCAGCACATCTCAATGGTCGGTAACGACCTAGCATTAGATAAGGGTGTGGGTATTTGTGGTAAAGAAGGCCAGAGTGTTCCTGTGGGAGTCGGTCAGCCTACACTGAAACTAGATAGTATGACGGTGGGTGGCACTGGTAGCTAATTTGCTATTTGTGGTATGCAGTTGATTAAAATAAAGCCCTAGCAAGTGTATAAATGACTTGTTAGGGCTTTATTGTTTGTACCGGTTAAACATTAATACTGCCGAAATAGCTAATTAATATTATATACCCGCAATATCACGTAGGTGTTTAAAGATTTCTTTGCTTGGTTTAGCTGCTTTCAGCGGCTTTTCCGCTTTAAGTTCTTTATTCACTTGGCGAATCAGTTGACGTAATTTTTGACGATCAGCGTTTGGATATTTTTCCATTAATGCTGTGATTGCAGCATCACCACCGGCAATTAACTCATCACGTACTATCTCTAGTTTTGTTAATTCAACGGTTGCTTGGTTGTGTTTATTCGTGATTTTATCGTATGCCATTTGGATCGGCTCGAGGCCATCGCTACGCATAATTTTGCACATGTACGATAGATGTCTGCTGTAAGCATCTGTACGTACTGCGATTTTTCTTGCTGTCACAATCGCAGCAAGTAAGTGTTCAGAGAAACCCATCTTGGCAATTTCTGCTTTACTTAGTAAAGAGATCGCGCCAGCGAGTTTAAGCGTCTCGGCAATTTCAATTTTGTTTTCTGCACGACTTTGATATAGCTCGTCGTCTTCAGCACGTCGGTAAGACTTTTCGCTGGTAATATTCCGTTCTTTTACGCTCATAATATTCTTTTTCAAAACGATTGATATGTTAATTGTATCAGTTTATTGCTAATTGCGCAGTTGCTGCAGGAATTTTTATCGCAACATGGTATGCTTAATCCAGTATAACTTATTGAAACGAGCCCATGAACTTAAAACAGCAAATTACATTAGAACAAAATAAATTGGAATTAGCCGTTACTCAAGCACTCGATATCGCGAAAAAGGCAGGCGCGACAGATGCTGAAGTAGCTATTTCACGACAAACGGGTTTGTCTGTGAGTACACGCATGGGCGAAGTTGAAAATGTTGAATTCAACCATGACGGCGCATTAGGTATCTGTGTATACCGCGGTCAACGTAAAGGGAATGCATCAACCTCTGATTTAAGTGAAGCGGCAATTCAAAGCACCGTTGCTGCGGCGTTAGATATCGCGTTACATACTGCAGAAGATGAATTTGCTGGTCTTGCTGATCGTGATCTGATGGCGTTTGAACCAGAAGACCTAGATTTATGTCATCCAATTGAAATTGAACCTGAGTATGCTATTGAACAAGCTTGTCTCACCGAGCGCTTAGCCTTGGCGCAAGATTCTCGTATCGTTAATAGTGAAGGTGCATTTACCAGCCATAGCAGCATTAAAGTTTATGGGAACAGTCATGGTCTCGTGAATGGCTATGCAAGTACCCGTCATAGCATGAGTTCGGTATTGATTGCAGAGCAAGACGGCGCAATGGAACGTGATTACGGCTATTCAATGGCGCGTGACGCAAGTAAATTGTGGACACCAGAGCAAGTTGCTATCGAAGCGGTTAATCGTACTGTAGACCGTTTAGGAGCGCGTAAAATCGATACCTGTAATGTACCGGTTATTTTTCATCATGATGTTGCAAGTAGCTTAATGGGTCAGCTGGTAATGGGTATTAGTGGTGGTAGCTTATACCGTAAGTCATCATTCTTATTAGATAAGTTAGGCGAACAAATTTTCCCTGACTGGTTAAACATCCAAGAACGTCCGCATATTAAAGGTGGTTTAGCCTCATCTATGTATGATGCTGAAGGTGTGCGAACTAAAGATTTAAATGTTGTAGAACAAGGCATTTTAAAGAGCTACCTATTAACCAGCTACAGCGGTCGTAAATTGGGTATGCAAACAACTGGCCATGCTGGTGGTATCCATAACTGGAATGTCACAGGTAAAGGCGAAACATTAGGTCAATTGTGTCGTCAAATGGGCACTGGTTTATTGGTGACTGAACTCATGGGGCAGGGTGTGAATATTGTAACGGGTGATTATAGCCGTGGCGCCTCAGGTTTCTGGGTTGAGAATGGTGAGCTGCAGTATCCAGTACACGAGATCACGATCGCAGGTAATTTAACGGATATGTTCAAAAATATTGTTGCAGTCGGTAACGATATTGATGTTCGTAGCAGTATTCTAATGGGCTCTACACTATTAGAATCAATGCAGATTGCAGGTAACTAATATCCCTCTAGGTTTAAGTGAAAAAGCCTGTGTTATGATGACACAGGCTTTTTACGTTATAGGCTATTAACTTTACTTTCTGAACTCTGCTTTCGTTAAAAAGGTTAACCGTAGACGAGTGTTGCCATGCCTAAGAAGGCAAATAGACCGACGACATCGGTAACGGTAGTGAGTGCCATGCCGCCAGCTAAGGCAGGATCGATATTGTATTTCTTCATTGCCAGTGGAATGACCACGCCAGCAAGCCCGCCCATCGCCATGTTGATAAACATGGCGCCACCAATGATCAGCCCCAGAGATGGATCGCCTTTCCATAATGATACTATGATTGCAATAGATATTGCCCAGATAGCCCCGTTCAGTGCGCCAACCATGGCTTCTTTACCAATTAACCAACGGCTATTGTCGTCATTAATATGACCAACTGCCATGCCACGAATAACCAATGCGAGGGTTTGATTACCGGCAATACCGCCCATGCTTGGCACAATGGTCATTAAAATAGCAAGTGTAGCGAGTTGTTCTAAGGTCGCTTCAAACATGTTAGATACGGATGCAGCAGTCAGCGCGGCAATTAAATTAACCCCAAGCCAGAGTGTTCGACGTTTGGTACTTTGTATTACTGGCGCGAAGGTATCTTCATCGTCATCCATACCGGCCATACCCATCATGTCATGCTCGGCATTTTCACGAATAATATCAACCACGTCATCGATGGTAATACGTCCGAGCAGTTTACCTGAGTCATCAAGTACTGGTGCAGAGATCCAGTCATGACGTTCAAACAGCTTGGCAACCTCTGAGGTATCCATATGGGCAGGTAAGGTTTCTGCTTCGCGATCCATAATGGTGCTAATCACACTGTTTGGATCTGTTGTTAATAACATGGCTAAGGGCACATCGCCAATTAAGCGATCATCTGTATCAACCACGTATAAAGTATCTGTAGCATCGGGTAATTCACCGCGTAAACGGATATAACGTAAGATCACATCGACAGTCACATCTGGTCTTAAAGTAATGGTATCTGTGTCCATGATACTGCCAGCAGTGTCTTCTGGATACGCCATCGCTGTTTCTAAACGCTGACGATCTTGGGTATCCATTTGGGTGATAACTTCTTGATAGATACTGTCTGGTAGGCTACGGAGAATATTGGCTAAATCATCAGTATCGAGCCCTTCTGTCGCAGCGACAAGGGACTCCGTATCCATCAGTTTAAGAATACTGGTCTTGGCATCTTCATTAAGTTCGTCAAGGATTTCACCTTGCATTTCAGAGTCGGTCAAACGCCACAGTACTTTACGGCCTGCTGGTGGCGATGATTCCAGTAATAACGCAATATCACAAGGGGGCGTTTGGTAGAGCATTCGTTTAACGTGAATGAACATACCACTATCAAGTGCTTCGTTCACTTCGCTTAAACGTAGGTGTGTGCAGTCATGCTCCATCTTTTCTGGCATATGTCGTCCCCATTCTTATTATTCTTCTTCTGCAAGACCTTGCTTGCAGGTGCTGCGTAATTCTAGCTTAATCTGTATTTATAATCAGCATTAACAATAAAGTAAAATAATTAACTGTATAGATCGTTAACGCCATTGCAAATGAGTACCTAGATAATTTTATGTTTATTTTTTTCTAAGGTTTGATGGCGAGTTTGCACTACACGACTTTGTAGTTTAAAGCTCTTTGCTAATTGTTCAGCAATGAATACCGAGCGATGTTGGCCGCCTGTACAACCGATAGCAACGGTGACATAACTGCGGTTATTTTTTTCTAACATTGGCAACCAAGTCGTGAGTAAGTTTTCAATCTGTTGTGAAAAGCTCATGACATCAGGCTGTTGGCTCAGGTATTTAATGACGGGTTCATCAAGACCTGTGTAAGGTTTTAATTCTGGGATCCAATGGGGATTTGGTAGAAAACGGACATCAAATACATAATCGGCATCCATAGGTAGACCATGTTTAAAACCAAATGATTGAAATACTAAGACAAGTTGGTTGTTTTTTTTTCCTAAAATACGTTCTTTAATCTGTTCACTGAGTTCATGAATATTGAGTTCAGTAGTATCGATTTTTAAATCAGCAAGTAACGCTAAAGGGCTTAATCGTTTTTTTTCTATTTCAATCGCTTGTGATAGAGATAGCTCATCTTTTGTTAATGGATGAAGGCGTCTGGTTTCACTATAACGCTTGATAAGGACTGACTGGTTAGTATCAAGAAATAAACTAGTCAGATCGGTGCTCGTTCTTAACTCTGTAATTATGTCGTTTAATTCTTTTTTTTCTGTCGGTAAGTTACGGACATCAATACTCACTGCCACTTTTTCGGTTTGGTCATTTAAGGCTTTTAGCAGTTGTGGTAGTAATTTTACTGGTAGGTTATCTACGCAATAGTAGCCTAGATCTTCAAGCACGCGTAATGCAATTGATTTACCAGATCCTGACTGGCCGCTGACTATTATTAATTTCATCTTTTATCCTCACAGCGATATAAAATAATGGGTTCATTATCCCGCAATTGATTTGGATATGATATGTTTTAATTATGTCAGAAGCATTAATACCTAAAGGAAAAAGTGGTTTTCCTTTAGGTTATCTGTGGCGAGATTAAAATTAATGACGAATCAACTTCTCTTTATGCTTAATCACTTGGCGATCGAGCTTATCCAGTAAGCCATCAATTGCGGCATACATGTCATTGTGTTCATGCACGGCAAAGATCTCCCCCCCATTTAAATGTATTTTTGCTTCTGCAATTTGAAGTAATTTTTCGACATTTAAAATCACATGGATATTGTTTATATGATCAAAATGCCGTTCTAATTTGGAAAACTTGCTATCAACATAATCTTTCAGTGAGTCTGTAATGTTTACATGTCTACCGGTTAAATTAATTTGCATATATGTCTCCCCTATGAAGGTTGGATTAGCCTTATAATAGGCTTTTACGCTGATTAGACGGTGGTATACTTAGTGCCTCCCGATATTTTGCAATCGTACGTCTAGCCACTTTGATACCTTGATCAGCAAGTAAATCAGCAATCTTGCTGTCACTTAATGGTTTAATGACATTTTCTGCCGCGACCAATTTTTTTATTAATGCTCGAATAGCAGTTGATGAACATTCTCCGCCATTGTCAGTACTTACATGGCTTGAAAAGAAAAACTTAAGTTCAAAAATACCACGTGGTGTATGCATAAACTTCTGCGTTGTTACCCGTGAAATGGTTGACTCGTGCATTTCCACTTCTTCGGCAACATCATTTAAAACCATAGGTTTCATGGCTTCATCGCCATATTCAAAAAAATCAATTTGTCGTTGAACAATACTTTTCGTTACTTTTAGTAAGGTTTCATTACGGCTATCTAAGCTTTTAATAAACCATTTAGCTTCTTGTACATGCGTTCGAATAAACTGCCCATCGCTGCTATTACGATTGCTTGTCGACAAGTTTGAATATTCATTGTTCACTTTTAATCTTGGCACAATGTCAGGATTTAACTCGACTACCCACTGATTATTTTTTTTCTTTACTAAAACATCGGGAATTACATAAAGCCCTTCAGTCTGATCAATAACATTGCCAGGTCTGGGTTCTAGACTCTGAATTAATTGCATGATCTCTTTAAGCTGTGGTTCTTTTAATTTTGTCTTACGGCTTAATTGACGGTAGTCGCGATTGCCTAATAAATCCATGTGAGACTGAATTATTTGCTGACATTCTGTTAACCAAGGTGTGTTTTTAGGTAAATGCTGAAGTTGGATCAATAAACATTCTTGTAATGAACGCGCTGCAACGCCGATGGGATCGAAATGTTGAATACGCTTTAATACTGCTTCTATTTCGTCTAATTCAACTTGCTCTTCACTATTTTCGTTACTGCTGTCGCTAAGTTCTTGGTGACCGTTATTGACGCTAGACAGGATATCTTCACAAGTCTGATTAAGGTAACCATGATCATCAATGCCATCAATAATCGCAACTGCAATAGCACGATCGGTGTCAGAAAATGGGGTTAATTCCATTTGCCACATGAGATGCTCGTATAAGCCTTCGCTGGTCTCACCTTGATAGACTTGGTCTAAACCATCAATACTGCTGCCCGCACTGCTGTGAGTCTGTATTTGAGGGGTGTAGACATCATCCCAATTACTGTCATTAGGTAATTCATCTGGCATGGCTTCACTGGCTAGCGCATCACTAACTTCTATTTGGCTGGCATCGGTAACGGTGTCGTTATTATCTGAATTATGTCCATCACTACTTTCTGCATCGTTTGGTTGAGCTGTGTTGGGATCTTCTTGTTCCAGTAGCGGATTACTGTCTAATGCTTCTTGAATCTCTTGCTGTAACTCCAAGGTCGATAATTGTAATAATCGAATCGCTTGTTGTAACTGTGGCGTCATTGCCAGAGATTGACTCATACGAAGTTGTAATGATGGCTTCATCTAACGACTACTCTCTCTTCCTTAAATGCGGTAACGTATCAATATCAAACTATAGTCGGAATTGATCACCTAGGTATACTTCTTTTACTTTTTCGTTGGATAAAATCTCTTCAGAAGTACCAGATGCGATCAAGTGTCCATGGCTCACAATATAAGAGTGTTCACATACATCGAGTGTTTCACGTACGTTATGGTCGGTAATTAATACCCCTAAACCACGATCGCGCAGATGCTGAATAATTTTTTTAATATCACCTACCGAGATTGGATCAACGCCAGCAAAAGGTTCATCTAATAAAATAAACTTTGGATCTGCCGCGAGCGCGCGAGCAATCTCAACACGGCGGCGCTCACCACCCGATAAGCTCATACCTAAACTATCGCGAATATGGGTGATATGGAACTCTTCTAATAATTCTTCTAACTTTTCTTCACGTTCGAAACGGGTGAGTTCAGTTCGTAACTCTAAGATTGCCATGATATTTTTCGTTACCGATAAACGACGAAAAATAGACGCTTCTTGGGGTAAGTAACCAATACCTTGTTGTGCACGAATGTGCATTGGCTCATGTGTTAATTCTTGGTCATCAATGAAGATTTGTCCATGATCTCGTTTAACCAAGCCAACTACCATATAAAAGGTGGTGGTTTTACCTGCGCCATTAGGCCCGAGTAAACCAACAATTTGGCCTGACTCAACTTCGAGACTCACATCTGACACAACTTTTCGTTTGTTATAACTTTTTGCTAAGTGTGATACTTTTAAACGTGCCATATGAATTCATCTACTCTAATTAGTTTTGTTGTCTTCAGGAGTGAAAATAGTGATCACGCGATCGGATTCATGATTGCCGCTTTCGGCTATCATTTCTTGTTTGTCAATTTGGTAGATAATTTTTTCACTTTTAACTTCGCTATCAGCTTGGCGTAAATGTGCATTTTTTGACAAGGTTAAGCGTTTTTTGCCAAGCTCATAACGGATCTCTTCTGACTCGGTATTAATCTTTTTACCGTCATCAAGCTCTTGATAAAACGTGGCTGGACTACCTGTGGCAATCATGATTTCAGTGCCTTTTTCGCCAGTGCTTAAGACCGTGAGTTTATCGGCATGAATTAATATCGTGCCTTGGGTAACCACTACACTATCATAAAAGATTACTCGGTTCTCTTTAATGAAAACTTCTTGACGCTTGGAAGTTACGGTAACATCTTCTTGAAAATCAGACTCTAGCGCGAGTGCTGAATTACTCATGAATAATGTTAATAGTAAAACTTTATATTTTTTCATCATTAGTATAAATCGCTTCAACTTGCTTAAGGATAGTCATGTATTCTTGCTTTAAATCACCTTCAAGTCCGACACCTGTTTGATGAAATAAGTCCCCTGAAATGGTAATTAACTGATCGCTATGCACCAAATTTTCGGCAAGTTCTAATTGTAAATAACTGGTAGTAATGACATCAATATAATCACTTTTTTTCATATTTTTGATGACAACATCGTTTCGTAGTGTTGCTACATCGTCACTACTGAAGTTACCTTCTTTCGCTTTGATCTTCCATGTCGCTTGCGCATTTTCATCATAAATAATAATAACGGGGTTAGTAAACATTGTCATGCCTAACTCACCATAATGCTCCATGCTATCTGCAAAAGTGCGACGTATAATTTTTCCTTCAATACTAAACTCAACGCTACGTAGAACTTGAGCGGTGAAATCAGGCTGATATTGGGTTGACGGTGCCGTTGTAGACTCGCCATCAGGCGAAAAAAAACGCCAAATACCAAGTGCACAAAGAAAGAGAATCACAATCCCCATGTTTTGACGACTCATACAGAGGTGCCCTGTGCTTGCTCTAAGATCCCCTTAGCCAATAGGATTAGATCTGCTAATTCTCTTACTGCACCAAAGCCACCTCGAATTGAAGTGCTAAAGTCGGCACTTTTTTTAACAAGCGGGTGGGCATCGGCAACGGCAACACTGAGTCCACAAAGATTCATTACCGGTAAATCAATGACGTCATCACCAATATAAGCCACATGCTCTGGCGATATTTTTAGTTCTTCGAGCAGCATATTAAATGCGATCACTTTGTTGTCTTGGCCTTGATAGATATGTTTAACACCTAAACCTTGCATACGGTTAGCAACAATTGTGGATTGACGGCCAGTGATCACAGCAACTTCGATATCGGCATTAAGGAGTGATTTTACGCCAAAACCATCGCGAGTGTGAAAGGCTTTTAGTTCTTCACCGTCGTTACCCATGTATACGCGGCCGTCAGAAAAAACGCCATCTATATCACAAATGAGTAGTTCTAATGTTTTTGCTTTGGTTAAGATGTCTTGTGGAATCGGACCGTATAATGTATTGATCATTTTATAGTACACCTGCGCGTAGTAAGTCATGCATGTTGAAGGCGCCGACGGGCTCTTGTTGTTCATTGACGACAATTAAGCCGTTAACTTTTTTGTTTTCCATGACGGCAAGGGCTTCTGCAGCCAAGATATGTTCATTAATAGTAACACATCTTTGTGTCATTACTTCACTGATTGGGGTTTGGTGAATATCTATACGTGCATCAAGGATACGGCGTAAATCACCATCCGTGAAAATACCAACCAGCTTAGTCCCGTCATTAACAGCCGTCATACCAAGCCCTTTGCGAGATACTTCTAATAGCGCGTCAGAGATCGTCTCGGTTTGTTGTACGTTTGGTACGTCGTTACCTTTATGCATAATGTCTGAAATACGTAATAATAATTTTCTGCCTAAGCTACCGCCTGGATGAGACAGTGCAAAATCATCAGCGGTAAACCCTTTTGCTTCAAGTAAGGCTACCGCAATAGCATCACCCATCACCAGGCTTGCAGTCGTACTCGATGTAGGTGCTAATCCCAGTGGGCAAGCTTCTTTATCAACTTTAATACATAAACTAATTTTTGCTTCGCGCGCCATGGTTGAATTAGCATTACTTGTCATCGCAATAATGGGAATACTTAAACGTTTAAGCACTGGGTATACCGCTAAAATTTCATCTGATTCACCTGAATTAGATAACGCAATAACCACATCACCACGTTCAATCATGCCAAGATCACCATGGCTTGCTTCGGCTGGATGCACAAAGAATGAAGGGGTTCCGGTACTGGCTAATGTCGCGGCAATTTTATTGGCTATATGCCCTGATTTACCCATGCCAGTTACAATGACTTTACCTTTACATTCGATTAATAATTCACAAGTCGCGGTAAACGTGGCATCAATATATTGGCTTAATTGAGAGATCGCTGATGCTTCCGTGTTAATGACATTAAGCGCGCTTTGGCAATAGTTAAACTGACTCGACATGGTTATTCCCTAATGAAAATACTGTTTAATATTTAGCTTAAAATATTAAGCGTTGTTAAATGCTACTAAATACAATGAATTGATACGCTACAAAACCAGCGAGTAAAATGGCACCTTCAACACGCGTAATACGTCCTGGACGGCCTCTAAAGCCCATTGCCATCACCAGCATTAACACAGTTGCGCCAAGCATATAATAGAAATCACGGCTAATAATCGCCGGGTCAATCATGCCAGGAGCTAAAATACCTGGTAGTGATAATACAGCTAAGATATTGAATATATTAGAACCAATGATATTACCAATAGCAAGATCATCTTCACCTTTGAGTACTCCAGTTACGGATGCGGCGAGTTCTGGTAAGCTAGTACCAATAGCAATAATAGTTAGGCCGATCACTAAATCACTCATGCCAAAATACTGTGCAATAACAACGGCTGAATCTACAAGAAAATGTGAACTGACAGGTAATGCAATCATGCCGAAGACTAACCAAGCAACCGCTTTCCAGGTTGGCACACCTTCAGGTACTTCATCACTATGTTCTTGGATAAGCGGATCATTACTTGGACGTTTTAATGCTAGGATAGTTAAGGTGATGATAGTAATGAAGAAGAGTAATAATAAAATCACGCCTTCGTACATTTCCAGTTTTAAATCCCATAGCACAACACCCGCCAGTAGTGTGGTAATTAATACCATCGGGATCTCACGACGGATAGTTGCTGAGCCTACGAGTAATGGTTTTATTAACGCGGTGATACCTAATACTAAGGTGATGTTGGTAATGTTAGAACCAATCGCATTACCAATAGCAGTGTTCGGTGAACCATTAAGTGATGCCGATACAGCGACCATCATTTCTGGCGCGGACGAACCCATCGCGACAATTGTCAGGCCAATAACCAGTGGTGAAATACCTAAGTTTCTCGCTAGTCCTGCGGCACCATAGACGAATTTATCGGCACTGATTACCAGGCCAATAAATCCAAGAATTAAAATAATAATATTTGTAGTTAACATCGGCACAGTTTAAAAATTGAATAAATAAGAACACTATTTTCGGTCTTTTTGCACTGAAAGAAAAGGTAAATTGTTAAATCTTGTTTAGTATTCAGGATTGAAGGGGAAAAATCCTCACATAGTTATGCTTTTATGATTGTGTATTATACCGATTACTTTTAGAATACTGGGCTATTTTAATACTTTAGTTTTAAGCGCAATTCTTTCAGCTAGATTGCCATTCACTTAAAACTAAACGTGCAGTTAAGGGTCTATTACAATAACGCTAGCGGCATGTACGGTTTTAACTACGCTTAGAATGGCGACATCATAGGATTTAAGTATTATGGATATTAAAGAATTACAAACATTGCTGGAGAATGAGTACACGTTCCAGGAATTACACGTTAAAGGTGAAGGTAGCCATTATGAAGTTATCGCTGTCGCCGAGATGTTTGTCGGTATGAACCGTGTAAAAAAACAACAAGCTATTTATGCACCATTAAAAGAGCAGATTGCATCAAATAGTATTCATGCGTTATCCATCAAGGCATACACACCTGAAGAATGGATTCGCGAACGTAAATTCATATTACCTTCTTAGGCTGGATTAGAATGGATAAGTTTTTAATTAAAGGTCCTTGTCAGTTAAATGGCGATGTGACTATTTCGGGTGCTAAAAATGCTGCACTGCCGATTTTATTTGCCACATTGCTAAGTGATGAAACGATCACTCTTAAGAATGTTCCTGAATTAAGAGATATTAAGACCACGCTGCAATTGTTACGTGAGCTTGGTGCACAGGCTGAACGCAACGCAGAAGGTGATGTTGTTATTACTGCAGGCTCTGTGAACTGTCAAAAAGCCCCTTATGAATTAGTTAAAACGATGCGAGCATCGATCTTAGCATTAGGTCCTTTGACGGCTAAATTTTCGACTGCTGATGTGTCTTTACCGGGTGGTTGTGCAATCGGCGCTCGTCCTGTGAATCTACATATTCATGGTTTAGAGATGATGCAAGCGGACATTCGCGTTGAAGAAGGCTACATTAAAGCCCGCGTTGATGGTCGTTTAAAAGGTGCGCGTATCTTAATGGATATGGTCAGCGTAACAGGCACTGAAAATCTATTAATGGCAGCAGTACTTGCTGACGGGATAACCTCTATTGAGAATGCAGCAAGAGAACCTGAAGTGGTTGATTTAGCTAACTTCTTGAATTCACTTGGTGCTAAGATTAGTGGTATTGGTTCTGACGTATTAACCATTGAAGGTGTTGAAGCGCTTCATGGTGGTACATATACAGTGCAACCTGATCGTATCGAAACGGGTACTTTCCTTGTTGCTGCGGCTGTCACTGGTGGTAAAATTAAATGCCATAAAACAGACCCTTCATTACTGGATGCTGTATTGCTAAAGCTTGAAGAAGCGGGAGCTACGGTTGAAACTGGTGATGATTGGATCACGCTTGATATGCAAGGCCGTGAATTAAAAGCGGTAAATATCAAGACGGTGCCTTACCCAGGTTTCCCAACAGATATGCAAGCACAGTTCACGGTATTAAATACAGTGGCGAAAGGTACTTCAACTATCATTGAAACGATTTTTGAAAACCGTTTCATGCACGTGCCTGAATTAGCGCGCATGGGCGCAGACATTGAACTGGAAGGTAATACGGCTATCTGCCGTGATACAGAGAGTTTAACTGGCGCACAAGTGATGGCAACAGACTTACGTGCGTCTGCAAGTCTTGTTATCGCTGGTTTCCTTGCTACAGGCGAAACAACGGTTGAGCGTATTTACCACATTGACCGTGGTTATGAGTTTATTGAAGATAAGCTGCAAGGCTTAGGCGGTAACATTACCCGTATTGAAGGTTAATGTTCCTCTGACAGTATAATAAATAAAAAGGGCGCATTGATATGCGCCCTTTTTATTTCTATGGGTTGTGTGTTATGGCTGTAGTGCTTGCAGTTCACCTAGCTTGACTGAGACATCAAACTGCTTACCCTCTCGTATTACCGTTAAGTTAATTTTTGAGCCAGGACGCTGCTCCGCTACCACATCCATTAACCAGATTACATTATCAATTTCAGTACCATTGAATTTGATTACCACATCACCCGTGATTAATCCGGCTTTCTCTGCCGGCGAGTCTGGTGCGGTATTTTGTATGACAATACCTTGATTGGCTTCCAAACCGAGTAACTTTGCCATAACGGCATTTATTGACGTACCTTCAATACCGATATAACCACGGATAACGCGACCATTAGCAATCAATGAATCCATAATTTTAACCGCGAGTGGGTAGGGAATCGCAAAGCTTATACCCATGGTTTCAACATTTTCGGCCAATTGGAATGATGCCGTATTAATACCCACTAATTCACCTAGACTATTTACAAGCGCACCACCCGAGTTACCTTCGTTAATTGCTGCGTCCGTTTGTAAGAAGTTCTGATGGCCAGTCGTGCTCATACCAATACGACCACGGGCACTAATAATACCTTGGGTGATAGTTTGCCCTAAGTTGTATGGATTACCAATGGCGAGTACCACATCACCAATATTGGTCTGTTCATGTTTACTTTGTGGAATACTGGGTAAATTTTTGGCATCGATGTTTAACACTGCAAGGTCGGTATATTTATCAAAACCAATTAACTCGGCGGTAAAAAACCGTCCGTCTTGGAGCGCAACAATTATTTGATCTGCATTGGCAATAACGTGATAGTTTGTGAGTAAATAACCCTTCTTATTCATGATCACGCCAGAGCCAAGGCTTTGCGGACGTAATGTCGGCTTACTATTAATTGTTGATTTTTGGTAGGTGCGTGTATAAATATTGACAACTGAAGGCGCTGCGCGTTTAACGGCGGCAGAAAAACTCATTTGATCATGAAGGCCGAGTGAAAATGGTTGATTGAGTGCTAAACCTTGGTTATTTTTTAATTGTGGTAATGCTAAAAGCAATATCGTTGCGACAACGATACCGAGTAAGACACTTTTTGAAATATATGACAACAAACCTTGCACTGAGATATCCCTACGTTACCTATCAAAAATAGCAACGTAGAGAATAGCATCTCTTTCTAGGAGAATGTAGGAAATTACTTATAAAGTGATGTAAGTGCTAACGCAACACTAAGAATAAATGCTGGTCACCACGGTTGATATTAAGTGCCAGTGTGGCTTTATCTTCACTGAGTAACTTACGTAACTGGACTAAATTTTTCACTTTATTCTTGTTAACACCAATAATAATGTCACCTTCCTTCAAGCCGGATATCGCGGCTATTGAGCGGGGTTCTACTTTCTCAATTCGCACACCTTGATTGTTGTCAGTACTAACTAATGCAGCGCCTTCAAGCCCTGGATGTAGGTTACTGGCATTTGCGATATTATTGTCAGCGGGCTTTAATGTTGCGATGAGACGTTTTTCTTTATCATCTCTGATTACGCCTAAAGTGATTTTTTTATCAGCACCCAAAGTTCCAATCCTGGCTCTTAACTCACTGAAACTACGTATTTTATTGTTGTTTACACTGACAATTATGTCACCGGCCATTAAGCCTGCCTCTTCAGCAGCAGAGTTGGGAGTTACTTGGTTAATGAATGCGCCATATTGCACATCAATATCAAACGCCTTAGCCAGATCTGCAGTTAATTCTTGGCCTGTAACACCTAATACGCCACGGCGAACTTCGCCATGTTCAATAATTTGCTGTACCAGATTGTTAGCCATGTTGGCGGGTATCGCAAAACCGATACCTACGTTACCGCCATTTGGCCCTAATATCGCAGTGTTAATACCGATTAATTCACCGCGTAAATTAATTAATGCTCCGCCGGAATTACCGCTGTTAATTGCAGCATCGGTTTGGATGAAGTTTTCTAGATTTTCTAATTGGAGACCAGTTCGGCCTAAAGCACTGACAATACCAGATGTCACTGTTTGGCCTAAACCAAAGGGATTACCAATGGCAATGGTGAAATCACCGACGCGTAATTTATCCGAATCGGCGAATTTAATCTCGGTTAAGTTTTTTGCTTTAATTTGCAATAGGGCAATGTCACTGCTTTTATCCGCACCGATGAGTTTGGCATCATATTCATGGCCATCTTTCAGCATAACTTGGATCTCATCGGCATCAGCAATCACATGATTGTTAGTGAGGATGTAACCTTGTTTGGCATCGATGATTACACCAGAACCTAGACCTTGAAAAGGTTGGGTTTGTTGTTGAGAACCTGGGCCTTCAGGGCCAAAAAAGTAGCGAAATGCTTCTGGGATACGCTGTTGAGATACCTTAGTACCAGATACGGAGATATTTACCACGGCAGGGGTAACTTGTTCTAATATCGGCGCAAGACTGGGTAAGGCTTGCCCTGCAACAGCGGGAGGGAAAGCTGCTGTTGCAGGTAAACTTGCTAACCCCATTGCTGTACTTAATGCTAAAGCAGTGAGTGTTTTGAAGTGTAATTTAGGTTTCATAACAGTTTAAGCCTTTAAAAATTAGAAGCATAAACAGTTAGGTGTAGTTAAAAGCTAAAAGTTCAAGTTATTTGTTCAGTAACCCTGAACTAGTACTTGAATAATCCTTTGGTTGCCCTTCTATCGGTTCTGCAGGGTCTACGACTTCTTTGGTTTGAAAAGGAATATCTTTAACGGCGACATTATCTAATAAATGTTTGGCGTTGCTGGCTAAATGTTGTTGCATTTCTACATAGGTATCAGACAATTTCATTAATAATGCTTCGGTGCTAGTGAAGTGTTCATTAACATCATGTTTGTATTGTTCGATTTCAGCTTCTTTGGCCAGTAGCTTACCCTTAAACTTACCTGTTTGATCTTTTGTGTTGGTTATCTTCGCAATAGAAAAACCGATAATAATACCGATAACCAAACTAATTAATATTTCAAGATAGGGCATATACACCTCGTTAAATGGTAATTTGTATTCTACTAATACGGGACACTCATTCTGATACTCTAATATAAGCACCTTAGTTTTAAAATAGTGTATTTCAAAAGAATACAACATGGTAGCATTGATTATTATTAATGCGTGGTGAGTAAGGCGTTAGAAACAGTAAAGGATTAGCAATTATAATGACCCCAATAGAAAAATATCAGCTTGATTTAAAGCGCCCTGACTTTATGTTTGATGCGGCACAAGAGAATGCAGTAATCGCATTACAACGGCTGTTTGATGAATTGTTAGCGGTGCCAGACAAACCCGTTAAACGTAGTTTCTTAGCCAAGTTGAAAGGGCTAACAGCAAAGCCAACACCGACGCTAATGAATCCAGTTAAAGGTATTTATTTTTGGGGAGGGGTAGGAAGAGGTAAGACCTATTTAGTTGATACTTTCTACGATTGTCTCCCGTTCGAGAATAAAACCCGTATTCACTTTCATCGTTTTATGCATCGGATCCATCAAGAACTGAAAGGATTAGCGCAACAAAAAGATCCATTGAAAGTGATTGCAAAGAAGCTAGCTAACGAAACACGCGTCATTTGTTTTGATGAATTTTTTGTTTCGGATATTACTGATGCGATGATTTTAGGCTCATTATTTGAAGAATTATTTTCTCATCAAGTTATCTTGGTTGCCACATCAAACATTATTCCTGACGAGCTTTACCGTAACGGCTTACAGCGTGCGCGGTTTTTACCTGCGATTCATTTGATTAATCAAAATTGTGACATTATTAATGTGGATAGTGGCGTTGATTATCGGTTACGTACCTTAGAGCAAGCTGAAATTTATCATTTTCCATTAGATGGCATGGCTCAGAAAAATTTAGACCAATATTTTCAACAATTATCTTGTGATCCCCGCCAGTATAATCAGTCGATAGAAATTGAAAACCGTCAAATACCCACATTAGCAGAAGCGGATAGTGTGTTGATGATTGATTTTTCGGAGTTGTGTGGAGGGCCGCGTAGTCAGGTTGATTATATGGAGATTTCCCGTATTTATCACACGGTATTATTAGCCAATGTGAAACAAATGGGACGACTAAGGGATGATATTGCCCGTCGCTTTATTGCGATGGTAGATGAGTTTTATGAGCGTAACGTTACCCTAATTATTTCGGCCGAGTTTGAAATGTCAGCCTTGTATAGTACTGGTTTACTCGATTTTGAATTTCGCCGTTGTTTATCACGCTTACAAGAAATGCAATCCCTTGAATATTTGGCGCGTGAACATTTACCTTAGGTTAACAACGACGAAAACACGCCTACTTTCAGCACTAAGTAGGTAGTTTTTGTGCGCGTTAGTAAAATAAATACTGTAATAAACGTATTTATTGATTGAGTTACGGTGAGTATATAGGCTATTGTTTCGGCGGACATGGACTGAGAAAGTGACGTTAATAGTGTTATTACGTCATTAAATCCATTGCAAAGGCTTGCTTCTAGATACATGAAGCAAGTGATTATCATGGCATTAAGTAGGCTTTTAGTTTAATGAATTACTCACCATACCAAGTGTTTGACAGGGAATATTGGGCTGAACTTAGAGAGTCAGTACCTTTGACCTTATCAGCTCTAGAGTTAAAGCAGTTACAAGGTATTAATGAACGTGTTTCTATTGAAGAAGTGTGTGATATTTACCTGCCGTTGTCACGTCTGCTTAACTTATATGTCACGAATCGAATTCAACGCCGCCTTGTTCGCGATCAATTCTTGGGCCGTAAAGTGGCTAAAGTACCCTATATTATTAGTCTCGCGGGGAGTGTTGCTGTCGGTAAAAGTACCACCGCCAGAATTTTGCAAGCATTATTACAATGCTGGAGCGAACATCCGAAGGTCGCGTTAATCACCACTGATGGCTTTCTTTATCCAAATGCGCATTTAAAAGAGCATGGTTTGATGAAGCGTAAAGGCTTTCCTGAAAGTTATGACATTAATGCCCTCGTGAAATTTGTAGCTGATATTAAGTCGGGGCATGGCCGTGTTACGGCTCCCGTTTATTCACATTTTTCTTATGATATCGAAACAAACCAAGAAATGGTTGTTGAACAGCCTGATATCGTTATTCTGGAAGGTTTAAATGTCTTACAGTCGGGATTAGAATACCCCAATGATCCGCATCGGGTATTTGTTTCTGATTTTGTCGATTTTTCTATTTATGTGGATGCAGAGACTGCAAACCTCGAGAACTGGTATGTGCAACGTTTCTTGCAACTACGAGAAAGTGCGTTTACCGATTCAAGTTCATATTTCCATCATTACGCCAAACTGGGTGAGGATGAAGCAAAAGATGTGGCATTGAACATTTGGCGTACAATTAATGGTAAAAACTTAGTAGAAAATATCTTACCAACGCGAGAACGTGCTAACCTCATTCTAACTAAAGGCCTAAATCATCAAGTGCATCAAGTTAAATTGCGGAAATAATCTTAATTTCAGTCATTTTCTTGGTCTTATTCGATGTTTTTTGAGATTAATCCTATTTTTTTTAAAATATAGGTGAAATTTCACTCATTTCTCTTTATAATACGCGCTGCCCACGAACAAGGTGCTGTGGTGGTTCCTTGTCCTAATGACGCCATGTACTTATTCGAAGGGATGAGCAAGGTATATAGTTCACGTATAGATAACTATATGTGATAGTTTAAACAAATTTTATTGGGTTCAATATAAAATGAAAACTTTTGTTGCTACACCAAGCACGATCAAACGTGAATGGTTCGTTGTTGACGCTGAAGGTAAAACTTTAGGTCGTCTTGCGACTGAAATCGCTACTCGCTTACGTGGTAAGCACAAGCCTGAGTACACTCCTCATGCTGATACTGGCGATTACATCATCGTTGTAAACTGTGAAAAAATCGTTGTAACTGGTAACAAAGCGAAAGGTAAAATTTACTACTCGCACACTGGTTACATTGGCGGCATAAAATCAATTAGCTTTGAAAAGCTTATTGAAAAAGCTCCAGAGCGTGTTATCCAGTCTGCGGTTAAAGGTATGTTGCCAAAAGGTCCTCTAGGCCGTGCAATGTTCCGTAAGATGAAAGTATACGCAGGTCCTGAGCACAATCATGCTGCTCAACAACCACAAGTTCTAGACATCTAATTTACGGAATTTAAGCAAATGGCAGAAAATCAATACTACGGCACTGGTCGTCGTAAAAGTTCAACAGCTCGTGTATTCATGAAAGCTGGTACTGGTCAACTAACTATCAATAAGCGTTCTTTAGACGTTTATTTTGGTCGTGAAACAGCTCGTATGGTTGTTCGTCAAGCACTAGAATTAGTTGAACTACAAGACAAATTCGACCTAAACATCACTGTTTCTGGTGGTGGTACTACTGGTCAAGCTGGCGCAATCCGTCACGGTATCACTCGCGCACTTATGGAATATGACGAAACTCTTCGTCCTACTCTACGTGCAGCTGGTTTTGTTACTCGTGATGCTCGTCAAGTTGAACGTAAGAAAGTTGGTCTTAGAAAAGCACGTAAACGTCCACAGTTCTCAAAACGTTAATTCGTTTTTTGGTGGTTCGCTTTATTGCGACGAAAGCCTGGCATATGCCAGGCTTTTTTTTGTCTTTTTTTTGTCTTTTTTTATTTAACTAGGTTATATCTTTGTTAAATGTAATGTTGTTTCTTACTTGCGCGACAGTACTTAACACAGAAAGAGGGCTACTTGCTCTGTTTACTGAGTCATAAGCGACAGATATTGACTTAATCACTGAAAATTCATGATTAATGTCTCATTATCCTTGTAAAAATGTAACCAATTAATTAAAATTCAACGGCATTTATGTAACTTTTTTAGCTAATAAAAAGTTATCTTTTTTGAAATGGTATTCACTGCAAGATAATAACAATAATTTGCGCTGAGTCCGAATGGGAGAATAATTGGATGAGCAATGCGCCTGTTGATTCTGGTCGTCGTCGCTTTTTGACCGCTGCTACATGTGTAGTAGGTGGTGTTGGAGCTGTCGGCGCAGCCGTACCTTTTATCAAATCTTGGAATCCGAGTGCTAAAGCTAAAGCAGCTGGCGCTCCGGTTGAAGTTGATATTAGTAAAATTGAACCTGGTCAGTTAATTCGTGTTGAATGGCGAGGTAAACCTGTATGGGTTGTATCTCGTACAGAAAGCGTGTTAAACGAACTTGAACAGCATGATGGTTCGTTACGCGATCCGGCATCAGAACAAGAACAACAACCAAATTACGCACAAAACAAATATCGCTCGATTAAATCAGACTTATTTGTAGCCGTTGGTATTTGTACTCACTTAGGGTGCTCTCCAACTTATCTGCCTGATAGCTTTGGCGAACAAGTCGAAGGTGTTTCTTCTGGTTTCTTCTGTCCATGTCATGGTTCTAAATTTGATATGGCTGGTCGTGTATTCCAAGGTGTACCTGCACCGTTGAATCTAGTCATACCACCGCATTATTATATTGATAACACGACGATTCTAATCGGTGTAGATAAGGGAGCTACCTAATGCTTGGTAAATTAGTCAATTGGATTGATGACCGTATCCCAATGACGGATACATGGAATAAACACGCTGGTCAATATCCAGCGCCGAAAAACTTTAACTTCTGGTATTACTTTGGCATTTTAGCTACGGTTGTGTTTGTTAATCAGATCCTGACGGGTATCTGGTTAACGATGAATTATAACCCATCTGGTGATGGTGCTTTTGCTTCAATTGAATACATCATGCGTGATGTTGAATTTGGCTGGTTGTTACGTTATATGCATTCTACGGGTGCTTCAGCATTCTTTGTGGTGGTGTATCTGCACATGTTCCGTGGTTTGATGTACGGTTCATACCAAAAACCACGTGAATTATTGTGGGTCTTTGGCTGCTTAATCTTTTTAGCACTGATGGCTGAAGCTTTCATGGGGTATCTACTTCCATGGGGTCAAATGTCATTTTGGGGTGCACAGGTTATTATCTCTTTGTTTGGTGCGATTCCAGTAATTGGTGATGATTTAACACTTTGGATCCGCGGTGATTATGTAATCTCGGGTGCGACATTAAACCGTTTCTTTGCGCTACACGTTATTGCTGTGCCATTAGTACTTGTGGTATTGGTGTTCTTACACATAGTTGCACTGCATCACGTTGGTTCTAATAACCCAGACGGTATTGAAATCAAAGAAAACAAAGATGAAAATGGTTGGCCGAAAGACGGTATTCCATTCCACCCTTACTATTCTGTGCACGATGCTGTTGCGGTAGTGGTGATGCTTATCTTATGTAGTATTGTTATCTTCTTTATGCCTGAGGGTGGTGGTTACTTCTTAGAAGCGCCAAACTTCGAAGCGGCAAACCCATTGAAAACACCGGATCATATTGCGCCAGTGTGGTATTTCACCCCGTTTTACGCTATTTTACGTGCGGTTCCGGACAAACTTGGTGGCGTGATCATGATGGGCCTAGCTATTGTGATGCTATTCCTAGTACCTTGGATCGATCGCGGAAAAGTGAAATCAATCCGTTATCGTAGTGTTTGGCATAAATTGAATTTAGCTCAGTTTGTTATTTGTTTCATTATTCTTGGCGTACTAGGTACATTATCACCAACACCTGGTCGTACATTATTGTCGCAAGTTACCACATTAGGTTACTTTGGCTATTTTGCTCTGCTGTGGTTCTACAGTAAGAATGAAACCACTAAACCATTACCAAAAAGGGTGACAATGTAATGAAAAAATTATTTATCGCGTTACTTACCCTATTGCCTATGGCTGCATTTGCATCTGGTAATGCTGCGCATTTAGATGAAGCAAATTATGATTTAAGAGACAAAGCATCACTGCAAAATGGTGCTAAAATCTTCATGAATTATTGCTCTACTTGTCACTCTACTCAATATCAACGTTATTCACGTGTTGCTGATGATCTGGGTATCGATCGTGATGTAATGACTGAAAATTTGGTATTTACAGGCGTTAAAGTAGGCTCATTAATGAAAACTGCTATGCCTGCTGAAAGTGGTGCGAAATGGTTTGGTGCTACACCACCAGACCTAACGCTTGAAGCGCGTTTACGTGGTGCAGATTGGGTTTATACTTACCTGCGTTCTTTCTATATTGACGAAACTCGCCCATTTGGTGTGAATAATGTAGTATTCCCAAGTGTGGGTATGCCGCATGTACTTGAAGAACTGCAAGGTACAGCGCGTCTTTTAGAAATAAAACATAACGAAGAAGAGCTAGATCTGCCGGAAGGTGCTAGAATTGTTAAAGAAACCGAAGTTGTTGACGCTAATGGTGTTGCAACAGGTGAAATTCTGACTAGCTACCTAAGTCCCGATGGAAACGGTGAGTTATCAGCAGAAGAGTTTGATGAAGCAATGCTCGATTTGGTAAACTTCTTGGTTTACTCGGCAGAGCCTAATCAGCTTGAACGTCAAGAGATGGGCTTCTGGGTTATTGGATTCTTACTGATTCTACTTGTATTTACTTGGTTCCTGAACCGTGAATACTGGCGTGATATCCACTAATCACTGAGATGTTGCCGCATTACTTGTAAAGTTGCTGGTAAAAGAATTACGTACCGCCAATGCTAGTTTAGGCTATCATTGGCGTTTGTGTTTACAATTTATTGGAGGTGGCATGGCATTAGCTGCTAATAAACGTTCAGTTATGGTGTTATATTCGGAGCCGACTGATCTATATAGTCATCAAGTCCGAATCGTCTTAGCTGAAAAAGGCGTAAGTGTTGATATTCATCAGGTTGATCGTAATAACCTACCTGAAGATCTAATTGATTTGAATCCATATCAGACAGTACCAACATTAATCGACCGTGAACTGACATTATATAACTCACGTATAATCATGGAATATCTGGATGAGCGTTTTCCGCATCCACCTTTGATGCCGGTTTATCCTGTGTCTCGTGGTAGCAGTCGTTTAATGATGCACCGTATCGAGAACGATTGGTATTCATTAGTGACGAAGATCATGAAAGGCTCTGTTGAAGAAGCTGCTGTAGCGCGCAAGCAACTACAAGAAGCGCTAATGAGTATCAGCCCAATTTTCGCTGAATACCCATATTTCATGAGTGAAGAGTTCAGCTTAGTTGATTGCTATATGGCTCCGTTACTATGGCGCTTACCTGAGCTAGGTATCGATCTTCCAGGTCAAGCTGCAAGTGAGTTAAAGAACTATATGCTTCGTGTATTTGATCGTGAATCATTCCAAGCATCTTTAACTGAACAAGAACGTGAAATGAGAATGTTAATGTAAGTTATGGATAAAATGACCCCAATTCGTCCCTATTTATTACGTAGCCACTATGAGTGGTTACTTGATAATGACTTAACACCACATATTGTTGTTGATGCACATATTGCTGGTGTTTATGTACCGCAGCAATTTGTTCAAGATGGCCAAATTGTGTTGAATATTGCCCCAACAGCTGTTGTTGCTTTTGAGCTGAACAACACCGCGCTGAGCTTTAATGCTCGTTTCGGTGGTGTGCCATTTGATGTTTATGTACCGATTGCGGCTATTACAGCTATCTACGCGCGTGAGAATGGCGCAGGTAGTATGTTTGAACCGGAACAAGCATATATCGATCAAGCAGAACAAGAGAGCGCTGAAGCGGCTGTTGAGCCAAGTGAAGAGAGAAGTACGCCGGCTCTAGTGAGTGCGCCTGCGGTTAGCTCTGATGATGAAAGTGAAACACCTGAGCGTCCAAAACCTACTAAAGGTAGACCCTCTTTACGGGTCATTAAGTAACATAACACTTAATTAACGAATCGATGCAGTACTTGAATTTGTCGACGGACATCATTCAGTACTGCATTTTTTTTATGCTAGATTTACAAAGCAGTTCGCTGATTAGCGATAATCGAATACTTTAATTACTTTATCGACACCAACGACATAACGCGCTGCTTCGGCAACTTTATCGCCTTCTGCTTTAGTTACTCGCCCAATTAAGAATACTTCGGCATTCTCAGTGATCACTTTAATTCCCAGCGGTTCAACATTTTTTAAATTAAGAATACTGGTTTTCACTTTTGTGGTTAGCCAAGCATCCTTACTGGCCCGTTCAAATGAAATTGGTGTCCCTAAACGGATCTGGTTATATACTTGCTGCACAGACGCTGTGTTTGCGGCAATATCGACGATTTTCTTGCGCTCAGCTTCGGTTCTAACTTGACCAGATAGTAATACTTTACTGTTGTTGGTTAAAATATGCAGGTTATTATTTAACAGTAGTTGTATGTTGGCATCATTAAGCCCTGCCGTTATATCCAAGGTAATTGTTTCATCATCAATTAACTGGCTAAAACTACCGGTGTTACTGCAGCCTTGTATAACTGTAAAGCTCAGTATTGTGATACTGATAGTCAGCCAATATTTAAGTTTTCTTGCCACTGCTATACTCATTCTTCGAACTCTTGTTGTGGGAATAAGGTTTGATCGATAATGTCACAAAGACAATTGATGATCAGAGCATGTACTTCTTGTATTCTTGCTTCCCGGCGTGATGGTACGCGGACTTCGGCATCGTGTGGACCTAATAACCCAGATATTTCCCCCCCGTCTTTACCGGTTAAAGCGACAATAGTCATATTGCGTGTTAGCGCTGCTTCAATCGCTTTAATGACATTACGACTGTGACCGCCTGCAGAGATGACAACCAGAATGTCACCGTCATTCCCCAAGGCTCGCACTTGTTTAGAATAAACCATATCAAAGCTGGTGTCGGTGCCAATGGCTGTCATTAGCGTACAATCTGGGGTTAATGCCAATGCAGGTAAGCTTGGGCGTTCGGTTTCGTAACGATTTAATAATGATGCAGAAAAATTTTGTGCCAAGCTAGCTGATGCACCATTACCACAGATTAAGATCTTGTTACCGTTTAATAAGCATTGTGCCATCATCATGGCTGAGTTTTGAATGTATTCGGGTAACGCCTCGGCTGCGGCGATCTTAGTTTGAATACTTTCAGTAAAATTTTCTTTAATTAGCTCTAACATGGGTATCTACTCTAAAAAGCATTGGTTATCCATTGAATATTATCACTGGAACCTTCAATGGCTATCACATCGAAACGGCAAGGGGTGTAGTTTTCATTTATTCCGTGGCGCACCATATAATATTGCGCCGTATAACGCAATTTTCGTTGTTTCGCGACCGGAATTGCTGAAATAGCACCGCCGTAATGGGTGTATTGCCGATATTTTACCTCGACAAATACTAAGGTGGGTAGTGTTGTTGTTGATTTTATGTCACAGCTTGCGCCGTGCTGGCAAACTAAATCTATTTCACCTTGGCGGCAAGCGAAATTTCGCGCCAAGATAATTAATCCTTGGCGCTGTAAAAAATCGGCTGCTATACCTTCAAAATATTCACCGCGTTTACGGGGTTGTTTTGGTTTCAGCGTTAGTGTCCTCAAGTCTTATCTTGCCTGATCGATATTTAGCCCAACTAAATTCGCGTTCGATAATGCCGTTTTCATTAATATAAAGAATACCAGTCTGGCCAGCTAGGCGTAAGTTAGGAAAATTACGTAGCTGTAGCAGGTTTGGAATTAATTTAAATGAATCGTAGCCCATCGCAAAAAGATTTTGCTGGATTTTCGACATATTTGGCCACAGTGCCAAAGTTTGCTGTTTAAGTTCGCGATCTGGGTTCAACAACCAAGGCATATCACTAAATATTAAACCATTAAGATCACGACTTTGGCTTTTAGAAAGATTATTACCATGGGTACGTGAACTCGCATACAGGGCAACCTGTGGCGCATAAGGGTTCTGGGTTGTAATGATGTAAGGAATTGCTAACATCGCTTCAGAAGGCGTGGCAATAATATAAATGGCATCAATATCACGACGACTACGGGTTTTAGTTTTAATATCAGCACCGACTAGATTTTTCATTAAGCTAATACGCTGATTACTCGACGTCACTGAAAATAGCGTAGTTACTGTATTTTGCATGTCACTGCGGCTTTTATACTTATAAGTATCGTTTGTACCCTGCGTGAGTAATTGCCATTGCTTGGTGAACTCAGCTGACAAGCGATTACCGGTTCGGTTATTTGGTGCGAGTACTAAGGGTTGTTTGATACCATCTTTTTGCATTTTTTTCGCGGCAGCAATAGCTTCATCGTCAGAACTTAATGAGAAATAATAGATACCTTCTGTTGTGGGTGATCCAGTCAGTTTATTTAATGAAATTAATGGTATCTCTTTTACTAGAGGTAATACTTTAGTCAAATTTGATTTTAATAATGGTCCGACAACAAAGTCAGCCCCATCATCAATAGCCTGTAAGTACAGTTCATCTGCGCTTGTTGCTGCTGTATCATAGAAACGTAAGTTAATTCTATCTGCTTCTTCATCTTGATAGTAAGCACTTAGCATTCCGTCTCTGATTGCTTCACCTGCGACTGCACGTTTACCGGTTAAAGGGGCAAGTACCGCGATTTGATTTGGCGAATAAGGCGTTATTGCCATTGCTTTTACCAGTTGGACAGGGAAAGTACTCAATGCAGGGTGTTGTGGGTATTCTGTTTTCCATATTTGTAAATTCTGAATGAGTAATTGTGGGTCGGTACTATATTGTTGTGCGACCATACCTAAATGATACCAACCTGAAAGCGTTGGGTTTTCAGTGTCAAACTGCTGTGTTAGCTGGTGTAACTCTGATGCTGGTATTACTGTGACTAATTCCCATATACGCGTATTATTGGTGTTATGCAGCTCTGCATCGAGGAAGTCATTTAACGCGACACGGTATTCAACCGCTTTCGCATTATTATTCAGAAGTTCGGAAATAGTAGCGTTTAATAAATAGTAACGTTGCCAATGTGCGGATTTCAGTGTGCTTAGTGTCGAGCTAAAGTTTAACGCTGTGGCTGCATCCTGATAGCGCTGTTCTAATAGATAGGCTTCTGACTTGATTAACGCGACTTCAAATAATTGCTGTGTTGATAATGGATTTCTCTCTACCGATAATAATATATCAAGTGCAGGTTGGGGATGACCTTCTGTAATCAAAGCACGTGCGGATAATAACTGCCAAGAGATAGTTTGTGGTTTATTCGCTAATGCTATCTTATCAATGTAGTATTGCGCCGGTTGATCTATTTGCGTGAGTACGTCTGGCGCACCAATTAGCTGAGGCTTCGATGTTGCTTTTTCAGATGTTGTGGTACTTGAACACGCACTGAGCAGTAAACTCAAACTAAAAAACATAATCAAGCGGGAATAACTGTACTTAAATTCCATTGGTGTATTATCCTGCAAAAGAGATTTATAATACCCCTATACTAAAGCATCATCGCTTAACAAAAAACTACCCATGAGAATGAAATGTCTGAACAAGCAACTTTATTTATCGTTCCAACCCCGATTGGCAACCTTTCTGATATCACAGAGCGTGGTTTAGAGATACTAAGAAGTGTTGATTTAATTGCTGCAGAAGATACCCGCCATACTGGGAAACTGCTAAGCCATTACCAAATCAAGACTAAAACATTTGCTTTGCATGATCACAATGAACAGCAAAAAGCTGAATATTTAGTATCAAAACTACAATCTGGTATCAGCATCGCGCTGGTTTCAGATGCCGGTACGCCGTTGATCAGTGACCCTGGTTACCATTTGGTAAATACCTGTCGTGCACATGGTGTTAAAGTGGTCCCACTACCCGGTCCTTGCGCTGCAGTAACTGCAATGAGTGGTTCTGGTCTCCCATCAGACCGTTTCTCGTTTGAAGGTTTTTTACCCTCGAAAGAAAAAGCCCGTAATGATAAAATTACCGAGCTGAAAGAAGAAACTCGTACGATGATTTTTTATGAATCACCACGTCGCCTGCAATATACCTTAGATGCCTTAACGGCGATCATGGGGCCTGAGCGTGAAGTGTGTGTTGCACGAGAAATAACCAAAGCGTTTGAAAGTATTACTACTATGCCAGTGGGTGAGTTAGCAGCATGGGTAGAGGAAGACAGTAACCGTAGCCGTGGTGAAATTGTACTTCTAGTTGCGGGTTATAAACCTACAGGCCTTGAGATTCCAGCTAAGGTATTGAATACATTGAAATTATTGAACGAGGAATTGCCATTGAAAAAAGCAGCTGCATTAACGGCTGAAATTCATGGTTGCAAAAAGAACGCCTTGTATAAATGGGGTTTAGAAAACTTTAATTAATCGCTGGATTTTTTGTCTTAGATTATGTACTATCCTCCGCCTTGGAGTTGGTCAGACAATCGCCGCTTTATGACTCGGTATTTATATTGAGGTTATAGAGGGGAGGAAAGTCCGGGCTCCACAGGGCAGGGTGCCAGGTAACGCCTGGGAGGCGCAAGCCTACGACAAGTGCAGCAGAGAGAAGACCGCCGATGGCTTTTTCGGAAGCACAGGTAAGGCTGAAAGGGTGCGGTAAGAGCGCACCGGACGACTAGTAATAGTTCGTTGCAGGGTAAACTCCACCCGGAGCAAGACCAAATAGGCTTTCTATAGGCGTGGCCCACGCTGAAAGCGGGTAGGTTGCTTGAGTCTGTGAGCGATTGCAGACCTAGAGGAATGATTGTCCACGACAAAACCCGGCTTATCGACCAACTCCAAGACCTTTTTGAATTATGATTATACATTTGATCATCATTCAAAAAGGCAATCCATCTTAATCTCGTATATTTTCCGCAGTTTTCTATATTTTTCCAATATACTCGTTTTAATAAAAATCCAATCGTTCATTAACTTATGATACTTGATATTAATTCATGCTCTCAACCTTTCAAGTTGTTGATTCAGAATGATACCTGACAATATTTCTTCTTTAGATATGCATACTCGACAGTTACGCTCTCTGTAATGAATTAATGCATGAGGTGAGTCGCTTTTCTTGATATGCGATTGAACTGTCGTGATAGTTTCTTTAACTAACTTCAGTTAAATGAAATTCAAATAAATCATGGCTTATTGCTGTACTCGCATTTGTGGTGCATGTAGGGGCGGTGAATATATACTTATTTTGGTCCGCGGTTATGGTGATGGACTTTGATGAGTGTAATAACTCTATTATTTTAGTGGGTATGCCTGATAGGAGTAGCTCGTGAATTTCGGGGGACTTATTCTGGGGAAATAATTCTTTTAACAGTGCCCGTCTTTCATCTTCGGTTAATAACAAGTTTGTGGGTATAGCCATGGATTTCTCCTTACTTAATAATTAACCTATGATAGAATATAAATAATGTTTAATAATTAAAAAATCATTAATTACTTGTTAAATGGGATGGGTAGAATTGATAGTTGTAAATTAAGATGCCTGTATCGAATTTAATAAAACTAATCGTTTGATTTTGTATCTTGGGTATATTGTCTAATTGATTACTTCTTATCTGATTTTATAGTGATGACAACTTACATCACTTACAATACACTACCCCCTCCCTAAGCTAGACCTTTTACGTTACAATAGCCATTTTAGCACCTGCTATAATTTAAAGTATTTTTAAGAGCTTTCATTGACATGACACAAGAATTTGCACACGTATCCGTTTTACTTAACGAAACCGTAGCCGGGCTCGACTTAAAACCGGACGGAATTTACATTGACGGTACTTTTGGTCGCGGTGGTCACTCTCGCTTTATTTTGTCTCAACTAGGTGAAAACGGCCGCTTGATCGCAATCGATCGCGATCCTGAAGCGATTGCAGTAGGTGAAGCTTTAAAATTAGAAGACCCTCGTTTTGATATTGTTCACGGACCATTTTCTGGTATTGCTGAATATATGGAAAACAAAGGATTAACAGAGAAAGTTGACGGCGTGTTACTCGATCTTGGTGTCTCTTCGCCACAGTTAGACGATGCATCACGTGGTTTCAGTTTTTTACGTGATGGACCGTTGGACATGCGTATGGACCCAACATCCGGTCTTAGTGCGGCGAAATGGCTAGCAACAGCAGATTACGATGATATCGTGTGGGTATTGAAAGTATTTGGTGAAGAGAAGTTTGCCCGTAAGATTGCCCGCGCCGTGGTATTTGATCGTGACGGCACGCCATTCGAAACAACAGCACAGTTAGCAAGTTTAATTTGCCGTGTGGTACCAAAATCGAAAAAAGAAACCAAACATCCGGCGACACGTTCATTCCAAGCGATCCGTATTTATATTAATAGTGAATTAGAAGAGATCGAACGTGCATTATCTGGCGCATTAAAATGTCTTAAGTCTGGTGGTCGTTTATCTGTGATCAGCTTCCACTCGTTAGAAGATCGTATTGTGAAGCAATTCATTCGTAAACAAGCGCGTGGTAAAGAAGTGCCATACGGTTTACCTATCATGCAAGAAGAAATTGATAAAACGCGTACCATGAAGGCGGTTGGTAAAATGCTAAAACCTTCGGAGCAAGAATTAGAATTCAATCCTCGAGCGCGTAGTTCTGTATTACGCGTGGCGGAAAAATTGTAATATGTTTGGCATTAAGTGGGATTTAGGCAAGGTTATCATGACTGACATCGGCCAGCATAAGCGAGTCGTTAGTCTATTGTTTGCCATCTTAATTTCCGCTTTTGCCGTGATCATGCTAACGCATGAAACCCGTTTACTCACTAATAATAAAGAGCAGTTACTGACTCAGCGCGACTTTACAGATATTGAATGGCGCAACTTATTGTTAGAGCAAAGTACGCTAGAAGAACACAGTAAAATTGAATACACCGCAAAACATAAACTCGGTATGTATCGACCAAGTACTGCAGAAGAGAAATTGGTGGAACAGCAGTGACAAATCGTAGAAATATTGCCCACGAAGAACCAGCCAATTTTATCCTTTGGCGTTATCATTTAGTTGCGGCCACGGTCGTTATTATCTTTTTAAGCTTACTAGCCCGTACCGCTTACATTCAAGTGATCAATCCTGAACATCTGCGTAAACAAGCAGATATGCGTTCTCTACGGGTCACGTCACAGCAAGTTCAACGCGGTATTATCACCGATCGTAATGGTGTTGAATTGGCGGTTAGTGTTCCGGTGATGGCCATTCATGTTGATCCTCGCACAATTAAGAATAAAAATAGTTTTGATAACAAACGCGCATGGCAAGCTTTTGCAGAAATCTTAGATCTAAATCTTGCTGAACTGCAAGCAAAAATAATGGCATCTAATGGTCGTTTTATGTATATCAAGCGCCAAATTAGTCCTGCGGTTGCTAAGTATGTTGATGAATTAAAACTAGTCGGCGTGAGCCAAGTACCAGAGTCGCGCCGTTTTTATCCCACAGGTGAAGTCAGTGCACAACTGGTTGGCATGACTAATATTGATGACATTGGTATTGAAGGCGTTGAAAAGGCTTATGATGATTTCCTTACTGGCACACCAGGTAAACGAATTGTCCGTAAAGACCGGTTAGGGAATGTCATTGAAGACATCTCTGTTATTCAGCAAAGTGAACAAGCTAATAATATTCAACTCAGTATCGATCAACGCATCCAATCATTAGCTTATCAGCGCTTGAAAAAAGCGGTTAAATACAATGGTGCCGTGTCGGGCTCATTGGTGATGATTGATGTTAAAACCGGGGAAATATTAGCAATGGTAAATAGTCCATCGTTTAACCCCAACAATCGTAACAAATATGACAGTTATAAGTTAAAGAATCGGGCTATCACGGATAGTTACGAACCGGGCTCCACCATTAAACCGTTAGTGATTGCCAGTGGTTTAGATAATGGCATTATTGCCGCCGATTCTATCATTGATACCAACCCTGGACGTATGCGTCTAGGTGGCCGTTTAGTACAAGATACCCGCAACCGTGGTGACATTACACTGGGCGATATTCTACGTTATTCATCGAACATGGGCGTAAGTAAAATAGCGTTGAAATTAGGCCATCAACGTTTACTCGATACTTACTATCAATTTGGCTTTGGTAATGAAAGTAGTTTGATCTTAAATGGTGAAAGTAGAGGTTATATGCCACGACGTTCACGCTGGTCAGAGTTTGAGAATGCAACGTTATCCTTTGGTTATGGCATGCAGTCGACGACATTACAGCTTGCTCATGCTTATGCAACGATTGGTTCAGGTGGTCTATATCGTCCACTGACGATCAGAAAACAAGAAACTATGCCATTGTCTGAACGGGTGTTATCTGAAGATAACGCGAAAGAGCTATTACTCATGATGGAAAGCGTGGTAACAAAAGGCGGTACGGGTCAGAGAGCTAGCATTGATGGTTATCGTGTTGCAGGTAAAACTGGTACTTCCCGTAAGGCGATTGCGGGTGGTTATGGCGATGATTATGTTGCTTTATTTGCCGGTGTCGCACCTGTGTCTAACCCACGCTTTGCATTAGTAGTGGTGATTGACTCTCCAAGTGGTGATCGTTATTACGGCGGTGTGATCGCGGCGCCAGTATTTGCGGAAGTAATGGAAAGAACATTGCAAATGTTGAATATAACACCAGATAAAAAACAATCATTAACGATCACGGCAAAAGACTCTTAAGAAGTTAAACGGCGCTAAGGCGTTTAAGGATTGTTAAATGCCACGGGCTTTAAATATTAAGGGTTTGGAAATGAATTCGTCATGTCGAGTCTTATCTCTACAAACGTGGAATATTGATCTTGAATTAGCGGTTAACGCGTTGATCATTGATAGTCGGAAAGTACAAGCGGGCGACTGTTTTGTCGCGATAAATGGTCATGCCCTTGATGGTCGCCGATTTATTGGAAATGCATTACAATGTGGTGCGATATTGGTATTGAAAGACGCTGATATTCAGGCTGAACATGGTCATATTGAATATGTTGATGGTATCCCTATTGTCGCTTTTTTTGGTCTTAATCAGGCCTTATCCGCATTAGCCGATAGTTTTTATGGATTCCCTTCGCAGCAATTAAAACTTGTCGGTGTTACTGGCACGAATGGTAAAAGCACGATCACGCAGATTATTGCTAATTGGGTTACTTTATTAAACGGTAAAGCTGGCGTGATGGGTACGATCGGTAATGGCTTATTCGATCAATTAGTGCAAACCGAAAATACCACAGGTAGCGGCTTAGATGTACAAGCTGAAATAGCGAATCAAGTGCAACAAGGTGCAGAATTGTGTGCCATGGAAGTATCCTCACACGGCTTGATCCAAGGTCGTGTGAATTCGCTCGATTTTGATGTGGCATTATTTACCAATCTAACCCGTGATCATCTTGATTATCATGGAGATATGGATACTTATGCTAATGCCAAAAAAATCTTATTTCAAGGTACTGTGAAGCATAAGATCCTTAACGTTGATGATGCTTATGGTAAAGCGTGGTCACAGCAATGGCCTGATGCTATTCAATTTTCAGTCCAGCAAGATTTATCAGATTATTCTGGCACCTTTTTATGTTGTAGTGACTTGAGTTTTGATACCGGTGGTTTTAGCTGTGAGTTAAAAACTAGCTGGGGTGAAGGTACATTGCAATGTGGTTTAATTGGCGAGTTTAACGCTTCTAACGTGGTGGCCGCTTGCGCGAGCTTGTTAGCACTGGGTTATGATTTAGATGATTTATTACAGGTAGCACCAAAACTAACCGCTGTATGTGGCCGTATGGAATTATTCAAACAAGCGGGGCAAGCTGCTTGCGTTGTTGATTATGCACATACACCTGACGCATTAGAAAAAGCATTAAAAGCATTACGTGTGCATTGTGAGGGTAAACTTTGGTGTATTTATGGCTGTGGTGGTGACCGAGATACAGGTAAAAGACCATTAATGGCACAAGTTGCTGAACAATTTTCAGATATGGCTGTCATTACTGATGATAATCCGCGTACAGAGTCTGCCTTTTCGATTGTAGCTGATATGCTAACCGGTCTTGCTAACCCCGATGCGATGCAAGTTATTCACGATCGCTGTCGTGCTATTCATTGGGCGTTGGAACAAAGTCGTGCAGACGATATTATTTTAGTGGCGGGTAAAGGTCATGAAGATTATCAAATTATCGGTGTAGAGAAACACTATTATAGTGATCGAGAAACGATCACAGAGATGTTGGGTAACAAACAATGATTAGTTTAACGTTAAGTGCGATCGCAGCACAGCTCAATAGCAAGCTGCAAGGTGATGATGTCGTCATTACTCACGTTTCAACAGATACACGCACGATTAAAGTTGGTGATTTGTTTGTTGCGTTAAGTGGTGATAATTTTGATGCCAATAGTTTTGTTGCTAAAGCGGCAGAGCAAGGTGCTATCGCAGCTATCGTTACAAAAAAACAAGCGGTGGATATACCGCAAATTATGGTAAAAGATAGCCGTATTGCGTTAGGTTTGTTAGGTAAAATGGTGCGTGAACAAGTTAATCCTAAAGTTGCAGCGCTTACAGGCAGTAATGGTAAAACCACGACGAAAGAAATGTTGGCAGCAATTTTAAAGCAAGTCGCCCCAACCTTAGCAACTGCAGGTAATTTTAATAACGATATTGGTGTTCCACTGACACTATTACGCTTACAGCAAGAAGATCAATTTGCGGTGATGGAGCTTGGTGCTAATCATAAAAAAGAAATTGCTTATACCACGGGATTGGTATTGCCAGATGTGGTGTTAATTAATAATGTTGATGCGGCACACTTAGAAGGCTTTGGTGATCTACAGGGCATCGCATTGGCTAAAAGTGAGATATTATCAGGGGTTAAGCAACAAGGTATGGCGGTACTAAATCGCGATGATAAGTTTTATCAATACTGGTTACGTAAAGTTGATTCACAGCGACATGTTAACTTTTCGGTTGTTGATGAGAGTGCTGATTATTTTGCAGCTAATATTGAATTTGATAGTTCGGGTAACCCGACGTTTAGATTATGTACGCCAGATAGTGACTGTACAATTAACTTAGGTGTTGCAGGTCGTCATAATGTCGCTAATGCATTAGCTGCCGCTGCAATGGCAAGTTGTTTTGGTATTGATATTAAAACCATTAAGTTAGGCCTTGAATCTATGGTTAGTGTACAGGGCCGATTGAAAATATCACAATTAACTTCACGTATTCGTATTATTGATGATAGCTATAATGCCAATATTGCCTCAGTAAAGGCGGCCATTGATGTATTAACCCATTTCAAATCAACAAACGTATTGGTAATGGGCGATATGGGAGAACTGGGTGTTAGTACTGCTGATATGCATCAACAAGTTGGACATTATGCTCAGCAGAAACAGGTTGATCATGTTTATACTTGTGGTGCTGTTAGCCGTGAAGCTGCATTAACTGCTGGTGTTATTGGTCGCGCCTTTTTAGCACAGCCAGCACTGGTTGATGCGTTAGTTGACTTAATCACTACTGCTCCTAAAGAGCAGATGTTTACTTTATTATTTAAAGGTTCCCGTAGTGCTAAAATGGAGCAGGCAATTAGTTTGTTAACCACAAAGCTATCTAAGAACAGTGCTATGTTAATCGAAAATACAATGTTAGTTAAAAATACAGTATAAGGAAATAAAATGTTAGTTTGGTTGTTCGAATCTTTAAGTGAGCATTTCTCGCTATTCAGAGTTTTTTCATATCTCACATTTCGTGCAATTATCACGATAATTACCTCGTTATTACTGACATTATGGATGGGACCTAAACTTATCCGCTATTTGCAAGATATGCAGATTGGTCAAGTGGTACGTGATGATGGCCCTGAATCACATTTCAGTAAACGTGGTACGCCAACAATGGGTGGCGTAATGATTCTAGTTTCAATTTTAGTATCAACGCTATTATGGGCAAGATTAGATAATGCTTATGTTTGGATCATGATGTTTGTGTTTGTCGCGTTTGGTGCGATTGGTTTTGTGGATGACTATCGCAAAGTGATCCGTAAAGATACCGATGGCTTGATTGCGCGTTGGAAGTATTTCTGGCAGTCAGCGGTCGCAATTGGTATCGCTGTTTATCTCTATGCAACGGCAGGTTCGGCGGCAGAAACGACATTAGTTGTGCCTTTCTTTAAAGAATATATGCCAGAACTTGGATTGTTATTCATTGTATTAACTTATTTTGTGATTGTGGGGAGTAGTAATGCGGTTAACTTAACCGATGGTTTGGATGGTTTAGCTATCTTACCAACGGTATTAGTGGCGGGTGCATTTATGCTTGTATCTTACTTAACAGGTAACGTTAAATTTGCTGAGTATCTGTTTATCCCTTACATCCCACAAGCCAGTGAATTAGTGATTGTTTGTGCGGCGATGGTTGGTGCCGGACTTGGCTTCTTATGGTTTAACACGTACCCAGCGCAAGTATTTATGGGCGATGTTGGTTCATTAGCATTAGGTGCGGGTTTAGGTACGCTAGCGGTATTGGTTCGCCAAGAGTTTATGTTGGTGATCATGGGTGGTGTTTTTGTTATGGAAACAGTATCGGTTATCTTACAAGTAGGTTCTTATAAGTTACGTGGTCAACGTATCTTTAGAATGGCACCAATTCATCACCATTATGAACTAAAAGGTTGGCCTGAACCGCGTGTGATTGTACGCTTTTGGATCATTACTATTATTTTAGTACTCATTGGCTTAGCAACGTTGAAGGTACGCTAATGACACAATTATCTGAGCAAAATATGGCATCGTCTATCGTTATTGTTGGTTTAGGCCAAACCGGTCTGTCTTGTGTCCGTTATTTTCTAAAACAAGGCATAGTTCCTGTTGTTGTGGATAGTCGTGATGCACCGCCGGGACAAGATGAGTTGCCAGCTCAGGTAACCTTATATAAGGGTGGCTTACACCCAGAGATCTTATTACAAGCTAAACAATTAGTTGTTAGTCCAGGTATTGCTATTGCAACGCCTGCGATTGCTGCTGCGCAACAACATGGTGTTGAAGTTATTGGTGATATTGAATTGTTTGTCAGGGCTGCAAAAGCGCCCATTATTGCCATCACTGGCTCAAACGGTAAATCAACCGTGACCACACTGGTTGGTGAAATGGCGAATGCGGCAGGCGTGATAACCGCAATCGGTGGCAACATTGGCATTCCAGCATTAGACCTACTGGATGTAGCCGATCCTTATCAGTTATATGTGTTAGAGCTTTCAAGCTTTCAATTAGAAACGACCCATAGTCTAAAGGCTATTGCTGCGACCGTACTGAATGTAACAGACGACCATCTTGATCGTTACCCTGATTTCGAAGCCTATCGCCAAGCCAAATTATCAATTTATCAGCATGCGCAAACCGTGGTGACAAATCGTGATGATGTATTAACGGCTTGTCCTGAACAAGATAATACATTCAATGCTGTTAAGCGTAGTTTTGGTGAGGATGATACTGACTATGGCTTGATTCAACAACAAGGAAGGATGTGGCTTGCTTATCAAGGTGAGGGTATTATCAGCGCCGATGAGTTACAGATCACCGGTGTGCATAATTTAATGAACGCATTATCTGCCATTGCCCTGCTTGATGCGGCAGGTGTGGATAGAACTAAAACGTTACCGGGCTTGCGTCAATTTACGGGGCTAGCACATCGCTGTGAGTTTATTCGTGAACTTAATGGGGTAAGGTGGATTAATGATACTAAGGCCACCAATGTCGGAGCTACACTAGCAGCGCTGGCCGGGTTGAAAAGCAGTGTTAAAGGACACTTATACCTGATTGCTGGCGGTGATGGAAAAGGCGCTGATTTTAGTCCTTTAGTCCCCGCATTACGTGATGACATTGCGTTGACGTATTGCTTTGGCAAAGACGGTGAACGTTTTTCGGCGTTAGCGGAAAATACGAAACAGGTTCCTGACTTGGCCGTTGCGATTGCTGAAATTAGTGAGTTTGTACAACCGGGTGACTGGGTTTTGTTGTCACCTGCGTGTGCAAGTATCGATATGTACGCTAATTTTATGGCTCGGGGTGACCACTTTAGAGCGCTAGTGAAGGCATTATAATGGAATTTCTGACACGGACGAAAGCCTATTTATTAGGTGCTGAAGAGCAGCGCGCGGCGGTTTATGATCGCCAGCTATTATTATTAGCGATTATTTTAATGATGGTTGGTTTGGTGATGGTTGCATCGGCATCCTTACCAGAAGGTATTGCGTTGGGTGATGATCCCTTCATGTTTGTGAAAAAGCATTTAGTCTTTCTGAGCGTGTCCTTGTGTGCCGCAATCTGTGTGTTGAATGTACCGATTGCTTTTTATGAGCGTAATAGCGTGCGGTTTTTATTTGTCGCTATTGCTTTATTGATCGTGGTATTAGTCATTGGTCGTACGGTTAATGGCAGTACTCGTTGGATCTCGTTTGGCCCCTTGAATATGCAGCCCGCCGAGTTTGCTAAATTTGCCCTCTTTATTTATTTTTCAGGTTATTTAGTCCGTCAAAAAAGCTTATTACAAGAAAGCTATAAAGGTTTTGTAAATGGCTTACTGGTGATCGCTGTTATCTCTACATTGCTTCTTTTTCAACCTGATTTCGGCTCTGTGATGGTTATTTTAACCACCAGTGTAGCACTGTTATTTATCGGTGGTGCAAAGTTGGTGCACTTCATGGCACTATGTGTTGTGGCTATTTTACTGGGTGTATTAGCGGTGATATTATCGCCGTATCGAATGCGACGGATAACCTCTTTTCTTGACCCTTGGGATGATCCATTTGGTAGTGGTTATCAACTAACCCAATCCTTAATGGCATTTGGCCGTGGTAGTTTTAGCGGTGAAGGGCTTGGTAACTCGATTCAAAAATTAGAGTATCTACCAGAAGCTCATACCGATTTTGTATTTGCAATTCTAGCTGAAGAATTAGGTTTTGTTGGCGTTTTTATCGTCTTGATACTACAGATGTTATTGGTATTTAAAGCGCTGCAAATTGGTCGTCGTAGTCTGGAAATGGATCAATTTTTTGCTGGTTTTTTAGCAATTAGCATTGGTGTTTGGTTTTGTTTTCAAACCTTGGTTAACGTTGGTGCAGCCTCCGGATTATTACCAACGAAAGGGTTAACATTACCCCTCGTGAGTTATGGTGGGTCGAGTTTATTAATTATGAGTTGTGCTGTGGCGGTGCTATTACGAATCGATTATGAATATCGTGCACAAAAAGTGTCGATGTCAAATAGTACAGCGACCAGTTAGTTATCATATGTATGAGCACGTTACGCCTTAACATAACTGATTAAATCTTATTACAATGAAAGATAATATTATGACAAAACGTTTATTAGTGATGGCTGGTGGCACTGGTGGTCACGTATTTCCTGGTATTGCGGTTGCAAAACATTTAAAAAAGCAGGGGTGGGCGATTCACTGGATTGGTACTGCGGATCGGATGGAAGCCGATTTAGTCCCACAACATGGTTTTGATATTTCATTCATTGATATTTCAGGGGTGCGTGGTAACGGGGTTAAGCGTTTATGCCTTGCACCCTTTCGAATTTTAAAATCCGTGTTACAGGCACGTAAAGTGATGAAAAACTTCAAACCTGATGTTGTTTTAGGGATGGGGGGGTTTGCTAGTGGACCGGGTGGCGTAGCGGCTTGGTTACAAGGTATTCCTGTGGTATTGCATGAGCAAAATGCGGCGGCAGGTCTCACTAACCGTCTATTAGCTAAAATTGCTAAACGTGTACTAATGGCCTTTCCTGGTGCATTTTCTCAGGGTCTGTTGGTAGGCAATCCAGTACGTGAAGATGTATTGGCTTTACATGCACTACCACACGTGAGCACAGATAAGCTGACGGTATTGGTTGTTGGTGGTAGCTTAGGCGCAAAAGTATTAAATGAAACGTTACCAGCAGCACTGGCGCTATTACCCCAAGATAAAATTAGTATTCGCCATCAAGTGGGTAAAAATAATAGTACTGCGGTGAATGTTGCTTATCAGTCAGTAGGTGTTACAGCTGATATTAAAGTATCTGATTTTATTGATGATATGGCGCAAGCTTATTATCAAGCTGATGTGGTAGTGTGTCGTGCAGGCGCGTTGACTGTGTCAGAGGTGGCTGTTGCAGGACTACCCGCTATTTTTATTCCATTACCACATGCAGTGGATGATCATCAGACTAAAAATGCCCAATCATTGGTACAAGCAGGTGGCGCGGTATTACTCCCACAAAGCCAATTAAATGCAGTGGATTTAGCCAAATTATTACAGCAATGGATTGACGATGAAGCACAACTTGTCGCTATGTCAAATGCAGCCAAAAGTGCTGCTATTCTAGATGCAACTGAGCAGGTCGCAAATGCCTGTTCAGCATTAAGTTAAGAGAGATAGATAATGTCTGAACAAAAGATCGCACAACTAAGAACGGTAGTGCCAGAGATGCGTCGTGTGAAAACTATTCATTTTGTTGGCATCGGTGGTGCTGGCATGGGTGGGATCGCAGAAGTATTAGCAAATGAAGGTTATCAGATCACGGGTTCTGATCTCGCGCCTAATCCAGTGACTGAACGTTTAGTCAAATTAGGTGCAAAAATTAATTTTGAGCATAAAGCTGAAAATGTACTGAATGCTAGCGTAGTGGTGGTATCAACGGCTATCGATCTCACTAATCCTGAAATTATGGCTGCACATGAAAACCGTATTCCGGTGATTAAACGTGCTGAAATGCTAGCAGAATTAATGCGTTTTCGTCATGGGATTGCGATTGCAGGCACACATGGCAAAACGTCGACTACAGCGCTAGTAACAGGTATTTACCATCAAGCAGGCTTAGATCCTACATTTGTTAATGGCGGATTAGTGAAGAGCACTGGCACCAATGCTGGTTTAGGTAAAAGTCGTTATCTGATTGCTGAAGCGGATGAGAGCGATGCATCATTCTTACTACTGCAGCCGATGGTTGCTGTCGTGACGAATATCGAAGCTGACCATATGGATACGTATGGTGGTGATTTTGCTAAATTAGAAAAAACCTTTATGGATTTTCTGCATAACTTGCCATTTTACGGTTTAGCCGTGATGTGCGCTGATGATGCAGTTATTGAAAAGTTGATCCCAGATATTGGTCGTCAGGTCGTGACTTATGGTTTCTCCGAAAATGCCGATGTACGTATTATTGATTATGTGCAAAAAGGTCATAAAAGTCATTTTACCATTTGTCGTAAAGATCGCGAAAATTTACGTGTTAGCTTGAATTCTCCGGGTCAACATAATGCCTTAAATGCGACAGCTGCAGTAGCTGTCGCGACTGAAGATGGTATTGATGATAGCGCGATTATTACCGCGCTCGCTAACTTTGCGGGTACTGGTCGACGTTTTGATCATCTTGGTGAATTTGATTCAGGTACAGGTAATGTGATGCTGGTTGATGACTATGGTCATCACCCGACCGAGCTTGATGTTACTATTACTGCCGCACGTGCAGGCTGGCCTGAAAAACGTTTGGTTTCGGTATTCCAACCACATCGTTATACACGTACCCGTGATTTGTATGAAGATTTCGCAAACGTGTTATCAAAGGTTGATCTGTTATTTTTATTAGAAGTATATCCGGCAGGTGAAGAACCCATTCCTGGTGCTGATAGTCGCTCATTATGTCGTAGTATTAGACAACGTGGTAATATTGAACCAATTTTTGTTTCTAGTCCTGATGAAATCCCAGCCATTTTAGCTGAGCATTTACAACACGGTGACTTGGTATTAACCCAAGGTGCTGGTAATGTGGGTACGCTTGCTAAGGAACTGGCAGCAATGGAAATGAATGTTAGTACGATGAAACAATGGAAGAAGTAATCATGAGCGTAACAAGCATTAAAAAAGTAGCGGTATTATTTGGTGGATATTCTGCCGAACGTGAAGTCTCACTAAAATCGGGTATCGCAGTCACATCTGGCTTACAACGTGCGGGTGTTGATGCGCATGCTTTAGATACCGCTGAATACGATGTTAGTCAACTGAGGGGTGATGGTTTCACCCATGCGTTTATTGCGCTACATGGCCGCGGTGGCGAAGACGGTGTGATGCAAGGTGCGTTAGAGCAGCTTGCCATTCCTTATACCGGTAGCCGGGTTTTAGGCGCCGCATTAGCGATGGATAAGATCCGTACTAAACAAATCTGGCAGTCTCAAGGTTTACCGACTGCGCTTTATCGTATTGTTACACCAAATCATTTTGATAATGCGATAGCAAGCGATATTATTGCGGATCTTGGTTCTCCGGTAATAATTAAACCGGCGAAAGAAGGCTCCAGCATCGGTATGGCGAAAGTGCATAATGTAGCGGAATTAGAAACGGCGGTCATGGCTGCGTTTGAATATGATAATGAGATCTTAATTGAGCAATGGATTGAAGGGCCTGAATTCACGGTTGCGATCTTAGGTGATGAAGTGTTGCCGGTTATTCAGCTTAAAACACCAAATACGTTTTATGATTACCAAGCTAAGTACCAATCAAATACCACTGAGTACTTGTGTCCAGCCCCCATTACCGATGAACAACGCCAACAACTGCAAGCTTATGCATTAAAAGCATTTCGTGCTGTAGCAGCAGAGGGCTGGGGCCGTGTTGATGCAATGTTAGATGCACGGGGTCAGTTTCAATTGTTGGAAGTAAATACGGTACCGGGCATGACTGAAAAAAGTTTAGTGCCAATGGCGGCCAATGCTGCTGGGTATAACTTCGAGAGTTTAGTTGCTAAAGTATTAGCGCTCGCGCATTAATAAACGAATTTTGATATGACAGCTGTTATTCCAACACCGAGAAATGAAGCCTTAGATGATAATATCTACGCGCTCACAGAACTTGAGATTCAAGCGGATGAATTTTGCGCTGAAGAATTAGCACCATTACGTTTAAGGCGTAGTTTAGGTCTCTTTTTCTTTTTTTTGGTGTTAGTATTTTTTAGCTGGATGTTTAGCAGTATGGAAGCATACTTGACCGATGCCAGCAAAATGCCAATGTCAGCCCTGATTATTCAGGGGGACCGAGAGTATGTCAGTGACGACGATATCCGAGCCGTCTTGTTACAAAAGCCGGCAATAGAAAATTATTTTTCGGTAAATGTTGATGATATTCAAAATAAAATTGAATCGTTACCTTGGGTTTATCACGCGTCGGTACGAAAAAGTTGGCCTGATTTATTACGTGTATATATTCAAGAACAACCCGTAGTTGCAGTGTGGAATGATACGCACTTGTTGAACGAAGACGGGATAGTGTTTGATGCAGCTATGAATAGTGCGCCGAAATCATTAGTGAAACTTTATAGTCCGAATGATAAAATCGAACAAACACTGGCCAAATTTAATGAGTTCAATGGATTGCTGAAGCTAAATAATTATAAAATAGTTAAAGTTTCGCTTAATTTACGTAATGCAATCACGGTCGAATTAAGTAATGGTATTATGCTGCGTTTAGGACGAGAAAATGCAATATCACGGATTCAGCGTTATATCGATTATGTTGCAGTATTAGATAAAGAAAAGATAGCCTATATAGATTTACGTTACGATACAGGTTTCTCAGTTGGCTGGAAAAATGACAATAAAGAGTAATGATAATGACTAAGTCGATGGAACGAAAATTAATTGTAGGTTTAGATGTCGGCACATCAAAAATTGCCGTTGTTGTCGGTGAATTATTACCAGACGGTGAACTGAACATTATCGGTTTAGGACAAAGTGCATCGAGAGGCATGGATAAAGGGGGGGTAAACGACCTGGAATCTGTTGTTAAAGCGGTTCAGCGTGCGAAACAAGAAGCCGAAATGATGGCGGATATGAAAATATCTTCTGTCTACCTGAGCATTTCAGGTAAACACATTAGCAGCCAAGATGAAATTGGCATGGTGGCAATCTCGGAAGATGAAGTCACACAAGATGATGTAGATAATGTGATCTACACTGCAAGATCTGTGAGAATTCGTGACGAACATCGAATTTTACACGTAATTCCACAAGAATATGCTATTGATTATCAAGAACGGATTAAAAATCCAGTCGGTTTATCCGGTGTTCGGATGAAAGCGAAGGTACATTTGATCACCTGTCACAATGATATGGCAAAAAATATTGTAAAATGTGCAGAGCGTTGTGAACTACAAGTGGATAAATTAATTTTTTCTGCTCTCGCATCAAGTTATGCCGTTGTGACCGATGATGAAAAAGAACTTGGTGTATGTGTTGTCGATATTGGCGGTGGCACTATTGATATCGCTGTATTTTATGATGGTTCATTACGTCATACATCAGTATTTTCGTATGCAGGTAATGCAGTTACTAGTGATATTGCGTATGCATTTGGTACCCCTCCTGCAGACGCAGAAGAGATTAAAGTTAACTTTGGTTGTGCGCATGCTCAGTTATTACAACGTGATGATACTATCGAAGTTGCAAGTGTCGGTGGACGACCATCGCGCACTTTACAGCGACAAACACTTGCAGAAGTGATCGAACCTCGATATTCTGAACTATTCGGAATGGTTGAAGCTGAATTAAAAACTATTTTAGAGTCATTAAAACTGGATAAATTGGCGGCTGGCATTGTACTTACTGGTGGTGCGGCACAAATTGAAGGTTTAGTTGAATGTGCAGAAAGCGTATTCAACTCACAAGTTAGAATAGGTATTCCATTAAATATAAATGGATTAACTGAATATGTAAATACACCAGTGTATTCAACAGCGGTTGGCTTACTTCAGTTTGGTAAAGAACATCAGTTCGAACCAACAACAGACGTAGTCGTAGAACGGAATAATTGTAATCAGTTACTTAAAAGAATAATGAGCTGGTTCAAAGGCGGGTTTTAAAACCCTATAAGATTTTTGGAGATATTACCATGTTTGAACTACTAGATGATAGTCACGATGAAGCTGTCATTAAAGTCATTGGTGTTGGTGGCGGCGGCGGTAACGCTGTTGATCACATGGTCAGTGAAACAATTGAAGGTGTTGAATTTATTGTCGTAAATACGGATGCACAAGCATTACGTAATTCAGCCGCTGGATCTGTTATTCAAATCGGTAACACTATCACTAAAGGTTTGGGCGCGGGCGCAAACCCAACAGTAGGTCGTGAAGCTGCAATGGAAGATCGCGATAGTATTCGTGAGCAGCTGCAAGGTTCTGATATGATCTTTATTGCTGCGGGTATGGGCGGTGGTACAGGTACTGGTGCTGCTCCAGTTGTTGCTGAAATTGCTAAAGAATTAGGGATTTTAACGGTAGCTGTAGTTACTAAACCTTTCTCGTTTGAAGGTAAGCGTCGCTTGAGTTATGCACAAGCTGGTATCGATGCCTTAAGTGAACAAGTTGATTCTTTGATTACAATACCTAACGACAAATTATTGAAAGTATTGGGTCGTGGTGTCAGTTTATTAGATGCATTCAAAGCTGCCAATAACGTATTACTTGGTGCTGTACAAGGTATTGCGGAACTCATTACGCGTCCAGGTCTAATCAACGTGGATTTCGCCGATGTTCGCACAGTCATGAGTGAAATGGGTACTGCAATGATGGGTACCGGTGTTGCTTCTGGTGAAGATCGAGCCGCAGAAGCCGCAGAAGCTGCTATCTCAAGCCCATTACTTGATGATGTTGATTTAGCGGGTGCTCGGGGTATTCTGGTTAATATTACTGCTGGCCTCGATATCAATATCGAAGAGTTCGAAACAGTAGGTAATTCAGTTAAAGCTTTTGCTTCTGATAATGCAACGGTTGTTGTGGGCGCGGTAATTGACCCTGAAATGACGGATGAATTGCGTGTAACTGTGGTTGTTACGGGTATCGGTGCTGAAAACAAACCCGATATTACTTTAGTACCAACGCCAGCGAAAAAAATTGAAGAAGCGAAAGTTGAATCGACGAAAGTTGACGAAACAGTTAAAGCGACAGTTGTACCGGCCGATAACCAAGTCGATATACAGAAAATTGCTGTTGGTGAAAGTAATACGACAACGGCAACGAAAAGTGAACCGGATTATTTAGATATTCCGGCGTTCTTACGTCGCCAAGCAGACTAATACTTTACTGTATTATAGCTAGAACATGATTCAGTCTTTCGGGGTATTTTTAGCGTAAAGACTGAATTATATAAAACGTGTCTGGATTGGTGATTTTGCATTTCCAGTAGGGCTGTGGTAAATTGCTCGGCCTCGCGTTGGAGTGTGGGATTTAAATAGGGTGACATTAATGATTAAGCAAAGAACATTAAAACAAGCGGTACGTGGCACCGGTATCGGTCTGCATTCTGGCAACAAGGTTACCCTTAATCTTCGTCCAGCGGCAGCCAATACCGGTATTATTTACCGTCGTATCGATCTTGATCCAGTAGTTGATTTCAAAGCATCAGCTGACATGGTGAAAGATACAATGTTATGTACTTGTCTAATTAGCGAAGATGGTCATCGTATTTCGACTGTAGAGCATCTAAATGCGGCCTTAGCAGGTCTCGGCATTGATAATATTATTATTGAAGTAGATGCGGCTGAAATTCCAATTATGGATGGTAGTGCAAGTCCTTTTATTTTCTTACTGCAAAGTGCGGGAATCGAAGAGCTAAACTGCGCTAAGAAGTTTATTAAAATAAAACAACCTATACGTGTTGAAGATGGCGACAAATGGGCTGAATTTTTACCGTCGAACCATGGCTTTATTATGGATTTACGTATTGAATTTGATCATCCTGTGTTTGAAGGTCAAAATCAACATATTCGAGCAGACTTTTCGGGTGATTGGTTCCATCAAGAAATCAGCCGAGCACGTACTTTTGGCTTTATGAAAGACATTGAATATCTTCAATCGCAAGACCTTGCACTGGGTGGTAGCCTAGAGAACGCTATTGTGATCGATGAATTCCGTATTTTAAATGATGACGGTTTACGTTATGAAGATGAATTTGTGAAACATAAAGTACTTGATGCTGTCGGAGACCTGTACTTATCAGGTCATTCAATCCTAGGTGAGTTTAGAGCATTTAAAACTGGCCACGGCATGAATAATTTATTGCTAAGAGCATTACTTGCTAATCAAGAAGCATGGGAATTCACCACTGTAGATGAAGCCCAAGATGCACCAATTCGTTGGTTAGAATCAAATTTAGAACTGGCGTTATAATCTAATCAAATCGGTTTGGTATCTCGGAACTGAGTGAGTTAGTTCGCTCTGAGAGAAATACAGATAGAATTGTGGCATTAAATTGTTTATATTTAGTGTCACCAATTTATCAGTTAATAAAAGATTATGAGCGTTACAGTGACTTACTCGAATGGTAAACATAACCATTCTAAATTATTTAATATTTACTTTTTAATATTTTCATTCATAGCTGTTATTGCCATCTCGATCACGTCTTCTTGGTTTCTCTATTCAAATTTCTCTTCCCAAGCTATACAACTTAAGATTGCGAGAACGCAACAGAAATATCAGCAACAAGCAGATGAAGTTCTTGCGTTACGTCAAGAAACTGATTTGAAAATCGCAGTATTTGCGAGTAAAGTTGGCATGATGCAAGCGGAGGTTAACCGTTTGAGTTTATTGGGTGATGAATTGGCTAAAAATGCCAGTCTAACGCGTGGTGAATTTGATTTTAACTTAAAACCTGCAATTGGCGGTCCGGTTGTTACAGATTCAAGTTATGCTGTTGATTTACAAGCCTTGCTCGAAGAGATGGATTTATTGTCACTTGAAGTAAATAATCGTACCCAACAACTATCGCTACTTGAAACTATGCTATTGAATCACAATATAACTGATGAGGCTGTTTTATCTGGACGTCCAGTTATTCAACGTGGTTCTTGGTTATCGTCCCATTACGGCGTGCGTAAAGACCCTTTTACAGGGCGAGCGACTATGCATAAGGGGATTGATTTTGCAGGTAATAATGGCATGAATATTATTGCAACTGGTGCTGGAGTGGTAACCTGGTCTGGAAGACGTTCTGGTTATGGGCTATTAATCGAAATTAACCACGGAAATGGTCTGTCGTCACGTTATGCCCATGCTAAAGAGCTCATCGCAAAAGAAGGCGATGTTGTTGGCAAGGGGCAAACTATTGCTATTATGGGAAGTTCAGGGCGCTCTACTGGACCTCATGTGCACTACGAAGTGCTAAAATCGGGACGACAAGTCGATCCTAAACGCTATGTTTATCGCTAAAATGCTTTAAATTTCAAATAGATTCACAATAACTTTTGGTCATAAAATGTTAACTAATATAATTACAAAAATAGTCGGTAGCCGCAATGACCGCATTTTAAAAAAATTGCATAAAGTTGTAAAACAGGTCAATCAATTAGAAGCTGATTTTGAAGTATTATCAGATGCAGAATTAAAAGCAAAAACAGTTGATTTTCAACAGCGTGTTGCTGCCGGTGAATCACTTGATAGCATTTTAGCTGAAGCCTTCGCGGTTGTTCGTGAAGGTTCTAAACGTGTATTTGGCATGCGCCATTTCGATGTGCAGTTACTTGGTGGTATGGTTTTAAATAATAATCAGATTGCTGAAATGCGTACGGGTGAAGGTAAAACTCTAACAGCTACATTACCAGCCTATTTAAATGCATTAACAGGTAAAGGTGTACATATTATTACGGTGAATGATTACCTTGCTGCACGTGATGCGGAATGGAATCGTGAACTGTTTGAATTTTTAGGTTTAACCGTTGGTCTTAACGTCTCAGGCATGGATAACATGGCAAAACGTGACGCGTATGCTGCAGATGTTACTTACGGCACGAATAATGAATTTGGTTTTGATTATCTGCGTGACAACATGGCTTTTGAGCCGCAACAGCGTGTTATGCGTCCGTTATATTACGCTGTCATCGATGAAGTGGATTCAATCTTAATTGATGAAGCGCGTACCCCGCTTATCATTTCTGGTCCTGCTGATGATAGTTCAGAGCTATATACTAAGATCAATACCATCATTCCACTGCTAGAACAGCAAGAACAAGAAGATACCGAAGAATACACTGGTGATGGTCACTTCACGGTCGATGAAAAAAACAAACAAGTATTACTGACTGAAAACGGTCAAATTAAAGTTGAAGAAATGCTCAAAGAGCGTGGATTATTAAGCGAAGATGACAATTTGTTCTCTGCGGCAAATATTTCATTATTACATCACATCAATGCGGCATTACGTGCACATACGTTATTTGAAAAAGACGTGGATTATATCGTTAGTGATGAAGGCGAGATTGTTATTGTTGACGAACATACGGGCCGTACTATGCCTGGACGTCGCTGGTCAGAAGGTTTACATCAAGCGGTAGAAGCACGCGAAGGTGTTAAAATTCAAAATGAAAACCAAACTTTAGCATCGATCACGTTCCAGAATTATTTCCGTATGTATGAAAAGCTATCGGGTATGACTGGTACGGCTGATACTGAAGCATTTGAATTCCAATCTATCTATAGCCTTGAAACGGTTGTCTTGCCGACCAATAAACCAATGGCGCGTAAAGACTTTGGTGATCTGGTTTACCTGACGGCAAATGAGAAGCATGTTGCGATCATTGAAGATATTAAAGATTGTGTAGAAAGACAGCAGCCAGTGCTGGTTGGTACTGTATCAATTGAAAGCTCTGAGTTACTTTCTAAACTACTTAAAAAAGACAAAATCAAACATAACGTATTGAATGCGAAATTCCATGAACGTGAAGCTGAGATTGTTGCTGATGCGGGTCGTTCTGGGGCTGTTACGATTGCAACGAACATGGCTGGTCGTGGTACCGATATCGTGTTAGGTGGTAACTGGCAGACTGAAGTTGATAAGCTGAAGAATCCAACTGAAGCGCAAATCGCACATATTAAAGCGGAATGGCAAGTTCGTCATGACGCTGTACTTGCTGCGGGTGGCTTACACATTATTGGTACGGAACGTCATGAATCTCGTCGTATTGATAACCAATTACGTGGTCGTTCTGGTCGTCAAGGTGATGCGGGTTCTACACGTTTCTATCTGTCAATGACCGATCCGTTAATGCGTATTTTCACATCAGACCGTATTACTGGCATGATGAAAAAACTGGGTATGGAAGAAGGCGAAGCGATTGAGCATAAGTGGGTAACACGCGCAATCGAAAACGCACAACGTAAAGTTGAAGGTCGTAACTTTGATATTCGTAAATCGTTACTTGAATTCGATGACGTCGCTAATGATCAGCGTAAAGTGGTTTATGAGCAACGTAATGAATTAATGGAAGCGGAAGATATCAGCGAAACTATGGTTGTGATCCGTGAAGACGTAATCAACGCGGTAATGGATGCTTATATTCCACCACAATCATTACATGAAATGTGGGATATCTCAGGTTTAGAGCAGCGTTTGCGTGCTGATTTCATGCTTGAACTGCCAATCCAGCAATGGTTAGATGATGATACTAAGTTATACGAAGAGAAGATTCGTGAGCGTATTATGACTGCAGCCAAAGAAGCTTATACAGCGAAAGAAGACGCGGTTGGTGCACAAGTGATCCGTCAGTTTGAAAAAGCAGTGATGCTACAAACCCTGGATGGTTTATGGAAAGAGCATTTAGCAGCGATGGACCATTTACGTCAAGGTATTCACTTACGTGGTTATGCACAGAAAAACCCGAAACAAGAATACAAGCGTGAGTCGTTTGAGCTGTTCACTGAAATGTTAGAAAATCTAAAATCAGACGTGGTTGGCGTTATCTCTAAAGTGCAGGTACAAGCACCAGAAGACGTGGAAGCGGTTGAAGCACAGCGTCGTCGTAGTGAGTCATTACCACAAAGCATGAGCCATGCAGCGGCTGAAAACCAGCTTGCTGATGCATCGGCAACGCCAGATGCTGAAACATTCGTGCGTCAAGGTCAAAAAGTAGGCCGTAATGATCCTTGTCCTTGCGGTTCAGGCGCTAAGTTCAAACAGTGTCATGGTAAATTAAGCTAGTAGCGAACACTATTTATTAGTGACGATTATTACTTAAAATTGGAAGCGTTAAAGCAGCAATGTTTTAGCGCTTTTTGTTAACTATATTTTATTCCAATTATTAAATAAGAGAAATAATGATGAAAGTCGTTCATGTCGCTGCTGGTATTATTATTCGTGGCCAGCAAGTATTTATCAGTAGGCGTAGCTCAGCACAGCACCAAGGTGATAAATGGGAATTTCCGGGTGGTAAGGTGGAGTCTGATGAATCTGTGCTTGAGGCGTTAACCAGAGAGCTAAAAGAAGAAGTGGATCTTGACGTCATGAATGCACAGGCATTTCACCAGTTAGAATTTGATTATGGTGATAAAATCGTGCAATTAGATTTCTATCTTGTCGATAAGTTTGAAGGGGTAGGTAAAGGACTCGAAGGGCAGCAAACGGCTTGGATAAATATCAGCGAGTTGGCGGATTATAATTTCCCCGCTGCGAATCAAGTAATTGTTGAAATGTTAATGACTCAGTTTGCCTGAGCCATTACGCTAAGGTCGCTACTTAATCGAATTCGTAACCTTTAGGCTGTAATTCTTGTGGTGATACATCTTCACCTGGAATGGCGCGTTCTTCGTTTGCCCATTCGCCAAGATCAATCAGTTTGCAGCGTTCACAACAAAACGGGCGAAATTCGCTAGTGGCAACCCATTCAACAGGTTTTTGACAGGTTGGGCAATTTACTTGCATAGTGATTTCCTAAATATACAGAGCTTAAGGCTTTAGTCTGCCATGGCTGCGGCCGCTAACTCAAGAAATTTCTGATGTAAGACGGCAACATCCTGCTCAAGCTGTTGACGTTCGTTATTCACCACCACCGAATCTGCTGCTGCGAGGCGCTGCTCACGACTAGCCTGTGATTTTAATATAGCATTCGCTTGTTGTAGTGATACCTTATCTCTCGCCATTGTACGGTCGATTTGGACTTGTTCTTCCACATCAACAACCAGAACGTGATTGCATAACGTGGTGAGGTTGTTTTCAACTAATAATGGCACCACTAACAAAGTATAAGCGGACTTACTGGCGGCTAATTGCGCTAATAATTCAGCGCGGATCATGGGATGTAATAAGTTATTTAACCATTGCTTATTGACGTTATTAGAAAATATTTTTTCACGTAACAAGGCGCGATTCAAACTGCCATCATCCAGTAATATCTGTTCACCAAAATGAGCGCTAATCTGTTTTAATCCATTACTGCCAATCGCCACCACTTCTCTGGCAACGATATCTGCATCGACTAAATTAATCCCTTCGTTCGCGATTAGATCGGCAACGGTTGTTTTACCTGATGCGATACCACCTGTTAATCCAACTACATACATAAATTTCTACTTTAATAAATAAAATTGGATAGATAGAAATCAACGAGTTGATCACCCCAAATAAGATACAGCCAACCTGCAATCGCCAGATAAGGACCAAATGGAATGGGGTTACCTTGGGTATGCTTTTTCAATAGGATTTGACTAATACCTATGATAGCGCCAGCAAATGACGAGAGTAATACAATCGCTAAAATCGACTGCCAGCCGAACCATGCGCCAAACGCGGCTAATAGTTTGAAGTCGCCATAGCCCATGCCTTCTTTACCGGTCAGTAATTTAAATCCCCAATAAACAGTCCAGAGAGATAGGTAACCAACCATAGCACCGATAATCGCATCTGAAGGGGTTACCCAAGCGTAGTTGATGTTGAGCAGTAAGCCTAACCATAACAAGGGTAATGTCATTTGGTCGGGTAGTAACATTTTATCGATATCGATAAAAGTCAGCGCAACTAAACACCAAGTCAGTAACAATGCCCCCGCTAATTGGATACCGTAGGGAATGTACAAGGCCACGACGAGCGATAACAAACCGGTTAGTAGCTCAATACTAGGGTAACGTGCTGAAATGGGGTTCGCACAGCTGCTGCACTTTCCGCGTAATACTAACCAGCTGATCACGGGAATGTTTTCTAATGCGGTTATTTGATGATCGCATTTAGGACAAGTGGAGCGGGGTAATAATAAATTGAATTTAGTTGCTCCTGGTTCTGATTTTGCGGTCTTGCATTCTTCATCAAAGTAAACGGTGCATTCTTGCTTCCATTCACGCTCCATCATGATAGGTAAACGGTAAATGACCACATTTAAGAAACTACCAACGAGTAGGCCAAGTAAGGTAGCGAATAACCATAATAGCCAAGGATAGAGTTGAAAGAGAAGCGCTAAGTCTTGCATGTAAATTACCTGTACCGAATCAAATTGATAGATAAATATTAATTGAAATAAGATGATAACAAACCCATCACAGAAAAGCTGTTAAAGCTTGCTATCAAAATAACACTGGTCGATATTCACTACATAATATTGCCCATTTCAAAGATAGGTAAATACATAGCAATAACGAGGCCGCCGATGACCACACCTAATACCACCATGATCATGGGTTCGATTAAACTGGTTAAGCCATCGACCGCATCATCAACTTGTTGTTCATAAATATGGGCGACTTTCGCCAACATATCATCAAGTGAGCCTGACTCTTCACCGATCATCACCATTTGCGTGACCATATCAGGAAATAAATTGGTTGAGCGCATGGCAATATGCATTTGTAATCCGGCGATCACTTCATTACGCATATTCATCACCGCATTTTTATAAACAATGTTACCTGATGCGCCTGCTGCTGACGTTAATGAATCTACGAGCGGAATACCTGCTGCAAAAGTTGTTGAAAGGGTTCTAGCAAAACGCGCCATCGCCCCTTTGTGTAGTATTGGCCCAATGGCTGGTATGTTGAGAATACTCCGTTCGGTCAGGTGCTTAACTTTGATGGACCGTTTATTGGCCTTAAGGTAAATAAAAGGTAATCCAAATAATATCCCGATCACCAAATACCAAAATTGACTGACAAAGTCAGAAATAGATAAGACAAACAGGGTGAAAGGGGGAAGCTCAGCACCAAAACTGGAAAAAATGTCTTTGAATTGGGGGATCACATAGAGTAATAAAATAAGTGTCACGACAGTTGCAACTGCGAGTACCATAATCGGGTAGAACATGGCTTTTTTTATCTTAGATTTGAGAGCTTCAGATTTTTCTTTATAAGTCGCGATACGATCATAAATACTGTCTAATGAACCGGACTGTTCACCGGCACTAATAAGATCACAATATAAGTCATCAAAATAAAGAGGGTGTTTACGTAATGCATCAGAAAGCGGAGTACCCGTCGCTACTTCCGCTGCAACTTCACCAATTAGCGCGCGCATGGAAGGGTTATCATTACTGCGGGCTATAATCTCTAAACTCTGTACGAGCGGTACGCCAGCACTAAGCATGGTTGAAATTTGTCGTGAAATAAGCGCAATATCCATCGGTTTTATTTTAGCCGTGGCTTTGGAAAATAAGCCTGTTGATTTACGATTGGCTTTTAATACATTAATACCTTGACGGCGTAACTCAACTTTTAAGTTACTGATGCTTTCAGCTTGCATCTCACCACTGACCTTTTTACCTTTGCGGTTAACGCCTTGCCAGTTATAGGGATAGCGTTTTTTGACTGTCGATGTGCTGCGATTGGCTTTTTTAGTTACTGCGACCATGATGCTATCCTTAGCTGATGGTGTGAGATACGATCCTTTTTATACAGAGGACTATTTTTTATTACTGATCGTGAGTCATTGAGCACTAATGATTAGTGATACGTTCAACCTCAAGTAAACTGGTGACGCCGTCGATCACTTTTTTCAAGGCTGATTGGCGTAATGTATTCATGCCTTCTTGCTGCGCTTGGTCGCTGAGTTCAAGCGAGTTGCTGCCGGTTAAGATCATACGTGCGATCTTATCTGACATCGGCATGACTTCGTAGATCCCTACGCGTCCTTTATAACCTTTAGTACATTGGTTACAACCTATGGCTTTAAATGAAGTGATCCCATCATTGATTTGCTGTTGGCTAAAACCGAGCTTGGCTAATTCGATAGCGGGTATGTCTTCGGGCTGCTTACACTCACTGCAAAGGCGACGGCCGAGCCGTTGGGCGATGATCAAGCTGACTGATGAACCTATATTATAAGCAGGGACACCCATGTTGGATAAACGAGTAAGGGTTTCTGCTGCAGAGTTGGTATGCAGAGTAGATAATACTAAGTGACCGGTTTGCGCTGCTTTGATCGAAATCTCGGCTGTTTCTATATCGCGGATCTCACCAACCATGACTACATCCGGGTCTTGACGTAAGAATGATCGCAATGCACTGGGGAAGTTCAGTCCTGCTTTCAGGTTGATCTGGACTTGATTGATACCTGTGAGGTTGATCTCGATAGGATCTTCGGCTGTGGATATGTTGCGTTCCACGGTGTTGAGGATATTGAGGCCACTGTATAAAGACACCGTTTTACCACTGCCTGTTGGGCCTGTGATCAAGATCATGCCCTGCGGTTTTTCTAACGCTTTAAGGTACAAGGCTTTTTGTGTATCGTCATAACCGAGAATATCAATGTTGAGACTGGCTTGGTTAGAATCTAAGATCCGCATCACCACCTTTTCACCCCACATGGTGGGCAGGGTGCTAACGCGTAGATCAATGGACTTGTTTTTGGATAATTTTAATTTGATTCGGCCATCTTGTGGCACTCTACGCTCGGCAATATCTAATTGCGCCATGACTTTTAAGCGCGCAGAAAAACGCATCGCTAAGTTAACGGGTGGAGATACCATCTCATGTAAGATACCGTCGATACGAAAACGCACCCGGTATTTGAATTCATACGGTTCGAAGTGAATATCGGATGCGCCTTTTTTAATCGCATCCAGTAAGATCTTATTGACGAATTTAACAATCGGGGCGTCGTCAGCACCGCTGTTATTTTCTTGCTCTAGGCGTGACTCGTTGTTATCAACCTCTAACTCATCAATGCTGGCATCATTCAGATCACCAAGGGCATCAATATCACTTTCGAGTACAATCTCTAACGCTTTTTGTAATTGTACTTCATCAACCAAAAGTACTTCGGTATGCAGACTGAAGCTAAAAGAGAACTCCTCTAATGCGGTGACATTGGTTGGATCTGACATCGCCAGATATAAAGTTTGTCCCTGGACGTAGATAGGCAAAGCATGGTGTTTCTCGATTAATTTTCCATTAAGCAGGTTATCGGGAATTTCTTCCAGTTTAAAGGTATCTAAATCGAGTAGTGGAACGCCGTATTCACGCTCTAGTAATTGCGCTAAGGTTTTACTGTCGATGATGTTATTGTCGACGATATAAGTCGTGAAGGCTTTACCTTCCTGTTTAGCGCTTTGCAGAAGTTGTTGAATCTCTTCTGTGGCGAGGTATGAATGTGCGACCAGGCTATGTGCCAGGCCGCTAGCATTATGCTTGTGTGGCATTAGGGATTAGCAATAACCACCGTCCTTACAATTACCACCTTTAGTCCAACTCACTAGGCCATTATCAATTGCTGGTGTTAACGTATAAGTTGCACCACTTGCACCAGTTGCAGTTGCAGTGATCACACCGTCCGAAACGGCTACGCTTTTAACGAAGCTACCTGTCGCAGCAGATGTAATTGCTGTTGGGATTGAGTTAGTACCAGCGTCACAGCTCTCTTTGTCTGTCAAGTTTAAGCAGATTTCAACACCAGTTTTATAAGCGCCTGTTGCCCCAATGACTTCTGAAAACTGTGCTTTTTTTGTATAATTCTGATAAGCAGGCATGCCAACACCCGCTAGAATAGCCACGATCGCGACTACGATCATCAATTCAATTAATGTAAAACCTTGTTGTTGTACTTTCTGTTGTACTCTCATTTTTATATCCTTATAAAATTAGCTAATAGTCCTTTAGTCATCAAATGGTATGAGATACCCGATGAGTTGATTTATTTAAACCTTGATTTAACATTTTGTATACATAAATTTAACGATCAAGATCAAGTTATAAGGTAACACGTCAAAATAACCTATTGATTTGTTGATATATAATTATCTTGTACTAAGGGATTTGCAGTTGGAATTAAGTAATTTAAAAGCTATTTATAGATGAATAACTAAAATGAGGGTTATTATGCAGTGGTTAATTTTATGCTACTTGGCTCGACCAGAAAATTAAAAGCACTACCCTAATGGGATAGTGCTAAAATGCTTAATTAGGACTTTGTCATTAATTCTATTATTAGTGATTATTATTCAATAATGACTATTTAATAAAGCGCATCGACAGGTCGGTTGCTTGCACGTGTTTTGTTAGTGCGCCTACCGAGATAAAATCAACGCCAGTTGCAGCAAAACTCGCAAGGGTCTTAATTGTCACATTACCTGATACTTCTAATTTTGCTTTACCTTGGTTTAATTCAACCGCTGCACGCATCATTGGAATGTCAAAGTTATCGATCATAACGATGTCCGCACCTGCATCCAAAGCTTGTTGCAGTTCAGCAAGACTTTCGGTTTCAACTTCAACTGGTTTACCAGGTTGTAACTCTTTTGCTTTGGCAATCGCGTTTTCAATACCGCCACAGGCCATGATGTGGTTTTCTTTAATCAGGTAAGCATCGAATAGGCCGATACGGTGGTTTTTACCGCCACCACAAGTCACTGCGTATTTTTGGGCGAAGCGTAGACCTGGGATTGTTTTACGCGTGTCTAATAACTGACATTTAGTACCTGCAAGTTGATCAACGTATTCTTTGGTTAATGTGGCAACGCCAGATAATGTTTGTACAAAGTTGAGTGCATTACGCTCACCCGTTAATAATGTACGGGCAGGGCCTTCTAGCGTAAATAGTGTTTGATCTGCAGCGACTAGGTCACCATCAGCAACAAACCAAGTCACTGTTACAGTGTCACCGAGCTGGTGGAAAACTTCATCAACCCAGGCTTTACCACAAAATACCGCTTGTTCACGGCTGATCACTTTGGCTTTAGCTTGTGTTTCTGCTGCGATTAAGTTTGCCGTGATATCACCTTCTGCCACACTTTGACCACCAAGGTCTTCTGCTAATGCAGTGCTTACTGCGCGGCGTATTTCTTGTTGTAACATAATAATTCCTAGGTCGATTAAAAACTAATACTCACTTAAGGTGAGGGTTTTGCCTTGCTGGACTAATTTAACTTGTTTTAATGCATTCATACCAAGCAGAATAGTATCACCTTGCATGTAGGGATTAATATTCGCACTGAGGTCGTAGAGCGTCAGTTCACCCACAGATAAGCTGTCGAGGCGTGTCGAAAATACTTCAATCACGCCATTGGCGGTATTCACCGATTGGCTATAACCTGCGGTAAGACCGATCTGTTTCGCGATTGTTGCTGGTATCGAAACCTGCGTGGCACCCGTATCGAGTAAAAATTTTACCTGATAACCATTTATATAACCATTAGTAACATAGTGGCCAGCACGATTTTGTTGCAGCATGACGACTGCATTGCCATTTTGTTGATAGCTTTCTGGTCGGGTATTGGGATTTTCTTGCTTGGCCAAATAATCATTAAAGAATAGAGACATAATAATTAACCCACTGATCCAGGCGATGTAAGTCATGGCTTTGGCGATTTTTTGATTTCCATCCATTGTCTCTCTCCGTTACGAGTGCGTTAATTTATTCGTTTTGTATTTTACGGACTCTGCTATGTTATTGCTAACGATATCATTGTAAAGTGGAGCAATTGTGAAGAGTCGTCTTGAATAGCAGTCACTCGATTATAGTCAGAAGGTATGAACAGCGTGACAAACAGACAATCAAGCTTAGGATTATTGGCAAGTGCACATTTCTTGTCATCGCCGCATTTTGATGATCGTCCGCCGAAGACTGATATTGATTTACTGGTTATTCATTGTATCAGTTTACCACCGGAGCAATACGGTGCAGAGTATGTCGAAGATTTTTTTCTTGGTAAACTCGATTGTAGCTTACACCCTTATTTTCAACAATTAGAATCAGTGCGGGTATCGGCACATTTATATATTAAGCGAGACGGCCAATTGATTCAGTTTGTGCCTTTGGATAAACGTGCTTGGCATGCAGGGCTTTCTGAATTTGCAGATAAATCGCGGTGTAATGATTTCTCTATTGGTATTGAGTTGGAAGGGGATGTTAATCATCCTTATACATCTGTGCAGTATCAGTGTTTGGCGACTGTCACAGCGGACATCCAGCAACGTTACCCTTTAATTACCTTGGACCGCATTACTGGTCATAGCGATATTGCCCCTGTGCGTAAAGATGATCCTGGTCCGCATTTTGACTGGCAGCATTATTTTTCATGTTTAAATTCGAAGGATAATTAATATGGCTTTAATCTCTTTGCTGCTCGCATTACTCATTGAACGGGTGGTGCATTTGAGTGCTAAGTTACAATTGGATAATGTCTTGCAGCGTTACCTTTACCCTTTATTACCCTCATTTATTAACCAAGGTCTGTTTGGCACCTTGGTTATTATTGCGTTGCCGACAGCGGTTATGTATAGCTTGTTAGATGCTATTTCAGGTTTATATTATGGTGCTTTTACGGTACTAGCTTGGCTGATGCTGTTATTAATGAGCTTTGGTGGCAGTGACTATCGCCGTGATTATCGTCAGTACTTAAAAGCATTAAGTCGTGATGATTTAGAAGCGAAAGGTATGTATGCCGGATGTTTGGATGTAAATTGCGAACGTTTTTGCGCAAAATTACTGACTGAAGCGGTTGCCCAACAACTCGTCTGGATTAATTATCGTTTTTATTTTGCGGTGATCTTTTATTTTGTGGTGGCTGGCCCGATAGGTTTGACTATGTATGTAGTGGCCCGTAGTTATCATAAATATATTATTCAGCATCATAGTAAGCAATTAAACCGCAGTGCTATTCACCGCGTTATGCGTGTCGTTGATTGGTTACCAGCACGCTTAACCATGTTTGGCTATGCAGTAGTCGCAGAAGAGCAGGCTGCTTTACCTCAGAGTTTGCGTAGTTGGCGTGATTTATCAACACCGGAGTTTGACTTGCTAGGGAAAGTCGTTTGCCTAGCAAGTAAAGCGAACATGACAACAGATAAGTGTTATGACTATACCTGTTATTTAGTGCAACTGGCCAAACGTAACATTATCTTTTTTGTGACCATCATTTCTCTCCTTACCATTAACGGTACACTTAATTAGCTGAAACATGGTATTTAAGCAAGGTTATTAACGAGTCTTAGCGTTGACAGATACGTTCGTAACCTTGATTACAATTATGTCATTTTTTCCTTCCTTAAAATTTACTTTTCATGGCATTCGTATCGGCGGTGTATCAGTATTTAACTGTTTACCAAGATGCTCTTATCTCGCTTAATCCTTGTTATATCTTTATTTTTTATTTTACCCTAGGGCTTTCTGTCGATCTGCTATTGAAGAGCTAAAGAATTGTATTATGTGGTAAGACCAATAGATCTTTGGTATTACTTTGGGGGTACGTCATTGACTGTTAATCTTGAGTTGGCAGTTATTTAAACTGCCTTTAATACGTATTCCCATGCCTTTATGCTTTGTTTATCCGGTTGCTTAGATGTATTTATACTGCCTATTTTTATTTAAACACGATAAAAACGAACAAAAACGTCTATTTTTAATGACAATCGAACGTGGTTTTGGTAAATTGTCATGACTTAATATTAAATTGGTCTGACCAATTTACCACTGGTCATTTTGAGGTTCACATGGTCTATCGAAAAATTCAGCCGCCGAAGTTGTCCGATGCGATTGCAGAGCAACTAGAGCAAATGATTTTGGAAGGTAGTTTAGAATCCGGCCAGCGCTTACCTTCAGAGCGTGATTTAGCCCTACAGCTAGGGGTGTCTCGCCCTACTGTACGCGATGCAATCTTACGGTTGGAAAGCAAAGGTTTATTGGAACGTCGTCAAGGACGTGGTACATGGGTGAAAAAGGCCATGGACCAAACGCTGATGGAACCACTGTTTCAATTATTGACGACACACCCAGAAGCGCAATTAGACCTATTAGAATTTCGTCATGCGTTGGAAGGTATTTCAGCGTATTACGCGGCGTTGCGTGGTACTGAAACCGACTTTCAACAATTACGCGTTGCGCTTGATGCAGTGACAGCGTCTGAATTAGCACATGACCCGCAGCTACAGGCGCAAGCAGTCAGTGCGTTTAATATTGCGGTCACAGCTGCATCACACAATATAGTGTTGTTACATCTTCTGCGTGGGCTGAATCCATTGTTAGAAGATAACATCTGCCAAAATTTTAGGTTGTTGGAAAAGCGTCAAGGTGTGGTTGAACAAATTAGCCAACACCGTGGTGATATGCTCACTGCAATTCTTAACCGACAACCAGAAACAGCCAGAGAAGCATGTCATGCCCATCTGGCTTATATCGAGCAAGCATTGCTTGATATTGGGCGTGAGGATAGTCGTATCAGCCGAGCGACACGCCGCATAAAACAGGCTAAATAGTATTAATAATGAATATGTTTAAACATAAAATATGTTTAAGAATATTTCTTTAATGTTGTAGAGATCTAATAGTAAGGAATCTCAAATGTCCGACATCTTAAAGCATGATATAGATCCTATCGAAACGAATGAATGGTTTGAGTCAATTGAATCAGTTATCCGTGAAGAAGGTCTTGAGCGCGCACAGTATTTGTTAGAAAAAGTAATTGCAAAAGCACATCAAGACGGTATTGAAATAGGTCAAGGTGGTATCACTACCGATTATATCAATAGCATCCGTACTGAAGACCAGCCTGCATACCCAGGTGACGAAAAACTAGAACGCCGTATTCGTTCGATTATCCGCTGGAATGCGTTAATGATCGTACTGCGTGCGTCGAAAAAAGAATTAGATTTGGGTGGCCATATGGCATCATTCCAATCATCTGCTGCACTTTATGATGTATGTTTCAATCACTTTTTCCGTGCACCTACTGAAAAAGATGGTGGTGATTTAATTTATTACCAAGGTCATATTTCTCCTGGTATTTACGCGCGTTCATTTGTTGAAGGTCGTCTAACTGAAGAACAGCTAGATAATTTCCGTCAAGAAGTAGATGGTAAAGGTATCCCGTCATATCCACATCCTAAGTTGATGCCTGAATACTGGCAGTTCCCTACAGTATCTATGGGTCTTGGTCCATTTTCTGCTATCTATCAAGCACGTTTCTTGAAATATCTAGATGGCCGTGGTCTAAAACAAACTGAAGATCAAACTGTATACGCTTTCCTAGGTGATGGCGAGATGGATGAACCTGAGTCACGCGGCGCATTATCATTTGCTGCTCGTGAAGGTTTAGACAACTTAGTATTCGTTATTAACTGTAACCTACAGCGCCTAGACGGTCCTGTTATGGGTAACGGTAAGATCATTCAAGAGCTTGAAGGCGTATTTAAAGGCGCAGGCTGGAATGTGATTAAAGTTGTCTGGGGTGAAGAGTGGGATGAACTTCTTGCTAAAGACACGTCTGGTAAACTTCTACAGCTAATGAATGAAACTGTGGATGGTGATTACCAAACGTTGAAAGCTAAAGGCGGCGCTTATGTTCGTGAGCAATTCTTTGGTCGTTACCCTGAAACTGCTGAATTAGTTAAAGACATGACTGATGATGAGATCTACGCACTTAAGCGTGGTGGTCATTCTACCAGTAAACTTTACGCTGCATATGCACAAGCACAAGCGACAGTTGGTAAGCCTACTGTGATCCTAGCTAAAACTGTAAAAGGTTATGGTATGGGTGAAGCTGCAGAAGGTAAAAATATCGCGCACGGCGTGAAAAAAATGAAATCGGATGTGCTTAAGCAGTTCCGTGATCGTTTCGATGTACCAGTTGCAGATGAAGACTTGTTAAATCTTCCATATGTGACGATAGAAGAAGGTACGCCTGAGCATGAATATCTGCATGCTCGTCGTAAAGAACTTAATGGTTATTTACCACAGCGTAAACCAACATTCTCTGGTGAACTAGCTATTCCTGAAGTTGATGATTTTGCTGCACTACTTGGTGCTCAAAAACGTGAAATTTCTACAACTATGGCGTATGTTCGTGCATTGAACGTGTTACTTAAGCATAAAGGTATTGGCAAAAATGTAGTACCGATTATTGCTGATGAAGCGCGTACATTTGGTATGGAAGGTCTATTCCGTCAAGTGGGTATCTATAATCCGAAAGGTCAGATATATACACCTCAAGACAGAGAGCTTGTTTCTTATTATAAAGAATCAACGAGTGGTCAAGTACTACAAGAAGGTATCAACGAACTTGGTGCTATGTCTTCTTGGGTTGCTGCTGCAACATCATACAGTACAAATGATTTACCGATGATCCCATTCTACATCTATTATTCAATGTTTGGTTTCCAACGTATCGGTGACTCAGCATGGATGGCAGGTGATCAACAAGCTCGTGGCTTCCTATTAGGTGCTACAGCTGGTCGTACAACATTGAATGGTGAAGGTCTTCAACATGAAGATGGTCACAGCTTAATTCAAGCAGGTCTAGTACCTAACTGTGTGGCATATGACCCAACATTCGCTTACGAAGTTGCTATTATCTTACAAGACGGTATCCGTCGTATGTATGGTAAAGATCAAGAAAACATCTTCTACTATGTAACGCTAATGAACGAAAACTATGCGCATCATGCTATGCCTGAAGGTGCCGAAGACGGTATCCGTAAAGGTATGTATAAGCTAGAAACTTATACTGGCGATAAAGCAAAAGTACAATTATTAAGTTCAGGTACTATCATGATACAAGTTCGCGAAGCGGCTCGTATCTTAAGTGAAGATTATGGTATTGGTTCTGATGTTTTCGCTGTAACTTCATTTAATGAACTTGCTCGTGATGGTCAAGATGTTGAACGTTTCAACATGTTACATCCGGAAGCTGAGAAAAAAGTACCTTATATCACTAGCTTAATGGGTGATGCTCCAGCGATTGCTGCGACTGACTACATGAAGAGTTATTCTGATCAAGTACGTGCTTATGTTCCAACGTCATACAAAGTACTTGGTACTGACGGTTTTGGTCGTTCAGACAGCCGTGCAAACTTACGTCGTCATTTCGAAGTTAACGCGCAATACGTAGTTGTTGCTGCATTATCTGAATTAGTTAAGAAAGGCGAGCTTGAAAATCAAGTTGTTGTTGATGCAATTGCAAAATATAACATCGACGCTGATAAATTAAACCCTCTATACGCATAAGGTATAAAAAATGAGTATTGAAATTTTCGTTCCAGACATTGGTGATGATGAAGTAGAAGTAACTGAGATTTCCGTTCAAATCGGAGATACAGTTGCAGAAGAAGATACTTTGCTTACTGTTGAGGGTGACAAAGCGTCTATGGAAGTACCTGCACCACAAGCAGGTGTAGTACAAGAAATTCGTGTAAATGTTGGTGACACAGTGAAAACTGGTTCATTAGTATTTATCTTTGCTGATGCAGCAAGCGTAGCTGCTCCGGCTGCAGAGGTTGCTGTTGAAGCCGTTCCTGCACCAGTTGCAGCGGCAGCAGTGCAAGTATTAGAAGTTAACATTCCTGACATCGGCGACGATGAAGTGGAAGTAACTGAGATTTCAGTTAAAGTTGGCGATACTGTTGCTGAAGAAGACACGTTAATGGCTGTTGAAGGCGATAAAGCTTCAATGGAAGTTCCTGCACCATTCGCAGGTGTTGTGAAAGAAATTAAAGCAGCTGTTGGCGATAAAGTAACAACTGGTTCTTTCATCATGACGTTTGAAGTTGCTGGTGTTGCACCTGTTGCTGCTCCTGTTGTAGCTGAAGCGGCTGCACCTGCTGCAAAAGTTGAAGCGCCGAAAGCTGCTGCTCCAGCTGCTGCAAAAGCACCTGAAGCAACTGGTTTCGTTGAAAACGATGCTTACCACCATGCATCACCAGTAGTTCGTCGTCTAGCACGCGAATTCGGTGTTAACTTAGATAAAGTTGGCGCAACTGGTCGTAAAGGTCGCATCGCGAAAGAAGACGTACAAACTTACGTTAAAAACGCTGTTAAACGTTTAGAATCTGGCGCTACTGGCGGCAATGGTTCTGGTATGGACGTACTAGCATGGCCGAAAGTTGATTTCGCTAAATTTGGTGAAATCGAAGTAGTTAAGATGACTCGTATCCAGAAGATTTCTGGTCCGAACCTGCACCGTAACTGGGTTAAAATCCCACACGTTACACAGTTCGACGAAGCAGACATCACTGAACTAGAAGCATTCCGTAAAGTTGAGAACAACAAACTTGTTAAGCAAGATAAAGGCTTCAAGATTTCTCCACTTATCTTCATCGTGAAAGCAGTAGCTAAAGCGTTAGCTGATTATCCGAAGTTCAACACTTCAATCGGCGAAGATGGCGAAAGCATCATTCAGAAGAAATACATCAACGTTGGTGTTGCTGTTGATACACCAAACGGTCTAGTTGTTCCGGTTATCCGTAACGTTGACCAGAAAGGTATTTACGAGCTTTGCCAAGATCTTGCTGTTATCTCTAAGAAAGCACGTTCTGGTAAACTGACTTCTTCTGATATGCAAGGCGGTTGTTTCACAATTTCTAGTCTTGGCGGTATCGGTGGTACTCAATTTACACCAATCGTTAATGCGCCAGAAGTTGCAATTTTAGGCGTATCACGCTCTGAAATTAAACCTAAGTGGGATGGCAAAGACTTTGCTCCTCGTCTTATGTTACCAATGGCACTTTCATATGATCACCGCGTGATCGATGGTGCTGACGGTGCTCGTTTTGTTACAGCATTAAACGGATATCTTTCAGATCTTCGTCAACTAGTACTTTAATTTTAATTAAGTAATAGTTTTAGTATTTAATTAAAGAGAAGTTTAAGTATTTATTAAGTAGAGTTATCGCATTTTTGCAATGTTTTAACTCTTTTAACTCTTTTTACTTCTCATTTATTTAACATATATGTAAAATTATCTGGAATCGAACATCATTACTCAGAAGCGTTAAAATAGAGCCTCTGAGTGAGGTAACCCGCCATTCCAGATAATTAAATGACAACGAGGTCATAATGAGTAATGAAGTTAAAGCTCAGGTAGTAGTACTAGGTGCTGGTCCTGCTGGTTATTCTGCTGCATTCCGTGCGGCAGATCTAGGTTTAGAAACTGTAATCATCGAACGTTACAACACCCTAGGTGGTGTTTGTCTTAACGTTGGTTGTATCCCTTCAAAAGCTTTACTACACGTAGCTAAAGTAATTGAAGAAGCAAAATCATTAGCAGATCACGGTATCGTGTTCGGCGAACCACAAACTGACATCACTAAAATCCGTTCATGGAAAGAAAAAGTTGTTGGTCAATTAACTGGTGGTCTTGGCGGTATGGCTAAGATGCGTAAAGTTAAAGTGGTTGAAGGTTTAGCACAATTTACTGGCGCTAACACTATTGAAGCAACAGACAGTGACGGTAACGTTACAACTGTTACATTTGATAATGCAATCATTGCAGCGGGTTCACGTCCAGTTAAACTACCATTCATTCCGCATGAAGATCCACGCGTTTGGGATTCAACTGATGCACTAGAGCTGAAAGAAGTTCCTGGTAAATTGCTTGTACTTGGTGGTGGTATCATCGGTCTAGAAATGGGTACTGTGTACTCTGCACTAGGTTCTGATATTGACGTTGTTGAGTTTGCAGATCAATTAGTACCTGCAGCGGATAAAGACATCGTTAAAATTTATGCTAAAGCAGTTAAAAACAAATTTAACGTAATGTTAAGCACAAAAGTAACAGCTGTTGACGCAAAAGAAGACGGCCTATATGTTACGTTTGAAGGCAAAAAAGCGCCTGCTGAACCAGTACGTTATGACGCTGTTCTTGTTGCTGTTGGTCGTGTACCAAACGGTCTAGGCTTAAATGCTGAAAAAGCAGGTATTACTGTAACTGAACGTGGTTTTATTGAAACAAATAAAACGATGAGCACGAACGTTCCACACATTTATGCAATCGGCGATATCGTTGGTCAACCTATGTTGGCGCATAAAGGTGTGCATGAAGGTCACGTTGCTGCAGAAAACATTGCTGGCAAGAAACACTTCTTCGATCCTAAAGTTATTCCTTCAATTGCTTACACTGAGCCAGAAATGGCGTGGGCAGGTCTAACTGAGAAAGAAGCGAAAGAGCAAGGCGTAAACTACGAAGCTGCTGTATTCCCTTGGGCTGCATCAGGTCGTGCGATCGCTTCTGACGCATCTAACGGTATGACTAAGTTATTATTCAACAAAGACACTAACCGTATTATCGGTGGTGCTATGGTTGGTACTAACGCTGGTGAATTACTAGGTGAAGTTTGTCTAGCAATTGAAATGGGTTGTGATGCAGAAGATATCGCATTAACAATTCACGCTCACCCAACGTTACACGAATCAGTTGGTATGGCTGCAGAAATTTATGAAGGTTCTATTACAGATCTTCCTAATGCAAAAGCTGTGAAGAAAAAATAATTTAGCGATTTAATCGTTAATATTAGAGAGCGACCTTAGGGTCGCTTTTTTTATACCTGAAATTAGGTTTTTTAAAACAGGTGCTGCTAATATAGTTAAGTTATATGTAATATAACCAGTTGTCCCCATTGGATGCGATGGATTAATTTTTAGGATTGTCATCAAGATATGGTACAGATTAAACGGATTTTTGGTTCTTCATTTAACATGCTGAATGGGTTATTACTCGTTTTCATCAGCCTGCACTTAAATACTGCAATTGCCGCAGAAACAGCTTTAGATCGTGGTCATAACAATGAACAGCAACGGCCTAAAATTGGTCTGGCATTGAGTGGTGGTGGTGCTAAAGGTGCTGCGCATTTAGGGGTTATTAAATATTTAGAAAAAAATAATATCCCTATCGATTATATAGCGGGTACCAGTATGGGCTCGTTTATTGGTGGCATGTATGCCATGGGGCGCTCATCTGCGCAAATTGAAGCTATGCTAGCAGAGTATGATTGGAGCCAAGGTTACAATGATGACGTACCACGTGATGCTCTCTCGGTAAGAGAAAAGCAGCGCCAAGATTCCTTTCAATTGCAAACCAATATTGGCTTTGATGGCACTAGTGTGGAATACCCATCAGGTTTTGTCCAAGGTCAAGGCATGGGCAAGCTATTACGTTTATCAACGAACAGTTTGCCTTATGTACGTCATTTTGACTTATTACCGATCCCTTATCGTGCGGTCGCTACCAATATTGAAACCATGAGCGAAGTGGTATTAGAGCGTGGTGATTTGTCCAAAGTGATGCAGGCGAGTATGTCTATTCCCGGTGCGTTAACCCCTGTGTTTATTGAAGGTCAGTATCTTGTCGATGGTGGTATGGTGAATAATTTACCTATATCGGTATTACAAGATATGGGGGCGGATATTATTATTGCGGTTGATATCGGCTCTCAGCTTTATCGCGAAGAGGAGATCACCAGCGCTTTTCTTATCTTTGATCAGCTATCGAGCTCGATGACACGTACCAGTGCCAATGAACAGATATTGAAACTATCCGAACAAGATATTTTGCTCAGTCCTGAAATTGACGGTATTGGCACTGCAGATTTTGATTTGATGTTAGATGCGGTGGATCGTGGTGAAAAGTCTGCGCAGAGTGCGAGTGCTAAATTAATGGGTTTGTCGTTATCTGATGACGATTACGCATTATATCAACAACAAAAGGCAGTTAAAAAACAACAGTTGGCACAAATTGATATTATTCAAATCAATGATATCGACATCACCACTGATACCCGTTTAAGTCCCAAGGTGATTGAAAATAAATTAAACTTAAAACGTGGGGATAAGATCACAGTTGCTGAATTAGAGACGCAAATTGATGTGCTTTATGCATTAAATTTATTTCAAAAAGTCGATTACAGCATTACTGAAAAAGAGGGTGTCCATGACCTACATATCAACGTAGTAGAGAAAAGTTGGGGACCAGGCTATGTTGATTTTAAATTTAATATTCAAGAGTCAACTACCAGTGATGACCGTCAGCAAATTGGCTTACAATACATACTAACGGATTTAAACCGATTGGGTGCGGAATGGCGCTCTGAGTTAGTGTATGGCACGGATTCTAATATCAGTACCGAATTTTATTCACCGATTGATTATAACCAAAACTTCTTTTTTAAATCGGGGATAAGACTAGAAGACTATGAAAGTAAGTTATACCTAAGCTCAATAAATGATCCTGAACTCAAGCCTGTTAATTCTAGTTTTGAATATTTTGTTGTGACCACAGAACAAATCAATGTTTATGCAGAGCTCGGTATTATTCCTTTTGATTGGGCGCAAATTGCGGTTGGTAGTTATTATCAAACTGGTAATGCAGACATCGAGGGTTCCAGTATCAATACTAATTTTGATAGCCAGGGGTGGTATTTACAGACGCGCTTAGACTCGTTCGATAATATCTCTTTTCCAACGAAAGGCTTTAAGCTCGATTCTGATATATACATAGATACAAGTGACTACTTTAATAGTAGTGAAAACAACGTGTTCTTCAGCCTAGATTGGCGTAATGCAATGTCATTTAATCGCTCGACCTTTGAATTTAAAGCGTCGATGGCAAGTTATGATGGCCCTCCTATTTCACCAACATTTGAAGTGGGACTCGGTGGTTTCCAAAACCTCTCGGGTTATGGCATTAACGAGATCACGGGTAATTATAAAGGTTTAGTTGCTCTAATCTATCGACATCGTTTATTGGATAACAATTTTGGCGCATTCTCATTCCCGCTTTATCTGGGCGCGTCCATCGAACGAGGGAATGTATGGAATGATAAAGATGACATCAGCTTTGATTCAACCATTTCTGCGGGTAGTGTATTTATAGCCTTAGACACGGGCATAGGTCCTGTGATGTTCTCTTACGGTTATGCTGAAGGTGGACACGCTTCTGGTTATCTCTTTATTGGTAATAATTTCTAAATACGCGTTAGCACTATTCATATGAATTAACTCTTCTTTTTACACCATAAGTTTGATGAATGTTGAGTATTGATGTAAAAATGCTTCTGCACTTGCTGCTTTAATTTTAATTTTAGGTTAAAAATGTTATATTTGTGAACACTCTGCAAGAGGCCTTAACTTTATTATCGCTGAGTTCACATCAATAACCGTTGAATTCACATCGCAAATGAATAGGTTAAGGTTACATATAACAAGGATGTCCACCATGGGTGGCATAAACTAAGAGGAATGAGTCGTGTTAGAAGCTTATCGTAAACATGTCGAAGAACGTGCCGCTGATGGGGTTGTACCTAAACCTCTTGATGCTGAACAAGTTGCTGCTCTAGTTGAATTGGTGAAAAGCCCAATTGCTGGCGAAGAAGAAGTTATTTTAGATCTTTTAACCAATCGCGTACCACCAGGTGTGGATGAAGCTGCTTATGTAAAAGCTGGATTTTTAACTGCGATTGTTAAAGGCGAAGCGACATCACCGATCTTATCTGCAGAACGTGCGACTGAACTACTTGGCACGATGCAAGGTGGTTACAACATAGAAACATTGGTTGAATTACTGGATGTTGATGCACTTGCTCCAATTGCTGCAAAAGCCTTATCTCACACACTATTAATGTTCGATGCTTTCTATACTGTTGAAGAAAAAGCAAAAGCGGGTAATAAATTCGCACAACAAGTATTACAGTCTTGGGCAGATGCAGAATGGTTCTTAAGCAAACCAGAAGTTGCTGAGAAACTGACTGTTACCGTATTTAAAGTACCTGGCGAAACGAATACCGATGATTTATCTCCTGCACCAGATGCATGGTCTCGCCCAGATATCCCACTACACGCACTTGCTATGCTTAAGAATGAGCGTGAAGGTGTTGCTGCAAATTCACTACAAGCAATTGAAGAACTAAAAGAAAAAGGTCATCAAGTTGCTTACGTTGGTGACGTTGTTGGTACTGGTTCTTCACGCAAATCAGCAACTAACTCTGTGTTATGGTGCATGGGTGATGATATCCCATTCGTACCGAACAAACGTGGTGGTGGTATTTGTATCGGTTCTAAAATCGCGCCTATTTTCTTCAATACAATGGAAGATTCAGGTGCACTACCACTCGAATTTGATGTAACTAGCTTAAATACTGGCGACGTTATTGATATTTACCCATATGAAGGTGTTGTTAAAGCTCACGAAACTGGCGCAGAGATCACTGAATTTAAGATCAAAACAGATGTAATTCTTGATGAAGTACGTGCTGGTGGCCGTATCCCACTTATTATTGGTCGCGGTCTAACGACGCGTGCACGTACAGCGCTAGGTCTAGATGATTCAACGGTATTCCGTTTACCAGAAGATGTTGCTGAATCAACGAAAGGCTATACCCTAGCACAGAAAATGGTTGGTAAAGCATGTGGGGTTGCAGGCGTACGTCCTAACCAATATTGTGAACCAAAAATGACAACTGTTGGTTCTCAAGATACTACGGGTCCGATGACACGTGATGAGCTAAAAGATTTAGCTTGTCTTGGTTTCTCTGCTGATTTAGTTATGCAGTCTTTCTGTCATACAGCCGCTTATCCGAAACCTGTAGATGTGCAAACGCATCATACACTACCTGATTTTATCCGTAATCGTGCGGGTGTTTCTTTACGTCCAGGTGATGGTGTTATTCACTCATGGTTAAACCGTATGTTATTACCAGATACAGTTGGTACTGGTGGTGATTCACATACACGTTTCCCATTAGGTATTTCTTTCCCTGCTGGTTCTGGTCTTGTTGCATTTGCAGCAGCAACTGGTGTTATGCCATTGGATATGCCTGAATCTATTTTAGTACGCTTTAAAGGTGAACTACAACCTGGTATCACACTACGTGATCTAGTTAATGCTATCCCTTACTATGCTATTCAACAAGGGCTACTGACTGTTGAGAAAGCTGGTAAAATCAATGCGTTCTCTGGTCGTGTACTTGAAATTGAAGGTCTACCAGAGCTGAAAGTTGAGCAAGCATTCGAATTATCAGATGCATCAGCAGAGCGTTCTGCTGCAGGTTGTTCAATCAAGCTTAATGAAGCGCCAATCATTGAATATCTAGAGTCTAACATCGTGATGTTAAACTGGATGATTGCTGAAGGTTATGGCGATCCGAAGACGATTGCTCGCCGTGTAGCTGAAATGAAAGCATGGATCGCAGATCCACAATTACTTGAAGCTGACGCGGATGCAGAATACGCTGAGATCATCGAAATCGATTTAGCTGACGTTAAAGAGCCTATCCTAGCTTGTCCAAACGACCCAGATGACGTTAAATTATTAACAGATGTTGCTGGTGTTGAAATTGACGAAGTATTTGTTGGTTCATGTATGACTAACATCGGGCACTTCCGTGCAGCTGGTAAACTACTTGAGAAATTCAGTGGTACTTTACCAACACGTATGTGGGTAACACCACCAACGCGTATGGATGCCGCACAATTAAGTGATGAAGGTTACTACTCAATCTTCGGTAAAGCGGGCGCTCGTACAGAAATGCCTGGTTGTTCACTGTGTATGGGTAACCAAGCACGTGTAGGCGATAATACGACGGTTGTTTCTACTTCAACACGTAACTTCCCGAACCGTTTAGGTAATGGCGCTAACGTTTACCTCAGTTCTGCTGAAGTTGCTGCAGTAGCGGCGATTAAAGGTAAGATCCCAACAGTTGCAGAGTACATGGAACTGGCTTCTGAAATTGATGCAACAGCAGCGGATACATACCGTTACTTAAATTTCGATCAAATTGCTTCTTACATTGAGAAAGCGAACGAAGTGATTGTTCAAGAAGCAGTATAATTAACGCGTAGCATCCTTGGTGCTGAACTGTTAATTAAACAGAAATAGATAAAATAATAATGAAACGGCTCCCTCGATAGGGAGCCGTTTTTGTTTCTGTTGTTTTTTGTTACACTCCAGCGCTGAACAGCTATTATATTTATTAACTAATAAGAAGCAGGCATAACCGTGGATTTTGAATTTCGAAAAGATACCCTTACAGATACATACCGCGTCATCATATCAATGGAACAGACGGCACTAGGTAGTTGGATCCAAGGCACTTTAGGCACGGATAAGGCCACTATTGCGTTGATTCAAGCGGAAGTTGATTTATTAAAAGCACGTAAAAAACAAGAGTACCGTTTAGTTGGTGATGAGATGACATTAACCATGACGCAAGAAGATGTCTGTGCTTGTATGAATTCGGAGTTAATTGATACTGGCGAAGAGCTAGATGACGATATGAATTTTTATGATGCGGAAACTGTGGCAGTTTGTGGCTTGGAGGATTTTGAGATCATACTCCAAGCCTGGTTAGAATTCTTTAGTCAGCGTTAATCCCACTCTTCCGATGTGTAGCTAAATGTTGGTAATGACCATTTCCAATAAATAGCACACAAGCGCAGTGACACACCGAGGCAGAAGGCCACAATAAGATTGATATTGTGGTCAATACCAAACGTTTCTAAGCCCAGATAAAGTACCGCGACTAATAATGAGATACCCGCATAGATCTCTTTACAGAATACCACTGGGGTACGATTACAGAGTAGATCGCGTATTACCCCGCCACAAATACCCGTTATCATACCCGCCATAATAATCACGGTTGGGTGATAACCGAGTTTCATCGCTACATTACAACCAATAATGGTAAATGCTATCAAGCCTACCGCATCAAGTACTAAGAATAAACGGCGTAAATGATTCATGTGTTTAGCTATCAGAATAGTAAACAAACCTGCACATATGGTGATATAGACATAGTGGGGATGTTGGGTCCAAGATATTGGAAAATTACCCAATAACAGATCACGCACTGTACCACCACCAAGCGCAGTAACAAATGCGATAACAGCCACGCCGAAGATGTCCATATTACGGCGACCCGCCATCAATGCACCCGACATCGCTTCGGCAGTTATCGCGATTAAATAGATATAAGTTAGCATTATTGCGAACCCTTTAAGTTAACGAAATTTGGGGGGAGATATCCATTTAAAATATGCTTAGCTCCTTACAAGTTGGCGATCCTATACATAAACATTTTTATGGTCAACCTAAACTGAATTTGAGGTCAGGATTTTACTTCGACTTAGATTGTAAACTCTGTAATGCGGGATTAAATTTGTTGTAACACTTACAAAGGTTGCATAAATGGGTTAGACTTCTGGATGGCTAATGTATTACTTAAGGATGGGAATAATGCCGATTAGAATTAAAGACGGGCTACCGGCTGCGGAAATATTAGGTAATGAAAATATTTTTGTGATGCTAGAGTCACGAGCAACGAAGCAAGAAATTAGACCGCTGCAGGTTGTTGTTCTTAACCTTATGCCGAAGAAAATTGAGACTGAAAATCAAATTCTACGGTTATTATCAAATACGCCACTGCAAGTAAATGTAGAGTTATTGCGGATTGATTATCGTGCCTCTAAGAATACCCCCCAAGAACATATTGATGAGTTCTATCACGACTTTGAACGTATTCGTCATAATAATTACGATGGTTTGATCATCACGGGTGCGCCATTAGGCTTAGTCGGTCATGATGAAGTTGTGTATTGGCCACAAATCGAAGAGATCATTAACTGGTCGAAAACCCACGTGGTATCCACCCTGTTCTTATGCTGGGCTGCGCAAGCGGCATTAAAAGTCTTGCATGGTATTGATAAAAAAGTCCATGAGAATAAATTTTCTGGTGTCTATCCACAGCAAACATTCCACCGCCATAATCCATTAGTACGCGGGTTTGATGATGAATTTTCCGTACCGATGTCGCGTTATGCCAACTTTTCTGAAGAGATGTTTGCAGGTACAGACCTTAATATCTTAGCGGCGAATGATGAAACGGGTGTGTATTTAGCCGCATCAAAAGATTTCCGTCAGGTATTTGTAACTGGTCATCCAGAATACAGCGCAGATACTTTACACCAAGAATATATGCGTGATATTGCCGAAGGCGTTGAGGCCGGAGTACCGGCGAATTACTATGAAGGTAATGATGCTGAAAATGCCCCTCGTGTTACTTGGCGTAGTCATGGTAATCTGCTCTATAGCAACTGGTTAAACTATTATGTTTATCAACAAACGCCATATGACTTAAATGATCTATAAATGCAATGATCTATAGACGTTAGAGATTAGTATCAAATAATAAGACTCAGGACTGGGTCTGCAGTAAATTAAACGAGGGATCTTGTGGCTACTATAAAAAATAAACAGCAATTGGAACAGCAATTAAAAAAACGTATCATGCTTATCGATGGCGGCATGGGTACGATGATCCAAGACTATAAATTAGAAGAAGTAGATTACCGTGGTGAACGCTTTGCTGACTGGCATTGCGACGTCAAAGGTAACAATGATTTATTGGTATTAAGTAAGCCACAGCTCATTGCAGACATTCATAAAGAGTACCTCGATGCAGGTGCCGATATTCTTGAAACCAATACATTTAATGCCACTACTATCGCGATGGCTGATTATGATATGGAATCATTATCGGCAGAGATTAACCGTGAAGCGGCACGTATCGCACGTCAAGCTGCCGATGAAAAAACCGCAGAAAACCCAGACCGTCCCCGTTTTGTTGCTGGAGTATTAGGCCCAACAAACCGTACTTGTTCTATTTCTCCTGACGTAAACGATCCCGCTTTCCGTAATACTTCATTTGACCTTATGGTTGAAGCGTATATCGAATCAACCAAAGCCTTAATCGAAGGCGGTTCTGACTTTATTCTGATCGAAACTATCTTTGATACCTTGAACGCTAAAGCTGCGGTTTTTGCGGTGAAAACAGTATACGAAGAACTCGGTTACGAATTACCTATTATGATCTCAGGTACCATTACCGATGCCTCGGGTCGTACATTGACGGGACAAACCACAGAAGCATTTTATAATTCATTGCGCCATGCAGAGCCGATCACCTTTGGTCTTAACTGTGCATTAGGGCCAGATGAATTACGCCAATATGTCGGCGAACTCTCACGCATTTCAGAAAGCTATGTGACTGCGCATCCCAATGCCGGTTTACCGAATGCGTTTGGTGAGTATGACCTTAACCCGGAAGACATGGCTGAGCATATTAAGGAATGGGCTGAATCTGGTTTCTTAAATATGGTTGGCGGTTGTTGTGGTACCACACCAGAACATATTAAAGCTATGGCTGATGCGGTTGAAGGTATTAAGCCACGTCAATTACCTGAAATCGAAATTGCTTGCCGTTTAAGTGGTTTAGAGCCATTAACAATTTCTAAAGAAAGCCTGTTTGTTAACGTTGGTGAACGTACTAATGTAACCGGTTCTGCCCGTTTTAAACGTCTGATCAAAGAAGAAAATTATGACGAAGCACTACATGTTGCTCAGCAGCAAGTAGAGTCTGGCGCACAAATCATCGATATCAACATGGATGAAGGTATGCTGGATTCGTTGCATTGTATGCAGCGATTTTTAAACCTAGTTGCGTCAGAACCAGAAATATCGAAAGTGCCAATCATGATTGACTCCTCGAAGTGGGAGATCCTTGAAGCGGGTCTGAAATGCGTTCAGGGTAAAGCGATTGTTAACTCTATTTCATTGAAAGAGGGTGAAGATAACTTCCGCCGCCAAGCAACATTAATCCGCCGCTATGGTGCTGCGATGATCGTCATGGCTTTTGATGAAGATGGCCAAGCGGATACTCAAGAGCGTAAATTCCAAATTTGTAAGCGTTCTTACGATATCTTGGTGCACGAATTAAATTACCCGCCAGAAGATATCATCTTCGATCCAAATATTTTTGCTGTTGCAACGGGTATTGAAGAGCATAATAACTATGCGGTTGATTTCATCGAAGCCGTTAAAGACATTAAACGTGAGTTACCCCATGCCATGATTTCTGGTGGTGTCTCTAACGTATCTTTCTCGTTCCGTGGTAACAATCCATTACGTGAAGCAATTCATGCTGTGTTCTTGTACTACTGTATCCGTGAAGGTATGGATATGGGTATTGTGAATGCAGGACAGTTAGCCATTTATGATGATCTGCCGAAAGAGCTGTTGGATGCTGTTGAGGATGTGATCCTTAACCGTACTCCTGAAGGTACGGAAGCGTTGTTAGATATTGCTGATAAATACCGTGATTCAGGTGTTGAAGTGGAAGCTGAAACGCAAGAGTGGCGTACTTTTGAGGTTAATAAACGCTTAGAACATGCATTAGTCAAAGGTATCACTGAGTTTATCGAAGAAGATACTGAAGAAGCTCGTCAACAAGCAACGCTGCCATTAGAAGTGATTGAAGGTCCGTTAATGGACGGTATGAATACCGTTGGTGATTTGTTTGGTGCCGGTAAAATGTTCTTACCTCAGGTGGTTAAATCTGCCCGCGTAATGAAACGTGCAGTATCTTATTTAAATCCCTACATCGAAGCGTCAAAACAAAAAGGTTCTTCAAACGGTAAGATTTTATTAGCCACGGTAAAAGGCGATGTGCATGATATCGGTAAAAATATTGTAGGCGTTGTACTGCAGTGTAATAACTATGAGATCGTCGATATGGGCGTCATGGTATCTTGTGATGATATTTTGAAAAAAGCAGTGGAAGAAAACTGCGACATTATTGGCTTATCAGGACTGATCACGCCGTCACTAGATGAAATGGTGCATGTTGCTAAAGAATGTAAACGTAAAGGTTTAAAACTACCTATTCTTATTGGTGGCGCGACAACATCGAAAGCCCATACCGCGGTTAAAATTGAACAAAACTACGATGAGCCGGTGATTTATGTATCCAATGCCTCACGTGCAGTCGGTGTGGTATCGGCATTGTTGTCTGAAACTAAAAAGCCTGAATTGGTTGCGCGTATGGCCAAAGAATACGAAGTTGCGCGTGAACAGCATGCTCGTAAACGTCCGCGCAGTGCACCGGTGACACTTGATGTTGCACGTGCTAACAAAGCGCCGATTGATTGGGTTAACTACACACCGCCAGTACCGAAAACACTCGGTGTACAAAAATATATTAACTACTCAATTGCAGAGTTACGAAAATATATCGATTGGACGCCATTCTTCATGACCTGGACGCTGGCGGGTAAATACCCTCGAATCCTGACTGATGAAGTCGTGGGTGAGCAAGCGCAAAGTTTGTTTAATGATGCCAACGATATGCTTGATCGTTTGCAAGAATCAAATGAAGTGGGTGTTAATGGCGTGATTGGTTTATTCCCTGCAAACACAGTGAACGATGACACCATTGAAGTGTATACCGATGAAACACGTTCGCAGGTATTAACCAAGCTTGAGCACCTACGCCAGCAAACTAAGAAAAAATCTGGGCAGTATAATAATTGCTTAGCGGATTTTGTAGCGCCGAAAGAGTCAGGTAAATTTGACTACGTTGGTGCATTTGCGGTAACGGGTGGCATCGGTGAAGACGAAATGGCGAATTACTTCAAAGGTATTGAAGATGATTACAACGCTATTCTCGTTCAATCTGTGTGTGACCGTCTAGCTGAAGCAATGGCTGAACGCCTGCATGAATTAGTACGTAAAGAAGAGTGGGGTTTCACACCAACTGAAGAGTGGAACAACGATGACCTGATCCGTGAAAAATACCAAGGTATTCGTCCGGCACCGGGTTATGCAGCCTGTCCTGAACATACCGAGAAAGGCACTATTTGGGAATTACTCGACCCAGAAAGCATCGGTATGAAGCTAACTTCTTCTTATGCAATGTGGCCGGGTGCGGCGGTATCGGGTTGGATATTCTCCCATCCTGAATCACGTTACTTCGCGGTTGCATCGATTCAAGAAGACCAAGTGAAAGATTATGCGGAACGTAAAAACATGACGCTTGAAGAAGCCGAACGTTGGTTAGGACCTAACTTAGGGTATGCGCCTGACTAACGTTACGTATTGATTGCAAAAATGCCCGTATCGTTAATTAACGATACGGGCATTTTTATAACGTATTATTAATACACCTACCTGTAATGATTAATACGGCTGTAATGATTGAACTTTAGTACGCACTAACAACGGTTTTTTACGTTGGGTTAATACATTGCCTAATATCACAAATACCAGTCCCAGCGTTGAATACAGCGTCCAATGATAATCTTCAAATACCGCGGAAACACTTAAGGCTACAACCGGAGTGATAACTAAAATATACGCGGCGTTACTGGCACCTAAACGATCGACTAAGATAAGGTAAAAAGTAAAACCAAGTACCGATGCCGGAATGGCGAGATATAATAAGCTGCCGATATATTGCGTCGAGATCGTAAATTCAAACGAGATTCCACGGACTAAAATAATCAATAATAAGGCAAAGCAGCCATAAACCATGGCATAGCTGGTGGCGGTGAATGGTTGCACATTATTCTTGGTATTACGTATACTCAGCATATTGCCAATCGAGAAACACCAAGTGCCAAGTAGGGCAAATAATAGACCGTACAACGTATCTTGTGACCAATCTGTCTGCAGTAAATCACCTGCAAACAACAAGCTAATACCAACAAGCCCAAGTGTGGCACCTAACCAGAAATTAGCGTTGGTTTGGGTTTTGTAAAACAGCTTACTGTGAAAGGCATTGAATACTGGCGCGCTTGCCATAAATACCGCCACTAAGCCACTGGGGATATACAAAGTCGCACTGTAAAAGGCGAGGAAATTACAACAGAATAAACACACGCCTTGGAATGCCAAAAAAGCATGGTCTTTGCGTTTTACGGGTTGTAGTTTACCCCAAAGTTTACCGACAACAAACATGACCGCTGCCGCAATTGCAAAGCGGTAAAAGATTGAGACTTCCATTGGTACATCACCGTGTTGCCACTTGATTGATATCCACGAAAACCCCCAAATAAATATCATCGAAACATAGAGTAGTGCTGACATAGCGGCTCCTTCTTTATTATGCCCACAATTAATTAGTCTGCATTATTAAAGTATTTTGATGTTGGAAATATCACGATGTCGGTAAAACTAACACAATATTGCGGTTTAATTATTAGCATGATCACGGTATCAGTTGAGCAATCTGACATTAATGGTAGTATTTTGTTATGCCTTTAATAAAGCCTGTAATGGACCCGCTGGATATTGCCTTACCTCAACTTGAGGGCAGTGCAACTAGCTTTGAACAATCGCCCAGTAAGATCTGTTTACGACAAACGTCATTAACGGATGCACTGTCGTGGGCGCATTATCAAAATGAACATGACCGCTTATATTATGTGAATGATAAGCAGCACACTTTGAGTTTATACATGTCTGGTGGCTATGAAACCCACCGTACTGATGTTGACTCGGGGTTTGGTGCGCCTGGTAAATTTTGTTTAATGCCGAAAGATTCTGAAAGCCATTGGCAATTGGGACAAACGCAGCAATTCATGCACCTATATTTCAGTGATGATTATCTTAAGCAATTAGCCTTGAAAGTGTTTGATATTGATCCGCGTATGTTACAACTACCAGAATTAACCTTTGCCAATGATGCGGCAACCGAAGCTTTGTTTCGTCATTGTATGGCGACGAGTGATTGGCGCAGTGGCGATGATCATCTCGCTATGGAACAAGTGACAAACACTATTTTAGTGTCGATGTTGAAAAATATGGGCATCACCAAACTTACTGTACCGGTGAAAGGCGGGCTATCACCCAAAGTCACGGCGTTGGTATGTGATTATATGCAGGCGAATTTTTACCGTCAGGTTTACCTTGCTGAACTGGCGGAGTTAGCTCAATTAAGTGAATATCATTTTTGCCGGATGTTTAAACAAAGCATGGCACAAACACCACAAGCATATTTGTTAGCTGTTCGAATTGAGCAGGTGAAGTTATCTGTTACTAAGGGGCGAGGGAGTATGGTTGATATTGCATTGCAATGTGGCTTTGCGAACCAAAGCCACATGGGGCGTTACTTTAAAAAGCTGGTGGGTATTTCACCTCGCCAATACCGCCAGTTAAGTACGAATTAATGGATTTTAGCTTGTACTTTAGTCGCTGTATTATTAAGTTATTGTTGACGCTGATATAATTCAAAACAAACTTGTCCCGCTTGTTTTTCTTTTAAGATCGTCCAATTCGCTGGTAATTTAACTTGGTTAAGTTCTTTTTCGCGCTCGATATAAATCACTGCATTGGCACTTAACCAATTGTTTTCTTCCAGCTTGGCGCAACACTCTTCCAACAAAGCCTGACGAAAAGGCGGGTCAATAAACACTAGGTCGTAGCGCTGTGCTGGTACCTTGGTTAATAACTGCAGCGTATCACCACGTACTAACTGGGCATTCTCTGCTTTTAACAAATTAATGTTTTGTTGTAGTTGTGCCGCCGCGTTAGCGTCCTTTTCGAACAGTAGACCCGTGTCAGCATAGCGGGATAAAGCTTCAAATATTAATCCACCACTTCCAGCAAAAAGATCCAAGCAATGGCTGTCACGGACATAAGGTGATAACCAGTTAAACACGGTTTCTTTCACCCGGTCTGTGGTGGGCCTTAGACCAATAACATCTTTAACGGGGAGTTTTCGACCGCGCCATTGGCCACTGATGATCCGAATTTGTCCAGAAGGACGTTGATTTTGTTGTTTGCTGTTAGATTTTGCCATAGTAATTCTTTGTCTGGACAGAATAATGGTAATATACTCAAGCAACTTAGAAATGCAAGTTTCAGTGCTCGGGATGATACCGGATCACACTGTCACTTGTAGGTGAAGTTTAATTATATCGATATTGAGTCATTGTAGCAGGTCAATGCTGCTGAAAGTAAGGTTTTCCGAAAATGGCAAAGAAAGGCATGAAAAATTGGTTTGGCTTCGGTAAAAAAGAAGCAGAAGACACACATGAAAATGAAGTGTTAGTAAATAATGACGATATTCAACAGGATAACGTAATTGACAGTATTCAAACTGACAGCGCTCAAGTTAACAATACTGAGATAACTGAAACAGACGTTGAGGTGGTAGAAACTGCGACTATTGATAACGCTGAAGAATGTGTTATTGACGCGCCTAGCGCTGAAACGGCAGAGACTGACAGTGTGGATGTTGACGCTCCAAAGTGGTACCAGTTTGGCAAAAAGAAACAATTAAAACAGGACACTGAACAAGCCGAGGCGAAACCGCAACAAACGATAGACGAACAAGTAACAGACATTGTCGCTACGTCAGCGTCTATTGAGATTACAGATGAGGTTCAAACAACGGCAACGTCTACCGAGACAACTCCTGTTGTCGACACTGAAAATACGCCTGTAGCTGAAGTTCCCGCTGTTATTGATGATCGCGCAGATGATGTGATTGATGAAGAACCAAAGGATAAATTCTTTACCCGCTTAAAACGTGGCTTATCACGTACCAAGGGTAATATCGGTAGTGGTTTTAAAAACTTCTTTCGCGGTAAGCATATCGATGATGAGTTATTTGAAGAACTTGAAGAGCAGCTATTAATTGCCGATCTTGGTGTCGCGACAACAACTCGCATTATTGATAACTTAACGCAGCAAGCCTCGCGTAAAGAATTAAAAAATGCAGAAGCCCTGTACGATATCTTGAAAAAAGATATGGCGGAGATGTTGCATAAAGTTGAGCAGCCGTTAGAAATAGATAGTAACAACAAACCACACGTGATCTTAATGGTCGGTGTGAATGGTGTGGGTAAAACCACGACTATCGGTAAAATGGCGAAGAAATTCCAAGGCGAAGGTAAATCTGTGATGCTCGCTGCAGGTGATACATTCCGCGCTGCTGCGGTTGAACAATTACAAGTATGGGGTGATCGTAACGGCATCCCTGTGGTTGCACAACATACTGGTGCAGATAGTGCTTCGGTACTATTTGATGCGATGCAATCGGCAACGGCAAAAGACGTAGATGTTCTGATCGCAGATACCGCGGGTCGTTTGCAAAACAAAGCGCATCTAATGGAAGAGCTGAAGAAAGTTGTGCGTGTGATGAAAAAACACGACGCGACTGCGCCGCACGAGATTATGTTAACGATTGATGCAGGTACCGGTCAAAATGCCTTAAGCCAAGCGGAACTATTTAAAGAAGCCGTAGGTCTTACCGGCATTACGTTAACTAAGTTAGATGGAACTGCGAAAGGTGGTGTTATTTTTGCTGTCGCAGATAAATTCCAGATCCCAATTCGCTTTATCGGTATTGGTGAAGGTATTGATGATTTACGTACCTTTAATTCTGAAGAGTTTATTGATGCGCTCTTTAGTACTGAAGAACAAAAATAATAAGGTTAATACAGCGAGAACACGTTGCTATCACTGCTGCTGTTAATCATATATTGACCAAATACTCATCGATCATACGATGAGTATTTGGTTTTACTATTCTAATGTTCATACAAATATACCAAGGACACGGTCATCATGATTCGGTTTGATAATGTATCTAAAGTTTATCCTGGCAGCCTTAGTGCACTACAAAAGGTAAATTTTCATCTTGAAAAAGGTGAAATGGCTTTTTTAACGGGCCCATCGGGTGCCGGTAAAAGTACCTTATTAAAACTAATCAGCATGTTAGAACGACCAACCGCTGGTGAGATCACCTTAAATGGTCGTAATGTCACTAAAATTAGCAAATCTGAGATCCCCTTTTTACGTCGAGATATAGGTATTATTTTTCAAGATCATCGCTTATTAGTCGATCGAACCGTATTTGACAATGTTGCATTGCCTCTGATTATCAAAGGTTATACTGCCAAACAAGTTAACAACAGAGTGTTGGCGGCATTAGATAAAGTGGGTTTATACAATAAAGCCAAGTGTTACCCGCCCATGCTTTCTGGTGGTGAGCAACAACGTGTGGGTATTGCCCGTGCTATTATTTCTCGTCCTAAATTGTTGTTGGCCGATGAACCTACTGGTAACTTGGATCCACAACTATCGATGGAAATTATCAAACTGTTTGAAGAGTTCAATCGCACTGGTACTTCGGTATTGATTGCCACTCATGATTTGGGTTTGATTGCTAAAATGCGCTATCGCACTTTACGTATTAGGCGTGGTGAGATGTGTAATGACGAGTTACAAGGGATTTAACATGAATAAGCAACCCAATCGACCTGATGTATCATTTATTAAGCGTATCCAAATTCGTTGTCAACAGCATATCCACCAAGCGATATCGAGTTTGACCGACGTATGGCGTACGCCTATTGCATCATTAATGACTATGCTGGTTCTTGGCGTCAGTTTAGCCTTGCCTAGTACCCTGTATGTCGTATTAAAAAATAGTCAAACAGTCAGTGAAGGCTGGACTAGCCCGACTGATATTAATCTATTCTTGAAGAAAGACCTACCTGAATCGCGTTATAAAAATTTATTGCACCGATTAAAAACTTACAAAGAAGTCGATACTTTTGAGTACATTTCCAAAGAACAAGGCATGGAAGAATTTAAGCGCTCTTCTGGATTAGTTTCGGCATTGACACTGTTAGATCATAACCCGTTACCAGCAGTGGTAGTGGTGACGCCTAAACCTTATTACCGCACCTCAATTGCCGCCCAAGAGCTATTAGCGAAGTTAGAGCGCGAACCGGAAGTTCAACAAGGCAAGTTGGATATTATGTGGTTGGCACGCCTAGAAGGTATTATCTCGATCTTCAGTGATGCGGTATTCGTGGTATCAGTACTATTATTAAGTTCAGTGTTATTAATAATCGGTAATACTATACGGTTAAACATCTTATCTAATCGAGCTGAAATTGAAGTCTTAAAATTGGTGGGTGCCACGAATGCATTTGTGCAACGGCCATTTTTATATACCGGGTTTTGGTATGGTGCTATCGGAGGGGTTTTAGCTTGGTTAGTGACTATATTTATGGTGTATTGGATGGAAGATACAGTCCTTAATCTTGCTCAGTTATATAACACTGAATTTACGATTGAAGGATTAGCTTTTAGCGAGATAATGCTGTTGTTTATGACCGCTATTGGTATGGGACTTATCTCTGCTGCTATTTCTGTTAATTATTATATTGCTAAAATTGAACCGAGCTAAGACTGAATTTAGCGCAGAGTGCCACAGGACTAAGAGGAAAGTGTAAAAGAGTCAGGCGTAATCAAGTGTGTGCTTGAGTTACCCTGTTCTTTTATTATCTATATAGAATGTTACTGATAAATATAACTGCCATCTTCACGTAACGAAAATAGCACCGGCTCACTATCTACATCACTAATGCGAAGCTGTATTAGCTTGCCTGTCGCCGAGATATAAAATGACATGATCTGTCCAGGTTTCACTTGCGTAATGTATCGCGCGGGTGTGCGCAATGCGATTAAATCATGGAGTACAGCAGAGGGAATATCATACTGACGAAAAATCCGGTAAACAGAATCGCCTTTTCGAATGACATGCGCGCGCCATTCTCCGTCGATATTTTCAGGATCGAGCACTTTAATTTGTACTGGTGGCGGGGTATTACGGGTTTGACTCTGTTCTAGGCCCGCTTTATTTGCTACATTTTGTGTCGTTGTGAACGTCAGTTCGATTGACTTGCGTTCGTTGCTCGTATCTTCACTATTCGTCGCGTCATCTGATATTGGAATTATGAGTAACACGATTACTGCCAGTGATAATACGGGCAGTAATTTTCGATGAACACTGGGCAGGGTCTGATATGTACTACTTAACGCATTAACGCGCTTTGTCAATGATGGAAATAATAATTTAGTTTTTTCGATAAGAGAATATAATGCACTGCTCCCCATGATTAATTTCCTGTCATTTTTGTTTTTAATCGGATTTTGAGCTAATTAAGTCACTTTAGATAATAATAATATTGGCGCGTTATAGTTGAAATAACTATCTATAACGGCACTAAACAATACAATTTTTTGTTATTATCTAAGATAATTTTATTGCGCGTTTTATCATAGTATAAATGCTGAAAAATAGCATATGTTGTTTTCGCCTTTGAATGTGAAATTTTTACTTTATTTTAAATAACAGGAATCTTGATGACTGACGTTATTGATATGAGCTTAGAGGGTGTCGAAGAGCAACCGCTAAGGGAATTTACTGAGCAAGCATATTTGAATTATTCCATGTATGTGATTATGGATCGTGCCTTGCCTCATATTGGTGACGGGTTAAAGCCAGTACAACGTCGTATCACTTACGCAATGTCAGAACTGGGTTTACACGCAGGGGCTAAATATAAAAAATCAGCACGTACTGTTGGTGACGTACTCGGTAAGTACCATCCGCATGGCGATAGTGCTTGTTATGAAGCTATGGTACTTATGGCGCAACCTTTCTCTTATCGTTATCCATTAGTCGATGGTCAGGGGAACTGGGGTGCACCGGATGATCCAAAGTCATTTGCGGCAATGCGTTATACCGAAGCTAAATTATCTAAGTTTGCGGAAGTATTACTGGGTGAAGTCGGGTTAGGTACCGTTGACTGGTCACCTAATTTTGATGGCACTATGAAAGAGCCCCAGTTATTACCTGCACGGTTACCACATATCTTATTAAATGGTGTGACCGGTATTGCGGTTGGTATGGCAACTGATATTCCACCACATAACGTGCGTGAAGTGACGAATGCATGCCTGCATTTGATTGATAAGCCAAAAGCTGAGCTATCAGAATTGATGGCGTATGTGAAAGGTCCCGATTACCCGACTGAAGCAGAAATTATCACCCCAGAAAAAGATATCGCTAAAATCTACGAAACAGGTAAGGGTAGTATTAAAATGCGTGCGGTATTCAGCATTGAAAGTGGCGATATCGTGATTAGCGCGCTGCCTCATCAAGTGTCTGGTGGTAAAATTTTAGAACAAATTGCTGCACAAATGCAGGCGAAGAAATTACCGATGGTGGCTGATTTACGTGATGAGTCTGATCATGAAAACCCAACGCGCTTAGTAATAATACCACGTTCTAACCGCATCGATATCGAGCAGTTAATGGCGCACCTATTTGCCAGTACTGATCTTGAAAAAAATTACCGTGTTAACTTGAACATGATCGGTTTGAATGACAAACCGCAAGTTAAAGGTTTAAAGAAAATATTATTAGAATGGTTGGAGTTCCGTCGTACTACGGTACGTCGTCGTCTGCAATTCCGTTTGGATAAAGTACTTGCACGTTTGCATATGCTCGACGGTTTATTAATTGCATTCTTAAATATTGATGAAGTGATTGAAATTATTCGTAATTATGATGATCCAAAAACTGAATTAATTTCACGTTTTGATTTGTCGGTTAAACAAGCTGAAGCGGTACTGGAACTTAAACTTCGTCACTTAGCCAAGTTAGAAGAAATGCGTATTCGTGGTGAGCAAGGTGAATTAAACACCGAACGCCATAAACTTGAGCAACTATTAAGTTCAGATCGCCGTTTAGCGACATTAGTGAAAAAAGAGTTAATCGCAGATGCAGAGAAATTTGGTGATGAGCGCCGTTCACCGATCATCGAGCGTAAAGAAGCGAAAGCGTTAACCGAAAAAGAATTAATGCCAAATGAAGCCGTGACGGTGGTGTTATCACAACAAGGTTGGGCACGTTGTGCCAAGGGTCATGATGTGGATGCTAAAGGACTCAGTTATAAAGCCAGTGACGGTTATAAAGATGCCGCAGAAGGACGCAGTAACTGTCCTGCGGTATTTATAGATTCAAGTGGTCGTTCGTTTGCACTTGATGCGCACACATTACCATCTGCGCGTAGTCAGGGAGAACCATTAACGACCCGCTTTACGTTAGCAGCGGGGAAAACCTTTACCCACGCTATCATGGCTGAAGATAACCAACAGTTCTTACTGAGTTCTGATGCGGGTTATGGTTTCATTGGTAAGTTTAGTGACATGGTTAGTCGTAATAAAAACGGTAAAGCATTATTAACCTTGCCAGTTGGCGGTTTGGTGATTGAACCACAAGCGGTGACAGATATAACGACTGATCACTGTTTAATTATCTCTAACGAAGGGCGGATGCTGATTTTCCCTCTATCATCATTACCGTTATTATCGAAAGGTAAAGGGAATAAGTTAATGAATATTCCGTCAGCACGCGTAAAAAGTCGTGAAGAATTTGTACAAATGTTGACGATAGTTCCTGATGGGCAATCGGTAACGCTTTATGCTGGTAAGCGTAAATTAACGTTGAAACCCGCTGATTTAGAACACTATAAAGGTGAACGTGGACGTCGTGGGTTTAAGTTGCCACGCGGATTACAGCGTGTTGATACGTTAGAAACCGTGGATGAATGATTCAGCTAACGCTTGTACACTGAGTATCGGCTAGGTATACTCAGTGCCATGTTATAAGAGGGTTACAAATGTTATTAATTAGTCGTTTAGTCTTGGTCATGCTATTTATGATCTATTTATTGATCATGAGCGTATTGCGCTTTAGCTTACAACCTAGAAATCCAAAACACGTGGCATGTGTGGCGCGAAACTTCTCTCGTTTGGCACGACTTATGGGCGTTAAACTAATTGTGCGGAAACCTGCGGATTTGAATGATGGTGGACCGTATGTATTTGTTGGTAATCATCAAAATAATTTTGATTTGATGACCATGACTGCTGCAGTACAACCAGGGACAGTATCAGTCGGGAAGAAAAGCTTAGTTTGGGTACCTATTTTTGGTTTTGTATATTGGTTATCGGGTAATATTTTGATTGACCGTAATAACAAAAGTAAAGCGGTCGGTACTATTTCTGAAGTTGCGGATCGTATTCGTAAAGGTCACTTGAGTATTTGGATGTTTGCCGAAGGTACGCGTAGCCGTGGCCGAGGTTTATTACCGTTTAAAACCGGCGCATTCCACACTGCAATGCAAGCGGAAGTACCGATTGTGCCAGTGTGTTGCTCAAATACGCATAACAAAATAAAATTAAACCGCTGGGATAATGGCGAAGTGATTATTGAGATCATGGCACCGATTCCAACGGTAGGATTAGAACGTCGTTCGGTAAGAAAATTATCAACGGACGTACACGCGATTATGAAAAAACGAATTGACGAGTTATCTGCAGAAGCAAGAGACGCTTAATTAGATTGGTAAGTTTAGCTTAAGCGCTGTACCTGAATTTAAGATAAATAACGTTTTGTTAATAGTAAAACGCCCATCACAATTGAATTGTGATGGGCGTTTTTATTTATGCTATTTATTAACGCAATGCGTTATTAGCGTAACTATTTATTCGCGGACTTATTTATTAGCATAACTATTTATTAGCGTAGTAAACAGCGAACTTAGATGATTTTATTTGTAGTAAGCAATGCCCAAAAGCAGTTTCGATGATTTCTGGGTATTTAAGGAAGCTATTTGCAACTAAGACTAAATGACCGCGTGGATTAATGTAATTATGCGCTTCTTTTAAGAATGTTTCAGTACTTGCATAATGTGTTTTTAAACCAGCATGGAACGGTGGGTTAGAAATAATATAATCAAACTTACCACTAATATCAGAATACACATCAGAAAGGTAAGCTTTACCCGCTAATTCATTTGCTGCTAATGTTAATTGACTTGATTTAACAGCAAGCGCGCTAACATCTGTCATTTCAACCTTGCTTTCAGGGAAACGTTTCGCGATATAACTACCGATAATACCTGCACCACAACCAAGATCAAGCACACGACCTGATGGTTTTTTATGTAGGTTATTAAGTAGAATATTACTGCCTGTATCTAGTTTACCGTGGCTAAATACCCCCGGTAATGTACATACGGTTAGTTCGATCCCTTTCACTGTCATTGGGAATGTCGTGATCCAATCATCTTGCACAAATTTAGCTACAGGTTTATTTAATTGAGTTACAAACAGTGAGCTACGACGTGCTGCATCGAGTTTATTACAAATATCGCCATACGGGGCAAAGAATTTATTGGCACTGCGAATACCTGCATTATTTTCACCAACCATGAAGATCATCGCGTCATCTTCAAGATGTTCTGTAATGTTGGCTAATAGGTATTCTACTTCTGCTTTTGATTTTGACATATAAATCAAAGCGACTTGGTGTTTTTTAACTGCTTGATATTCTGTAGAGCAATGATTATCAATATTGCTGACATTATCATAATGTAGTTTAGCAGAGTAATCGTAGCTGAATAGCGTTACTTTTTTAGCTATTTTTGCTAACTCAGCAGGGTATGTATCTTCGATGTAACCCGCAATCAACAGGTCTTTATCTTCAAAATGTGCAGTATTACGCTCGAGTAATTGACTTGCTGGGGTATAGCTATTGCTGATCATGGGTCTGGACTCTTTACTTAATTTGGTCGAAGATTTGGCCGGAGAGTATATACCCAAACTACTTCAATATCCTCTCCTTTCGGTTTGCTGATGGTGTATCCAGACGTTGCTGGGTATCGCTTTACTTCGAAGGCTAGTCAGGTTTGATTTTCCTTATGTATTATCCTGCTTGACATTTTGCGGTGAATGAAGAATTATTAAACTATAAATAATAAACATTTGAATGTTTTTTTCATCAAAATGAGAACGCCACATGCTTAATTTAAAACGAAAACAAGATAAACAAGGCAAATTAAAGCCCACGTAGCATGTGATTCGAGAACATATAAATCCCTGTAGAAACCTCGACCGCAATTTATGTAATCGAGGTTTTTTTATAACCGAAATGGAGCTTCTATGAGTGTTAACTCAACGGTCACCGATAAATCAGCAATGAAAGAATTACTTAAAGGCTCAATTGTTGCTTTGGTTACCCCGTTTAAAAATAATGAAATTGATGAACCAGCATTACGTAACCTTGTTGACTGGCATGTAGAGCAAGGTACGCATGGTATTGTTGCAGTCGGCACAACGGGTGAATGCCCAACGCTGTCATTAGAAGAGCATTGCCAGATCCTGGATATCGTGGTGAACCAAGCTGCAGGTCGTTTACCGGTTATCGCTGGAGCAGGTTCAAATAACCCAACTGATGCGATCTTACTTTCTAACCATGCACAAGCGGCGGGTGCTATCGCGACGTTACATGTTGCTGGTTATTATAACCGACCTTGCCAGGAAGGTTTATATCAACATTTTAAAGCAATTAACGATAACAATGACTTACCTATCATTGTTTATAACATTCCAGGCCGTGTAATTGTTGATATTCAACCTGAAACGTTAGCGCGTATGGCAGAGCTCGAAAATGTTGTCGGTATTAAAGATGCAACAGGTGATCTGTCGCGTCCTTGGTTAGAGCGTCAATTAATTAAAGGTGATTTCTCTTTCCTATCTGGAGATGATTGCACAACGGTCGCTTATAATGTGTCTGGTGGTAATGGCTTAATTTCTGTGTCAGCTAATGTGGCGCCAAAACTGTATGCAGAAGTGCAGGAATTAACGTTTGCGGGTAAATATGTAGAAGCGAGAGAACTGCAAGATCGTTTGATTACGCTACATAACTTAATGTTTAAAGAAACTAGCCCGGCAGGTGTCAAGTATGCAGTGTCGTTATTAGGCTTGTGTGAACCTGAGTGCCGTTTACCTGTGATTGAACTGACCCAAGGTACTAAAGATGAAATTCGTGCAGCCATGGTTGAATTAGCGCTCATTTAACCTTGCAGACATCATTGCTAGTATGAAATGAAAACGGCGAGCTTAGCTCGCCGTTTTTGATCTTAACCGATTTATTTATCGATTAGCGATAACCACCTTTTACTGCACGTACCGCATAAGTCGTTAGCGAACTATCATGCCGTGAGAAAGGTACTTCAGTACCATTTGAAAAATCGATTACACGTGAAACTAGATGCGCAATCGAGTAGGGGAGTGTACTATCTGAGGCTCCTTTATAGGGTGTACTTGTGTAATAAATACTGGATATTGTATTTGGAAATAACGTGAGGTTAATTGCTGGTGCAGCACAACTGCGATCGATAAGTGAACCTAGTTCTTTAATATTTGGTAATCGCCAATCGTTAATATTATTAACGCTATAAGCTCCAGCAGCAAGTAAGGCTTCTTGCCAAGTCGAGTAACTTATCGCCCCACTATTTGAACACGTATTTGAGGTAAGATCGTAAGTTTGCCCTATGCTACACTTTGCCCATGTCAGACTAGTGCGCAGATCAATAATGGTGCCGTTACGATTATCAATAAAATCGGCTGGAGTATAATCTTGCTGTAGTGTTGTATCGCAATTTATATTGGCGGGATCTGAACTTGCCAATGTATGAGCGCTAAATAATCCAGCACAGATAAGTAATAATGGTATTTTTTTCATTATAGTATCGCCTCTCATTCTGTGTCTTCGCTGTCATCAGCGACTGGATTAAAGAATTCACTCGGGACATTACTGCTAACAACAAGCACTTTATGATATTCCTGCTTATTGCAGGTTTGCACATTACCGCTTTGTAAATTGACACACCAAGCCAGACCTTCTGAATCCTTAACTGATGAGCTGGTCCAGTAAACAGAGCCATTTTCGCCGTTATTATTAATCACACAATCTTCAGTCGCGCAATCAAAGAAGGTTTTATCGAGTGCATGTTTTTTGGTAGCTATAGTGCTGTAATCACTCACTTTCCCATAGTTCATAATACTGCGTAGCTGTTCTACAGTGGGTATTACCCAGTTACTCTTTCCGCATACTTTTAAAAAGTTCGTTTCATTCGCATAACTACCAGATGCACAATATAATGGAAGTTCACGATCACCATAGCTGCTGTTGTAGCCGCAGATGCTATTGGCAAATCCTGCTGGATCGGTATTGGTTGTAAAGCTGTTGTTGTTATTGTTTGCTGAACCATGATGCCAGCCAGGTCCAATGCCTGATAATGTGGATGCTTCCCATGGGTAGCTAAAATTGGCAGCATTGTAACGACGCTCTTCTGTCATTTGATATTTTGCAGGGAGAGATGGGTCAACCTCGCTATTCGTGAGCGTATTCGTCGTGGACTTCACTTGCCAAAGTAATCCCGTGATCTCATCTTTGACACAGCTATAATTATGACTAGTTGCGATCACTGGCATACCGTTGTTAGCTATTTTTACAAATCTAAACCCAGCTTTGCCTTTATATTCTGGATTTGAAGTATCAATATCTCGGCTATTTTTGTAAAAAATACTACTGGGATCCTGAGTATCACCACCGGCATTTGCTAACGCATTAGGATTGATGATGACATCCAGTCCATATGCCGCATCTTGTAAGGCAGGAGCGCCGCCTGGTTGTGCTCCTAGGTTGAAGTCACTACCGTCGGAATAATCGCTTATACCAGTATCATTAAGATAAACATTACCCGAGATGAGCAGATTAATTATTGCTGGCTCACCGGTATTGCCAGTAAACGTTAATGACAGTGTTCGTGCATCATATACATCATCTTTTTGATAGGTGGTGATAGTTAGACTTGTTGTCGTCGAGCCTTTAGCAAAGGTGAGGGTTGAAGCATTATTGATGGTGTAATCTTGGTTTATACCTTGGATAGCGGTGCCGACAATGTCAATATCGTAAATAACGGCAGCGTCAGGTGTTTTATCTAAGTAATAGTTGAAAGTAAATGTTTGTCCACGTTGGATAATTTTAGGTAATAAATTACCACTGGCAGTGTAAACGGTATCTTCGTTACTACCGTTATCAGTATCGCCACTGGAGTCTCCATTATCACCGGAGTCTGTACCATTATTAGTATTACCAGAGCCACTTGTGGCTGCGTCTAAGTTATCACTACCACAGCCAGTTAAGCCGAGAGATAGCAGTAAAATAGTTAAGAAACTTAACTTTTTTAAGCGCATATAAAATCCTTATTATTGCTACGACAGTAATCCGTTACTGAATAAGTGTGCTTTATTCTCTAAATCAACACAGGCGAAATGTTGCCGATATGTTAATTCACAGTGAGGTTATGATAGTACCTATAATTTTAACGGCTGAGAAGTGTCAATTGTCACAAATGGTTATAATATTTTTATTTATGATCAATTTTTTGTGTGTTTTTGGTGATAAAAGGTGTGGTAATTAATGTTTTATTGATAGTATGTACAAATCGTTTTTAATTATTTCATTGCTATTACCGTTCAAGTTGGGTCGATATGAACTTAAGAGATTTAGAATATCTTGTCGCGCTACAAGAGTTAAAGCACTTTAGAAAAGCCGCTGAAAAATGCTTTGTTAGTCAACCTACACTCAGTGGCCAGATCCGAAAGTTAGAAGATGAGTTGGATGTTATTTTAATTGAGCGTACATCAAGAAAGGTATTGTTTACGCCTGCTGGAGATCAAATTGCGGATCAAGCTCGTACGGTATTATTAGAATCGAAAGCCATTAAAGAAATAGCGAAGAGCTATGCCAGCCCGACCGCAGGGGCCATTCATATAGGCTTGATTCCAACCGTTGCACCGTATTTATTACCGCTAATCGTACCGTCGATGAAGAAGAAATTTCCAGATTTGGATATGTTTTTACATGAAAATCAAACGAATGAATTATTAAAACAACTTGATGAAGGCGAGTTGGATTGTTTGTTATTGGCTTATTTACCGGGTATGGAAAAGTACGGTCATATTGAGTTATATAAAGAACCATTAGAGCTTATTGTTCCAAGTTCACATCGCTTTAAGGGTCGTGACCGTGTTGATTTATCGGAGCTACGTGGTGAGCATATTTTAATGTTGGAAGATGGTCATTGTTTACGTGATCAGGCTATGGACTATTGCTTTACCGCAGGCGCAACAGAAGACCCGAGTTTTAAAGCGACAAGTTTGGAAACGTTGCGTCACATGATTGCAGCAGAAGCTGGGATTACTTTATTACCGCATCTTGCGATACCTCGCAACCGCTTTACCGAAGGTGTTGAATATATAAAATTGACTGAACCTGAGCCTATTCGACGTATTGTTTTATTATACCGTAAGGGCTCGGTAAGACGCCCTTGTTTTAACGATATTGCGCAAGTGATTAATAAACAAGTGACTGCAACCATCGCTTAATATAAACCCTGCTTATTAGTGAGCGGTGGCTAGAATTTTGATATAAAAATGGCGCTACTTTAAAATAAAGCAGCGCCATTTTTAGTTTATTTGTTTAATGCAATGGGTATTAAAATAAGTCATCCAGTGATTCTTCTGCCTCATCACTGTTTTCTCCAACGCGATCAAATGAAGAATCAACATCTTGATTATTAACATATTCTGTAGGTTCCGTACCCTGGATAAAGTATTCAAAACGCGAAGTGTAATCAGACTTATACGTTAACAAGCCTGATTTACGATCAATACGGACTTGCACAATGTTTTCAGGTAGTACATTAGGGCGCTCTGGGATCCCTTTTAGCGCAGATTTCATGAACGAAATCCAAGCCGGCTGGGCTGTTTTTGCACCCGCTTCACCACCGATAATCTGATGTTTATCCAAATTAATATTACGGCTTACACGACCTAATTCACGGCGATGATCATCAAAACCAATCCAGCTTGTTGCTGATAGATCTGGATTAAAGCCAGAGAACCAAGCATCTTTCGCTTCATTTGTTGTACCTGTTTTACCACCAAGATCATGGCGTTTTAGTGCAGCGGCTGCACGCCAACCTGTTCCATTCCAGCCTGTTTTATGACGCCAACTACCTCCGCCCCAAATCACACTCGCCATCACTTGACGCATTAAGAAGGCATTCTGTTCAGTAATAATACGCGGAGCCACTTGTAGGGCACCGTAAGGCGCTATATCACAGAGTGCGTGTGCATCCCCTTCAATTGTTGACCAATATTCAGGATCATCAGTGTTTAACGCAATTTGTTTTTCACACGTTAGGCAGGCTTGTTTTGGTGTTGCTTGGTAAAGGAGTTCACCATTGGCACTTTCAATACGGTCAATAAAGTAGGGTTCAACTTTAAAGCCACCGTTAGCAAATGTTGCGAACGCAACAGCAACTTCAAGCGGTGTTAAAGATGCAGACCCCAATGCTAATGATTCATTACGTGGTAGTTTACTTTTATCAAAACCGAATTTGGCCATGTAATTAATAGCATTAGTTAAACCGACTTGACGGAATAAACGTACAGACATTACATTTTTTGATTGTGCTAAACCTAAACGTAGCCGCGTTGGACCATTATATGTCGGCGGCGAGTTTTTTGGTCGCCAAGCGGTGCCAGCTCGTGGATCCCATTGGTTAATCGGTGCATCATTGATAAGACTTGCGAGTGTAGCACCTTGTGCGAGACCGGCCGAATAAACAAATGGTTTGATGTTTGACCCAATTTGACGTTCAGCTTGCGTCACGCGGTTAAACTTGCTTTGTTGATAATTAAAGCCACCCACTAAGGCTTCAATGGCTCCGTCATTATTATTAATGGCAATGAATGCTGAACTTACATCTGGGAGCTGACCTAACATCCACTGCTCGTGCTTATTATTCACTGACATTGGACGTAATAGTACGATGTCACCAGCGTTGACGATCGTATCTGCAGTTTGTGGTGCAGGGCCTTGTTTTTTATCAGAAATGAATGGGCGAGCCCATTTTAATCCATCCCAGCTCACGGTAACTTGATCACCATTGGCAAGTAAGGCTTCCACTTGTTGCTCTTTTACAACCATAATAACGGCTGGTTGTAGCGGTTTATAACTTGGCTTATCTTTAAGTAATAACAAGATATCTTCGTTGCTTAGTACTTTATCATTCGTCCAAGCCTGACCAAGTGGTCCACGGTAACCATGGCGTAAATCATAATTGAGTAGGTTATTTATCAATGCTGTCGTCGCTGCTGTTTGGCGATCGCTGTGCACAGTAGTATAGACGTTTAAGCCTCGGGTATAAGCCTGCTCTTCACCATAGCGTGAAATCATTTCACTACGTACCATTTCAGCTAAATAAGGTGCCGACAAGTCAATTTCTGCACCGTGGTATTCACCTGTTATAGGGGCATTGTTAGCTTCTTCGAATTGCGCTTGAGTAATATAGTTCTCGTCTAGCATGCGTAATAAGACTGTGTGACGACGTGCTTTGGCGCGCTTTGGTGAACGGATTGGATTTAATGCAGAAGGAGCTTTTGGTAATCCGGCAATGACCGCCATTTGGGCTAGGGTTAACTCATTTAACGTTTTACCGTAATAAACTTGTGCTGCGGAACCAATACCAAACGAGCGGTAACCGAGAGGGATCTTATTAAGATATAGCGTTAAGATTTCATTTTTAGTGAGATTTTGTTCGATATGCCACGCTAAAAAGATCTCTTTAATCTTACGAATAAAGGTTTTTTCTCGGGTTAAAAAGAAATTTCGAGCAACCTGCTGGGTGATGGTACTCGCACCCTGTTTACGTTCTCCTGTCATAATCATGATGCTAGCTGCACGCATGATTCCAATTGGATCTATGCCTGGGTGGGTATAAAAGCGGTTATCTTCTGTAGCAAGAAATGCCTTGATCATTAAGGGCGGGACATCGTCAATCTCTATAGGGATACGCCGTTTTTCACCGAATTGCGAGATCAGTTTACCATCTTGGCTATAGACCTTCATTGGTGTTTGTAGCTGTACCGTTTTTAAGCTACTAACATCAGGTAGTTCTGGCTTAATATAGAAATAAAGCGCAAAAATACTCGCTATTCCTAATAACCCACTAACCAATATAAATACGGATAATCGTTTAGCCCATTTCACAATAATTTCCACAATGATTTACCAAGGATTAACCATTATATCTCTGTTTTGTGAAATAGTACGAGTTCTTTATGATAGACCTAATACATTTAAGACTGTATGCTTTATTTGTAACAAATAATTAACAAATAAAATTCATTGTTATTACATAGAGTTGAAGGTCATCATGCTAAAGCTGTTTAAAAGGAATCAGACAGTGGCAATGATCGGAGTTGATTTTGGATCATCGTCCGTAAAAGCCCTAGCGCTGTCTAAGCGATCAGAGCATTATGTGGTAGATATGGTATCAGAGGTTGCAACGCCAAAAGGATGTGTCGTTGATCACCAATTGCAAGATATAGAAGCATTAATTAATGTGTTGCAACAAGTGCGTCAAGATTTTCCTTTCCGTTATAAACAAGCTGCTACTGCCGTATCTGGTACGAATGTTATTACAAAAATTATATATGTTGATACAGACCTTTCTGGCCCAGAGCTTGAAATGCATATCGAACTGGAAGCGGAGAGTTTAATTCCTTTTCCGCTTGACGAAATCAGCCTAGATTTTGAAATATTAGGCGTTAATGACAATAATCCCAGCAAGCATAATGTGTTGTTGAGCGCTACTCGTACCGAAAGCGTTACTTCATTAGCGGGCTGTTTAGAAGAAAATGACTTTATCCCTCAAATTGTCGATGTAGCTGCACATGCGTTAGCACGATCTCATGATCTTTATTTACGTTTGGCTGAATTACAAGATGATAGCAAGGTGGTTGCTGCGATAGATATTGGCACCAATATGACTATTTTTTCAATGTTGCATCAGGGGGAGTCGATTTATTCTCGTGTGCAAAATTTTGGTGGCGAAAATTACACGCGAACAATCAGCGAGCATTATAGCTTAAAGCGTGACGAAGCAGAGAAAATGAAGATCGCTCAAAACTTGCCGTTGGATTACGACATTGATGTTCTCGCCCCTTATATAACGGCATGCATCCAACAAATCCGTCGTAATGTGCAATTGTTTACTAACTCAGGATCGTTACAAAAGATTGATATGATCACATTGAGTGGTGGTTCTGCATTAATCATGGAGTTGGCTCAACAAGTTGAAAACGAATTGGGGATTACTACTCGGGTCGCGAATCCTTTTGCACAATTTGATTATTCTGAAGATGTCGAAGATAAAGCGCGTTTAATTGCGAATGGTCCTCGTTATATGGTGGCACTTGGTTTAGCGATGAGGGCTTTATAATGTCAAATATTAATCTTCTACCGTGGCGAGAAACCGAGAAAAAGTCCCGACAGCAGCGTTTCTTTACCTTAAGTGGCATGAGTCTAGGTGTTACCTTGTTGGTTATGATGGTACTAAATATGGTGGTTGGCGGTTACATCAGTAATCAAAAACAACGTAATGCCTTGTTGATGCAAGAGATGCAAGTTATTGATATCAAACTAGGTAAAATTAAAGAGTTACGAGGGCGTAAAGATAAACTACAAGAACGTATTGATTTAATTCAAAGTTTACAGCGTAGTCGCAATACCCCAACACAGTTAATGAACACCTTGCCGCAATTGGTTCCTGCCGGTGTTAATCTCGCTACTCTCACGTTTAAAAATGACATTATTAAAATACATGGCACCAGTGATTCGAATACGCGTCTTGCGGTATTATTGCGAAATATTGAGGAATCGACTTGGCTCAGTGATGGTAATTTAGACTCCATAATTGCTTTGTCAGAAGCAGAAGGAAATCGTTTTGAAATGCGATTTTCGGTAACGCCAATGATGACGGACGAGGTGGTGCTAAAATGAATTTACAGGAACTTAATGAACTTGATCTTGAAGATCTTGGTAATTGGCCTAAGCCCGCTAAAATAGCCATTAATATTATATTTTCAGTGTTAATTGCTGCGTTATTTTATTGGGTTTTTATTTCAACTTCACTACAAACGCTCGATAATATTGAAAAGAAAGAGGCGAGTTTAAGGTTACAGTTTGAAGCAAAAGCAAGTCTTGCTGGTAACTTAGGTTTATATACCGATCAGATGTCGGAGATGGAAAATTTATTTAACAGTATGCTTAGGCAGTTACCATCCAAAAGTGAGACTGCTGGATTGCTTGATGATTTGAGCTATATTGGTCAGCATAATGGTTTGCAATTACGTAAATTCAAATGGTTGCAGGAAGTAAAACGAGACTTTTCTTATGAAGTACCCGTTAATCTTGAAGTGATAGGTACTTTTCATCAACTTGGTCAGTTTACCAGTGATATTGCAGCGTTACCACGGATTGTAACGCTAGAAGATTTCACTATTACTAAGTTGCAAGGCGAATTACTCAAAGTGAATATGATTGCCCGTACTTATCGTTATAAGGGGGATAAATGAAGCGTATTAGTAGCCTAATTTTTCTATCTCTGACGATAGGTGGTTGTACCACGGATAATCAGGATCTTGTTGATTATATTAATGAAGTTAAAGCGCGTAAAATGGTTCAGATTGAAAGTGTACCGGATATGGAAGGTTTTGTAGCTTTAAATTATTCTGAAACAGGGGCGCGTAATCCCTTTTCAAATCCTCGTCCGGAATCGGTAAAAGCAGAAACACCGTTTCCACAAGATTGTCCGCAGCCTAATTTTGCGCGGATTAAAGGACCGTTAGAAACTTACTCATTAGATAATTTGGACATGCATGGCACCCTTGGAAGTGATAAACACCTCTGGGGATTGATTAGAGCAAGTTCGGGGGAAATATTTAGAGTCTCACCAGGTGATTATATTGGACTTAATCACGGTGAAATACTCGATATTACTAAAAACTATATTGAACTTTCTGAGTTGATATTAACAGGAAAGGGATGCTGGCAAGTACGTACGACCCAAATTCCACTCAGTAACCAAGACCACAGTTAAGCCATTTTCAGGGATGATAAAATGACTAAATCACATGTAAGATGTGCCAAAATAGCAAAAATTTTGGTTTTATGGACGACCATTTTATGTTCTGCTTTCAGCTTTGCTGAACCGCAACTAAAACAAATTCATTTAAACGCTTTGGCAGAAGGGCAGTTAGAGCTCGAACTGGAGTTTAGTGAAAATGTTGTTGAATATGCAGATAAATTGCAATATTCACCGCATCAACTAATTATTTTAGTACCGGATGCTAGCTCAACCTTACTACTTAACCCGGTGGTTATCGAACAAGGTAATGTATTAAATGTAGCAGCAGAACGTGTTGATTTAGGCCTTAAAATTACCATTGCCTTAGATGAACTCGTGCCGTATCAAATCACTCAAACTAATAACAGCTTAATCGCGACGTTTGGTTTACTTACTCGTGATGTGACTATACCTGAAATCGCAGATAATACCGCAGATATGGATACTTTGGTGCTTGCTGTTGAGCCGACAGTTGCTACTATCGGCAATAGTGCAGTACTGCCGGCTGCTTCTGCTGTTGATAATATTGTTAGTCTTTATGTACCTTCTGCGACAGTAAGTCCTTCATTGTTAGTCACTAAAGATGGTCGTCAAGTGACAGTGAAATCGCCTAAAACTGAAGAGGTTATACCGGTTGAAGAAGATGTTAGCGGTTTTGTAAACCAAGTGCGTGGGATTGATTTTCGTACTGGTAATGATGGCAGTGGTAAATTAATTTTAACCATGAAAAATAGCTCTATGGCCGTTGATATTCAACGTAAAGGCAATAAATTAATCGCAGAGTTTCACAGTACGGCTATTTTGAAAGAATTGCTCTATATTTTAGATGTGGCTGATTTTGGTACACCTGTAACCGCGATTGAAACTTTTCATGATGAAGGTGTGACTGCGTTTGAATTAGACGTGAATGATGATTTTACTTACCGTTATGATCAAGCTGATAATATTTTTGTGATTGAAATTGCTAAGCAAGATCCAGATGAAAAAACCAGTAAATATCAAGGACAAGCGATCTCGCTTAACTTCCAAGATATTCCTGTGCGTACAGTATTACAATTAATCGCTGATTTTAATGAGTTTAACTTAGTTACCACTGATTCTGTGAATGGTAATATCACCCTGCGTTTAGATAGTGTACCATGGGAGCAGGCACTTGATATTGTCATGAAAGTGAAAGGTTTAAGCAAGCAGCTTGAAGGTAATGTACTGATGGTTGCCCCTTCGGATGAATTATCGGCATTAGAGCGCCGTGATCTTGTCAGTAAAAAAGAAGTGGAAGATTTAGCTGAGTTACAATCAGAATTTATTCAGGTTAACTTTGCAAAAGCCGCTGATATCACAAAGCTTTTAGCACAAAAAGATTCTAGTCTGTTATCATCGCGGGGTTCGGTTAGTTTTGATGCACGCACGAATACGGTATTAATTAAAGATACTGCGACTGCAATCGCTAATGTGAGGCGGATTGTTGACGTATTGGACATTCCGGTTCGTCAGGTGGTTATTGAAGCGAGAATGGTGTCTGTAGTTGATAATCTGGATGATGAACTTGGGATCCGTTGGGGTCTAAGCGGCAGTACTGACATTGGCAGTGGCTTTGGTTTATCATCGGGTTCGATTGAAGGTAACGATGCTCTTTCTGGTGGTCGTGTACCCGCTATTGGTGACAGACTCAATGTTAATTTACCCGTGGCATCACCCGCAGGTTCTATCGCTTTTCAGATTGCTGAATTAGCGAATGGTCAGATACTCGATTTAGAACTTTCTGCATTAGAAGCAGAACAAAAAGCTGAAGTGATTGCGAGTCCAAGAATTACCACTACTGACCAAAAGTCTGCGTATATTGAACAAGGTACGGAAATCCCGTATGTTGAATCAAGTTCAAGTGGTGCAACCACTATTGCTTTTAAAAAAGCGGTATTGGGTTTACAAGTTACACCACACATTACTCCGGATAATAAAATAATCTTAGATTTGAAAATTAATCAGGATACTCGTGGTGATGATGTGAAAACCGTTGGTGGTGAAGCTGTCTCTATTGATACCCAAGTTATTAGCACGCAAGTGTTGGTTGAGAATGGCGAAACTATCGTGTTAGGCGGTATATTTAAGCATGAAATTAAAAAGATTGTAACGAAAGTTCCGGTTCTCGGTGATATCCCTTGGTTAGGTGTATTGTTCCGTAGTACTAAGAATATTAACCAAAAACGAGAGCTGTTAATCTTCGTTACACCAAAAGTGGTAGTGGATACGTTGTAACCTACCTTTGACAAAAGGCCGTAAAAACTATATAAATAGCGGTCTTTTTCTGCCTGAAATGTCATCACCTGGTTTTTTTACCGGGTGTTGCTGATTTTGGCTGTTGCCAAATGTCTCATCACTGGTTGCTGCAATCAGAGGACATTTTATAGGTAGGTCTGGTGCCCCTAAGAAAAAGGGTGTTATTACTTTAGATTTATTGAAGAGTTAAAATGGCTGAAAAACGTAATATATTCCTAATAGGCCCAATGGGCGCAGGTAAAAGTACAATTGGTCGCCAACTAGCGAGCCAGTTGCATTTAGACTTTATCGATTCGGATCATGAAATTGAACGCCGTACAGGTGCTGACATTTCATGGGTATTCGATGTTGAAGGTGAAGCTGGTTTCCGTGTTCGTGAGGCGGAAGTGATTGACGATCTAACACAAGAGCAAGGTATTGTGTTAGCAACGGGTGGAGGCTCTATTTTAAGTAACGAGAGTCGTAATTACCTTTCTGCTCGTGGTGTAGTTGTTTATTTAGAAACAACTATTGATAAGCAGTTAGTAAGAACATCACGCGATAAGCGTCGCCCTTTACTACAAACAGAAGAACCACGTGAAGTTCTGGAAACATTAGCTGATGCTCGTAATCCTTTATACGAAGAGATTGCTGATTTTACAGTTAAAACAGACGAACAAAGTGCGAAAGTTGTGGCGAATCAAATTATAAAGTTATTGGATTTTTAATTGGAGTAACATGGAAAGTTTAACTGTTGAACTGGGTGAGCGGAGCTACCCTATTTATATTGGTGAAGGCGTATTAACGCAAGTAGCGCAATTTACGGCTGCAATAACAACCAATAAAGTTGTCGTGATCTCAAACGATACGGTTGCACCGTTGTATTTACAACGCGTTCAAGCATTGTTACACGACTATAAATTTGACAGTATTATTCTTTCTGATGGTGAACAATTTAAAACCTTAGATACTTTAAATGAGATCTTTACCGCGCTACTGCGTGAGAATTGTGGACGTGATACCACGTTGATCGCTCTCGGTGGTGGTGTTATTGGTGACATGGTTGGCTTTGCGGCCGCCTGTTACCAACGCGGTATCCCCTTTATTCAAATCCCGACGACTGTGTTGAGTCAAGTTGACTCCTCGGTTGGCGGTAAAACGGCTGTTAATCATCCGTTGGGTAAAAATATGATTGGTGCTTTTTATCAGCCCAATGCTGTTTTTATCGATACGGATTGTTTAGCTACCTTGCCTCGACGCGAACTGGCGGCTGGTATGGCTGAAGTGATTAAGTATGGGATCATTTATGATGCGGACTTTTTTGTTTGGCTAGAAGAAAACATTGTAGCGCTCATGGCGCTCGATACGGCAGCGTTGGAATACGCAATTTATCGTTGCTGTGAAATTAAAGCTGAAATTGTTGCTATTGATGAAAAAGAGCAGGGTTTACGCGCGTTGCTCAATCTTGGTCATACCTATGGTCATGCTATTGAAGCTGAAATGGGTTATGGTGTTTGGCTACACGGTGAAGCGGTTGCTGCTGGGATGGTCATGGCAGCACAAACATCGGCATTAATGGGGCTATTAACAGCATCTCAAGTAACACGTATTGCTGCATTAATTGCGGCTGCTGAGCTGCCTTTACTGGCACCAGCAGAAATGAGCTTTGACGCATTTATGCAGCACATGAAACGTGATAAGAAAGTACTTAATGGCCAGCTTCGTTTTATTTTACCAACATCAATTGGCAGTGCCGAAGTATTATCGACAGTAACTGAAAGTACGTTACGCGATGTGGTTAATTTCCATAATCAGGCGGATTCTAGTGCACTATTCAGTTCAAACTGAAATTTATTCTCAAACGCAGCTGTGTGAACGGCTGCGTCATCTCACACAATTCTCTTCACATTTATTATTCGTAAGCGGTGAATCTGGTTCTGGTAAATCAACGGTATTACGTAATTATGTAGAATCAGATTTTAATCAAAAAACCATTACAATTGATGCGCAGCAGTGCCATGATGATACGGGAGTGAGAACGCAAGTATTACAGCAGATCAGCTATGATGGTCGTTTCAATGCGCATATAATGTTAGCCGAGAGCTTACCGTTATTTGCTCAGCAGCTTGAACATGAATTCACGCTATGTATTGATAATGCCATGTCATTATCGCCAGCAAGTATTGCTGAGTTTGCGCAATTAGTAGAATTAAGCCTTAATCATAAAATTAATATTAAAGTAAATATCATTTTATTTGCAGAAAGTAAGTGGGTTGATATAACCATACTGCCATTGGCAAAATCAGCAACCAATGTATTGGAGTTGGAAATGACCGTATTAGATCCGCAAGCCGCTGTGCAATTTGTTGAGCAGCAATTTAGTCAGGCTGATTATAAACCCACGTTTGTTAATCAGGATGCAATTAATCGTCAAATTGAAGCGTGTCATGGTAATCCATCTGAATTAGCAAAATGTGCGCAAGCGATCATGCAGGGGCAGGTTTATCGCGCTGAATCACCAACGCCGAGTACGACGGATAAATCTGTGATAACGTCAAATAAGTCATTTTATTTAGCGGCGATGATTGCTGGCGTGTTGCTGTTAGGTAGTGCAGGCTCATTTTTATATGACACTTATCAAACTGAGCAACAACAAGCTGCTGATACTGTACTGAAAGAGCCTCTATTGCTTTCTCCTGTGATGACACAAGATGATGCAGTGACAACGGATGTAAATACAGATGCAGGGGCTATTGTCGATGCGAGCGAACCTCAAATGTTAGCCAGTGATTGGGATGATGAGTTACCAACCGAAATAGGTCAAACTATCACGTTAACAGATCCTGTTGTGTCCGTACCAAGACCGCAAGTGGGTAAACAGCGAATTGTGATTGATGATGCTGCTGTGAATAAGATGATTGCCAAGCAAAAAACATCAGATACTGCAAAAGTAATTGATAGTAAAATGGTTGTGGAAGTCGCTGACAAAGTGGTACTAAAAGACGTTGTAAATACAGCTAAAACATTAACCAGCCAAGCTTGGTTGATGGCTCAACCGGCGAAAAATTATACATTTCAAATTGCAGGGTTAAGTCGTAAATCACAGCTAAAGCAGTATTTAAACGAGAACGAATTACCTGAAAATGTCTGGACATATCAAACACTACGTAACAACAAGCCTTGGTATGTGGTTCTTTATGGTAGCTTTACCAGTGTTGAGCAGGCTAATGCCGCGAAACTAAAATTGCCGACGTCCGTACAAAAAGATAAACCGTGGTTGAAACGATTCGCTCAGATCCAAAGAGATTTATAAATAAACAGCGCAATTTAGCTGTAATCCATGTACAATCGGCCCCCTTTTATTTAGCGATATAAGTCACAAATGCAGAAAACGCGAGCCTTCTTAAAATGGGCCGGAGGTAAGTATTCTCTGGTTGATCGTCTACGTGAAAAACTACCGGCTGGTAAGCGTTTAGTTGAACCGTTTGTTGGCGCTTGCTCAGTATTTTTAAATACTGATTATGACGAGTACTTGTTGAATGATATTAATCCTGATTTGATTAATATGTACAAGATCCTGCAACAAAAACCTGAGCAATTTATTGCCGATGCTCAGCGTTTCTTTACGCCTGAATTTAATGATAAAGAGCGTTATTATAAAATACGTGAAAAGTTTAACAAAACTCGTGACCCTTATCAGCGTTCGTTAATGTTTCTTTACATGAATCGTCATGGCTTTAATGGTTTATGTCGTTATAACAAATCGGGTGGTTTTAATGTGCCATTTGGTTCTTATAAGAAGCCGTACTTCCCGTTAAAAGAATTACGTTTTTTTGCTGAAAAATCGAAAAAAGCCACGTTTATTTGTGAATCTTATTCTGAAGTTTATAAACGTTTACGCAGTGATGATGTGGTTTATTGTGATCCGCCGTATGCGCCATTAAGTACAACAGCAAGTTTTACTTCGTATGCGACCAATGGATTTAGTCTGGATGATCAGGCGCTACTGGCTAAAGTTTCTCGTGAAACAGCTCAAGAGCGACAGATCCCGATATTGATTTCGAATCATGACATTCCTTTAACGCGTGAACTTTATCATGGTTCTATATTTGAGGTTGTTCAGGTTAAACGCACCATCAGCCGTAATGCTGGTAAGCGTAATAAAGTCGACGAACTGTTGGCGTTATACAGCTAAATCCTAATGTATTAACACTATTCGCTTTAATTTATCGGCCAATGCTGAGTTGTCAGTGTTATTCTGGTTTTATTATTTTACCCTAGGGGCTAACTTAGGGTAAGATTTGCACAGAGTAATGGAATAATAACAACTGAGAGCACGCTAAATGAAAAACTTTCTGATTGCCCCTTCAATTCTGTCTGCTAATTTTGCTAGCCTTGGCCAAGAAGTCGATGCTGTACTAGCTGCTGGTGCTGACGTCATTCATTTTGATGTTATGGATAACCACTACGTCCCTAATTTAACTATTGGTCCAATGATCTGTAAAGCATTGCGTGATCACGGTGTGACCGCTCCGATTGATGTGCATTTAATGGTACGACCGGTTGATCATATGATTAATGAATTTGCCAAAGCGGGTGCATCAATGATCACTTTTCATGCTGAAGCGTCTGATCATGTAGACCGTTCTTTGCAACTAATTAAAGAGCATGGTTTAAAAGCTGGCTTAGTATTAAATCCTGCGACACCTCTGCATTACTTAGATTATGTGATGGACAAGTTGGACATGATTTTATTGATGTCGGTAAACCCTGGTTTTGGCGGTCAAAGTTTTATTCCTTCCACCTTACAAAAATTACGTGATGTACGTAAATTGATTGATGCCAGTGGTCATGACATCATTCTTGAAATTGATGGTGGTGTTAAAGTTGATAATATCCGTGAAATTGCAGAAGCAGGTGCTGATATGTTTGTTGCAGGCTCTGCTATTTACGGCCAAGAAGACTATAAAAAAGTCATTGATGAAATGCGTTCGGAGTTAGAAAAAGCCAATGTTTAAGCTTATTTGTTTTGATTTAGACGGTACCCTTGTTGATAGTGTACCTGACCTTGCAGCTGCCGTTAATTGTATGCTGAGTGATTTTGAACGTGCTCATTTCTCGGAAGATGAAGTGCGCGGTTGGGTTGGTAATGGTGCTCAAGTACTCGTGCAGCGTGCGTTATCGGGCAGTGTTAATATATCTGATGATATTGATCCTGCATTATTTAATGATGCGCTGGCGTCATTTTTAAAGCACTATTCTGCAAATGTATATACACACAGCGTGTTATACCCAAATGTAAAAGAAACGCTAACAGCACTGAGAGAGGCAGGGTTTAAACTTGCTATAGTGACCAACAAACCTATGGTTCAAACCACGCCAGTACTTGAATTAGCGGGTATCAGTGAGTTCTTTGAACTGATACTTGGTGGCGATTCGCTGGCTGAGAAAAAACCTAATCCATTACCGTTATTACATTGCTTAGATCACTATCAGTTTAAAGCTGAAGATGCGCTAATGGTGGGAGATTCTAAGAACGATATTATTGCAGCACAAGCGGCAAACTTCACTAGCTTTGGTTTAACGTATGGTTATAACTACGGCATTCCAATTAGTGACAGTAATCCTGACTTTGTGGCAGATGATATCAGTGAGCTATTAACGGCAGTGAAATTAAAGTAATCGCCTACTTTAGCGATAAATAGCCGTGATAAACATGATTGGGTAAGTAAGCTTGCCCACAATTGAATAAATTAAGAGATTGGGAATATATCTATGACAAAACCTGTGGTATTAAGTGGTATTCAGCCTTCTGGCAGTATGACTATTGGTAACTATATTGGTGCAATCAATCAATGGCTGGACATGCAGGAACACAGCGACTGTCATTTCATGCTTGCGGACTTACATACCATCACGGTACGTCAAGACCCTAAAGAGTTTAAATCTCAGGTGCTTGAAGGCCTAGCAATGTATGTTGCATGTGGTTTAGACCCTGAAAAATCGACTATCTTCTTACAATCTCAAGTACCAGAACATGCACAATTGAGTTGGTTACTTAACTGCTATACGCAGATGGGTGAATTAAACCGCATGACGCAGTTTAAAGATAAATCGAATAACTCTAGCAGCAGTAATTCAGGTTTATATACTTACCCTGTGTTAATGGCTGCAGACATTTTACTTTATCAAGCAGATGAAGTACCAGTAGGCGATGATCAAAAGCAGCACCTAGAGTTAGCGCGTACTATCGCGACTCGTTTTAATAATATCTACGGTGATGTATTTAAAGTACCAGAACCGATGATCCCAACGTTGGGCGCACGTATTATGAGCTTGCAAGATCCGCTGAAGAAAATGTCAAAATCAGATGCTAATCCAAAAGCATTTATCAAGTTATTAGATGATCCGAAAAAGATTGCTAAGAAGCTGAAAAGTGCAGTCACAGACAGTGATGAACAAGCGCGTATTTACTTTGATAATAAAGAAAAACCGGGTGTATCTAATTTATTAACGCTACTTTCTATTGCTACGAAACGTCCAGTTGCTGATCTAGTACCTGAATACGAAGATAAAATGTATGGCCATTTGAAAGGTGATACGGCAGATGCAGTAGTCGCTATGATAGAGCCGATTCAAGCGCGCTACCATGAGTTACGTGCTGATGAGACTGAATTACAGCGTATTATGCGTGTCGGTGCTGAAAAAGCGTCTGAGCGTGCTGCTCCTACGTTAGCGAAAGCATACGAGGCTGTTGGTTTTATTGCTAATAAATAACAATATTACTGAATGATAGAATTGTTAAAACCCTATATTATATTGGTATAGGGTTTTTTTGTGATTTAGTGTTCCGCTACATGTGCAACAGCTTCACGTACGAGACGGCCAATCTCTTCCCAGTTTCCTGCCGAAATTAGCTTCGGCGCGACCATCCAAGTGCCACCACAACAGACTACACGCTCTAAACCGAGGTAATCAGATACATTGTTCTTACTGATGCCGCCAGTTGGCATTAGAGAAACGTCGACATAAGGTGCTAGTAAGGATTTGACCATTGCAATACCGCCTGACGCTTCAGCAGGGAAGAATTTCATTAACGTTAAGTTAAGTGCTAAGCCTTGCTCGATTTGACTGGGGCTATTAATGCCTGGAACGATCGGCATACCAATCTCTTGGCAGTATTTTACTGTGGTTGGGTTTAGCCCTGGTGCCACGACGAATTCAGCACCGGCAGCCTGTGCCTTATCCACTTGTTCGGCGTTTAATACAGTGCCTGCGCCAATACACATGTCAGGGTAGGCTTCACGCATTAGGCGGATAGCTTCAGTTGCCGCTTCTGTTCTGAATGTGACTTCTGCAACCGGTAAACCATTCTCTACTAAGGCTTTAGCCAATGGCACGGCTTGTGAAGCGTCATCAATTTGAATCACTGGGATGATTTTGAATTGCTTTAATTTAGCAATTAGATCTTTAGACATGGTTATGCTCCTGCTATTTGAAATTTGTCTGTCGCTATTGGGGAATAATAGCCCAGATGTCATGACATTAAAGTAAGAAATAAACCTTAATACCTGATAACACACTGTTGGTCGCAACGGCTGCCAAGATCATGCCCATTACTTTACTGATAATGCTGGCGCCACTATTGCCAATGTAGCGATGGATCCAGCTGGCTGCGAGCATGAAGAGAAAAGCGATAAATAATACCGACAGCATCACGCCCGCGGTTTGCATTTGTTGAAAAATGCTAAAGCTCGAATTTTCAGTGAGTAATACCGCTGCTAACATCGCCCCGGGGCTTGCTAGGGAAGGTACTGCGAGTGGAAAGATGGCTGTCTCACTGCCATCTTTGACCAGCTGCATTTCGGTATCGGGTTTGCTATCACCAAATATCATGGTCAACGCAAATAAAAATAAGATGATGCCGCCGGAGATTTCAAATGCTGGTAACGGTATATCTATCGCCGTTAAAATTAATTCTCCTGCGACAATAAAAAAGAGCAAAATTAGTGCCGCAGCACAGGCTGCTTGTAATGCAATTTTGCGTTTTGATTTTTCATCAAACCGACTGGTTGCTGCAATAAATACAGGCACAGTTCCCACTGGATCAATCACAGCAAAGAAAAATATAAATACCGATATATAATCAATCATAGTGGTTACCTATTAACTGAGGTGTGTGCTGATGGCAGAAAAGTGTGTGGAGTAATGTTGGCGTCGTTATTTTTATAATGAGTGTAAACACATTATTCATCGGTAATGGGCTCCTGTCATACAGTTGGTTTTTAATGATCTGCGGTTAAATAGGTTCAACTTTATAGATCAGTATTATACTTTGTATAGTATACGCATTTATTTAATACCCAATGATATTGAGGTGTTTTACGTATGTTTACATATAAGGTTAGATTTAACCTCGTATGGCTTAGCTAAATAATGAAATGCACAAAGCAAAGAGTAATAATAGTGAGATAACTTGCCAAAAACGTTCCGGATTCTTTTCAACCAATGTTTGCTTACGATTATTCTTATATTTGGGATTAGGATGTTGTAACTCATATAAGAGTTCGGATACATCTGCATGACGCTTATTTGGATTGAAGCGCAGGCCTTTTTTTATTGTGCCATCTAACCAGAATGGGACTAATGGGTTGTGTTCATAGGCCGGAATATACTTGGTATTAAGATAGGCCTTTTGGGTTCGGCAGGTTTCGAGTTTGCCATTAAAAGGTTGTTTACCTGTGAGCATTTCAAAAATTATAACTGAAATGGCGAAGATATCTGATTGCGCAGTACTATCACCATTGATCACGGTTTCTGGGGCGGAGTAGGCTGCTGTGCCAAGGATCTTGTCTCGTTGTAATGGGGTCGCTATTTCTGCGATGCCTTTGACGAAACAAGAACCAAAATCAATAATTTTAACTTGGCTGTTGTTATCGATCATGATATTGCCGGGCTTTAAATCTTGATGCAGTGTTTCTTTACGATGAAAAGCACGTAAGCCTTTAATGACCTGTTCTACAATATTAAGTACATCTTGGATTGGCGGATTCGGATTTTGACTTATCCATTGCTCTAGCGTAATACCTTCAATGACTTCCATTAAATAATAGAGGTGGCTTTTTTTCCTGTTGGTTTCGACAATTTTTAAAATATGCGGATTATGCAGTCGTGATCCAATCCAGGTCTCCATGGTAAAACGCTCGATATAAGCATGATCATCGATATAATTGACCGAGGGTGCTTTCATGCAGTATTGCTGTTTGGTCTCCTTATCTTCGACTAAATATAAATGACTGCTACTACTGGCATGCAACTCTTTAATGACTTTTAGTCCATCAATTGATAACCCAGTGCGTAATGCGGGAGGGAAAGGCATGGAGGCAAGGTGCACATGTACATCTTCGGCGCTGAGCTTAGGTAAACTGTCGATACGCAACAATTGGCAGCTGATATTATCATTACTGTTATTGGCCATCGCATGTTGAATTAGTTGATCGCAGCATGCTTCGAAATCACTCTCTGCAGATGTATGCGCTTGTTGCACCATATTCCGTAATAATTTATCGCTAACAAAATCATGCAAACCATCGGTTGATAATAAAAACACATCACCGACTTGCAATTCTACTTCTTTATAATCCACATCGAGGGTGACATCTAAGCCCATTGCACGGGCTAGATAAGACTGTTTACTATTAACAACAGTGGTGTGGTCTCGGGTTAATTGCTCAAGGCTATTGTTACGTAAACGGTATATTCGTGAATCACCAACATGCAGTAAATGCGCAGCATGTGATTTAAAGACAATGGCGCTTAAGGTGGTGAGGTAGCCTTTTTGAGCATCGGAAAATTGTCGACCTTGACTGTATAACCAGCGATTGAGCGCGGTTAATACCTGACCTGTTGATTTTCCAACGGACCAGGTTTCCGGTGTAGAGTAATAATCAGATAAGAAATTATGTACGCAGGTTTCACTGGCTTCTTTACCTGCTTCTGACGCGCTGACACCATCAGCGATAATGGCAACAGCACCTTTGGTGGTAAGCAGTAAATCATCAGGAATACGAATACCTATGGCATCTTCATTTTGGGCTTTTATGCCTTCAACAGAGCGCTGACCTATGGTGAAGGTCGCACTGCCTTGTAAGTGCCATGGCGACATAATTACTCCTTGTAAATGATATCAATACTGAATGTTATGCTGTTACTTCCACCATACCATCTGTAATACGTACCGAATATACTGGTACAGATAAAGTGTCATCTTCAAGACATTCACCTGTGGTTAAGCTGAAATGTTCTTTATACAGTGGTGATGATACCGTTAAAACGTCTTTTACCGAGGTAATAAGGCCGCGTGATAATACGTTGGCTTTACTCGCGGGGCAGTAGTTATCAATGGCAAATAACTGATCCGTTTTACGGTCAAAGAAAATAGCAACTTGCTTACCGTTCACTAACGCACACACACCGGCATCTGGGATGAGTTTATTTTTTGCAATAATTGGAGTCCAAGTCGTCATAATAAATCCTTAAATCTGCTGTTAGCGGGTGAGGACTCCCGCTAACAGCTGTTATAGATAGTTGTTAACCGATAACAGTTATAATTGTTGTTATCGATTGCTGTTAGGTTGAACCTGATGGTTATTAACCTGTTAGTTCACTTCGAGCACAGGGATTTGACCAGCACGTTCTGCGGGTGTCGCAGGACGGATTTGATCGCGGACCTCAACAAATTGTACTGCGCTGTCTTGTTCTTCAGAGTTAATGAAGTGCTTAAAGCGCAGTAGTTTTTCAGGGCTTTCAATCGTTGTTTTCCACTCACATTGGTAGTTAGCAATGTTTGCGGCCATTTCAGATTCAAGCTCTGCTGTAACCCCCAGTTTGTCGTTAATAACAACGTCTTTAAGGTAATCCAAGCCACCTTCAAGGTTTTCTAGCCAAACTGATGTACGCTGTAGTCGATCTGCGGTGCGGATATAGAACATCAATACACGATCAATATATTTGTACAGTGTGTCAGTATCTAGGTCGGTAGCGAATAAATCGGCATGACGAGGGCGCATACCACCGTTACCACAAACATAGAGACCCCAGCCACCTTCTGTCGCAATAATACCGATGTCTTTGCCCTGCGCTTCAGCACACTCTCGAGTACAACCAGAAACGCCAAACTTAATTTTATGGGGAGAGCGTAAACCTTTATAGCGGTTCTCAAGATCAATGGCTAGTGACATGCTGTCTTGCACACCATAACGACACCAGGTACTACCAACACAGGATTTTACTGTACGTAGTGATTTACCGTAAGCATGACCTGTTTCGAAACCTTCCGCGATCAGCCATGCCCATATGTCGGGCAATTGATGTAATTGCGCACCAAATAAATCGATACGTAGGCCACCTGTTATTTTGGTATATAAGCCATACTTTTTAGCTACTTCACCGAGTACAATTAATTTTTCTGGCGTGATTTCACCCGCTGGGATCCGTGGTACAACAGAGTAGGTACCATCTTTTTGCATGTTACCTAAATAAACGTCATTGACGTCTTGCAGACCAAGATGATCGTCTTCGAGGATGTAATCATTCCAGAATGACGCCAGAATATTGGCCACTGTTGGACGACAAACTTCACAACCATGGCCAGAACCAAATTCGGTGATTAATGCTTCGAATGTTTTAATACGTTTAACCCGTATTATGTCCGCCAGTTCTGCACGTGAGTAAGTAAAATGCTCACACAGGTCGGTGTTTACTTCAACACCCATGCTTTCAAGCTCGGCATTAAGTACTTGCGTGACTAGAGCGCTACAACCACCACAACCTGTACCGGCTTTAGTAATTGATTTAATATCACCAATGCTGGTTGCACCATCTTGTACAGCTGCGCAAATCTGACCTTTTGTGACATCAAGGCATGAACAGATAACCGCTGAATCAGGGAGAGCATCAATTCCCATTGTTACTGCACCACCTTCTGCTGGTGGCACTAACATATTTTCAGGTGCTCCTGGAATATCCATGTCGTTTAAATAAATTTGTAACCAAGTACCGTAATCTTCCGCTTCACCAACCATTACCGCGCCAAGCAGTTTCTTACCACATTCGCTGATAACCAGCTTTTTGTAAACTTGGTCGGCTTCATTAGTGAATACATAATTTTGTGCGCCTTCGGCATTGCCATGCGCATCACCGATACTGGCGACGTCAACACCAAGCAATTTCAACTTGGTACTCATGTCTGCACCAGTGAACGCGAGATTACCTGCACCAACAATTTGGTCTACAGCTACTTTCGCCATTTGGTAACCCGGAGCCACAAGACCAAAGATACGTCCTTGCCATAACGCACATTCGCCAATCGCAAAAATATTCTCGTCAGAGGTTAAACATTGATCGTTAATTTGAATACCACCACGTTCGCCTAATTGTAGGTCGAATGAACGTGCTAGTTCATCTTGAGGGCGTATACCGGCAGAGAAGATGATCATATCGGTTTCAACGTGAGAACCATCGGCAAAGTTCATGCGGTAACGGCACGTTTCACCTTTAACAATTTCTTTGGTATTTTTTTCTGTGTGTACGTTTACGCCTAACTCTTCAATTTTGTCACGAAGAATTTTGCCACCACCATCATCAACTTGCACTGCCATTAGGCGAGGTGCGAATTCAACAACATGGGTTTCTAAACCTAATTGCTTGATTGCATTTGCAGCTTCAAGACCTAGTAGACCACCACCGATAACCACACCAACTTTACTTTCTTTTGCCGATGCTGTGATGTCTTCAAGATCGTTAATTGTACGGTAAACAAGACAATGGTCTTGGTCTTTACCTGGAATTGGCGGCACGAACGGATATGAACCTGTCGCGAGTACTAATTTGTCGTAATTCTCGACACGGCCTTGTGCTGTTGTTACTGTTTTAGCGGCTTTATCAATACTAACAACTTTATCGTTTACAAAGTACTGAACGCCATTGTCGTCATAGTATTCTGGCGATGTCATCATTAAGTCATCAGCTGTTTTACCGCTGAAATAAGCACTTAATTGAACACGATCATAAGCAAGGCGAGATTCTTCACTAAATGTGGTGATTTGCACTTCACCCATCTTTTCTTGTTGAATAAATTGGTCAATGAAATGGTGACCTACCATGCCGTTACCGACAACTATAATTCTTTTCATGACATGCTCCGTTATGCGCTTAATTCTTGATTTTTTGCCGCTTGCTCTAGATCTCTCCAACTCAGTTGCTCTGCAAGAGAGACAACTTTACCGATCACGATCAGGCTAGGGCTTTGTAATTGGTGTTCAATCGCGAGTGCTGGCAATGTAGCTACTGTGCCAACGAATTCTCTTTGTTGTGGTGTCGAGCCGTTTTCTATCAAGGCTGCAGGTGTATCACTGGCTAAACCATGGCTGATAAGTTGCGCTGAAATTTCAGCTAATTTACCGAGTCCCATATAGAACACTAAGGTGTGTTCAAGGTGTGCAAGTTGCGACCAATTGAGGTCTAGCTGGCCATTTTTTAGGTGTCCAGTAATAAAGGTACAGCCTGTTGATAAACCTCTGTGGGTTAACGGGATCCCTGCGTAGGCGGTACAACCTGATGCCGCTGTTACGCCGGGCACGACGATTGTTTTTATATCGTGGGCATGGAGCACAAGTTGTTCTTCACTACCGCGGCCAAATACAAACGGATCACCGCCTTTTAGGCGACAAATATTCAGACCTTGTTTAGCTTTATCGACCATGAATAAATTCAACTGATCTTGTGGAATACAATGGTCTGCTTTTTTCTTACCCACATAAATAGCGTTGGTGTGGGTTGGAAATAAGGCTCTAATTTCATGGCTAACCAAGTTATCAAACAAGATCAGGTCGGCATTTTCAATCGCTTTTAATGCTTTTAGTGTGAGTAACTCTGGATCCCCCGGACCTGCTCCTACTAATGCCACTTGACCTAGCGTGTTGTTATTTTTTGATTGCGCTTTGGTAATTAATTCAACTGTCATGACTCACATCCCTGTAGTACTGCTCTGTACTCACTAACGCAAAGACAGTGCCAACTCTGTAAGTTAAGGGTTAGTTATTGATATTTAAAGGTTTGTTTCTATACCTTGTTTTATATAAGGGATTTTAGATGATTAAGTACTGTGATGTTGCACCAGTTTTTTCATTCACGCACAGCCATGGTGCAGTTAAGTTGAAGTTGTTGAGAACAGATGTCGTTAAAATGGTGGAACGTGTGGGCAAATGACAGGAAAATCTCTGTGTTTATGCAGTTAAAGAAGAACATCATCCTTTTTATGGTGAATTAAAGTAAGGTGGCTTGGTTATTGCTCACCTATGTTTATAACAAAGCTATAAAAACAATAACCAATGTGTTGAGCAATTCAATGGAGACGTCTTATGATTTTCGGACGCAAGGATCAAAAGCCTATTCGTATTGCGGATAAGCAGGTAAAAGAATGGAAATATACAACTTGTGGATATTGTTCTACAGGTTGTTCTATCGAGATCGGTATTAATAAGCAAGGGAATGCAGTTGCGAGTCGAGGCGTTGCTGACGCAGACGTCAACAGAGGTAAATTGTGTATTAAGGGTATTTTTGAACATGAATTATTTGACGCGGCGGGCCGAGGTAATAATCCGCTTGTGCGTGATCACATTCATGATCAGTATAAAGAAACGAGTTGGGATAGCGCGCTCGATACCATGGGCGATAAAATTAAAGCGATTCAAGCGCAATACGGTAAAGATTCATTTGCGATTGTTTCTACTGGGCAGTTGTTAACCGAAGAGTTTTATACGTTAGGTAAATTAGCGCGAGGCTGTATCGGAACGAACAATTACGATGGTAATACAACCTTATGTATGGCCTCGGCCGTATCAGGTTATAAACGTTCATTTGGTTCGGATGGGCCTCCCGGTTGTTACGATGATTTCTCGCACACCGATTGCCTTATTGCCTGGGGTTCTAATCTGCCTGAGCAGCACCCTGTTATTTATTGGCGTTTAAAAGAAGCCAAAGAACAACGTAACTTCCCGCTTATCGTGGTTGATCCTCGTGTCACTATGCTTGCACAGTTTGCTGATATCCATTTACCCATTAGTCCTGGTACCGATATCGTATTACAAAATTCATTAATGCACGTGATCTTAAAAGAAGGTCTAGAAGATAAAGACTATATTGAAAAATACACGAATGGCATTGAAGAACTAAGGGCATGTGTCGAAGATTTTGACCCAACATCAGCCGCTAAAATATGTGGTATTGATGAAGATACTATTCGTCATGTAGCTCGTTTATTTGCTAAGGCTGGGCGTGCTATGAGTATCTGGACCATGGGACTGAACCAAAGTACTCATGGTAGTGATGCGATTACCGGCTGTAATTCGTTATCGCTTATCACAGGTAATATCGGTGTACCGGGTGGCACGAGCTTATCTATTACTGGTCAATGTAATGCGATGGGCACACGTGAATGGTCTTCTTGTTCAGGCTTACCTGGTTATCGCGCATTAGAGAAAGAAAAGGATCGTAACGATATTGCTGAATTTTGGGGCATTGACCCAGAGTTCTTTCCGAAAAAACGTGGTTTAGCACAAACTGATATTTTCCCTGCTATTGAAACAGGGCAAATTAAAGGCCTATGGTTAGTGGCGACAAACCCGATGACGTCGATGCCGAATACCTCGCGTATTCGTAAAACATTAGAGAAGCTAGATTTCTTAGTGGTGCAGGATGCGTATCAAGACGTAGAAACCATCCAATATGCGCACATGTTTTTACCTGCTGCGGTATGGGCAGAAAAAGAGGGGGTATTCACCAATACCGAGCGCCGCGTTAACCGCGTGAGTAATGTGCAAGCACCAAAAGGTAACTCTAAATCTGACTTTTGGATCTTCTCTGAATTATCTAAACGTTTTGAAAATGGTCAAAAAATCACTTTTCCTGTGACGACTGAAGAAGCATTTGAAGAAATGAAAGCGTTGTCCAAAGGCGCTGGCCGTAACCTTGATATTTCAGGGATGACTTACGAAAAAATTGAAAAAGCGCGTGGTATTCAATGGCCCTTCCGTGAAGGAGATGAAAGTAATACTGGTAATCCGCGTTTATATAGTGATGGCGTGTTCCCAACCCCTACGGGTAAAGCGAATCTTATTCCACTGCCTTGGATTGATAATAACGAACACCCCTGCGATGAATACCCATTCTGGTTAAACAGTGGCCGTGTGGTTGAACATTTTCATACCCGTACGCGTACCGGTAAAATGGGTAATCTCAACAAATATAGCCCAACGCCGTATATGGAAATGAATCCAGACGCTGCAGCTAAGCTTGGTATCAAGCATCAAAGTTATGTACGTTTGGCTTCGCGCCGTGGTGATGCGGTGGTCATGGTGCAATTAACGCAGCGCGTCGCACCAAACGCGGTATTTATTCCATTCCATTTCCATGATTGTGTTAATCGCTTGTCGTTAGGTCTACTTGATCCGCATTCTCGTCAGCCTGCATTTAAGCAGAGTTCAATTCGTATTGAACATGTAGACCAGAAACTGGCGGCGAAAATGAACCGCGAACGACGTACGTACTAAGTTAAGCGCAACGCGATAACATAAGAGGGATAAATTATGTTAGATAAATTAGAACAGTTTAGAGACCGCCTTGATCAAATAGGTGCAGCAGAAAAACCGGTTGTTAAAGATGGTACGCCTATCTTTGAACAACGTGTTGGTGAGCAACATTACGCAAAATTATCAGATGTAGAAATATTTGATGTTAATACATACGGTAAAAAAATAGACTTAATCGAACGTACCGAAGGGAAACTACCTGTTGGTCGTTCAATGAATATTAATGAAAATAAAGCGGTAGGTGATAACCCTAATCGTAATAAACAGCATGCTTTCCACTTTACTGCGGATAACTGTATTGGTTGTCACGCTTGTGAGGCCGCGTGTAGTGAAAAAAATGACAACCCTGCACACATTGCCTTCCGAAGTGTTGGTTATGTCGAGAGTGGTAGCTATCCGGATTACAAACGTATAAATATTTCAATGGCGTGTAACCATTGTGATGATCCTGTTTGTTTGAAAGGTTGCCCAACGAAAGCTTACACTAAACATGTTGAATACGGAGCTGTATTGCAAGACCCTGATACCTGTTTTGGTTGTGGTTATTGTACTTGGGTTTGCCCATATAATGCCCCACAACTTGATCCAATTAAAGGTCAGGTAACAAAATGTAATATGTGTGTAGACCGTTTGGAAGTCGGGTTAAAACCGGCTTGTGTCTCTGCATGTCTCGGTAATGCACTTAACTTTGGTGTGGTGGAAAATACACCTGAGAACCGTATTCAGGCGAAAACATCTATTCCGGGCTTTCCTGATCCCAGTATTACCAATCCGAATATTCGTTTCCAGCAGACCACCAGTACTCAGCGTGAAATGACGCGTACTGATAACATGCCACTTAAATACCATAAACAAGATGATGGGTCATTCCGCTCTGTTGTGGATGAAAAAGACGGTAAAGAGCAATCGTGGAATTTGGGACGCTTGAGTTCACGTGAAAACCCATTGGTGATATTCACACTGTTTTCACAAGCTGCGATGGGCGCATTTGCGCTTATTTTCCTTGGCCCATTACTGGGTATTGAAAGCTTAACTGGATTTTCAGAATCAGGTGCGGGTTTATCATTGCTGGTTATATTAATGGCGATGCAAGCTATCGGCTTATTAATGTCGACACTTCATCTTGGTAAACCTAAGCGTTTTTATCGTGGCTTTAACAACTTAGCACACTCTCCTGTCAGTCGAGAGGGTTTAGGTGTTGCCTTATTCTTTGGGTTCATGGGTGCATTTACTTTCTTCCAAGGTGCAGCGTGGTTCTTTGATATGCACTTCTTTACTTATGTAGCGTCACTCTTTGGTGCACTGGCGTTAGTGGGTACCACGGGAGGCTTGTACTACATGTACCGCAGTTATCGTATTAAGGCGCGTCCGTTCTGGGATCATTGGCAAACGGCTTGTTCGTTTGTTGGTTCTGCAATCGCACTTGGCACGTTATTAACGGCATTAGTCGCTGTGTTCGGTGACGCTGAGCTTTATCCATTACTGACTGAGTTGGCACCTATTGTAATCACGGGATTAGTGATTGAAGCGTTTGGCCTTTATTCACATGCGAAACATCTCAATGTAGAGCAGGGGGAAGGTGCAGCTTCGCATTATGTACAATGCACAACATTTGGTAAAACGTATAAATTACGTAATCTTACCGTTGCCATTAATATCCTTGCAGTCACTTTACTGGCACTATTAGCGCCATCTGGCTTGTTAAGCTTGTTATGGTTATTGCCAATTGCATCAATTGCATTAGTGTCAACAGTAAGCCGAGCGCTGTTTTATGTACTTGTTATTCCGACCACAATGCCTGGTGCATTTTTCTGGAAAAATAAAGGCTTTGAGCAGCATGCGCGTGATGTTGGTTTAGCTGATATGCCACAAGTTGGTGTTATACCTGACTTGCACTAATAGACTGTATTTGGCTTGTAGTACATGGTTCTGACTTGGAATAAATTGTAGGAAAGGTGTGATGAGGGCAGCGCTTGCTGCTCTTTTTATTTTGAACATAATACTAATTTAGAAACGTTTAGCGAAGTATTGAATCTTATCGATTAGTTAAAGTCATATTAAAGGATTAGCATTGGCCGATTGATTTATTTTAATTTGTCATGCTATTGTAATTTTCTGTAATTAAACTAGAGCTTTGATAATCTAGGGTTAAACTAGATTGTACATAAATAATACAGCCATCGATAAGGTAACTGTTTTTTAGTTATTTATCAGCAAGCTGAATTATCAATTTTAAATATTCAATACTATATATTTTATTTGTGGGGTTACGCGGATTATCGAATTTGTCGATAAGCATCAGTCGTGATAAGATCTCGCGGATTAATGTGTAATAACGGGAGAATTGTTGATGAGCAAAGATATGCAAAGTATGGCATTAGTTCCTCAGGGTAGCATTGAAGCCTATATCCAAGGTGTGAATAGTATTCCAATGTTGACTGCTGAACAAGAAAAGGAACTAGGCGAACGCTTGCAGAATGAAGGTGATGTCGATGCTGCACGTCAGTTAATCATGTCGCATTTGCGCTTTGTTGTTCACGTTGCTCGTGGTTACGCAGGTTATGGCCTTTCTCAAGCGGATCTAATCCAGGAAGGTAATATCGGCTTAATGAAGGCTGTAAAACGATTTAACCCTGCTGTTGGCGTAAGACTGGTGTCTTTTGCTGTACATTGGGTGAAAGCGGAAATTCATGAATTTGTACTGCGTAATTGGCGAGTAGTGAAAGTTGCGACGACTAAAGCGCAACGTAAACTATTCTTTAATCTACGTAAATCAAAAAAACGCTTAGGCTGGTTTACCAATGCTGAAGTGCAAACAGTTGCTGAAACCCTTGGCGTTTCGACTAAAGATGTAGTTGAAATGGAATCAAGAATGTCTTACTCAGATCAAGCATTTGATTTGTATGCTGATGATGATAGCGATAAAGATTCAGGTTCAATGAGTTTTTCGCCAGCTCAGTATTTAGAAGATAACGCTTCAGATGTTGCACAACAAGTTGAACGTGAAAACTGGGATAAAAGTGCATCTCAACGTTTAACTAACGCAATTTCTGAATTAGATGAGCGTAGTCAAGATATCGTTAAATCACGTTGGTTAGCGGAAGACAAAGCAACACTGCAACACTTAGCTAATCGTTATGGTGTTTCTGCAGAACGTGTACGTCAGTTAGAAAAAAATGCAATGAAAAAACTGCGTGAGTTTATTGCAGAATAACGAGCACATAGAATTGTTAAAAATGAGGTCTCCAATGGAGACCTCATTTTTTTTGGCAAGAAAATAAATAAACGTTTAATTGTATTTGATTATAGATGGAAAGAAACATGAATAGAGATCCCTTATTTGGTTTTCAGGGTAGTGAGCTTAAAAGTTACTTAGAGCGTAATAAGTTAACTGAAGATCAAATTATTTTGGTTTATAACGGGTCTGGAATGACACATGAATATAACCTAGCACAAGTTGTAATACCGGAAGAAGGCAAGCAAAAAAGGATTGTTGTGCGGCTCTTAAATAGCGGTGAAGAGGTTACCTTCTTCCGCACAGGTAAAAGTGTCCTGAAGAAAAGTGCGCATTATAAAGTGATGCCGATGGTGCCTTGGTTAATGACACGCTTTGGGTTGCAAGATCAAATTCGATTTAACTGGAAGTGGGGTTATGCTTAAACCCTCGTGTTAAGTTTAGAAGAGAGTTGGCCCAATCATGAGTTTTATGATTGGGCCTTTTTGTAACTAAGACATGCTAACTCTGATATGTTAATAAGCGATTATGCCATCTGTTTAAAGCTAGTCTTTAGTTCAACCATTAACTGTTGTTGCCAAGCCACTTGGTATAAATTGCTCGACTCTTCTTTTAACTGCGCAACTTTAAATAATTCAATTTCAGATATCTCACGTTGCTGCTGTTTGGCATTATGGTTGATTTCTTGGATCTTGGCGTAATTGTCATGTTCAGGACCATTCTTAATTGCTTCAATACGATCTACATGTAACTGAACTTCTACTATCATCTGTGTTTTTGGTAATCGTACTAATAAATTTATATCACGGTAACCATTTTGTTTTGGACTATTAAAACGGTTTTTCACTTGGATGATATCGGTTTCTTGTTCAAGTAGCTCATAAGCACTGAGTAATTCATGGCTGTTTTTGGCTACAAGCGAGCTACGGGCTAAATCGGTAATTTTCTCTACTGCGCCATCATGTTTGTTGGCAATCTTAGCTTTTGCTCTTTCAATGCTTTTGATTGCAGGAATCACAGCACTTGTCTGTGACATTAATGCGATTTGTTGAGTTAGGGTCGCTAACTCATCTTGTGCTGATTCAGCTAATGAATAAAGTGAGTCAAAATCGCTGTAAGGTTGCATGATATTGCTGCTGCTAATATCAGACAATTGATAAAGACCGGCTAAGTCTTTGCTTATTTGTGTGCGAACTCGGTTAGTTGCACTGCCGTTATTAGAAGTTTGACTAAGGCTAAGCATGGTCGCGGCTTCAAGCGGCGCTTTACCTGCTAGCATTAATACTAAAATTAATGATGTTCTGAGAAAGCTATACATAGGTATCCTTTTTTAGAAAAAGCATTTGCATCATTGTATGCTGATACTTAGTAATAGATGAGTGCGCCCAGTCACAATTCAAGGTGGGGCAGTGTAAAGCTGTGTAAGAAGTGACGAAGCTTGGCGAATAGTGAGAGTCATATCACTTATTCACGTGGAATCCGTTTATTAACTAGTAAATATGACGGAGCGCTTGTATTTTATTCAAGTTAGCGTATTCGCGAACACTTATACCCAAATATCGTTTCTATAATTAAGGCTTATTCAATGATGAAAAAAACAATAACTGCAGTAATGATTGTTGCTGCTCTTTCTGGCTGCGCTCGTCAAAATGCGACCACAGGTGAAGACGAAACGAATACAGCAACGAAGTCTGCCATTGGTGGTGCAATTGCAGGTGCATTAATCGGTGCTGCAACGGGCAAGAAAAATGCAGCGATATATGGGGCCGTTGGTGGTGCTGCAATCGGTGGTGGTATTGGTTACTATTTTGATCGTCAAGAAGAAGCATTACGCCAAGAATTGACGGGTTCTGGTGTGCAAGTTAAGCGTGTTGGTGAAAACGAACTGCAGTTGATTATGGCCAAGGGTATTGGTTTTAAAACCGCGGGTTATAACTTAAGTAGTGATATTCACTCAAGCTTAAACAGCGTTGCTAAAATTCTTAATGAGTATCCTAAGTCATCACTACGTATTGTTGGTCATACGGATAGTGTAGGCAGTGCTGAGTCGAATTTAACACTCTCTGAAGAGCGTGCTGAATCTGTGAGTGAATACCTTAATAAACGTGGTATTAAATCAGGTCGTTTGTCTACGCGTGGTTATGGTGAACGTCGTCCTATTGTGTCAAATAAAACAAAGGATGGCCGTGCTGCTAACCGTCGTGTAGAAATTACTATTACTGCGAGTTAATCAGTTTCAAAACATACGGAGTTACCAGCTGACGTCATATTGATTGTTGTTGGTGTATCATAAGCCGAACCAAGTGTTCGGTTTTTTTGTATTGATAGATTAAAGCGCTCAGCTAATGCGGGAATAGTATTCACATATAGGATTATTAAATTAAAATACGAGGCAGGACTAAATTTTGGATAAAAAAATACCCAGTTATATAAATAACTGGGTATTTTTAATTGGCTCCCCTTGCTAGACTTGAACTAGCGACATATGGATTAACAGTCCACCGTTCTACCAACTGAACTAAAGGGGAATTATTTGGTGCCCGAACCCGGAATTGAACCAGGGACACGAGGATTTTCAATCCTCTGCTCTACCGACTGAGCTATTCGGGCAAATGGTGCCGACTGCCGGAGTCGAACTGGCGACCTACTGATTACAAGTCAGTTGCTCTACCTACTGAGCTAAGTCGGCACTAAATGCTTTTTCATAAAGATAGTGGTATATATCTTTATTTATTAATATGGTGCCCGAACCCGGAATTGAACCAGGGACACGAGGATTTTCAATCCTCTGCTCTACCGACTGAGCTATTCGGGCAAATGGTGCCGACTGCCGGAGTCGAACTGGCGACCTACTGATTACAAGTCAGTTGCTCTACCTACTGAGCTAAGTCGGCACTAAATGCGTTTTAAATAAAGATACCTATTAATGAAATATCTCTACCTTTTAAATATGGTGCCCGAACCCGGAATTGAACCAGGGACACGAGGATTTTCAATCCTCTGCTCTACCGACTGAGCTATTCGGGCAAATGGTGCCGACTGCCGGAGTCGAACTGGCGACCTACTGATTACAAGTCAGTTGCTCTACCTACTGAGCTAAGTCGGCACTAAATGCGTGTCGCATAATATCATCTTCATTTTAAAAAACAAGTCAATATTACACTTTTTTATTCTTTCCAAATTTTGGTGCCCGAACCCGGAATTGAACCAGGGACACGAGGATTTTCAATCCTCTGCTCTACCGACTGAGCTATTCGGGCAATGGAGCGCTATTAAATAGAATTTAGGCCGATCCGTCAACTGTTTCACCCTGTTTAGTGAAAATAATATGCGTTAACCCTATGCGCTGTCTGATTAATCATCAATACGTGTGTTTTGTTGACGTTTAACGGTTAAGTTGACGAAAATGACGGTTTACCTCGTATACATAGTTTTTTATTTCAGCGCGAGATTGCGCATTAGTGAAACTTTGGTAAACCTCATAAGAAGATAAGCCATTTATTATACTTAGTGCTTCATTTTTGTTCTTCGAGAAGGTTTGCAGCATATTTTTAGGTCCAGCAATATAACTTGCTAACGTGGCATAGTAGCGAGATTTTGGGTTGCTAATATTTTTAAGGTACTGTTTATCTAATAGATTTAAATAACTAATGCCGATATCTAGATTGTTATTGTTATTAAATAACCAGTTTGGTTGTGGCTTAAAAGGATATTTCTTTTGTTGATGAAATACATCCCTGCCAATTGAACTGGATATCTGCATTAGGCCAATACGGCCATTGCGATTTAATGCGTAGGGGTTAAACAAGCTATCGACTTGGATCATGGCGGTGACTATGTTGCTATCAATGCCATAGTGTTGCGCTGATTGCTTAATCTGGGCTTGGTAGCGCTGCATACGCACTCTGATATGGTTAGCGGTTAACGTAAACGTCACGGCGTCTACCGAGCGGCCATTTATCGTTATTTGCTTACGCTTATGCTTAATAAGATAGTTAGCATAATGAGAGGCGCGCCAATGCCATTTTATTGACCTCCCCTCATTGTCTTTAACTTGTAGGTAAAGAAAGGGCTTCCCTTTAATTTCAGAGCTGTAACTGGTGTAGAAATCTGTGTATTTAGGGTGTTCAGGGGCAAGTAGCGTGTACTCAATCGCCTGTTTAAGATATTGCTGACTATTTGGTTGCGCGAGTGTCTCGACACGGACGCGACCTTGTTGAAAATCGATAATTGAGCGGCTGTGGTAATTGTTGGTATATTTGATATAGCGATAATTCGTCGAAAACGAGTGCTTAGTATCACCCCAAAGTTCGATAACTTGCTGACGATAATTGTCTTTTAAGGTTCTAAGTGCGGTATTGTCTTTTTCGTCGGTTCTTTCTGTTTTAGCGCGGTAATCAGATTGTTGATAAGATAGGCGTTCTAACGCTTGTGATGCGTTATTAAGACTGGCGAGTTCGACGGAATATTGATAGTCACTCATCGAGCAGGCGGTTAATACACTGCAACTGATAGCGATTAATAGAATTCGGAATATAACCATGTGGATAAACTGTTCTCTGGGTTAAAACTTGCCTAGCGCTAGAGTATCACGCTAGGCAATTGGATTAGGCTTTTGGGGTAAAACCGTCAATGATTACGTCTTCACCTTCAAACAGGTATTTGATCATCTCTTGTTCTAGAAATGCGCGATCATTTTCATCCATCATGTTTAATTTTTTTTCATTCAACAGCATGGTTTGTTTTTGCTGCCATTCTGACCATGCTTCTTGGCAAATATGATCAAAAATACGCTTGCCTACTTCACCTGGGTAAATTTGAAAACGTAAACCTTCCGCTTCTTTTTGTAAGCGTGTGCAGAAAACCATTCTAGCCATGTTATGCCTCTCTCAATGCTTGAGATGTTAATAATTTTTTAGTTGCAGCTGCTAATCCCACAGTTGCCGGTTGCTCTATGTTATACCAAAGAGTCCCTTGAGGTTCCATTATTTGCGTACTTGTTGTCGCATTTATTTTTACTAACAATGGGCTGATATCAAGATGGAAGTGACTGAAAGTGTGTCTAAATCCAGGCAACTCTTGGCTAGTAAACTCACTAATACCAAATTGTGCTAGCTGTTCTTCCAGTGATAAATTGTCATCGCGTTCAGGGAAACACCATAATCCCCCCCAAATACCTGCTGGTGGGCGCTGCTGTAAACACAGTGTAGAACCTTGTTTTAGTAATAACATTTGCACGGTTCTGACTGGGATTGTTTTTTTAGGTTTAGGGGTTGGAAATGCTGTTGGTGTACCCAGAGCATGTGCTTTACAATCTTCATTCACTGGGCAAATATCACAATCAGGTCGACTACGGGTGCACACTGTCGCGCCCAGATCCATCATCACCTGATTATAATTAGCGGTTTGTTGTTGCGGTGTCAGTTCTTCTGATAGTGCCCACAGTGTATTTTCAACAGCCTTCTTGCCATACCAGCCTTCAATGGCACCCCAACGTGTTAAAACGCGTTTTACGTTGCCGTCTAATATAGGGTGTGGTTGATCTAATGATAATGACAAAATTGCGCCCGCGGTTGAGCGACCAACACCGGGTAATGCTATTACTTGTTCAAATTCGGTTGGGAACTGGCCTTGATATTCATCGCGGATCAATTGTGCCGCTTTATGTAAATTACGGCCTCGAGCGTAATAACCGAGCCCTGTCCATAAATGTAATACCTCATCGATGTGTGCATTAGCCAAATCGGTAACTGTGGGAAACTTTTCCATAAAAGTGGTGAAATAAGGGATCACAGTGCTGACTTGGGTTTGTTGTAACATCACTTCACTTAACCAAGTCGGGTAAGGTTCGTGGTATTGTTGCCAAGGCAGATCTTTACGACCAAAGTCTTTAAACCAAGCAAGTGCCCGTGGAGCAAATGTGTCTTTATTATTCTCTAATGGCGATTTCATCGGGTATTTTTAGCAAATGTGGGGAGTTTAGGGTGAAATTATGCCACACAAAACTTGCCAAATTCAGCTATCTTTGGATAATGCCCGAATTAATAGATAAATTTATAATGTTTATGGCGATGAAACTGTCATAACGGCGACTGGATAAAAAATGACTGAACATAAAAGAATAGCAGAACCTGAATTAACAGAAGACGGTAAACGTATCCGTAAAGTGAGAAGTTTTGTTTTACGTGAAGGACGTTTAACTAAAGGCCAGGAAGCCGCTATGAAAGATTTTTGGCCGACTATGGGTCTAGATCATGACATGGGCATGCTCGATTTCAATGAGGTTTTCGGTAACGACAACCCAGTAACACTAGAAATCGGTTTTGGTATGGGCGCATCTTTAGTTGAGATGGCAGCTAATTCACCAGAGAAAAACTTTATTGGTATCGAAGTTCATTCTCCAGGTGTCGGTGCATGTTTGATGGCTGCCGGTGAACGTGGAGTAACGAATCTACGTGTATTCTGCCATGATGCTGTTGAAGTTCTAGCGGATTGTATCCCTGACAATGGTCTAGGTGGCATGCAGCTATTCTTCCCTGATCCTTGGCATAAGAAGCGCCATCACAAACGTCGAATTGTACAAGCAGAATTTGCAGAAAGTATTCGCCAAAAACTTAGCTTAGGTGGTATCTTCCATATGGCGACGGACTGGGAAAACTATGCCGAGCATATGATTGAAATAATGGCTGCTGCACCCGGTTATGAAAATACCGCAACAGAAGGGCATTTTGTGCCACGTCCAGATTGGCGTCCATTAACTAAATTCGAACAACGTGGTCACCGTTTAGGGCACGGCGTTTGGGATATTATTTATAAACGTACTAAGTAATTCGAGGTAATAATGGCTAAAAATCGTAATCGTCGTCTACGTAAGAAACTACGTGTAGATGAATTCCAAGAGCTAGGTTTTGATCTTTCTTGGGATTTCCCAGAGGGTACAACTGAAGAGCAGGTTGACGCTATCTTAGATGGTTTCATTGCTGAAGTTATCGATCCAAACAAACTGGCGTTTGCTGCAGACGGAAATTTACAATGGGATGGTATGATTTGTACTGAGACCCACGGTAAATGTACTGAAGAGCAACGTGAAGAAGTGAAAACTTGGTTAGAAGCAAAAGGTGTTAAAAACCTAATTGTTAGCCCATTATTTGATTTGTGGTACGGTGAAGAAGGCGAATAAGCCCATTTACTAGCTACTAAAACCGACTGTTTTTCAGATATATCTCCTTAAACGGTCGGTTATTTGTTGTCTTATTTCTACGCACAGACAATTTCCCTTTTCTTTCATTTTGTTCCCGCTTATCTACAGCACATCGAACACTGCATTTTAAATAGGTTATCTATGCTCTCTAACGCATCTTTAGAAGAACTGCTCGACGAAATACGCCCGTTAATTGGCGAAGGCCATGTTGCCGATTATATACCTGCATTGGCCAATGTGAATCCCAATCAATTGGGAATTGCTGTGTGTATGGCTAACGGTGATGTATTTACAGCGGGTGATGCAGATATACGTTTTTCAATTCAAAGTATTTCGAAAGTATTTGCATTGACTGCGGCATTAACGCGTTTTTCTGAAGATGAGTTATGGACAAGGGTTGGGCGTGAACCTTCTGGGCAAGCATATAATTCACTTATTCAATTAGAGTTTGAAAAAGGAAAACCGCGTAATCCGTTTATTAATGCTGGCGCATTGGTGGTGGCTGATATGTTGCAAAGTCGCCTTTCTGCACCGAAACAACGGATGTTGGAATTACTCCGGAAACTGGCCAACTCGACTGATATCTATATTGATTATGACGTAGCAGATTCTGAATTTGAACACATGGCACGTAATGCCGCTATTGCTTATTTGATGAAATCACACGGCAACTTTAGTAATCATGTCGAAACGGTATTACAGAGCTATTTTAGCTATTGTGCGATTAATATGAATTGCGTGGAATTGGCCACGGCATTCTCATTTTTAGCGAAAAAAGGTATACCTTGTCATCGCAACAAGAGTTTGGTTAGTGAGCGTTGTACTCGTCGCTTAAATGCGTTACTGGCGACATGTGGTTTATATGATGAATCTGGTGACTTTGCTTTCCGTGTCGGAATGCCTGCAAAAAGTGGGGTTGGCGGTGGTATTGCTGCTGTTATCCCTGGGAAATTATCGGTTTGTGTGTGGTCGCCAGAACTGAATGAATCGGGTAATTCATTAGCGGGTACAGCATTGTTAGAATTGTTTAGTGAGCGTTTTGGTCATTCTATTTTCTAACGATCACGGTTACTCGTGGGTGGCTGTTATTCATTGAATTCAGTGATTGAAAAAAAGTAGTTAAATCTAAGTGATTAAAAATAGTAAAAGGGGGCGCAATAATTAATTATTGCACCCCTTTTTATTTTCTAGGTACTACATGTGATTTCTACTGCTGCGAGGATTACCGCAAAGGCTAATAGCCAATTAAATAAACAGATCGAATAAGCTGTTTAGATAACGATGGCCAAGTTTGGTCACTTGCCAATGGGTTTCGGTTTCAGTCAGTAAACCTTTCTTCACCGCGGCATTAATCTGCTCACTAATCGTGGATAGTGGTAATCCAGTAAAGTCACAAAAGTCCTGCTTGGGTGTTGCTTCGATTAAGCGAAAGCGATTCATGAAGAACTCAAAGGGCAGTTCGTCTTGAGCTACAACATGTTCATTGTCTAAAAAGGCTTTGTCAGCGTCCATATAACCGCGTGGATGCTTTACTTTACTGCGGCGGACTATCTGACCTGTTTCTGGTTCCGTAAGCTTACCGTGAGCACCACAGCCAATGCCGATATAATCACCAAAACGCCAATAGTTTAAATTGTGCTGGCACTGCTTTCCAGCTTTCGCATAGCCTGATATTTCATATTGCTCATAACCGGCTTCACTTAGCAACGCATGACCTTGTTCAAAAATATCCCAGAGGATATCTTCGTCGGGCAAGGTTGGTGGTTTAGAGTAAAACTGGGTGTTTTGCTCAATGGTTAATTGATACCAAGACAGATGATAAGGCGCTAATTCGACCGCTTTATTTAAGTCATATAAGGCATCATTCAGATCTTGATGTGGTAGGCCATGCATCAGGTCCAAATTGAATGAGTTTAGCGCTGATTCGGTAGCAATGTTGGCAGCGCGGATCGCTTCATCTGGATCGTGAATCCGACCCAATAGATTGAGTTTTTCGGCTTGCAAACTTTGCACACCTATTGAAATTCGATTTATCCCCGCGGCTACATAACCGTGAAAACGATCAGCTTCAACCGTACCTGGATTCGCTTCCATGGTGATTTCAATATTTTCGCTAAACGGGATCATAGCTTCAATACCGTTAAGTATTTTGGCAATCCCTTCTGAACTGATTAAGCTCGGTGTACCGCCGCCAATAAAAATCGAATGCAAAGAACGCTGGAATACGCGGGGTAACTCACAGCGCAGATCCGCTAGCAAGTCTTGAATATATTCGTCTTCCGGGATCTTTCCCTTCTGGGTATGTGAGTTGAAATCACAATACGGACACTTTTGAACACACCAAGGAATATGCACATATAAACTCAACGGCGGTAGTCGCATTGGCAGTGTTGTTACTGTATTGGTTGTAGTCGTCATCATGGTATCGGTCATTATTTTACTGCTAATCGGGTTTGCTGTTCATGCATTGCCGCTAACAACTTGGTTAACGCTTGGCCACGATGGCTCAGTTCACTTTTACGTTGTTTAGTCAGTTCTGCGGATGTGCAGCCTTCCGATTCAACAAAGAAAATAGGATCGTAACCAAAACCATCTTCACCACTTGGTTGTTCAGTAATAACGCCATCCCAGCTGCCGTGACAGACTAACGGCGTCGGATCTTCAGCATGGGTCATGTAGACCAATACACAATGGAATCGTGCAGTACGTTGCGCCGTTGGAACACCTTTAAGAGCATCTAATAGTTTAAGCAAGTTATCGCGGTCACTGGCATCCACACCGGCATAACGTGCAGAGTAAATCCCCGGTACGCCTTGCAGCGCATCAACAGCTAAACCTGAATCATCAGCGATAGCAGGTAGGCCAGTTAATGCAGCTGCGTGTTTCGCTTTGATGATGGCATTTTCAATAAAGGTAGTGCCGGTCTCATCAGCGTCGACAATATTGAAATTGCTTTGTGGCAGCACTTCCAGACCAAATTCAGCAAGCAGTGCTGACATTTCACGAACTTTACCTGGATTACCAGTAGCGAGAACAACTTTAGACATGGTGCGCCTTATTATTTGTTAAAAGAGAATGATTTATTAAAAGAGATTTAAAATGGGCATATTACATTGGAGTCAGGTTATACAGGATCACCGAACACTGATAAAGCCTAATCTACATAAAATTTTTGCTGGAATTTTAGTTCTTGTGTTTGGTTTCCGCTGGTTAATGTCACTTTGATACGGTAAGTCTCTTCGTTACGATGTGGAACTTCCGCAATGTAGTAAATCGCGTCTTGTTCACGTATTTCACGGACCTCTAATTCGCGGATATTACCGAGTAAATTACGTGCCGTCACTGTCATTGTCACCGCTTGCGCTTTTAGGGTATCGCTATCAAGCACTGAAATATTGATAATACCTAAGTAGTTACTACGGTCTATATCATAATCCAATGCGATGTCAGAGGTTAAAAATGTGCTTGGGAAAGCAATGTAATGCACATCCCAATTGCCAAGTTTTTGCATTTGTTCTGCACTGGCTGTTGCTGAGACGAGTAAGGTTATAGAGAGTAATAAAGATTTAAATAATGCTGGCATGTTGGCTCCGAAATTAAATTTGAGCAAATAGGATATGTGTGGGGTATAAATAGTATAGCTAACTGAATGGATAAAATATCAATGCAAGGCTTTCCCCTGCATTGATATTAATTTTATTAGAAGGGTAGACCAGTCAGATCACCAATTAAAATTTGTAAAAACTGTAGGCCTAAAATCGCCACTAGCATTGATAAGTCAAGACCACCAATGGCTGGAATAAAACGACGGATTGGCGTTAAAATTGGCTCACTTAGCTGTGATAGCACGTTTTCTACAGGACTGTTGCCTTGGCTAACCCAGCTTAAAATTGCACGCAAGATCAATACGTAGAATACTAAGCTAAAGCATTGCTTAACAAGCTTGATGGCAGCTAAGATTAGTACATCTTGGATAGGTGCGACAGCACCCGTTTGTAGACCGAATAAGGTGTAAATCATCGCACAGGCTACTGCATAAGCAAATATCACTGAAGCAAGATCTAAGCCTCCTAAGCTTGGGATCACACGACGTAATGGTCCGACAACAGGTTGCGTGGCTTTAACAATAAATTGGCTCATTGGATTGTAAAAATCAGCACGGGCCATTTGTAACCATACACGTAGTAGTATGATAAGAATGTATGTTTCAAATAAGATACTGACCAAAAAGTTAGCCGCGTTCATAAATTACCCTTCAAGTTAATTGGTTGTGAGTTGGTTAATCGTTAAAATAGTTTTTGCATTTCTTCAGCGCGAGAAACCGCTGCTTGCATTGCTTTATTGACAGTACTGCGTAGGTTTTGTTCTTCAAAAGTACGAAGTGCTTCAGCTGTCGTACCACCTTTAGAGGTGACATTTTGGCGTAATGTGGCTAAATCAATGTGTGGATTTTGGATGACTAATTCGGCTGAACCAGCTGCTGCTTGCTGTACTAATTCTCTTGCTTGTTGCTGGGTGAATCCCATGCCGATAATACTTTCTTGCATTGCTTCCATAAACAGGAAAAAATAAGCGGGTGAACTGCCCGTTGCTGCAATAATAGTATTTAAATCTGCTTCATCATCTACCCAGCAGGTTTTACCTACAGCCATCATGATCTGGTCTATGGTTTTGATATCGTTATCAGATACTTCTGGTGATGGGAACAACCCCGTCATGCCTTTTTGTACTAAGGCTGGTGTATTTGGCATCGACCGTACAATCGGTTGATTGTCAGCTAATAAACTTTGTAAACGCTCGACCGTTACGCCAGCTGCCACAGAGACAAATAATTTACCTCGGTAATTGGCACTTTGTTCTGCAAGGTGAGAGCAAACATCCGCCATCAATTGCGGTTTTACCGCCAGAATAATGATATCTGCCGCGGCCACTGCAGCGTGATTATCTTGCGTGGTATTAATCGAAAATTTTTCTGCTAATAGATCTAATCGAGTGCGTGTCGGACTTGCTGCATAAATTAACTCTGCAGGATAACCATCTGTGATCATACCGCCGATAAGGCTGCTTGCCATATTCCCTGCACCAATAAAGGCGATTTTTTTATTCATGATCATTACAGTTTAATTCCTTATACTTGCTCGTTACAGTTTAATTCCATAAAACGGCGTGATCAGCTGCGTGCGCCAAAAATGGCTGTGCCAACACGTACCATGTTACTACCTTGCGCAATCGCAAGTTCCATATCGTTGGTCATACCCATTGATAAAGTGTCTATTTGGTTATATTGGTGCTGAAGTGATAAATACAACGATTCAAGCTGGTTAAATTGTGATTTAAGCTTATCGAGATCATCGGTTTTTTCTGGAATCGCCATGATCCCGCGTAATACCAAGTTTGGTAAATTAGCTACTTGTTCAGCTAACTGTCGTGCTTGTTGCAAATCAGCACCAGACTTGCTGTCTTCGGCACTGATATTAATTTGAATACAAACGTTTAATTTTTCCATCTCTGCTGGACGTTGATCATTGAGTCGTTGCGCCACTTTTAAACGGTCGATACTTTGAACCCAATCAAAATGCTCGGCAATTGGACGCGTCTTATTCGATTGAATTGGACCAATAAAATGCCATTCGATATCGTCATAATTACTGTCTTGCTGTAGATGAGTAATTTTTTCTATGGCCTCTTGCAGGTAGTTTTCACCAAATTTACGTTGTCCGAGTGCGTAAACTGCCATCACTTGTTCGACGGGTTTGGTTTTACTTACTGCAAGCAGGTTAATTTCACACCTTTTTTTGCAAGATGTGCTTGCCGCATTTTCAATTTGAGTTAGAACCTGTTGTAATCGTGTTGATATACTATTCATAATGTTACTTGCAATGAGGTTAAAAAGAATATGGATGTTACAGAGTTACTTACATTTAGTGTAAAGCATAACGCATCAGATCTACACCTTTCTTCGGGTGTTCCTCCGATGATCCGTGTGGACGGTGATGTACGTAAAATCAATTTACCTGCTTTTGACGCAAAACAAGTGCATGCGCTAATTTATGACATTATGGATGATAAACAGCGTAAAGACTATGAAGAACATTTGGAAGTAGATTTTTCTTTTGAAATTAATAACGTTGCTCGTTTTCGTGTGAATGCATTTAATCAACATCGCGGTCCTGCAGCCACGTTTCGTACTATTCCAAGTGAAATTAAAAGCATGGCAGAATTAAGTGTGCCTGACATTTTCCATGATTTGGTGAAACTGCCACGAGGTTTAGTATTGGTGACTGGGCCGACGGGATCTGGTAAGTCGACGACACTGGCTGCGATGGTTGATCATATTAATGAGCATCAGCATAAACATATTCTGACAATCGAAGATCCGATTGAATTTGTACATCAAAATAAGAAAAGCTTAATTAATCAGCGTGAAGTATTCCGGGATACCAAGAGCTTTAATGCCGCATTACGGTCTGCATTACGTGAAGATCCCGATATTATTTTGGTCGGTGAAATGCGTGATTTAGAAACCATCCGTTTGGCATTAACTGCCGCTGAAACGGGGCATTTGGTCTTTGGTACTTTGCATACTACCTCGGCAGCAAAAACCATTGACCGTATTGTTGATGTATTCCCAGGGCAAGAGAAGGATATGGTTCGTTCGATGCTGTCGGAATCATTACGTGCGGTAATTTCCCAGACATTATTAAAACGTACCGGTGGCGGTCGAGTTGCGGCACATGAAATCATGCTTGGTACACCAGCTATTCGTAATTTGATCCGTGAGGATAAAGTTGCGCAGATGTATTCCGTGATCCAAACGGGTATGATGCATGGCATGCAAACATTAGATCAGTCGTTACGTGAATTGGTTAATATGGGTATTGTCACGAGCGAAGAAGCGCGCATTCGAGCTGTTGATCAACAAAGTTTTTAAGGATTAATAACATGGGGATGCTACCACAACTCTTTAGTGCGATGAAAAAGCTTACTGGTTCTGACATGTATATTTCGGCGGGTATTGCACCGACAGTGAAAGTACATGGCTCATTACGTGCGCTCTCGGAACATAAATTAACGGCTGAGCAATCATTAGCATTGGTGAAAGAAGCCATGTCTGAGGATGAATATGCTTCTTTTTGCCGTACCAAAGAATCTAATTTCGGTATTTTCATGCCGGATATTGGTCGTTTCCGTGTCAGCGCATTTTGGCAATTAGAAAAAGCGGGTATGGTGATCCGTCGTATTGAAACCGATATACCAGCAATGGATGAGCTACACTTGCCACCAATATTAAAACACACAGCGCTAGAGAAGCGTGGTTTAGTGTTGGTTGTTGGGGCGACGGGTTCTGGTAAATCAACCACGCAAGCAGCCATGGTGGGTTATCGTAACCAAAACTCATCAGGTCATATCTTAACGATTGAAGATCCGATTGAGTTTGTCCATGAACATGGCAGTTGTATTGTGACTCAGCGTGAAGTCGGGATTGATACCGAATCTTTTGAAGATGCGCTGAAGAGCTCATTACGTCAAGCGCCGGATGTGATCTTGATTGGTGAAATCCGCTCGCAAGAAACGATGGAGTTTGCCTTGGCGTTTGCGGAAACGGGGCATTTATGTATGGCAACGCTGCATGCAACTAATGCCAATCAGGCTATCGATCGTATTTTACACTTGGTACCAAAAGAAAAGCATGCTCAGTTGTTATATGATTTATCACTCAATTTAAAAGCCATTGTGGCGCAGCAATTAATCCCAGTACAAGGTGGTTCAAGCCGACGTGGTGCATTTGAAATTTTATTGAATACGCCTTTGGTCAGTGAATTGATCCGCAAAAATGAACTGCATAAAATTAAAGAAGTGATGACAAAATCGGGCGAGCTGGGAATGCAAACCTTCGACCAAGCGTTATTAGCACTTTATAATACCAATATGATTAGTTATACCGAGGCTTTACATCACGCTGACTCGCCAAATGATTTACGCTTAATGATTAAGTTAAATCAAGGCCAAGCAGGCAGTGATAGTATGCTTGATGGGGTGACGATCGAAGCTTTGTAATGACGGGCTATAAAATTCATCGCAATATAATAAACATCAGTTTAAGAAAAGTAAGGAAGAGTTATGTTAATAGTGGTATCACCGGCTAAAACACTCGATTTTGAGACGCCGTCTATAACTGAGCAGTATAGCCAAGCTGACTTAACTGTACATTCGGCAGAATTGATTGATGTTTGTCGTCAATTGACGCCAATGGATTTGTCTTCATTAATGAAAATTAGTGATAAGTTGGCTGGACTAAATGTTGCTCGCTTTACCGAATGGTCTGCAGAGTTTACCCCCGACAATGCTAAACAAGCTGTATTTGCCTTTAAAGGTGATGTTTATACGGGTTTAGACGCAGAAACTTTTAGTGATGTTGATATGGCGTTTGCGCAGCAACATTTCCGTATTTTATCTGGTCTGTATGGTTTGTTACGACCGCTTGATTTGATTAAAGCATACCGTTTAGAAATGGGTACTAAGCTTGCTAATGGACGTGGTATTAACTTGTATCAGTTCTGGGGCGATATCATCACAGACAAAGTCAATGAAACGCTCGCTGCACAAGGCGATAAAGTGTTAATTAACTTAGCGTCAAATGAGTACTTTAAAGCGGTGCAAAAGAAGCGCTTAAAAGGACAGGTGATTACACCAGTATTTAAAGACTGCAAAGCGGGTAAATTCAAGATTATTAGTTTTTATGCTAAAAAAGCACGTGGCTTAATGGCGCGGTACATCATTGAGAATCAATTAACTGATGTGTCACAGCTAACGGCGTTTGATACTGATGGTTATTACTATTGTGATGCTGAATCAACGGATATTGAATTGGTGTTTAAGCGTGATGAAATCTTTAAATAACGAGATAGTATTATATAACCATATTTATTTTCGGTCATGATTATGAATTAGGGTTAATAAAAAAGGATATTCATATGAATATCCTTTTTTGTATCTGGCGATTAGCGGTGTAGTTCGTGCATCAGATTGAGTACCGCGTCAGGCAACTTACCGAATTAGTCCCAGCCGTTATTTTTCTTTCGACGGAAGCGGATTGATGGGATGATTAACCCAGCAATTAAGCCTGCAGCAAGAATTAATGCACCTAAAATGATGAAACGATGTTGCGCATCTTCTTCTTTGGTATCTAGGCGTGCTGATAATTGTTCATTCTCTTCACGTAAACGTACCGCTTCTGCCGTTAACGCGGTATTTTCAGCGGTTAATGACGCAATCTTGTTCGTTTGTGTTGCAATATCAGCTTCTTTACTGACGAGCTCATCACGGTTCGCATTTGTTAACTCTGCCATTGCAGCTGAGTTATTATTGCTTATTTTTGCCAACGCGTCTTTGGTTTTTTCCAGTTCAGCTTGTAGCTTTGGTGTACGTACTTTTAAACTTACCTGGCGAGAAAGTGATTTACCGTCAATCCAAGCTGTTTTGTTTTTGCTGGTGGTGATCTGTGCAAAATTAGCATTTGCATTGGTTTGCAAGTAGGTTACAGCTTCACCGGCTTTTATCGTACCAATAATACGATACTGAGTGCCCGGACCTGAATGCATAAATATAGACACGTCATCACTAATATAACGTGTTTCTTTTGCCACACTCGATAAGCTAACGAGTGTTAACAATGATGCTAAAATGAGTTGTTTAATCTTCACAAGTTGTCCCGTAGACGAAATATTCTGATAGGCATAATAAATATAAAATCGAATTTCGACAAGCCTCAGATGATGTTTTCCCACCATAAAATAGAAATTTAGTGGATTTAAAAAAAAAGCCATCAAAAATTGATGGCTTTTCATAATTCTATAATCAATTACAGGACAAAAATGGCCTCTAAAATCTTGTAGAAGATAATGGAAAGTATTGCACCTGCAGGTAGTGTGACGACCCAAGATACCACGATCGTTCTGACGACGTTGAGATTCAGAGCCGCAATACCACGTGCCATACCTACACCTAAAACAGCGCCTACGAGCGTTTGTGTTGTAGAAATAGGTAAACCTGAACCTGAGGCAATAACTACCGTTGTCGCTGTTGCTAGCTGTGCTGCAAAGCCACGGCTTGGGGTTAGTTCTGTAATGCCGGTACCGATAGTAGACATTACCTTATGACCCATAGTCGCTAGACCAACCACTATACCAAGACCACCGAGTGGTAAAATCCACCACGCTAGCGCTGCTTTTTCGGCAATTTCGCCACCGTGTTGCACTATTGATACAACCGCTGCTAATGGACCAATCGCATTGGCTACATCGTTAGAGCCGTGGGCAAATGCCATTGCACAAGCAGTAATGATCATTAAGATACCAAACACTTTTTCTACATTTGAGAAATGCATGTCTTTGTCATTGCTTGGGCTGTAATTTTGTTTGCTGATGTAAATGGCGCCAGCAATAGCAACCAGTAGACTGACTACTGCCGAAGCAACTAAAGCTTCAGTTGTAGTTAAATGTAAGCCTACATGTTTTAGACCTTTTTTAATTGTAACCATTGCAATAACAAATGTTGTTAAAGCCATGTAGAAAGGCACGTAACGTTTAGCATTAGCAAGCGGATCTTTGGTATCAAATATGAGTTTTTGAATACTCATAAAAGTGACGTAAGCGATGAGTCCTGAGAGTATTGGTGTGACAACCCAGCTGCCTACGATACCACCTGCCTTACCCCACTGTACGGCTTCAGGCCCCACGCTGACTAGTGCAAAACCAACAATAGCACCCACGATTGAGTGAGTTGTTGATACCGGCCAGCCAAAAATTGATGCGATCATTAACCAGGTGCCTGCTGCGAGTAGTGCAGCGATCATACCAAATGCTAATGCATCAGGGCGGCCTTGCTCTTTAAATACTGCAAGGTCAACAATACCTTTACGAACGGTATCGGTTACTTCACCACCGGCTAAATAAGCCCCGGCAAATTCAAAAATGATAGCGATAAAGATCGCTTGTTTTACGGTTAGTGATTTGGTACCTACAGAGGTCCCCATCGCATTTGCTACGTCATTGGCACCAATGCCCCATGCCATATAAAGGCCAAAGACAGCCGCCATAAACAGTAGATAAGGACCGTATGCTTGAATGATTTCCATTATTTATATACCTATTAGTGATCTTAATTACGCGCTAGCATTAGTTCGAGACGTGCGCCAACAGTTTCAGCTTGGTCCGCTAATCCGCCAACCCATTCTAAGATTTTGTAAAGGAACATAACATCAATTGGATTGTAGTCACTTTCAATTTTACGCAGTTTTTGACGAAGTACGATTTGCATTGAATCAGTATCATCTTCGATACAATCGAGTTCGTTGATCATATTTTCAACGAGATCAACTTCACGACCTTTAAAGCCTGTTTCTAGTAACTCATCGAGTTCATTAATGGCTTTTTTAGCCTGCGCGGTTGCATCAATGCAACGTTTTAGGTACAGCGTGAAATCATCAGCGATTTCTACTGGCAGTTGTAGATTCCGACCGATGACACGACCAGCAATATCTTTCGCACGATTGGCGATCTTATCTTGCTGAGTCAGTAGGTCTAACATATCGGTACGATCGACAGGCATAAAGATACCGCGTGGTAGCTTTAAGCGGATTTCACGTTTTAATACATCAGCATCTCGTTCACATTGTGAGATCTGTTGGCGGATAGTTTCCGCTTTATTCCAATCTTGTTGCGTAGTTGCAGCAAAAAATGGCACAAGTAATTCACAAGTCTCATGCACTTTCGTGATGTGTTCTTGTAACGGGGTAATCGGAGACTTAGCAAAAAGTCCTAAAATTGTATTTACTGGCATAGCCATAATCCATGTATGTGACAATAAGTTGACACTTTTGAAGATGTCGGGAATGTTAAACCACTCTCACGAGTTTGCAATATAAAAATTGCCTTATTAGTGATTGAATGAGACCAAAATCAATATATTTTTGTTTTTATAGGAAATCTTATTCGCAAATTAAAGATTTAACCTTAGACAGGTTTTAAAATAATTGGTAAATTTTATACTTTAAAGTGTTAGATATTCTGTTGTATCTGACATTATTTTTATCGTTTATGAGTCTAGCGAGGCCGGATGAGTACGGAAGTTGAAATAAAATTTGTTGCTAAACCACAGGTTAAATCCCAATTAGTCGTGTTATTAGCGGACTATGTGATAATCGAGCAGGCTGTTAAGCCTTTATCTAATACTTATTTTGATACAACGACATCCCAATTTCGTCAGTTTGATTTTGGTTTGCGCACACGTAAAAGTTTAAATTTTGCTGAGCAAACCATTAAGACCGCAGGTATTGTCCGTGGTGGATTACATCAGCGTCCAGAATATAATTTACCATTACAAGGCGATTTTCCGACTTTAGGTGATTTTCCGACTGAAATTTGGCCCGAAAATACCGACGTTGCCCAGTTACAAGTGGATCTAGTGGATTTATTCACCACTGATTTTGAACGTACTATGTGGCATGTCAAGCTGCCGAATGAAGCGGAAATCGAAGTGGTTTTCGATCAGGGCATGGCGCGCAGTGGCGAACAAAGCTATCCGATTTGTGAAATTGAATTGGAATTAGTATGCGGCGATATTGCTGATCTATTTACGTTAGCGCAGCAGATCACACAACTGGGTAATGTACGTTTGGGTAATGTGAGTAAAGCTAAACGAGGTTATCAACTTGCAGGTTTATATACACCTAAAATTAAACCGTTAGCGCTAAAAATGCCAGTATTAGAAACTGAAAACTTAGGGGATATATTTTTAACGACATTGACTCAAAGTTATGCACATTGGCAACATCATGAGCAACAGTATTTAGAAACCCAAAATATTAATGCCTTGGTTGAAGTTGTGTCTGCGGTAGCGTTGATCCAACAAACGCTACTCAGTTATGTAAATATACTGCCTGAAATCGCGCTAAAGCAAACAGAATTGGTTTGGTTGCAGCAGCAGTTATCGGCGGTAGGTAGTGCGTCACAGTTAAAGCAAGCGATGACCAATAATAGACAGTTTATTCGTAAGTTCCCTGAATATAAACGTATTACCAAGGAATTACAGGCATTACAACAGAGTTATATTGATTTTACGGACATTGAAACGCTATTTAATACATCAAGATACGCCAGCATTATGTTATCCGTTAGCCAGTTACTGAACCAAGGTTTAAGCAGTGTAAAGCTTGATAGTGCTAATGTTCTTGCGTTTGCTAATACGCATTTAGAAGCCAGTTGGCAGAGCGTACTGGACTCGTCATTGTCTGCGCCACAACTCGATGCCGATGCGTACTTACAATTACATGCTAAATTGAAGCAAAATTTATTAATCGGGCATTGTTTTAGCCACCATTATTCAACAGAGAAGCGTGATAAATTCCGCTTACCTTGGCAGGATATATTACAGGGTATTGATGATTTAGCGGTATTGCAGGTACTCATGGGGGTTGCAAAACAACAGCCGGAAGCAATTGCTAAACAAATCGAAAAGGTGTTAGTGCGTAAACAATGTTCGTTATTGGATGCATTAGAGCAAACTCGCCATCAAGCATTAACGATGCGGCCGTATTGGTTGGAAGGATAAAAATACACAATCAGTGGCTGCCAATGTCACTGATTGTTATTCATTTGTTCGCTATAAAATCGTGCTATTAATTTGAAAATCTGACAAGATCTTCAATGACTAATTTTTTAATTTCTAACTGTTGCTCTGGTTGTAAACCATATTTTTCAGCCAGCTCGATATAGTCTTGGTTATTTAAAGATACGGTTAAACGAGGCCTTTTTGGTCGTTTATTAATAGTTAAACCGAGAATATCCCGGATCTGTTCTGACGGGCTTAAATTATTATCTAATGCTGCTTTCCGGATCTTGTATTGGATTTTTTCATCCATATCGAATGCGACTTGCACTGCTTTCATCGCTTTTTGTGATGATTGCCATCTTTCCGGTAACTCACGTGATTTAACCATCTTCAATCTGCCTTGTACTGTGTTTATGCTATTGGCCAGTATCCTGTAATACTGTCATTACCAAGCTGTACGGTCAAGTACACGTCAGTGTCGCCGTTATTAAGTACCATTATATCGATTAATTTACTTTCTTTGGCATCATGTAAATGATAAAACTCAAATTGCTGACCTGGGTTTTCATCGGCATATTGTGAAGGTGCTGCTGTTCTGAAGTCTGTTCTATGGTGATAACCAACGGTGGCGATATCTTGCTGGTAATAACGGTCAGCGTGCCAGTCTCCTAACGATACCGGTTGTTCAGTACTTAACTCGGTAAAGCCTTCTTCGAATACGTCACTAAATAATTCTAAATCAAATAATTGTGAGACTTCTTCGCGAGTAAGCTCTAGGCTTAACTGGAAATTGTTCTGGTCGTAGCCAGGTAATGATAACCAAACATAGGTTTGTTGCTCGCCTTGCAGCTTAAAGCGCGGGTAATGTTGGTGCTCAAATTCAAGTGTCTCAATTGCAATCACTTCAAATTTTTGTCGGCGTACTTCAGTCGGTAAAGTAAAGCTGTCACTAAACTCGATGATATCACCAATAATTAACTTACTGACGTGGTTGAGTTCGCGGGTTGGGGTTTCTGTTGCAGATTTTTTAAATAAATTTTTGAAGAAACTCATCATGGCTCCTAAAGTATTAAGCTATTGGCATATTAAGATATAGCAGAATGACAAATAGGAACAGCACGTGTTATCACGGTGACTGCTCCTATTGGGGATTAACTCACTAATTGATTAGTCGTTAAATTTAGCTATTTTGCTTGGCTTTTAAACGTTCTAATACCGAGTTCGCGTTACTTTGCTGTTGGCCAATGCCCGCTTCCGCAAGTTTTGATTTTAATGATTGGTCGCTGCCTTCAGCTTGTAGTTCATCAGCTGCAAGCATACGATCATCAAAGTCTTGTTGTTTTTGCTTAATACGCTCTAACGAATCTTTCGCACTGAGTAGTTTTGAATTACTTGCGCTAAAATTGTCAGTGATAGCTGATGTTGCTTTTTGCACGCTATCAGTGGTTTTCACCATTGTTAATTGACGTTGATGCTCTGCCAATTGACGCTCACTTTTCTTGACTAAATCTTTTAGTTTTGCAGCGCTGCTCGTGAAACTATCTAAATTTTGCTGTTGTTCGATAACTTGTTGCTCTAGCTGGGCAATTTTTTCAGCTACTTCTAATGCTAGGGCTTCGTTACCGGCATTCAATGCTTGTACAGCATAACCTTCATGTTCAGTTAGGTTGGCTTTTACACGCTCCAATTCACGGCCTGATTGCATCTGCTTTGCCATTACATCCGTTAAATTACGTTTAGCATTGGTTAAATGGGTTTGGGCGTCACGAATTTCTTGTTCAAAGATACGCATTGAGTTTGCATCAACAATACCTTCACCTACTTCACGGGCGCCACCACGGATCGCGGTCATAATTTTCTTAAAAATGCTCATAAACTTCTCCTTAGAAGTAGGGGTTAAACTAAATAATCTGATAATTCAGTAATAACTTCGAGACTGTTATCACTTAATACAACTAATTCATGTTCTACATCAGCAATGCTTGATTGCACTGATAATGCGCCATATACCACGTACATGTTATCGATTTTAGCGAATGATGAAAGTGGCATTGGAATGTTAAGTTCTAACATCGCTTCTAGCATTTCGACACGTTTTTCTGTTTTAACTTCGTTCTCGCCCCAGAGATAAGCAATACAAAGAATTTGCTCATCAGTGACAGAAACAAAAATTGGAATTTCTTCACGCCCTTCAACGTCGACACGCAGTACATCAACATCACCGGAAATTGGCGTACAGTCAAATTTATAGCCTGTGTCAGACTTGTCGCCAAGATCATTCAGATAATTTGCAATTTTATGTATGTTCATCTTGTTCCTTTTTGACATATTATGTCTAAGTGAGGTTAACTTTAAGCCTCGAGACATAATATGTCAAGGGCATGGAACTTATTTATTGTGTTTTATATATTATCGTTATCTTATTTTGTCCGATAAATGACCGTAAAGTTCATTGTCTATAATGACTTAGTTACGTTATAGGACTGGATGTATTTATTATCATAAATAATCTAAAAACACACAGTATTTACAGCCAGCTCGAGATTAAATTAATAACGCTGTGAGGATCAAGGCAATAGAGAGGTTGATTGCCATGTCCATTGTCGCGACACCTATGTTATTTTGTAGGTCAACTTCTTTATTAATATCCACGCCATTAAGAATTAATTTTTTAGCTATGATAGCGAGAATAGTAAAAGCCGTTAGCATTACCAAGCTAAACACCATCCAAGAACCTAAGGTGGTCATGAGATTGGCGGTATCGTAATAAATATAGTTACTGGCTATCGTCACTGCTATCGCGACACCAATCAGGTACCCCCCGTGGCGCATGGCAACGGCAATATTATTGTCGGTAAAGGCTTGTTGCATGGTGGTGCCAAGATTGCCACGTGAATAACGGTGCTCACGGTAGCGGGTCATGAGTAACATTAGTGTTTGGGAGATCAAAAAACCACTAAATATAGCGATAAAGGTGATGACTTCTAACCCTTCAGCCCAGATTAATGTTGAACGAATAATGATTGCGGTGGCAATTGAGGCGCAGGCATCTACAATCGCCACCGCAACATTACGCTGCGCTATTTCAGTATTTTTATCGAGTTGATTGAGCGATACTCGATCATGGATCCAACGGCCAAGTTTAATTAATACCAGTCCTGCTAAGCCGTACAGGCTCATGCCTAATATTTCGATTGGCAGAGTTGCGGCTTTTTCGCCTGTGATGGCTCCAGAAAGTACGATACCTAAGCCAAGGATGGCTCCAGCTAAACTAATACCAAAAGCAAAATTGTCCCGCTTGGCTAATTCATCGGTGGTATCTATGTTATCGACGGCACCGGTGAAAAATCGCATCGCAGAGAGTAGGGTGAGGGCGATGATGAGGTCGGCAATTAAAAACAGTAACAGATCTGACGATAAGAGCGTTTCGAAAACAGACATTAAAGGTTACCTTCTTTTATGATTTTAGCTGCCATAATTCCCCTACTAATGATAAATTTACTAGGTTAATTTATATCGGTAAGTAATAGCATGTAAGACATGGTGTGTCTATATCTCTATTCTTAATATAAATTGTTGAATTAATTGGATCACAAGCCTAATTATATGGATGTCGTTTATGAGTACTGAAGGTCAAATTGTTGATGTATTAGCGGATACAGGTCGGATTTATTGGCAACGTTGGTGCGAACGTAACAAGAGTTATTTAACCTTGTTGTCCGCAGAGCAGATAGCCCAAAGCCAGCGGGTTTTTTCGTTAAGTGATTTTATTGCTGAAAGTTGTATTAATAAGACCGATCTATTATGTGATATTTGGCAATCAGGCTTACTCACTCAATCATCACGCACAGCGCTGGTGGAAGCGCAATTAGCCACTCAGCTTGCGGCCTGTGATTCTGAACCTGCATTACTGCGTACTATTCGTCAATTTCGCCGTTTTCATATGTGTATTATCGCGTGGCGAGAGTTATTACAAGTTGCAACGCTGAGTGAAAGTTTAACCCATACTTCTCACCTTGCAGACTGTTTAATTGAAGGTGCTCTAGAGTGGTTATATCAACTGCAATGTAAAGAACAAGGTACACCCGTTAATCACGAGGGCATTAAGCAGCAGTTGGTTATATTAGCCATGGGTAAATTAGGCGGCGGTGAACTCAATTTCTCATCTGATATTGATCTTATTTTTACGTATCCAGAAACGGGTGAGACAGTTGGTGCTGGACGTACTGTTGTGAATCAGAAATTCTTCCAACGTTTAGGTCAGCGGTTAATTGCGGCATTACATCAAGTCACCGCCGATGGTTTTGCTTACCGCGTGGATATGCGTTTGCGTCCGTTTGGTGATTCAGGCCCTTTAGTCATGAGCTTTAATGCATTTGAAGAATATTACCAAAACCAAGGCCGAGATTGGGAACGCTATGCCATGGTGAAAGCCCGTGCTTTGGGTGGTAATGCAGAAACCAGAGTCGAATTGGAAAAAATGCTACGCCCGTTTATCTATCGTCGTTATGTTGATTTTAGTGCGATTGATGCGCTGCGTAATATGAAGGCTATGATTAAAGCCGAAGTGCGTCGTAAAGGTTTGAAAGACAATATTAAGCTGGGTAGTGGTGGGATTCGCGAAGTGGAGTTCGTGGCACAAACTTTCCAACTTATTCGAGGAGGGCGAGAGCCTATATTACAAATTAAGTCGTTGTTAGCGACGCTTAAAATCTTGCAGTCGCTGGGTGAAATATCAGCAGAAAGCTATACCGTGCTCACAGAAAGTTATTGTTATTTACGCCAGGTAGAAAATATCCTGCAACAAATTAATGATGCGCAAACCCAAACGTTACCGCAATCAGAATTGGATCAACGCCGCTTAATTAGCGTGCTAGGTTATGCTGACTGGGATAGCTTTTATGTTTATATCAATCAAGTGATGGCGAATATTCATCGTGAGTTTAGTCAGGTTATTGGTGGCGATGACGAGGATAATGAAGAATCACAACCAGCGTTAGATTTATGGCATTTAGAGCTCTCAACAGATGAAGCAATAACGTTGCTTGCAGAATATGGTTTGTTGGAACAAGATGCGCAGAATTTTGTTCGAGATTTAAATCATTTTAAAACTGACTACGAACGTAAAACAGTAGGACCTAGGGGTCGACAAACTATTGAAAAATTATTACCTAAACTACTATTTTCGATCTTAAAATCGGATGATCCTGTTGCGTTATTACCGCGTATTATTGCCTTGTTATGCAAAATTTTAAACCGTACTGCTTATTTAGAATTGTTAGCCGAGAATGACTTAGCATTAACACAGTTATTACGTTTGTGTGGGGCAAGTTCGATGGTGGCGAAACAGCTGTCGAGTCACCCCATTTTATTAGATGAGTTATTAGTCCCGTCACACTTATATCACCCAACGCCATTGCATGAATATCGTAGTGAGTTGCGCCAATTTATGCTGCGTATTCCTGAAGAAGATCACGAACAGCAATTAGAAGCGCTACGCCAATATAAACAGACTCAATTGTTACGTATTGCGGCAGCTGATATTGGTGGTGAGTTAGCATTAATGAAGGTGAGTGACCATCTTACATGGTTGGCGGAGGCCGTGATTGATAATGTGGTCAATCTAGCTTGGCAACAATTAGAAGAGAAACATGGCGTTCCCCACAATGTGGTTGAGAGCGGTGAAAAAGGGTTTGCTGTTGTCGCCTATGGCAAGCTTGGTGGTATCGAATTAGGTTATGGCTCGGACTTAGATCTGGTGTTTATCCATAATTGTGAAGCCGCAGGCGTGACCAACGGTGCAAAAGTGATCGATAGCCGTCAATTTTATTTACGATTAGCACAACGCATTATTCATATATTTAGTACGCGTACTAGCACTGGCATTTTGTATGAAGTCGATATGCGTTTACGCCCATCGGGTAGCTCAGGGGTTCTCGCTTGTCCGGTATCTCGATTCTTGGATTATCAATGTAAAGAAGCGTGGACCTGGGAGCATCAATCATTAGTGCGTACCCGTATCGTCTATGGCGATAAGTTGATTCAAAGTCGTTTCACTGAGGTTAAGCGTAGTATTATAGCCAAACCTCGTGATACCACAGAACTGAAAAAACAAGTGGTCGAAATGCGTTTGAAAATGCGTGAGCATTTGTTAAAAACCAATGCTGATCAGTTTGATATAAAGCAGTCAGAGGGCGGCATTACCGATATCGAATTCATGATGCAGTATATTGTATTAAATTATGCTGCGCAGATGCCGAAAATCCAACTCTGGCCTGATAATGTCCGTATTATTAGTCGTTGTGTATCTGAAGGGCTCATTACCGAGGCGTTGGGAACTAGCTTAACCGCAAGCTATTGCCAAATGCGTGATGAAATCCATCGACTTAATTTATTAGGTAAGGAAGGCGTTGTTGCGAATAGTGAATTTGTTGTACAACGTAAAGTTGTTACTGATTACTGGCAACAGTTGTTTGCGGTGTAGTTAAATAAAAATCCTATTGATACTTATATTACAGTGTTTTATCAATAGGATTTTATTTGTTTATTTTGTTATGTAACCGATTATTTATACAAGCTTGGCTCACCTTCCGGACGCGTTTTAAAGCGGCGATGCAACCACATGTATTGTGGCACTTGCTCTAAAATAGATTTTTCACATTCTTTATTGCAGATCGTGGCATCTTTAACTTCATCGCCCGTTGGGAAGCTCTCCAGTGGTGCGCGAATAGTTAACTTATAACGACCATCTGGAAAGCGACTAGAAGACGCTGGGTAGGTTTTCGTATTATTACCTGAGGCGAAAAGCGTGGTGCCAGTAATGGTACAGGCTTTTTCAACCGCAAAAAACGGTACAAATACGCTTCGACGAGGACCATAATCATGATCCGGCGCATACCATAATGGCTCACCTTCATCGAGTACGCGTAACATGCCTTTGATATCTCGGCGGTCAAGCAAACCTTTATTTGAGAGTGTGCGACCACGGCATTGTAAGTATTCCATCAATGGGTTTTTATTCGGGCGATATATTGCATAGGTTGGTCGTAATAAGCCAAAAATACGTGCCGACATTTCCAGTGATAAAAAGTGACCTCCGAGTATTAGCATACCGTTACCGTCAGTCTTTGCTTGGTCTATGTGCTCCTGACCTTCGACAACCATATTCTGCTTAATACGCCAATCTGGCCAGAACCAAGCATTGGCAGTATCAACAACCGCTAAACCAGTATATTTAAAATTCTCTTTTGCTAGGACTTTAATTTCGCTGTCAGATTTCTCTGGGAAACTTAAGGCAAGATTTTGTTGTGCTATTTTTAGACGACGGGGTAATATTTTAGCAACCAAACGGCCTAAAGCACGACCAAATATACTTTGCGCCGTATTCGGTAATAAAGAGATAAGCCATAAAAAAGTAGCGGCGAACAATAATGGCCAGTGTTTGGGATGCAAAAAACTGAGTTTGAATTTCGTGTTTTCTTTGGTGACTATCGGCTTAGCGGTTTTAATTTTATCTGTCATGAAAAATTCTCATTAATACGAGTTAACTCTATTTGCATTTATAAGTGATTGATAATCAAATGTGAATAGATGCATGTTGAGCTGGTATATGCGATTTTAGATATAAAAAAGACGACACTGGTGGTCGTCTTATTATTCTGTATTACATTCTAATTTAGTATTTTGCTTTTAACCCAGCATTAACTAAATTTACATCTTCAGCGTTCAAGGTTCCAGCGGCTTGTTTTAACTGTAACATACTAATGATGTAGTTATAACGTGATCCGGATAATGATTGCTTCGATTGATATAAACCTTTAGTTGCATTTAACACGTCAATAATCGTACGTGTACCTACCCCAAAGCCTGCTTGAGTTGCTTCTAATGCACTTTCAGATGATTTAACCGTTTGCTCATAGGCCTTGATAGAACTTAACGCGGCCGTCACGTTGTTATAATAAGTTCGAATTTTGGTTTGTACTTCACGGCTTGCTTTGGTTAATTGTTCTTGGCTGGCTGTTACTTTATAAACGGCTTGTTTTTCTGTTGAAGTTACTGCGCCACCTGTGTATAGCGGCATACTAAATTCGATGCCCACATTACCTGACGAAACTGTATTTTCGAAGCCTGCACCACCATTGTTATTATCATCGCCATAATCCGTATATTTAGCACCGGCATTTGCGACTAAGTTCAATGACATGTTATCAGTAGAGTTCGCTAGATCGACATTACCTTCTGCAATTTGCTTAGCAATACGTTGGATCTGGATTGATAAATTTTGGTTGTTGGCAGTATCTAACCAATTATCACGCTGGCCATTTGGTGCTGTTGGGCTAAAACGCGCAGTATTCAATGGTGAAATATCGGTATGCGTTAAACCGGTTATTTCGGTTAATGACTCGTAGCTGTTGGCGAGGGTATTTTCAGCGTTAATTACTTCTGCTACTGATAAATCGAAGCTTGATTGTGCCTCTAATACGTCAGTTTTGTCGGTTAGACCCACATTGTAACGTTGGGTCGTTTGTTCTAGTTGACGTTCTACTGCGTCTTTATTACGGTTAGAAAATTCTAAAGTATCGTTGGCTCTTAATACATTAAAGTAAGCATTCGATACGCGCAAGATAAGACTTTGCAGCTCAGCTTGAACGGCAAGTTCACTTTGCTCTGCTTGTTTAGCGGCTTGGCTAACATTAATGAAATTACTTTCTTCATATAATGACTGGGTCAAACGAAGACCAACCGTACTCGTTAACGCGTTACCATTAGAGGTTGTATTAGTTCGATAATCGCTTGTCATTGTGTAACCAAGGTCAGCATTTAAACCAATTTGTGGTAAGTTTGCTGCTTCTTGTTCAGTAATTCTTTCTAGTGCTGCATCGCGATTTGCTTGCGCTTCTAAATATAGTGGATCTTTGGTCAGGGCTTGTTCAAATATTTGTTGTAAATTATCTGCACTTGCTGAGTTTGCAAAAAATGCCAGACCGCAGGCTAGAAGAATCTTATTAAACTTCATTGGTGGTTACCTTAGTGTAAATAGTTGCCGTTATGAACTCGCATAACAATAAGTAATGATAGCTGCTTAGTCAAACTAATAATTATCCAAATAGAGATAGCTAGATTAATCAGATGTTTTTAATTTTATACTAGGTGTTATCTCGAAGCTCGAGTTTTAAACGTTGAATCAATGCCGATATGGTATTATTAGTATATTTACTAGGTATCGTGCCTAAACCCTAGCTGCCAACATGGTATTCACCGTAACTTGTTATTATCAGTATATTTTAGGATATGTAAATGAAAAGTCGAAAGTTAGAAATAGAATCCGAGTATGATATTACGGATATTGAGATAATAAACAAGCAGCAGGTTTTTAACGGTTTTTTTAAAATAAACACCTATACCTTTAAACATAGGTTGTTTTCGGGTGATTGGAGTGGTGAAATTACGCGAGAAGTTTTTGAACGTGGTAACGCTGCTGCAGTCATACCTTACGATGCGGTGAGCGATGAAGTGGTATTAATAGAACAGATTCGCATCCCTGCGATTGAATCCAGTACGCAACCTTGGTTACTGGAGTTAGTGGCTGGTATGATAGATAAACAAGGTGAGGACTCTGCAGAGGTGGTTAAACGCGAAGCCGAAGAAGAAGCGGGCTTAACCGTTGGCCGTTGTGATTTTATTATGCAGTTTCTTGCAAGTCCAGGTGGCACGAGTGAGGCTATTGATCTGTATGTGGGCGAGGTCGATAGCAGTACTGCTGAAGGCGTTCATGGTTTAGCGTGCGAAGGTGAAGATATTCGAGTGCACGTGGTGAGCCGAGAAACTGCTTATAATATGGTGCAAACAGGGCGAATAAATAACGCGACGACTATTATTGGTATCCAGTGGTTACAATTGAATTTTGAAACATTGCAAAAGTCTTGGCTCTAGGGCTACAATGCTTTGTACCCTTTAGGCTAAGTTGTTTGAATCTCTCATGATGTTACCGGTTTCTTATCCGGAATCGTGGAAGTGTGTGCTGGACAGCAGATTTATTAAGTCCTATTAGGTATCCTTTAATAGTCTTAAGGATCTTTCAATCAGACTCGCTGATATGTGGTTACAAGTCAGTGTAGTTATTATTCGACATTACTAGGCAACAGATAACAGATAAAGGATAAGGGTTAAAGATTATTGTGGGCGCGGACATTTCTAAATTAACAGCAAAGCATAACGTCATTAATTTATTACAAGTGACGGATACTCATTTGTTTGCAACGGCTGAGAAGGATCTTCTTGGCGTTAAAACACAGCAGAGCTTTAGCCATGTTATCGATGCTATTTTGCAGAATCAACAACCGTTTGATGCTGTGCTTGCCACGGGCGATATTTCCCAAGATAACAGTATCGCTTCTTATCAATACTTTGCTCAGCATATTAAACGTTTAGATAAACCTTGTTATTGGTTACCTGGTAATCATGACAATATTCCACTTATGGCTGGTGCATTAAAATCTGAAGGTGTCCTGTCGGATAAATATAAAGTTGTTGGTGATTGGCAGATTATTTTATTAGATTCGCAATTAACGGGTTCTCCGTCGGGTTATTTATCACCTGAACAACTTGCATTACTTGACGAGCGATTGAGTTTACATCCTGATAAATATGCATTGGTGGTATTACATCACAATACTTATCCTGTGGGGTGTAAATGGTTAGATCAGCATATTTTGCGTAATCCAGAGGCATTTTTAGCGGTGTTAGCGAAACACCCGAAAGCACGACATGTGTTATTTGGCCATGTGCACCAGCAGTTAGACCAGACTTATGATGGTATTCACTTTATGGCATCTCCGTCTACTTGCTTTCAATTTAAACCACATTGTGATGAATTTACTCTTGATGCGCGAGCGCCTGGCTGGCGTTATTTACAACTACACAGTGATGGTACTATTAATAGTCAGGTTTGGCGTTTGTCTAATCATGATTTTAATCCTGATCTCGAATCTAAAGGTTACTAACAATACTGCTAGAGGTAAATGAACAAATGGCTTCCACGCTTCTACTCTATTTGCACGGTTTTAATAGTTCACCAAAATCGGTTAAAGCACAGCAAATGGCAGACTATATTGCATTGCATCACCCTGATATTACTATCGAAATACCGAATATTTCACCTTATCCTCAAGACGCTTGGCTACAGATCGAACGACTTATTGCACGTTACCCAACGCATCAGCTTGGGGTGGTCGGCAGTTCACTCGGCGGGTATTATGCGACTAAAGTGAATCAACAATTTAATTGTCCAGCGGTGATTATTAATCCCGCCGTAAAACCTTATGAATTGCTGGTGGATTATTTAGGGGAAAATACGAACCCTTATACCCAAGTTAAATTTAATTTAACTGAGCAACACATTGATGAGCTACGGGCATTGGATTGTCAGGCATTAGTTCACCCAGAAACTATCTGGGCACTATTACAGACCGATGATGAAGTGTTAGACTATAAGCAAGCAATAACAAAATACGAAATGGCGAGATTGACGGTAGAGCAGGGTGGCGATCATGCTTTTATTGGATTTGAACGCTATCTTAGCGATATTTTAACCTTTCTTGCATTCAAACCGATGTAACGAACAGCACAAAAGAAACTCATGACACAAGAATATAATGCGGGCTCGATTGAAGTCCTAAATGGTCTCGAACCAGTACGTCGTAGACCCGGAATGTATACTGATACTGTACGTCCTAATCACCTTGGCCAAGAAGTTATCGATAATAGTGTCGATGAAGCGTTAGCGGGTCATGCTCAGAACATTACGGTTACTTTACATGCCGACCAGTCGCTGGAAGTGAGTGATGACGGTCGTGGTATGCCAGTGGACATTCACCCTGTCGAAGGGGTGAGTGGTGTTGAACTGATTTTATCTAAGTTACATGCCGGTGGTAAATTTTCGAACGATAGCTATCAATTTTCTGGTGGTCTACACGGCGTTGGTATTTCGGTTGTAAATGCGTTATCTAAACGTGTAGAAATTACCATTAGACGTGGTGGCCAAATTTATCAAATCGCGTTTGAGCATGGCGATAAAGTGTCTGAACTCGAAGTGATTGGCACCATTGGTATCCGTAATACCGGTACTAAAGTACATTTCTGGCCAGATGCGAGCTATTTTGATTCGGGTAATTTTTCGTCTAAGCGTTTGATGCATAACTTACGTGCGAAAGCGGTATTGTGTCCCGGTTTAAACATTAAATTTGACGATAAAGTAAATAAAGAAAAACATGTATGGTGCTTCGAAAAAGGCCTGCAAGACTATTTAATGGAATCGTTACAGGGATGGGCAACATTACCCGAAGCGCCATTTGTCGGCAGTTTTTCGTCTAATAATGAAGCGGCTGATTGGGCGGTTATTTGGCTACCTGAAGGTGGTGAATCAGTTACCGAAAGTTATGTTAACTTGATCCCAACTGCGCTTGGCGGTACCCACGTGAATGGTTTACGTCAAGGTTTACTCGATGCCATGCGTGAGTTCTGTGAATTCCGTAGCTTATTGCCACGCGGAGTGAAGTTAACGCCGGATGATATTTGGGATCGTTGTTCTTATATCTTGTCGGTTAAAATGCAAGATCCACAATTTGCAGGGCAAACCAAAGAGCGCTTGTCATCACGTCAGTGTGCTGCATTTGTTTCTGGTGTGGTTAAAGATTCGTTTTCATTATGGTTAAACTCAAATACAGACTTGGCTGAATTATTGGCTGATTTGTGTATTAACAACGCCCAGAAACGCTTAAAAGCCAGTAAGAAAGTGGCGCGTAAGCGTGTGACGAGTGGACCTGCATTACCGGGTAAATTAACCGATTGTTCGGGTCAAGACCCTATGCGTTCAGAACTGTTTTTAGTGGAAGGTGACTCTGCTGGTGGCTCCGCAAAACAAGCGCGTGATCGTGAGTTTCAAGCTGTCATGCCACTGCGTGGTAAGATCTTAAATACCTGGGAAGTTGATTCTGCGCAAGTACTTGCTTCAGAAGAAGTTCATAATATTTCGGTGGCGCTGGGTATTGACCCTGACTCGGATGATATTTCTGGTTTACGCTACGGCAAAATCTGCATCTTAGCCGATGCCGATTCCGATGGTCTACACATTGCGACTTTGCTATGCGCTTTGTTCTATAAACATTTTAGAGCCATGGTTGAAGCCGGGCATGCGTTTGTCGCGATGCCGCCGCTATACCGTATTGATATTGGCAAAGAAGTTTTTTATGCATTAGATGAAGCTGAAAAAAACGGTATTATTGACCGTATTGAAGCCGAGAAGAAACGCGGTAAAATCAACGTACAACGCTTTAAAGGACTGGGTGAAATGAATCCGCTACAATTGCGGGAAACCACTATGGACCCTAATACTCGTCGTTTGGTCCGTTTAACGATTGATAACGCAGATGAAACACTGGCGATGATGGATATGCTGCTTGCCAAAAAACGTTCTGCGGATCGCCGTACTTGGTTAGAAGATAAAGGTGACATGCTCAGCGATAGCTAGGCCGTGATTAACATATAAGTGAATCCTTATTACGACCCACAACATGGTTGCAGTCCTTGCAGCCATGTATCCCCTACCTCTTTTTGAGAGTTATTATCATTTAGACTTGTGAATCTTTTTATATTCTTATAGACTCCATTCATAATGTAAACAATTCGTATTTAGAGGTAAAGATGAAAAAGGGAATATTTGGTTTATCTGCTTTGGCATTAACAACGTCACTAATGAGCGCCACTGCTTTTGCTGGTGAAGAAGTTAATATTTATTCAAATCGCCAAGCTAATTTGCTTAATCCGATCCTTGAACAATACACTAAAGATACTGGTGTGAAGGTGAACATTGTATTTGCGAAGAAAGGACTTGCAGATAGAATGAAACGTGAAGGTCGTTTATCAAAAGCCGATCTATTATTAACAACTGATATCAGCCGTTTAGTTGAAGCTGTTGATAGCGGCGTTACTCAGCCTGTATCAAGCGACGTATTAGAAGATAACATTCCAGCGCAATACCGTGACCCAGATGGCGAATGGTTTGCACTAACAACACGTGTACGTAATATCTATACTTCACGTGAAGTTTATGGCGACGTTGCTAACATCACTTATGAAGAACTTGCAGACCCTAAATATAAAGGTCAAATCTGTACTCGTTCAGGTAAACACCCATACAACGTAGCACTTATCTCATCGATGATCTCACATCACGGTGAAGCTGAAGCAAAAGTATGGTTAGAAGGTGTTAAAGCTAACTTAGCACGTAAACCACAAGGTAACGACCGTGCACAAGTTAAAGCGATTAAAGAAGGCGTTTGTACCGTTGCTCTTGGTAATAGCTACTACTTAGGCAAAATGTTGAAAGATCCAAAACAAATTGCTTGGGCTGAATCTGTTAACATTAACTTCCCTAACCAAAAAAACCACGGCGCGCATGTAAACGTTTCTGGTATGGTATTAGCGAAATACGCACCGAACAAAGGTAACGCAGTTAAACTGATGGAATACCTGTCTGGCGCGAAAGCACAACAAATGTATGCTGAAGTTAACATGGAATACCCAGTTAAAGCGGGTATTAAAGCATCTAAGCTAGTTTCATCTTGGGGTGAGTTCAATGCTGACTACATGCCTGTAGCAGAGATTGCAAAACATCGTAAAGCTGCACTAAGACTACTTGATGAAGTTAAATTCGACTTGTAAAATAGCGTATAGACCCTATATTACATGGGGTTAACAGTTAATGTTACGGCCTGATTAGGCTGTTAACGGACTGATTTAAAGGTTGGTATAGTTACTTAGTAACTGACCAGCCTTTTCGCGTATCTAAACAGGAGTTATTTTTCCGTTCATGAATCATAAGTTAGCCTTTTCTTGGCATTCTAGTAGTTGGTTTATTGCGATTATGTTAGCGCTACCTATTGCCGCGTTGTTTTATCAGGCAATTGGCCCCAGTGCAGATGTTTTTCAACACCTTGTAGATACAGTTCTTCTCGACTACGTTCAAAATACCTTCATCCTTGTTTTTCTCGTTTGTTTAATCAGTAGTATTATTGCCTTACCAGCTGCTTGGCTGATCGCCATGTGTAATTTTCCTGGACGTAAAATTTTACAATGGGCATTGATGTTACCAATGGCTATGCCTGCTTATATTGTGGCCTATATTTATACTGATATGTTTGATTATGCAGGTCCGGTACAAATTGCCTTACGCGCTGTGTTTGACTGGCAGAGTGCCAGTGATTATTGGTTCTTTGATATCCGAACGATACCCGGAGCTGCCACTGTATTAGCGCTGGTACTATACCCTTATCTCTATTTATTAGCGCGAACTTCATTTTTGGAGCAGTCAACTAGCCTTATCCAAGCAAGCCGTGTACTCGGCAGTTCAGCACTATCGAGCTGTATTCGTGTGTCATTACCCCTTGCGCGTCCTGCAATTGCTGTTGGTTTATCGCTGATCGCGATGGAGACTGTTGCTGATTTTGCTACGGTGAATTATTTCGCGGTAAATACGTTAACCACTGCGGTTTATGATACTTGGATTGGTCACGGTAGTTTAACGGCTGCCGCACAATTATCGGTGATGACGTTATCGGTGATCTTATTGTTTGTCGGTTTAGAGCGTTTTGCACGTCGTAAACAACAAGTATTTCAAAAAAGCATGCTGCATGAGCAAGAGGTGCGTTATCAGTTAACGGGCTGTGCCAAGTTGTTGGCGATGGTTTGGTGCTGGTTGTTGGTGTTTGCTGGTTTCTTATTACCGTTTGCGGTATTAGTTAATTATGCATGGCATTACTTTGCTGAATCTTGGACAGAGGAGTTCTTTCAATACAGTGCAAACAGCTTAATTCTTGCGGTTATCGTAGCTGGTTTAGCGGTTCTTTGTGCAATATTATTGGGTTTATACCGTCGTTTAGTCGGTTCTAAATATGCGACTATTCCTGCACGCATCAGCACCATGGGTTATGCATTACCCGGTACTGTATTAGCTATTGGTATTATTATTCCGTTAACGTCGGCCGACTTTTTATTAAATGATATGACTGAATTGTTGTGGGACTGGACTCCGGGTCTGGTCTTTACTGGCACTAGTTTTGCGCTTATCTTTGCTTATCTTATTCGTTTTTCAGCGATCGCGGTGGGTTCTATTGAAAGCAGTATTGATAAAATATCGCCGTCACTAGATATGGTCACGCGCACGCTGGGACACCGCCCACATAGTATGATCCGTAAAATTCATATTCCCTTGATCCGGAAAGGTGTATTGGCAGCATTTTTGTTAGTCTTCATTGAATCAATGAAAGAGTTGCCAACGGCTTTGTTATTACGTCCATTTAACTATGAAACGCTAGCGACTTACGTATTTCAGTTTGCTTCTGATGAAATGTTAGAGCAGGCTGCATTAGCGGCCATTGTGATTGTGTTAGTTGGATTAATTCCGCTTATTTTCTTGAACCGTTCTTTGGAGCAACAGCACTGATGACACTATCTTCTTCACCTGCTTTACGTATTTCTGATCTGCATTGTAGTTATGCTGGCGTCGATATTTTAATGGGGCTTGATCTGAGTTTAGGTAAAAACGAAATTCTGTGTTTATTAGGCCCAAGTGGTTGTGGTAAAACGACGACGTTAAAATTGATCGCGGGCTTATTACCACCCACGCAAGGTCGCATCGAAATTAACGGTAATGTCGTTGATAATGGCCGATTTAATCTGGCACCAGAAAAGCGTAATGTCGGCATGATCTTTCAGGATTACGCTTTATTTCCACATTTGACAGTGACTGACAATGTGCTGTTTAGTTTGCATAAACAGAGTAAAACTAAACAACAAGAGAAACTGGATTATATGCTTAATCTCGTTAACTTAAGTGAATTCTCCGATCGTTATCCGCACCAGCTATCGGGTGGTCAGCAACAACGCGTTGCAATTGCCCGGGCGTTAGCAAGTTCGCCAGAGTTGTTATTATTGGACGAACCCTTTTCTAATATTGATAGCCAGGTTCGTCATCATTTAATTGAAGAGATGCGAGGTTTGCTTAAATCCTACAACATGAGCGCTATTTTTGTTACTCACAGTAAAGAAGAAGCGTTTGCTTTTGCTGATCGTTTAGCGGTTTTTAATCAAGGCAAGATTGAGCAGCTAGGGACACCAAGTGAGCTATATAACCAACCTGCGACACGCTTTGTCGCGGATTTCTTAGGTAAGGTTAACTATTTAGATGCAGTGGTCGTAGATGAGTACAGTGTAAATACAGTATTAGGTGTTATTAGCAGTGAGCAGAAATTAGCAGCGGCGGTTGGTGAACAAAAACTGTTAGCATTAAGACCACAGCAATTAAAATTAGTTATCGCAGAGCAGGGAATTGCGACGATCACCCAACAACAATTTTTAGGTATAACGACTCATTGTACGATTGGTATAGCCACAAGCATGTTGACTGAGAACGAGTTGGAATTATCTGTATCCATGCAGCAGCCCATGACTGTTGGTGATATGGTTAATGTGACTGTAGAAAGCCATGATTTAGTATTATTTGAGCTAGATTAAGTGATTAACTAAAATAATGTTTGGCGTGCGAATCGTCGCTGCGCCAAACATAAATACGCTGATTACAGATATTCAAATAACTCTTTTACTGCACTATCTACTTCTGCAATAATAGCTGTGCTAGTAGGGGTGATGAAAATAGTATCATCGCCTGCAATAGTCCCTAAAATACCTTCAGTACGCCCTAGTGAGTCTAATAAACGAGCGATCAATTGCGCCGAGCCTGGGCTAGTTTGGATCACAATCAGACATTCATTATGGGTAATATCTAATACTAAGCTTTTTAATTGGCTGCTAATCGTTGGTACACCTAACTCTGCAGGTAGGCAATAAACCATTTCATCTTTGGCATTGCGCGTGCGTACTGCGCCAAACTTACTGAGCATTCTTGAGACTTTTGACTGGTTAACGCTGTCAAACCCTTGTTCTTTAAGCGCATCAACGATGTCACCTTGTGAACCTAAGTGCTCTTCTTTTAATAATCCTTTAAATGCTTTTACTAACTGATCTTGTTTTTCACTCATACTTGTTACCATGTCAGTTGATTCATCTATAATTCAAGTTGCTAATCTTAAAATCAATGTGGTTATATAATGATACCGTTATTAATTTTATCGTTCATTTATAAAGTTTGCTACTAAGTTATTAATGCAATGAGTAAATGGATTAGGTTAGCGATGAACTGAATAATTATGCATATGATACCAGCAGGGTATATTTTATCTAGTTTATTTGGTTAATGTGGCTTTGGTGCATAAAAACCAAATTAAAGTGAATATTTATGTTGATATTGAAGTTTATTCGGTTACTATATTCGCATCTAGTGCAATTATATTCAGTTATCATTATGAGCATCGAACTAAAAAACATCTGTAAATCTTGGGGTCAACTTGATGTATTACAAAACATCGACCTTAAATGTGCGAAAGGCGAGACCTTAGTGCTACTTGGTCCAAGTGGTGCAGGTAAGAGTTCCCTATTGCGTGTGCTTAACTTACTTGATACGCCAGATAATGGCACGATCAGTATTGCTGGTGAAACATTTGATTTTTCTGGCAAACTTAATGATAAGCAATTAGCTAAGCGTAGCCAGATGTTGAGACAGAAAGTAGGCATGGTATTTCAACAATACAACCTATGGCCGCATATGTCTGTGATGGATAACTTAATTGAAGCACCTGTTAAGATTTTAAAGCAAACAAAACAACACGCTCGTGAAGAGGCCATGAAGATCCTTGAGCAATTACAGCTAACTGATAAAGCCGATGTATTTCCATTAGCCTTATCAGGTGGTCAACAGCAACGTGTCGCGATTGCACGTGCTTTAATGATGAAACCAGAAGTATTGTTATTTGATGAACCGACTGCGGCGTTAGATCCAGAGGTAACTAATCAAGTGGCTGAAATAATTACATCATTAGCCATCACAGGTATTACGCAGGTTGTTGTTACGCACGAAGTGGACTTCGCGCGTAAAGTCGCTAGTCAGGTGTGTTATCTTGAAAGCGGTGAAATTGTTGAGTTTGGGGGTGCTGAGCACTTTCAACAACCACAAACGCCACAGTTTACAAATTATTTAAAACATTAGGAATAAGGTCGTACCAAATGAAAAAATTACTCACAGCATTAATTCTAACTTCTGCTGCGGCACAAGTCACAGCGGCAGAACAAATAAAATTTGTTACTGAAGCGACGTATCCTCCGTTTGAAATGATGGATGAAAACAACGAATTCCAAGGTTTTGATATTGATATCGCCCGCGCAGTTTGTACTGAATTAAAAGCTGAGTGTAGTTTTGCTAACCAGTCATTTGATAGCTTGATCCCAAGCCTAAAGTTCCGTCGTTATGATGCGGCTATTGCAGCAATGGACGTAACGCCTGCACGTCAAAAGCAAGTTGATTTTTCTGATGTCTATTATGAAAATTCAGCGGTACTAGTGGCTGAAAAAGGCAAATACAGTATTGTTGCTGATTTAGCAGGTAAAGCAGTAGGTGTACAAAATGGTACATCACACCAAGCTTACATGATAGATACTTACGCAGATGAAAAAGTATTGCTACTTAACTTCCCATCATACCAAAAAGCATTTTTAGACCTTAAAAATGGTCGTGTCAATGGTGTATTTGCAGACTCTGCAGTGGCGCACGATTGGCTAACGAAGCACAGCGGCGGTAACTACGAAACAGTCGGTAAAGCCGTGACTGATGCGAAATACTTTGGTGCTGGTTTTGCTATCGCAGTACGTAAAGGTAACACTGAATTATTAGCTAAATTGAACAAAGGTTTACAAACGATTAAAGCGAACGGCATCTACGATAAGATTTACGCAAAATACTTTGCTAAATAATAGATAACAGTGTTTAATCTCGACCTGAGTTACATTGTAATATTAGGGCATAATAGCCCTGTTATTGTGATAACGAGATAATTTATTTTAAAGTGCCTTTTAGGGGCATTTTTTGTTTTTACGTCCGGAGTTTTTATGGATCTTTTGCAGCTTCAATTATTATTGGATGCAACAAAAATCACCCTTGGCCTCGCGCTAACATCATTGTTGGTTGGCTTGGTTCTCGCTATTTTATTCTGTGTTGCAGAAATGCAAAAGAACCCACTTATTGCCAAGCCTATTAGCTTATTTGTTACTGTATTACGTGGTTTACCTGAGATATTGATCGTATTTTTCATTTTCTTCGGTGGTACGCATATCCTATTTTTATTAACCGATGAATTTTATGACATCAGTCCGTTCTGGAGCGGTGTGGTGGCACTGTCGCTAATTTTTGCCTCTTATGCATCGCAAACATTACGTGCGGCTATTCAATCGGTACCGAAAGGTCAACAACAAGCTGCACAAGCGCTTGGTATGGGACCTGTGCGTTGTTTTCTGCGTATTACCTTACCGCAAGCATGGCGTTTAGCATTGCCGGGTTTAGGCAATCAGTGGATGGTACTGCTAAAAGATACCGCGTTAGTCTCTTTGATTGGTGTGACGGACTTAATGAAACAAGCTGATTTATTATCAGGTAGTACTTATAAGCCTTTTACCTTTTTGGTGGCCGCAGCAGCGATTTACCTGATTATCACTTTGATTAGTCAATGGTTGTTAAAGCACCTTGATAGTTACATTAACCGTTTTGATGCCGGAGTAGCAAAATGACGTTAGATCACTTCTGGTTATTATTTGACGGTTTGAGTACCACCCTTGAAATTACCTTTTACAGCTTATTGTTTGGGTCTATGATAGCGGCGTTGTTAACGCTGGCGATGATCAACAAGATCCCAGGATTAAACTTATTATCACGGTCTATTATTTTGGTCTTTACCGGTACCCCGTTATTGATTCAAATCTTTTTGGTATACAGTGGTCCATCACAGTTTGAGTGGATTAAAGACAGCTTCTTATGGGATTACCTGCGTCAGGCTAAAATCTGCGCCATTATTGCGTTATCGTTTAATACGGCTGCCTATTCATCGTTACTCTTTAAAGGTGCTATTGAATCGGTACCACGTGGTGAATGGGATGCATGTAAAGCCCTCGGCATGAACCGCTGGCAGACACTGGCGGTTATCGTGCCACATGCGATACGCCGGGTATTACCGTCTTATTCTAATGAAGTGATTTTGGTACTCAAAGGTACATCATTAGCAAGTTCGATTACGATTATGGATGTGATGGGTTATGCCAATCAAATCAATGGTCAAACCTATGATGCATTAATGGCCTTTTCTGCTGCGGGTATTATCTACTTAGGCATGAATGGTATCTTGGTATTGATCTTTAAACAGTTAGAGAAAAAAGCCCTCGCGTTCCAATCTTAATTTCTGCATTTCTTGCTCACTGATATCGTTATTGATACCGATATCAGTGAGTAAATTGTATTATTTCACCTGAAAGTGAATCGCTAATAGATAGAAAGCGAAACTCTTAAAACCCATACGTAATTCATTTATTTACCGTGCATATTCGTGTTGTTAATTGTTTTTTAGTCAATGTTGCAGTAAGGTAGCAGTGATTAAAGGAATGTGTGAATATTGTATTCTACATAAACAATTAAGATAATGGAGACGTCTATGAAAGTTGCTGTATTAGGTGCTGCTGGTGGTATCGGTCAAGCTTTAGCCCTACTTTTGAAAACTCAACTACCTGCTGGTTCAGATTTATCACTCTATGATATTGCACCAGTAACTCCAGGTGTTGCTGTTGATTTAAGCCATATCCCTACAGACGTTACTATTGCTGGTTTTGCTGGTACAGATCCTACAGATGCACTTGTTGGTGCTGACGTAGTACTTATCTCTGCGGGTGTTGCTCGTAAGCCAGGTATGGACCGTTCAGATTTATTCAATATCAATGCTGGCATTATCAAAAATCTAGCAGCTAAATGTGCTGAAGTATGTCCAAATGCATGTATCGGTATTATTACGAATCCTGTTAACACTACTGTGCCAATCGCTGCTGAAGTACTTAAGCAAGCGGGTGTTTACGATAAGCGTAAACTATTCGGTATTACGACGCTGGATGTTATCCGTTCTGAAACTTTCGTAAGTGAGCTTAAAGGCATTTCACTTGCTGACGTTGAAGTGCCGGTTATCGGTGGTCATTCAGGTGTCACTATTCTTCCGTTACTTTCTCAAGTTAAAGGTGTTGAATTTACAGCAGAAGAAATTGCGACGCTAACACCACGTATTCAAAATGCTGGTACTGAAGTTGTTGAAGCTAAAGCGGGTGGCGGTTCTGCGACACTTTCTATGGGTCAAGCAGCAGCACGTTTCGGTCTTTCTCTTGTTCGCGCACTACAAGGTGAAGAAGGTATCGTTGAATGTACTTATGTTGACGGTGGCTCTGAGCACGCAACGTTCTTCGCACAACCTGTACTACTAGGTAAGAACGGCGTTGAAGAAGTATTAGCATACGGTGACTTAAGCGAATTTGAAACGAACGCACGCGATGCAATGCTAGAAGAACTAAAAGCGAACATCACATTAGGTGAAGAATTCGTTGCTGGTTAATCATTACATTTAGCCTGTTAGGTTAAAGATGATGACAATTGAAACCCAAGTTATTTTTAACTTGGGTTTTTTTATTTAAGAAAGCGACACATCGGTCGATATAACTGTTACTACAGTAGTTATTATCGCGCAAATTTTTTAGGTTGATTGATATGTTTATAACACCGACAGCTAGGTTAACGACAATTTGTCATTATGTGAAAGCGGCATTATTAGTCATGGCGACGAGTGTGTCTTTGGCCGTTGTAATGCCAGTCTTTGCAGAAGAAAGTGTCAAGACTGTCGTGTTTAGCAAACCAGTTGGTGAAAAAGAGCAACGTATTACCGACAGTGGAGAACGTGCTGTTGCAGCGGAGAAAGCTGGTAAAACAGCATCTGCATTCAGCGAATATCCCAGTGCGATAGAGCTATATAGTGATGATGAACTCAATCAATTAATTGCAGAAAATACCCACCTAAAAAGGGTTCTTGCAGATGAGTGCCAACTCGTTGCTGATATTAAAGCGCGTGCTGAATTAGTAAGGCTACCGACTTATCAATTTCTATGGGGTGACATGTTAGCCTGGGGTGTGTGTGTTGATAAAAATGCCGAACTTGGTATTTATTATATGCGTGCAGCAGCAAGACAGGGTCAACCTCGAGCATTAGAACAACTGGGGCGTTACTATGTACAAGGGAAATTTGTGCAGCAAGATATCGAGCGTGCTGTACCGTTATTTGAACAATCTGCTAAATTAGGTTTTTTACCGGCGAAAATACAATGGGCCGAGTTATTAATTCAAGGTTACGGTAGTCCTTATGATTATCAAATGGCTTACAGTTATTTATATAATACTGTGACGGCTGATGTTAAGATGCACAAAAAATTAACCCAGTTATTAGCACAATTAGAAAACTTAATGCCTGAACGTGTGGTTACAGCAGCAAAAAATGCCGCTAAATATCAGTAAGCATGACGAATTAAGTACCTCATTGAAGCTAACTGAATAGTCAATTAGAGTTAGATCCGATTCGATCCTGCGCTCATTTGGCACTATCCTTCTCGTATACCGACTTACTTATGGTACAAAACTGTATCCTGACGTAGTTTGGGTATATAATCTGACCGTTATTACCTCCAATTTGGACCTTCTATGAGTAAAGACCCTTTCCACTCGCGTGAGCAGGAAAAATATAATAATCCTATTCCTAGTCGAGAATTCATTCTTGATTATCTTCGTAGCCTAGATAAGCCGATTAATCGTGAGCAAGTATTTGCTGGATTAAAATTACAAGGCGAAGAGCACGAAGAAGCTTTACGTCGTCGCTTACGTGCGATGGAGCGTGATGGGCAGTTGGTTTTCTGTCGTAACAGAACTTATGCACTACCTGAACGCTTAGATTTGCTGGAAGGTTTGGTATTGGGTCACCGCGATGGTTTTGGCTTCTTCCGTCCTGATGATGGTGGTAAAGATTTATTTATCTCTATCCGTCAAATGTCGACGTTATTTCATGGCGATCGTATTCTTGCACAACCTGTAAAAGAAGAGTTTAAAGGCCGTAAAGAAGCACGTTTCGTACGTTTATTAGATGCTGAACCACTGCAACTTGTTGGTCGTGTTTATCTGGAAAAAGGGATTGCCTTTGTACGTCCAGATGACAGCCGTATTAAACAAGAAGTACGTATTAGTGATGAAGAACGTCTCGGTGCTCGTGCTGGTCAAATGGTTGTGACAGAAATTGTAAAACGTCCAACTTATAACTTGCCTGCGTTAGGTAAAGTGATCGAGATACTGGGTGAAAATATGGCACCTGGTATGGAGATTCAAGTGGCGATCCGTACCCATGATATTCCGCATGTATGGCCAGAACATATTCTTGATGATATGGCAAAACTGTCACCAGAAGTCCCTGAAGATGCAAAACTAAATCGTGTTGATTTACGTGATCTACCGTTGTTAACTATTGATGGCGAAGATGCGCGAGATTTCGATGATGCTGTATTCTGTGAACGTAAAAAAAGCGGTGGCTGGCGTTTATGGGTAGCAATTGCTGACGTAAGTTCATATGTGCAAACTAATTCAGATTTAGACTTAGAAGCACAAGGCCGTGGTAACTCGGTTTACTTCCCTGAGCAAGTTGTCCCTATGCTGCCAGAAGTATTATCGAATGGTTTATGCTCGCTGAATCCACATGTTGATCGTTTATGTATGGTTTGTGAAATGACCATTTCTGATGCCGGTCGTTTGTCGGGTTATAAATTTTATGAAGCTGTGATGAATTCACATGCTCGCTTAACCTATACCAAAGTAGCTAATATTCTTGATGGTGATACAGAACTGCGTGATGAATACCAAGCGGTAGTGCCACACCTTCACGAATTACATAACATGTATAACGTGTTGAAAAAAGCACGTTCTGAACGTGGAGCCATTGAATTTGAAACGTTAGAAACACGTTTCGTATTTAATGAACATCGTAAAATTGACAAGATCGTACCGGTTGTACGTAACGATGCGCATAAGTTAATTGAAGAATGCATGATTTTAGCGAACGTTGCATCGGCACGTTTTGTTAGCAAGCATAAAGCTGCGGCATTATTACGTGTGCACGATACTCCGGGTGAAGAAAAACTGGTTAACTTCAGAAGCTTCTTAAGTGAGACGGGTCTAGAGTTAAAGGGTGGTTTGAAACCAACCCCGCTAGATTACGCTGATTTGATTAGTCGAATTCAAGATCGTCCGGATAAAGAACTTATCCAAACAATGCTGCTACGCTCAATGAAACAGGCAGTATATCAAGCAGAAAACAACGGTCACTTTGGTTTAGCATTAACTGCGTATGGTCACTTTACGTCACCAATTCGTCGTTATCCTGATTTAGTATTACACCGTGCGATCAAGTTTGAAATTGCTAACCAAGCGGCAGTTAAAGCAGGTAAACCCCTAACGAAACGCTGGACTAGCACTGGTGGTTATTGCTACCAAGTATCGGATGTTGAGACACTCGGAGAGCATTGCTCATTAACAGAGCGTCGTGCCGATGATGCAACGCGTGATGTATCAGATTTCTTGAAGTGTGAATACATGCAAGATCATCTTGGTGATACATTCGAAGGTGTTATTGCAGCAGTAACGGGTTTTGGTTTCTTTGTTCGAATCAAAAATCTTAACATCGATGGCTTAGTGCACGTGTCTAGTTTACGTGGTGATTACTATAATTTCGATGGTAGTCGTCAAACGCTACGTGGAGAATCAAGCGGTGTTGAATATCGTATTGGTGATCAAGTTGAGGTTAAAGTCTTAGCGATCAACATGAACGATAAGAAGATTGATCTTGAGCTAGCGGGTGCAGTAACACATAGCCGTCGCAGTAAACGTAAACCAGCAGAATTTTCTGGTAAACGTAAACCTGAAGGCGCAAAAGCGAAGCCGAACAAAAAGACTAAATTAAAGTTAAAAACTAATAGTGATGTAGTGGTAAGTGCGGCTGATAAAGCGCGCGTTGCTGCCAAGCTACAGCCTCAAACAGGCGATGCTGTTGAAAAAGGCACATCACCGGTTGATGCAGTTAAACCGAAAGGCAAGACTAAACCAGCAAAGAAGAAAGTAAAAGCTAAGGCTAAATCACGCCCGGGCAGAGCTGAACGTTCAAAGCAAAAAGCCAATAAATAGCAATGGTAATACAAGGTAGAGAGATACAATGAGCAGTGAACTAATTTTCGGTATTCATGCAGTTAAATCATTATTGGAGCATGAACCAGAGCGCTTCATTGAAGTATATGCATTAAAAGGACGTGAAGATGATCGTCTAACACCATTAATAGCAGAATTAAATGATATTGGTATTGCAGTGCAATTGGTTAACCGTAACACACTTGATAAGAAGTGTGATGGCGGCCGTCATAACGGTGTATTAGCACGCGTTAAAGAAGGTAAAAAACTAAATGAATCTGATCTTGATACGTTACTAAACCGTATTGAAGAAAAAGAAGAACAGCCATTATTACTAATTCTTGATGGTGTTACTGATCCGCACAACCTAGGTGCTTGTTTACGTAGTGCTGATGCAGCGGGTGTTCATGCTGTTATCGTACCTAAAGATAAGTCAGTACAACTGACATCAGTGGTGCGTAAAGTAGCGTGTGGCGCAGCAGAAACAGTGCCACTGATTGCAGTGACAAACCTTGCACGTACTATGCGTGAGCTGCAAGAACGTCGTATCTGGATTGTGGGTACTGCGGGCGAAGCTACTCAAGATTTATACCAGCCTAAACTAACTGGTCCATTAGCTATTGCGATGGGTGCGGAAGAGAAAGGTCTACGTCGTCTAACGCGTGAGCATTGTGATGAACTAATTAGTATCCCAATGGCGGGTAGTGTTTCAAGCTTGAACGTATCAGTAGCTACTGGTATTTGTTTGTTTGAAGTAGTACGTCAACGTCAGGCTAAATAATCCTACGCGCTTGTTTGGTGAATAGGTCTAGTAAATAGGCTTAGTAAGTCGGTTTAACCAATCGGTTTTACGACAATGAGTTGATATAAAAAAAGCGTCCAATTAATGGACGCTTTTTTATTAACTCTATTTTATTAACTAAATTTTACTGACTATAGTTTACAGCGTGATGGCACTACTTAGCTTAATTCGCTCGCGATTAAGCATCCATTACGTCTGAGGCTTCACTTTTACCGTCACTATTGATATGCGCTTCGCTACTCGCAATTTTACGGCCTCTTGGCATCTTCACTACTAATGTTTTTGCTAATTCATCATGTAGGCAGCGGCGTTGGTCACCTCTAAAAATAGCCAAGAAATTACTGATCGTAATTACAAAACCAAAAAATGGTAGGTAAGCGACAACCCAAAATGGCAGGTAACGCTTGAGGATGATGTCTTGTAGGCTGAGGCGTTGGCCATTTTCGCCGACCACTGCAATACCAACAATGCGTTTACCTAGGGTCTGACCATATTCTTTTAGTAGGTAACTGTTTAACGCCATGAATAACACAATCTCAAGTAATGATACTTTGACTTGAGTAGCAAAGGAAATCGTGAAATTTTCATCGATACCGGCACTTAAATTTAGTAAATCGAAACCGAGAATAAACGGGACTAACATTACAGTCGGAAAAATGACTTTATCTAATATTGCTGCTTGAAAGCGTTGAGCTAACGTAGCAAGTTCAACATATTGACGTGATGACGAAGGTTCAGGTTGCATATGACTTCTATAAATTAGTTAGTTAACTGGAATTCAGACATAGATGATAATCAATCCTTAGCGTATTAATCAAGATTTACTCGCACTTAATTTACAAATTCAATTTTTAATTCACAGCGTAAATAATATTGTTATTATGTTAGGTGATTTTAATTTTAGTATATGGGATTGATTATGACTTGGATGTGTTATCGGTTTAGTGAGTTGTCCAGTTTGCAACTCTATGATGTATTGCAATTACGCGCAGCTATCTTTGTTGTAGAGCAAGATTGCGCTTATCAAGATATTGATGGTTTAGATATGCATCCTGATACGCGTCATATTCTGCATTATAGTATGAAAGGTGAGTTACTTGCTTATCTGCGTATTTTAGCGGCGGGAGTTAGTTACCCTGATGTGGCGATTGGTCGTGTTGTGACTGCTGAGTCAGCCCGTGGACAAGGTCTTGGTCATCAGTTGCTTAAACGCGGAATGAGTGTGGCCAAATCAACATGGCCTAATCAAGATGTATACCTTTCTGCACAGGCTCATTTGCAGCATTATTATCAAGGTTATGAGTTTGCTACTGTGACGGCAGAATATTTGGAAGATGGAATTCCCCACGTTGGTATGCGCTGGCAAGCGAATTCTGAGCATTTTAAAAGCTCATAACAAACAAGACTAATAACATGTACGATACCCAAGTTACTTTAAGTATTAATGTAACTATTTACGATTATCTTCATTGTCGAGTTGTATTATGGGGAGTGACACTATATAATTCGCGGTCTCAAAATTAGTCAATTTTTTATACGTTCCTTGCCTCGATGGACCGACTAAGCCAGAGCCGAGGCTGATTAAACCCGTGAGGAGCTTACGATGCGTCATTACGAAATCGTATTTATGGTTCACCCAGATCAAAGTGAACAAGTTTCAGGCATGATCGAGCGTTACAGCGCTGTAATCACTGAAGCAAATGGTACTATCCACCGTCTAGAAGACTGGGGTCGTCGCCAATTAGCATACCCAATCAACAAACTTCATAAAGCTCACTATGTTCTTATGAACATTGAAGCTGGCCAAGATGTTATTGATGAGCTAGAAAATAACTTCCGCTTTAACGACGCAGTGATCCGCAACATGATCCTACGTACTAAAGGTGTAGTTACTGAAGCTTCTCCAATGGCTAAAGCTAAAGAAGAACGCCGTGAAGCGCCTGTTGCTACTGAAGCACCAGCTGCTAAATAATAGCGTTTTAGCTATAGGTATTTGTTTATTGGATAGCATTTAGTTATCCAATTATTTGAGAAGATTTTAGGAGATTTTAATTATGGCACGTTTTTTCCGTCGTCGTAAATTCTGTCGTTTCACTTCTGAAGGTGTTACGGAGATTGATTATAAAGATATCGCTACGTTAAAAAACTACGTAACTGAAAGCGGTAAAATTGTACCAAGTCGTATTACTGGCACACGTGCTAAGTACCAACGTCAACTTGGTCGTGCGATTAAACGCGCACGTTACTTGTCTCTACTTCCATACACTGACTTACATAAGTAAGCTATTGTTTGGTCGTCAAGACTAACTCTATATTTTTGAGGAAAGGTAATGAAAGTAATTTTATTAGACAAGATCGCTAAATTAGGTAAATTAGGCGAGACTGTTAACGTTAAAGCTGGTTATGCTCGTAACTTCCTTTTACCGAAAGGTAAAGCGGTTCTAGCAACTAAAGCAAACGTTGAATCTTTCGAAGCACGTCGTGCTGAACTAGAAGCTAACGTAGCTGCTGTTAAAGCAACTGCTGAAGCTAAAGCTGCAACAATCAACGCTCTAGAAGCTGTTGTAATTGCAACTAAAGCTGGTGACGAAGGTAAGATTTTCGGTTCTATCGGTACTCGTGACATCGCTGATGCGATCGTTGCTGCTGGTGTTGAAGTTGCTAAAAGTGAAGTTCGTCTTCCTGAAGGCGCTTTACGTACTCTTGGTGCGTTCGAAATCAGCATCCAAGTACACAGCGAAGTATTCGCTACAGTGAACTTAGAAGTTGTAGCTGAAGCTTAATTTAAAGTTTAACTTTAGATTAATCTCAGTATAAAGCCATGGTGTATACCATGGCTTTTTTTATACCTGTCATTTGAGGATATCACTATTTTGGGTAGCCAGTGATGGTACGAATCGATTGGTATAACGGCTGTAATTGTGTATACATTTTCAAATAGACTTGATTATAAAGTGCATCATAAGTCGCCACGATCTCTGGCTGCGGTTGAAAGACTTTATTTACTCGTGTCATTCCTGAAATTGCCTGATCAAAGTCGGCATAAATACCTAGCCCAACTGCAGTGACAATCGCAGCCCCTAATCCCGATGTTTCGAATGTATGTGGGCGTTCTGCTGGCATATTAAAAATATTGGCCGTTAACTGCATCGCCACATCACTTTGAGAACCGCCTCCTGATACCCGCAATGTGGTTATTTTGACCTTGTTACGTTTACTGATACGTTCTTTACCTTCTCGTAATGAATAGGCAAGTCCTTCTAATATCGCACGATAGATATGGGTACGGGTATGTACATCACCAAAACCAATAATACCGCCTTTGGCTTCAGGTCCGGGATCGCGTGCGCCAGGTGTCCAATAGGGTTGTAACATCAGCCCCATAGAACCAGCTGGAATTTCTGCGACTAAGCGATCGAATAATACTTCTGGTGCGATACCTTCAGCATCAGCGAGATGCTGTTCCCGTAAACCAAACTCTTTTTTAAACCAACTGATTAGCCAAAAACCACGATAAATCATGACCTCTGAAGAATAGTGACGCGGTATCGCGGAAGGAAATGGCGGTAAATGTGGCGTGGCTTCCACATATTTGTCTGTGGTGATGTTAATCGTTGCAGTAGTGCCATAACTTAAACACGCGATGTTAGGGCGGTTACCACCAGATCCGATAATTTCGCAAGCTTTGTCTGATGCCGAGGCTATCACGGGTAATCCAGCTGGAATACCTGTATAGGCCGCGGCATCGTCGGTAACATGACCGACAAGCTCTCCAGCTTCGACCAGCTTAGGTAGCATTTTCGGGTCTATCGCTAACATATCCCAACGCCAATCCGATTTTTTCAACCAAGCCAGCTTTTTATAATCAAACGGGATATAACCAACTTGGCTACCAATTGAATCAACTACGTTATCGGTGAACTTATAATTTAAAAACCCTGATAGCAGTAGGTATTTGGATGTATCACGCCATATTTCGGGTTGATTTTGACGGATCCAAATGGCTTGTGACTTTTCTTGAAAACGCTGAATAATATCTTCGACACGGGCAATTTTAAATAACCAGTTCCAAGGCCATTGAATGCTTTCTTGTTGCGCATGACGTTGATCTAACCAGATGATCGCCGGCCGTAATGCTTTGCCTTCAGCATCAAGATTGATCACGGTACCACGTTGGGTCGTGATCGACATACCAGCAATATGCTGTTTATCGATCGCCGGGTATTTTTTAAGATCTTGCCAAAGTAAGTCACAGGCCTGCTTGACGGCTAGCCAGTAGTAATCAGGATCCTGTTCTGCCCAACCAGGCTGCGCTGAAAAATAAGGAGTGATTACTTGTTGTCCTTTGGCGATCAAATTGCCTTGGTTATCAAAAAGTAGTGCGCGAACACTTTGGGTTCCATTATCAATACTCAACAAATAGCGTTGCTGCTCCGATGCTAATGGTGATGATGTTGGAGTAAGACTATCCATGTAAATTATCTCCGACTGAGCTAGCTTGCCGCTACGTGAGGTGAGCTATCATTATGTTTTGGTAAACAATGACTATGTTTTGGCAAACTATAGTAACGCTGAATGATGGCTTGATAGCGATCGACTTCGTGTAGCCATTGTGCTTCATTCCAGTGTAACGCTGCTTGGCAAAGAGGCTGTAATTGCACGAATAACTGCTCACCACCTTTTGGCAATAATAACCCGATGCGACAACGACGTAGCAATAGGTCATCAAGATGAATAACCATTTCGTGCTGTAATATCCACTTTAGTTCAGCAAAAAATGTATTTGTGCTACCAACCAACTTGAGGTCACCGTGACTGGCGTTATTGATCAAATGGCTATAATGGTTACCATAGTGACTTTTTAAACGCTGTATTTGCTGCGGGTTCAAGGTACTATCGATTGGCTTAGCTGTGATAGGTTTAAATAGTTTAGCTGCTTGTAACTCGATGATATTTATATCTGGCAAGTAATGTTGTGCGACCTTTAATACATCGAGAGCGATCAACCTGAAGGTGGTGAGCTTACCACCTGCGACACTGATCAAGCCTTGTTCATTCCAGATCGAATGCTCACGTTTTTCATCTGACGGTTTGGTCTCTTTTACCTTACTTCTGGTATTGGCACTGCTACTTGTACTGACTACTGGGCGGATCCCGGCGTAGGTGGATATCACATCGTCTTCGCTAATATTAGCTTGCGGAAACTGCTTGTTGATCCCGGTAAGTAAATAATCAACCTCGCCTTGGCTAATGCAAGGTTGTTGATCTAAATCGGTGTCATGATCAAGATCCGTGGTCCCAATCACAGTGCTATTCTCCCAAGGGAAAGCAAAGATAGGACGCTTGTCTTCGGGGTGGAAGTAGCTAACCGAATAGGCGAGTGGTAATCGCCAGCTTGGGATAATTAAATGACTACCTCGCAATGGCCTAATGGCTTTTTTGGCTTGCAGTTGCTGGCGTAATTTGTCTGTCCAAGGGCCCGTCGCATTGATCACAACGTTGGCCTTTAAGCTAAATACTTGTCCAGATACCTGATCAGACACTTTAATGCCGGTGACTTTATCGGCGGTTTTAATGAGATGCTCTGCGCTGAGATAATTGATGGCACGGCCACCAAGTTCTTGCGCTTCTTGTAATACTCGCATGACCAAACGAGCATCGTCAGTGACCGCATCGGCAAACTGTGTCGCACCCTGTAATTTATTCTGCTCAATCCCCGGCACATGAAAATCATTAATACCGTGATTAATATAACTGTGATTACGTTTCCCACCAATCCAATCATAGATGGTTAGCAAGCTATTAAACACAAAGGGGCCAGGAAATTGAGATTTATAATGACCCATCAAAAATTGCAATGGGTTCACTAAACCGGGTAACTCGTTAAGCAATTTTTCACGTTCAGTCACGGCATCTTTGGTCATATTATATTGACCACTACCAAGATAACGCAGACCGCCGTGTACCATTTTTGAAGACTTGCTGGATGCCCCCCAAGCAAAATCTTGTTGCTCAACTAATAATACTTTCAGGCCTGACTGGCTGGCGCTTAACAATATGCCAGCTCCCGTGATGCCCCCACCAACAACGATCATATCCCAAACGGTATTATCAGCACTTTGTTGGATCTGAGAGAGATGCTGCTTACGACTCAAGCTGGTTAATATATGGCTCATATTACCTCCTAGCTGACCTGTTCTTGATGTTGCGTGCTATCACCGCTTGATTGTAGATTCAGTGTTGATGCTGGTTTTGATGCAATGAGGCAATGTGGATTCATTATCTGCTGTGGATCAAATGTGTCGCACAAAGACTGAATGGCTTTGATCGTCAATTCTCCTTTCTCTGTAGTTAAGTAAGGTTGGTGATCTTTACCGACGCCATGCTGATGGCTTATGGTGCCTTGGTTGTTAACGATGATCTCTGAGGTTGTGTGTTTTAACTTTGCCCATTGAGCTAGGGTTTGCTGGTAGTTGTCACCTGCTGTGAAAATATAGGTGGTGTAAATACTAGAGCCTTGTTGGTAAAAATGAGATAAATGAGTAAACACGTGCATTTGCGGTGCGCCAGCGGTTGGATCTTGATTTAATACTGTGCGTAGATTGGTTTCTATTTTGGTTAATAGATTATCGACGTTATGCCAGTCCGTTGCTGTTTCTAGGGTATCTACGACATAGCCTTTTTGCCATAACGCTTCGCGGAAGTAGGGCATGGTAAATCGTTTTTCAGCCCATTTATTACCCATGAACGACCCTGTGTATAAGCCTTGGTACGCTTTGGTGATCTTTTTTAGTTGCTTTAATGCGCTGCGACATTGGAACTTGGTCCCTGTTAAGCCAAATGTCATCATGCATTTACCTTCTTTTGCCCCAAATACAACGAGGGCTTTTTCGAGTAAGGCGATTTGTTTTTCATGTCCGGCTAAGGCAAGTTGGGTTTCGGTCTCGATAGCATTGCTTAAACGTAGCATAGACAGTTGTATATCGGATTGGACGAGTGTTTTGGCTGCTTCTTTGGCTTGCTGCCAGCTTGGGAAGAAGGTCACATAAAAGTTCTCTTGTGCTGCGAGTTTACGCACCCGGACTTTGACTTCGGATAAGATACCAATACGGCCTTCTGACCCCATCAACAACGCTTTAATATCAGGGCCTGCTGCCGAAGCGGGGAAAGTTGGAATATTTAATCGACCAACTGGTGTGATGACTTCACCACCGGCAAACAGCTCTTCAATGCGGCCATAACGTAAAGACTGTTGACCACTCGATCGCGTGACAACCCAGCCGCCAATAGTTGAAAGTTCGAAAGATTGTGGGAAGTGCCCTAAGGTATAACCTTGCGCACGTAGCTGTGCTTCGACTTGTGGTCCCGGAGTACCTGCACCAAATGTGGCGAGCTGGCTTTCGGTATCGAGTGCGATGAGTCGGTTCATACGGCCCATATCGACGGTTAAAATAGCGTGTTCTGATGCAAATGGATTGATGTGACCTGCGACACTGGTGCCACCACCATAGGGGATGACGAGAATATTGTGTTGCTGACAGACGTGGAGAATCTCGACTAAATCATCACTATTTTCTGGAAAGGCTACCCCATCCGGGAAATATTCAAAATCACCACTGCGCATGGCTAACCAGTCCGGTAAACTCTGTCCCCGAGCGTGACGAATACGCACTTCAGGATCGAGATTAAATAACGGGTGATGGGGCAACCGGGAGGCTGGTACTTGTTTCATCACATCCTCAATCTGCGCATCGACGAGTGGTGTTGTTGCCCCGACTTTTGAAAGTAAAAAATCATCAGCAGTACTCGGTAGATCTAATTTATTGGCTTCATCGCCCCAACCATTCCAACGTTTCATAATCTCATCTTCCTCTGTAATATTACGGTATGTTATCTAGTTTAGATGTAAAGGGCGGTTGATAGCATTGTCGTATTAAGCCAAGATAAGTATCAAATTAGGACTAACTCACAATACCTCAGGGTAAAGCTCGTTATACTCATAAATACGTATTGAATAAGGATGATTCAGTTATGGTAGGGCTAGGTTCAGTATCAGTGCCAGTAATAAAACAGTATTTACGTTATGTGGAAACGTTGGATATCGATGTACCAGCGTTATTGTCACGCAGTAATATTACAGTAGCCACGCTTGCCCAAGAAAGTGAGCGTATTACTGGTGAGCAATTGCAGGCATTTTTGGCCAACCTTATTATTGCCACTGATGACCCCTTATTCGGATTGAAAAGTGGTGCCTTTGTTGAGCCAAGTTCGTACAGTGTTCTGGGTTATATCACGATGACGTGTGCGACGCTTGAACAAGCGCTTGAACGTATTCAGCCTTATGAAAAATTGGTGGGCGACATGGGCGTGACATCAATAAACTATCAATCTAAGCAGCTATGTATCAATTGGCATTGTGCCTATACCTTTGAAGATGTACGAGAGCAAATGGTCGATAATGTATTTGCTTCTTGGCTTGCTTATGTCCGTTGGTTGTCAGGGCAAGATTTAGGACCTTTGGAAGTACATCTGCAACGTGCAGCGCCAGCGCCAGAACTTATGCATCACTATCAGCAGGTATTTTCTTGTCCGGTACTATTTTCACAATCAAGTAATAGTCTTATTTTACCGCGTGAATACCTTGGTATCCCGTTACGGCAGCCAGACTGTAACTTGTTGAAAACACTTGAGATGCATGCCGCGGTACAAGTTTCTGCCCTTGGCGATACGCATAGTTTTAGTGTCCAAGTTAAAGATATTATTCGTATTTTATTATCGAAAGGTATTACTCGCAAAGATATGGTCGCTGGGCAGTTAAACATGAGTGAAAGAACGTTGCAGCGGAAATTGCAGCAAGAGCAAACCAGTTATCAGAAATTATTGGATGAGGCGCGTTTATCACTGGCTCAGCAGTATTTAATTGAAACACAGCTGGCGGTGGATGATATTGCTATGCAACTTGGATTTAGTGAAACACGATCTTTTTTTCGAAGTTTTAAGCGTTGGACAGGGCAAACTCCGAGTGTTTATAGAGAATGTAGTTCACAGAAATTAGGTTAAATAAGCCATTTATGTACGCAATGCTTTCATTTTTCGAGTATGAGGTCTAATATTTTCCAAAAAGAATAAAATTAACCTTTATACTGCTTCACAGCAGGATGCAATTAGTGAGTATATGATGAAAAAAATTACAACAATGATTGTTGCGTTAGCATGTTTAGTCCCTTCTTTGTCTATGGCTGCGGGTGATGTTGCTGCTGGTAAAGCCAAAGCTGTAGTGTGTGCAGCTTGTCATGGTGCGTCAGGTATTTCTGCTATTCCTATGTACCCAAATCTAGCGGGTCAGAAAGAAATGTATTTAGTTAATGCATTGAAAGCATACAAAGCTGGTCAGCGTACAGGCGGTATGGCACCTGTGATGGCCGGCCAAGCTGCTGCATTATCTGATGCTGATATTAATAACGTAGCAGCGTACTTCTCAAGCCTTAAATAGTATTGAGTTAATCCCTACGCTGGTAAGTGCATAAGCCTCATTGTGAGGCTTTTTTATTAACCAAAAAACCAGCAAACGATCCCTTCATATAAATTTTTACCACTTCTCTGGTTATTTCATTTCCCCTACAGGGATATTTTTAGGATAATGGTTAATCACACTAAATTTCGTGAGTGCTAGCATGGCCGAAAAACGTCAAAACCAGTTTCAAAATCAGTTTTCAAAAGACAAAAATAAAAAAGACAGTGCTGTTGATGCGCTAAAAGTGCCGCCGCATTCGTTTGAGGCTGAGCAATCGGTTTTAGGTGGCTTATTCATTGATAATGAAGCTTGGGATCGTGTAACCGAATTTATTGTAGCAAAAGATTTTTACAGTCGCCCACATCAACTTATCTTCGAAGGAATGGCAAAGCTGGTGGATCAGCATATCCCACTGGATATTATTACCGTTTCTGAATGGCTAGATAACGAAGAACTGCTTGATGATGCTGGTGGCTTTGCGTATCTGGGTGATATTGTTAAAAATACCCCAAGTGCGTCGAACATTACTGCTTATGCTAACATTGTGCGTGAGCGTGCAGTGATACGTGAACTTATTGCGGTTGCCAGCGATATCAGTGAATCAGGTTATGAGCCGCAAGGGCGTAAAAGTACCGACCTACTTGATTTAGCTGAAAGCAAAGTATTTCAAATTGCAGAATCAAGACAGAGCGAAGGCCAAGGCCCGAAGAACTTAGAAAGCGTTCTGCAAGAAACCGTTGATAAAATCGAAGAACTTTATCAAACCCCGCATGACGGTGTGACAGGTGTTGCATCTGGGTATAACGACCTTGATGGCATGACGACAGGATTCCAACCATCTGATTTAATTATTGTCGCAGCGCGTCCATCCATGGGAAAAACGACTTTCGCGATGAATTTATGTGAACACGCGGCACTAAATGAAGATAAACCTGCGGTTATTTTTTCACTGGAGATGCCTGCAGAACAGATTATGATGCGTATGCTCGCGTCACTGGGTAAAATTAACCAAACCAAAGTACGTACTGGTCAATTAGATGATGATGATTGGGCGCGTTTATCTGCGACCATGAAGAGTATGCTAGAGCAGGGTAAGATGTATATCGATGATAGTTCTGGTTTGACCCCTACCGAGGTTCGTTCGCGCTCTCGCCGTATTGCTCGTGATCATGGTGGCATCAGTATGATCATGATTGACTACCTACAATTAATGCGCGTACCTGCATTAAGCGAAAACAGAACCTTGGAGATCGCTGAAATATCGCGTTCATTGAAGTCCCTTGCTAAGGAACTTAAATGCCCTGTGATTGCCTTATCTCAGTTGAACCGCTCGCTGGAGCAACGTGCTGATAAGCGCCCGGTTAACTCGGATCTTCGTGAATCAGGATCTATTGAGCAGGATGCCGATTTAATTATGTTTATTTATCGTGATGAGGTTTATAACGACGATTCACCAGATAAAGGCACGGCCGAAATTATTATCGGCAAACAACGTAATGGCCCGATTGGTAAAGTCAGACTGACCTTTAACGGTGAATTCTCACGCTTTGATAACTTTACCGGCCCTGCTTATGATGATGATTATTAAGGAATAACTATGCGTTCAGCAACGGCTGAAATATGCTTGCAGTCATTGCAGCATAACGTTCAACAAATAAAAAGCATTGCCCCTAACAGTAAAATAATGGCTGTTGTGAAGGCGAATGCTTATGGCCATGGTCTACTTGCCGTCGCATCTGCGCTTACTGATGTCGATGCATTTGCGGTGGCTCGTGTTGAAGAAGCCTTAACCCTGCGCAGTGGTGGTATTGTAAAACCGATCTTATTACTGGAAGGTTTCTTCTCGACTGATGAATTACCGATCTTGGTGGCGAATAATATCCAAACATCGGTACATATCGAACAACAACTTGATGAATTAGAACAAGCAGATTTAGATGCGCCTATCCATGTTTGGTTGAAAATGGATACCGGTATGCATCGTTTGGGTATACGTCCTGACAACTGTAAACGTGCGATTGAGCGCTTGAAGAATAACCCTAATGTAGTGCAACCAGCACGGTTGATGACGCATTTTAGTTGTGCCGATGAAGCCGATCCAACTATCACCCAACGCCAAATTGATTTATTTGATGAGTTAGTTGTTGGTGAAGAAGGTGAGCATTCAATTGCTAACTCTGCTGGTCTGTTAGCTTGGCCTGCTGCACGCCGAGAATGGATCCGTCCAGGTATCATGCTGTATGGTGTATCACCTATGATCGGCGCGACAGCCGTAGATCATGATTTAAAGCCAGTAATGACCTTAACCACAGATTTAATTGCAGTACACGATATTAAAAAAGGTGAAACAACGGGCTATGGTGGTATCTGGAGTGCGTCAGAAGATACACGCTTAGGCGTTGTTGCTGTGGGTTACGGTGATGGCTACCCACGCATGGCGCCAGAAGGAACGCCGGTATTAATTAATGGCCGTATCGTGCCGATTGTTGGCCGTGTCTCGATGGATATGTTAACGGTAAATTTAGGCGCCGAATGCCAAGATAAAGTGGGTGATAAAGTGATTATGTGGGGCGCAGGTTTACCAGCAGAATTAGTGGCAGAACACATAGGAACCATTGCATATGAACTTGTTACTAAGCTTACCCAACGGGTTACACTTAAATATTTATAAAAATTAGTTGACCATGACGCCCTAATTTTTATTGCCTAAGCCAACTAAAGTTAAGCTATATCAAGGTATTATGTTATAGGTAACATGGGATCATGAATTATAATACATTTAAGTAAATGTAAATATGAGCATTTCATCTGCAATTTACTCATTAATTACGTTATGATTAACTAGAGTTCAAGCTCTATGTGGGTTTGACAGAGATTTGAATATATAAAGTAACTTATTGTTTTATTTCTGAATTCACTAATAAATATAAAATTGATTTATGTGACTAGTGGCTACGACTAAACTTATTTAATCTTACTTTTATCATTTAGTTTGTATAGCAGTAAGGGGCGGCATATGACAGATAATACGATACAAAGAAATCTTCCTAGACAAGAAAGAAGCCTTGAAAGAGTAAAGCAAATCATTGATTCAGCAGCAATCTTATTTGATGAGATTGGTATTGCTAATGCGACGCCTTCAGATATTGCCAAAGCATCGGGTTTAACTAGAACATCGCTATATCGTTACTTTCCGAACAAAGCATCGATTATCCGTGCGCTGGCAGAACGCCATTTACAAGCGTTGCAATTACGCTTCTCAGCAGTACCAAGTGATTTACCGCTTGAAGAGCGTATTGAGTTGGTCATTGAGACATACGCTGAGTTTTACCGTAATGAACCGGGTTACATGGCCGTTTGGTCGGGCGTTGATTCACTGCCAGAACTGAAAAGTATTGATCAGTCAGCCCTCGATTTTCATTCTGCGGTTATTCAAAAGCAAATGGCGAGTATTGTTTCTGATGATATCAGTAGCGAGCAAGTTAAAATGATCTCGGTTATCCTACCACGTACTGTAGGTTCTATTTTACGCTTGGCAGTGCAAGAACCTGAATTGGCAGATAAATACGTACGCGAAGCAAAAGTGTTAGCGACGGTATACTTGACTCATTATGCCCACCTTGCTGGTTATGACCTTAAAGAAAATCCAAGTTCAAGCCCTGCATAATATCCGAACAAACTAGCGGTGCTGAATAATTTAGTCACTGCTAGATACCTTCCTAAATTAGCAGCGGATGCTGATTATTAAATAACGGAATTGTTACATGCCTATCTCTTATGTTGAACCTGTATTTCGTCCGCCGAGTGAATGGCGATCGTTGATCTTACAAGTCGCAAATGGTTGTTCTTGGAATAACTGCACTTTTTGCGATATGTATACGCAACCTCAGAAAAAATTTCGAGCTAAAAAGATAGCTGATATCGAAGCCGAAATTTTGAGTGTCGTTGCTAGCGGGCAAAAACATCAGCGCGTTTTCCTGGCTGATGGTGATGCCATGACATTACCGTTTAAACGGTTAAAAGAGATCTTGTTACTTATTCGTAAACACATGCCAGATGTTCAAAGAGTCAGTGCATATTGTTTACCACGTAATATCAAAAGCAAATCATTAGCAGAGCTTTATGAGTTATGTAATTTAGGTTTGGGCATTGTTTATGTTGGTTGTGAAAGTGGTGATGATGAGGTTCTCGCATTAGTAGAGAAAGGGGAGACTTATGATTCGCAACTTGATGCTCTCTACAAGCTGAAAGGTGCGGGTATTAAAACTTCAGTGATGATACTTAATGGTCTGGGTGGTACTGAGTTTACCGAGCAGCATGCATTAAACTCTGCGCGCTTAATGAATGCTGCACAGCCAGACTATTTATCGACGTTAGTGGTGTCTTTTCCACTAGGGCAAGCTAAGTTTTCCCAAAATTTTGTTAATGGTTTCCAGTTACCTGATCAGCAGGGCTTGTTTTTGGAAATGCAAATGTTGTTAGAAAATTTGGAACTTAAGAATACCATATTCAGGTCTGACCACGCCTCTAACTACTTGTCTTTAAAAGGGGTTCTGGGGCAAGATAAAAGCAGATTACTAGCACAGATATGTAGTGCCATTGAAACCCCTGAGCAGAGCCATTTACGTAAAGAATGGCAGCGTGGGTTATAATTTCTATCTTTCTCACCGAAAAAGGAAAAACGATGTCTTTAAAGGACCAGATTATCATTAGTGAAAAAAGTTTGCATAAACACGTAATGAATAATGAAGTTGAGGAATTAATCCCGTTTATTGATGATGAATTTATTGTACTATCGGGAAGAGGCGTTAAGTTTAATAAATTAGAAGTACTTGATGTGATAACAAGGGAAACGGGGTTAAGAGTCACTACTGGAAGTCAGTCTTTTGAATTCAGAGAAATATCCACAGATGTTGTTCAGCTATGCTACAAAGGCTGGATGGACTATGGTAATGATAAGAAAACTTACTCTCTCCGTACTTCTATTTGGAAAAAAAATCTGACAGGATGGAAAATAATATTTCATCAAGGAACCCCGTGTAAACCATTTTAACATTAAGCGCTGTTATTATCACAGCCTTAACAAAAATCGGCTACACAAGATGACAACCAGAAAGTGCGGTGCTATGGTTATATTTCAATAACGTTTATCTTATAATCAGCAAATATTCGATAGTTTTTTCCTATCAAAATGATTGTCTAAAGCAATTGGTTTAAGATTATATTTAATGTAAAAATTATGCCGTAAAATAAGCAAATATTTAATTAATTTAGGAGATTAAAATGGTTTTAGTAGGACGTCAAGCACCAGACTTTACAGCTGCAGCAGTACTAGGTAACGGCGAAATCGTTGATAGCTTTAACTTTGCTGAATTCACTAAAGGTAAATCAGCGGTTGTATTTTTCTACCCACTTGATTTCACATTTGTTTGCCCATCAGAGCTAATCGCTTTTGATCACCGTCTAGAAGATTTCCAAAAACGTGGTGTTGAAGTTATCGGTGTTTCAATCGATTCACAATTCAGCCACAACGCATGGCGTAACACTTCTATTGAAGATGGCGGTATCGGTCCAGTTAAATACCCACTAGTAGCAGACGTTAAACACGATATTTGTCAAGCATATGGTGTTGAACATCCAGAAGCTGGTGTGGCTTTCCGTGGTTCTTTCCTAATCGACACAAACGGCGTTGTTCGTCACCAAGTTGTTAACGACCTTCCATTAGGCCGTAACATCGATGAAATGCTACGTATGGTTGATGCACTAAACTTCCACGAGAAAAACGGTGAAGTTTGTCCTGCACAATGGGAAGCTGGTAAAGAAGCTATGGAAGCATCACCTGAAGGCGTTGCTAAATACCTAAGCAAAAATGCTAAAGGCCTATAATTTTCACTTAACTTATTAAGTAAAAATTAAGTCTAATAAAAAAGCCAATCTCAGTGAGATTGGCTTTTTAGTATTGAATGATTTTGTTTTAAATAACGTTAAATTGAATTAGCTATCAAAGCATATCTCAATAGACGCACTACCGAATGCACTGGTTAGTGGCAGCAACAATTTAGGACCTTCTGCTTTGTGAGTAACTGTATGCCCTTTACCTGACACCACAATCGGTGTCGACATATCAAAATCAAAGCCTTTATCAGCTAAAATACGCTTTGCCCCACCTGTTACCATGTTGGTGATCTCACCTACCATATCAATTACTTCAGCGTCAATTTTAGCGGGTTTCTCACCCAGCATATTATTCATGATCGCTAAGGCTAATGACTCATCAAAGGTAAGTGAAAATGAGCCTTTTGCTTGCGTTGACATCATTCCCATGATGCCAGTAATATCACCTTTGGCTTTATCATCTTTTTTGAGTCTTGGCTTACCGGGTGTTAATTCCACTTGTGCCATGGTATTTAATACATTTAATAAAGATGAGATAAATGGATTGATAAACTCTACGCGCATTGTTTGTTGTTCCTGAAAATTTAATTATTCACGGCAATCAGCACAGATACCGTGTGCTTCGACTGTCTTAGTCGTAATTGCAAAACCATGCTCATCGGCAAGTGATTGTAGTAACTCTTCTATTTCTGCATTGTGTAATTCAATAACACCACCACAACTCTTACATAAGAGTAGTTGAGAAGGGTGTTTTTCACCAAAATGTGGGCACAAAATAAATGCATTACTCGATTCTATCTTATGAATAAAACCTTCTTCGAGTAGAAAATCGAGCGCGCGATAGACGGTCGGTGGTTTTGCGTTTGGTTCTAACAGCTGCAATTGAGCAAGCAGATCATAAGCACTAATCATGGCGTTGTGCTGTGCCATTAACAGAAAAATTTGCTGCCTAATTGGGGTGAAGCGAACGGCACGGGTAATACAGAGTTGTTGTGCTCTGTAGAGTAAATTGTTCGCTGAATCTGTCATAGGGATCATTCAAGTAGCTGAGAAAGGATAATGCTAACACACTAGGAGGGCTTTTCTAATTGCAATATACTAAAAATAGCAAAGCAAGCGATCTTTATAGTGGTTTTAAGGGTATTTCGTTGGGTTGGTTAACGTATTCATAAATTAGTGATGGCTAAGTTTATAATTGAGTCGTGAAAGGTACTGTTTTTATCAGAGAACTCGCGCTGCTTTAAGCTAAAGCGAGTTTGTGGTGTGGTGCCATCGTTGAACAAGATCTTTAGTTTTGAAAGTGAAGCGCGCAAGGTGTATGATCGCCCCCTTGTTTTTCGTCGTAGTTGCCACGCTGCTGCACGAATTTAAAAACAATTTAACGTAATTTAGCGCGATGCGCACCGAGATAAGAGATAAAGCAATGACAAAGCCAGTTACCACCAGTGTTCATGCCCCTGGACGTTTTTCGATTGCCCCTATGTTGGATTGGACAGACCGTCATTGTCGTTACTTTCATCGCCTACTGACCAAAAACACCTTACTGTATACAGAAATGGTGACAACCGGTGCAATCATTCACGGCCGAGGTGATTATCTTGCCTATAACCAAGAAGAGCACCCTGTGTCTTTGCAGTTAGGTGGCAGCAACCCGCTAGATCTGGCACAAAGCGCTAAACTGGCACAAGAACGTGGTTATGACGAAATTAATCTGAACGTGGGTTGTCCGTCTGATCGCGTTCAAAGTGGTAAATTTGGTGCCTGTCTAATGGCGGAACCTATGCTGGTGGCGGATTGCGTTAAAGCAATGCAAGACGTGGTAGATATTCCAATTACCGTTAAAACTCGTATTGGTATTGACGATCAAGATTCGTATGAATTTTTACAAACATTTATTGATACAGTCGCGGCAACGGGTTGTAAGGACTTTACTTTGCATGCCCGTAAAGCTTGGTTAAGTGGCTTAAGCCCGAAAGAAAACCGTGAGATCCCAGAACTTAATTATCAACGTGTTTACGATATTAAGCAGGATTTTCCGGGATTGTTTATTGCGATTAACGGTGGCGTTAAAACGTTAGCAGAGACAGAATCGCACCTTACGCACATTGATGGTGTGATGATGGGGCGTGAAGCGTATCATAATCCTTATCTATTGAGCCAAGTTGATGAACTTGTTTACGGTGCTGAGAAGTCGACTTATAGTCGTCATGATTATGCTGAAATGATGCTACCGTATATTGATAATCATATTCGTAATGGTGGGAGCTTAACGCATATTTATCGTCATATACTGGGGTTATTCCTTGGTCAGCCTGGTGCGAGAGCGTGGAAACGTTACTTGAGTGAACAAGGACATAAAAAAGGCGCTGGTGTTGATGTTGTTGAAGCTGCGCTCAAGTTAGTGCCAAAAGTATAGTTTATTGATTTAAAAAGATTAAAAAATTAAAAAGCCTATTATTATTTATATGATAGGCTTTTTTTGTATGATTTGTAAGTGCTGGTTATTTATTAACTAATGCCTCTCGTTTGGGCTAGTTTATTCAGGTAGTATGAAAACACTAATGCGAATGGTTTAATAAGATAAAGATCCAAAAAATGGTCATGATTTTGATTATGAAGCCGATAAGCTATTAGGATTCTAAGGACGTTGTCCGATCTATAAGTTAGATCAGAGGGACGGGATTGGTATTGTAATAATACTATCAAACTAACTTGTAAACGCTACAGAGGTATTAAATGGGACTATCAACCCAACTAAAAATCAAGCATAAAATCGGCATTCTTTCGGCGGTTGTTGTCGTTAGTTTTTTAACTTATCTTTTCGCGAATATCCTCGTTGTAAAAGAAAACAAAGAACGTTTATCACAACTGTCTGCTATTTATTATCCAGTACTTGAAGCCGCCACGATTAGTAACAGTAAAATTGCTGAATTAACGCAAGCAATTGAAACATCGGTCACGATTGGCGATGAAGATATGCTGCTGAGTGCAGACGATGTTTATGTTGATCTGATTGCACAACTCGATTTAATTAATTCGATCCATCCCGACAAAAATCGTGAATTATTATTAATTAAAAATGAAGCTTCTGAATATTACAAATCAGCTAAATATTTGGCTAATGGCTTGATTAGTGGCTCGATTTCTATTGATAGTTTATCTGTATTAGCAGAGAGGAATAGTCTTAAATTAGACAAATTATTGGCGGAGCTGGATCAATTTAAACAAGACAGCCAATCTGACTTTACCGCGTTAATTGATGCCTCATTAGAAAGCTCAGATAGCAGCCGTAATAAAGGTGTTTTATTGGGTGTTGGCGTTATTATTTTAGTGCTTGCAGTGTGTTATTGGCTGACTGTGTCTATTACGGGTAGCATTCGTAAAGTATCTGATTCTTTAAAAGAGATCGCACAAGGTGATGGTGATCTGACAATACGTATTGATTACACCAATAAAGATGAAATTGGTGACCTAGTGCATTGGTTTAATCAGTTCCTGAATAAGTTGCATGGCAGTATCTCCGAAACTATCCAATCTATTGATTCGTTATCACAAGTGTCGACGCAATTAGCGACATCAAGCTGCACGTCTAAATCTCGAATTCAAGAGCAAAGTAAGTCGATTGATCAGGTCTCTCGCTCGATGAACGAAATGTTTGATACTGTCAGGCATATTGCTGATTATGCATCTAATGCTTCTTTGGAAGCAAGTAGTGCAAACAAGGAAGCGGAGACTGGAACAGTGGTTGTCGAGAAGACTATTGAAGCTATACATGACCTAGCTAATGAGGTCAAAACAGCATCAAAAGTGATTGATGAATTAGACTCTCATACGAGCAATGTAGGTGTTATTCTCGATACTATCCGTGGTATCGCCGATCAGACCAATCTGTTAGCATTAAATGCAGCCATTGAAGCGGCGCGTGCGGGCGAACAAGGACGAGGTTTTGCTGTCGTTGCTGATGAAGTTCGAACTTTAGCATCTCGCACACAAGACTCAACCCAAGAGATCCAACAAGTACTGGAAGAATTGCAACGCGCTTCACGAGGTGCTGTGGAAGCGATGCAACGTGGGATGAGTAAAGCGGAGATGGGCGTAGAGCAATCATCGAGTGCGAGTGACTCTCTTATCAGTATTTCGGGTAAAGTTGACGCGATTAACGTCGTCAACGAGCAAATTGCGTCGGCGACAGAAGAGCAAGCGCAAACCAGCAAATTGATAAATGGTTATATTGATGAAACCCATGCGATAGCAACGCAAGTATCTCAAGATACCGTGGTGCTTGACGACATAACACGCGCTATCGAGGTTGCAACACAACATTTAAGGCAAGCAACAAATCAATTTAGTGTGTAGTGAGTAACTACAATTTGCTTGTTACACGAAATTTCTAAGGAGAGAAATTTTATGATCAAGCAAATTGATATCGATGGCTCAAACATTTTATCAAAAACAGTATCAACAATTAGATCAACCCAATTACAGAACACCACCGAAAAACTATCTTTAGCTGCTTGTATTTCAGTTGCACAATTCAATACCGAATACCTAATTACCTCCGCAGAGTAGCTAGGTCGCGTTCAATTACTCGACTCATCTAGTGCTATCCCGTTAACGTCCTGTTTGTTTTATATACGCATAGCGTATGTTTAGAGTGATTATCCAGCATTTTTGTAAGCGGGTGTCATATCACCAGTGTCCTCTGTTTCCTTAGTGTAAGTTGTTGTTTGAAATGGCTATATTCATCTTCATACATTTTGATTATGGGGTGGTAGTCATTTATATTCGTTATATACCTAGGATAAATGGATGAAAAAAGTATTTACGTTGTTACCACTGGCTGTAGTTTGTGCAACGCAATTTGCTCATGCAGCGACGGATGCAGAGCGCCTAGCGCAAGTTGAACAAAAGCTTGCGATGTTACAAGAACAAAATGAGTATGATTCATTAGCTGAACGTATGTCTATTAATGGCTTCTTTACCGGTAAAATGGTTGCCGCTAATAATGATGCTGGCTTTGAAAGTGCCACGACTAACCCAAACTTTGCTGACGGTAGTAAATTGGGTCTGCAAGGTACATTTGCGATTTCAGATCAAACTCAAGTCGTGGCTCAAATTGTTGGTCGTGGCTCTGATGATTGGACGCCTGAAATGGAATGGGCTTTTTTAAGTCACGATTTTGATAACGGCTTCTTGGCGCGTGTGGGTCGTTTACGTTTACCGCTATATATGTATTCTGACTTTTTAGAAGTGGGCTATGCACAACCTTGGGCTACACCTCCTGCTGATGTTTATACCATTGCACCTATTAGCTCATTCAATGGCGTTGATGTTACGTATCAACGTGATGTGGGTGACGCGACACTGGCGCTGCAAGTAAGTTACGGTAATGACAGCTCATCGGGCGAAGATAACTCAGTAGGAAAAGATGTAGATTTCAGCGATATTGCTGGTTTATCTGCAACCTTGAGTTACGAAGAGTGGGTATTCCGCGGGACTTATTTCCAAACCGATTTAAATTCGAAAGATACAGGATTGCCTTTACTTGGTGCATTCGAAAAGAATAAAGCTCAGTTTGTTGGTGCCGGTATTAGCTATGACAACGGTTCGTTAATTGCTATTTCAGAATATACCATATCGAAAGTAGAAGGTACGTATGCGGACACTGAGTCTGCTTATATTACTCTAGGTTACCGCATCGAGGCTTTCACTCCGTATGTGAGTTATTCTTATTTGAAGACAACGGATGATGAGAAGCGTGCAGGAAGTCCTCCTGATATGGCGTTACTTAATTGGCAGCGTACGACTTATAGTGCTGGGACGCGTTATGATATTAGCGCTAATTTAGCATTAAAACTAGATGTAACCTATGCGGATGATTTTGGTGGTACGAGCGGAGCGTTAACATCAAACATTGATTCTAAAACGTATGCGAATACGAAAGAATTCGATGACACTATCGTTTATACCGTTTCTTTTGACGCTGTATTTTAAGGAAAGTAAAAGTGAAATTATTAGCTAAAATCGTACTTACGACAGCGTTATTTTCTGGTGTTGCACAAGCGGGATTGGTTGTTATTGTTAATCCGTCAGGTCCGGATTCACTATCTAAATCACAGGTTTCTAAGCTGTATTTAGGTAAGTCTAAAAGGTTACCGAGTGGTGAGAAAGTTAAAGTGTTCGAGCGTGCTAATGGTAGTGCTGAACGTCAAGCGTTTCATGCTGCGATAACAGGGAAAAGCGAGTCTCAGTTACAAGCGTATTGGTCGCGTCTTGTTTTTACCGGCAAAGGTAAGCCTCCTAAAGTATTAGGTTCGGCATCATTAATCAAAAATCAGGTTGCAGCGAATTCTGCGGCGATTGGTTATATTGATGAAGCTGACGTTGATAGTTCTATTAAAGTGCTATTCAAACTTTAACGTCTTTATTTCATGTTTTTATTTTTAAATACCGTGCTTTATGTACGGTATTTTTTTGTCTGATTCTGGCTGCCCTTAGAAGTAAATCGCAATAAGTTCAATCTAAATACTGATGATTTCATCACAACTTGTCTCGGTGTGATCTATGTCACGCAAGTAAACTCGATAACCATTAGCAATCCCGTCATACTAATGAATTGATTAATAGTAAGTTTATATGTTTTACGGCGACTTGCTGATAAATTTCATATGGATGAAATGTTTAATACAAGGAGTGTTTTGATGAAAAAAGCATTTATAATGCTACCGCTTGCCGTTGCCTGTGCTTCGCAATTTGCGATTGCGGCAACAACAGATGCACAGCGTCTTGCCCAGCTCGAACAAGAACTTGCGATCTTACAAGAGGCGAGTTCTTATGATTCGTTATCTGACCGCATGTCTATTAATGGTTTCTTCACTGGTCAAATGGGTGTTGCGAATAATGATGCGGGTTACGGTAACCGTCCTGGTGTAGAAGGTTACACTTCGGATCCTAATTTCTCATTAGGCAGCAAGCTTGGTTTACAAGGTACTTTTGCGCTAACAGAGCAAACTCAAATTGTGGGTCAACTTGTTTCTCGTGGTGTGGATGATTGGACTCCTGAGATGGAATGGGCTTTCTTAAGCCATGAATTTGATAACGGTTTCACTACGCGTATCGGTCGCTTACGTGTACCTCTGTACATGTATTCTGATTATCTAGAAGTGGGCTATGCACAACCTTGGGTCAATCCACCTGCGGACGTATATACTATCGTACCTGTAAGTTCATACGATGGTATCGATATTATTTATGATACTGACCTAGGTGATGCAAGTTTATCATTACAGGCGAGTTATGGTCATGACACGGATGATGCAAAATCTAACCCTTTAGGTGTCGATGTTAAGTTTGATAATACGATTGGTTTTTCTGCGACACTTTCTTATGAAGAGTGGGTATTCCGTGGTACTTACTTCCAAAGTAAATTGAAATCTGGCAAGATCATGGGAGGAGCTTTATCTTCATTACAAAGTTTTGAAGATGACGAAGCTCAATTTGCTGGTGTTGGTATTAGCTACGATAATGGCTCATTTTTAGCTATTTCTGAATATACAATGTCTAAAGTTGAAGGCGGTTATTCTGATACTGATTCTGCTTATATCACGTTAGGATATCGTATTGATGCGTTTACCCCTTATGTTAATTATTCTTATTTGAAAACGACCGATGATTCAGATAGAGCATTAGACCCGATTGGTAGTGCATCACTAAATTGGGAACGTACGACTTATAGCATAGGCACACGTTATGATATTAGCTCGAACCTAGCATTAAAACTTGATGTTACTTATGCTGGCGATTTTGGTGATAGCAGTGGTGGTTTAGAAGCAAATAGCCATAATCAAATCACAAACCTTAAAGCTGGTCAGTCACCACTTAATGAGTTCGATGACACTATCGTTTACACTGTTTCATTTGATGCAGTATTTTAAGGAGAACTTTGATGAAATTATTAGCTAAAGTTGCCTTAACAGCAGCATTGATATCTGGTGTAGCACAAGCGGGTGTTGTGGTTATTGCTAACCCAACAGGCCCTGACTCGTTATCGAAATCACAAGTATCTAAATTATATTTAGGTAAGTCTAAAAAATTACCAAACGGCGCAAAAGCTGAAGTGATTGAGCAAGCGACAGGTAGTTTTATCCGCGGTGAATTTCACGACAGTGTCACTGGTAAGAGTGATTCACAGTTACAAGCTTATTGGTCACGCTTAATATTTACTGGTAAAGGCAAACCGCCGAAGACAATTGGCTCATCAGCACTGATCAAAAGCCAAGTTGCATCACATGCTAATGCAATTGCTTATATCGATTCGTCAGAAGTCGATGACTCAGTAAAAGTGGTCTTTACACCGTAATATTAGTGCATTGTTATTGCTAAATTATCGGTTTGGCATATTTTTTACGATAAAACCTCCGCTTAATACGGAGGTTTTTTCATTTAACTTGTCTTATGCCCAAGTGTCGATTGCGGATCCAGTGTCGGTTTAATTAACACATAATCCATTATTTTTCTGACCATTGGCGCCGCGCGTCTGCCCCAGCCACCATTTTCTAAAACCGCGGTAACTAATACTTTAGGTGATTTTAGTGGCGCAAATGCAGTAAATAATGCATGGTCTCTCAAACGCTCAGTTAATTCCTCGGCATTATAATTCTCTCCATGATCAAGACCAAATACCTGACTTGTGCCTGATTTTCCCGCTGCGTCATATGAAATATGACTAAACGCTTGCCGACCAGTACCTGTCACAAGTACACGTCGCATCCCTTCCTGCACAATATTCCATGTTTCTTGTTTTACACTGCCCATTTTAGAAAAATCGTTGAATGCAATATCGGTTTCAACATCGTTTTCAACAATACTTCTGACGATATGTGGCCTATGTACCAAGCCTTTATTGGCTATAACGGATGTCGCTTTTGCAATTTGTAATGGTGTTGCCGTCCAATAGCCTTGCCCAATGCCAATCGGGATCGTATCACCTTGATACCAAGATTGATGGTAATGAACGCGTTTCCATTCTCTGGTCGGCATATTAGCGCGGCTATCTTCTTTAATATCAATCCCTGAGGGTAGACCATAGCCAAATTTATTCATCCAGACCGATAATCGGTCAATGCCCATGTCAAAGGCGATTGGGTAAAAGTAGGTGTTCACCGATTTCTCTATCGCTTTGTAAATATTAACCTCACCAAAACCCCCGCGCACATCATCACGCCATTTTCGACTCTTAGTATTGGGGATCTGCCACCAACCAGAGTCATTTCTTGTTGTACCTGGTGTAATGACCCCTTCGGTTAAGGCTGCTGCTGCAATCATAGGTTTAGCAGTAGAACCGGGTGAGTAAGCGCCCAAAGTAACGCGATTGAATAAAGGTTTATCGGGATCAGATAGCAGGGCTTTATACCTTGCAGATGAAATACCATGAACAAACCAATTTGGATCATAGCTTGGACTTGATACCATCGCGAGAATTGAATCATCTCTTGGATCTAATACCACCAAGGCACCACGTTTATGCTTCAGAATTGATTTTCCTGTTGCTGGGTCAATTTTTTTCTCGGTAAGTAATTTATTTGCATATAGCTGCAGGTTAATATCTATATTCAGTTTTATATCTTTACCCGGAATTGGCGGTACTGTTTCTAATGTCCGTATTACTCTGCCTTGACTATTAACTTCGACTTTAGCAAAGCCTGATTGACCATGAAGAATATCTTCATAAGACCGTTCAATACCCAATTTACCGATCGTTCTCGTCGCTTTATATTGGTTATATTTATGTTGTTGCTTTAATCGATTTATATCCCGATCATTAATTTTTGCTACGTAGCCCAAAATATGCGTTAAATTTTCTTTATACGGATAATAGCGTTCAAGAAAAGCATCAACGAACACGCCAGGAAATTGATGTTGATGAACGGTAAACATAGCCACTTGTTTTTCTGTTAACTGAGCTGTAAACGTAACGGATTTAAAGTGTCTTGTTTGCTTCATCGATTGTTTAAATTCGATGATATCGTTATCACTTAACCCAAGCAGATTTTTTAATTTAATTAAGGTTGGCTCTATATCCTTTATTTTTTCAGGTATGATTTCAAGAGAATAAATAGGCACATTCTTCGCTAACAGTATACCGTTACGATCGTAAATGAGCCCTCTGTTGGGTGCTATTGGCACAATCTTAATTCGGTTGTTATTCGCGCGACCAGTATACCTTTGATAACCAGAGACTTGTAAATGATATAAATTAACTAAGAGAGCAGCAGTCATTAGCAGTATCATAAAAAAAGAAGCTGCTGTTCTACGTGAAAAAAGTGCTAACTCTTCTTGATGGTTTGGGATTTCAATGCGTTTTTTTATCACAATAACTCTTTCTCTTTCTCTTTCTCTTTCTCTAGTTCTAATGCATTATACAATACACCAAATCATTTATGTCTGTATTTGGGTAATGTGACACAATATCAATCTGAGGTGTAGACAATATTGTTTTACTTAAGTGCCGAGACAGATATGAAAGAGTTGTAACAATTCTCTCAAGCTACGCTATCGCGCTACTATTACCAGTATTTATCTTACGGCATTATGACCTTGAATTTAATGCTGCCGTGTTATCTAGTCCTATGTTTGGCATTTTTTTTTGGGTATAATTTAATGGCATGAATATTAAAACCAGAGTATTCTTTCATACATCATAACTAAAGAGATTAACCTAGTGGATTTTGAAAAAGAATTTGCCGAGCTGAAAGTCGAAGCTGAAGAGATCATTGATAACTTATTAGAAGATGGCAGTGATCCTGATGCTGTGTATTCAATTGAGCATCACTTTGCTGGGGATGATTTTGCACAGTTAGAAAAAGCCGCTATTGCAGCATTTAAACTGGGCTACGATGTATCAGACCCAGAAGAAGTTGAACTTGAAGACGGACAAACAGTATTCGCATTCGATTGTATTGTTGAAACTGAACTTGATATCGATACGATCACGCGTGATATCGAAGCGTTACTTAAAATGTCTATCGAACAAGACGTTACTTATGATGGCTGGGGTACTTACTTCGAAGAAGACGCCTCATAGTACTTACATTATAGTACTGGCATAGACAGCGTTGTTTCTGTGTGTTGTAGATAAGTCATATTATTGTGTGTGGCATGATGTTTTTTGTACCATAGACAAAATTTGTCGCTCGGTAACGGGCGACTAAATAAATACCCCTGAAGTTGATCACATTGTTGTGCTTGTAGCCATTCCATTTGTGATTCTTCCTCGATCCCTTCTGCTGTTACTGTAATGTTTAATTCTCTTGCTAGGCTGATAACAGAGCGTGTTATTGCTGTTGTCGTTTTATCTATTTCTAATTCATCCACAAAAGATTTATCTATTTTTATTTTATGTGCAGGCATATTTTTTAGATAAGACAATGAACAATAACCTGTGCCAAAATCATCAATAGAAAGACGTACGCCAAGTTTTATTAATTCTTCTAGCATTTGGTCTGCGGTCTTGTTTGATTCCATTAAGGCGCTTTCAGTGACTTCTATTTCGAGTCGGTGAGCTGGTACCTGGTAATAGTCGATACAGTGTTTAATTTTATTGATGAGCTGTGGATCATTAAATTGAATCGGTGACAAATTGACGGCCATAAAGATATCGATATCGTGGGCGCGCCATTGGGCTAATTGCTGACAGGCTTTTTCTAATACGACTTCACCAAGCTGTCCAATTAAATTATTTTTTTCGGCCAGCGCAATGAATTTAATCGGCATAATAAGCCCTTGTTTAGGATGATGCCAACGCGCAAGCGCTTCAACACCCAATACTACTTTTGTTTTACTATCAATAATGGGTTGGTAATATAAGTCGATGTTCTTCTTTTGTATGGCGTACTTTAAGTCTTCTGTCAGTCGCCTCTCTGCTTCGGCATGGGCTTCTAAGACGGGGTCAAACAAACTGTAACTTTGCCCAAGGTGTTTACGTGAGCGCTGTAAGGCTTGTTCACTGCAAGTCAGCAGGTGTTTGGTATTTTTAATGCTATCGGGGTAATTGGCTGCGCCAATACAAATAGCCAGATCTATCACATGTCCTTGAATCGCAAATTTTTTGTTAAGCTTATTCGTTAATGTATTGCATAAATTATCAAGTTGTTGGGGGGAACTGGCTTGGTCACTGAGAATCGAAAATCGATCACCTTGAATTCGCGCTAAGTAAGCATGTTCAGGTGCTATTTTTTTAATTGTCTCGCCGACATAAAAAATTACTTGATCCCCAATGTCGGTACCGTGATGGCTGTTTATATACCCCATCTTTTTGATATCGATGAGTAGCATACCCCACTTAGAATCTGGTTTTATTTTATCGATTCTCTTCAGGAATGTGGCGCGGTTTAATAGGTTTGTTAGTTGATCGTGTTTTGTTAATCTATCAATTTTTTGTAAGGTAATACGGCGTTCTTTAAGGTCGCGAGATATGCTGACCGTCCCGACTAATTCATTATTCTTAATGACTGGGTGCTTATGTACATCCACGTATATGTCTCGGCCTTCGAGCGTGAATTCCATCTTGTAGTTGGCACTTTTATAATTTGATTTGAGCTGGCTATCATAATCGAGACTTAATTTAGCTGTTGTTTCAGGCAATAATTGTTCAATGGTTTTACCAATTACATCGGATTTTTTCTTGTTGGCCAACTTAAGCGCGGTACGGTTGCATTCGACTACTCGCCCTTGCATGTCTTTGTATATGACGAAATCAGGCAGGGCATCAAAAATAGAATTCAGTAATGCAGTTTTTTCTTGTAGCTTCTGCTCGGAGCGACATTTACTGGAGACATCCACGGCAATGCCAAGTAAACCAGTGATTTTACCTGCTTTGTTTTTAAGGGGGATCTTGGTTATTTCATATTGACCGTCGCCGTATATGGTTTCCATGGTCATTTTTTTTGCAATGACACTACGGCCGTATTTTAACGCCTGCTTGTCGGTTTGATAGAGCTCGTCGTTGGGAAGTTTTTTTTCTTGGAATGCCGGTTTTAGCTGAACATCGGTTTTCCCAATAATAAATTGTTCAGAAGGCAGATCGAATAATTCTAGGCAGTGCTTATTGCAACCGAGATATTGGCCATGTATGTCTTTCCAGAATATACCTATAGGTAAATGCTGAATAGCGGCAATTAATATGTGATTTAGCGGTTCCTTGCTGCCCATAACCTATCACTCCATTCCTTGGTGTCGACATGTATAGTTAAGCGGTGTTGTTTTCCATAACAACAACACACTGTTACGAATAAAGATGTTACATCGTAAGTGCTGATATGGAAATGTTTTTACAAGATATGAAGAAATAATTGTGACGTTGATTTAGTATTTAGTTGTATTTAAAAACAATAAAGGGAGGGTTGATTACTCAACCCCCCTTTATAGGTAAGTACGATTTTAACGACTAGATCGATTCAATTCGTGCTTTTTGTGCTTTAAATTTAGCAATCGTATTTTCAAACTCCGCTTGTTTCTCACGTTCTTTCGCGATAACAGCTTCTGGCGCTTTACCAACGAATTTTTCGTTGTTTAGTTTGCCTGCAACACGGTCTAAGTCTTTTTGTACTTTTTCCATTTGCTTGTTGATACGCGCAATTTCAGCATCTTTATCGATTAGGCCAGCCATTGGAATTAAGATTTCCATGTTGCCTAATAGTGATGTTGCTGAGATTGGTGCTTCTTCATTTTCGCTAAGTAATGTTATTGCTTCTAGTTTTGCTAGTGAGCTAAGGAACTGTTGGTTTTCGTCTAGACGACGTTGTTCTTCAGTGCCTACATTTTTAAGCAAAATCGAGATTGGCTTGCTTGGGCTGATGTCCATTTCGCCGCGGATGTTACGGATAGCGATAATGAATTGTTTCACCCACTCAAGATCTTGCATTGATTGTGCATCAACTTTAGCCGCATCATATTCAGGGAATGCCTGTAGCATGATTGTTGCGCCTTCGGTGTGCTTACCAGCAAGTGGTGCAACACGCTGCCAAATCTCTTCAGTGATGAATGGCATGATAGGGTGCATTAAACGTTGTAACTCTTCTAGAATTGTTACTAGCGTATGACGCGTAGCACGCAGTTGTGCTTCTGTACCGTGTGCGAATACAGGCTTAGTTAATTCTAAGTACCAATCACAGAATTGGTTCCAAGTGAATTCGTAAGCAATGTTTGCAGCAAGATCGAGACGGTAAGTATCAACTGCTTCACGGTATGTCTTGATGGTTTCTTGGAATTGACCTTGGATCCAACGATCCGCTAGGCTGAATTCCATGTCGCCGCCATTTTGGCCGCAATCATGTTCTTCTGTGTTCATTAATACGTAACGGCTTGCGTTCCATAGTTTGTTACAGAAGTTACGGTAACCGTCAAGGCGCTTCATATCCCAGTTAATGTCACGACCAGTCGATGCCATTGCTGCTAATGTGAAACGTAGTGCGTCAGTACCGTGAGCTTCAATGCCGCCTTCAAATTCTTTACGCGTTGCTTTTTCAATTTTCTTAGCAAGTTGTGGCTGCATCATGTTGCCAGTACGTTTTTGTACTAGCGACTCAAGGTCGATACCGTCGATCATGTCTAGTGGATCAAGTACGTTACCTTTTGATTTTGACATTTTATCGCCAGCTTCATCACGTACTAAACCAGTCACATAAACCGTTTTGAATGGTACTTGTGGCTTGCCGTTTTCATCTTTAATGAAGTGCATGGTCATCATGATCATACGTGCAACCCAGAAGAAGATGATGTCGAAACCTGTTACCAGTACATCACTTGGGTGGAACACTTTAAGATCTTGAGTTTGCTGTGGCCAGCCTTGCGTTGAGAATGTCCAAAGCGCAGATGAGAACCAAGTATCGAGTACATCGTCGTCTTGACGTAGTGCAATCTCTGGACCTAAGTTGTTTTCTGCACGTACTTCAGCTTCATCACGACCAACGAATACATTACCTTCGTTATCATACCAAGCTGGAATACGATGACCCCACCAAAGCTGACGTGAAATACACCAATCTTGTACGTCGTTCATCCACGAGAAGTACATGTTTTCGTATTGTTTTGGTACGAATTGAATTTCGCCGTCTTTTACTGCGTCAGTTGCTACTTTCGCCATTGGACCAACACTTACATACCATTGGTCTGTTAGTAGTGGCTCAATCACAACGCCACTACGATCGCCGTAAGGTACTTGTAGTGTATGTGGTTCAATTTTTTCTAGTAGGCCAAGTTCTTCAAACTTAGCAACGATTGCTTTACGCGCAGCAAAACGCTCCATGCCTTGGTATTCAGCAGGGATAGTGAAGGTTAGTTCAGTGTTTTCTGTGCCGTCTGAGTTGATGATTTCCGCTTCTTCACGAATATCAGCATTTTCAGTTAGGATGTTGAACATTACTAAGTTGTTACGTTTACCAACTTCGTAATCGTTAAAGTCATGAGCAGGTGTAATTTTTACACAACCTGTGCCTTTTTCCATGTCAGCATAGTCATCAGCAACAATTTTGATGCGACGGCCAACAATTGGAAGAATAATGTCTTTGCCTACAAGCGCTGCATAGCGTTCGTCTTTCGGGTGTACTGCAACCGCAGAGTCACCTAGCATTGTTTCTGGACGTGTCGTTGCTACAACGATGTAATCTTTACCGTCAGCAGTTGTTTCGCCGTCTGCTAATGGATAGCGGAAGTACCACATGCTACCTTGTTTTTCTTTGCTTTCTACTTCTAGATCAGAAATGGCAGTGTGGAATTTTGGATCCCAGTTTACTAGGCGTTTGCCACGGTAAATTAGATCTTCTTTAAATAAACGTACGAATACTTCTTTTACTGCTTCAGACAGACCGTCATCCATCGTAAAACGTTCGCGATCCCAATCTACAGATGTGCCTAAACGACGCATTTGACGAGTTATATTACCGCCTGATTCGTTTTTCCAATCCCAGATCTTGTCTATGAATGCATCACGGCCATAATCGTGGCGTGTTTTACCTTCTTCAGCAGCAATCTTACGTTCAACAACCATTTGTGTTGCGATACCGGCGTGATCGGTACCCACTTGCCATAACGTATTGTTACCTTGCATACGCTTATAACGAGTTAGCGCATCCATAATTGTTTGTTGGAAGGCATGACCCATGTGCAGGCTACCAGTAACATTTGGCGGTGGGATCATGATGCTGTATGCATCTTTTGTTAGATCGCCGTTTGGCTTGAAGTAACCTTGCTCTTCCCAGTTCTGGTAAAGCGCTTGCTCAATGGCTTGGGGATTGTATATTTTTTCCATAGGTCTGCTTTCTAATTCTCAATGGTTGATTGATTATTCGGCGTTCACAGTTAACAGTTGTAACCCTGTTTGACGATAATGTTTGTAACGTTCCCGAGCTTGTTGTTTTAGCCCGTCTTGATACGGTACAAAATCGATAATCTGATTAAAGTTGACTGCAAATTGCGGTGTCTGGTCGTGCAGGTTGATTAGTACCTGATAGCGATGACGGGGCGGTTGAAAACCGATTTCAACGGGCGCGCCATTACGTGGACCTTCACCTTGTAAATTATGTGGTACAAAACTGTTCGCATCTAATTGCCAAAGGTATTCGTCAACCTGATTGGCTGCCGATTCATCGTTGGTATGAATATAGACGCGTTGTCCTTGCTGATAAAACTCACCAGCTAGTTTACAGGCAAGTTCATGATGCTGGGGCATACTCGCCGCAACGCCATTTTTAGATTCTTGCATAATATAAAAAGTGACTTTTTTCATCTGTAGTTTTGCGCCAATGACTGAGTCATTTACCAATTATAAGTATAACAGCACATAGTATCACAAAGGGTAGTGATGAAAAATAGAGTTGTCGGCGGGAATACTGTGTTTTGTGTTATTTGCGGAAATTAATACTAAATCAAGTCTGTTCCTTGTGTTGAGGGGGACGTTAGAGGGCGAACTCAACCTCGTTGATCTGAATTGTCGGTTCGATGTTAGTATAGTTTCTTACATCATCTTGTAATTTTTCGGCGTGAGGAATAAAGGCAGCCATGAAATTTTCTAAGGTATCAAAATAGTAATGACACATAGCGACATAAGTTGAGTCGATAGTGTTAGATATATCGATACCGCGTTCCACTTTTACGCCTTTAAACCCTTCTGCATTTGATAATATCTCAATCGACATTGGTATATGGATATTAAGGTAATACTCAAAATCGAAGTGGTACTTGTCCATTTTTTCATAAATACTAGCGATGTTTATCATGATGTAACCTTAATATCCTTATTAATGGTATTAGTATAAATCGTTATACTTTTTGTGTGATTATTACCATACGCTAATTTTATGTGACAGCCATTTTAGAAAACCTTAATTCAGTATTTTTTCATACTAAAGTTGATTAATAAGGTGGGGTTTTAGATAAGTAGTCGAATAAAAAAGGCCGCTACAGCGACCCTTTGGATATTGATGATATGAAATTAATTAAGCTTCGTCAGCTTGTTGCACTTCATTTCGTTCTGTACGGTTAAGCAAGAACTGGGTCAACATTGGTACAGGACGACCCGTTGAGCCTTTATTTTTACCACTTACCCAAGCAGTACCAGCGATGTCTAGATGCGCCCAGTGATACTTTTTAGTAAAGCGTGATAAGAAGCAGGCTGCAGTGATCGTACCGCCACCAGGGCCACCAATGTTCGCTAAATCAGCAAATGGACTTTCAATTTGTTCTTGGAAGTCGTCAGTAATTGGTAAACGCCATGCTTTATCTGCGGCTTGATCAGACGCATTTAATAATTCATGTGCCAGTGGGTTATGCGTAGACAGTAAACCTGTGATGTGATGACCAAGTGCAACAACACACGCACCCGTTAAGGTCGCGACGTCAATAACAAGTTCTGGATCAAAACGTTCAACATAGGTTAATACGTCACATAATACTAAACGACCTTCAGCATCGGTATTAAGTACTTCAACGGTTTGTCCTGACATGGTTGTAAGGATGTCACCTGGACGGTAAGCATTGCTACCCGGCATGTTTTCACAACCCGCTAGAATACCGATAACGTTAAGTGGTAAATTTAGCTTAGCAAGTGACTTCATCGCACCAAGAACGCCTGCAGCACCACCCATATCATATTTCATTTCGTCCATGCCTAAGCCTGGTTTTAATGAAATACCACCTGAATCGAATGTCAGACCTTTACCAATCAGTACAATCGGTTTTGCGTCAGGATCTGGATTACCTTTATAATTAATAATCGACATCTTAGCTTCATTAGCTGAACCTTGTGATACTGCAAGGTAAGAGTCCATTTTTAACTCTTTCATTTCAGGCTCACCTAAAATCTGTGTTGTGATCTTGTCACTGTCATCAGCAAGTTGGCGTGCTTGATTAGCAAGGTAAACGGGATTACAGATGTTTGGCGGCATGTTTGCTACGTCTTTACATAGACGCATACCACTTGCTACAGCTAGACCGTGAGCAATGGCTTTTTCACTTGTTGGTAAATCACGACGCGAAGTAACGTTGAATACCATTTTGCGTAATGGACGACGGGTTTCTTCTTTATTGCTTTTTAGCTGATCGAAACGGTAGCGACTATCGCGTGCTGTTTCAACGGCAAAGCGGATCTTCCAGTAAGTATCGCGGCCTTTAACGTTTAGCTCAGGTAAGAAACAAACGGCTTCCATAGAACCAGTTTCGTTCAAGGTATTCATTGTTTTGGTGATAATTTGCTTGTACTGGCGCTCATCTAGCTCGCGTTCTTTACCACAGCCAACTAATAATACACGTTCGCTCAGTACATTGGGTACATGATGAAGCAACAATACTTGACCAGGTTTACCTTCGATATCACCGCGACGTAGTAGGGAACTTAAATAGCCGTCACTAATCTTATCTAGTTGTTCTGCTGCAGGTGATAAACGACGTGGTTCAAATACTCCGACAACAACACAAGCGCTGCGTTGTTTCTCAGGGCTACCACTTTTTACATTGAACTCCATGGACTCTCCGGTTTCCTAAAGACAAAATCAAATATTTATAACATAATAGGGGGTTATACGTATTTAGTTAATTAAAAACTAACATTTTCAGATAAAATGGGTGTGCAGTTAACTATTTAAACTGCATTTGTAGCTGAGTTTACCTAATTATGAGCTGCATTTCATACAAAACATTAGTCTAATATAGGTTTTAAGTGATAATTTTCCGATATTTATTTGCTGAGACAGTGAAATCACAAATTGCTGTTTTATTCATCTTATCACTTATCTTTGTGAGCCAGCAGTTTGTTGCACTGCTCTCAAAGGTAATGACAGGTGCTTTACCTGCTAATTTAGTGATAGAGATGTTGTTGTATACCATGCCTGCGTTAGGCACATTAATTTTACCCGTGAGTTTATTCATTGGTATTTTGTTTGCGCATGGGCGGTTGTACGCTGAAAGTGAAATGGTGATCTTAACTGCCTGTGGGTATACCCCGAGTCGGATACTAATGTCGTCGTTATTATTATCATCAGTAACGATTGGCTTGGTGGCTTTTAATGCGTTTGTTTATGCGCCTACAGCGGAAGAAGGTCGCGTGAAATTACGCGAAAATATAGATGCTGATGTTGGCTTAGCGACATTGAAGCAGGGGCGTTTTGAGTCGCTTGATGGTGGTCGCGCTGTGGTCTATGTTGAATCATATGATAGTAATAAAGCGATGCGTAAAATATTTATTGCAAAATCACCCTCGGAGGAAGGCGAGCGTCCTTCTATTGTGTTAGCTGATAAAGGTAACGTGGAGTCTGACGAAAATGGCTCACAATGGTTGAAGCTAAGCCAAGGTCTACGTTATGAAGGTGAATTATCACAACGTGATTTCCGTATTGTTGATTTCAGTACTTACCGCGTATTTATTCAAGAACAAGATGTCCGTGAGCGTGGTCGTAGAACCAAAGCGTTACCAACGTCTGAATTATGGAATTCAACTGAATTCGAACACAAGGTGGAACTGCAATGGCGTATTGCCCAGGTAGTATCAATACCACTGCTGACGTTATTGGTTGTGCCTTTAGCTATGGTTAACCCTAGGCAGGGACGTTACGCGAAACTATTCCCTGCGTTATTAATGTTTTTAACTTATTTCATGTTATTGAGTGCGGCGCGTTCTTCGATACTGGATGATAAATTACCGTTATCAATCGGCTTCTGGCTTGTTCATTCAGGGGTACTGGCTTTGGCTATTTCGTTTAATGTAGCCAATTATTCTTGGTACCATCATTTAGTGTATAAAGTGAAAATGCGTTTTGCTCGAGGAAATAAGCAGTGATTAAAATTTTAGACATCTATATTGGTAAGGCTATTTTATTTGCCACTATGATCTGTTTGTTTACCCTCGTTGGCTTATCTGCGGTGATTAAATATGTCGAACAATTACGAGCAGTCGGTGAGGGAACATACGGTTTATTTGAAGCGTTAATGTATGTGATGCTGAAAATGCCACGTGAAATTACTATTTTTTTTCCGATGGCTGCATTATTAGGTGCGCTGATTGGTCTAGGAGCACTCGCAAGTTCGTCTGAATTGGTGGTGATTCAAGCTGCTGGTCAGTCACGTTTTAAAATTGTACTTTCAACAATGAAAACTGCGATACCAATGATGGCTGTGGTGATGTTGATGGGCGAATATGTTGCGCCTTATACCGAACTAAAAGCTCTTCAGTTGCGTAGTGAGTCTACTTCTGGGCAATCCATTATTCGGGCACAAAAAGGGGTTTGGGCGAAAGATAAAGATAACTTCATTAATATTGGTGAAGTGAATAATGGCAGTGAATTACATAATGTAACAATTTATGAATTCTCAGAAAGTCAGCGTTTAGTTAAAACGACCCTGGCTCGTAAAGCGATTTATACAGACAAACACTGGGAACTAACAGATATTAGTATTACGCATTTCGAGAGTGACAGTATTACGGTGACAACACAGCCTAAATTGCGTTGGGATTCTACGCTGACACCAGAGAAGTTAGATGTGGTAACGATTGATCCTGAGGATTTATCAATATCAGGCTTGTACTCTTATATTACTTATTTAGACAGTAATAAGCAGGATGCAGCAAGTTATGAGCTAGCCTTCTGGCGGAAAATATTCCAACCGATATCGATTGGTGTCATGGTCTTACTGGCTTTGTCGTTTGTATTTGGACCATTGCGAACGGTAACCATGGGCGCGCGTATTTTGATGGGGGTGGTTGCTGGTTTTACTTTCTACCTCGCCAGTGAAACTTTTGGCCCGATTAGTTTGGTGTATTCGTTTCCTCCGTTTCTTGGGGCTGTGGTCCCCAGTGCCATCTTTACCTTGATTGCGGTTGTGCAGTTAAGGAAACATGGTTAACGTGACTATTTCACCCTACTGTAGATAGAATATATTTAGGGATGAATGTAAAAATGGCAACCAATTGGTTGCCATTTTTGTTTCGGCTTAGCGTTAGGCGCTAAGTATTGCTAAATCAACTATTTTTTCTTTTCTAGCTTGTCAGCATAACGCAGTAATGAACCGTTTTGCTCTTTACTTAAACGTAATACATTACAATTCGACCAGTGATCTTGAAACGCTCTGTTTTTCATATCAAACGGTACTTGTAAGTTACCTAAACCACATGCTGCAGTTGCTAGACGAATAAGAGCTTGGGTTAAGCTAATTACGCTGCCATCGGTATTTTGTACGCGTAAACGCCACGCGCGCATACCAACTGTTTGACCGCCGTGTGTCCAAAACCACAAATAGAATCCTGCTACTGAACCCCATACTAATATCGCAAACCAAATTTGGCTGCCTACATATGCCGCGCTATCCACATAACGGCCAGCAATATCGACGATGCCCGATGCAATTAATGCTTCTGCAATGCCAAGTCCTATTGCACTGGCAATCGCAGCGATACCAATAACAATAAGTGCGTCATACACAAGCGCACCAATACGCGGGCCAAAAGTGGCAATGGATGCCGTTTCACCTGTTTCAATTTTAGGTGTGTGTTTTGGTTTTCTGAGTTTGTTTTTCTTCGCCATTATGAATCCAGCCATGTCTTCAGGGTTATCTCGAAAGTGGAAACAGTGTAGCAAAAAAAGTGAGTCTTAGTCGTGCTAAATAGTTAGTGCTGGTGGATATCAATAGCCATAGTGCAAAGCTAACTGTGCTGATATTTAAGATGTTAAGTGTTCGTTGCCATATAAAATCATGACTTAATACAGCACTTTGCTCTAATTTTGAACAGTTGTTTTTACGAATAAGAGAAACGCCTTGCTTGGCATCGTTTGCTATGTATAATGTTGACCTATGCCCGAGTGGTGAAATCGGTAGACGCGGTGGATTCAAAATCCTTTGAAAACAAGGCTTTAAACCGAAACTTCGTTCCGGTTCTGCAGTCCTCAATCATACCAAATGAGCCATGTTTCTCCTAAGTTTAAGCCCTATCTAAACACCTTATATCTCTCTAAAATACACCTAATAAACGTACTTTATTACCCTTAGAAAACCTGCTCCTGTTCATATCTTGTACTTTTCCATGCAGAACTTACGCGCAACAAAATTCACGCATTCCTGATGGTTCCAACAAGTTCCTGTACTTTGACGATCGTTAATTTTACGGGTGGTTGTTTGTGGCAGTATTAGCATGGCAACAAGTTAGTTGGAATTCCGGTCTTTTACGGTCCTCGTCCTGTCCTTTGGAGTTGGTATAATTAATTCGTGTAGCTTGGTTTTAATAATCTGTAGAGGTATTATAATATTCAATACAATATTAGTCTTTTATTACCCTGTTACTAAAGGAAGAAAAATATGATTGGTTGGAAAATAGCTTGCACTATAGATAAAAAAGAAGTCGTCGCAGAAGTAGCATCACAACCAGCCGCGGATTGCAGTGAAGGTGGTTTACACGGCATGATAATTTATGTTTACCACGACAGTAAATTAAAACCTGTATATTTTAGCCCAAATGAAGACATTAAAGTAATAGAAAGAAATTAGAGATAAAATTAGTACGATTTTACTATCGTATCTAACTTCAAATTAAAAACATATTAATGCCTTATATCACTAACAATATGAGGTATTAATCATGTCAATTATCACCACCAAAAAATTCAAATTCACCAACGCCAATCTAAAATCTCTACCATCCAACCCAGCCAATTCATCATCAACAGAACTAGAAGTATCCGATACAGAAATCATCGGCTTGAAATGCTTATCTGGTAAAACAGGTAATAAACGCTTTTTACTACGCTATAAATTCAACGGTCGTAAATGCAGCATCACCATTGGCAGATTTCCTGATATCGATATTAATCAAGCCAGAAAGGTAGCTAGAAAGTATAAAGGTATGATCGCTGATGGTATTGACCCGAAAGCCGAACGTGACAATGCCACTGAGTACCCAACCGTTAAATCATTCTTCTACGATACCTACTTACCACTGGCAAAACGTCGTAAGAAAACATGGGCCATTGATGAGAAACGATTTCGTAAACACTGTAATGCTATTGCTAATATTAAATATAACGAGCTGACGGTTAGCCATGTAATGAAGTTACATCTTGGTCTAAGTGAGACTAAATACAAAGGTGAGTATTACGCACCAGCAACTTGTAATCGCATATTAGCGTTACTCAAAACGATGGGTAAGCTTGCGCATAACATGTTGGATATAATCAATGTGGCAGATAGGGTGTCGTTACTGCCCGAGAATAATGCTAGAACACGATACTGTGATATTGATGAAACGAAACGCATCATCAAAGCTGCTAGAGCCTACCCTCAGAAAAGCATTGGTAACTTTATTGCGTTGCTACATTTGATTGGCTGTCGTGAAGGTGAATTACGTTTCAGAACCCACTCTGATATTAACTACGAAAAGCGTACCCTGACTATCCCACGGACAAAAAATGGTACTTATCACATCGTTTATCTCTCCGACCTCATGATAGAGATCCTGCAATCTATCCCAAAAATATCGGGCAATAATTACGTATTTCCAGCACCACATAAAAAGGGTAAGCCAATCGGTGCGCCTCGTTACTCTTTCGATATTATTAAGCAAACAGCCAAGATAGATAATCCTGATGAAGTGTTATTACATACCGCTCGTCATTCAGTAGCCAGTAACCTAATTTCTAACGGTGTTGATATTAGTGCTGTCCAGAAGTTACTTAATCACAAAGACATATCTAGCACGTTACGCTATGCCAAATTAAGCGAAGGTAAGCAACGTGAGACAGCATCAATGATATCGAACATGGTAGGAGAGTAGTTCATTAACCTAACGTAATAAAACAAGGCTGAAGAATATATAAATATCATGATTATTGATTGTTAACCTATGGAGAATACAACCAATGAAAGTGATTAAAAACTTCAACCTTGTTAATGAACTAACCCTACCTGAACAAGTTAAAGCAGCATTGCATAATGAGTTAATCGAACCATTCAATGGTGATGTTAATACTACTGCTGACTTCTGGTCTGAATACGATACCTTTCTCATTCTACTAGAAGGAAGTGATGTTGATGATTCGTTAGTTGACGCTGATGAAGATATTCAATATTTCATCCAATACGTAACGGATAACCCTGAGTTTGTCGTGTTGTTGAATGATGATACTTGTCCATATCTTCTAGCCTTATCAGTCACTACAACAGCGGGTGGTGGTTGCTATTTATTAGCACCTTTAACATCTAAAACAACTCCTGCCACGACATTAAGCAAGATGCTTTAACCTGCAATAACTACCTATATTACCGATCTAATTACCCATCATTATTAAAGGATTTTTCTATGAGCCGTAAAACTAACAGCACCAATAAAACAACAGACGTAAAAGTTGATGATAACAATCCTGATACCACTGTTGTAGTTGATGAGACTAATGCCGATAACACATCAGTTGAATTAACCAATGAACAAGTAAGTGATGTACCTGTGGATTCAGCAACAGATAAAGTTGTTGAAGATAAACCAGCTAATGATAAACAAGCTGAATCTGAGAAACATGACCATTTCAGCAATATTGTATTATCAGGTAAAGGTAAGAAACTAAGTCCTAAAACAACAAACCATGTTTTCTTTGATGTGGCTGAGCATGATGAAGAAGGCGAGTTGTATATCCGTCTGAGTGGTAATGAAGGTGGTGGGTTACATTCTAAAGAATGGATTAACTTGTCTAAGTTGTTTGCAATCCTGGATGAACAAGTGGATAAGCCATTTAAAAGTACAGCTCTTAAACCTGCATTTAAAGGTGCTAGTGCTAATAACGCTGGCTTCCTTGCTGGTGTATTACGTAGTGATGATATTGGCGTGATTGCTCAATCTGGTACTAGCGTATTTCTTCATGTATTAGCTGATGATTATGAAGAGAAGAAAGCCAAGTTGTTAGCATTAACTTAATCCACGTTGCTAATTCACTACTTACATACCTAAGAACCTAGCTAAACCTAATCCCACAAACTTACTAACGGAATTTATTATGAAACCGAACTTTGATTCGGATAGCTTCCTCGTGCCTGTAATACTAGGCTTGATGATGGGACTAATTAACGTATTTTTTGACTATGACACGGAAAATATCGGAATGTTGTGATATATAGATATAGGTTCAAATTTAGATAGCGCACTAATGATGAGTGCTAAAATTTATATAATTGTTTGGAGAATATACGATGGCTTCTGATTTAGTAACTAGCCTTATTACGGAGTACTTACCGTGTGTAATTTGGCTTAATAGAAAGCGTACTGTAACTGTTGTTGTATCTACTAAGAAATCTAGGGGTATTACAAAACCCATTGAATTTATGCTTAACGGAATCACGGGAGTATCCCGAGTTAAATATCATACCTTTGGTAATGAGGCAAAGTCATATTTGGATTGCAAGAACGCTAGCGATGAACTAATTGAAATGCTTGAGGATTTAATACTAGAGGGTCAGTTAGTTGTATCTCTGAGCCCGATTGATACTCAGAAACACTTAAATGACGCTTTTAAAGAAGCCAACGAAAAAAAGGAGGAATTAGCCCTTATTTAAAATAAATGTGTTTGATTACCAAAGTATTGATGCATTTGATGAAGTTAAAGTCAGTACGTTTTAAGCTGGTCTGCGTAAAGGTCAGGAAAAAGCCTGATTATGGACCGGGGGTGAGCTAACTACTTAACTGGTTTAATTAGACAATACCCATCACGCCTTACGCAGCAAGGCATGATGGGTATTGTCATACCACTTTATGATTTTAAAGCAGAGGATACTAAATCCACCGACTGGAATTGGCTAGTTTCAGTTGGTTATGATTGATGCTTAATGAAGTGAGAAATACCATCGAAAATAATAACCCCATTGCACGATAGGCAATAGGGTAGGAGGTTTAAATTAATGTAATTGGGGTAATGAAATATTAAAAATTAGAATAGTAATTTACTGATGAAAATCTCTATTATTAACCCTTTAATTAAACCTGCTAAAGCGCAGTTATTATTATGTTTAGTAACTACGGGTGAAAAACAAGCCCATTTTGAACCTTTCGATAACCCGTATCGGTTTGCAGCTCGATGAATTTTAAGTATCTGGTTAACCCACATCAGCAACTTTGATTTTAACTAACTATGTCAATTTAAAGTGGGCCTTACCCTGTACTCAAGCCCAAAACCAACAGTATGTAAAATACAGTAATAAAGTCTAGCTGTGATTTATATCAGACTAACACCAAGCTCAAACTAACAGCATTACATCATCTTAGTGCGCTCTAATGACGCGTACAAATCGCGGATAAGTTCATGCTTCAGGCTGACAGGTGATAGCACTTCAACATGAGGCATCCAAGCCTTTAGAACTGGAATCACATCGTGTAATCGTGTTACCTGACTGCTAATCAGTAATGAACCGTCATCCATTTCTTTTAAAACCTGAATATTAGGCAGTAAATCACCATCAAGAAAGCGTGAAGCAACATGCGCATCAACTTGTATTAACACATTAGATTTGTCGATATCTATCCACTGCATCCCCTGCCTAATGATTTCATTTTGTATATTCGATTGAGGTTTATATTTATCGTCACTGAGCTGTAACTGTGAAATATAGGCAACTCTGAACGAATGCTGATTGCTGTGATAGACAGCGGCTAGATACCAGATACCTCTGTCATTTACTAAGCGGTAGGGTTGAACTTGTTCGAGTAATTTATCTTTATATGTAAATGAAATCTGTCGCTGTGAGCTAATAGCACTAGCCAATACATTAAACAAATCAGTAAAACTTGAGACATCCTCAATACGTACATTCTTGAATAAGAACGTTGGTACATCATTGGTCTGCCAGTTGTTCATGTTGAGCTTAATCGGGATGAATGATTCTAATCCAGTGTTCTGTATTAGCTTATTCATGTTATTTGATGATTGCTGTCTAACACTGCTCATATCAAGAAAGTAACAACCATCTTCACGAATCAAAGGCAGATAGGATAGCCTTTCAAAGTCACGCCATATCGTTCTTTCATGGACATTAAATTCAGCTTCCAAATCTTTTAGGTATAAGTGCTCTCCCGCATTTAAACGGGCAAGGATAGTACCTAATCGCTTGGCTAATTTCTCATTCTTACTTTTCATTTAACTAGATTAAACCGCTGTACTGGCAGGTGGTGTCAGTCGTTATTATTTCCAGTACAAATCCATCAGGTTAGCGGTATTGCTATAGCTTTCATCGAGTAGAGGCCACAAGGCTTATAACGATAATCAACAATTTATTCTGTGACTGACACAACCTGTCAGTCGAGCATTTCATAATACTCATCAATTGATTTAAATATTAAAACAAAGGAAAACCTAAATGAAAAACCAGCTTAAAAAATCAATCCAATTACTAACTCTATGTTGCCTATTTTCATCAACTACGGCATTAGCTGGCGGCACTATGGGCGGTAATCCGGGCGACCTTTCTAAGATGAAATCAGTTTTAGAAGCAAACTGGAATGGTAAATCAGGCATTCAACATACGGCCTCGTATGGCGTGATTGTTCAATGGAAAGCTGATGTGTGCGGCACGTTAAATGGTCACATCACTGATACAACCAAATGCACTAAAACGATAAACGTAGTAACTCCAATTAACCAATAAACACTAATAGGGAAATATCATGACAATCAAAAAAATCTTAACAGTAGTAACAACATGTCCAGCTTGTGGTCAACGCGCTTACGATGATGGTAGCTGCCAAGTTTGCGGTCATTCTCATTAATTAGGAACGAGCTAACATGTCATTTTTTAAGAAGTTGAGTAGTAACCTAAAACTATGGACTTGCCATAAGTGCGGTAAGAAAACAGAAGTCACTGGAGGCACATCATGTAATAAATGCGGTAAGTGGGTATGTAATTCACATAAAGAATCTGGCGGAGTCTGTAAGGACGGTTGCTAGTCTAGATTGAATAAATAACAGCACTTAACACAGCGCTATATCAGCAATGATATCGCGCTTTTTTATATCTGAAACAAAGAAGGAAATATTATGCCAGTTGCAGCTTTTTCCAATCCCATATTTGGTATTGGGTTTATCATCGGCTATGCCATCTATAAAGAATTAAACAAAGATTAAATAAGGAGCACACCATGCCATTACCATTAATTTACTTAGGATGCGGATTGATTTCAGGGTTCTTATTTGCCGCGAATGAAAGCAAAATTACAAGTAACTATAAATCTAAACGGGCTTAATGAACCAAGCATCTGTTTGGATATTATGACGTAATGAAAAAAGCCATTTCCCAGCTGTATTTGGGGAAATGACTTTTATTTTTTTCTAGGTGATTCTATTAATGTAGGGGGTCGTTGCTTAACTTCGTTAACCCCCTTAACCCCTACATTAATACCTATATTAGTGAATAAAATTACCCACTAATACAGACATACCAATAAATCACACATATTACCTGCTATCAACTATCACCTCTAACTGTGGCAACTGTGTTATCAAACTCTTCAATAACCTTACGACAGCCCCAATTAGGTCGGCTAGATATACACACGATGAAGTGCGCTCTAATTCTACAGATATCAGGTATAGCACCATGCATCATTTCAATGTCATTTACGATGGCATCAAATTCCTTAATTCTTGCAGCTTTACCTTGGTTTGCTTTAAGTATTACCTTTGCCTTAAACGCTTCAACAAATAAATTAAATGTACTCATTTTTATTTTTCCTTATGTATGGAATCGCCCTTCGATGAAACGTTAGGACAATTAAAATTTTAACTAATTTATTGTTGATTTAATTTTGTATAAAAATAGACGTTTAAGCCGTATCTCTGCGCGTAAATCTATGAGGTGGCACAGTGGGTATTGATGCAAGCCCTTGTTTTAACTTCGTTAAAGCCAAGGTCTAAAAGAATTATATGGGTAAGAGATAATGCGCGACCTCGTCCAGTGATATTAAGTCAGTAATCAAGAACCTTAATTCATCACGAATACCAGAATTTACCCATCATATTAGAGCGCTTAATTTTTACTGGGTTTATTAACCATCAAGATACTACCCAACTATCCCCATCAGATTAGGCAGTGATAAATCATAAAAAGAATCTTAGACCGAATTTGTCACGAGTAGTCGGGTAAGCAATCTCTGCGCAACTATCAATGCTTAAAATTAGGAGGGTAAATGTAGTCTTGAATGGGATGCGCAATATCTCTTACCCATATAATTCTGCTAGACCATCCTCTCAGGCCTTTAATCACGGGGTTCTAGCATCGACCACTGTGCGCAGAGTGGGCAATAAAATCGCAACAACTTGATGAATGTTGTTATTTTAGAAGGTAATTACAGCATGTGGGTATGAAAGTATTATGATGTTAGTTATTTGACTAAGGTATGGAATTAAATGGCTGATACTAAAACAGGTTTTATAAACACCCCGAGTGGCGTTGAGCGTTCAATGCAAACTATTCATGGTGCTCTACTGCTTGAAGAGACAATCGTGTTATTAGGCATGAAAGCTAAGACTATTGATTTTAAGCAATATGATACTGAAACCGCTGCATCTAACGTATTTGCGAAACTGGTTGTTGAATTGAAGAAAGCTGATGTTCAGAAGGGGAATTACTTTATTGAATTGCCTAATGGTAATTTATTGCGTAAAGGTCAAATCATGGCAATTGAACTGATCACGACGCTTTATAAGGGCTTCATCTTGCGTAACGAGTATGATGATATTGTTGATTTCGTGAGTTTGCCAGATGAAAGTAAGCATGAGACTTTTAAAGTAGAGCTACTGAAGGCTCTTGAGGTGAAGGGACTAAAAACTAAGCTCTATCAGCCTGATTGGGATGAGTTGGGATTACGCTAATAAAGTACAAGCACAGAACCACATTTTACCTGACCCGCATGATATAGAACGTTGGTATACAGTATGACAACTACATTATCTCCAGAACAGACTAAAGATGAACAAGTCGAGAAAACAGTAATATCTAGCCCTGTGAAAAAATCCGATAAATATGTAAGTACAATTTCATACTCCACGATCACAGGTGGAGAAGCTACTGAAAGGGCTACTCAAAGTGCTCAACTTCGTGACCTACTGGATGGAATCGAGCGCCGTTTTGGACCTGAGTATCAAAAAGACAGCACTATTGAATTACAACAATATTTAGCTAATAGGGTTAAGCCTGTTAAAGAAAATAAAGATGTGGAAAAGGAACTGATTCAATATCACATTGACCGTAAATCTCGATTTAAATACCTAAAGGCTCAAGGTAGTAATATTCATATCGGTATTGATACTGAGTTTGAATATGATGAAGAAAATGAATGTAATAAGATCTTATCTTACCAATATTGTTTACTGACCGCAGATGGTCGTGAATTTAAGGGGGTTGATTACCCTGCGAGTACCGATAAAAAAGACCGTTTTGATTTTAATAATTATATTTTCCAGATCATAAATTATGCTAAGCGACATGGTTGGATATCCGAGTATCCGGAGAAAACATTTATTTATGCTCATTTTATGAGAGCTGATATAGCCTCATTTGATGCTTATTGGAATATCAAAAGTAATAAGTTAGATGCTGCTAAGGCTGTTGCTAGTAATGCGCGTGGTGATTATGGTTTAGATTTACGTGCTATTGGTGCATCGCAGTACAAGCCAAAATATGTGACTTATAAAAATAACGGTAAACGTCTAGAAAGAACGACTCTTCATCTAAAAGATACATTATTCCTTTCTCCCGGACGCTGCTCACTTGATGTGATTGGTGAGGCCATTGGTATCCCTAAAATTAAGCTTCCAGCTGGTTACTCTATTGAAAAAATGAGTAAGCTGTTGGACGAGAATAAGGGTGCTTTCGAGCGGTATTCGATTAGAGATGCGGAAATAACGGTTAAGTATAGCCGCTATTTAGAGGAGCTTGTTTTAACTGAATTGAATGATGTATTTGATAATGATGATAGTGAAGTACCTGAAGGTGGCGCTAGAACTAAAAATAGTTCATCTAATCGGATTAAGTATCTCCCTAATACGCTTGGTAATTTATCAGTAGCGTTATTTAAAAATATATTTGCTGATAAATATGAAAAGAGGGCTGCTGAGGCTGAGAACAATACTGCTCCCTTAATCCCAAACATGACATTTAATGAAGTGTTTGGGATGGAAGAAGTGACAGCTTATAAATGGGATGAACGTAAGCATCGCTCTATACCAAATAAATTAGCAGTGCTATCTGGTGAACGAGATAGGAATGAAGCAACAGCTCGTCGATGTTTCTTTGGTGGTAGGAATGAGGATTATGTATTTGGAGCCTCAGCTAAGGGCACTATCAGTGATTGGGATTTAGCAGGGGCTTATACTACTGGGCTTGTTGATATTTTACCTGTGGATTACAGAGCTTCTTTTTCTTCAACAAAGATTGAAGATTATCTTGGTCATGTCATGGGTTTTGCTTATGTGAAGTTTAAGTTTGCGGAAGGTACGCGATTCCCTTCATTGCCTGTTAGAACCGAATTGTATGGTCTTTATTACCCGTTAGAGGGTGAAACTTATTGTACTGCTCCAGAGATAGCCGTTGCTTATAACATGGGCTGTGAAATTGAAATTCTTTACGGTGATATTATTCCTTGGGTTAAGAATGCAGAGCCTGTCTTTGAACCCTTTACTAAAGTGATCCGTAAGCTGAGAAAAAGGCATAAAGGTACATTCCTCGAAGCTATAATAAAAGACGTAGGTAATACTGCATACGGAAAAATCGCTGCTGGGGTTGGGTTCCAACGGAATAGGTTCGACCCTAAAACAGGGTTGAGTAAACCGTCTGGACCCTCACCTATTACTAATTCGTATTTCGCATCTCACGTAACAGGATTTATCAGATCCGTACTTTCAGAATTATTAGCGAACGTTGGTGATGACGTTACAGTTTATAGCGCGACCACGGACGGATTATTGACTGACTTGGGTAATGCTGATGAGATGATCATTGATGAGTATCATTTAAACGGTAAAACATACCAATCTACTACAGCGCGATTTAAAGCTTTATGTGCTCGATTTGGTGATGATGATGCACTTGTATTAAAGCATCAAGTTAAGCAAATCATAGCAATGAAAACTCGTGGACAGTTGACAGCCGAAATGATGGAAGATGATGGTACTAACCCTGAGATGTCAGCGTTATATAAAAAGCCAGTTACCGCTAAAGCTGGTATTAAACCACCTCGTGATTGTGTTAATGAAAATGATTGGATGGTTGATCTGTTCTTAAATCGACAACCTTCTGACAAAGTAGCGAATAACTGCATTGTTTCTGAACGTGATATGTATTTGCATGAGTTAGATTTAATTGAAATCAAACATGATAAGTATCTGAATCTTGATTTTGATTTTAAAAGACGTCCAGTAAACCCTTCTATGGTTGATGTTCGTAATCCTCTTACGGGTAAGACAGTTAGCCATCTTACGTTTGATACTGTGCCATGGAAGAACCATAAGGAAGGTGAACTTGCTCGTTCTGCTTTTGACGGTTGGAGGAAGGGTAAGTTAACAGCTGTAGAGCCTAGTGGTGAGGCAGATAAGGAATCTAGTAAGGAGCCTGAGAAGAAGCCTAAGAAGATAAGAGTAGGTGGTAATTGTCTTAAAACGCTTTATGACTGGGATAACTGGATGGACTTTTATAAGATTAAAGCTGTAATGACAGTGAAAGGTCAGAAGTATGAGAATGATAGTTCTGAGGGGATATTCAAGCGTTTAGTATTGACTGCATTGACTAATGATTCATGGGGATTATCTAAGGATGCGCCTGATGGTACAAAACGTAAATACGATGATTTAATTGAATTATTTACCAACGCAGGTTACCCCGTTAAGAAGTCAGATTTTACTAATGCTAAGAATCGTAATATTGAAGAAAACATGATGCCAGCTGCACCTAAATCAATACCGTTGCTTAAATGGGTTATGAGTCAATATCCTGATATGGAAGTTGGTAAATTTTTCATGAAAGAAGAGTTTGCTGAGATGATGGAATTAGTTAAGAATTCTTAAAGCCAGTGTTCTATAACGACAATCTGTACACATCTTCTCGTAACTTGTTACTGGCGAATCCTGCACTGGTTGCTGGTGATGATATCGAGAAGATGATTACATTATTGAACCAGAAAGCACCTAGGCTTAAACCTGCAAATTTTATCTATATGAAATGTAATGTTATTTATCATAGTGTACTATAGAGGCTATATATTATGTGAATAAGGCGTTTAAAAGAAAATGAATTACACTCAATTAAAGGAAGAAATTTTTGATTTTTTTCATACTGAATTAAGGGCGGTTACTTTTGAAATTCAAAACCGAGATATCACAAGGAATAAAAAAGCTACTTTAATTAACAACGCAGTTGAGAGTGTTAAAAATAGAGTCGGTAGTTTATTAGTTACTAGATACCCTCAGTTAAACCGACCAAAGCTTTATATGCTTGTTCAATATTGCTATACCGTGATGAGTTTTGAATATAGAAATACAGTGTGGCCGTATGAATATATGGCTTTTTCTCGACGAAATGGTGAGCTTTGGGAGCGGTTTTGTAAAGCAGCTTGGGATCACTCTGAAAAAGAAACTCTTTATAGAATTCGAGCGCCTCAATTTGATGAAGTTAAGAATAACTTCTTACATAATATAGCAAGTTACACTAGCACCCTTGACCAGCGCAATCGATTACTAGCTGATGTTAATGAGATTTTTGAACTAGTTGGTGAAATTAATATGGTTGAGGATGAGATGTTTAATCTTCATGAACGTAACCATATAATTGATTTTAAAAGTGGCTTTGGTTCGAATGAGAAAGGCAATACGCTAAGATTATTGGCTGTGGGCAAGGCTTATAAGCATTGGGATAGAAATGTAGAACTGTTGTTTCTAGTTAGGCAGAATGAAAATAATAATTATTTAAATACAATTAGACGTAGTAACCTCTGGTCAGTTTTTTGTGGTGATGATGCTTATAGTAAAATTGATGAATTGACTGATGCTGGTATTTGTGAAGTAAGGCGTGAAGCAATTGATTTTGAACATGACTTGTCTCCTGATTTTTGGGCGTATCTAGTCAGAGAGAATATCCATGGCTACTTGAACTGGTAAGTTTAAAGTATGGGTGCAAGGTCTGATTTACCTTGCACCCTATAATTAAGTAACTGATGCTATATATTTAGAACGCATTGATTCAGTTTCTTTCCAACCAATTGATTTTGCTATTTTTACTATTTCTTTCGCTTCATGTAGTTCTGCTGCTGTCAGTTTTGGGACTTTTAACTTCTTTAAATAATTTGCTGAGTTATTTGCACCTGGGGCGATTAATGATTTTAGTTTTGATGAGAAATCATCGTTTAGGTAAATTAATAAAAAATCATGGTAATTATTGTCATTAGCGAAGACCCCGACGACACCTTGATCAAATATAGCATTGTTAAGGATAGAGGCTGAAAGTCTGCCTGAAGTTACCATTGGGACAGCTAACCCCTCTTTAAAGTAAAAGTTTTTATTTTGTAATCTTGCCTTTTCGTTTTTATCATAAAAATTGATAGCTTCTTTATCCCATCGAATGCAACTTGCTGTTGTTTCAAATGGTTGACGATGTCCCCCTCTGATGAATGGTACGTACGCAACTTCCTTCTTGATTCCAGTCTCTCTCTCATCTAAAGTTGGTGTTGTTGTTACGTCAGTCCAATTTACAGGATGTCCATTCAGTCGTTTGGGAGGGGTCTCTATGTTGTAGCCACAATAGGTTGTGTTATCTCCGGTATATATACCTGTTTTACAATCCGCTATTTCACCTAAAGTCGTTACATCACGATTAAATGATACTGAGTTCAATAGTTTTGGGCTTACCCATGCGTCATCACAGTTATTTATAAAGTATGAGCCTTGAACTTCTGTTTTATCTGTTTTAATTAAATTCATTAATGATTCATTGGATGCGACGGCATCAATCCAATTTATAGAGCTATCTGATGTTATTTTGTTTTTTGTTCCAGCAATAATGCATAAGTTCCCATATCCAAAGTTAACCGAGCCAAACCTTTTACTTTTGAATTGGATTATATGCGAGGGTTTTGCATTTTCTGTAATGAATTTTCTTAAATAAGTTAAATGAGTACTTGTTAAAAAGGTATCTGGCATAATAAAAACATATTTTCCATTTTCCTTTAAAGCCTTCAATGTTAGATAGAAAAATAAACCGTACGATTCTCTTGCGTAAACCCCGGGTAATTTTTTCTTAATTGTTTTTCTATATTCAGTAGTGAACTTTAGGCCATATGGAGGATTGCATATTGTTGAATCGTATTGAACACTAGGTAGAGTTTCAGTTCTATTTTCTGGGTGTATATGGTAGTCAATGAAGTCTAAGTTGTAGTAATTGCAATTGTCGAATTTTACGTCACTCTTAAAATGTTCTTTATCTATGTCTATGGCATGGATCTGCTTTGGAGTGCCTTTTAAATCTTTAATGAACGCACCTTCACCAAAGCAGGGTTCAATGATTTCATGCCCTGTAGTGTCCCCCAGTAACTCAATCATAGTGTGTCTGATGTCATCAGCATTAGTGAAAAAGCCTTGGAATGATTTATCGGTATATTGGTTATTCATATCATGATTCAACTTAGTAAAGAACTGGATGCTGTAAATTTAACAGACAGCTGGTACCTTTGCAATGAACATGTATATATATACAGTAAGTAGTATTGTGAAGTTACGCATGATAAAAACCAGAGTGTAATCGTTGCCTTAGACTCACAATCATGTATAATTGCACTCAAGAAATTAGGCTCGTTTATATCTCTAGTTCAGTAAGTCTAGGATTTATTGATTACTGTTATATAATGTTTATATAGGTTAAACCCTGGTTTTTTATTTTTTTTTTAACTACATTTATACAGGGTATTATTATGTCTAATACAGTAATCGGTAAAGTAAAATTCTTCAATGAAGCTAAAGGTTTCGGTTTTATTGAGCAAGAAAATGGTCCTGATGTTTTCGTTCATTTCAGCTCTATCTTAGTTGATGGCTTTAAAGTTCTAACTGACGGTCAAAAAGTTGAGTTCACTGTTGGTCAAGGCCAAAAAGGTCCTCAAGCTGAGAATGTTAAACCTCTATAAGAGTTTATCATTAGTTGCTTGAAAGATATTAAAGGGTGAACTTGGTTCACTCTTTTTATTAAAGAAAAAATAATTATTCGTATCACTCTTCAATAAATAACATCCACTTACCGAACTTTTGGATTTCGCTTCTTATTTTATCGCTTAGTATTTTTATTCTATTCTGTTACTAATTCTTTACTTAATTGCAATAATTAATATTATACACTATTAAAGTGTCATAACGTTTTTTGAGTTTAGATGATTATTCCTCTGTGGTCAGTCGTTACATCGTTCTAGTCTTTATGCGCCTAATTTGGTAACTAATATGCTTTCCGGTCCAGTTTCCTGTCCATCAATTATGACTTGTTATTCAGGCTCTAAAGAGATTTTGAAAGTGGTTATACGTAGCAAAATTTGTGAATATTAGTTGTGCTGGATGGTCCGCTCAGGTGGATGATGGGCAGTAACAGCACCTATCTTTATCCCAATGTTAATGCTAGTTGGTTATGCACCTGAAACGATCCAAGCAGCATACCGTATTGGTGATTCAGCAACGAATATTATCACGCCTATGATGAGCTACTTCGGTCTTATTCTTGCTGTTGCAACGCGTTATATGAAGAACCTAGGTATCGGTACACTGATCGCGACTATGCTACCTTACTCAATCTGCTTCCTAGTAGGTTGGAGTGTTCTATTCTACCTTTGGGTATTTGTATTTGGTCTACCAGTTGGTCCTGGTGCGGCAACTTATTATACGCCTTAAGCTTTATGACTTTAATCATTTAGCTTAGGTGAAAGCCTAAGTGTTAAGTGACCCGCAATAGTTGGATAACCAATTGTTACGGGTCTTTTTTTATGCGTTTTATGTTGTTTGCTTTAATTTTGAACAGTTGCTTTGGTGATATTGAGAAACGCCTTGCTTGGCATCGTTTGCTATGTATAATGTTGACCTATGCCCGAGTGGTGAAATCGGTAGACGCGGTGGATTCAAAATCCTCTTCCGAAAGGAGTGACGGTTCAAGTCCGTCCTCGGGCACCATATTTAAGTAATAGAGCCTCAACGAAAGTTGGGGCTTTGTTGTTTCTGGCACAATCCTATTTATTTATAAAATAAGTTACCTCGTATTTCCTTAAGTTATATCCTCAAAAATACTCAGCAATAAACTCACTTTATTACCCTTAGAAAACTTGCTCCTGTCCATATCCGGTACTTTCGCATGCAGAATCTGTGCGTAAGGCAATCTCACTAGATCCAAGGCTGTCCTGTACTTTGAGGATTGTTAGTTTCGCTGGTGGTTGTAACTGGCAGTATTAGCATTAAGTTAGGTTGGGTGGGATTCCGGTACTTTACGGTCCATTTCTTGTCCTTTAGAATTGGTATGCGTAATTTGCTTATTTATTAATTTTGAAAGTCGTCACGTCTTTTTTCGTAATTGGTTATCGTGGGAAGTGTCTATGCCATATGGGGTTGTGGCATGTGTGTGATTAGCGCGTAGGGGATAGATAATAAGTAACATGCACTACCTTTATTATCTTCTGAGCTATATTTGTATGGATTTTAAAAAATATTAATTAGGTATTGACTTTATATCAGCGACTTAGCTATTCTTTATGACGGGTTGAGGCATACCAATGGTAAGTATTGTACTTCTGCGAACAAAGCTCTCAAGAACATAATATGTATTCCTAGAATTAATATTGTTCCTATTCAGTTAAACCGTTTTGCCAACTAAGAAGTACACCGTATACGCGGGGCATGAGTATATTTAACTGAACTGAACTTTCATTATTTTAAAGGATTAGAATATGTACAATAGTAATTTATCTGCACCAGCTTCTTATCTACCCTTACAAAATTTTCACATCGTCGAGATCACAGATCTTGAGCCATCTAGTATTAAAGCTTCAATAAAGAAAGCAAAGAAAAAAACATGTGATAGAGAGCCTATAAAACACACCACGTTACTGAATGCAGTAACGAAGATGCTTGGTATTAAAGGCGGCTTTCCTGCATATCAAAGAGTCTATGATTCAGAGCTTGTTCCATTTCTAAATAAGCATGGAATGAAAAAAAGAGTTGATTTGTTAAAGCAGCGTTTAAAAGGGTTTGACACCCTCCTAACAGATATCACCCATCAGGATCTTTCTGAAAGATTATTTTATTCTGGTCACCCTTTACCTGAAAAAATATTCACTGGTTACAATTTTGACTATAAGCATACTATTGATGATGGGCATAATTACTTTCCTAGAATATTTGATAATCTGTCTGGTCAAAGTCCAATGGGTTTGAAAAATAATAAAGGCTTTGGGATACCTATAGAGTTCGAGTTAGAAAAAGATATCGTAGAGCATAATATAAAGATTGCGCGTGCTAATCCTAGTCTTATTCCTGATTGTAAATATGACAAAAGACCATTAAGAAGTTTTTTCGATATTACAGCTGGTAATAATTATGTAGCAGATAGGAACGCTATACAAGCTGGTGTCGACAGATATAATTGCTTTTCGAATAGAACGTTAATGGACGTTGTTGTTGGTAGTTTTATGGTATCCCTAGACTTTTCATTTAACTTACTCGGTGACTCTTTAATGGAACCGAACCAACGATCTAGTCAAGTTGAAATATATTTGGAAAATCCAGATAAAGTAGCTTTGAATAAGGTTAAGGAGTTGCCCACGCTAAAGTTTAATTTGTTTCGGGAGCGGATTGAGCAGAGTGAAAATGGTTGGGTTGATGTGATTCCCTTTAACAACAACTTAATTTTTCTAAGAGGTGATGATGGACAATACGATTTTGTATTTAAGAATCAGCGAGATGAAATTTTTGAACATCAAATTTTTGGTAAAGCATTAAAACGTGCCGATATCCCCTCGTGTATATCAGATTATCAGTTTCTTCGTTGGCATTATTTTGAGTATCAAGGCTGGCGTCAGATGGATAGACATTGTGCAGAAAATTTATATTATGAAAAAGGGCATTATCAATATAACTACCCAGGACAGGATGTAGTCCTTCAAGATTATTATAAAGACAAGGGGGGTTTTGTACCTAAGAAGTTAAGAACGGGTAAACGGCTTGCCTGTTTTAATGAAGTTTTGCTAGGTGGAAAACGATTGATGGTATCTCAGCTTATCACTATTGACGATTTAAATCGTTTCGCGATTTCAAGAGCTGATTATATGGAATACAGAATAGGAGATAATTTGGATTCTGTTAACAATGAAGATGATTCTACATTACCAGTCTCAGTCACTTGGTTTGATGTTCTTGCTTATTTAAACTGGTTTGAAGCTAATACCGAAATACCAGCTAGGTTATTAACTGTTAATGAATATGAATTGATTAGAGCAGAAGAAAAAATATCCAAAACACAAAAAAATACAGCTTCAGATTTAAAATTTGTAGATCGTGATGGTAAAGTGTTTCCTGAACACCCTGCATATATGGCTGAGGGTGAATTTCAAGCATTGGATTTAAAGTTTGGTAATATAGATAAGCATATTAATAGCTTTGGGCTTGAATTTATGCAATCAAATTATTTTGCTGAATGGCTGATGGAAGGAACTAGTATTCGTTCTGGAAATTTAAAAAGTTTTTATAATAATGATCATATTATTCGTTGTTGCCCCCCCAAAAGTAACACTGGTAAATATAAAGGTATTAAGACAGGCTTTCGAATTTGCTATGAGCTAGAAGAATAATCACTACCTGATAAGTTTACAAATTGAAGAGAATAAAGTTTATTACATTAAGTACGGTCGAGGGGCTGTTATTGGCGTTGCTAATGAATCTTTAAAGGATGGTTACGGCTCTGTATATGATGTTATCTGATCCTTAAATTCATGTACACAAGAGCCTGCGTTAATAGAATCTATAGAGTTTATTGATGACTACGTAATATTCGATATTATCATTTCTATATCTCGGGACTTTATGGGGGGGATCTCTGTGAATATAAAGCAACAAAGAAAATTCCATTATCACAAATTACGTTTCAATCACGCTCTATATAAAAACCTATCGTAACTAACCGATATTCAAAAACATATTAATACCTTATATTTCTAATCAACGAGGTATTAATATGACCATCAATAGCACTAACCCCATCACCACCAAAAAATTTAAATTCACCAGCGCCAATCTAAAATCTCTTCCCGCCAACCCAGCAAATTCATCATCAACAGAACTTGAAGTATCTGATACTGAAATCATCGGCTTGAAATGTCTATCCGGTAAAACAGGTAATAAACGTTTCCTATTACGTTACAAATTTAACAGTTGTAAATGCAGTATTACTATCGGGCGTTTTCCTAATATTGATATTAACCAAGCTAGAAATGTAGATCGCAAGTATAAGGGTATGATCGCTGATTGTATTGACCCTAAAGCTGAACGTGACAATCAGGTTGATTATCCAATCGTTAAATCATTCTTCTACGATAGCTACTTACCCTTGGCTAAACGTCGTAAGAAAACTTGGATTTGGATGAAAGTGATTCAGGAGCTCTGTGGTACTAGATATAATTAGTCAGAAGTTGATTTGTGGAGTTATTCCTGTGTGCATCAACAGCTAACTAGATCCAACACAATCCCAAATAATGAACAAGAGTATCCAATAAGATCCTAGTGTTTATAATCACTGTAAAGGCGTCTCAAGGAATTCAAAATCCTCTTCCGAAAGGAGTGACGGTTCAAGTCCGTCCTCGGGCACCATATTTAAGTAATAGAGCCTCAACGAAAGTTGGGGCTTTGTTGTATCTGGCACAATGAAAAGCTCCAACTAACTTTCCTTACGTTATATCCTCAGAAATATTCAGCAATAAACTCACGTTATTACCCTTAGAAAACTTGCTCTTGTCCATATCCGGTACTTTACGGTCCATTTCTTGTCCTTTGGAATTAGCATGCGTAATTGGTAGGTTTATTGATGGTGAAGGTTGCTACGTTATTATGTTGAAATTGGTAAATGTGGCTTGCGCTTATGTCATATGGTGTTGTGGTTGATGTGTGATGTGCAGGTAGGGGGTAGATAACAAGTAACACACATGACTTACGATAATGCTATCAGCATAATCTCAAGAATAATGACATTATGATGCCTAAGCAGCAAAGGAAGAGCCACCCTTTTCTCGACCAGAGAAAAATCGACGATAAACGGTATCCCATCGCCCAAAGTATTTAGGTTAATCACGCCATGGCGACCTCTTTTTTTTGCGAAGTAAATTATATGAGGTTGCAACTTATATTTACAATGTCACCAAAGATCGACAGCCCCTAGGCATAACTCGAAAGAAAAGTTATGGATCACCTTAAATTACGAGTTTAAGTCATTTATTTTTTGAGTGAAAGTCACCTTCATCTGATATTGGTGGGCCCATTGATAACGAATTGATAGCATCGCAGTTGCTTTTTACACCCAGCGAAGCGTTTTCACATCATACAAAAAAGTACTTGTAAGTACTTGTAAGAACTTGTAAGAACTTAATTTATGTATTGAATATTACTCAAATTAAGTGTAAATTCACCGCCCTTAATTAATATGAAAATCATTATCATTATCATTATCATTTGCATTAAAGGCAGAGTATGTCCCACAATTTCCAATTTTCTCGTAGATCAATATCAATGGTAGTGTTTATCAGCACACTGTTAGTACTAAATGGTTGCAAGGATAACCGCTTCCTATCATCTACACCACAGCCTGCACCAGAGCCTGCACCAAAGCCTGCACCAGAGCCTACACCACAGTCCAAAATGTTGGAGGAAGCATTTACTTTCTCAGCTAAAGTAACCCATGATGAAGCTGCAGGAAGCACTTTTACTGTCTCCCAACCCAGCACTAAGTTGGCAATAGTGGGTACGGTAGATAATGATTCTCGTATTAATGTGACCGTTCCGGTCGGTACAAATATTGAGCACCCTTTACAGATCAGTGTCTCGCTGAATGTAGATACATTTAAGTACCTGAGTGAGAACGTCAAGACTCTCAGTAAAATTACCGAAAACCAAGCAGCTTCTCAATTAGCCAGAGCCGACCTATCTATCAAGAACCAAGAGGAGGCTTCTTCGCCTGTTGTTGAAGTGAGCTTACAGTCAACCGCTGAATTTGCTCAGGCAGATACAGATCTAAATGGATGGCTATCTATAAAGGAAATCCAGATCAAGCGTAGTGGCAGTGCTCAAAATGACTATTTAACACAAGTAAAAGATTTGATGATTGCCGCAGAAGTGGCTCGCGAGAATCCATCAAAGCTCTATTATAAAACTACCTATGAAATGATGGCTAAATTCCAAGTGGATAAAATGGCTAAGAATGCTTTCTTTGCCACCAACAGCACTCTAATTCAAGCTGCACGAAAGTCATTATTCAATCAAGCAAGCACACCCAATGACGAAACTAGTGACTTCCTGCGCTTGGATAGCAGCGGCTGGCCTCTTAGTGATCAAACGCTAACCTATAATGAACAACCTTGGTCATGCGTTGATGATATTCGACGAGTTAAAATCAGTGACTATGGGATCCGGCTCTGGAATACTAGTGAACGGGCAGAAAAGAACTCGACCAAAGAGGATCTCGGTACTACTATTCAAACGATCAATGATTCGGAAGTATGTAAGAAATCGAATTGGCGCCTCCCTTCAGTTACTGAGCTATCAGCACTATTTTCTGACACTGATGTCAAGTTTCCAAATACATTTCCGAGCCTAGATATATCCGCTCGATACTGGGCAACAGATGAAGATAGCCAGCAGGTGCTTGTCTCTTTTTCATCAGGTGGTGAGGTAATAGCACAACCGACAGAAGAAGATAATGGAATAGCTCTGCTGTATAGCTTTGAGTCCTATGATGTATGGTCCAATATCAGTTCAATTAATACACCCGTTGATCTAGTCGAACTACGAAAGGTCTATTCACAGTCTCCGTCAGCCTGGCCGGAGCCGAGAGTCGCTGAAGGAGTGGAGTGGCAAGAGTTAGGTCTACGTCCGGCGGTGCCATTTCCTGCTGATAACCCCTACTCTAAAGAAAAAGTGACTCTTGGAAGAACCTTGTTTTTCGATAAAACTCTTTCTAAGGACAACACTCTTTCTTGTGCAAGTTGTCACGATCCGGCCAAAGGATGGGCTGATGGTTTAACTACTGCAATTGGTATTGATGGTCAAAAAGGGTCAAGAAATACGCCAACCATCATCAATACGGCCTACTATGACACCTTGTTTTTAGATGGGCGTGTCGGAACGCTGGAAGAACAATCTTTACATCCAATTGCTAACCCCATTGAAATGGGCCAACCTCTCGATGAACTGCTGCTAAAATTGGATCAAAAACTGCAGTATCCGGCGTTATTTAATGCAGCATTTGGTGATACAACCATAACCCTTGACCGGATTGCTAAAGCAATTGCCACCTTCGAGCGAACAATCATCAGTAAAGACAGTGCCTTTGATCAGTTTCTGGAAGGGGATACAAATGCATTGACCGATCAACAATTGCATGGACTGCACCTTTTCCGAACCAAAGCACGCTGCATGAATTGTCATAGTGGCTCGATGATGAGCAATAATAAGTTCGAGAACATTGGCTTAACTTATTATGGTCGCAAATTCGAAGACCGTGGTCGTTATAGTGTGACATTCAAACCTGAAGATATGGGCCGGTTCAGAGTACCGATGCTACGAGATATCAAAGCAACAGACCCAACGACTCACCTTGGTTTCTTCAAGCTCATGTGGACGATTCCTAATTTCAAAGCTTTTGGGTTGTTGGCAATGTATAACAACGGCATGACAAGAAACCGTAGTGGCAACTTCCCACAATATGAATCTAAATATGATAGTAACTTTCCTACTGTTTCTCCGCTAATAGAACGACTTGGCATGACATTAGCAGAACTCCAAGCTCTTGATTCTTTCATGTCTGCTATTTCTGCTGATGTACGCACAGATAGTGCAACGCCGGAAGAGATGGGGATCACTTCGGTTGAGCTATAGTGACTAACACTTTCCGTGTATTGCGGCGTTAAAAGTTGACGCCGCATTTCCCCATAACCTGCCCCAGCACTTTGGAAAGTTGGTATGGATAACGCTAAAGCAGATGCAGCTTTATATTTATTAACAGGCTTTTTATAAAAGCTGAAGGTTGAAAACCCAGGGCGTGAATTAATGCGTTTACATAACTTAACTCGCGATAAGCGAGTTTGTGATCGTATAAAACCTAGTAATAACTACACCACAAAATGACAGTCACCATAAATAGGTGACTGTCAGAAGAAATCTTATTAGTATGTCGAATATAACTTTAATTTGAATAAACGTACTTGTATGTAAAGTTACGCCTAATTATTGGAACTATATGCTTAACTTGGTCTCTGGGGACAACAGTAATATTTAATATTTGAGAATCGTTAAATGTAGCATCTATTAGGATATGTAAGTAAGTAGATGGCTTTTCATCATCATCGCGACATTCAAACCTTGGAAAGTCCTTACCGTCAAAGTGTCCTTTTGATGTTTCGTCATACAAAATACCATCAATTTCAATCCCTCGGTAATTACTAATTAATTCGTCACAATTTAAGTTTTGCTCAAAGAAAAAATCGATTTCTGTTCCAGGCGCAAATTCAGGTTCGCCAATATAGAAAGTATGCGCGTACACGCCTGTATTTGATTGTGTGAATATATCATTGATCCATAAAGTCTCACGTTGTAAACCCAGATCGTTTCTGTGTTGAGTAATGAGGCGCGCTTCAATAATAGAAGATTGCTCTGATGCACTAAATGCACTGTACTCTTCATCCTCATTATTTTGCTCATACCGACTTATCACATAATGGTTAATATTATCTTCGTTTAATAGCGTTAAGGTGAAATCACCATTAATACTTATAATGGATATAATATTATTTTGTATTGTATAGGTCCCACTTGCTTTGGCTGTGATTGAACCGCAAGTTGTAGTCGATAAATCATTACCCAAATAAAATTCACCTGATTGTAGATTACCTACTAGCTTGAAAGTCTGGCAATAATTAGCTGTCATACTTTGTTTTGGAGATTCAGCAAAGTATAAATTTTTATTTAGTAAAGAAGTTGGGGTTATCGAGATAAGTGGCTCTGGAGTTGGTTCAACAGTTGCGTCTTGGATCATTAATGTAAACTCAGCTTGAGCTAGTATACTATTAATATGATCACTGGCCGTAAGGGTTATTGTTACAGCACCATTAGTTTTTGGTTTACCTATGATTGAAAGATTCCCGCCATCGATATTAACAAAAAGGTCTTCAGTTGATATTTTAAATGTAAACTCTAGAATATCGCCATCTAAATCAGTAAATAAATTTGTTGCATCAACAGCTTCATTGATCTGTTGACCTTGTTCAAAAATTAGTGACGAAAGCTGCTGTTGTATTTGATCGCGAACCTTTTTGTTAACTGTAGGCTCTTTATTTGAAGATTTTACTGTAAGAATAAATTCAAGAGGGAGAGAGCTACTATATCCATCATGTGCAAATACTTGGTATTTAAATACACCAGTTTTTTCAGGAACGCCTGTAATAATACCGTTAGTTTTATCGATAGTTATTCCATTGCTTCCATCTGTTGATATTAGAATATAGGTTAACGTGTCGTTGTCATTATTAGAAAAATATTTTGTAATACTGAATTCCTGCAAAGCGAACCCAAATTCGACTGATTGTGCTTTTAGATTGTTTGTTACGTTAGGACGCTCATTAGGGCTTACAGTTAAAGGATATCCAGCATCTTCTAGCAAAACGACAGGGGATAAATTATCTAACGGCTGTTCATTTTCGATCATATCACTTGTTAATTCGGCAACTTTTTTTGCTATCTCTAGCTGCGTAGATATTGGTTGCTCAATGTAGTCTACAAGTACTTCACCTATCACATTAAGGGCTGCGGCTTCATTGGACTCCACTTTTAAATAATCACCAAAAACAAGTGCTTCATCGACATTTAATTTAGATGTATCGTTTATTGTATTCAAAATCAGCTGTTTAGCTTCGATAATCAATAGGCTAGAATCAGCTGTTAATTTTTTACAACCATATTTGTCATCGGATTCACAACCAGTGGCCCTTTGTTGTTCCCAGCTGGTGCTTTAAGTTCAAACCCTTTGGTGACAATGCCACGTGTCGTATCAACAGTTCGGTCTGTTATTGCTTTTACGCATATAGCAAGGCCTTTATACTGGCTATCTATTTCTACTGTTCCATCGATACTGGTCTCAGAATTAGTATTTACTTCACAGCCATTATTTAAGTTTCCATCTTTATCGACCCAAACTTGAGCTTTATGTAAATAACCATCGATGGCAGTAACTATTACACCATCAGATACGGTATTCTGCTCACTTGTATTTGAGCCACCAGAGCCTTCGCAACCAGTTAAGGCTACAGCGATTAATATAGGCAAAAAATTAAATTTTTTCATCATTATCATCCATGAATTTGAGCGTTGACAATGTCAAATTCTGTATTTGTCATTTGTCATAAGTATTGTGTCGATATATTTTAAATAGGCTGAATTATACCATTGTAATTTAATGTAAAGAAGCTTTAGTACCCATTTAGGGGTTGTTGTGTTGCGGAGTTGTTGTATCTGGTACTTTACGGTCCTCTTCTTGTCTTTTGGAATTGGTTTTATTTAATTGTGTAATTAATTCAATAGATTATATTTAGATTGCATTTTTTGTATTGGCTTATGTATTATTGGTTAAATTATTCTAAATGGTACGTAATTCAGATGAAAACTCTTTCTACATTAGCCTTAGTTGTTAGTTCCGTTATTCTTTCGGGTTGTGTTAGTACAAAATATATAGATACTCCTGTACAACCAATAGAAGTCAAAATCGCAGCATATAATCTTTCATTTGATCGTGATTCATTCGAAGCTCTTGTCGCTGAGATGCAAGTTACACCTGCAAAACAAAAAGAACTTGTCACTGCTTACTTGGACGGCTCAATTGCGGATGCTGATAAAGAAATTGCAGAAAACGTTATCCAAATTCGTAATGTTGCTGCTGTTATCCAGAAGAATCGTCCTAGTGTGCTTATGATGGCGGAGTACAATAATGATGGTATTGGTGAAGATAAATCAGCACTCATTGGTTTTCAAGATAATTACTTATCTATAGCCCAAAGTATCGATGGTGCTGGTGGGGAAGCTAATCTTGATCCAATTACATTCCCATATTTTGAGTCATATTCAACAAACACTGGCCTATCTAGCGGTCTCGACCTAAACAATGATGGTCACATTGGAGGCCCCGGTGATGCTTGGGGGTTTGGTATGTATCATGGTCAATATGCGTTCGCGCTGATGTCTCAGTATAAGATTGATTCTGAGAATACACGTACTTTCCAGACGTTCAAATGGAAAGATCTTGCAGGTGAAAAAATTCCAACGATCACTATTTGTGACGGTTCACAGGCTATCCCTAATAGCATGAACTGCGGCGATAAATGGTATTCTTCTGAAGAGTGGGAGGAGGTTCGCCTTTCTTCTAAGAACCATGTAGATGCTCCAATTATTATTCCAACAGCTAACGGTGATGAAGTTATTCACCTTCTAATGTCTCACCCCACGCCTCCAGTATTCGATCCAGGTAAAAATAAATCTCAAAATGCTGCTGAAGTTAAGTTTTGGAATCAATATATTCAAGGTAAAGACTTCTTCTACGACGATGCTGGTCAGAATGGAGGGTTAGCCGACGATGCTAAATTCGTTATTATGGGTGATCAAAATCTTGACCCAGTAGCTGGAGATGGCGAGAGTGATGTAATGCAAGCACTTCATGATGATCCTTTAGTAAACCAGAGTGTGATGAATGGTGAATTGTATCCAACTAGCTATGGTGCATCAGAGCATGCAACAGATAAAAGGCTTAGTCATCCAAAACCGAGCCGTATATCTTCAACATTCGGACTTGCAGTTGATTACGCTATACCTTCTGCAAACTTGAATGTTATTGACGCTGGTGTTTATTGGTCTGCATCTTACGAGGAGGGACGTAAGTTATTCAATGATGATCGTCTTGGTCAATATGGTGACAGTAAATCAGTTTCTTCAGATCACCGTATGATTTGGATTAAAGCTAAACTGCAATAATTGTAGCAGTCAGCGAAAAATAGCAATACATTTAAGGTGTATTGCTATTTTTATAGAAATTATCAGGCTTTGTTGCATCTAGCACAATCCTATTTATTTCCAAAATAAGTTACCTGCATTTTCTTAATTAATATCCCTAAACTTAGTCCTAAAATCGCGCCAATAAACTTAACTATTTCTCTCTATACACTTAACCTTCGAATCGTGAATACCATTGTTATAATCTAGCTTACCTATCCTATAGCAAATATATCGACTAAGATTAGTTTTAGCTTGTTATGTCCTTGCTTTGCCTTTTAAACCCTCGTTTAACCAGATTAATTTGTAAACTTGGGCGTAAATTTAAGAGAGAGAATTAAGCTGATGAAATCAGATCAAGAACTATCAACCGTAACGCGTTTATTGCATATCATTGTTGCTGTCGCCATGATTGGATTGATCATAGTTGGTATCTATATGACCGAAAATAAAGCTTACCCTTTGTATAATATTCATAAGTCGTTGGGTTTTTTAGTTTTATTTATTGCCTTTATCCGTATCGTTTGGCGTATTAGGGAGGGTTGGCCATCAGAGGTTGCTGGAGGCAAGGCGATTGAACATATTGCAGCAAAGGTGATTCATTGGGTTTTAATTATCTCAACACTGCTCTTTCCTATATCAGGTTTGATGATGTCAGTAGGCGGTGGTCATGGTTTATCTGTTTTTGGATTAGAGTTGATTGCAGGCAGTATTGATCCTGTAACTGAAAAGCCGATGGTGTTAAATGAAAGCGTTGTGAGTATAGGTAGTTATATACATAGCACCTTAATGCCGATAATTATTTTTGCTATTGTTATGCATGTCGTCGGGGCCTTGAAACATCATTATATTGATAAAGACAGCACGCTGAAACGCATGTTCTGGTTTAAGAAGTAGCTTGAGTTGGTATATGTAATTTGATAGACGTATTAATAGTGAAGGCTATAACGTGATTATTTCGTTATTGGTTATTGTGGGAAGTGTAGGGTGTTGTAGTGATGATGTCAGTTTAAATAGCTGCAACTAAAAGTAGAGCATCGAGTTAATAGAAACCTATTAACTCGATGTAGAGTAAGTTAACTGTGTTTCATTTAGTTAATTAATACTTCTTTACGCGAGGCGTTTAGACTTTCAGTATGAACAGCATGTTTTTCTTTTTTGTCAGCTGATTTTTCAAATACTGCTTTGAATAGATCAAGAATAAACATCCATACAATACCGTAGACAACAACAATACCAATTGCTTCCCAGCTTATTGGTGCCATTAGGAAGCCCACTTTAGCGATGATAATTGCAAGGACCTGTGTGCCAAAAGTTGCAATTAATAGCGGTTTTGATGGACGCGGTTTAGCCCAGAAATGGTTTTTACTACGAACAACGAATAGTAGTAGGTGACCAGCAATAACGAGTTGTAAGAACAACATTGTTTGAATCGGCGCTGACGTTGAATATAATTGTTGTGCAATAGCCATTAGTCCAAAGTTTTGAGCAACAGATACAACACCAAGAATTGACGATAATGTGAGAACACGCTTGAGATTCCATTTGACGGGGAAGCGCTCGACACCTGCGTTATCATAGGCAATTGTCATGATAGGAAGATCATCAAACAAAGCAAGTAATACAATCATTACAGCGCTCAGTGGTGAAAAATCCAAGAACAAGACAGACAGTGTCACGAACAACATGATGTTAATTGTCATCGCGACGCGGTATTTCACGTAAGAGATAATTTTTTGGAAGATTTTTCTAGATTCTTCTACAGCATCAATAATAACGGACAAACCAGGTAAGGTTAAGATTAAATCCGCTGCACCACGTGCGGCATCAGTTGCACCGTCAACAGCGATACCGATATCTGCTTGTTTTAATGCTGGCGCATCGTTGACACCATCACCTGTCATTGCGACAACGTGACCCATGTCTTGTAGACGTTTTACAATTTCGTATTTATGCTCAGGGAAAACACGTGCGAAACCACCTGCGTTTTCAATTTTTTCATTAATTTCGTTTTCAGATAGTTCGCCATGGAAAAGGTCTGAAGCAGCGAGCATATTAGTACTAAGATCAAGTTGTCTTGAAATTTCTTTACCAATAGCCAAGTCATCACCAGTGACCATTCGAACATCGATACCACGAGCACGGGCTTCATCAACAGTGTGCTTTGTATCATGACGCGGTGGATCGTATAACGAAAGTATACCGACTAATACAAATTTCTCTGGGTTTTCAGGATAACTACGAGCCACACCTAGGCCGCGTAATCCTCGACTTGCTAATTCATCTACATTACCTAATGCTTTAGTTCGTTCTTCATCGGACATATCACATAAATCGATGATGATTTGTGGTGCCCCTTTTAGTACTCTGTATTGACCCTCGTCAGAATCGATAAGTGCTTCAGTACGTTTTCTTGTTGGATCAAAAGGCGTAAAATCAAGCTGTTTAATTTTAGCTATTTCTTCTTTACCGACCGCATCCATGATGACGTTTTCAATTGCGTCTGAACTGTTAAAGTTACACGCTTGAGAAGCTATTAAAGTAAGTTCTGATTCGTTTTTAGCATTAAATAATACAGGCGATGTTAACGTTAATTCATTCAGCGTTAATGTACCTGTTTTATCTGAACAAAGAATATCCACAGAAGCCATTTCTTCAATTGCAGATAGCTTAGTTACAATCGCTTTTTTCTTCGATAGCATAAATGCACCGAGGGCCATTGTTACTGATAATACCGCTGGCATAGCAACCGGAATTGAAGCCACGATCAGAATTAATACCATCTCTATTACATCAAGCGGTGATTTATTACTTATCACTAATTCTTTGAAGATGATTGTAGCAGCAAGAATTAAAGAACCATAAATGAGGAACCTACCAATAGCCATGACAGAGTTTTGGAAGTGTGATTCGTTACCAGCAGAGCTAACAAGTGTAGCTGTTCTACCAAAGAATGTATTACCACCAGTTTTATCAACGATACATACCATACTACCTTGTTTTACAATAGTACCGGAGTAAATCTCTTCGCCTGGATGGCGCATTACAGGAAGTGATTCGCCTGTTAATGCTGCTTGGTCTACACTAACGTATTGGCCTTCCAATGTGATCAAATCGGCAGGGATAATATCACCGTTTTCGATTTGAACAATATCGCCGGGAACAAGTTCTGCGGCTTCGATGTCTATCCATTTCCCGTCACGCATTACACGCGATTCTAAAGCCATTGAATTTTTTAATGCAGCAAGCGCACTTTGTGCTTTACCGTGTTGCATGAATTCAATAAATACATTCAGAAGTAGCATGAATGAAATAATAGCGAAATCAGACCAATGCTGAATAATCGCGGATAGAATTGCAGCAGCTTCAACCATCCAAGGTATTGGCCCCCAAAATCCGGCAAGCAAAACTTTCCAACGACTTTCTTCTTTTTCTTCGATCGCATTTCGACCGAATTTTGCGAGTCGCTCTGTGGCCTCTTTATTTGTTAACCCATCTTTAGATGTACCATGCTCTTTTAATTTGACTTTTAAGTCTATGATTTCACTTTCTTTGTCACTCATAGGTTTGCCTGTGTCATAAAGTTTTAATTACATGCAATTGACTGTTTTTTATCTTCCGTATTGATTGTTATCCATTTTATAATTGCTCGTTTTATTTATTTTTATACGGTTTAAATATTGCTACCGCTTTCGATTTGGCTTGCGCGGGTGTTTCAAGTGAAACCACCTTACTCTTGTTGAGAGACGTTATCAATGAACTTGTCGTTTTTTGTATTAATTAGTATTTTAATCAACTAGCGGCCTTGAATATAAAAACCGAGCTTCTGTCCATATCCGGTACTGTCACGTATAGAATTTGTGTGCGAGGAAATCTTAGTAGATCCAATTAGTACCTATACTTTGAGGGGGGGCGTTTTTCTGATGGCTGTAACTGTAGTATTAGCATGGATTTTGGTTCGGTGAGTTCTAGGTTTTACGGTCTAAACTCTGCCTTGGTTAGTTGTATTTAAGGTTGTACTTGGTTGATTTAAATGTAAATTATTGTATTTCATACCATTTAGTGGTAGTTTGGTTTATTCAATTTTATTCGCTAATGTCTCTAACTTATAAATATACATAACATCAAGCAGGACTCTATGAAAAAGATATTATTCTTAAGTGCATTATTGGTTTCAAATGTTGCTAATGCAGATTTAAATCTTGATTATAGGGCTTACAATACACCCGTTAACTATAACTTTGCAGAAGTCGAAGTCGGCCATAAAACTTATAAATCCGATGGTAATAAGGATAATATGAAAGTTATTTCTATCGGTAGTGAATTAATGCTGAATGAAAAAGTGATAATGAAATATTCATTTTCAGGTGAGAAAATAAATGATGTAGCAAAAATTATAAGCTTAAACATGGGGTTATTGTATAGGATCGCACTGGCTGAAAAAGTCGACGTTGTACTTGGTGGTGAAGTTGAGTTTGACTGGTTAGCGTTAGAAGGTGAAGATACAGATACTGATTATAGCTATGATAATTATGACATAGGTGCTCATCTTGGCCTCAGGTATGGCTTTACCGATAAATTTGAAGGCGTGACACAAGTTATTATATCTGATTCTTCTTCGCACTCATTAATAACAACACTCGTGACAACGAAGCTATCATATTATGTGACCAAAAATATTGGCGTTGGTGCTTTCTATACTGCAGGGTTTAATGATAAGTTTGATAGTACTTACGCTGGTGCTAATATTAAGGTTAGATTTTAATTAAAATAACAACGCCTACACCACCTTTCCTTTGTTCAAATACCTAAAAAATCTCTCTCAATACTAATTTAAATCCCGTAAATGCAGATTAATTCTAATTGTTATTGATTCTCATTAATAATCGAGTAAACTAAGTGTTATGTTATAACATAACGCTTGAGGTTTTAATGAAACAAGGCATACACCCGGATTATCAACAAGTCGCTTTTCACGATATAGCAGCAGATAAATATTTTATAGTTGGTTCAACGTTGAAAACGAATAGAACGGTAGACATTGACGGCACAACATATCCTTATGTGCCGCTGGATGTGTCAAGCGAATCGCATCCTTTTTATACGGGCAAACAAAAAACGATCCATAGTGATGGTCGTGTGGCACAGTTTAACCGCCGCTTTGGTGGATTAAAGAGCCAAAAGGAGGTTTAATATGAAGGTTTTAAGCTCACTTAAAAGTGCTAAGCAGAGGCACCCAGATTGCCAGATTGTGAAACGTCGTGGTCGTGTTTATGTTATTTGCAAAGCCAACCCCAGATTTAAAGCTGTTCAGGGAGGAACGAAAAAACGTGCTTAAGCTTTAATACCACTGTCGTTAAGTCATCTAACCTTATCTAAATGACAAAGCCTCAACACATGTTGGGGACTTGCTGTATCTGGCGCTAAGTCTTAAAACGACTACTTTTCATATCTAGTTCAAGTTTTTATAATCATTTGAGTGAGGACATTGGAGCCTATGCTGAGGTTGTCAATTATACGTAATAAAGAGATTGGTAAATGTTTTGCTAGCGGAAAAATAAAGAACTTATTAAATAGATGTTTACTGTATTTGTTTTTATAAACAACCTGATAATTGGCGCTTAAATGATTAAAAAGGTTCGCGGTGGCGTCGTCATTTACGTCTGTTATCCAAATAAACCCACCCTCGTTTAATTGCGCTTTTACGTTATTGATTACCTTTAATTGTTCGGCTTCTGAAAATTGTGCTATAGCGGTCGAAAATATAACGAGGTCGAATTTAATGCCTGCTTGCATTGGCTTAAGCAAGTCGTGGACAAAATAATGAATGTGCGGATTTTGATTTTGACATTCGTCAATGCTTTGCTTCTCAATGTCGCAGCCAAAAATAGATCTCGGTTCGAAATGCTCCCGTAACTCTCTGGTAAGCGCCCCCGTCCCGCAACCAGCATCTAAAATTTTAAGTTCTTCTAAGGACCGCTCGGCGTCAATAGCTCTAAATCCTCGCACGAACTCACGCTTACACATTAAGTCGATGTATAGATACGCCTCTTGTGTCCAATGGAACATTTCACGATTTCTCATAGTTGCCCTTAAATTATAATGATTTAGTAAAGAAGTCTTTCACCCATTTGCTATGGGCTATGCAGATGTTCCCTATGTCTGCAGCTAGAAAAGCTTATCAACTAAGGATCTAGCTGATAAGCGTATATAATCAAAGTAATAATCTGCTAATTTAATGCAGATTATTATTGATTATCTCAGTACAATAAGTGGCACTCGACAATTTTCAATCATACGCATGGTATTACTACCAAGGAAAAAGCTCCTCACCTTAGAATGAGAAAATGCACCCATCGCCACAAGCTGAATATCATGCTCTTTTTTGTAGTTCATTAGTGAAGAGGAAATATCGCCTTCAATATAAGAGCTAATGACTTTAAAACCTTCCTGCTTAAGCAGTTCTTGTGCTTGCTCAAATTTTTCCTTGTGCGCGTCTTCACTGTTTTTAATGGTGACTAAATGACATGTAAGCCCTTTGAGTAATCCGCCTTGAATGATGCGTTTTACTACTTTATCTGCTGTTTCACGCCCATCATAAGCCAACATGAAGTTAGTCGGTTCGGTAAAACCTTTTGGTGCAATAATGATCGAAGTGTGGACCTGACGAATGAGAGTTTCAATATGATAACCAAGCGCTTTAAAATCGCCTTGATGTCCATCCCCAGATCGTCCGACAACCATTAAGCGCGCATCTGCTTCTAAGGCAACTAATGCATCAACAAAATCGCCATGTTGTTGTTTATGCTCGATGTCTGTAAGACCTGCTGAGTTAGCTCTATTTACAGCGGCATCTAACATGTCATTTCCCAGCTGAATTTCAATTTTGCCACGCTGCTCATCAAGTTCTGCCATTTTATTAAGCAATGCTGAGCGAGCACCTAAACCAATAGAACCCGTTAAGTCATCTGCACCATGTTGTTGTTGCTTTTCGATTGTATGAAGAAAGAGAATACCGTTACTCAAGCGATTTGATGCCCAAATTGCAGTCTCACATACTGCTTTTGCTAAAGCAGAACCATCAATACATGCTATTATTTTGTTCATTACCTTCTCCTTAGTGACCAGCCATCATTTTTTCAACGGCTGCGGGATCATTATGAATTGCAAATTTATCTATCACGGTCGCTGTTGCTTCGCTCATACCGACGATATTAACGTTTGCTCCCTCTCGTCTAAACTTAATTACAACTTTATCCAATGCCCCAACCGCGCTAATATCCCAAAAGTGAGCGTGCGATAGATCGATAGTGACTTTACTGGTGACGTCTTTAAAGTCGAATGCATCAACAAATTTATTCGCAGAAGCAAAAAATATCTGACCTGTTACCTGATAAGTAGGTACTTTTTTTCCTACCTTTGTATTTTTCACAACCATAAAACGACTGATTTTATTAGCAAAAAATAGCGCCGAAAGTAACACGCCGACAAATACGCCAATAGCTAAATTATGTGTTCCAACAACGGTGATCACGGTAGCAATCATGACAATGTTGGTTGATAGCGGATGTGATTTTATATCTTTAATTGAGCTCCAAGAAAACGTACCAATAGCCACCATGATCATGACTGCAACCAAGGCTGCCATTGGGATTTGTTTAAGCCAGTCTCCCAAGAAAACCACCATAATAAGCAGGAATACCCCGGCAGCTAAACTTGATAGGCGACCTTGTCCACCCGATTTAATATTAATGATTGATTGACCGATCATGGCGCAACCAGCCATACCACCCATTAAACCAGCGCCTATATTTGCAAGACCTTGTGCTTTACATTCTCGATTTCGATCACTTTTCGTATCAGTTAAGTCATCGACGATCGTTGCTGTCATCATCGACTCTAAAAGTCCAACAACTGACAAACCTATTGCGTAAGGTAAAATTATCCACAGCGTTTCTAACGTTAACGGTACATCTGGCCATAAGAAAATAGGCAAAGCATCTGGAAGTTCCCCCATATCACCAACTGTTCTAATATCTAACCCCATAACCTGCGATAAAACGGTAAGTACTACGATACAGACTAAAGGAGAAGGAATTTTTTTCCCTATCACTGGAATGTAAGGGAATAAATAGATAACGCCTAGCCCACCTACTGTCATTGCGTAGACATGCCAAGTGACATTCGTTAACTCGGGTAATTGGGCTATAAAAATTAAAATCGCAAGGGCATTTACAAAACCAGTCACTACAGAGCGGGAGACAAATCGCATTAAGCTACCCAATTTGATATAACCAGCGAACACTTGAATTAGACCAGTTAATAAGGTTACTGCAAGTAAATATTCTAGCCCATGTTCTTTCACTAATGTGACCATGAGTAAAGCCATAGCCCCTGTTGCTGCCGAAATCATGCCCGGTCGACCACCTGTAAAAGCAACAATTGTCGCAATACAGAATGAGGCGTACAGACCGACTTTAGGGTCTACACCTGCAATAATAGAAAACGCGATAGCCTCTGGTATCAGTGCCAGGGCGACAACAATACCGGCTAAAATATCTCCTCGAACATTTCCAAACCAGTCTTGTTTTGTTGATGAAAAAATCATACTTATCCTTTTTTATACATATATTAATCACGAAAATAATGTGATTATGCACGGGTATTCTGTTTTAATTAGCCATTAAATCGAGTGTTATTATGCTATTTCATTCACAGCTAATGGCTGCGGAAAGGACGACATCCTTGCCTGCAAGATAGACTCAATTTATTGTGCTTTTAAACGATAAATAGCGCTGGCAATAGTGCCATGCTGGAAATTCCTGCTTTAAATGAACCGTATCGTCTTAGCTAATCTAGCTTTAAGATCAGAAATTCAAAATTCTCTCTGCCGTATACGTCCGTATAACTGCATAGATAGCAAGTACGAGAAAGCCGAATAAACGATATCTTTTGCCACGCTTAATGCGAGGATCGATTGATCAGTTCAAAGTATTTCAGGAATGTAGGGGTCATTACAATGAGCAAATTATCGTGTATCGATATGCTCTATGTTTCTGATAAAATGCAATTTATAATAATTTTACGGCGTGCAAAAACCTAACTTTATGTAGAGAAAGTCATATAAATGGCGTGCAAGGGCCTAACTTTATGTAGATAAAGTTATATAAATTGATTAAACAATGGGGGGCGTATGGTTATGGCGGCGTCATCACTGTACCTTTGGTTTAAATAAATAAGCGTATTAGTTGATCTGTTTCTTTATCGTGATGAGTAGTTTAGAAAGTATCTCTTTCTCTTCATCAGAAAGCATATTGCAAATTTCATTTTCAATGGCGTCTGCAATATTCCACAGCTCTTTAATAATAGGCTTGGCTTTTGTCGTTAATTTTAAACGAAATACTCGTCTATCTTCCTTATCATTTACTCGCTTGACTAAACTCAACTCTTCTAGCAAATCAATTTGTCTTGCTAGGGTAATTGGTTTCACGTTTAAAATATCTGCTAAATCAATTTGTCGACAATTTTCATTTTCAGAAAGGTGAACCAATGCTCGCCACTGAGAATGTGTAATGCCCATACTTTCGGCTTGTTTGTTAAAACGTTGTCTAATGATGTGACTGATTTCATAGCTAAGAAATCCAAATTTAGAATGTATCATGATTCAAGCGGTATATAATAAGGTAGGCTTATTATATACCGTGTATAGCTTTAAAGTAAATATGTTATTTACATGACAAAGCCTTAGTATATGCTGAGGCTTTGTTGTATCAGGCATGGCTAGAATATAAGTTAAACCTTAATTGCGACCTGCAATAACACCCCCATCTACATCCCAGATTGCACCTGTTACCCAGCTTGTTTGATCAGACAGTAAGAAACAAATACTGTTGGCAATATCTTCTGGTGTGCCTACACGACCGATTGGGTGGAATGTGTTAAAACTTGCTAATGTCGCATCCATATCTTCAGGACTGATGAATGTTTCATATATTGGTGTTTTCACTACCGCTGGCGATACCGCATTGACGCGAATATTATGTTCGGCCAGTTCCATTGCCATATGTTGAGTTAAAGCGTGTAGTCCTGCTTTTGCCATCGAGTACGCAGAAGAAGGTGTGGCTTTAATGGCTTGCTTACCCCACATCGAACCGATATTAACCACGTTACCACCACCATTGATGATCATTTTTTTAGCCACAGCCTGCGTGATCTTAAATGTCGCTTTGTTTAATTCATGGTAAAGGTCATAGTCTTGCTCGGTATGCTCGATAAACGGTTTTGGATTAAAGTAACCCGCGGCATTAACAAGGTAACCGATGTTCTTATCCTGCTCGGTGATATTGTCAATAAATTGCGCGACACTGTCGTTGTCATAGAGGTTTAATTGAATGCCTGTCACGTCACCTATTTTGCTAAGTTCTGAAACAGCGGCGTCTAGTTTGTCGATATTGTTACCAACAATGGCGACTGGAACATTTTGAGTTGCAAGTTGTTTTGCGGTTTCAAATCCCATGCCACTTGTGCCACCAATGATGAGTGCGATACCTGATTGAGTAAATGTCATTTTCTTTCTCCTAAGATCTTGTATGTGGTAATCTTAGGTGTTAATTCACTTATTAAATAGTAAGTACAAATTGGTTACCTAGGTACTTATTGGTACATCTTTATGAATAATAACGGAAAAATATTTGTAAGAAAAACCGCGCCGGAAAATAGCGCAAGAATGGTCGAAAGTATTTATGGCTGCAAATGGTCATTGACTGTCTATCAGCTACTGGCTCATGACATTAATCGACCAGGTGAAATGGTACGTAACGTAGAAGGCTTAAGCACCAAAGTATTGAATCAATGTTTAAAACGAAATGTTGAATTTGGTATTTTAGATAAAGTGGTCTACAACGAATTACCTCCTCGAGTAGAGTATCATGTGACTGAGTTTGGTAAGAGATTCCTTGGGATTTTGGCACAGCTCGACGCTTTGCAGGATGAAATTGACGACCAATATGACGCTTGATGACTCTTGATGAATTTGACTTAGCCACCCCCTTCAAACCTCTACGGACTCTAAGTATTCGACGCTTTTATAAAATACCTATCTGTAATTTGTCATTGTAAAGTTCAATAAAACTACGTTTGCTGTAAGAGGGTGTAAGACGTTGTAAGGGAAGGGGTCTAATATCAGAAATAGAATAAATAATATGTTACGTTTTTATTCCTAGCTCGATACCCCATGGGCAATATAATAGGAATCGCTAATATGCCACTTCAAAGTCAGCCCCACTTAGAATTAGATCTGAGTATTATCTACAACCACTTAGGCAAGGTCGGTGTATGCTCGAACGAATTTAATAAATGGTTAGACCGATTACAAAATTCGTACGGAAAAAAAAATGCAATTAGGGCGCTTCCTGCTCTACAAAGAGGGATTGATGGTGTTTACTCATTACTTGAAAAAATGAAATACCGACACCACAAGGGAAGCAGTAGTGCATATGAATATGGTGTATCAGCGATTACTGAAGACCCGACTTGGCAATGTCTTGTTTCTTCAGTTGTTCGTCATTTCCCTCAACAGGTTAAAGTGGTTAGACCGAGTCGAACTCCGCATGAAGCGATTCGAGATAAATGTGTTAATCGGACGTTTTTTAATTTTATTTTTCAGAAGCAACGTTTAGCTGAAATGATGAAACCGAATATTATTGTCCAAGGTGAGTTAGGTCGTCTACAGGTTCAGATTCTTGACGCTCAGATATCCTCTTTAGTAAAAGCCTATAATGAGCGAAGTCAATTCAGCGAGCAGGTATGGACAATTCTGAATGACTACAAATGTCGTCAGAGTGTATTTCAGGCTACAGCCTCACCTAAAGCGAGTGCAGAAGCAAAGAGTAATAGCTTATCTGCTGATGCAAATCTTGAGCTTTTTGCAGGTTTGAAAGTTGAAGTAATTAAAGAGTGGGATTTTGCTAATATAATGCGTAATAAAATAACTACAAACGCATTAATTGGTAGTGATTTTAAGGCCAAAGTCAGTGCTAGCGCTAAGATAAACGACATGAGTTACGCAAGTGCTAGTGCTAAAATTGATGAAGTAAAAAAGACCACGAATAAGAGCGGTTTTTCTGATTCCATGCAATTGATACCCGGTATTGATTTAGGTGTAAATGCAGAACTTGCAGCAATGGTAGGGGCAAAGATTACCGTTAAGCATGAGCTTACAGTGGGTCAGATTATGGCTATGACCAATGAAGCTGAACTGTTTGTTGGTGCAGAGGTAAAGGCCTCGGCTTCAGCTACGCTGAACTCAAATAACATTTATGGAAAAGATGAAATAATTGTCGGTAAGCTGGGGGCAAGTGCCTTTGCGGGACTAAAAGCTACAGGCTCGAGTACAGTTACTTTTAAAGCGCGAGGAATCAATGCAGCATCTGTGAAGGTTTCAGGAACTGTGTCGGCGGGGATCGGTATAACAGCTGAAATTGAAGCATCGGTTCGAACGTCTGGAGATATCAAATTTAAAATTGCATCAGGTGCGACCGCGGGGATAGGGGCTTCAACAGAATTGGGCGCAACCGTTAACCCTGTTGCTCTTAAAGTGATCTTATGGGATGGTTTTGCTCATCACCTGACAACAAAAAAATACCAGATACGCAAAAATGAAAAACTAGATAGAAATTTAAATACAGTCGCAATTATACGCTGTAGTGAGCATGCGCTTATGTCATTAAATTCTTTAGAAGAAGATTATAGAAAAATGGCTGAAGAGCTTTGGCGAATTCCGGTCGATGTGAACTTTTCTAATGGAACTTATCATGATGATTTATCTCGAGGCGTTGAGCTTGATGGTGCTTACATGCGTTCGGTTGAGATGAATAGTGATCACGGTATGGAGAAAGCCGAGGAGGGCATAATGCGTAGTTCTCAGGTTTTAAGCCAATCGGTTGCCGTTAATAAGTCGCATCTAAATAAACAATCTCGAGGTCGAAAAGCAATACGTAGAACGAAAGGATTACTCACAATACAGCCACCGGTAGGGGCTAGGGTTTAATACCATTTAAAATAATGAAAAAGCCTCAGCTGTGTTGGGGCTTTGTCATTTCCAATCGCCAACTTTCACCTGAAATAAATGAACTGCCTGAATCTTAACCGCTTGTGAATAAACAACAATAATTTGATCTCGATGATTTAACATATCTATATTTTCGAATAACATAGCACGAAATTTTGTTAATAATACTTATAATAAACATTATTAACTATGTCTGTATTAATGTTTTAACAAGGAATTAAGTAGATGAACAATATAGAGCAAGGGCCTAAAAGCCTTAATCGTCGTAAATTTCTTAAAAGTACAGTGGCTAGTGTGGCGGTTGTAGGGCTTGGTGGCTCAGTACTTGCAGATACAGCGAGTGCATCAGAACTCGATCCTGATTGGTTGCCCCATACACATAATACACATAATAGACATAACAGAAAGTTTTGGAAGAAAGTTCAGAAACAGTTTGTGTTAGATAAAAGAACAACCTACATGAATGTGGGTACAACAGGCTCAATGCCAAGGCATGTACTGGCAGGATTTAATGACAATAATAAAGCCGTGGCGAAATACCCATGGGATATGGATGCACGTTTTGGCTCTTGGCCATATATGTCAGAGATGCTCGCTGATGTAGCGCCGGGATTTGGCGCTGAAGCCCATGAGATTGTGTTGAGCCGTAATACCACCGATGGTATATGTTCTATTATCAACGGTCTTCACTTTGAAGAAGGTGATGTTATTCTGACTACGCACCATGAACATATGGCTGCGACAACAGCAATGAAGATTGCTAAACAGCGTTTCGGAGTGAAAATAGTGGAAGTTCAGCTTCCTGTTTACACTGGATTTGAAACAGTGACAGAAGAGGATTATGTTGAAGCATTCCGAACTGCATTGAATGAAAACCCGAATGTTCGTCTGATTGTGTTCTCTCATATTACTTACAAAACCGGTACAAAGTTGCCAGCAAAACGTATTTGTGAATTAGCAACGCAATATGCCGTACCAACACTCGTTGATGGCGCGCATTCGATCGGTATGCTTGATTTGGATTTTCACGATATGGATTGTGATTTCTATGTGGGGTCTGGTCATAAATGGCAATGTGGACCAGGTGCGACTGGCATTTTATATATGCGTGATAATGCACGACGTTTAAATGAATACTGGAGTGACCGTGTTAATCCGCTTTGGATTATTAATTCATCATTATCACATGCTGATTACCTTTGTTATCAAATGCAGTACATAGGTAATGATAATTACCCTGCGAAACAAGCCTTGGTTGATAGCTGTAAAATGTGGGATGACATTGGTCGAGCACGTATTGAAAAACGTGTGTTAGATTTAAGCGCATTGTGCAAATCATTATTGGCCGAGGCGTTGCCTAATGCCTATATATTCTCTCCAAACGTTGAAGCGCTAGCGAGTGGTTTAACAACATTCAATCCATTTGAGTTAGAAGATGGTGAGCGACTGACTGAATTTAGAGATCGGCTACGTAATCACTATGGCTACATCATTCGTACAACCAACTTTAAATTGCATAAAGGAGATACCGCTAACACGTATGCATTAAGAATTTCTACGCACCTTTTCCACGATGAAAAAGATGTGAGAGGTTTAGTTAACGTGATTAAGAAACTATACAAACGTATGGCTTAATACATAGGCGTCCAGTCGAACTGGGCGCTCTCTTTAAATTAGAGCCGATTAGATAGAGTATGTCGATGAGAGTTACAAAATTTAAAAATACGATAAAGAACATTTTGTTTATGGGTTCAGCCATGATTTTTAGCCAAGGTGTCTTGGCTATTGATTTACAAGATATAAAAAAACAAGGTGTGTTACGTCATATTGGCGTACCTTACGCAAATTTTGTGTCTTATATTAAAAAAGACGATTTTGAATTGTTAAGCGGGTTGGATGTGGAACTGGTGAAAGGTTTTGCAGAATCATTGGGTGTTGAGTACCAATATGTGCCAGCTAAGTGGAATAACGCGATAGGTAAATTAACTGGTCAGCATGCGCAATTTAAAAACAATCAAACAATATTTGGTGACGAGTGCGCAGTCGAAGGCGATATCATTGCCAATGGCGTCACTATTTTAGATTGGCGTACTGAACTCGCCGATTTCTCAAATGATTATTTCCCCTCTGCAGTATGGCTGGTGGCTCGTGCGGATTCAGACCTGCAACCTATTAACCCAACCAACTCGATTGATAAAGACATTAAAAAAGTGAAGCAGCTGATCAATGGCAGAGATGTGTTAGCGATGGAACATTCTTGCTTAGACCCTAATTTATATAATCTTTATAGCACGGGTGCCAATATTATATTGCCCGCTACCGAACGCCGTTTGAATGAAATGGTGCCGGCGATCCTGAATAAAGATGCTGAAAGTACCTTACTTGATGTTGCTGATACCTTAATTGCACTCGAAAAGTGGCCCGGTGAAATAAAAGTGATAGGGCCAGTGTCACAAGAACAAAGAATGGGGGCTGTTTTTAGAAAGAATTCACCAGCGTTGCGTAAAGCATTTAATCAATATTTAGATGATATAAAAAAAGACGGGACTTATCTGCAATTAGTTGAGAAACACTACCCATCCGTGTCTTATTTTTATGGCGATTATTTTAATAATAATCATAAGTTAGTGTGATGAAAAAGTTGAAGCGTAAATTATCCAGTAGCCGTTTAATTATTATTGCGGCGGTATTACTCGCGGCGTATTTAGTGTCGATTTTGGCTGTAACCAATTTTGGACAGACACGATTGAAAGAGTCACAGCAACGAGAACTTAATCTGAAGGTGCAAAGTTACACCAGTATGTTGGAATATTTTTTCAATGTGACGAATGATGAGTTAACGAATCTTTCTAGTGATAAATCAATGTTGACCTACTTTGCGAATTTGGCATCAGGTATGTCGATGCAATATGGCTTAGGAGCGAGTTTATTCAACCTTAATAGGGAACTGAATCGCCTCATCAATAATACTGAAATAAATCAGCAATTGGTTTATCAGCGTTTGGTGCTTGTTGGTTATGATGGCACTGTTATTGCGGATACCGCAAAAAACCAAGGTGCTACGTTCGATAGGGTGAATATGCTAAATATTCGCGAACAGAGTTTGACCATTCGTGTAATTAAAGATGGTAATTGTCCTTATATTCAACTGGTTAAACGTGTTAGCTACGCAGGTAAACCGGTCGCTTTTTTGGTTGCTGATTTGAATAGGAAAGTGATCGTTTCACAGTTGACGGCACAGGAGCATGTCGATAGTCGAAGCCGCATGGATTTAATTACGGCTGATGGTGATATTTTTATCTGGGATTCATTAACAACGGAACCACAATCGGATGAGAAAAATGAACTCGCCAATAACATTTTTTTTGAAATGGAGATTGAGAATACACCCTTTAAATTAAGAAGTTGGTTTGAACCCGTCAATGAAAAAGATATTTTCACTTCGGGTTGGTTTATCGCTGGTCTTTCTTTTCTTGCCGTGCCTGTTGTATTTGGGCTTTTCTATACATTTATGATTAATAACGCAAATGTTATTTTAAGAACCAAATTTGAAGAAAGTCATAAACAACGACGGATCTTATCGACTCAAAACCAATTGTTAATTGAAGAGATTGAAAAAAGAAAGGCTTCAGAGCAAGAGTTGGCTTATCAAGCCTCGCATGATGCATTGACTGGGTTACCCAATCGAAATTGTGGTAATGACCGCTTGGAGCAAGAATTAGTAAGAGCAAAAAGATCGAATACTAACGTATTAGTCATGTTTATTGATCTTGATAATTTTAAACAGATCAATGATACCTTGGGGCATTCTGCTGGCGATCAGGTCTTGATGCAGAGTACCGCAAGATTACTGGATTCTATACGTGATACCGACGTTCTCGCCCGTTTAGGCGGCGATGAATTCTTATTAGTTATTCCCGAACTGAACAATTTGGATTCGGCAACATACTTAGCGGCTAGGGTATTGTCGTTATTTGATGATCCTTTTATTTGGAAAAACCAAGAGTTGTTTATCTCTACCAGTATTGGTATGTCGGTATATCCTCAAGACGGTAATAATGTGCAACAGTTACTTGCCAGTGCCGATACTGCCATGTATCGAGCCAAACAAGATGGGCGTAATGCCTTCAGTTTTTATAATGCGGCAATGAGTGCTGATTTACAGCGTACGTTAGATCTCGATGGCCGATTACGTCAAGCGCTTGCGCGCGATGAGCTTGAAATTTACTATCAGCCGATTATTGAGTTAGCATCCAACCAAATTATTGGTGCTGAAGCCTTGATGCGTTGGCATGATACCGAGTTTGGTTTTATATCACCGGATGAATTTATTCCTTTAGCCGAGAAAAATGGCTTAATACACTTACTCGGTGAATTTGCGATAAACAAAGCTTGTATGCAGGCTGCTGAATGGCAAAAGATCAGGCCGTTACATATCGCCATTAACTTTTCGAGTGTGCAATTTAGACATTGCGATAAGCTATTCGAGCAAATCAACGCTGGATTAATGCAATCTGGTTTACCTGCGGATAAATTGGATATTGAGATCACCGAAAGCTTGCTGTTCAATCACAACGACGAAGTGGTCTCCTTACTTAATAAACTGCAAGCAATGGGCATGCAGCTCTCGATTGATGATTTTGGTACGGGTTATTCGGCACTGAGTTATTTACAAAAATTCCCCTTTGATAAATTAAAAATAGACCGCGCTTTTTTGCAAAATATGCATGAAAGTGACTCTGATCGTGAGCTGGTCAATGCGATCATTGCGATGGCGAAAGCACTTAACTTAAAGGTTGTTGCAGAGGGAATTGAAGACCAATGGCATGCGGATTATTTGAGGTCAATGCATTGTGAATATGGCCAAGGTTATTTTTACAGTAAACCAGTGCCCGCTAAAGAGTTTGAAGCGTTATTACATCAATATAAAGAGGATTCGGTGTAGATAATCAAAGGTCATCTTTTATCATAAAACGAGATGATAATCATATATATACATGTTTTTCTTCTGTCTAGGTTGAAATATTGCTGTTTCGTTAGAGTATTTTCACTAATCTAATGTATTATCGTAAATTATTAATATAATCAATGGTTAACGGATAAGCCAAGGACTAGGTAATGCATTTAAATAAAATACTTTTATTGTTAATTTTAGCGCCACTATCGCTAAGTCAGGTTAATGCTGCAGAAAACATGGAACCCAGAATTATTAACGGAGAAAAAAGTGGCAGTGGAAGCTGGCCATTTATGGTGGCTTTAGTCTCTAAAAATAGGGATGTATATAGCGGCCAGTTTTGTGGGGCTAGCTTTTTAGGTGGGCGCTATATCTTAACTGCAGCGCATTGTGTCGACAGCAAAGAAGGGCAAGATCTTGATGCCGTTATTGGTATTTCTGATCTAACTCAGAATGATGCTGCTGCACATAGATATAGTGTTAAAGAAGTTTATGTTCACGAAAGCTACCCTGATGCATCGGATGGTAATGATATTGCTATTTTAGAACTTGAGCGCGAGGTTAACTATACAGCCGTTAATTTGGCTGATAGGCATTTACGTAACAGCCTACCAGTAGGTAAAATGTTAACTGTGATGGGGTGGGGAGATCAAGACCCAAATCCAGATAACATGAAATTTAATAATGAGCTATATCAAGTTGATGTACCGCTAGTCGCACAAGCGCTATGCCCAGGTGGTGTCAGTTTAAAAGATAATGCATTTTGTGCCGGGTATGTTAATGGTGGTTATGATTCTTGTCAGGGTGACAGTGGTGGGCCAATCGTTGTTGCCAGTGGTAACGGTTATGAACAACTTGGTATTGTGAGTTGGGGCTATGGGTGTGCAGAAGCCGGAAATTACGGTGTTTATGCTAATGTAAGCCATTTCTCAGATTGGATTGCAGGAAAAATGCAAGGATTCAGTTACCGTCAGTCAGGGTTTTTAGGGGTTAAGCCTTTAGGTGCAAATTCGCATACTTTCACTATCCAAAATAATACAGCACAAATGATTAGAACGTCAGGAGTTCAGGTGCTGCCCTATGATGCTTCGATAACTGCGAATACTTGTAACGTGATAGCTGCTAATGATAGCTGTGCGGTTACGATTAATTACAATGCCAGAGAAAGTTTTGGAGAGGTATCGGTCAGTATGCTTACAGATCTTGTGCAAACACCTAACCTCGATCTAAAGGTATCATATCTTGGCATTGAAACTGCGCCTACAGATGTTAGTAATATGGTTTTTGTTGCGAACAGTGGTATATATTCTTCTAAACATTCATGGTTTAACAATGGTAGCTCAATTGAAGCTCCAGTGTTAGATTACAATGAGTTCGCGCAATTAGCGATTACGGGATTAGCTGCTGGGGAGTTATCTTTCAATGCAGATATCTCAATCCAAGAATACAATGATTATTTTAACATATATATTAATGGTCATTTATATGGTGGAGTGAGTGGTGTTAAGGCTGGTGACTTTACTATAGTCTTGCCTAGAGATAATAATACGGTTGTATTTGAGTATAAGAAAAATTCATATTTTTCGTATGGTGATGACCGAATTACTATCAGTAATTTAACTCATTCGGCATTTGGCGAGTCTACAGGTCAGTCTGCTAGACCTGATGGTAATTCTACGAATAGAAGTTCTGCTGGTAGCGGCGGTGCTATTAATTGGATTACTTTGCTTGCTTTAGGTATGTTAGCGTTAGTTAGAAGACGGCTAATATAAACTATTCAGTTAGCCGTAATTGATGGCCCCAATTGGGCCATCAATTACAACAAACAACTTTTGGCATATCTACCTAAAATATCTCATTAATGTATCCTCTTCATTGTGATTACATCACTATCATAAACCAAATGAATACTGCTAAGCACAAGCTAACAAACACGGCTGCTGAGCCTATGTCTTTAGCGCGACCACTTAATTCGTGATGCTCTGTGCCGATACGATCAACAACCGCTTCAATGGCCGAATTTAATAACTCAACAATAAGCACGAGTACTAATGATGCAACTAGCAGTATTTTATCAACATGGCTTACGTTTAATAACAGGGCAATAGGCGTGAAAATGATCAGTAAGAGTAATTCTTGTCTAATTGCCGACTCGTATTTGAATGCAGCTCGTAAGCCTTGCCATGAATATCCGGTGGCTTTGATAATTCGCGTTAGTCCTGTATATCCGGGCTTTCCTGCCTTGCTTATCACATCAGTCTTATTCATTTATTCATCCACCTTCATATAATTGACATAATTATCTGAATTAGAACACAGTAGTAGGGGTATATGTTGTAAGAGGCTGTAAGAGGCTATAGGAATATGTAAGGGAATAATGGTTACAATTGTATCACTGGCACACATTTAATTTTTTTGTATTGTTACCTTGCTGCGTGTTCGGTAGTATCGAGGTTTTGACAACATAAAGTATTGGATGAACAAAATGAAGAAAGCCCTGCTTGCGGCTATCATTATATCGGCTGCTGGATTATCAGGTTGTGCGTCGACGGAATCAACGCAACAAAATGTTCATAATACCAATGATGTCGAAGTCATGGATGAGGCTGCGCTAGCGATACTAAAAGTCAAAGGGCTTGCTGAACATATTGAGCAGCAGTACCAAGCGGCAAAAGAGCAGAACTATGTTTATTTTGCACCTGATAGTTGGAGAGATGTAAATTCCGATGTACGAGCGATGCGTACGCTGGTCGCTAGATTTGATCCCAATGATCAAGGTTTTTTTGGTGGTCCTTCGGAAAGTAAAGTAATCGATAAAATTGAAGAAGCGCAAGAAGCACTAGATAAAGCCGTACGTATTAAACAGTTGGTATCGGTTTTTTTAGCGCAGCAGTTAGCTGACATTGAATATTTGTCACCACAAGTTCATGGTCAATGGCAAAACTCGTTAAATGATATTAACGAAAGTACGGCCGATTTAATTGCTGATATTGAAGATGATGGCTCAACTGACGGTTATGAAAAACGCAGTTCGACAGTGCAAGCACGTTTATTACAGCTAGAAATCCGAATTGTTAAAAGTAATTATTACACGCCATTGGTAAAGAAAATGAAAAAAATGGATCAAAATCTGATCCCGCAAACGTATGCGAAAATACAGCAGAGCGTACAACAGTTAAATGATGCAATTATGTTTTCTACGCGAAACAAAAATATCATCGAAAATATAGTGGCTAAAGTTGAGAACGATTTACGTCGTGCCAATAGCGTCACAACTGAAGTGAAGTGGATCAATAGTATCAATCATTCTGAAAGTGAAAAGATCGCGTTACGTTATCGCGATGCACTATCAACTGCGGCATTTAATTTATTTGCAGAAGATATTTCGAGCCTCTCCTATGTTGAACAAATTACATATTTTAATGATGCATTACATAATAAGTTGGAGCAGCAACAAGCTCTTAATGATGAGCAAGCACAGTTAATTATTGCCTTAACAGAAAAGATGAACGCGGCGCTGACAGAGAGCGATAACTTAGCAATAAATGAGACGATTTCGGACTTAGATATTGTTGCAGCTGACGCCACTATAGAAGTTGAAAAGCATAGCCAAGTCGCGACTAATATAGCTGTTATCAAGACTGGTGAAGAATAATAGTGAGGATTGAGTTACTTACCCCCCACATTGGTGCTTTGATCCATCATGTTGATCTTGTCAGTTGTAATGACACGGTCTTTGAAACAGTTTATCAAGCTTGGTTTACTCACCAAGTCATTTTTTTCCGTGATCAAGTGTTTTCACCGCAGCAACATTTAATCATTGCTGCGCGCTTTGGGGAGTTAGAGCCTATACATCCTTTTTTTCCTCATGTAGAGCAAGCGCCACAAGTCAGTGTTATTGAAACCGTGAGTGGTAAACCACCATTAGAAAGTTTTTGGCATACGGATTTAACTTGGCGACAGCAACCTTCTAAAGCTTCTATCCTTCACGCTCAACATGTGCCAGCCTATGGTGGTGATACCTTGTGGTGTTCGATGAGCGCTGTATTTCGGGATTTACCTGAACAAGATAAAGTATTGCTGCGAGAGCTATCTGCCATGCATGCGTTATTTGCCTTTGATGGTATAGAAGAGAGTGAGATCACCGAGGATTGGCAAAAAGAGGTGATTGCAGTATCGGCACAAAATCCGCCTGTATCACACCCTGTGATAACGCGTAATCCTGATACTAATGAAGAAATATTATTTATTAACGAGCAGTTCACCCGCTATATAATTGGAATGAACCGTGATGACAGTAATATGTTATTAGCTAAATTATTTACGATGGCAAGACAGCCCGAATATCAGGTTCGTTTTAAGTGGCAGTCAAATTCATTGGCGATTTGGGACAACCGTAGTACTCAGCATTATGCGGTCATTGATTATGCCGATAGCCCGCGTAAATTACATCGTGTGACAGTCTTGTAGCTGCCTTATTATAATGTTGAATAAACAGAAGTTTAAAAGGTAAAAAGAGAAATACATTATTTGTATTTCTCTTTTTTTATAACCTATATTTTATTGCATATTAACAAAAGTGCAATTAACTCAACTCTAATTAAGCAATGCTAATTCACTGTCTACATCGAATAAATGGCAGTGCGTCATATCGAAATGCATATAGTGACTTTCACTATGTTGAATATTGTTCTTTGGGTCGAAATGACAGCGAGAAATAATCTGCTCTTGTCCTAATACACAGTAAAGGTAAACTTCATTGCCCATCGATTCCACGACTTTGATGTAAGTCAGTTCAACATTTTGTTGTGGCTCTGATGTATTTTCTTTTGAAGGTGCTATTACTGATATGTGTTCAGGCCGCAGTCCTAACCACACTTTTTGACCTATTTTATGTGCTACTTTTTCGGCTTTATCCACTGGTAATACGAATTGTGAACCGTTATCTAATTGCACATACGTAAGGTTATTTTCTTGAGAAAGTGTCGCGTGGATCAAGTTCATCGCGGGAGAACCAATAAAGCCAGCAACAAACTTATTGGCTGGATAATGATACAAGTTCATAGGCGTATCAACTTGCATGATTTGACCTTGGTCCAGCACGCAAATACGATCACCGAGCGTCATAGCTTCGACCTGATCATGGGTCACGTAAATCATCGTTGCATTTTGACCTTCGGCTTTCAAATCCTGGTGTAACTGGGCGATACTAATGCGGGTGGAAACGCGTAATTTAGCATCCAAATTTGACAGCGGTTCGTCAAATAAAAACACATCCGGTTTACGTACCATTGCTCGACCTAGCGCTACTCGTTGGCGTTGCCCTCCCGACATTTCACCGGGTTTATTGTCGAGTAGGTGGGTAATTTCTAATGTTTCTGCTGCATCACTAATGCGGCGTTCTATTTCGCGTTTATTGATTTTTTGTTGTTTTAAACCAAAGGCCATATTCTCATAAACAGACATATGCGGGTATAACGCGTAATTTTGAAATACCATTGAAATGCCACGGTCTTTGGGCGGTAAATGATTTACACACTTGTTACCAATCATGATCTCGCCATTGCTGATGTCTTCTAACCCTGCAATCATGCGCAATGTGGTGGATTTAGCACAACCAGAAGGGCCAACAAACACCATAAACTCACCTTCATTAATAGTGAGGTCGATACCATGAACGGCTTTAAACCCATTTGGATAAATTTTCTCTACTTGACGTAGTATTACTTCAGCCATGTGATTTCCGTATTAATTATTAGTTATTAGTTATTAGTTATTCGTCGAGATTAACTGTGAGCAATCGTCATTAATAAATCGGTATTAAAGTCGGCAACTGAATACAGAACTTTATCAGCGTAAGGCCGTAGTTCGTCTTCGGTTGCAGTGCCAGTTAAAACACCAATGGTGCTCGCGCCTGCATTACGGCCAAATTTCATATCAGAAACAGTATCGCCAAACATGATCACTTGTTGTGGTACTAAATTGCAGTGTCCACAAAAAGCATTCAATAACGCGGGTGCTGGCTTGGGGGCAATATCACCATCGGAATAACCAACAAAGTCGAATAGATCGTGTAACTCAGCCAGTATTAAACTGTAGATAGTGGCGTCTTTTGTATCTGCAGTGGCGATGCCGAGTTTAAAGCCTTGTTGTTTTAGGTTAAGCAGCTTTGCTTTAATACCGGGTAATGCTTGGATCAGCGCTGGGTTATCTTCAACTTGTTTATTGAACAGCTGTTTTACCGTGTAGCTGAACTGAGCCTTATCACTGCTTAGCTGTAATAATTGATACCAAGCGTCAGCCGTATCTTCGACGGGATTTGATGCAAGTAAACCGTGATTATCAACATCAGCACCGTGTACCCCTATTGCCGCTAATAATGCGACGTTATCAACGTCATGATTATTCTCAGCTGCGTAGGCCGCTAATGTGTCTCCCGCTGCGCCTTGCGCGACGTGTAACCACATTTGATGAAACTCCAGTAACGTTCCGTCTTTATCGAACAGTAAACCTTTAATTTCCATTATTTATTAACTCCATTAGTTCGCCCCAAGTACCAACTAAAGGCTGGCTAAAGATGGCTTGTGTACCGTTATAAATCGGGTTTATGATGCCCTCAAACTCGGACGCTGCAAGGTCATCTAATCGACCTCGGCGAATATCGATACGTAGCCAGGCATATGTGCTCATATCCACTTGAAAATGGATATTTGTGGTCGTGAGTTTAATGCGTTTTATCACATTGCCGTCAGCGATACATTCTGCATAATAGCTCGTGCTGGTATCTGTCACAGCCAGACGATAATCGACAATATTTGTGCCGACATCTTGACCTGGTAAGACTGCACCAGAATTAAGTTGAAAAACCAACCCACATTGGCGCTCTAGATAAACATTACCTTGGCGTAGGCCTTGTAAAATACCGTTACCCGATAAGGTATCGGCATAGACAAATGTACTTGGATCACCATAGATAGATGGTTCTGCTGCATTGGCGTTGCGTTCATGAGGTTCTAGGTGTGAGTCACTGCCACCAACGGCAGCGATACGATGGCCGCTGTTCCATATGTGCGTTAATAGGATTAATGCATCTTCAGTGGCCTTGGGTGATGTTGACCATGTAGGGTCACAGCAGACCTCAAAGGTATTTACTTTTTCTAGTACGATATTTTCGTAATACCAGTGCCAAGGTTTCATCGCTGGGTGATTAATACTGATATTACCTTCACCTTGTGCAACCAGGCTGAGTCCCTGTTCAATCAATGCGGCGCTGGAATAAGTGGCATTAAACATATTAAGGGTGCGGCGCGGGCCGTGCACATTAAAATGACCTTGGTCTGTGGTAACCTCAATCGCAGGTAACATTAAGGTATGTTCACAAATGGGCAGCGCAGGGTGACAAATATTGTGCTCGGTGAGAAAAAAGAAATCGAGCGCTTGTTGCTCGGCTATTTGTGTTGCTGCGGCGAGGGTATTATTCCCATCTGATAATTGCGTATGGGCATGTAAATCACCACGGTACCAAGCGGCGTTATTATTTTTACTGTGGTTGTAATCAAAATGAATGCTGTGATCAAGCGGAGCGTCTTCATCGGCAATTAAACAAGGATGCGTTTGCGTTGCTAACAATTTCTCATGATTGCTATATTCGGGATTAATATGCTCACTTAATCCAACATCAATCGCATAGCGCATGGCTTTTGGCGTTCTGGTTTCACCTTCAAGATTATACAAATGTAATTGCCAATCGCCAGGGGGTAAATGACCTGAAATACCACCAAGTGAAGCCGATTTCGATGTTAAAATTAAAGTTTTTTTGGCTTTCTCAAATAACAAATTTGCACGTAACTGTTGCTTACTGTCATACAGATAGGCATATAAAAAGCCTTTCTTTACTGTCGTTGCAGTAAGGGTGAGGGTGTTAATATTGGCGTTAACATTAAAATTCAAAACGCGATGGCCAAAGACCAACTCACCAGTAAAATTCAACATGGTAAATCCTTGTTGCTATTAGTTGTACTGGTGATGAATGCAGCGCACTCATCACCCGTTTTATCATGCTTAACGATTAGCACGATCTAATGCACGTTGTGCACGTTTAGCTGCTTGTTTTAATGCTTTTTCGGCTGGTATGTTTTCGATTAAAATCTGATCTGCAGCAATCGATAGCGCATCAGTGATCTTGCCTTTCGTTGGGTCAAAAAAGTTTTGACTGGCAAAACTAGCTTGTTTTAACGGAATTAATGCTTGTGGGTTTTTCGCCGTATAATCTTGATATGCAGGGACTTGTTTGACACTTTCTCGAGCTGGAATATAACCTGTTAGCATTGACCAACGTGCAGTATTTTCAGCATTGGTATAATATTTCATGAACTCAAATGCGCCTTTTGATGCTTTATCATTTGTGCCTTTTGGCATGACAAAACTCACTGCGCCAGCTTGTGGTGCCGCAGGGTTATTACCCCAACCTGGTTGCGTGGTAGCGCCAAGTTTAGTGAAATCAAGATCTCCTTGATCGCCTGATGATCCGGTATAGCCTAATGCACGATCTTTCATCACGTCATCAATGGTTTTGTACCAGTATTCCCAACCTTGACCACCGTGATGAATACGCATCGTTTCATCTTCATGGATCCATTGACGGAAACTATCCCATACTGTTATCCATTCTGGAGAGTTAATTAAAATAGTTTTCCCGTCATCACTGATCACTTTGCCGCCGTTAGAGTACGCCGCATCGATTAAGTTATCTTCACCCCACATTGGCTCCCAGCCATAAAAAATGGTGTTACCTTTGGCGTCTTTTTTACTTACTGCAGCAGACACTTTTGCCACACCTTGCCAAGTGCTCAGGTCTTTTTCAGTAAAGCCGTGCTCAGCCAGTACTTGCTTGTTGTAGTAAAATATCTGGGTCGTGCCGTAAGCGGGTAAGCCATAAACGAGGCCATCTGGTGCTGTCACTTGTTGACGGAAGGCGCCAAGAAAATCATTAAAATTGAATGTGCTGTCCATATAAGGACGGATATCACGAACCAAATTACGTTTTGCCATCATTTGTGCTTGACTAGAATAAAGTAATACAAATTCAGGTGCTGTTTTTGACGCCATACCTGCTTGTAGCTTCTGGTAGGTTTCGTCGTAGTTGCCTTGCAAGGCACTTTTAATCACATATTCATCCTGACTGCTATTAAATTCAGCGATCAGTGTAGTCATTAATTGTTGTGGTTTTGTGCCACCAGAATACCAAAAGTCCACTTCGGTTTTCGCCATTGCGCTGCTGGCGAAAGCGACTGCTCCCATTGCGTAGCTAGAACATACAATTGCTAATGTTTTCAGTTTCATATTTATTTACTCTTTTACACCGTTATCGGCAATGCCGGACAAAATTGTTTTTTGACAAATAATGAATAAAATCAACAGCGGTAGCACAGCGATGGTACTTGCTGCCATAATCTGTGACCAATTTAAGCCGTAGTTACCTTCGGCAATAAAAAATTGTCTAATACCCGTCGCAATCAAGTTAAGGTCTTGTGACGTGATTAATAGACTTGGCCACATATAGCTGTTGTAGTTAGTAATAAAGGTAATCAAGAACAAGGTAGCTAAGGCTGCTTTGCACTGTGGTAGCACGATCGCCCAGAGAATTTTTACTTCTCCAGCTCCATCGATCCGCGCCGCTTCAATCAGTGATGGATGCACTTTTAAAAATACTTGGCGTAGATAAAATACCCCGAACACACTCGCGGCATTAGAGATAATCAACCCGGTATGACTATCGAGTAACCCCATATTCGCCAAGGTGATATACGACGGAATATACGTCACTGCCCCCGGCAACATGTAACAAGCCATGACCACAAAATAGAGTGCGGTTTGTGATTTAAATTTGAACTGGGTAATGGCATATGCAAACATTGCCGAGTTAATCATCACGATTAGTGTGGTGAATAACGCCACCGTAAAACTGTTCATGATGTACAAGCCAAACGGTGCACTGTTAAATGTTTCAACAAATGTTTCCCAACGAAATTGCTCTGGTAAAATATTAAGTGGGTTACTGAATATTTCATCATTAGACTTCATCGAACCTGATAACATCCAAACAAATGGGAAAACCATGATTAAACCAGAAATGGTTAAGAAGCCATGTTTTAGCAGTGCTAAACCCGTGGGTTTTAATACTGCTTTAGCCGGTATGTTTACCGTTGATACTTGTACTGCTATGGTCTTTGTATGTTTACCGGTTTGGTCGTTAGCCAGGGGTAAGTTGATGGATCGAGTTGTCATCCGTCTTTTCCTTAGTAATATATCCAACGTTTACCCATCTCGGTGTTAACCAGTGTTAAGACACCCGTGATCAGTAAAATGATTAATGAGGTTGCTGCCGCAGGGCCCATATCGTATTGCTCAAATGCTTGTTGATAGAATAGATATAGCAAGGTACGGGTGCTGCCACTTGGACCGCCTTGCGTCAGGATTTGAAATTGATCAAATGCTTGTATCGCGTTGATCATGTTGACAATGATTAGAAAAAAAGTGGTTGGCGAAATTAACGGTAAGGTGATCTTTATAAAACGTGTCCATGGGCTACAACCATCAATTAATGAGGCTTCATAGAGTGATTCAGGGATCTTGTTTAACGCACTGATGAAAAATAACATAGTCCAACCAACGGCTTGCCACACGGTAACGATAATCACCACTATCATGGCTGTATCACCGCTTTCTAACCAAGGGATAGGCTCAAACCCTAATTTACCCAGCAGTAAGTTTGCTAACCCTGATTTTGTTTCGAATACCCATGACCAGACGATTGATACAGCGACCGTTGGTGTGATCCAAGGTGAGAAGATAACCGCACGGTAAAGTTGGCTACCACGGAAATTTTTATGCAGTAATAAAGCAAACGCCAACCCTAACACTACCGTTGGAATCACCACTCCCAGCGCAAACACAAAGGTATTATTTAATGCATCCATAAAGTAACTATCTTCAAACATGTATTGATAGTTTTCTAAACCTACATAGCTATATTCTGGCGAGATATAATCCCAGTCAGTAAAGCTGATATAGATGCTCCAGCCAAATGGCACAATCCAAAAGGCGAATAGCGGGATCAATAAAGGTGCGATAAATAACAGTACCTTTAGTTTTTCCGATAGTGCGTTCGATTTAATCTTCATAATAAAGCTTTTCCTTAACTGTATGTGAACATCATAGGTTGGCACTGTGACAAATTTGGTTGTGTCATCATCATATTTTCCATCGTCAGGCATAAGAAAATGTGATGGTTAAATCGATTATGCATTAGAAAAAATAGCCTGCATCGCGCTATCGATATCTTGTTGGTGTAGCCAATCGCAAAAGAAATTAACTTTGGCGCTGCGTTTATTGGCAGTGATGACGTAGTGCCCTGAATCGGACGGCATACTGCCACTCAGTGCTAAGACGAGCTCACCTGACGTGAGCGCTTTTTTTGCCACTAGCGAGCGCACCAGCATTAAGCCAATACCTTGCTTCGCGGCTTCTAAACCATGAAGTGAATTACTTATTTCGAGTTGAATATTTGGTGGCTCGGGCGCGATATCATGATGACACAGCCATTGCATCCAACTTTCTTCATAACCCTTAACTTGGATCGCGGGCAGTTGCGAAATATCTTTGTTGGCTAGTGCATCAAGATGCTGCAGTTGGAATGCGGGACTGCATACCATCAACCATTGCTCTTGGCATAGGCGTTCGACTTGGGTGTCCTCGCTGTCAATAAAACCATTGGTGATCTCAACATCCGCTTCACTGCAAGGTTGGCGTGATGGCCAATCGACTAAGGTCAAATCTAATTTAATAAAAGAAAATTTGTTACTGAAATCAGCCAGTTTGGGGATTAACCAATTATGACCAATAGAGGTGTTGGCCTTAATACGTAGTACATCGGATTGTTGTGCTCCGAATAATATTTGTGTTTGCAGCTTTAAATGTTGCAATGATCCGGCTACAACTGGCAGATACTGCTGCGCAGCTTGGGTTAAGGTTACGCCACGTTGATTACGAATAAATAAAGTGCAATTGAGAAATTGTTCAAGGCTTTTTAGCTGTTGGCTGACCGCCGCTTGCGTTACGTGGAGTTCACGCGATGCAGCACCAATCGAGCCTAACCGAGATACGGCTTCGAAAGCCAAAAGTGCACGTTGTGGAGGAAGCATACATTGCCTTAACAAATAAATGGTTAAAGTAATGGATTTGTATGACAGTAATATTAAAAAAGCCTTTAATGTGAAATTAATATTACTATTAATCCTGATTTTATTTAATGTAATCACCACTTAATCAGTGGCTTATTGTAGTAGAAAATATGTTAATTATGACACTTCCAAGTAAGATTAAGCTTATCCCTATGATGGCTACCCAATCGAGTTGTTGGCCATACCATAACCAACTAATTATGGTCACAAGCACAATTCCTGCGCCACACCAAATCGCGTAAGCCACACCAATCGGCACTGATTTGATGGTAATAGACAGTAAGAAAAATGCCAATGCGTAGCAGATTAGCACGATCACACTCATGAATGGCTGACTAAACTGTTGGGTTTTTGGTAGCAGGGATGTGGCAATCACTTCAAAAATAATCGCAAGTAGTAGCAGTAAATTCGGGGGCATAGTTGCGAGCATTTTTAGCATAGTATTTACCATCGTCTTCAGGGTTAGTGGCTGCGGACAATACCTGAAGAAGATGACAAAATTTAGCGTGTAAGTATTAGATTTAATGATGTTGAATATAACTTAAATTAAGGGGGTGGTTTTCATTGGTTAATTCGTTTTTTATATACTTTTGATCATTTTGTTTATTTTAACCACAGGTTTTTTTCATGATTATCATATAAAACTGTAATGAAACTGTAATTATAAATGAAATTAGTTAACACTTGTTCACATCTCTCTCTATTTCATGACAACTTGTCACTCGGTAAGTCATTGTTTTTGTTTGGTTAAGCTTACGCTGCTTAAAGTTAGAATGTTTTTCAAATACTGATAGATCATTCTAGTGTACACCTGTAAGCTCTATTTAACTTTTAGGGAGAGTGCTATATGCTTAATGAACTAACCAATAAATTGTCGCTAACGTTATTTAATAACGATACATTCAAGGCTTACTTCGCCCCATTTTCAACCAAGCCAATTGCGGTAGTTATGGGTGATATGCACGCGGCAAGAGTCGTGGGTATAAAGACTGAAAGTAATAATATGTATTCATTAACATTAGCGATATCAGGCAAGGTGAACGAACAGCTTTTTTCATTTAAGGCTGGTCAATATGTTGAGTTGCAAGTAAAGAAAAATGGCAGTTATGTTAAACGCCCTTTTACCATTTCTTCGCCTGTATCGCAGTTACAGCAAGATAAAACCATCACTTTAACAATTAAGAAGCAATTTGAAGGGCGGATCACGCCTTGGTTGGAAAGTGCTGTCGAGAAAGGAGATCTATTCGGTATTTCTCCTGCCAAAGGTGACTTTGTATTAAATACAGCGGTACCACAAAACCGAAATGTTCCAACAAGGAAAGAGGTTATATTCATTGCTGGTGGCAGTGGTATTACCCCTTTTCACAGCTTGCTGTTATCACATGTCGTGAATAACCCGACGATCAATTTTACCCTGCTTTATTATGCTCGAGCTAATCAGCATGCGCTGAGAGAAAGCCTTGTATTGCTAGAGGTTGAACACGCTAACTTTACGCTGACGTTATTACAGAGTGAACGTGATGGCCATTGTTCTCAAACGCATATCAAGGCGGTTACAACAGACTTAGCGCGTTGTGATGTATATATCTGTGGTCCCAATAGCATGATGGATAGCACGCAAGCATTATTACTCGAGATGGGACTTCCTCAGAATGCATTGTACCTTGAGCAATTTGGTCTCGCCAGTTTCAGTCATGTCGATTTAAATGTCGCGCGTAAGATTTCATTTGCGACTACCAGTAAAGACATCGTTGTGAAGGAAGACAATCAACAAACGCTATTAACCATTGCCGAAGATAATTATGTCCCCGCGAAATATGGTTGTCGTATTGGTATTTGCCAAGAGTGTAAGTGTAAGAAAGTAAGTGGTGTGGTTTATAACAGCCAGACTAAAACATATTCAGATACTGGCGAAGAAGATATTCAAGCTTGTATCAGTGTGCCAGTGACTGACGTCGTTATTAATTTATAGGGAGAGCGTAATGGCAAAGTTAAATGAAGAGCAGTTAGAGCAACTGGCGATAGATCTTGATGGTGTGAAAGCAAGTGCCATGAAGCAAGTGGGTAGTGCCGATGAACGTTATATTAAAAAGATTGTACGCCTACAACGTACGCTAGAAATTTCTGGGCGTATTTGTCTCGTACTGGGCTTTATTTCATTGTATTTCTGGGGCATAGGTGTACTGCTATTAAGCGCGTCGAAGATTTTAGATAATATGGAGATTGGCCATAACGTATTGCATGGTCAATATGATTGGATGAATGATCCGACGCTTAATTCACAAACATTTGAATGGGATAATGCGTGTAGTTCAGAATCGTGGAAGCGTGTGCATAATTATGAACACCATACTTATACCAATATTATCGGTAAAGACCGAGATTTCGGTTACGGGTTATTACGTTTAAGTGATGATTTTTCTTGGCGTTTACGTAACTTATGGCAATTTGGTACATACCTTGTGTTAAGTACGTTATTTCAATGGGGTATCGCATTCCATGAGATGGCGGGTGAGCGAGTATTCTTTGGTAAAAGAAAAGAAGGTCGTGCGTCACATGTTGATATCGAGCAATTAAAGAAAGTATTTTACAGCAAATCAACACGCCAAATTTTAAAAGATTACGTTATCTTTCCAATCTTAGCCGGACCGTTTTTCGTGATGGTACTGTTAGGTAACTTATGTGCTAATTTACTGCGTAACTTTTGGACTTCAACGATTATTTTCTGCGGACACTTTCCTACCGAAGTATATACTTTCACGGAAAAAGAATGTGAGGATGAATCTCGTGGTCATTGGTATTATCGTCAGATTTTAGGCTCGGCAAACTTAACAGGGCCTAGATGGTTCCATATTTTAACGGGCCACTTGAGCTGTCAGGTAGAACACCATTTATTTCCTGAAGTGCCAGCACATCGTTATGTGGCTATGTCGAAAGAAGTGCAAGTTATTGCGGCTAAATATGGGGTTGCTTATAATACGGGGAGTTTCTTTAGTCAGTACGCATCGGTAGTACGACGCGTTATTTACTTCTCATTCCCAGTAGGTAAAGTCACGGGTAAGAACGCGGCTCTTTACCCTCGTTTTTAACGCTTATTAATGCCTAGTTAAATGGTAATAAATACGAAAAAGCCTGACTGTGTGAATCGTCAGGCTTTTTTGCGGGCTATTTATGAAGGCTTGTGCTGTGATTAAGCTCGTTTTTATGTCTCAGTTAATGGTTCTCAGTTAAAGGCGACCAAGTTAATTTCGGCCAGTGTTGTGTTTCAGCATAACGGGATAATTGTGGGCATGGGTTAACAACATGCGGGTATTGACTGAATAAACATAAAGGCAGATCGTTAATTGAATCAGTATAAAAATAAGTATCAGTAAAGCTCTCGCTTTGTTCTGCTAACCAGGATTCTAAGCGTGTGACTTTACCTTCTCGGTAACTGGGTACACCCATAATATTCGCCGAATAACAGCCATTTTCAACTAACAGATCTATACCCATCGCATGGGGAATACCGAGTTGTTTGGCTACTTTTTTTACAATGAAGCTGACTGTCGCCGAGATCAACACCGTGGTAATATTGTCCTGCTTAAGCTGTGTTAACAATTGTAGTGCTTGCGGAAATACCGTTGGCATAATGTGCTTCTCTACACATTCATCAACTAATCTATCGACTTCTTCTTTAGGAAGCTGCGCAAGGGGCGCTATCGAAAAATTAAGGTATTCAGGCATATCAAGTTCGCCAGCTGAATACAACGCCATTAAACGTTGGTCTTCTTCTAAAAAACCAGGGTCGGTAATTATCCCTTTGGTCACCAAAAATTGATGCCATAATATCGCGCTATCAGCACCAATGAGGGTTTCATCCAAGTCAAAAATATATAATGGTTGGCTCATGGTATTCACTCCCTTAACCTACTTGTTGTAATTCATTTAAATTAAACAGTAACTCGAGCTGTGAGCCCGTCTCGAATAGTCGCTCTGATGAACGATTGAGTAAATCGACGGTAATATCACAGCCTTTCACAGCCACTTGATAGCGGATTACATTGCCCAATAATTGATGGTTTTTAATGATGCCCTGAGTCGGTGCAGAAATATGTTCACCATAATCACGACCCGCTTCGCGGACATAAATTGATTCTGGGCGAATCGCCAGTTTGCCATTAATTTTCATATTAAGTACATCTTGCGCCTGTTGCGCAGACAATAAATTATAATTCCCCATGAACCCGGCTACAAATTCATTGTGTGGTTGGGTGTATATTTGCTCGGCACTGCCTTGTTGTACTATTGACCCTTCATTCATCAAAAAGATACGATCAGACATGGTCATAGCTTCTTCTTGATCGTGGGTAACAAAGACGGTTGTGAGGTTAAGCTCTTTTTGAATGTCACAAATTTGTTGACGTAAATGTTTACGGATACGGGCATCCAACGCTGATAGTGGCTCATCAAGTAGCAATATTTTTGGTTGTACTACTAATGCTCTTGCCAGCGCAACACGCTGCTTTTGACCACCTGATAGTTGATGTGGATGCTGGTGTTCTTTACCTTTTAGCTCGACTAGTTCAATCACTCGTGCCACTTGCTTGTTTATTTCATCTTTGCTCAGTTTCTTCATTTTTAAACCGAAGGCGATGTTATTTGCTACCGTCATATTCGGGAATAAAGCATAAGATTGAAACACCATGCCGATGTCTCTTTTTTGTGGGGCTAAATGGGTAATATTCTGTTCACCAACCCATATTTCACCTGCGTCGACGTTATTTAGACCTGCAAGACTGCGTAACAAGGTTGATTTACCACAACCACTGGGGCCGAGTAAGGTAACAAATTCACCTTGCTTGATATTGAAGTTAATATCTGAAAATACGGTATTACTACCAAAGCTTTTTTGTAGGTTTTTTACAGTAACAAAACTCATGATGGAGCTCCTCGGTTAATACGGCTGGCCAACCAAGTGAAAAGAAAAATAAAGGCGAAGTAAGTCATTACTAATGCGGAGGTGAAGTGACCACTGGTTTGACGCATGTTATATAAATATATTTGCAGGGTTTCATAACGTGTACCCACCAAAATATTCGAAAATACGAATTCACCTAATAAGAACGAGAAAGATAAAAACAGTGAGGCAAATAGCCCTTTTTTCAAATTAGGTAAAACAACCATAAAGAATGCTTGTGTTGTACTCGCACCAAGTAAGTGTGCGGCATCCATTAGGTCTGCCAAATTAATCGCTTCAAAGCTGTTAGCGATAGCGCGATACATAAATGGCAGCGCAATAGTGAAATAAGTACCAATCAAGATCCACGGCGTACCGACAATTTGTATTGAACTATCAGCATATATTTGCAGTAAACCTACCGACGATACCACTGGCGGTACAGCAAAGGGTAATAAGATCAGTACATTCATCAGCCCGTTTAACTTAGGGAAATAGTAAAACACCACAAAGATGGCTGGAATGATCAACACACTACTTAATATTAAAGCGCTAATACAGATAAACAGTGAGCGACCAAATGCGGCAATAAAGCGCGGATCTTGCCATAACTGACTATACCAATCGAAAGTCAAACCATCGGGTAAAATCGTAGCCCCCCAACTAGAGGAAATAGAATAAATAAATGTCGCAAGGATAGGGATGAATAATAACGTCACTGTGCCATAGACAATAAATTTATGAAACGACGAAGAATTAGCGTTTTGCATGATAACTCCGGCCAATAAGCATTTGGTTAATGATGGTAATAAACGCCAGCAATAAGATGAGTAAGACCGAAATGGCGGCAGCTAGATTCGGTTCTAGAAAAATATCGCCCGACACTAAACTGGCAATACGTACGGTGATGACATTGTAGTTACCAGACGTTAGCGCATAAACACTGGCATATGCTCCCATTGCATTGGCAATCAAAATAATAAAGGTCCCCAATAATGCTGGAGACAGTACTGGTAGGGCGATGTAACGCCAGAATTGCCATGTTTTAGCGCCCAGTAATGCGGATGCCGCTTGCCAATCGTCGCTCAATGCATCAAATGCAGGGTAGAGTAGCAGCACGGCGAGCGGTACTTGAAAATAGATATAAAGGGCCAGCAGTCCCCATTGACCATATAAATTAAAGTCGTCAATAATACCGTATTTTTTCAGTAATAATGTCAGCGCCCCGTTAAAACCGAGAATGATAATAAAAGCGAAGGCCAGAGGCACACCGCTAAAATTAGCTGTCATATTGGTAAACGAAATGATCCAATCACGTAACCAAGAATCAAAGCGGCGCAGTGATGACACGAAGCACGCAGCAATGATAATCGCGACTAAGCTAGACGTAATGGATAACCAGAGACTATTAGTAAACCCTTGCAAGATAAACGCAGAATCAAAGATTTCCAGGTAATTCTCGAAGCTGAACGTTTCTTCATAAATGAAACTGTTGACCAGTACCCATAACATCGGGGCTATTTGGAACATAAAAAATAACAGTGCAAACGGCAGTAAGATTAATGCAGGCTTGAACTTCGTTAATGCCAAACGCTTATGGTTTGGCTTTGTGGTTGTTACTTGTGTAACAGGGACAGAAGCAGTGTTCATAGACTTATTTACACTCTTGGACTGTTTGATTAAGCGAGCTCGATTGTTTGATTACTAGCTCAGGTTTTTTGATTAATAGATCCTGATTGTAGGATTTGTCATGGTCGGTTAATCCCAATAATTGGCAAACATTGCCGCAAATATCTGTTTGTTTCATTGTCGTAGGCTGGTGGCTAAAATGTTCACCGATCACAAACAAAGGCACTGCGCGTTCTTCAGGTAAGATGCCGCCATGTGATTTATCATTGTTCATGCCATGATCACTGGTGATCATGATCTGGTAGCCCGCTTGTAACCAAACATCCACATAGTTAGACAAAATTATATCTGCGCGACGCGCTGAATTACGGTATTGGCTCGAGTCCAGTCCAAATTTATGCCCCGCATCATCGATGTTCATCGGGTGGATTAGCAAGAAATCAGGCTGGTGCTGTTGACGTAGATTTTCTGCGTCCAAAAACAACATTTCGTCAGGGTAATGATCCAGGTGATAGAAGCAACCATGTTGAATATTCAAACTTGGGTCTTGGGTAAAGCGATCGCGCACAGCATTGTAAGGTGCGATGTTATATAGTTCGCTCATCCAATGGTAAGCGGCAGCTGCAGTGGTGAGAGAGGCTTGTTTAGCTAAACTAAATACACTGCTATGGTGAGATAGACGAACAATATCATTATTTACTATGCCACTTTGTGCTGGTGTAACGCCTGTTAATAAACATTCATACAGCGGGCGAGACATTGATGGTAGCTCGCTGATAATCGGATAAAGTGTCGCTCGATCTTGTTCGATTAATGCATTCAAGTAACCCATGCAGTCACGGGCTACTTGATGATTAAGACCATCGAGAACAACAAGTATGACTTTATTGTTCATTGAATTCTCGTTATTTTATATGGTTTTTGTTATTTAACATGGAGCAGTACGTTTTCTTGCCACTGACGTGGTAATTTACGCGCGCTTTTTCCCCAAGCCTTAAAGTCTGTTACTGGGTGAACATTGGTGTATTGCTCATCGGGTAATAGTTTCGCTTGGATTGACGCTGGTAAACTCACATTGTTACGAATTGGACGTGCGTAGCCTTCAGCTAAATTGATTTGGCCTCGATCACTGAAGATGTATTCACGCGCAAGTTTTGCTGCATTTGGATTTTTGGCATATTTATTAATGATGGTCGTGTAACCAGAGATAACGGAACCATCTTGTGGAATCGATACCGTGAAACGGCTACGATCAATTTTATCGCGATAGCTCAGCGCATTAAAGTCCCAAAGGATACCTACTTCAACTTCGCCTTTTTCAAGATTAGCGACTACAGGGTTATTAAATGATAAGCGACCTTGCTTTGCTAATTCGGCGAAAAATTTAATCGCAGGTTTCAGGTTTTTTTCACTACCACCTAGGGCAAATGCAGCAGCCAGGACTGCATTATTTGCTTGTGATGCGACGCCTACGTCACCGACTGTGACTCTATAATCACCTTTTAAGATATCGTCCCATGATTTAGGCGGGTTTTTTACTAAGTTATTATTAGAGATAAATGAGATGGTGCCAGTATAAGCAAGTGCCCAGTGACCATCTTTATCTTTAGCCCAGTTGGGTATGCTATCCCATGTGCTTGGTTTATACGTTTGTGTTACGCCTTGTTTTACTGCTATACGCGCAAAAGCAAAGCCGACATCACCGATATCTGCGGTTGCATTGTGTTTTTCGGCTGCAAATTTTGCAACTTCTTGTGCTGAACTCATATCAGTATCTTGGTGTTTTAAGCCATAGATATTCTTTAGATCAACCCAAGTATCTTTCCAGTTCGCCCAGCTATCTGGCATGCCGACACTGTATACTGCGCCTTCTTTTTTTGCAGCGACAATAATTGAATCAAGATTGTCACTGGCATTAACGGCCGTTGTCATCAAACTTGCGATTAATGTAGTACTGGTTAGCAACGTTTTCATTATCTCTATCTTCCTAGACAGGTGAGTGAGTTCGCCGTTATATTATGTCTATTTTGTGACAGCTATTGTTGTTTTTTATGACAGTTTTATGACACTGCGGCGACAATAAATAGTTACTTTAATAGGCGGTCATCTTAAATGTTAAGGGATTAATTCAGAATAATACGCTGCTATTCAACAGTTTAGTGGCAGGTATGACCTTTCGTTTTATTATTGTTTAGATTTATATTGTTGTGCTGTATGATTGGGAAAATCAGTCGTAGCAAAAGGTTGAACGAATAAGGATGTGGATGTTCATTAAGTTTATTAATGTTAAAAAAAATATCACTAGAAAAAAAATTATTATTAATAGCAGGCAGTCTATCTGTGCTATTCATTGCATTCAATATCAATTATTTTTTATATATTCGAAATAATGTCATCGATCAGCGTCGATGTGCATTAGTACCCCGCATTAATTCCATTAGTTCAATTATTAACGATTATTATCAGCTATATCTTGATGGTAAATTAGAGTTATTAGACGCTCAATCGCAGGCTATTAAGAAAATACATCAAATCAATAAAGACAATGATAATTACATTTTTGTGTTTAGGGATGATTATCTCTTACTTGAATCCATTAACCGTTCTGTGTTGCGTAATCAGAATGTCAAAGAGATCAAGGATATTAAAGGTGTAAAGCTCTATCAGCTTTTACATACCGAAGCGATAACGAGAGCGAATGGGGGTTATTCTCATTATTATGCTTATTCTAAAGTTTCACATGAAGAGCAGGAAAAAATTTCCTACTCTGAGTATTTTGCTCCTTGGGGTTGGATCTATGGTGAGGGTATGTATATTAATGATGTCGATGAGTCTATTCTCAAGATGCTGACCTCATACTAGTCTCGACATTTTTCATATATCTTGTTATTACAAAACCCCAGCCTGCTGGGGTTTTGTTGTTTTGGCCATTAGAATCGATGATTGCCTGGATGAACAAATCGTGCAATTTGACAAAAATAGTTGCCGTTATGGTTGCCAACGAATGAAATCACTGGGTAGACTGCTAGCTTGGTATATATCCAAGCCACCTCAAGACGCATACTGAGGTAGTTTGGGTATATATATTCAAGTAGTAAGTTTAGTGCGACAAGGAGTTGCAAATGTTGGTCTATAGTCTAGAAATGATATGTATTATTGCGTTTGCGCTCAGTGGGGTATTGGTCGAGTCTAATCGTGGTAAAGATATTGTCAGCATCATGATGCTAGGTTGGATCACGGCATTAGGCGGCGGCACATTACGTGATCTTATTTTGTCAGTTGATATGATATTTTGGATCCGCGATCCCAGTTATTTTTGGACCGCGTTGTCGAGTGCTATTATCGGTTTTTTCAGCATTACCCATATCCGTAAGAATAGCCTCAACAAACTCATAATTATGTTTGATACTATCGGTGTATCGCTATTCTCGATATTAGTCACCCAACAATTATACAGTGCTGGTTACGCGGCTTATGTTTCGGTATCAATGGGCATCGTCACTGCGATCTTTGGTGGTGTATTACGGGATATTCTGGCTCACCGCCAAACCTTGTTTAATAATACCGAACTGTACGCCAGCCCGGTTATTTTAGGCTGTTGCCTGTATATATTATTGGTTAACTTGCAAGTCAATATAACATTGGCTGCGTTGACGTGTATGGTATTAATCGTCTCTATGCGTTTGTATATAGTGGTAAAACAGATCCGTTTTCCTGCATTTCTATTATTAAAATAACCGTATTGATTAATGATGAGGTATTGTCGTAATAGTAAATGATTGTAATGAATGGGTGTATACCCAAACTAGTATTTTGAAGTAACTTGGATATAACATATAGTGGTGATAATGCGGATTAAAAATGGTGACAAGAAACGATGATGAATAAACCTTCGACAAAACCAACTGCAATTGAGTCGGGCGATATGGTTAGTGAACCAATAGTTGCTGAAAACTTTTTAGTCTCGCAGCCATGGCGGGCATTATTGCTGTGTGCTGGCTGCCTTGCTGTTACGCTTGGTGTGCTGGGTATTTTTCTACCTTTATTACCTACAGTGCCATTTTTATTGTTAGCGGCGGCGTGTTTTAGTCGTTCTTCACGAAAGTTACAGTTGTGGTTGTTTAACCATCGCTATCTCGGACCGTACTTAACCAATTATTTATTGCGTAAAGGCATCAGTAAAAAGCAGCTATTGAGTTCACTTTTTAGTATGTGGATTGCGATGTTATTAGCGATATATTTTGCCCCTATCTGGGCGGTGAAAATATTCTTATTAGTCACGGCTTGTCTTGTTAGTCGCCACCTTCTATCCTTGCAACGACTGCCGTAATCACCAGATTTATGATTTTTATATGGCATTTGGGCTGAAATTTCCGCATAAACTGAAGTGAAATACTCATTATTTTATATAAAACGCATTTTATTTCTAGATTTGATAACTAACTCATACTATTTTTGTATCTTTAATGTAACACTCTTGCAGCATTAAATTTTGTAAGTTAAGAGGACCCTGGTATGTTTAAAGCGTTAGATGCACTTTCTCCGTCGTTTATCGACCGTCCATTGGATGAACTTTGGCAGTTAATATCTCCTTTGTATATGGTTGATGAGTCAAAATGGTTAGCAGAATTGTTACCAATGGCACGCCCATCTGCAGAAGAAAAATCTCAGATCACCACCAATGCAACTGTGTTAATTGAACGCGTGCGCGCTGATAAACAAGCCATCCAAATGATTGATGCCTTGTTACTGGAGTATAGCCTAGATACCAAAGAAGGTATCCTGTTGATGTGTCTTGCAGAAGCATTGATGCGTATTCCGGATGCGGCAACGGCAGATGCATTAATCCGTGACAAATTAAGCGTCGCAGATTGGAAATCACATCTAAAAAATTCGGATTCTACATTTGTGAATGCATCCACTTGGGGACTATTACTGACAGGTAAAGTGGTCAGCATGGATCGCAAAGACACTAAGTCGGCGAGCAGTACCATTAGCCGATTAGTAAATAAAGTATCCGAACCTATTATTCGCCAAGCAATGAACCAAGCCATGAAGATCATGGGGCACCAATTTGTATTGGGTCGTAACATTGCTGAAGCACAAAAAAATGGCCGTCCATCGCGTGATAAAGGCTTCACTTATTCATTTGATATGTTAGGTGAGTCGGCATTAACAACCGCCGATGCTAAGAAATATTTTAATGATTACATTAAAGCCGTAGAATCGGTTGGTAGCAATAAATATGGCAATGACAAAACGGCTGCACCAACAGTATCAATTAAACTTTCTGCATTGCATCCGCGTTATGAAGTAGCTAACGAAGCACGTGTGATGACTGAAATGCACGACACTGTATTAGAATTACTATTACGTGCACGTGATTTAGATGTTGGCATAACTATCGATGCGGAGGAAGCTGACCGTTTAGAGTTATCTTTAGCATTATTTGAAAAACTATACCGTCATCCGAAACTACAAGGTTGGGGTAAATTCGGTATCGTAGTTCAGGCTTACTCTAAGCGTGCACTGCCGACATTAATTTGGCTAGCCGCATTAGCAAAAGAGCAGGGCGATGTGATCCCACTGCGCTTAGTGAAAGGTGCTTATTGGGATACTGAACTTAAATTATCACAACAAAATGGCTACGATGCTTACCCGGTTTATACTCGTAAAGAAGCAACGGACGTTGCCTATTTAGCGTGTGCGCGCTTCTTGTTAAGTGAGCAAATTCGTGGTTGTATCTATCCACAGTTTGCCAGTCACAATGCGCACACTGTATCAGCAATTGCGACCATGGCTGAGCATCAAGAATATGAATTCCAACGTTTACACGGCATGGGGGATGCGCTATATAACCACGCATTAGAAATCTATGGTGTTGATGTACGTATCTACGCACCAGTGGGTAGCCATAAAGATTTGCTGCCATACTTGGTCCGCCGTTTATTAGAAAATGGTGCAAACAGCTCGTTTGTACACCGTTTGGTTGATGCTGATTGCCCTATTGCAGAGTTAACTGAGCATCCGGTTGATACCCTCGACAGTCGTCCGACACTACATAACAGCTTGATCCCGTTACCGAGTAAGATCTTTGCCGGGCGTAAAAATTCATGCAACATTAATGTTGATATTATTAGTGAAGTTACGCCGTTTAATACTGAGCTTAGCTTGCAAATGCAAAAAACATGGCAAGCTGCCCCTGTGGTTAATGGTCAAGTGATCACGACGGAGTTAGACAATGCGAAACCAGTCAGCGCCCCTTACGACCGCCGTATCCACGTTGGCCAAGTATTGTGGTCAACACCAGCAGAAGTCACAACAGCGTTAGATACAGCTGCGGATTATTTCCCTACATGGTCAGCAGTTCCGGTGGCTGAACGTGCAGCATGTTTAAATAAAATAGCTGATTTACTGGAAGCGAACTTAGCTGAATTAGTGGCGTTATGTCATAAAGAAGCCGGTAAAACGATTCACGACAGCTTAGATGAAGTACGTGAAGCGGTTGATTTCTGTCGTTACTACGCAATGCAAGCCATTGAAAACTTCTCGGTAGCAAAAAACCAAGTACGTTTTGATGGTATTGCTCAACAAGTAACACGTCAGGGACAAGGTGTGTTTGTTTGTATCAGTCCTTGGAACTTCCCACTCGCTATTTACCTTGGTCAAGTTGCGGCTGCATTGGTGGCGGGTAATACTGTTATCGCTAAACCAGCAGAACAAACCAGTTTGATTGCGGCGCGTACCATGGAATTAATGTTAGAAGCAGGCCTGCCTAAAGAAGCTGTGCACTTATTGCCTGGTGGTGGTGCTGCGGTTGGTTCTCTGCTGACATCTGACGAGCGTATCGCTGGTGTAGTATTCACAGGTTCAACAGAAACGGCGCAAGTCATTAACCGTGCATTAGCCAAGCGTGATACTAACGTAGCGACGCTGATTGCCGAAACGGGTGGTCAAAATACCATGATCGTCGACAGTACAGCACTTCCAGAACAAGTGGTTCGTGATGTCATGCGCTCTGCGTTTGCTTCTGCGGGTCAACGTTGTTCAGCACTGCGTGTATTGTTTGTGCAAGAAGATATTGCTGACCGCATTACTACCTTGATCCAAGGTGCAATGCAAGAGCTACATATTGGTCTACCGCAACATCATCATACCGATGTGGGTCCGGTGATTGATTTACTTGCTAAGAACAAACTGCAAGCGCACATTGATAAAATGCGTGCGACAAGCAAACTAGTCGGTGAAGTAAGTCTGACTGACGAATGTAACTTTGGTGACTTTATTGCGCCAATCGCATTTGAAATTAACAGCATTAACCAACTAGAGAACGAACAGTTCGGTCCTATTTTACATATCGTGCGTTATAAAGCCGCTGATTTAAACAATGTGATTGCTGAGATTAATGCAACAGGCTTTGGTTTAACGATGGGGATCCACAGTCGTAATGAACGTACTTATACTGATATCGAACGCCAAATAAGAGTGGGTAACTGTTACATTAACCGTGACCAAGTTGGTGCTGTTGTTGGTGTACAACCATTCGGTGGTCAAGGTTTATCAGGTACGGGTCCAAAAGCGGGTGGTCCACATTATCTATATCGTTTCACTAAGCAAGTTGTTAGCGCTTAAGCTGCGTCATTGTAAATTAAGGAGTTAAACCATGGTTGTAGAAAAAAAATTAGTTCAGACGCAGCATCTGATTGAAACCGGCCTTTGTGCGTGGCAGAGCTGGAATGAGCTGGGTGTCATTGCCCGTGCTGAGTTGATTGCAAAATGGGTTGAGATCATTAGCCAAGAAGCCGCATTAGGTAAACTTGCGGGTGAAATGGCGAAATATCAAAAACACCAAGCAATTACGTTATTGGGCGATGAAAAATTAATGCCTGGGCCAACAGGTGAAGTGAACGAACTTTACAGTGCCGGGCGTGGTTTATTTATTGTCGCAGCAACAGACTCCGAGCAAAGTTGCAGCATTAATGCGATTGTGGGTCATGTGAGTGCGGCGTTATTAGCGGGTAATACTTTGGTATTGGCATTACCGCAAGCGCAGCAAGCATTGCAATTTGTGTTACTTAATACACTGCACGCCGCGGGTATTCCAGAACTTGTCGTGCAGGGCGCTGAGGAAACTCAGTTAACGGCACTGATTGAATCTTCAAAAGTAGCTGGTGTTGCGTTTACCGGGGATGAAAAAACCGCGCAAACGATTAACCGTACTTTGTCTGCTCGTGATGGTTTATTGGCGCAGTTAGTGGCTGAAGTGAGTGGTAGTGCATTGGCTTACGTCACAGATGATCACTTTATCTTACGCTTTATTACAGAGCGTACACGTACCATTAATATTACTGCCGTGGGTGGTAATGCAATCTTGCTAGAACTCGGTGGCGGCGACCATTAATCGTTAGCATAATATGAATAATCATATCAGGTACGCATTTGAGTACCTGATATGGGACTCCTATCAGTGTAAGTCCGTTTATTTAGTAGTATCATCAGTCTTATTGTTCTGAGTTATCATTTGTAAACTTGTATTTTAAGTTATCATTTGTAAATTAAAAGTAGGTCACTGATGCAAAAAATTACCCGTTGCATGGCAGCTAACAAACGTATCGCGCTTGTAGCCCATGATCACATGAAATCAGATTTGATTGCTTGGTCAAAAGCACGTGCTGATATTCTCCAAAAACACCATTTGTTCGGTACTGGCACGACAGCCACCTTATTAACTAAACATGTTGAGCTACCCGTTAAAGCACTGTTGAGCGGTCCTATGGGCGGTGATCAACAGCTTGGTGCACTGATTGCCGAAGGGGAGATTGATATGATGATCTTTTTTTGGGACCCAATGAACGCAGTACCGCATGATCCGGATGTAAAAGCATTATTACGTTTAGCCGCAGTATGGAATATTCCAGTTGCGACCAATCCTGCAACGGCTGATTTCATTATTGATTCGATTCATACTAGTAGTAAATACGAACATGCCGTGCCTGATTACGAAGGTTATTTAGCAGAGCGTACTGGCGAGCTATAACGTAGACAATAACGGTTTTTTTGGAATAACAGTATGAAAGGTAATAACAGCAGAAAGTGTCTGCTGTTATTATTGATTGGCGTAAGTCGTGTTAATCTTCTTTGAAATGTTCTTCAGTCATCATATGACCAAGCTTGTCGGCTTTGGTTTTCAAATAATGCTCATTGTGCATATTCTTACCCACTTGTAATGGCTGGCGAGCAACCACATTAATGCCGTATTCTTCCATTGCCGCTAATTTTTTCGGGTTGTTGGTCATCAACTTTACTTTATTAACACCAAGGTGATCTAACATAGGTTTACACATGGCATAATTACGTAAATCGGCAGCAAAGCCTAACTTTTCATTTGCTTCAACTGTATTGGCACCAGAGTCTTGTAAATTATAGGCACGGATCTTGTTTAATAGACCAATACCACGACCTTCTTGACGTAAATACAGAATAAAACCAGAACCTGCTTCGGTGATATTTTTCATTGCGGTTTCAAGCTGGAAGCCACAATCACAGCGTAAACTAAACAAGGCGTCACCCGTTAAACATTCTGAATGGATACGTCCTAGTATGACTCCATCTTTAGCTAACTCACCATAAGTTAGCGCCACATGTTCTTTGCCTGTCTCTGAGTCTTCGAAGCCGTGCATTGTGAAAGTACCAAAAGGTGTAGGTAGTTTTGAAGATGCGATAAATTTAATAGACACGGATTACCTCTTACTATCCAGCGCTATGATTAGCGATGAACGTCAAATAGAATTACTTTGGGCTAGTTTACTCGTTTATGGTGGTAATCTGAATAGAGAATTGTAAAAAGACGGGATAATTATCATTCGCTATCAATGCAAAGTATACAAGATTATGTTCTTTATCAATGCAAAGTACACTAAGTTATGTACTTTGCTGTGTAAGATCATGATTAGAGACTGGTTGGATTTGCATCAGGATTAATATTAGTGACGTACGTAAAACTCTTTTGCAAATGCTGGACGTGCTGCTTTAAGCGCTTGTGCTTGTTGTTCGGTCATTTTTCCTGCTGGAAAACCTAACGCTTTGTGATCGAGTAAAGCACGGGCCTTAATATTGATACACAGTTTGATTTTGCTGCCCGTACCGATGATTTCTTGACTGTTTAGGGCGGGTACTAAAATGCAGTGTTCGATTAAATTGGCAACAGAAGCGACTTCTAAAGGTAGTGAAATAATATCTTTCTTTTGAAAAATGAATTCGCGGATCACTGCTTGCTCGGAGGTATTCATTATTTTAACCATTTTGGTTATTTTCTTCATCATATCTGTTTCACTTTGTTTCTCAAGCACTGATTGGCCAGCTTGAACAAGTAACAGCGCGATAAAATAAGCAATGCCTGAAATGACAATAATAGAGATGTAACCACGGTATTCCGTCACCCATTGTTCTAAACCAGACACCGATAGTGCAGTGGTTGGCAGTAATAATACTAATGCTGCAGCAAGCAGTAACCAAGTGGTGGTAATGTTTATCTGTTTGTAATTTTGAATATACTGCTTCAGTTCATGCATGATCAAGCCTCTACTAATAACTGCTGTCAAAAAATTGTCTGACGTATGACATTATTTATGTAATTCTTCTTAGATTCAAATACAAGCATTTTCTGTGCCACTAAATTAATTATTTTCAATGGTCGTGATGTTGATGACTATCAGCAGGTTGCACCGTATACTAACGGCTGTTTATGCACTTTTAAATGGATGTCACATGCAGTATTTGCCAATTTTTATGGATGTAAATAATAAAAACGTGCTGGTTGTTGGCGGCGGAGAAGTCGCAAGTCGAAAAGTTGACTTGTTGTTGAGTGCCGGTGCCAAGGTAACTGTGTTATCCCCACGTTTAAACGATACGCTGCAACGCTATCGTGATAATGCCAAAATAACAGTGATTATTGACGGCTATAACTGCAACTATCTCCTTGATTATGTGATGGTATGGGTAACAACGGATGATACTTTGCTTAATAAACAAGTATGGCAAGATTGTTGTGAACGTAACTTATTAGTCAATGTGGCTGATCAACCTGAACTGTGTGAATTCATTACCCCTTCGATTATTGACCGCTCGCCATTACAAATTGCCATCTCAAGTGGTGGGACTTCGCCTGTACTGATCCGCTATTTACGTGAAAAACTTGAAGCCTTATTACCTGAAACTCTGGGTCAACTGGGTACATTTGCCGGAGAGCAACGTGAGCGGGTCAAGCAACAGTTTAGTAGCGTGACAGAAAGACGTCGTTTTTGGGAACGTTTTTTCAGCTCTAAAGCCGTGACACTGGCCACTGATACCGTGCAACTACAACAAGAGTTTGATTTACAATTAAACACGCCAAATACCGACGTTGACGGTGATATTTATTTAATCCAACTGCCTGACGAAACGGACTTATTACGTTTAAGAGCCTTGCGTTTAATGCAGCAAGCGGATGTTATTTTATACGACGAGGACAGTGATGACCATATTGCTGACTTTGTTGAACTATGCCGTCGAGATGCCGAACGCTATCCTGTACTGAGTGATGATTTTGTTGTGCAAGCGCAAGTGCGTAAGCAGCAAGGTGAGCGTGTTTGTTTGTTAATAAATAATAATACACAGTTTGATTTATTAACCACAGAGCTCAACGCGGTTAGTGTTATCGCTTAATTATTTGTAGGACTGATTTTAAGATGTATTCAGGTTTTCTCATTGTTATCATACCCTTGGTATTGGGCTATCTTGTCGAATTAAAACAAGCTAAACATATTCATTGGATTAATGTTTGCACCAATAAAATGATCTACGTGATCTTGTTTTTGATGGGAATTAGCTTATCGCATCTGGATAATTTTTCGCAAAATATCCAGAATATCGGATTATACAGTTTTACGGTGCTCAGTTGTGTGTCAATCGCGAACTTAATGGCATTGTGGGGACTGGATAAACGTTTAACGAAAACGATAGCGGGAGAAGGGGAGTCATTAAGTAAATGGCATCTTATTTTAGAATCGCTACAGTTAATTTTTGTTATTGCTGCTGGTTTTATATTGGGTTTATTTGTGTCTTCAGAACTGATTGATATTGATGCAATCAGTGAAGGCGCATTGATATTGTTGTTACTGTTTATTGGTTGCCAGCTACGTAATAGTGGGATGAAGTTACGGGAAATTCTACTTAATACTTGGGGTATCAAGATTGCAGTGGTCATGATGCTAAGCTCTTGGTTAGGAGGGATGGCTGCAGCCTTGTTACTGGAGATACCGTTAACGAACGGTTTGGCCTTGGCATCGGGTTTCGGTTGGTATTCGTTATCGGGTATTTTGATTACAGATGGATTATCGCCAGTATTTGGTGGTGCGGCATTTATTATTGATTTAGGCCGTGAGCTGCTGGCTATTTTAATCATTCCATCATTGATTCGTTTATACCCATCCACTGCAATTGGCTATGCGGGGGCGACGGCAATGGACTTCACGCTACCAATGATCCAAAAGTCCGGTGGTAATAGTTATGTACCGCTCGCGATTGTTAGCGGTTTTATTTTAAGTTTATCGTCACCGTTATTTATTAGCGTGTTCTTGGCGCTGTAATCACGGAAACTTAGACTAATAAACCCAGATAAAAAAAGGGAGGTGCTGTCAGTCAGCGTCTCCCTTTTTGTATTTAATCCCTGAACAGGTTAATTTTTGAATTAGCTAATTTTACCTTCAACTAATAGCTGACGAATTAATGGCGCACAGATAAGCTCCATCGCCAGTGCCATTTTTCCGCCAGGTACAACCAAGGTATTGATACCAGAAATAAACGAACCATCGATCATGGTTAGCAAATAAGGGAAATCGACATTCTTTACGCTTTGGAAACGGATCACCACCAAACTTTCATCCAACGTTGGGATCGTTGTCGCACTAAATGGGTTTGAGGTATCGACTAACGGTACACGCTGAAAGTTAATGTGGGTGCGTGAAAACTGCGGAGTAATAAAGTTAATGTAATCGTCCATTGAGCGCACGATAGAATCTGTTACCGCTTCACGAGAGTGACCACGGTCTTCAGTGTCTCGGACTAATTTTTGGATCCACTCTAAGTTTACGATTGGCACCATGCCGATCAGCAGGTCAACATGCTTAGCTACGTCATTGTTTTTGGTTGCGACCCCGCCATGTAGACCTTCATAGAATAAAAGATCAGTCCCCGTTTCGATATCTTGCCAAGGGGTAAACGTACCCGGCATTAAGTTATACGGCACGGCTTCGTCAAACGAGTGCAGGTAACGACGGTATTTACCGCTGCCCTCACGCCCATAGTCTTGAAAAAAGCTTTCCAGTAACTCAAAATCATTGGCCTCAGGGCCAAAATAGCTGATATGCCGACCTTGTTCACGGGCTTTGCGGATTGCCACATCCATTTCGGGACGGGTATAACGATGAAAGCTGTCGCCTTCGATAAAAGACGCTTTGATGTTTTCTTGCTGGAACATGTGTGCAAAGGCCAAGCTAGTGGTAGATGTACCGGCGCCTGATGAACCTGTCACAGCAATGATAGGATGTTTTGCTGACATTTGATCGACCAACTAGTTGAATTTAAGGAAATAGAGCTATGTTATACGAGGTTAATGCTTTCAGATCAAGTATAAAATTTGCACGATTATTGTGGATTTTTAAGAACTTCGCTCTTGGCTAGGATGTTCACGCTATCATGTAATTCAGAGTAAACGATGACCACATCACCGCTTTCAAGTTGTTTGGTTACTTGACATACTTTTTCTGACATTGACATCTCGAGGGGGCCATAATCAGTACCTTCTCGTAGTACGAAATGTTCGATTAATGTATTTAGCGTATTCTTATCTATTTGTTGATATGGAATAATCATAATTGAGCTCTACGTTGTATGTACCAATAGTTTGCCTAATATTAACATATTTATTCTAATTGATTGCTAAATACAGTTAGCTTAAATACAATGATTCTCATTTAGATTTTTCTATTTATAATTCTCTAACTCTTACTTCATATTTAGTCGTAGTGGAATAACATGAACTATTCAGCAATTTGGTCAATTGGGTTACTTGCAGGTACATTAATGATGCCTGCTCAGGCTGCTCCCGCAACGAGCGAGCTTGATAATATTATTGGTAGCAAGCAGCAATCACAGGCGCAAGCACAACGTACTCAGGGGAATATTGCTGATCTCGATGACAAAACCAGTGAAACGGTCAGTGAATACCGCGCCTTGTTACGTGAAAATGCAGTATTGACCGCTTATACAGCGCAGTTAGACAAGCAGGTCTCGCAACAGCAGCAATTATTAATCAGTTTAGAAAAGAACATGGCGAGTGTCCGTGAAACGCGTATGGAACTGACCCCGTTAATGCAAGAAATGGTGCAAGTACTGACCCTGTTTGTCGAACAAGATACCCCTTTCTTATGGCAAGAACGTCAATTACGTTTAGCTGAACTCAACCGTTTATTAAATAACCCTAATATTAGTGTTGCGGATAAATATCGCCGCATACTCGAAGCTTACCAAATCGAAACTGAATATGGCGACACCATCGAAACATGGCAAGCACAATTGCCATTAAGCGATGCGGACAAAACCGTACAGCTTATCCGCGTTGGTCGGGTGGCTTTATATTACCTGACGCCAGATCATAACAATGCGGGCTATTGGGATAACAGCAGCCGTACTTGGTTAACACTACCAGCCAGCTGGTTAGCCAGAGTGAAGCAAGCTTATGACGTCGCGGATAACAAAACCGTACCGACGTTATTAGCACTGCCTTTATTAGAAACATCTTTATTAAAGGCGCACACTGTTCCAGTTACGCAACAGCAGGAGGCGCTATAATGACTATCATTATCTCTCTACTTAGGGTTGTGCTTAGTACTCTGCCTACACGTTGTAACGCCGTTATTATTGCCACTAGTTTGTTGATGTTCAACGTCTACGCCACACCACTGGATGATCTGCTAAAACAAGTTAAGCAAAGTAATGTGGCAGAAACCAAAATAGATAACGAAGCGTTAACGCGTTTTGAAAGTAATTTAGCGACGCAAAAAGCCAATTTAGCGAAACAAGCTAAGCGTAACCAAGCGTTACAACAAAAAATGACTCAGTTACAAAATACCATTGCAGGCAATAACAAACTGATTTTAGCCAAACAAAAATTAGCCAATAGTGAAAAGTCTGATCTGGATAAAGTGTTCAGTGAATTCCGCCGCGCCAGTCAGGACTTACGTGGTCAATTAAATAAAAGCCCATTAAGTGCAACACTGCCAGGACGTGCAACACAACTTTCTCCATACAGTGAAGCAAACTACGAACCGGACCTAGTTGCGATTAAACACTTATGGTTATTGTTTACCGAACAAATGGTCACGAGCAGTAAAGTGACGACTGCGGATATGTTAGTGACTATGGCCGATGGTCGTAAAAAAACCTTAGCTGTTACGCAAATCGCAGGTTTCACCGCGTTTTCAGCACAGGGCCCATTGTTGTACCAAGCTGGTAGTGAAAGTTATCAATTATTAACGCCAACCACAACGGATATGGCGGCACGTATTGCTGCATTTTCACAACCGTCTGAAGGTTTTGTTAGTACGCTGATTGATCCATCCGGTGGTGCATTGTTAGTACGTGCTGCACAGACTAGCGCGTGGTGGCAGGTATTTTCTGACGCGGGTGTTGTCGGTGGCATTATTGTCGCTGTGGGTATTATCGGCATGATAATCGGTTTATTCCGATTGTTGGTTCTGACGCGCGAAGCGAAGAAAATAGAATTACAAAAACAACAATTAGATAAACTGACGGATAACTCACTCGGCCGCATCATCGGTGTTGCCGAGCGTCACGAACACAGTAATACTGATGAATTAGCGCGTTTTCTTGATGAAGCGATTTTGGCTGAATTACCTGAATGTCGTAAAGGGTTAGGGTCGATCGCTGTACTGGCGACTATCGCACCACTGCTCGGGTTATTAGGTACTGTGGCGGGGATGATTGAAACATTTCAAGCTATTACCGCTTATGGCAACAGCGACCCACAAGTGCTATCAAGTGGTATTTCTCAAGCTTTGTTAACCACTAAGTTTGGTTTGATTGCCGCTGTACCACTGATGTTATTACACAGTTTATTAATCAGTAAAAGTGACAGTATCTTACATGTGATAGAACATCAAAGTGCAGGTTTATTAGCGCAGCGTCAACAGCGTCTCAGCTTATATGCCAATGAAGCAGAGCCTCGAGTAATGACTCATCAGCAGCAAGCGATAGGTAACGTGTAAGTATGTCTGGGTTTATGGATTTTCTTAGCAATGCATCGGTGATCTTTTGGGTTATTATGTTGTTGTCTGTGGTTATGTGGTGGACGATTGCTCGCTGCTATTTACAGTATGGATTGCAATATCCTGCATTGTCTAAACACTACCAAGGTGAATGGGCGCAATGGCAAGGCCAATCTCATTTACTGGCTGTCGCGGTGCGCGATGGCTTTATTTCTGAATTACAAAGTCGGCTCACTCGTAAGCTTATTTTTATTAAAACCTTAACCGGGGTTTTACCCTTATTAGGGTTACTGGGCACCGTCGATGGCATGATTGATAATTTTGCCGTGTTGTCTGACAGTCTCGGTGTATCGGAGTTATTTAACAGTGGGATTGCCCAAGCATTATTAACTACGTTAGCGGGGTTGGTCACGGGGCTATCTGGTTTGTTTTTTTGTCATAGTTTGAACAAACGGGCAAATTTATTGACCTCAGATCTGGCCCAAAAATTAGTTGTTAAAGGGATATAAATGAGAACGCGATTTAGCCGAAATAATAGTGATACGCTCACTGTCGACTTAACACCTATGATTGATATGGTGTTTATTTTACTTATCTTTTTTTTAGTGACTGCATCGTTTAATAAAATGAATGCGATTGATATTCAACGTCCCGATGGCGCGACGAATGATCTGCAAGGGTCTGTGAGTTTAGTTGTGTCTATCGATGCTGAAAATGGCGTTTGGATTGAAGGCGAACCCGTTGATATCCGCAAATTGCGTAGCCGAGTAAAGACCTTGAGTGGTGGTGATCATACTTCAGTGATGTTGAATGCTGATCGCACGGTTGATACCGGCCGTTTAATTGAAGTATTAGATCAAATTAGATTAGCTGGGGTGGACAATGTTGCAGTCGCAACAGCGGGGCAGTAAACGCTTTCGTTTAATCGCGCTTGTACTGGCGGTACTGGTTAATATTAGTTTAGCGGGATTAATTTATTCTCTCACTATTGGCGGGAATAAAGCGCCAGTGAACGATCCGATCACGATTAACTTTCGTCAGTTCACTGATTCGAATGTGGAAGAGCAGGACATTACCCCTGAGTTAGAGGTGCTCCCAGAGCCGAAACCACAGCAAGATATGGTTGCACTGCCACAATCGATACAGCCTAGTTTCGATGTGCAGAACATTAATTTAAACAGCAGTATAACCTTGCCAGCGTTAGCGGTGCCGACCTTTGATGTCTCACCACAATTTGTTGATGTCACGAGTTATATTCAACCCCAAGCCGAAGTCACGCCCATTGTAGTGGCGACTGTAGTACAAGCGACTACTGGTAAACCTGAAATTGGTTTTGCAAAAATATTACGTAAAACTGAACCGCAATATCCGTATAAAGCCAAACGCCTCAGGATTGAAGGGTATGTGGTGTTACATATCTTGATTAATGATGATGGTCGTGCAGAAGAGATTAAGGTTATCGAAGAAAAACCACGTGGTTACTTTGCTAAAACATCGCGTAAATCGGTGCGTCGTTGGGAGTTTGAAAAAGCCCCTATAGGTACTAAGGTGTGGAAAAAATGGAGAATGGGTTTTGAACTTAATTAGAGTGAAACAGCATTGTTCAGCCTTGCTATCTGGTACCTCGTTATGCTTGATGTTTTTATTGTTATTGCTTTCAATGACTAACGCAAACGCGAAGCAAGTTCCGGCATCTGTTTATAGTCGTTATATTAGCTTAACAACAGCCTTTACTAAAATGTCTGCACAAGACGATAAGCAAAGCAAAGCCAAGGTTCAATCTAACAATATTTTGATTAAAGATATCACTGATTTTTACCAGCAGCAGCGTGAACACTCGATAGAACGTCAATTGCTAGCCAGTAATTTACAGCTGCAAGTTCTGCTCATGCAGGAAGATTATCAGCAAGGCTATCAGGTGGTGAATCAGTTATTAGGTTTATCGCTCGAACTTGAGCAACAACTGACATTCCAACAACTGGCTGCACAGTTAGCCGCATCATTAACAGCAGACGCTGTTACGACGAAAGGACAAGCAACTAAGTCGTGGAGCGTGGTCGCAAAACACCTTAATGCTTGGTTTACGCTGGTGGACAAACTCGATGACAAACAACGCGCCAAATATAAAATAACTACAACCAAACAAGCCCGTAATGCCGCATTATTAGCGCAAGCCTATTATTTACAAGACAAGTTAACCGTCGCCCTTACGCCATCAAAACGTGCTTATCAATTAGTACCCAAAAATGAATCTTATCTGCAACTGTTATTAGCTTTGTTACAGCGTTTAGATCAGAACAAACAGCTTAATAAGTACCTTAAAATTGCGGTCGTGGATTTTCCTAAGGCAAAAGATTATTGGGAACGATTAGCGTATAGCTACCTGACTTTAGAGCAGAATAAATCCGCGTTATCGACATTGGCGATCACCCGTAACCAAGGTTTGCTCACCGCACAAGGTTATCGCGTATTAGCCTCGCTATATCTACAGCAGCAACAGCCTCGATTAGCCGCCGCTGTGTATTTAGAAGGAGCTGAAAAGAAATTATTGCAGCAAGATCGCGCTTATTTTAAGGGCTTGAGTAATGCGTGGTTAATGGCGCGTGAACGCAGCATGGCACTTATTGTGTTAGCACAGGCTGCTGACGCAGGTATTAAGTTTGCCAAACATGACCAACAGCAAGCGCAGTTATTGTATTTAGAAGCACGTTGGTCAGAAGCGGAATTAGCGTATGCAGCTTTGCTGGTTCATGGTGTTAAGGGCGATGATAAAAAGAGCTTACTCATGGCTGACAAATGGCGTTTTTTATTAGCCGTCAGCCAGATTGAACAAGGTAAAAAAGCACAAGCAAAAGATAATTTACAGCTATTACAGACCAAGCAATATCAAGGTTACAGTAAAGGCTGGTTAGCACAGTTGTAAATCATAATGTCATATTTAGTGATGATAAAATAGTTGTATATGCTAGTTAACTTTCTTTTGGTGACGTATTTATCTAATGATAACTAGGGCAGGGTTATTAAATGCCTTCTATAGTTAAATGATAAAAATTTATTGAAGGCAACCGTAATGAAACTATCTAATATAGTACAGCGTGGTTGGGAAGCCGTTGACGCAGGTGATTTTGATACCTTAGTCGCTGATTACACAGATGATATTACATTCATAATGCCGGGACAGGAGAATATAGTAAGAGGGCTGACGACGTTTCGCACTGTGCTAGACCAGCTGGGTGGCTTACTTCCACCTGGTTTCGAAATCATAGAACTTCGTCAGATTGAAGGCAAAAATGAAGTCGTCTCAATCGTTGAGTGGAAATCAAATAAAATAGAGTTCTCCGCATTATCCGTCTTGTTCAGATTTGAAGGTGACAAAATTTATGAGGAAAGGTGGTTCGTCGATACTGAACAATGGAAACGCCTATTTTGAACCATTGAGAGACATTATAATTTAAAGCGGGGCTTGTTATCATAGGATTAGTTCCGCTGCACATTCTTGCGATCACTTTTTATTTAGGTATCACGTGTAACTTTATCGTGCAAATAGACATACATTAAATTACGATTTGATTTGATGTGCACGTACCGTTACTTCATAAATAAAGAGTTAATAACTATGGCTTTAGCACCGATTAAAACAGCCGTTATCGGCTATGGTTTTTCTGCAAAAACTTTTCATATCCCCTTTATTACTAGCTTGCCTGACTTTGAGTTAGTTGCGATTAGCAGTAGCCAGCGTGATGCGGTTGTTACTGATTTTCCTACCGTAGCTCATTATACGACTGCCGATGATCTTTTTACGAACTCTGATGCCGAACTTGTCATTATTACTGCGCCCAACGATGTTCATTTTTGTTTAGCAAAACAGGCCTTAGAAAATAATAAACATGTTGTTCTCGAAAAACCGTTTGTCACCAATATTGCTGATGGTGAGGCATTAATCGAATTATCCGTCGAGAAAGGGCTTGTTCTGAGCGTTTATCATAATCGTCGTTGGGATGGTGATTTCCTTACCGTTAAAAAACTAATTGAAGACGATCGTATTGGGGAACTGAAGAGTTTCGAATCTCATTTTGACCGTTTCCGACCTGCAGTACGTCAACGTTGGCGCGAACAAGCAGCTAATGGTGGTGGTATTTTATTTGATTTAGGCCCGCATCTGCTTGATCAAGCGTTGGCATTGTTTGGTGTACCAGATGCGATCACCGCTCAATGTTTAATAATGCGAGAGGATTCAACGAACGTAGATTATTTTAATCTTGTACTGCATTACCCCAATCAAGTGACAACCCTACATGCAGATCTCTTCAGTGCTGGTCCAAATAAACGTTTCAGCGTTAAGGGGTCGAAAGGTAGTTATGAGAAATATGGATTAGATCCACAAGAAGCGCGTTTAATTGCAGGTGTATTACCTGTCGATGTATGCTGGGCTGATGAAACCGCTGAACAATACGGTTGTCTATATAGCGCTGATGATGCTGAAATAATAACAACGGAGCGTGGTTGTTATCAGCAGTATTTTTTTACAATGGCTAATGCGATTCGATTACAGACCAAACCACCGGTAACAGCAGGAGAAGCGTTGTTGAATATTAAATTAATTGAACTGGCTATGGAAAGTAGCCGCTTAGGTAAGACTTTATCTGTGACGTTGTAATGACAGTAGAGGCAGATATAAAATTTGCCTCTACTTGCTATGTCAGTTAAGCGTGTTCGCTTTCTTCAATCATTTCTTCAAGCTGTTCGTTCAAGTCCATCCAAGTGGTCTCAGCGTCTTCAATCGCCACAACAAAGTTCGCTTGCTCGCTTAATGCGGTTTTTAGCTTGGCCTTGTTTTGATCTTCATAAATACTGGTTTCACTGAGTTGTGCTTCAACGGCAGTCAACTTGTCGCCTAAGGTTTCTAACTGCTTGTCTAGTTTTTCGATTTGCTTGCGTACTGGTTGTGTCAACTTACGCAGTTCAGCGGCTTTACGCTTTTGATCTTTCTTTGCTTGCGCACTGTTGACGCCAGTATTCACTATTTGTGTAGCTTGCTTCTCAACTTTTTGTTGTTCGCTTAACCAGCGATGGTAATCATCGAGATCACCATCAAAGGGTAATACTTTCTTATCGTGTACCAAGTACAGCTCATCGGTTGTAGAGCGTAATAAGTGACGATCATGTGATACTACAACCATAGCGCCTTCGAAGCCTTGTAGGGCGACTGACAGCGCGTGACGCATTTCTAAATCCAAGTGGTTGGTTGGTTCATCAAGCAGCAATAGATTTGGTTTTTGCCATACGATCAGCGCTAATACTAACCGTGCTTTTTCACCACCTGAGAATGGGCGCACAATATCTAACGCTTTTTCACCGATGAAACCAAAACCACCTAAATATTTACGTAGCTCTAATTCTGTTTTGTCTGGTGCTAGACGAACCATGTGTTGTAGTGGCGTATCGTCTAAGCGTAAAAATTCTAATTGGTGCTGGGCAAAGTAACCTACTTTTGAATTAGGGTTAACTTCGAGTGTGCCTCTAATCGGCTCCATTTCAGCAGACAATAATTTAATCAGTGTTGACTTACCTGCGCCGTTACGACCGAGTAGACCAATACGACTGCCCGGGACGAGATTCAATTTAATGTTATCTAGAATTAAGGTATCGCCATAACCTGCACATACGTCCTCCATTGTTAACAACGGGAGTGGCAGGGCATCGGGTTTTAAGAAACTAAAGCTAAACTGTGAATCGGCATTGGCCGCAGAAATAAGCTCCATACGCTCCATCGCTTTAATACGACTCTGTGCTTGTTTAGCTTTTGATGCTTTGTAGCGGAAACGATCGATATAGCTTTGCATGTGAGCAACTTCACGCTGTTGCTTTTCAAACATCGATTGCTGTTGTGATAGTTTCTCGGCACGTTGTTTTTCGAACGAGGTGTAATCACCTGTGTATTCGTTTAGTTTTTGGTCTTCAACGTGAATGATCTTAGTAATAATGGCATCGAGGAAGTCACGATCATGTGAGATCAGCATTAATGTGCCATCGTACTGTTTTAACCATTTTTCTAACCAAATAACCGCATCTAAATCCAAGTGGTTGGTTGGTTCATCAAGTAGCAATAAGTCAGAACGACATAACAGTGCCTGTGCTAAGTTTAAACGCATACGCCAACCACCCGAGAAACTTTGTACTGGTAGTTGTTGTTTGTCTTCCGTAAACCCTAAACCCGATAACAGTTCAGAGCAACGGGCGTTAATGCTGTAAGCACCAATCGCATCTAGCTTGCCGTGGAACTCTGCAATTTTATTACCGTTATCTGCTGCTTCAGCTTGTGCAAGACCAGCTTCTAATTGACGGAATTCAGTGTCGCCATCCAGCACATAATCATGGGCACTACGATCAAGCGCGGGCGTTTCCTGTTTCACACTAGAGACTTGCCAGCTGCTTGGATAGGTTAGGCTACCGTTATCCAAACTAATTTCATGGCGAATAAGGGCGAATAGGCTGGATTTACCACAACCATTCTTACCGACTAAACCAACCTTTTGACCTGGATTGATTTTGGCACTGGTATTCGTAATAAGCGGCTTGCCGCCACGCAGAAGTTCAATATCGCTAGCTATGATCATATGAGGGCTATTAGTAACTATAATTGCGGCGATTTTAGCGGATTTATGCGCAGTTTAAAATGTTAAACTTTGAAATTTGTACTAAGAATAAAGTACACTTATAGTTAAACGATGGTAATAGACCAATTATCAGCAACGATAGGCTGATGATTTAAGTTAACTTACATCGTAAATGACTGGGAGGTTGCTGTGGTTGAACGGAAGAAAAAACGCTTTGTCGCCGGCGCTAAATGCCCGACGTGCAATGAAATAGATGTGATCCAGCTATTTCAAGTGAATGGGGTAGAAACAATTGAATGTGTCAGCTGTGGTTATACCCAAGCGCAAGCCGATGGAGAGGTGAGTACCGCCACCCGCGATTTTGAACAAATGATTGGTGTTTTTAAGCAATAGCCTTGTTTAAAGACAACCATATATAGTTAATCAGGAATGAAGAGAATAGATATGTTTATTGAAGCAAACTCAGTAGTAGTACTACACTTCGCAGTAACAGACGATAAAGGCGAGCTTATCGATGATACGCGTGATTCACAACCACTGGAATTCTTAATGGGTTCTGGTTACCTTGTTCCTGGTCTTGAAGCTGAATTAGAAGGCCTAGCAGTAGGTAACGAATTTGACGTAACTATCCAGCCAGAACAAGGCTACGGCATTTATGATCCAGAACTTGTTCAAGAAGTACCTGCTGAGTTATTCGAGGGTGTTGAAGGCGTTGAACCGGGTATGGCATTCAGTGCTGACACTGATGCAGGTCACCGTACTGTTATCGTAACGGCAGTTGAAGACGACATTATTGTTGTTGATGCTAACCACCCATTTGCGGGTCGTACACTGCAATTTAACGGTGAAGTTATCGGTATTCGTGAAGCAACTGAAGAAGAGCTAGAGCATGGTCATATTCATGGCGCTGGCGGTTGTGGTCATGACCACGGACACGACCATGATCATGAAGGCGGCTGTTGTGGTTCTGAAGAACCAAAAGAAGAGAAAAAAGATGGTTGTTGCGGCGGCCACTAGTCGTTAGCCATCTTGGGGGCGTCGGTTATTGATTGTCGATGACCCACAATAACAATTAAATTTCGGTTTAATTAAAAGCAAAATGCCAGTCACTGTGACTGGCATTTTATTGTTTATAGTAAATAGCCTGCTATTTTTGCTCTCGGCAACCACAGCCATTCACGTATCAATAATGCGGTGGTGGTGTCTCATCTGCTTCGCTTGCTAGTCCACTGCCCACCTGCATTGTTTTTATACGACTAATTAAAAAAGTCAGCTGTACTTTTTGATCTTCAAGTATTTTTTGCTGATCAATAATGGCGTTATTTAATTGTTCGATAGTGTCGTCTTGAAAACTTAGTTTCATCTCTAAGTCACAAACACGCTCTTCTAATTGCTGAATTTCCATGTTTTTCCGCTATGGCTGTAATTTTATGAACTAAGTTTAACATGTAATGTCGATTTATTTGAGCTGAAATACTAGGCTAGATAGGATGTAAAATTAAGTAAAGTTGGATGATTTATCATTTTTTACATTTATAGTTGTTAATATCTTGTATGGAAGCATCAAATAGTTATGATAATACTAAGTAGTTATTAGGTATAAGTAACTTAGAACGTAGTTGTGGAATTACACTGCATTATTTTAATTAGGTATTTCGATGAAAAAATTTTTTAAAGTAACGGTACTCGCTTCAGCAGTATCTCTGTTAGCGGCATGTGGTCAAGAAGCACAAGAAGCTCCAGCAGAAAAAGTAACAGACATTAAAGCATACACTGAAGATCAACAAGCGGCTTATGCAATCGGTTCAATCGTTGCACGCAACTTGGTCGCACCCCTTAAGCGTCAAGAAGAGTTAGGTGCACCATTAGATAAGGAAATCATCGTTCAAGGTATTACTGATGCGTTAAACGAATCCACGCAGTTATCTGATGAAGAATTACAAACTGTATTAAAAGCGTATGACGAGAAAATGAATACGCTATCAACTGAAGCTGCACGTATAGAAAGCGAAAAAGCAGAAGTAGATGCAAAAAAATTCTTTGCTGAAAATGGCAAGAAAGAAGGTATCACCACGACTGAATCTGGTCTTCAATATGAAGTGCTAGCAGCGGGTACAGGCAAGAAAGCAACACCAAGTGATACGGTAACTGTGCATTATACTGGCTCATTATTAAATGGTAACGTTTTTGATAGCTCTGTTGAACGTGGCGAACCAGCAACATTCGCACTTAATCGTGTGATCCCTGGTTGGACTGAAGGTGTGGCGCTAATGAACGTGGGTAGTAAGTATAAATTATACATCCCATCTGAATTAGGTTATGGCGCACAAGGTGCGGGTGCAGATATTCCACCAAATTCAACATTAGTATTTGAAGTTGAATTATTAGAAATTGCTGGTCAAGATAAGTAATAAAACTAATATTAACAATGCAGTTTCCTATTTTTAGGTTGCTGCAGTTAAATAAAAACCCATTCATATCTGACGATGTGAATGGGTTTTTTATTGGCTGGAGTTAAATCAGATGAACAGAACTTATTCTGCGTCGACAACTTCGCGGTGATAAGTCGCTAGGGTAAACAGCAATTTATCTTCTAACTCAAAGCGTTGTTCTAATAGCTCTCCGATTTTTGACATATCTTCATCTAAAGATAGCAGGAGAATGTCGTCATCTTGATTTGCTTCGGCGTATTTATCATTGAATTCAAGTAATGCTTCTGTGGTTAACACTATCTTAGGTTGGATTTTTTGTGCGAGGGCAAGGCTTTTTACGCTGTATTCTGCACATTGAGATACGATTTGGTCATAAACTTCAAAATGACCCGTAGATAAATAATCAATTAATATTTGGCAAAAGGCTTGCAGTTCATCTTTGCTGGGTAATGTGGCTGTTTTTTCAAATGGGGGTAAGCCTTCGAGTTTGCAATAATCGACAATCAGTTCTTGTCGCTCTTCTAGCCAATGATCGATGGCGTTGTGCGTGCCGCCCCAAGCTTGTTGCGCTTGTTCTAATTTGGTTAACATATGACTTACTCCATGTACCCTTAAAAAATAAGGTTTCCTATTACTAAATTTTTTACCGTAAAACGTCAACACTATTTTATCTGGTCAAACCTGATTAATTAGCACCACAGTAATAGATTTATCTACTAAAGGACGATTACTGATTTTAAACTGTTGTATGTCTAATCATAGCATATAAGTCTTTGTTATGACTGATTTTTGGTTTTGCATTGAGAGCTTGTTAATGAATTGTGATTAAGGTCTCTGATTCTATTAGTACTAATTGCGTAAATTAATTGCGCTAATTGAAACATAGATGAGTAAGCCGTTATAGGCGATTTAAAGCTGTTGTTTTTTTCTTCGCTCAGTCAGTAATCTTGGCCCATTTTTTTATATTTTGGCGTTAATCCCCTGTTATGATCAACTTGTTGTTAAATTAACGGTGAAAATGGCGTCAAATATTTTGTCAATTGTTGAATAATGTTACAATCACGCCATATTAGAGCCGCAATTCAGGAAAGGATATGAGCGAGTTAAAGAATGATCGTTATTTACGTGCGTTAGCCAAAGAATCGGTAGACCAAACACCAGTATGGATGATGCGCCAAGCAGGCCGTTATTTACCAGAATACAAAGCAACGCGTGCTGAAGCCGGTGACTTTATGTCGCTGTGTAAGAATGCAGAACTTGCTTGTGAAGTAACGTTACAACCATTACGCCGTTTTCCACTTGATGCGGCTATTCTGTTTTCAGATATCTTAACCATCCCTGATGCGATGGGTTTAGGTTTGTATTTCTCAGAAGGTGAAGGTCCTAAATTTGAGCGACCTATTACGTGTAAAGCTGATGTTGATAAGATCGGTATCCCAGATCCCGAAGGCGAATTACAATATGTAATGAACGCGGTGCGTACTATTCGTAAAAACCTTAATGGTTCAGTACCGTTAATTGGCTTTTCTGGTAGCCCATGGACGTTAGCAACTTATATGGTTGAAGGTAGCGGTACTAAAACGTTCACTAAAATTAAGAAAATGGCATTTGCTGAACCACAAACGCTACACTTATTATTAGATAAGTTAGCGGATTCAGTGATCACTTACCTTAACGCGCAAATTGCGGCGGGCGCACAGTCTGTGATGGTATTTGATACTTGGGGCGGCGTATTATCGCCACGAGATTACAAAGATTTCTCACTGCAGTACATGCACAAAATTGTTGATGGCTTAACGCGTTTTAACGATGGCCGTAAAGTGCCTGTTACGCTGTTCACTAAGAACGGTGGTCAATGGATCGAGCAGATCGTAGCAACAGGTTGTGATGCGATTGGTCTGGATTGGACAATTGATATTGCAGAAGCTAAAGCCCGTGTTGGTGATAAGGTTGCACTGCAAGGTAATATGGACCCTTCAATGCTTTATGCATCACCAGAACGTATTCGTGAAGAAGTAAGCACGATCTTATCTGGTTTTGGTACAGGCAATGGTCACGTGATGAACTTAGGTCACGGTATCCATTTAGATGTTGAACCTGAAAAAGCAGGTGTATTCATCGAAGCGGTTGGCGAATTGAGTAAGCAATACCACAAGTAAGCTACAATTTGTGTGAACTGGCGATTACTTGCATACGGTAATCGAAAACAAAAACGGCGTCTATTTACATAGACGCCGTTTTTTTATATTTTATTTTAGCCTTAATAATCGTTAGCGAGGTGCGTAGATCATTAATCCGCGTTAACTGCTAAGATCTTTTCGGCGTTAGCTTTAAGCGTTGGCTGTTCTAAAATGTCGTACGCTTTAATCATTACTTTTAATGCGCCAGTTCGTGACTCTGTATCTGCAAAATTATCGATAATATACTGTGCACGCTGGATCGCCGCTATGTAGGCTTTACGTTTCATGTAATATTCAGCTGCCGACAATTCATAACGTGCGAGGCGACTTTTAATTGCAATCGCACGCTTTTGCGCATCAGCCACATACTCACTTTCTGGGTAGCGTTTGATCAGGCGCGTGAAGTCATTGAAGGCTGCATTTGCATAACTTGGGTCTCGATCTGAACGATCTATATTAAATAGGTCATGAAATAGGTTATAATCCGCGCCCATATTGGTAAGTCCACGCATATAGTAGACATAGTCTATGTCTTTATGGCTTGGATTTAAGCGAATAAAACGATCTATATTGGCCAATGCCTGTGCTGTGTCACTATTCTTGTAGTAAGCATAGATCAAGTCTAACTGCACTTGCACAGTGTGCGGGCCAAATGGATAACGTGTATCAAGCGCTTCAAGCGTTTCAATAGCGGAAACAAAATTACCCGCTTGTAACGATTGTTGAGCGATGCTGTATAGCTCGATGGCTGGTTTATCCGGTACAGTCGGTTCTGATTTTGAAGAACAACCTGTTGCCACAACCAGTGCGAGCGATAGACTTATTGCTAATTTTATTGATTTTTTCATTAGGTTGGATAAATTCCAAATTGCTTAATGCGAAAAATAGTTACGTAGCCAATATGCTACAGCAAAATAAAAGGCTAAAATAGCCTGAATCCTGTAATTATACTGAAAATTAGGACCGAAGAGGGTCCCTGCTACCTATGAGCCAACATATAGAACTTTCTGCCGTTGTTGCAGAACACCAAGTCGGTCAACGTTTAGACCAAGTTTTAGCCGAGATGTTCCAAGATTATTCTCGTTCACGTCTGAAAGAATGGATTCTTGCAGGATTTGTTAACTTAAATGGCAACGTTGTCGTTAAAGCACGTGAAAAAATGCAATTCGGCGATAAAATTATCTTAAACGCTGAAGTTGACGAAGAAGTTCGTTACGAGCCACAAGATCTGCCACTTAATATCGTGTATGAAGACGATGACATTCTTGTTATCAACAAACCAGCTGGTTTTGTTGTGCATCCAGGTGCTGGTAACCCTGATGGTACAGTGCTTAATGCATTGCTATTCCATTATCCAGACATTATTGACGTGCCACGTGCAGGTATTGTTCACCGTCTAGATAAAGACACAACGGGTTTGATGGTTATTGCGAAAACAATTCCAGCACAAACGCATTTAGTAACAGCACTGCAGGCTCGCCGTATTACGCGTGAATATGAAGCTGTTGTATCAGGTACTATGACTGCGGGTGGTTTTGTTGATGAGCCAATCGGTCGTCACGCTACTAAACGTACGCAAATGGCTGTTCGTCCACTGGGTAAACCAGCAAAAACACATTACCGTGTTGCTGAGAAATACCGTGCGCATACGTTATTAAGACTGCGTCTTGAATCCGGTCGTACTCACCAAATCCGTGTACACATGACTCATATTATGCATCCTATCGTTGGTGATACTGTGTATGCTGGTCGTCCAAAGCCACCGGGTAATGCAACTGATACATTGGTCTTAGCACTACGTGGTTTCGGCCGCCAGGCGCTACACGCTCGCATGTTGAAATTAGAGCACCCAGTAACAGGCGAAATGATGATGTGGCGCGCAGAACGTCCGTCTGATATGAATACATTAATTCATATCCTACGTGAAGATACTGCGTTAAACATGATTGATGATTTCATCAGTTAATCATTGATTATGCCTCGTTTTATTCAACCAAACTGGCCCGCGCCGGATAATATAAAGGCGCTAAGCACTACTCGTGAGGGGGGGCTGAGTCATGTGCCCTATGCAGGACTAAATTTAGGTCTGCATGTGCAAGATGACAGTCAGTTGGTGTGGCAAAATAGGCAGTTGTTAATGACCGCTGCTCGTTTACCGCAGCAGCCATATTGGTTGAATCAAACCCACAGTACAGAGGTTGTTAGTTTAGTGGGGCAATCCCACAATACGAATCAACTTCCTGCTGCTGATGCGTCTGTAACACAGATGACGGGGCAAGTTTGTTTAGTGATGACGGCAGACTGTTTACCGCTATTAATTTGCGATAAAGCGGGTACGCAAGTTGCTGCTATTCATGCTGGTTGGCGTGGTTTACTCGATGGTATTATTGAAAATACTATTGCGAAGCTTACTGCTACACCAAATGAACTATTAGTGTGGTTAGGTCCAGCAATCAGCCAAGCATATTTTCAAGTAGGCAGTGAAGTACGTGATGCCTTTATTGCACATGATCCAAAAGCAAGCCGCGCGTTTATTGCCGATGGTGATAAATGGTTAGCTGATTTATATTTATTAGCGCGTCAACGTCTACAAGCGTTAACGGTTAATGCGGCTGATATTTACGGTGGTGACCACTGTACTTACCGCGAAATTGATTTATTCTATTCATATCGACGAGATAACCAAACGGGTCGTCAGGCAAGTTTGATTTACCTTGAATCTCAATAAATAATCCCCAAATAATAATTATGGGTTTTAGTGCCTTGCTAAATACTCCCAGCCAATTAAACGACTATAATTATAGCCACGACCGATAGGACATCGTTATGCGCTTAGATCAACTTACCACCAAATTTCAAATGGCTATTTCCGATGCGCAGTCACTTGCACTGGGTAAAGATAATCAATTTATCGACCCTATACACTTGATGATTGCGTTATTAAACCAAGATCACAGTTCCCTTCGCCCTTTACTTACCGCAGCGGCTATTGATGCAAATTCATTACGCTGGCAGCTGGCTGATGAGCTTGATCGCTTACCTAAAGTACAAGGTACCCAAGGTGACATCCAATTATCATCAGCGTTGAATATGCTATTAAATTTGTGTGATAAATATGCTCAAAAACGCAAAGATAAATTTATTTCTTCCGAATTGTTTGTGCTTGCGGCAGTTGAAGATAAAGGGCGGTTAGGGCAATTATTACGAAAATCGGGTGGTACACGTAAAAGTATTGAAGAAGCGATTGATGTGATCCGTGGTGGCGACAAAGTTGATAATCAAGGCGCAGAAGAGCAACGTGAAGCCTTAACTAAATATACCTTAGATCTAACCGAACGTGCCGAAGTCGGTAAGCTCGATCCCGTGATTGGTCGGGATGACGAGATCCGTCGTGCTATCCAAGTATTACAACGCCGCACTAAAAATAACCCGGTATTAATTGGTGAGCCTGGGGTGGGTAAAACCGCCATTGCCGAAGGTTTAGCACAGCGCATTGTGAATGGTGAAGTGCCGGAAGGGTTAAAGAATAAACGCGTGTTATCACTGGATATGGGCGCGTTAATTGCTGGGGCTAAATATCGTGGTGAATTTGAAGAACGGTTAAAATCAGTGATCAAAGAACTGGCGCAAACCGAAGGCCAAACTATTCTGTTTATTGATGAACTACATACCATGATCGGCGCGGGTAAAGGTGAGGGCGCGATGGATGCTGGCAATATGCTAAAACCAGCATTAGCCCGTGGTGAATTACATTGTATGGGGGCGACCACCCTTGATGAATACCGTAAATATATTGAAAAAGATGCGGCACTTGAACGTCGTTTCCAAAAAGTACTGATTGAAGAGCCAAGTGTTGAAGACACCATTGCCATCTTACGTGGTTTAAAATCACGTTATGAACTACATCACAATGTTGATATTACTGATCCGGCGATTGTGGCGGCGGCGACCTTATCTCATCGTTATATTTCCGATCGTCAATTACCCGATAAAGCAATTGATCTGATTGATGAAGCGGCATCGTCTATTCGCTTACAGATGGATTCAAAACCGGAAGCCTTAGATAAGTTAGGACGGCGAATTATCCAACTTAAAATTGAGCAGCAAGCGCTGGAAAAAGAAGATGATTCAGCCAGTATTAAACGTTTATTGACGATTGCTGAAGAATTGGGTGAGAAGCAGGATAAGTTTAACGAATTAGATGAGATCTGGCGGACTGAAAAAGCTGCGCTTTCTGGTACTAAGCACATTAAATCAGCGTTAGATAAAGCCCGTGTTGAGTTGGATATGGCCAGACGTGCGAGTGATTTAAATAAAATGTCAGAATTGCAATACGGCACTATTCCAATGTTAGAAAAACAATTGGATTTAGCCGCCCAAGCTGAAATGCAAGATATGACCTTGTTAAAGCATAAGGTCGGTGAAGCTGAAATTGCCGATATTTTATCGCGTTGGACGGGGATCCCGGTTAACCGTATGCTGGAAGGCGAAAAAGAAAAACTGCTGGCGATGGAAGATAACTTACATCAGCGGGTGATTGGTCAGACCGAAGCGATTAGCGTGGTATCCAATGCGATACGCCGTAGCCGTGCTGGGTTGGCTGATCCAAACCGTCCGATGGGATCTTTTTTATTCATGGGGCCAACGGGTGTCGGTAAAACCGAAGTATGCAAAGCCTTAGCCGATTTTATCTTTGATTCAGACCAAGCCATGATCCGTATTGACATGTCTGAGTTTATGGAAAAACATTCAGTTGCGCGATTAATCGGTGCGCCTCCGGGTTATGTCGGTTATGAAGAAGGGGGTTACCTGACGGAAGCGGTACGTCGGAAACCTTATTCAGTGATCTTGCTGGATGAAATTGAAAAAGCCCATCCGGATATTTTTAATATTCTATTACAAGTATTGGATGATGGTCGTTTAACGGATGGGCAGGGACGTACTGTTGATTTCCGTAATACGGTTATTATTATGACGTCTAATTTAGGCTCGGATATTATTCAAGAAGAATACGGTAAACATGATTATGATACGGTGAAATTACGCCTATTAGAGTTACTTGGGCAGAGCTTCCGTCCTGAGTTTATCAACCGTATTGATGATACTGTGGTGTTTCACCCGTTAGGGCGTAATCACATTGAGAAGATCGCTGCGATTCAGTTGAAGTCATTAGAGGCGCGATTAAAACAGCTGGGTTATAGTTTGTCGATTACTCCTGGTGCATTAGCAAAATTAGCTGACGCCGGGTTCGATCCCTTATTTGGTGCTCGGCCGCTAAAGCGCGTATTGCAAAAGCAGGTTGAAAATCGCTTAGCCAATGCTATTTTAGCGGGAGAGGTAGTACCTGGTAAATCGATTAAGATAAGCGTAGTTGATGATGAGTTAAGCGTTAGTCAATAATCGAGAATGACCATAAATAACGCATAATTAAAGTAGCCCTGATTAACAGGGCTTTTTTCTTCCTAAAGATTAATTGTTAATCATTCAAACTACTATATTTGTTTTTGTTGAAGTTATCCGTGTTAATATTTATCAGCCTGCAGTGTTTTATACTGCAGTATATCCACACTAAGTTCGGATGAAGGTAGCAGGAGAGTGGCCAATGTGCCCGCCGAAGAAGTAAATCTTTCAGGCGCTTTATTTCGCAAGAAAAAGCATGGACTGTTACTGGACGAGCCTCTGGAGAGATCCATTCAATTGGACGCCGAAGGAGCAAAGCGACAATGTCGTTGAAACTCTCAGGTACAAAGGACAGAGGATAGGATTATTTTTTTTGCGTACTTTCACGTCTGCTTTTGCTGTGGCTTTTGCTGTGGTTTTTTTGCTTCGTTTACCCATCTTGAATAATTACATCCTCCTCAGATTCACATTCTCGAGGAATGATTTTTAATGCACTATTTACAATTAGCAGTACTACAATTTTCTTTACTACAACCAATACCAGCTTCTTTATTAGAAACCCTACAAAATACTCTGCAAAGCATTGATCATTTTATTTGGGGTCCGCCATTATTATTACTTTTGGTCGGCACCGGAATGTATCTCACTTTGCGTTTAGGTTTTTTACAAATCACCAAATTACCCTTAGCGCTAAAGTACCTGTTTTCAGGTGATAAAGACGACAGCGATCTGCATAACAAAAAGCAGGGTGATATCAGTAGCTTTGCAGCATTATGTACCGCACTTTCTGCCACTATCGGTACCGGTAATATTGTCGGTGTAGCCACTGCGATTAAAATGGGTGGCCCCGGAGCATTATTTTGGATGTGGATGGCGGCTTTTTTTGGTATGGCAACCAAATATGCGGAATGTTTATTGGCGGTGAAATACCGTGTTGTAGATGACAATGGGCAAATGGCGGGCGGTCCTATGTATTATCTTGAACATGGTTTGGGTAGTCGTTGGCTAGCGAAAGCCTTTGCCTTGTTTGGTATTGGTGTGGCGTGTTTTGGTATTGGTACTTTCCCACAAGTGAATGCTATTACTGATGCTGTTCAAATCTCGTTTAATATTCCGGTGTGGTTATCGGCGGGGATACTGACGGTATTAGTCGCGATGGTGACTTTAGGCGGTATTCGCTCTATTTCAGCTATTGCTCAACGTACTGTGCCATTTATGGCGGTATGTTATGTATTCGCATCGTTGTTGGTTCTATTATTTAATATCGAAGCGGTGCCTGATGCAATTGGCTTAGTGATCAGCAGTGCCTTTACGCCAACAGCGGCAACCGGTGGTTTCTTAGGCGCGACTGTGATGTTGGCTATTCAAAGTGGTGTGGCGCGTGGTGTGTTTTCTAATGAGTCCGGTTTAGGCAGTGCACCGATTGCAGCTGCGGCAGCAAAAACAGATTCCTGTGTGAAGCAGGGGCTGATTTCAATGACAGGTACCTTCTTCGATACCATCATTATTTGTACCATGACAGGTCTCACATTGGTGTTAACTGGGGTATGGAGTGGTGAAACATCCGGCGCTGCGATGACAACGCTCGCATTTGAACAAGGTTTATCACCGTTAATTGGTCAATACGTTATTACCTTAGGGCTCGTATTTTTCGCCTTTACCACTATTCTCGGTTGGAACTACTATGGCGAACGTTGTGTGCAATATCTGTTTGGTCAGAAAGGCATTAAACCTTACAAGTATTTTTATATTTTGTTAGTCGCTAGTGGCGCATTCTTACAGTTGGATCTGATTTGGATCTTGGCCGATATTGTGAATGGCTTAATGGCGATCCCGAACTTAATTGGTTTGATTGGTTTACGTCATGTGGTGATTGCCGAAACACGATTATTCTTTGATAAATTAACGCTGGAACAGCAACACTCATAGCCAGCATAAAGCGGCAATAAAGACGTTGTTTTTATTGCCTCTTCAAAGATATATAACAGAATTGGGGGGCTGTTAGAATCAAACACACCTTTGTTTATAGCTGGAATCGAGGTAGGTAACGATAATGTTACGGCTGTGTACATTGCCTGGCTGTTTTTAAGTTGCTGTTTTAACTGTTGTTTTATGTGCACCTCGGTTTGGTCATAAACTTACGTAATTTAATTACATTGGTTGCGTAAGTTTATTACAGTTATTCATCACAACTATAAGTGAGATAATACGATTTAACCTATTAATCCATTAACCCATGATTAAGTGCATATTGGATTAACTCGGCACTAGTTTTTGCATTGATCAATTTCATAATCGAATATTTATGAAATTCGACAGTGCGCGGTGAAATAAACAGTTCATCTGCGACTTGGCGTGCAGATTTCCCCTGTGCTAATAGACGTAATACGCTGATTTGACGAGATGATAATTGTGGTTTATCGGTATTTACTGAAATAGAGGTCGAGATATATTCATTTCCCGCCAATACTTGGTTAACCGCTTCGATTAAGCTTTCGCTCGCCTCATGCTTGAGTACATAACCTTTTGCGCCAGCAGCCATCGCACTTTCGGCATATTCTTGTTCGTCATGCATCGTGAGACAAATAATTTTCACGGTTTTATTAATCCGCTTTAACGCCGCAATAGCCGCGATCCCGGTCATGTCTGGCATGCTAATATCGGTGATCACTAAATCCGGCTGATGCTGTTTGACCTGTTCGATCAATTCTAAGCCATCTTTGGCAATTGCTAAAATTTGATGCTCAGGTTGTAAAATACTGGCGATGCCTTGCGCTACAATCAGATGATCATCGGCTAAAACTATATTACTCATAATATTCCTTTAAGGTCGGGATCATGATATCAACGATAAAACCGCCATCTTCTGGAGAGGTGAACGCAGCTGTACCGTTAAATAATTGCGCGCGTTCTTGAATGCTGATTAATCCGATACTGCCTCTTGTTTGGTTTAAATCCAGGTTGCAACCAATCCCGTCGTCGATAATTTGAAAGTGAAGATTACCTTTATTGTGTTGCATCAATACAAATACAGCAGATGCTTGCGCATGCTTAGTAACGTTGTTTAATGTTTCTTGTAATATGCGGTAAAGATTGAGAGATAGCTCTTTATTAAGGGTCGGAATAGGGTCGAATAAAGTTTGTATATCAATATCTTTGATTGTTGATATGCGTCGACATTCTGCTTTTAATGCGGTGATTAAACCGAGATCCTCTAAGATCGCAGGGTGTAACGATCGTGATAAGGCTTGCATATCTTTAGCCAAATGTTGGATCTCGTGGTGTAGTGCATTTGCGGATTGTTTGTCACTGTCGATAGTCAAGGTTTGCGAAAGCGATGATGCTTTAATGGTTAATAGCGCCATGCGTTGCGAGAAATTATCATGCAATTCACGAGATAACAGCCGACGTTCGGTTTCTTGGCTATCCATTAAATGGTGAGATAATAGCTCGAGCTTCTCATTTTTATGCTGAAGTTTTTCCCAATAGGCGTAACGCTCGTAAGTGCATGCGAGGATCTGGCCAAAACTCCGGAACCCTGTGATGGTGTCTTCATGCCAATGCACCGGTTCGATATAGCGGCTAGCAGTAATACCACCCCAAATACGGCCACGCACACGAAAGGGCACGACAATATGAGAAATAATACCTTCCATATTTTTGAGCAGCAATTCATCATGATTGATAATATCGAGCAGATTACCTTCTGCAATAATGAGTTCGCCTTTACTTAACTGCTCTAGATAAGGTGAGTAGAGTCCCTGTGCCGGTAAAGAAACGGGGTTGTAACCAGGAGCCGCAACAGCAAGTGCGCCTTCAAAGCGATTATCTGGCGTTAAACGAACCAACGACATGCGTTGAACTTGGATGTAAGGCAAAAAAGCAGTTAGCGAAGACTCAATCGCAGTCAGTAAGTCGACGGTATCGTTTTCCAATAACCAATTGGAAACCTCAAAGGTAAATTGTTCGATACTTAAGTCAGTCTCATTTATGTTGGGCAGCTCCCGCATATGCAGCGTCCTTATTACGTTTAAGGTATATGTCATTTGTGTCATTACAGTAATATATTATGGGCTTTCTGCGTACTATTTGGCTATAAAAAAATAGTTGATATGCGTAAACCTAGCAATTCTACGAGTACCTTTTCACTTCCTTTCCCGAATATAATCGATCTCATTATTGTTATTTACTTTAGGCCTAATTTGTAGGTACTAAGCTAGCTAATTAAGGAATTAACCTGTGAGTTTAATATCTATGCCTTTTGTAGGCACTGGCTTTGATACGGGATTACATATTGTTGCTGCTGTTGTGCTTATCGGAACTGTGGCTGCTGCAGGAATTGGTTTTTGGAAGTTTCATGAGGTGCCTATTCATCAGGCGCATAAAAATAGCCATCAACAATTAACCTTGATCACGACATTAACTTGGGTCGGGTTTATTTGGCATTGGGTGTGGGTACTTGCGGTGATTATTGCGTTTGTTGATGCAGAACAAGCCATTGCAAAAGTACGAGATATTTGGAAGTCAGAGGGGAATAACGCATGCTAGAAGGGTTAGCTGTCTGGGCATTCCTTATTTATCTATTACGGTTAATTGGTATGCCATGGAATAAATATTCTAAGAGCTTTGCCTATATAGGTGGATCCGCGTGGTTGTTATTCGTCTGGGTTGGTTTAATTACTTATACACCAATGGATTTGTCGGGTGGTTCATTAGTGCAGTCGCCACATATTCAGTTACGCCCTGGTTCAACGCAGGTGACCGGCAACATTAAAACGATCTATGTTAAACCGAATCAAACAGTCACCAAAGGTCAGCTTATTTATGAACTTGAAGATCAGGTTTATCAGATCGCACTGAATAAGTCTGCTGCGCAAGTGAAGAGTGCTGAAGTTGCGTTAACATCGTCATTAGATGATGTGCGTATTAATGAATCTAAATACGCGATCTCGAATAAAGAGATAAAGATCAACCTCGATCAACAAGCTGAAATAGACGTCGATATGAATTGGAAGAAGACGACATTGCAGCGCTATATTGATCAAAACAAAGTGGCTGCATTTACCATCACTGAAAGTAAGTTAGATGAGCAGAAAACTGCGGTACAAGTTGCGGAAGCTAAATTGACAGTGTTGCAATCTCAAGCTGAAAAATTAGTACTAAGTGCACAACAAGCCCAGCTTAATACTATCAAATCCAAACATGCTGTGAATAGTCGTAAAGCTGATTTAGCCAATCAAACCGCAGTGTACGCACAAGCGCAGTGGAATTTAGAAAATACTCGTGTGTATGCGCCAGCCGATGGTTATTTAACAAATTTTATTATTCGTGAAGGTCAATACATAGGTGCGATGCCACGTATTCAAATGTATACCAATGAAAAATACGTACTAATGCGTGTTAACCACCAAGCCATTCGCAATATCAAAGTTGGCCAAGGTGCAGAGTTTGCGTCCGCGGTTTACCCTGGTCATATTTTTGCTGCTGAAGTGGAAGGAATTATAGAAGCGACAGGCGAAGCGCAAGGTTCATTGCTGGCAAGAGAAACCTCGGTTCGAGTTACCACTGGACAGAATGTAATGAATAAACATCATTTTGTGCGTCTAAAACTGATTGAGACCGAGGATTATGACATTCCCGTTGGCGCTGTTGGTTTAGCCTGGATCAGTGGTGTGAAACCCATTGGTTTTCTTGGTTTCTTAGATGTTATTCGCGGTATTATTATTCGGATGAAATCACAAATATATTATTTCTACACCATGTAAGTATAATAAAAAGGCGTCATTGACGCCTTTTTATATACATAGCTTAACTTAACTATAAAGGTAATGAGCAAAAAGTAGTGTTAATGCATACCCACAGGTATAAGACAAAAAGAGTGCTGGTACATATTTTAAGTAACTAACAAAAGTGAGTTCTTTCACTTTACTCATCGCAATAATACCAGAAGCAGAGCCTATCACGAGTAGTGATCCGCCCACACCAACGGAGTAAGTTAATCCAAGCCAATCTGGTGTTGTTAATGAAGGGTTTGCTTTTAATAATGCAGCGGTTAAAGGTACGTTATCTAATAGTGCAGAACCTATACCTGTTACAAAATTAGAAAGACTAGGGTTAAACTGGGCATAGGCTTGCGTTAGTAGATCTAGCGTGCCAATTTCTTTTAGCATTCCAACTAATAATAAGATTCCAAGGAAAAAGAGTAACGTGTCAAATTCGACTTGACGAATATACTCGAGCATTCTAAGTTCTTCTTTATTACTGCGAGCCATATGTCCAACAAGAAACATAATGGAAAGGCCCGTCAAGAAAGTAAGTACAGGGGGAACGCCAAATAAAATATTAAGTAGCATCGTCATTACAATTGTTGAAAAGAAGATGAGTGCAATTATAATATCGATTCTCTGAATATCACGCTGTATTGGAGTTGTAGATACCTCACCTTTCACGTTTAGGGACAATAATACTGTAAGTAACATGACACTTATTGCTGCTGGAATAAAAAGCATCAATAGTTCAGACATTGATACATGGCCACCAAGAAATATCATCAAAGTTGTTACATCACCAGTGATGAGAGATACGCCCCCTGAATTCACCGCAAAGATGATTAATACCGCCATACGCTGTTTCATTTGGCTGTTTAATTTGAAGGTGGTCAGTAAGCCTAAAGAGACAAGTGTTGCCGTCACGTTATCGCATATGGCAGATAAAAATAATGAAAATAACGCAACTTGCAGCATTAACATTCGCACTGATACACGTTGTGGAAATAATTTTTGAACAATTATTTGAATCATGCCTTTCGCATTTAAATAAGCCACAAAAGTCATTGTCGACATTAGAAATAACCAAAGTGTGGCTATCTCTAATAGGTTTTCATTTAATCGCGCTTCAATTATTTTTTCATGGTTTGGATCTACCGCGGCCATGAAAAGTATAATCCAAGAGATACAGCCTAAGAACAAGGTTGTTTTTGCTTTATTGATATGAGTGATTTCTTCAAATACGATACTCAATAATGCAAGTATGGCAAGTGATATTAACAATGTGTACAGCATAAGGGGTTCCAAAAAGTATTGGTGTTATAGAAACGAGAGTGAGACCCTATATTAACTTAATCCTAAAAGATTAACCTACATCAAGTTAATCCTTAAAATATTAAGTTATGAGATATAAATCGGATGTTTATTGTCTATAGGCTAATTAGTATGCTGAAGTTACACGTAGATCGTAGTGATAAATCAGTTTGGTATAACGAATGAGGCTTATAAACGACCATCTGTAAATATGTCGCTATTATCACTTATGATTATGTTCTGAATATTGTGATTATTCGTTCTACTTGTTCTGTGTATGATACAGAGCCTTTAGGCCTAAATTGTATCATGCGCTAGAAATACAGAATAAAACTGTACGTAAATGTGAGAACTGAGATCTAGGTGTCGTTATCAATTGGGCTCAGTGATTCGCGTTAACCTATACTCAATTGGTGGGATCATTGGAGATGGGTTTAACTATGTATAAAGAAGTGATTAAGTTTTGGTTTGAAGAGGTTAATCCAGCCAAGTGGTGGGTTAAGGACATTGAGTTCGATCGGACAATTGTAACTCGATTTAGTGAGTTTCATAAGCGTGCGATTGCAGGTGAATTATTTCATTGGCGCCGAAGTGCTGAAGGACGGTTAGCAGAAATCATCATTTTGGATCAATTTTCGCGCAATATGTACCGTGATACGTCGCGTGCATTTATCTATGACAATATGGCGTTAGCGCTTGCCCAAGAAGCTATCGCGAATGGTGCAGATAAAGAACTCTCGCAGCTGCAATGCAGCTTTCTTTATTTGCCTTTTATGCATAGCGAATCATCAGTGATTCATCAACAAGCGGTATTTTTATATCAAGGTAATGATATTCAAACTAACCTTGAATTTGAATTACAACACCAAGCGATTATTGAACAGTTTGGTCGCTATCCTCATCGTAATAATATTTTAGGCCGAGAATCGACAACCGAAGAACTGGCGTTTCTCGATACCCCTGGTTCAAGTTTTTAGTGTCTAGGTCTAGTTTAGGTAAAGATACTTAATATCTGCTGAACTTGTGTCGATACCTGTTGTTGTGCTGACAGGGTTTTATTATGCGTGTCTTCACTGTGATTTTTCAGCGCCTGCATTTGATCATTTACGACACTAATATAGCGGACTTGCTGATGGGTATTATGACGACTATTTGCCGCATTTTGTTGTGACTGTTCAGATTGCTGAATGACGCTATTAATTTGTTTGTGCATGTCCTGCGCATTATCTAGCTGTTGTTGGCAGCGCTGTGCGATATGAACAATTTCATGTTCGAGTGATGTGCTCGAACTATTTAATTGAGTGAGAAAACTGCTGATTTGTTCCAGTGCTTGTTGGGTTTTTTTTGACAAATTACGTACCTCGTCGGCGACGACTGCAAAACCATGTCCTTTCTCTCCTGCCCGTGCAGCTTCAATTGCCGCGTTGAGTGCCAATAAATTGGTTTGATCGGCGATATGATGAATCGAAGCGACAATAGTTTCGACATTTTCCATGTTGGTATTTAAGGCTTTAATGGCTTTTAAGCTGTCAGTTCCGGCTTGCTGTGTCTGCTGAGTAGCCAAGCTGAAATCGATAATCTGACTCGCTGCTTTATGCATTTTTTGATTCGTTTGCTGGGTTAAGTCATGCACCGACTGGGTTTCGGTATCGATTTGCTGTGCTAATTCATTAACTGCTGAGACGCCACTGCTTATATCACCAATGGTACCACTGCTTGCTTGTGAGTATTGGCTAATGGATTGGAAATCATCTTGTAGCGAATTTAACGCATGAGTAACTTGCTCTACTTGGTTGAGTTTAGCGACTTGCTCTTGTTTAACGTTATCAAGTAGCTGATTAAAGTGTAAGGCGATTAAACCTATTTCACTTTTATTATCGGCAAAGGCCAGGCGTTCACGGGTATTGCTTTGAACTAGAGAGGCGAGGGCTTTATCTAGTTTAATTAACGGTTTTACCACCCAATATTTCTGAGAGTAAAACAGACTAATACCAAATAAGATCAAACTGAGTGCGATCACCGCAAGGTATAAATAGGTGTTTTGTCTTTGTGTGCTGGCATAGTCATTAACTGGTTTCTCTAACGCTAAGATAGCGGCTTGAATATTACTGATTGCCGTTAAAACGAGTTGTTGGTTATCTGTTTGTTCAGAAAGGACGGTTTTAGTATTCAATAGTTCTTTTGGATAACGGCTAATAAGGCTATTTAGTTCATTGGTAACATCAACAATTGATATAGTTTCTTCATCTTCCTCGTCATTTAAGAAGTTATCATCTTCAATCGTTAGTTCAGTGCTGGAGTCATAATGGCGCAGTTGGGACAGTTCACTAATCAGTAGAGCGGTTTCTTTTACTAGGATCAACAACTCTTGCCATTGTGATGTTTGTAACTGATTAAAGTAGCGCTGGCGTTGGTTGGTTAAATGCGCGAGGCTAGCCTGAATATCACTGATGAGGATGAGGTCTTGTTGACGTAACGGTATCTTATTTTCTAATAATTGGCGCTTTAATAGCGATAAATTGTCCGCGAGTTCTTTTTCGTTAAAATTCAGTAGCTGAAAATGATCAGAGGCAAATTTACCCGACGAACGTAAAGGACCTTCAACAAGGCCTGCAAATTGATGGAGTTCTTTGTTTAATGTAGAGGTATTAATGGCACTGGCCAGTTGCTTAAGTGAAGTGATTAACTGACTGATAATTTGTTCGGACTGTTGTAAATCGGCAGTATTACCTTGCTGTAAGTAATCTGAGATTGAGTGGTTTAGTTTAATAGTGACTTGTTCTTTCATTTGCGCAAACATCGAATTTTGGTATTCAAGACGATTAAGCTGCTGGTGGCTACCGTAAAGGGTATAGGTCATTAAGAGTGAAAGACAGATTAAAGTAAGGGAACTGATTCGAGAAAGAGTCGTGATACGCAAGGTCATCATCCTGATAAGCTATCTATGTTGATGCATTGCAGTCTAAAAGCGAAAGATGACAGTTATATGAATATTGTTTTGTTTATCTATGTTTAGAGTAATTACATAGATTAGTGACTATTTCTACCATTATATGATGCTGAGCTCGCTGTTAGCAGCGACTATTTTCTATAATAAGACTATTTTTGTCATTGTTCACGACTAAAAAGTCTTTAAATGTTACGTTTTGAGTGTTTTTTAGTCTAATCAAGTGAAAATATCATAAAGTTTAGTAAATCACTTGCCAATGGAGCCCTGTTGTCTATAATCCATCCCACTGACACGGCAACAGCCGCTCAGTATGCTCTTTAACAATTTATTCAAGCAATCTGTGTGAGCACTTGCAGAGATATAATGACCAAAAATTATATCAATGTAATTGTGAACATTAAATTAAATCGAAAGATTTGGTTTTATAAACAACAAACTTCGGTTTGTTGTTGAAGTACAGAATTCATTGAGCCGACTTAATCGCTTAGGCGATTAGTCAAAAAACTTTTAATTGAAGAGTTTGATCATGGCTCAGATTGAACGCTGGCGGTAGGCTTAACACATGCAAGTCGAGCGGAAACGAAGAATAGCTTGCTATTCTGGCGTCGAGCGGCGGACGGGTGAGTAATGCTTGGGAATCTGCCTAGTCGAGGGGGACAACAGTTGGAAACGACTGCTAATACCGCATACGACCTACGGGTGAAAGGGGGCCTCTTCTTGAAAGCTCTCGCGACTAGATGAGCCCAAGTGGGATTAGCTTGTTGGTGAGGTAAGAGCTCACCAAGGCGACGATCCCTAGCTGGTCTGAGAGGATGATCAGCCACACTGGAACTGAGACACGGTCCAGACTCCTACGGGAGGCAGCAGTGGGGAATATTGCACAATGGGGGAAACCCTGATGCAGCCATACCGCGTGTATGAAGAAGGCCTTAGGGTTGTAAAGTACTTTCAGCGAGGAGGAAAGGTAGTAGATTAATACTCTGCTACTGTGACGTTACTCGCAGAAGAAGCACCGGCTAACTCCGTGCCAGCAGCCGCGGTAATACGGAGGGTGCAAGCGTTAATCGGAATTACTGGGCGTAAAGCGCATGCAGGCGGTTTGTTAAGCGAGATGTGAAAGCCCCGGGCTCAACCTGGGAACTGCATTTCGAACTGGCAAACTAGAGTTCTTGAGAGGGTGGTAGAATTTCAGGTGTAGCGGTGAAATGCGTAGAGATCTGAAGGAATACCAGTGGCGAAGGCGGCCACCTGGCAAGTAACTGACGCTCAGATGCGAAAGCGTGGGTAGCAAACGGGATTAGATACCCCGGTAGTCCACGCCGTAAACGATGTCTACTCGGAGTTTGGTTCCTTGAGAACTGGGCTCTTAAGCTAACGCATTAAGTAGACCGCCTGGGGAGTACGGCCGCAAGGTTAAAACTCAAATGAATTGACGGGGGCCCGCACAAGCGGTGGAGCATGTGGTTTAATTCGATGCAACGCGAAGAACCTTACCTACTCTTGACATCCATAGAACTTTTCAGAGATGAATTGGTGCCTTCGGGAACTATGAGACAGGTGCTGCATGGCTGTCGTCAGCTCGTGTTGTGAAATGTTGGGTTAAGTCCCGCAACGAGCGCAACCCTTATCCTTATTTGCCAGCACGTAATGGTGGGAACTCTAAGGAGACTGCCGGTGATAAACCGGAGGAAGGTGGGGACGACGTCAAGTCATCATGGCCCTTACGAGTAGGGCTACACACGTGCTACAATGGCGCATACAAAGGGCTGCAAACCAGCAATGGTAAGCGAATCCCATAAAGTGCGTCGTAGTCCGGATTGGGGTCTGCAACTCGACCCCATGAAGTCGGAATCGCTAGTAATCGTGAATCAGAATGTCACGGTGAATACGTTCCCGGGCCTTGTACACACCGCCCGTCACACCATGGGAGTGGGCTGCACCAGAAGTCATTAGCTTAACCTTCGGGAGGGCGATGACCACGGTGTGGTTCATGACTGGGGTGAAGTCGTAACAAGGTAGCCCTAGGGGAACCTGGGGCTGGATCACCTCCTTACGTAAAGTTGTTAATTTTTGTAAGTGCCCACACAAATTGCTTGAATAGAAAGTTGAATAGTATGTCTTACTAATAGTAAGACGCTAGTAAGCAAAGATAAGCAATCGCTTGTTTATCTTTGCTTTTTAGCAAATTGCTCTTTAAAAATTTGGAAAGCTGAATAAATAAAGAAGTTCTTAAAACACGTTATTGCTTCGGCAATAACAATATAGTGTTCTTGAGTATTCTTGAGGCGAAAAAAACTAGATAATACCTAGTTATTTCAATTGTACGGTCGACTTTAGATTGTATGGTTAAGTGACTAAGCGTATACGGTGGATGCCTAGGCAGTCAGAGGCGATGAAGGACGTGTTAATCTGCGTTAAGCTGTGGGGAGTTGATAAAAAGCGTTAATCCACAGATTTCCGAATGGGGGAACCCACTCTACTTTGTAGAGTATCGTAACGTGAATACATAGCGTTACGAAGCGAACCGGGAGAACTGAAACATCTAAGTACCCCGAGGAAAAGAAATCAATAGAGATACCCTTAGTAGCGGCGAGCGAACGGGGTCTAGCCCTTAAGCAGTTTGGAAGTTAGTGGAAGATTCTGGAAAGTTTCACGATACAGGGTGATAGTCCCGTACATGAAAACGACCTTACTGTGAAATCGAGTAGGACGGCACACGTGATATGCTGTTTGAATATGGGAGGACCATCTTCCAAGGCTAAATACTACTGACTGACCGATAGTGAACCAGTACCGTGAGGGAAAGGCGAAAAGAACCCCTGTGAGGGGAGTGAAATAGAACCTGAAACCGTATACGTACAAGCAGTGGGAGCAGACTTGTTCTGTGACTGCGTACCTTTTGTATAATGGGTCAACGACTTAATTTCAGTAGCAAGGTTAAGCGAATAGCGGAGCCGTAGGGAAACCGAGTGTTAACTGCGCGAATAGTTGCTGGGATTAGACCCGAAACCCGGTGATCTAGCCATGGGCAGGTTGAAGGTTGAGTAACATCAACTGGAGGACCGAACCGACTAATGTTGAAAAATTAGCGGATGACTTGTGGCTGGGGGTGAAAGGCCAATCAAACCGGGAGATAGCTGGTTCTCCTCGAAAGCTATTTAGGTAGCGCCTCGCGTCTAACTATTGGGGGTAGAGCACTGTTAAGGCTAGGGGGTCATCCCGACTTACCAACCCTTTGCAAACTCCGAATACCAATAAGTTCAATCGCGGGAGACACACGGCGGGTGCTAACGTCCGTCGTGGAAAGGGAAACAACCCAGACCGTCAGCTAAGGTCCCAAAGTGTATGTTAAGTGGGAAACGATGTGGAAAGGCTCAGACAGCCAGGAAGTTGGCTTAGAAGCAGCCATCTTTTAAAGAAAGCGTAATAGCTCACTGGTCGAGTCGGTCTGCGCGGAAGATTTAACGGGGCTAAACATACCACCGAAGCTACGGATGCAAAGACTTGTTCTTTGCATGGTAGAGGAGCGTTCTGTAAGCCGTCGAAGGTGAGTTGAGAAGCTTGCTGGAGGTATCAGAAGTGCGAATGTTGACATGAGTAACGATAATGGGGGTGAAAAACCTCCACGCCGAAAGACCAAGGGTTCCTGTCCAACGTTAATCGGGGCAGGGTGAGTCGACCCCTAAGGCGAGGCCGAAAGGCGTAGTCGATGGGAAACAGGTTAATATTCCTGTACTCACTTATATTGCGATGGGGTGACGGAGAAGGTTAGGCTAGCATGGCGATGGTTGTCCATGTTTAAGGTTGTAGGCTGTATGCTTAGGTAAATCCGGGCGTACATTAAGGCTGAGAACTGATGACGAGTCTCTACGGAGATGAAGTAGTTGATACCCGGCTTCCAGGAAAAACCTCTAAGCTTCAGATATAAGAGAATCGTACCCCAAACCGACACAGGTGGTTAGGTAGAGAATACTAAGGCGCTTGAGAGAACTCGGGTGAAGGAACTAGGCAAAATGGTACCGTAACTTCGGGAGAAGGTACGCCAATGATGGTGAAGGACTTGCTCCGTAAGCTATTGTTGGTCGCAGAGAAATGGTGGCTGCAACTGTTTATTAAAAACACAGCACTGTGCAAAATCGAAAGATGACGTATACGGTGTGACGCCTGCCCGGTGCCGGAAGGTTAATTGATTGGGTTAGACTTAGGTCGAAGCTCATGATCGAAGCCCCGGTAAACGGCGGCCGTAACTATAACGGTCCTAAGGTAGCGAAATTCCTTGTCGGGTAAGTTCCGACCTGCACGAATGGCGTAATGATGGCCACGCTGTCTCCACCCGAGACTCAGTGAAATTGAAATCGCTGTTAAGATGCAGTGTACCCGCGGCTAGACGGAAAGACCCCGTGAACCTTTACTATAGCTTGGCACTGAACATTGAACCTACATGTGTAGGATAGGTGGGAGACGTTGAAGCATTGTCGCTAGATGATGTGGAGTCAACCTTGAAATACCACCCTTGTACGTTTGATGTTCTAACGTAGGCCCCTTATCGGGGTTGCGGACAGTGTCTGGTGGGTAGTTTGACTGGGGCGGTCTCCTCCCAAAGAGTAACGGAGGAGCACGAAGGTTGGCTAAACATGGTTGGACATCATGTGGTTAGTGCAAAGGCATAAGCCAGCTTAACTGCGAGACAGACACGTCGAGCAGGTACGAAAGTAGGTCTTAGTGATCCGGTGGTTCTGAATGGAAGGGCCATCGCTCAACGGATAAAAGGTACTCCGGGGATAACAGGCTGATACCGCCCAAGAGTTCATATCGACGGCGGTGTTTGGCACCTCGATGTCGGCTCATCACATCCTGGGGCTGAAGTTGGTCCCAAGGGTATGGCTGTTCGCCATTTAAAGTGGTACGCGAGCTGGGTTTAGAACGTCGTGAGACAGTTCGGTCCCTATCTGCCGTGGGCGTTTGAGAATTGAGAGGAGCTGCTCCTAGTACGAGAGGACCGGAGTGGACGAACCACTGGTGTTCGGGTTGTTATGCCAATAGCATTGCCCGGTAGCTAAGTTCGGAACTGATAACCGCTGAAAGCATCTAAGCGGGAAGCAGGCCTCGAGATGAGTTCTCACTGGAGCTTTAAGCTCCCTGAAGGGCCGTTGGAGACTACAACGTTGATAGGCAAGGTGTGTAAGTGCTGTGAGGCATTGAGCTAACTTGTACTAATTACCCGTGAGGCTTAACCATACAAATTAAAGTATGATTAATTGAAATATCGACTTAAGAATTGATTGAACACTACTATTTATCGAAAGATAGGTTTTAAAGACTTCTTTATTTATAGCTTTTCAGATTTAAAAGATACAACTTGAAAGCAAACCAAATTTGCTTGGTGACCATAGTGTTGCGGTACCACCTGATCCCATTCCGAACTCAGTAGTGAAACGTAATAACGCCGATGGTAGTGTGGGGCTTCCCCATGTGAGAGTAGGGCATCGCCAAGCGCCAAATTGAGTCGAAAGACTACAATCAAGGTTTATACCTTGTATAAAGAATAGACTGATGGAAACATTAGCACAGATTGTGCGGAGTGGTAGTTCAGTTGGTTAGAATACCGGCCTGTCACGCCGGGGGTCGCGGGTTCGAGTCCCGTCCACTCCGCCAACAACAACGAAAGCCTGAATCGAAAGATTCAGGCTTTTTTTGTGCCTGAAATTCAGGGTACAAAAAATACAGATTGTTCGGAGTGGTAGTTCAGTTGGTTAGACTCTTTATAAAAACATAAGCGGCCTGTCACGCCGGGGATCGCGGGTTGTGGTTTGTAGAAAGCCGTCCGCTTTCTCTTTGCCAACAACAACGAAAGCCTGAATTGAAAACTTTTTATTAGAAATAGAGGCTTTTTTTGTGCCTGAAATTCAGGGTACAAAAAATACAGATTGTTCGGAGTGGTAGTTCAGTTGGTTAGACTCTTTATAAAAACATAAGCGGCCTGTCACGCCGGGGATCGCGGGTTGTGGTTTGTAGAAAGCCGTCCGCTTTCTCTTTGCCAACAACAACGAAAGCCTGAATCGAAAACTTTTTATTAGAAATAGAGGCTTTTTTTGTGCCTGAAATTCAGGATACAAAAAATACAGATTGTTCGGAGTGGTAGTTCAGTTGGTTAGACTGTTTACCTAAAAAGGCGACCTGTCGCGCCGGGGATCGCGGGTTGTGGTTTGTAGAAAGCCGTCCGCTTTCTCTTTGCCAACAAACAACGAAAGCCTGAATCGAAAACTTTTTGTTAGAAATAGAGGCTTTTTTTGTGCCTGAAATTCAGAGTACAAAAAAGCCCAAGTATTTTTCTATAATACTTGGGCTAAAACCATTCCTTAATACACGTTATCTTACGTGCGGATTAGTTCTTTTTTCATGACCGATTGTCGATGTTGGTCCATGACCTGGGAAGAATACGGTTTCTTCTGGCAATGTCCATAACTGGCCTTTGATCGCGGTCATCAAGGTATTAAAGCAACCTTGTGGGAAATCAGTACGACCGACAGAGCCATTGAATAATACATCACCAACAATTACTTGTTTTGTTGTTACATGATTAAATACCACGTGCCCGGGTGTATGACCTGGGGTATGCAGAGCAGTTAGTTCTTGATTACCAAATGCAATAATATCACCGTGCTCTAACCAACGTTGTGGTTCAAATGGTGGAACTTCTGGAAAGCCAAACATCTGACCTTGCATTGGTAGTTTGTCTAACCAAAATTTATCCGCAATATGTGGACCTTCAATAGATACCTTCAATGCTGCAGCAAGTGCTTCAGTGCCGCCAACGTGATCAATATGAGCATGTGTTAGAAAGATCTTCTCTACTTCTACACCATGTTGCTTTACTTGGCCAATAATCTTTTCAATGTCACCACCGGGATCAACAATAGCGGCTTTATTGGTTTCAGGGCAGATTAACAGACTGCAGTTTTGTTCAAAAGGTGTTACTGGAATGACTTTAACTTGCATTGCTTATCTCTCTTGGCTAGATAGTCGTATATATAGTTGCGCTAGTTTACCGATTTGTAGGACAAGAGTATACGGTCTAAATTGTTACGCTACTGTTACTTGATGATCTGTGTCAAAACAGATTTTTTATTGATAGTTATCATAGCTATTCTTATTTCTATTCTATTAACGGAATTATTATGTATCCATTATTACTGAAAGTGCATTTGGCTTTACTGTTGATTAGTCTGCTAAGTTTTGCATTACGGACATTTTGGGCGATCAAAGGTTCTGAATATATTAATAATGTAATTTTATTTAAGATCCATAAAGTACTTAACTTGGTGCTTATTTTATCTGGTTTCGCGTTATGTGTGACTATCAATCAATACCCATTTGTTGATGCTTGGGTAACTGAAAAGTTTGTGCTGTTATTCGTTTACGTTGGATTTGCGATGTTAGCGTTTAAGCCTCAGATGAACTTAAAAGTACGTCAGGTCTGTATTGCAGTTACGATGATATTTTTTGTGACTATTTTTTATATTGCGAAAACTAAAGTTGCGTTGTTTATATAAATACTGGTGTTATCGTGATCGACGACTCATACGGAGATATTGAATGAAAAAATGGCACTCTAGAGTGCCATTTTTTACTTAGTTTTTTACGCGATTTATTTATAAGGAGACGTTGAGCTGATTTTTCGTTTTGCTTTTCTTCGTCAATAAATGATGACTTATTACACCTGCGAATAACATAAAGGCCAGTATCAATAAGGGTGTATTACCATAACGGTTAAAAGGGGTCGTCCCTTGATAAGGCGTTACTTGTGCACGTAATACAGCTTTTTCGAATTGAGCTATACGGCCCACTTCTTGACCTTGTGCATCGTAAATAGCCGTGATACCTGTATTAGTACTGCGGATTACCGGACGCTGGAATTCAAATGCACGCATTCTCGCGATTTCTAAATGCTGAGCTGGACCTATCGAGGTACCAAACCAGGCATCGTTACTCACCGTTAAAATAAAGCCTGTATCAGGCGTTACAGTGTGTACTAGGGTCTGGTTAAAGGCTATTTCATAGCAAATTGCAGTGGCAATATGTACGTTACTTGCTGATAGATTTAACTGTTCTTCACCACCACGTTGAAATGATGACATCGGTAAATTAAATAAGGGCGCAATCGGTCTTAACAGATCTTCAAACGGTACGAATTCACCAATGGGTAATAATTTGTTTTTGTAATAACGGTCATTAACAGGGGAGTGACCGTCATGCTGTTCAGGTTGACCGAGTACTATCACAGCATTGTAATACTCATCAATATTATCAACACGTTGGTAGTTAATGATACCAGTGATAAGAGTGGTATTCGTTTCGCGCATTAATTCTGATACATAATCTAAATAGCTTTTCACTTGGAATTCCAATGCTGGGATGGCAGATTCTGGCCAAATAATAATATCTGCATCGGTATTCTCCAAACTTAGTTTTAAGTATTCATTGAGAATATCAGCACGTTTTTCTGGTAGCCATTTTTCATCTTGATCGGTATTACCTTGCACTAGTGCGATTGATTTTACGGCTTCAGGTGTTGTCCATTGTCGGCCTTGTAAGGCCATTGCCGACAATACGATAAGGGATATAACGGCGGCAGGCATGATGAATTTACGTTCACGACAAACATAATACAAACTGGCGGTGATGAAGCAAACAGCGACAGTAATCCCTTCTACACCGAGAATTGGCGCGTAGTTAACCAAGGGGGTATTCATCTGACTATAACCAAGCTCTAACCAAGGAAAACCTGTCATCACCCAACCGCGTAACCAATCTGTGATTAGCCAGATTGCAGGAAAGGCAATAAAGTAGCGTACTAAGGCTGAATGTGCGCTAAATCGATTAACGAGATAAGCACAAAGCGCGGGGTAAATGGCAAGGTAAGCACACAATAGCAGAACTAATAACCATGCTACAGGTGCAGGTAAACCACCAAAATCTAAGATACTCACTGAAATCCAGTGGAGACCAGCGATAAAGAATCCAAGCCCCCACAGAAAGCCATATCCGGCGGCGTGTTTTGCTGATTTATTGTCAATGATAAAGAGTAGGAAAAATAATGAAACGTATAAGCTAATGCTGTAATCAAACGGTGCAAAAGCAAAGACGCTAAGTGCGCCAGCGAGTGGCGCACCTATTTTATGAATCAGTGATTTGATAGGTTATTCCTTTGAGCAATTTACAGCGACAAGTGGAGTAACCTGCCACTGAGACGGTTAAGCTGATTCAGCTAAGCGATTCTGTTGTGCTTCAGGTACTTTCACTTGTAATTGGATGATACGACGGCGGTCAGCAGAAATGACTTTAAATTGGAAGTCGTCAACTGTGATGATCTCACCTTGCTCTGGTAAATGACCAAATGCATGGGCAATCATACCGCCAATTGTATCAACTTCATCATCGCTAAAGTCTGATGCGAAGTAGTCATTAAAGTCATCAACTGGTGTTAATGCTTGCACTGAGAATACGCTTTTATTAATACGGCGGATGTCTTCTTGTGCTGATTCATCTTCATCGAATTCGTCTTCAATTTCACCAACGATCTCTTCAAGAATATCCTCAATGGTAACAAGACCTGATACACCACCAAATTCATCAACCACTACGGCCATGTGATAGCGTTCAGAACGAAACTCTTTAAGGAGTTTATCAACACGTTTACTTTCTGGTACAACAACTGCTGGGCGTAAAATAGAAGACAGCTCAAAGCTATCTGGCGCGCCACTAAACACAAATTTAAGCAGATCTTTGGCTAACAAGATCCCTTCGATATGATCTTTATCTTCATTGACGACAGGGAAGCGCGAGTGCGCAGAGTCAATCATGATAGGTAAAAACTCTTCTACTTTTTGGCTCTTATCGATAGTAATTATCTGTGAGCGTGGGATCATGATGTCGCGTACTTTTAGTCCTGAAACTTCGAGCACACCTTCAATCATATCCTTTGTGTCTTGATCGATCAGTTCGCGATTTTCTGCATCTTGAATAACTTCTACAAGCTCTTCTCTGTTTCTCGGCTCACCTTGGAATAATTGAGAAAATTTGTCAAAAAAACCTTTTTTTGATGAACCGTTTGTCGAGTGAGGTTTGTCGCCGTTCATAGTTTGTTGTACCTAAGTTATGTAACGTTAATGGTATTAATATTACTTTTCAGTAATATAGGGGTCTTCAAATTCTAGCTCTAGCATGATTTCGGTTTCTAGACCTTCCATCTCTTCTGCTTCTTCATCGATAATATGATCATAGCCGAGTAAATGTAAAGTACCATGAATAACCATGTGCGCCCAATGTGCGGTCAGGGGTTTTTGTTGCTCTTGTGCTTCGTGTTCAACAACTTGTTTGCAGATAATTAAATCACCAAGCAGGTCTAATTCAATGCCTTCAGGTACTTCGAATGGAAACGAAAGTACGTTGGTTGGTTTGTCTTTGCCACGGTAATCGTTATTCAATTGTTGGCTTTCTTCGTTATCAACAATGCGAATCGTTACTTCAGCACTCTCTTGAAAACGTTTAATGACCGCATTGAGCCAAGTTGTTAATTGTGCCTCGGTTGGTAATTGCTTTTCATCTTCAGTCGCAATTTGTAAATCTAGCGTAGTATTCATTGGTCTTTATCCTTACGGGCAATGCTATTTTCAAAGTGTTCATAAGCATCGACAATTTTTGCAACAACAGGATGACGAACGACATCATTGGATATAAAAACATTAAAACTGATTTCTTTTACTGGCTCAAGTACATCCATAGCATGGCGTAAGCCTGATGTGATGTGTTTCGGTAAATCAGCTTGTGTAATATCACCAGTAATCACCGCTTTGGAATTAAAACCAATACGGGTTAAAAACATTTTCATTTGTTCAATAGTAGTGTTCTGACTTTCATCTAAAATAATAAACGCATCATTTAATGTACGGCCACGCATGTATGCAAGTGGTGCAACTTCTATGACATTGCGCTCAATTAAACGTTCCACTTTTTCAAAGCCAAGCATCTCAAATAACGCATCATAGAGTGGACGTAAATAAGGATCAACTTTCTGGCTTAAGTCACCGGGTAGAAAACCTAACTTTTCACCGGCTTCAACTGCAGGGCGTGTTAATAAAATACGACGGACTTCTTGTCGCTCTAAGGCATCGACAGCTGCCGCAACGGCTAAATAGGTTTTTCCTGTACCGGCAGGACCAATACCAAAGGTTATATCGTGGGTTAAAATATTGGCAATGTAATTGGCTTGATTGTCACCACGCGGCTTAATTAGGCCTCGTTTAGTTTTAATCACAGTGTTAAAACTAGCTACGGTTTGCTTAGGCTTAGGCTCTGGTTCGAGTAATCGAGATGCTTGTATCGCAAGATGAATTGTCTCTGGCTCAATGTCGATTACTTGGCCTTTAACAGGTTGCGTCTCAACATAAAGGTTACGAAGAATATCCATACAGCTGTGCGCATTAACCGGATTTCCGGTAATATGGAATTGATTATTTTGATAAGTAATTTCAACTTCTAAACGACGTTCAAGTTGTTTTAGATTGTCATCAAATGGGCCACATAAATGAGCGACTCGCGCACCGTCTGCGGGTTCTAAAAATATATCGAGCGTTGTCGTATTTTTATTCAAAATCATCTCATTAGGCAGAGCCATTAAAGGTCATTAATGGCTCTTAGTCTATCTCTTATGGGTTGAACTTAGCAACACCTAGCTCATTAGGTTGATTGGTAGCTCGCGCCAAAATTTCGCTTGGTTTGACGGCACTACGTAGACCCATCTCATTTTCGCCACGGATGAATACACCGCGGATCGAGTTAGGGAATACATCCACAATGTCTACATCTACAAACGTACCGATTAGATCTGGCGAGCCTTCGAAGTTAACAACACGGTTGTTTTCGGTACGGCCAGTCAGTTCCATAATATTTTTCTTCGATGGACCTTCAACTAGAATACGCTGCGTTGTATTTACCATATTACGGCCAATTTTTTGTGACATTTGGCTAATACGTGTTTGTAAAATACTTAAACGTTGTTTTTTCTCTTCTAGCGAGACGTCATCTGGTAAATCTGCAGCAGGTGTTCCAGGACGCGCACTGTAGATGAAGCTGAAGCTAATATCGTATTCAATGTCTTCAATTAGTTTCATTGTATCTGCGAAATCTTGTTGGCTTTCACCTGGAAAACCGATAATGAAGTCTGAACTCATCACTAAACCTGGACGAGCTTTACGCAATTTTCGGATCAATGATTTATATTCTAATGCTGTGTGCGCACGTTTCATCAAGGTTAAGATACGATCTGAACCTGACTGCACTGGAAGGTGTAAGTGGGACACAACTTCAGGTGTATCTTTATATACTTCAATAATATCGCTTGTGAACTCAATCGGGTGACTGGTGGTATAACGGATACGATCGATACCATCAATAGCAGCGACATAACGTAATAAGTCTGCGAATGAGCACATGTCACCTTCATGCATATCACCACGGTAAGCATTAGCATTCTGACCAAGTAGGTTTACTTCACGTACACCTTGCTCTGCTAGTTGTGCAATCTCATATAAGATATCATCAAGAGGACGGCTTACTTCTTCACCACGGGTATATGGTACAACGCAGAATGTACAGTATTTTGAACAGCCTTCCATGATAGACACGAATGCTGATACTCCTTCGGCACGCGGCTCTGGTAAACGATCAAACTTTTCGATTTCAGGGAAGCTGACATCAACAAGGCCTTTTTTACCTGCTTGGGCATGTGTGATCATTTCTGGTAAGCGGTGTAAAGTCTGCGGACCAAATACCAGGTTTACAATGGGTGCACGTTTTTGAATCTCTGCACCTTCTTGTGATGCTACGCAGCCACCAACACCAATCACTAATTTCGGATTGCGTTTCTTTAGCTTTTTCCAGCGACCCAGTTGGTGAAATACTTTTTCTTGCGCTTTTTCTCTGATAGAACAGGTATTTAATAGAAGAACATCCGCTTCCTCTGGGTTATCAGTCAGTTCAAAACCATTCTCGGCATTTAACAAATCTGCCATTTTTGATGAATCGTATTCGTTCATCTGGCAGCCCCAGGTTTTAATGTGCAGTTTTTTACTCATTATCCACGTTGCTCTTTATTATTTGTTGCTATATTCGGGTTGTGTGAGAACACACAGAAGATCGCGTATTCTACTGCCTTAATAGTCTGTTGACTAGACGTTATCATCGCTTCTATGCATAAATTTACTGTAATTTTCGTAGTACAAAGCAATCATTTCGACGTAAAGCTTGGTAGAATTCTGATTCAGATAAGAATTTAGCCTTAAACGGTTCAGGAAGCACGATGCAGGAATTTGATGTAATTATTGTTGGCGGTGGAATGGTTGGTGCAAGTACCGCTAATCTACTCGCACCTTCGGGACTTAAAATTGCGGTAATTGAAGCGCAAGCGCCGCCCGCTTTTTCATTTGAGCAACCGATGGATCTGCGTGTATCGGCGATCAGTCTGGCCTCTCAGCAACTGCTTGTTGCGACAGGTGCTTGGTCCAATATCAGAGAAATGCGTCTTTGCCCTTATCGTCGTTTAGAAACGTGGGATCAAGGTGGCTGCGAAATAAAATTCCATGCTAACGATATTGGTTACGACAAGTTAGGTTACATCATTGAAAACCGGGTGATCCAATTAGGCTTACTCGAAGCAATGAAACGTCACAGTAATGTACAGTTGATGTGTCCTGAGAAAGTTGCCACACTTGATCAAAGCAGTGAATATGCTGAAATTACGTTAACCTCTGGCGCTAAACTACGTGCTAAGTTGGTGCTTGCCGCCGATGGTGCTAACTCAATTATTCGTCAGCAAAGTAATATAGGTATTAGCAGTTGGGATTATCGCCAAAACTGCATGTTAATTAATATTGATACTGAACAATCGCAGCAAGACGTTACTTGGCAGGAGTTTTCACCAACGGGACCAATGGCATTATTACCGTTACCCGGGCATAAAGCATCGTTGGTTTGGTATCATCAAACCGCGCACATCAACTATTTAAGTAAACTGTCGAATGCTGAACTTAAAGTGGAAGTACAACAACATTTTCCCGATCTGATTGGTGGATTTGAGATCACTAACCATGGTTCATTCCCTCTGACACGACGTCATGCCCAGCAATATTATAAAGGTCGAGTGGTGTTACTGGGTGATGCGGCACATACAATTAATCCATTGGCAGGACAGGGCGTTAATATCGGTTTTAAAGATGTGAATGTGTTATGTGAGTTAATTAGAAGCGCAGTGATAGAAGGTGAAGCTTGGGACTGTGAAGCTTTACTCGCACAATATCAACGTAGCAGAAAGCCTGATAATTTGTTAATGCAGACGAGTATGGATCTGTTTTATTCTGTATTTAGTAATAATTCTGCACCAGCGAAGATACTGCGTAACGTTGGACTTGCTGTTGCACAGCGCGCCGGACCCTTAAAGCGTCAGGCGCTACGTTATGCGATAGGCTTAAGTTAATTACATCATCTTAGCTTAACTTAAATTCTTTCACTTTCGTGAGTAGTTCGGTCGAGTAGTTTAATAGTTCTTGGCTGATACTGCTTGCATGTGTTGCTACTAGCGTTGTTTCATCGGAGTGGACTGCGATAGTTTCAATGTTGTGTTGAATATTTGTGGTTAACTCTTGCTGTGTTATCGATGATTCGGCAACCGAATTATTCAACTGATTAATCTCCTGCATTTCTCGTGCAATTTCATTTAACATGTTCGCTAACTGCGATACTTTTATCGCCCCTTCTGCCGCGGTTACTTTGGCTGTATCCATCGCTGAAAATGAACTGTTTGATGTTTCAATCAATGAGCTAACAATAGTTTGTATTTCTTTGGTCGAATTATTGGTTTTAATGGCCAATGCGCGTACCTCTTCTGCAACTACAGCAAATCCTCGGCCTCTTTCACCTGCTCGAGCGGCTTCGATGGCTGCGTTGAGCGCCAATAAATTGGTTTGCTCTGAAATGGAGTTGATCACACCTAATATTTTAGTCACATTGTGGGTCTGCTCGCCGAGCTGATGCATCTTATCGACGACGTGGTCGAGTTGTGTTGTCAGTGTACTGATTTCATCAATTGTTGCACTCGCTAATGCATTGCCCTTATCGGTTTGTAATGCTGCTTGTGTTGATGCTAGGGTGGTCATATTTGCTTTCGCTTTAATATCTTCAACTTGTGTTTGCATATTGATGATACTGGTGCTGATTGTCGCGGCTTCTTGTTTTTGTTGGTTGGCGGAATTGTAGGTTTGTGTTGATGCTGTACTTAGTTTTGTCGAAATGTCTTCTAATTTCTCTGCTGTATTAAGTACATGAGTAAGGCTGTAATGAAAATTACTCATCATGTAGTTAAAGGCGGTGACCATACGGCCTATTTCGTCATGATTTTTTACTTCAATTAATGTTGTCACATCTTGGGTGTCACTGGCTAATTCCATACTGTCAGTCAGGTCACTGATTGGTTTTAGGATGATGTTACGAATAATAAACAACGTCAGTAACAATCCCGCAAATAATACCACGGCTAAGATAGCGCTTGACCGTAAAATATTTTGTTGCACTTGCTGGTAGAAGTTATTTAAGGAGTATTCTAATCTAACCGCACCGAGTACATCACCTTCTTGCGCATTATGACAAGCTGTACAATCAGTACCGCGGTAATCTTTTGATGCGATAAGGGGCTTTGTTATCAATAAGGTTTCACCTTGGAGAGTGCTAATGACTTGGGTGATCTCTTCGCCTGCAAGTGCACGGCGGTCAAAATCGTCTTTGATTTGTTCGCTCCCTAGTCCTAGACCATAAAGTTGATTAACCTTATCGGCTCTGACTACGCGAATATCGGTAATGTTATCGTTCTCTAGCATTTTGTGACGTAAGGTTTCACGTTGCCCAATACTGCCGGTGAGCATCATGGTATTTAAACTGTCAAAATAAGTATCAGCTTGTTCATGCGCCTGTTGCTCTAAAATAGATAAAACCAGTGCTGTCTCTTGCTTGCTCTGTGATAATGCCGAGATCGCGAGTATCAGGATAAAAAGGGTACTTAACGCGAGGTTTATTTTTCTAGTTATAGATAAGTTTTGTAACATTGTTTTTTCCCATCAGAAACCAACCAAGGGAGATCAAACACTTAATGATAGCCATTGGTATTTTAATTCAACTGTAATAAGTAGGGTTAATCGTAACAAAATAATACTGGTACATATGTGATATCGACCAAAAGAGGTATTTTATTAGACTGAAATGTTAAAAATAAGTAAATTAAGTAGAATATAAGGGGATGAATAAGCGAGAGAGGAAATTAAGGTATTAAAGTTTGCATAGTGAATTACATGCGTATTTAAAATGCTGAAATTAGAAATTAGAAATTAGAAATTAGAAATTAGAAATTAGAAATTAGAAATTAGAAATTAGAAATTAGAAATTAGAAATTAGAAATTAGAAATTAGAAATTAGAAGAGGTATTCATGGGGGGGTGATAGTTGGAAAGAAGTGGCAGGGATATGAGGATTTGAACCTCAGAATCCCGAGATCAAAACCCGGTGCCTTACCGCTTGGCGATATCCCTACAATTCTTTCTACAGCTGGGCTGTATTGTTTTATAAAACATGGTGCGGAAGGAGAGACTTGAACTCTCACACCTTGCGATACTAGAACCTAAATCTAGCGCGTCTACCAATTCCGCCACTTCCGCAATGTTTTATTTTAAAATAAGAATGGTGGCCATGACGGGACTTGAACCTGTGACCCCAGCATTATGAGTGCTGTGCTCTAACCAGCTGAGCTACATGGCCATTCTTACTTTTTTTCATTTTGTCCGTATAAATACGTGCAAAATAAAGTGGCAGGGATATGAGGATTTGAACCTCAGAATCCCGAGATCAAAACCCGGTGCCTTACCGCTTGGCGATATCCCTACAATCTGTTTCATGACAATGTCATGTTAAAGCATGGTGCGGAAGGAGAGACTTGAACTCTCACACCTTGCGATACTAGAACCTAAATCTAGCGCGTCTACCAATTCCGCCACTTCCGCACAATATTCTTTATCTTTACAAGGTTGGTAGTATTGAATGGTTAGAGTTCAATAAACCTTATAAAGTTAACACTGACCTAAGTCTGTGTTGGTATATGGCAGGGATATGAGGATTTGAACCTCAGAATCCCGAGATCAAAACCCGGTGCCTTACCGCTTGGCGATATCCCTACAATCTGTTTCATGACAATGTCATGTTAAAGCATGGTGCGGAAGGAGAGACTTGAACTCTCACACCTTGCGATACTAGAACCTAAATCTAGCGCGTCTACCAATTCCGCCACTTCCGCACAATATTCTTTATATTTATAAACTTGGTAGTGTTAATCAAATTAATGAGAAACAGTGTTTATAAATTTAACAATCCGCTAAATAGCCAATCGTTTATATAATGGCAGGGATATGAGGATTTGAACCTCAGAATCCCGAGATCAAAACCCGGTGCCTTACCGCTTGGCGATATCCCTACAATTTGAATTAAGATGGTGGCCATGACGGGACTTGAACCTGTGACCCCAGCATTATGAGTGCTGTGCTCTAACCAGCTGAGCTACATGGCCATCTTAAATCTCATTCCGACTAGCAGTTAACTGTTTCGTTGGAACGGGGCGCATTATGCTAATTACAGCCAAGTTCGTCAACTATTTTTTAGTTAAAAAACGTTTTTAACTACGCCTGTTGAAATTCTGTACGAATCCTGTTGTCACTCTATGCTATTTGTAGCAAAACTGCAATTGTTGATGGTTTTAAGCTAGTAAAGTGAATCTTTAATTATTGAACTATTTTTCTGTATTTAGTTATTTCAGTCAATACGTGGCTGTGTGATGAAAATAAAGCTACTGCGATGAATAGAAATAAAAAACGCTGGCAATTGCCAGCGTTTGATTTTGCTACTTTAAGTATATTTTTAGATATAGGTAAAGGCTTTTAGCTTAGGTAAAGTTATACGTTGAAACGGAAATGTACAACATCACCATCTTTAACGATATAGTCTTTACCTTCTAGACGCCATTGACCTGCAGTCTTAGCGCCAGCTTCACCTTTGTTTTCGATGAAAGCAGCATAAGGTATAACTTCTGCACGGATGAAACCTTTTTCGAAGTCTGTATGGATTTTACCAGCTGCTTGTGGTGCTGTAGCGTTCACAGGGATAGTCCATGCACGTACTTCTTTAACACCCGCAGTGAAATAAGTCTGTAGTGTCAGTAGTTCGTAACCTGCACGAATTACACGGTTAAGACCTGGTTCTTCAATACCCATGTCTTCCATGAATTCTGCACGCTCTTCGTCTTCAAGTTCAGCAATGTCAGATTCCATTGATGCACAAATAGCGACAACGACTGCATTTTCTGTTGCAGCCAGTGCTCGTACTGCATCTAAATGCGCGTTATCTTCAAAGCCATCTTCATCAACGTTAGCAATGTACATAGTTGGTTTTAGCGTTAAGAAATTCATGTAGTCAATCGCTGCAACTTCTTCTTTAGTTAGTTCTAAAGAGCGGATCATTTCACCTTCAGCAAGGTGAGCGATGATCTTTTCAACAACTGGCACTTCAAATTTAGCGTCTTTATCGCCGCCTTTGGCTTTTTTAGCTAAACGTAGCAGTGCGCGTTCACAGCTGTCTAGATCGGCTAGTGCAAGTTCAGTGTTAATGATTTCGATGTCATCTAATGGTGAAATTTTGTTGTTCACGTGAATGATGTTTTCATTTTCAAAACAACGTACAACGTGACCAATTGCATCTGTTTCACGGATGTTTGCTAGAAATTTGTTACCTAGACCTTCACCTTTTGATGCGCCAGCTACTAAGCCTGCGATATCAACAAATTCCATTGTAGTTGGTAATATACGCTCTGGGTTTACGATTGCAGATAGTGCATCTAAACGCTTATCTGGTACAGGCACAACACCCGTATTCGGCTCGATTGTGCAGAATGGGAAATTGGCAGCTTCGATACCAGCTTGTGTTAATGCATTAAATAGTGTTGATTTACCTACGTTTGGTAAGCCTACGATACCGCATTTAAAACCCATGATTTTTACCTTCTTTGCTATGTACTAAAATTGGTTCACACAGTTAAATTATTTATCCGTGTGTGTTGAATTATTTCTTTTTTATTAATCATTGCGCTTTAAACGTATGTAAACGACTCATCGCTTTGGTCATGCCGTCTTTAGCTAAAATATCGATACAGCGTACTGCTTCATCAATCGCTGCATCCATTTGTTCTTGTTCTTTGGCTTGTGCTTTGCCAAGTACGTAACCGGTTACTTTGTCTTTATGGCCTGGGTGACCAATGCCAATACGTAAACGGTAGAATTCTTTGCTGTTCGCCATCTTGCTAATAATGTCTTTCAGACCATTATGGCCACCATGGCTGCCGCCTTGCTTAAATTTAGCCACACCAGGTGGTAAATCGAGTTCATCATGAACAACTAAGATTTGTGTCACATCAATACGATAAAATTTAGCTAATGCTGAAACGGACTTACCACTTAGATTCATGAATGTGGTCGGGATTAACAGTCGCACATCTTGGCCGGCAATCGCTATTCTTGCTGTATAACCAAAATATTTAGTCTCTTCACGTAATTGCGTGTTGTGCCATTTCGCTAATTCGTTAATAAACCAAGCTCCGGCATTATGACGGGTGCGGCTGTATTCTTGTCCTGGATTAGCCAGGCCGACAATTAAACGAATGTCGTTGCTCATGGTATACCTATTATTACTGTAATGATGGCTTAATGCGTATTCGAGTCAGTCGACCCTTACTCATTGGATAAAAAACGCGCTATTTTACCTTGTGTCAGCGCAAAGCTCAACTGACGTATTCACCAAGTTGAATGTATAGTGCGCTTATGACTTAAAGTATTCGCTGCTTTAGATAAACAAAAAACCGAGCCTGGTAATACCAAACTCGGTTTTTATTGCATTGCTTAAATTAAATTATGGGTTAATTTAATTATTTAAACATTGCTGAGATAGATTCTTCGTTGCTAACGCGACGGATTGATTCAGCTAGCATAGGGCTAAGACTCAATACACGTACGTTTGTTAGTGCTGCTACTTCTGGAGATAGTGGAATTGAGTCTGTTACCACAATTTCATCAATGCAAGAGTTACGCAGATTATCAACCGCGTTACCTGAGAATACTGGGTGAGTCGCGTAAGCAAATACACGTTTCGCGCCATTTTTCTTTAGGGCTGTTGCTGCTGCACATAATGTACCGCCAGTGTCGATCATGTCATCAACCAAGATACAATCACGGTCTTTCACATCACCAATAATGTGCATTACTTGTGCTACGTTTGCTTTTGGACGACGTTTGTCGATAATCGCAAGGTCAGCTTCATCAAGTAATTTAGCGTTAGCACGTGCTCGTACCACACCACCGATATCTGGAGATACGATAACTGGATTTTCAAGATTCTTTTCTTGCATGTCTTCTAATAATACTGGCGTACCAAATACATTATCAACAGGCACATCGAAGAAGCCTTGGATTTGTTCTGCGTGTAGATCAACCGTTAATACACGATCAACACCAACACTTGAAAGGAAATCGGCTACAACTTTTGCTGTAATTGGCACGCGAGAAGAACGTACACGACGATCTTGACGAGCATAACCAAAATAAGGAATAACAGCAGTAATACGACCCGCTGATGCACGACGCATCGCATCAACCATAACGATCAATTCCATTAGGTTGTCGTTCGTTGGTGCACAAGTAGATTGTAGGATGAAGATATCTCCACCACGTACATTTTCTTCAATTTCAACACTAATTTCACCATCGCTAAAGCGACCAACTTTGGCTTTGCCAAGTTGAATGAAAAGGCGGTCTGCAACTTTCTGTGCAAGTTCTGGTGTAGCGTTACCAGCAAAGAGCTTCATGTCGGGCACGGTGTAACCTCAGGTAATCGATGTATTTGGCTGGGATATAATTATACTCCTAGTCAGCGAACTGCCTAGTAGAGATCCCCAGCGTTAATCTCTTAAAATTTGGTAACAACTTAATAGCGAAGATTCAGGTATCGTATTTATTTTCTTGTGTTCATTATTATTGCGCCGTATTTTTCAATCATGCAATAGTCGCGTTTTTTAAATCACGTAATAGCGGTGATTTATTTAAGCCCTTCGCGATATAAATTTGCATGCTTTTAGGCGCTTTCGCTAATACTGTTAATGCATCAGACTTGGTTTTAAACTCAGAAAAAACACAACAACCGGAACCTGTCAGTCGAGATGGCGCATATTTTAGCAACCACTCCAATGCTTTTGCAACCTCAGGATGACGTTTTTTCACAGTTGGTTCAAAGTCATTTCGCCATTCGTCTTGTAATAACTGATGCAGCGGGCGTTTTGGCGTATCACGTATTAATTCTGGATCAGCAAATAATTTTGCCGTATTGACCTGAGTGTCAGGTACGACAATAAGATAATAGTTCTCATCCACCTCAATAGAGGTAAGTTGCTCACCTATTCCTTCAGCAAATGCGGCATGACCACGGACAAATACGGGTACATCCGCACCGAGCTTAACGCCTATTTCGGCTAATTGATCCTCATCGAGGTGTAACTGCCAAAGTTGATTTAATGCAACTAAGGTGGTTGCAGCATCTGAAGAACCGCCACCAAGACCCCCGCCCATTGGTAGGTTTTTGGTTAGTTGAATATCTGCACCCAATGGCAGCACTGAGTGCGCTTTAAGCGCCATAGCGGCTTGATAGATGATATTGTCGGTAACAGGAATACTTGGGATCTCTGGCGTAATGGTTATATCATTACTAAGGTTTGGGGTAATGGCTAACTCATCCCCGATATCAACAAATTGAAATAAAGTTTGTAATTCATGATAACCATCGGGGCGACGGCCATTAATATACAGGAATAGATTCAGTTTTGCGGGTGCTGACCAATGGCTAGTATTTTGTTGCATTTAAATTCCAGTTTCGAGTCGTAATTTTTATACGCATGTCGTCTTTTTTGATAACGATATTTTTAGGTAACCAAATATTATCGATTAATTGATAGTGAGTATAACTGATGTGCCAACCGAGTGGATGATTAGCTTGGGTGACACGACCATAATTATCGAGTTGAACATCGTCAGTTAATGGGTCTCCAATGATCCAAGCACGTAATTCATTCACGGGAATTGGGATTGGACTGAGTTGGTTGACCAGTGTTTGAGTGTTGCGGCCTTGGTATTGACGGTCATCATTTAAAATTAGCGTGGAGATATTATCACTGCGCTTAATCGTAAGTACATGAATACCAAATGGTCCAGTTAGATTAATCTTGAAATCATGGTCATATTGTTGCCAGTTTAAGGTAGCAGAATTACGTGAATCAGGACTAATAAAAGCAATTTGTCCTTGCAGTTGCCAAGTCCGAATACTTTGTAATTGAACTTGGTGTTGCTGCCATAATTGTTGTGGGTTACCCACCGGGGGTTGTACCCGTGTTGTACTACTACAGGCACTGAGTAATATACTCATAATAAAAATGTAAATAGAACGCTGAAATGTCATAAGATACTCAAAAAAATAAAGTAATGATGATAAAGAGCAAGCATGGGGTTATAAAAACAGATATGCTTGGTTTTGTCACTTTAAAAATACATACTTTTTGCGTAGAATAGCCTCCTATTTGTTTTACAACTATCAACAGTAAGTAATACATGACTCTGTTAGCACTAGGTATAAATCATAATACAGCACCTGTATCATTACGTGAAAAGGTTGCTTTTTCACCTGACAATATTGAAGAGGCGTTCGCCAGCATTACGGCTGAGGGTATCGCGTCGGAAGTAGTGATTGTTTCAACTTGTAATCGTACCGAGATATATTGCAAAATTGAGCAAGGACAGCCCGAACGCGTTACGCAGTGGTTAGTTGATTTTCATCAGGTGAAAATTGATGAATTAGCAACATGTACTTATCGCCATTACGATACCGATGCGGTACGCCATCTCATGCGAGTGGCTGGCGGCTTAGATTCACTGGTATTAGGTGAACCGCAAATTTTAGGGCAGATAAAACAAGCCTTTGCGAAAGCGAAACAGTTAAATGCTGTTGCTCAAACTCTAGATAAACTATTTCAAAAAACGTTTACAGCCGCTAAGCGCGTGCGTACCGAAACTGAAATCGGTGCTAATGCAGTCTCCGTGGCTTTTGCGGCGGTGAGTTTAAGTAAACATATCTTTGATGATTTATCTAAAACGCGTGTGTTACTGATTGGGGCGGGTGAAACCATTGATCTGGTTGCGACGCACCTTGCAGATCAAAATGTCTATGAGATGATGGTGGCTAACCGTACTTTATCCCGTGCGGAAGTGCTGGGTGACAAGTTTGGTGCCAGCACCATGACCCTAGAAGAGATCCCACAACATTTACATAATGCGGATATTGTCATCAGTTCAACGGCAAGCCCATTACCTATTATCGGTAAAGGGATGATCGAAAGTGCATTAAAACTACGCAAACAAAAACCTATTTTCCTGGTTGATATTGCCGTGCCCCGGGATATTGAAGAAGAAGTTGGCGAGTTAGGTAATGCATATTTATACACTGTCGATGACCTGCAGGGCATCATTGAACAGAATAAAGAAGCGCGTCAAGATGCTGCAGAGCAAGCAGAGCACATCATTACTGAAGAAACACAACTGTTTGTTGAATGGAGTGCTTCATTATCAAGTGTCGATTCTATTAAAGAATACCGGAATGCGGCAATGGCTGAAAAAGAGCTGTTACTTGAAAGAGCGATAGCCGCGCTGCAAAATGGCTCTGACCACGAACGTGTATTAACAGAGTTAGCCAATAAGTTAACCAACAAACTTATCCATGCGCCGACGCAAGCACTCGTGAGTGCAGGCAAGCGTAATCAAGATGACGAGCTATTATTAGTGCGTCGTGTCATTGGTCTTGATTAGTTTTCACGTCCCTAAAATAAAATAGATATGACCATTATTGATAATTGAAATTCATTAGCAACGGGTTACTCTATTTCAAACTGTTTTAGTATATATTCGGTATATCAATAGTAAATTATCGGAAAGCAATCGACTATTTCCTTACATATAGGTATCCTTGCCGATCACAACAAAGAAATAATCCATATTCAATTACTGAAGCAACCTGTAAGACTTCGGTGATCTATTTAACGGTAATACGAGAGTAAAGATGAAAGCATCGATCATTACAAAATTAGAAGCCCTAATCGAACGTCATGAAGAAGTTCAAGCACTATTAGGTGAGCCAGAGATCATCAGTGATCAAGACCGTTACCGTGCACTAACAAAAGAATACGCGCAATTAGAAGAGTTAGTTACTTGTTTTAAAGAATACCAAGACGCAAAAGAAGATTTTGAATCAGCAGAAGAGATGTTAAAGGACGATGATCCAGACATGCGTGAAATGGCTGTTGAAGAATATAAAGAAAGCAAAGCAACGGTTGCGCGTGTCAGTGATGAATTAGAAGTCTTATTGTTGCCACGTGACCCAAATGATAGCAATAACTGTTTCTTAGAGATCCGTGCGGGTGCTGGTGGCGACGAAGCGGCCATCTTTGCAGGCGATCTTTACCGCATGTACAGCAAATATGCGGAGAAAAAAGGCTGGCGTTTATCAGTCATGAACTTAAGTAACAGTGATCAAGGCGGTTACAAAGAAGTTATCGTTAAGATGGAAGGCGAGGCGGTATTCGGCACCATGAAGTTTGAATCAGGTGGTCACCGTGTACAACGTGTGCCTGAAACTGAATCACAAGGTCGTATCCATACCTCAGCTTGTACTGTGGTTGTTATGCCTGAGATCCCTGAGTCAGAAGCAATTAGTATTAACACTGCGGATCTTAAAGTTGATACGTTCCGTGCATCGGGTGCTGGTGGTCAGCACGTAAATAAAACCGATTCTGCGATCCGTATTACCCACATTCCTACGGGGACAGTGGTGGAGTGTCAAGATGAACGCTCACAGCATAAAAACCGTGCACGTGCGATGTCTATTCTACAAGCTCGAATTCAAGCGGCTGCTGATGAAGTTGTGCGTCTTGAAGAAGAAAGTACCCGTCGTAGCCTAGTGGCAAGTGGTGATCGTTCTGAACGTATTCGTACTTATAACTACCCACAAGGTCGCGTTAGTGATCACCGTATCAATCTAACACTTTACCGTCTAAATGAAGTGATGGAAGGTGAGCTAGACGTATTGATCCAACCAATCATTCAAGAACATCAAGCGGATCTGTTAGCGGCGCTTGCTGAAGCAGATTAGGTGTGTCGAGTACTGTGAAAACAATTGCACAATTACTGCAGTGGGCTGTCAAACAGCTCACTGACAGCGAAAGCCCGAAGCTTGATGCCGACGTTATCCTTTGCTTCCTACTCGATAAAGATCGCAGTTATCTTTTCACTTGGGATGACAAGGTAATGGATGATGATATTATTCGTCGTTTTACTGCACTTATCACACGTCGTCAGGCGAGTGAACCTGTCGCTCATATTCTTGGTTATCGTGAGTTTTGGTCCTTAGAATTAGAAGTGTCACCTGATACGTTAATTCCAAGACCTGATACCGAAGTCTTAGTCGAACAAGCACTTGTTTGCATGCCGAATCAAGCTTGCCAAGTATTAGATTTAGGGACAGGTACGGGCGCTATCGCACTGGCCTTAGCATCTGAATCACCACAAGCGACAGTGACCGCAATTGAATATCAGCAAGGCGCGGCTGCATTAGCACGTCGAAATGCCAAACGCTGTGGTTTTGATATTGCGGTATTGCAAGGTAGTTGGTTTGAACCTTTACAAGCCAGTCAACGTTTTGATGTAATAGTCAGTAATCCACCTTATATCGAAGAACATGATCCACATCTGGCTATGGGTGATGTGCGTTTTGAACCGTTAACTGCGTTAGTTGCTGCTGATGATGGATTGGCTGACTTAAAGCACATTATTCGTGAAGGTTATCAGTTTTTAACCGCGGATGGCTGGTTGTTAGTTGAACATGGTTTTGAACAAGGTGCTGCGGTACGCGCACTATTTACCGCATCCAATTATCATCAGGTTGTTACGCATAAAGATTATGGTAATAACGATCGTATTACTGTCGGACAACGAAAAGAAGCTTAATCATGGATATTGTTATTCCGCTGCACATCGCGACGCTGTTATTAAGTGTGCTGATGTATTTTGTAAATTTTGCCTTCACAGTAAAGCAATCACCGTATCTTGAGCATACAGGTTTTATCAAATCACGTAAGGTGATAGATATGATCACTGTGATGATGATTGCGTTAGTGTGTATGGTTTCAGGTCGTGCTCCGTTTGTTGAAACGGTCATGACAGAAAAATTAGTGTCGACACTGGCCATCACCTTTATGATGTTTATGTCATTACAGCAAGGTAAGAATCTATTCTTCCGCTGTTTTGCGTTTGCCGGTAGTATCGGCTGGTTATTTTATGTGTACTCGTTAGCCGTTAATGGCGAAGCATATTTGCTGAGGTAATGATGGAATTAGATGCAAATGCAGCGCTGACAGAAACAGAACTGGCAGAAGATATAGCAGTAGATAATCACGCTATTGATAGTGAACAACCTGAAGAATACGATGATGAGCTTGCAGAAGAAGTGCTGATGATTGATAACGTCATGCTCGCAACATTATCAGCCATTGAGGAAATTACGGAGAAAACGTTACTCGAAGAGGCGATTATTGAATTGGATGAGCTCATTGAACTTATCGAAGTTGATATGCAAGGCTTTACCTGTGATGTTGAGAAACGTGACCAGTTATTGTATTTGTTTTATCAGCAACTTGGCTTTGCCGGCGATTGGCGTAAGTGGTTAGAACTCGACAGTGTATTATTACATAAAGTCATTAGCAGTCGTAATGGTGTGCCGCTGTCACTAGGCACTGTATTTATGTACTTTGCCGAGCATTTTGAAGTGGATGTGACTGGGATCTTATTCCCTGGCCAATTTGTGTTACGTTTCGGTAGTAAACAAGACGGGATGTATATTGATCCTGCTGATGGACAGGTATTGAGTCGTCATAAGCTACAGGTATTGCTACGTGGTATCGAAGGTAATCATGCACTGCTATCTGATGATGATTTATTCGAAGCTACGAATGAAATGCATTACTTGCGTTTATTACAGGTATTAAAAGCGGCGTTAATTCGTGATGAACATTTCTCGTATGCATTACGCTGTATTGACCTCATTTTAGAGATCGATCCTGATGAACCTTATGAAATTAGAGACCGTGGATTTTTGTTACAACAACTTGATTGTAAAAAGTTAGCCAGTGAAGATTTTGCTTATTTTATTGAACAATGTCCAGACGATCCGATCACAAGAGTTCTAAAAGCACAAATAGATGAGCTTGCTGCGACTGATGATACGATTCATTAAAATTAACTGATATAAAATGGACCCTTTAAGGTAATAATTATGAATGCAAAAATAGTAAAAATTGGTAATGATATTGTTTGTGCCAACGATCTACCATTTGTGTTATTTGGTGGCATCAATGTATTAGAAGACGAACTGTCGACTCTACGCGCTGTAGAAGCATATAAAACAGTGACGGATAAACTGGGTATTCCTTTTGTATTTAAAGCGTCATTTGATAAAGCCAACCGCTCTAGTATCCATTCTTTCCGTGGTGTAGGCATGGAAAAAGGTTTAAACATTTTTCAACGTGTGAAAGCTGAGTTTAATGTGCCGATCATTACCGACGTGCATACTGAAGCACAGTGTCAACCAGTGGCTGATGTTGTTGATGTGATCCAACTCCCTGCTTTTCTTGCACGTCAAACGGACTTAGTGCAAACAATGGCGGCTACGGGCGCTGTTATTAATATTAAAAAACCACAATTTATGTCTCCGCATCAAGTGGGCAATATCGTTGATAAGTTTGCTGAATGTGGTAATGATCAAGTTATTTTATGTGAACGTGGTCATTGCCATGGCTACGATAACCTGGTCGTTGATCCGCTAGCATTTGGTGTAATGAAAGAGCTTACTCAAGGTACACCAATCATTCTAGACAGTACCCATGCAACACAACAGCGTGATGCAGGTAGTGCTGCGTCGGGTGGTCGTCGTAAACAAGTACCTGAATTAAGCTATGCGGGTTTAGCGACGGGGATTGCGGGTCTTTTCATTGAAGCACATGAGAATCCAGCACAAGCGCGTTGTGACGGTCCTTCAGCGCTGCCCTTTGCTACGTTAGAAGCATTTTTAACACAAGCAAAAGCGATTGATGATCTAATTAAGAGTTTTACTGCGATTGATATCGATTAATTTCAGGCATAAAAAAAGCGCTGTAATCATACAGCGCTAAAAACCTATGACTGTTAATACAAGTGTATTAAGCATACTATCAAAGGTTTGAAATAAGTAATCTCTACTTAAAGGCTTAAACCAAAAAGTTTAAGCAAACAAACACAACATTACATAACAAAGACTAACTTATATAAATAATACTAATTAATGAAAATTAGTAGAAATAAGTATTATGTCCTATATACATACGCGCACTATAGTTATTTTCTAGTATTCTTACAATTGACAAATTATAATGTTTCGCATTAGTTTTTCTTATCTAACTGGACGACACTATGTCACGCAGACTTCCGCCATTAAATTCGCTACGTGTTTTCGAAGCCGCAGCTCGACATTCTAGTTTTACCCGTGCATCTGAAGAACTTTATGTGACGCAAGCGGCTGTAAGCCATCAAATTAAAGCGCTAGAGGAGTATTTAGGCATTAAATTGTTTCGTCGTCAAAACCGTGCGTTATTTTTAACGGAAGAAGGGCAAAGTTATTTTTTGGATATTAAAGATACTTTCACCTCACTCATTGATGCGACAGAACGTTTATTAGCCAGAGGTGCAAAAGGCTCGTTGACGGTTAGTTTACAGCCTAGTTTTGCGATTCAGTGGTTAGTACCGCGTTTATCTTTGTTTTCAGAACTCTATCCAGATATTGATGTCCGTATTAAAGCGGTTGATATGGATGATGGATCACTGACTGATGATGTGGATGTCGCGATCTATTATGGTCGAGGAAAGTGGAAAGATTTATATGCGCAGAAATTACATACCGAGTATTTAGTACCTGTGTGTTCTCCACGATTACTGAATGGTGTTAAACCACTCAAAACGCCGGATGATTTAAAACAGCACACCTTATTGCATGATACGTCTCGTCGTGATTGGACGGCTTGGTTTAAGCAAGGCAATATTATCGGTGTTAATGTTAATCAAGGGCCTATTTTTAGTCATACTTCGATGGTATTACAAGCGGCAATACATGGTCAAGGTGTCGCGTTGGGACACAGTGTGTTAGCACAGCCTGAAATTGATGCCGGTCGTCTTGTGCGTCCTTTTACTGATGTCTTAGTGAGTAAAAACGCGTATTACGTCGTTTGCCGTGAAGAGCAAGATGAACTTGGTAAAATTGTGGCATTCCGAGATTGGATGCTGTCTTTAGTAGAGGAAGAACAGCAAGAGTTTGTGGAGAATTAATTCATCACGAAGTCACTAAATCCTTGGTGTTATATCGTCAAGGGTTTAGACTGTGCGGCTTTTGTATGCAAACCAGTTCAAGATACCCCGTATTCTGTACTGGTTTGTGTATATTTTATGAATTTTGAATCTTGGTATTGTATCTATACTGAGTGTATATCGTCAGCCATGTTGATGACGAAAATGAGGTTATTAGAAAATGAATGGTATTTTATTATATTGCCGTCCTGGTTATGAAAAAGAATGTGCCGCTGAAATTCAAGCACGAGCGACTGCCATGGAGGCGTATGGTTTTGCTAAAGTAACGCTGAATTCGGGTTATGTTGTGTTTGAATGTCACTCTGCTGAAGATGTAGATTCAATAGCGAAAAAATTACCACTCTCATCATTGATCTTTGCACGTCAAATGATCGCATTACACGCACGTGTTGATGATATGCCGCTTTACGACCGTGTAAACCCAGTGGTTGCTGCCTGTGACGGTATCGAAGCCATGGGCGAGCTACGTGTTGAAATGCCTGATACTAACGAAGGTAAAGAGCTGTCTAAATTTTGCCGTAAGTATACGGTGCCACTTCGTCAATCGTTACGTAAAGGTGATCACTTATTATCAAAAGAAAATAAAAACCGTCCAGTACTGCACGTATTTTTCATTACGAATACCAGTGTTTATATTGGTTACTCATATAGCTTTAATAACTCGCCATTACCTATGGGTATTATGCGCCTTAAGTTCCCTTCGAAAGCACCAAGTCGCTCGACATTGAAACTAGAAGAAGCATTCCATACATTTATCCCTGCTGATCAGTGGGATAAACGTATCGGTGGAGCAATGCGTGCGGTTGACTTAGGTGCTTGTCCTGGTGGCTGGACGTATCAGTTAGTACAACGAAGCATGTTTGTTGTTGCTATTGATAACGGTGCAATGGCGGATAGCCTAATGGAAACCGGTCAAGTTAAGCACTTCGAAGAAGACGGCTTTAAATATGAGCCTGCTAAAACGACGATTGCGTGGACCAACCGTAAATTAAACGGTAATAAGATCAAGGTTCCTGAGAACCCACCAGTTGATATGCTGGTATGTGACATGATTGAGAAACCAGAGCGTGTTGCTCGTCTAATGTGCAAATGGTTATTAAATGCATGGTGTAAAGAAGCAATCTTTAACCTTAAACTGCCATTAAAACGCCGTTACCATACATTAGAAGATTGTTTAGCTATCTTAGATAAGCAACTTGACGATCGTTTTGTTATTCAAGCTAAGCACCTTTATCATGATCGTGATGAAGTGACTGTGCATGTTGCTTGGGCACACTTCATTCCTGAAGACAAATAGTATAGAGTAATAAAATAAGAAGGAGGGGATACGTCCAGTATGTCCTCTTATATACCAAGCCATTAAATACCATATCTGTGGTTTATTTAATGGCTTTGTTATTTAAAACGATAACGAAAATATAATAGTGGATCCTTGCCACGTACTTTAATTCCAATGATAGCCCCCTCGATATTCATATTATAATAGGCCTCGTGCTGTAGAATGCCGCTTGATTTAATTTTTGTTTTGATGGTGACGCGTTCGTAATCAAATAATAAATAAGGACTGCGCTTTAAGCTGTAATGCAAGTTTAAGCTTAGCTTACCAATATCTTTGAGTCTGGGGATAAAGAGGCGAGTAATATCGGGGTCTATCCACATATTAAGCAGTTGTAATCGCGCGGTATGCTTACGCTTATTTTTGCTTTTTTTGATAACAAACAGCGACTGTTTAAACTCAAATTTTGGGTTCACGGCTGCTGTTGCCATTAGTTCGGTTTGACTATAGCGGTTAGAAAAATGCCGCTCTGGTATATAGGATCTTAACTGATCTTCTGCCGCAAGAGCGATCTCGCTGAATAAACTTATTGAGAATATGATCAAAAGGTTATTATATGCCATATATCACCAAAGCTGCTGATGAGACCTTAACTATAGCTTGGTATCGACAAATTACTAGCTGTGGGCTTAATTACTCTCTGAAGCGTGTATAGAGCGGTATATAAGGAGGTGGAAGAGGTTATCAGCCGCTTAACATCTGTGATGCTAAGCAACTGAATTAATTAGTTTGAGTATACCTAACTAATTGTATTTAATAATGCTGCTTATAAACGCTCTAAAATTGCTTGAGTAAAGTCTGTTGTACCATGCGTACCACCCAGATCTCGCGTTGTTCTATCACCTGACTCAATGACATCGCGCACTGCGTTACGAATATTATTAGCTTCTGTTTTCATTTCTAGGTGTTCTAGCATCTGGATAGAGGCTAGAATTACGGATGTCGGGTTTGCTAGGTTTTTACCTGCAATGTCAGGTGCACTACCGTGAACAGCTTCGAAAATAGCGATATCTTCACCGATATTTGCGCCCGGAGCCATACCAAGACCACCAACGAGACCTGCACATAAGTCAGATAAAATATCACCAAATAAGTTCGTAGTCACGATAACATCGAAACGTTCAGGGTACATAACCAGGTTCATGCATGCCGCATCAACGATCATTTCTTCTGATTCGATTTCAGGGTAACGTTTGGCCACTTCACGTGCAACTTCTAGGAATAGACCTGATGTTGTTTTCAGAATATTGGCTTTATGGATAGCAGTTACTTTTTTACGGTTCTCTGATTTTGCTAGTTCATATGCGGCCACACAAATACGTTCTGCACCGGCACGTGTGATGATACTTTTCGCTTCGGCTTCGCTACCATCATCGGCAATAATTTGGCCTGCGCCAGAGTACATACCTTCGGTATTTTCACGCACAGTAATAATATCGATATTTTCGTAGCGGCTACGTGTACCTTTAAAAGAGACTACTGGGCGCAAGTTAGCGTATAAATTAAAATGCTTACGTAATGATACATTGATTGACGTAAAGCCTGCACCAACAGGTGTTGTTAACGGACCTTTTAATGCTATCTTGTTCTGTTCAATTAAATCTAATGTTGCTTTTGGCAGCAGTTCACTTGAAGTTTGTAGTGCAGCAAGACCAGCATCAGCAAAGTCATATGCGAAATTACAGCCAGCCTTATCTAAAATTTGAATTGCAGACTCAATAATATCCGGACCAATGCCATCACCCGGGATCACTGTAATTCTTCTTTGTGTCATACATATTCCTTATTTAATTAGCGTACTTTCAAATGAAAATGTTTTGTTGCCGTATGGTAACAAAGTATTACCTGATTGTTAATGTAGTTACTGCTGTTATTTTAGTAAATAAAGCGTTTAACTTTGCAGGGGTGCCATTTGTTAGACGTAGATATAGAGTTTCACTTTTTTTGTACTATTAACGCTTAGTGCGAATACTCGACTTGTTACTCTAAGCGTCATTTTTATGATTAAGGCTGATACCGTAAATCTTTTAAATTAAACCCTAATGGAATATCAATTTTGAGCTGCGCTAGCTGCTGGGTGATATAAGCCATTTCTTTATGTGTATCAAGCTTTTCACGAAGTTTGGGCTTTAGCTCTTCACTCGCATAAATCGCGTCTAAAGTAACATGCTGTGTTAATAATTGGGTGGCTGTTTTAGGTCCAATTCCTGCAACGCCAGCGAGATGACTACCACTGATCCCTGTTAAGGCCCAGTAGTCGGCAAGTTGCTGTGGTTGTACACCGAATTTATCGTCAATAAAGTTTTGGTCTAACCAGCGTTTGTTAAAATAATCACGAATTTGAATGTAAGGGTTCAACAGTTGGCAGTAACCCTTATCAGTCGAAATAATGGTGACTTGTTGCTGTCGTGCTGACATTTTGATGGCGAGTGTTGCAATCAGGTCATCCGCTTCATCTTGTTCTGTTAATAAAGAGTCTACGTTCAAATCCCACAGGTCATCTTGGATTAAGTTGAGTGCTTGCTGCAAGCTTTCTGGCATCGGCTTACGATTCGCTTTGTAATCGGGGTAGACCTCATGGCGCCAGCCCGTTTGCTCAGCATCAAAGACCGCGACGACATGCGTCGGAGCCGTGATCGCTAATAATTTTCGAACTGCTTGCTTAATGGTTTCGCGCGTTGCGCTTATTTGCGCAACCGGATCATTACTTTGATTTAGTTGTACTGCATGAACTCGACGGATCAGGTTTAACGCATCGATAATTAATAAGTGATTTCTGGCCATATCCGTGTTTCATCAAAGTTAATTGGGCTTTATTATTTCATAGCAAGGTTCATACTTACTACCTGGAAGTTTCATTCTATTCTGTTTTATGAAATTTTTTAATAAATTGTCCATTAATTGCATTAATTTGGGGTCGCCTTGCAATTTAAATGGACCATTTTTTTCAATTGATTTGATCCCTGAGTCTTTAACATTACCCGCGACGATACCGGAAAAGGCTTTTCGCAGGTTCATTGCTAATACTTCAGGGGCTTGATCAAGGTTGAGGTTTAATGCCGCCATATGCTGGTGGCTTGGAATAAATGGCATTTGAAAATCTAATTCTATTTTTAAGCTCCAGTTATATGAATAAGCATCACCAATGGCACGACGATATTCATAGGTTTTATGCATGGCTTGTTTCATTATTTGTGCTGCACTTGCGGCATCATCAATAATAATCTGATAGTATTTTTGCGCTTCAAAACCAAGGGTTAAACCGACAAATTCATCAATGGTGGTAAAGTAGTCTTCGCTTTCTTTAGGCCCGGTCAGTACAATCGGCAACGGCTGTCGTTTATTTTCTGGGTGCATCATGATACCCAGTAAATATAACAGTTCTTCGGCGGTACCAGCACCGCCGGGGAAAATAATAATACCGTGAGACAGGCGTACAAAGGCTTCTAAACGTTTTTCAATGTCCGGTAAAATGACGAGTTCATTAACGATGGGGTTAGGTGGTTCGGCTGCTATAATACTGGGTTCGGTTAAGCCAAGATAGCGGCGTTGTTTCACGCGCTGTTTTGCATGGCCAACTGTAGCCCCTTTCATTGGGCCTTCCATTGCGCCAGGTCCGCAACCCGTGCAAATGTTTATCTCGCGTAAGCCTAATTCATGACCAACGGCTTTCGCATATTCGTATTCCGGTGAGCGGATGGAGTGCCCTCCCCAGCAAACGACCATGTTTGGATCGGAATCTGATTTGATCACGCGCGCATTACGTAAAATGGAGAATACTTGGTTAGTTAAAAATGAAGATAATTCTTTTTTGGGGACGGGTTCTTGCTCTATATAACTATTAACATAAAGAATATCGCGTAATACTGAAAATAGGTGCTCTTGAATACCTCGAATAATCTCACCATCGACAAACGCTTGTTCTGGGGCGTTATGCAGTTCGAGCTTTACGCCGCGTTCACGTTGTCCAACACTGATATCAAAGCTGCGGAATGCTTTCAAAATTTCACTACTGGAATCAGTACGAGAGCCTGAGTTTAATACGGCTAGTGAGCAATTTCGGAATAATAAATATAAATCACTGGTGGCAGTTTGTTGTAGTCGGTCGACTTCAAGCTGTGAAAGCAAGTCCATACTGCCAACGGGTTTAATGTGCGTGATCATAAGCTAAACTCCATGTCAGATAAGCTGGCATTAAGCACGTATAACCGATTGATAAAAAATGAATATGGACGTACTTATTACCGCAGGTCTCATTAAGTTTAGTTGCTAATGATAACTTTATCTCGTCCTGAGCTTTTTGCTTGATACAAGGCTTTATCCGCTCGCTCGAAAGGCTCAACGGTTTCATTGTCTTCTGGTGCAAATTGAGTTGCACCAATTGAGATTGTTATTGAGATTTGTTCGCCTTTAAATCTAAATGGTATATTTTTAATTGTCTTGCGCAGGTTATCTAAAATTGCTTGTATTTCATGTGGTTCTAAATCGGCAAGTAATACGACAAATTCTTCACCACCAAAGCGGGCGATAAAATCTTTACTCTTAATCGATTTTTGTAAGGCTCTAGCGACTATTTTAAGGGCTTTGTCTCCCGCAATATGACCAAAGGTATCATTGATATTTTTAAAGTGATCAATGTCGATAATCGCGATTGTAGTGTTGGTTTGATAACGTAGCCAACGCTTAAACTCAAGTTTAAAGCGTTCGTCTAATGCTGTGCGATTGTATACTTGCGTTAAAGAATCAAGGTACAGTTTATGTTGTTGTGCTTCTAAGCGTTGTGTATGTAGTAATGTTTCTTTTTTGAGTTGCTCAAGTTGGCTCTGAACTGCTTTTATTTGTTGTTCTAATCGAATTTTTTCTTGTAGTAATTGTTCTTGTTGTTGGATACTACTCGAGATGATTTCAAGCCCTTGTTGAACGTGTAACTTCGTGTCTTCTAAGTTTTCACAAGTACTGATATCTAAGTCTAAAATATCAATTCGCTCTTTTAAATTTTCCAACAAACTCATTTGTTTTTTATTTATTTTACTACTATCAACTAATGAGTTATCAAACTTATAAGCGATATTATTGAGTTCTTCGACAATCGCATGTAAAAACGTCTTCGATGCTAAGCGTTCTTCACGTGCCCCTTCGATAATATTGTTGATTATCTGCAAACAGATATCAACTAGCTCATGGATTTCGACACCTTGCAATAAACGTTGGCGAATTTTTTGAAGATTTGAGCCAAACCCACCGGCAAAATCAAGTTCATTGATTAAGCGTTGTAAATCGTCACATATTTTTTTGTGTATGGTTGCCGTTACACCGCCATTATTACTGCGATTGTTTTGTAAATTCTTGATTGCGCTCTGGTAAATGCAGAATAGCGATTGTACTTTCGTTTGCAATTCCGCCACTGCAGTAACTTTGGGCTCTGCTAATAGTAATTGCAACTCGGCGGTGAGTTTTGGATCGTCCTGTAACAAATTAATCAATGATTTAGTGGCTTGAATTGTAGCGCCATCACCAATTTTTAAGGTATCGGATAAGATATGTGGTTGTAGCATCACTTGACGCTCAACCTGTTTGATTTGAGTGATAAGATCATTGTCAGACGCACTGCGTTCAAGAATTGCTTTTAGCTTACTTACTTCAATGTTTAGCTCGGTATCGATACCTCGCGTGGCACCCAGTAAACGATTTATAAATGCTAATAACATGGCAGTGTTAATTTTAGTGTACCCGCTGGCATCACTTTGCTGTGTTGCTGAGTGCGAATCTTGTGATGTCTGCATGAATACTTTTCACATAAGTTAAATCAAAGATGAAGATTAGCTTACCACTATATATACATCTATAAAATAGTTTGGTGTTAAAATGTAAGCTTACAGCCAATTAATATCATTTTTGTCTGTTGATGAGGTGACTTTTACTAAGCCTTTTTCAATGGCTTGTTTGGATCTATTCCAGATATCACCATGGAAAAATGCCGGTTGTGTATAGGTCAAGGCACTTAATTTAACCCAACTATTTCTCTTATGTTTGCGACTTAACTGGATCGCACCTGACAAAGCTAAGGTGGCAATATTTAACAGTTTTTTACTGTCTATTGCCGTTGGGTATTTAAATAAGAAGGGGTGGGAAACCATACCAATCGAAATATCTTTGTCAAAATTAAGCTGGCAATCAAATTGCTCGAACCAGTCTAAGATTCGGTCGGCAATGATGGCTGGATCGTAATTTTTGTTTACTTTCTTAATCAATAATAATTGGGTGTCGTTCAACTGGAATAAGCGTTCTGAATCATGTAGTTGATGTTTTAAATATGCGCCTAATTCCGTTTCTATTTTATTTACTAGTGAAAGGCTGAATTTTTGACGTAAAGGAAGTAAAAAATCGAGACTAATGATTGCGCAGCTATGTACATTGTTTTGCTTATCTGAATATTCCCAATCAGAATAAAATCGTGCTTCTTGCAGTGGCGTCGGTATATATTGATTCAGACTGTGGATGTTATTCAAGCCTGTATTTGAATGAATATTGTAGTTATTCTCTAACTGCTCAACATCTTGTTTTTGTAATTTCATTTTTTGCGTATTGATGTAGTACAAATAAAGAATAATCAGCATGATTGAAGCAAGTAAGAAAACATTAATCACCAAATTATGTTTTGATTGTTTTAGCTTGAGTACTTGCGCTTGTAATTGGTTTATCTTTTGCGATTTTATTTCATTATTTTCTTTGTGTTGATTCGATACGGGAAATGCTTTTTTTGCTTCAAAATGAGAGAGCTTGTTATAACGTATAAACTGCTTATAACTGTCGAGGGCTTTCGCATATTGATCTGTTTCTTCATAGGCTGTCGCAAGATACAGATAGACGGTTTCAAATTGTTTACTATTGTTTAGTTTACTGGCGAGCGATAACGCTTTATTTAAACGTATTAATGCGGTGTCGTAATGTTGTTGTTGAATCGCTAAATTAGCGAGATGTACGAGTGATTCAAGTAATAAATCTGTTTGACCATTACTGTAAAACAACTGCTCTGCATTCGATAAATATTGTTCGGCTAAACTATAGTTGCCCATTTGTAAGTAAGTTTTACCCACTTCGAAATAGACTGCGTTTAATTTGTTTTTCTCATCATACACCTTCAGTAAATCGAGTGCGTTAAAATAATAAACGAGCGATAAGTTATATTCCTTAATTTTACGATGCATACTGGCAAGTGCTAATAAAGAATCGGAGAGTTGTAATTTGTTGCCCAGATTTTGATAGTACTGGGCAGATTGATTGGCAAAGCTGATCGCTAATTTAAAGTTGTCTTGGGCGATATAGGCTTGGCTCATTTTTTTAGTTAGTAGGCCATTGAGGGTATCTTGGTTATCAAGTAGTTTTTGTTGGGCTTTATTGTAAAAATTAATCGCTAAGGTTAATTTATTTTGCTGTTGGTAATTATACCCAATTGCGTAAGCAGCCCAAGCGGCATTGTTCGTGAGTGGGGTTTGGACACCATATTGTTCAGCTTCGCGAAATAGTTGCATTGATTCTTCGTAATTATTGAGTTTTAAAGCAATCTCACCGGAAATAATCTTGAGTGCAAAAGAGCCATTAGCAGTAGGGTTATAAGTATTGTCATTCATGCTATCGATGACTTTGTTAATAGTTTCTTGTGCAAGTTGGAAATTAGCGAGCGTATTAGATTGTGCTAGAATATGGCTTTTGATTAATAAACTTTGTTGTTTTAAATGCAGTGGTACGGAATTCGATTTTTCAGCGAGCATTTTATCGAGCGTAACAACGGCTTGACCGATATTATTTGCATAGAAATAGCAGAGTGCTTTTTGTTGTTTGATGAGCGCAAGATCTGAAGGCGTTACCGATTTTTCTCTGATTTTACTCATACGAGAGACTTCAGTGATGATGTCTTGTTTTTGTGTTTGTAAAAATTCATCAATAATTTGAATACATTGATAAGGTTGGCTGTATTGCACAGACTGACTGCGCTTGAGTTCATTCGGTAAGATCAGCTGATCAAATAAACTGGCAGCTGCAGTCGTGCTAAAGAGAAGAAATACAAGAGCATAAACAAAACGTAAAATCATGTGTTTGATATCGAATAGAAAGGCTGCTATCACATTCTTATGATCACATGTCCTTATTAACATTAGCTTTCCTTTGCTAATTCAGGCCTCCACCTGAGTGAGGTTGGTGCTGTAATCTTATACTGATAGAAGATTTTATAGTATTGATTGCAGCCTTCAAATACTAAACTATTTTACTGGCTTTGTTAATGACTGGATATTTAAAAAATACCCAGTCTCGGGCATGTTATTGGCGGATTAAGCGAATATTACCTATTTTAGCATTACAATTGGTTCTAAATGGGTTTATGTCCAGCCCGCCTCTGCGGGTATAGCGTGCATATACAGTTAATTGCTCTGGTTTGCAAAAGTGCATAATGTCCGTAAAAATACGTTCTACGCATTGCTCATGAAACTCATTATGCTGACGAAATGAGATTAAATAGCGTAATAAAGCTTCCTGGTCGATTTTATTTCCCTGATAAGCAATATAAACACTGCCCCAATCGGGTTGATTGGTTACGAGGCAATTTGATTTTAATAAATGGCTGTAAACAACTTCGTTAACAACACTATTGTTGTCTGCTGCGGCGTTGAGCAAGTCGGCATTAAATTCATAATCATCAACATCAATGTCCAGATGATCAATGCATGTACCTGTTATTTTTGTGATTTGACTTGGCGCTTTATCTAAATCATCAAACATAACCACTTCAATAGGGCCTTGTGCACAGGCTCCTAAGTCGCGTTGTAGTGTTTCGGTTACTTCTGCTGTAGAGCTAAAACGGGTTTGGTTAAAACTGTTTAAGTAGAGTTTGAATGATTTTGATTCGATTAAGTTTACTGATGTAGCACAAACTTTAACTTCTGCAACCGCTACGATTGGCTTACCTTTGCTATTTAACCAAGACAGCTCATATAAATTCCATAAGTCGCAACCCGTGAAAGGCAATTGATCGGATAATGCAAGATCATCGCGATTTAATTGTCTTGGCACTGGTTGTAACAAGCTAGGTTGGTATTGAGATATGTATTCCGTTTTTTGCCCTAGGTTTAATTTATCCAGTGCAGTTGAATCTTGGTAACGGTTTGTAATTGTCATGGTTTATTCTCATCGGTTAGCGCGTAATATAGCCAAGCTCCCTCAAGGTGCATATTCAGGTAGTTTGGGTATAGTTAATTTACTTATCAGTGGCGAGATTGTAATAAATTTTACTGCGTAGTGATATGCTATAGCAGATTTAATCATTTTTATGGGGAATATAATGACTTCAGCTGTAACCGATGCATTGATTGCTTTTTATGCGCGTTGTGAACAACTTTGGCTAACACAAGATTATTTACCACAACAGGCGTTTGATCCAGAGTGGGATTCACCGTGCTTTATTGCGGATTCAAATAATCCTCAACTGCTTGCGGGTAATAAAGCTTGGTTGCCAGTAAAACGTGATGAGATAACATCATTTAGTAATATTGAGTCGGCGTTAAGTATCGAGCTTGACTCGCAGATCGCCGATTTTTTTGGCGCTTATTTCAGTGACCATATGCCTGCACGTTTTAATGATGAGATTATTGAATTGGTACAAGTATGGAGTACCGATGACTTTGAGCGTTTGCAAGAAAATACGATCGCGCATTTAATGATGAAGAAAACCCTAAAACAGCCGCCGACGCTGTTTATTGCTAGTTGTGCGGATGACATGCAGATCATTGCACTAGATAACGTCAGTGGTGAAGTCGTGCGTGAAGTGCTGGGGAAAGGCATTTCTGAAGTATTAGCGCCAGACCTAGCGACGTTTATTGGTCAATTAACACCTGTCTTACTCGAACAGTAAACCGCTGTTTCATTTTTATTAAACAGCGCAAGTATTAACTCGCGCTGTTTCTTGGCAATCTTATGTTTTGTTAGCTGCTACCAAGGTAAATTGGATAATAAACGGCAAGGCTCACATTTAAAATCAAAGATACCGTGTAATGGAACTTCCAATTGCCATTCACCGCCACAGCTTGGGCAAGGACGCGTTTGTGCTTGATCTTCTTGTTCTGCTGCATCCGCTAAATGATAAAGATAATAATAGGTTGGGATATTCGTTTGTTGCTCAATATCTTTAGCGAGTTGCCATCCAGCATTATTTAACGGGCTCTTCATATCCGTCAAGGTTTCACTACAGGCTTGTTTTAATGTGGTGCCGTGCATTTGCAGTTCATCTGTTGAACTCCAATCGACTTGCCAACGTAACAACGCTTGGTGATCACCTATCGCTGGTGTTGGTAACTTATATAGTGGGATAGGGGCGAGATGTTCTCCGCAACGTAAAGGTGAGCAAGTACTGAGATAATGGGTATATAACACTTGCCATTCAGGTTGCTGACAAGGATCAGTATTATCTGAATGTAAATCCATGCCTGTCAGACGGATCTTAGGCGCGAGTAAACCTGCCTCACTTAAGGCTTGTAAGCGTCTTTCAACAATGCTGGAATGATGTCTTGGGTGTAGGCTTTCTTCTTCAGGACAGACGACACGGGTGGTAAAGAGGCCGTCATCCATACTGGTTGGAAATTCTCGACCAAGTATTTGGCCGTTGTAGCGTAAGGCGTCAATAAGTTGGGTAATCGCACTATCGACAGCATCAATAGTGGTGTCTTGGTAACATTCAAAAGTGAGTTCTGCAGTAAACAAGGTATTCTCTCAATGACGGCTACTGGCATTGTTTTATTTATTTTTGATTTAATAACAATCGTCAGTAGCGTGTGGTTGGTATAATTGCGTTATTGCGTTATTGCGTTAATAGGGCTTTTTTCAATTCGATTATTTCAGCTTTTAGCTCGCTCACTTCCTGGCGTAGTGGTGCAATCTCTTCGCGTACCGATGCGATCGCGGTTGCAATCAGCGCTGCGGTTGGATCTGCTACATCTATACTCGTAGATGCAGGCGTATTTTTTGGTGGGACGACTGCATTCGGATCAAAGCGCCATGTTTTTAGAGTCTCAATAATATCGCGCATGTTTGCTGGTTGTGTGAGTCGTGATTTAATCAGTGCCATTGAGGGCTTCTTTCCTTCGAGAGCAAGCTGGTTTGCGGCATCGACAATGTGTTGTAGGCTCATGGTATTCCTTCTTCCGTATCTCTGATTGTGTGATTAGCGTAACAATGGCAAATGAGACCTCTAGGTTTGATTATCAACGCAGCATAGCATCAAGATGATCAATCACTTCAGCCCAGTCGGCATCTTCGTAAATGGCTTCTTTGAGAAACATCGCTTGCGAATCGTTCCAAAATGGCGCTTCAAATAATAATACACCGGATTGTAATTTATGCTGATGAATAAAGCGTTTCATGCTCAACTCGTCATTTTCTAATCCGAGTTGCGCAAATAGCATTTCTAAGGTTTGCGTGGCTAAAAACATCATCTGGCTCCTGTGTTTTTTTTCAGTATAGCCAGAGATGAGCAACAGCGTTAGTTTATCACGGTTAATCTATTGCATAAGGGGGGACGACAAAGTGTAAAACCCTTGGCCCAGCCATGATCAATGTTCCTTGATATGCGTTTTCGCCGTTGCTGCTAAAGTCAAAATTAAACTTATAACGGAATAAGCTTCCCTTATGTGGAAACCAAGAAATACCCGCTTGTGCTGTTGCTAGCCACTGTAATTGCTGTTGCTCACAATACTGTTTAATCAATGCATTGGCTTGTTCTGATTGTTTACGCAGGTGTATAAAGATCACTACCCCGATAAACCCAACAACAATGGCTAACAAACTTCCCATATTCAATTTACTCCGTAATGACGATTGTCTTATTTGGTATTACGCTAATTATTAGCTGCGTTTTTGACGAAACAGCAATCCGATAGCACTACCAAGCGTATTACTGCGCTCAGGGTTACGCAGCATGGCTAATACTTTATTACGTAGACTTGGTATTGCAACTAAATCAGAGAATAGGTAGATAAACAGTTCTTCGCCTTGTTGCTGTTGTACCGCGGCTTCAAAGAACGCCAATAGCTGTGTGTCGTCATTAAAGTCGTGCCAGCAACGTCCCGCTAACGCGACAATTGTTTGGCTAATGTCGTTATGTTTAAATAGCGCTGGGTAGAGTGCGGTACGTAGGCCTTGTGCAGGAGCGCTTGATAATGCACGTATCAACATTGATAAACGTACATCATCGGGTTTCTCTTGTGCTACTTCTTGGCTTATTAACTGCGCTAAGGCTTCACTTATGATTGTTGGTAAAGCTTCATGTTCAAGCGCCAGACAAAGTGAATATAAAGGTTCAGTTGGCAGTTTTGGTAATGCAGCTGCAAGGTGCTCAGCATTATTATCGCGGTTTAAACGTGTGGCGATATCACAAATACCTTGTACACCGACATCTTGCCATTGCTCAAAACCAAGCTTATTGGCAAAATAGTTGTGGGCCGTTGGGTAGTATTTACTTTCTGGGCGAATAAAATCACGGTTGATGACCGCGTTTAACATAGCCACTTTATCTGTGCTTGGTTTGAATACGTATGGGTTGGTGGCTAGGTGTTCTTGTTCTTCTTTACTGGGGGTTTTTTCTAACATCAGACCAAGCGAGTCAACAACCATGTTGAGGAAGGTGTTACGTGTACCTTGGATAAGTAAACCTTGCTCATCAAGTGGGAACTTAAGAAACCAGATGTAATGCTGATTATTCTCATTTTTGTTCCAAAAGGTAATGGCAAATTGAGCATGGCGTTGTAGTGGCGCTGGATAAGCTTGCTGTGCGGATTCAAATTGCATAAAGTCGTCGGTAGAAATTTTGCTGATCTTACGACCCATATCATACACGCGGAACTGAGTCTTTGCTTGTAACAGAAATTCCGATAGCGTGTTGAGGGTATGCATATTTGCCATGATCAATGTGTCCAAGTTAAAAGTGGAGCTTAAGTATCGGAGTATTATACGCAAACCTTATCAAGATGCGAATTGGATTACGATGCGCTTTTGTATCTGGTCGTGGCTGGCGTATAATGCCGCTAAATTTGTTTCATGAGATAATATTATGACGATCTATCTGCAGGCTCAGCAGTTATTAGTGGCGATTGAAGCTGAATTGAAAAGCAAGGCTTTATGGAATGATGTTACACCAAGTGCGGAAGCCTTCGCGAGTACGACGCCATTTTGTGTTGATACCATGCCTTTTACAGATTGGTTGCAGTTTATTTTTTTAGTGAAAATGGAACAACTGGTGGTGATGCAAATGCCATTACCAAATAAAATGGCAATCCACCCGATGGCGGAAGAAGCCTTTAAAGCAGTACCTGCGGATACGCGAGAGTTATTAGCCCTGATCTTATCGTTTGATCAGCTGTTAAATAAAAAGAATTAAATAAAAATAGTTAAATAAAGCGAATTAGGTAATAAAGCATAATGTTAGATATTTTATATCAAGATGAATACTTGGTCGCGATTGATAAACCAGCAGGTTTGTTAGTTCATCGCAGTTGGTTAGACAGTCATGAAACTCAGTTTGCTATGCAAATGGTACGTGATCAGATTGGTCAGCATGTTTATACTGTACATCGTTTAGATAGACCCACATCAGGCGTATTGTTATTTGCATTATCAAGCGAAGTAGCAAGACAGATGAGCGAGATATTTCAGGCTCATGAGTTAACTAAACGTTACCTTGCTGTGGTACGTGGTTGGATAAATGAAACGGGGACATTAGATTACGCCCTGAAAGTAGAACTCGATAAGATTGCGGATAAGCAAGCAACGCAAGATAAAGAAGCACAAGAGGCTGTAACGCATTATAAACCTTTGCATCAGGTGGAAATTCCGTATGCGATAAGTAAAAACCACCCGACGAGTCGTTATTGCTTAATGGAACTTGAACCTCAAACAGGTCGTAAACACCAATTGCGTCGTCATATGAAGCATTTATTCCACCCAATAGTGGGCGATACTACCCACGGTGATGGTCGTCATAATGTGTTTTATCGCGAGCACTTTGAGTTGTCACGTCTGTTACTTATTGCAAAATCATTATCTTTTATTCACCCAGTTACAGAGCAGCCTGTACATATCGAAGCCGCCGTTGGTGAAGAAGTATTAGGGTTATTCGAGCAATTTGGTTGGCCTGCACAAGAAAGTAATTATTTACCGCAAACAGCAGAAAAATAGCGTTTTTTCGATTGTTAACGTACAGATAAACTTAGGCTACACTTTGTTACGTAAGTTTATCTGTAAAACTGATATCATCATCGGTTATTTTTTATTTCATTAATCTTCACTAATACGCCAACACCCATTCTTTTACTGTGTTCCAGGCTAAATTACAGCTTTGTAACGCATTTCCTAAAGCAAAAGCCGTCTATGCAATCATCTTGGTTGTTTATGTACTGACGCCGTCATTAAAAAGTACGCCCAATTGTACCGTTTTGTACCATTGTGAGTGGCTATTCAAATCTAAACTGTCGATCCGGTAATTGTTATGACTATTGTTTTTGGCAGGCTATAGTTAACGCAACAAAGGAAGCTAGCCATGCATCCTCAACAAATTTCAACTGTCTCAGCTCGCTGTTGCAGTAATATTTAGTTTGTTCACTATTAGGAGTGAGAGATGAGTAACGCGTTTGCAAATCTACAGAAAGTAGGTAAGTCATTAATGTTACCTGTATCGGTGTTACCGGTTGCAGGTATTTTATTAGGTGTTGGTGCGGCCAACTTTAGTTTTTTACCTGAAGTTGTTTCACAATTAATGGAGCAAGCTGGTGGCTCGGTATTTGGTCAGATGGCGTTGCTATTTGCCGTTGGTGTTGCCTTAGGTTTTACCAAAAATGATGGTGTTGCAGGCCTTTCTGCTATTGTTGGCTACGGTATCATGACCGCCACGTTAAACGTAATGTCGACAGTGATGGGCGTTGAAAGTATTAACACTGGTGTACTTGGTGGTATCTTTGTTGGTGGCTTAGCTGGTTGGGCATTTAACCGTTTCTATCGGATCCAATTGCCTGAATACTTGGGCTTCTTTGCCGGTAAGCGTGCTGTGCCAATCATCACGGGTTTCTGTGCCATTGCGCTTGGAGCGTTACTTTCTGTTGTTTGGCCACCAATTGGTGCGGTGATCAGCACTTTCTCAGACTGGGCAGCCCATCAAAATCCTACATTGGCGTTTGGTATCTACGGTGTTGTTGAACGTGCGCTGATCCCATTTGGTTTACACCATATTTGGAATGTACCATTTTTCTATGAAGCGGGTACTTGTACCAATAATGCTGGTGAAGTTGTGCATGGTATTATGACGTGTTTCCTAACTGCTGATGATGCAACACGTGCTGCGGGTAATGGTTTTGGTCAACTTGCTGGTGGTTATTTATTTAAAATGTTTGGTTTGCCAGCTGCGGCAATTGCGATTGCGCATTCTGCGAAACCTGAAAATCGCGCTAAAGTCATGGGTATTATGGCATCTGCTGCGTTGACGTCATTCTTAACGGGTATTACTGAACCAATTGAATTTGCATTCTTATTTATTGCTCCTGTACTTTATGCAATCCATGCTTTACTTGCAGGCCTTGCGTATGTATTAACGAACTCTTTGGGTATTGTTCACGGTCATACCTTCTCGAACGGTTTTATTGATTTTGTAGTACAAGCTCCTCACGCTGAAAATATGCTGCTGTTAGTCGGTCTAGGCGTTATTTATGCGATTATCTATTATATCGTATTCCGTACAGTGATCCGTATGCTGGACTTGAAAACACCAGGTCGCGAGGATGACGATGAGGTTGCTGCAGTTGCGGTATCTACAGATGAAATGGCGGCTGAATTAGTTGCGGCATTCGGTGGTAAAGATAACATCACTAACCTAGATGCCTGTATTACTCGACTACGAGTAAGCGTTAATTCGGTTGATAATGTTAATCAAGACAAGCTAAAACAACTTGGTGCTAAAGCGGTAGTTGTCGCAGGCAGTGGCATTCAAGCTATCTTCGGTACTAAGTCTGATAATCTACGTACTGATATGGAAGACTATATCAACACGCTATAATGACTCACTAGATTGAGTTAAGCCACTGCACTTGCAGTGGCTTTTTTGTGAATCTAAAAACTAGTTGTTTGAATGTAGCTCTGCGTTTAGTTCAACCGCTGATTTATTGGTTAAACATTCAATCGTGCCTGAGATTGAATTACGACGGAATAACAAGTCATCTTTACCGGCTAAATCACGTGCTTTAACTACTTCTACAGCTTGGTTACTTGCATCTAGCATTTGAACTTTAGAACCAGCTGTAATGTATAAGCCTGCTTCAATGGTACAGCGGTTACCGAGTGGTATACCTAAACCAGCGTTTGCGCCAAGTAAGCAATTTTCGCCCATCGAGATAACTAATTGGCCACCGCCACTTAATGTCCCCATGATAGATGCGCCGCCACCGATGTCAGAACCGTTACCAACTATAACACCCCCAGATATACGACCTTCAATCATGCTTACACCCTCTGTGCCAGCATTAAAGTTAACAAAGCCTTCATGCATGATAGTTGTGCCTTCACCAACGTGAGCACCTAAACGCACACGCGCAGTATGCGCAATACGTACACCTGTAGGTACCACATAATCTGTCATTTTAGGGAATTTATCAACACAGCTCACGGTCAATACTTCACCTGCAAGACGTGCTTCAATTTGACGCTCTGCAAGCTCAGGTAAATCGATAGGGCCTTGGTTAGTCCATGCGATGTTATGCAATAGACCAAAGATACCGTCAAGTACCGTTCCATGTGGTTTAACTAGGCGATGTGAAATCAGTTGTAGCTTCAGATAACCTTCTGCAACAGATGTGGGTTTTTCATCCGTAGCAAGTATAACAAGTACAAGTGGTTGTTTGCTGTTCGCTGCGGCTGTTGCAAATTTAGCATTAGCGGCATCATCATTTGCGGCGAATGCAGTTGCAAGTTGTGTTGCGTGTGCTGGCGTTACTTCAATGACTTGATTTTGACCTGAGTAATTAACTATTTCACTAATGTCGGCAACCAGTTTGTCACTTGGGTTTAGCAGAGGATTAGGGAAAAAAGCTTCGATAATTTTACCTGCAGTATTTTTAGTAGTACTACCGAAAGCGAGTGAAAAAGTGGCCATAGCTGAGAAATCTCCGTTTAGAATAAGGGCGTGATATTCATACATCACGCCGGATCTGAGTATTTTTTCTATTTATTACAATATTACCGTTAGTTCTATCACATTTGTCTTTGTTGTTTCAAAGAAAATTACCATTGTTATTTTTAGAGCAATTAGTTATCAGCCAATGCGGTAATCAAATTATGGCGTAATTCCGCTTGCTGTTCTGGTGATAGCGGCTGATTGTTATTACCCGAAATAATGAAGAAATCTTCTGCGCGCTCACCAATAGTTGAAATTTTGGCGTTATGCAGCATAATATTTTCTGAGCTCAAAATAGCACTGATTCGGGCTAGTAGCCCTGGGGTATCTAAGGTGATGATCTCGACAAAAGTACGCTTTTTCTTGGTTGCTAAGAACGTTACTTTGGTTTTTACTGAAAACTGTTTAATTTGTCGTGGAATACGCTGTTTTCTTAATACAGGCGCTTTACCTGTCTTTAATACCGTCTCTAATGCTGCTTGTAATGCATAAACACGATCCGTAGCAAGAGTATCACCGGTTTGATCCAAGATCACGAAACTATCGAGTACATAACCATTACGGCTTGAGGTGATTTTCGCATCATGAATGTTTAAGTTTTTATTCCCTAATGTAGATACAGCTGAAGCGAACAAATGCTTATTGTCTTTGGCATAAATAAATACTTCATTACCACCGCGGGTACTATTTTGACTGATCAGAACCAGTGGTTGAGTGGGATCTTCGTGATTGAGAATACCTGTCGTATGCCAACAGATCTGACTGGGATCATTACGTAAAAAATACTCGGAACGAAATGTGGTCCACAATGCTTGGATCTGTTCAGTGCTAAAACGGCTATTTTCCAAGAAGGCCAACGCAGTATCTTTATTATTTCTAATTCTGAATTTTGCATCGAGTGGATTTTCTAAACCTCGGCGTAATGCTTGTTGAGTTAAGAAATACAATTCACGTAGCAGTGAACCTTTCCAATTATTCCATAAGCTGTCATTCGTCGCGCAAATATCGGCGACAGTAAGGCAATAAAGGTAATTTAAATGTTCTTGATCACCAATGGTCCGAGCGAACTCGGTAATGATTTCTGGATCGTGAATATCACGACGTTGTGCGGTTACGGACATTAATAGATGGTATTTGACTAATCGAGACACCATTTTTCGGTCAGCCTTATTGATCCCGTGTTTCTTACAGAATGCGCGGGCGTCTATAGCACCGATTTCAGAGTGATTGCCCTTTTGGCCTTTCCCTATGTCGTGGAAAATGGCCGCAATGATCAATAATTCCGGTTTTTCTAAACGTGGGAATATCTCGCAGCACAATGGATGGGTTTCTTTGGTCTTGTCCCATTTGTAAGAGTTAATGATCTTCACTAAACGGTGGGTATGTTCATCCACAGTATAGTTATGAAATAAATCAAACTGCATTTGGCCGAGGATGCGACTCCATTGTGGAATATAGGCAGCAATAACCCCATGCTTGTGCATTAATGTTATTGCTAAGCCGCACGCGTTGGGATGTTTAAATAATTGCATTAACTGTTCACGACACTCGGGAATATCTTCTAACCAGGTCGTGAGCTTACGTCTGGCGTCACGTAATTCACGAATGGTGCTCGCATAAATGCCAGTGATATGTTCGTTATCCGCAATATGATAAAACAATTCGATAATGGCACTCGGGCGACGCGTAAATAGGTCGGTGCTGGTGGTATCAATTAAACTACCACGGAGTTGAAAGTCTGCGGTAATATTGCGCACATCCATCCCCACATGCCCGAGGATCGCTTGATTAAATAGCTGCAACAGCATTTCATTTAGCTCGGTGACCCGGCGGATAGTCTGATAAAACTGTTTCATCATGGTTTCGACAGCTTGATTACCTTCACCGCGGTAACCGAGTGCTTCTGCGACCGTGGTTTGCCTGTCGAATAATAGGCGGTTATCACAGCGTTTTAAACCTAGGTGCAGCGCAAAGCGTACTCGCCATAAGAAATTTTGGCAATCTTCAAGCTCGTGGTATTCCCCTTTGGTTAAAAACCCGTGATTAGTTAATTCGAAGAAACTATTTGAGCCAAAATGACGACGGGTGATCCACAGAATAGTCTGTAAATCGCGCAAGCCTCCGGGACTGCTCTTTAGGTCAGGCTCTAAGTTATAAGATGAACCTTTAAATTGGTGATGACGAGCGAGTTGTTCTTCATGCTTGGCTTGGAAGAAATCTTGGCTTGGCCAAAAAGTTTCAGGATCTATAATGTCTTGTAACTGTGCGTAAGTGTCTTCAGAACCCGTGATCAAGCGCGACTCTAATAAATTAGTCGCAATAGTAATATCAGCTAAACCTTGCTCTAAACATTCATTAATGGTGCGAACACTGTGGCCAACCTCTAAGCGTAAATCCCATAACATAGTGATGAAGAGTGATATTGCCTGCTCTTGTTCTGTGGTTAATGGCAAGGTTGTTGTAATGAGTAAATCAATGTCTGATTTAGGGTGTAATTCACCACGTCCATACCCTCCAACGGCAACCAAAGCGAGTTCAGACTGTTTTGCCAAACCAAACTTTTGCCAAAGGCGGTTGAGTAACTGATCCATGTATTCTGCGCGGCAAGATACTAACGCAATAATATCATCACCACCAAAAAATCGTTGTTCAAGCCAAGCCTGAAACTCTTGCATGTGTGATTTACAATGACGAAGTGTTAACTCTTCATCTAAGAGTAATGCGGGGGCATATTGAGTTGGATCCATACGACGCCTTCCTGGAGTTCGATAGAGAGATGGGAGCAGCAGGCCGCTGATCCCATGTTGGCTAATATAACATTAGCGTTATCTATTTTTTAGTTTTTTAAGATACGCGGAATAGTTTCTTCATCACGTAATGTCATAATTTCACAACCGTCTTTGGTTACAACAATCGTATGTTCCCATTGCGCTGAGTTTTTATTGTCTTTGGTTAACACTGTCCAATGGTCATCGGCGACTTCATTGTGTTTTTTACCCGCGTTGATCATAGGTTCAATCGTGAAGCACATGCCTTCTTTAAGCACTAGATTTTGGTTGCTTTCGTTGAAGCGTGATTTGTAATGTAATACTTGTGGTTCTTCATGGAATTTTTCACCAATACCGTGACCACAGTATTCTTCTACAATTGAGTATTTACGTGTTGGGTTCGCTTTATTATGAGTCTTGATTTTTTTCTCAATGATCTCACCAATACGGCTTAAACGCGTACCTGGTTTAACTTGACGTAAACCTTCGTATAATGCTTCTTGCGCAATACGACATAGCTGCTTATCACGTGGTGAAACGTCACCAACGAGAAACATTTTGGATGTATCGCCGTGTAAGCCATCTTTGATGACGGTAATATCAAGGTTAACGATGTCGCCATTTTCTAACGGGCGGTCATCTGGCACACCGTGACAAACAACACTGTTAATTGATGTGCAGATCGATTTTGGAAATGCTGTGTCATCATTTTCATCATAACTTGGGTAGAACAGTGGTGCAGATAATGCGTCGTTTGCTAAAGTGAATTCATGGCAACGATCATTTAATTCCTGAGTAGTCACCCCGGCAACTACAAACGGTTCTATCATTTCTAGTACTTGTGCTGCTAATCTACCCGCAACGCGCATTTTTTCGATTTGATCTTCAGTTTTAATGATTACGCTCATTTTTCACTCTTTAATATGTAGGTTTTTTGTTTTATAGCTATTATTGTAACGCTAATGAGAGTAAGAAGCCTAAATTTTTTTTGTGGATTAATGACTCTATTTAAGCGCCTGCTATTCATCGGTATTCAGGGATAAATAAATAATTAATTTAATGCCGATAAATATCCTACTAAGCCGCTAGATTAAAGGTTAGTCGGTGTATTTATTTACTGGACCAACCGCAAAAAGACCACCACAAAATTTGTGCTATTTATCTAAATATGATATAAAGCGCGCAATGAATTTGGTAAATGTCTGTAACTGGTTATTTGCTAAATCTCATACACATAAATTTTATATAAATCACACACACATCGTCACATTTGTCGGGGTGCTTTTATTTTGTTTGTTAATTGCTTGCTTTAGCTCGCTTTTAGTTAGAAATAAAGGTCGAAAAAATGGGATGTGTGGAGGCCTAACCCCATACAAATTTAAGGAATTTAAAATGTCTACAGTATCAATGCGCGATATGCTACAAGCCGGTGTTCATTTCGGTCACCAAACTCGTTACTGGAACCCAAAGATGAAGCAATTCATCTTTGGTGCTCGTAGTAAAGTACATATCATCAACCTAGAGCAAACTGTTCCTATGTTCAACGACGCACTTGGTTTTATCAAGAACGTTGCAGACAAAAAAGGTAAAGTTCTTTTTGTTGGTACTAAAAAAGCTGCTGGCGAAACAATCAAAGAAGCTGCACTTTCATGTGACCAGTTCTACGTTGATCATCGCTGGTTAGGCGGTATGTTGACTAACTGGAAAACAGTTCGTCAATCAATCAAACGTCTTACTACTCTAGAAGCACAATCACAAGACGGTACATTCGAGCAACTTACTAAAAAAGAAGCTCTAATGAACACTCGTGAAATGATCAAACTAGAGAAAAGCCTTGGTGGTATTAAAACTATGGGCGGTTTACCTGATGTTCTTTTCATTATCGATGCTGACCATGAGCACATCGCTATTAAAGAAGCTAACAACCTAGGTATCCCAGTAGTAGCTATCGTTGATACTAACTCAAACCCAGACAACATCGATTTTGTTGTACCTGGTAACGATGATGCGATCCGTGCTATCAAACTTTACGCTGGCGCAGTAGCTGCAAGTGTAAACGAAGGCCGTAATCAAGACATCGCTGCACAAGCTGAAAGCGATTTCATCGAAGAAGCTAAATAATAAAGCTTTTCGATTTGATCGATGCTCTTATTAACTAAGTGCACTATTTAGTTAACAGGAGCCGTATGGCTCCTGTTTTTTTTCGTATAAGAAATTGAGGAAATTACCCATGGCAATTACTGCTGCAATGGTTAAAGAACTGCGCGAACGTACAGCTGCAGGCATGATGGATTGTAAAAAAGCGCTTGTTGCTGCTGAAGGCGACATGGAATTAGCAATCGAAAACATGCGTAAATCAGGCGCTGTAAAAGCGGCTAAAAAAGCAGGTCGTATTGCTGCTGAAGGCGTTGTTAAAACTAAAGTTGCTAACGGCGTTGCTGTTCTAGTTGAAATCAACTCAGAAACAGATTTCGTAGCAAAAGATGCAAGCTTCTTAGCATTTGCTAACCAAGTTGTTGAAGTTGCTCACGCTGGTGAATTTAACACTGCTGAAGCACTACTAGCCGCTAAATTTGACGCTGAATTAACAGTTGAAGAAGCGCGTGCTAACCTAATTGCTAAAATTGGCGAGAACATCAATGTTCGTCGTTCAGTTGTAGTTAAAGGTGACAACATGGCTGCATACGTACACGGCGGCACTATCGGTGTTGTTACTGTACTTAAAGGTGGTAATGAAGAATTAGCTAAGAAACTTGCTATGCACGTAGCAGCAGCTAAGCCTGAGTTCGTTAAACCTGAAGATGTTCCTGCATCTGTAGTTGAAAAAGAAAAAGCGATCCAAATCGAAATCGCAGTGAACAGTGGCAAACCACAAGAAATCGCTGAGAAAATGGTTGTTGGTCGTATGAAGAAATTCACTGGTGAAGTTAGCCTTACTGGCCAAGCTTTCATCATGGAACCTTCAAAAACTGTTGGTCAACTTCTTAAAGAAGAAGGCGCAGACGTTGAAACATTTATCCGCATCGAAGTGGGTGAAGGTATCGAGAAAGCGGAAGACGATTTCGCCGCTGAAGTTGCAGCTACAGTAGCAGCAGCTAAAAAAGCATAATTTAATTATTGCTTAAGATTTAATACAGACCGCGGCTTAGGCTGCGGTTTTTCCACAATTAGGATAAAGAGATCATTATGACTACCAACCCGAAACCTGCATATCGTCGTATTTTATTAAAGCTTAGCGGTGAAGCGCTGATGGGAGACGAGAATTTTGGTATTGATCCTAAAGTTCTGGATCGCATGGCACAAGAAATCAAAGAAATTGTTGAGTTAGGTGTTCAAGTTGGTTTGGTTATTGGTGGCGGAAACCTATTCCGTGGTGCAGGTCTGGCTGAAGCGGGTATGAACCGTGTAGTGGGCGATCACATGGGCATGTTAGCGACTGTGATGAATGGCTTAGCAATGCGTGATGCACTTCACCGTGCTTATGTGAATGCTCGTTTAATGTCTGCAATTGAATTACGTGGCGTATGTGACAGCTATAATTGGGCTGAAGCAATTAGCTTATTAAAAACTGGTCGAGTTGTTATTTTCTCGGCGGGTACAGGTAACCCATTCTGTACAACTGATTCAGCTGCGTGTTTACGTGGTATTGAAATTGAAGCTGATATTGTATTGAAAGCAACAAAAGTTGACGGTGTATACTCTGAAGATCCAGTGAAAAACCCAGATGCTGAATTCTACGCTAATCTTGAGTATCGTGAAGTTGTAGAAAAAGAACTTAAAATCATGGATTTATCTGCGTTTACTATGGCGCGTGACCATGACTTACCTATGCGTGTATTTAACATGACTAAGCCAGGTGCTTTACGTCGTGTTATCATGGGTGAAGCTGAAGGCACATTGATTTCAAATGCAGCAAAGAAATAAAACTGGATCTCAAATTCAGTAAATAAATACAATAGTTTAAAGTTTAGAGGGATTATAACAAGATCTCTAAATTGAATTGATTTACACTAAGTAAGTAAATTCTCATAGATAAGACAGTGTTAAGCACTGCTCGACAAATTTAAGGAAGACGTTGTGATCAACGAAATTAAAGATGACGCTCAGACCCGAATGGGCAAAAGTATCGAAGCATTGAAAGGTCAACTATCTAAAGTTCGAACTGGCCGTGCACACCCAAGTATCCTAAACGGTATTACGGTTTCTTACTATGGCGCTAACACTCCACTAAACCAAATTGGTAATGTTGGTACTGAAGATTCACGTACACTTAGCATTACTGTATTTGATGCGACTATGGTACAAGCGGTAGAAAAAGCAATCATGATGTCTGATTTGGGTCTTAACCCACAGTCTGCAGGTACGAATATCCGTATTCCATTACCAGCACTTACTGAAGAGCGTCGTAAGAGCTTAATCAAAGTTGTGCGTGGAGATGCTGAACAAGGCCGTGTGGCGATCCGTAACATCCGTCGTGATGCGAATGGTGATATTAAAGCACTACTAAAAGAAAAAGAAATCGGCGAAGATGACGAGCGTCGTGCACAAGATGATATTCAAAAACTGACTGATACATATATCAAGCAAGTTGATTCTGTATTGGCAGATAAAGAAAAAGACTTAATGGAAGTGTAATTTATTTACATGCTTTAAAATGCCGTGTTTTGACACGGCGTTTTAATTTTTGATGGATAGAAATTGTAATGGTAAACACCAGCGAACTCGAAGCGTTAGTTAATGACTCGAAACCCAAGCATGTTGCGATCATCATGGATGGCAATGGACGTTGGGCTGAGCAGCGTGGAAAAATACGTATTAAAGGTCACCATGAAGGCGTGAAATCTGTTCGCCAAGTTGTGAGTAGTGCATTAACTATTGGAGTTAAATCACTTACGTTATTTGCTTTTAGCAGTGAAAATTGGCGTCGACCTGAAGCTGAAGTTAGCATGTTGATGAAGTTATTCATGACAGTGTTAACTCGAGAAGTTAAAAAACTACATAAAAATCAAATCCGTCTAAACATCATCGGCGATATATCTGCCTTTAGTCCTGCCATTCAAACCAAGATCGCTGAAGCTCAGGCATTAACCATGAATAATACTAAGTTAACCCTTAATATTGCAGCCAATTACGGTGGCCAATCAGATATTGCACATGCAGCTAAGAAAATTGCTGCAGCCGTTAAAATTGGTGCAATTAGTCTTGAACAAATTGATGATAAAATGCTGGGTCAACACGTCGCAATGGCTGATCAGCCTGCCGTGGATCTGATGATCCGTACTGGCGGTGATCATCGAATTAGTAATTTTCTATTATGGCAATTGGCTTACGCAGAATTATATTTCAGTGATATATTATGGCCTGATTTTGACAATATAGCCTTTGAAGATGCCATCTTTAGCTTTGTAAACCGAGAACGTCGTTTTGGCGGTACTGGCGAACAAGTCAGAGCTATTTTAACAAAGCAGCAATAAACACATATAAGTAAGTACTTAGCTCTCATTCTGAGTACTTTTCAATAGGAGAACAACTTTGCTTAAGCAACGAATTACGACCGCGTTAATTTTAGCGCCATTAGCGCTTGCCGCTATTTTTTTGTTACCCCTGCAATGGTATGCGCTTGCAATCGCCGGTGTTTTTATCTTAGCAACAAAAGAATGGGCTGTATTGGTTGATAAGAATAACAGTAAATTACCCAATGCTTTGATTGTTGGCTATTCCCTTATTCTTGGTGCATCATTATTAGTTATTCCACCTGATGTTCGTAATATCTGGCAAGTTACTGATGGTGAAATTGTTTTAGTACCATTAGTCAAAGGTATTTTAACTGTCGGTGCAGTGTGGTGGTTAATTTGTGCAGCATTAGTTTTGACGTATCCAAATAGCGCTAAAGTATGGACTAAAAATACACTTGTTAAAGTTGTGTTTGGTATCGTTACGCTAGTGCCTTTTTTCTGGGCTATGTTAGCACTACGCTCTTATGATTATGCGCATGACCAGTTGTCAGGTGCGTGGTTAGTGATGCTCGTGATGTTCTTAGTGTGGGGCGCGGATTCGGGTGCTTACTTTACCGGTAAAAAATTCGGTAAGAATAAACTAGCACCAAAAGTTAGCCCTGGTAAAACGCGTGAAGGTTTTCTTGGTGGTGTTGCAGTATCAATGATTATTGCGTTAATTGCTGCAGTTGTGATGACTGTATCACCTTCAGGGGAACTTGATGGCTCTAAGCTTGTCGTAGTTCTGTTCACGTGCTTTGTAACGTCAATTTCATCAACATTAGGTGATCTTAACGAGAGTATGTTTAAACGTGAAGCGGGTGTAAAAGACAGTGGTACATTATTACCTGGCCACGGTGGTATCCTTGATCGGATTGATAGTTTAACTGCTGCATTACCGGTATTTGCTGTTATTTATTTAGTTTGGTTTTAAGGGAGCGTTATTGTGATTGGATTAACGATACTGGGTGCAACCGGCTCGATCGGTAAAAGTACCCTTGCAGTTATTCGTCAAAATCCTGAGCGCTTTCGGGTACAGGCTTTAACGGCTAATAGTAATGTTGCTGAGATGCTGGCGCAATGTTTAGAGTTTAAACCTTGCTACGCCGTTATGCTTAATGATGTTGCAGCAGGCCAGTTAGCGCAACAACTTAAATCACTTAATTGCTCTACTGAAGTGCTTTCTGGAATGGATGCATTATGTCAGGTTGCTACGCTTGACGATGCCGACATGGTGATGGCAGCAATCGTCGGCGCGGCAGGTCTTATGCCAACCTTAGCCGCTGTTCGCGCGGGAAAACGGATACTACTAGCAAATAAAGAAGCGTTAGTGATGTCTGGCGCTTTATTTATGGAAGAAGTAAAAGCCAGTGGTGCTGAATTATTGCCAATCGATAGTGAACATAATGCTATTTTTCAAGCAATGCCAACTGCGGTACAAACTAATTTGGGTTTTTGTGATCTGGTTGCTGAGGGGATCAGTAAGATCTTATTAACCGGTTCAGGTGGTCCATTCCGCTATAGTGATATTGCTGATTTATCAGCAGTCACGCCAGCACAAGCCTGTGCACACCCTAATTGGTCAATGGGGCAGAAGATTTCAGTTGATTCTGCTACCATGATGAATAAAGGTCTCGAATATATTGAAGCGAAATGGTTATTTAATGCGGATGAAGCACAAATTCAAGTGGTGATTCATCCGCAGTCAGTGATTCACTCAATGGTGCAATATACTGATGGTTCAGTATTAGCACAAATGGGTGAACCGGATATGTGCACGCCAATAGCTCATGCAATGGCTTATCCACAGCGAGTGCCTTCTGGTATAAAACCATTAGACTTTTTTGAAATGGGTGAATTAACGTTTTTAAAGCCTGATTATGCGCGTTATCCCTGCTTGAAATTGGCGATTGATGCTTGCTATCAAGGTCAAGCTGCGACAACGACGTTAAATGCTGTGAATGAAATCGCGGTAGACGCCTTCTTAACCGGTCAGATTGGTTTCACTGATATTGCTCGTGTAAACGAGACTGTATTAGATGCGATGACCATCTCTGAACCCAATAATATTGATGGCTTGATTGATATTGATTGCATGGCTCGAGCAGCAGCACAACAAACAATTAATAGAGTAACAAAATGATATCGTCTTTATGGAATTTAGGTGCATTTATTATTGCCCTAGGTATTTTGGTTGCTATACATGAACTTGGCCACTTCTGGGTGGCACGTCGATGCGGCGTTAAAGTATTACGTTTTTCGATTGGTTTTGGTAAAACCCTATGGATGCGTACGGGTAAAGATGGCACTGAATATGTAGTTGCAATGATCCCGCTCGGTGGTTTTGTTAAAATGCTCGACGAGCGTGTTGATGACGTACCTGAAGCATTAAAATCTCAATCATTCAATCGTAAACCTGTACTAGCCAGAATAGCAATTGTTGCCGCTGGGCCTTTAGCAAACTTTGCATTAGCCATTGTTGCATTTTGGTTTATGTTCATGATCGGTGTGCCGAGTGTGAAACCTGTGATTGGTGAGGTTGCTCCTCATTCGGTGATGGCACAAGCGGGTGTTACTGACAAGGCTATTATAACCGCGATTGATGACCAAGAAGTAAAAGATTGGAATGATGTAAGCCTTAAAATAATTGAACACATGGGTGAACCATCGATGGCTGTTCAGTTATATCTTGAGGACACTAACTACACCGTGTCTCGTCAAATAGATTTACGGGATTGGAAATTTGATCCTGAGCGCGAGTCGCCGATAAAAAGCGTTGGTTTGACTCCTTATCAACCAGCTGTGAGTCAAGAATTAGCGCAAGTGATTAAAGGTAGCGCTGGTGAGAAAGGTGGTCTGCTTACCGGAGATAGAATTATTGCGGTCGCACAACAACCGATTGATAACTGGCTAATGTTGGTTGAAAAGATTCAAAACAGCCCTGATAAAATGTTAGCTGTAACCATACTTCGAAATGGCCAGCAGCTAGAATTAAATGTTATGCCAAAAGGTAAAATTGGTACGGATGGGATATTAAAAGGTTATTTAGGCGTTGCCCCTGTTGTTGCGAGTTATCCTGAAGATTATCTTGTTGATATTCAATATGGTATTCTAGATTCTGTACAGCAGTCTGTTGAGCGTACTTGGCAACTTACTGCGCTAACGTTTAAGATGATTGGCCGTTTAGTGACAGGTGATATTTCGCTGAACAATTTAAGTGGACCGATTTCCATTGCCAAAAGTGCCGGAGCCAGTGCCGACTATGGTTTGGTTTACTTTTTGGGTTTCCTCGCCTTGATTAGTGTTAATCTGGGTTTAATGAATTTAATGCCACTTCCTGTACTAGATGGTGGTCATTTGGTATTTTACACATTTGAACTTATCACTGGTCGACCTGTATCTGAAAAGATCCAAGAAGTCGGTTTCAAAGTTGGTTCAGTCATAATTATGCTATTAACGGGACTTGCCTTATTTAATGATTTTTCTCGTTTATAAGTCATTGAATTGCATTTAGGGATTATTTAATCAGAATGATAATTAATAAATATTTAGCTGGCGTACTATTTTCAAGTGCTTGCTTATTTACAAGTACGACAGCGGTAGCCGCTTCTGGTAGCTTCATTGTTAAAGATATTCAAGTCGAAGGCTTACAGCGCGTGACATTAGGTGCTGCATTGTTGAATATTCCATTACGTGAAGGGGATAGCATTACTCGTAGCGATACGGCTCTCGCGGTGAAAAAATTATATGCATCAGGTAATTTTGATGATATCAAACTGTACCGCGACGGTTCGACGCTTGTTTTTAAAGTCACTGAATTACCCACGATCAGTAGTATTGAGTTTGTTGGTAATGATGCGATTCCAGAAGAGCAGTTAAAAGAAAGTCTTAGTTCATCTGGTATTCGTGTCGGTGAGCCTATCGATCGTACTATTATTCGTTCAGTAGAGCAGGGACTACAAGAATTCTATTATGGTGCTGGCCGTTACAGTGCTAAAATTAATACCATTCTTACCCCGTTACCCCGTAACCGTATTGATATTAAATTCAGTTTTGTTGAAGGCAAATCAGCAGAAATTAAACAGCTTAATATCTTAGGTAACACAGTCTATTCAACATCAGAATTAAAAAACCTGTTTGAGCTAAGTGATCATACGCCATGGTGGAACGTTATGGCGGATCAACAGTATCAAAAGCAGTTGCTTGCAGGTGATTTAGAGAAACTGCGTAGTCACTATGTTGATAACGGTTATATTCGTTTTAAGACAGAATCAACGCAAGTATCAATGACGCCAGATAAGCAAGGTATTTATATTACCCTTAAACTTGATGAAGGTGAGCAATATAAACTTGGTAATATTAGCCTAACAGGTAACTTATTAGACAAAGAAGAAGAGTTACGCGGCTTATTGGCGCTTAACTCTGGCGAGCTATACAGTGGTGCAAGTGTAACAGCAACGGAAGAAAGCCTAAGTCGTTATTTAAGCCGCTTCGGTTACGCTTATCCAAAAGTATCTACTTACCCAGAAATCAATGATGAAGATCATACGGTTAATCTAACGATTGCCGTCGAACCGGGTCCTCGTATCTATGTGCGCCGTATTAACTTTTCGGGTAACGATATCACTAAAGATGAAGTACTACGTCGTGAAATGCGTCAAATGGAAGGTACTTGGTTATCGAATCGTTTAATTGATCGCTCTAAAACCCGTCTAAATCAGCTTGGTTTCTTCGAAACCGTAAACACCAATACGGTACGTGTACCAGGTGAAATGGATGTGGTTGATGTTAATGTGCAAGTGAAAGAACAGGCTGCGGGTTCATTTAATGCAGGTATTGGCTATGGTTCTGAATCTGGCGTAAGTTTAAATATGGGGATTCAACAGGATAACTTCTTTGGTACAGGTAACAAGGCCGGTATTAATTTTAGTACTAATGATTACTCGAAACAGGTGAGCTTAAACTATACTGACCCTTACTTCACTGTCGATGGTGTGAGTTTTGGTGGTAAAATTTACGCTACTGATTTTGAAGCAAAGGAAGCGGATATTGTTGATTATAACAACCGTACCTATGGTATCTCTGGCAGCTTAGGTTTCCCGGTTAATGAAAATAATACCTTAAGCTTTAGCTTAGGTTATGAATGGAATAAAATTTCGAAAACCACGACCTATGCGCAAACTAAGAAATTTTGGGACATCTATGAAAAAGATGTCGATGAAGATGGTGGCTTCGTGGTATTCCAAGGTTTTGATTTGTCAGCGTCTTGGCGTCGTCGCACCTTAAACCGCGGTGTGTTTGCAACATCGGGGTCGGAGCAAAAAGCCAACTTTACAATGACAGTACCAGGTTCGGATGTACAGTATTTTAAAATGAGTTTTGATAACAAATATTATGTACCGCTATCAACAAACCACCGCTGGTCAGTATTAATGCGTGGTCGTGTTGCTTACGGTAATGGTTATGGTCAGACATCAGATGGTGATGATCATGTGTTACCATTTTATCAAAATTATTATGCCGGTGGCTTCTACTCTGTACGTGGCTTCAACAGTAATACCATCAGTCCAAAAGGTATACAGACCGCACCTAAACCAGGTGGCGGCGATAATGGCTATGTAGCAACAGATTCTTCTATTGGTGGTAATGCATTAGCAACCGGGAGTTTGGAACTGATTTTCCCTACGCCATTCTTAAGTGAAGAATATGCCAATTTAGTACGTACAACGGTATTTGTTGATGCTGGTTCGGTATGGGATACTGAATTTGATGCATCAGTATATGAATCACAGACTTGTCTTGGTAGTTGTCAATACTACGGTGACTATTCAGATCCAACGCGACTGCGTGGTTCTGCGGGCGTCAGCTTGCAGTGGCTGTCTCCAATGGGCCCGTTAGTATTCTCATTAGCAAAACCGCTGAAAAAATATGACGGTGATAAAACTCAAGTATTTACCTTTAATATAGGTACTACTTTCTAAGTTAACTCATATTGATTAAATGCGTACTTTCAGCACTGAAAGTACGCTTTAAGTTGAAACTTCACTAGGAACTAAAATGAAAAAATTAATTAAAGCAACGGCATTAGCACTGGCTCTTGGTGCATCATTTACTGCAAGTGCAGCGGGTTATGCTGTTGTTGATGCAGGTAAGGTCTTACAGCAATTACCGCAACGTGAAGCGATTGGTAAGCGTTTGAATGAAGAGTTTCAAACACGTGCTGTTGAGCTGAATAAATTGCAGAAAGAATTGGTTGAATTAAATGAAAAGCGTCAACGTGATGCGGCATTAATGACACCAGCTGAGCAAACGAAATTGGTGCGTAAGTTAGAAGAATTAGATGCGCAACTGAAATTAAAAGGTAAGGCATTTAAAGAAGATCAACAACGTCGTGGCCAAGAAGAAAATAACAAATTATTAGCGCTATTACAAAATGCAATTAAGACTGTATCTAAGCGTGATGGCTATGATCTTGTAGTTACCAATCAAGCTGTGCTATTTGTCGATCCAAAATTAGATATTTCTGACAAAATAATTCAAGAATTAAGTAAGTAACTATATTTTACAACATTAAGTAAGTCACTATATTTAACGGCCTAAAAAATGTAGTAAAATAGCATAAGAATTTTTATAGATAAGGTTTCACATGGCACTGACGTTACAACAAATTGCAACTGCAATTCAAGCTGAACTACACGGCGATGGTAGCATCGAGATTAATGCAATTAATTCGATGCAAAATGCACAGTCAGGTAGTATCACTTTCTTAAGTGATAGCAAATACAGCGCTCAATTAGCGACTGTTGCGGCGTCCGCTGTGATTCTTAAACCGGATGATCTTGCCGCGTGTAATACCAATGCATTAGTTATGAAAAATCCCTATGTTGGTTTTGCATTAGCTGCGCAGTTACTTGATACTACACCTGCGCCAGCAACAGATATTGCCCCGAGTGCAGTGATTGCTGATGATGTGGTATTAGGTGACAATGTAGCTATTGGTGCTAACGCGGTTATTGAAACAGGCGTATCACTCGCGGATAACGTGATAATTGGTGCGGGCTGTTTTATTGGTAAAAATACCCGAATTGGTCAGAGCACTAAATTGTGGGCAAATGTTACTATTTATCATAACATCGAAATTGGCAGTGATTGCTTGTTCCAAAGTGGTGCTGTGATTGGTGCCGATGGTTTCGGTTATGCCAATGATGCTGGTAAGTGGATTAAGATCCCACAATTGGGTCGTGTTATTATTGGTGACCGTGTTGAGATTGGTGCGTGTACAACGGTTGATCGTGGCGCGTTAGATAATACCATTATTGCCGATGGCGTTATTTTAGATAATCAATGTCAAGTCGGTCATAATGTTGAAATAGGTGAAAATACGGCTATCTCGGGTGGTACTCTGTTAGCTGGAAGCTTAAAACTAGGTAAACAATGCATGATTGGTGGTGGTAGTGTTATCAATGGTCATATGGAAATAACCGATAACGTTAATATTACTGGTATGTCGATGGTAATGCGTCCGATTGATAAAGCGGGTCTTTATTCATCAGGTATTCCAGCACAAGCCAACCGTGAATGGCGTCGTCAAACTGCCCGTGTAATGAAAATTGATGATATGCACAAACGCTTATCTAAATTAGAAAAATCAAGTTAGAAAAACGGAATAAGCTTTCGTTGTGACAGGAATAAAATTTTGAGTGAACAACTAAATAGAATTGAAATACAAGAAATTATGGAATTATTGCCACATAGGTACCCATTTTTACTTGTTGATAGAGTACTCGATTTCGAAGCGGGTAAATCCTTACATGCAGTTAAAAATGTATCGGTAAATGAACCTCAATTTACGGGGCATTTCCCAAAACAGCCTATTTTCCCTGGTGTATTAATTTTAGAAGCATTAGCGCAAGCATCTGGTCTTCTAGGTTATAAGTCATCTGGTGGCCCTAGCGATAATGAGCTGTATTATTTTGCCGGTATTGATAAGGCGCGTTTTCGTCAACCTGTAGTACCGGGGGATGTATTACATCTGCATATTGAATTAATTAAAGAACGCCGTGGTATCGGTCGCTTTACTGCAATTGCAAAAGTTGATGGCAAAGTAGTTTGTGACGCAGAGATCATGTGTGCAAGACGAGAGGCGAAATAGTGATCCATGAAACAGTTATTGTGCATGAAAGCGCAAAAATTGGTAACAATGTAAAAATTGGTCCTTGGACTACCATTGGCGAAAACGTTGAGATTGGTGATGATTGTGTGATCGCTTCTCATGTTGTTATCAATGGTCCTTGTAAAATTGGTAAAGGCAATCGCTTTTTCCAATTTGGTTCAATTGGTGAAGAATGCCAAGACCTTAAATACGCAGGTGAAAACACGCGTCTTGAGATTGGTGATAATAACGTGTTCCGTGAAGGCGTAACAATTCACCGTGGTACAGTACAAGATCAAGCTTTAACCAAAATTGGCAGTAATTGCTTATTTATGGTGAATGTCCATGTTGCCCATGATGTGATCATTGGTGATAACTGTATTTTTGCTAACAACGCGACATTAGCTGGTCATGTACACATTGGTGATTTTGTGATCTTTGGTGGTCATGCTGCGATCCACCAATTTGGTAAAGTAGGTTCTCATGCCTTTATTGCCGGTGGCTCGGTTATCATTAAAGATATTCCACCGTATGTAATGGCATCGGGTCATCACGCTAAGCCTTTTGGTATCAATTCTGAAGGTCTAAAGCGCCGCGGTTTTGATGCTGATGCGATTAAAGCGGTTAAGCGTGCTTACCGTGTATTATACCGTCAAGACAATACCCTTGCTGAAGCTTTAACAGTATTAGAAGCAAGTGCAAAAGAACAACCGAGCGTTGCTTTGTTTACAGAATTTTTAAAAACCAATGAACGTGGTATTATTCGTTAATCGTATTCTTTATAGATAGCTTACAATGACAACGAAACCATTACGTATTGGTATTATCGCCGGGGAAGTCTCCGGCGATATTTTAGCTGCCGCCCTGATCAAAGAAATTAAATCTCGTCATCCTGATGCCATTTTCGAGGGTATTGCCGGACCTCGTATGCAAGCGCTTGGTTTTAACACCTTATTCGAAATGGAAGAGTTATCTGTATTTGGTCTTGTCGAAGTACTTGGCCGTCTCCCTCGGCTGTTTAAAGTCAAGCGAGAAGTACTTGCCCATTTTAAACAAAATCCGCCTGATATCTTTATTGGTGTTGATGCGCCCGATTTTAATATTCCCATTGAATTAAAATTAAAAGCGAGCGGTATAAAAACCGTACATTATGTCAGTCCTTCAGTTTGGGCATGGCGTCAAAAACGCGTTTTCAAAATTAAAAAAGCCGTGGATATGGTGCTCGCCTTTCTGCCATTTGAAAAAGCATTTTATGATGAATATGATGTACCTTGCCGTTTTATTGGGCATACCATGGCCGATTCTATTCCACTGGAAGGCGCGGATAAACAGGCTGCTATTACCCAATTAAAACTCGATCCTCAGCAACGTTACGTAGCTATTTTACCAGGTAGTCGTGCAGGCGAAGTCGGGTTGCTGTCAGCAAGCTTTTTAGAAACTGCGATGTTATTAAAGCAGCGATTCAGTGATTTACAGTTCGTTGTGCCAATGGTGAATGAGGAGCGTAAAGCACAATTTTTAGCAATTAAGCAAGAAGTCGCACCTGAACTTGAGGTGATCGTGCTCGATGGCCATGCACGTGAAGCAATGGCTGTTGCGGATGCTGTATTATTGGCATCAGGTACTGCAGCGCTCGAAACTATGTTGATGAAGCGTGCTATGGTGGTTGGTTATCGTGTTAAGCCGATAACGTATAAGATCATGCTGCGCTTGATGAAAGCCCCATTTGTGTCATTACCAAACTTGTTAGCAAAAAAAGAAATTGTCGCCGAGCGTTTACAAGATGACTGTCAACCCGAGATATTGGCTGACGAAATGGCCAAACTATTAGAAACAGACAATGCTAAACTGATTGCACACTTTACCGAACTACATCAACAGATCCGTTGTAATGCGGATAAACAAGCCGCGGATGCCGTGCTTGAATTGATTAATGATAACGCGTCTAGTATAGCCTTTGGTGATAGTGAACAAAATCATGATAAAAATAGTACAACGCTAGAAAAGACAGGTAAATAATATGTATGATGAAGTAATTTACCCTGAGGGGAAACTTGTTGCTGGTGTTGACGAAGTGGGTCGCGGCCCATTAGTCGGTGATGTTGTTACCGCAGCGGTGATATTAGATCCTAACAACCCTATTTTGGGGCTAACCGATTCAAAAAAATTAAGTGATAAGAAGCGCCAGTTGCTTTTTCCTGAGATTAAAGAAAAAGCATTAGCGTGGAGTATTGGTCGTTGCAGCCCAAGTGAGATTGATGAACTTAATATCTTACAAGCAACTATGGTCGCAATGCAGCGAGCGGTTGCTGGACTCGCTCTGCAACCAGATCATGTGTTTATTGATGGTAACCGTTGCCCTGTATTACCAATGACTGCAGAAGCCATTGTGAAAGGCGATTTGCGCGTGGCAGAAATAAGTGCAGCGTCGATCTTGGCAAAAGTAGTACGAGATGCTGAAATGGATGAACTGCATGAACGTTACCCTGAATATGGTTTTGCGCAACATAAGGGTTATCCAACTAAAGCACACATGGAAAAGTTAGCGGAGCTTGGACCAACAGAAGAATACCGAAAAAGTTTTAAACCTGTGCAACGTGCGTTAGGTTTATTAAAATAAAGTCTGGTGGCTTCGCGCCACTTTACCGTTATTGTTTTTAATTTTATCTACTCTCAATTAGCAGAAAGTCTTAATTATGGCAGAACCTCGTTTTATTCACCTGCATTTACACTCTGAATTCTCAATGGTGGATAGCTTAGTACGTATGAAACGTCTAGCACCCCGTTTACAAGAACTCAATATGCCGGCGATCGCATTAACCGATCAAACTAATATGTGTGCATTGGTTAAATTCTATGGTGCGATGCAAAGGGCAGGGGTTAAACCCATTCTTGGTGCTGACTTTTGGGTGCAAAGTGAAGAATACCCAGATGAGCAATTTAAGCTAACCGCCTTAGCCAAAGATAATAAAGGTTATAACAACATCACGGTGTTGATCTCTAAAGCTTATAGTCGTGGTCATGTTGATGGTCGAGCGATTATTGATAAAGCTTGGTTAGCTGAGCATGCAGAAGGTGTCATCTTATTATCTGGCGCGCGTAATGGTGATATAGGTAAAGCACTATTAAAAGGTAATGATGCACTTGCACAGCAGTGTTTACAGTTTTATCAAACCCATTTTCCTGATAGTTATTATCTTGAACTGATCCGTACCGGACGCCAGGATGAAGAAGCCTATCTGCACATGGCTGTCGATTTTGCCACCCAGTATCAGTTACCTGTTGTTGCCACCAATGATGTGGTGTTCTTACATGAAGATGAATTTGATGCCCATGAAATTCGTGTGTCGATTCATGATGGTTATACGTTAGAGGACAAGCGTCGCCCTAGGCTATACAGTAAAGAACAGTACTTACGCAGTGAAGACGAAATGTGTGAGTTATTTGCTGATATTCCAGAAGCGCTGGCTAACTCAGTTGAAATTGCAAAACGTTGTAATGCGACTGTACGCTTAGGAGAATATTTCTTACCTAACTTCCCAACGGGTGAGTTGTCGACAGAAGATTTCTTAGTCAAAGTATCTGAAGATGGCCTAGTCGAACGTCTTGATTTCTTATTTCCCGATCCCGAAGAGCGTGAACGTCAGCGTCCTGCGTACGAAGACCGCCTCGATATTGAATTAAAAGTAATTAACGACATGGGCTTTCCGGGTTACTTTCTGATCGTGATGGAGTTCATCCAATGGAGTAAGGATAACAATATTCCAGTTGGACCAGGTCGAGGGTCCGGTGCCGGTTCGTTAGTCGCTTATGCATTGAAAATTACCGATCTTGATCCACTGGAATACGAATTACTGTTCGAACGTTTCTTAAATCCAGAACGTGTCTCCATGCCCGATTTCGACGTCGATTTCTGTATGGATCGTCGCGACGAAGTGATTGATCACGTGGCCGAATTGTATAATCGCGATGCGGTAAGTCAGATTATTACCTTTGGTACGATGGCGGCAAAAGCGGTTATTCGTGACGTTGGTCGTGTACTGGGTCATCCGTTTGGTTTTGTTGATCGTATTTCTAAGCTGATCCCGGGTGATCCTGGCATGACCTTAGCCAAAGCGTGGGATGTTGAACCGCGTTTGGATGAAATGTATCAGGGTGATGAAGAAGTACGCGCGCTGGTTGATATGGCTCGTATTCTGGAAGGTGTCACACGTAACGCCGGTAAACATGCCGGTGGTGTCGTTATTTCACCTACCGTGATCACTGATTTTGCCCCATTGTATTGCGATGATGTTGGTAATAACCCTGTTACCCAGTTTGACAAGAACGATGTGGAAGAAGCCGGGCTGGTTAAATTTGACTTCTTGGGTCTACGAACCTTAACCATTATTCAGTGGGCACTGGATATGGCGAATCCGCATCTCGTGAAGCAAGGTAAAGAACCGATCCGTATTGAGTCGATTGATATTACCGATCAAAGGTGTTTTGATTTATTACAGCGCTCAGAGACGACCGCGGTATTCCAGTTAGAATCTCGTGGTATGAAGGATCTGATCCGTCGCCTAAAACCCGATAGCTTTGAAGATATGATCGCATTGGTGGCCTTGTTCCGTCCCGGTCCATTGCAATCAGGCATGGTAGATAACTTTATTGACCGTAAGCATGGTCGAGAAGAAGTATCTTACCCAGATGCTCAATACCAACATGAATCGTTGAAAGAAATCCTTGATCCGACCTACGGCATTATCTTGTATCAAGAACAAGTAATGCAGATTGCCCAAGTCTTATCTGGTTATACCCTCGGTGGTGCCGACATGTTACGTCGTGCTATGGGTAAGAAAAAACCAGAAGAGATGGAAAAACAACGTGGTACTTTTAAAGAAGGCGCGATAAATAACGGTGTCGACGGTGACCTGTCGATGAAGATCTTCGATCTGGTAGAAAAGTTCGCGGGTTATGGTTTCAATAAATCGCATTCCGCGGCTTATGCACTGGTATCATATCAAACGCTGTGGATGAAGACTCATTACCCTTCTTACTTCATGGCGGCTGTAATGTCTGCTGATATGGATAATACCGAGAAAGTGGTTACCTTGGTTGATGAAGTGGAACGCATGGGACTAACCTTGTTACCGCCTGATGTAAACAAAGGTTTATTTAAGTTTAATGTCGATGAAGACCAGACCATTATTTATGGTATAGGTGCAATTAAAGGCGTAGGTGAAGGACCTATTGATGCCATTATTGCCGCCCGTGAAAGTGGTGGTGAGTTCTCTGACCTGTTTGATTTCTGTAATCGTGTTGATTTGAAAAAGATCAATAAACGTATTATGGAAAAGCTCATTTACGCCGGAGCATTAGATAAATTAGGTCCTCATCGCGCGGCCTTGCATGCGACATTACCTGAAGCCATGAAAGCGGCAGCGCAACATGCGATAGCCGAAGCACACGGTCAAAGTGACTTGTTTGGTATTTTAACCACAGAACCGGAAGAAGTTGAAAGTAAGTTTGCTGATGTTCCTGAATGGCCTGATAAAGTATGGCTAGAAGGTGAGCGAGAAACCTTAGGTCTTTATCTTACTGGTCATCCAATTAATCAGTATATTAAAGAAGTTAAACGTTATTCAAGTAATCGCTTGAAAGATGTAAAACCGACCGAACGTGGTAAAGTTGTGACAGCGGTTGGTTTAGTTATTTCTGCACAAGTTAAAGTGACGAAGAAAGGTACCCGCATGGGGATCTTAGAGATTGATGATAAAAGTGGCCGCTTAAGTGTGATGTTCTTCTCAGAAGCGTTTGAACGTTATGAAGAATATATAGCTAAAGATCGTATTTTAGTTATTACTGGAGAGGTCAGCTTTGACGATTTCAATGGTGGGTATAAGATGACCGCCAGAGAAGTTATGGATATTGAAGCTGCGCGAGAGCGTTATGCGCGTGGCCTCACATTGCAGTTAAATGCAGACAAAATGAATGATACGTTTATGGGTAAGTTTATGGATACACTTGAACCTTATCGTGCGGGTACTTGTCCCATAAATATATATTATCAACGCGCCGACGCGAGGGCTAAATTAACTTTAGGTGTCGAATGGCGAGTATCGCCCACTGATGAGCTTTTATATGGATTAGAGCTGATGTTAGGGTCGGGAAATGTTGATCTTGAATTTGATTAGTGCTGACGTTACAAGGTTGTCGTCATTAGCCATTAGTAATAATATTAGATAAGGAAGCAGCGCCTCATGGCCATAAATTTTTTAGATTTTGAACAGCCGATTGCAGAATTGCAGGCTCAAATCGATGAATTAAAACTTGTGACTAACAATTCTGATGATGTTGATCTACAAGATGAGATCTCTCGTTTAGAAAAGAAGAATGCAGAACTAACAACAAAGATATTCAGTAGTCTGAAACCTTGGGATGTCGCTAAGATGGCTCGTCATCCACAGCGTCCTTATACCCTTGATTATATCGAGCATGTATTTACCGATTTTGATGAACTTGCTGGTGATCGCGCATTTGCCGATGATAAAGCGATTGTTGGTGGTACAGCGCGTTTAGATGGTATGCCTGTAATGATCATTGGCCAGCAAAAAGGCCGTGATACCAAGGAAAAATTAAAACGCAACTTTGGTATGCCGCGTCCAGAAGGTTACCGTAAAGCGTTACGTTTAATGAAAATGGCAGAAAAATTCAAGATGCCTATCATTACCTTTATTGATACTCCAGGTGCTTACCCTGGGGTTGGTGCTGAAGAACGCGGTCAAAGTGAAGCGATTGCACGTAATTTGAAAGAAATGGCTGAGCTTACAGTTCCGGTTATTTGTACTGTGATCGGTGAAGGTGGTTCGGGTGGTGCATTGGCGATTGGTGTTGGTGATCGTGTTAACATGCTGCAATACAGTACTTACTCGGTGATCTCTCCTGAAGGTTGTGCGTCAATCTTATGGAAGTCAGCTGATAAAGCACCTTTAGCTGCTGAAGCAATGGGGATCACTGCTGATCGACTTAAGAGCTTAGATTTGATTAATACCGTTATCTCAGAACCTCTCGGCGGCGCACATCGAGATATGGCTTTAATGGCAGCTAACTTGAAAGAGTGTATTAAAGCGGATCTTGCTGAGCTTACACCGCTTGGGCATGAAACATTGCTAGAACAACGTTATGAGCGTCTAATGTCATTTGGCATGTAAGCCGCTATAACACTAGATTGTTATAAAGATAATCGAATAATATTGATTAAACCGCTGATAGCTTTATCAGCGGTTTTTTTATATCTACCACTTTTCGGTATATACTGTTCTGGTCTATTCTAATTGTGATGATACCTGTGGTTACTAACGTCGATCTCTTCTCAACATTTCAGCACTCGTTACAATCGTTAACGACAAAGCCTATGCAGATTGTACTTGCTTATAGCGGTGGTCTTGATTCCCATGTGTTATTACATTTACTTGCCCGTTATCAGCAATTATATTCTCAGCATGATTACCTTGCCGTGCATGTTCATCACGGTTTAAGTGACAATGCGGATGCTTGGTTAACGCATTGTCAGCAAACTGCTGCGGCGTTAGGGATTAACTTTATCGCTGAAAAGGTCGTGCTTAATCTTAGCAGTCGAGAAAGCTTAGAAGCACAAGCGCGCACCGCCCGCTATCAAGCGATAGCAAAGTATCTCAATGATGGATCATTATTATTACTTGGACAGCATCTTGATGATCAGCTTGAAACATTTTTGTTGCAGCTTAAGCGTGGTGCTGGTGTAAAAGGCTTGTCGGCAATGGCTGCGCAGATGCCTTTTTCATTACAAGAAAACTGCCAAATAGTCCGTCCTTTACTGACTCATTCGCAACAAATGTTGGTAGATTATGCCAGCCAAGCACAATTATATTGGGTCGAAGACGAAAGCAATAATGACCAGAGCTATGATCGTAACTTCTTACGCCATCAAATTATCCCCAGTTTAAAACAGCGTTGGCCAGGTATAGCGCATGCTGTCCACCGCAGCGCAGAACTCTGTGCCGAGCAACAAGCGTTAGCGGATGAGATTGCGCAAATGGATCTTGTTACTTGTGAACATACTTTAGCTGGGTTAAAGGTTGTTGAATTAGATAAGTTATCAAAAATTCGCCGTAACAATCTCATTCGTTTTTGGCTTGCGAGTCAACAGCTACCGATGCCAAGCCGTCACCATTTAGATAAGGTATGGTTAGAAGTAGTGAATGCCGCTGATGATGCTAATCCACAATTGAGCTGGCAGGCGGGTGAGTTTCGCCGTTATCAAGGTGTCCTTTATAATCAGCAGAAATACGCTGAGCTAAAAGACGTAGTGATAGGGCTTAGGCATACTAAATCTCAACGTATTGTGTTACCAGACAATATCGGCTTCTTGTATTTACAAGACTCGATACAAGATAATCGTAGCGTTGATACCGGTAATACAATTGATGACGGTGCCAGTACGATTTGTTTGAAAGCGCCACTCGAACATGAAAAGGTGACCATTCGTTTCCGCGGTGAGGGTAAGTGTCATCCTGTTGGGCGTATTGGCTCGCGTAGTATTAAAAAATTATATCAAGAGTATCAGGTAGCACCTTGGCTACGCGATCGTATCCCATTAATCTATTATGGCGAAGAACTGGTGTGTGCGGTCGGGCTTTGGGTGTGCAAGGGCTACGAAGCGCAAGAAGGCTTATATTGGTATGTCACTCGCGAGTGATAGTGTGTAATGACTGTACATTTTCAAAATTGGAATCGGCGTATTTGAGAGAGTCACAAAAAGCAGATGAATAGATCTCATCTGCTTTTATCTATGTTTGTAGCTTATGCTGAACGAGTTATCCAGCTTCAACTTTTTCTTTGACTTGTTGATGACCTTGTTCTAGGTGCACGAAGTCAATATCGTCATTACCGTTAACGGTATAAGCTTGACCAAAGCCTTTTACGTAACGACCTGTCTGTGGTTCTATACGGAATAGACGGAAATCACTTAAACCACTTAGGTTCGTAATTATTTCACCAAAACGTGCTTCTAATGCTGGGATTGCTTGTGACCAAGATTCGCTTTCACGGGCAATGACTTCGGCATTCGCTTTGTATGTAAGACGGTGACGAGCAAAAATTTGTTTCGAATTTTGTTCATCTTCCAACAGCATAAAGGACAGATTCTTATTAACCAATAAGTTTTGCGTATGTTCAGCAACTTCACTGATTAAGATGTAATAGCCATCTTCTAAACGAACAAATGGTGCATAGCTAATATGTGGAAATCCGTCTGCGCTTAATGTTGATAAAATTAAAGTTTGACGCTCTTCTCTAAACTCTGCAATTTTTGGTTGTAAGCGATTTTCTAAGCGTTCTTTTTTATTTATCATAATGACCTTCGTGTCCGTTATTTATGTTTAATTAGTAACGATAGCGATAGTTTCGTCGCTTACTGTTTGTGTTGATAGTGCATGAAAACGTGCTATTTGTTCTGGGTTCACTTCGCCGTCTTTATTACGACCGAGATAAATCTTAAATACGCTGTGACCCTCATGGTCAAAAAACTGCACGTAATAACTTAACTTACCACGCACTTTACGTGTAAGTAAGGCAATTGCAGATACATTATCAAGCTTTAAATGACCTTGTAAGCCGTCACTATCATGCGATAAATTGTAATAGCCGTAAGCATTTCTTCCTTTCGGGAAAGGCGCTTTTACTTCAAATACAAAACCAGATACTTCAATAATACAAGTCACTTTCCCCCAGTCTGCAATATTAGATAATAAGCGTTGTGCTTGTTCTGCTGGCAGCATATTCACTTCTTGCTCTGGCAATGCTTGGATTACCTGTAATTCACTGCAATTAAGTTCAAGCGCAATTTCAATGCTTCTTAATCGAGGTTGATCAGCCATCAACTGACGAATGTCATTATGGGTAGTATTTTCTTGCATACTGTTTAGCCTTTTTAAACGACTCATCGTTATCGTAATAGTTGCAGATTAATATAGTTGTAATGATAATGCAACCAATTCGCATTTGCATTGTTGGGGTTTGTTATTTACACTGTCGAGCAAGTACGAGTTAAATTTAATGACTGTATTTTAGATGAAACATCTATTTTTACTTAACTATGAAAAATATTATATTAACACTGGGTTGGAATTAAGATGCATAAGGTTTGGATTGGCGTTTGTTGTTTATTATTGTCATTCGGTAGTGTTGCCGGGGAACGTATCATTAGTGCTGGCGCGGGTGTTACTGAGTTATTAATCGCTTTGGATAAACAAGATGACTTAGTTGCCGTCGATTTGACCAGCCGTTATCCGGCCGTATCGAAATTACCAGTGGTTGGTTATCACCGTCAATTGTCTGCTGAAGGGTTATTATCATTAGCGCCAGATATACTGATTGGTAGTAGTGAAATGGGCCCGCAATCAACGCTCGATTTGTTAGCACAAAGTGGTGTTGAAGTGATGGTGTTACCGACAGAAACAACAACGACAAACTTACTTGATACGATTACCCTACTTGGTGATAAATTAGATAGAAAGTTACAAGCTAAACAATTAATTACCAAGCTTAAACGTGACATTAACCAGCTAGAAACAAATCAACAGCAGATCAAAACGGCGAAAAAAATGTTGTTCTTACTGTTGAATGATAAAGGCACTTATACTGCTGCGGGTAGTAATACGACTGCACATTCGGTGATGACATTAGCAGGCGCGGTTAACCCTGCGGCAGAGCTTAATTCTTACCAAGCATTATCAGCAGAGGCGTTCTTAGCGATGGCGCCAGAAAGTATTTTAGTCAGTGGCCGTCATTGGAAAAAGTATCAAGATATCGATACCTTAATTGCGGCAATGCCATTATTAGCACAAACACCTGCAGGTCGTAATAAAGCGATTTATGTCATTGATGGCAGTGCGCTAATCGGTGGTCTGGGACTGAGTAGTGTCGAACAAGCAAAGCAGTTACAGCGTAAGATATACCCTCACTTATCTGAAAATTTAGAACTTGAATTAGAGTATTAAGGGCGTATATGTTTGTTAATAGCCGTTGGCCATTGTTGTTACCGAGTTTTATTTTATTTTGTCTTGCTTCTATGGTGGTGTTATCTGTTTCTGTGGGACCAATGGCGATCTCGTTTGCTGACAGTATTAAAGCATTATTGGTTAATTGGGTTAATTGGCAATCGCCAGTAAGCACTCAAAACGCTATTGTGGTGAGTCATATTCGCTTTCCTCGCACGCTACTCTGTTTATCTATTGGCGGTATATTGGGATTAACTGGCGCCGTGATGCAAGGTGTGTTTCGTAATCCGTTAGCTGATCCTGGTATTATTGGGGTCAGCAGTGGTGCTGCACTGGGTGCGGGTTTAGGTATTGTTATTTTTGCTGATTTGATGGTTGATTTACCTGATTGGTTACAATTGAGTACGGTGTCTTTTTTTGCATTTACCTTTGCTTTAGCGGTTTGTTTATTAGTCTACAAATTAGGGACGAGTAGCCAAGGCAGTTCTGTGGTGGTGATGTTACTTGCGGGTGTAGCAATCAGTGCGATCGCTGGCGCGGGGATGGGCATGCTTACGTATATTGCCGATGATCAAAGTCTGCGTGATTTGAGTTTGTGGCAAATGGGCTCAATGGCGGGCAGTAATTGGATCAGTATTACTATCAGTAGTATCACTCTGGTATTTTTGCTGGTGGTGTTTATGTCATCAGCGAAAGCATTGAATATTTTATTATTGGGGGATGCGGAAGCGGTACATCTTGGTATCGATATTGTACGTATAAAACGTCGGTTAATATTTTGCTGTGCTATCGGGCTCGGGGTTGCGGTATCAATCGCAGGTATGATTGGGTTTATTGGTTTGATTATTCCACATCTAGTCCGCTTGTTAGTGGGGCCTAACCATCAGCGTTTATTACCATTATCGGCGATGTTAGGTGCATTGTTATTATTACTTGCCGATATTTTAGCGCGTACTGTCATGGCTCCAAGTGAAGTACCTGTAGGAATTATAACTGCGTTATTAGGCAGTCCTTTCTTTATTATCTTATTACTCCAACAACGCTCTAAATTAGGAATATAGTTTGATGTCAAACACGACAAAACCGGTACTGCATTGCCAGCAGCTAAACTATCATATTGCCGGTAAATGTATTTTTAATGATCTCAATTTGACGTTAGAGGAAGGGGAGTTTTTGGCTGTTCTCGGCCCTAATGGTGCAGGTAAAAGCTCATTGTTTAAAGCCATCACCGGAGAGCTGAAACCTACCTCGGGGGTAATATTCTTAAACGGTGAAGTACGTAACAGCATTAGCATGAGTGAGATCGCGAAGACGTTGGCGGTATTGCCGCAAAGTGCCAGTTTAAGTTTTGCATTTCAGGTGATTGATGTGGTGCTGATGGGCGGATTACAAGCTGATTGTGGTCAAACTAAAGTACAAGCACTTGCTGATGCTATTCTTGTTGAACAAGAGATAGACCATTTAAGGATCAGATCATATCCCACCTTATCGGGAGGTGAAAAACAGCGCGTGCACTTTGCACGAGTACTGTTGCAGCTAGCTGTGGGCAATAAGAAAAAACCGCAGCTATTATTATTAGATGAGCCAACAGCAGCGTTAGATATAAATTATCAACATCAATTATTAAAGAGTGCCAAGCATTTAGCGCAGGCAGGGGTGGCGGTTATTGCGGTATTACATGATCTTAATTTGGCGGCTAAGTATGCTGACCGGATCATCTTATTGAAAGAAGGTAATATCTGCGCCAATGGCAGCGCTGAGCAGGTGGTGACCACTGATAATATCCGTGATGTCTATGGCTATGAAAGTACGGTGATTAATAATGTTGAGTTTTCGCACCCAATTGTGATGTAATTTTACTTGTTTCTACTTTTGGGATCATAACCAACTATTCATTAAGTGATAGGTGTTAAGGTGTTGTCATGAGCCCAAAGTGTAATGACAACATGACCAATAGTGAGCGTTGTACGAGTCAACATAGTACGAATAAACACGGTTTGAGTCATAAAATAATTAGCCATGAAGAGCAAGCTGCTATTACTCGTGTGATAGCCCACACGGGGCAATTATTACAGGCGTATAACGCTGAAAGCCGGCTCATCGAACAGACCACTGAGCGCCTTGGCATGGCGTTCGGTTTAGACAGTGTTGAAATAGCACTTACCTCCAAAGCCTTTATTCTTACTTCTCGATCTAACGACCATTGTGTTACTACAACGCGCACTATGAAAGCCCATGGTATTGATATGGGGATAGTCTGTGAAGTACAACGTATTTGTATTCTTGCAGAAAAGCAGATTTATGACGTCGAGCAGGTAAAGCAACGTTTAGATAACTTAGCTGTACCGAAATATAATTCAGTCATAGTCGCGTGTTTTGTGGCGTTATCCTGTGCTTGCTTCAGTCACTTATTTGGTGGCGATAGCGTTGTATTTATTGCTACCTGGTTAACAAGTTTTATTTCGATGCGAGTTCGCCAATGGTTAATTCTGTTACATCATAATTTACTCACGGTGTTTTTTATTACCGCATTCACAGCTACTTTTATAGGCAGTTTTGCTAGTGCTTTTGATTGGGGGAATAAACCCGAATTGATCATGGTAACGAGCGTATTGCAGCTAGTCCCTGGCTTCCCATTAATTAATGCAGTATCAGATATGGTGAAAGGGCACGTGACTATCGGTATGGCAAGATGGATGACGGCGACCTTGTTAACACTTGCTTCAACACTTGGTATTGTCTTGGCTGTGCAGTTAGCGCAATTGGGAGGTTGGTTATGAGTGAGTTATTGCTCATGCTGGTGGATGACGCTGTATTTGCTGGTATCGCTGCATTTGGTTTTTCGTTGTTATTCAATGTGCCCCGGCAAGCATTATTGGCGTGTGTGTTATTCGCTGCCAGTGCGCATGCGGTGCGTACGTTACTACTACATGCAAACGTGCCTATTGAATGGGCATCATTTATTGCAGCTACCTTGCTGGGGCTGGCTACGGTACCTTGGTCTCGAAAAGTGGTGATTCCCCGACCTGTGGTGACGGTTGCAGCTGTGATCCCGATGATCCCTGGAGTTTATGCTTACAAAGCTATGACAGGATTGATGACGTTACACCATCAAGGGTATAGCGTGGAATTACAACAGCAAGTGCTTGAAAATGGTTTACTGACTATTTTTATTTTAATTGGCTTAAGTTTTGGTCTGGCGATCGCGCCTGTGCTGGTGTACCGTAACAAACCTATTGTTTGATTAAGGAGTTGTTGTGATTGTTTCAATGATCGCCGCACTGGCGAATAACCGCGTGATTGGTTTAGATAATAAGATGCCGTGGCATTTACCTGCTGAGTTACAACTGTTTAAACGTGCGACCCTAGGTAAACCTATAGTGATGGGACGTAATACCTTTGAATCAATTGGTCGCCCATTACCGGGGCGTTTAAACATCGTATTAAGTCGACAAACAGATTATAAGCCAGAAGGCGTTACTGTTGTTGCTACGCTAGATGATGCAGTCGTGGCAGCTGGTGATGTGGAAGAGTTGATGATCATTGGCGGGGCGACGATTTACAACCAATGCTTAGCCGCTGCTGACCGTTTGTATTTGACCCATATTGAATTAACAACAGAAGGGGATACTTGGTTCCCTGATTATGAGCAGTACAATTGGCAAGAAATTGAACACGAGTACTATACGGCAGATGATAAAAATCCGCACGATTACCGCTTTAGTTTACTTGAACGAGTGAAGTAGCTATTAGCTGACGAATAGAATGACGCAGAGTGAATTAGACTGAATTAGAAAATAAAATGCCGCGCTAGTGATAGCGCGGCATTTTTTATCGTTAATTTTTACCATTAACTTAGTGCGTGCTGGTGGCTATTACGCCATTGTATCTAAGCTAGATTCGAACTCGTCGAATTGAGCGTGGATACTTTCGTCTTCTTGTTTACCAATCAGTGAAATGATAACAATCGCGAGAGAAGCAAAGATGATACCTGGTACGATCTCATACAGGTCAAAGATACCGCCACTTAACTGTTTCCATACCACTACTGTTATTGCACCAACAATAATACCTGCAAGCGCACCGTTACGCGTCATACCACGCCAGTATAGCGAGATGATTAATGCTGGACCAAATGCAGCACCAAAACCAGCCCATGCGTAAGATACTAAGCCAAGTACAGAGCTGTCAGGGTTAAGGGCAAGCAACAATGCAATGATAGACAGACCAACCACACCAAAGCGACCAACAGTAACAAGCTCTTCACTTGTTGCTTGTGGACGAATTAACTGTTTGTAGAAATCTTCAGCCAGTGCTGATGATGATACAAGTAGTTGTGAATCAGCAGTACTCATGATTGCAGCTAAGATCGCAGCAAGTAGAATACCTGCAACAACAGGGTGGAAGATGCTGTTCACTAATAACATGAAGATCGTTTCAGCATCAGCGATAGTGATATTGTTCGTATTCGTATACACCAGACCCACTAGACCCACTAACATTGCACCAAACATAGATAATGAAGTCCAAGCAACCGCAATATGACGTGCTTTAACAAGGTCTTTATTACTACGTGTTGCTTTGAAACGCGCAAGAATATGTGGTTGACCGAAATAACCTAGGCCCCAAGCAACTAATGAAATGATTGCAATTGCGCTCAGGTCTTCACCTTTGCTGTTTTGCCATATTGTCAGTAGTTCCGGATTAATGTCGTTCATGGCAGATGCTAGATCGCTAAAGCTACCGTCCATCGCGCTGAGAGGCACGATTAATAGTGCAGCTGACATCAACAGACCTTGTACTAAATCAGTCCAAGATACAGCAAGGAAACCACCGAATAGCGTATAAGAAACCACACATGCCGTACCGAGTACAACTGCGATTTGATAATCTAGACCAAATACTGTTTCAAATAATTTACCGCCAGCCACTAAGCCTGCACTTGTATAGAACAAGAAGAACATTAGGATAAAGAATGCTGAACAAATTTGAATGGCCTTTGAGTTGTCTTTAAAACGACGTGATAGGAATTCTGGTAAGGTAATTGACTTAGTTACGATACTGTAGGTACGTAAACGTTTCGCACAGATCAGCCAGTTAAGCCAAGTACCAATTAATAAACCACCTGCTAACCAGATAGCTTCCATACCGGCAGCATACGCATAGCCCGGTAAGCCAAGTAGCAACCAGCCGCTCATGTCTGAAGCACCTGCAGATAGGGCCGCAGGCCAAGGACCTAAATTACGGCCACCTAAAAAATAGTCCGTTGAACTCTTGGTTTGTCGATAAGCATACACACCGATACCAAGCATAACAGCAAGGTAAACAAGGAATGTAGCTGTAATAATGAAATTATTTTCAATCATGTATATAAGCCTTAGTTGTAAAGTCGTTATTTTTATTTTTTACTTTTTATTTTTATAGCTAAACTCAACCAAGCCACGTCAATATACTTGTTTGCGGTAATATTGATGTGGGTTGGCTAAAATTAGGGTGAAGTATATACGAACAGTTATGTTATTACTTAACATTAAGGCAACACTGTGATAACCCGCTTATTATTTAATCTTATTCTAGTCAATTATGTCGCATGTGATGGGCATGGAACGGAAAAAACTGCCTTATCTTCCCAGCGTAACATGGTTAAGCTGTTTCCCCATACGCAGCCAGTATCAAGTGTTGTCGCATTTTTATGGCTGCAGTTTCCTTCTAATGCGGCCCAATGACCAAAAATAACATGGGCGCCTTCAAGGTGTGAACCCGTGACTTCATACCAAGGAATATGCTGTATATTATTATTTGTCGTTGGTGAATGCTTGTTGTGAAACTCTAGCTGTCCATTCGGTGCGCAAAAACGCATTCGGGTAAAGGCATTAATAATAAAGCGCAAGCGATCGAAACCTTGTAGCTCTTCTCGCCAATAATCAGGTTGAGCACCGTACATGTTTGCGAGTAATGCCAAGTAATCATCACCACGCAATTGTATATTAACCTCTTCTGCATAGTGTTTTGCTTGTTGCTGGGTCCATTGTGGACTGATACCGGCATGTACCATGATAATATTGAAGGCATCATGATATGCAAGTAGTGGTTGCTGACGTAACCATAATAGCAATTCATCTTTGTCTTCTGCTGCAAAGATCGCTTGGGTTTTATCCTTAGGGTTTAGCTTAGCGAACCCTGCGTCAATAGCGAGTAAATGTAAATCATGATTGCCAAGTACGGTGACAGCAGCAGAACCGAGTTGTTTAACAAAACGTAGTGTTTCTAATGACTTTGGGCCTCGGGCAACAAGATCCCCTGTTAACCAAAGTTTATCTTGGCGTGGATCGAAATTAGCTTGATGTAACAAATGTTGCAGATCGTCGAAACAACCTTGAATATCACCAACAAAATAAGTTGCCATGTATAAATTACCTTTCTAGCTGAGCGTGATGAAGTATATACGTTAATGCGTTTAATTGATCAGTGTAAAAGATTTGGTGTGACAAGACGAAATGGTTCGATAGTGATCACCACTAATTCACTGGCATTGAGTTGTAATTCTATCTTTCCCTGAACGATACTCAATGGAGAATGGGCAATTATATCATTGCTATAGCAAAAATCTTGTTGTGAAGAGATAAGATAATCATTATCTTGAAATGGGTTGTTTAATTCGGAAACGGTGCCGTCGCCGTCAGTGAGTAATAGCTGGATATTTGATAAGTTAACAGATTGGCTTAATGGATTGGTTAACGTAATGGTATAAGTAAAGAAGTACCTGTGTTGTGCTGGTACAGATACTTCTTCGATATATTCGGTGTCAATGGTAAGAGTGAATGAATCAGCGATACTTACCATTGATACGGACCGTCTTAATCCGCTGCTTGCATTGGATTATCGGTTACGAAATTTGCAATCGTAACATAGTTTTCAAGCGTTAAGTTTTCAGGGCGTAGAGAAACATTAATTCCTAGCGCTTCAATGTCATCAACCGAAATCACTTTTTTCAAGCTATTACGAATTGTTTTACGACGTTGGTTAAAGGCACTTCTCACTACATGGTTAAGTACTTTGAAGTTTTTCGCTGGATGCGGCAATACAGCATGTGGTTCTAAACGAACAACCGCTGAATCTACTTTTGGTGCTGGTCTGAATGCTTCAGGGCCGACTTCAAGTACTGGTGTTACTCTGCAGTAGTATTGCGTCATTACTGTTAAGCGACCGTAACTTTTAGTGTTATGGCTAGCGGCTAAACGTTGTACAACTTCTTTTTGTAACATGAAGTGCATATCTTGGATATCTTCATGGAATTCAAATAAGTGGAACATTAATGGCGTTGAAATATTGTAAGGTAAATTACCAAAAATACGCATTTTCATGTTCGGTTTGATTAACTGATTAAAATCAAAACGCATTGCGTCTGCTTGGTTAATGTCTAACTTTTTAGACAGTACCGGGTGTTGCTCTAGGCGTTCAGCAAGATCTCTATCTAGCTCAACAACTGTCATCTTATCGAGACAAGCTGCTACAGGTTCGGTTAAGGCGCCTAAACCTGGACCAATTTCAATTAGGTTTTCACCTTTTTGCGGATTAATCGATGCAACAATTTGACCAATTACATAGGCATCATGTAAGAAGTTTTGACCAAAACGTTTTTTCGCGGTGTGACCTAAATGGACCTTGTCGTTCATGCGTGTTTCTCTACCATTTCTATTGCTTGGTTTACTGCTGTAAACATACTGCCGGCGTCGGCTGTTCCAGTACCTGCAAGTTCAATTGCAGTACCGTGATCAACTGATGTACGGATAAAAGGTAAGCCCAGGGTAATATTTACTGAGCTGCCAAAACCAACCGATTTTAATACCGGTAATCCTTGGTCATGATACATTGCTAATACAACGTCAGCATCGTTAAGATACTTAGGTTGGAACAAGGTATCTGCAGGGAGGGGGCCTGTCAAATCCATACCCTCATCGCGAAGTTTCATTAACGTCGGAGAAATTATTTCAATTTCTTCGCGACCTAGATGTCCATCTTCGCCTGCATGTGGATTGAGTCCACATACATAAATTTTTGGTTGTTCAATACCAAATTTAGTTTTCATTTCAGCGTGAAGGATGCGAATAATATTACTTAATCGCTCTTCTGTTATCGCTTTTGCGACATACGCTAGTGGAATATGTGTGGTTACTAATGCCACTCGTAATCCAGTTGTTGCAAGTAGCATTACCACATCGGCGGTTTCTGATTGCTGCGCAAAAAACTCAGTGTGACCACTAAAAGACACACCCGCTTTATTAATAATGCCTTTATTTACAGGTCCTGTTACGACAGCGCTAAACTCTGCAGACATGTTTTTTTCACATGCGAATTGCAGAGTATCTAATACGTAGCGGCCATTCGTTTCATTAAGCTTACCTGGTTCTGCAGGTACTGCCATTTTCATTGGTGCGATAGTTAGGGTGCCAGCACGTTGCGGCTGTGCTGGTATACTTGGGTTATATTCGATTAATTCAATCGTTTTACCCAGTATTTTTGCTCGAGATAAAATGAGTTCTGGATCTGCGCAAAGTACGAGCTCTACTGGCCAGTCTTGCTTCGTTAATTCCAGTACAAGATCTGGACCTATGCCAGCTGGCTCACCTGGAGTGATTGCTATTCGATGAGTCACATTTTCACCTGTTTACGATTCATTATCTAAAATACGAATATAAGCTTCTTGTTTTAATTCATTTAACCAAGCTTGGCTTTCTTCAGCTGCACGACGATTATACAACAATTGCCATGCTTTTTGGCGATTTGCTTTATCTGTCGTATCTTGTGTACGTCTATCAAGTAGTTGTACTATGTGCCAGCCATGGCTAGAACGAAATGCAGGGCTAATTTCACCTTTCTTCAAGTCTTTTAGCGCTAATTTAAATGCAGGTACATAGATATTTGGATCTGCCCAGCCCAATTCACCGCCTTTGAGGGCAGAGCCTGTGTCATCTGAATAGGCTTTCGCGAGTTCAGCAAAGTCCGCATCACCTGATTTAATTCGGGCTAAATAATCATTTAATAATGATTTCGCTTTGTCGTCGCTTAAGATTACTGATGGTTTAACCAGAATATGCCGTGCATTGACTTCTTTTGTCATTACCGTTTCTACGCCACGCATATCGGTAATTTTGATGATATGCAATCCAGCTCCACTGCGGATTGGGCCTATGATGTCACCTTTTTTGGCATTGGCCACTGCTTCTGCAAATAGTGTCGGCATTTCATTGATATTCATCCAGCCCCAATCGCCACCATCAAGCGCTTTTGGACCTGCAGAGACGGCTAAAGCGAGACTTGAAAATACTTCGCCTGCATTTAGCTGTGTTTGTATATCGGCAATTTTAGTTTGTAATGCTTCCATTGTCGCACTATCTGCTTCGTTAGGGACACGTAGCATGATATGACTTACACGATATTGTATATTTTTCTGTCCCTGTTCGTTGATGATCGCAAGTAGGTTATTAACGTCTTGATCCGAAATGGTGATACGACGACGCATTTGCATACGCTGCACTTCGTTGGTTAATAACTGAATGCGTAGTTCTTCTTTATAGTCGTTAAAATTACCACCGTCCGCAAGGATGCTTTCACGCAGCTGTTCAACGGTTTGGTTATTATCTTTCGCAATATTGTTTAACGTATCATCGAGCTGAGCATTACTAATACGCATGCCCATTTTCTTTGCCATTTGTAACTGTAGGCTATCAATGATGAGTTTATCTAACGCTTGCTGGGTCAGTATCTCTTGCGACGGTAAAGTTTGGCCTGCTTTTGTTGCTCGTTTCGTTACCGAGCTTGTTAATGCGTTGACATCACTCGCTAAAATAACTTCTTCATTAACAATCGCAATCACTTCATCGAGCTTAGTTAGCTCGGCCTGAGCTTGCCAGCTCGCTACAACTATGACTCCGGATAATAGAGTCTTAATTACTTTTTTAATCACTTTATTAATTCCTATTCAATATCGACTATAACTGAGACAGCAGTAGGCTGAAAACTATCAATTTTACCACGGGAAAGTATGAGGATTGTGTAATTCACTGAAAACCGAGGTGAAAAAGTAAGCGGAAGTATACCTTGTCAGGCTTTCAATGCAATCGTCATTAGCTGTAAATCCCTTTTTGACTGATAACGGCGGGTTAATTACCACCGTTATCATGCCTAAGGTGTATGTCTAAAATTTTATAAACCACACTTATTCACGTAATTGGAACGGTTGACCGTATGTAAATAAACTTTCAGCTCCTATACTATTAATATTACCCCCAATACCGGCCAAACCTTTTAGCTCGAACATCAGTGATGGACCCTGATCAAACTCTGTTTCGCCAGTACTAATATTGTGTGTTTTCAGGCGATAGCCATAATCAAGACGAATTGCCCAACAGCATGATTCATATTTAATACCGACAAAAGCGTCTTGGGTTATTTTATTTTCAACATCGTAGTAATAACTTGCACCCATGTCCCACTGATTATTGATTGGTAAGATATATTTTGAACCAACTTGGTTGATTGTCGAATTAACTGTGCGATTTGGATTTTCCAGTATAGATGCGGTATCTTCAATATAACGGTAGTTGAATTGTACCCGTTGACCACGGTCAAAGCGATATTCAATCGCGGCATCTGCACGACGTACTAGATCATCTTCGTGAGCATATTCAATACTGTTATTAAAGAATAAATTATCGTTAATCTTAACATCTGTTTCCATTACGATACTTGATGTCGTCACGTCAGTGTTATCTGTATTCGTCTTAGCCTCTGGAGAGATACCAACTTGAGTATCACCAAAGTAAATGATTTGACCAAGCGCAAAGCGGAATCGTTCACTGCCTATGTCATCGAATACACGGCTTGTTAAACCGATTGTAAATTGATTTGAATCTGCAATACGATCAAAGCCAATATAAGTACGATCACGATATAAACCGAGGAAATCTTGTTGCATCGTTGCTGAATCGTAAATACCAATGTTGTCTTGGTTTTTATATGGAATATATAAGTATTGAACTTGCGGCTCCAAAGTCTGAGTGAATTGATTACTAAACCAAGACGTAGAACGTTCAAAATTTAAACCTGCGTATAATTTGGTTGTTGGTATTACACGAACAACTTCTTCGTCTAACTTACCTTTATAGCCATTCTTAAAATTGCCATTATCGGACTCGTTAAATGTCTGAGTATAGTAAGTCATTGGTAGTTTAAATTCGGCAACCGCAAAACCTGCAGGGCGTTTATAAGGGAAACTAATTCCTGGCTCTATGTGGGTTCTGATACCGCTGTATACTTGACTGTTAGAGTGTGAAAAATTAGTCATTTCACTATATACGGACAGTTCAATCGGGTTATTATCGAATTGTTGGTAACCGGTAAAAGCGATCTTCGGCAATACTTTATGTGGTGTTATAGCATCACTTAAAATTTGAAAATCACGGACTTCAAATTGTGATGACGTCATATCGGTATTGTAAGTTAAGGCTGCTGTCCGAAGTAGTGTATTGCTGTTTCGAGAACCTACTGTCGTAGTAATGTCAGAAAAATAGTCGTCATCATTAACGTGTGTATAGCTAGCGTTGAAGTTTAAATTGTCATTTAAATTACCGTTCTGATCCCAATGGTAGAGGACGCGATCAGTATTTTTTTTGTTACTATCAGTCTTTGCATCATTGTCGGCTTGGACTTTTTTATCATCACCAAGATATTCAACATTAATATTACCACTTTGCCCAGCGACTAAATAACGAAATTGAGTGGTTAATTGGACACCACGCTTCTTCATATAAGTCGGTGTTATTGTCATGTCATAGTTTGGCGCTATATTCCAATAGAATGGCTGAGAGAAGGTAACACCATTTCCTAATGTCTCTTCATATGATGGGAATAATAAACCTGTTCTACGCTTATTTGTCGTTGGATAAGTAAAATATGGCATATAGAAAATGGGAACTTCTTTAAAGTACAGCGTTGCGTTATAAGCTTCAGCAACTTCATCTTTATTATCGATGTCAATAGAAGATGCACGTAACACCCAGCTATTATCTCCATAGGGACATTGGGTATAAGTCGAGCGCTGCATTAAAATATTGTCGCCACTATTAGTAACATAAATCTTTTTAGCTTTACCATTAGCGGCTTGACCATGTAGTAAATAATCTACCTGTGTTAGTTCGGCATCTTTGGTGTCTAAGTTTGCTTTCAATGAGCGACCATTCATTGTCGCCGTACTGCCCTCTAATACAACATTACCTTCGGCGGTTAAAATATTGGTTAACTGATACAGAATAATTTCATCAGCGGATAATTCTCGGTTACCTTGAGTAAAGTTCACATCACCGGTAAAAATAGCTTTGTTACCTTGGATTACTTTTGCATCATCTGATAATAGTTGGATCTCGTTAGCGGCTTTAGTATCTGCAATTGGAGGTTTTATCGCAGGCACGTAAGGGAAGCATTGTTTAAACAAGTTTAACTCAGCTAATTCGGACGCAGCTGTAACGTCATCAATGATAGTTGAAATACCATCCTCATTGGTGATAATTGTAGCTGCGCTAGCTGAGAATACGACACCGCTGAGTGTTGAGAATAAGGTAAAAAGGCGCATTTTAACAATCCATTTTGTCATCGATAATTTCATTAAAATTAATAAATAGTTGGATATAATAATCCATATTACAGCGATAGACCATTTAATGGCTGGTTTTATCCCGTAAACCTGCAAAAAGATGATGAGATTGATTGATTTGTTACATTTTAAACAGTCATAATACAGCGCTTATATAAATATATGTCATTTTTGCTTGGTAGCTACTTTTATGAATATGTTGTTTTACATTTTATTATCCGCGATTGGTATTAAATTCGGCGGATTTTTTGGTGCGATTTTTATGATCTGGGTTGGCTCTATATTAAAGCGCCAGTTTGGACCTCGACTCGGAATTGATACTCGGCCTGCTGCGCATAAGCGTCAGGATATTTTCTTACATACCTCATTTTCGGTGATGGGGCACATGGCAAAAGCGGACGGTCACGTTACCGAAGCTGAAATTCATGTCGCGACGCAGTTAATGGACCGAATGAAACTGACAGGCGAAACTCGTCGTGCAGCTCAAGTATCATTCAATCAGGGTAAAGAAGCTGATTTTCCGTTAGAGCAAACGGTTCGAGATTTTCGCCGTGTAAGTGTGTTACGTCGAGATCTGATTAAAATGTTCCTGGAGATACAAATTCAGGCTGCTTTTGCCGATCTTGAATTGTCCACAGCAGAGCGTGATATCCTTCATCGTATCGGTGCGATCTTGGGTGTGACGACTCAGGACATGGATAATTTATTACGCATGATGGAAGCGGAGTTACGTTCGCATCGCCATGGTAGTAAAGTAAGCCGTGAAGAAGCATTAACTAACGCCTATCAGCAATTAGGTGTGAGTGCTGAGGATGACGACAAAGTAATTAAGCGTGCTTATCGTAAATTAATGAATGAACATCATCCGGATAAATTGGTATCGAAAGGTTTGCCAGAAGAAATGATGATTATTGCTAAAGAGAAAGCCCAAGATATCCAAGGTGCTTATGACGTAGTAAAAGAATCGAGAAAAATGCGCTAATACCAGCCGAGTTTAACCAACCAGCCATAAATTATTTGGCTGGTTGCGATTTGAGTCTCAACTTGTCCCTGTAAGCCTATCACTTCAGTTTGCCTGTACTTATCTGTGTTAATACGCTTTTCTGCTATCTGTCTTAATTTTGCTTGATTAATTATCGCTAAGCTATCTGTTTGCGCATACAAATCTAAAATAGGTACTTTTAGTTGGTTCATTTGGCTAATTAGTTGAGATGCTAACGCTGGGGTGGGGCTATGTACACTAAGTAACACAATCGCATCGACGTAAATATCTTTGTTTTTAATCAATACGTTTACCATTGCCTGGCAATTAGCGCCTTGTAAGATTAGTAATCGCTTACTATCTTGACTCACTATTTTGTCTTGTAAGATGCGTAATTGCGCTTGTAAACGTTGCTCTGCTTGCTCTGATGTTAAGGTTTGACTTAATGGCGATATAGAATAGGTATGTAATCCTTTATCATTGAGCTGATAGCGCAGAGTTTGGATAATGTTGGGGTTATTAGCTGAGGTATAGGTATCGGCAAAAATCCAACTTGTACCTGTGACTTTTGCTGTCGTTTGTTCAAGCCATAAAGTAAAAAATCGATTTTCTTTATCACCTAACCAAGCCACTTCGCTTGCATTACTGTATTTAGTTAAGTCTTGATCAAACACGCGTTGCTGAGAAATTGGGAAGGCGATTGTCGGCTTATTGGTCTCATTTTTGTCTTTACTCTCTTCAGCATTATTCTCTTCAGCGTATATTTGTAGCGACAAAGTGGATAAAAGTAATAATACAAGCGCCTTAAGCATTCATCATTCCTAAAGTAAATAATCATACTAATCAATTGGAAAAGGTGGTTTGACCTTAAATGTGATTTTTTTTGATGTTAGGGGATGTTCAATTTCTAACATCGCGGCATGCAGTTGTAAATGCACTGCACTGGCAATACCTTTTGCCGATGCATATAGCTCATCACCCAAGATAGGAGTGCCTAATGCTAACATATGCACACGTAGTTGGTGAGAGCGGCCTGTCACAGGTTTGAGTAATACTGTGGCACTGGCTTGTTGATTGTTATCGCCATGTTCTTGTTGTTTTGCAATAACCTGCCAATGCGTGAGTGCAGGTTTACCCTCCTCGAAATCAACAAGCTGCCTTGGTCTATTTGGCCAATCACAGCGTAATGGTAAATCAATGCTGCCAGACTCAGCAGTTGGAATACCTTCTAAACGAGCATAGTAATACTTTGCGGTTGAGCGTTGTTGAAATTGTCTGCTGATGTGGCTTTGCGCGGATTTAGTCAATGCCATTAAGATCACACCGGAAGTACACATATCTAAACGGTGCACAATTGTCGCTGCGGGGAATAATTCTTGCACCCGACTCGCAATACTGTCGGTATGTTCAGGTAATCGCCCTGGTACGCTTAGTAATCCACTCGGCTTATTTAATACAATAATGGCATCGTCTTGATAAATAATATCTAATCGAGGGTGTAGCGGCGGAGCATAAATAAAATCGGGCATAGGGTATATACAATATAGTGAATAATTTAGAAGGTAAGCTTTAAATTACCGCTTGTTAATAATAAAAAGTAATAACAAAGGGGCTAACCGAAATTAGCACCTTTGTTGCTCGTCAATATAATATGCCTTTATTTAGTTCGGTGTAACGACAATAAAGCGTACCGCATCTAGTTTAAGCTGAGCATTATTAATGTGTGTAGTGAGTTCTACGGTTTGTTTTTCAACAAAGGCCAGTTCTTCATCACGTACATTAGGGTTAATCTTTTGCAATGCTTGTAGACGTTCAAGCTCGACACTCATGTTTTGCTGCATTGTTGCCAGTGCTGCGTTGGTGATTGCTTGCTTTTGATCTTCAGCGACCGCTGTTGATTTACCAATAAGGTCGTGAATAATAGTTTGTGATGCTGAAACGAGCTTGGTCGCAATATGGCGATTAATCGCATTAAGCTGACGATTGAAACTATCAAAGTCTACTTTTAATGCCAAATTGTTACAATTCTTATCGAGCAGCAGGCGTATTGGCGTTGCGGGTAAGAAACGATTAATTTGACAATAAGGTGGTGCCGAGGTTTCTACTACATAAAGTAGTTCTAATAAAATAGTGCCAGCAGGTAGGGCTGGATTTTTTAATAGTGAAACAGCAGTTGAACCTGTGTCAGACGTCATGATTAATTCAATGCATGCGCGTATTAATGGATGTTCCCAAGTAAGGAAATGTACATCATCACGCGATAATGCGGTTTCACGATCGAAGGTAACTGTAATGCCGTCTTCAGATAGATGTGGCAAGCTTGGTACTAACATTTGATCTGTCGGTTTTAATACCAGCATATTCTCGCCACGATCTTCTTGGTTTATACCAATAACATCAAATAATCGTATCGCAAAAATAGGTAGCGTAGGACTATCATCATTGGCTTTTAATTGCGCGATAATATCGTCTGATTTACCCAAGCCGTTAGAATTTAGTTCCAGTAAACGATCTCGGCCACTTTCCATTTTTGCTTTTAATACATCGTATTGACTACGTGTATCAGTGATCAATGCATCCGTTGCTGCAACATCAATTTCTTTTGCGGCTAGCTGAGTCAGTAATTCATCTTTTACTTCTGCAAAAATATCGCCACCGATAGGACAAGTATGCTCAAACGCATTTAGGCCATTTTGATACCAGTTTTGTAATACATCCTGTGCGGTATTGGTAAAGAAAGGAACGTGAATACTGATGTTATTTTTCTGACCGATACGATCTAAACGACCAATACGTTGCTCAAGTAAATCTGGGTTTAATGGTAAATCGAATAATACGAGGTGTTGTGCAAATTGGAAGTTACGACCTTCAGAACCAATTTCAGAACAAAGTAGAACTTGTGCCCCTGCATCTTCTTGAGCGAAGTAAGCGCCTGCTTTATCACGCTCGATAATAGACATACCTTCATGGAATACTGTTCCACGAATGCCTTCACTTACTCGCAGTGATTCTTCGATTGACATAGCTGTTTCGGCATTAGCTGCAATGACTAATACTTTTTCATTTTTATTGGCAAGTAAGAAGTTTTGTAACCATTCAACACGTGGGTCAAAACTACACCAAGATGCGTCTTTGCCTTCGAATTCTAAAAATATTTCTTCTGGGTATAGACCACGACGCGCAGCTTCCGCATAACTTGCTGAGCCGTTCATCATTTGTGCGACTTTTAATGACGTTTTATATTGGTCTGGTAGTGCTAAAGGAATTGGCTGATAGTGACGAGTCGGGAAACCTTTGATTGCAGAGCGCGTATTACGGAATAATAAACGACCTGTGCCATGGCGATCCAATAATTGACTGATGATTGATTGCTTCGCCTGCTGTGCTTCATCTGAATCTGGTGATGCTTGAATTAAAGTCAGCTTGTCTGATATATCAACTTCACTTAATAATTTAGTTAATGATGTTGCTGTTTCGGGAGAAACGATTGGTGAATCTAATAGTTCTTGTGCTGCTTGTGCAATAACAGAATAACTATTTTCTTCAGAAACGAATGCGGCATAATCATAGAAACGGTTTGGATCTAATAAACGTAAACGTGCAAAGTGACTTTCGTGACCTAGTTGGTCTGGGGTTGCTGTGAGTAGTAATACGCCTGGAGACTTTTGTGCCAATGATTCGACGACTTGGTATTCACGACTTGGTTCTGTTTCGCTCCATTTAAGGTGATGGGCTTCATCAACAACCAGTAAATCCCAATCTGCCCCCACGGCTTGCTCAAAACGACGACGTTTTTTACGTAAGAAGTCCAGACTACATAATATCAGCTGTTCAGTTTCGAATGGGTTATCTGCTTCAGCGAGCGATTCGATGCAACGCTCTTCATCAAAGATACTAAAGTGTAGATTGAAACGACGCATCATTTCCACTAGCCATTGGTGTTGTAATGTTTCTGGTACCAGAATTAACACACGACTAGCAAGGCCAGCTGTCAGCTGTTGGTGAATGATCAAACCTGCTTCAATGGTTTTACCTAAACCCACTTCATCGGCAAGTAAAACTCGAGGAGCATGACGTTGACCCACTTCGGTTGCAATATGTAATTGATGTGGGATCAGACTGACACGTGGACCTTGAATGCCATTTAATAGAGATTGTTGTTGAGAAAACTGATGCTGTAATGTTTGATGGCGTAATACAAATCGATCCATTCGATCAATTTGGCCTGCAAATAGGCGATCTTGCGGTTTATTAAATTTGATAAAATTGTTCAGGAATGTTTCACGTAAAGAAACTTCTTCACCGGAGTCTTGATGAATACCTATATAAGTAATGATACCTGAGCTTTCTGTTACTTCAGTAACGGTTAAGCTCCAGTCTTCATGAGAGAGTACCTGATCACCGACATTAAACATGACTCGAGTGATCGGCGCTTCGTTACGAGCATATAAACGGTTCTCACCACTTGCAGGAAATAATAGCGTTAACATTCTGCCTTCTATGGCAACTATTGTTCCTAATCCTAATTCTGATTCCGTATCGCTGATCCAGCGCTGACCAAGTTGGAAGGGCATGTATATTCAAACTCCAAAACCGTAAAAAGGGCGCATGTTACCTAAACCAGAGAGTTAGGTCACGTATTAAAGACAAATTAAATAATAGTTTAAATTGACCCAGTAAGTAAATTCTACCTATATAAGTAAATAAAATATAAAAATTGAATAAGTAACCCTCTAAATCATGATAATGACGTGAATGATTTGTCGAAAAGAGCATGGCTAGGTGAACTGTTGCTTGTTTTTAATTTGTTTTGTTTGAATTCTGTTCGGTTTTTAAGGTTTATCTTTAAAATGGAACGAAATTTATAAAATCACTTGCCAATGGAGCACCATTATCTATAATGCATCCCACTGACACGGCAACAGCCGCTCAGTATGTTCTTTAACAATTTATTCAAGCAATCTGTGTGAGCACTTGCAGAGATATAATGACCAAAAATTATATCAATGTAATTGTGAACATTAAATTAAATCGAAAGATTTGGTTTTATAAACAACAAACTTCGGTTTGTTGTTGAAGTACAGAATTCATTGAGCCGACTTAATCAACATCGTTGATTAGTCAAAAAACTTTTAATTGAAGAGTTTGATCATGGCTCAGATTGAACGCTGGCGGTAGGCTTAACACATGCAAGTCGAGCGGAAACGAAGAATAGCTTGCTATTCTGGCGTCGAGCGGCGGACGGGTGAGTAATGCTTGGGAATCTGCCTAGTCGAGGGGGACAACAGTTGGAAACGACTGCTAATACCGCATACGACCTACGGGTGAAAGGGGGCCTCTTCTTGAAAGCTCTCGCGACTAGATGAGCCCAAGTGGGATTAGCTTGTTGGTGAGGTAAGAGCTCACCAAGGCGACGATCCCTAGCTGGTCTGAGAGGATGATCAGCCACACTGGAACTGAGACACGGTCCAGACTCCTACGGGAGGCAGCAGTGGGGAATATTGCACAATGGGGGAAACCCTGATGCAGCCATACCGCGTGTATGAAGAAGGCCTTAGGGTTGTAAAGTACTTTCAGCGAGGAGGAAAGGTAGTAAATTAATACTTTACTACTGTGACGTTACTCGCAGAAGAAGCACCGGCTAACTCCGTGCCAGCAGCCGCGGTAATACGGAGGGTGCAAGCGTTAATCGGAATTACTGGGCGTAAAGCGCATGCAGGCGGTTTGTTAAGCGAGATGTGAAAGCCCCGGGCTCAACCTGGGAACTGCATTTCGAACTGGCAAACTAGAGTTCTTGAGAGGGTGGTAGAATTTCAGGTGTAGCGGTGAAATGCGTAGAGATCTGAAGGAATACCAGTGGCGAAGGCGGCCACCTGGCAAGTAACTGACGCTCAGATGCGAAAGCGTGGGTAGCAAACGGGATTAGATACCCCGGTAGTCCACGCCGTAAACGATGTCTACTCGGAGTTTGGTTCCTTGAGAACTGGGCTCTTAAGCTAACGCATTAAGTAGACCGCCTGGGGAGTACGGCCGCAAGGTTAAAACTCAAATGAATTGACGGGGGCCCGCACAAGCGGTGGAGCATGTGGTTTAATTCGATGCAACGCGAAGAACCTTACCTACTCTTGACATCCATAGAACTTTTCAGAGATGAATTGGTGCCTTCGGGAACTATGAGACAGGTGCTGCATGGCTGTCGTCAGCTCGTGTTGTGAAATGTTGGGTTAAGTCCCGCAACGAGCGCAACCCTTATCCTTATTTGCCAGCACGTAATGGTGGGAACTCTAAGGAGACTGCCGGTGATAAACCGGAGGAAGGTGGGGACGACGTCAAGTCATCATGGCCCTTACGAGTAGGGCTACACACGTGCTACAATGGCGCATACAAAGGGCTGCAAACCAGCAATGGTAAGCGAATCCCATAAAGTGCGTCGTAGTCCGGATTGGGGTCTGCAACTCGACCCCATGAAGTCGGAATCGCTAGTAATCGTGAATCAGAATGTCACGGTGAATACGTTCCCGGGCCTTGTACACACCGCCCGTCACACCATGGGAGTGGGCTGCACCAGAAGTCATTAGCTTAACCTTCGGGAGGGCGATGACCACGGTGTGGTTCATGACTGGGGTGAAGTCGTAACAAGGTAGCCCTAGGGGAACCTGGGGCTGGATCACCTCCTTACGTAAAGTTGTTAATTTTTGTAAGTGCCCACACAAATTGCTTGAATAGAAACGTTAAAGACAGTCTTATGAAAATAAGACAACGTTTGGGATGAAATCCAAACGTAGAAAGTAAATAGTGTCCCGTTCGTCTAGAGGCCTAGGACACCGCCCTTTCACGGCGGTAACACGAGTTCAAATCTCGTACGGGATACCACTTTTCTTTCTGATTAAAAATCAAAGCTAAGCAGTTAATGCTTATCTTTGCTTTTTAGCAAATTGCTCTTTAAAAATTTGGAAAGCTGAATAAATAAAGAAGTTCTTAAAACACGTTATTGCTTCGGCAATAACAATATAGTGTTCTTGAGTATTCTTGAGGCGAAAAAAACTAGATAATACCTAGTTATTTCAATTGTACGGTCGACTTTAGATTGTATGGTTAAGTGACTAAGCGTATACGGTGGATGCCTAGGCAGTCAGAGGCGATGAAGGACGTGTTAATCTGCGTTAAGCTGTGGGGAGTTGATAAAAAGCGTTAATCCACAGATTTCCGAATGGGGGAACCCACTCTACTTTGTAGAGTATCGTAACGTGAATACATAGCGTTACGAAGCGAACCGGGAGAACTGAAACATCTAAGTACCCCGAGGAAAAGAAATCAATAGAGATACCCTTAGTAGCGGCGAGCGAACGGGGTCTAGCCCTTAAGCAGTTTGGAAGTTAGTGGAAGATTCTGGAAAGTTTCACGATACAGGGTGATAGTCCCGTACATGAAAACGACCTTACTGTGAAATCGAGTAGGACGGCACACGTGATATGCTGTTTGAATATGGGAGGACCATCTTCCAAGGCTAAATACTACTGACTGACCGATAGTGAACCAGTACCGTGAGGGAAAGGCGAAAAGAACCCCTGTGAGGGGAGTGAAATAGAACCTGAAACCGTATACGTACAAGCAGTGGGAGCAGACTTGTTCTGTGACTGCGTACCTTTTGTATAATGGGTCAACGACTTAATTTCAGTAGCAAGGTTAAGCGAATAGCGGAGCCGTAGGGAAACCGAGTGTTAACTGCGCGAATAGTTGCTGGGATTAGACCCGAAACCCGGTGATCTAGCCATGGGCAGGTTGAAGGTTGAGTAACATCAACTGGAGGACCGAACCGACTAATGTTGAAAAATTAGCGGATGACTTGTGGCTGGGGGTGAAAGGCCAATCAAACCGGGAGATAGCTGGTTCTCCTCGAAAGCTATTTAGGTAGCGCCTCGCGTCTAACTATTGGGGGTAGAGCACTGTTAAGGCTAGGGGGTCATCCCGACTTACCAACCCTTTGCAAACTCCGAATACCAATAAGTTCAATCGCGGGAGACACACGGCGGGTGCTAACGTCCGTCGTGGAAAGGGAAACAACCCAGACCGTCAGCTAAGGTCCCAAAGTGTATGTTAAGTGGGAAACGATGTGGAAAGGCTCAGACAGCCAGGAAGTTGGCTTAGAAGCAGCCATCTTTTAAAGAAAGCGTAATAGCTCACTGGTCGAGTCGGTCTGCGCGGAAGATTTAACGGGGCTAAACATACCACCGAAGCTACGGATGCAAAGACTTGTTCTTTGCATGGTAGAGGAGCGTTCTGTAAGCCGTCGAAGGTGAGTTGAGAAGCTTGCTGGAGGTATCAGAAGTGCGAATGTTGACATGAGTAACGATAATGGGGGTGAAAAACCTCCACGCCGAAAGACCAAGGGTTCCTGTCCAACGTTAATCGGGGCAGGGTGAGTCGACCCCTAAGGCGAGGCCGAAAGGCGTAGTCGATGGGAAACAGGTTAATATTCCTGTACTCACTTATATTGCGATGGGGTGACGGAGAAGGTTAGGCTAGCATGGCGATGGTTGTCCATGTTTAAGGTTGTAGGCTGTGTGCTTAGGTAAATCCGGGCGCACATTAAGGCTGAGAACTGATGACGAGTCTCTACGGAGATGAAGTAGTTGATACCCGGCTTCCAGGAAAAACCTCTAAGCTTCAGATATAAGAGAATCGTACCCCAAACCGACACAGGTGGTTAGGTAGAGAATACTAAGGCGCTTGAGAGAACTCGGGTGAAGGAACTAGGCAAAATGGTACCGTAACTTCGGGAGAAGGTACGCCAATGATGGTGAAGGACTTGCTCCGTAAGCTATTGTTGGTCGCAGAGAAATGGTGGCTGCAACTGTTTATTAAAAACACAGCACTGTGCAAAATCGAAAGATGACGTATACGGTGTGACGCCTGCCCGGTGCCGGAAGGTTAATTGATTGGGTTAGACTTAGGTCGAAGCTCATGATCGAAGCCCCGGTAAACGGCGGCCGTAACTATAACGGTCCTAAGGTAGCGAAATTCCTTGTCGGGTAAGTTCCGACCTGCACGAATGGCGTAATGATGGCCACGCTGTCTCCACCCGAGACTCAGTGAAATTGAAATCGCTGTTAAGATGCAGTGTACCCGCGGCTAGACGGAAAGACCCCGTGAACCTTTACTATAGCTTGGCACTGAACATTGAACCTACATGTGTAGGATAGGTGGGAGACGTTGAAGCATTGTCGCTAGATGATGTGGAGTCAACCTTGAAATACCACCCTTGTACGTTTGATGTTCTAACGTAGGCCCCTTATCGGGGTTGCGGACAGTGTCTGGTGGGTAGTTTGACTGGGGCGGTCTCCTCCCAAAGAGTAACGGAGGAGCACGAAGGTTGGCTAAACATGGTTGGACATCATGTGGTTAGTGCAAAGGCATAAGCCAGCTTAACTGCGAGACAGACACGTCGAGCAGGTACGAAAGTAGGTCTTAGTGATCCGGTGGTTCTGAATGGAAGGGCCATCGCTCAACGGATAAAAGGTACTCCGGGGATAACAGGCTGATACCGCCCAAGAGTTCATATCGACGGCGGTGTTTGGCACCTCGATGTCGGCTCATCACATCCTGGGGCTGAAGTTGGTCCCAAGGGTATGGCTGTTCGCCATTTAAAGTGGTACGCGAGCTGGGTTTAGAACGTCGTGAGACAGTTCGGTCCCTATCTGCCGTGGGCGTTTGAGAATTGAGAGGAGCTGCTCCTAGTACGAGAGGACCGGAGTGGACGAACCACTGGTGTTCGGGTTGTTATGCCAATAGCATTGCCCGGTAGCTAAGTTCGGAACTGATAACCGCTGAAAGCATCTAAGCGGGAAGCAGGCCTCGAGATGAGTTCTCACTGGAGCTTTAAGCTCCCTGAAGGGCCGTTGGAGACTACAACGTTGATAGGCAAGGTGTGTAAGTGCTGTGAGGCATTGAGCTAACTTGTACTAATTACCCGTGAGGCTTAACCATACAAATTAAAGTATGATTAATTGAAATATCGACTTAAGAATAGATTGAACACTACTATTTATCGAAAGATAGGTTTTAAAGACTTCTTTATTTATAGCTTTTCAGATTTAAAATGAAACGTAAGTTTCTATATAGAAAGCAAACCAGATTTGCTTGGTGACCATAGTGTTGCGGTACCACCTGATCCCATTCCGAACTCAGTAGTGAAACGTAATAACGCCGATGGTAGTGTGGGGCTTCCCCATGTGAGAGTAGGGCATCGCCAAGCGCCAATTACTATTTATTTAGACCAGGTCTGAGTAAATATTGTTTATGACGTAGTCTTAAACAGACAGTTTTAGGGGTGTAGCTCCAACGGCAGAGCAGCGGATTCCAAATCCGCGTGATGGGAGTTCGAATCTCTCCACCCCTGCCAATTTTATAAGTACTATCAAATCAAAGAAACAGATTTAACTTTAATCATTAATTAAGTTATAATCCTGTTCATCTTGTAGGGGTGTAGCTCCAACGGCAGAGCAGCGGATTCCAAATCCGCGTGATGGGAGTTCGAATCTCTCCACCCCTGCCACTTTCTTCTGTAAATCTTCAGATATGGTTATCCAATGAGTAATTTTTCACGTTATTACTTGCAGCAAATGGGTATCACATTATGGCAATGTCATAAGCCTGAACAATTTCCTCATCTTGCTAGCCAGGCCGAAAAAAAACCATTACCTAAGCATTGCCAAATTCTGATTATCGCCAATGATAAAGTTACACCGCACAGTCAATTTATCAAACAAGTCTTGCGTACATTACAGCTTGAACTCAATCAAAGCCATATCATTACTGAAGATGAGTTAAAGTATTATTACCAAACTCCGAAATGGATTTGGACTATCGGTTGTAAACAATCAGATCTTGCTGCAAAACAGCAACTATCATCACCTCATTTAGATGTACTGTTGCATTCTGCTCAAGCGAAAAAGCAGCTTTGGCAACAAATCGTCAGTTATATGCAATAACGAGTCTTTTAATGCCAAAAATCATTCCACTAACACCTGAACATTTACCTTTAATTCAACAAATTGAAATTGCGAGCCATGCATTTCCTTGGTCGGATAAAGTTTTAGCCAGTAATTTCGGCGCTCGATACTTTAATTTCTTATTGATAAAAGATGAGCAAATTTTAGGTTATTACTTCGCGAGTCAAGTCGCTGGAGAAGGAAGTTTGCTCAATATTGCAGTAGCCCCTGCACATCAAGGCAAGGGTTACGGAAAGCTACTTATTAATCATCTTATCCAACAATGTCAACAGCAAGATCTGTTTCAATTATGGTTAGAAGTTCGTGAGTCGAACCATGCAGCTTATCAGTTGTATTTAAATATTGGTTTTAATGAAGTTGATCGTCGTTTTGGCTATTATCCTGCGGCAACGGGTAGAGAAGATGCCATTATGATGTGCTACATTGTCTAAAACAAGACAGGGTGATTTTTTCGTGTTTTTGCCATTGGGGAAGGCAATTGCTTATATACTTATTCCTGATTAATGATTACTATCCGTGACATATTATGCGTTAATTCTATTTATGGATGATCGTTAATGCTATTTATGGATAATCAGAGTAACTAATGAGCCAACACTTAGTAAACAGTTTTAGATCTAAATTTGCCGTACGTAAAGCAACCACGGCAATTCGCTTTCAAGAAAATGGTGAATGGCAAGATATTACTTGGTCTGCGCTACTGGATAACTCAGACCGCGTTGCTAAAGCATTACTATTTTTGGGTTGTGAGGTTCAAACTAAAGTCGGTATTTTTGCAAACAATCGCCCAGAGTGGAGTTTTGCTGATTTAGGTATTCTAGCTGCGCGTTGTGTGACGGTTCCTATTTATCCAACGAATACCACAGAGCAAACGCGCTATATTATTAATAATGCAGATATCGATTATTTATTCGTTGGCGGACAAGAACAGTTTGATAAAGCGCTTGAGCTGTTAATAAGCAATGACTTAAAGTTGGTTGTTGCGCTGACGGATACAATCGATTTAAGAGGCGCATCGAATGCGATGTACTTCTCTGAGTTTATTCAGCAAGGTGATGGAGCCGCTGACGCTGAGTTTGAACAGCGACTGACTGATGCGAGTATGGATGACTTAGTTACCCTTATTTATACGTCAGGTACGACAGGGCAGCCAAAAGGTGTGATGTTAGATTACACTAACTTTGCAGCCGCATTCAGTAGTCATGATCAAATGATTGATGTTTCGGAAACCGATACCTCAATTGCGTTCTTACCATTAAGTCATGTGCTTGAGCGTAGTTGGTCTTTTTACCTGATGCATTGTGGTGCGCAAAATGTGCATCTCGAAAACCCAAAACTGATTATTGATGTTATCGCAGAAGTTAAGCCTACGCTATTTGTCGCTGTACCGCGCTTATATGAAAAAATATACAGTACCATTCATAGTCGATTAGAATCAGCATCCCCAGTGAAAAAAGCGTTGTTTGGCTGGGCTATTAACGTTGGTTTAGCACACTTCAAGTTTATTCACAGTAATCAGCAGCCATCATCATTATTATCAATTCAGCATAAACTCGCTGATAAGCTTATTTTTTCTAAATTGCGCGGTATTTTCGGTGGTAACACACGTTTTTTACCTTGTGGCGGTGCGAAAGTTGATCCTGACATAAATATTTTTTTCCAATCCATCGGTATTGAACTGCAAGCTGGCTACGGTATGACTGAGACAACTGCGACAGTATGCTGTCATCGTGGTACTGGGTATGATTTTGGTTCCATTGGTCTACCACTGCCAGATATGGAAGTGAAAATCGGTGATGATAACGAAATATTAGTGCGTGGTGATACGATCATGAAGGGCTATTACAAAATGCCTGAGGAAACCGAAAAGAACTTTATTGATGGTTGGTTGAAAACCGGTGATGCGGGTAAAATATTAGCGAATGGTGAAGTCGTGATGACCGAGCGTATTAAAGAGTTAATGAAAACATCAAATGGTAAATATATTGCGCCGCAGTTGGTTGAAGGTACCTTAAGTAAAGACCACTTTATTGATCAGGTTGCGATTGTTGCAGATTCTCGCCATTTTGTTAGCGCGTTAATTGTGCCATCATTCGAAGCCTTAGAAGAATATGCAAACTCGATTAACCTGCAATTCTCAAGTAAAGCGGAACTATTACGCCATAGTCATATTGTGACTATGTTTGAGAAACGAGTGCAAGATTTACAAAGTGAGTTAGCTAATTTTGAAAAAGTGAAAAAATTCAAACTACTTAGTCGTGAATTTTGTATGAAAAAAGGTGAGATAACCCCAACACTGAAATTACGTCGTAAAGTGATTGAAAGTGAATATAAGAAAGACATTGATGAAATGTATAAAAGCGATAAAAAATAATTGCTTTGTATGTATAGAAAAGGGAGCTAATTAGCTCCCTTTTTACATTCACATTTACAGTTTTTACTAGAGGTAATAAGTGGTCGATTAAGACTTACTTAAATTTAGTCTGTAATGGTGGTAATACTTGTTTTTTACGGCTTACAACATTTGGTAGGTCGATAAGTTCACCAACGAATGTACCACCTAGCGTTTCTGCTACTAACTCACTTTCTTCACTTTCGATTAAAGCGATAGAGTTTAGGTTGGTAATATCAGTCAGTAATACTAATGCAGTGTGGTAACCGTGCTCTGCTTTATATTTAACGAGCTCAGCTTGTAGTTCTTCTTTACGTGCTAGTGCTGAATCAACGTTAGTGATCTCTATTTGTGCAATTGAGAAGTCTTTTTGGCCAATTGTATAAACTTTAAGGTCACGTAAAATGAGTTCTTCAGAAGGTATTGCTGCAATATCGGATTTCGCTGCAAATTGTGCTGTAACGAATGCATCAATATCATCAATACCTGCAATTTTTGCAATCTCGTGTGCTGCATCGATATCGATTTGAGTACATGTAGGTGAGTTGAAATGTACGGTGTCACTTAAGATTGCACCTAACATCATCACTGCCACTTTTTGGTCTATTTCGATGTTGTGGATCTTATACATGTTGTAAACAATTGTGTTTGAACAACCACAAGGCCAGATCCATGCTTCAAGTGGTTCATCTGTTTCGAAGTCACCTAGCTTGTGATGATCAACGATACCGCGAATTTTAGCTTGGCGTGCATCTTTGGGAGCTTGGTTAAAATCTGAGTAATCAATGATCCAAACGTCTTCATCTGCGATTGATGTACGAATTTCAGGGCACGCTAGTCCAGCTTGTTCAAGCAAGAAAAGACCTTCTGCATTTGGTTCGCCTTGCATGATTGGTGTTACTGTTTTGCCATCGCGTTTTGTTAAAAATGCAGATAGAGAGATTGAGCCTGCTAAGCTGTCACAATCAGGGTTTGTGTGTCCTAGTACTAACATCATTGCTTCCAAATTAATTATAGGTTTATGGATTAACGAACATAATAGTGATCTCGGTTAAGCTGTGCAACCTAATCTGCTTAATCACTGCATTATTTAGCTCAGTTAGAGATCGCTATTGACCGTTTATTATTCATTACTTAAGTATAACATTGGATTTTTAATGTGAGCATTACAACAAATTAAGGTAATTAGTCGGTAATTCTGATATGAATCAAGCAAACAACTTTTTTGTTGCCAAATGATGTGGCCTTGATTGTATCTGCTGTAAAGAAGATTATAATTGCGTGATCTAACTAACAGTTTAAGGCATATAGAATGCAACAAAGGGCTCATCTTTTTTCGTTACGTATTGCACATGCTTTACGTGAGTCGATTAACCGCAATGGTTATAACTCGACTAAATTCGGAAAAGATTTATTAGCGGGTATTACCGTTGGTATTATTGCCATTCCCTTAGCAATGGCACTTGCTATTGCCTGTGGTGTTGCACCTCAATATGGCCTTTATACCGCGATTATTGGTGGTATTGTGATTGCAATATCGGGTGGTAGTCGTTACAGCATTTCTGGTCCAACGGCTGCTTTTGTTGTTATCTTGTATCCGATTGTTCAGCAATATGGTTTTGGTGGCTTATTATTGGCGACGATAATGTCTGGATTGATCTTGGTGATCATGGCGATATTACGTCTTGGCCGCTTTATTGAATACATCCCAGAAGCGGTGACTTTAGGTTTTACTGCTGGTATCGCGGTCGTGATTGCGACATTACAGTTCAACGATATTTTGGGTCTATCGATTGAGAGTTTGCCTGAGCACGATTGGGATAAACTTGCATCATCAGTGACTGCATTACCTGAGTTACACTTACCCAGTTTTACGGTAGCCATATTTACGCTTGTTATAATGCTAATTTGGCCAAAATTTAAAACTGTTATTCCAGCACATCTACCTGCCGTTATTTTTGGCAGTTTATTCGCACTTGTATTAAATAATATGGGGATGGAAATTGCGACTATTGGTAGTCGTTTTCATTACTTATTGCCTGATGGCAGTCAAGGTGCTGGGATCCCTCCTTACTTACCTACTTTCGAGTGGCCTTGGTTACAAGCGGGAGTGAATGGTCAAGCGTTAGTATTAAGTTGGACGTTACTGTCTGATTTATTACCTGCTGCGTTTGCTATTGCCATGTTAGGGGCGATTGAATCATTATTGTGTGCCGTGGTACTTGATGGTATGACAGGTAAACGGCATAGTGCAAATAGTGAATTACTGGGCCAAGGTATTGGTAATATCGTGGTGCCTTTTTTTGGTGGTATTACCGCAACAGCGGCTATTGCACGTTCTGCTGCGAATGTTAAAGCCGGCGCGCAAACACCGATATCAGCCGTTATCCATGGTTTAGTTGTGTTGGCGAGTTTAGTGTTATTTGCACCATTATTCGCTTATTTACCTATGCCTTCGATGGCGGTATTATTATTAGTTGTCGCTTGGAATATGAGTGAAGCAGGCAAAGTATTACATTTATTAAAGACTGCGCCGAAAAGTGATCTTTGGGTTTTTGCTATTTGTTTTTCGTTTACCATCTTGTTCGATATGGTTTTGGCTATTACTGCGGGTATTTTGTTGGCGGCCGTATTGTTCATGAAAGAAATAGCTGAAATGGTTAAAGTAACTGATATTACCAATAATAAACGGATAGTAGCGGCTGATATTCCAGCCGATTGGCGCGTATTCAAAATTAATGGGCCGTTATTTTTTGCTGCGGCAGATCGCGTGTTTTCAGAATTGGCGACTAAAACTACAGACGTTGATGGTCTAGTACTTTACCTTGAGGGTGTGCCGTTACTTGATGCTGGCGGACTCGCAGCAATGGATCAATTTATTAATCAATGTAAGATCTACAATACTCAAGTTATATTTTGTGATCTGCAATTCCAACCCTTAAAAACCTTGGCGAGAGCAGGCGTGCAGCCTATTGGTGGCGTGACCTCTTTTAGCCCGACATTACATGAAGCATTACGTGATATAGCGAACTATTAATTGCAGGTCTTCCTTGTGTCTCATCGTAATTTCAGCGAAAATAGCGCTTATTAGATTTAACCCAATGAGAAGACTCATTCATGTCAAATAGCCTTATTGAGCAAGAGGTGTCGAAAAGACGTACTTTTGCGATTATCTCGCATCCCGATGCTGGTAAAACAACAATCACTGAAAAAGTATTGTTATTCGGAAACGCATTACAAAAAGCCGGTACTGTGAAAGGTAAGAAATCGGGTCAGCATGCTAAGTCTGACTGGATGGAAATGGAAAAAGAACGTGGTATCTCGGTAACAACGTCAGTAATGCAGTTCCCATATCGTGACCACCTCATTAATTTACTTGATACCCCTGGACATGAAGATTTCTCGGAAGATACTTACCGTACCTTAACTGCGGTTGACTCATGTCTAATGGTCATTGATTCGGCAAAAGGTGTAGAAGCACGTACTGTTAAATTGATGGAAGTAACACGCCTACGTGATACGCCAATTATTACCTTCATGAATAAAATTGACCGTGATATTCGCGATCCAATTGATTTGATGGATGAAGTTGAAGAAGTATTAAAAATTGCATGTGCACCCATTACTTGGCCGATCGGCATGGGTAAAGAACTGAAAGGTGTTTATCACATTTTACGTGACGAAGTGATCATGTATAACATCGGTCAGGGTCATATGATCCAAGACAGTCGTGTGATTAAAGGCATTAATAACCCTGAACTTGACGACGCAATTGGCGATTACGCTGAGCAATTACGTGAAGAAATGGAACTTGTTGAAGGTGCTGCGAATAAATTTGATTATGATCTATTCATGGCTGGCGAATTAACACCAGTATATTTTGGTACTGCACTCGGTAACTTTGGTGTTGATCATGTACTTGATGGTTTAGCTGAGTGGGCACCCAAGCCGCAACCGCGTATAACAGATGCACGAACTGTTGAACCAGATGATGAAAACTTCTCTGGTTTCATCTTTAAGATCCAAGCGAACATGGACCCAAAACACCGTGACCGAATTGCTTTCATGCGTGTTTGCTCTGGCAAATATAGCAAAGGCATGAAGATGAAGCATGTGCGTCTAAATAAAGACGTCAGTATTTCTGATGCGGTAACCTTCATGGCGGGTGATCGTACTCAAACTGAAGAAGCATACCCTGGTGATATTATTGGTCTACATAATCATGGTACGATCCAAATTGGTGATACATTTACCCAAGGTGAATTACTTAAATTCACCGGTATTCCTAACTTTGCGCCAGAAATGTTCCGCCGTATTCGTTTAAAAGATCCACTAAAGCAAAAGCAATTGCAAAAAGGTCTGATCCAGCTATCTGAAGAAGGTGCTGTGCAGGTGTTCCGCCCACAACGCTCAAACGATTTAATCGTGGGTGCGGTTGGTGTGCTGCAGTTTGACGTGGTGGTTCATCGTTTACGCACCGAATATAAAGTAGATGCTATCTATGAAGGCATCAGCGTTGCGACAGCACGCTGGGTTGATTGTAAAGACCCGCGCAAGCTAGAAGAATTCAAGAAGAAAGCGTGGGACAATATTGCATTAGATGGTGGTGATAACTTAACGTATATTGCCCCGACTATGGTTAATTTACGTTTAGCACAAGAACGTTATCCAGATGTTGTATTCCGTGAGACGCGTGAACACTAATTATATTATTTAGTGAAACAAGCATAAAGCCTTACCTCTAAAGAGGTGAGGCTTTTTTTTTGTTATAATTTATGATTGTAATAGCCTTTCATTCGCAAGTTTTAAGTGGTTGATTTATAGAAAAACTTTTTTTGTTTTTGAGTATTTTTTAATTTTGTGTGATTTAGCTCGCATATATCCGGATTTTTTTTTAAAAATGATGTACACTACGTCAGCCTTTTTATGTGGCTTCGCTCGTTAAGAGAGTTTGAGCAAAAGACCACTAATTTTGCGCACGAAATACAACATGTGGAGCTATAATTGATATAGCTTTATTCAAAGACCCGTCTACCTGAGGCCCGTGAATGTCTGATACATCACCCGTACAATTTACTGATTTAAATTTACCTGAACCAATTTTAAAAGCGTTGAATGATCTAGGTTATGAAACACCTTCACCAATTCAAGCTGAATGTATTCCGTTACTACAGGATGGTGGTGATGTGCTAGGTATGGCACAGACTGGTACGGGTAAAACAGCTGCGTTTGCATTACCATTATTGAGTCGTATTGATACGTCACTGACTAAACCACAGATATTGGTATTAGCACCAACTCGTGAGTTAGCGATTCAAGTTGCTGAAGCATTCCAAGCATACTCACGTCATATGCGTGGATTCCATGTGCTACCTATCTACGGTGGTCAAAGCTACCCGATTCAGTTAAAAGCACTGAAACGCAACCCACAAGTGATTGTTGGTACTCCTGGCCGTGTGATTGATCACATTAACCGTGGTACGCTTGATCTTTCTGGTATTAAAGCGTTAGTACTTGATGAAGCTGATGAAATGCTACGCATGGGCTTTATTGATGATGTAGAATCAATTCTGTCTAAAACACCTGAGAAGCGTCAAATGGCGTTATTCTCTGCAACTATGCCTGAAGAAATTCGTCGTATTACGAAACGTTTTATGACTGAACCAAAATCAGTTAAAATTGCAACTAAAACATCAACTGTTGAAAACATTGAACAAAAATGTTTAATCATTGGTGGTTTACAAGCAAAACTTGACGGCCTAACACGTATTCTTGAAACTGAAGACTACGATGGTGTGATCATCTTTGCTCGTACTAAGACAATGACTGTTGAACTTGCTGAGAAATTAGAAGCTCGCGGTTACTCTGCTGCGGCACTAAACGGTGATTTAAACCAAGCAATGCGTGAGCGCACTGTAAGCCGTTTGAAAAATGGCCAATTAGATATCGTAATCGCGACTGATGTTGCTGCACGTGGTCTTGACGTTCCTCGTATTGACCTAGTAGTTAACTACGATATTCCAACGGATACAGAATCATACGTTCACCGTATTGGTCGTACAGGCCGTGCTGGACGTAAAGGTACTGCAATCCTATTTGCTGCACCACGCGAACGTCGTTTATTAAAAGCGATCGAACGTGCTACACGTCAGCCATTAACTATGATGGATCTACCTTCACGTGATGATGTGACGAAAAAACGTATTGCATCATTCCGTGATCAGTTATCTACACTTTCTTCTGGTGAAGAAAACCTAGATTTCTACAAAAACTTAGTTGGTCAACTTTCTGAAGAGTTAGAACTAAGCGAATTAGATCTTGCATCTGCGTTATTATTCATGGCTCAGAAAGAAAAACCATTAGTATTACCACCAGAAGCACCACGTCGTGAACGTAGCTTCCGTGATGATGACCGTGGTGATCGTGGCCGTGATCGCAACGACCGTGGCGACCGCCGTGATCGTGGTGACCGTCCTGAACGTGGTGACCGTCCTGAACGTGGTGAGCGTCGTCCAGCTGCAGAAATGGAAGTTTTCCGTATTGAAGTTGGTCGTACAGATGGTGTTCAAGTTAAGAATATCGTTGGCGCTATTGCTAATGAAGCGAATATCAACAGCCGTAACATCGGTGGTATCCGTCTACATGATGACTACTCAACAATTGAATTACCAAAAGGTATGCCAAGCGAGCAGTTACAACAACTACAACAAGTTTATGTTTGTAACAAAGCATTACGCATGAGCAAACTTGAAGGTGTTGCAGCTGAAGGTCGTCAAGAACGTAGCCGTCCAGCACGTGATAATGATCGTCCAGCTCGTGACAACGACCGTGGTCATCGTGGCCAACGCCGTGATTCTAACGGTGGCGAACGTCGTGAGTCTACCGGTGGTGAACGTCGTCCACGTCGTCCACGTCGTGACTAATTTTAGCTAGTTAATAGTTAAATATATGAAAAGGAGCGCTTGCGCTCCTTTTTTGCATCTGGGATATTAGTACTCATGACATTACATAAATATTTAATGTAATTAGTACTTATGCATTAATAGATAAGTAACACTCTTTCAGTTAATTTATAGGATTTTTTCTTGTGAAAATGGATCTCTCTACCATTGCGCCAGTTGCGATGAAGCAAGCGCACTCAATGACCATTCATCAGCATACTCGTCAAGACGACTATTTTTGGTTACGTGACGATGAACGTAAAAACAAACAAGTTTTAAACTATTTAGAACAAGAAAATGACTATACGAAAGCGGTTTTATCGCCATTAGCTTCATTACAAACCGAACTTTATGATGAAATGGTTGCGCGGGTAAAACAAGAAGATGCATCAGTGCCTTATTTGAAGAAAGGCTATTGGTATCAAACCCGTTTTTCGAAAGGTAAGGAGTATCCAGTGTATAGCTGGCGCAAGGATAATGCCGATGCCGAATGGCTGGTATTACTTGATGCTAATGAACGTGCTAAAGATCATCAGTACTATCAACTAGGTGAACTAGCGATAAGTCCAAATCATCAGGTATTGGCTTTTTCTGAAGATACGGTTAGCCGTCGCCAATATCGTTTACGTTTCCTTAATCTTGATACCGGTAAAGCATACCCTGAAGAAATTGAAGATACCGAATCTGTGGTGTGGGCAAATGACAGTAAAACGCTATTCTATGTAAAAAAACATCCGACGACGTTATTACCTTATCAAGTTTATCGTCATCAACTCGGTACTGACATTAGTGAAGATGTACTGGTATATGAAGAATCAGATGATACTTTCTATACGGATATCTACAAATCGACTTCTGATGATTACATCATGTTGTCGCTAAGTAGCACCATGACAACTGAAGTACATGTATTATCAGCAGATAATCCGACTGAGGCATTTACGTTACTGCGTGGGCGTGAACGAGGTCATGAATATAGTGTCGATCATTACCGCCAGCAGTTTTACATTCGCAGTAATAAAACAGGCAAGAATTTCGCTTTGATGTCCGCGACCTTGACGACGGTGGCAGATACTCTGCAATGGCAAACCATTATTCCTGCACGTGATGATGTGCTACTAGAAAGTTATGAACTATTCCGAGACTGGCTAGTAGTAGAAGAGCGTGAGCAAGGTTTAACGTTTTTAAGACAAATTAATTGGCAGACAAAGGCCGATATCATCATTAAATTTGACGATCCAACCTATACGGCATGGCTTGGCACAAATCCAGATCCTGATACCGACAAATTACGTTATGGCTACTCGAGTTTAACAACGCCAACCTCAACGTATCAGTTAAATCTTGATAGTGGAGAACGTGAAATATTAAAACAGCAAACCGTTGTTGGTGATTTCTGTGCGCAAGATTACCAGAGTGAACGTGTTTGGATTGTTGCTGAAGATGGCGTTAAGATCCCGGTGTCCTTAGTATATAAAACAGCACTGTTTTCGAAAAGTAATGTTAATCCAATATTGCAATACGCTTATGGTTCTTATGGTTCGAGTATTGACCCTTACTTTAGTGCATCGCTATTAACCTTACTTGATCGTGGTTTTGTTTATGCCATTGCGCATATTCGTGGTGGTGAAGAATTAGGTCGTCATTGGTATGAAGATGGTAAGCTACTCAATAAAATGAATACCTTTACGGATTTCACCGCTGTAACCAAGGGTTTAGTCGAACAAGGTTATGCCGACCCTAAACGTGTTTATGCTATGGGTGGCTCTGCAGGTGGTCTATTGATGGGGACTGTGATTAATATTGCGCCGGAGTTATACCATGGTGTGGTTGCTGCTGTTCCATTTGTTGATGTCGTGAGTACCATGCTTGATGAATCTATTCCATTGACAACAGGTGAGTATGACGAGTGGGGTAATCCGAACGACGCCGAGTTTTATCATTATATGCTGTCATACAGCCCTTATGATCAAGTGACAGCACAAGCTTATCCGAATTTATTGGTGACGACTGGATTACATGATTCACAAGTGCAATATTGGGAACCAGCAAAGTGGGTTGCGAAATTGCGTGAATTAAAAACAGATGCGAATGTATTGTTATTACATACGGATATGGAGACCGGGCACGGCGGTAAATCAGGACGCTTCCAGCATTACCATGATACCGCTAAAGAATATGCTTTCATGCTTGATTTAGCTAAGTGTACAGCGCTGTAAAATAAATAAAGGGCAAGTGATCTAAGCTATATCTTGTAGGCTAGGATACTTGCTCTTAATAATAAAATCAGGGTATGTGGCTAGCGTGGTAAGGGCATTACGCGATTGCGGCCAAGACGTTTTGCTTCATACAATTGCAGATCCGCGCGGGTCAAAATATCATGGCTAGTATCTCGGGGTTTATTTTCACTTACACCAATTGATACGGTAATGTTATCAATTACTTTACCAGAGCGCTTATCACGAATGCTTAGGCGTTCAATAGCGCGGCGAATTGACTCTGCGTTTTGACGAGCAACGGTAAATGTCTTATTTGGTAAGATAAGTACAAATTCTTCACCACCATAACGAAATACCTGTTCACCTTCTTGGCAACTATCTGAGATACGTTTCGCAATGGCTTTTAATACTTGATCTCCGAGTTGGTGGCCAAAATCATCATTAAAGCTTTTGAAGTTATCAATATCGACCATTAAAATTGAAAAGGTGCGGTTTAAACTTGGGTTACTGCAAAAGGTTTCAATTTCTTTACTAAATATCCGGCGGTTGAGTAGGCCAGTTAAGCTATCATGCATGGCATCATGCTGTGTTTCTAATAATGTTTCACGTAACTGTGCAATCTCAGCTTGTGCTTCGTGCAATTGGCTTTTGAAATGACGCGTTGATGAACGTACATCGTGAGACTCTTTTACCAGTTCTCGTACCGCGGAGAATGTTTTCTCAATCGAAAAACCATCTTCTTCAACACTTGATAATTCGTTCAAACATTTATTCAACATCCGATCAAATTCATTGGTATCATTAAGTGTATCGTGTAGTGAACTGCTTAATTCATTGGTCATCGAGTCGAGTTCGGTACGTAATTGAGTAATTTCCTGCTCACGCTTATCAACAATAAAGCGCTGATACAGCTCTTCACTCGCCGCTGGGGTACAAGTACCGTGCTGGGCAATCTTGTCATCGAGATGTTTTTGTAATGCACTATTATTATCAGAAACGTAGTGATACCACAGCGCGTAGTTTGTTGGCGTTGTTGGAATTTGATACTGGATCATCAGCGGCATGGCTTTTTTTAAATATTGAGCAGATAAAGCAAAGAGTTTTTTAGACATGCACCATTCCATAGAGGTTTTTGATTAATGATTAACCCCGCTATTAAATCAAATTATGCAGTAAGTTACACTATCTCTTTATTTCACTGTTTGGGTGAAGAATCAAAAAGGCGACGTATTTAGTGATAGAACTCATCGATAGCCATTGCCATTTAGACTTTGTGGATTTTAATGACGACTTGATAGCGGTATTAAATCGCGCGAGAGATAAGGGCGTGAAACATTTTTTAGTGCCAGGTATTAGCGCTAAAAATTGGCAAGCAGTATTGGCGCTAGCCAATCAGCATGAAGGGGTTTATCCAGCGTTAGGTATTCATCCGTATTTTCTGGCCGACTTTGATGATAGCCATTTGCAATTACTTGATGCACATTTAGCGGCAGGAAAGGGCATTGTTGCTGTCGGCGAGTTTGGACTTGATAAAGCGGTCGGTTTTCCGTTCGAACAACAATTGCAGATTTGTAAGCAACAACTATTGCTCGCTAAACACTATGATTTGCCGGTTATTTTACATTGCCGTAAAGCACACAACGAATTGATTCAGTTATTACAACTGGTGAAATTACCACGTGGTGGCGTACTCCATGGCTTTAGTGGTAGCAGTCAATTGGGGATGCAATATATAAAACTTGGGTTTAAATTAGGTATTGGTGGGGTGATTACATATCCAAGAGCAGTAAAAACCAGGCAAGCGGTCAGTGAATTGCCGTTAACCTCGTTATTGTTAGAAACGGACTCGCCAGATATGCCTATATTGGGTTATCAAGGGCAGCGAAATGAGCCGGCTAACATTACAGAAGTGTTACAAATACTTACAAAACTACGGCGAGAGCCGGAAGAATTAATTGCTAAAGCTAGCTTTAGTTCGTTTGTTGAGCTGTTTTTGTCGTAAAAGCGCCCTTTTTGAAAAAAAAACAACTTTTTTGAAACTATTTTGAGAGGTCTGATCTCAAGCACTTAACAAGTGGCTAATAACAGTTATAATCTCGCCAATTGTTATAATCAATGATTAAATCGTAAATTTACTATTAATTACACTTTAATTGACTATTTTGGTTATTACGTAAATAAACAAAAACACTTCTGAAGCGAAACTTGGAGATTATTCCTGATGAATTTTGTAATGGGTATTGTAGGCGTATTTGTCCTACTCGGTCTAGCGGTTCTGTTATCTGATAACAGAAAAGCAATTAACCTTCGCACTGTGGGTGGCGCATTTGCTATCCAGGTTGCCGTTGGTGCCTTTATTTTATATTTTCCTCCGGGCAAAGAGTTACTACAAGGTCTCTCTACTGGTGTAGCAAACGTAATTGCTTATGGTAATGAAGGTATTCAATTCTTATTTGGTGACTTAGCGAAATTCAAACTTGGTTTCATCTTTGCATTTAACGTATTACCAGTAATCGTTTTCTTCTCATCACTAATCGCTGTTTTATACTATATAGGTGTAATGAGCGTGGTAATTAACTTTATCGGTGGTGGCTTACAGAAGTTATTAGGTACCAGTCGTTCAGAATCACTTTCTGCAACTGCAAATATCTTTGTTGGTCAAACTGAAGCGCCACTTGTTGTACGTCCGTTCATTAAATCAATGACTAAATCAGAGCTATTTGCGGTAATGGTTGGTGGTCTTGCTTCTATCGCCGGTTCAGTACTAGCGGGTTATGCGGGTCTTGGTATTAAGATTGAGTACTTGGTTGCTGCGTCATTCATGGCGGCTCCGGGTGGTCTATTAATGGCTAAAATCATTAAACCAGAAACAGAAACACCAAAAATTACACTTGATGATCTCGATGATAGCGAAGAGGAAAAACCAGCTAACGTACTAGACGCTGCAGCTGCAGGTGCATCTTCAGGTATGATGCTTGCGCTTAACGTCGGTGCAATGTTAATTGCATTCGTTGGTCTAATTGCATTAGCAAACGGTATCACAGGTGGTATCGGTGCTTGGTTCGATATGCCAGAACTAACAATCCAAATGATCTTGGGTTGGATCTTCTCTCCACTTGCATTCGTTATTGGTGTGCCATGGCACGAAGCGATTGCTGCTGGTAGCTTCATCGGTCAAAAACTGGTAGTGAATGAATTTGTTGCTTTCCTAGATTTCGTTAACTACATTAAAAACAACGAGCTATCTGATCATACACAAATCATCATCTCATTTGCATTATGTGGTTTTGCTAACTTCTCATCTATCGCCATCTTACTTGGTGGTTTAGGTAGCTTAGCACCAACACGCCGTGCAGACATTGCAAGCATGGGCCTGAAAGCAGTACTTGCTGCTTCTTTAGCTAACTTAATGAGTGCTGCATTAGCGGGTCTATTCTTAGTTTAATGTACTGATAATTTATAAGCTGTATCGATGACGGCTATAAAATAGATAATGCCCCCAAATTGTTTAAGTCACAGTTTGGGGGCATTTTTTTGTCTGTATAAATCAAATGTTCATCACTAAATCATAACCAAACAGTCTATAAATGAGACACTTAGACACGTCTGTAGATTGTGCTATATGTATTTTCTCATAGTGAGATATAGGTCGATTCTGAGGGGATCTATCGCTTGATTTTATCAGTACTGAGAGTAACCTCAAATGAGTAGTTTTAGCTGAACGTACATGAAGTACTTTTGGTATGCTTCGTTTAATATAACTGACTATTTACACTTTAGATCTAGGTGATAGGCAATTGTATTAGCGCGGTTACACGGATGTTTATTGATCATTATATCAAGTCTTCACGGAACCAAGTCCGCATAGTTATTCTTAATGGATATTTATCTTAAAGATAGTTATGTCGATAGTCCGATTTGTGCTTATTACAAGATAAGTATGGATCACTTATACGTCATCGATTTACCTTAGGTTTTAATCTTCGGTTAAGCATTTCTTTATTTGAATTATTCCAGAATAGCTACCGCCAGTAATTAATTTTAATTACTGCGATTTCACTATTGGTTTATAAAAATTTCAATAAATTTGGAGATGATTCTTGATGAATTTTGTAATGGGCATTGTAGGCGTTTTCGCTCTACTCGGTTTAGCGCTACTGTTATCTGATAATAGAAAAGCAATTAATTTACGCACTGTCGGTGGCGCATTCGCTATTCAGGTTGTTATTGGTGCTTTCATTTTATATTTTCCTCCGGGCAAAGAGTTACTACAAGGTCTCTCTACTGGTGTAGCAAACGTAATTGCTTATGGTAATGAAGGTATTCAATTCTTATTTGGTGACTTAGCGAAATTCAAACTTGGTTTCATCTTTGCGTTTAACGTATTACCAGTAATCGTTTTCTTCTCATCACTAATTGCTGTTTTATACTATATAGGTGTAATGAGCGTGGTAATTAACTTTATTGGTGGTGGCTTACAGAAGTTATTAGGTACCAGTCGTTCAGAATCACTTTCTGCAACTGCAAATATCTTTGTTGGTCAAACTGAAGCGCCACTTGTTGTACGTCCGTTCATTAAATCAATGACTAAATCAGAGCTATTTGCGGTAATGGTTGGTGGTCTTGCTTCTATCGCCGGTTCAGTACTAGCGGGTTATGCGGGTCTTGGTATTAAGATTGAGTACTTGGTTGCTGCGTCATTCATGGCGGCTCCGGGTGGTCTATTAATGGCTAAAATCATTAAACCAGAAACAGAAACACCGAAAATTACACTTGATGATCTCGATGATAGCGAAGAGGAAAAACCAGCTAATGTACTAGACGCTGCAGCTGCAGGTGCATCTTCAGGTATGATGCTTGCGCTTAACGTCGGTGCAATGTTAATTGCATTCGTTGGTCTAATTGCATTAGCAAACGGTATCACAGGTGGTATCGGTGCTTGGTTCGATATGCCAGAACTAACAATCCAAATGATCTTAGGTTGGGTGTTCTCGCCACTTGCATTCGTTATTGGTGTGCCATGGCATGAAGCCGTTACTGCTGGTAGCTTCATCGGCCAAAAATTTGTTGTGAATGAATTTGTTGCTTTCTTAGATTTTGTTAATTATATCAAAAATAACGAACTGTCTGAGCATACTCAAATAATCATCTCTTTTGCACTTTGTGGTTTTGCTAATTTCTCATCAATTGCCATCTTACTGGGTGGTTTAGGTAGTTTGGCCCCTTCACGCCGAGCAGACATCGCAAGCATGGGTCTGAAAGCGATACTTGCTGCTTCTTTAGCTAACTTAATGAGTGCGACATTAGCGGGTCTATTCCTCACTTAATATAACCTCGCTCTTCCTCTATTTTTATAGCAGGGGATAACGAATATATACACTCAAACTGTATTATTAACGGTTTGAGGGTATTTTTTTTGCCTGAAAAACCAGCAATGTAATAATTCATTATTCGATAAAATAACGAGCTTACATAGCCATACATTTAATATATTGTTTTATTGTCGTTTATTTGCTCGTAGTGAGAAGTAGGTCGGTTATGATGGCATTTATTTCTTGATTTCTTTGTCACTTAGCGTAGATTTAGTAATGTAATTTAACTGATCGTACATGATGTACTTTTGGTGTTTTTCGTTCAATATAGCTTGTTTTTTTAACCTTAATTAAAGGTTGGAGAAGCTGTATTAGCGCGGTTATAGGGATATTAATTGATAGTCATATCAAGTCTTCACGGAACCAAGTCCGCATAGTTATTCTTCATGGATATTTATCTTAAAGATAGTTATGTCGATAGTTAGATTAATACATATATTAATACTTATATTGATAGAAAATATTAATCGTTATACGTCATCTATTTACTTTAAGCCATTAGCTTAAGGTAAACACTTCTTTATTAAAGTCATCCTTGAGTAGCTGTAGTCAGCAATTAGTGTAATTGCTCTGGTTTCACTGTTTTTTATAAAATTTAAATAAGTTTGGAGACTTAATATGAGTAACTTTAAAGTTGCGGCGCAACGTGCATTAAACATGATGGACTTAACGACGCTTAATGATGATGATACAGATGCAAAAGTAATTGAACTGTGTCACAAAGCAAAAAGTGCGGCGGGCAATACGGCTGCTGTTTGTATTTATCCTCGTTTTGTTCCTATCGCGCGTAAAACATTGAATGCAATTGGTGCTGAAACGGTAAAAATAGCAACGGTAACTAATTTCCCACATGGTAACGATGATGTTGCTATTGCAGTTGCTGAAACGAAAGCGGCTGTAGCATACGGCGCTGATGAAGTTGACGTAGTATTCCCATACCGCGCACTAATGGCCGGAAATGCGGACGTTGGCTTTGAGCTTGTTAAAGCATGTAAAGCAGCTTGTCCTGCTAACGTACAACTTAAAGTTATCGTTGAGACTGGCGAACTTAAAACTGAAGCATTGATTCGTCAAGCGAGTGAGATCTCGATTGATGCAGGTGCAGACTTCATTAAAACATCAACAGGCAAAGTGCCTGTGAATGCAACACTCGAATTCGCGAAGATCATGCTTACTGTGATCAGTGAGAAAAACACCGATGTTGGTTTCAAACCCGCGGGTGGTGTTAAAAATGCTGAGCAAGCAGGTGAATACCTTGCATTAGCAGAATCAATTCTAGGTCAAGACTGGGTATCTCCAGCCAAGTTCCGCTTCGGTGCTTCAAGCCTGCTTGCTAACTTATTAGCTGAGCTTGAGTTAGCAGAGAAAGCAGCTGATAGCAGCGGTTACTAACTATCTCGTTCTGGGTTCGATAAAGTAATATCCCCAAATAAAGTGTGTTGTATTGATTAAGACCAAATGTGAGTTATTCCTGACATGGGTAATCAATATAACACGTGCTTATTCGATCCTAACTTTCTGTATTTAACTAAGCTCTTCCCATTTTAAGGAGTAGCTTTTTCTTATTTAAGGAATAGGTAGTTATGTTTATACCGCAAGAGATTATTCGTCGTAAACGTAATGGCGAAGTACTAAGTTGTGCTGAAATTGAATATTTTGTTAATGGTATTGCTGATAATAGTATCTCGGAAGGACAAATAGGCGCATTTGCGATGGCGACTTATTTTAATGACATGAATATGGACGAGCGTATCGCGATCACATCTGCAATGCGAGATTCAGGTGACGTATTAAGTTGGAATACAATGCAACTTAATGGTCCAATCGTTGATAAGCATTCAACTGGTGGCGTTGGTGATGTTATTTCACTGATGCTTGGTCCTATGGTTGCTGCCTGTGGTGGCTTTGTTCCTATGATTTCTGGCCGTGGTTTAGGCCATACTGGTGGTACATTAGATAAATTAGATGCGATCCCTGGTTACCAAACAACAGTTGATAATACGCAATTTCGCCAAGTTGTAAAAGCCAGTGGTGTGGCGATTGTTGGCCAATCTGCAAACTTAGCGCCTGCCGATAAACGTTTTTATGGTGTACGTGATATTACTGCAACAGTCGAATCTATTTCGCTGATCACAGCTTCTATTTTATCGAAAAAGTTAGCAGCCGGTCTTGATGCATTAGTGATGGATGTTAAATCGGGTAGTGGCGCTTTCATGCCTACGCATGAGGAGTCTGTTGCACTAGCAAAAAGCATTGTATCTGTAGCGAACGGTGCGGGCTGTAAAACTTCTGCACTGATTACAGATATGAACCAAGTATTAGCAAGTAGTGCCGGTAATGCAGTTGAAGTACGTGAAGCAGTACGTTTCTTAACGGGCGAATACCGTAACCCACGTTTATTTGCTGTAACAATGGCACTCTGTGTGGAAATGTTATTGTCAGCAAATCTAGCGACAGACGTAGATGATGCACGTAATAAATTACAAGCAGTATTAGATAATGGCAAAGCGGCAGAATTATTTGGCACTATGGTTTCAGGTTTAGGCGGTCCAACTGATTTTGTTGACAACTATGACCTACACTTACCAAAAACCGAAATTTTTCGTCCCGTATATGCAGCAAAAAGTGGCTATTTAACTGAGATGGATACGCGTGGTTTCGGCATGGCGGTTGTTGCTATGGGTGGTGGTCGTCGTGTGGCGACAGATCAAATCGATTATGCTGTTGGCTTATCTGATATTGCAGCGCTGGGTCAACAACTCGATGCACAAACCCCGATTGCTATGGTGCATGCTCGTAGTGATGCACAGTTTGAAGCTGCACAAGCAGAGATCTTGAAATCGATTCATATCGGTGACATACAGCCTGCTGCAAGTGCTGATGTTTATCAACAAATTAGACTTTCAGATGTTTAACAATTGGTTAATATTTAATGTAGAGCATAGTTAAAAATAGATAATAAAAATAGGTCATAATGATGAAACGTACAATTATATTAATGTTGGACTCATTGGGTATTGGTGCTTCTGCCGATGCTGATAAATTTGGTGATGTAGGCAGCAACACGTTTGGTCACATAGCTCAATGGTGTGCCGAAGGAAAAGCGGATGAGGGTCGTGAAGGCCCATTACATATTCCTAATTTAACCAAACTAGGTCTTGCGCATGCTTGCGGTGATAGTGTGGGTTCATTTCCTGCAGGCTTAGATGAAAGCGCAGAGGTTATTGGTGCATACGGTTACGCACAAGAGATCTCAAGTGGTAAAGACACGCCAAGTGGTCACTGGGAGATCGCAGGTGTACCTGTGTTGTTTGATTGGGGTTATTTCTCGGATACCGAAAACAGCTTCCCACAAGAATTACTGGATCAGTTAGTGGAGCAAGCGGACTTACCGGGTTATTTAGGTAACTGCCATTCTTCAGGTACTGAGATCTTAGATTTGTTGGGTGCTGAGCACATGGCATCGGGTAAACCAATTTTTTATACCTCGGCAGACAGTGTATTCCAAATTGCATGTCACGAAGAGACCTTTGGTCTTGAACGTTTACTTAAGTTATGTGAATTAGCACGTAAATTATTAGAACCGTACAACATTGGCCGTGTTATTGCTCGTCCATTTATTGGGGCTGATAAGAGTGATTTCGCACGTACTGGTAATCGTCGTGATTATTCAGTGTTACCGCCAGCGCCAACCTTACTTGACCGTATGGCTGAGTCGGGTGGTGAAGTCGTGAGTGTCGGTAAAATTGCAGATATTTACGCACAGCAAGGCATTACTAAAAAAGTGAAAGGCACTGGTCTTGAAGCTTTATTTGATCTGACGTTAGAACAAGTAAAGCAAGCGGGTGATCAAACTATCGTATTTACTAACTTTGTTGATTTTGACTCATCATGGGGACATCGTCGAGATGTTGCTGGTTATGCAAAAGGGCTAGAGTATTTCGATACGCGTTTACCTGAGTTACTTGAGATCCTCGGCGAAGACGATATTGTGGTATTAACTGCCGATCACGGTTGTGATCCAACAGCTCCGGGAACCGATCATACCCGTGAACATATTCCAGTCATCTTTTATGGTCAAAATGTACCAAAAGGTCCGCTGGGTTTACGTGATACATTTGCTGATATTGGTCAGTCAATTGCGGCGTATCACGGTTTACCAAAGCTTGAATACGGTAAAAGCTTTTTATAAATAACAATGTTTATAAATACTATTTTTACAAACTCATTTTTATAAATAAAGTACTTAGTTAAGAATGCTGAGTATAACTAAAACAAAGAAGGTAACTATAATGGCAACTCCACATATTAATGCAGAAAAAGGTGATTTCGCTGAAACGGTATTATTCCCAGGTGATCCACTACGCGCTAAATACATCGCAGAAACATTTTTAGAAGATATTAAACAAGTGAATGACGTGCGTAACATGCTAGGGTTCACTGGTACTTACAAAGGTAAACGTATTTCTGTTATGGCTTCTGGAATGGGCGTTCCGTCTTGCTCTATCTATGCAAAAGAGTTAATTACAGAATTCGGTGTTAAAAATCTGATCCGTATTGGTAGCTGTGGTGCGATTAGCACTGATGTTAAAGTACGTGATGTTGTGATCGGTATGGGTGCATCGACTGATTCTGGGGTCAATCGCGCACGTTTTGATGGCTATGATTTTGCAGCCATCGCATCATGGGAATTATTAAGTAAAGTAACACGTGCAGCTAAAGCATGTAATATTGATGCGAAGGTAGGTAACATTTTCACTGCTGATCTATTCTACACACCAAAGCCTGAGTCATTTGATACAATGGAAAAATTGGGAATATTAGGTGTAGAAATGGAGGCGGCTGGTCTATACGGTGTAGCTGCTGAATTCGGCGCAAATGCTATCTGTATCTGCACTGTATCTGATCACATCCGTACTGGTGAAGTTACAACGGCAGAAGAACGTCAATTAACGTTCAATGATATGATCATCATGGCACTCGAGTCTGTGTTAATTGAAGATTAATTGAAGATTAATTATAACTTTATATAAAATGACAGGGTTTGATTTAATTCAAAATATAAAATGACAGGGCTTGATTTAATTCAAGCCTGTCATTTCTATACACATATCACAAGCTACAACATTTATTCTCAAGATCCCCCACATTTTTATACATCCTAATTTACTTGCCATTTTTAGTATATTTAATAATAATGAATTACTTAAACAGTACTTTCTGGTTACCGAATTTAGTGACCACTACAATTGTATTTAAAAATTAATTCTGCTCTCAATCTAAGGTCGTATGTTATGAAAAAATTAGTCGTAGATCTAGATGGAACAATCACTCTAGCTAATACATCTGATTATCAAAATGTTCTTCCAAATATTAGTGTCATTGAACGGCTAAAAGAATACCAACAAAAAGGCTTTTCGATTACAATTTTCACAGCTAGAAATATGAGAACATTTGAAGGCAATGTAGGTAAAATTAATATACATACACTACCTATAATAGTGGAATGGCTAGATAGACATCAGGTACCTTATGATGAAATTATTGTAGGCAAACCTTGGTGTGGACATGACGGTTTCTATATCGATGATCGTGCAATTAGACCATCTGAATTTTCAGCGTTGTCTTTAAGTGAAATTAATAATTTATTAGAAGAAGAAAAACAATGTTTTTGATTATGTCGGCAGCTTACATTGAGCAGGAGTTAAGAGCGGAATTTGGACATATTCCACCAACTTTTTTACCGCTAGGCAATCGTAGATTATTTCAACATCAAATTAATTTGGTTCCTGATGGAAAGAAAATTTACATGTCTATCCCAGAATCTTTCCAAGTTTCTCAAGTAGATAAAGATTGGCTTAACAATAAAAAAGTTACAGTGATTCCTATCCCTGATAATCTTGAATTGGGGGCATCATTAGTTGCGGTTTTAAATCTGATTGAGGAACCACTCGATCGGTTTTTACATGTACTATTTGGAGATACATTACTGCAACATTTGCCTCAAGGAGATGATGTCATCGCAATTTCCGGTGCAGTAGATAGTTATGATTGGGCCTATATTAGTAATAATGAACAAAATTTATTTAAAGATGTTGGCAATGACTTTAATTCTAAACATCATATCGTAAGCGGTTATTTTAAATTTAGTCAGATTAAAAAAATAATAAGATGTATAACCCTTCATAAGTGGAACTTTCTTGATGGTGTTAATGCTTATCACCAGGATGTTGGCTTATCTGTGGTTAAAGCTAAGGGGTGGTTAGACTTTGGCCATGTAAATACCTACTACCGTTCTAAAGCTGAATTTACAACGCAACGTGCCTTTAATGATTTAATTATAAACCCGAACTGGATAGAAAAATCGAGTTATAAGAAAGAAAAGATACAAGCTGAAGCGCATTGGTTTGATTCTATTCCCCCTATGCTAAGGTCATTTACTCCACAGTACCTCGGTGACTTGGATGTTAATGATAACTTTAGCTATAGATTAGAATACTTACATCATACCTCACTTAATGAATTATTTGTTTTTGCTGAGATATCTTCAGCAGTGTGGACTCAAATTATATCAAGTGCTTTATGCTTTATTGATGCATGTACTGAGTATCTGAAACCAAATAATGACTCTAGCTCTAATCTTAATGAATTATTTAATCAAAAAACAGAATCAAGAGTGAATCAATATTGCTGCTCTCGAAATTATGATAGGCATAAGCAATGGAACTATAACGGAATGGAGCTTTCGTTAGATTTTTTGATTAATCAATCTGAGTTATTCTTGCCCAAGAAAAATGTCACATCAACAGTGATGCATGGTGATTTTTGTTTTAGTAATATTTTATATGACTTTAGAATCAATAAAATTAAAACTATTGATCCAAGAGGCCTCACCTTTGATAATACACTAACTATATATGGTGATTTTAGATATGATTTAGCTAAGTTAAGTCATTCTATATTAGGTATGTATGATTGGATCATTGCAGGATATTATGATGTTAATATTAGTGATGATAATATTGATTTTCATGTTTTTGGATTAAAGAAACATAAAGAAATTCAGCAAATATTTATTAAACTTGTTGAAGAAAAATATGGACTAACAGCAACGAATTTATATGCGATGCAAATTCAGTTATTTCTTTCTATGTTACCTTTACATGCCGATGAACCAAAGAGGCAGGATGCACTAATGGCGAATGCATTTAGATTGTATGAAAAAATGATAGGGTGTGAGCAATGATTATTATTCCAATGGCTGGTTTAAGCTCGCGTTTTTTTAAAGCTGGTTATACTCAGCCAAAATATATGCTTAAATCACATGGTAAAACACTTTTTGATCACTCCGTAGAAAGTTTTAAATACTATTTTAAAACAGAAAAATTCTTATTTATAATTCGTGATGTATATGAAACGTATGATTTTGTTTTAGAACGCATTAAGGCTCTTGGAATTGTAGATTATCATATTACTATCCTTGAGGGAGAAACTCGAGGGCAGGCTGAGACCGTCGCTTTAGGTTTAGCTGATATGGAATATGATGGTACAATCACTATTTTTAATATTGATACATTCCGACCTGATTTTAGATTCCCAGATGTCGCTTTCAAAGGCAAAGGCTATTTAGAAGTATTTAAGGGGGAAGGCGAAAATTGGTCTTTTGCAAAACCTTTAAATAATAATAGTCAGAGGGTCTCAGAAACAGCAGAAAAAAGGCCAATATCGGATTTATGTAGTACAGGGTTATATCATTTTTTGAGTGTTAAAGATTATCATTATTGTTACTCCAAATACTGCGACCTGCCAACAACATCTTGGGAAAAAGGTGAGTTATATATTGCCCCACTCTACAATATCTTGATAAAAGCAGGACTGGAGATAAATTATAATTTAATAGCTCGCAGTGATGTTGTCTTTTGCGGTACGCCTGATGAGTTTGATGCTTTTGAAGTAGATGGTTATAACCAATAAAAATAGATGTACTCTACTTTAGGGGGGAGGATGAAAAAAGGTTTAGTTATACAAGGGCCGCTTCTATCTAGAGGCAGAACTGGACGAACTATAAATATAGGCTTTAGCAAAGTAACTGAAACTGACGTTGTAGATTATGATTGTGTAGCAAATATAGCGAACATTTATAATGAGTTTAAAGATATTTATGATCATATTATTTGTGTAACTTGGAATACCGAAGACAGGTCCAAGCTAAAAGATGTGATTACTATTCTCGGTGAGGAAAGTGTCTTAATACTAGATGATAAGACAAAGAAAATTAACTCACGAGGCCCAATTATTAGTGATAATAATAAATATCGGCAGTTCTTTTCTACGCAAAAGGGACTAGATTTACTTTCTCAGTTAGGGTGTGAGCTTGCTGTAAAAGTTAGAACCGATCAATTCTCAAATTATGACTGTTTGCTTGACGTTGCACTAGAATCAATTAAACACAATAAAGTTGTAGTTCCTTGGATGAATACTAGTAATATCCTTGAAGCAGATGAACTTCCCGACCTTTATTTTGCCGGAGAAGTTTCATTACTAAATAAACTTTGTTCACACTACTTAGAGTCTAAAGAAGTTGATAGATTAGTACATAAAGATTTATTTTATTGCTGGTCTAGTTATTTAGGAACAAAAACGTTAGTACCGCTAAAATTAATGAAGAAAATCAAAATTAATTTGTTTAAATTTAACTACGTGACTAATTCTTGGATTAACAACTTTACACCCGGCCCTGAAACTATATTAAAGAATATGACTTGGCGAGGAGAAAGGGTAACTAACTTTGCTGAAGATAAATTATTCTTGAATAATTTGGAATCAAAAGAAGATTTTAAACAAATAATTTTAAACAAGTTTAAGCGTTAGTATCTGATCATATACGTACCGGTGAAGTTACTACGGCATAAGAATGTCAATTAACTTTCAATGATATGATCATCATGGCTCTCGAGTCTGTGTTAATCGAAGATTAAAAAAATTATTGTTGAGCAATGCCCGCTTATGGATATTGGCGGACATTTTTATTTCTGCTTTTATTCTACATTTTTTATATTAGATAATCGTGCTGAATATCACCGCTCTCCTGTGTGGAGTTGATGAATACTTGTATCAACAGCATCCAAGGTTTAAACTTATCCCACATTCCTTATTCCTTGTTAAAAGAGAACATAATGGCTGGTCCTCAGTTTATCTATTCGATGCACCGTGTTGGCAAAATTGTGCCACCGAAGCGTCAAATTCTTAAAGACATCTCGCTTAGTTTTTACCCTGGCGCTAAAATTGGCGTATTGGGTCTAAATGGCTCTGGTAAATCAAGCTTATTACGTATTATGGCTGGCGTAGATCAAGACTTCGAAGGTGAAGCTCGTCCATTAGCAGGTACTAAAATTGGTTACTTACCGCAAGAACCTGTACTGGATCTAGAAAAAACAGTTCGTGAAGTTGTTGAAGAAGCGATTTCAGAACTGAAAGATGCTATGGCTGGTCTCGACCAAGTTTATGCTGATTATGCAGAACCTGACGCTGATTTTGATAAGCTAGCGAAGAAACAAGAAAAGTTTGAATCTATCATTCAAGCGCACGATGGTCACAACATCGAAAACCAACTAGAGCGTGCTGCAGATGCATTACGTTTACCTGAATGGGACACTAAAATTAAAGTCCTATCGGGTGGTGAACGTCGACGTGTTGCTATCTGTCGTTTGTTATTAGAAAAACCAGACATGTTATTACTAGACGAACCAACCAACCACTTGGATGCTGAGTCTGTGGCTTGGTTAGAACGTTTCCTACATGATTATGAAGGTACTGTTGTTGCGATTACGCATGATAGGTATTTCCTTGATAATGTTGCGGGTTGGATCTTAGAGCTTGACCGTGGTGAAGGTATTCCATGGGAAGGTAACTACTCTTCTTGGTTAGAACAGAAAGATGCGCGTCTAGAACAAGAAGCATCGCAAGAAAGTGCACGCAAAAAATCGATTGAAAAAGAACTTGAATGGGTTCGTTCAAATCCAAAAGGTCGTCAAGCGAAAAGTAAAGCGCGTATGGCTCGTTTTGAAGAGCTTAATCAATCAGATTATCAACGTCGTAACGAAACCAATGAACTGTTCATCCCACCGGGTGAGCGTTTAGGTGACAAAGTCATTGACGTTGAAAATCTAGGTAAAGCGTATGACGGTCGTGTATTAATTGATAACTTGTCATTCTCTATGCCAAAAGGCGCAATTGTTGGTATTATCGGTCCCAATGGTGCTGGTAAGTCAACACTATTCAAAATGCTAGATGGCAGCGAGTCTCCAGACTCTGGTTCGGTTTCAGTGGGTGAATCAGTAAAACTAGCAAGTGTAGATCAGTTCCGTGATCACATGAACGGTGATAATACTGTATGGCAGGAACTGTCAGATGGCTTAGATATTATCAAAGTTGGTAATACTGAAATGTCATCACGTGCTTACTGTAGTCGTTTTAACTTCAAAGGTACTGATCAGCAAAAACGTGTTGGTCAGCTGTCTGGTGGTGAACGTGGTCGTTTACACCTTGCTAAGCTTTTACAGTCTGGCGGTAACGTGATCCTACTGGATGAGCCAACCAATGACTTGGATATCGAGACACTACGTGCACTTGAAGAAGCTATTCTCGAGTTCCCTGGTTGTGCGATGGTTATTTCCCATGACCGTTGGTTCCTTGATCGTATTGCGACGCATATCCTAGATTACCGTGATGAAGGTAAAGTGAACTTCTACGAAGGTAACTACACAGATTACGAAGCATGGTTGAAGAAAACCTTAGGGCCAGAAGCGGCACAACCACACCGTATTAAATACAAACGCATTAGTTAATTTTGTCGTCATTTTTGACTAAATAACGACAAATGTGAATTAAGAGTAAAAGCCTGTAATTATGATATTACGGGCTTTTTTTTGCTTGTTTTATTCACTACGTATAACGCCTTTATCTTTAAATTGCGATGAGGTGTGGTTATTGCTCTGATTTAGAATGGTAAATAAGTTGTTGTTCGTTAGGTGTTTGTGGTGAAATTTTGATTTCGATTTAACAACTTGGCAGAATGGCGACACAATATAAATAATGGATTATTTATGGATTATTTATGGATTTGGACCGCTTTAAGCTAGTCAACGACCGCTATGGGCATGCGGCAGGAGATGACTACTTATTGCCGCTGCGCAGCGTATGTCTCGTTTACTTGGCGGGCCTGGTGAGTTATTAACGCGGTTAGGTGGAGATGAGTTTGTGGTTTTATTGCCAAATTCGAATCTCCGTTATGCTGGTCAGCTAAGTGACCTAATCGAACGTACTTTATTGCAATCATTTGCCTTATCCGTGTGTAATGTATCTATCGGTATTAGTATTGGTTATAGCGTTTATCACCACGATATGAGTGCTGATGAGCTATTAACAGGTGCTGATAACCAGATGTACGAAATAAAAAGTGAGCATCATCAAAAAAGAAAGCAAATAGTCTGTTAAGTGGCACTTATTTTGCTTGTTTCACGTTATTATCTATTACTTGACGCTTTGTACGTGTACTCAGTAGTAACGTGCAGACTTTTTCCTGTAAATAACGATGGTCGTGTTTTCTATGTCATCTCATACTGATGCATTTAACCGTCGCTTATTTTAGCTGTACTTATTTTAGTCGTAAGTGTCTAGCCGTAATAGTTGTATTCATTTTCCAATTTAAGCAGTGATCGCCAGCATGGAATTATCTCATTACACCGACATAATTAAAAAATTAACGACCTTGTATCATGAACCTGATTTTAGTCTTTTGTTCGCACAGTTGACTGAAGGTGAAACGAACAGTAAACGTTTTTTGATCAAGATGGAGGTCAATCGCCTTTCTGCGCCCACACGACGGATCCTCGATTTTCGTCAACGTGGTGACAGTGGCGCGGTAGCGTATGAGTATGATGGTATTTTACATCACATTAATCCGGTCGAAATTAAGTTTTTAGAAACATTGTTAGCTCAGCACCAAGGTAATTATACGCTGGGTATCTATGAAGAAGTATTGGATTTTCATCAACGTGAACGTAGTAAACCAGTAAATGAGCGCAATGTTATAACGGTTGAACCCACGGCTAAATTTGCGGTCGATCCGATTCAGTATGCGTCATATTTTGTGCGTGACGAAGAGCGTATGCACTACAGTTCAGCGATAAAAATGCGGTTTGGCGACCGTGTTATTGATGCCATGACCTCTGATTTATCCACCAGTGGCATTAAAGTTAAAGTGAATAAAAATCACGCCATTGTGACAGGCAGTTTAGTGAATGTGAACTTTTCGAGCTTACGTCAAGAATATGCTAACCATTTATTACGTGATTTTTTTGCTTATAAACTCATGGGCATCGATGAAGAAGAGAAGTTTGATTATTTACGCTTAATGCGGATTGACGAAAATAATGAATTAGATACCTTTATCAGTAAATTGATCGCGCAAAATAAAAGTAAATACAAAGTTAACGTCCGTTATCAGGAAGAGAATGTTGTTGTAAAAGGGTATGAACAGTTTTTTTTACCGCGTATGTCAGGCTTACCCCTGTATATCTCGGGTGATGAACAGCCTGTATTGAGTCATTTGTTGTTGAATGAAAATAATCGTGGTGTATACGATTATTGGATCAATGAAGAATCTAAAAGTCAGCTTGAAGCATGTTGGCAGACAGATTGGATGCAAGGGCTATTACAAACCAAGAAAAGTATCGAAACGACTATTTACAGTTTTTATTATACGCAGAATGGGCGCTTGTACTTTTACGCCGCCGACGCGATTAGCTTGGCTAAGTCAGGTTTGAAAGCCTTATTTTTGTCTTTTGCTTGTCAACGTCCTAATTTCAGAGCATTTAAATTTTCATTATACCCGTCAGCATTTGATGAAAAGAAACATTTACTGGAAGCTGAATGTCACCAACAGCCGATAGGGTCGACAATGCTCGCGGCATTACAAGATATTCGTTGGGTTGGGTTGCTGCAAGATATTACCAATGAAAATATTCTGAATGATTATAAAGCGTATGCGCAGCACAGTAGTGACTTTAACCTGCTGCATCAATATCGTTTACCGGCTGCGGATCAACGCGCGATATTAGCCCAGTTTAAGTTTGTACAACTGCGTAAAGAAGCTCGATTCAGTTACAAAACGGCGATTGTAGTGAGTCATACCGAACGTAGTATTAAAGGTTGGAGTAATGATTTTTCGACTGAAGGATTACAGATCGAACTAGAATCGCCGTTGGATGTGCAGATCGGTCATCGCGTTTACCTTGAACTGCCGATGTTACAAAAACTGTCGAAGAAAGTAGCGCTTGCCAATTTACCTTACAGTGTTGTTGGCTGTAATAAAGCGAAAACAATTCTACACTTGCAGATTGTCGGCGATAAAGAGGCGCATATTGGCTGTAAATTTTTTAGTTTGTTAATCCGTAGCAATAAAGACAAGTTAAAAAGTACCCCAGAGCCAACGCAATCACCGGGTGTCACGGCAGTATTACGGAATATGTATTGTCAGCATTTAGCGACCATGCCCTTGTATATTCATAAGGTAAACACGAGTTATCAGATGGACAGGATAGGCATTAGCCCGAACGAAAACAGTTTGGCACCACTGTTTGAATATTTTGGTCAAGCTGAATCCCGCTATAATTTGTACCCTTTGTTATCAGATAATAATATTAAACAGGTGTTCGATGATGCATTAGCCGGGTTAGAACCCACTTATCGCCCTTGGCAGCAGGTGCTTTATATTACGATCGCAACCAGTGATTCGGTAGTCACAACGCGATTTGAAAAAGATTTTAGTGATGAGCATGAACGCCGTCAGTTCATTACCCATAGTTTACAAAAAGGCGCTTTCTTTGCGATCCAAGTGATGCTGTCTCGTACTGGGCGGCCGGATATGGAATACATTGAAAAAGAACTTAACTACGTCAGCCATTATGCGATACACAGAGCACAAAAGCTTGAAGACGAATTATGGAGTGTACGCGGAGTGGTGGATCTGATTGATGTGTCTGATGAGTTGTTATATAGACTAGGCCTACGCCGCATGCGTTAATGAGCACTGCTCTATTTGTTGTTCGGCGATTGATTAATAGAGTCCACGTAAACAACCGCTAACGTGGACGCCTATTTGCTTTAGATTAGGTTACGACCAGCTCGCGTCCACACAGTTCGCTGCGTGTAGCAGTCCGACTAACCCTTCCAGATCATGATGATTTAATGCCACTTGCGCTTGCTGTTGAACAATAGGTTTAGCATGAATAGCCACACCGAGAGCCGCACTTTTCAACATGATTAAATCATTAGCGCCATCACCAATCGCGACTGTTTGCTGCGGAGCAATCTGATATTCCTGTGCGAGTGATTGCAGGGTATCGGCTTTCACCTGCGCATCAACAATATCGCCAATAACCTGACCCGTTAAGATGCCATCGACGATTTCGAGTTCATTGGCATAAACAGCATCAAACCCCAGATCATCTTGTAGACGCTTAGCAAAGTAAGTAAACCCGCCTGACGCGATTGCTACTTTCCAGTTTGCTTGGTGCAAGGTGGCAATCAATAACTCTAAACCGGGCATTAGCGGCATGGCATCAGCAACTTGGGTTAATACGGCTTCCGGGCAGTTGGTTAGCGTCGCTACGCGCGAACGTAGGCTTTCAGAAAAATCTAATTCACCATTCATGGCGCGTGCAGTTACGGCTGCGACTTGTTCACCGACGCCTGCAAGTTTGGCTATTTCATCGATACATTCAATTTGAATAGTCGTTGAATCCATATCCATTAATACCACCCCTGGTTGCTTTAAACTCGGTAGTGTTTGGCTTAATGCATAATCTACATGGTAATCATTACGCCAGCTTGCTAACGTATCTTTAAATTGCATCTGTAGTTCATCTGATAACGTGGTAAAGCCTAAAACAATAATGTCACCTTGGCTGGCGGCTGTTGTGCGTTGCGCTTGCGTGTCGGTTAATGCGTTATGGTTTAATGCATAGTTGGCTGGTGGATATAGGATAATATCGCCAGAGCCTTGCATTGACAGCTGCAGTTGACTCAATGCTGACAGTAGGTTTAGCAGTGCGTCACTTGTTATACTTGGCGCGATTAAAGTGAGATAATAGTAACGACTGTTATTACTACTATTTCGGCTATTTATTGGTAGTTCTTGCGCCGAAATATTAAATTGACCCTGACAATAAGTGACATGTTTTATTTCAGTGCTTTGCAAGGTTAACAATTGTGGCCATGCTATTGGCGGGGTATTACTAAATAAAGTCTCAGCGAGTTGAGTCATTTTGCTACTAATCCTTGTAATCGATAGGTTACTGCTAGCAAAGATAACGTATTCGACTTAAAATTGCGATTCGTAATTACGGTATTCAGAAAGGAGCTCGTTGTGGTTAAAGGTAAGAATAATGACAATCCTGTAAATACAGAGCTGGTTCCGCATGAGCCACATTTAGCAACAAACCAGACGAGCAAGTATAATCAAGATGGTAAATCTAATGGTCGTAATAAGTTCTTAAAGCGTCAAACTTCATTATTGATTGCGCTAAGTCTTAGTTCTCTCTTCATTTTTATTGCGATCTCGTTATATAACAATGTCACGGCCTCTCGCTATCACCAGGTTGATATGTTGGTGCATTCATTACTGGATTATCCGACCAAAATGGCGGCTAACTTGATTGTTGCCCGTGAGTCGACCGATCTTAATACCCGCGTTAACAGTAAAAAACAGCTGCAACAGCTGGTGGATGAAGTCAGCGAAAATCAGTATGTAACTAGCCTGCATATTTTTGCTGAAGATGGTAAGTTATTAAGTTCTTCTCAAGAAGACTATATGGCCGAATTACTGGCTAAAAAACAATATGAAGCACCCAAGGGGGTGCGTGTTTATCTTAAGCCGATATTGGCAGACAACAAACCTGTGGGTTTTTTACAGTTGCATTTTAGTTATCAACAAATGCTTAAAACCTTCACTATTTTTCAGTTTGACGCCACTAAGTCTATTTTAATCTTGTTTTTATTGTTATTGCTGTTTGGTGTCATGATCGGTGTGACGATCAACCGCGTTCATCATAAGTTTCGTTCAAAAGGGTAATCAAATGTCTAAACATATACATATTCTGGGTATTTGTGGCACGTTCATGGGTGGTATTGCAGTACTGGCTAAACAGCTAGGTTATAAAGTCACGGGCTCAGATGCCAATGTGTACCCGCCAATGAGCACCCAACTAGAAGAGCAAGGTATCGAGCTTATCGAAGGTTACGACCCGAGTCAGCTTAATCCTGCGCCAGACATGGTGATTGTAGGTAATGCTATGTCACGTGGAAATCCTTGTGTCGAATACATGTTAGACCGAAAGCTCGCTTATACTTCAGGGCCACAGTGGCTGTCTGAACATTTATTACAACACCGTTATGTGATTGCAGCTTCGGGGACCCATGGTAAAACCACGACAGCGGCTATGGTTGCATGGATCTTAGAATATGCGGGACTCGAACCGGGTTTCTTAATTGGCGGCGTACCACAGAACTTCACTGAATCAGCACGCTTAGGTGGTGGCTATTTCTTTGTCATTGAAGCGGATGAATACGATACCGCCTTTTTCGATAAACGTTCTAAGTTTGTACATTACCAACCAAATACACTGATCATGAATAACCTTGAATATGACCATGCCGATATTTTTCCTGACTTAGCGGCGATCCAACGTCAATTTCATCACGTAGTCAGAACCGTCCCTAGTAATGGCCTGATCTTAATGCCAGAGAATGTACCAGCATTGGATGACGTGATACAACAAGGCTGCTGGACGCCAGTGCAGTCTTTATGTTTAGAGAATAAAACTCAGGGTTCTGAAAATAAATTATTAGACGCTGAAGGCAGCCATTGGCAAGCGAAGAAATTACGTGAAGATGCCAGCCAATTTGAAGTTTACTGCCAAGGTGAGTTAGCTGGTGTGGTTAAGTGGAACTTGATTGGCGATCATAATTTACAAAATGGCATGATGGCGATCGCAGCTGCGCATTATGCGGGCGTTGAGTTAAACCAAGCCATTGCGGGACTAGGGGCGTTTAAAACCCCGAAACGCCGCATGGAAATTAAAGGTGAAGTGCAGGGTATCCGCGTTTATGATGATTTTGCGCACCACCCGACGGCGATCGCCACGACATTAGCTGGATTACGTGCTGCTGTCGGTAGTGAACGAATCATTGCCGTATTAGAGCCGCGTTCAAACACCATGCGCATGGGCACGCATCAACAAGCATTAGCACAATCATTAATGCAGGCTGATGATGTGTTGTTATATCAACCCGAAGGTTTAGATTGGAATCTACAACCGGTTGCTGATGAGCTATGTACTACTAATGGTTCGGGTGCGATAAATGCGTCAGGTATAGATAATCGTCATAAAGCGGCTATTCATCAGCACATTGATGGTTTGATCGCTGAGATCACAACGCGGGCGAAAGCACAGGCAGGTCCTTGCCATGTACTAATTATGAGTAATGGTGGCTTTGCGGGTATTCATGATAAATTGTTAGCTAAATTAGAAGTTAAATCATAATTAGATAAATGAACACTCGAAAATGATGAAATATATGAAGAAAGGCGATGACTACCATGCAAACTAAAACGGCTGAATTTAGCAAACGCATTACCTTAGGGGTTAGTGGTGCGTCAGGCTCACAATATGCTATACGTTTATTGGAATTATTATTAGCGGCGGATGTACAAGTACATTTACTGATGTCGGATGCGGCTAAAGTAGTCATGGCAACCGAAACTGATGAAAAATGGCCAGCAGACAATAAAGCATTACAGCTGTTTTTAACCGATAAATATCAAGCGAAAGCAGGGCAGTTATTGGTGCCAAGCAATAAAGATTGGTTCTCGCCAGTTGCTTCTGGTTCAGGTGCACCAAAACAAATGGTTATTTGTCCGTGTAGTATGGGGACCGTTGCTGCCGTGGCGCAAGGCATGTCGACTAACTTATTACACCGTGCTGCTGATGTAGTATTAAAAGAACGTGGTCAACTGGTATTGATCCCGCGTGAAACACCACTATCACCGATCCATTTAGAAAATATGCTGAAGTTGTCACGCCTTGGGGTCACCATCATGCCTGCCGCACCGGGTTTTTATCGAAAACCGAAAACGCTTGATGATCTTATTGATTTGATGGTCGCACGTATTCTTGACCACTTGGACGTTGACCAGTCTATTTATGCGGGATGGGGACGTTAAGCGTTAGATATCGATCCCCTCCCTTGACCGTAAGGGGAGGGGGAATCCGTGCTCGCGTTAAGCTTTCGCTAATGCTGACGTTACATACTTTTCTAAAAACTCAATAATCCTTTTTTTATCCATTGCTTGAGGTTGATTCACTAATTGTAAGATCATATAACCTTGGTTGGATAGACTACGGGCAAATTCAGTGGTGGTTAAATAGGTATTTATTTCACCCGATGCGATAGCAGGTTCTATCTTGTTGCTGATAATGGCGATGTTGTTATCGAGTAGCGCGAGATAACGCGGCCAAGTATCTTCTCGAATAGAGGAACTCCATTCTAACCAAATGTAAGTGAACTGTGGATTATTGATGGCGGCGTCAACAAAATCGGCTAAATAGTTATGAATGGCTTGATGCGCGCTTTTACTTGGTTGCCCTGCAAGGTCAATAAAGTTCTTACGTACCATATGGCTAAAGAAGTCTTCAATTTGTATTAATACACTGTCTACCAGTTGTTCTCTGTTGCTGAAATAGTTAAATACAGTGGCGACGGACACCTGTGCTAACTCTGCGATTTCTGCGTGACCAGCACGGCCAAGACCGCGTTTAGAGAATACTTCTAGCGCACACTGCATTAATTGTTCGCGACGAGCTTCGGGAGAGAGACGGGTACGCCGTCTGACTACTGCTGGCATTTCCATATGTTGCATCCAAGTATAATAATCAAATGTTAATTTATTGTTAATGTTATCATTAGGCCTGCACCGAGTTCAACCGTGACGTGCAACTAATCTCGTTTCTGAGTGATAATAACTCGTATTTAATCATCACAATCTCAGTGGTTTTTAATGAAACTATTTCGACTATTGCCATTAGGCTGTTAGACTGTGCGCAATTTTTAGATATCAACGTTGAGAATCGTTATTTTTGAGGTTGTATATTTTAGACATACATTTTTAGAGAGCGGTATTTATCGGTTATTTGCTGGTGGTGCTGGGATCGTTTGGAGAAATTACCATGAAACACACTGTTGAAGTGATGATCACTGAAGCTGACGTGCAAGCAAAAGTAAAAGAGTTAGCGGCACAAATTGAAACGCATTATAAAGATACTGAAACGCTAATCATCGTTTGCTTATTACGTGGTTCAGTTATTTATATGTCAGATCTGTGTCGTCATATTAATTTACCGATTGAGTTAGACTTCATGACAGCATCAAGCTACGGTAATTCAATGGAAAGTAACCGTGATGTGCGTATCTTAAAAGACTTAGATAGCGACATTAAAGGTAAAGATGTACTTATCGTTGAAGACATTATTGATACTGGTTTCACACTGAGCAAAATCAAAACGATGTTAGAACTGCGTGATCCTAAATCAATCACTATTACGACACTATTAGACAAACCGTCTCGTCGTGAAGTAACGGTACCGGTTGATTGGGTTGGTTTCGAGATCCCAGATGAGTTCGTGGTTGGTTATGGTATCGATTACGGTCAAAAATACCGTAACTTACCTTACGTAGGTAAAGTGGTACCGTTAGAAGGTTAAGTTTTACTTAATCTGTTCGAGTCGTTTAAAGCCGTTCAGCCGCAATAGCAGATCTTACTTTAAACGACCCGTTTTTATTATTGCCTTTGGTAGACTTTAGTCTTTCATGGCGAGTTTAAGCTGGAGTCTCTACTCCATCCTCGCATTTCTACACCATTCCAGTATAATTCATCTCCCATTCTTCACTAGGTTTGTTCATCTCATGACGTTAGCACTTGAAATAAAAGGGCTCAAGAAGACGTATTCTGGCGGAGTTCAAGCGGTCAAAAATATAAACCTTACCGTAGCCAAAGGTGATTTCTATGCACTGTTAGGGCCTAACGGTGCGGGTAAGTCGACGACTATCGGCGTGATGAGCTCACTGGTAAATAAAACTGCCGGGCAAGTTAAGATCTTCGGTTTTGATATTGATACGGATCTGGAAGCGGCCAAGAGTAAGATTGGTTTAGTACCACAAGAATTTAATTTTAATCCGTTTGAAAAGATTGAAAATATTATCGTCAATCAAGCGGGTTATTATGGTGTACCGCGTAAAGAAGCGTTAGTGCGTTGTGAAGCATTATTAAAACAACTGGAATTATGGGACAAACGCCATGAAGCGGCGCGTAATTTATCTGGTGGTATGAAACGTCGATTAATGATCGCGCGTGCATTAGTGCATGATCCAGAGCTGCTTATTTTAGATGAACCAACGGCCGGTGTTGATATTGAATTACGTCGTACCATGTGGGAATTCTTGCAGCGTAAGAACGAGCAAGGTATTACGATTATTCTTACCACGCATTATTTAGAAGAAGCAGAAATGCTGTGTCGTAATATCGGCATTATTGACAAAGGTTTGTTAATTGAGGATACCTCAATGAAAGCCCTATTATCACAATTAAATAGTGAGTCCTATTTACTTGATATAAAAAGTCGATTTGATATAAAGAGTCGACTTGATATAAACAGCCAGCTGGATATAAACAGCAAATTAATCAAACCTGAATTAGACGGTTACAGCTGTCGATTATTAGATGATCATACCTTAGAAGTGGATGTGGCTAAAAATCGCGGTTTAAATTCGTTATTCGCGCAATTGGCGGCAATGAACATTCAAGTTCAGGGGATTCGTAATAAAGAAAACCGTCTCGAAGCATTATTCATGGATATAGTAGAGCAGGGGCGTAACAAAGACTTAAGTGGGTTAGCAGAATGAAAAAAAATTATTTAATCGCGTTTAACAGTATTCTGAATAAGGAAATCACCCGCTTTACGCGTATTTGGGTGCAAACCTTAGTACCGCCAGCAATTACCATGTCGTTATACTTTGTTATCTTCGGCAACCTGATTGGCTCTCGTGTCGGCCAGATGGAAGGGTTTAGCTACATGGCGTTTATTGTTCCTGGTTTGATCATGATGTCGGTGATCACCAACTCTTACTCAAATGTAGCGTCGTCGTTTTACAGCGCCAAGTTTCAAGGCAATATTGAAGAGTTATTAGTATCACCGGTACCCACTTATATCATTATCGCCGGTTATGTCGGTGGCGGTGTTACGCGTGGCTTACTCGTGGGCTTTATTGTGACTTGTGTGTCGCTGTTTTTTGTACCACTGCAAATTCATAGTATATTAGTGATAGTGAGCACGTTATTACTTACCGCTATCTTGTTTTCGTTAGCAGGGTTGTTAAATGCTATCTTTGCAAAAAGTTTTGACGATATCTCGATTATCCCTACGTTTGTATTAACGCCATTAACCTATTTAGGTGGTGTGTTTTATTCAACGTCACTGTTACCACCGGTATGGGAAACTATTTCACATGCTAATCCCATCATTTATATGGTCAGCGCATTCCGTGATGGTTTCTTAGGCATCGAAAACATTCCATTATTCTATTCATTTACTGTCATTATCGGTTTTATTGCTGTGCTTTATGCATTGGTATATCGTTTGATCAGTAAAGGTGTTGGTTTAAGAAGTTAACAATAAAAATACTTCCTCCCTAATCCTCGGCTTGGTAAAGGGAAGGGGTTATCACTCGTATTAACAAATCGGTAAAACAAATGAATACTCAGCAGCAAACAACACAAGACGATTCGATGGGTAACTCTCGAGAGATCACAACTAACCAAACGGGCTTAAACGAGCACCTAGATGAAGTTGTATTAAAACACCTTAAGCACAAGTTCCGTAAGCCATACCGTCAGCATACCGTTGAAGCGTTTGAACAGATGCAAGCTATTGTAGCCGCAGACCCACGCCCGATTATTTTTGATTCTTGCTGCGGCGTTGGTGAAAGCACTGCGAAGATTGCGCAGCTGCACCCTGACTGTTTGGTATTTGGTATGGATAAGTCAGCAGACCGCTTGGAGCGTAACGAACAGCATCGTCATGCGCATCAAATCGATGGACAGGTATATCACTTATTTCAGGTGGATTTAAACGATCTGTGGCGTTTAGCCGTGGATGCAGGCTGGCAGTTACATAAACACTATATCTTGTATCCAAATCCATGGCCAAAAGCCAAACATTTACAACGACGCTGGCATGGTGCGGCGGTATTTCCGTCAATCTTAGCGTTAGGTGGTGAATTAGAGCTGCGTAGCAACTGGCAATTGTACTTACAAGAATTTCAATACGCTTTATCACTGGCGAATGTAAAAAGTGAATTACAGACGTATAAAGCATTAGAAGCTACCACGCCATTTGAGCGTAAGTATTGGGCGAGTGGCCAAACGTCTTGGCAGTTAATCGCTAAGTTATAACGTTCGAATTAGCTTTAAACCCGTAAATATAAAAAGCCTAATGTCTCCATTAGGCTTTTTTGATCTCAAATGTAAAACAGGAAGGAATTAAGCTTCTTTAGGTTTATTATGATTGCGAACTGCACTCATAACTAATACATATGCAACACCAAGCATTAAACCAAGCAATGTACCTAATACTAGAATAAGCGCACGTTTTGGCTTATCACGTGTTTTTGGTAACTTAGGCTCATCTGTAAAGCGATAGAAGTTAAAATCATCGAGTTGCATTGTCTTATCGAAATTAAGCCATTTGTCTATTAATAGGGCATTACTGTTTATCACTGCATTGTTTTCATAACTAGCTAGTTGTTGACTTAATACAAATTTCTCTGCTGATAATATTTCGTAACCTTTGGCATATTTAGGTGCTGATTCGAGCGAAATATTTTGAGTCACAAAGTTTTTAATATTCGCTCTTTTTGCGATTTGAATATTTATCGCAATGTCGTTTATTTTTTGTTCGAGTATGATTTTTTTGCTACTGGTTGTGTTTTCGTTATAACTAACCAGTTGTTGTAGGGCTAGAGATAATTCCGAGGATATGAGATTACGAAGGCGTACCATCATCATCTCATTAATAAAGTTGAGATAAGCCTGATTAAGCGCTAATGCATCTGCGGGTTTGATTGCACTGATACTAATATTAGTACCAATCTTGTCATTAAAATTGACTTTTTTAAGATTCTCGGCAGTAAAGGATATATTCTTCTCTACCCATTCATACGCGTAGTTGTTTTGTGCGACCAGATCAAGCTGTTCTTCGGCGACTACGGTTTTAAATAATGACTGACTTTTAAAAAATTTAATTTGGTTAGTCGTCATCCGCGCTTCACTAACAAACAACTCATGTAATTCTTTAATAGTGGGTAGCTCGTTGTTGTCGTTGTCGTTGCCGTTGTTGTTGGTGGTAATATTAATCACTTGTTCAGTAGTGTTTAATTCAGCACCGTTGTTTAATCCTGCATTATTTTTTAATGTCTTAATACCTTCGTTAATCAGTACCCGATTGAGATTATATTGCTTTATTTGTTGTGAAGTCGGGGTATCAATTGTGGCGCTTACTGACCAAGTCTCAGTAGCATTTAAAGCATAAACAAGAGAGACGGTCATAAATACGAGTGTCACTGAGATAATCTTTAGCTTTTCTTGCCATAGAGTGGAAAATAGCTCAAAAAGATCTATTTCATCGTTATTATCATAACTGCTAAGTTGTTGAGGTTGGTTGATCATTTAGCTCTCGAGGTTTCGTCAAATGAGTTATCATCACTTAAATGGCAAGATAACGTGTAAATATGATAAATTTAGCAGGTATTCTACTGTAATTTAGAAGGGAATGAAAGAGTTCTTCAAATGGTTTGAAGACGTAAAATCGATTTTAACGTAATTTTTAGGTGTTAAATAAGCCAAGAATAAGGTAGTCGATTTACAACAGCCCACTTACACTTACTTACATTATTTATTTTTGTATTTGATATAGTTGTGCAACATCTCACCTTAGTCGTAGTTTAGATTGTAAGCATATACGGTTGAGGAATGGTTTTAAACATAATGCTTAGTCATGATTGTCAGCTTAAGTATTGCCATATCGTTACGTTTTAGTTATCAATGCCAAGTAACTTTTATTATAGTCAATGAGGTATATAGTTATCTATTAAGGTATAATTAATTTACAACCTCAAAGTCTTGCTCAACGTAAGGGAATATGCGAATATTGCTCTCCTTATTAAGGGGCATGCAATTAAAGATAACGAATCGATGTTTATCTATTTAGTATAAATGCTTAATAACACTTTATAATTTGGTTAATTATCGGTCTTGGGGTACTGCAACCCTAGGGCGGTAGCGTGTTTTTTTCCCATCATCGCGGTATAATCCCGCTTTATTTAAAATAAATATTGGATCATATGAAGCATTATAAAAAATTACTGCTAGTTATTGCTTTCCCTGTGATTCTAGCCGGTTGTACTGTACCTGGGACTTACTTAAATGTAGGCTATAAGCAGGCATCTGCAAGTGCCAATGATGATAGTTCAGAAACCGTTGATATTTTAGAGCGTGTTAATCTATATCCATTAACAGCAGACAAAATGGCAAGGTATAAAGCACCCCGTTTGAGTGCGCAAATTAATCCTGAATTAGATGCCAAATTAGCCGCCTATGAATACCGTATTGGTGCGGGCGATATTTTAAATGTAACAATTTGGGACCATCCAGAATTAACCATTCCTGCGGGCTCTTATCGTAGCGCGAGTGAATCGGGTAACTGGGTGCATGCCGACGGTACAATTTTCTATCCTTATATTGGTTTTGTGGCTGTTGCAGGTAAAACGGTCGTTGAAATCCGCGCCATGCTAACGGAAAAATTAGCCAAGTTCATTGAAACGCCGCAAGTCGACGTTAACGTAGCCGCGTTCCGTTCTAAAAAAGCCTACATTACGGGTGAAGTGAACAAACCCGGTCAACAATTTATTAGCAATGTGCCACTAACATTATTAGATGCAGTAAACCATGCTGGCGGCTTAGCAGCTGATGCTGATTGGCGTAATGTTACTCTGACGCGTCAAGGTGTTGAGCAAAAGTTATCTTTGCATGCCTTAATGCAACGTGGTGATTTAACCCAGAATCGTTTGTTAATTCCTGGCGATATTGTTCACGTCCCACGTAATGATGGTCAAAAAGTGTTTGTCATGGGTGAAGTGAACGAACCTAAATTATTAACGATTGATCGTGCGGGCATGAGTTTAACTGAAGCATTAAGCAATGTTGGTGGCATTAATCAACTGGCTGCCGATGCTACTGGTATCTTTGTGGTGCGCGCGAACCGCAGTGCTGAATCAGAAACTAAGACAGATACTAGCAGTAATACCATTGCAGATATTTATCAATTAGACATAACGAATGCAGCCGCGCTGGTTATTGGCACTGAATTTGAATTAAAACCTTATGATATTGTCTATGTGACGGCAGCACCAATTACCCGCTGGAACCGTGTTATCGGTCAGATATTGCCTACAATATCAGGCTTTAATAACCTGGCTGAAGGCATTAACCGTACTCGTACTTGGTAATTAACCCTGAATTGAAGAATTAATCGAAAGGTTGTTGTTATGTTTAATAATATTTTAGTGGTGTGCGTGGGTAATATTTGCCGCTCACCATCGGGCGAGTATTTGCTTAAGTCGTTATTGCCGAATAAAAACATTGCTTCGGCAGGCGTTGGTGCGCTTGTCGGTAAACCTGCAGATAAACTGGCTTGTCAGGTAGCAGAAGAAAACGGCATCAGTTTAGTCGGTCATCAAGGTCGTCAACTCACCTCGGCATTGTGTCGTGAATTTGATTTGATTTTAGTAATGGAGCAAGGCCATATTAATGCGGTGACTAACATTGCCCCTGAAGCGCGTGGTAAAACCATGTTATTCAGCCAATGGTTACAAAAGCAAGATATCCCGGATCCGTACCGCCAAAGTAAAGAAGCGTTTGAGCATGCTTACAACCTAATTGAAGCTTCTGCAAAAGCATGGGCCCAAAAGCTAGGTTAAAAAAAGCTAGGTTAATAACCGTTAAGTAGCCATTAATATCGAACGACTATGGCTACTTATTACGTAAGCTACTTAGCGCTTAAATTTAAACATTGGAATTTGATTACTATTATGAGCAGCAATACACTCAATCAAACAAACAAGTCGCAGCAATCATTACCAAGTAGTGGTGCGGATGAAATCGATTTAGGTAAGTTATTCGGTATATTACTGGACGCGCGATGGACTATTGTCGCGGTTACCTTTATTTTTGCGATATTTGGTGTTGGCTATGCGTTATTAGCAACGCCGGTTTATAAAGCCGATGCATTAATCCAAGTTGAGCAAAAAACTGGCGGTATGTCTGCCCTTGTCGGTGACATGGGGGATATGTTTTCGAGTGAATCTTCTGCAACGACTGAAGTTGAGATCATTAAATCAAGAATGATCTTAAGCCAAACTGTTGATAAAATTAATTTAACCACAATTGCCGAACCTAAATACCTACCGTATATAGGCAAAGGCTTAGCACGCATGAGCGAGCAACAAAAAAGCATTACGATCAGTCGTTTTGAAATCCCAAGTTATGCCGCACCTCTATTTAGCTTGACCATTGATGATGCTAGCAAAGGCGAATATTCGGTTTATGACGATGACGGGCGCAAGGTGTTATCTGGTGTGGTTGGTGAATTGGCCCAGAGCAATGATTATCGTTTGTTTGTGCAAGCCTTAGTGGGTAATAATACTGATGAGTTTACAGTAGTTAAGCAATCTAAATTTGATGCCATTCAATGGTTACAAGCTGGTTTATCGGTAAGTGAACGCGGTAAACAAACCGGTATTTTACAATTATCTTTCAGTGGCGAAGATAAAGCTTTAATCGAAGATATTCTGAATGATGTAAGCCAAAACTATTTCTTACAAAATGTACAACGTAACTCGGCAGAAGCAGAAAAAAGCTTAGCCTTTTTACAAGGTCACCTACCAAACATTAAAACTGAGTTAACTGCGGCTGAAGATACCCTAAACCGTTTTCGACAAGACAACGAATCAATCGATTTAGGGTTAGAAGCCGAGTCAACGTTAAAGGTAATGGTCGCGTTAGAATCGCAGTTAAATGAATTAACTTTTAAAGAGAGTGAAATAAGCCAACGATTCACCAAAGATCACCCTGCTTATAAATCGTTATTAGATAAACGTAAAGTTTTGTTAGCTAAGAAAAAACATCTTGATGAACTAGTTCAACAATTACCAAAAACCCAGCGTGACGTATTACGCATGAAGCGTGATGTTGAAGTAAACCAGCAGATTTATATTCAGTTGTTAAACAAGGTGCAAGAACTGAATATCTTAAAAGCGGGTACGGTCGGTAATGTACGTATTCTTGATACAGCGCAAGCGTATAGCAAAGCAGTGAAACCGAAAAAATCACTGATTGTGGTATTCGCAACCTTATTCGGTGGCATGTTATCGGTTGCTATTGTGCTTGTTCGTGCTGCGCTGCATAAAGGCGTTGAAAACCCAGATGAAGTTGAAGCGTTAGGTTTACCGGTTTATGCCAGCATCCCGATGTCGGATTGGCAGGCAGAAATGGACGTTAAGCTTAAACACAATAAACGTAAGAAGAATTTTGAGTTACACGAGACGTTACTAGCAGAATCGAACCCTGCTGATTTATCCATTGAAGCATTACGTGGTCTACGTACCAGCATGCATTTTGCCATGATAGAAGCCAAAAATAACGTAGTGATGATCTCGGGCCCTGCGCCTGGCATTGGTAAGTCATTCGTATCAGCTAACTTTGCTGCTGTAATTGCGAAAACTGGCCAGAAAGTATTACTCGTTGATGGCGATATGCGTAAAGGCTATTTACAACGTCACTTCAATCTTGACTGGGATCGCGGCTTATCAGAAATGCTGTCGGGTAAATTAGACACTAAAGATGTCATTAAACCATCGAGTATTGAAAATCTCGATATTATTACCCGTGGTCAAATACCACCAAACCCTTCTGAATTGTTAATGCACCCACGCTTTAGCGATTTTATCACATGGGCATCAAGTGAATATGACTTAGTGCTGATTGATACCCCCCCGGTACTGGCTGTAACAGATCCAAGTATTGTTGGTGCGTTAGTGGGTACGACATTAATGGTTGGTCGTTTTGGCCAGAATACAGTAAAAGAAATTGAAGTTGCACGTCATCGCTTTGAAATGGCTGGCATTGAAGTGAAAGGCTTCATTCTGAATGCGGTTGAGAAGAAGGCGAGTACGTCTTATGGGTATGGTTATTATAACTATAGCTATGAGAGTGATAAGTCTTAAGTTTTTCATTATAAACAGGACCTATTGGAGTTTGTTGCGTAAAATATAACAAATCAAACAATTACAAATAGTTCATCATAGCTATCTGTCTCATTATGAATATAAACTGGCTCAGTGATACTTCTATTACGAGGCTGCAAATTGAATAAATTCAATATAGTTAAATTAGGAATTGATCGAATGAGTAATATTTTATCTTTAATTGGTCGAAATAACGAACTATTTACTAATGATATAAATGATCATGGCGAAGAATTAAAGCGTATTGTATCTCAATCTCGTTTTTTAGTTTTAGGTGGTGCAGGATCAATTGGTCAAGCAGTAACAAAAGAGATCTTTAAGCGTCAGCCAAAGAAATTGCACGTTGTCGATATCAGTGAAAATAACATGGTTGAATTGGTGCGTGATATCCGCAGTTCATTTGGTTATATTGACGGTGACTTTCAAACATTTGCATTAGATATCGGTTCATTAGAATACGACGCATTTATTAAAGCGGATGGTCAATATGATTACGTCTTAAACTTATCGGCACTAAAACATGTGCGTAGTGAAAAAGACCCGTATACCTTGATGCGTATGATTGATGTTAATGTATTTAATACTGAAAAAACCATGCAACAAGCTGCTTCTGAAGGTGTAAAAAAGTATTTCTGTGTCTCTACCGACAAAGCAGCGAATCCGGTGAATATGATGGGCGCGTCAAAGCGTATTATGGAAATGTTCCTCATGCGTCGCAGTGCTGACATTACTATTTCAACAGCCCGTTTTGCTAACGTTGCATTTTCTGATGGTTCGTTATTACATGGATTCAATCAACGCATTCAAAAGCGTCAACCTATCGTGGCACCTCAAGATATTAAACGCTATTTCGTGACACCGAAAGAGTCGGGCGAGTTATGTTTAATGTCATGTATTTTTGGTGAAAATCGCGATATCTTTTTCCCTAAATTAAGTGAATCATTGCACTTGATCTCGTTTGCCGATATCGCTGTTAAATACTTACAACAGTTAGGTTATGAACCGCATTTATGTAAAGACGAAGATGAAGCCCGTACATTAGTTGATACATTACCTGAGCAAGGTAAATGGCCATGCCTGTTTATGGACAGTGATACAACTGGTGAAAAAGATTTTGAAGAGTTCTTTACGGATAACGAAACGTTAGATATGCAACGTTTTAATAATCTGGGTGTCATTAAAAATGAAGCTCTATTTGATGCTGAGTTAGTGACATTATTTGAAAATTCCATCACAGAAATGAAAACCGATTGTGCTTGGACTAAAGAGCAATTAGTGGAATTATTCTTTACCATGGTCCCTGATTTTGGTCATAAAGAAACTGGCAAATATTTAGATAGCAAAATGTAATTAAGGAGTATGTGATGAAAAGAGCAATTATTTTAGCTGGTGGACTGGGGACAAGATTAAAACCTTATACAGTGTCCTTACCGAAGCCTCTGATGCCTGTAGGGAAGTATCCAATTTTAGAAATTGTCATAAGACAATTAGCTAATGCTGGTTTTAGTCATATTACGTTAGCTGTTAATCATCAAGCTGACATAATAAAAGCCTTTTTTCAAAGTGGAGAGAAATGGGGTGTTAAAATTGACTACTCATTAGAAACTGAACGACTTGGAACTATGGGGCCTTTAACTATTATTAATGACCTCCCTGAAAACTTCTTAGTCATGAATGGCGATGTGTTGACTAACATTTCTTTTGATGATCTATATCAAACTCATATTCAATCGAAGTGCAACTTTACTATTGCATCAAAAAAGCGGGAACAAGTGAATGACTATGGCGTGCTTGATGTACTAGATAATAAGTTAATAGGGTTTAGAGAGAAGCCTATTTCTACTTACCAAGTAAGTATGGGCGTTTATATATTAAGCCGAAAGGTGATGAAATATATGCCAGCCCAAAAATATTTTGGGTTTGATGAATTAATGTTGAAAATGTTGTCAAATGGTGACGCTGTCAACATTTATGATTTTAAGGGTGACTGGCTAGATATAGGTAGACCTGATGACTATGAAGTTGCTATTGATGAATTTGAAGATAATGAAAGAAAGTATAATCTATGAGAACTCTTATTTTAACTGGAGCAGAAGGTTTTATTGGGCGTGAAATTTTACCCGAACTTCAAAAAACATTTAATGTAATATCTTTGACTAGAAAAAATTTTGACCTATCGTCATCTAAATATTGGGAAATGCTTGAAAAGGTAGATACAGTTATTCACCTGGCTGCATTAACATCTGTCGAAAAAAGTTGGAATACACCAGAGTATTATATTGAAAATAATACTTCGATAACTCTGAATGTTCTGAAATATTGCAGGATAAACAAAGTAAAATTGATTTTTATTAGCAGTTATATGTATGGAAATTCTAAAGAATTGCCTGTAGATGAAGAGCAACAGCGAGTAGCAAATAATCCATATGCGTTATCAAAAAAAATTGAGGAAGAAATTATTGAGTTCTATACAAAATATTATGGTGTGGATGCTGCAATACTTCGCTTGTTCAATGTGTACGGTCCAGAACAAAGCAACAGTTTTTTACTTGGACAGATGATTGAGCAGGCATGTAAGGAAAAAAAAATAGTTGTTAATGATATACGTCCTAAAAGAGACTATGTTCATATCGCAGACGTGGTGTCAGCTATTATATGTATTATCCGACCGGAAGAAAAATTTAGGGGCGGGGTATATAATATATGCAGTGGAACATCTTTTTCAGTAAAAACGATCGCTCAAAAAATTGTAGAAAATTTGCCATACGCTGTGGAAATAATAAACAAAGACATACATCGAAAAAACGAAATTATGGATAGTTTAGGTTCATATGAAAAAATCAATAAGGATTATGGTTGGGAACCAATAATATCAATTGAAGATGGTATCAGAGGTATGTTGAATTCAAAAGTTAAGAGCCAAGATTTATTATGAGTCTTTCAATTGTCATTTCTACTATGGGAAGGCCGGCAACCTTATATAGGATTATCGAATGTTTAAGTCGGCAAGACTACCCAATAGAAAACATTATTATAATTGAAGCGTCCGGTTTTCAATGGGAAATGGATGTTTTTCCACTACAAAATATTCGTGTTGAGTATAAAAAAGGATTGTCTTTACTTGGCGCTAGAAAGTACGGGTTGAGCTTGACTTGTTCAAAATACGTAGCTTTTTTAGATGATGATATTATCATTGATAATGATTATTTGTCTTCTGCTGTTGGTTTTCTAGAAGGTAATTATAACTACAACGGAGTTGGTGGTACATATGAAGATAATTTTACAAAAAACAGATCGAAGTTATCTACTTTAATCGGTAAGTTCTTTTTCATATATGGTAATGGTCGTTCTAATAGTCTAATTAGTTCGGGATGGGCTGATTATGTACGCCTAGAACATGCGAGTAAAGAGAGTGATGCTGAATGGCTTTTTGGTTGTAACGGTGTTTATAGGGCTGAAGCTTTAAATCGCTTAAATAATGAAGAAGAAATGGTTAAATGGTCATTCTTAGAGGATGTTATTCTTGGGGCTAAATTAACTAATGAGTATGGTATAACATTAAGAATATTACCTAATTTAAACGTTATACATGCACCTGAAGAAACTAGCGGAGATTACAACATACAGACTCTACGGATGAGGGTGTTATATAGACATTTATATTTTCGTAACATTTTACAAAAAAGAAATATATTCAAGTATTGTTTTTCAATGTTGGGCAATATTTTATTGTTGGGTAAAAGTAGCATTTCAATTGACAACTTTATAGAAATTGCAAAAGTCTATAGTTTCTTAATTGTTAACTGGAAAAAAATGGATTGGGATAAAGTAAATGAATATATCATTAAGAAAGATTAGTATTTTTGGAAAGTTTCCGTTTATAAAGCTTCAACAGATTATTGATAACCCAAAGTATCTTTTACATTTAATAATTAAAAATATTTGGTATAAATTTGACAGAAAGGATTATAGCTCAAAGTATCAAAATATTGACATATTGGAGCCGAATGAAACGTTAAAAATATTGGTTTCTAATCATTGTTCTTTTGCACGTTTCTCTGATGGTGAGTTTGATATATTAACAGGTGCGGGGATATACCCACCTGATTCTAACTGGTCTCAACTGTGGAGCTCAGAATTGGAAAAGAAACTAAAACAAGTGTTATCATCAACTGATGATCGGCTATTTATTGCAGTCGATCCTAAAGAAACGTTTCTGTCGACAAAAGAAAAGCAACATAAGATACCTTTTGAGTACAATATGTGGATTGACATGAAGAGAATGATGTGGAAATTTCTTCATGAAGGAAGACAGTATGGGCATTGTCACTTATTTATAAAAAAAAATGCACCAGACTTTGAATGGGATATATTTAGAAATTATGTCGAAAATTACGATGTTATAGTAGTTACGGGAAATACCAAAGCTATTAAACATTTAAGTATTGGTAATACGACTTACTTTATAGATGTTGGTACTAATGATGCATTCTCTAATTTAAATGTAATTGAGGGGAGAGTATTAGACTGTATTAAAGGAAATAAGTTAGATAAAAAAAATACAATAGTGTTTGCTTCATTAGGTCCAACAGCTTGTATCCTAGCACATGAACTTTTAAGTTATGATATAAGAGTTTGGGATACGGGGCATATGTTCGAATTTGCGGATAAAAAATTTATGGAGGAAGTATTTAAAAATGAGCGTGCCTAAAATAATACATCATATTTGGATTGGTAGTTCTGAATTACCAGAAAATGTGAAGAAATGTATTGAATCATCTAATTTCCAAAATAAAGACTATCAGCATATCCTACATACGGATTGTGATTACAATATACTACCTCCATTTATTAAATACTGTTATGACAAACAACTTTGGGCATTTGTATCTGATTATCTGAGATTTAAATATCTGTTCGAGGACGGAGGGATATATTTAGATACTGATATGTATGTACTAAGGGATTTTAGCGATTTTCTTGATGCTGATTTTTTTTCAGGGTACAACAGAGAGAAAAGTCATATATATTGTGGGATAATTGGTTGTGAACCTGGTAACTCAATAGCTTTACAAGCTATGAAATTTTACGAAAATTATAATTCTTTCGATTTAATAACATCACCAGAAGTACTGAGTAAGGTTTTTTATGAATATAAAACATTACAAAGTAAAATATACTCAAGTAACTTTTTTTACCCTATTTCTAGCGAAGAATCGTATGATATTTTAGATCTTCACTCTTCTTACACAACTCATTTATGGGATGAAAGTTGGGTCAAGTTTGTCGGGTTAAGAAGGGTTTTACGGAGACTCGGAATTATCAGATGTTATCACAAATTAAAAAAGTGTATATGAATCAAGAAATATATAGAATCATCTTAGAAGATGGAATATTTGAAAAAACATTCCTAAATTTAACATTTGAACAAGTGAACCAACTACTCGTACATTCAATGGACGTTAGTACATCATTAAGCGATGTAAAAGGTGTTATATCTCCTGTTTGTATTGAGCAAAATGGAAAATCTATTCGATATTCACTTCATGAACTAGGGGTTTCATTTTCAGATCTAATATATGAGCATGACTTTGCTAATCTAATTGAAAAATCTGCTGAGATATTAAGTGCTATACATAAGGTGGATGGGTTGATGCATTCAGACTTTGTTTTACATAATCTATTTAAAAATGCGGATCAAATATATGTTATAGATTCGAACCCTCCTGCGCTGTTAGGTTTTAGAAAAGACATGTTATACGGTGAGCAGAGGCATGATGTCTTTTCATTTTTACATTCTATTATGGATTCTAAAGGTATGAAGCTGACTCTTTTGAATCCATTTGGATTTTTTAAATACTCTAACGTTTTTTTAGATCGTTATGGTTATAGATTTAGGTTTAGAGATATAATAATGCTTTTGAAGTATGTGAATAATGTCAGAATATTTCGGAAAAAAGCGGGTAGAAATCAACTTTTAGCTAAACTCAGTTTACCTATAATATATTTATTTTTAATGATTTGTTTAGGGCTGAGGATTAATGTGTTTAGTAAATAAACTATTGAATCATGTCACTATAAAATTACATAGAGACATAAGTTCATATCCCAGTGATACTGATTTTCGTATCAGATTTAAAAGGATAGGCGATGTTGATTTGTTTTTGAAAAAATGCGATGTTTCGTTGGTAGAGAGGCGTGATGGCGTAATAATCGATGTGATTTATGTAAATGCCAACTGCATATCTTGGATGTTAAGTATAATTGCGCCGTGTATTTCTCTCAGTTTTCATCAATATGGTTTCTCTAAATTGGAAAGGCCTTGTTGACTAAATCAGGGAACCTTTCGTAAATCTTGTGATCAGATCATTATCACGGATTTAAAAAGGTTCACTTAATGGGTAAGTCGAAGAACAAAATCACAAATTGGCCAGAGTATAATCGTGCGTTAACTCAACGTGGCTCGATTACATTTTGGGTCGACGACTCTGCGATAGAAGCATGGACTTGCACTAAACACCATGGAAAGCGTGGTAGAGGATTTCAATTTTCTGACGTGGCGATTGAAACTGCGCTAATGGTGAAAGGTGTATTCTCTCTGCCGTTACGCTCATTACAAGGCTTTATCGATTTCATTTTTTCTCTGATGAATGTGCCACTACGTAGTCCCAATTATTCGAGTATTAGTAAACGAGCCAACACGGTTGAAATTAAATATCGTAACCCATCGAGAGGTGCTATCCGACATATCGCTATCGATTCGACGGGCTTAAAAGTGTTTGGCGAAGGTGAATGGAAAGTGAAGAAGCACGGTAGTGAAAAGCGTCGAACGTGGCGCAAGCTCCATCTTGCGGTCGATGTTGTTACTCATGAGATCATTTCTGCCGAAATGAGCCTCGTTAATGTCGGTGGCAGTGAAGTGTTACCCACTTTGCTAAACCCTCTGCGTCGACGGATTTCAGAAGTTTCAGGTGACGGTGCGTACGACACTAAAGAGTGTCATAAAGTGCTTAAGCAAAAAAAGATAAAACCACTCATCCCACCACGAAAAAATGCAGGGTTATGGGAAACGGGACATCCGAGAAATGAAGCTGTAACGGCACTCAAAGCGGGCGAACTGAAACAGTGGAAAATCGATACTGGCTACCATGATAGATCGTTATCGGAAACGGCGATGTATCGGTATAAAACGCTCACGAGCGGCACACTATCACTTCGTTGTTACAATGCTCAAGTTGGCGAAGTCTATGCCAATGTCAAAGCGATCAACAAAGTCATTAGACTAGGAATGCCTGAAAGAAAGACAAGTATTTAGATTTTGATAGAAAGGGGATGATCAAACCTCTAGCTGATTTGATCAACAACGCCAATTGGAAATAGAAAGCTAATGGGAAATATAAGACTCCATCAATTTGTCGGATGTTTATGCCAAAGAAAAACGGATAAATTTAGTTACCCCTTTCATAAGATTAATATCTACATGGGATATTGGTTTTTTAAGTCGCAATTGTTTTATAATAAATTGATAGGTCTTGAAAGCCCTTATAATAGTGTTTCATATGTTTTTGACGATTTTATTAAAACATTTAGAGTAGCTATTTATAAGTTAGGTGGTTTTGTCGTAGCCGTTGATTGGTTTCCTGATACTGATGGTAATATTATTAAATCAGGACCGTTGGTTCTTTTGATTAAATTATCATTCCAATGTATTAAAAAATTAAATGTAATAATACTGTTGTTTTCGTCACTAGAAGAGGTTTCTTCGAAAAAGCAGAGGCTTTCAATTGAGAAAGTAGATAATATACAAAAAGCAATAATCAATTTGGCGGGTGCGAACTTGATGGTGATTAATTCAGATGCATAAATTATTTGGGATTAATATTCTTACGTCTATATGTTCAGTTTCTATATCTTTAGGTTTTACATTATTTTGTTCTAGATTTTATTCAATTGAAGAATTTGGTGATTTACGTTATGTAATGACTTTGATTCCTCTCGTCGTCATAGCAAGCCTTCCTGGGTTTGATAGTGTAGTCTTGAAAGCAGGCTTTGATAAATCTCGTATCAAACTTGTTGATATTGTAAAAGTAAAATTTACTTCATCAGCTTTTATTTGTGCTGTTATATACTGTTTAATAGAATATGGGTATGGGGGTGATAAACAATACTTCATTGTTTTACAATATGTTTTATTATTAATCCCATTGTATGAACTGTTTAGTTCATACAAGAATTACTTGATTGGTCGTGGTTTTTCACGTCAGGCTGCAAGTGCATACTTCACATCAAAAATTGCAAGTGTTTTACTTTTTTACATTTTGTTATTAGTGGTGTTTCTATTTGATTTAGAATATATTTATGTCATACCATCATTCCTTATTTCGTTGATTGTTCCTCAGACTGTGATTTATTTTAGAATCCTACGGTTGAAAATATTTCTGCTAGATTGGAAGTCTGTTCCGTCTCGAACACTTTTATTAAGTGGCGCCTCTAGTACTGTTGCCGGAGCTTTTACTACATTAGCTTTTAGTATCGATAAACTTATGGTATTTCAGTTTATGGGTGCTCAATATCTAGCTTTATACAGCATACTTATAATGGTGCCTCAAGAAATAGCAAAGTTAATAGATTCATTTATACCATATATTTATAAGTCGTTAGAAAAATATAAAATAGATAAGCTCGATAAAAGAGTCGTTTTTATCTTTTTATCAATCTGTATGTTTATACCGGTATATATATTTACTTTCTCAAATCTGTCTGGCTTTGTGTTTGGTAAGGAATTTGTATATGGCTATGTAGATATTTCCTTATCTACTATATTAATAATGACTCAGTCAGTAGAGTTTTACTTCACTCAAAAAATATATTTAAATCGAGGTGCTAAATTATTTATTTATCATTCCTTGGTAAATAATGTAATTACTTTTTCTCTTATGTATTTGTTGGGTGGTCTCTTCGGGATCAGTGGGTATCTTTCTGCTTTGGTTATAAAAAATGTATTACTTAGTCTTATGACTAAATTGATTCTGGATAAAAAATGATTTTTTACAATAATCCATATCGATATGGCCCGAAATTAATAATAGTTCTGACATTTTCTCTGTTGATTGTAAGTGTTTTTAACTATTTTTTTTATTATGAAAGTACAGAAGCTGTTAGTAGTTCAATTCGGTTGTTTGCTGAAGCAGTTATAATTGTTCTTGTGATAAAATATAAATTAGTAAATTTTAAGTGTTTAGTAAATTTTATTGTATTAGTTTCAGTTCTTAATTCCCTTGTTGTTATTTTACAAGTTATAGAAAGTCTCGGTTATATAAGTACCAATCTTAATTCTCTAGTGGATTTTTGGGGGGTGGAAAATGAACTTATGAGGAAGCCTGGTTTTTTAAATTCAATCCTAACTAGCTCTTACATTATATTTTTTGGACTGGTTTTAAATCTTATGTATCAGCCGAAAATTTTTAAATATTTTATCATTATACAATTATGTGCATTGTTTTTTTCAGCAAGAACATTCTTGATGCCTATTTTTTTTATGATACCGATTTTCTTTATTTTTAAATTTTCTTTTAGATTAAAACTTAAGGTATCTATTTTTTTATTTTTTTCATATTTTCTTGTTAGTTTTGTTAATGCAGAGCTTATACAAAATTTAGTATGGCACTTTAATGAGAGAGTTTTACCTGCGTTTAATGTAATCTTTGGTTTGGATTTGAAGGCGGACTATAGTTCAAGGGATTTGATTTCCCACTACAGACTCCCCACATTTTCAGAATTTATTATAGGAAATGGTTTTCCTCGATATTCTGAACTTGGAGGGGCTGATCCTAGTTATACTCGATGGTTATTACAGGCTGGATTTTTGGCGTTTAGTTTGGTTTTTCTTCTCAATTTAATGTTACTGTTTTTCTTATCTTACAAAAAGTCAATATATAATATTTTACTCGGTTGCGTTCTGTTCATAACTCCGTTAAAAGGAGAGTTAACAACAGCAACTTTGTTATTCTCTATAACGTTTCTTTACGCTTTGCTCGGGGCTAAGAATGAGTTTTCTACTGAATGACCGATACTTACAGGGGCCGATCATGAAGATCCCTTATGTGGCAAGAGTTTCAAAAGGGTGAGAAGTTAATCTAATCCTATCGAAGCTAATCATTTTGTGTAATATTACAAATTTGACGGTTTTATACGGCCTTGTTGACTAAATCAGGGAACCTTTCGTAAATCTTGTGATCAGATCATTATCACGGATTTAAAAAGGTTCACTTAATGGGTAAGTCGAAGAACAAAATCACAAATTGGCCAGAGTATAATCGTGCGTTAACTCAACGTGGCTCGATTACATTTTGGGTCGACGACTCTGCGATAGAAGCATGGACTTGCACTAAACACCATGGAAAGCGTGGTAGAGGATTTCAATTTTCTGACGTGGCGATTGAAACTGCGCTAATGGTGAAAGGTGTATTCTCTCTGCCGTTACGCTCATTACAAGGCTTTATCGATTCCATTTTTTCTCTGATGAATGTGCCACTACGTAGTCCCAATTATTCGAGTATTAGTAAACGAGCCAACACGGTTGAAATAAAATATCGTAACCCATCGAGAGGTGCTATCCGACATATCGCTATCGATTCGACGAGCTTAAAAGTGTTTGGCGAAGGTGAATGGAAAGTGAAGAAGCACGGTAGTGAAAAGCGTTGAACGTGGCGCAAGCTCCATCTTGCGGTCGATGTTGATACTCATGAGATCATTTCTGCCGAAATGAGCCTCGTTAATGTCGGTGACAGTGAAGTGTTACCCACTTTGCTAAACCCTCTGCGTCGACGGATTTCAGAAGTTTCAGGTGACGGTGCGTACGACACTAAAGAGTGTCATAAAGTGCTTAAGCAAAAAAAGATAAAACCACTCATCCCACCACGAAAATGCAGGGTTATGGGAAACGGGACATCCGAGAAATGAAGCTGTAACGGCACTCAAAGCGGGCGAACTGAAACAGTGGAAAATCGATACTGGCTACCATGATAGATCGTTATCGGAAACGGCGATGTATCGGTATAAAACGCTCACGAGGGGCACACTATCACTTCGTTGTTACAATGCTCAAGTTGGCGAAGTCTATGCCAATGATCAAAGCGATCAACAAAGTCATTAGACTAGGAATGCCTGAAAGAAAGACAAGTATTTAGATTTTGATAGAAAGGGGATGATCAAACCTCTAGCTGATTTGATCAACAACGCCCCTTGACGTTGGTATGAATGAAGACAGTTGCAGGATTATACGAGGCGAAGGTGGAGAAAATTTGGCTGTAATTAGACATATTGCATTAAATTTATTGAACACCGATAAGTCGTTTACAGCAGGACTTAAAAGAAAACAAACAAAGGCTGGCCGAAATAATGAGTACCTATCTCGGCTCCTTGCTGGGAGCTGGTCTTCGTAATCTTGCCCTGTGATGCCGACTCTTATGCAGATTGCTATTTGGAGGTGATTGTGCCTATTTTTTTAATACTTTAAAAAGTTGGAATGTTGTGAAAAATTAATTTTTAGAAGATGTAAATCTAGAGGGGTAAATCAGAAGTAAACTCGGGGGTAGTCTCAGGTTACTTAACTAATTAAGTTTTATCCTTGGTCCAGTCATATTTGGTGGAGACTATAATAGATAGTGGTATTATTATTTAAAATAGAAGCGATGAATCTCTGCGATTTTATAAATATGTAATTTCGTTTTAAATATGAATGATATAAGTTGGAAGATACTAATGAATATATCATTTCGTAAATTTTTCTTTGGGGTGTATTAATATTGTGATAAAAAATTGTTTACAGATACTTTTGGCCATTGATGGTGTTGTTCAGCACAGTCAATTAAAAGAAGCTCCGGGTGATATCGATATATACGTACCTCCTTTGAAAATGAATAATGCTGCAGCAATATGTGAAGAGTTTGGATTTGTTTTTCAAGTTAAAAATATCAATCAGTGCGTGGCTTTAAAATATGAAGACGCAAAGTTATATATTTTTGATTTGGTGAGTAACTACAATATGTTAACTTTCGATCTATTTGACTTTACTATATCAGATGTAGGAAATACTCGACTTGGTCAGGACCCTATACTTGCCAAAAGATTAAAGAGATTCATCAATAAGGATATGTTCGATGATTCTGATGGGCGTTTGGTATCTTTCTTTAAAGACAGTTCAAATTACAAATCTTCACTTGATGGGGAAATTTGTGGACTTAACTTGATATATAAAAAAATCACGAAGAATCGTATTATTTATAGGGTTATAGCTAGTCTTAAATATCGCTATTCGAGATTAGGGAAAGGTAAATCTTTTGCTTTTATTGGCCCAGATGGCTCAGGGAAAAGCTATATTATTGATTTATTGCAACACTCTAGCGTATCAAAAAAACAGTATATGGGGGATTGGTTCTTTTTCCTATTACCTATATACAAACTATTATTAAAGATTCCAAGTCCCTACAATAGATTTGTATATATCTTATTCTTTATAGAAAATTATTTACGTGGGATAAAAGTACGTTTATTTAGAATGTTAGGGGTAACTGTATTAATCGACCGATTTCCAGGAACGAATAGATCATCTATACATGCAACAGGTTCTCTTAGTAAAATAAATCGGCTTTTTTATAAGCTATCAATCAAGCCAGATTATTTTGTTGTACTTTATGCTGAACCAGAAATCGTTTATGGACGGAAGCAAGAGTTATCTGTTCATGAAATTGATCTATGCCAAAAGTCGATATTAAATGTTGTTAAATTTGATCGGCACATTGTTTGCAATACAGAACAGTTAGATATTAGTCTTAATAATATTTTAAAAATCATACATTCTTAATTTGGTCGTTTATTATGAAAAAAGAAATTAGAAACTTTATTATTGGCTCATTATATGTTGTAGCTGATTTTATCTTTAGGGGCTTGCATAATAAAAATATTGGTAAGACTAGGATTATTGTATTTCATCATATTGATAGTTTAGATATTTTTGAATCGTTAATATCAAAAATATCTCTTAAGTATAATGTTATTTCTTTTGAAGATTATGTTAGAGGAAATATATCTAAATCCAAGGTCAATGTCATTATTTCACTAGATGATGGTTATGAATCTTGGTATTTATATGGTCTTCCAATTTTTAATAAATATAACATAAAGCCAATATTATCTGTTAATTCTGATTTCATAGGGTTAAATGTATGTGATGCTAAAGTTTATTGTAAGAATAATATAAAAACCTGGCAAGAAAACTCGTTAGATTGGGATGAACTTAGGGTTTTGTATGATAATGGAGCTATGATATGTGGTCATTCATGGTCTCATATTGATATGATTTCAAACGCTCTGACCTTTGAGTGTAAAGTGGGGAATATTCAAAAGGACAAAAATAGATTGGAAGAAAAAATTGGAACTGATATTGACTGTTTTACATATCCTTTTGGCCGTTATAATAGTGAGTCCTTATCTATAGTCTCAAATCTTGGGTTTAAGTTTGCATTTACGTCAGATTCTAACTTTATTAGCCCCGATAATTTCCCCTATCAGATACCCAGAACCAATATTGGCATGAGAAATCATTTTGTTGCTTTTGGCTACATTGAAGGTTGGGGGGAATGGCTTACTAAACAAGCTTCGAATATAAGGAAACTAAGTGCTAACAGGGGGGAATCATGATGACCCTATATTTGGTAGGGCTTCATAGAACAAGCTTGATTAATTATTTCAGTTTTGAGTAGCTTGAAGAATCTGGCCAATACTTATTAGTACATAAGATAGTACATAAGAAAATCTGATGACCACTAATGCTCAGCCCTCGTAAACTATACTTAAATGAGTGTAGTAATGAGGTTTAGGTCATAGCTAGAAATAAAATACAGTTTCAAAACGGCATATCGAATAAGTTGGCCGATGGGTTATCGATGTCCTAATTGTGACCACAACAAGTGCTGTAAACTAAAATCGAGAGCGCTGTATCAAAGCAATAAGTGTCATTTTCAAACTTCATTGATATCTGGAACACTTTTCGCTCACTCTAAGTTGCCACTAACAACTTTGTTTCTTGCAATATATCTTGTAACGCAAGAAAAGAACTGTATCTCAGCGCTTGAACTATCAAGGTTACTTGGTATTTCGTATAACGCGACTTGGCGGTTAAAGTAGAAGTTAATGCAAGCAATGAAAGAGCGAGATGATGAAATACAATTAATTGATTATGTCCAGATAGATGATGCTTACTGGGGAGGCGTAAGACGTGGTGTTAGAGGCTGTGGCGCCAAAGGAAAACGCCCCTTTATTGCAGCTGTATCAATCAATGATGAAGGTCATCCGATTGGTATGCGTTTTAGCGCTGTAGATGGATTCAACAAAGTAGAAATAACGCGTTGGGCTAAAGTCACCTCACACCGAAGGCGATTGTTATTTCAGATGGTCTAGCGTGCTTTCGTGCGGTTAAAGATGCCGAGATGCTACATCTTACAGTCGTCACTGGCGGTGGTCCAGATATTGTTGAGTGGCCTTACTTTAAATGGGTTAATACAATGATAAGTAATGTTAAAAATTCAATGCACGGTACTTATCATGCTATTAACCAAAAGCATTTACCTTGATATTTGGTAGAGTTTTGCTTGAAGTTTAATCGACTGTTTAATTTAAAAAATATGCTTGAGCCGTTAATCGTATCAAGTATTCGAACGGCACTGATGCCTCAACGTCTGCTTAAGCTGGCTGAGGTTCGGTGGTTATCAGATAAGAAAAAGGACTCTGGCGAATAGAAATTCGATTATCTTTAGTCATACAATATACTTCAGTGTTTGGCTAAATTGCTTTGACTGACCATAATTAACGACGGTTGGCATAGTCGCTTTGATACGACAAGTTGGTAATGTAGTACCCTGCGATATTGCGATAAATAATATATCATTCCAGTAATACTCAATTAGGTATAGGTGCTAGGCGCTACTTGTTCATATTGGTCTATAGGATTATAACTGCATTGCGTCTCGATGCTGGCATGAATGAAAATGAATTGTTTAATGCAGGGCTAAAAAGAAAGTAAACAAAAGTAGGAATAAATAACTAGTACCTACCACTAATCCATACCGGTGGGGAACTTTGCAATCTTGCCCTGTTTGGATATTTGTTATTAACGAGTGTTGTATTTTTTAGTTTAGTTGTCTAAATGTAAAAAATATTGATAAGTTAGCTTTAAAATTTGATGTTGTTATCAGATTGATACTAATGAGGTTATAGTGAAGGTTTTATATATAGTCAATTCATCTTCTTTTTTTTGTTCTCATTTCTTAACTCTTGCAGAATCAGTCAAGAATGAGGGTGCTGAAGTATTTGTTGCGGCAGGAGATAAAGAAAAAAGAACTGAACTGGTGGATAGGGGGTTTAATTTTGTTGAACTAACCCTTTCTAGAAAAGGGATAAATGTATTCTCTGAAATTTCTTCGATAATTAATCTGCGTGGAGTTATATGTAGAATAAAGCCAGATATTGTACATGCCTTTACTATTAAACCAGTAATTTATTCTGGGCTAATCAATAGAATGTTCCGTGGTATAAGGGCTCCATTACATATTGCTTCAATTACAGGTTTAGGTTCGGCATCTTTATCTCGGAGTTTTCAAGGTAAGTTGTTGTGGATGCTATTGAAGCAGGTATATAAGTTGTCTTTGGGTCTTTCAAATGTAAAGGTAGTATTTGAAAATAGAGACGATTTGAACCACTTCGTGCAATTAGGCATCGTGTTGGATTCAAATGCATTTGTAGTTAATGGTGCTGGTATTGATACGTCATTTTTTTGTCCTCCTGAATCTAGAGAGATTGAACCATTGAAGGTCGTTATGGTTGCTCGCTTTTTAAAAGATAAAGGAGTTAGAGAGTATATCGATGCGGGTAGAAAAATCAAAAAGAACAACATCAATGCTCAATTGCTGCTCGTGGGCTCTATTGATGAAAATAATACATCTTCCTTGTTACAATCGGATATCGATTTAGCTCATCAACTTGGATACGTAGATTGTTTAGGACAGCGAAACGATATAGCAGCGATTTATCAAAAATGTAATGTAGCTTGCTTACCTTCTTATAGAGAAGGGTTACCTAAGTCCCTCATAGAGGCCGCTGCTTGTGGTGTGGCAATTTTGACTACTGATGTACCTGGCTGTAGACAGATGATTTTTGATGGTAAAAATGGCGTCTTATTTGAACCCCAAAATTCTGATAGTATTGTTAGCTTAATATCAAAATTAGTCGAAGAGCCAGATTTGGTCCGTCAAATGGGGGTTGTTAGTAGAATTAAGGCGCTAGAACTTTTTGATCACAGTTCGATAATTAAGTCTTTTTTTGATATTTATGATTTTAATAGTAAATAGGTTTCTAATTTATGACAAAGAAATTTTTAGTTACAGGCGCTAATGGATTTGTAGGTAAAGCGGTTTGTTCTTTCTTACACAACTCAGGTTACGTTGTTCAGGGAAGTGTACGGAACCGCAACAGGCAAGAGTACTGGCCGGTTAACGAAATCGCTGATATTGATTCTAACACTGATTGGTCTAAGCTATTGACTGGGAAAGACTACGTAATACATTGTGCCGCCCGTGTTCATGTTATGAATGATGAATCTAGCAATTCGTTGAATGATTATCGTGAAGTCAACACTGTTGGTACAATGAATCTTGCACGGCAAGCTATGGAATCTGGAGTTAAGCGTTTTATTTTTGTTAGTTCGATTAAAGTAAACGGAGAACTTACCCGATTAGGAAAGCCTTTCACATCAAGGGATAAACGAACACCTGAAGATTTTTATGCCCAATCCAAATCCGAAGCGGAAAAGCAATTATTGGAACTAGCAGAACAAACTGGATTAGAAGTTGTGATCATTCGCCCTACATTGGTTTATGGTCCAGGTGTTAAAGCAAACTTTGCTTCGTTGATAAATTTAGTATCCAAAGGATTACCACTTCCATTTGGGTGTATTACTAAGAATAAGCGTAGTTTGGTATCAGTTAAAAATTTAGTCGATTTAATTATAACTTGTATTGATCATCCCAATGCTGTGAATCAGGTGTTTTTGGTTTCTGATGATAATGACGTGTCTACAGCTTCAATGATTAATCAGATGTCTAAAGCATTAGGTAAATCGAATAGAATATTTCCCATGCCTTTGTGGTGTTATTATTTGGTGGGTAAAATATTTGGCAAACAAGACATAGTTAAACGTTTATTAGGCTCTTTACAAGTGGATATTTCACATACTAAAGAAACATTAAACTGGATGCCGCCTCAAACACTTGAGGACGGTTTTAGAGAGACTGCGGAAGCATTTTTGAATAATAATAAGATAATTAAAGAGATAAATAAATGACTCGTGTTTTAGACATTCTAGCTGCTTTTTTTGGCTTACTTTTTTTATGGCCAATTTTAATTTTTGTTGTAATTATTGGCTTATTTGATACAGGTTCTCCAGTTTTTATTCAAACCCGTGTAGGGAAAAATAAAAAACCGTTTCAATTGATTAAGTTTAGAACTATGTCTATTGAAACCAAATCAGTGGCGAGTCACTTAGCTAATAATGCATCTATTACTAAGATGGGTGGCTTCCTTCGTAAAACAAAAATTGATGAGTTACCGCAATTAATTAATGTGTTAAAAGGTGAAATGAGTTTAGTTGGTCCTCGACCTAATTTGTTTAATCAAGATGAATTGATTAAAGAACGTGATGCATTAGGGGTATATGATGTTTTACCTGGTGTGACGGGTCTAGCACAGGTACAAAATATTGATATGTCTACACCTGTACTGCTAGCTAAAACTGATAAGAAAATGATAGATACTCTTAATGTTAAAGATTATTTTAAATATATAGTAATGACTGTCACGGGCAGTGGTTCTGGTGATGCAGTTAAATAACCATTTCTAGCGTTATAGCCTAAATCAATGGTCGCTATGTTTCGATGAATTTAATTCAGCTAACATCTTGGCCATTTTATTATTTCGCGTTACTTTACGAGCTAAATTCATTGTGATTTATTTTAATTTGGAACAACAAATGACTCCTTTGCAACATATCTTCTCCCTTAATCGTAGCAAAAAACGTATCGTCAGCGTTGCTATCGATATCTTATTTATCTTTGTTGCATTTTGGTTATCGCTATTTGTTCGTTTAGATAGCACCGATATATTCCTAAATAATCAGAACTGGATGTTAGTGACATTAATATGCCCAATCAGTATCTTAGCTTTTGTTAAGTTTGGTTTATACCGCGCTATATTACGTTATATGGGTTCTAAAGCCTTATCAGCTGTTGTAATTGGTATCGCGATATCTGCAGTTAGTATCGTTGTCTTTGCTTATTTCTTTAACGTTAATATACCCCGTACCGTTCCTATTGTTTATACTGCATTTGCGCTTATCCTTGTTGGTGGTAGTCGTTTTCTATTACGTTCAATTGTAGGCATAAATCTTAAACGTATTGGTGAACCCGTGATCATTTACGGAGCTGGTGTCAGTGGTCGACAATTATTAACTTCATTAATGCAAAGCCATGAATATTACCCGAGCGCTTTTGTTGATGACGATAAATCATTACATGGTTCAAGTATTCAAGGTATTCATGTTTATTCGCCATCAGTGTTAGCTAAATTAGTCGAGCAAAAAGAAGCGAAAAAAATATTATTGGCACTGCCGAGTATCGGTCGTTCACATCGCCAAGCGATATTACGGACGTTAGAACCATTAGCAATGCAAGTGATGACCATTCCTGCAATGGTTGACTTAGTCAGTGGTGATAAACTTTATAGTGATATCAAAGAAGTCGAGATTGAAGACTTACTGGGTCGTGAAGCTATATCGCCGAATAGTGAACTCATGACAGCTAATATCAAAGATAAAATTGTCATGGTCACTGGTGCTGGCGGTTCAATTGGTTCTGAGTTATGTCGCCAAATATTAAAACAGTCGCCAAAAAAACTGATCTTATTCGAACTATCTGAATTTGCGCTTTATGCGATTGACCGTGAGTTAAGCTTAAGCGCTAAAGCGCAAGGGTTAGATATTGAAATCTTGCCAATGATGGGCTCAGTGCAACGTGAAAACCGTGTACAAGCCATTATGCAAACCTTTAAAGTACAAACGGTTTATCATGCTGCAGCCTATAAGCATGTGCCTATGGTTGAACACAACGTTGTTGAAGGTGTACGTAATAATATCTTTGGTACCCTATACACTGCCAGAGCTGCTATTGCCGCTAAAGTCGAAACCTTTGTACTGATCTCAACCGATAAAGCTGTGCGTCCTACTAATGTCATGGGTGCAACTAAGCGTATGGCAGAACTGACTCTACAAGCATTAGCAAAAGAACAGCACAATACTCGTTTCTGCATGGTGCGTTTTGGCAATGTACTTGGTTCATCAGGTTCTGTAGTACCGCTATTTCGTAAACAGATCGCCAGTGGTGGGCCTGTAACTGTCACACACCCTGATATCACCCGCTACTTCATGACAATACCAGAAGCATCACAACTGGTTATTCAAGCGGGCGCTATGGGCAAAGGCGGTGATGTATTTGTATTAGATATGGGTAAGTCAGTTAAAATTGTTGATCTGGCCAGTAAAATGATCCACCTTAGCGGTTTTAGCGTTAAAGACGACAACAACCCAGATGGTGATGTCAGTATCGAATTTAGTGGTTTACGCCCAGGTGAAAAACTTTATGAAGAATTACTGATCGGTGGTAATGTCGCAGGGACTGCTCATAAACGTATCATGACGGCAAACGAGATCCACTTACCTTGGTCTGCACTGCAAGTGTTACTTGATAACCTTGATAATGCTTGTCATCACTTTGAGCATGAAAAAATAAGAACTTTGTTGCTGAATGCCCCGACTGGATTTGCCCCTTCAGATGGTATTTGCGATCTGCTTTGGCTAGAAACCAATGAAAATAAATTAACCAATACAGAAGAAGATAATGTTATATCTTTAGTAAGTTAGTGGTTGTTTAAAGAAAAATAATTTATTTATAATACTAGCAGCATTAATTTGAAAGGCTAATATTGAAGTGTCCCTAATAACTGGACACTCAATATTGGCTTTTTTTATATCAAGCATATAATGTTATCCTCTGCCTGATGTGATAGCAAAGGTTGCTAACTCAGTACCGGCTTTAATTTATATTCTGGATTTACTGTAATGAATAGTTTGAATTATTTTTTTAATTTATCACGCGTCACTAAGCGTGGCATTGCGTTGGCATTTGATGCCTGCGCGCTGGCATTTAGTTTCTTTATCGCTTTTATTAGTCATCCCTCTATTGATGATATAGCCATGACTAATATTGCGCTTATTGTTATTCCATCGATATTGCTTTCTGTTTGTCTGTTTATTAAATACGGAATGTACCGAGCTATCTTTCGTTACTCTGGTATTGAAGCCTACAAAATAAGCTTCGGTTGCATTATTTTCTCCATCATCATTACCTATATTGTGACTAAATTTATGGGTATTCAGTTTCCGTTTGGATTCTTCTTCAGTTACTTCGCTTATGCCCTGATCTTAATTGGCGGCGCACGTATGATGTTACGCAATATGGTATTTCAACAAACGACTAAAAATACAGGCATTCCAGTGCTTATTTATGGCGCTGGCAGTGCGGGTCGCCAGCTTAATTTAGCGTTAATACACTCCATGGAATACCGTCCGATCTGTTATATCGATGACGATAATACGTTGCATCATTCAATGCTGCAGGGCTTACAGGTGAAGTCTGTTGCTGATATTGATACGCTGATCAGTGAGTTTGCTATTAAAAAAGTATTACTAGCGATACCAAGTGCTTCCATTAGCCAGCGTAAAAAAATATTGGTGAAACTTGAACATCTACATATTGAAGTTCTGAGCATACCTGGTACGCCAGATATAATTGACGGAAAATATAAAGTAGATCAGCTTAAGCAAGTGGATATTGCTGATCTGTTAGGCCGTGAAAGCGTAGCTCCAGATCTTGAATTAATGGCCGATAATATTAGTCATAAAGTGGTGATGGTGACAGGTGCTGGTGGCTCTATCGGTTCTGAATTATGTCGTCAAATTATTAATTTAAAACCAACAAAATTAGTATTGTTTGAGCATTCTGAATTTAACTTATATAGCATCGAAAAAGAATTACGAGAATACATCACCGATAATAGTTTGACTGTTGAACTTATTCCGTTAATGGGCAGCGTGCAATTCCAATCTCGGTTAATTTCAGTTATGGAAACCTTCCAAGTTGAAACGGTTTATCATGCCGCTGCCTATAAGCATGTGCCTTTAGTTGAGCATAACGTGGTTGATGGCGTACGTAACAATATCTTTGGTACCTTATATACAGCAAGAGCGGCTATTGCTGCTAATGTCAGTAACTTTGTGCTGATATCTACGGATAAGGCGGTACGTCCAACCAACGTAATGGGCACAACCAAACGTATGGCCGAGTTAGTATTGCAAGCATTAGCGAAACAGCCACACAATACCCGTTTCTGTATGGTACGTTTTGGTAATGTATTAGGCTCATCAGGCTCTGTTGTGCCGCTATTCAAAAAGCAAATTGCTAAAGGTGGACCTGTTACTTTAACGGATAAAAATATCACCCGTTATTTCATGACCATACCGGAAGCTGCGCAGCTAGTGATCCAGGCTGGTGCGATGGGCAAAGGCGGCGATGTGTTTGTATTAGATATGGGTAAGTCGATTAAGATTTACGATCTCGCGGCTAAAATGATCCATTTAAGTGGTTTTGATGTCAAAGGTGACCATAATCCCAATGGTGACATTGAAATAAAAATCACTGGATTACGTCCAGGTGAAAAACTCTATGAAGAGTTGCTGATTGGTGATAACGTTGAAAACACCGATCATAGCCGGATCATGACAGCTAATGAAATCTGCTTAAATTGGAAAGAGTTAGAGCAAATATTAGCAAAATTAGAAATAGCATGTCAGGGATTTGATAATTTAGTGATCCGTGAATTATTATTAGCCGCACCAACCGGGTTTGTGCCAAAAGATGGCATTTGCGATCTGGTTTGGAAGGCTTCTTAAGGATAATTAGAAGCGGAAACATTGAGTTTCAAATTAATCTGTGAAAATGGAACTGCGCTTCTCCAAAATTCGTATGGTGGTGGCCTGATCCTTGATGATCGTATGCAGCGGTGTTGCCTAGTCTGGTTATTATCCTTCTAATTGACAAGCATGCACTGCATTTGTTTGCTATATAGTAACATCTATGTTTTTATCTCTCATTGTTTGCTATATACTAAACTCTAGGAGTGTATATAGTAATACTGATGGATAGATTGTAATGAGCCGAAGAAAGAACAATGGCGTAAAATTGCCTTAGCAAGAAAAGAGCTTAATTTAACGCAGAAACAGCTGGCTTCAACAACAGGTATTAATAAAGCGACACTATCGCAAATTGAAAATGGTAAATTTAGTGGTTCTTTGGATATTTTAGAGCGCTACCTTGATGCGCTTGATTTACAATTAACGGTAGAGCCTAAAAAACGTCAATTACCGAACTGGGATGAACTTGATACTTTGTTTGGGGATGAATAATGACCTTGTCAAAATTACCGCCGAAGATAGACCGCATCCAAATTTATGCTAATAACATCGAACTTGGTTTATTAACCCAAGGCTCTGTCCACCATTTCCAGCCAATACAAACGTTACAACATGTATCTTTGACAATGACTAAACCGTAATTAGATGGTTATAAATCTGGTGCATTACACCCTATATTTCGTCAAAACTTACCAGAAGGTTTTAACCGTCGTTATATAGCCGAAAAACTGGCGCGTTATGCCAATGTCAATGATATGTATTTACTTGCTTTACAAGAAGATAATGGTGTTGGCATGCTGACTTATAAAAGTGAGTTACAGTTACCACAAGTCGATGCTGTATCAATTGATGAGATTTTATCTTATTCAAGTCCAGAACCTTTATTTCCAAAGTTATTGAATCAATATTATTTACGCAATGCCTTGTCGGGTGTGCAGCCAAAAGTCAGCATTCCAAGAACAGATAGGACATCGCAGCAAAAAGACCTTATCGTGAAATAATTTGATGAAGAATTTGATTTGTTAACGGTGAATGAATTTGTATGTATGCAAGCGGCAGAGTATTGTGGACTAAATCCACCTAAGACCTATTTATCTGAAAACTTGGAAAAGTTGGAAACCTTTGTTATTGAACGTTTTGATAAAGAAGATAATGCCTCGTTAGGCTATGAAGACTTTACAACACTACTGAAAAAACCAAATAACCCAGATGCAAAATACACTGGTAGTTATGAAACCTTACTCAAAGCCACGCATTTATATACTGATAACTTAAATGAAGTAAAAAAGATGTATAAGTTGATCGTATTTAATTGTCTGATTGGTAATGGTGATGCTCATCTTAAAAACTTTGCATTGCAATACACCCCTGATATGCAAAAGGTATTCGTCTCACCGCCTTTTGATATTACCCATACGCTGATTTATGACACCATTGATAATAAAATGGCATTGAAATTAGCCGGTAGTAAAGTCTTTCCAGACAAAGCAGAGCTGATTAAATTAGCCCAGTGCGGTGATTTTAAAATGCGCGACGCAGAACAAATGATTGATCATTTAGCGGCTGGTATTTTGGATTATTTAACCAAGAGCAATGAAATTAAATTGTTTGTTGGGTTACGCCAATCTATAGAGTTGTCAGTTGCCAAAGTCATGTCGGTTAGCTTTAGTAAAAGTACATATCGACATGATAAAAAACGTAAATTTACTTAAAAAAGACAGTATGATGATAACGAAACCGTGCTCTCTTACTCTAAATCACAATTATTAATCTACAGGGAAATTCATGACAATTTTAGTCACAGGTGGTGCAGGTTATATCGGTAGCCACACCGTATTGGAGTTATTAAACAGCGATCAAGACGTGGTGGTGATTGATAACTTATGTAATTCAAGAGAAGAATCATTAAAGCGCGTTAAAGCGATCACTGGTAAGTCAGTAACCTTCTATCAAGGTGATGTACTGGATAGTGAATTATTAACTCGTATCTTCACTAAACATGCTATTAAAGCAGTGATCCACTTTGCCGGTTTAAAAGCGGTAGGGGAGTCTAATCAGATCCCGTTAACTTATTACCGTAACAACATTGCGGCGACGGTTAACATCTTAGAAGCGATGACGGTGCACAATGTAAAGAACTTTGTATTTAGTTCTTCTGCTACTGTGTATGGCGATCCAGCCTCTGTGCCCATTGATGAAAGTTTCCCAACGTCTGCAACAAACCCTTATGGTCGTTCTAAGTTAATGGTCGAAGAGATACTTGCCGACCTGTATAAGTCTGACAACAGTTGGAACATTGCCCGTTTACGTTATTTTAACCCAGTGGGTTCACACGACAGTGGCTTGATTGGTGAAGATCCGAATGACATCCCTAACAACCTTATGCCATACATCTCACAAGTTGCTGTGGGTAAACTGAAGCAATTAAGCGTGTTTGGTGATGACTATGCAACGGTTGATGGCACTGGCGTTCGTGATTACATTCACGTGGTTGATTTAGCATTAGGGCATTTAAAAGCTTTAGACAAGCTAATGACTAACCCAGGTTTAGTGACGTATAACTTAGGTACAGGTCAAGGTTACAGTGTATTAGAAATGGTTAAAGCCTTTGAACAGGCTTCGGGTAAAACAGTCGCTTATCAAATATCACCACGTCGTGAAGGTGATATTGCGCAATGTTATGCTGCAACCGATCTTGCCGAGCGAGAATTAGGCTGGAAAGCAGAGCGTAGTATTGCTGATATGACCGCAGATACGTGGCGCTGGCAATCAAATAATCCCGATGGCTATAAGCTGTAAAGTATTATTAAGCGCTAAAGCCGTACTTAAATAAGCGCATTGACCTATTACCTTCCTTGGAATCTATCTTTAAACTAATAGTTCTATTATTTCTAAATTGATAGCTCTATTTATCGTTTAATGACTTTCCAAGGACGGAACAATGCGTATTTTACATCACGGTGCGGTCAATGGTGTGACCGGGTCTTGTCATCAGCTATATATGAATGATTATAATTCAGTGCTGATCGACTGTGGTTTATTTCAAGGTTCTGAAGCCGCTGGTAACAACAATAAAGACCAACACGCTATCGATTTTAATGTGCGCACCGTTAAAGCGCTTATCATCACGCATTGCCATATCGATCATGTCGGTCGCATTCCTTACTTATTAGCCGCAGGGTTCACTGGCCCTATTTACACGACGGAAGCAACAGCAGCGCTCCTTCCCCTTGTTATCGAAGACGCCCTTAAAGTCGGCGTTACCCGCGATAAAAAACTCATCCAAGCTTGCCTTTCATTATTACAAAAACAGCTTATTCCTGTACCCTATCAAAAGTGGTGTTCCATTGACGTATTAAAAATACCCAAAGAGGATATAAGTGCAGATGACGTTTGTTATCAACGCCAAAAGATCCGTTTTTGTCCAGCTGGGCATATCCTTGGTTCTGCCTATGTCGAAATCGAACTCGCCACCGATAAACCTATTCACCGTCACCGTGTTGTATTTTCCGGTGATCTCGGCGCTTCCTACAGTCCATTATTATCATCCCCCCGATCGCCATACCGCGCCGACACCTTAATTATTGAAAGTACCTATGGTGACAAAAGGCACGAACACCGTAATCAACGTAGCCAAAAGTTACAAGCCGTCATTGAACATGCGGTGAGTGATAATGGTGTGGTCTTGATCCCCGCATTCAGTATTGGTCGCACCCAGGAACTACTCTACGAAATCGAGCAATTTATTCACAGCGCCCCAGAGACGAGTTTATGGAAAAATATTGAAATAATCGTCGATTCGCCAATGGCAGCAAACTTCACCAGTAAATACCGCGACTTTAAAGTCTTGTGGGATAAAGAGGCATTAGGCAAGTTAAAACAGGGTCGCCATCCACTGGATTTTGAGCAACTTCACACCATCGACAGTCATCAGGATCACCTCAGCGTAGTGAAATACTTATCTAAACGTAAGAAACCCGCAATTGTTATTGCTGCCAGTGGTATGTGCAACGGTGGCCGTATCGTTAATTACCTCACGCAATTTTTACCTGATGCCACTGCCGATGTGATTTTTGTGGGTTATCAAGCCCAGGGGTCCCCAGGTCGAGATATCCAACAGTATGGACCAAGGGGTGGCTATGTTGAGCTTAACGGTAAGCGCATAAGCATTAATGCCGATATTCATACCATTAGTGGCTATTCTGCCCATGCAGACCAGCAAGACCTGCTTAACTTTGTAAAACACATCAAACATAAACCACGGGAGATACGTATTGTGCATGGTGATGAAAGGGCGAAAACGGTGTTTGCGGAAAAGCTTGGGGAACTGGTGCCGGATGCGCAGGTATTATTGCCAAGTAATAAGGTATTTTAAATTTGAAAGGAGAAGAGTGATAAACAGGTTATAACTCTTCATTTTAGCGGCATTATATTTAACGTTACGTATTAGCTTTAGCATATAACGCTGTATTTTTGTAATTCGACACTTGGGATATACAGATAGTCATCAGTATAAAGTAAGTTATAGATGCTAAGGTACTCGACAGCGATACATCACCAATACCACTTATTATATAACTGACTATCACAAGTAAACCACTGAGTGAATAAGTCGGATTGATTAATTTATTCTTAAGTAGAATATAGCCAGGGATTAGTAATAATAGTATTACTGTGAACAAACCAAAAACACCTCGATTGCCGAGGGCTTGAAAATATATTGAATGGAAGTGTGTTTGCGTTTGCTTAGCCATATATCTAGCTAAGTAGCCTTCATCATATAACTCGCCCATTCGTTTTTGTGCTGGAAAGGTACCGTAACCAAAAATGGGCTTTTCCTGTGCTAAGGCTAATGCTCCTTTCCATAGTTCTAAACGAATCGCAGTTGAGGATATTTGGTTTTCTGAATTTGAATTCATATGAGTGATGAAATTGTGTGAAGCATAAGAGAATCGGGAGCTAAGTGGATTGCTGCCGATAGACGTTAGTGCGATGGAACCGAGCACTAGCAGACAAATAATACCCGCATATGCCTTTTTCGACACACGTTTAAAATTAGATGGCATCAATAAGAAAATTAAGACAACAGTCAACAGCGCTAGAGCTGCGCCTTTAGAACTCGAAATTATCACAGTAGAAGCGCCTAAGAGTAATCCACTATAAGTTAAAATACGAAGCTTGATATTGTTGGTATGAATATTGGGTAAAGTAAAAGAGATAACGGCAACAATGGCAATCATTAATGGATTTATATTAAACCCGGCATAGTTAACTCGGTCAAATCCTGTCATTTGTTCGTTAATCATGATTATAAAAGCAATGATAAGGCTTAAGGAAAAGCTAGCATAAACAAATTGCTGTTTTGGTTTAAAACGGATCAAGAACGCACCAGCAAGCAGTAATGGTATGCCTCTGGCTGCTTTTTTTACACTGGAGATATCCCCGCTTGCTTGTATTAGGCTGATAATATGCGGAATAGTAAAAATGATAATCGCTACTGCTAATAACGTTAAGTTTTTATGCCAAGTTAACTTTTTATAAAATCCTGCTGTAATAGATATGACGAGTAAGATTATCGTACCAAGAATATATCCCTTCGGATATAGAAAAATAAGTAAAGCACAGATCACCACCCCTGCTGTTGATAGGGTTGTCCAGCCAGAGGACGGCTCTGGTGCTAAATTGTCTTGTGTGTGATTTTGTTCAATATTCATTGTGTTACTACTTTAAGCTATTTGTGAATGTTATGAGACAACGTTAAGTCATGCTGACAGTAGTCTTTAAATGACTTATTGATAAGGTTGTTTTTAATTGAGCGATTCTTACACTTATCAGTAATAAAGTAAATTATAATATGATCCGGTTTGATCTCTAAATTTGAAGGCTGAATCTATCATGGTTATTCACATATAAGAAGATAGTTTGATATACTTCACTTTGTTTTACATTGTAACTAAAATGATTTAGTCAATCTGACATAATGTAATTACAACAAGCTGTTTCTGAATCTCAATTTTTAGTTTTATGTACATAGTGACCTATAACAACAGCATATTATCAATATTTGTAGAATTTGCTAATGCTGTATTTGGTTGGCGTATATAAAGGATACTTGAGTATGAAGATAGCGATCATCCCAGCCCGTGGAGGCAGTAAAAGAATACCGCAAAAGAATATTAAATTATTTTGCGGTAAGCCCATCATCGCTTACTCAATAGAGGCTGCTTTAGCAAGTGGGTGCTTTGAGCGAGTCATTGTTTCTACCGATAATCAAGAGATTGCCGATATTGCTTTACAGCATGGCGCCGAAGTCCCTTTTTTTCGTCCTGCATGTATTGCTGATGATTATGCGACCACAATTGAAGTGATACAGCATGCTATAATTACACTAGCATTGGAGGACTCGGCTTTAATTTGTTGCTTGTACGCAACAGCTCCTTTCATCACACCGAGAAGCTTAGTTAAAGGACTTGAAATGTTAACTGCGGAAGGGTTGGATTATTGTTTTAGTGCCACTGAGTTCACTTTCCCTATTCAGCGTGCATTTCGGCTGAATCAGACGGGCAGGGTTGAGATGTTTCAACCTGAATATTTTAATACGCGCTCTCAGGATCTTGAGTCTGCTTATCATGACGCTGGACAATTTTATTGGGGTACCTATGGTGCCTTTTCTGCGGGGAAACCTATTTTCTCATCAAACGCGAAGCCTTTAATTTTGAACGCATCTCAGGTTCAGGACATCGATACAAACGACGATTGGAATAAGGCGGTGTTTTTGTATGAGTTGTTGCGACGTAATGATTCGGTTGATGATGCCTTAATAATGCTATAATGTTCGCCATTTTGGCTATGGCTTCGGTAGATGCTATTGTCAAAGACTAAAACGCTTAGTTATTCATGCTTGATTGGATTAGATAATATATGAATTTTGATAGTATTAAAGAATTGATAAAAAATAGTGGGTTAACCGTTCGTCATCTTGATGAGTCTCGGGATGACTGGAATGTGGTTCTGTCAGCTGCACCAAATCATATGGTTGATTATGATCTGGATACTATTGACTATCATGATTTATATTTTTCGTCAGCGCTCGAGTTTCAACAACAATCAATGATTTTTTATGCTAGCGGTAAACCTGTTGCTGTATGGCCATTGAGTATTTCACAGTCTGACACTAAAGTTAGTTTAGGCACTAGCGGTTGTGAATTGTTACCCCCGCTATTAATTCCTAATTTGGCTGAAAAAGTCGCTAAAAAGGTAGTTAATTCAGCGCATTTGATCTTAGCTGAAATCAGAACTGCAAAATCAGCAAACTGCACGTTTAAATATAACATGCTTAGTGAAGGGTGTTCGCAGTGGTATAAATCATTACAAGACCAATATAAACGGCTTGATGTTACGCATTATTTATACATTGATCTGAAGCTTGATTTGCAGGTGATTAAAGGTGGATTCAGAAAAAGTTTTCGACCGTTGGTGACGAAGGGATTACGCAGTTGGGATATTAACGTTATTACAGATAGCTGTCCTGCTATTTTTGAAGAGTTTAGGTTACTGCATATTGCTGTAGCGGGACGTGAGACTCGTCCCCAGTCAACCTGGGATGCTCAGCATGCCGCGATACTATCGGGACATGCTTTCCTTGTTACCTTAAGAGATGATGTCGGTGAGTTAGTGGGTGCGGGTTATTTCATGATCAATCAACAACAAGGTCTATACGGTGTTGGTGTTTATAAACGGGAACTGTTTGATCAACCCTTGGGCCATGCTGTGCAGTATAAAGCGATTGAGTATATGAAATCGCAAGGGTTGACGACGTATTGCATTGGACAACGACCTTATCCGTACGATCGTAATACACCGACAGAGAAAGAAGTTCAAATTGGTTACTTTAAAGAAGGGTTTGCAACCCATATGTACCCTGCATTTATCTTTGGTTAACAGGGCTTCATTAACATTTAACGTATCGACTGTATTTTTTTATGCTCGAGAAGAATATAATAACCGCCATAAACGCGGATTAAATCAGAATATCATGTTAACACGCCATTGTTTTTTGGCGTTTTAACGCAGTCATTTTAAATGATTATAATTTAAATAAAAGATGGTGAAATAATGCTTAATAATAAATCAGTTCTTATTACTGGTGGCACAGGGTCATTTGGTAAAAAGTTTATCGAAACCATTTTAGCTCGTTATCCAGATGTAAAAAAAATCATCATCTACTCTCGTGATGAGCTAAAACAATCAGTCATTAAACAGCAGTATCCAGATTTTGATTATCCTCAACTGCGTTTCTTTATTGGTGATGTGCGAGACAAAGCGCGCTTAACGCAAGCCTGTGAAGGTGTCGATGTTATTATTCATGCTGCCGCCATTAAACAAGTAGATACAGCAGAATATAACCCGACAGAATGCATACGTACTAATGTCGATGGTGCTGAAAACGTCATTCACGCTGCGCTGGCTTGTGGTGTCAATGATGTCGTTGCGCTTTCTACAGATAAAGCTTGTGCACCGATCAATTTATACGGTGCGACGAAACTAACGTCAGATAAGCTTTTTGCTGCAGCAAATAACATACGCGGTTCTAAAGACATCCGTTTTAGTGTTGTTCGTTATGGTAACGTGATGGGCTCGCGTGGTTCTGTGATCCCATTCTTTATGGATAAGAAAAAAGACGGTGTATTACCGATTACCCATGAAGAAATGACACGTTTTAATATTTCGTTACAAGATGGTGTAAATTTAGTTATGTTTGCACTGGGTAATCACCTTGGAGGCGAAATATTCATTCCGAAAATCCCTTCATACAAGATCCTTGATGTTGCAAAAGCGATTGCACCTGAATGTAAGCAACGCATTGTTGGTATTCGACCTGGTGAGAAGTTACATGAAGAGATGCTGACTGATACCGATTCTTTAAATACGATAGATCTTGGTCCTTATTACGCTATTTTACCTTCAGTATCATTTACTTATAATGAGCAGGATTACCTTTCTCATCACAAGGCTAAAAAAGTACCCTTCGGATTTAGATACACTTCGGGTACTAATACAGAGTGGGAAACGGTTGAGAGCTTACGAGAGTTAATTAAAGAGCATGTTGATGCTAATTTTGAAGTGTGAGTAACCTATGATCCCATACGGTAAGCAAGAGATTACACAGCATGATATTGATGCTGTTATTAATGTATTAAAGTCTGATTTTTTGACGCAAGGACCGCAGGTTCCGTTATTTGAAAGTGCGATTAAGAATGCTACTGGTGCAAGTCATGCACTGGCGACTAATTCTGCTACGTCAGCATTGCATCTTGCTTGCTTAGCGCTTGGGGTTGGTAAGGGTGATGTGGTATGGACAACGCCAATCACCTTTGTTGCGTCATCAAATTGCGCGCTTTATTGTGGTGCTGATATTGATTTTGTTGATGTCGATGCAGAGACATACAATCTTAGCCCTGAAAAATTAGCAGACAAGCTCGCATATGCGAAAGCACATAACTTGCCTTTACCTAAGGTCGTGATCCCTGTGCACCTATGCGGTCAACCTTGTGAAATGCAAGCGATCCACCGCCTGGGTCAAGAATATGGGTTTGCTATTATTGAAGATGCTTCGCATGCGATTGGTGGTCGTTATCAAGATCAACCTATTGGTAACTGTGAATACAGTGATATTACGGTATTTAGTTTTCACCCTGTAAAAATTGTCACGACAGCAGAGGGTGGTGCTGCGACGACCAATAATACGCAACTAGCAGATAAAATGGCATTGTTACGTAGCCATGGTATTACTCGTGATCCTGAGTTAATGACTGAACCTACACATGGTGGCTGGTATTATCAGCAAATTGAGCTGGGTTATAATTACCGGATGACAGAGATGCAAGCCGCGTTAGGTGTAAGTCAAATGACTCGGTTAGATGATTTTGTTGCGAAACGAAATCAACTTGCCGCAGGTTATGATACGTTATTGCAAGGCCTGCCGTTAATATTACCTAAGCAGATAAACGCGTCTTATTCGGGTCGGCACCTGTATGTGATCCGATTAAAACTTGATGAGATAAAATTGTCGCATCTTGAGGTATTTACTGCGCTTAGAGAGGCGGGAATTGGGGTTAATCTGCATTATATCCCCGTGCATTTACAGCCTTATTATCAGGACTTAGGTTTTAGTAAAGGACAGTTCCCTGAAGCCGAGGATTATTATACGCAAGCGATTAGTATTCCTCTTTATCACCATATGACGACGCTTCAGCAGCAGCAAGTTGTAGACTCGATTACAAAAATAATTACTTAGCATTGTCACGTTAATTCTATAAGCGTGCATATTCTATTGAGGGGGAAGGTCCATTCCCCCCTTTATTCTGTTAATTGTTATCGTTTTATTCACTCCGCTAAATATAACACTAAGTAAACATCATGAATTTAATCTTAGGTACGGTTCAGTTTGGTCTGGATTATGGTATCACTAATGAAAGTGGTAAAGTCAGTACGATAGAAGCGCAACATATTCTACAAGTCGCCAGTCATGCTGGTATTCACCTGTTGGATACGGCGGCTGCATATGGCGACAGTGAGACTGTGCTTGGTAAGCTTTGTCACAAACGAAATGAGTTTAATCTTATTTCTAAGATACCCTCTTCAAAAACACATGCTTTGGACATTCGTAAGTCCGTTGATGAATCATTAAGTCGATTGCAGACCAGTAAATTACACGCTATTTTATTTCATGATCAGCAAGATGTGCTTAGTAAAGAATCGAAGCAAAGTTTTGAGATACTTTCAGAACTTAAAAGTGAACAAAAAATTGCGCATATAGGGGCTTCTTTTTATAGCCCCGACGCACTTGAATCAGCGCTTGCGATGCATGACTTGGATATCATTCAAATTCCGGCTAATTGTTTAGATCAACGTTTTCAACAGTCAGGGTTATTAGATGAAGCTAAGCGTCAGGGCGTTGAAATCCATGTCAGATCATTGTTTTTGCAGGGGCTGTTATTAAGTGAGAATAATCAACTGCCCACTTACCTACAACAATTTAAGCCTGAATTAACGCGTTACTTTGATTTGGCCAAAACATTGTCGTTGACCCCGCTACAGTTAGCATTATTGTATTTAAGTAATAATGAATGTATGGATTACGGTGTCGTCGGTTGTCTTAATCGACAGCAACTGATAGAAATTACGGATGCATCTAACTATGTACAAGAATTGTTGAGTGAACCGCAGTTTAAAAATAAGCTTGATTTAAGTTGTCTTGCTTCATCTTCTGAACAGTTAATTAACCCGTCATTATGGAAGTGATACGATGAAAGTAGTCGCGATCTTACAAGCTCGATGCAGTTCTCGTCGACTGCCAAATAAAGTATTGAAGCCCATTCTTGGTAAGCCTATGTTACAGCGGCAAATTGAGAGAACATTACGCAGTAAACTGATCGATGAATTGGTTGTTGCTACCTCAAACCAAGAGAGTGATGTCCGTCTTACGCAGTTATGCACTTCAATCGGTGTCGCGTATTTTGCCGGTGATCTGGATAATGTGCTCGATCGTTTTTATCAGGCCGCGTTACAGGCTAATGCGGATGTTGTCGTGCGATTAACGGGAGATTGTCCACTTTCGGATGCCGAAATTATAGATGCGGTGATTGCGAAACATATCGCCGATAAAAATGATTATACCTCGAATGTCGATCCCGAAACATTTCCAGATGGACTTGATGTTGAAGTAATGAGTTTTTCTGCTTTAAAAGATGCTTGGCTAAATGCGAAGTTTAAAGTGGATTTAGAGCATGTGACCCCTTATATCCGCAATAACCCAAGATTGATTAAGGGCGCATATATTTCTGATGTTGATAACTCAAGTTATCGTTGGACAGTTGACGAACCTCAAGATTTTGAATTTGTAACGCAAGTCTATGAAATATTAGGTGCTAAAGAGCAATATTTTGATGCTAATGCGATTTATAAATTACTTGCAGAAAAACCTGAACTTCAAGAGATAAATACAAATATTCAGCGTAATGAAGGTTTTATAAACCCTTAGTCGCGAGCCATATTACAGGAATCATAGAATGACACGTTATAAAATATCGGAGCAAATGCTTGAAAGAGCGTTACAAACAATCCCTTTGGCTTCACAGACATTTTCTAAGAGCACGGTTCAATTCCCGGTCGGTGCTGCACCTCTATTTTTAGAAAAAGGCGCAGGCTCTAAGGTATGGGATGTTGATGGTAATGAATATCTCGATTTTATGAGCGCATTATTATGTGTGTCGATTGGCTATGCTGACGAAGATGTTACCAACGCGGTATGTGATCAAATCAAGACGGGGGTGAGTTTTTCGTTGCCACATAGGTTGGAGATGGAAGTCGCTGAGCAGCTGGTTGAGATGATACCTTGTGCTGAAAAGGTGCGATTTGGCAAAAACGGCAGTGATGCTACCTCTGCCGCGATTCGTTTAGCACGCGCTTATACCAACAGAGAACTGATACTAGTCTGCGGTTACCATGGCTGGCAAGATTGGTATATTGGTTCTACGACACGAAGCTTAGGTGTGCCAGAGTCAACTAAGGATTTAACCAAAGTATTTAAATATAATGATATCGACTCTCTGACTGCGCTGGTGAAGGCTCACGACGGAAAGATCGCGGCTATTATTATGGAACCGATGAATGTGACGTATCCGGAAGCGGGTTATTTACAGGCTGTACAGCAGGTAGCGAAAGAAGCAGGGGCTGTATTTATTTTTGATGAAACCATTACCGGTTGTCGGTTTGCTAAAGGTGGTGCTCAAGAATACTTTGGTGTGACTCCTGATTTAGCAACCTTCGGTAAAGGGCTTGCGAATGGTTTCCCATTATCAGCGGTTGTTGGTAAAGCTGAAATTATGGATTTGATGGAAGATATCTTCTTTTCGGGGACGTTTGGTGGCGAAACTGCGTCCTTAGCGGCTGCAAAAGTGGTATTGGATAAGGTTGATAAGCTTAATGTACCGGCTGTGTTATTGGCTACTGGTGAGTATCTCTTAGATGAACTAAATGCATTAATTAAAGAATTAGAGTGCGAACATTTTTTATCGACAGCCGGCCATCCTTCGTGGTCATTTTTACTGATTTCGGACACAGCTGAAAACAGCAGTTATGAGATCAAAACATTGTTTATGCAAGAAATGTTGAAGCGTGGCATATTGACATTAGGTACGCATAATATCAGTTATTCACATAGTCGAGCAGATATCGATACATTGATGAATTGCTATAAACAAGTATTACCAATTTTGAAAACAGCACTGGTAAACAAAGATTTACTAACACGCTTGGAATGTGAACCTTTAGTGCCATTATTTAAGGTTCGTTAGTCGGTTGCTTTAAGTCGAGATTCAGACTTCTTCTGCAGACCCAATAAGATAAGGTAATTTAATGAAAATTGTTATTCGCACCGATGCTTCAATTCACATCGGTAGTGGTCACGTAATGCGTTGCTTAGTACTTGCACAGGCACTTGTATTACAAGGGCACAAGGTTAGTTTTGCTTGTCGTCCACAAGCGGGTGACTTGATTCAATTTGTACGTAATAAAGGTTTTCATGTCGATGAGTTGGTTCAAGCTCAAACGCTTATTGAACCTAGCAATAGCGGCGATTATCAAGCTTGGTTACAAGTACCTTGGTTAGATGATGCGCAAAGTTTATGCAAGCAAGTCTGTAATGCGGATTTGCTCATTGTGGATCACTATGCTTTAAACCAAGAATGGCAAACGTGGGTGAAACAACAACTGGGTTGTAAAGTATTTGTGATTGATGATCTGGTTCGTACGCATGATGCGGATTTGATTTTAGATCAAACGTTAATGCGTGTCGTCGATGAGTATCAAGAACACAATCAATCTGCGAAAATACTGACTGGTTGTGAATTTGCTTTATTGAATCCATTTTTTTCACGTTACCGTGAACAAGCGTTAGATAACGATTTACTACCTGCTGAACCAAAGGTGTTAATTTCAATGGGGGGGATTGATCAACCTAACGCTACGCTAAAAGTACTCGAGGCGTTAGCGCTAGATCCCTTACTAAGACCTTGTGTTACGGTATTACTTGGGCCTAAAGCGCCCAATTACGAGCAGGTTAAAGCATTTTGTGTTGAGAATCAGGATTGGATTCAGCATATTGATTTTGTCGAAAACATGGCGGAGTTGATGCTTGAACATAGTATTGCTATCGGTGCACCTGGAACGACATCTTGGGAGCGTGCGTGTCTTGGCATTCCAAGTATCATTGTTCCTTTAGCCGAAAATCAAAATACGATTAGTCAGAACTTAGTGGCTTGTGAAGCGGCGATTAGAGTTAATATCACCGCTTTATCATCAGAGTTACTTAGCGGTTATCTAACCTTGCTTACTAAATGGAATTCATTTCGTGATACCAATTTGGCATTGTGCGATGGGTTGGGGTTGCAAAGGGTGTTACATCATATTCAGATGTTGTTTGATAATGATCTTGCTAGCTTGGAAATACGCCGCGCAAGCAGTTCTGATATTGAAAAGGTATATGAATGGCAGTGCCTGTCTGAAACGAGAAAGTACGCTTTAAATTCAGCTGTTCCTAGTTGGAATGAGCATCAAAGTTGGATGAAGAAAAAGTTGACGTGTTATCAAGACTACTTTTATCTTCTTGAGTGTCCTTTGGAGCAAGAAAGGGTTGGTGTTGTTAGACTTGACCGCATTAGACCTGGAGAGTACCTCGTTTCCATCTTTATTGATCCTGCTTTTTATAGTAAGGGTATAGCGAAACGAGCTCTCGCTTATATTGACTGCATACACCCGAATATCACAATACATGCAAGGGTATTAGAGGCTAATTTGGCCTCTCAAAAACTATTTACTTCGGCGAGTTATCAACGTCTTTCACGTGATACTTTTATTCGCCCCCCACTGTTTTAAAAACATTACATTTGAGACTACTATGAAATCATATATCACAATAGATGGCCGTAAAATTGGCCCTGATTATCCGCCCTATATTATTGCTGAACTTTCAGCTAATCATAACGGTGACATCAACCGTGCATTTAGAATTATGGAAGAAGCAAAGAACGCTGGCGCGGATGCGATAAAACTGCAAACCTATACCCATGAAACCATTACCATGGATTGTGATTCTGATGAATTTCAAATTAGGGGTGGGCTGTGGGATGGCCAAACTTTATATGAGTTATATAAAGGCGCACATATGCCATGGGCTTGGCATAAACCTTTATTTGAAAAAGCAAAAGAACTGGATATGACTATTTTTAGTTCCCCTTTTGATTTTACTGCGGTTGACCTACTTGAAGATCTAGATGCGCCTGCTTATAAAATTGCTTCGTTCGAAGTTATTGATTTACCTTTGATTAAGCGCGTAGCACAAACGGGTAAGCCAATGATTATCTCAACCGGCATGGCGAATAAAGTTGAGATCGAAGAAGCTATTACAACAGCAAGAGAGAATGGCTGTGAAGAATTAGTCGTACTACATTGTGTGAGCGGTTATCCTGCACCGGCAGATCAATATAATTTAAGAACAATCGCGGATATCGCGACTCGTTTTAATGTACTTTCTGGTTTATCTGATCACACGATAGAGAATGCTACAGCTGTTGCCTCGGTTGCTTTAGGCGCATGTCTGATTGAAAAACACGTTACTCTAGATCGTAGCGGCGGTGGTGCTGACGATAGCTTTTCTTTAGAACCGAAAGAGCTTGCAGAATTATGCACGGATACGAAGATAGCTTGGCAAGCGATGGGTAAGGTAAATTACGAGAGAACTGAAGCTGAGCAAGGTAATGTGAAGTTTAGACGTTCGTTGTATGTGGTAAAAGATATCGCAGCAGGAGAAACGTTGACGGCTGAAAATGTAAGGAGTATTCGTCCTGGATTTGGCTTAGCGCCAAAGCATTATGATGCAATCTTAGGTAAAAAAGCGAAGTGTTTAATTCCGAGAGGAACAGCTTTAACATTTGATGTTATAAAATAAAATAAATTGAATTGGTAGCGTTAGCAAAGGGTGATTCAATGTCATCCTTGATTTTACGCTATTCGCTACCAATATTAACGGTTAATCTTATGCGCCGAGGATTGGATCGTCCGAAAATAAATGCTTAATACGTTTGTCTATTAAACTCGTATCTTTCACTAAATCATCAAAAATTTCATATAATGATTCCAATTCATCATCTTTAATCAAGTTTAGTCTCGTGCAATATTTTTCAAACCCAGTACCAGCTGATGTGCAAATCGAGAGTATTCGACACTTATCTTCTGCACCAAAAATGATTAGCTCTAAGGGTATTTTGCTTTCAATTAACGTGACGCCTGGGAATGCTTGTTTATAATACTCAATATCTTCGCGTGGATGAACTTTGATCGCATATGGAATACCTTTTTTATTTAATGTTTGTATAAATTTTTGGTATACGAGCAAGTCAAACTCTTCAATTACATGAGGCTGAGTTGCAATAATGAAGGTGTAATTGTATTGCGCGTCATACTTGAAGAACTTGTAGCCATATTGGGTGATGATTTTATCATTAACAAAGTTAATCGGTTTAATTTTATGCTGCAGTGCTTTAGGGCCTTTATTTGGATTTAGTAAGTAGATATGTTTACAGCGAGCGTCATCACCAAAGTGTCGATGTTGGCGCTTTATCTTGAAGATAAAATCAATTATCTTTTCTGATTTTTTCAGCTTTACTCCAATGTAGTTGCCTACACCTTCTTCGATGATGGAATACTCTGCAAATGCTAAACGAAATAAGCGTGACATTTTATTTCTTTCATTATAAAGAAATAGCTCATTTTCAGGCGATTGTGGTATATCGATTCCTAGCGTTTTTTTGAACAACGCATGGTGAACATGTTCACGTATTGCGGGTGACGATTTAAAATTTCTTATTGCCATTAATTTGATCAACTTGCCAAAAATACCTTTATACAGTGTCGCTCTAATGCTTTGGCGCTGGATAAAGTGAACTTCAATATTCGCGGGTAGGCTACTTAGATCGAAATTGGCTGCATCAATATTTTGTTGATCCGAGATCATAAAAATGTGACTTTTTTTATCGGGCTGTGAGAATGCTTTTAATAATGAAAAAAGAAGATGCCGTAAAGTTGAACATACGTATAAGTTCATAACACTACCTTGGTTGATTTAGCTAAATATGATTACGTGGGTTTCAAAGTATTATTCAATAGAAACTAAAGAATTAATCGAATAATAACATATCCTTTATAAGGACTGGTATAGGGACTTTTAGAATTCATATTGAATCGTTACCTCAAACAAATTGATGTTGTTTGGCTATAATTATTATTTTACTGTTAGAATACAGGAATATATTATTTCCACCCCTAATCAGGTTGCACCATGAACATTACCATTGCAGGTACAGGTTACGTTGGTTTATCAAATGCCGTGTTACTCGCACAGCACAACCACGTGATAGCGTTAGATATTATTGCTGAAAAAGTTAATCTCATTAATGCTAAAAAATCACCTATTTCCGATACCGAAATTGAAGATTTTCTCGCCAATAAAGCGCTTAATCTTACCGCAACAACTGACAAGAAACTTGCCTATGAGAGTGCTGATTATGTGATTATCGCAACGCCGACTGATTATGATGTGGTAAATAACTATTTTAATACCAAATCAGTAGAGGCGGTAATTAAAGATGTGATGGCAATTAACCCAAATGCGGTCATGGTGATTAAATCCACGGTACCGGTTGGTTATACCAAAGAAGTCAAACAGCGCCTTGGCTGCGATAATATCTTGTTCTCACCTGAGTTTTTACGTGAAGGCAGTGCCTTGTACGATAACTTACACCCTTCACGTATTATTGTTGGTGAACAGTCTGAGCGTGCACAAATATTTGCTGATCTGTTAATGCAAGGTGCGGTTAAAACTGACATAGATGTGTTGTTTACGGATTCTACCGAAGCGGAAGCGGTTAAACTGTTCTCGAATACTTACCTTGCGATGCGGGTGGCTTATTTCAATGAACTGGATAGTTATGCCGAAACCCACGGTTTAAATACCCGTCAGATCATACAAGGTGTAGGTTTAGACCCGCGTATTGGTAGTCATTATAATAATCCGTCATTTGGCTATGGTGGCTACTGCTTACCAAAAGATACCAAGCAATTACGTGCGAACTATAAAAATGTACCAAACAGTTTAATCAGTGCCATTGTTGATGCTAATTCGACACGTAAAGATCACATCGCCGATGCTATTATTGAAAAAAATCCGCAAGTTGTTGGTGTTTACCGTTTGATCATGAAATCTGGCTCGGATAATTTCCGTGCTTCATCGATTCAAGGCATCATGAAGCGAATTAAAGCGAAGGGTATTAAAGTTGTCGTGTATGAACCAGTATTAACCGAGAGCGAATTCTTTAAGTCACCGGTACTGACGGACCTGAATGAATTTAAAACCCTTGCTGATGTCATAGTATCGAACCGTTTAGCGGATGAACTGCTTGATGTTGCGGATAAAGTCTATACTCGTGACTTATTTGGTAATGATTAGATTGGTCTCGATTAGAATCAGTAAAATTGCACTTAATATCCGAATTCAGGAAGTGAATAACAAATGAAATATTTAATTACAGGCGCAGCAGGATTTATTGGTTCGCGCTGTGCAGCACTATTATGTCAACAAGGCCATCAGGTTATTGGTGTTGATAATCTAAATGATTATTACGATGTGAACTTAAAGTTTGCTCGTTTAGCTAATACTAAAAAATCTGAGTCATTTACTTTTATTGAGCTCGATCTTGCCGATCGTGACGGTGTTGCGGCATTGTTTGCTGAACATCAATTTGATCGCGTGATCCACCTTGCCGCTCAAGCGGGTGTGCGTTATTCCATTGACAATCCAATGGCGTATGCCGACAGTAATTTAACCGGTTTTTTAACGGTATTAGAAGGCTGCCGTAATAATAAAGTGAAGCATTTAGTCTACGCATCATCAAGCTCGGTTTATGGTTTAAATAACAAAACCCCGTTTAGTACCAGTGATAGTGTTGACCATCCAATCTCACTTTACGCGGCATCCAAAAAATCGAATGAATTAATGGCGCATACTTATTCACATTTATATGGCGTACCTACAACTGGTTTGCGCTTCTTTACTGTGTATGGTCCTTGGGGTCGTCCGGATATGGCGTTATTCAAGTTTACCAAGGCAATTATTGCTGGTGAAACCATTGATGTGTATAACAATGGCGATATGTTACGTGATTTTACTTACATTGATGATATCGTTGCTGGCGTATTACAAATTCAAGATGTAATACCCACACCGGATGCGGACTGGAAAGTTGAAACGGGTAGCCCCGCAACCAGCAGTGCGCCTTATCGAGTGTATAATATTGGCCATGGTAGTCCGGTTAAACTAATGGATTACATTGAAGCGTTAGAAGATTCTTTAGGTATTGAAGCCAAGAAAAATTTTATGCCAATGCAGCCGGGTGATGTTTACGCGACATATGCCGATACTCAAGATTTATTTGCAGTGACTGGTTACACATCGAAAGTAAAAGTACAAGAAGGCGTGAAAGCCTTTGTCGATTGGTATCGCGACTTTTATAACGTGTAAACTACACCGTATATAAAAAACACCGTATATAAAAAACACCGTATATAAAAAATATTGTATATGAAAATACCGTATATTAAGTGCAAAAAGGATAAGATTTTGAAGCAAACAAAAATAACAAAAGCGGTCATTCCTGTTGCTGGTTTAGGTACTCGTATGTTACCTGCAACCAAGGCGATCCCGAAAGAGATGTTACCAGTCGCAGATAAGCCACTTATTCAGTACATAGTTAATGAATGTGCGGCTGCGGGTATTACCGAGATCGTGCTTGTTACGCATGCTTCTAAAAATGCCATCGAGAATCATTTTGATACGTCGTTTGAACTAGAATCAACGTTAGAGCACCGAGTTAAACGTCAACTATTAGCGGAAGTACAAGCAATTGCACCAAAAGGTGTGACGATCATGCATATCCGTCAAGGTGTAGCGAAAGGGTTAGGGCATGCAGTATTGTGCGCGAAACCGATTATTGGTGATGAACCGTTTGCGGTAGTATTACCTGACGTTCTGATGGATGAAGTGAGTGCAGATCTAAAAACTGAAAACTTAGCTAGCATGATGCAGCGCTTTAATGAAACCGGTTTTAGTCAGATCATGGTAGAACCTGTACCAATGCACTTAGTGTCTGGTTACGGTGTTGCTGATTGTGGTGGTGTTGAGCTTAGCGCAGGTGAATCAACTAAGATGACTGCGGTGATTGAAAAACCAGCACAAGATAAAGCGCCGTCAAATCTTGCTGTTGCAGGGCGTTATGTCTTACCAGCAGCGATCTGGGATCTGCTTGCCCGCACTGCACCTGGTGCAGGTGATGAGATTCAGTTAACAGATGCGATTGATGACCTGATGAAGTTAGAAACCGTTGAAGCTTTCCACATTAGCGGCAAGTTACATGATTGTGGTTCAAAATTAGGTTACATGAAAGCATTCATTGAGTATGGCTTACGTCACCCTGAAGTAGGCGCTGATTTACAAGCATTTATTAGTGGCTTGAAATAACACGTGAGTTTGAAATTATAATGTTATGAAACAAAGGGCAGTTTACTGCCCTTTGTTGTATCTAAATAGAGATTAATCTAATTCAGTTTCTAACCAATCTGAATCTAGCTGTGCGAATGCTAATAGCAATTCTACTACCGCCGCATAAAACCCAAATTTATCACAGTCTTTAACCTTAATTTCAAAATCGCCTAACCAGTTAAGTAAGTGCGTTTGTAAAAAGTCGTGCTGCATTGCGAAGTTAGCGCGGATCTGTGCTTCTGATTCCGAATCTAATGTTTTTAAGATCAAGTTACCCATGAAGTCTAATTGAATCGCAATATGATCGGCTGGCTCGCTGTATTTATCACTGATATTGATGTTGTGCTTATCGAGTAGCGTCATCATTTTTTGATACGCTTCTTGCATCAAGTGACCTTCTTCACTAGTGAACACAGACTCATACGGGGGCGCAGATGATTTACTGTTGCCTAAAAAAACTTGTGCGTAGTCGGCACATAACTCTAAACGTGCGTCGTTACGTAGGTTTGCTGCCGCTAATGAACTGATTAGCTTTTCAACTGAAACGGTTAACGCGGGTGTTGCTGCTAAGCCTTGTAAGAAACTTTGGATTTCTGCTGACTGGTATTGACCCAGTTGCTCATCAGATAATTCTGTTGCAAGTGTGCTTGAAAGCCACCAGTAGATCTCTGAACGGGTTTGGCATAATTGGGTTAGTTCATCCATTGTGTTCTCCAAATGGGTATGAGTGCTGTAATTGCGTAGTATTATAGCGAATAAATTTAACCGAGGAGTCAGTTTTGATCAAAGTTAAATTAAAATGCAGTCTTTTCACGCAAAATTGAAATTTTCTCAAGTCTTTATTGTAGGAACTTGGTATTAGTCGCGTTACAATGTGGCCGAAATTTAGTTTACAAACCAACTTGTATTATCTCAATCAGGAGAAAACGGATGTTTACACGTGATATGAATATAGCTGACTATGATGCAGAATTATGGGCAGCAATGACACAAGAAGTAACTCGTCAGGAAGATCATATCGAGCTTATTGCTTCAGAGAACTATACAAGCCCACGCGTAATGGAAGCTCAAGGCTCTCAGCTTACAAATAAGTATGCAGAAGGCTACCCAGGCAAACGCTACTATGGCGGTTGTGAGTATGTTGATATTGCTGAGTCTTTAGCAATCGAACGTGCTAAGCAATTGTTTGGTGCTGATTACGCGAATGTACAACCACACTCTGGTTCACAAGCAAATGCTGCAGTTTACATGGCATTAGTTAAACCAGGTGATACTGTACTAGGCATGAGCCTTGCTCATGGTGGTCATTTAACACACGGTGCAAGCGTAAGCTTCTCGGGTAAAATCTACAACTCAGTTCAGTACGGTATTAATCCTGAAACGGGTGAGCTAGATTATGCTGAAGTTGAAGCGTTAGCAATTGAACATCAACCAAAAATGATTGTTGCTGGTTTCTCTGCGTACTCAGGTGTTGTTGATTGGGCTAAATTCCGTGAAATCGCTGATAAAGTAGGTGCTTTCCTATTCGTTGATATGGCACACGTTGCAGGTTTAGTTGCAGCTGGTCTATATCCAAATCCAATGAAACATGCACACGTTGTTACAACAACGACGCATAAAACATTAGGTGGTCCACGTGGTGGCCTGATCCTTGCGCAAGCAGACGAAGTGATTGAGAAAAAATTAAACTCAGCAATCTTCCCTGGTGGTCAAGGTGGTCCTTTAATGCACGTTATCGCTGCTAAAGCGGTTGCATTTAAAGAAGCGATGGAACCTGAATTTGCGGTTTACCAACAAAATGTACTTGATTGTGCGAAAAGCATGGTTGCAGTATTGCAAGAACGTGGTTTCAAGATCGTTTCTAACGGTACTGAAAATCACCTATTCTTAGTTGATCTGATTGGCAAAGAATACTCAGGTAAAGATGCAGATGCTGCACTGGGTAATGCACATATCACAGTAAACAAAAACTCGGTACCAAACGATCCACGTTCACCATTTGTTACATCTGGTCTACGTATCGGTACGCCTGCTCTGGCTCGCCGTGGTATCCCTGCAGATAAAGCAGGCGCACTTGCAGGTTGGATGTGTGACGTATTAGATAACATCGGTAATGAAGATGTAGCTGCAACAGTACGTGCTAACGTACAAGCGCTATGTGCCGAGTACCCTGTATATAAATAGTCTGTATGCAAGTAATCTAATTTATAGGCCTAACGGTTTATAATAATACGATTAATTTGTTAACCGTAAATGATGCTTAACTTGAATTAAAGTTTAAGTTTGTCATTTACGGTTTTTTTGTATTTATTTTTCATGATCACAATATTACCCTCTCTACCTTCATACCTTCATACCTTCATACCTTCATACCTTCATACCTTCATACCTTCATACTTACTCATGGATGAAACCATGCTATTTCCATGCTTTCTCATTGCCTTACGATCGTATGATCAGCTGTTAATCCAGTTTCATAGACCAAGGATGGGAAATATGATGAATAAACCTCTATTAAAAAATGCAGTAAAAAAAATACCCGTGCAAATATGTAAAAGGATAAGCATTACAGCATTTGTTGTTGTGGTGACTGGTTGTAGCTCTGTTGATATATTAACTAAAACCGAAAATGGTGCTTCTTATGAATATCAACTCGGTCAATTTGACACGATAGAAGTAGTTGATATGGCGCAGGAACATTGTGGTAAGTATGGTAAAAATGCAGAGCTAACTAATCGTTACTCTGACGCTAACCGCATATTCAATACACTTATATTTAATTGTAGTTAGCATATTTAATCGCTTAATTGTGAAGCCTACGAATTAAATTTAATGAGAGAGTTTTAAATCACACTTGTGGGTGTTAACATGTTGGCAACATTTCATTCTATTTGCGGTTAGGTAGTTATAGATGGATGACATAAATAGCTAAATAAACACTTGAGATAGCATTCTCAAATTTGGCTATAAGTAGAGTGAGGTATAAAGGATGATGCTGAATTCAATAAGTAATTATAAGCGGTTAATATTAGCGTTAGTATGTGGTTCAATGAGCTATTCTACATTTGCTAAAGTATATAGTTGGCGTGATACCGATGGTGCAATGCATTATAGTCAGTTTCCACGTCAGATTGTGGAAAAAAATGCGGCACAGAGTCGCGCTAGTCGTAAGCCAGTCGAAATGAATGATATCGTAAACGATTTATCAGCAACCCAAAATAGTAACTTATTGGATGGGCTTGATGATATTATTGCTAATGCGAACGTCGAACGCCAAGTTGAAAAGGTACTGACGCGTCGTGATCCTCAGTTGGTTCTAATTGAACAACAACGCTTACGTAAGCAATCGCAGCAGCGTGTACTCGTTATTGCGAAACAAGCTGCACTTGAAAAAGAAAAAGCCCTTGTTGCGGTAAATAATATACACGCTATTACACCGACACAGCTTGCATCCACAAGGCCGAAAGATTCAACCGTTATTGAGAATGTTGCCGTAAAGCAGCATAATAAATTCTTAGCTGAAATTCAGAATAAATTAAAACGTCAGTATGCACCGCAAACTGTTCAAGCCTCTCCAAGCATTGCTCCTATCGTCGTTGTTCATGCTAAACCTAAGTCCAAGCCTTTGATTAAGGCTGTTGAGTTAATGCCTGCACCGACATATATCTTAGCGCCTTTTGACGCGACTAACGTATTTTTAGCGGGTGTTAACAAAAAATTAAATCGTAAAGATAAAGGGCTGACCATTGATAAACCTGTGCTCGTTGCGAGCAAAAGTGAATCGAGTCGTGATAACAAACGGCAAGCTACACTTGAACAAGTGCAGAATAAATTTTTAGCTGAAATTAATCAAAAGTTATTCCGAGCGAAACTTAGCTCTGATATTACCCCTGTGGCTGAATTGGCTAAGTCTGAGTCGATTATTCGTGCGAAGGGGCAGGGTCGCGCGGCAGCGAAAAATAAAGAATTAACGCAGAGCGCAGATCAAATTAAAGCGATTGAAAGTGAAATAAGCAGTCGGAGTCATCAATCGAATGACGTGAAACAACCTTCAGAAAAACAGGTTAACTCCGCGTTAATGTTAAGTCGACTAAGCTATAATCACAATGCGCGCTTACCCTTATCACGGGCCGGAATGAGCCAACTCGTTAGACAAGGTATTGATGTATCAAGTCAGTTTGTCAGTGACGTAAATCACAGTGCAGAATAAGCAATCCTAAAATATTGGTCGGTTTTTATCTCATTTCAATAGTGATTGAAAACCGACTGATTATTCAACAATCTGTTAACTTATTTATTAATTCCACGAAATTACCTTCACTTTTCTGTACCCGCCTGCTATTTAACGATAGACTCAGAATAATATTATTCAATAGGATTGTTTATGTTCTGTCCATTTTGTTCTGCGACTGAAACTAAAGTTATCGATTCTCGTCTTGTGGCTGAAGGCCATCAGGTGCGTCGCCGCCGTGAGTGTGCGAAATGTCATGAACGTTTTACTACCTTTGAAACTGCAGAATTAGTGATGCCACGTATCATTAAAACGGATGATACACGTGAACCTTTTAACGAAGATAAACTCGTTAATGGTATTTATCGTGCGCTAGAAAAACGTCCGGTTGCCGCAGAGCAGATTGAACTCGGTATTAATCAAATAAAATCGAGTTTAAGAGCTACTGGTGAGCGTGAAATCGAATCAAGCTTTTTGGGTGAACTGGTGATGGACGTATTGAAAAAGCTCGATAAAGTCGCTTATGTACGGTTCGCTTCTGTTTATCGTTCTTTTGAAGATGTAAAAGAATTTAATGAAGAAATCGCCAAGCTCGACAAATAATCCGTTATCTGAGTCCTCATTGATTATGCCAAACAAATCACGTGCCGAGCTAGATCTACTATTGGAAGAAATTGTATCCATTAGTCAGTTCAATGATACTGACCATTTGCATATGCAACGTGCGCTCGCACTTGCACAAAAAGGCCGTTTTACCACGGCTCCGAATCCAAATGTTGGCTGTGTGCTTGTTAAAGCTGGCAAAGTCATCGGTGAAGGTTTTCATTTACGTGCGGGTGAGGCTCACGCTGAAATCCATGCTTTAAATACCGCAGGTGATGATGCTCAGGGGGCCACTTGTTATGTGACGCTTGAACCATGTAGTCATTATGGTCGTACACCCCCTTGCGCAGCAGCCTTGGTTAATGCGAACGTAAATGAAGTCGTCATTGCTATGGTCGATCCCAATCCGAAAGTAGCAGGTAATGGCATTGCGATCCTCATCGCGGCGGGCATTAAAGTACGGTTCGGTTTATTATCAACGCAAGCGCATGCGTTGAATCCTGGTTTTATCTTACGCATGCAGGAACAACGTCCGTTTGTACGCTTAAAAATGGCGGCAAGCTTAGACGGACGTACAGCATTGAAAAACGGTGAGAGCAAATGGATCACCGGTCCTGCTGCACGGTCTGATGTGCAAGTATACCGCGCACAAGCCAGTGCAATTTTATCGACTGCCAGCACGGTTATTATGGACGATGCTTCACTTAATGTGCGTTATAGTGAGTTAGGTGCAAGCCAAGTCGACTATCCACGAATTAAAACAGATAAGCCACTAATTCAAGTAGACAAGTCTTTGTCTCACGATGAGTTATTAGAACCACAGCTACGTCAGCCAATACGAGTGGTACTGGATAATCATCGGCGACTAGATACACACCTTGCTAAAGTGAATAGTGAATTGAAGCTATTTTCACAGCCCGGTCAGATACTATTAGTTAATGGTGTTAAAAATATAGTCAATGGTGCGACTGAAAATCCTGCTGTCGAGCAGTTATTAGTGAATGAATCGGTATCGCGAATTGAAATTGAGCAAGATCGTCACCATAACATAGATCTAAAACAGTTAATGACCGTATTAGCCCAGCAGGATATTAATGACCTGTGGGTTGAAGCAGGCGCGACACTGGCTGGCGCATTACTTGAAAATAAGCTGGTGGATGAGATAATTATTTATCTGGCACCTAAGCTAATGGGTGATAGTGCCAGAGGACTCGCAGTATTAAGCGAGCTAACTGAAATGGCGCAAGTGCCTACATTTAGCTTTACCGATATCACGCAGATCGGTGACGATCTTCGAATTACAGCAAAACCGGAATACTAATGTTTACAGGAATTATTGAAACCGTGGGTACGCTCACAGGTTTAACCCCAAAAGGGGCCGATGTGAGCATCACTGTTGATAGTGGTGATCTTGATTTAAGTGACGTAAAACTCGGTGATAGTATCGCGACGAATGGCGTATGCCTTACTGTTGTTGAATTACTTGGCAATGGTTACCGCGCAGATGTGTCATTAGAAACGATTAAACGCTCTGGTTTTGCGCATTACCGTATTGGTGATAAGGTAAACTTAGAAAAAGCGTTAACCTTAAGCACGCGTCTTGGTGGTCACTTAGTCAGTGGCCATGTCGATGGCGTTGCTGAGATTGTTAAGATCAGTAAACTTGGTCGTGCGACTGAGTATTGGTTACAAGCACCGAACGAATTAGCCCGTTATATCGCTGAAAAAGGCTCAATTACAATTGATGGTATCAGTTTAACTATTAATGAAATTGACGGCGCTAAATTCAAATTGACGATCGTACCGCATACTGCATTAGAAACAACGATAGAAAGTTATGTAGTCGGTCGTAAAGTTAACTTAGAAGTAGATGTTATTGCCCGTTATTTAGAACGCATTATGCTAGGTGATAAAGCCGCTGAATCAAGTACACCTGAGCAGGGCATCACTATGGATTTTCTTGCGAGTAATGGATTTTTAAAGTAAAACATCTATTCACGATCAGTTTTTAATTGTTATAAAAGGGCTATGAGCATGGCACTAAGTCGTATTGAAGATATTATTGAAGACATCCGCCAAGGTAAAATGGTTATCTTGATGGATGATGAAGATCGCGAGAATGAAGGTGATCTGATCATGGCCGCTGACAAAGTAACGCCAGAAGCGATTAACTTTATGGCGACACACGGTCGCGGTTTAATTTGTCTAACGTTAACCAAAGCGCGTGTAGAAAAACTGCAACTGCCTTTGATGGTTCAAGATAATACGGCGCAATTCTCAACTAATTTCACTGTGTCGATTGAAGCGGCTGAAGGCGTGACTACTGGTATCTCTGCTACTGACCGTGCGGTAACTGTATTATCTGCGGTTGCTGGCGATGCGAAACCAGCTGATATTGTTATGCCTGGGCATATTTTCCCACTTGCAGCGCAAGACGGCGGTGTACTAACACGTGCTGGTCATACTGAAGCGGGTTGTGACCTTGCACGTCTAGCGGGTTGTGAGCCTGCTGGTGTGATTGTTGAGATCCTAAAAGATGACGGTGAAATGGCGCGTCGTCCAGATCTAGAAATCTTCGCAGAAAAACACGGCCTTAAATTGGGCACCGTGGCTGATTTAATTGAATACCGTAACAGTAATGAAACCACCATTGAACGTGTAGCTGAATGTAAACTACCAACCGAACACGGTGATTTTGATTTAGTGACTTACCGTGACACTATTGATAATCAAGTTCACTATGCACTACGCAAAGGTGATGTTGTTGCCCAGCAGCCAACATTAGTACGTGTGCATGTACAAAATACCATGACAGATATTTTGCATACCGACCGTGCGAGTAAAATCTCATGGTCATTAGCGGATGCGATGGCACGTATCGGTCGTGATGGTGGTGTAATGGTTATCTTAGGCAATGAAGAAGACTCTAACGATATCATTGAAAAAGTGAAACAATTTGCTCAAGAAGATAAAGGCGAAACACAGCCAAAAGCAAAATGGCAGGGTACTTCACGCCGTGTCGGTGTAGGCTCTCAAATTTTAGCTGATATGGGCGTGTCTAAGATGAAGCTATTAAGCTCAGACAAACGTTACCATTCACTATCTGGCTTTGGCCTAGAAGTTGTCGAATATATCTCTAAATAAGTTTTAGAGATAGGCGTAGAATAAGTTTGCTTGCTGGCGAAAGCTTGGTACAATCCGAGCCCTTTCGTCAGCCGATTCATAATAATTAAAATTGGCCGTAAAATTACGCGCCGTGATATAGGATTTGTACACATGAAAGTTATCGAAGGAAATGTTCCTGCTCCAGAAGCAAAAATTGCAATTGTAATCTCTCGTTTTAACAGCTTCATCAATGAAAGTTTGTTAGCGGGTGCTGTCGATTCACTAAAACGTTTTGGCCAAGTTAGCGAAGACAACATCACTATTGTGCGTGTTCCTGGCGCTGTCGAATTACCGCTTGTTACTCAGCGTGTAGCTGCGACAAAACAGTTTGATGCAATTATTGCTTTAGGTACGGTAATTCGTGGTGGTACACCACATTTTGAATTCGTAGCTGGCGAATGTAATAAAGGTCTTGCTCAAGTTGCAATGGACTATGATGTTCCTGTTGCATTTGGTGTGTTAACAACTGACACAATTGAGCAAGCAATTGAGCGTGCTGGTACCAAGGCTGGTAATAAAGGGTCGGAGGCTGCTCTAAGTGCACTTGAAATGGTGAATGTTTTGCATCAAGTTGATGTATTATTGGAGAAAAAATGAAACCTTCGGAACGTAGTAAGGCACGTCAGTTTGCCACACAAGCAATTTATCAATGGCAAATGACGCAAGAAACTGTTGCAAATATTGAACACCAATTTGTAACAGATCAAGATTTTAGTGACACAGATGCAGTTTACTTCCGTGAATTGGTATTAGGCGTAAGCTTAAATCATGCTGAACTTGATGAGTTGATGAGCCCATTCCTATCTCGTCCTATGGATGATTTAGACTTGGTTGAGAAAGCGATTTTACGTCTTTCTACATTTGAGCTACTAAAGCGTCAAGATGTACCTTATAAAGTTGTGATCAATGAATCTATCGAATTAGCGAAAGATTTTGGTGCTGAAGATAGCCACAAATTCGTTAACGGCGTATTAGATAAAATTGTAAGTAAATTGCAATTACGTTTGAAAAAATAATTAAATTATTTTCTTCAATGCAAAAAAGCTAGCACAGGTTGCTGGCTTTTTTTATGCCTAAAATTCACACTCTAGACATTAATTAAAAATACAATTAGGCCTTAATTAAAAGTACAATAACAAGATTAATTGCAACCTATACCCAAGCCGTTTGGGTATCATAATGGATACAGCAGTACTATGGCGACAGGCGAGTTTGATTTAATTGGACAATATTTTACGAATAAATCGGTTCCACGTGACGATGTCATCACTGGAATCGGTGATGATTGTGCGATCTTGTCTGTGCCTGCGGGCAAACAGTTAGTCGTGACCACAGATACCATGGTCAGTGGTATTCATTTTCTTAGTGATGCGAACCCTGCGGATGTGGCGCATAAACTGGTTGCAGTGAACATTAGTGATATTGCCGCGATGGGGGGGCAACCTGCGTGGGCTTCATTGGCGCTCACTTTACCAAATTATGATTGTGAGTGGTTAACGGTTTTCAGTGATTGTTTACATCAACAATTACATCGTTATGGTGTGAGTTTGATTGGTGGTGATACCACGAAAGGCAATATGACGTTGACACTTACTTTACAAGGTTTTGTTGATCAAGGTAAAGCCTTACCGAGGCACGGTGCCAAAGCTGGTGATTTAATTTATTGCAGTGGCTCGATTGGAGATGCAGCCGCAGGCTTAAAATTACTTATCGATGCGAATAACCCTGATAACACTATCTCTGAAAATACCAATGAAGTAGCATTAACGGACTCCGAGAAAGGTTTTTTGATTGCTCGTCATCAACGTCCGACCGCAAGAGTCAGTACGGGTCAAGCGCTGGTTGATGTTGCAAGCAGCTGTATTGATCTGTCTGATGGCTTGGCGTCAGACTTAAAACATATACTTAATGCCTCTAGTCGTGCTTGTGGTACTAATCTGACGGCAAATATTGAGCTAACTGCGTTACCTTTATCAACAGCATTGCAAACTTATGTAAGTAACGCGTTATGGCCGCAGTATGCACTTGCTGGTGGTGATGATTATGAATTATTATTTACAGTATCGCCAGAGAATAGAGCGCAACTAGAAAAAGTGATGGCTGAGCATGATTTACCATTTACGCATATTGGTGAAATAGCCAGTGTTTCGGCTGATCAACTTAAACAAATAGAGCAACAGAAACAACGAGAACCACAAATTAACTATTTTAACGACAAGCAATTAACCACGTTAGCTTTGCAAGGATGGGATCACTTCCAATGAAAAAAGATTTTTTATCGCCAGAATTACAAAAATTAAACTACGCTAACCCAGTGCATCTCGCTGCTGTTGGTTTTGGTAGTGGTTTATTTCCTAAAGCGCCTGGTACGATGGGAACGCTTGTTGCTATCCCGTTGTATTTGCTGATGACGAGCGTCTTAGAGTTGGGCTTATGGCAATATATCGGCATTGTCGCGTTGGCGTCAGTGATTGGTGTATATATTTGTGCAAGTGCCAGTAAAGCGATGGGTGTACACGATCATGGCGCCATCGTTTGGGATGAAATCGCCGGTTATGGCATTACTATGATTGCGGCCCCACAAGGCTGGGTTTGGGTTATTCTCGGTTTTGCGCTATTTCGATTTTTTGATATTGTGAAACCAGGACCGATTGGTTGGCTAGATAGAAATACTGATGGTGGTTTTGGTATTATGGTTGATGATGTACTGGCTGGTGTGTTTGCCTTAGCGAGCGTTCAACTTATTTATTACATTACGCTGTAAAAATCAAAAAGGCGCTACTTGATATTAATCGAGTAGCGCCTTTTTTAATCGTTATCAATTTGTAATCATTAAAATTATAGGGCGATAAAGGCCTTAATGCTCGCTTCAATACCAATATCGTCTAGGCCTAATTCAGCGTAGATCTCATCTTGAGTACCTTGGTGAATAAACTTATCTGGCAGACCTAAGTTTAATGTTGGTGTCATTAACTTATTCGCCATTAGGTATTCATTCACACCAGAACCGGCACCGCCCATGATCGCACCATCTTCGATAGTGACTAAGATATCATGGCTATTCGCCATCTCAGCTAACAATACTTCATCTAAGGGTTTGGCAAAGCGCATATCCACAACGGTTGCATTTAAACGTTCAGCTGCTGGAATAGCTTTATGCATTAACGTACCGAAACATAAGATTGCTACCTTCTCGCCTTGACGACGAACGATGCCTTTACCGATTTCAAATTCAGTAAATGCTTGCTCAACGTCAATGCCAGTACCGCTGCCACGAGGATAACGTACTGCGGCAGGACCATTATACTGGTAGCCCGTATGCAGCATTTGACGACATTCATTTTCGTCACTTGGCGTCATGATCACCATTTTAGGAATACAGCGCATAAAGCTAATATCAAACGCACCTTGGTGTGTTTGACCATCTGCACCCACTAGACCTGCACGGTCAATAGCAAATAATACTGGAATATCCTGAATGGCCACATCGTGAATCAGCTGATCATAACCACGTTGTAAAAATGTAGAATAGATAGCAACCACAGGTTTATGACCACCAATCGCGAGACCTGCTGCGAAAGTCACACAGTGTTGTTCGGCAATTGCGACATCAAAATATTGCTTTGGATAAGTCTCAGAGAACTTGATCATACCCGAGCCTGCGCCCATTGCCGGTGTAACAGCTGCGAGCTTGTTATCTGTTGCTGCTACGTCACATAACCAATTACCAAATATCTTTGAGAAAGTTGGTTTTGATGCGGCTGCGACTGGCAATGTATCTTCTTCTGGATTGAATTTAGGCACGGCATGGTAACCAAGCTGATCTTGCTCGGCTGGCGCGTAACCTTTCCCTTTTTTGGTGATTACGTGTAAGAATTGTGGGCCTTTAAGACTACGCATATTACGCAGTGTTTCAACCAAGCCATTCACATCATGACCATCAATCGGACCAATATAGTTAAATCCGAATTCTTCAAATAATGTGCTCGGTACCACCATGCCTTTTAAATGCTCTTCGGCGCGACGGGCAAGCTCTTTAATTGGTGGAATACCTGACAGTACTCTCTTACCGTTTTCACGGAAATTTGAGTAAGCAACACCAGACAATAATTTTGCTAAGTGTTTGTTTACCGCACCGACATTTTCTGAAATAGACATATCGTTATCATTTAAAATAACCAGTACATCTTTGTCGATATGGCCAGCATGGTTTAACGCTTCAAATGCCATACCACCGGTAATGGCACCATCACCAATAATGGCGACTGTTTTACGGTTTTTGTCTTCTTGATCTGCAGCAACAGCAAGACCGAGAGCCGCGCTGATTGAGGTTGATGAGTGACCAACATTGAGATGGTCGTATTCACTTTCATCACGCCAAGGGAATGGATGTAGCCCCCCTTTTTGGCGAATCGTTGACATACGGTCACGACGACCCGTTAAAATTTTGTGCGGGTAGGCTTGATGACCTACATCCCATAATAATTTGTCAAATGGGGTATTGTAGACATAATGCAGGGCAACGGTTAATTCTACGACACCTAAGCCTGAAGCAAAGTGACCGCCACTGATACCAACAGTATGTAGTAAATAGCTGCGCAGTTCATCACATAAGTCATCCAGACGATCCGCTGGTAATTGACGTAACTCTTCTGGGATGTCTGCTAATGCTAATGTAGGGTAATTCGAAATATCTAAGCTCATAATGTTTATAATTTTATACTTTGTTAGAATCTGTTACTTATTTCGCTCGATGATGTACTGCGTAAATAAAGCGAGAACGGTCGTATCATGCGGAATTGTTTCTAAGGCGAACATCGCTTGTTGATACAGTGCTTGGGCTTTTTCTTGTGCCCCAGCTAAACCGAGTAATGCAGGGTATGTTGATTTATTTAATTCAACATCTGAACCTTGAGGTTTACCGAGCGTTTCAGTATCACTGGTTATATCGAGAATGTCATCTTGTACTTGGAATGCTAAACCAATAGCATTAGACCATTTATCCAGCGCTGCTAATAATTCAACCGAGCAATGTGGTGATGCAAGGCAACCCAGTTTTGCTGCACAATTAATGAGTGCACCCGTTTTATTATTGTGGATAGCTTCTAGTTGTGCCAGTGAGATCTGTTTATCTGTCGCAGCTAAGTCCATTGCTTGACCACCACACATACCGCTATAGCCACTTGCTTGGGTTAGCGATTTCAACATGGCCAAACGATTTTTTTCGGCTGCAGGTGCCAGTGCGCAATCAAGTAATAATTCAAAAGCAAAAGGTTGCAGTGCATCACCGGCTAAGATAGCGGTAGCATGGTCGAATTTAATATGGCAAGTCGGTTGACCACGGCGCAAATCATCATCGTCCATCGCGGGTAAATCATCATGAATTAATGAGTATGCATGAATTGACTCGATTGCGGCTGCTGGACCATCAAGGTTGGTAAGGTTTACGCCTAGCATTTCGCCGACGGCATATACGATCACAGGGCGAACACGTTTACCGCCTTGTAACAGACCATATTCCATTGCAGCGGCAAGTTGGGTTTCATGGGGTGGTAGCAAGTTTATTTGCTGTTGCAAATAGTTATTGATACGACCCTGATATTGGGTAATAGAATTTGAAAGCTGCACTATTTAATTACTACTGTCAGAATTGAAGGGAGAAAGCGTTTGCTGGTCACCGTCGGCGAGTAATATGGCTACTTGCTGTTCAGCATGCTGAAGTTTCTGTGAACTCGCGCGTGTTAAACTAATACCACGTTCAAATTGCTTTAACGCATTATCAAGCTCACAATCACCTTGCTCTAGACTGTTCACAATTGTCTCTAGCTCTGTGATAGACGCCTCGAACGTCATATTTTCTGGTTTTTTTACCGCCATCGGGTGTCCCTCTGATAATATACTCGGGTATTATACCCAAGTTAATAAGGTATAGACAGCTTAACTGTACGATGCCAGTAATAAGCAGGATAAGATTACTTAAGAATTTTGTTTGCTTGCCGATATAGATCAAGAATACACTCGCTATAAATATGATGATAATTTGCTTGGGATGGGGAATGTTGTGGATTTAGCAACTTTAGTAGGATTAGTCGGCTCGTTTGCGTTTGTAGTGATGGCAATGGTGCTGGGTGGCGATATAAGTACGTTTGTTGATACGCAATCGATATTGATTGTATTTGTTGGTTCACTCTTTGTCGTATTAATGCATTTTAATTTTGGCCAGTTTTTAGCCGCAGCAAAAATTGCCGTAAAAGCATTCATGTTTAAAATCGATAAACCCGAAGAGTTAATTGAACAAGCGGTTGAAATGGCGGACGCAGCGCGTAAAGGTGGGTTCTTAGCGCTTGAGGAAGCTGAAGTAAAAAATAAATTTATGCAAAAAGGCATCGACTTATTAGTGGATGGTCACGATGCAACAGTTGTTAGTCAGACATTGCAAAAAGACATTAAACTGACCACTGCTCGTCATAAAGCCGGAATTCATGTATTTAGTATGATCGGTGAAGTTGCTCCTGCGATGGGAATGATTGGTACCCTGATCGGTCTGGTGGCGATGTTATCAAACATGGATGATCCTAAATCGATTGGTCCTGCAATGGCAGTTGCTTTACTAACAACGCTATACGGCGCGGTTTTTGCGAATATGGTTGCCATCCCGATAGCGGGGAAATTGAAATTACGTTCAGAAGAAGAAATGCTGAACAATACCCTGATTATGGATGCAATTTTAGGTATTCAAGAAGGACGTAATCCGCGGGTTATCGAAAGTTTATTAAAGAATTACCTCCATTCATCAAAACGCGAATTGGCGGATACAGACGTTTAGTTTACACCATGATGACAGCTAAATAAGTAGAGAGATAAAGTATGTCTGATGAATGCGATTGCCCACCCCCAGGTCTCCCCGCGTGGATGGGTACATTTGCCGATTTAATGAGCCTGTTAATGTGCTTCTTTGTATTACTGTTGTCATTTTCAGAAATGGACGTGGTTAAATTTAAGCAGATTGCTGGCTCGATGCAATTTGCTTTTGGTGTACAAAATCAAATTGATGTCAAAAATATCCCTAAGGGTACAACTGTGATCGCACAGGAATTTCGTCCTGGTCGACCGGACCCGACGCCGATTGAAACCATTATGCAGCACACCATTGATAATAGTGAAGCAGAGTTAGACTTCAAAGATGGCGAAGATCAAAACGCGGGTGGTAAGAACAAACGCGAAGAAGAAAGTAATGGTGGTAAATCACCAGAAACGTCGACCCGTGATAATACGCCAACAGAAAATGTCGAAGTAACGGAAGATACCAGTGAGCTAGTCAAGGCTCTCGCAGAAGCCTTAAAAGAAGAAGTCGATAGTGGTGGTGTTGAGGTTGAAAATTTGGGGCAGCAAATCATCATTCGTATTAATGAAAAGGGTTCATTTCCAGCTGGTTCTGCCTTTTTACAGCCACGCTTTCGTCCCGTGATCCAAAAGGTCGCGCAGCTATTAGCAACGATACCAGGGATGATTACGGTTGCCGGACATACAGGTAAAGAAAAGTTACATTCAGAGCTTTATCGCTCTAAATGGGATTTGTCGAGCCAGCGTGCCGTTTCTGTGGCACATGAAATGTTAAAGGTTAAAGAGTTCAATGAGAACCGCTTAATCGTGCAGGGCATGGCTGATACCCAACCATTGACGGATAAAGAAAGTGAATTACGTCGTAACCGCCGTGTAGAAATTAGTATTATGCAAGGTAAAGCGAAACTCTCAGAGCCACTCAGTGTGATTACTAACAAGTAGTCTTCGTACTTTATTTGTTAGCTGGCTGGTAAGCGGCTCATAAGAAAAAGGCTCATCACATAACGTTATGTGATGAGCCTTTTTATTTGAGCGGTCGTTTAGCTGTCGATCCAGCTGATTATTTGTCAGTCATAAGTATTAATACTGATGGATTGTGGAGTATATGTTCGAATAAGAAGTAATTAAGTATATTAATGTCACATTTAGATACTTAATCTGAATAATTATCGAATTACAGGTATTAACGCTTGTCGATTGATGATAGTTTGGAATTAATAGCAATTAACTGAATTAATTGCTACTGTGAAGATTACTCCTTTAGAGATGTTTGATATTTTAATTAAACAAAAATTGAAATATTAAACAAGTTATAAAGGTCATGGATGTAATTGTCGTACTGGAGTTTGTACATGTTAAAAAATAAAATCACTCAATCACTTTTATTAACCGCGGGTCTAGCATTTGCTGCTACTTCGCTTACAGCAACGGCCGCGGAAGTACCTGCTGGCGTAAAACTAGCAGCGAAACAAGAGTTAGTTCGTGGTAACGGCACGGAAGTTGCCTCTTTAGATCCACAAAAAGTCGAAGGTGTCCCTGAAGCGCACGTACTTCGTGATTTACTTGAAGGTCTTGTAAACCAAGATGCAGATGGTATTACCGTTCCGGGTGTGGCTGAACGCTGGGAGACTAAAGATAATAAAGTGTTTACTTTCTACCTACGTAAGGATGCTAAATGGTCGAATGGCGATGCTGTAACGGCTGATGATTTTGTATATAGCTTCCAACGCGCAGTTGATCCTTTAACGGCGTCACCTTACTCATGGTATCTAGATATGACAACCATGATAAATGCTTCTGATATTATTGCAGGTAAAAAAGACAAGTCTACTTTAGGTGTTAAAGCAATCGATGATTACACATTTGAAGTAACACTCGCAAGTCCAGTCCCTTATTTCGTGAAAATGATGGCTCACACGACGATGAAACCTGTGCATAAAGCAACAGTTGAAAAGTTCGGTGATAAATGGACTAAACCTGAAAATTTCGTTGGTAACGGTGCATTTGTCGTTAAAGATTGGGTTGTAAATGAACGTCTAGTACTTGTTCGTAATGAAAATTACTGGGATAACGCGAACACAGTATTAAATAAAGTAACTTACTTACCGATTGAAAACCAAGTTTCTGAAATGAATCGTTTCCTATCAGGTGAAATCGATTTCACCTATGAGCTACCAAACGAACATTTCCGTCGATTGAAGAAAGAGCATGCAGAATCGGTAGCGATCAAAGGTAACTTGTGTACTTATTACTACAATTTCAATACACATAAACCACCATTCAACGATGTTCGTGTACGTAAAGCGATTTCTTACTCTATTGATCGTAACATCATCGCTAACGCTATTCTGGGTCAAGGTCAAAAACCTGCTTATTTCTTAACCCCTGAAATCGTTGCTGACTTCAACCCAGAGATGCCTGCTTACGGTAAACTGTCTCAGAAAGAACGTAATGAAAAAGCCAAATCGTTACTTGCTGAAGCGGGTTACAACAAGTCAAACCCACTAAAATTCAGCTTGCTGTATAACACTTCAGAAAACCACAAAAAAATTGCGGTAGCAATCGCGTCAATGTGGAAGAAAAACTTAGGTGTATCTGTAATGCTTGAAAATCAAGAGTGGAAAACGTACCTAGAAACCAAGAAGCAGGGTGACTTTGAAGCGTCTCGTGCTGGTTGGTGTGGCGATTATAACGAAGCATCTACATTTACTTCATTAATGGAAGGCAGCAATACGACTGGCGGTATTCACTATCAGAGTGCTGAATACGATAAGCTAACTAAATTAGCTGTACAAGCAACTTCTGAAGAAAAACGTCAAGAGTTATATTATGCTCAAGAAGCACTACTGACTAAAGATATGCCAATTGCTCCTATCTATCAGTATGTTACAGCTCGTCTTGTTAATCCTCATGTGGGCGGTTACGCAGAAAACAACGCACAAGATCAACTTTATTCTAAAGATATGTACATCATCGCAGAGTAATAGTTTTCCATACTAAGCTGCATGCGGAATAACGCATGCAGTCTTTTCTCATATTTATATTATCAAAAGTTGAGTTGATTATGCTTAAATTCATCTTAAAGCGAATTCTAGAAGCAATACCGACTATGCTGGTATTGATCACAGTCTCTTTTTTCCTTATGCGTTTCGCACCTGGCAGCCCATTTTCAAGTGAAAGAACGCTTCCGCCACAAGTAATGGCAAATATTAACGCTAAGTACGGCCTTGATAAACCTGTGTTGGAGCAATACACCACTTATTTAACGAATGTGATTCAAGGTGACCTTGGCCCTTCTTTTAAATACAAAGATTTTACCGTTAATGAACTGGTTGCTTCGGCATTACCTGTATCAGCTAAAATCGGTGCCTTCGCTTTTGTATTTGCACTTATATTTGGTGTTTTTGTCGGTACGATTGCAGCATTACGACAAAATACGTGGTTAGATTACAGTATTATGTCAACGGCGATGATCGGGGTTGTTATGCCTTCCTTTGTACTCGCACCGGGTCTTATTTATCTTTTTTCTATTGATCTTGGCTGGTTTCCAGCGGGTGGTTGGTTAGATGGCTCGCTGAAATACATGATATTACCTGTATTGGGTATGTCGATGTTATATGTTGCCACTTTTGCCCGTATTACCCGTGGCAGTATGATTGAAGTGATGAATAGTAACTTTATTCGAACGGCGCGTTCGAAAGGATTAAGTAAGCCACATATCGTTATCAAACATGCCTTAAAACCGGCGATGTTACCGGTTGTTTCCTACATGGGTCCTGCATTCGTGGGCATTATTACTGGCTCGGTAGTGATTGAAACCATTTTTGGTTTACCGGGTATTGGTAAGTTGTTTGTTAACGCCGCGTTTAACCGTGATTATTCCCTAGTGATGGGTGTGACCATTTTGATTGGTTTCTTATTCATCTTATTTAATGCAGTTGTTGATATTTTGCTTGCTTATATCGATCCGAAAATTCGCTACTAAGGGACTAGATATGTTATCTAAAACAGACAAAGTAGAAGCGTTAACCAACTTCTCGACAAATTTAGAAATTGAAGGCCGTAGTTTGTGGCAAGACGCCCGCATTCGTTTTATGCGTAACAAAGCGGCAATGATCAGCTTATGTATTTTATTTCTGATCACCTTGTCGGTTATTTTTGTACCTATGCTTAGTCAATATGCATTTGACGATACTGATTGGTATGCACTGCATCAGGCGCCTTCGGCAGAGCATTGGTTTGGTACGGATAGTTTAGGGCGTGACCTGCTTGTACGTACCTTTATCGGTGGTCGTATTTCGATGATGGTAGGTGTGATGGGGGCATTTGTTGCTGTGCTTATCGGCACATTATACGGTGCTGCATCTGGCTTTATCGGTGGTACAACCGACCGTGTGATGATGCGTATCCTTGAGATCCTTTATGCAATTCCATTCATGTTCTTGGTTATTGTATTAGTCACCTTCTTTGGTCGCGATATTATCTTAATTTTTGTAGCGATTGGTGCGATTGCTTGGCTAGACATGGCGCGTATTGTCCGTGGTCAAACCTTAAGTTTACGCAATAAAGAGTTTATCGAAGCCGCGCGTGTATGTGGCGTGAGTCAATGGGGCATTATTACCCGTCATATTGTGCCTAATGTATTGGGTATTGTGGCCGTGTACTCAACGCTGTTGATCCCAAGCATGATTTTAACGGAATCATTCTTAAGTTTCCTTGGTCTTGGTGTGCAAGAACCAATGACCAGTTGGGGGGCCTTATTACAAGAAGGTGCACAAACAATGGAAATTGCGATTTGGCAATTAGCATTCCCAGCTGCATTTATGGTGTTAACGTTATTTTGCTTTAACTATGTTGGTGATGGTCTGCGTGATGCGCTGGATCCAAAAGACAGATAGTTATTAAATAGAATGACTTAAAGCGAGCAAGCGCTGAATTAATTTAAGTCATTCTAACGTGAGGATAGTTTGCTTATTACACAGTTAGATGTAGAGCTAGAACAAGATTAAGGATGTCACATGAGTTTATTAGATGTTACTGATCTGCGCGTTGAATTTACGACCCAAGATGGGGCTGTAACCGCAGTTAATGATTTAAATTTTTCCCTCAACCCTGGTGAAACACTGGGCATTGTAGGCGAGTCAGGTTCAGGTAAATCACAAACCGTATTTGCGATCATGGGATTGTTAGCGAAAAACGGTATTATTTCTGGTAGTGCTAAGTTTGAAGGTAAAGAAATCTTAAATTTACCAGAGAAAGAACTTAACCATGTTCGAGCAGAACAAATCGCGATGATCTTTCAAGACCCGATGACTTCACTCAACCCTTATATGAAGGTGAGTCAGCAAATGATGGAAGTGCTGATCTTACATAAAGGCATGAGTAAAAAAGAAGCCTTTGAAGAATCGGTATTTATGTTAGAAGCGGTGAAGATCCCTGAAGCTCGTGTTCGTATTAATATGTACCCACATGAATTCTCGGGTGGTATGCGTCAGCGTGTGATGATCGCAATGGCATTGCTATGTCGTCCTAAACTGCTTATTGCAGATGAACCAACAACCGCATTGGATGTAACCATTCAAGCGCAGATCATGCAGCTGTTGAATGAATTAAAAGATAAGTTTAATACTGCGATTATTATGATCACTCATGATTTAGGGGTCGTTGCCGGCAGTTGTGACAAGGTATTGGTGATGTATGCTGGCCGTACCATGGAGTATGGCAAGGTGAACGATATCTTCTATACGCCAAGTCACCCTTACACTGAAGGTTTACTTAAGTCGATCCCGCGTTTAGATACCGAAGGTGATATTTTACCGACTATTCCGGGCAATCCGCCTAACTTGTTATCATTGCCAAAAGGCTGTGCATACCAAGATCGTTGCCATCGAGCACAAGAAAACTGTCAACAAGAACAACCACAATTAATCCCGTTTGCTGGCGACCGTTTACGTGCCTGCTTCTCAGACCAGGGGACATGGTAATGACTGATATAGCCCAGAAAGATTTAGTAGCCGTAGAGAAAAAGTTATTATTAGAAGTGAATGACCTGAAGGTGCAATTTGATATTCCGTCGAAGTCGTTATGGCCTTGGGCACCACCAAGCAAGCTTAAAGCCGTTGACGGTGTCAGTATCAAGTTATATGAAGGCGAAACACTGGGTGTAGTTGGTGAGTCAGGTTGTGGTAAATCGACGTTTGCCCGCGCCTTAATTGGACTCGTGCCAGCGGCTGCCGGTAACGTAGTTTGGTTAGGTCAGGATCTTACCCGGTTACCACACGAAGAAATGCGTGAAAAGCGTAAAGAAATTCAAATGATCTTCCAAGACCCATTAGCCTCGCTAAATCCGCGTATGACGGTGGGTGATATTATTGCTGAGCCGCTACGAACTTTCTTTCCACAGTTATCTAAAGTGGAAGTGAAAGAGCAGGTGAAGGACATGATGACCAAGGTAGGTTTACTGCCAAATGTAATCAATCGTTATCCACATGAGTTCTCGGGTGGTCAGTGTCAGCGTATTGGTATTGCCCGTGCGCTTATTTTAAAACCCAAGATGATCATTTGTGATGAACCAGTATCAGCGTTGGATGTATCAATTCAAGCGCAGGTAGTGAATTTATTACAATCATTACAGAAAGAACTGGGTTTAAGTTTGATCTTCATTGCCCATGATTTATCGATTGTAAAACATATCTCTGATCGCGTATTGGTGATGTATCTTGGTAATGCAGTAGAACTGGGTGAGTCAAAAGCCTTGTTTGCAGAGCCGAAGCATCCGTACACCAAAGCGCTGATGTCGGCCGTACCAATTCCCGATCCGGTACTTGAGCGGAATAAAAAAATTGAAATGCTGGAAGGTGATTTACCTTCACCGTTAAATCCGCCTTCAGGCTGTGTATTCCGTACTCGCTGCCCTGTAGCGAAAGCAAGTTGTGCCGAGGCTAAACCTCAATTAACAGGTGATGAAGAACACTCAGTGTCTTGTTTAATGGTTGCTTAATTTCTTTGTTATAAAGGTCTAAGTACAAAATAAAATAGTCATAATATTTAATACCAGCCAGTGAATAACTGACTGGTATTTTTTTGAGTTAAAACCTGTTGGTACGTGACCATGCGTCTCGTTTTTATCGAAAAATAAAAGCACAGATTATATCTTAACTAACAGAGGAAAACTCCATAGATATCACAGTATTGCATTTGATAGGTTTATTTAAATATATGATATAGAAATATGACGCCACCATCAAAAATCAAAAAGTTACAGCTTGTATCAAGAGCGTTATTTATATAGTTTTGCATAGAAAAATAATAAAAATAAATAATAAAAATAAATATTAGGAAATTAATAATGAAATATTCAACTCTAGCTCTAACTCTGGCCTCAATCTTATCTGTAGGCGCTGCAAGCGCGGCAACTATTTATAAAAGTGAAAATGGCGACAATCTTAAAGTTTATGGGGGAATGGAAATCGGTGGTACTTTAGTCTCTGATACCGATAAGACTCCATTCGGTCCTGACTCTACCTACGTCGATGATTCATTTATGACCCTAGGCGCTAAAGGAACAACTGGCGACTTCTACGCAAAATTTGAACTTGATGCAGAACGTCAAGACTGGACCAAGGATAATAATATTCGCCTTGTCGTTGATAAAGCGTATGTTGGTTACAAACTTGCCTCTAAACAATCTATTGAATTTGGTCGTACTGACACTGCGTATGATCACTATGATGCATTTGGTGATGTAACAAATGAATTAGGTGCTGGTATTTCTGAAGCTGGCGATCAAGATAATACGCTCAAGTACCAAGGTCAATTTGGTAATATTAAAGTCGGAATTTCTCACTCGTTAGAGGGTTGGGATGGTAAAGTTGATAACAATAACAAGCCTCAAAAATATTCATACGAAACTGATTCATTATATGGTCAGGTCACCAACGGCTATATTGGTTATTTTGGCGATGACTTTACTATTCTTGCTGGTGCAGAGTCGGGTGATGAAACTGAAATTTATTCTTTACACTCTCAAGTTAAACTAGGCGATTTAACCATTTCTGGTTTAGTTTGGGATCAAACCAAAAATTTCAATAAAGATAAAAACTCAGAAAAAAACATCGTAGGTGCTAACATAGGTGCTAAATATAAATTGACTGAAAAACTAAGTCTTTTAGGTAGTGTAAACTACGAAGATTTAGATAATGTTAAAGTATCTAAGGAAGATTACAAATCAGAATGGGTTGTTGTAGGTGGCGAATATAAATATGCTAAAAACGTTAAACTTGCAGCTGAAGTTTCAATTGGTGATGTTCTTAAGAATGGTGAAAGTGGTGCGCTAGGTTACGTTAAAGCTTACTACTGGTTCTAAGCCTATTTATCTAATTCAATAGTCTTATTTAATATAAGGTCTCTTATTTTCAATAGAGGCTTTATTTTTCTAACATCCCTGACTAATCGGACAACTCTATGAAACTTAAAAATATAGCGCTCTCTGCTTTAACAATGGCTATTGCAGCGGGTTGCGCGACAACTGACCAGCAGCCTAAGCATGAATGGAAGCAAGATAAAGAATACAATATCACCATCTTACACACCAATGATAACCACGGTAATTTCTGGCAGAATAAGTACGGTGAACGCGGTATGGCTGCACGTGCCACACTGGTCAATAACATCCGTGCAGAGGTTAAAGCCGAAGGCGGTTCTGTACTATTGTTATCTGGCGGTGATATTAATACCGGCGTACCTGAATCAGATCTGCAAGATGCAGAACCAGATTTCATTGGGATGAACATGATTGGTTACGATGCGATGACATTAGGTAATCATGAATTTGATAACCCGCTTGACGTACTCGCGAAACAAGAAGGTTGGGCAAACTTCCCATTCATCTCTGCCAACATCTATAAAGATGGTGAGCGCATGTTTGACGCTTACAAGATCTTTAATAAAGAGGGTATCAAAATTGCCGTTATTGGCCTAACGACCGAAGATACAGCAAAGATTGGTAATCCTGAATATATCAGCGAATTGGAATTCCGTGATCCAAAAGTGGAAGCCAAAGCCATCATCGCTGAATTAAAAGCAACTGAAAACCCAGATGTAATCATAGCTGCAACGCACATGGGCCATTACCTTAACGGTGACAACGGTTCCAATGCACCGGGTGATGTGCAGCTGGCTCGCTACCTGAACGAAGGTGATTTAGATATGATCGTGGGTGGCCACTCACAAGAACCTTTATGTATGGAAGGCGCTGAATACGCGAAATTCAAACCAGGGCAAGATTGTACACCTGACGTGCAGAATGGGACTGATATCGTTCAAGCATATGAATGGGGAAAATATGTAGGTCGTGCGGATTATACCTTTAAAAATGGTGAGTTTACATTACAGTCATACAATCTTATTCCCGTTAATTTAAAGAAAAAAATCAAAGTTGATGGTAAGAAAAAGCGAGTCTTAATCCAAGATGAGATTGCGCAAGATCCAGCTGTTTTCGCAAAACTAAAACCGTTCCAAGAAAAAGGTCAAGTAGCATTAGGCATTAAGATTGGTTACTCTGATGGCTTATTACAAGGTGATCGTGACGTTGTGCGTAACAACCAAACAAACCTTGGCCGTTTGATTGCAACAGCGCATATGCAACGTGCAAAAGCAGATTTTGGTATCATGAATTCAGGTGGTGTACGTGCGTCAATTGAGGCCGGTGTAATCACATATAAAGACGTATTAACCGTACAGCCATTTGGCAATATACTTACTTATGTAGAAATGTCAGGCGCTGAAGTGATGGATTACTTAAATGTAGTCGCCACTAAGATGAAAGACTCTGGTGCATTTGCACAGTTCGCTGGTATTTCGATGACAGTTGAAAACGGTCAAGTTTCAGATGTGAAGATTGGCGGTAAAGCAATGGACATGAGCAAGTCATACCGCTTCACGATCCCATCGTTCAACGCAGCCGGCGGTGACGGTTACCCGAAAATCATGGAGCATGCATCGTTTGTAAACACTGGTTATGTAGATGCAGAAGTACTGAAAGAGTACATAGAAGCAAACTCACCGATCAACGTCGCTGATTTTGAACCAAAAAATGACATGGTTTATAATTGATATAAGTATGTAGCATTGCTAAATAGCAAGATTTATACAAAGATGTAAAATAAAAGCCATGGCGATAAACCGTCATGGCTTTTTAATTATGCAGCTATTAGTAAGCGTGAATCATGAAGTTAAATATCTCTATCTGACTGATTGAATTACCATTTCTTTCTTCGGTTTAAGTTTGATCTGGCACCTTACTTTCATTACATCTTCCTTTATAGATCGTATCAACCCATTCTGGATTATCAATGAATGGATTACGGTTACCTTGGTATTCATAAATAGTATTGTTGCGTGCTCGTTCAAAATCATTGACGGGATCTTGAAAGTGCCACTCTATGAGGGTACATAACTTGCCCAGTTTAGGTAAATTTTTACCGCTGGTCGGATTCGTGTTTATTGCGTCAACTAAAACTAAATTAGGCATATTTATGCCTGTATTTTCATCATAACGGACATCCATATAAAACATCATCCGAGCAATATCTCCTTTCACTTCGTCTCTAGGCTCCCAAGTATACTTAGTGCTTAGGTTTCTATTGTCTTCAGGTACTGGCGTTCCGCCGTTATGAAAGTCTTTGTTACCGCGAGCACTATTCATCGAAATATCGGCAGGGCGGAGGTGGTGGATATCGGTATAACCTTGCTGAGATTTCTTTGGGAAACCGTGACTTTTAGGCCAAGTATGCTCCCGATTCCAATAATCCTGATTCGCGCTCGCGGCACCTGAGCCATTGTGGTTTTTAGGAATTGAATTACCTTTATAAAGTAAAATAACATTATCAGAATTTTGGGGGTCTTCATCGGTATGCGTTAATGCAGTCCAAACTTCACCATAACTTAGTTGTTTTTGGCCTTTGGATATATCAGAAATGATCGCTTTTCTGAATGTTGCTAGATCACCACCGTATGCCGCTTGAGAGTCGGCATAATAAGTACCAGGGGCATAGTTTGTGATGTCTTTAACTTTGTTTAATACTGGACAATTAGTACAGATATTGGGACTGGCAAGCACGGAACCTGAGCTTATCGTCGCGAATACTGCAAAGAGGAGTAAAGATTTATTCATAGTTAGCCTTATACCTTCGTTGTTAATGAATTTAAGTCATTGAAAAATACTAATAATCAGGTTGTTTATGATAACTGCGGAATGTGAATAATATATGTCGATTAGCTCTCATTTTTGCTTATGCGTTAATAGATAACGCATAAGCAAGCTGTCGTTATTTAGCTTTACGACGTAAGAGACTAAAACCGAGTAATGAAACGATACCGAAGATACCAAATGAACCACCTGATTTTTGATTCTCTGGCATAGTTGGTGTCGTAGATGTAGTCGGTGTAGTTGGTGTAGTTGGTGTAGTTGGTGTTGTAGGTGTAGTTGTAGGTGTAGTTGTAGGTGTAGTTGTAGGTGGAGTTGGTGCTGTAGGTGGAGCAATGCCTACTTCAAGTAAAGCAGGCTGTGCTACTGTGACATCCATGCTGACATCTGAATTTGGTAGCGCAACTTCATGTACACCTTTAACTCGGTGTAGTTGTATTTTTATGGTGTAATCGCCAGACTGAATGCCCTTGAGCTCCATTGGCACAGTAGTTTGATTGTCACTCTCTAGTACAAAGCGTAGAGTATCTTCTTGTACGGCTATCCCTACGAGAGTTTTAACACTCGCTTTAGGTGTTAGTGTAACTGTCGTAATATCACCTTTTTTCGTTTCTATACCTTCAGGAACCGCGTATGTTAGGTTAATTGTATTATCAATAATAGGTAATACCACCGCTTGACCTATATCGGCTTCACCATACTTATAGCTAAGTGACATGAACGCAGGATCGTGATCTGATGAACGGAATGGTGTTGCTTCTCCACCATTATATGCATCATATGCAGTATCACTGATTACAGGACCGTATTTACCCTCTTTATTATATTGGAAATAAGTAGACTCGGTACTGTTGATGTGCCAATCACCCGCATCAATTACACGCGCTTCAAGTGACGCATTAACGAGCATATGATCCAGTGAACCAATTTCATCATTGTATGAATAGCTCCAACCTGTTTTACCCTTAACTTTATCCATTTTTTCTACAATATTTACGTAGTTAAATGATTTATCAACTGTAAACGGTATTCCTTCAGGATTGAATTGTGGTGTACCTAGGGTGTCTTTATCGCCGCCGATATAGGTATTGCGTGCTGTTGTAAGTACTTTTTTTGTAAGGTTTTGAGTTAATACTAATAGTGGGTCTTCAGAACCGTAAGCGTTTAAGTCACCTAGAATGACACTGTCACCTTTAAGTTTACCGAATTCAGTGCCAAGTTGATAAGCGGCAGCGACGCGGAAGTTTTCACAGGAACCTTGTAGATCATTATCGACTTTTTCGCCACTTTCAACATCTTCCCAACAAGTTGAGCCTTTTGATTTAAAGTGATTAACAGCAATATTTAGTTTTTTACCTGTTTGATTAACAATAAATGTTGCAGCGAGAGTGTCACGTTGATAATTATCGCCACTTTCAATTTCTTTGCCGTCTTCATTAACGACTGCTGGAGCATGTTGCTGTGGCATTTGGATGATACCAGAGCTATCCAAAGTGACTTTACTTGGGCGGTACAGCAGTCCTGTTGTGATCGCATCAGTACCAATGGTATCTTCGTTATTTAGCTTCCCATCGTTATTGCTGTCTATACCAACGAAAACATAATGATTTTTAGTATCGGCAATATCACTATTAATACTTTTTACTAAGGCTTTCAGCGCACCATTATCACCAAAACCATTATTTTCAATTTCCATTAAACCGACGATATCGGTATCTAATGCAAGTATGGCTGTCGTGATTTTAGCTAATTGTCGATCATATTCAGCTTGTGATAGGGCGCCACGGTTTTGCCCTGTTGGGTTTTTATCCCCACCGACAGGCGAGTTAAATAAATTAAGTACATTTTGAGTTGCAATAGTAATAGGGAATTCGCGATCAACAGTGTCTGTGTTTAATGATGGCTTGTCTGTTCTTGGAGTCGTGTGCTTGAAGGTATCCACCGTTGCTTCATTGGTCACGGTAAGACTAAAGTTACCATAGCTATGGCTTAATATACCTTCAATACCTACGACACTGTCATTAACGCGAATGTAATTAACATTGGGGTTATCGAGGAATGTAGGGTAATAAGGAATACTTCCGTCATTCTCTACTTTTTCGTTACTTTCCAGTATCATTCGGTAGTTTTTATTTTCTGCTATCTGAGCTTTTGCTTCATCACTGCCTGCGACATGTTCTTGGTTAGGCTGCATGTTAGGGCGTTTATAAGCAAGAGAGATGTTGTCTCTTCTTGCTCCATAATCACGAGAGAACGTTCTTGATACGCGCATGGTTTGCTCGCCATCTACGTTTGCATCCATGTCGGCTGGTAAGCGAACTAACATGCCTTCATAACGCTCAAGTGTTTTTTGGAAATCAAAATCACCTTTATCATTAACGTCAGTATCTAGAATTTTAATTTCAATTGCTTCCGGTACCGCTGTGCCTGCATCAATAATGTCAAAGTTACTTGTTTTCAGTTTAGTAAAGCCATAATCTTCATAAACTTTACTACTTAAACAAACGGTCTTGCCGATAAGATCAGTTGTCGCCACATTCGTTTCGACAAAAATACCTTCTGAGCTTAGTGGGTCAGAGCCTGTTTGCTGAAGGTATAAACCGACTCTCGGTAGGCTAGTGACTGCAGTGACAATTGCTTCAACATAAATACTGTCTGCTGATTCGTATTTACCTTTAGCAATAAGTGGTGATTTCCAACTATCGCCTTGAATGTCTTCAATGGTCGTTCTTATATTATCTTCTGTACAGGTGAATTTAATCGGAGCAGGTGCGAGATCCGCGATAGCAAGACCTGTGTAGTCATCTTTATTTAGTTCTAACCATTCTTTAGGGTCGTAAGCTACTTTTTGTACTGGCGTATTATCGTCCTCTAACAAACGACGGCGTAGTGTGAGATCTTTCCCCCAGTTTTGACTGCTATCAACAACGCCAGCTACATCAATTAATACTGGATTTTTAGGATCTGTAATATCAGCAAGAGCCAGGGCATCGTTACCATTAGCAAAACTTGCCGTTGCAAGGACTGGGGTACCATCATTCGCCGTAATCGCATCTCTTATAACTTGAGAACGACTGTTTTTTTCAACTAAAACAAATGTGTTACCAGCTGTAATAATGGTTCCTTCAAGATCAAATAAAGTCCCCCAACCATCAGTCTTGCCATCCCCTTGCTTACTAATACCTATGTTGGCAGGAAACTCATAGTCGGTATCACCGAGATTAGTCAGCTCAAGCGCTTTATTGTAGCCACCACCTTCTACATACTCAGTAATTAAAATATCTGTTAATGCGGCTTGTACACCGCCTGAGAGAACACTACCAATGGCAAAGGTTAATATTTTCTTTTTCATCATTTATCCTAAGTTAGACATTATTATGTTAAGGCTTAAATGCATGGACATTTGTATGCCTCGTTAGGGACTGAACACAATCGTGCTGGTGGTGAAACTGCAGAGTAAAACCGTTATTTAGGTAATGGATTATGTGGGTAGCTGAACTCATCATGCTACGAATACGGAAATCTTTATTATTACCTATATTCCAACAATCTTATTGTTATCAATGCTTAATGTAGGGAAATAAACTATACATCAATGTTTAAAATAGATAGGTTCGTGACAAGTAAAATCCTTAAAATGTGATTTAGAGCTATTGCTTTATCATTTTTAATAACGAAAATGAAACATATGTCAAACATTTTTAATGCATGATAATCTGATGTGTGACTTTATTTTTAATGCTTAGATTGGAGTATGTTTAGACTTGTTTATTTTATTCTTTAGTTGGTTGTTTCTCGTACATGATAAAAATAGACAGTTAGTTTGGATTCAAATTGAGACATTTTTAAAATCAATCACTTAGCTAATTCCTATTTCTGTTAATAAAACAGATGTTTAAAAATCCTTTTATCAACAATAACTTACTTAATACCAATTTTTACGTAGTCTAAACGTTTATCGGTTGCGGCTAATTTAGTTAATTATGCTACTGATCACATTTTTTCACATTCACTACTGTGTTTGTTATAGATTTATTGAACTTTTTATAAATCTCGATACACTCGCGCCATAAAAATAGCGCTGACTCATACAGAGTTGTGCACCATAAAATGGAAGTAATGATGAAAAATGTTAAAAATATAGCATTAGCTGCAACTACGCTTGCTGCTATCTCTTGCAACGCGTTCGCGGCTGATTATTCTGATGATATTCACAAGAATGATTACCAATGGTCACAATTCAACTTAATGTATGCAGTTGGTGAAAAACCAAGTAGTAAAGATAATCTAAAGCATGACTATCTAGAAATGGAATTTGGCGGCCGTTCAGGAGTTGTTGATCTATATGGTTATGTTGACGTATTTAATCTAACGAATAAAAATTCTAGTGGCTCAGATAAAAATGATGGCGCGAGCAAGATGTTTATGAAACTTGCTCCACGTTTTTCACTTGATGCTATAACTGGTCAAGATTTGTCTTTCGGCCCTGTACAAGAAGTATATGTTGCTACTTTATTTAACTGGGGTGGTGGTGCGATTGGTAGTGATGTTAACAATGCATTCTTTGGTCTAGGTTCTGATGTGATGGTGCCTTGGTTAGGTAAAGTAGGTATGAATGTTTATGGTTTATACGATGTTAACGCTAAAGATTGGAATGGTTACCAATTCTCGATGAACTGGTTCAAGCCTTTCGTTAACTTTGATAATGGTAGCTTCATTTCTTACCAAGGTTACGTTGATTACCAATTTGGTATGGATACAAATAAAGTTGGTGCTGTAAGCAATGGCGGTGTTATGTTTAATGGTATCTATTGGCATTCAGATCGTTACTCAGTTGGTTACGGCCTAAAAGCGTACAGCGACGTTTACGGTATTAAAGATAGCAATTCTTTTGCATCTACAGGCGTTGCACATTACTTAGCTGCATCTTACAAATTCTAAGACTCTTATTCTAAAAACCTAATTTTAGAATAAGTTTGTGGAGTCACGATTAGCGTGCCTCCACATGTTACGCCATTAATGTTCTATGATTTACTGACTGCTTATAAACCCCTCTGTAATGACCTCTTCTGTATAATTTATTTTCAACTTTATTTTATTGTTTTACAGTAATAATATAATTCATGATTGCTGATTAATAAGCTAATAAAGGCTGTTTATAGCGCTTGGTCTATAATTATGTGTCTATTGTATTTAGTTCAATAAACTTAGATTTAGCTGCACTGAATTTATTGATGCTCAACGTTTATATACCATAATCATGGATTTGACTGATGAACAATATCTATAAATTATTATCATTGATTGCAGCGTTAATGATTTTTTCGAATAGCACTGTTGCTGCAGATTATAGTGATGGGCTACATAAGAAAGACTATAGATGGATACAGTTTAATATGATGTATGCCATTAGCGAAAAGCCGAGTGTTGAAGACCATTTAGACCATGATTACCTTGAAGTGGAATTTGGCGGTCGTTCTGGCATTGTTGATTTATACGGTTACGTAGACGTGTTTAATTTAGCTAATACAGACTCTAGACATTCGGACAAAACCAATAATAAAAGTAAGATATTCATGAAATTATCTCCACGTTTTTCACTCGATGCTATGACGGGCAAAGACTTATCGTTTGGACCTGTGCAAGAGGTTTATGTTGCCACGTTATTTAATTGGGCTGGTGGTGGAATTACAGGCGTTGATAACGATGGTAAGACGATAATTGGTGATGTTAATAATTCATTTTGGGGCTTAGGTATTGATGTCTCGGTAGCTTGGTTTGGTACGGTGGGCATAAACCTATATGGTTTGTATGATCTAAATACGAAAGATTGGAACGGTTATCAGTTTTCAATGAATTGGTTTAAGCCATTTGTGACTTTTGGCAATGGCAGTTTTATTGCTTATCAGGGTTATGTTGATTATCAATTTGGTGCGGATGCTGTAAAGGATCTTGACGTGCCTAAGACTACCCATGGCGGCGTGATGTTTAATGGTATTTACTGGCACTCTGAACGCTACGCATTAGGTTATGGGGTGAAAATATACAATGACGTCTACACCATTGAAGATGGTGGGGGTCTAACTGCTTTAGACTCGTCTGGTTTTGCCCATTATTTTGCTGCTATTTATAAATTTTAATGTTGATGGTTAAAATTTAAGCGTTTATTTTATTAAAGTAGTGTCCTTATTTTATCGGATCTATTTTATTTTTCACTCCATTTTATCTGCTCTATTACTTTCGATATAATCGATTTTCTTCGTAAAAATAACCTCTCCATTTCAGATGAAAGAAATTCAACTCGTTCTTCGATCTAACTCGCATTTTTATACTTAAATACTAGAATTATCCTCATTTTTAACTATATTCAACGCTATCGAAACGTTTGCGCAAACGTTTCGATAGCGTTAATATCCATTTAATCGAAGACTTATATTTAGCTATTTTCACCTTGTAAGGCGTGATCCATGAAGAAAAATGCACTTATCAACGCAGACTTATCTTATTTAGTTGCGACGCTTGGCCATACTAACGAGATCACCATTTGTGATGCTGGTTTACCTGTTCCAGACTCAACACTGCGTATCGATCTTGCGTTGATTCCGGGTGTACCAACATTCATCGCGACCGTTAAAGCGATACTCGGCGAAATGCAAATTGAAGGCATCATACTTGCAGAAGAGTTTGCTACGGTTAGCCCTGAGTTACACACGGCCTTACTTGATGTGATAGCCAATGAAGAACAGCTCACCAATAAAATAATTACAATCACTTATATTGACCACGAAGCATTTAAGCAACGAACACACCATAGCAAAGCCGTTGTACGCACGGGTGAATGTACACCTTATGCTAATGTGATCTTCCAATCTGGCGTGGTGTTTTAATCTCGCTCAGCAGTGATTGTACGACACGTAAGAATAGCGATTTATGCGGAATAAAGTAGGAACTGACATGACGCAAGCAATTTTAAAACTCAGTGGTATCGAAAAATCATTTCCTGGTGTGAAAGCGCTAGATAATGCTTGTTTGAATGTATACCCAGGTAAGGTAATGGCATTATTGGGCGAAAATGGTGCCGGTAAGTCGACGTTGATGAAGGTATTAACCGGTATCTATCACATGGATAAAGGTAGTATTAACTACCAAGGTCGTGATGTTAGCTTTAATGGCCCGCGTCATTCTCAAGAAGTGGGCATTAGTATAATTCACCAAGAATTAAACTTGATCCCTGAGTTAACGATTGCTGAAAATATCTATTTAGGCCGCGAAAAAACCAATGCGTTTGGCGGTATTAAATGGGCAGAGATGTATCGCGATGCCGATGCCTTATTACTACGCTTAAACGTCAAACACAGTTCGCGTCAATTATTGGGTGAGCTAAGTTTAGGTGAGCAGCAAATGGTCGAAATTGCCAAAGCGCTGTCATTTCAATCCCAAGTTATCGTGATGGATGAACCGACCGATGCCTTGACGGAGAGCGAAACTAAATCATTATTCAAAGTGATTAATGAACTGCGTAATGAAGGCTGCGGCATTGTTTATATTTCTCATCGTTTAAAAGAAATTTTCGAGATCTGTGATGATATTACTGTATTGCGTGATGGTAAATTTATTGACGAAATAGCGGTGAGTGATATTGACGAAGATAGTCTGATTGAGAAAATGGTGGGTCGTCGTTTAGACGAGATCTATCCACGTATCGACGCAACACATGGCACAACATGCATGGAAGTTGAAAATATTGTGGCACCAGGTGTGCGTGACGTCAGTTTCAAATTAGACCATGGTGAAATATTAGGTATCTCGGGTTTAATGGGCGCTGGCCGTACTGAATTAATGAAAGCTATTTACGGGGCATTACCACGTGATTCGGGTGATGTGATTTTAGACGGTAAGGTTGTTAGTCCAGTAACCCCACGCGACGGCTTGGCTAATGGTATTGCCTATATTTCTGAAGATCGTAAAGGTGATGGGCTAGTCCTTGGTTTGTCGGTAAAAGAAAATATGACCTTGTGCGCATTAGACCAACTGTCACAAGGCTTGCAATTAGATCACGCGAAAGAAGCGACTGCAGTAGAAGACTTTATGCGTCAGTTTAATGTTAAAACACCAAGCCGCGATCAGATTATTGGTAACTTATCTGGTGGTAACCAGCAGAAAGTGGCGATAGCCAAAGGTTTAATTACCCGCCCTAAAGTACTTATTTTAGATGAGCCTACCCGTGGTGTTGATGTCGGCGCTAAAAAAGAGATCTACGAGTTAATCAACCAATTTAAAGTAGAAGGCATGAGTATCATTCTCGTGTCGTCAGAAATGCCAGAAGTATTGGGCATGAGTGACCGAATTTTAGTGATGCACGAAGGCCGTATCAGCGGTGAGTTTATGGCTGAACATGCTAACCAAGAAAAACTAATGGCGTGTGCTGTTGGAAAAAAAATGAATGAGGCAGGGCTATGAGCCAGAACCAAGCAGTTAATAAAAATTCCAGTAACCATGTGAACGGTGATGTTATGACGAAAACTTTAACCAGAAAATTTTTTACTAAAGAATGGTTGTTTGAACAAAAATCATTAATCGCTTTAATTTTGTTGATTGTGGTGGTGTCTTTCTTAAACCCTCACTTTTTCACTGTGGGGAATATTTTAAACATATTACGTCAAACATCGGTGAGCGCGATCATCGCTGTGGGTATGACCTTAGTGATCTTAACCGGCGGTATTGACTTAGGTGTTGGCTCGGTATTAGCCCTGTGTGGTGCCTTTGCAGCGTCATTAATAGCAATGGAAGTATCAGTGATGATAGCCGTTCCTGTGGCATTATTTGCAGGTGCAGCATTAGGTGCGATGAGCGGTATGATTATTGCCATCGGTAAGGTGCAAGCCTTTATTGCGACGCTGGTGACCATGACATTATTGCGTGGTGTAACCATGGTATATACCGACGGTCGTCCAATCTCAACCGGTTTTACTGATGTTGCGGATAGTTTTTCATGGATCGGTACGGGTTATTTATTAGGTGTGCCTGTACCAATCTGGTTAATGGTGATGGTATTTGCTTCGGTATGGTACTTACTTAATCATACGCGTTTTGGTCGTTATGTTTATGCCCTTGGTGGCAACGAAGCAGCGACACGTCTATCAGGTATTAACGTAGATAAAGTGAAGATTGGTGTTTATGCCATCTGTGGTGCACTGGCTGCATTAGCTGGTTTGATTGTGACATCACGTTTATCATCTGCACAACCTACCGCTGGTATGGGTTATGAATTAGATGCGATTGCAGCTGTAGTCGTCGGCGGCACCAGTCTTGCTGGTGGTAAAGGTCGTATTATGGGTACGCTGATCGGAGCATTAATTATCGGCTTCCTAAATAACGCATTAAATCTATTGGATGTATCTTCATACTTCCAGATGATTGCTAAAGCTGTAGTGATCTTACTTGCAGTATTAGTTGAAACGAAAAAGAAATAAGAAACAGAAGAATAACAATAATAACAACAATAAAAGTACGATAAAAGAGTCGTAATACATGACCTGTGAACCTCAATACCCTATCTGAGGCAGCAGAATTAACGTAAAAGAAGGTATATGTAATGAAAAAATTAGCAACCTTGATCTCTGCTGCTGTAGTTTCAGCATCTTTCAGTGCAACGGTAATGGCGCAAGATACGATTGCAATGGTGGTGTCGACGTTAAACAACCCTTTCTTTGTAACAATGAAAGAAGGTGCGGAAGCGAAAGCAAAAACATTAGGTTATAAGTTAATTGTGCTGGATTCACAGAACGATCCAAGTAAAGAATTATCGAACGTTGAAGACCTGACTGTACGTGGCGTAAAAGCGATCTTAATTAACCCAACTGATTCAGACGCAGTATCGAATGCGATCCGTATGGCTAACCGTTCTAATATTCCAGTTATCACATTAGACCGTGGTGCGAGTCGTGGTAAAGTGGTGAGCCACATTGCTTCTGATAACGTTGCTGGTGGCGAAATGGCCGGTCAATATATAAATGATACGATTGGCGCTAATGCAAAAGTTATCCAACTAGAAGGCATCGCAGGTACATCTGCGGCACGTGAACGTGGTCAAGGCTTCATGCAAGCAGTTGATAAAAACAAAATGAATTTGCTAGGTAGCCAACCCGCTGATTTTGATCGTACTAAAGGCCTTAACGTAATGGAAAACATGCTTGCTGCTAACTCAGACGTACAAGCTGTATTCGCGCAAAATGATGAAATGGCATTAGGTGCATTACGTGCCGTTCAAGCATCAGGTAAAGACGTATTAATCGTTGGTTTTGATGGCACTAAAGACGGTATTGCTGCCGTTAATCGCGGTATCTTAGGTGCGACAATTGCACAACAACCTGCGTTAATTGGTGCTCTTGGTGTTGTAACTGTTGATAAAATACTTAAAGGTCAGTCTGTAGAGAAGAGCATCGCTGTACCATTAAAAGTGATCACTAAGTCATAAAATGACCAAAAGGGAATAACGTTAACTGTTATTCCCTTTACTCCTATCAATTCAGTATTGAAAAATATGACTTAATCGCATCTGTGGATAGTTTAGTTTTATTAAGTGCGTCTTATTAAGATAGTGCAATTAAGTCATGTTTTATTCTCATCAGTTACAAAGTATTAAGGCTTCTTTATGAATAAATTAGTTGTGTTAGGTAGCGTTAACGCTGATCATGTTTTACAAGTGGCTTCTTTTCCGCGTCCAGGCGAAACTTTACTTGGCCATAGTTATGCCGTTATCCCAGGTGGTAAAGGGGCGAATCAAGCCGTTGCCGCCGCGCGTTTAGGTGCCGATATTGCATTTATTGCCTGTGTTGGTGATGATAGCTTTGGCCGTAATATGATTAACGAGTTTGATCGTGATGGTATCAATACCCAAGCTGTGATGGTGGAACAAGATACACCGACTGGGATCGCGATGATCCAAGTAGCGGCAACCGGTGAAAACAGTATTTGTATTTCGGCAGAAGCGAATGCTTGCTTAACTCCAGAACGACTTAACCCACATCGCGAGTTAATTGCGCAAGCTGATACATTATTGATGCAATTAGAAACGCCGATTGCAACTATTACTCAAGCCGCTAAAATAGCAAAAAAAGCGGGAACACGTGTCGTATTAAACCCGGCTCCTGCACAGCCATTAAACGATGAGTTATTATCGGTTATTGATTTGATCACCCCAAATGAAACCGAAGCTGAATTATTAACGGGCATTAAAGTGATCGATATGGTATCGGCGCAAGTGGCTGCGGATGTATTACATAATAAAGGCATTGCTGAGGTAATGATCACTTTAGGTAGCCAAGGTGTGTGGATCAGTCGAGAAGGCAAGAGTAAACAAGTTAAAGGTTTCCGTGTTGATGCTGTAGATACCACGGCTGCAGGTGATACTTTTAATGGCGGTTTGTTAGCAGGACTGCAAGCGGGCTTAGTATTGGATGATGCGATTCGTTTTGCTCATGCTGCGGCTGCAATTTCAGTGACGCGTGTCGGTGCACAAACATCGATACCAACTAAGTCGGATGTTGATGCTTTTTTAGCGTTACAAGGTTAACGCGAACAATACTTTACTTTCACAATACAAGATGATGGACAAAATTAGCTAATGGCAACAATTAAAGACGTAGCAAGACATGCAGGTGTATCAACGTCAACAGTGAGTCATGTATTAAATAATACACGCTATGTCAGTGACGATGTGTCTGCGCGAGTGCGAACGGCTGTTGAAGAGTTACGTTATGCACCGTCGGCATTGGCGCGTAGTCTTAAAGTCCAAAGTACCAAAACATTTGGCATGCTAGTAACGACCTCGACCAATCCGTTTTTTGGTGAAGTATTGAAAGGTGTTGAACGTCGTTGCTATGAGCATGGTTATAATTTAATTCTGTGTAATACCGAAGGTGATGTTACACGTATGCATGCTAATCTTGATATCTTATTACAAAAGCGTGTCGATGGTTTAATGTTGATGTGTAGTGAAGTTGAAAGCCAAGGTTTTAATCTATTTGAACGTCACAAACCAGTACCGACTGTCGTGATGGATTGGGGCCCAACCAATTTTCCTTGCGATAAGATCCAAGATAACTCTCATCGCGGTGGTTATATGGCTACACAACATCTTATTGCTAAAGGTCATACCGAGATCGGTTGTATTACTGGTGTATTAGATAAATTAACCGCACAGCAGCGTTTTGCTGGGTTTACTCAAGCCATGGAAGAAGCGGGCTTAGCCATTAATCCGGAATGGATTACAGCGGGTGACTTTGAATGCGAAGGCGGTGAAAAAGCGTTTGCCGAAATGGTTGCCAACGGCCCATTACCCTCTGCATTATTTGTTTGTAACGATATGATGGCGATGAGTGTGATCAATAGCGCCAGTAAAAAGGGTATTTCAGTACCGGAAGATTTGTCTATTATCGGTTACGATGATATTAAACTCGCTAAATACATTACCCCCTCACTAACGACGATTCACCAGCCGAAACATCGCTTAGGACAAAAAGCGGTCGATATGTTGCTGGAACAAATTAAGTCAAAGACTGAAAGTAACCAGATTATTGAATTAGAACCGACTTTAGTCGAACGTGATAGTGTTAAAGCATTAAATTGTTGATACCGCGTAAGACTATTTAATCCTGACGCTACATCGCTACATCGCTACATTCTGATCTTTTTTGTCCATTAACTTCTCCGTTGTTCTCAAGTGCACTTTGTTACATTGGATATGACTGACTGTCAGAGTCTTCCAATGTCACATAATATCGCGTCTGCACACATAAATGGGAATATTAACCTGCTGTTTAATAGCACTGTTGTAAGCATGCGTAAATAACAAAATAAGTTATTGATCTTTGAATTATTATTCTAGTTAATTATGTTTAAAATTAAAGGGTCAAAGATATGGTTTTATAGTGTGTGGACTGGGTGTATTTGAGGGAAAGGATTAAAGATGAAGTGTTGTGAAAACGCGATAGTGAAGAGAGTGAATCGAAATTGGTTTGAAAAATTATTTTATAGCAGTATTTATAAATGTAATCACTGCGGTAATGTGTTTAAGCTTAAAGCGGGTTAATTATAATTATCGAATATAAGTTCGATAATAACAACGAACTTATAGGCCGTTTATGAAGGTCATATTGACATAAATAAGTCCATGTTTTGAGCTGAATGGATTTTTGTTTTTTTAAACTCAACTGTATTTATATAGAAGCTCAGACTTAATTTTATCAATGACTGCTCCACCCTTTCTTGCACCCCATTTAAATTTGATCATCCTTATTCAAAGGCATTAGAGTATATGTCAATACAGGAATAAATATCATTAGAAGACTTTAATTTAGTGTAACCCAACCTATCATTAACTCGTTTATTATCTTGCTGAAGAGTTAAAATCTAGTTATATCCACCATTATTACTTCTCCTCCCTCTTATTCTAAATATCCCATTATCGAACTGATGATAACCAAGCTGAGGATTTATATTTTCGATACATGATATCGCCTATTAATATATATCAAGTGGTTAATAATCAATCGTTTTAGGGTGTCTTTATGATTGCAACGTTATGAATATTAGCTATTAAAACACTTAAAGTGTGACGTATACACGAATTATTTCTATTACTTATGGAATACCTCTCAAGTTTAGTTTATTTATTTTGCAAAAAAAACCATGGGTAATAACTTAACAGTGTCTTTACAAATAATTTACAAATAAAGGGTGATTAAATGAAAATAGTCTTTTGTTTGGCGATGTCGCTTATTAGTCACTTGGTGTTTGCTTCTGTTCCTGCGGATGAAAATGAAAGGTTACTCGGTGCCTTGATAGACAGAGGTGTCATTTGCGAAGGCCTTAATCGCGAACAGCAACAAAAGGCTTTGGCAATATATTTACAGCGTAAACAGCGGCGTAGCAGCATGAATAAACCGAGTAATCGAAAGCATTTGGTGTATCCCGACAGCGATGCTCCTAACGTCAATACTGCTAACGACTTACATGCAGTAATGCCTAATTCGGAACCTGAAAATTCTAATAAAGCAAATGCCTGCATTCTACCGCCTGAATAATCCCGATTGAGAATGCTCATAAGGAATCAATCAACATGTTTGCTGAATCCTCATGAATAGGTTCTGCGGAGTGTAGTGATATTAAAATGGAAAATAATAACAAGGAAATATAATGAAAAAACTCAAACATACACTGGTTGCAACCGCGATCATCAGCTTACTTGGTGTCAATGCTGTGCATGCAAAAACACCAGTAGACTTGGGGGTCGTTAATGAGGATAAGTTGGCCGAAATGCTGGTTCGCAGGGGATTACTTGATGATTCAGCGTCATTACAGGAAAGGTCAGATGCAGTAAAACATTATTTAGATAATAAGATAAAACATGGATTTAGTGGTGATGCTCAATTTGGTAAACAAGCCAAACTTCACCAAAGTCGCATTATTAATGTTATCGAGAAACAACAGGGATTGAAAAAATCGAGTGTCTTTGCACTGGAAGTTACGAATAAGCGTACCGATAAAGTGTTGGCTCTTTTAGTCGACTTCCCCGACCTTCAATGGGATGATAACAAGCTGACTGAAGAGCATACTTCGATGCTTTACCCTAGCTATCCACCTGAACATTATCAAACCCTATTATTCTCAGATACTGGATACACTGGCCCGAAAGGCAATAACTTAATCTCTATGCGTCAATATTATGAGCAAGAGTCTGGAGATAGTTATAGTGTTTCTGGCCAAGCCACAGGCTGGTATCGAGCAGAAAAGAATGCTGCGTATTACGGTGGTAACTCTGAAACGACCGACAATGACAAAAATGCACAAGCGTTAGTGCGCGAGGCCCTGGCACATCTCGCTAAAGATCCGAGTGTGAATCTGGCCGACTATGATATCGAAGATCGTTATGACTTTGACGGTGACGGTAACTTCCGTGAACCTGATGGTGTTATCGATCATCTCATGGTATTCCATGCCTCTGTTGGCGAAGAAGCGGGTGGTGGTGTACTGGGGCCTGATGCGATTTGGTCACACCGCTTTAATCTGGGTCAGCCATATGTGCTTGAAGGAACGACGAGTTCTGTACCGGAACAATTCAATGGTAATTATGCAGCGTTTGATTATACGATGCAGCCAATAGACGCTGCAGCAGGGGTTTGTGCGCACGAATATGGTCACGATTTAGGCCTGCCTGATGAGTATGATACTCAGTATACTGGCGCTGGCGAACCTGTTTCTTACTGGTCAATCATGTCTTCTGGTAGTTGGGCTGGTAAAATTGGTGGCACTCAACCAACAGCATTCAGTTCATGGGCTAAAACCTTCTTGCAAAACGCAATTGGTGGCCGCTGGATCAATGACGAACGGTTGTCTATTGAAGAGCTAAAAGAGAAAGATTTATTCTTTACCTTGTTCCAAACTACAGATAACGATCGCCCTAACATGGTACGTATTGACTTGCCGATGAAGAAAAGCGAAGGATTAAAACCGTTCGAAGGGACTGCTCAGTTCCATTCCGAACAGGGTGATGGTCTGAACAATTCGATGAGCAGAAGCTTAGATATTCCAGCTGGAAATGACGTTAAACTGGTATTTAAAGCTTGGTATCAAATAGAAAAGGATTATGACTTTGCCCGTGTGCTGATTAACGGTAAACCAATCTCTGGTAATATTACGACGCTGGATGATCCGCTTAATACTGGTTTAGCACCGGCGATTGGTGGTGAATCTGATGGTTGGATCGATGCTGAATTTGATCTGTCGGCTTACGCAGGGCAAACTGTTACGCTTGGTTTTGATTACATCACGGATGGTGGCCTGGCAATGAAAGGACTATTCCTTGATAACATTGCTCTGATTAGTGATGGTGAACGTACGCTGATTGATGATGCAGAATCAACGTCGACATTTACTCTTGATGGCTTTAAGAGCAACACAGGTTTCTACGAGTCTAACCACTATTACTTACTGCAATGGCGTAGTCATAACGACGTTGATGAAGGCTTAAACAATATTAAACGTATGGGTCAGCTAGTGACTTTCGAACCTGGACTGATTATTTGGTACGTTGATGATTCATTTAAGGATAACGCGGTAGGTAAACATCCTGGTCAAGGTTGGCTTGGTATTTTAGATGCTGATCAGAACGCGTTATTATGGGCGGATACTGGTCTTCCGGCACAAACTCGTTTTCAAGTTCGTGATGCCGCTTTTTCGTTACATGATCAAACTGAATTTAGTTTGACTGCTCGTGATGGCAATGTATTGGAAGATAGTAATCTTGCTGCTAATGGTCATTTTGCTGATAGTCAAGACTACAGCTTACCAGAAGCGCCAGATTCAGGACGTATTGTGACAGAATATGGTCTCGTTATCGATGTACTCAATCAGGCAGATAACAACGAATACGGTGTACTCAAAGTTTCTTATTCTGAGGTTTCTAATATTGCACCTCAAGCTATATTTGACTTTGTTGTTGATGGACTTGAAGTAACTGCTACAAATAGAAGTACTGATAGCGATGGTAAAATTGATAGTTATCTATGGAATTTTGGCAACGGTCAGATCAGCAATGAAATTTCTCCGGTATGGAAGTATACTGAAAGCGGAAGCTACACGGTAACCCTGATGGTAACTGATAATGATGGCGAAACAGCTACTGTATCGGAAACTATTAATGTTGTTGCTCCAAATGTTGAACCTGAAGTTGGTGCGAAATATATTCACTTAGGTCGTCTAGTAACATTATGGTCAACGAGCACTGACAGTGATGGCCGTATTGTTGATACCGAATGGCAATTACCGAACGGTAAGACTAAGCGTGGTCGCCTTATTACGGCAATGTTTCCTTCATACGGTCACCATGTTGTGACATTGAAGGTAATTGATAATGATGGTGCTGTTGTCAGCAAGGTTATTAACGTTAAAATATAAATGTCATATAAATGAGTCAAGTGCCCCTTGTGGGCGCTTTTTAGCTGCAGTGATGTTTGTAGTTTATGGAATGTAACATCCTGACAGACGTCCTCACATTCACCCGATGAATAACGAATGACATCACAGGATATTATCGCTAGGTTAGGCCGCATCAATACAATACTAATTTATTACCTATGTTTTTCCGTGTTAATGTATTAACTCAATTTAGCTAACTTAAGGACGAGTTTATGCAGTCAAAACTTATATGGATATTTTTTATCTTATCAATTTCATTCTCATTCTCATTCTCATCACTATCTTATGCGAAAGATTTCTTTCGTGTTAGCGGTGGCGATTTACTGATTAGTGATAATGGCATGTCATATTCAAAAGTCATGGAAATAATCAATAATGAAAAGTCATGGAAACGAATTGGACGTAATCATTATATTTTGAACGCCTCCATTGGTGGTGAGTTTGATGTTTATTTAAGGTTCAGAGGTGGTTATCTAATTGATATTGTTTCTAAACAATTAGGACGTATGGGCAACCGCTAACTTAGGGCAAAGGATTCACCCAAAGGGCTTAATTCATCGTTCAGTGGTGTTGTTGATAAAAGTATTCCCCAGACTGACTTCGAGGCGATATGTTTTATCTTCCTTAAGCTTAGAGTTATGACGGTTGATTACACCCAGTGGTAATAATAGCTGTGAAGTGATGAAAATGAATTTAGTTTTTCCAGAGAAGAAAAGGTTAACTATGGTGCTGAAAGTATAAAGTCGACAATTGTTGGATTGAAATGGGGTTAAGAGTATGCGTCCATGCTTTGTGAGGCATGGACTCATTTTACGCGCCTATATTATTTATAAACATTCGCCACTTGGTTTCAATGTTCCTTCGTCAATCTTAAAAGCACTATTGGAACTTGCCTGCCAATATTTAATACAGGCATCACCAGTATCACTTGAGTCTTCAAGGCTGATGATAGTTGCCCCAATGCTTTTACCAAGACGAACTTTAAACCCTTCTAGGCTTACGATTTTATTTATATCTTCAGGCGTGCCATAAGGATATGCATAAAAAAGATTAACGACTTCGCCATTAATCTTAATAGTACTTCGTTCTAATTTATTGACACCGTCTAACTGAGCTCTGTAGTGAACTAGATTAGCCGCGCTATTTAATGCCGCGCTTGCTGCACGTAGTGATGCATCTTTAGCATCGTCTTGTATATTTATAAATTTAGGCACAGCAGCTGCGGCTAATATGCCTAATACAATAATGGCGATCACTAATTCGAGTAGCGTAAAACCTTGGTTTCTCACTTTATTCATTGATTACATCCAATAAGACTTTGGCTTTGGCATAAAGTCGCTGGTATCAGACATATTTTTAATGTCGCCATTAGCATCTTTTTGCACTGGCTCTGCTTCTTTTTTAGGTTCTTCTAATTTCTTACCGTCGTCATAAACGATATCACTTGGATTTATTTGCTGTGAGCCTAACCCGTCAACGCTAATTGGTTGATCTTCAATGGCATCTTCAACTGTTGCAGGTGCTAACGTTTGAATCTGACTCATTGATTGGTTCATTGGTAGGTTTACTGGCTGGTTCATTGGCAGGTTAGAATGGAAGCTACAACCTTGATTTAATAGACAAAGAAAGATGATTAATTTTAAATGTTTCATTATTACCTCATGCACCATTGCTATAAACAGCAACGTGTTATGAATTACTGTATCCGCTAAACTTATTCTACTTGGGTTTTTAGCAGTGACATTACTGCCATGAATTCTGTAATGCCAAGAAGAGGACTTTTCTCTTTTTCTTTAGATTTCCCACCTAATATCGATGGAGCTTCAGATGATGAACCACCACCGAAACTGCTGCAACCTTGAAGTGACACGCACAGACAAATCATTAAAACTATCTTATTCATAACCACTCCATTGATTTACTTACTAAAAAAACTGTTTTTTATAAGCTTTTTCTGAATTTTAGATAAAGAAAAGCCCATTGAATCAAACCATTCAATGGGCTGCGACACTTAGGAGGGTGCCGTTCTAACTTGCGTTTGGTGGAGTCGGGGGGAGTTGAACCCCCGTCCGAAAAACCTACATCCGCGGTACTACATGTTTAGTCATCTCTATTAATTTAACTTTTTATTAAGCCGAGTGACAGGCCGAACAAAAGCGTGCTCGATTGAGTTTAGCACTTTCTCTACGAGCGAAGAGTCCATGCGATCCTGATATTTAATGACCATACAATATTAGAGACCCTCAGGCAGGGTTCTAAATGATGGCTAGCTAGCCTAAGCTGCTAGAGAGTAGTTAGAGTCGTTTGCAACTATAACAGTGCGGCTTTTTACGAGGCCAACCGCCCCTCGACATGCACCTAGGGTTTCGTGAATCTCGTCGAATCCTAAATCGACCCCAGAACTAAAATTCTACGCCAATAGTGTAGAATTGCAACACATTAACGAACTTTGTGCTTCATCATTCGTTCTTTGTCTATTTTCCATTCACGATCTTTCACATCTGAACGTTTATCGTGCTCTTTCTTACCTTTCGCAAGACCTATGTTGATTTTGACCCAAGCTTGCTTCCAGTACATTGACGTTGCAACAATAGTATAACCCTGACGGTCTACTTTACTTGCTAGTACTTCTAATTCACGCTTGTTTAATAATAACTTACGAATACGTGTCGGGTTGCAAACTACGTGTGTCGACGCGGCGTCGAGTGGCATGATCTGCGCTCCAGACATAAATGCTTCACCGTTTTTAATAAACACATAACTTTCGGTAATGTTTACTTTACCGGCGCGTAATGATTTAACTTCCCAACCTTGGAGTTCTAATCCTGCTTCCAAGCGATCTTCGATTTTATATTCGAAACTAGCCGTTTTATTTCTCGCGATGGTGTTTTCGCTTTTTTTTGGTTTTTTCTTAGCCATAATTTATCTTTATGCACCCATCATTGACGGAATTTAATGTTATAAATCTTATAACAAAATCGAATTTTATCCTAGTACTAGTCTTACTTTGCACGGAATAACAAATGAATTTTATGCAGAAAAATGCTAAAGTTGGCTACTTATTACTACTGGCAGAGAGAGATTGAGCCATTAGTAAGCGATTTAATTTTTTGATTGTTGTTTTCAATATAGGGACACGTATGCCACGGATAACGCGCAGCGCACTGTTAATGTATAGCGCTGACCAAATGTTTAATTTAGTAAACGATGTTAATGCATACCCAGATTTTTTACCAGGTTGTACTGGTACACGCATTTTAGATGAACATGATAATCAAATGACAGCAGCAGTTGATGTTGCCAGAGCCGGTATTAGCAAAACATTTACCACTAAGAATACGCTAATACCTGGGCAAGAAGTAAAAATGGATCTCGTTGATGGGCCGTTTAAAAAACTTACAGGTGGTTGGACGTTTAAAGCGTTAGATGAAACTGCATGTAAAGTAACTCTGGATTTAGATTTTGTATTTAGCAGTAAATTAGTGGAAGTAGCGTTTGGGCGTATTTTTTCTGACTTAGTGAATAATATGGTGCAATCTTTTACAGAGCGTGCAAAAGAGGTTTATGGTGTCGACCAAAATTAATGTAGACGTTATTTATGCATTACCGAAAGAACAAATTACCTTTACGGTAAGTTTAGATCAAGGTGCGACAGCTCAGCAAGCGATTGAAGCGTCAGGTATATTAGTCAAATATCCTGAGATTGAGCTAAATAAAAATAAATTAGGTATCTATAGTCGCTTAATCAAACTGGATACTGTGGTTCAAGATGGTGAACGTGTTGAGATATATAGGCCGTTAACTGCCGATCCTAAAGAAATGCGTAAACGCCGTGCTGAAAAAGCCAAAGAAGATGGGCGGATTCACGAAAAAACAGGCCAAAAAATAAGATAGAGAATAATAAAAATCACAACTCAATTTAGGTTGTGATTTTTATTATCAATAATTGTTTGTTCTTAATCTATTGATCAAGTGGCGTTGAAAAATTAGGGTTTAGCGGATAATCACCAACCACTGTTTTCAGCTTCTCACTTTCAAAGGTTAATACCAGTTGCTTACTTGTTACTTCGCCACGTCCTGTTTTGAAGCGATATAAGTAATTCCACACATCACGGTCAAATGAATCAACCAACATTGGACTACCAAGTACAAAAGTAACTTGTTCTTTCGTCATATCAACACGTAATTTGTCTACTTGATCATCTTCGACATAATTACCTTGTGGAATATCAATTTTATAAACTAGTTTTTCAAGAATTGAACAGCCCGATAAACTGAAGATGGCCAAGCCTGCAATGAGTAAGTGTTTTAAGCGCATAAGTATTTTGCTAATTAAGTCCATATAGATAGGTAAATAGTAACTCGGCTGGCGAGTGAAGTAAATCGATGTATTTAGTCGGTTTACTTAGAGGTAAGCTAATTAGAAGACAAAAGCAGGAATTAGTTCCCGCATTGTCTTTACTGTGAGGGGTTAAACTAACATTTCTGCAGCATTACTTAACGTCGATGTGGTGATCTTGTCTCCTCCAAGTAAACGCGCTAACTCTTCAATACGTTTTTCTTGGCTTAAGGGCTTCATGCAGGTTTCGGTAGTTTTACCATCGGTGGTTTTACTCACAAACATTTGTTGATGACCTTTGGAGGCGACTTGCGGTAAATGAGTCACGCACATAACTTGGGTTTTATTGCCTAATTGGCGTAATAGATTGCCAACAATAGAGGCGGTTTGCCCTGAGATTCCCACATCTACTTCATCAAAGATTAACGTTGGTGTTGATATTTTCTGCGCTGTGATTACTTGGATTGCTAAGCTTATACGTGATAACTCACCACCTGATGCCACTTTACCTAGTGCTTGTAATGGTTGCCCTGGGTTCGTTGAAACTAAGAAATTAATATTATCCAAACCTTGTGGATTTGGTGTTTTATGTTCACTGCTTTCAAGGGTTATTTCAAAACAACCATTTTCCATACTCAGTTCATGCATGCTTGCCGTGATCAGTTTGTTTAACTGCTTTGCGTATTTTTGACGACTTGATGATAGTTTTGTTGCTTGTTGATGATACTTAGCTTCAGATTCTTGTAGCTCTAGCTTGATACTCTCAATTCGTTCATCGTCACCGGCAATATTGTCTAATTCAGATTTTAGCATTTGGTGATGTGTCGCGAGCTGATCTGCGGGTACTTGGTGTTTACGTGCGAGCTCTAAGGCCTTACCTAAACGTTCATCAAGGTATTCAAATTGTTCAGGGTCGCGGTCAAGATTATCTGTGTAACTGCGAAGTTCATTACCGGCTTCTTCGGCTAGTACAACAGCTTCTTGCAAGGTATCTGTGATTGACTTTAATTTTGGGTCCATGTCTAGCAAGTTTTCTAAACGCTGAGTTACTATTTGCAACATGCTGCAGATGGTATTGTCTTCATTCTCATACAGTGTGTCTAAACTCGTCATACACTCTTGGACTAATTCAGTGCTGTTGGCTAAAAGTTTATGTTCAGCTTCAATCTGGCTATATTCACCATCGGCTAAGGCAAACTCGTCAAGCTCTGATACTTGATATTGTAATAGCTGTTGTCTGGCTGCCCGTTGTTGCTGGTTTTGTATTAGTTTCTTTTCTTCATCCGCTAAATTATGCCAATCTCGGTAACTATCACGGACGCTCGTCTGTAATTTTGTATGGCTGGCATAACCATCGAGGATCGCTAATTGGATTTCTGGTTTTAATAAAGTTTGATGTGCATGTTGTCCATGTACCTGAACCAAATATTGAGACAGTGCTTTTAGTTGTTGTAATGGGACGGGGACACCATTGATATAGCCTTTAGATCGGCCTTCTGCAGTGATAACACGGCGCAGGATACATTCATCTTCATTATTTAATTCGTGCTCGGCTAGCCATTTGTAGGCGAGGGAACTTGCTTCTACGGTAAAAATGGCGCTGATTTCAGCTTTTTTCTCGCCGGGCCTAACTGTACTGGCATCGGCACGAGAACCTAAAGCAAGACCAAGCGCATCAATGGCTATGGATTTGCCTGCACCTGTTTCACCAGTTACGGTTGTCATGCCTGACTTTAGTTCAAGTTCTAAAAATTTAACGATAGCAAAATTATGAATAGTGAGTTGCGTTAGCATACTGTACCCTGTTTATTTTATCAGGCTGGTTTTATATACAGTATATATACACTGACCCATAAGTGTAAATACTTTGCTTATAGTTGAGGGGTTTATTTTCAATTTGTGATCAAGATACAGAGAAGTGAAAGGATAGGCTTAACATGGGCTAAGCCTTTATAGCGCTGCGTTCAGACTAAAATAATTTGCTTCCCCAGCCTAATTTTTCACGTAAAACATTAAAGTAATCATAGCTTTTCGGATGGATCAAATTGAGATGGTTTTTATCTCGTTTGATGATAATTTCATCACCAGGAAGCACGCCAATGTGGACGTGGCCATCACAACTGACCATCATATTTTCTTCATTATTTGGCGAAACAACTAATTTAATCGTGCTATTGGCGTTGATGACAATAGGGCGGCTTGACAGTGTATGAGGGAACATCGCCATTAAGGTGATTGCTTCTAGACTTGGAGATAGGATTGGACCACCGGCAGATAACGAATAAGCTGTTGAACCTGTAGGTGTTGAGACTAATAGGCCATCGGCACGTTGGCTCAGCATAAAGCTATCATCAATGTAGACTTCAAATTCAATCATCGCGGGGATCTTACCTGGGTGTAAGATAGTTTCATTAAAGGCCAAGTTGGTGGCTTTTAACATCCCGTAGCGATAAATAGATGTGTTTAATAAAATACGCTTTTCCGAGATGTACTCGCCTTTAAGTACGCCCAATAAATGGTCATCAAAAGCTTCTGGATCAAGATCGGTAAGGAAACCTAAATTACCCCGGTTAACCCCGATAACGGCAATATCAAAACGGGATAATACGCGACCAGCACCAAGCATGTTGCCGTCACCACCCACCACAATGGCAAGATCCGCTTCTTCACCTAGGTCCATCAGTGGCCGTGATGCGATATTATCCATGCATAGGTCTTGAGATACACGACTGTCAACAATAACCTTGTATTGGTGTTCGGTTAAAAAATTGTGTAGGGCAATAAGGGTTTTGGTTGTTTCTGGGTGTTTGGGTTTTCCGATTAACCCGATGGTTTTGAATTCTCTCTTCATTGCCTTGATTCCACTAAGTAAGTATGAGGTCAGTATATACTTAAGCCACTTCAAGATTCAAAGTATAAACGCGATCTAAATGTCGCTTAATTAATAATTTATAGTGTGTTATTTAGAACTATTTTTACTGTAGGGTGTAACTAGGGATGAATTTGACTTGAATCTCGTGTTAGGATCCCCATTATATTTCGGTATAAACCATTAATTGTAATATAGCGTACTAATTATAGAGTATGCTGAATCGAATGTCGGAGAAAGTAATGAGCAGCGAAAAGCAAAAAGTACAGGCTGAAAATAAAGTTGAAGAGCAATTAGTAACAGAAACTGAAGCACAGCCTGTAGTTGAAGATGTTACAGTTGAAGATGTTACAGTTGAAGAAGCGACTGTGGAAGTTGATGAGTCTGTAGCACGCATCGCTGCATTAGAAGCTGAACTAGCGAAAGCAACTGCATCAGCAGCTGAATTTAAAGATACTGCATTACGTGCGAAAGCTGATGCTGATAACATTCGTCGCCGTGCTGCGATTGATGTTGATAAAGCAAAAAAATTCGCGCTAGAAAAGTTTGCTAATGAATTACTGCCTGTTATTGATAACATGGAACGTGGTTTGTTACATGTTGATAAAGCAAATGAAGCATTACTACCATTGATTGAAGGTATTGAGCTAACAGCTAAATCACTGGAATCTGCATTAGAAAAATTTGGGGTTAAATCTGTTAACCCTGAAGGTGAAAAATTCAACCCTGAGTTACATCAGGCAATGAGCATGATTGAAAGTGCTGATGTTGAACCAAATACAGTGATTACTGTGATGCAAAAAGGTTATGAACTAAATGGTCGTCTAATCCGACCTGCAATGGTGATGATCTCAAAAGCGGTAGCAACACCAACTCCAACAATTGATACGCAAGCTTAATTGTCGATATAAATAAGAATCGAATAAAAATAGAGCCATTTGGCTCTATTTTTTTATCTGATTTTTATGTTCGTGAGTATGGTTATATCATGGTATTAACCAGCTGGATAAAAAGCACCTAAAATAGCCAAACGGCTTGCGCCAGTTACAGCGGGCAAATTACCTGGTTGTTTATGAATATGTTGTTTTGCTAACCAAGCAAACGCAATTGCTTCAACCCAATCGGGGTCAATACCTATCTCTGTGGTCGTCATTACTGGTGTAACTGGTAATAATAGTGCCAAGTCGGCCATTAATAATGGGTTGGCCGCACCACCACCACAAATATACACCTCACCATTTATATCCCCATCATTATTGCTAAGCATTAATTTATTGACTTCATTCGCAACCGAGACTGCAGTAAAGCGAGTTAATGTTCGTTGGACATCAGCATTTGAATAAGGGACCGCTAAAATGTCTAAATAGCCTTGTAGCCAAGCTAAATTAAATAATTCTCGACCCGTACTTTTGGGGGGGATTAGCGCAAAAAATTCATGCTTTAGCAATGAAGTTAGTAAAGACTCAATAACAACCCCTGATTTTGCCCATTGGCCATCTTCATCGTAGCTTTTTAGGCTGTTATTTTTAGCAGTAAACCAGGCGTCGAGTAGGGTATTCCCCGGACCAGTATCATAGCCAATAATGGATTTATTCTGCTGCAAACTAGGTAAATAGGTAATATTGGCTAAACCGCCAACATTAATAATGGCGCGATTGATACTCTGGTGTTGAAATACAGCCTGATGGAAAGCAGGGACTAAGGGCGCACCTTGACCACCAAGGGCCATATCTTTGCGTCTAAAGTCAGCGACGGTATCAATATTGGTCAAGGCAGCAAGAACATTAGCATCACCGATTTGTAAGGTGAAGCCATGCTCGGGGTGGTGACGTACCGTTTGACCATGAGAACCAATAGCTGTGATGTCTTTGGCTGTATACTGTGTTTTAGCCAGCAATTGCTCACAAGCAAGCGCAAAGGTTTCTGCAAGCGGTTGCTCGATGGTGGCAAGTGTGCTTATTTCATTGTCGTTAGGACGACACAATTGATGCAGTTGAGCCGTTAACTTCGCAGGCATAGCTTGTAAGTGCTGGGTAATAAGTTGGCACTTGCCATGCTCAAATGCGACTAAGGCAGCATCAATACCATCAATACTGGTTCCAGACATCAGTCCGATATATAACTCACGTTTGTTTGGCATTGTCGCTCCTTAAATCAGCCGTTCATCTTTATCGTGCGATTAAACTGTATAATTTCGCATTATTTTCCAATTGCTCTATGATGCCTTTCGCTTCGGAAACAAACTTGGCCTTTTCACTACCGCGTAATGACTCTGCTTTTGGTAGTGACACTGTTTTTGGATTTTTGTGCTTACCATTGACTAAGAATTCATAATGTAAATGGGGGCCCGTTACGCGACCCGTCGCACCAACCGTGCCAATTTTTTGATTCTGTTTAACCCGCTGTCCTTGTTTGACACTGCGCTTATTCATGTGCAGATATTTAGTGACAATATTAGCGTTATGTTTAATAAAGACGTAATTACCGTTAAAGCGGTTATAAGCAGATGCGATAACTTTACCGTCACCCGCAGATACAATCGGGGTACCTGTTCTAGCTGCGTAATCAATACCATTATGCGCACGTACTCTGCCTGTTACTGGATGACGGCGATTACGGTTAAAACTAGAACTGATATATTTAAAGTTTACCGGAGCGCGCAAGAAGGCTTTACGCATAGAGCGTCCTGACGGGGTATAGTAGCTGCCATCTTTATGGCGTACCGCTTGAAATTTATCTCCTTGGTTGATGAACTCTGCGGCAAGGATATTACCTGTAGAAACAAAATCACCATCAATATATTGTTCTTCATAAATCACGGCAAAACTGTCGCCCGCTCGAATATCGAGGGCGAAATCGATATCCCAACCAAATATTGTGGCTAAGTTCATGATTTGTTTTGCAGGCATCTTACCTTTAACTCCTGCATTCCAGAAGTTACTGGTGATCACTGCACGCGTGAATGTTTCTCTTACCTCTATTTTATTTTTAAGGGTGTTAGTTGTGTAACCATCAGCTGTTTTATTAATGTGTAACGATTCGGTGGCGCTGTAAGGGTAAATAAGCTCAACAAATTGGCCATCGTTATTCGTTGTGATGGTTAGTTTTTGTCCTGGATAGATACTGCGTAAGCGTTTAGCCGATGACAATTTGTCTATTTCATAGATGGTTTTTGTCGATAAATGGCTACGTTGACCAATTAACGATAGGTTATCACCCGCGCGAACAATAATTTCCTCACTGGTTAATCGTGATTTAACCGGTTTATTTTCTGCCGAGGTGATGCGAGGTAATTTTAAACTGTAACGATCACCAACTTGGTATATATAAAAAGAGTCTGCATCTGATGATAGTGGAGCGCTGGTGGAGACTGGGAGTAACAGCAGTGTAATGATCAAACCAAAGATAATCAGAATGAAGGTTCGGTGCTGTTTTGGTAATTGCTTAAAACGGTTACCGAATGACATAAGAAAGCACAACCTTGTGGCAATTTAAAAAGAAGGTACATATTCTAACAAATACTAAGGTCTGTGCAAAAAAATTATCACCAAATTAATGGTATTGCCTCAGTGCAATGGTTTTCAATTGTGATGCTATCCAGTAGTATAGAGTTATTATATTTAGGTAATAAGTGTGGAGCTTAATATTATGACGCAAATCAATGATGCGTTACGTGAAATCAAACGTGGTACAGAAGAAATCCTAGTTGAAGAAGAATTAGTAGCAAAACTGAAAGAAGGTCGTCCGCTAAGAATTAAATTAGGTGCTGATCCAACAGGTGCTGATCTACATTTAGGCCATACTGTTATCTTAAACAAGTTACGTCAATTTCAAGATCTTGGTCATGAAGTTATCTTCTTGATTGGTGACTTCACTGCAACCGTGGGAGACCCGTCAGGTAAAAACTCGACACGTCCACCACTAACACGTGAAGATGTACTTGTTAATGCGAAAACGTATACAGATCAAGTATTCAAAATTTTAGATGAATCAAAAACACGCATTGAATTTAACTCTACGTGGTTAAACGAATTAGGTGCTGCGGGCATGATCCGTTTGGCGTCGCAACAAACAGTTGCACGTATGCTAGAGCGTGATGACTTCAAAAAACGCTATGCGTCAAATCAAGGTATCGCGATCCACGAATTTATGTACCCATTATTACAAGGTTATGATTCAGTTGCGCTGCAATCGGATGTTGAGCTTGGCGGTACAGATCAAAAATTCAACCTATTAATGGGTCGTGAATTACAAAAAGCAGAAGGTCAAAAGCCACAAACGGTCATCATGATGCCACTGCTTGTTGGTCTTGATGGCGTGAAAAAAATGTCTAAATCAGCGAACAACTATATTGGTGTAACAGATGCACCGAATGAGATGTTCGGTAAGATCATGTCGATCACTGATGAGTTGATGTGGAACTACTTCGAATTATTATCATTCCGTCCATTAGCTGAAATTGAAAAGTTCAAAGCTGATATCGCGGCAGATGCTGTTAATCCACGTGATGTTAAAATTTCATTAGCAAAAGAAATCATTGCCCGTTTTCACGATGAAGCGGCAGCAGAAAGCGCACATAATGACTTCACGCAGCGTTTTTCAAAAAATGCGATCCCAGATGAAATGCCAGAGTTTGATTTTGCAGTAAGTGATGCAATCGCAATTGCTAACTTATTAAAAGGTGCTGGCTTAGTATCAGGGACATCGGAAGCGATGCGTATGATCAAGCAGGGTGCTGTTAAGATTGATGGCGAAAAAGTAGAAGATACACGTCTTGTGCCGACTGCGGGTACAGCCGTATACCAAGTCGGTAAACGTAAGTTTGCACGTATTACACTTGGCTAACTGCTGATAAATTATTTAAGCCCGTTATGATGATTGTCATAACGGGCTTTTTAGTTTTAGGCTGCTAGCGAATGTAATTTACGAGCGGTGGTGTTTTAAAACAAAGATAGGTAATCTTAAATGCCAATGTACTGCGGCCATTCGAAGTGTAAATACCCCTGTCATAGCAAGTAACATCGCTAAACCTTCAGTTATGCCAATGAGTAGTGCGCCGGTATAAACCAGGCCACCCAAGACAGATGCCGTCGCATAAATATCTTTTTGTAATACCATCGGCACGCGACTGGCTAACAAGTCTCTAATAATACCCCCTGCAACACCGGTGATCACGCCCATAACTACCGCGGTCATCCCCGGCGCGCCATAAGCTAAGGCTTTCTGCGTACCCAGTACGGTGAATAAGGCTAAGCCTGCTGCATCCGCAAGGGGTAATAATATTGGCGGCATGCGATGATTACGGTTAGCAAACAAAATGGTTAACATAGACGTCAGAATAATAACGGTGAGGTAAACGGGGTCGTGCACCCAGAATGCAGGGCCTACATCTAAAATAGCATCACGTATTGTGCCTCCTCCAATCGCGGTTACGGCAGCCAATACTGTAGCGCCAAATGGGTCCATGCGCATCTGCCCAGCAACTTGTACGCCTGATATTGCAAAAACGGCGGTACCCGCTAAATCGAGTAAATAAATCATATCCATGTTCATCATCAGTAAACTTATTAATCCTTTCTATATATTTGTCCATAATTAAGAAGAGCAGAGTATACGGATAGAGAAAACGATTTCTTTTAGCTATATCGAAGTTCTAACAAATAAAGTTGCTAATATAAATAAAATTTGAATTATTAATGATGCGATTCTGAATATTATCTTTCAGATGAAATTGAGAGGGAAGTGGGTAAAAGAGGGTTATATGTAGGCATAAAAAAACAGCATAGAGAAGTTTTTGTCTATTTATAATCAAGCGTTATAAAACAATAAACTTTTCCATGCTGTTTTTGGTATTTTAAACTATAGGCTAGCGATTGATGGTAAAGCACCACTTGTGATTGCTAAAGTAGTTAAAACAGTAAAGACGGCTATAAATTCTTTCATGATAATGTCCTTGGTGTTAATGGATTGAGTACATTATGCACACATTTTATTCGTTTGGCTAGCTATTTATGAGAAAAGTGTAACTTTTGGTACTTTGGGCTCTCGATGGTGTTGAAGTGCTGATTAGTGTAAGTCTTAATCTTTTTATCCGTGCTGGCTGTTGTGATTCATGATATTTTTGTTGTTGAGCATTTTAATTTGTATGCAAAAGTTTAGTTTTAGTTGTTACGATCATGACTTCACTTGTGTTGGCTGAAATGTACGTAAAATAGCGCGTTAAGTCGAATTTTAAAGCTGGTTATTAATGAGCAATCAAAGGTCTCAATAATCAGATTTAATGTGTTTAATGGTTTGAATAAGGTGAAGTATCGTCATATTCGTATTACAATAGGGGCATTATGATTGTAAACATTGTCGGCGCTGTAAAATTCAGTAATGTCATGATAATGAATTGATTAAAAGGTTATAAAAGTATTATGAGTAATATTATCCCAATGACTGCACGTGGTGCAGATAATTTACGTGAAGAGCTCGAACGTCTTAAAACTGTTCGCCGTCCTGAAATTGTGAATTCAATTGCTGAAGCGCGTGAGCACGGCGATTTAAAAGAAAATGCGGAATACCATGCGGCACGTGAAGAGCAAGGGTTTTGTGAAGGCCGTATTCAAGATATTGAAGGCAAGTTATCAAATTGCCAAATTATTGATGTAACAAAAATGGCAAACAATGGTCGTGTTATTTTTGGTTGCACAGTGACAATTTATAACACTGAAACGGAAGAGGAGATCACTTACAACCTAGTGGGTGATGATGAAGCGAATATTAAACAAAACCGCATTTCAATTAATTCACCAATTGCGCGTGGTTTAGTAGGCAAAAGTGTCGATGATGTTGCGGTTGTGACGACACCGGGCGGCGCGATTGAATTTGAAATTGTATCGGTAGAATATATCTAACTATCGACACACTGCATGAAAATACAGACACGAATTATGGTGTACTGTGACCCAGTTTTAACACTGGGTATAGTCGAGCTGGGATTCCTTGCCCAGCTGGATACTCATAAAGCTATTATTTTTTTGGCAGTATGATTTTCTTTTCATCACTTGTACGATAAATGACCAGTGTGTGGCCAATACTTTGTACTTTTTCTGCGTTAGCTTCTTTTACAATGGTATCCATTACTAATGCTTTTTGGTCACGGTCTTCTGACGCAACTTTAATTTTGATTAATTCATGATGTGCTAGCGCTACTTCAATTTCAGCCATTACACCTTCTGTTAAGCCGTGTTGGCCTAGTAAGATGACAGGTTTTAATGAATGTGCTAAACCTTTTAGGTGTTGCTTTTGTTTGTTGCTTAATGCCATATTTTAAATTTCTTATTACTTAGGGTTGAAAAAGAGTAATTTTAGCTTCATCTTCATCTTAATACCATGCCATTATGGTAATGGTTTAAAAAAATATTATTAACAGGCTTTCAGATGACCCCGACACCGAAGAAAAAAAGTACCCAAAAGGGCAGTTCAAAGAATTGGCTGCAAGAGCATCACAACGATAAATATGTGAAAGATGCGAAGAAGCAAGGGTTGCGTTCACGTGCGACTTTTAAACTTGAAGAAATTCAAGCAAAAGATAAATTATTAAAACCGGGTATGAATATTGTTGACCTTGGTGCAGCTCCTGGTGGTTGGTCACAATATGCGGTTAAACAATTAGGTGATAGAGGTCGTGTTATTGCTTGTGATATTTTAGCTATGGATCCAATTGCTGGAGTCGATTTCTTGCAAGGTGATTTCCGAGATGAAAAAGTATTATCAGCATTACTGGCTAAAGTCGGTGATGGTCAGATTGACGTAGTGATTTCTGATATGGCACCAAATATGAGTGGCAATATCGGTGTCGATCAGCCCGCTTCAATGTACTTGGTTGAACTTGCTCTCGAAATGTGTCGTGAAGTGCTTAAACCAAATGGCAGTTTTGCGGTCAAAGTATTCCAAGGTGAAGGTTTTGAGCAATTCATGAAAGATGTACGTAGTATGTTTACTGTAGTTAAAACCAGAAAGCCGGATTCATCACGTGCTCGTTCACGCGAAGTTTTCATTGTTGCGACAGGTTATAAAGGCTAAATTATTGTGACCTGTGACAAAAGTAATATCACTGCTGCTATTGAAGAATTAAATCAAGATTTGTCATCAATTAACATTTAATTATGTTAATAAATAGCCAAGTCTTGATATATTTGAGTAGACAGTAGAGAATATCTAAAGGGTTCTGCAGCCTTGCATTTTAATTGTAAGGACCACAGGATTGAAATTTAAAATGTAAGTTGTTGTTAAACTGTCTATATTTAGAATATATTGAGTATATCAACTGTTTTTTTTCAGGGAACTTAAGACCCGGAGAGGCTAGATTTTGAGTGATATGGCAAAAAATCTGATTTTATGGCTGGTTATTGCAGTCGTATTAATGTCAGTATTTCAGAGTTTCGGACCAAATGAGAGTTCAAGTAATCAGTTAGATTACAGTTCATTTGTACAACAAGTTAGAAATAAACAAGTTAACGAAGTTAAGATCAACGGACGTACTATCCGTGGTGTTAGCCAAGGTGGACAGAAATTCGTTACTTTCTTACCAGCGGAAGATCCACAGCTATTAAATGATCTGCTAAACAATAACGTTAAAGTATTTGGTGAGCCTGAAGAAGAAGCAAGTTTATTGACTTCTATCTTCATCTCTTGGTTCCCAATGCTATTATTGATCGGTGTTTGGGTATTCTTCATGCGTCAAATGCAAGGTGGCGGCGGTAAAGGCGCTATGTCATTTGGTAAAAGTAAAGCACGCTTAATGAGTGAAGACCAAATCAAAACGACGTTTGCTGATGTTGCAGGTTGTGATGAAGCAAAAGAAGAAGTTGCTGAATTGGTTGATTACTTAAAAGATCCAAGCCGCTTCCAGAAACTGGGTGGTAAAATCCCAACCGGTATCTTATTAGTTGGTTCACCTGGTACAGGTAAAACATTACTTGCTAAAGCTATTGCTGGCGAAGCAAAAGTACCATTTTTCACTATTTCAGGTTCTGATTTCGTTGAAATGTTTGTGGGTGTGGGTGCATCTCGTGTGCGTGACATGTTTGAACAAGCGAAAAAATCATCACCTTGTATCATCTTTATTGATGAAATCGATGCTGTAGGTCGTAAACGTGGCTCTGGCATGGGTGGCGGTCACGATGAACGTGAGCAAACGCTTAACCAAATGCTAGTTGAAATGGATGGCTTTGAAGGTAATGAAGGTATCATTGTTATTGCTGCGACGAACCGTCCAGACGTACTTGATCCTGCGCTATTACGTCCAGGCCGTTTTGATCGTCAGGTAACGGTTGGTCTTCCTGATATCCGTGGTCGTGAACAGATCTTAAAAGTGCATATGCGTAAAGTGCCAATTAGTGATGATGTTGAAACTGTACTTATTGCACGTGGTACCCCAGGTTTCTCAGGTGCTGAACTTGCTAACCTTGTTAACGAAGCAGCACTATTTGCAGCTCGTAGTAATAAACGTACAGTATCAATGGCTGAGTTTGAAAAAGCTAAAGATAAGATCTTAATGGGTGCTGAACGTAAGAGCATGCTCATGAGCGAAGAAGAGAAAACGATGACAGCGTACCATGAAGCTGGTCACGCAATCGTTGGTCGCTTAGTACCGGATCATGATCCAGTTTATAAAGTAAGTATCATTCCACGTGGTCGCGCACTGGGTGTAACTATGTACTTACCTGAGCAAGATCGTGTTAGTCATTCAAAACGTCATTTAGAAAGCATGATCTCAAGCCTTTACGGTGGCCGTATTGCTGAAGAAATCATCTTTGGTAAAGACAGTGTATCAACGGGCGCGTCAAATGATATTGAACGTGCTACAGATATTTCTCGTAAAATGGTAACGCAATGGGGTCTATCTGAAAAATTAGGTCCGATGAAGTTTGCTGATGAGCAAGGTGAAATCTTCCTTGGTGGTGGTGGTACACAAGCTGCGAGTATGTCAGATGAGACCGCTAAACTGATTGATGATGAAATTCGTTATTTGGTCGAAAGTAACTATAAACGTTCGCATCAGCTGTTAACGGACAATATGGATATTCTTCATTCAATGAAAGATGCATTGATGAAGTATGAAACTATTGATGCCAAGCAAATTGATGATCTAATGGCACGTGTTGAAGTTCGCGCTCCAGCGGACTGGGGCGAAAGCTACGGTACTATTGATAGCGACAGTACTAAAGATGCTAAAAAAGAAAGTAAAATAGATAATGAAGAAGATAGCGATAAAAAAGATACAGAATAAGCCTTGCTTACTCAGTATTACTTTATAGCTATTAATTCATGATAGAATAAACCTCGAGCGTAACTCGGGGTTTTTTTTTAGGGATAGAACGATAATGCAGTTAAACTTAGTGACCAATAGCAGTCGTGTTAAAATACTCGATCTAAGTCAACCAGTAGTCATGGGCATTTTAAATGTCACACCAGACTCATTTTCTGATGGCGGTCAGTATCACACTTTAGATGCTGCCTTTAAACAAGCACAACAAATGGTCGCCGATGGCGCTAAGATCATTGATATTGGCGGTGAATCTACGCGGCCTGGTGCCACTGCTGTTAGTTTAGAAGAAGAGCTTGCCCGTGTTATTCCTATTATTAGACACATATCAACAAATCTAGATGTGGTCATTTCTATCGATACCAGTAAGGCAGAAGTGATGCGTGAAGCCATTGCTGCGGGTGCGCATATTATTAATGATGTGAGAGCGCTGCAGCAAGAAGGTGCACTACAAGCTGCGGCAGAACTTGCTGTGCCAGTTTGTCTTATGCATATGCAGGGGCAACCAAGTACCATGCAAGATGCACCATCTTATCAAGATGTAACGGCAGAAGTGATCGCGTTTTTACAACAGCGAATCGGTGACTGTATTAATGCAGGCATTAAGCGTGAAAATATTATTCTCGACCCTGGCTTTGGTTTTGGTAAAACGCTAGAGCAGAATTATCAATTACTCGCTGATACACCGCTATTTCATCAATTTGATTTACCTATTTTGATTGGTGTTTCACGAAAGTCGATGATAGGTAATTTATTGCAATATGATGAGTCTCAGCGTTTAGCTGGCAGTCTTGCATGTGCAAACAGTGCCGCTACAGATGGCGCACATATATTTCGTGTGCATGATGTACGAGAGACTGCTGATACTTTAGCGATTGTCGCTCAGCTCAAAAAACATCGTGTGCGCTAATAAAATAACGAACGCTATATACAGCATATAGCTTTTCATTTTTAAAATAGAATATGGTTAAGTGTATAGCTGGACCAAAAATAAAAAATATTAGGGGTTAAGTATGTCAAGAAAGTATTTTGGTACCGATGGTATTCGTGGTCTTGTAGGTGTAGCACCAATCACACCTGAGTTTGCACTTAAATTGGGCTGGGCTGCAGGTAAGGTACTTGCAAAGCAAGGGACAAGAAAAGTCCTAATCGGTAAAGATACCCGTATTTCTGGTTATATGTTGGAATGTGCTTTAGAGGCTGGTTTATCTGCTGCAGGGCTTGACGTTGCGTTTATGGGACCAATGCCGACGCCGGCGGTTGCTTATTTAACGCGTACATTCCGTGCTGAAGCGGGTATTGTGATCAGCGCATCACACAATCCATACCACGATAACGGTATTAAGTTCTTCTCTGCAAGCGGTACTAAGCTACCGGATGATGTTGAACTAGCGATTGAAGCGCAATTAGACAAAGAATTAACCTGCGTTGAATCAGCTGAATTAGGTAAAGCAGTACGTATTGATGACGCAGCTGGTCGTTATATTGAATATTGTAAAGGTACATTCCCGCCTCGCGCAAGTTTAAAGGGACTGAAAATTGTGTTGGATTGTGCCCATGGTGCAACTTACCATATTGCACCAAGCGTATTTAGAGAGTTAGGCGCAGAGATCATTACAATCGGTGTCGAGCCAAATGGTTTGAACATTAATGATGGTTGTGGGGCAACGGCGCCTGAAGCATTAGCTGCACGTGTACTTGCTGAAAAAGCTGATTTAGGTGTCGCTTATGATGGTGATGGCGATCGTCTGATGATGGTTGATCATACTGGTTATGTGATTGATGGTGATGAAGTTCTTTACATTATCGCACGTGATGCACTACGTAACGGCGTATTAAAAGGCGGTGTCGTTGGTACATTAATGGCGAATATGGGCTTAGAGCTAGCGCTTAAGTCTCTGGGTATTCCATTTGCACGTAGTGCGGTTGGCGATCGCTATGTGGTTGAAATGATGCTTGAAAAAGGTTGGCGTATAGGTGGTGAAAATTCAGGCCATATTATTTCTCTGGATCACACTACTACAGGTGACGGTATTGTATCAAGCCTATTAGTATTAGCTGCACAGGTTAATAGTGGACTAACGCTGAAAGAATTACGCTCTGGTATGAGTAAATTCCCACAAGTATTAGTGAATGTTCGTTTTAGTGGTGACTCAGATCCACTATTAGCGGAGTCAGTACAACAGTCGGTAGCAGATGTTGAACAAGAACTTGCTGATCGTGGTCGTGTACTGTTACGAAAATCAGGTACTGAGCCACTTATCCGTGTGATGGTCGAAGGTGAAGATGAAACGCATGTATTAGCACTTGCCAATAAAATTGCAGATGCCGTAAAAGCCACGTTTTAAACTCGCGTAACAGGGGCGTTTAAGGTGTATTAGTATACGGCAACTGGTGTTGTTTTGCGCTAAAGCCTTTTATTCATTGTTTTTTTAATAATCAGCTTGCAACTAAGGTGGAGGTTAGATAATATCTCCTCCGCTTTACCACTTAACATTATTTAGTTGAAAGTGACTATATATGATTTAAGTGTCCCTTACCTAGGGTAAGGATGTTCGATAAAGCTATATTAAACCTTTTGAGATTTAGGTATTAAAATGTACGAAGTTATTATTGTTATTTACTTAATTGTTGCACTTGCAATCATTGGATTCGTTCTAATGCAGCAGGGCAAAGGCGCTGATATGGGTGCTAGCTTTGGTTCAGGTGGCTCAAATACAGTATTTGGTGCTAGCGGTTCAGGTAACTTTTTAACTCGCGCAACAGCTGTGCTTGCAATTGTGTTTTTTGCGTTAAGCCTAACGTTAGGTAACTTATCTACACAATCTGACACTGATGTGATTTTAGATGCAGAGAAACCTGCAATCACAAGTGATGTGCCAGTAGCACCAGTAAGTAATAGCGACATACCTCAATAAAGAATAAGCCGTGGTGGTGAAATTGGTAGACACGCCAGCTTGAGGGGCTGGTGTCCGAAAGGACGTGCGGGTTCAAGTCCCGCCCACGGCACCAAATAAGAAAAACCTTAGTAGCTGATACTAAGGTTTTTTTTTGCCTAAATTTTAATAAAAGATAGAGCTAAGCGGTTATTTTTATTCGTATATACGCTTTATTTAAAAATAATTTAGGTCTATTGATTACTACAGTTAAGCTGTTTCACCATTTAAGTGAATTTGGCCTTGCTTATTATAGTAGCAATAGCCTATAATCAGCGCAGTAAGTTTGTTGTCGCGGGATGGAGCAGTTTGGTAGCTCGTCGGGCTCATAACCCGAAGGTCGTTGGTTCAAATCCGGCTCCCGCAACCATTTCTTATACCTGTTGATAAGGCTAGTCAACAGTGTGCAAATAGCATTACTTAAATTTAATTTTATCTCTGGTAAATGTAATTTACGTAATACTATTGGCTTCTTGCTTATTATTTATTTAATAAGCGCTGCGAAAGTGGCATACAAGGTCTAGTAGTAAGAAGCCCCGCCTTATAGTCGGGGCTTTTTATTTTTTAAATTACGGGCATATGCCCTTTTTTTGTTTTTAGGGGGTTGTTTTGGCGAGTTTAGAACAAACACTAACTGAATTGTTAGAACCAACAGTTGAAATGTTAGGTTTTGAACTTATTGGTATTGAGTTTACACGAGCGGGTAAACACTCAACATTACTTGTTTATATCGATCATGAAAACGGTATTTTTGTTGATGATTGCTCGAAAGTAAGTCACCAAGTTAGCGCTATCATGGATGTTGAAGATCCAATCAGTACAGAGTACTTCTTAGAAGTATCTTCACCTGGTATGGAACGTCCATTATTTAAAGTGTCACACTACCAAGAGTACTGTGGTTCTGAAATTAAAGCATTATTACGTATGGCTGTGAATGGTCGTCGTAAATTTAAAGGCGTAATCAAAAGTGTTGATGGTGAGATGATCACTGTGACAATTGATGGCAAAGACGAAGTCTTTGCGCACGCAAATATTCAAAAAGCAAATATTGTTCCAAAATTTGACTAACGAGGCGTCCGGGAATGAATAAAGAAATTCTGTTAGTTGTTGATGCAGTTTCTAACGAGAAAGCACTACCTCGTGAGAAAATTTTCGAAGCACTGGAAATTGCACTAGCAACAGCAACTAAAAAAAGATATGAAGGCGAAATCGAAGTTCGTGTTGAAATTGACCGTAAAACTGGTAATTTTGAGACGTTTCGTCGCTGGCTTGTAATTGATGACAAAGGTGAACCTCTAGAGAATCCTTTCGCAGAAATTACTCTGGATGCAGCTAAATATGACGATGAAACAATCGAGGTTGGTGGTTACATTGAAGATACAATTGATTCAGTTGTGTTTGACCGTGTAACAACGCAAACAGCTAAACAAGTTATCATTCAAAAAGTACGTGAAGCAGAACGTGATTTAATCGTTCAGCAATACGCTAAACATGAAGGTGAGCTAATCACTGGTTTAGTAAAACGTGCTAACCGTGAAACAGTCGTATTAGATCTAGGTAACAATGCTGAAGCAGTAATGTTCCGTGATGAGATGTTACCACGTGAATCATTCCGTACTGGCGACCGTATTAAAGGTTTACTGAAAGAAGTAAAACCTGAAGCGCGTGGCACACAGTTATTTATTAGCCGTGCTTGTAACGAAATGCTAATCGAATTATTCCGCGTAGAAGTGCCAGAATTCAACGAAGAGATGCTTGAACTAAAAGCAGCTGCTCGTGATCCAGGCTCTCGTGCTAAAATTGCGGTTAAATCGAACGACAAACGTATCGATCCTGTTGGTGCTTGTGTTGGTATGCGTGGCGCACGTGTACAAGCTGTATCAAGTGAATTAAACGGCGAGCGTGTTGATATTATCCTTTGGGATGATAACCCTGCTCAGTTTGTTATCAACGCAATGGCTCCTGCTGAAGTTGCTTCTATTATTGTTGATGAAGATCAGCATTCAATGGATATTGCTGTTGAACAAGATAACCTAGCGCAAGCAATTGGCCGTAACGGTCAAAACGTTCGTTTAGCATCACAACTGACTGGTTGGGAACTAAATGTAATGACAGTTGCTGACGCGAATGAAAAACATCAAAAAGAAAACGATCGTCTGATGACAATCTTCACTGATAAATTAGATATCGATGAAGATATGGCTGAACTACTGATCGGAGAAGGCTTCTCGTCATTAGAAGAAATCGCTTACGTTCCTGTAAACGAATTCTTACAAATCGAGGGTTTTGATGAAGATCTAGTTGATGAATTACGTTCTCGTGCTAAAAATGCACTAACGATATCTGCACTCGCTGCAGAAGAATCACTAGAAGGTGCTGAACCAAGTGCAGACTTATTAGCGCTTGAAGGCTTAGAAAAGCACCTTGCTTACGTATTTGCAAGTATCGGAGTAACAACTCTGGAAGAACTAGCAGAACAAGGCATCGATGATTTAAGTGAAGTTGAAGAGTTAACGGATGAACGTGCGGGTGAATTAATTATGGCTGCACGTAATATTTGTTGGTTCAGTGATAGCGAATAATAACGCGAAGAGAGGGATCGAACTACATGGCAGATGTATCAATTACAAAATTGGCCGAAGATATCGGTACTACTGTTGATCGCCTAGTACAACAATTCTCTGATGCTGGCATAGCAAAAGCGAACGACAGTACGGTAACGGAAGGTGAAAAGCAGACACTACTGGTGCACTTAAGTGAGCAACATGGTAGTGATACGGCTGAACCTAGTCGCTTAACATTACAGCGCAAAACCAAAAGCACGCTTAGCGTCGCAAGCGGTGGCGGTAAGCAAAAATCAGTTGCAGTAGAAGTACGTAAAAAACGTACTTACGTTAAACGTACTACAGCTGAAGATGAAGCGAAATTAGCAGAAGAAAAAGCGGCGCAAGAAGCGGCTGAACTGAAAGCACAGGCAGAAGCGAAAGCACAAGCAGAGGCAAAAGCAATCGCTGATGCTGAAGCAAAAGTAAAAGCTGACGCAGAAGCAAAAGTAAAACGTGATGCTGCAGAAACAGCAAAACGTGAAACGCAACAGAAAAATACTAAATCAAAAGAGGCAGATGATATGGCGAAGCGCGAAGCGGAAGCGTTGAAGCAGAAGCAGGAGCAGGAAGCCACTCGTAAAGCTGAGCTGGAAGCTCAACAAAAAACTGAAGAAGCACGTAAATTAGCAGAAGACAACTCAGGCCGTTGGGCTGAAGAAGAAGCTCAACGTGAAAAAACAGAGAAATCAGCTGATTACCATGTAACAACATCAACTCATGCTCAAGCAGCTGAAGATGATGCTGATGCACAGGCGCAAAAAGGTGTTCGTAAGAAAAAACCTGCTGCACCAGTTGAAGCGGCAAAACCGGCACCTAAAGGTAAAGGTAAAGCACGTAAAGCTAAAGGTCGTAAACCTGATAACCGTTATAGTCGTCATCAAGGTAAATCAGTTAATGCACCAGAAGCGATGCAACAAGGTTTTAATAAACCAGTTGCTAAAGTTGAACGTGATGTTCGCATCGGTGAAACGGTTAGTGTTAGTGAACTAGCACAAAAAATGGCAATCAAAGCAACTGAAATCATCAAGTACATGATGAAGCAGGGCTCTATGGTTACTATTAACCAAGTACTTGACCAAGAAACTGCACAACTTATCGCAGAAGAAATGGGCCATAAAGTTATCTTGGTTAAAGAAAATGCCCTTGAAGAAGCGGTATTAGCTGAAGCACAAGATGAAGGCGTTCAAGTTAAAGTAACGCGTGCACCAGTTGTTACTATCATGGGTCACGTTGACCACGGTAAAACATCTCTTCTAGATTACATTCGTCGCGCTAAAGTTGCAGACGGTGAAGCCGGTGGTATTACTCAGCATATTGGTGCTTACCACGTTGAAACTGAAAATGGCATGGTTTCTTTCCTTGATACTCCAGGACACGCGGCGTTTACGTCTATGCGTGCTCGTGGTGCTCAAGCGACAGATATTGTTGTACTTGTTGTTGCGGCTGATGATGGTGTTATGCCACAGACTGTTGAAGCTATCCACCATGCGAAAGCAGCGGGTGTTCCACTGATCATTGCAGTGAACAAAATGGATAAAGAAGGTGCTGATCCGGATCGTGTTAAAAACGAACTTGCACAACATGACGTAATTCCAGAAGACTGGGGCGGCGAAAACATGTTTGTACACGTATCTGCTAAAGCAGGCACGGGTATTGATGAGCTACTTGAAGGTATCTTACTACAAGCTGACATCTTAGAACTAGAAGCCGTTGCGACTGGTCCTGCTGCGGGTGTTGTAATCGAATCACGTCTTGATAAAGGTCGTGGTCCTGTTGCTACAGTACTTGTACAACAAGGTCAACTGAAGCGTGGCGATATCGTACTTTGTGGTCTTGAATATGGCCGTGTTCGTGCAATGCGTGATGAAAATGGTCAGCCAATCGAAAGTGCAGGTCCTTCTATTCCAGTTGAGATCTTAGGTCTTTCTGGTGTACCTAAAGCGGGTGATGAAGCGACTGTAGTACGTGATGATAAGAAAGCTCGTGAAGTTGCGCTTTACCGTCAAGGTAAATTCCGTGATGTTAAACTGGCTCGTCAACAGAAATCTAAACTTGATAACATGTTTGCTAACATGGAAGCGGGTGAAGTTTCTGAATTGAATATCGTTCTTAAAGCTGATGTTCAAGGTTCACTTGAAGCACTTTGTGATTCGTTGGTTAAACTTTCAACTGACGAAGTTAAAGTTGCAATCATCACACGTGGTGTTGGTGGTATTACTGAAACTGACGTAACACTTGCTGCAGCATCTAACGCTATCGTACTTGGTTTCAACGTACGTGCTGACGCAAAAGCACGTGAAGTTGTAAGCAACGAAAGTGTTGATTTACGTTACTACAGCGTTATCTATGACTTGATTGATGAAGTTAAACAAGCGATGAGCGGTCTGCTTGCGCCTGAGTTCCGTCAAGAAATCATTGGTCTTGCACAAGTACGTGATGTATTCAAATCACCTAAAATCGGCTCTATTGCTGGTTGTATGGTTACTGAAGGTGTTATCAAACGTAGCGCTCCAATCCGTGTACTACGTGAAAACATCGTTATCTACGAAGGTGAACTTGAATCGTTACGTCGCTTTAAAGATGACGTACAAGACGTTCGTATGGGTATTGAGTGTGGTATCGGCGTTAAGAACTATAATGACGTACGTGTTGGTGACCAAATCGAAGTATTCGAAACTGTTGAAATTAAACGTACTCTGTAACGGTTAATAGCTCGGTTCGATTAAAATAACTTTATGGGGGCCTTAGGTCCCCATTTTCCTTTAGAGGAATTTAAAAATGGCAAAAGAATTCAGTCGTTCTCGTCGTGTTGCACAGCAACTACAACAAGAAATTGCGCGTATTTTACAACGTGAAGTTAAAGATCCACGTGTAGGTATGGTTACGGTATCAAGTATCGACCTATCTCGTGATCTTTCTTATGCAAAAGTTTACGTTACTTTCTTCAATATCGATAACGATGAAGAACGTATTAAAGAAGGCGTTGCAGCACTAGAAACAGCAAGTGGTTATATCCGCTCGTTAGTCGGTAGTGCAATGAAGTTACGTATTGTGCCTGAACTGCGTTTTATTTATGACAATACACTTGTTGAAGGTATGCGTCTTTCAAGTCTTGTAACTGAAGTACGTGCTAAAGATAAAAAACTACAAGATGATTATGGCACTACGGCAGATGAAAAAGACGCTCCTGAAGGAGAGTCTTAGTCATGTCTGGACGTCGTCGTCGATGGAACGGCCGTGATGTACACGGTGTATTCTTGTTGGATAAACCGACAGGCATAAGCTCAAACGATGCATTACAGCGTGTAAAGAAGATTTTCTTTGCTGCGAAAGCGGGTCACACTGGTGCCTTAGACCCATTGGCTACTGGTATGCTACCGTTATGCTTTGGTGAAGCAACGAAGTTTTCACAATTCTTACTTGATTCAGATAAGCGTTACGTAGTAACTGCAAAGCTGGGTGAACGTACGGATACATCAGATTCTGATGGTGAAGTCGTGCAAACACGAGCTGTTAGCGTAAGCGATGCTGAATTATTGATTGCACTTGATACTTTCCGTGGTGACACAGAGCAAGTACCGTCAATGTTTTCGGCATTAAAGCACGAAGGTAAACCTTTGTACTGGTATGCGCGTCAAGGCATCTTTATCGATCGTCCTGCACGTCCTATTACCGTTTTTGAACTTAAATTATTAAGTTATGAAAATGATGAGGTTAATCTAGAGATTCACGTGAGTAAGGGTACTTATATCCGTACTATCGTTGATGACTTGGGTGAGCTATTGGGCTGCGGTGCACACGTGAGTATGCTACGTCGAATCGGTGTTAGCGCTTACCCAGCAGATCGAATGATTACGTTTGAAAAGCTGGAAGAGATGGTAGAGCAAGCTAATGCAGACGGTGTTGAGCCGAAAGATGTGCTTGATCCATTATTGCTACCACTTGATTCAGCGGTAAGTCATTTACCGGAAGCGAACATGAGTACAGAGACAGGTGATTTTGTATTACACGGTCAACCCGTTGTTGTACCTAATACTCCTGAATCAGGCTTAGTGCGTATGACGGTTGGTGATGAGCGTACTTTCATTGGCGTTGGTAGTATCGATGACCAAGGTAGAGTCGCTCCGAAACGTATCGTTAATTACGAAACACAGGCTCGCGAACCAAAATAAACCCATTATTCAGATATGACTCATGGGTGAGATAAAAGGCATTGTTACGTGAGTAATAGTGCCTTTTTTATACGACTTTTTATGCGTCATATTCGTTTGTACATTGATCAGTGAAAATGATTGCAGGAATACACTGACCTCTGTATACTCCGCGGTTCTTCTTATAGCTGAACGAGTGGTCGGCTATAAGCTATTTATCTATATTGGAGACTCCACTATGTCACTAAACGCTGAAGCTAAAGCAGCTATCGTTGCAGATTTCGCACGCCAAGAAGGCGACACTGGTTCAACTGAAGTTCAAGTTGCACTACTAACTGCACAAATTAATCACCTTCAAGGTCACTTCAAGAAGCACATCCACGATCACCACAGCCGTCGTGGTCTATTACGTATGGTTGCTAGCCGTCGTAAACTTCTTGACTACCTAAAACGTACTGAGAATGCACGTTATGCAGATCTTATCGCACGTCTAGGTCTACGTCGTTAATCGACAATTAATTTGACGTCTACGGACAACAAATTATAAAAAAGGAGCCAATTGGCTCCTTTTTGTTTTTAAATTTCCCTTCAAATTGTTCCCACTTAGAATTATTTTTCAACTTATTTCACTATTTCCAATACTTACATTGCCCTTTAATTTTTTTATGCAGTATACTTAGCGACGAAATTAAAGAGACATTAAAGATTAAGGACAAAGAGTGAATCCTATCGTAAAATCGTTTAAGTATGGTGAACATACAGTTACATTAGAGACAGGTGTTATTGCACGTCAAGCAACAGCAGCTGTAATGGCAAGCATCGGTGATACTTCTGTTTTAGTAAGTGTTGTTGGTAAAAAACAAGCTGAAGCTGGTCGTGATTTCTTCCCGCTAACAGTGAACTACCAAGAACGTACTTACGCTGCAGGTAAGATCCCTGGTGGCTTCTTCAAACGTGAAGGCCGTCCAAGTGAAGGCGAGACTTTAACCTGTCGCCTTATCGACCGTCCAATCCGTCCACTATTTCCTGCTGGCTTCAAAAATGAAGTACAAGTAGTTGCTACTGTTGTATCTGTTAACCCTGAAATTCAACCTGATTTGGTTGCATTAATCGGTGTTTCAGCTGCATTAAGTATCTCTGGTATGCCGTTCAATGGCCCAATTGGTGCTGCACGTATCGGTTTCCAAAATGACGAATACATTCTTAACCCATCAACATCTGAGTTAGCAGAAAGCCAACTAGACCTTGTTGTTGCAGGTACTGAAAATGCAGTACTTATGGTTGAGTCTGAAGCTGAAATTCTTAGCGAAGAACAAATGCTTGGCGCGGTAATGTACGGCCACGAGCAAATGCAAGTTGTTGTTGAAGCAATTAAAGAATTTGCAGCAGAAGTTAATACACCAAAATGGGAATGGACTGCACCAGTAGTAAACACTGAGCTTAAAGCGAAAATCGCAGAACTAGCATCAGGCGACCTTGCTGAAGCATACCAAATCCAAGAAAAAACTGAACGTTACGCTAAAGTTGGTGGCATCAAGTCAGCAGCAATCGCTAAACTTCAAGAAGAAAACGAAGAACTAAACACGCGTGAAGCTGGTGATTTACTGAGTTCTTTAGAAAAGAACATCGTACGTAACCGTATTCTTGATGGCGAACCTCGTATTGATGGTCGTGATCCAGAAATGATCCGTGCACTAAGCGTAATGACTGGCGTTCTACCTCGTACACACGGTAGCTCACTATTCACACGTGGTGAAACGCAAGCGTTAGTAACTGCAACACTAGGTACCGAACGTGATGCACAACGTATCGACAGTCTAACTGGCGAAACGATTGATCGTTTCCTAATGCACTACAACTTCCCTCCTTACTGTGTCGGTGAAACTGGTATGGTTGGTTCGCCTAAACGTCGTGAGATTGGTCACGGTCGTCTAGCGAAACGTGGTGTTTTAGCTGTTATGCCAAACGCAGATGAATTCCCGTACACAGTACGTGTTGTATCTGAAATTACTGAATCTAATGGTTCAAGCTCAATGGCTTCTGTATGTGGTACTTCGTTAGCACTTATGGATGCGGGTGTGCCAATCAAGGCTTCTGTTGCGGGTATCGCAATGGGTCTAGTACTTGACGGTGACCGTAGCGTAGTTCTTTCAGACATTCTTGGTGATGAAGATCACTTAGGTGACATGGACTTTAAAGTTGCTGGTTCAAGTGCTGGTATCACTGCACTACAGATGGATATCAAAATCGAAGGTATCACTAAAGATATTATGCAGAAAGCGCTTGTACAAGCAAAAGCTGCACGTCTACATATCTTAAGTGTTATGGATCAAGCTATCGCAACTAACCGTGATGACGTATCTGAATTCGCACCGCGTATTCATACAATCAAAATCAGCACGGACAAGATCAAAGACATCATCGGTAAAGGCGGCGCAACAATCCGTGCTCTTACTGAAGAAACTGGTACTACGATCGAAATCGAAGATGATGGTACAGTGAAAATTGCAGCGACAAGTGGCGAACAAGCACAAGCAGCAATCGAACGTATTCACCAACTAACAGCTGAAGTTGAAGTTGGTCAAATCTACGAAGGTAAAGTTGTACGTCTAGCTGACTTCGGCGCATTTGTTAACATCTTACCTGGTAAAGATGGCTTAGTTCATATCTCGCAAATTACGCAAGAACGTGTGAACAAAGTTGCAGATCACCTGTCTGTAGAACAAGTAGTTAAAGTAAAAGTTCTAGAAGTAGACCGTCAAGGTCGTATCCGTTTAAGTATTAAAGAAGCAATGGACGCTCCTGCAGCGCCTGCTGAGCAACCAGTTAGCGAATAACTTGTTGTTATATTTAGATTGATTATTTTAAGGGGCGTTGATACGCTCCTTTTTTATATCTGCAAAAATAAGTGGTTTAATTATGAAACGATGTCTTAGTTTATTTATTACTGCAGCCTTACTTTCTGGTTGTAGTTCATTATCGGGGTCTTTTTCGGCTGATGACCGCACGCCTTCTGAATTAATTCTCGCTGAACCACTACAAGTTAACTATCAAACCGAAATTATGTTAATGCGTTATAGCCAACTTATCCTTGATGCGAAAGATGATCGGGTTCGTCAAGCTCGTTATTTTTATGAGCGTGGTTTACTTGCTGATAGCATGGGATTACGTTCACTGGCTCATGCTGACTTTCAGCGTGCATTAACATTACAGCCAAACTTTGTGCCTGCTTATAATTTTATTGGTTTGTATATGACGCAGACCGAGCAATTTGATGAAGCATTTGATGCCTATGATTCAATCGCGGAATTAGACCCTGAAAATAATTACGTATTACTTAATCGTGGCATCGCGTTGTATTATGGCGAACGTTATACATTAGCTGTTGATGACCTTGTCAGTGCTTATGATGAAGCACCTAACGACCCATTTAGAACGTTGTGGTTGTATTACCCTGAATATCAAATTAATGCAGAACAAGCGTTAAAATCAGTTAAATCACGTTATGACCAGCACATTGATGATAGCTGGTCATGGAATATCGTCGCGCTCTATACGCAAGCGATAAATGAAACTCAATTGTTGGATAAATTACTTGATGGACTGGATAAGCACGAACGAACTTATAACCAAACATTGGCACATCGTTTAACGGAAGCTTACTTTTATCTGGGTAAATACAAGTTGTTAATGAATGACAAGAGTGCAGCAGAAAGCTATTTCAAATTAGCATTAAGTAATAATGTGTATGAATTTATCGAGCATGGTTATGCACGTTTAGAACTGGCAAGATTAGCAAGTAACCGTTAACAAGATCTAACATCTTCCCTGCATCCCCCCTTGAAATAAAAGGGGAGGGGGCTAGGGTGGGGTTATGAACTCACTGTTTCCAATCCCGCTATTTGGTGCCAATAACCATTACATTCACGATCTAACTGCAAGTCGAACTTAATATCTTGTTCCGCCGCATTTTTAAACTGACCGAGTGTTTGAAATGCTGATTCACCTAACGGGCTCACGCGTACAATATCGACCAAATCGTGCATGCTTGCCACATCATTTAACAGATTATATTTGTAACCTGACATGGTTTGAATGCCATTAATGGTGAATAGTTCCTTATTGTCCTGGCTATAGACGGGTTTGCCATTGGCGTGGTTGATACAGCAAAGTTCGCAATCATCTTTTGCCCTGTTTTCTGAGCGAGCAGTAAAACAGCGTGCAGAGTAGGCCAACGGTAAATGCCCATGCGCGAATACTTCGATTTCAAATTGATCACGGATGTTGAGTATTCTGCTGTCTTCTTGTAATTGTACTAGCCAGTCCCGTGATAACTCAACGGGCATGACCCAACGTTGCATGCCTTTATTAACGAGTAGCTGCAATACTTGCGCGTTATAGACATTAAGCGCATGACCACAGACAAAGGGTGTTTTTGCTTCAGCTAATAAATTGATTGCGCCGAAGTCATTAGCTTCAACAATAAAATCACCATTTTCACAGTACTTACGGAGAATATTAACTTCTGATGGTGCTTCTAATAGCGCCATGGTTGAGATCACCACTTGCTTACCTGAATCGGCAATTTCTTTGGCTAATCCTAACCAGTCTTTTGGTTTTAATTCGCGGCGTTTACTGCAAACCGTTTCACCAAGATAAATAATATCAGCCTGTGAATTCACAGCGGCAGCATAAAAATCTTCGACTTGTTGTTTTGGCCAATAATATAAAATTGGTCCTAATGCGTATTTCATATAATTCTCACTAATGCCTATTATTGCCAATCTCTGTGATAAGCGCCAAGGGTGGTGCTGGTACCTTCAGATAGTTGATCGAGCTGTTTATTCCAAGCGGCTTCAACCTGATACTTATCTGGGTTTTGTTTGTAACGATCGATAGCGGCACGCCATACGCGGGTTACTTGCTCTGTATAAGCGGGGCTGCGTTGGCGTCCTTCAATTTTCACAGCTGAAATATTTGCTTGTGCAAGTTCTGGTATTAACGCAAGGGTATTCAAGCTGGTTGGCTCTTCTAGTGCATGAAAAACTTTGCCGTCGACATTAAAACGGCCCTTACAAAGTGTCGGATAGCCGGTTTTTTCATCCGGCTGGTAGCGGTCAATAAGTACGCCATTTAAGCGTGACTCTAGGCCTTTTTCGGTTTCTTGCCAGCGTACATATTTTGCTGGCGAACAAGCGCCGACTGTATTTGGTGATTCCCCGGTTAAATAAGATGATAGGTAGCAACGACCTTCGGCCATGATGCATAAACTACCAAAGGCAAATACTTCGAGTTCAACATCGGTATTACGGGCCAATTGTTTTACTTGATGAATGGATAATACGCGGGGTAATACTACCCGACTGACATTAAAATTATTGGTATAAAAATTAATGGCTTCCACATTTGTTGCCGATGCTTGCACGGATAGATGTAACTCTAAATCGGGGTATTTTTTGGTTGCGTAGTCAAGTACTGCTACATCAGAGATAATAGCGGCATCTACCCCCATGTCAGCGCAACGATCAACGGCGCGTTCCCAACGTTCTAATTTTCCTGGGTGAGCAAAGGTATTGATGGCCACGTGTAAATGACGATCATGACTGCGAATATAATCGACAGCTTTATCTAGTTTTTTATCAGTAAAGTTCAAACCAGCGAAATGACGGGCATTGGTATCGTCTTTAAAACCGATATAAACAGCGTCAGCGCCATTATCAACCGCTGTTTTTAATGCCGGTAAATTACCAGCAGGGCAGAGTAATTCCATTGTTATAGTATCTTGAACGATGAATCTTGAGAAAAATTGTAAGGCATCGATGTTTTATTGGATTTGATTTAGGGCAGGATTATCTGAATTAATCTACTTTAAATTGACTTTGCTTAGGATATGGTCACTGATGGCACGCTAAAATACTATTTTTATTCAAGGAGCATATTCTGATGCTACATACTCTACATCGTAAATTGGTGCATACTGTACCTGGGCTATTAGCGATACCAGCTAAAATATTACCTTTTTCACTGCAAGAGAAAGTACTCTCACAAGTGTTCAATCGGGTATTTTCTGAAGGGCTAGAGGATGATGAATTCGAGTTTCTTGAACAAAAATGGCTGCAGGTTGAGATCACTGATTTAGGCATTAATTGGTTTATCAGTTGTAAAGATAATAAACTTGTTATTGCACCAAAAGCAGAATCAGTTGACGTTAGCTTTAAAGGTAATTTAAATGAGTTAGTATTAATTACCGCACGTAAAGAAGATCCTGACACACTGTTTTTCCAACGCCGTCTAAAAATAGAAGGTGATACAGAATTGGGTCTTGAAGTCAAAAATATGCTCGATAGTTTTGACCTTGATGAGTTACCAAAACCAGTAACAACATTGTTGACTTATTTAGCTGATTTTATTCAGCAAGGCTTGGTTGAGCCTGAATTCAGCAGTACAGTAAAAGCCAACGTGACCACTTGAACCTTGGAAATCCGGCTTGCCGATTTTAACTAACACTGCATCGAGAATACCCATCATATATTTATAAGTCTAATAGCAGCGAAGTGGGTATTCGCTTTATATTCGTCATTTATGATCTTCTGTGGTCATGCCTTAGTATGGTTATAGTATTGCTTTGAGCTATCACTATAGACCCCGCTTACTCTTCCCCCATATCATCAATAGATTAATATTAATTCCATATGGATATGGAAGTGATTTAGTAGTGAATATCTTTGATGCAAGGAGCATAAAGTGAGACTAGTTGTTATAAGTGGCAGCACCCGAAACAGGTCGACAACCATTAAGGTTGCACAATCAGTATTGCAATTAGCCGAACAGTCGCAATTATTCAGTAAAGTAAGTTTATTGGATTTTGTAAAAGTAACCTTGCCTATTTGGGATAAGGCGATAAAAAATGAAATTGCGGATTGGCAAGAAGAGTGGCAGGTTTCAGCACAATTAATGCGGGCTGCAGACGCAATTATCATTGTCAGTCCAGAATGGGAAGAAGAAAGCCTAGATAATTTTTATGCTTTTTGTGAACACGATAATTTGCCTTTATTACCGGGAACGGTATTGCGTGTTGGTAGTAATTGCCGTGGTGCGTATTCGTCCACTGAACTGTGGATGGCCAATTTCCGTAAAAATCGTACTTGTTTGATTTTGGAACATTTTATTGTGGCGACGATTGAGTCGGTTAATAATTGTAAAGAAGCCTATTATCCATTTGAAACTCCTTTAGTAGAACGTATACTGGCTAATTTAGGCTTGATGAAACAGCTGGTTGATAATGGTGGTTTATTATCTTCAACAAGGTTACATCTTGCTAAGTGTTAGCTGAGGTGTTGGATGTCATCAAAATTTCCCAAATTTGTAACTAAGCGTTTAGTCATCCGCGTTGCGGTGGCGAGCGATAGCGAAATGCTACGTCAATATTATGTGCGTAATCAGATGCATTTAACACCTTGGGAGCCGATTCGGAGTGACGCTTATTATACGTTACGTTGGTGGCAGCTTCGTATCAAGCAAATACATGCAGAGTTTGATGATGCGAGCGCAGTAAACTTTATTGCCATGACGCCTGATAAATCCGAAATTGTTGCGGTTGCTAACTTCAGTAATATTATTCAAGGCGTGTTTAAATCCTGTTACCTCGGTTATTCAATCGCAAAGTGTTATGAGGGGCAGGGCTTGATGGTTGAATTTTTACAGCGTTGTTTGGAGTTCATGTTTGAAAATGTGGGACTTAATCGCGTGATGGCTAATTACATACCAGAAAATGAGCGCAGTGGCGCGTTATTACAGCGGCTTGGTTTTGAACGTGAAGGGTATGCTCGAAAATATCTTAAAATTGCTGGAAGTTGGCAAGACCATATATTAACCGCGCTGCTTAAAGAAGACTGGTTAGCGCGAGAAACAACAGAACGAAGTGGTAATAAATTCTAAGTCGATACTGACAAATAAAAACGGCGAGTTATTCATTCGCCGTTTTCCTCTCTATCTTATTGGGTATCGCATACGATGGTTAACGTGCTGCTTTTGTCGCTTCTTGGATCATGACAAATTTTTCCCATAATACTTCCTCTTTTTCTACATAATCCGGATCGGTAACAATGCAGTTAATCGGGCAAACTGTTTTACAGGTAGGTTTATCATAATGACCTACGCATTCTGTGCATAATAGTGGGTCGATTTCATAAATCTTCGCGCCAAATGTAATTGCGCCATTCGGACATTCCGGATCGCACATATCACAGTTAATACACTTATCATTAATTAATAATGCCATAAGGTTTTTACTTCTATCCTGATGGATTATTTATGCGGGTTACGTGTATCTTCACTGTTATTAAAATTACGCATTAATAGTGCGTGATCCAGTGTGACTTCTTCTGGAACTGGTAAATAAACAATGTGACCAGAACCTGGCGCGTATTCCATTGCTTCGCCTTTACGGTTTTCTAATTCTTCTAGTTTGAAGGTCAGGTTACCTTGTGGCGTCATTAACTCAAGAGAATCACCCACTAAGAATTTATTTTTCACAATCACTTCAGCAAGGCCTTTATCGTTACGACCATTGAATTCACCCACAAACTGTTGTGTTTCACTGATTGAATAACCGTAATCGTAGTTTTGGTATGCGTCGTGAGTATGACGACTTAAGAAACCTTCAGTGTAACCGCGGTGCGCAAGGTGCTCTAGTGAACGCAGTAAAGACGGATCAAAGTCACGGCCTGCAACAGCATCGTTAATCGCTTGCTTATATACTTGTGCTGTACGCGCACAGTAATAGAACGATTTGGTACGACCTTCAATTTTTAATGAATGTACGCCCATTTTAGTGAGACGCTCGACGTGTTGAATAGCACGTAGGTCTTTTGAGTTCATGATGTAAGTACCATGCTCATCTTCAAATGCAGGCATATATTCATTTGGACGACCTTGTTCTTGTAATAAGAAAATTTGGTCTGTCGGTTTACCTTTGCCTAATGTCGGCTCTAGCGAACCTGTTTCTGGAGTATAGATTTCAGTTTCTGGTGTGTAAATTTCAGGATTGGTTGCAACAATATCACCGGTTTCATTTTCGGTTGCATCATGTGCATCGTACTTCCAGCGGCATGAGTTCGTGCATGATCCTTGGTTTGGATCGCGTTTGTTAATATAACCAGACAATAAACAGCGGCCTGAGTAAGCCATACACAGTGCGCCGTGTACAAATACTTCGATTTCCATATCAGGGCAGTGGAAACGAATATCTTCAATTTCATCTAGTGATAGTTCACGAGATAAAATTACACGCTTAATACCTTGGGTATACCAGAACTTAACGGTAGCCCAGTTTACAGCATTTGCTTGTACTGATAGGTGAATAACCATATCAGGGAAAGCTTCACGTACCATCATGATTAGACCTGGATCAGACATGATGATCGCATCGGGTTTCATGGCGATGATCGGTGTTAAATCTCGGATGAAGGTTTTGAGTTTTGAGTTATGAGGTTGGATATTACAAACCACGTAGAATTGCTTACCAAGTGCGTGAGCTTCATTGATACCAATTTCTAAGTTCTCTAAGCTAAATTCGTTGTTACGAACACGTAAGCTATAGCGTGGTTGGCCAGCGTAAACAGCGTCAGCACCGTAAGCGAAAGCATAGCGCATGTTCTTTAGTGAACCTGCAGGGGAAAGTAATTCTGGAGTAAACATTTCAACCTCAATTTTTGTCTGAGTTCAAGTCAGGAAATACCCTAAGGGCATCAAGGTTCGCGATTCTACGCGTTGAGTAATATTTTAACGTTGATCTGGATCATGTTTTATTTAATCGTGTTTGAGAGGCGTCGAGGATATTTGCAAGGGAAGGTTGGTAAAATAGTGATGTCAAAGTTGGAAACAAAAAAAGCTCAGAACAAGTCTGAGCTTTTTATACCGATGGCTAATTGTTTATAGCCATCAATTGTTCGTCATATTAGTTAAACACAATCATCAGGCCAGGTAGTGCGAAGAAAGCACCAATTACGTAACCAAAGGCGATGAATTTGTTTTCAGTACCTTGGCGTGCTAATGCTTCTGCACACTTAATTGGAATCTCACGTAGTACCGGGATACCGTAGATAAGTGCCACAGCAAACAGATTGAACATTACGTGTACCAATGCAATTGTCATTGCTACTTGCGCAGCATCACCACTGATTGATGTTGCTGCAAGTAATGCGGTAATTGTTGTACCTATGTTCGCACCTAGTGTGAATGGGAAGATTTGACGTGTAGTAAATACACCGCTACCCGCTAGTGGAATCATTAGGCTTGTCGTTGTAGATGAAGACTGCACCATTACTGTAACCGCTGTACCAGATAAGATACCGCTTACTGGGCCACGACCGATTGCACCGTGTAGTACTGCTTTAGCACGACCAACCATTACTGATTTTAATACTTTACCTAGGAAAGTTACCGAGAAACCAATCATGAAGATACCGATGAATACCATGACTAGACCAGCAGTGTTGCTTTCTACAGGTAATGAACCAGCAAGTTCTTTAATTTGGTTTACCGCAGGTTTTGTTAACGGTTTAATGAAGTTGAATTCTTTAATGCTTAAGCTGCTGCCGCCAACAAAGAAATCTGCTAGGAAGGTAGCCATTTTCTCAAGGATACCAAATGCAATTTCTAGTGGTAGGAAGATAGCTACTGCAAGTAGGTTAAAGAAGTCATGTACGGTTGCAGCACTAAATGCACGCTGGAACTCTTGTTTGTCGCGGATATGACCCATGCTCACGAAAGTGTTCGTGATTGTCGTACCCATGTTCGCACCCATCACCATCGGGATTGCTATTGAGATTGGTAAGCCACCTGCTACTAGGCCAACGATTACTGATGTTACTGTACTTGAAGATTGTACTAACGCTGTTACTAGGATACCTAATAATAAAGCGACGAATGGGTTAGTTGCGAAAGCGAATATTTGTTCTGCACCAGCGCTACCGCCAGAGAACATTTTAAAGCCTCCACTTACTGTAGATACTGCTACCAATACGAAGTATACCAATGCGGCTACACTTACCCAGCTGAATACTTTTTGCATTGTGCTTGGGTTCAATTCAATTGCTTCGTTGTTGTTTTTCATCTCTAGGTACCGTTTTATCTGTATCGAATGACAGATTTGTTTCAGTTAGTTGACGAGAAGGATTAAAACAAACTTGTATGACAGTAATATTACAGTGAGTTTAAAATGTCACAAAACCCTTGGTTGCAAGGTTAAGTTATTGTTTTTAATTGTTAAATTTGTGGCGTTTATTTTGGTTATGTATTTCTTAAGAGACGAGTGTTCGGTAAATAAGGCGTTTTTCCGCTGTTTTTATGTACAAAAATGTGGGTTTGTGACAAAACTGTCATGTGAAATTGGAGGTATTAAAGGCGATAATTGGAAATACGCAGCATATAAAGATGTACATGCTGCGTTAATGAGGCTTTATTTAGCTGTAGTTGCTTCTTCACCACCAAGGGCAGTGATTAGGTCTGGAATGAAACGCATTAACTCACCGGTCATCAAGGCAAAGTCTGCATCAAATTTTGCTGCGTAATCATCGGTTTCCACATCATCATTTTGTTCTCTGATGAGGTCACTGAATTTAAGACGTTTTACTGACATGTCTTCGCCAAGTAAGAAAGACAGTGATTCACTCCAATCTAAGGCTAATTTAGTCACTAACTTATCTGCGTTAAGGTGGTGTTGGATCTCGTCACTGGTTAAGTCTTGTTCTTTACAACGGATGATACCGCCATGTTCAAGTGCAGAACGTAATTCAGCTTCATCGCCCAGTTCAAAACCTGGTGCAGCACTGCCGTTATTTAACCATTCTGTCATCGTTACATCTGCTGGTGTCGTTAAAGCAACTGGTACAACAGGTAGGCTACCGACACACTTACGTAATAAAGCGATGAGGTCTTCGGCTTTTTTAGCGCTTGATGCATCAACCACTAATAAATCTTGTGAAGGACAAATCCAAGCAAATGTTTGGCTGCTACGTGGGAATGCACGTGGAAGTAGTTGATGGACGATATCTTCTTTTAGCGCATCTTTTTCTTTTTTCTTTAGGCCTCGGCCTTGTTCTGCTTCAATCGTATCTACTTTTTCTTGTAGCATGTCTTTAACAACAGATGCTGGTAATACTCTGTCTTCTTTCTTTGCACAAATCAGAATGTTATCTGAAATACCATGCGTTAAAGCTTGACCTGACTTACCCAGTGGTTTTATCCAACCGAACTTAGATAAATCTTGGCTACCACAAGGGGTAAAAGGGAAATCAGCTAACTTGGTTTCAAGTTGTTCAATATCTAGTTCAAATGGACGAGTGAAACGATAAATTAGTAAGTTTTTAAACCACATTATAGCAGGACCTTGGTATCAACTGTTTGGATAACCAGTATACTCAAGGATGTTGGAAATACAAGTTTGCCTAGTGGCTAAAGATGCATCAATCAAGATCTTAATTCCACACTTTTATTGTCATCTGGTGTATAAAGTATTCAATTGAATTGTCACTTTTAATTATTAAAATCAGTGTTTTAATTAAATGCTATATTTATGTGATATTCATTACATTTGTTAGGTGTGAAATTCGACTTTTTAATAAAGAATTCATCAATGTAATAATACTGAAACATATTGAGCTGATAATAAATTTCAGTTAAAGTCGAAAGATAAGTGGTTCTTTCATCATTAAAATATAAATCTTTTACTGACCGGAGACGGTTATTAAGGGAAGAATAGTAAAGGATATTTAAAGTGTCTAAGCGAATTTTAGTAGTTGAAGATGAACTTGCGATCCGTGAAATGCTGTGTTTTGCATTAGAACAAAAAGGATTTGATGTTGTTGAAGCTGGGGATTATAACGAGGCGGTAGAGCGGCTTGTTGAACCTTATCCTAATTTAATCTTATTAGATTGGATGTTACCTGGTGGTAGCGGCATTAAATATATTAAGCACTTAAAGTCTCAACCGCATTTATCCGCTATTCCGGTCGTGATGTTAACGGCACGTGGTGAAGAGGAAGATAAGGTTAAAGGTTTAGAAGTGGGGGCGGATGATTACATCACGAAACCATTCTCACCAAAAGAATTGATTGCACGGCTAAATGCGGTAATGCGTCGTGTTGCGCCAATGACTCAAGATGCAGTTATTGATATTAGTGGGTTACAGCTTGATCCTGTTGCTCACCGCGTTTCTGCTGGTGATTCTGTGATTGAGATCGGTCCGACTGAATTCAAATTATTGCACTTTTTTATGACACACCCAGAACGAGTGTATAGCCGAGAGCAGTTGTTAGATAATGTTTGGGGCATGAATGTATACGTTGAAGACCGCACGGTTGATGTACATATCCGTCGTCTGCGAAAAGCATTAACACCGAGTGAACATGATAAATATGTACAAACAGTGCGTGGTGCAGGTTATCGCTTCTCGATACGTTAATCATGAGAGTTGAAGTTTCAATATGAATAAGACGAACGTTTTTGTCGGTGGCTTATGGCGACTGCTTTATTGGTATATCCCGTTTTTTCTTGTTGGTTTAGTTATTGATAATATTACATTGAGTTTACTCATCGCCACTGCCGTACATGTTGCTTGGTTATATCGTAGCCAATACATATTACATCAGTGGTTATGGGTTGCGCGCACGGCGACGCCGCCTGAAGGTAAAGGTAGCTGGGAATCCATTTTTAATGGCATCTATCGTTTGCAGCGTCGACATAAACGTAAGCGTAAAGAATTGCGTATGGTTATTCGGCGTTTTCGTGAAGGTGCTGAAGCCTTACCGGATGCCGTTGTTGCGTTAGATACTGATTATTCCATTATGTGGTGTAATAAATTAGCGCAACAAATGATTGGCCTGAAATGGCCAGATGATGCGCATCAACATATTGGTAATTTGATCCGTACTCCAGATTTCATTCAATATTTAAATTCGAAAGATTACCGAGAACCGTTAGAGATCACTTCGCCAGTGCATAATGCCAAGACGTTAGAAATTCGCGTAATGACGTATACCGATGATCAATCGATGCTGGTGGCTCGTGATGTCACTGAACTGCGTCAACTAGAACAAGTCAGACGTAATTTTATGGGTAATGTTTCTCATGAGTTACGTACACCGTTAACCGTATTAAAGGGCTATCTGGAAATGCTTGAGCCTGATGAATCGGATAAAATGTTTGCTCGTGCGCATAAAGTCATGTCTGAACAAACGGCGCGTATGGATTCGTTGGTGAACCAGTTATTAGCCTTGTCTCGTATTGAAGCTGCACAGGCTGTCGACTTTGAAAAGCAAGTTGATATTCCGTTTATGCTGTCGATGTTAGAACAAGAGGTATTGATCTTAGGTGCGGATAAAGCCTTAAAGGTAGAGTTCCACATTGAAAACGGCCTGTTTGCATTGGGTGATGAATCACAATTACGCAGTGCGGTATCTAATTTGATCTACAATGCGGTTCGCTATACGCCTACGGACGGCAAAGTGGTGGTTGAATGGAAGCATACACCCGCTGGTGGTTCATTAAGTGTGACCGATAATGGCGATGGTATTTCTGCCGAGCATGTACATCATTTAACTGAGCGTTTTTATCGTGTTGATGATGCGCGTTCACGTGATTCTGGTGGTTCTGGTATTGGTTTATCAATTGTGAAGCATGTTTTAAGCAACCATGACAGTGTGTTAGAGATTAATAGTAAAGTGAATAAAGGTAGTTGCTTTAGTTTCACACTACCGTTAGTTACGTATGTAAAGCGTCACTAATTTTACCGCGATTGTGACTAGTATTATTAAAGAACTAAGCCCATCCACTATGCGATGGGCTTTTTTTTAGCGATTAATTTATACTGTATGGGAAATTAGCAGAGGTTTATTTGTAATAAATCGTGCGCTGTCATCAAACCGTCATGTTTCATTCATATTATTGTCATCAGTTTATTGAATACTTGTATTCACAGAAACGAGGTACAAGATTATATTACTTGTAGTCGTGGACACTAAATACAAAGCTTATATACCCTGTAGTCATAGACACAAAATAAAAAATTATACTTGGAGAAGTAAAATGAATATTAAACAAATTGTTGTAGCATTAGGGATATCAATGACAGCAATCGCTTCACAAAGCGCATTTGCAGCAGGACTAGACCCTAAATTACCAGAGTATCAAAAAGTAAGTGGTATCTCAGGTAACCTATCTACAGTTGGTTCTGATACATTAGCAAACATGATGACGTTGTGGGCTGAAGAATTCAAACATATTTACCCAAGTGTTAACGTACAAATTCAAGCGGCTGGTTCTTCTACTGCGCCACCGGCACTAACAGAAGGTACTTCACAATTCGGTCCAATGAGCCGTAAAATGAAGTCTAAAGAAATCGAAGCGTTTGAAGAACGTTACGGTTATAAACCTACAGTAATTCGTGTTGCTATCGATGCACTTGCGGTATTTGTACACAAAGATAACCCAATTAAAGGTTTAAACATTGCCGATGTAGATGCAATTTTCTCAAGCACACTAAAATGTGGTGAAGCGAAGCGTGTTGAACGTTGGGGTGAACTAGGACTCGAAGGTTCTTGGGCTGAGCGTGATATCCAATTATTTGGTCGTAACTCAGTATCGGGTACTTACGGTTATTTTAAGAAGAAAGCATTGTGTAAAGGTGACTTCAAAAATAACGTGAATGAGCAACCGGGTTCAGCATCTGTTGTACAGTCTGTATCATCATCACTTAATGCAATCGGTTACTCAGGTATCGGTTATAAAACATCAGGTGTTCGTGCAGTACCACTAGCGAAAAAAGGGACTAACTACATCGAAGCATCGTTAGATAACGCTGCATCAGGTAAATACCCATTGTCTCGTTACCTATACGTTTACATCAATAAGAGCCCGAACAAAGCATTATCTCCAATGCAAACGGAGTTCTTAAAACTGATATTATCGAAACAAGGTCAGAAGATCGTAGCTAAAGATGGCTATATCCCATTACCTAATTCAGTTACATCAAAAGACCTTAAGAAAGCAGGAATTACACTGTAATACGACTTACTTAGGTTAAATGATTAAAAGCTCGCTATTTAGCGGGCTTTTTGCTTTCTGGTATAAAATAAAATGAGGCCGTAGCCTTGTTTGTTGTATGTGCAACCTTGGGGAAATTGCTCTCAAAATGATACATTGCTCACATTTAGTCACCATGTTGGTGCAAACATTCAACCCCAGGTCTATGGTTTTGATGTATCTTGGTTATAAGTTGTTGATATTTAGTGTTTAAATTGGGTTTTATTAAGTTGGCCTTAGTATTGCTTTGTTCTAGATAAGATAAAATTTTTTAAACTTTGTTTTTATATCTTAGAGGGAATTTTTATGGGACAAGAAAAATTTAATATATTGTCTTTTTCAGGGAAGATGAAAACCTTACACTTATCGTGGATGGCATTTTTTATTACGTTTTTGGTTTGGTTTAATGCCGCGCCGTTAATGTTAGCAATTAAAGATAGCTTAGGGCTCACTACGGAAGAAGTTAAAACGCTACTAATCCTCAATGTGGCATTAACGATTCCTGCGCGCGTTATTATTGGCATGTTAACCGATAAATACGGCCCTCGAATTGTTTATTCTACATTATTAGCCGTCTGCTCAATTCCATGCTTTATGTTTGCGTTGGCGACGACATTCGAACAATTAGCGATAGCGCGTTTCATGATGGGTCTGATTGGCGCGGGCTTTGTAGTTGGTATTCGTATTGTCAGTGAATGGTTTCCCGCCAATGAGTTAGGTACTGCTGAAGGCATCTATGGTGGTTGGGGTAACTTTGGTTCCGCGGCCGCAGCATTCACATTACCAACGGTTGCGTTATTGTTTGGTGGTCCTGATGGCTGGCGCTATGCTATCGCTATTACCGGTGTGATGAGTTTAGCGTTCAGTGTGGTGTATTACCTTAATGTCACTGATACACCAAAAGGTGCGACTTATTTCCGTCCTAAAAAAGGCGGAGCAATGGAAGTGACCAGTAAAGGTGATTTCTATTTACTGCTATTTATGAAGTTACCTATGTATCTCACGCTGGATCTACTCGCGTGGAAACTATTACAAATTGGTATGTTCACCGAAACGACCACTAATGCGATTTATATTGGCTTAGCTGTATTGTATGTTTTGGATTGCTGGAAAACATATCAGGTAAACAGCGATATTTTTGTTAAAGATGTGCCTGAAATGGAACGTTATAAATTTAAACAGGTGGCTGTACTTAACGTCTTGTACTTTTCTACATTTGGTTCTGAGTTAGCCGTTGTTTCTATGTTGCCATTATTTTTTGCGGAAACATTCGGGCTCGGTATGGCGGAAGCGGGTATGGTTGCGGCGTCTTACGCCTTTATGAATCTGATGTCACGTCCAGGTGGCGGTTGGATTAGTGATCGCTTTGGTCGTAAAAAAACGTTATTGATTTTAACTGCTGGTTTAGCCGTTGGTTACTATGCGATGTCACAAATTACGGCAGCGTGGTCATTACCCCTTGCTATCGCAACCGCAATGGCATGTTCATTCTTCGTGCAAGCAGGTGAGGGGGCTGTATTTGCTGCAGTACCGTTAATTAAACGTCGTTTAACGGGTCAAATTGCAGGTATGACTGGTGCCTATGGTAATGTGGGGGCGGTATTCTATTTAACGCTGTATTCGATCGTATCAACGCAAGTATTCTTTTATGCGATTGCAATCACGGCGATAGTCGGCTTTATTGCTTTATTATTAATGGAAGAGCCAAAAGGGCATATCACAGAGGTAGATGAAGACGGTAAAGTGACGTTAATTAATGTGTCATAAATAGTCTTAATGACAAGAATGTCATTGGATATGTGTTATGAATAAAGAATGACTGGTTCATGTTCGAGAAAGGATTTATTACTGGTTCGTGACAGTTGGTCATTGTAAATGTGGCGTCATTATCATAGTTGGTAATGGCGCCATTTTTATATAATGATTTGTCTACTTATCTATTAACCGACTTATATACCTAAGCTTCGGTCATTTCAGCAATCAAGGTTGGCGATATTTTTGCTAAGTCACCACTAAGCATATCATGGTCTAGGGTATCAGGCAGTACTAGCTTAAGTTTGGCATAAAAACGATTGTTATCAGACTGCCACAGATCTTTGCTGTGTGTTGTTATCGCTTTTAATTCAATACCGTGCTGCGTTAATATCTTAGATACTTCGTTGATAATTCCCGGACGGTCGTTATCTTGGATGATAAGGCAGGGTGATTTTTGCCAAATACTTTGGTTTTTACCTTCGGCGAAACTTATGGTTAGGCCTGGGACCAGGCTTAATGCTTCACATAAATCGCGGTAATATTCATCTTCTACTGAAATTTGTAAGATACCTGCAAATTGTCCTGCTAGCTCACTCATGTTACTTGCTAACCAGTTTCCCTTATGCTCGGCGACGACACGTGATAAGTTGTTTATGAGACCTGATTTATCATCACCAATAAGCGTTACGATAAGTTGTTTAAGCATTACTAAGCCCTATGTAAAAAATCCAGTGTAAAACGTTTTGTTTTAGCTACTTTCATCTCTTAATATGATGCGCCATACTATATGCAAATAATGTGCATAAATATAGCACTGGTATATAAATATCAGAACTTAGTCCAGCTAATATACCCAAGTTACTTCAAGATGCTATATCAGAGGCGAGCAGGTATATCAGAACAAGGCACAATATGTAGGTAATGGTTATTCCATTTTCAAATATTGTAACGCTGTGCTGTTATTCCTACTCGCCTCCCGTAGGGCAAACCGAATGAAGGAATCTTTGGCGTTATGAAGTCTTGATTTAGAATAACTAAATCCTCGACTTCATGCCTTGAATATCCTCTCCTTTCGGTTTGCTGATTGTGCATCTCGAGGTAGCTTGGGTATAGAATTTATTTAACGTTGTTGAGTGATGTCATATAACTGTCATAAATATTACATATAATCGCACAGTGATTAATTAAGGCTAAATACGAGGAAGAGATGGCTGAACAGTTTTCTTTAACGATTGCGGGCTCCCGTAAGCGTCTAATTAAAGATAAACTCGCAGAATATGGTATTAAAATGGGCGGAGGTGTTGTACTGATGACACTGCTGCTAATATTTTGCTACCTGCTGTATGTGGTTTATCCGGTTTTTGAATCGGCGAAAATAGAATCTAAAGCACAATACAGTCAATCTTTTGCTGGTAATACTTATGCATTAGCGATGGAGGAGCAAAATGAAATTGCCTATCGTTATAGTGATTTAGGCATTAACTTCTTTAACACTTTAGATCCCAACGTTGAGTTGATGCAATATGCATTACCACAGCCGGCGACGTCATTTGGTCAAACAGGACCAACATCACCTATCGTTGTATTTGGTTTTAATGATGGTAAGGCGTTAATTGCGGAAGCTGATTTCGATGTCACCTACCCTGGTGATAAGCGTCTTATCACACCAGAAGTTAATTTCCCATTTGGTGAGCAACAAATTGAAGTCGACAGCCAAGGGCAAGCATTAAAACATATTGCAGTTGAAGTTGAAGGTGAAGATGCGGCTATCGTTGCGGTGACGGCGGATAACCGCGGTATATTGCTACGTTATACTGCAGAAGAAGACTTCATGACGGAAGAATTGGAATGGAGCAGCGAGACAATTGAGCTGCCTTCAATGCCGATGGATGTTGAACAGGTATTGTTAACACCAAACTTCCGCTTTATCTTCATGCGCAGTGGTAACAAACTGTCTATCTATGATATTCGTGATACCGATGATATTTCGATTGTTGAAGTGTTAGATATTAATGAAAAACAACAAAACGTGACCCACGTTGCATTATTAACTGGCGCAAGTTCATTACTGGTCGCGAATGATAACGGTGTGGTGAGTCAATGGTTTGAAGTGGCTAAAGATGGCGAGCGTAAATTCACTAAAATTCGTCAGTTTGATGCGCAATCAAGTGTCATTGATATTACCACTGAATATTCTCGTAAAGGTTTCATGACGGTTGGGGTGGATAATAGCCTTACCATTTTTCACGCCACAGGTGAAACTAAACTATTACACCAAGATCTTGGTATGGGTTCACTTCAGCATATTGCAATTTCTCCTCGTGCTAATGCTTTCTTAGTTGAATCAGAACAGGGTATCGGCTTTTATAAGCTAACCAATGAGCATCCAGAAGTGACATGGAGTGCATTGTGGCAAGAAGTTTGGTATGAAGGCTATTCAGAACCAGACTATATTTGGCAGTCGACCTCGGCATCTGATGACTTTGAACCGAAACTAAGCTTAGTGCCAATCACATTTGGTACCATTAAAGCCGCATTTTATGCGATGTTATTTGCGGTGCCAATCGCGGTAGCAGGTGCTATTTATACTGCTTACTTCATGAACTCTGGTTTACGTAAAGTAATTAAACCAACGGTTGAAATCATGGAAGCATTACCAACGGTAATTCTTGGTTTCCTTGCTGGTCTATGGCTAGCACCGTTTGTTGAAATGAATTTGCCTGGCGTCATGATGATCGCCGTGCTCCTGCCATTTTCAACCGTGTTAGTTGCTGCCATTTGGCATTTCTTACCACAAAAACTCATTAATCGTATCCCGCAAGGCGCGCACGTAATTATTTTATTACCTGTGTTATTGCTTGTTGGTTACTTATCCGTCTTAGCTAGTCCGCTTGTAGAAGACTTGATCTTTGATGGTGATGCACGTGCTTATATCAATGATATCTTTGGTTTCGACCAACGTAACTCTTTGATTGTTGGTATTGCGATGGGCTTTGCGGTTATTCCAACTATCTTCTCTATTGCTGAAGATGCGATTTTCAGTGTGCCAAAGCACTTAACGCAAGGTTCACTAGCATTGGGGGCGACAAGCTGGCAAACGCTCGTAAAAGTTGTATTGCTTACTGCAAGTCCTGGTATTTTCTCGGCTGTTATGATGGGTTTAGGCCGTGCGGTCGGCGAGACAATGATTGTATTAATGGCAACTGGTAATACGCCTGTAATGGATTTCAATATCTTCTCTGGAATGAGAACATTGGCAGCCAATATTGCAGTCGAAATGCCAGAGTCAGAAGTGGGTAGCTCGCATTACCGTGTACTGTTCTTAGCGGCATTTGTACTCTTTATTCTGACGTTTGTATTTAATACGATTGCGGAATACGTGAGACAGCGTTTACGTGAAAAATACAGCGCGATTTAATCTAAGGCTTGTAATAGGATATTAAAATGAAAAATTGGTTTCGCTCAGGATCGCCTTGGATATGGATGACAGGTGGTGCTGTAAGTATAAGTTTGATTGCAGTTCTTGGTTTGTTGATGTTGATCGCGTGGCGTGGTCTCACTTACTTCTGGCCAAGTGCGATACATGAATTTAATGTACAGCTTGAAGATGGTTCTAACCGCGTTGTTATTGGTGAGATCTATGATCGTGAATTTGTGCCAATTCAACGCTTGCTTGAAGCTGGTGTGAAAATTGACCCAACGTTAGAGACGGTAGAGCGTATCTTGGTGAAAACCGGTAACCGTGAATATGTAGATCTTGATTTCAGCTGGTTACTTGGTCCGGCAATTACGGAACAATCAACACCCGCTGCCTTGGCTGTGGTTGAACGTTTTACGAATGGTAACTTTTATGGTTACCCAGTTGCTATCGAAGAAGATGGGGTGAAGAAAGCCTTAACCTCTGCGGCGCAATTAGAAGTTCTGATTGAGCGTGCTGTTGAACTAAACGATAAAGCGCAAAGTTTACAGAAGGGTGAGATTAGTTCGGTTAACTATGAATTAGAGCGTATTCGCTTAAAGTTACGCAGTTATGAATTAAAAGATGAGCTGACTAGCGAGATTGAAACTAAATATAGCAAGATCTCTGAGGGATTGCGTGCTGAATATCAAATTTATGAAGCGCAATTATTCAGTTATCGTGACCAAGCAAACCGTGATGCTGTTATTGTCAAAGACATGCGTGGTGAAGAAGTTCGCATTCCATTATCTAATGTACTTGAAGTTACATACCCGAACGACATGGGTATTGTGAGTAAAATCATGCATTGGTTTGGTAACATGGGTAGCTTCGTAACAAGTGACCCACGTGAAGCAAATACGGAAGGTGGCGTATTCCCTGCTATCTTTGGTACTATCTTTATGGTGATGTTGATGGCTGTTATTGTGACACCATTAGGTGTAGTTGCAGCGATTTACCTACATGAATATGCCCCGAAAAACGGGTTGACGAAAATGATTCGTATTGCGGTGATTAACCTCGCAGGTGTACCGTCAATCGTATACGGTGTATTTGGTCTGGGTTTCTTTGTTTACATGTTAGGTGGTTCAATTGATGAATTGTTCTACCCTGAATCATCACCGTCTCCGGTATTTGGTTCACCAGGTGTATTATGGTCGGCATTAACACTCGCTATTTTAACGTTACCTGTTGTGATTGTATCAACGGAAGAAGGCTTATCGCGTATTCCAACATCATTACGTCAGGGGTCGCTAGCACTGGGTGCAACGAAGTTTGAAACGCTATGGCGTATTATCGTGCCAATGGCAAGTCCTGCAATTATGACGGGTCTTATTCTGGCAGTTGCCCGTGCTGCGGGTGAAGTAGCACCATTGATGCTGGTGGGTGTAGTTAAACTTGCTCCGACATTACCGGTTGATATGAACTTCCCGTATATTCACGTTGAACGTAAGTTCATGCACTTAGGCTTCCACATTTATGATGTTGGTTTCCAAAGTCCAAACGTAGAAGCGGCAAGACCATTAGTTTATGCCACGTCGTTCTTGTTAGTAACCGTCATTATCGGGTTAAATTTAACAGCAATTGGTGTGCGTAACCATTTACGTGAAAAATTTAAAAATCTAGAACTATAGACCTCTAGCTGTTACGTTAGCTTATAGATTTAGACCTGCCAGGTTAAAGACAAGACCTGTCAGGTTATAGACACAGATATGGAAAGCAGTTGCTCAAGTGGCTGCTTCAATAGGAAAAAAAATGATTGATATGAGTTCAAATGTTACTGATGTTGTAAACCTCGATGTTAATAATTTATCACCAGCAGATACAGCATTAGAAATTAAAAATTTAGACTTATTTTATGGCGACAAACAGGCACTGTTTGATGTAAGTATGAAAATACCGAAAAAACAAGTCACCGCTTTCATTGGCCCATCGGGTTGTGGTAAATCAACACTATTACGTTGTATTAATCGCATGAATGATTTAGTTGATATCTGCCACATTAAAGGTGATATCAATTTACATGACAAAAATATTTATGACCGTGATGTAGATGTAGCAACACTACGTCGTAACGTCGGTATGGTGTTCCAGCGTCCAAATCCATTCCCTAAATCGATCTATGAAAATGTAGTTTATGGTTTACGTTTACAAGGCATCAACGACAAACGTCGTTTAGACGAAGCAGCTGAATCTTCATTACGTGGCGCAGCTATCTGGGATGAAGTAAAAGATCGTCTACATGATAATGCGTTTGGTTTATCCGGTGGTCAACAACAACGTTTGGTGATTGCCCGTGCCATTGCGATTGAACCAGAAATCTTATTACTGGATGAACCAACATCAGCATTGGATCCTATCTCGACATTAGTGATTGAAGAACTCATCACTGAACTGAAGAAAAAATTCACTGTTGTGATTGTAACGCACAACATGCAACAAGCGGCACGTGTATCAGACCATACTGCATTTATGTATATGGGTAAGCTTATTGAGTACTCTGACACAAATACCTTATTTACTACTCCCGCTAAAAAGCAGACAGAAGATTATATTACGGGTAAATACGGTTAATTAAGACTTTTAAATTTAATAAAGAATTAGCGTCATGACACGCAAAGGACAATACATGGATAATTTAACATTAGGCCGTCATATTTCCGGTCAATTTAATGCAGAATTAGAAAGCATCCGTAACCAAGTGATGGTGATGGGTGGACTGGTTGAAGAACAATTAAACTCAGCAATTGAAGTTTTATCATCACAGGATATTGATTCTGCAAATAAGATCATCGATACCGATAAAAGTGTCAATTCAATGGAAGTGGCCATTGATGAATCTTGCACACGTATTATTGCTAAGCGTCAACCTGCGGCAAGTGATTTACGTCTCGTCATGGCGATTATTAAAACCATTACCGATTTAGAACGCATTGGTGATGTTGCAGATCGTATTGCACGTACAGTGATTGAAAACCGTAACAAAAAATCACCACCGCTCGTTAGTATGGAAAATATGGGGCGTCATACAATAAAAATGTTACATGATGTCCTTGACGCATTTGCGCGTATGGATGTTGATGCGGCATTTAAAGTATACCAAGAAGACGTTAAAGTTGACCGTGAATACGAAAGTATCATCCGTGAGTTAATGACGTATATGATGGAAGATCCACGCTCAATCCCACAAGTATTGAACGTATTGTGGTGTGCGCGTGCACTAGAGCGTGTAGGAGACCGTTGCCAGAATATCTCTGAATACATCATTTACTTTGTTAAGGGTAAAGATATTCGTCATATTAATCACGACGAAGTAAGAGACTTATTGGAAAAATAATCGCGTTAAACTCCGAATTATAGTTAATGTTAAAAGCCTTGTTTATCAATTGATAAACAAGGCTTTTTTGTTTTTAGTGATTGAATATAGATCAGCTAATGCATAACATCTCAGATCCATTTTACTTTACAAGTCTCACCAGCATGCGACTATATTAGCCATGAGCTTGTGTTTCATCAATAAGGATATAGTAATGCATTCTGTGCTGACGGCTGCCGATGGCCGAGAAATTAAATTGTTTGCTTGGCTACCAGTGCAAGAAGTCCGATACGTGATGGTATTAAGTCACGGTATGGCTGAGCATATACAAAGGTATGAAATGTTTGCTTTGGCTTGTAACGCTGCTGGTATTGCGGTTTATGGTGCGAATCATCGTGGTCATGGTAACGATGCGCCAGTATTAGGCCATTATGCAGATGAGGGGGGGTGGCATAAAGTGATCAATGATTTAGATCTTATCATCGATGATGTTGCTAAGCGTCATGCAGTACCCTTAGTATTATTTGGTCACAGTATGGGCTCTTTCATAGCTCAGCAATATGCTATTTTACACGGTAATAAGCTGAAGGGTTTAATACTAAGTGGTTCTAATTACCAAAGCCCAATCATGTATAAGCTGGTAAGCATAGCGAGTAAAATAGAAAAAATGCGTATCGGTGCTAGATCACCAAGTAGTTTCTTAGATTTTCTATCATTTGGCTCTTTCAATCGTAAGCTTAAGCCTGTGCGAACAACATCAGATTGGCTAAGCCGTGATCCTGTGCAAGTGGATAAATATATTAATGATAGCTATTGTGGCTTTCCGTGTACTCCACAATTCTGGCTAGATTTCATGTCAGGATTAATTAGCATTAGCCAAAAATCAGAAATAGCAAAAATCCCAAATAAATTACCAATATATATTTTTAGTGGTGATAACGATCCCGTTGGTTTACAGGGTAAGGGGATATTAGCATTAGAGCAACATATTACTAACAATGGTTGTAGTGAAGTGCAGTGTAAACTTTATTCAGGTGGTCGCCATGAGATGTTAAATGAGTCTAATGCGAATGAAGTATTTAATGACGTAATAACTTGGGTTATATCAAAAAGAATCGTATAGAAGGAGGCTTTCAAGCTTCAGTTGAAAGTGTGTTCCGCTTCAGTTTTAGTTGATTTTTGCTAAAGCGAAACGCTTTAGTTTGACACCTTGTCATTAGTGTGAAATATGTTGCATTTATTACAAACTTGTTGCAATGTGTAGGTTGATAAAGCAATTCGTACAGATGTTTAAAACAATAGAAGATTATTCTTCCGTTGCTGGCAGATGAGGAATTGTGGCCAATACATATATTTCAACGGAGTGAAGCTATGACTGCCAATACCCAGTCTAATGAAACAGGTTCTCTGGTTTTCCATGGGGAAATCAATCAAGAACAACAACAGATCCTAAATCCTGAAGCAGTTGCTTTGTTGACTGAGTTAGTCGAAAAATTCGCTCCTCAAGTTGATGAGCTACTTAATCAACGTGTAAAAAAACAAGCGCGTATGGATGCTGGTGAACTCCCTGATTTTTTACCTGAAACGGCACATATTCGCAAAGGCGATTGGAAGATTCAAGGTATCCCTGAAAAACTTCAAGATCGTCGTGTAGAAATTACTGGTCCAGTTGACCGTAAAATGGTGATTAATGCACTAAACGCACGCGTTAAAGTATTTATGGCAGACTTTGAAGATTCATTCGCGCCAACATGGGGCGGTGTGTTAGACGGTCAGGTTAACTTACGTGATGCAGTAAATGGTACGATTGAATATACTAACCCTGCGAACGGTAAACACTACTCTTTAGATGATGATCCAGCAACACTTATCTGTCGTGTTCGTGGTCTGCATTTACCAGAAAAACATATTACTTTTAACGGTAAAATTGTACCGGGTTGTTTAGTCGATTTTGCACTGTATTTTTCTAATAACTATGAAACGTTATTAGCAAAAGGCGCAGGCCCTTACTTCTACGTACCTAAGCTACAAAGCCACCATGAATCAAAATGGTGGAGTGAAGTATTTAGCTATGCAGAAGACAAAGTAAATCTAGACCGCGGTACGATCAAAGCAACACTGCTCATTGAAACTATCCCAGCAGTATTTGAAATGGAAGAAATTCTATATAGCATGAAAGAGCACATTGTTGCGCTTAACTGTGGTCGTTGGGATTATATCTTTAGCTATATTAAAACACTGCGTAAACATGCAGACCGTGTATTACCAGATCGTCATTCTGTAACGATGGACAAATCTTTCCTTAGTGCTTATTCACGTTTATTAATCAAAACATGTCATAAACGTGGGGCTCTTGCGATGGGCGGTATGGCTGCATTTATTCCAGCCAAAACAGCCGAAGAAAACGATAAAGTATTAGCTAAAGTAACCGCAGATAAGACCCTAGAAGCAAAAAATGGTCATGACGGTACTTGGGTTGCTCACCCTGGTTTAGCAGATACAGCAATGGGTGTGATGAACGAATATATCGGTGCAGGTAATGCTAACCAAATTAACGTTTTACGTGAAGACGATGCACCGGTAACGGCTGCTGAGTTACTTGAACCTTGTTCTGGTGAACGAACTGAAACTGGCATGCGTTTAAATATTCGTATTGGTGTTCGTTACATGGAAGCATGGATTTCGGGTAATGGTTGTGTGCCTATCTACGGCTTAATGGAAGATGCAGCAACCGCAGAAATCTCTCGTGCGTCAATTTGGCAGTGGATCCAGCACGGCAAAACATTGAGCAACGGTAAAGTTGTAACAAAAGAGTTATTCTGCCAATTACTACAAGAAGAGCTTCTGGTCATTCGTGATGAAGAAATTGGCGTTGAAGCTTACGAGCAAGGCCGTTTTGTTGAAGCGTCTAAATTGTTTGAAGAATTAACAGTCAGCGATCACCTTGCTGAGTTTTTAACGCTACCTGGTTATGATTTCTTAGATTAGAAATTTTTGGAATCGGGCGAGGTTAGGCTATCTCGCCATGTTCTTGTTGTATCAAGTATTAAAATAATTATTAAAGGAATAAAAATGTCTATATACAAAAATGATATCGATGCAGTTACTACATTAAAAGCTGAACAAGGTTCTAAATGGGCCGCTATTAACCCTGAATATGCAGCGCGTATGCGTGCTCAAAACCGTTTCAAAACGGGTCTTGATGTTGCACAGTTCACTGCTGATATTATGCGTGCAGATATGGCTGAATACGACCAAGATTCTTCACAATACACGCAGTCTTTAGGTTGCTGGCATGGTTTTACAGCCCAACAAATGATGATGGCTGTTAAACGTCACGAAAAAACAACCAAGAAAAGCTATGTTTACCTTTCTGGTTGGATGGTTGCGGCACTGCGCTCTGACTTCGGTCCTTTACCAGACCAATCAATGCACGAAAAAACATCTGTACCTGCATTAATCGAAGAAATCTACACGTTCCTACGTCAAGCTGATGCACGTGAACTGGATATCTTATTCAACGAATTAGATGACGCTCGTAACAACGGCGGTGACGTAGTAGCAGCACAAGCAGCTATCGACAACCACGAAACACACGTAGTGCCAATCATTGCCGATATTGATGCTGGTTTTGGTAACGAAGAAGCAACGTACCTTCTTGCTAAGAAAATGATTGAAGCTGGTGCATGTTGTATCCAAATTGAAAACCAAGTATCTGACGCGAAACAATGTGGTCACCAAGCAGGTAAAGTAACGGTTCCACACGAAGATTTCCTAGCGAAAATCAACGCGGTACGTTATGCATTCCTTGAATTAGGCATCGACAACGGTGTTATCGTTGCACGTACTGACTCATTAGGTGCTGGCCTAACGCAAAAAGTACCTGTATCGCAAACGCCAGGTGATTTAGCGTCTCAATACAATGCATTCCTAGAAACAACGCCAGTTGAATCAGCAGCAGATGTTGCCGAAGGCGACATGGTTATCAAGCAAAACGGTAAATTAGTTAAACCAACACGTTTAGCGTCTGGTCTGTATGCATTCCGTGAAGGCACAGAGATTGACCGTGTAGTACTTGATTGTGTCGTTAGCTTGCAAAACGGCGCTGATTTATTGTGGATTGAAACTGAAAAACCACACGTAGGTCAAATCGCACACATGGTTAACGAAGTACGTAAGACAGTCCCTGATGCGAAGCTTGTTTATAATAACTCGCCATCATTTAACTGGACGCTTAACTTCCGTCAACAAGAATACGCAGGATGGGTTGAAGCAGGTAAAGATGTATCAGCATACCCTGACCCAGCAACAGACCCACGCGGCCTGATGGATGAGAAATTCGATACGTCTGAGCTAGCAATCGCAGCAGATAAGAAAGTACAAACGTTCCAAGCTGATTCAGCACGTGAAGCAGGTATCTTCCATCACCTAATCACATTGCCGACTTACCATGAAACAGCACTTGGTACAGATATTCTTTCTGAAGGTTACTTCGGTGAACTTGGTATGCTTGCTTATGTACGTGATATTCAACGTCAAGAAATCCGTCGTGAACAAGCATCAGTTAAGCACCAAAACTTAGCGGGTTCAGATATCGGTGACGCACATAAAGGTTACTTCTCTGGCGATAACGCGCTTAAAGCTGGCGGCGAAGACAACACGATGAACCAGTTCTAATTTAGAGCCTCATTGTTAGCTTATTATCAGTTAAATAATAAGAGTCAGTTAATATGAAAAAACCAGCCTCGGCTGGTTTTTTGTGTTTGTAGACTAATAAAAAATACCCATCCTCTTATTTGATATAAAAGTCAGGGGAGGGATTATGTGTAGTGCGTTACAAACTTAAGTTTTTTTTAATAAAATCAAGAAACACTGAAATCTTCGGCGAGATAAGATCACGCTTTAAATAGAGAGCATAAGTCGAGCTAATGCTGTCATAAGGGCTTAATACAAACTCGGGTAATATATGCACTAGTTTATTATTTTTTAGTTCGTTATTGATGGCCCAGCGAGGCATAAGTGCAAATCCAGCATGGTTTAATAATAATTGTTTTTGACCGTTAACTGAGTTCACCGTTAAATGATCTACAATCGTTAACTTAATTGGTTTATCTTCCATTAAAAACCAGTCTCGCCAGCCAGAATAGCCATAAGTGATACAATCAAATTTAGTCAAGGTATCGGGTGAACTTGGTGTGCCATGCTCGGTAATATATTCAGGACTCGCACATAATATAAAGTCATTATCGAGCAGCTTACGCGCAATTAGATTTGAGTCGGGTAAACGCCCACTACGGATCGCTATATCTACATTGTCTTCGACTAAATCAATGACACGTTCGGATAACTCAAGTTGTACTTTTATTTTAGGGTATTTTTTTTTGAACTTAGGAATAAGTGGTAAAATACAGCTTTCACCAAAGCCGACTGTCATACTGAGTTTTAGCGTTCCTTGGGGTTCTTTCTGTAAATCATTTACAACACGGTTAGCTTCGTCCAGTTCTGCAATTATACGTTGGGAATATTCATAATAAGTCGAGCCAGCTTCTGTTAAGCCGATATTACGGGTGGTTCTGTTCAGTAATCGAATGCCGAGCTCTTTTTCTAAGGCTGCTAATTGGCGTGAAATTGAGGACGGTTGCACATCAAATACACGGCTGGCTGCGGAAATACTGCCAGTTTCCACAACGCAATTAAAATAATGTAAACGAGTAAGCATATAGTACCTATTAAAACGAACTGTAATTGATTGGATTTTTTATTTTACAGCTTGGTCAACTTAATAGATTGTTGCATAAAAAGCAAAGGCGGTTTGCTTATAGACTTATATTTGCTATCGGTGACAAGGATGCCTTTATTCTAAGGTCTAATTTCATATTCTATTTACTCGTCATTATCAGTCGTCGTTTTATTTTCTGTTTTACTGGGCATTAAATTAGCAAGTAATTCCGTTGGCATCGGAAATAAGATCGTCGAATTTTTCTCACTCGCGATCTCGGTTAACGTTTGCAGGTAACGAAGTAGGATTGCATTTGGTTCTTGGGCTAGTTTAGCTGCGGCTTGGACCAATTTGTCAGAGGCTTCCATTTCCCCCGAAGCATGAATAACTTTTGCCCGTCGTGTTCTTTCTGCTTCCGCTTGACGTGCGATTGCTCTGATCATGCTTTCGTTTAAATCAATGTGCTTTATTTCCACATTAGATACCTTGATCCCCCAACCATCGGTACGTGAATCTAAGATCGCTTGAATATCGACATTGAGCATTTCTCTGTTGGCTAACATTTCATCTAGCTCATGTTGACCCAATACCGAACGTAACGTGGTTTGTGCCAATTGAGAAGTGGCTTGCAGAAAATTTTCGACATTGATGATAGCTTTTTGTGAATCAATCACCCGAAAATAAATAACGGCATTAACCCGTACTGACACATTATCTCTACTGATTACATCTTGACTAGGCACATCCATGACCACGGTACGTAAATCGACACGTACCATTTGTTGCACTATTGGGATGACAATGATCAAGCCAGGCCCTTTTACTTTTTCAAAACGGCCAAGGAAAAAGATAACCCCACGTTCGTATTCACGTAAGATCCGAAACATGCTGATGATTAACAGGAGCAATAAAAATATAATTGCGCCAGTAAATAACATACCGCTATTGAGGATTGCTTGCATCGTTAACCTCCGATTCAGAGATTGGCAATAGGATTAGCGTTAAACCATCAATGCCATCTATTTGTACTACTTGTCCAGCGCTTAATTGATGTGGGCAATAAGCCGACCAACGTTCACCGTTTACATTAATATGTCCTTGGCCAATAAACCCCATTTCTATGGTCACTTCCGAGCCTATTAATGCTTCTTTACCACTGACCACTTTGTTTTTCCGCATATCCCAAAGATAGCTAAATATGAAGATAAAAAAGAGTAATGAAAGCACGGTGACGGCAGCTATAAGTTGTAGCGACACTTGAAATTGCGGTAGGTCGCTATCAAATAAAAATATCGACCCGAGTGTAAAAGCAATAATACCGCCGAGCCCCAAAATACCAAAACTGGGTGACATAGATTCTGCAACGAGTAAGGTAATCCCCAGTAATAAGAGACCTAATCCGACATAATCAATGGGTAGCATCTGGAAGGCGTACAGTGCTATAAACAAGGAAATTGAACCTGTCACGCCAGCGATCCCAACGCCGGGACTGTAAAATTCGAGTAAGATGCCATACACCCCAATTAGCATCAGAATATAAGCGATATTAGGGTCGGTGATAGTACCAATAAAGTTACTGCGCCAATTGGGTTGGCGTAGTTCCAGTGGACTGTTAGTTAATGTTAGCAGTCTTTGCTGTTGTTTGATGGTGACGTATTGGCCGTCAAGTTTTTGCAAGAGATGCTGTGGTGATTGCGCTAACAAATTAATCACGTTTTTATCCAGAGCTTCGACCGCCGTTAAGGTTGCCGCTTCTGTCACGGCTAATTCAGCCCATTCGATATTACGCTTACGCAGTTGTGCTAATGAACGAATATAGGCAACTGCATCATTGAGCACTTTCTTTTCCATGGCACTTTTTTCTGTCACTTGTGGTGAATCAGATAGCGTGGGGGAGGGCTGTTGTTCTTTGGTGTCGGCGTTCGGTGAATCTGATTTGGAGTCAGGTTTTGTATTAGGTGTTGGCTCGGTTGCTGGTTGGTAAGGTTTTGCTGGTTTCTTATCTCCTGTAGGTAAAGGGTTACCTATACTGACTGGAGTTGCAGCTCCTAATGTAGTCGTGGTCGCCATTGCTGCTATATGGCAGGCATAGAGAATATAAGTCCCAGCACTGGCGGCTCTAGCCCCTGGTGGATGTACTAAGCAGGCGATGGGAACATTTGAGTTTAAGATCGCCTGGTTAATATCCCGCAAGCTCGAGACTAAGCCCCCTGGGGTATCGATGGTAATGATGATTAACGGTGGCGTCGAATGACCGTTATCACTCGTTTCAGCATTTGTCTGGTTATTTGCGCGGCTAATTTCGCTGGTAAGGTAATGGCTAATTGCGGGACCAATTGCGCCTTTGATTGTTAATACCGGCACAGGAACGCCACTTTCATTAGTGGCAGCACCTGAAGGTTCGGCTAAGTTAGCATTTAGCATATTACTGTAGAGCAGTAATATGCTTATGAGCCAGTAATACATAGATAATATCCCGCAATCATACTAACTCTATTTTAGCTCATGAATACCATGCCTGCGTCTTTACCTTAATTAATAGCAATACACATATTCTTACTGTATTCACTTTATGTGAGTTTGAATTGGCTGAGTAATGTTTCTAATTGTTCTCCTGCGGAAGATAAGTCGGTAGATACTTGTGTTGTTTCATGGCTTGATGACAGTAGTTGCGCGACCACATCACGGATATTAACCATGTTACGATTAATTTCATCGGTTACCGAACTTTGTTCTGTGGCGGCTGTAGCAATATGGTTTGTCATTTGATTAATGGCATCAACAGCATCGGTGACAGCGGATAAACTACCGCTGATTTGGGTTGATGATTGCATCGCGTGGACACTGGTCTCTTGACTGGTTTTCATTGCGCTCACGGCTTGGGCAACAAATTGGTGTAAACCATCGAGCATTACCTTGATTTCTAATGTGCTTTCTTGAGTCCGACTTGCTAAGCTGCGAACTTCATCTGCGACAACTGCAAAACCTCGCCCTTGTTCCCCGGCTCTGGCTGCTTCAATCGCAGCATTGAGAGCGAGTAAATTGGTTTGATCGGCTATCGCACCGATAACTTGTAATACGTGATCAATTTTTTGCGATTGTTCATGTAGGGAACTCATGTACCCGCTAGCTTGCTCAACGTTATCAACCAAAGTCGTGATGGCCGTACTAGACGTTCTGACATTTTCTTGTGCTAATAAAGAATCTTGCGTCGCCATTTGTGTTGCATCGGCGACTTGAATCACGTTTTCTGCCACATCATTTGCTGTTGCATTCATTTCGGTAACCGCGGTGACCACCTGATCTGTTTCATTATTATGGATAGTCAGTTGTTCCGTGGTCTTTTGAGTTTGTTGGCTGAGGTTATTGGCAGAGTCTGATACTTGATGGGTGACATCTGCCATGGCGCTGATGATATTTTGTAATTTAGCGGTGAAACGATTAAATGCACCACCAAGTAAGGCTATTTCGTCACTTCCTTTGATATCTAATCGACGGGTTAAATCACCTTCACCATCTGCAATATCATTGAGCGTATTGAGCATGTCATTAATTGGTTTTGCCAGACGTTTAGCAATCCACAGCATGAATAAACTGGTTAGTATGACGAGTATGATAGCGCTCGTAATTGCTAATTTTATTTGTGCATAAAATTGTTGCCATGCTGAATGGCTAAAAATAGTTAAATCATTAACAATATCATCTACATATACACCAGTGCCAATAAACCAATCTGTGCCTGTAATAGGTGCGGCATAACTTAACTTAGGCTGTAATGTATCAGTACCTGGCTTAGGATATACGTACTCAACAAATCCACCACCAGACTGACTGGCTTTGATAAGTTCTTGAATTAGCATAACGCCATTTTTGTCTTGGAGTGCAAAGCGATTTTCACCTTGATTTTTTTCGTTACTTGCATCAGCGATATTGATCCCTTTACTGTCGTAAATGAAAAAGTAGCCAAGGTTGTTGTCACCATAACGCGCGTGTTTAAGGATATCTCGTACGTTTGCTAGTGTTTGTTGTTGGGTTTTATTTTGTGTTGTGGCGTTAGTGATTTCTCGTAGTATTATTTTTTGCGTTATTTTTACTGCATCACTGATCTGTTTTTGACGTTCTGTTCGTAGCAGCAATTCATGATCATGGATCATGGTTGTTACTGCGCTAGTCTGTAAATTAGAAATTATTGCTAATGTAGCGAGTAAGGAAATAACCATAGGAACTATCGCAATAAGTAGTAATTTATTCTGCATTTTCAAATTATCCATGACCTAACCTTATAATCCATTAAAGATGACTGTCTATCTCATTAAGTCAGCTTTTTATCTATTTTTATATATTTACATGTTCAAATTGTTAAGTGAGTGTTTATTTTTGTTTTTAAGTGTTTTATCTCTAGACTACTGATGGCAATGTATATATCAGGGTGTTGTTTTTGTTAAAGCCTGTGCTGGAGGGTGTTAAGACTGATTTTTATGAATATTGCGAATTAATTCATGGCCTTCCAGTTGTACTTATTTCATTTTAAATATAATTCATTGTTATTTTACTGTACGATATTTGGTTGCATGTTAACCAGTTGTGGGTATTATGGTTATCTGTTTGTTGGGTATATAACCTGATAATGTGTGTTTTACATTATCGTTAGTCTTAAGGAAGGGATGTTGATGGAAGCTTTAACAGAGTTTATTTCTGCGGTAAATAGTGTGGTATGGGGTGTACCTATGCTAGTCATGATCCTTGGGATAGGACTATTCCTATCTTTAGGGTTGAAATTGATGCCTATTTTAAAGTTAGGGACTGGTTTTAAGTTACTTTGGGCTGGACGTTCAGCTACGTCAGGTGACAAAAGCAAAGGTGAAATCACGCCATTTAATGCGTTAATGACATCACTCTCTGCCACTATTGGCACAGGTAATATTGCGGGTGTGGCAACGGCTATCTTTTTAGGTGGACCGGGTGCGTTATTTTGGATGTGGTGTACTGCGTTAGTAGGCATGGCAACCAAATATGCAGAAGCTGTATGTGCAGTTAAATATCGTGAAACGGATGATAATGGTAACCACGTTGGTGGACCAATGTATTACATCAAAAATGGTTTAAGCAGTAAATGGGCTTGGCTCGGTACTGCGTTTGCTATCTTTGGTTCAATTGCTGGTTTTGGTATTGGTAATACAGTGCAATCAAATTCAGTTGCTGATGCTTTATCAAGTAGTTTTGGTATCCCACCAATGGCCTCTGGTTTAGTGATGATGGTACTGGTTGGTTTAGTACTGATGGGCGGTGTTAAGCGTATCGCTGATGTGGCGGGTAAATTAGTACCGTTAATGGCGATTTTCTATATTGGTGCTGGTTGTGTAGTACTGATCATGAACGTGAGTGAAATTCCTGCTGCATTTGCCTTAATCATTGAAAGTGCATTTACACCAGTCGCTGCACAAGGTGGTTTTGCTGGTGCTGCTGTTTGGGCTGCGATTCGTTTTGGTGTCGCACGTGGTGTGTTCTCTAACGAAGCGGGTTTAGGTAGTGCGCCAATTGCGCATGCTGCTGCACAAACCAATGATCCGGTTAAACAGGGTCTTATCGCTATGTTAGGTACGTTTATCGATACCCTTATCGTTTGTACTATTACGGGTCTTGCGATTGTCGTTACTGGCGCGTGGACATCGGGCGATACGGGCGCAGCATTAACATCTGCTGCGTTTGCAAGTGCATTACCTGGTGTGGGTAACTACATTGTAGCGATTGCGCTGTCAGTATTTGCCTTCACGACTATCCTTGGCTGGAGTTTCTACAGCGAGAAATGTGTGCAATATCTATTTGGTGTGAAAGCAATTGTACCATTCCGTATCTTGTGGATCATTGCAGTGCCAATTGGTGCAACAAGTTCACTGAGCTTTGTTTGGTTACTTGCTGATACGTTGAATGCCATGATGGCACTGCCTAATCTGGTTGCACTTGCGCTACTTAGCCCTGTTGTATTTAAGCTAACGAAAGAGTATTTTGCCAAGCAAGGCGAAGCTGCTAAAGAATAAAATATTAGCGAGTAACGATGAGTAAATAATTGTTAGTCAATATTTAAACCCCCGCCTATTTTTTTGCTAAATAGGCGGGGGTTTTGTTTTTAATATTCAAATATTCCTTCCGTATCTATTCACTGTCCTGCCGTTACATCTGCTTACATAGAATGACCTGCAGTTACTTTATTATCGTGTATATACAAGATGTAAATTAACACTAAGGATAATTCAAAGATGACAATATCGAATAAAGTAAAAATATGTTTACTGACCGCGGGTATTGTAATGCTTGCAGGTTGTGGTTCTGATAGCGGGAGTAAGACTACGACTACGACTACGACAACGCCGACAACACCGACAACACCGACAACACAGACAACTGTAAAGATATTTGATGCCGTTGCTAATTGTAAAACTAAAAGCGATGTACCGAGCTGTCATTTTGATAATGGTGTTTATGTTATCAAATTAAGTAATAAAGTAACGGATGAGCAGCAACAACGCGTTATTAAACGCGTGACAAATATGATGCAATGGGCTCATCAAGATGTTCGTGAGCAGTTTGCCGCGAAACGTATTGTTTTGGGGCTTATCGAAGATCAAGATGCTTTAAAGACTGCTGCTGGCGAATTTGTTATTGAGTTAAATAATAATAAAGGCACAATTATCGATGGTATTGAGTTAATTTATACCAATATTGGGGGGAAAGACGAGACGCTTTCTCCGACGACTTATCAAAAAATGATGCAGCTTTATGATTACTATGTAGATGGAAATGCAAATAGTGCGGCTGGTGCGGCTCTGAGTGTTTCTTACGAAGCATTTAAGACTGCATTAGTACAAACTAAAGTGACTGCAGATAGGTTAGGTATTGCGTATTTACAGTATGATGAATGTAACTACGGTAATCAACAGTTAACAAATAATCGTGCGCTAGGTACACCAAATCCATGCATGGAAGATGGTAGACCAACAGATGATGATGGTAATGATATCTCAAAGGGGAAGCCGGATATGGTGCATTCGTTAGCTACAAATTTAAACCCTGGTGCATTGTTAGGTACCGTGTACGAATATCTAGTTGAAGTTAAAAATACACCTGCTGGTGAGTTATCAGCTTCTGATAGCAGCGCGTTTGTTAACGAGGGTTACATTGGGTCTAATGTTGTGAACGGTCTTACCGATCACTCTAAGCTATTTGTTAGTTGGGCAAATAGATCATTCTTACCATTTAAACAATATTTAGATACTTACTTCTTCGTCAATAAGAAATAAAATAGTCGTATACTAGGGAGGGAAATTTCTCTCCCTATATAGCGTTAAAATATTATTAATCGACTCTTTTAGTTTCAAATCACGTTATTCATTGCCTGTCACTCTATCTTTCGCTAATGTGTTTTTATAGATAGTCGTTTTATAAAAATAAGAATGAGCAGGGAAAGACATTAATATGAGTTCAAATAAATTAGCGACACAGCTTGTCTCGGCAGGACGCGATAAAAAATTTTCACACGGTGCAGTGAACCCCGTTGTTCAGCGCGCATCATCAATTGTATTTGATTCAGTTAAAGCCAAAAAAGCAGCAACCGCAAAACGTGCTGATGGTGAATTGTTTTACGGTCGCCGTGGTACCCAAACTCACTTCTCATTACAGCAAGCGATGACCGAACTTGAAGGTGGCGAAGGTTGTGCGCTTTACCCTTGTGGCGCAGCCGCTGTCACTAATTCTATTCTGTCATTTGTGAACGCAGGTGATCATATTTTAATGACCAGTGCTGCCTATGAGCCCACGCAAGATTTTTGTAATGTCATGTTAGCTAAAATGAACGTAGCGACAACATATTATGATCCTATGCTAGGCGAAAGTATTGCAGGCTTAATGCAGGCGAATACCAGCGTAGTATTTCTAGAGTCACCAAGTTCAATTACCATGGAAGTACAAGACATTCCTGCGATCGTAAAAGCGGTTCGTGCGGAAAATCCAGAGGTGATTATCATGATAGATAATACCTGGGCTGCGGGTGTGTTATTTAAAGCCTTTGAACACGATATTGATATTTCAATTCAAGCTGGTACAAAATATATCATTGGTCATTCTGATTATATGTTAGGTACAGCTGTTGCCAATGAACGTTGCTGGGCACAACTACGTGAGCAGTCATACTTAATGGGCCAAATGGTTGATGCTGATACTGCATACATGGCGAGCCGTGGCTTACGTACTATGGGTATTCGTTTAAAGCAGCATGAAGCGGCAAGTATCAAAGTAGCGAATTGGTTAAGTACCCGTCCAGAAGTCGAACGTGTTAATCATCCTGCATTACCAAGCTGTAAAGGGCACGAGTTCTACAAACGTGATTTTAAGGGTTGTAATGGCTTATTTTCATTCATTCTTAAAGAGCAACTGAGCAAAGAACAGCTGGCGAATTATTTAGATAACTTTGTGCATTTCAGTATGGCGTATTCGTGGGGCGGTTATGAGTCATTAATCTTAGCGAACCAAGCGTCTGAACTTAACCGCATCCGTCCTGCTGGCGATGTCGATTTCACGGGTACATTGGTACGTTTACATATCGGTTTGGAAGATGTTGAAGATTTGATTGCTGATTTAGAGGCTGGTTTTACTCGACTTTAAATCGCGTTACGTTTCAATAATCAATGATATTTAAATCAAGGCGCTTAAAGACTCTTAAAGAGGCTTAAAGAGGCTTAAAGATGTTAAGGCTATTATCTTGCTATGCTACTGCATGCTCTAGATTTTCTAGGCCTTACTTTGTAATTTATTGATTTAAAGGTTTTTTGATGAAATTATGTATTTTTGCAGTGTTAAGTTTTTTGTCGTTATCCACTATGGCAGCAGGTGATGATTATCAAGATATCGGAGAGCGCTCTCAAGAAATGTATGTTGCTGCCGGAATCAGTGACCATAAATTAGGCAAACTAAGAGGTGACAAAATATCAGCATTGCTTGGTGCTAGAAATTATTACCAAAATAACTGGTTTGTCGGTGGTGAGTTAGAAGTATCATATCTTAAATATAAAGAACTTAGCCTTAATGAATCTTATGGTCTTGCGGCAAATGTACCGATAGGGAAGCATTTTTCTTTTGTCGGTGATAGTTCAATTGATATTTATGGATTGGTTGGATATTCGATGACCGAATTGAATTTTATGCCTGAAAAAATCACTGTACGCGGTTTAAAATGGGGCTTGGGTACTGATGTATCATTCTCTAATTTTATGGTTGGAGTTCGTTGGACTCAAGCTGAATTAGGTAATGACGATGTTCGTGATAAGTTAAGAGAACAAAATATTACTCTGTTCGCAGGATACAAGTTCTAAATAACGGGTGACATGGTATATCTAGCCTCCAATAGAGAGGCGTTTTATCTTGAGAATACTATTATCGATAATACCGTTCGCTTCCAAACGATTTAAAATGTCAGTCCGCTCAATTCAGCATAAAGATATAGGCGCTATATATTCGTGATGCCTATATTTATTAAGTACGACATATTTTCCACGTCATAATATTCAAATGTAGTTTGATTCATTTTAATTTCGGCACCGATGAAAAAGTTGCCCTTAAATACATAGTTGAATCCTGCTCCATACGTTATTCCTATCGAATTATCTTTGGTTTTACCTACACCTTGTAAGTCATATTTGGTTGACGTATAAGAAAGTCCTATCTTTGAATATAGGTTTAAATTATTTGTTAAATGATAAGAAATAATAGGAGATATATCTGATGATAAAGAATTGAATGAGCCGTTATTTTTATCTAAAGTAAGATAGTTAATATTGGCATTGTAGCCAAATTTAAGATCTTCCTCACCATATAGAACCGCTGTGTTGATGCCAACTGCTAGGGGTTTATTATCCATTTTATTAGAGTCGACTTTATGAGTCGCTTTGCCTAATTGTAGCGATGAATATACGTATTCTGAAGCCAGTGTTGGAGATGAAAATAAAAAAATGCATACTATTTTTATTGATTTGTTCATATTAGTCCGTTGTATATGAAAAGTTTGTATTTTATTTTTGATGGCGTAGGTAAGAGTTACAATCATACCAACCAAAAATTATTATCGCATAGTAAATATATTAACGGTAGTGATAATGATTGCCATTATCATCTGAAGGGGTTGTTAAATGCCTTTGTTATTGATGAAGTAAGCAGGCAGGCACTAACAGTTATATTGGAGGTGCCAATTAGGAATTTTGAGTGAGGTTAAATGATTACTATGAAATTAATCGCTTCCATGCGATTTAAAATATCAGTCCGTTCAATTCAGCATTAAGACTGAACTGTTACGTCCTTTTTTACAGTATTTCTTGATTTAAACTGCGTCATACTGACCCCTGCTAATACCAACGTACCACCGATGAACTGCTCACTTGATAGCTGTTCATTGAGAATGAGGGTCGCCATAATCGCAGTAAATACCGGCAATAAATTCATGAACATTGCGCTTTTATCGGCACCGAGATAATGAATACTTTGCATCCATAACCAAGTGGCTAATATCGATGTTGGGATCGCAGCATATAATACCAGTGGTAACGATTCACTGCTCAGGCCGACTTGGCCGTTATATGCGAGTATAGGCAGTAAGATAATGACCGCAAATACCATTTGTACATACAGCGCAATCCAGTTGTTAAACGGTAAACGCCAGCGTTTGAGTAGCACTCCGTATAGAGCGTAGCTACAGGCTGCAATTAGCATGTAAGTATCGCCGATATTAATCCCCTCAGACAGTAAGCTACTAATTTGACCATGGCTTAACATATACACCAAGCCCGTCATCGAAATAGCCGCGCCGAGCAATGCTTTTTTAGTCAATGAGATCCCGAGTAGTGGCACACTAAACATTAAGCTTAATAACGGTACTAAGGCAAAAATAAGCGTCATATGTGTTGCTGTCGTTGTTGCCGCTGCAAAGTAGGCGAGAGATTGGTTAATCGCCATGCCCAATAATGCCAAGAATGCTAATTTAGTTAAATAGGGTTTAATCGCTTGGCGTTTTTTCCATACCGGTTTGATTAAAAAAGGCGTAAGTGTCATTAAGGCTATAAACCAACGATAGAAGGAGATGGTTTCGGGCGAGATAACGTTGGCCGACAAAACATTGACAATGGAATTACCTGACCAAATGATAACCGTGAATAGCGGGAGTAAAAAATACATGGTGATCTGCTTGCGTATAAAAAGGCGATTGTAGCAGAGAATACCGTGTTATTGGGAAGTACTTATTTGTAGGGTTATATGATGGTAGAGGCAACCTAGGTGATTTAATGTAGATAGTGGTATCACCTAGGGGATTTTTAGCGGTTAGTCTTACTGCGCTAATGCTTTTTGTTTTACTTTTACTTTCTGCTTTACGATGGTTTCATTAAATATGAGTGATAGCAAAATAATACCGCCGCCTAACGCCAATTTGACTAAGTCCGCATCACGGTTCCAAATCACCAGATTAACTAACAAGCCTAGCGGTACAAGCACGTTATTCATGGCGGCTAATGTCCCTGCATTCACCAAACATGCGCCTTTATTCCACATGAAGTAACCTAAGCCCGACGCGATAATACCGAGGTAAGTTAATACACCCCATTGCGTTGTCGTCGTTGGCATTTTCTCTGTGCTGCCCAGTAACATAAATGCGATGCAGGCAACAAGGAAGGCTCCAATATAGAACAGGCCAAACACTTCGCTATGTTTAACATCTTTTAATTCATTTTCAGATAGTTTTTTATAAGCTACTTGGCCAATCGCCATGGCAATATTTGCCCCTTGTACAACAAGGAATCCAACCACGAAACCTTCGTTAATACCTGCGTATTTAATTACCACCGCCCCCAATACTGCAATGATCGCAGTACCTAAATACCAAGGGTTGAAACGAGAATGTAATAGGTCATCAATTAAGGTCACGTAAATCGGGGTAAATACGGTAAACAGTAATACCTCTGGCACTGATAAGAGTAGGAATGATTGATAATAAAATCCGTACATTATACCCAGTTGGCAAGCACCAATAGCCATGACTTTTACAATCGTACTACGCGATAAATTACCTAGCTTTAAGAATGGGATGAATACCAACATGGCTAAACCAATACGGAATAATACCGAGAACCAAGCATCAACCTGACCCGCTAGATAAACCCCGATAAGACTAAACGAAAAAGCCCATACTAAATTTGTAATGATTAAAAAATGCATTCCTTTACCTTAATTAATAGATGTAAGCAGAATTATTGCCGAACAGAGTAACTAGAGTTTATATTTTGCTGTATTTACATGACAGACTTGTGTTTAAAACTTGCCTGTTTGCTTTACGTCAGAGTAATAAATGAGCACTCATACCCAAGTTACTTCAAGATGCACAATCAGCAAACCGAAAGGAGAGGATTTTCAAGGCATGAAGTTGAGGATTTAGTTATTCTAAATCAAGACTTCATAACGCCGAAGATTCATTCTTTCGGCTTGCCTACGGGAGGCGAGCAGGAATAACAGCACAGCGTTGCAATGTCTCTGATATAGCATCTTGAACTAACTTGGGTATATAACTCGAGAGTACTGGTATATTTGTCGTTGTTATGATTAATATTAGCTGTTTATCTTCGAATATCGAGATCGTTAAAATGATGAAATTGAGTACTTTATTACCTTTTACCCTGCTGGTGGCGTTTAACACGGTTGCGAATGTGGCTACAAATCCTATTTATCAGTTAGAAGTCGAGCCTGCTATTGGTAAAATGGTGACGCCATCTACTGCCGAACTCTGCAGTGTGGCTAAAGGCACGGCTGATTATCTTACCTTAGGTGAAGATTACGACCCTGGTATTATTACCGCAGGCATGACTGCGCAATTTGGTGGCGATTTAGAAAGAGTAAAGCGCACCCTTAATTTTATTTGCCAAGTGCAGCAAGCGGATGAACTAGCTGGATCCCCGAGCCGTCTGATGGATGCTGAATTTATAGCTCAGCACTTTGATGTGATCCGCTGGATGCCAGATAAAAAACAAGCGCAGGGCTTTTCCAAAAATAAACCGCTGTTGAAAAATATCCCAGATGATCAAATTTTACTGACCAAATATTATATTAAACTCGCGAAAGGCAGTGCCAAAAAAACAGCTGAAACCCCTTATGCGTTATATGCGCTACCAAATGATGAAAAAGGCTTAACACTAGAGCAGGGTAATGCAGACCAGAATTTAACTCGCCATAAACTGACTAAACAAGATGTGTTAACGGGTATTTTAGATAAAGATAATTTAGCAGAGCCTATGGTGTGGTTGTCGCGTTATGACCTAGAAGATTCATTAATGCAGGGTACAGTAAAAGTCGATATTGCCGCCGACCATGATAATGGCATTACTAGTCAGTTTTTTAATGTCCATCGTAATAATGGCATCGGCTATCAACGTAATTTGAAGAAGGAGCAGCAGGGACGTTACTGGTATTTTAAGAAAACCGATTCGGTGATGGGTTATGGTAAAGATGCCAGTTATAAGATCCCGGTGTATCCTTTGGTGACTGTTGCAGGTGATTTAGCACACCTAGGATTAGGTAAGCTGATCATGCTCACTCACAATGGAGAAAGTCGATTAACGGTATTAGCGGATACGGGCGGAGCATTTGAAAACAATCAATATCAGCTGGATTATCTCGGTGGCTATTTTAAAAACTGGGATGATTATATTAATACTTATCGCACTTTCCCTGATTACTTTGAAGCGCGAATATTATTGCTGAAAGATAAATAAATTAAGTCGCTTCAACTTAAAGGTTGTTAGCTTATTGCTCAAACACAAAAAACCAGCCGAAGCTGGTTTTTTCATATTAACTGACTCTTATTATTTAACTGATAATAAGCTAACAATGAGGTTCTAAATTAGAACTGGTTCATCGTGTTGTCTTCGCCGCCAGCTTTAAGCGCGTTATCGCCAGAGAAGTAACCTTTATGTGCGTCACCGATATCTGAACCCGCTAAGTTTTGGTGCTTAACTGATGCTTGTTCACGACGGATTTCTTGACGTTGAATATCACGTACATAAGCAAGCATACCAAGTTCACCGAAGTAACCTTCAGAAAGAATATCTGTACCAAGTGCTGTTTCATGGTAAGTCGGCAATGTGATTAGGTGATGGAAGATACCTGCTTCACGTGCTGAATCAGCTTGGAACGTTTGTACTTTCTTATCTGCTGCGATTGCTAGCTCAGACGTATCGAATTTCTCATCCATCAGGCCGCGTGGGTCTGTTGCTGGGTCAGGGTATGCTGATACATCTTTACCTGCTTCAACCCATCCTGCGTATTCTTGTTGACGGAAGTTAAGCGTCCAGTTAAATGATGGCGAGTTATTATAAACAAGCTTCGCATCAGGGACTGTCTTACGTACTTCGTTAACCATGTGTGCGATTTGACCTACGTGTGGTTTTTCAGTTTCAATCCACAATAAATCAGCGCCGTTTTGCAAGCTAACGACACAATCAAGTACTACACGGTCAATCTCTGTGCCTTCACGGAATGCATACAGACCAGACGCTAAACGTGTTGGTTTAACTAATTTACCGTTTTGCTTGATAACCATGTCGCCTTCGGCAACATCTGCTGCTGATTCAACTGGCGTTGTTTCTAGGAATGCATTGTATTGAGACGCTAAATCACCTGGCGTTTGCGATACAGGTACTTTTTGCGTTAGGCCAGCACCTAATGAGTCAGTACGTGCAACGATAACACCGTTGTCGATGCCTAATTCAAGGAATGCATAACGTACCGCGTTGATTTTCGCTAGGAAATCTTCGTGTGGAACCGTTACTTTACCTGCTTGGTGACCACATTGTTTCGCGTCAGATACTTGGTTTTCAATTTGGATACAACATGCACCAGCTTCAATCATTTTCTTAGCAAGAAGGTACGTTGCTTCTTCGTTACCAAAACCAGCATCAATATCGGCAATGATTGGCACTACGTGTGTTTCGTGGTTGTCGATAGCTGCTTGTGCTGCTACTACGTCACCGCCGTTGTTACGAGCGTCATCTAATTCGTTGAATAAGATATCCAGTTCACGTGCATCAGCTTGACGTAGGAACGTGTAGATTTCTTCGATTAATGCAGGTACAGATGTTTTTTCGTGCATTGATTGGTCTGGTAAAGGACCGAAGTCAGAGCGCAGTGCCGCAACCATCCAACCAGAAAGGTAAACATAGCTTTTCTTGGTTGTTTTTTCGTGACGTTTAACAGCCATCATCATTTGTTGGGCTGTAAAACCATGCCAGCAACCTAAAGACTGCGTGTATTGTGAAGAATCTTGGTCGTATTCAGCCATATCTGCACGCATAATATCAGCAGTGAACTGTGCAACATCAAGACCCGTTTTGAAACGGTTTTGAGCACGCATACGCGCTGCATATTCAGGGTTAATAGCAGCCCATTTAGAACCTTGTTCAGCTTTTAACGTAGAAACTGAATCGATATCATTGTTGTATGTTGACATAGCAAATCCTTTACAGTGATCAATAAATTGAAACGCAGCGATTAAAGCCTTTTATTCGTTTGCGTTTTGATGAGTTAATATTAAACGCTCAATTAATATTTAGTTAGTTTATATTTTCTATAGTCAGCATTCACACCGTGAATATATATAGCTGTTAATTTATCTTATTTATGGTGTATTCTGGTTATAGTCGTTAGATATGATTTAATTTTCTTTAATGTAAGTTGCTATATCATTGAGTTAGCATTGTTTTATTACTTTTATTATTGTGGGTATTTATTTTATGAATATATCAGGTATCGATCTTAATTTATTGATTTACTTCGATGTTTTGTTGCGTGAAAAAAACGTAACTCGTGCTGCAAGTATGCTTAATATTACCCAGCCAGCAATGAGTAATGGCTTGCGTCGATTACGTACTCTGCTTGACGATCCTGTTTTAGTGCGTACCTCTGGTGGTATGACTCCGACTGAAAAAGCACGTAAATTAGCCCCTGTGATCAGAAAATTATTGCTGGAACTAGAAGAAGCCTTACAAGAAGAAAAAGAGTTTGATCAACATAGTCAGCGGGTTTTTCGTATTATGGCTAGTGATTATGCCGAATCAACTTTGATCCCACGTTTACTGAGTAAGCTAAGTAAAGTGGCACCCAATATGACCGTGGATATTATGACCCCCTCAGACGTGACCTTCCATGATGTCGAGGAAGGCAAGATTGATATGGCTATCAATCGGTTTGATGAATTACCGCAATCGTTTTATCAAAAAACCTTATGGCATGATTCATTTACTTGCATGATGAATGCGGATAATCCGATCGTAAATAAATTTAATTTGAATCACTATTTAGCATCAAAACATGTATGGGTATCTAAGACTGGTTTTGGCGTCGGTGTCGGGATGAATCCACATGATGTACAAAAGTTAGGCTGGGTAGATGAAGCACTTAATCGTTTAGGTAAGAAACGTGATATTACGGTATTTACGCGTAATTATAATGTCGCGATGCAATTAGCGTTGCAAGATGAACTCATCGCGACATTACCGACTCAGGCTGCGCTCATTCATAAAAGTAACAGTAACTATACTTTACTTGAACCACCATTCCCGATCCCTAATATTGAATTGAAAATGATCTGGAGCCCGTTACTGCATCATGACGCTAGCCACATTTGGTTTCGCCAGCTGGTACTTGAAGCGGCAACGGAACTGCGTGCTGATAATGAATAGGTGCGACAATTAATATTGCTGGATCTCTAAGCTACTGATCACATGATAGCCACTTGTTACTTGCTGGCTTAGCTGATACATCGAATTTGCAAGCTGGTCGATGCCTATCGGCTTCTGTTGCTTTAACAGAGGCACTGGAAAGAGGGATAGTATGGCAAGTGGGTAATAAGCGAAGGCTTCCATTAATCTAAACTCATCACGTTTACCATGTAATAATGTCGGTTGGTAAAGGTATAAAGCTGTGAGGGGCAACTGACGTAATAATTGCTCTGTTTCGCCTTTAGTTTGTAAGTAACTACTTACCGATTTAGTATTGGCACCAACAGCACTGATGACATGTAATTGTGCTTTCGTATTATTTGCTACCCAAGAACCAAAGTTTACAATATAGTCTTTATCTACTTGTCTAAATGCGGCTAATGAACCCGCTTTTTTACGTGTTGTACCTAAGCAACAATAGGCGAAATCAATCTCTGCTTCAATATTCAAGTCATTAAAATTGGCTAAATCGATAATGATTTCCGTTACTTTATTTTGATGCACGAACGGTGTCGGTCGATAATGCACGACATAGATATTCTCAACCGTCACATCATTGAGTAACTGCTGCATTAATTGGCTGCCTGTTGCCCCTGTCGCGCCGACGATAATGACATTTTTCATGATAATTCCTTAATCTATAGTTCTACAACACTGCTAAGTAGCTTTATTACCGAGAATATAAAAGCGGGTAAACATTAGCGTTAATAGTTTTAAACTGAATAGCCAAAATAAGTTTAGCGTTATCCCGCCAACTAACCCCGTTACTATTGCCGCTTGGCTTAATGGTATGCCTGGTGTGAAAAGCGATAAGGTATTTTCAGCTAATTTACTGTCGATGCGAGTAACAAAATAAGTGAGCTTATTTATATAACTACCTTCTGTGAGGGTCACCAAATCGGTCGCTAATTCAGGTAATGATTGCTGTAATGTGAGCACTTGCTTACCAACTTGCTGAACAGCTGGTGAAGGGCTGGATTTAAAATCGGCAATGAGTGTATCGAGCTGACCATTAAAGTTGGTATCGGCAATTAATTGAAATTGTTGTAGTTGGTTTTGTTGGGCAAGGTAATAACCGGAAAGTTGCTGGCTGTAATGATCAATAAATTGCGGAAACTGCATAAATAACATGACGCCAATGGTAAATAATAAGCGTTGTAGTAAACCATGAATAAATGTCATATTGCGCGCGTCCTTTGCGATGAGTAGACTCTGTTAATCTCTACAGAGTCGTGCTTACAAATTATAGCTATTTACCGTTATAATTCTGCGCCATATTGCGATTCCATCCAGCCTTCTAAGATCACCATCGCTGACGCACTGTCAATGGCGCCTTTTTGCAGGGCTTTAAAACCACCTTCTTCAAACAAACGTGCTTTGGCATCTTTTGTCGTTAGACGTTCGTCATGCATTTCTGTTTTAACATTAAAACGGCCTGTTAAACGATTGGCAAATTTAATTGCACGCTTAGTGATCTCTTGCTCTGTACCATCCATATTTAATGGTTTACCTACGATCACAAGATCGGGTTGCCACTCTTTAATCTGTTGTTCAATTAAATCCCAGTCTGGTATGCCATCATTGGCTTTAAAAGCCACAAGCGGCCGCGCTGTACCTGTGATTTCTTGACCAACGGCGATACCAATACTTTTTGTTCCGAAATCAAAACCAAGCAGGGTTCTTTGTCCGTTTTCTGCATTACTCATATTTTTCTCCGTAGGGCTCTTAATATTAAGAGTGGCCTACCTGACTCGATAATTGGCTGACGTCGATACCTATTTTTTGCACGGCCTGTTCCCAACGTTGGTGCACAGGCACTTTAAATAAAATATTTTCGTCAGCGTTAATAGTTAACCAACTGTTGTCGGCAATTTCTTGTTCTAACTGCCCTTTCGTCCAGCCTGAATAACCTAACGCAACAATATAATTTTCGGGTTGTTTTTTAGTGCCAAGTGTTGCTAATACATCTAATGATGAGGTGATCATCAATTCATCATTGATTTGTAAGCTCGAGCTAAAACCGGGATAGGCTGTATGCAATACAAAACCACGGTCTTCAGATACAGGACCACCTTTAAATACCAGATCATCGATGACTGTTTTCGGCTCGGCAGGGGAGGCTGTCTCATCGTCTAGATCAGCTTCGACTGTTTGTGATAATAACTCGTCGACAGAAATATTGACGGGAAGGTTGATGATGATCCCCATCGCACCTTCGTTGTTATGTTCACAAATATAGATAACAGAGCGTTCGAAAATACCATCTTTCATGCTCGGCATCGCGATAAGGAAGTGATCTTGCAAAGAGTCCATAGGCCTATCTTTTATTGTTAGCTGTGAATGTTATTATGGCAGAAAATCATAGCTTAATTGGTTAAATTGATTATAAGCTATGATTTATTTTATTCTTCATTTACGCGTGGGAAGGTAAATTAATCTTTCTTTAAACGCGCTTCAATCGCATCCATCAACATACCTGTGATGCTTACGTCATAGGCTGCTTCAATTTCGCGGATACACGTTGGGCTTGTTACATTGATTTCAGTAAGCTTGTCACCAATCACGTCTAGACCAACAAAAATTAAGCCTTTTTCTTTTAATTTAGGCCCTAATGCTTTGGCAATCTTCCAATCACTTTCTGATAATGGGCGTGCAACACCACGACCGCCAGCGGCGATATTACCGCGCGTTTCACCACTTGCTGGGATACGGGCTAGGCAATATGGTACCGGTTCGCCATCAATAACTAAGATACGTTTGTCGCCATCTTTAATATCAGGAATAAATTTTTGTGCCATGCAGTAACGTGTTTCATGTTCAGTCAGTGTTTCGATGATCACGCTTACGTTTTTATCTTGTTCGTTAAGACGGAAGATTGATGCGCCACCCATACCATCAAGCGGTTTTAAGATCACATCTTTGTGTTCTTTATGGAATGCACGTAATTTGTCTTTACGACGTGTTACTAATGTTGTTGGCGTGAATTCGCTAAACCATGCTGTGTATAGTTTTTCATTGGCATCACGTAGACTTTGCGGTTTGTTAACGATTAATGTGCCTTCGTCTTCAGCACGCTCAAGCATGTAAGTTGCGTAAACGAATTCAGTATCGAACGGAGGATCTTTACGCATTAATACCACATCAAGATCGGATAATAGGTGATTTGTTTCTTCACCTAACTCGTACCAATTAGCTGGATCTTGTTGTACTTTCAATGAACGGGACGCAGCATATGCACGGCCTTCAAGCATAAACAGATCTTGCATTTCCATGTAGAAAAGTTCGTAACCACGGTTTTGCGCTTCCATTAACATTGCAAAGCTAGAATCTTTTTTAATGTTGATGTCTGCAATTGGATCCATCACGATGCCAAGTTTAATTGTCATATTCTTTATCCTATCCTAAATCGCCAAAGCGGCATTGTAATGCGGTGATCGCCGTTAATGCTGCTGTTTCTGTTCGTAATACTCGAGGACCTAATAACGTTTCTTCAAAGTTAAATTGTTCTGTCATGCTAATTTCATCCGCAGATAAACCGCCTTCAGGACCAATTAACAAACGCACGCCATTTTTAGGCTCGGGTAAGGTATTAATGCTGTATTTTGCGCGTGGGTGCAGGTTCAATTTGAGTTCTGTTGTTTCTTCTGCCGCCCAGTCTTTTAACTGTTTTGGTGCTAGTACTTGCGGCACGTAATTACGGCCACTTTGTTCGCACGCAGAAATGACAATTTTTTGCCATTGCTGTATTTTTTTCTCTAAACGTTCACCAGAGAGTTTCACACCACAACGTTCACTAAAGAGTGGCGTAATAGTTGTTACACCCAATTCGACAGATTTTTGGATAGTGAAATCCATTTTATCACCGCGTGAGATCGCTTGACCAAGGTGGATCTTAAGTGGTGATTCACTGTTAATATCTTGGAATTCGTCAATCTGAACTGTCACTGATTTTTTAGTTGTTTGTTCAATTGTGGCTTGGTATTGGCCACCTTTACCGTTAAATAAAGTTAGCGTATCACCTGTAGTCATACGTAACACACGACCAACGTGGCCTGCGCCGTCTGGTGATAATTCAAAGCTAGAACCCACGATTAGTTCGCCGGATTCGAAGATGCGAGGATGACGCATGCTGTGTACCTTTATTTAAATATGTAGTTAATAAAATGATTATACCCACTTTTTTAATTTGCTGATGAAATTTATCTGTTAAGAAATAAAAAAGTTGTTTGGTGCGGTAATAAGCCAAGGTGATCTTAGTCTCATTACTGGCATTGTCAGATTCATCCTAAGGTTAAAAATTGATCCTTTGTTCGTTTAAGCACGGTCGATGCATACTCATTATCTTGAAACGAATAAGTTATTTAAGCGTGCAAGTGACAAGCTTAAGCGTCCTATAGCAGCACTGCTATAGACGGTATTTTACTGTTTAGTTAAGGCATATGATGAATAAGACCCGGAACATACAATTAATAAATGAATTTCCATTGTTGGAATCGCTGATAGATCTTAAACCACTGAGCTGGTTTAATTCTAAAGTGACAAGCTATGCTGAAGCCTTACCTTATGTTGGTTTAACTGCTGTAGATGTGCAGGAGGCGAGTGAACGTTTGCTGCGTTTTGCTCCTTTCTTTTGTCAGGCATTTCCTGAAACACAGTTGAGTAACGGTATTATTGAATCACCGGTGCAGACGATTCCGGCGATGCAAGCGGCGCTGAGTAATTACTATCAGACATCATTACCAGGTCGGATGATGATCAAGTTAGACTCTCAATTACCGATATCGGGGTCAATTAAAGCAAGGGGTGGTATTTATGAGATTCTGCAGCATGCCGAAAAACTGGCAATTTCAGCTGGTCTACTTCGTTTAGAAGATGATTATAGTAAAATTAATTCAGCACAATTTAAGGCATTTTTCAGCCAGTATAAAATTGCTGTTGGCTCAACCGGAAACTTAGGTTTATCTATTGGTATTATAGGTGCCAGCTTCGGGTTTCAGGTCAGTGTGCATATGTCTGCGGATGCGCGGCAGTGGAAAAAGGACCGCCTGCGAAGTCATGGCGTCAATGTTATTGAATATGAATCTGACTACAGTGTAGCGGTCGAACGCGGACGTGAAGAAGCGTTACAAGATCCGTTCTGTCATTTTGTTGATGATGAAAACTCTACGTCGTTGTTCTTGGGTTATGCGGTTGCCGGAGAGCGGTTAAAGCAACAGTTTATTGAGCAAAAAATTATTGTTGATGCTGAGCATCCGCTCTTTGTTTATCTGCCTTGTGGTGTGGGTGGTGGCCCAGGCGGCGTTGCTTTTGGTCTTAAGCTGGCTTTTGGCGACAGTGTACATTGTATATTTGCCGAACCGACGCATTCGCCGTGTATGCTACTCGGTGTTTATACTGGACTGCATGACCAGATCTCGGTTCAAGATCTCGGTATTGATAATATCACTGCAGCTGACGGCCTTGCTGTTGGACGTGCTTCGGGTTTTATTGGTAAAGCAATGGAGCGGATGTTAGATGGCTATATTACATTAACAGATGCTGACATGTATCAGTTATTAGAGATGATCCATGATACTGAGCAACTTAAGCTCGAACCTTCTGCGTTGGCTGGTATGCCGGGTATTATGCATGTGGTCACCAATTCAGATTATCTTGAGCGGATGAAACTTAGTGATAGTTTGGCGAATGCAACGCATTTGGTGTGGGCAACTGGCGGCGGTATGGTGCCAGAGCAGGAAATGACAGCCTACTTACAGCAAGCTAAACATTGATCCTTCGCTTACCCTACGGGAGGCTCGCTCGAATAACGGTACTGCGTTACAATATTTGAAAGTGAGATTTTAAAAATGGAATACCATTATCTGCATATTGTGCCTTGTTCTGATATCCCAGCGAGTCTCGATATAGCATCTTGAAGGAGTTTGGGTATTAAGTTATGGAATTAACATTCGGCAATCATAAACAATTTAGCGGTAGCCAATTAGCTAATCTAGATACCTTTGTCAAAGCAGCGCAGTATGGTTCATTTACGCAAGCGGCAGAGGTCCTTTTTCTCACTCCCAGCGCGGTCAGTCATCGTATTGCCAAGCTGGAGCAAGAACTCGGTTTTAAGTTGTTTCATCGTCTGCATAAACAGCTGAAATTGACGGGGGAGGGCGCGAGGTTATGCCGTAGTTGTGAGCGGTTGTTTAATTCACTGGATGAAGAGTTAAATGATATTCGCAGCAATGAGTTATCAGGTCGTCTGACAATTTACGCCCGTCCTTCTATTTCACTGTGTTGGCTGGTGCCTCGGATACATGATTTTCATCGTCAATATCCGGCTATTCAGTTGGATATTCTTACCGGTAATGACGATATTAATTTTCATACTCAATTTATCGATGTGGCACTGTATTATACATCAGGTCCCTTTCCTGGATTATCGAATATCGAATTGATGTCAGAGGAGGTTACGCCCGTCTGTTCTCCTGCTTATGCCGAGTTACACGACCTTGTTGATAACCCTGAAAATATTCGCAACTGTAGTTTATTACATGATTGTAAGGCGTGGCCACAAGCCACTTATAATGCGGAATGGCTAGAATGGACTGAGCGCCATCAGATAAATGAAGTGAATTATAATCGGGGTTTGAGTTTTGACCGTTCTGATTTGGCGATGGTCGCCGCGATTAATCATGCAGGCTTGGCAATTGGACGTAAACGACTGGTAGATAAACATTTACGTAGTGGTGAATTAATTGCGCCCTTTCCGGCACTCATTAGTCCTGCAACATATCAATACCATGCCGTATATAGCGCAGATATTACGCCTAACCCGAGAGTGAAGGTGTTATTAGACTGGTTACAGCAGCAAGCTGAACAATAGCCGTGTTCTTAAATATGCAAAAGAAGTGGTATCACCTGCATTTTATTAACGGGTGATACCAGTTCAGAGTCGCCGTATTAATGCGGTTATTAGCGCAGAATAACCCCTTTATTTAAGTCGATAAGTTTACTCAACACCTTGTCACCATCCATACGAATACCATTGTGCTCGAACTCTGAGGTTAACCAGTATTTAAGGTGGTTCACGCGGGCGACCGTTTCCAGACTGTATTGCATGTCGACATACATATCTTCGCTATAAATTGCAGCCGCAACCGGTACTTGGTTGTTTTTAAGTACCTCTAGATCGTAAAGATCTGACCAATCCTCTTTTTCAGCTAACTGTTGCGCCGCTTCTTGCAATGGTTTCAAGTTACTAAATTGCTCGAACATCCACGGATAAATCATTTCACCAGTGAATAAGAAGGACTGGCCTGCTTGATAATTAAATTCAGCATAGTCTGCACGAACACGATGGGCAGCCCAGTTTGATGCTTGTTGCTGGCAATAGATAGACTCATGCAGTAAGGCAAAAATTGGGTTGGTATTGTAATCAAGGAACTGACAGAACTGTGCTAAAAATAAAGGATTAACTTGGGTGCCTTTTTGCGTAGTGATAAGCGCTTGTTCAAGTAGGTAATAAACCGCTTCAGGGCCTTCTTCCATACCTAGGTTAACGCCAAGTAGTTGTAGCATTTCAACTGTTAGCTTTTCACCTGTCGCAAGGTAAGTATCGTGCTCGGTAATGTGTGTTGCTAATGCAGCTACAAGGTCTTGCGCATCGCTAAAACGTGTAAAGAAGTCGTTATTTTTCGCCTGTACGCGTTTATAGGTGGCTTGATACACCTCATCGGCAGGGCGTGTCAGTGATGGTAATCCACCAGTGATGAAAGCTTGTGTTAATCCTTCTGGCGCAGCGGTTAAATAACGTAATACACAGAAGCCACCAAAACTTTGGCCGATGATGCTCCAGGTATTAAACGGTGATAATTGTGCTCGGATCGCTTCGGCATCACGGACAATATTATCCGCACGTAAATGACTTAGGTAGTCCGCTTGTTCACTGGCAGTTAAGTGATTAAGACTTACCGAACTGATTGGTGAAGATAGCCCAGTGCCACGCTGGTCGAGTAATAATACGCGGTATTCTTGTAATGCGCGCTTGATCCAGCCGCCATTCGCCATAGGACGTACCGCACCAAACCCTGGACCACCTTGAAAATAGACCAAATATGGCAGGTCTTGATCTTGTTTATCTGGAGCAACAAGTTCACGTACAAATACGTCAATCGTGTCACCGTCAGGTTTGTTGTAATCAAGTGGCAAGGTGAATGTATGCTTTTGTGCAACTAAGCCGCTTAATGTGAGATCAATTTTCATGGCAATCCTTTGTTAGCAATAAGGTAATGATATAGGGTATTGTAACCTTAAATTAGCGTTATGCATTAGCAGCGACATGTCGTTTATGTACTTTGTAGCGTATTTGGGCGATGAGTAGCATTGAAAACGAAACAATCGCAAGGATTTCTAATCCTGAAAATTGTGCGATGCCTAATGCCGTTAAAAATGTCATACAAAGTACAGGAATAGATGGCATAAATTGCGCTGTGACAGCCGCTCCTAATTTTTTTATAGCGACTTGCATTAGAAATAATGGAATAACACTACCTGTGATAGCTGCTCCGGATAGCATTAACCATTCGTTGCTGTTAAGTATTAATGTATTGGGTTGCAGTAAAGCATAGCCCCCACAAATTAAGATCACGAGGTAAAATCGCACCGATAAAATTTGCGAGGGTGTTAATCCTGTTTTTCGATGAAAGTATTCTGAACGGAGCATGTATAGTGCTGCAGAAAAGCATGATATTAACGCATAACTAATACCTTGAGTGTTCGCTATCATTGTTTGATCTGATATGTAGCCAGCGATAAAAATGGCACTTAAGCAGGATACTAAATTAAAGGTATAACTGGATTTATTATTTGCAAATAATCGCCACTGCAATGCGTTATTAAAAAATGGCAGACAGCCAAAAAAGATAATGCCATAAACTAAAGGAGAAACATAAGTCATCCCAACAAATGCGAGTAAGGTATTTGCCAATGTAGTGAGGTTTATCTGTAACAGGGTTAGTCGTTGTTGAAAACTTGCCACTATAATTGGGCGGAAATTATTGATATTTAACAGGATGAATATCAATGCAGTGAGGCTAAAGGTAATAAATGTCGAGGTTATAGGGTTGACAGTTTTAACTGCTTCGGCCATTAAAATAGATGACACAGATGAGATAATACAAAATATTATTATTTCTTTATATTTAAATAAAGCGTGTTTACTTAAATTATACTTCTCAAAATGTTGGAACATATCCCTTCTCCAATAAAGTTTGACAGCTTAATACCACTTAATTGATACTTATTGACCTAGCCTTCATCTTATATTAAAAAATAGAGAGTTAATGATGTTAAATTCATTACTATCAAGTGGATAACACTGGTGAAATATGATTTAAGTATGCGAGCAGTTATTTATTGATAAAATGAAGGGGAGTAAGAACCATGGATGAAGATTATAAAATAAGTGCTAATTTTGCAGATATGGATTTAGCAGTAATACACGAATTTATTTCGGGTACATATTGGGCAAAAGGAATTTCGATGAGTACTTTAAAGCGGTCGCTTGAAAACTCGTTATGTTTTGGTGTATTCACTCAAGCAGGTGAGCAAGTGGGGTTTTCCCGTATGATCACGGATAAGGCAACTTTTGCCTATTTATCTGACGTGTTTGTACTTGAAGCCCATCAAGGCAAAGGATTAAGTAAATTACTCATGGCTGCTATATTAGATCATCCTGATTTACAGGGGCTTAGACGTATGATGTTAGCCACCCGTGATGCCCATGGATTGTATCAACAATTTGGTTTCACAACGCTGGCTGCGCCAGAGGTTTATATGGAACTGCATGCGCCGTATTTGTATGAATAAAAATTGTTAGCTCTGAAATAAAATAGCCTCAACCCTGTACTCGAGGCTATTTATTATTCATTTGCTATGACTTCAACGCGAGTAATGCGCCAAAACTCACAAGCCCAATCCCACATACTTGATTCAAGCGTTTTCTAACACGTAATAATCGCGTTTGTAATGCCACTGACGTAAATAATATCGCGACAATCGCAAACCATATTCCATGTAGGGCAATCATATAAACACCGTAGATGAAGGCGTAGGTATTGTCATTTGAGTCAGGTGAAATCACTTGGCTAAATACACTTAAGAAAAACAACATTGTTTTAGGGTTTAATACATTACACAGAAAACCTTGAGCTAGATATTGCCAATTTTTAATTTTACGTTGTTCTGCCGACGTGGTATTTAATGGACTGTTTGCCGAGTAAATACCTTTGATACCAAGGTAGATCAAATAGCCTGCACCAGCGTAGCGGATCATGTTATATAAAAATTCATTCTGTGAGATTAAATAGCTAATACCAAACATTGAATAACTGATGTGCACGCAGATTGCGAGGCTAAGACCTAGCGCGGTAAAAATACCGGCTTTACGCCCATCATTAATACTGGTTTTTAACACTAAAACAAAGTCAGCCCCCGGACTGATAACGATTAATATGCCTAATATAGCCAGGCTCAATATTTCCATAACGATTCCATTTATGATTCATAATTATTGATAGGTGTTCATTGTAGGTGAATTACAGCTTCGCTATAATCGAATAGATTTCAATTGATATGTGAGAAAAAATCACCAATGAGGCATTTAAAAGCATTCCATGTTTTTCATGTGGCAGCAGCGCTCGAAAGTTATAGCAAAGCTGCTAACAAGCTGTGTATTACCCATGGTGCGGTGAGTAAGCAGATTAAAACATTAGAAACGCACTTAGCGGTAAATCTGTTTTATCGTGAAGGGCGAAATGTGAAATTAACGCCTGCTGGTAAACTATTATCTGGATATACAGAGCAAGCATTTAATGCCTTGGAAGCGGGTGTTCAGCATGTTACTCAAGTTACGCATACATACTTAGAGGTATCGTGTGAGCCAACATTAACAATGCGTTGGTTAATGCCTCGCTTGAGTGATTTTTATCAAGAGAATGTCGATGCCGATGTACGATTATCAACAGCTGGTGGTCCTGTGATACTCGGCAGTAATGGTTTGTCGTTGGCGATACGACGAGATGACTTTCCACTATTGCATGACTACCAACAGACCCCCTTAGTTGAAGAGTGGGTTGGCCCTATCTTTTCTCCTGAATATTGGCAACAGGTACAGAATGACGCTGGTAAGATTAAATTATTACATAGCCAGACTCGGCCGCAGGCTTGGGATAATTGGTTACAAGGTAGCGCTGTATCATGTCTTAAAGTACAAAGTCTGAAGGTGAAAAGCGAACAAACATTCGCACATTTCTATTTCTGTTTACAAGCGGTGGTTGATAACTTAGGGGCGGCAATAGGCTCATACCCCTTAGTCATGGATGATTTGCAACGTGGTAATTTAGTCGCGCCGTTTGGCTTTAAACGTTCAGGTCATCACTATATGTTATTAAGCCAAGGTGACACTTTATCAGAACAAGGCAATACTTTGTTAGGGAAAGATGGCCAGTCTGATGTTTTACAGCGAAACTTCATTGATTGGTTACAACTGAATCTTGCTGTCTGTGTGCCAAATCAATAAATCAGGTTACCAAATCCCACGATCTAAACAGGCTGATTTAACAACGCGATTTTCATTGCCTTGCAAGCTTTCAATAAGTTGCGTGCGTTGACATTCAGTGGGTGTCACAGGGTATTGCTTATTCCATGCTTGCAGCTCACGTTTTTGTCTACCTATGTTGTAGGCTGGATAAGCGGCTTCCATATATAAGTAAGCGCGGGCAATCTGGCCTTTGGCATAATCAGGCGGCTGTACCGTTTTATTTTTTATTTTGATTGGGCAGCTGCCGAATTGATTCTTTTCCGTTGTTACTTGTGAAGTAAAATTGTAATTACTGCGTAGTGCATTAACAGCGCCAATCGCGGGATACAGGTTGTACATATCCGCCTGCATATAACGGTAAGCTATATTTACTTTTTCGGCGCAGCGACGGCCCTTAAAGCTCTTACCTTTACTATTCACACACGCACTATTACCTTCTCGCCATTCACTGAAATTACGGCCAAAGTTCTCCGCTGGGACGACGTGTTCCCATTCAATTTTTGCCTGGCGTTTCACATGTTTTTGTGATGTAAAACCATTATGGTCGGTGATCTTCTTTTTGCTATTGAAATCAGCCTGGCAATAGATCGTCAGTCTAGGTACATCGGTATATACCTGCCGTTCAAGCATTTTTTTGGCTTTACTAAAGGATTGATTTATTTGATTGCCATCGTTCGAAGCATTAGAAAAGGAAGGGAAGAATAAGGTGGTTGATATAACTATAGTACCGAATTGTTTTAACATTACAGACTGCTCCAATGTAATAATTCAGCATTGTAGCACAGCTTAGAATAGACGATATAATTGTAAAATAACCTTAATTAACGGAGTGTTGACTATGAATAAGATTGTTAGAAGTGAGAGTAATATAAAGAAGTTTGACTGTTGAACTAGAGAGGGGGTTTAGATATAAAAAAGAGCAGAAGATAGCAACTGCTCTCTAGACATCGAAGTGGCTAGTTTGCGCGAGAAGCAGCGTAACGTACTGCGATATCTGAATCCGTAAGCATTTTTTCTTTTAACACACCGGACTTTGCCATGAAAATACGTTGAGAGATAGATAAAGCACTCAGATCAAGAGTTCTGGCGATTTGCTCCGCTTGCTCTTTGTTACGCTTTAAAACTGCAGCTATCAGTTTTTCCATTTCATAATCGGTAGATCTTGCAGTATCTAACGTTTGAGTCATAACCTAGTTCCCTATCACAATGGTATGTATTGAGTTATTTTATCTTATGAATTTAGATAAATACACCTATATACGTTAATTTTTTAGATAATTATCAAACAAGTTGTCACATCCACAGTTTTAAGTTAATCCATTGTTATTAAATGTTTTATGATTAAACTTTGTTTGCAAGAACGACAAATATATTTGACGTTATCACGGATTATCTTATTATGGCGACGAATTGTTAATAAGTGTTCTGTACAGTGACAAGCATAGGTAAAAGTTTTGCCTTTCACAGTGGAAACATCATATTGGTGTGTAGTTTTGGCTGCGAGATCAAATATTTGATTCATGATTTGTTGCCATTCTTTACCGTGGGGTTTAGTGCGCCCATAAATTTGATAAACCAATAGGTGTGCAACTTCATGTGGTACTGTATGTGCGATGAAATGCTGTTGGTTTTCTTGTAACAAGATAGAGTTAAAACGTAATTCATTAATTTGTAATCGAGCGCTACCTGCTGCTTTACCACGTTGTTTGAAATTAATGTTTGGTCGGGGGAATGTTTTATTTAACTTTAACTCAGCTTGTTGATAGCAGGTTTCTATTTTATCTAAAACTAATTGTTCTACGGTATGTGAGCTGACATTTTGTTGCAGGAGTAAATCATTAAGCATAGTATTATCTACAAAATCATTTATAAAAAAGGCGCTCTGGTTATGTTACCAAAAGCGCCTCTTTATAATCAACCGTTAGCTAAAAACTAATGTTGACTAAAGACCTGCTGCATCACGTAGGATTTCAGCTTTGTCTGTTGCTTCCCAAGAGAATTCTTTACGACCGAAGTGACCATAAGCAGCTGTATTTTGATAAATAGGGCGCTTAAGATCTAACATTTCGATTAAACCGTGTGGACGTAATTCGAAATGTTCACGAACAAGTTTAACAAGTAGTTCTTCGCTTACTTTACCTGTACCGAATGTTTCAACAGAGATTGACGTTGGTTCTGCAACACCGATCGCGTAAGAAACTTGTATTTCACAACGGTCAGCTAGGCCAGCAGCTACGATATTTTTCGCTACATAACGTGCTGCGTATGCTGCACTACGGTCAACTTTTGATGGATCTTTACCAGAGAATGCACCACCACCGTGACGCGCCATACCGCCGTATGTATCAACGATAATTTTACGACCAGTTAAACCACAGTCACCTACTGGACCACCGATAACGAAACGACCAGTTGGGTTAATGAAGAATTTAGTTTCTTTAGTTAACCATTGCTCGGGTAGTACTGGCTTGATGATTGTTTCCATCACAGCTTCTACTAAATCTGCTTGTTTGATATCTTCAGAGTGTTGAGTTGAAAGCACAACTGCATCGATACCAACAATTTTGCCATCATCATAAGCAAATGTGATTTGGCTTTTTGCATCTGGGCGTAACCAAGGAAGCGTACCACTTTTACGTACTTCAGCTTGGCGTTTAACCAGCTTGTGTGAATACGTAATCGGAGCTGGCATTAATTCTTCAGTTTCATTGTTTGCATAACCAAACATTAAACCTTGGTCACCAGCGCCTTGCTCTAGTGGATCATCACGGTCAACACCTTGGTTGATGTCTGGAGATTGTTTACCAATTGTGTTTAATACGGCACAAGAGTCGGCGTCAAAACCCATTTCTGAGTTGATGTAACCGATTTCACGTACTGTTTTACGGGTGATTTCTTCGATATCAACCCAAGCGTCAGTCGTTACTTCACCACCAACCATAACCATACCTGTTTTAACATAAGTCTCGCAGGCTACGCGTGCTTTTGGGTCTTGAGCGATGATTGCATCAAGTACAGCATCGGAGATTTGGTCTGCAATTTTATCAGGATGACCTTCTGATACTGACTCAGAGGTAAACAAGTGTTTAGCCATAGTTTTAATTCTCTCTTAATTTAAACACAACCGACGTAATGTACGTTCATATGTGTAGAAGTTTTAACATCTAGACGGCTATTCTAAACTAGTTTGCCTGTATTAAGATAGTCCTTGGATCATATTAATTTTGCAAATATGTTTAAAAGTACTATTTAAAGAGAATTTTTGTATATATATGTAATAAATAGTCAATATGAAGTAGCATAGGACGAAAGTATTAAAAGTATGAAGTGACGGGATTTTTTCAATGAGAGAAATTATTCGATCACTATCATTAAATGTAACTACCACTCTTGCCATTGGGAATAATAAAGTGTCATTGAAAAAATCATTAGTTATCACTGCCGGGTTACTGGCTAGCTTTAGCAGTTCAGCATCAAACATCTCACTTGCCTTCAATAACGATAATATTATTTTGGGCTATGATCTTGAAATGAAAGAAGCGCTAAAGCTAAAAGGTGACTTCCTACAGACTATCGACAATGGTTATACCGCAGATACGGGCCTTTATGCATTTCAAGATGTTGGTTCAACATTCTTTGAACTTGGCGCGAAAGCTGTAAGAATGGATAACGATAATGGTGATGGTTATGCATTAGCATTTGGCGGTTTAGGTGGCTTACGTTTAACTCAAGAGTTTAGTGTAGAAGCTAAATTCCATTTCAGCCCTGAAATCCTTGCATTTGGTGACACTGAAAATTACACGCAGTGGGTCTTTCGTGCTAACTACGAGTTAATGCCAACAGCAAGTCTCTTTGCTGAGTATAATCATACAACGGTTGAGTATAAAAATATGCCGGAAGAACGTCTAACAAGTGACTTTCTATTTGGTTTGAAATGGATATTCTAAGCCGTTAGAGGCTTTGTAAATATCACGAAAAAAGCACCTAGTAGGGTGCTTTTTTGTTTCTAGCTAAAATGTGGCATTAAGTTGTAGTAGGGCGTGTTGTTGTTATCTCGTTATCTTCTACAGTGGGTTCTTTAGGTAACGATAGTTTTAATAATTCGGCATAAAGAGGCTTACCACCAAGAGCTTGTGCGACAAGCGTAGCGCCAAGACAAGTGATGAGTAAAGGCAGAATCAATTCATAGCTATCCGTCATTTCAACCACTAACACAATACCTGTCACGGGCGCTCTCACTGTCGCGGCAAATAATGCCCCCATCCCAGCTATCGCATATACCGTTGGCTCGGCTACGAAGCTAGGAAATAGCTCGGCTGCAATAACGCCATAAGCAAGGCCAAATAAAGTACCTAGCGTTAACATTGGGGTAAACACACCGCCAGGTGCGCCCGAAGCAAAACAAGCGATAGTACCGAATAGGCGGATCACAAATAAGGCGACTAAAATAGCCCAAGTACTTGGCTCTTGAATCATCCTGACCATTAAATCTCTACCGTTACCAGCGGTGTCAGGGACAAATGACTGTAATAAGGAAAACAGGCAACCAAAGAATACACCGGTAAGAATAATACGGTGCATTTTATTATTTTGTTTACGTTTTAATAATTTTGTACTGTTTATTATCCAGCGATTAAAATACACGCCAATGACACCAAAAATGGACCCTAATAAAAGAAATAGCCAAAGCGAGGTTAGCGCTGGAACGTCAAAATGCATGACAGGCATAACGGCTTCTTGGCCATGAAAAGCGCGCATCACAATGGTGGCAACTGCCGCTGCGAGAGTCACACATTTTATCGATGTCATGTTGTATCGAAAATGGGGACGCATTTCTTCAATAACAAATAAAATCCCGGCAAGTGGCGCATTAAATGCGGCTGCCAGTCCCGCCGCCGCACCTGCAGCAACAAGGATATGAGTGGCATTGGTATAACGCTTTGCTGTGTCTGCAAACATGCGCCCAATTGTGCCGCCGATTTGAATCGACGGGCCCGCCCGACCAAAGATCATACCTGAGCTAATGGCTAATGTACCTGCGATAAATTTAACCGGCAATAAGCGACGCCAGCGAATGTCATACATACCATCAAGCGCACCTTCGATATGGGTAATGCCACTGCCAGATGCTTCGGGGGCGAAGCGTAATGTTAGCCAAAATGAAAAACCAACTATAGCACCACTGAGTATCATGATTAACAGTATATTCAGGCTTGGTGGCAGTGCTAAAGGATTGAACATTTGTAATCGTTGGGCGTCAGTCCATAGTACCGCAGCTTCAAATAGGGCGATGATTAAGCCTGTCATCCCGCCAACAAGCGCAGAAATAATAGGCAGCACAATGTAGTCGTGTTTGGCAGAAAGTAATTTTGGACTTGTACGATGCTTACGCAGTGCAGTTTTGAAAAATTTTAAATTGGGCGATTTAGCCATTTTCATGTGCCGTTTGATACTGTGAAAAGAGTGCAAATAACCTCATATCGAGTAATCGCAATTACTGACGTATAACAGCATCGTTCGCGTTATCTACGATCATTGTATGATCGTTTTCTGCGAAGTTCGTTGTGGAGAATGAATGCGAAAACAGTATAACGAATAAACAGCTTCGATAGTATTTCTTTTTAGTTAGATGTCGTAAAAAAAAATTCCGATTAAAAATTATTATTTATGCACAAGGGTCACATTCTTGTTAATAAAATCACAACGCAAGATTCGTTTGAGTGTTAACATGCCTTCACTCGAAAGTGGTTTGGGTTTGTCTAGAATGTTAATACCCTGACGTGAACCTAAAATTCGATAAATCTAAATAAACTAAAAAAACTTGTTATACATAAGATAATTTTATGACAATATAACAGCTTAAAAGTATTTTAAATTAATCTCAGCAGGAGCAAACTATGCCATCTCGTCAAGAGCTAGCGAACGCGATTCGTGCCCTAAGTATGGACGCAGTTCAACAAGCAAATTCAGGCCATCCAGGCGCACCAATGGGCATGGCAGATATTGCCGAAGTATTATGGCGTAAGAACCTTAACCACAACCCAGCAAATCCAAACTGGGTTGACCGTGATCGCTTTATTCTTTCAAATGGTCATGGCTCAATGCTTATTTACTCACTGCTACACCTTACAGGCTATGCATTGCCAATTGAAGAGTTGAAAAACTTCCGTCAATTGCATTCAAAAACACCTGGTCACCCTGAATACGGCTACGCACCTGGTATTGAAACTACAACGGGTCCACTAGGCCAAGGTATCACTAATGCTGTTGGTATGGCGATTGCTGAAAAAACATTAGCAGCACAGTTCAACAAACCAGAACATGAAATTGTTGATCACTACACTTATTCTTTCCTAGGTGATGGTTGCCTAATGGAAGGCATCTCACATGAAGCATGTTCACTTGCTGGCACATTAGGCCTAGGCAAACTGGTTGCATTCTGGGATGACAACGGTATTTCAATTGACGGCGAAGTAGACGGCTGGTTCACAGACGATACTGTAAAACGTTTTGAAGCTTACGGTTGGCATGTTGTATCTGTAGATGGTCATAACCCTGCAGAAATCCAAGCGGCAATTGAAGCATCTAAAGCTGAAACATCACGTCCAAGCCTTATCTGTTGTAAAACAGTGATCGGTTTTGGTTCACCAAACAAAGAAGGTACTCATGGCTGTCATGGTGCTCCTCTTGGTGACGCTGAAATTATAGCTACACGTGAAAAACTAGGTTGGAAACACGCGGCATTCGAAATCCCTGCAGATATTTACTCTGAGTGGGATGCCAATGAAGCTGGCGCACAAGCAGAAGCTGCATGGAATGAAAAATTTGCGGCTTACCAAGCGGCATTCCCTGAACTAGCTGCAGAATACGCACGTCGTACTTCTGGTGAATTACCAGCTGATTGGGAAACTAAAACGTCTGACTACATCAAACAGCTGCAAGCTGATTCTGCAAAAGTAGCAACACGTAAAGCATCACAAAACTGTATTGAAGAGTTCGGTGCAATGTTACCTGAGCTACTAGGTGGTTCAGCTGATTTAGCACCATCTAACTTAACAATGTGGTCTGGTACTAAAGCAATCACTGCGGATGACGCATCTGGTAACTACCTACACTACGGTGTGCGTGAGTTTGGTATGACTGCAATCATCAACGGTATGTCTTTACACGGTGGCTTCACAGCTTACGGTGCTACATTCCTGATGTTCATGGAATATGCGCGTAACGCAATGCGTATGGCTGCATTAATGAAAGTGCAAAACATCCAAGTTTATACGCATGACTCAATCGGTCTAGGTGAAGATGGCCCAACTCACCAACCAGTAGAGCAAATTGCAAGCTTGCGTATGACACCAAACATGAGCGCATGGCGTCCATGTGATTCTGTAGAATCAGCAGTTGCTTGGAAATATGCAATTGAACGCAAAGACGGTCCAACGGCATTAATCTTCAGCCGCCAAGGTCTAGCACCTATGCCACGTGATGAAGCACAATTAGCAAATGTTGCTAAAGGTGGTTACACGCTAGTAGATTGTGATGGCAAACCAGAGCTTATCCTTATCTCTACTGGTTCTGAAGTTGAACTTTGTACTAAAGCTGCTGCAGAACTTACTGCAAAAGGCCGTAAGGTACGTGTTGTATCTATGCCTGCTACAGACGTATTTGATAAGCAAGATGCTGCATACCGTGAATCTGTTCTACCGTCTGACGTTGTTAAACGTGTTGCGGTTGAAGCGGGTATTGCTGACTTCTGGCACAAATACACTGGCTTTAACGGCGCTATCATCGGCATGACTACATTCGGCGAATCAGCACCAGCTGAGCAACTGTTTGAAATGTTCGGTTTCACTGTTGCAAACGTTGTTGCGGCTGCCGAAGCTCTTTAATTTAAATACCGTGTGCTGACAGACCGGGGCACACTGCTTTTAATTAGAGTAACGAAAAAAGAGCACCTAGGTGCTCTTTTTTATTTTTTGTGATTGAGACTAAATTATAGATACAAAAAAACCAGCATTACGCTGGTTTTTCATTATTCCGTATCGATTTGCTAACTAGGCAACTTGTACTGGAATATCGTTACTTGTACGAACGATGTCATTAACTTGATCAAGATAAACAAGCGAAGGTTTGTGTTGTTTCGCTTCTTCATTGTCCATACGTACGTATGCACAGATAATGATGCGATCGCCAACTGCTGCTTTACGTGCAGCAGCACCGTTCACTGAAATGATTTTCGAACCGCGTTCACCAGCGATAGCGTAAGTCGAAAAGCGCTCACCATTATCAATGTTATAGATATCGATTGCTTCATACTCTAGGATCCCTGACGCATCAAGCATATCTTGATCGATTGCGCATGAACCTTCGTAGTTTAATTCTGCATGTGTTACACGCGCTTGGTGTAATTTACCTTTTAGCATTGTGGTTTGCATTGTTCTAAAACCCATTCCATTAATAGTTTATGAATATACCCAAGGTGTTGATTGTTCATCTTGGAGTCACTTAGGTATACATATATACCGTACAAAATATGTACCGGCGTCCATAGTAGCGTATTTGTTTAATTAGCGCAATTGTACTAGTTGTTAGGTAGAATTGCGCTAATCGTTAGCGTAATTTAATCACTTTATTATCGATTAAACGTGCCTTTCCTAAGAATGCAGCCATTAAAACAACGGCTTGCTGACTGTTTGTAGTGAGACTAGCTAAAGTATCGGCATCAACTATATCAATCGCGTCGGTCTTAAAACCAGCTGCATTAAGCTGTGCGGTGGCTTGCGTGACTAATGCTTTGTTTGCTTGTTCATCAACAGAAACTTGATCTGCAATTGTCTGCATTACATCGGCTAAGAGTGGTGCAACAATACGTTCTTCAGCAGTTAACAGACCATTACGAGAGCTCATCGCCAAGCCTGACTCTTCACGTACAGTCGGTACGCCAACAATTTGAATCGGCATTGCAAGATCGTCGACCATATGACGAATTAACGCTAATTGTTGGAAATCTTTTTCACCAAATAAAGCCACATCAGGTTGTACTAAATTAAATAGTTTAGCCACTATCGTCGATACACCGTTGAAATGACCCGGACGATGCGCGCCCTCAAGTACTTCAGAAATACCTGGTACTTGAATGAACGTTTGTGATGCTAAGCCGTTTGGGTATATGAGTTCAGGTGTTGGCGTAAATACTAAATCGGTATCAACACTTTGTAATGCGCGGCAATCTTGGTCTAATGTACGAGGATAAGCGGCTAAATCGGCAGCTTGGTTAAACTGCATTGGATTAACAAATATACTGACTACAACACGGTCTGCGTATTTTTGCGCTTCTTTAACAAGGGCTAAATGACCATTATGTAAGTTACCCATAGTTGGCACAAATGCGGTGGATAGACCAAGACGACGCCAAGCGATAACCTGCTCTTTAAGAACATCAATATTTGCAATAATATCCATATATTAATTACCTAATAAAATTGGTAGGGAATGTTGAAAAAGGGGGGCGTGCAAATCTTAACTATTTGCTTATAGCCCCTTTATCAATTTAAGAGTGCATGTGAACTATGAGAACATGTGCTCATCGGCAGGAAAAGTCTGTGCGGCAACTTCATCGATATAAGCGATGATCGCGTTACGCATATCGCCTGTTTCAGCTAAAAAGTTCTTTGAAAATTTAGGTACAAAGCCTTTCGAAATACCGAATGCATCATGCATTACTAAGATTTGACCATCTGTATCGCGACCCGCGCCAATACCAATGACAGGGATAGTTAAGGCTTCAGAAATACGTTTTGCTAACGGTGCAGGGATACACTCTACAACTAATAGTTGGATGCCTGCAGCTTGTAATGAAAGTGCATGTTCGACCATTTCATCCGCTTTATCTTGTGCTCGGCCTTGTACTTTAAAACCGCCAAAAACGTGGACTGATTGTGGTGTTAAGCCAAGATGACCGCACACAGGGATACCGCGTTCTGTCAGTGCCGAAACACTCTCAACTAACCATTCACCACCTTCAACTTTAACCATGTTTGCACCCGCTTGCATGAGGGCTGTTGCATTGGTCAAGGTCTGTTCTTTGGTGGAATAACTCATAAATGGCATATCTGCGATAACCAGTGAGTTGGTCGCGCCTGCACGTACACAGCGGGTATGATAAGCAATATCTGTAACAGTAACAGGTAGCGTATCATTGTGGCCTTGCAGTACCATGCCCATCGAATCGCCAACTAATAATACTGGCACTCCGGCTTCGTCAAATAATGCAGAAAAACTCGCATCATAAGCGGTAATACTGGCAAACTTTTGTCCTGCTTGTTTCATTTTAAGCAGTTTAGATACGGTAACTTTACTCATTATAAATCCTTCTTCACATTACTCTATGTTTTGATAAATAGCTAAGTCATTACGCGGACAGGCCTTAAGTAAGTCTGACAATACCTGACCACAGGGTAATTGTAATTGTGGTGCTATCTCTGCTAATGGGTAGAGTACAAATTCACGCTCTTTCATGCCGTAATGCGGCACAGTTAAACGGGGTGTACTCATGATGTAATCACCGTATAGTAAGATATCTAAATCGAGGGTTCTTGCTCCCCAATGTTCTTTACGTACACGGCCTTGCTCATTTTCAATCTGCTGTAGCGCATCAAGTAATTCAATTGGCGCTAAACGGGTGTCGACACAGGCAACCGCATTAATATAATCAGGTTGTTCTTGTGGTCCCATTGGCTTACTTGCATACAGGGATGATACCGAAATAAAACGACTTTCCGTTAGTGCCTCTAGCGTTGTTATCGCTTCTTTGGCTTGCGCTACTGGATCGGCAAGATTACTGCCGATCGCGATATAACAGCGGGTATAGTCTTGCTTGTTAATATCATGTTTTTTTAGAGTTGACATACTATTAAGCATCACTTTCGTCCACAGGCTTTTTCTTTTTAGCGCGACGAGGACGTGTTTTTTTACCAACAGGTGCATTTAATTCTTTAATTAAGTTCTGACGGCCAGTGGCATTCGCAGTTTGGTAATCGCGCCACCATTGAGTTACTTCGACTAAGTCGCCACCTTGGATTTCTGCTCGCATTTCTAAGAAATCAAAACCTGCACGGAATTTTAAGTGTTCGAAGGCTTTTTCTGCGCGTTTGCCTTGGCGGCGTGGTAAACGGCCTTGTAAATGCCAAATATCACGGATTGTTGAAGTAAAGCGACGTGGAATTGCAATACTCTTAATTTGGGAATCCAGCGCGTCATTCATTGCTAATAACAAAGCATCGCTGTAGTTAAGACCACTGTCAATAACGCGTTCTTCAGCCATAGCTTCCAGTGGATACCATAACATTGCGGCATATAAATAAGCGGGCGTTACACGTTTGCCAGCATTAATACGACGATCAGTATTGTCTAACGCAATTTGGATGAATTTATCACAGTTACTTGAACCGTCTTCATTTTGATACTTGCTAACAAGTGGGAACAATGGTTGGAATAAACCATGTTCTTTCATTAGTTTGTAAGTGGCTAAACCGTGACCATTTAAGAATAGTTTTAATGTTTCTTCAAATAAACGGGCTGCGGGAATACTTTGTAGTAAGTTCGCCATGCGTTTAATTGGTTCCGCTGCATCTGGACTGATCTGCATATCTAGTTTTGCGGAAAAACGTACTGCACGTAACATACGTACTGGATCTTCACGGTAACGAGTCTCTGGATCACCAATTAAACGTAGTTGTTTACTTTGTAAATCGGCAAGGCCGCCAGCAAAGTCATAAACAGCACGATCGGCAATGTTGTAGTAAAGTGCATTAACGGTAAAGTCACGACGTTCAGCATCTTCACTGATGGTGCCATAGACGTTATCACGTAACAACATGCCGCCATCGGACTGCTTTGATGTTTGTTGATTTTGTTCTTTTTCTTTTTCTTCTACGTGATGACCACGGAAGGTTGCAACTTCGATCATGTCACGGCCAAATAAGATGTGGGCAAGACGAAAGCGACGGCCAACTAAACGGCAGTTATGGAATAATTTTTTGATTTGTTCTGGCTCGGCATTGGTCGCGATATCAAAATCTTTTGGCTCTTGACCAATAAAAATATCACGCACACCACCCCCGACAAGGTAAGCTTGATAGCCTGACTTGTGTAAACGATAGAGCACTTTTAGGGCGTTTTCACTAATTAAGTTATGGTTTATAGGGTGTTGACCCTTCTCCAATTTCAGTTCATTTAATCCCAAATTCTGTACATCTTGTTGTACTACTGGCCCAACTGCAGTATTAGAATGCGTATCTTCAGGTGTTTTTTTACTCTGTGCATCACGATCTTTGCGTGTCTTTGACGCTGTTTCAGAGGCCGTTTCTTTCACATCTGATGTTTGATCTATCTGTTTTCTGCTTAGTATATTTTTACAGAATTTAGTGATTTGAGTGAAAATGGTACACCTCGAATTAATAGTAAAATAGGTTGAATTATTTATGCCGCCATATAATAGCGCTGCATTGATAAAATGACAAAGATTGTTGACGAAATTTAGTATTAATATTGCCTTATTGGCTTAATACGATTGATTTCTGTCTGGGTAGGTTTTTGACGGACCAATGTTCTGTACCCCATTGTAATAGGTGGGGGATAGATAGATCTTGAAGCTCGTTACACACGGGTAACCCTAAGAATCGGAATGCATCAATTAAGAGGGCTTTAGCCTGACTGATATCTAAGCCGGGCGCATGATTCTGTTTACTCAATTTAGAGCCATCGGCATTACTGACCAAAGGCAAATGTAAATATGATGGTGCTGGCTGTGAAAATTGTTCAAACAGGTATAATTGTCGCCCTGTTGGTTCAATTAAATCAGCGCCGCGAACCACTTGGGTGATACCTTGGTAAATATCATCCACGACAACGGCAAGATTATAAGCAAAAAGGCCATCTTTACGATGAATAATAAAGTCTTCTGCAGCGAGTGCTTTCTCGATATCTATTTTACCATGTAACTCATCCATAAAATGATTAACTGGCACTGTTGTCGTTACCCGCAAGGCGGCATTATCTGCAGTAAGCTTTTTGTGCTTACAGTGTCCTTGATAAAAGACCCCTTGTGCTTGGATCTGTTTGCGGGTGCAATGACAGTAGTAGGTTAAACCTTGCTGGTTAAGCTGGGCAATGGCTTCTTGATAAGCAGAACTGCGCTGGCTTTGATAGATAACATCACCATCCCAATGTAAACCAAAGGCATCGAGTGTTGTTAAGATATTCGCTGCAGCCCCTGTAATTTCTCTAGGGGGATCGAGATCTTCAATGCGCACTAACCAAGTACCTTGGTTAGATTTTGCTTGTAAATAGCTGCCAACAGCAGCGATCAGGGAACCAAAATGTAATGGTCCTGAAGGTGAGGGCGCAAAGCGTCCTACATAGCTATTGGACATAAATAGGGTTCTTTAAATAAAAAAGGCTACAAATAGAAAGAGGGCTAATAAGCCCTCAATAAAATAATGTCAGTTGAAAACTGATTAGCCAACCATTTGCTTTTCTTTAATTTCAGCAAGCGTTTTGCAGTCAATACATTGGTCTGCAGTTGGTCGTGCTTCTAAACGACGGATACCAATTTCGATACCACAAGTGCCGCAAAAACCGAATTCATCATTTTCAATTAATTGAAGGGTTTTTTCGATTTTTTTGATTAGTTTACGTTCACGATCACGTGCTCGAAGTTCTAAGCTAAATTCTTCTTCCTGGGCTGCTCGATCTACAGGATCTGGGAAGTTTGACGCTTCATCCTTCATATGAACCACTGTGCGATCAACTTCTTCACGTAGTTCATTTCGCCAAGCACTTAAAATGTTTTTAAAGTGTTCGCGTTGCTTCTCGCCCATGTATTCTTCACCAGGCTGTTCTTGGTAAGCTTCAACACCTGCGATGGCTAAAACACCGAGTAATTTTTTCGCTTCAGGCATGCTATCTCTCCTAGTCCGCATTACGCCATAATATTACAGAGCACTGCTAAGCAATATTTATGGGCGGTATAAATACCAGAAACACACAAACTGCGCAAACTAAACTGGCAAATTGTTCACCATCACCCTCTTTTGGGTTAGTTTTGCTGTGACATTAGTCACAGTTGAATGAAATTTGTTCTATCAACGTAATTTCGTGTTTTTCTATTGTACTCGCGTATGCAAATACTTCAACTCCTTGGTCAATTGCCTGCTTAACAAGATTACTATAGTCTTTATCTAAGTGTTTAGCAGGTTTTAGCGCCTTAATTCCGGTGTGCTGAATAACAAATAATAATACCGCTCGGTGTCCGTTTTTCTTTACAGTCATCAGCTCTCTTAGGTGTTTTTGTCCTCGGACACTGACAGTATCGGGAAAATAACCACAGCCATTCTCTAATAAGCTGGCACTCTTCACTTCGATATAGCATTTACCGCGTTTAGTATCATCGAGTAAAATATCAATCCGGCTATTTTCATTACCGTATTTCACTTCGGTGGTCAGATTTTCGTAGCCCGTTAGCTGTGATATAGCAGCCGATTGAATTGCTTCTTTGGCTAATTGGTTGGCTCTGGCTGTATTGATACAAATCAAATCGCCATTGGCTTTTTCGGTAAGCTCCCAAGAGCGTGAATATTTACGTTTTGGATTATCTGAGGTTGAGTACCAGATGGTATCGCCTGGGTCACCACAGCCCGTCATTGCTCCGGTATTAGCACAGTGAATAGTAACTTCTTCTCCATTTTCAAGAATGACATCGGCTAAAAATCGCTTGTAGCGTTTAATTAACGTGGCGGACTGTAAGGGCGTCGGATAATGCATAATCAGCTCATTAGTTGGAAAACAGCCTAGAGCATAATAATTTTTGGAAAAGAAAGCCATAGGCAACCAGAGGGTTACAACATCATGGCTGCCTATCGCAGTCGAAAGTTAATTAGTTGAACTTAGACAGATCTCGTCGCCACTGTTTGTCTTCTTCACTCGCAGGTTTTTGCCATATTTGTTTTACATTGACGGTCAGTTGGCCATTAATCTCATTGGCATTGAGGGTGAATGTAAGCGGGTTAGCGATATTGGGCTGTGATAAAATCTGTTGGTCGTTAAATACTTGTTCGACAATACATATCGAGGTTTTATCTGGGCTGTCAGCATCACGAGCGAGTGGGTTATTACAGTTGTTCATCAGATCCCCCCCATTAGGATAGAGCACTCCTAACATTTGATGCTGGCTACCAATTGAAATATCAAAATAGATTTTTTGACTGGCAAGGTAATTATAGATGTTAGCCGACAGTATCGACGGTGCACGCTCTTTTTCGTTATAAAACCGGGACAGTTTTAAATACGTAGAGCTGCCACCGGGGGCTGTTGCATCGGCAGAGCGCACGTATTTATGTAATATACGCATATGGTGTATAGGGAGGGTCCAGCCAACTTGCACTTGGACTTTAACATTGCCATTATTCAGTTCTTCAACATTGGTGATGCGTGTTCGTACTTTGGTATTGAGAATAGGGTCAATGACTTCTGCGTCAATACTGTCTCGTACTTTTAATAACTGGGTTAGATTGAATTGCGGGCTATGACCGTGAGCTGAAAACAGGCGCTTTACATCATCAAGTACCGATGTAAGCTGCATGATTTGATGGTCCTGTTGACGTATTAATCGTGCGCTTTGCTGCGTTGATATTTGTTGTTCAGCAATGGCTAATTTGATCTCACCTAAATTTTTTAAATTATTATCGAATTCGTTATCTAGGGTGATCAGACTTTTTTCTATCGTGGGACTGTTACGTAATATGGCGATGCTTTGACCAATGTAATGCTCATCGAATGTTGCCCGTATTTGCTGTACTACAAATATCTGACCTTTATATACGTCTTTATCTTTGACTATCTGCGGTTTGTTTTGTGGCGTAATTTTAATATAAGTGGCTTGAATAATAGGTACATATTGTTTGTAGTTAGTCAGGTTGACGGGCTTGTTCATTAATTGATAATTACGTACATTAAAGCTGGCTTTGATACGGGCTTTTTCTTGCATAATTTGTTTGGCACTGGCAATACTTTCGCCATTGGTGAGTTGATGGGTGATGGTATATGTTTCTGACCAAAATCCAATGTGAGCCATTACGGTATGGTTATAACTGAGTGTGAATAATAAGGATAAAAAAAGTGACGTAGATAGGCGCATAGTAAATTCCTTTTGCTATTGCTTATAAATAATAGACTTAAATTTAATGAATGGTGTTTTTAGGGTAAAATTGAATTATTACTGATTAATTTATTTTATTCTGAGAGGCCTTTGTGGCAGCGTTACCGATCACCGCCGTATTACCTGATTTATTTACGGCCTTAAAATCATCCAATCAAGTGATCTTACAAGCGCCACCTGGTGCCGGTAAATCAACCTTATTACCACTTAAATTACTGCAAGAAAATATCTTTAGTGGTCGAATTTTAATGTTAGAACCAAGGCGTCTTGCTGCGCGAAATATTGCTATATTTATGGCCTCTCAGTTACAACAAAAAGTCGGAGAAGATGTTGGTTATCGTATGCGTGGTGATACTAAAGTGTCGAAATCAACACGGTTGGAAGTGGTAACTGAAGGGATCTTAACTAGGATGATCCAGCAAGACCCGGAACTCAGCGATTATGATCTCATTATATTTGATGAATTTCACGAACGCTCACTCAATGCTGATATCGGTTTAGCATTTGCGCTCGAAGTGCAGCAAGGTTTACGCGATGATTTAAATTTATTAGTGATGTCGGCAACGCTCGACAGCGAAGGGCTACAGAAAATGTTGCCAGAGGCGAAACTATTGACGGCAGAAGGGCGTTGTTTCCCTGTTTCTTATAGTTATCACCCGATGAACTTACAGCGTAGTACGATTAAGCAAGCGTTGCCGAGCGCGATAACCGCAACGGTTAAATTAGCGCTACAGCAGCAGGGTGGTAATATTCTGGTATTTTTACCTGGGGTGAGTGAAATTAAACGTTGCCAGCAACAGCTACAAGAATTAGTTAATGCGCATCTACAAATACTGCCCTTATATGGTCAATTAACGCAACAACAACAACAGGCAGCAATTAATCCTATCGCCGCAGGGCACCGCAAGATTGTATTGGCGACCAATATAGCCGAAACCTCATTAACCATTGAAGGTATTTCGGTGGTGATTGATTCTGGCCTTGAGCGCCGAGTTAGCTTCTCCCCACGCTCGGGGGTCAGCAGATTGCAAACCAGACGCATAAGCCAAGCATCAGCAACTCAGCGAGCAGGGCGTGCGGGGCGTTTACAAGCAGGGCATTGTTATCGTTTATGGCGTGAAGAAGATCACAGCCGCTTAGATGCACAAATAGAACCAGAAATTATTGCCGCTGATTTAACTTCAACCTGTTTAGAGCTTAAGGTATGGGGGGTCAATAGTTTTACGGAACTGTCATTACTCGATCAACCTTCATTGGCAAATGTGCAATATGCTGAATCGTTATTAACCGAACTTGGCGCTCTAGACGCGGGGAGTTGCAGTCAACATGGCCAAGCATTGGCTGAATTTGGTATGTCACCACGATTAGCACATATGCTGCTAACGGCAAAAGAGTGGGAAAGTGAACTGTCGGGTATTAGTTGGTTAGCCTGTCGGTTAATCGCATTACTTGAAGGCAGTGAACGCTTACCACTTGATTTGGATTTTGCATTGCAACAAATGACATCGGGGCAATTTAAACAAGCACAACGTCAAGCACTGCAGTGGGCACAACGCTTTAGCTTTGTGAAAAGCAGCAGTCAGTGCCGAAACACCAATGCTTATACCGGTTTGTTGTTAGCGTTAGCGTATCCAGACCGTATCGCACAGCGTCGTGATAATACAGGACGAGGGCAAGACGTGCGTTATATGTTAAGCAACGGACTCGGGGTTAAATTGATGACGGATGCCAGTTTAGCCAGTGCCGAATTATGCATTGTCGCAGATCTGTCATTAACCGAACAAGGTGCCGATGCCATGGTGTATAACGCTTGTGAAGTTGATTTAGCGGAGTTACAAACTTGGTTACCGCAATTATTTAAGCCACAAGCATTTGTACAATGGGATTTAAAAGCCCAAAAATTGATTGCCGAGCAGCGTCAATGTTTAGGTAAGTTGGTATTATCTCGCCAGGTATTAACTGATATAACGCCAGCACAAAAACAAACGGCAGTACTGACCGGTATCCGCAAAGCCGGGTTATCGGTATTACCTTGGAATGATCAAAGTAAAGCATTGCTCACCCGATTACGTTGTGCGCATTTATGGTTAGCGGAAGTGGGTTTTGTTGATTACAGTGATGAAGCCTTAATTGACGATCTAGAAAACTGGTTACTGCCGTACTTAACAGGCGTAACTGGGCCTGCGCAGATGAAAAAAATACCGTTAACAGATGCGTTGTTATCACGTTTGGAGTGGTCGCTACAGCAGCGCTTGGATAAAGAGTTACCCACTCATTTCACCGTGCCGACTGGATCGAAAATAAAATTGCGTTATAACGATAACAGTGCACCGAGTTTACCTGTGCGTATTCAAGAGATGTTTGGTCAAGCCAATAAACCTGCCGTTGCCAATGGTCGGGTGCCTATTGTCATTGAATTACTGTCACCAGCGATGCGTCCGCTACAAATTACCCAAGATTTATTGGGCTTTTGGAGTGGCAGTTATGTCGAGGTTAAAAAAGAAATGAAAGGCCGATATCCGAAACATTATTGGCCAGATAATCCTTTGGAAGCGATGCCGACACGACGTGTTAAAAAACATATGTAGGAAAGCAGCAATAGTTATTCGTAATCTGCTATTATCTCGCAGAGTTCGTTTCAGACAAATAAAAGAAGATTTATCATGACTAAAAAAATCGCTACATTGCATCCCCGTAATCCACATCAGGGACGTTATGATTTAACAGCCTTAGTTAAAACATACCCAGCGTTAAAAGCGTACATAACGCTAAATCCTCGTGGAGAAGAAACGGTCGATTTTAGTGATGATAAAGCCGTCGTTTGCTTGAACAGTGCATTATTGGCCCATTTTTACCAAGTACCAAATTGGCAGATTCCAACAGGTTATTTATGTCCGCCAATCCCTGGACGTGCGGATTACATTCACTATATTGCCGATCTACTGGCAGAAATGAATAATGGTGACGTACCAACAGGTAAGCGTGTTAAAGCGTTAGACATTGGTACTGGCGCTAACTGTATTTATCCTATTCTTGGTCATCGCAGCTATGGCTGGGGTTTTGTGGGTACTGATATTGATACGGTAGCAGCAAAAACAGCGAATGTGATCGTGCAAGCAAACCCAAGCTTAAATAAAGCGATTAAGATTGTATTGAAAAAAACGCCAGGTAGTACCTTTAAAGGCGTCATTAAATATAACGACAAATATGCGGTGACAGTTTGTAATCCGCCGTTCCATGCATCAATGGAAGATGCCGCAGCAGGTACTGAGCGTAAGATTAACAACCTGCACAAAGGTAAGGCTGCGCCAGCCAATACCACGAAGTTGAATTTCGGTGGTCAGAACACTGAGCTTTGGTGTGAAGGTGGCGAATTACGCTTTGTTAAAGACATGGCGAAAGAAAGTAAAGATTTCGCTGAACAAGTATGTTGGTTCACAAGTCTTATTTCAAAGGGTGAGCATATCGAAGAGCTTGAACAACATTTATACACGTTAGGTGCAAAACAAATCCGCGTGATCCCTATGTCGCAAGGTCAAAAAATCAGTCGTATATTAGCGTGGAGCTTTATGGATACTGATGAGCAACTGCAATGGGCTACCGATAACTGGTAGTCGACGTTATATTTAGGTAGATTAATACGGCAAGCATCGCGCTTGCCGTTTTTATATCTGAGGGTACTTTGCTTAAGGTAAATATATGTTGGTATGGTTAGGTTACAGTTATTTAGTATTGAGTATCATTACCCTATTAGTATATGGTAAAGATAAATGGGCGGCTAAACGGCAGGGATGGCGTACACCAGAGCGTACATTACACTTGTTGGCGCTGTTCGGTGGCTGGCCTGGTGCGCTCGTCGGGCAAAAACTATTTTTTCATAAAAAAAGTAAAATCAGTTTCAAACGTATTTTTTGGTTAACGGTTGCTGGTAATGTATTAATTGTATTCGGAATTTTTCAAATTGATCCGAGTTATGTGATTGTTGGTTAGTTTTAGATACTAAATTTTTTGCCTGATTTACACATATTTACGTTATCTATACTATGCCTTTGTTTTGTTGTGTTATACCATTTCGGCCTTATTATGCTAATTACTGCTATTTTGAACGAAGACTAGGTATTCATTAAATGTCGTCAATTAAAAAAAATAAATTACAGTTAGTGCTAACGTGGGTGCTATTAACAAGTGTATTACTTTTCATTGTCGCGTTATTACCAGTGACAGATAAAGTCGATGACAGTAATGATATCAGCGTCAGTGCTAATTCTGTTACCGCTGAAATTACGGATGTATCGAAAGACAAAATAGCCACGTTACCATCTGAATCATCGCCACAAGCAGTATTACCTGATCCCGCTGCGACCGCGATGCCTGCGGGGACGTTACTTACTGATGATCCTCGTTCACCACTTTACGAAGCAAGCGCTGCTAACGCGACGATTACTGAATTGGCCGTTGCAGAAATCGCTGAGGATCTTGCAAAGTCTTATCCAAAAACCATTAACTACGTGATTAAAAAGGGTGACACCTTAGGGGCTATTTTTGAGCAATTAGATTTAAGTCAAACGAGTTTATATCAAATACTGGAAGTAGATTTAAACGTTCTGGCGTTAGATAGCATTAAACCCGGACAAACCTTAGTATTCACCGAGTTTGAAGGCGAATTAACGCGTTTGGAATTACAAGTAAGTCTTGGTCATCAAGTCGTTTATAAGCGTTTAGGTGAGAGCGGTTTCGAGTTTGAAGAGATAAATGTTGAAGGTGAATGGCGAGACCATAGTTACATAGGTACCGTTGAAAATAGCTTTTCTGGTTCGGCAAAGCAAGCAGGACTATCGTTATTTGAAGCACAATTCATTGCGACGTTATTAAAAGATAAAATTAATTTTAGTCGAGATTTACGCAGCGGAGATACCTTTAAAGTCTTAGTGTCTCGTCAATATATTGGAGATAAACTCACAGGTGAAAATCGTATTGATGCGGTAAGTATTAATAATCGTAATCGTGACATTAGTGCCTATTTGTATGAAGGTAGTTATTATGACGAAGCAGGTCTGAGTATTGAACGCGCTTTTGTGCGTCGTCCTGTTAGCAGTAAATATCGTATATCATCAAGCTTTAATCCAAGGCGTGTACACCCAGTGACAGGTTTATTACGTCCGCATAACGGTACCGATTTTGCGACGCCAATTGGTACCCCTGTGTATGCAACGGGTGATGGTATTGTGTCGCGAGTGGTTAATCATAAGTATGCAGGACTGTATATTGAAATCTCAAATGGTCAAACATTCCGTACTCGTTTTTTACACTTAAGTAAGGCGCTGGTGAGAAAAGGTCAACGAATAAAACGTGGACAAAAAATTGCGTTATCGGGTAATAGTGGCCGTGTTACTGGACCTCATTTACATTACGAGCTACACATACGTGGCCGTGCCGTTAATGCGATGACTGCGGACATACCTATTGCGTCGGCAATTGATAAACGTCAACAAGCGGCATTTAAACTGGCGTTAAATGGCTATCATGCAGCTTGGGAGCAAGCTAAAAGCTAACTTTACCGCGCATATTTTTGGTTTTACCACGCTGAGTTTTAGTGTCCATACGTTTCTTTTTGGCATTGCGACTCGGCTTGGTAGCACGACGTGCCTTTTGGATCACGGTCGCCTGCTTAATCAATTCAACTAAACGTTCAAATGCCACCTGTTTGTTATAATCCTGACTACGTGATTCTTGCGATTTAATGATGATCACACCATCTTTGGTAATGCGATGATCACTTAACGCTAATAACCTCTCTTTATAAAATTCGGGTAGTGAAGACGCCTTAATATCAAAACGTAAATGGATCGCCGTTGATACTTTATTGACGTTTTGACCACCGGCGCCTTGTGCGCGGATGGCTTGAATATCAATTTCTGAATCGGGAATTGATACATTGCTAGAGATGAAAACCATTGATAAACCTTGGTGTTATATTACAGTACGATATTGGGCAGACAGATGCTGTGTTATTGATGAGTAACTGCTAGCGTCTGGTTTTAGATACACCTATGATACGCGAGTTTGTGGCTATTGTTAATTTTCAATTACCACACGCTATTATTTGCAACTCGGTTAGAGAATATTTATGGACATCATTCGACCAGTCAAAGTGACGGATGCTCACGCGTTATCAGCGTTATTTTCGCAACTGAATAACGAAACGCCGTTTATGGCCATGGGTGAGAAAAATAGTGCGACTGAACTCAGCGAGCACCTGGCGTTATTTATCAATTCAGCAACCCAAGTACTCTATGTCATAGAACGAGATAATTATAAACTGATCGGTTTTGCGATAGGCATAACAGGTTATATTAGTGGTGATAGTCAGACCGCATCTTTGGTTATTGGTATTCAGCAAGCGAGTATCGGTTTGGGGCTCGGCAGAAAATTATTGGCACACGTAGAAGAGTGGGCACGCCTGTCTAAATTAAAACAACTAGAATTAACCGTCATGATAGCCAATGAAAACGCGATAGTATTTTATAAAAACAATGGCTTTAAGCAATTAGTATCAAAGCAGCAAGCTATGATTGACGACCTTACTGAAAATGAATTATATATGGTAAAGCCGTTAATTTAGATTTAAGGAAGCGCAGATGGATATTGGTTACTGGGTAATGTTTCTTACCGCATCACTGGCATTAAATATGACGCCGGGTCCGGATCTGATATTTGTACTAACTAAGACGGTTAGCCATGGTCGTAAAACGGGCGTTGTTGCCGCTGTAGGGGTTTGCTCTGGTGCTTTGGTGCACGTAGCTGCCGCAGCATTAGGTTTATCTGCGATCATCGTGTCTTCCGCTTATGCTTTTATGCTCATTAAAATCATTGGAGTGGGTTATCTTATTTATTTGGCTTGGCAGGCATTCACTGCATCTGGTGGTATTGAATTAACAGCCACTGGCCATACTGATGGTGACTCATCATCGCAAATGTCGCATTGGAAAATATTCAAACAAGGGGTATTAATCGATGTCCTCAACCCCAAGGCTGCGATCTTTTTCATGGCTTTTTTACCACAGTTTGTGCGTGAAGGGCATGGTTCGATCTCAACGCAATTATTGTTATTGGGTTTGATTGTGGTGATTGGTGCATTTGTGGTGGAACTCGGTTATATCTTTGTTGCCCATCGCTTAACCAAAAAAGTAAAAGGTAACCAAAGTTTTACGCTGTGGCTTAATCGGACGGTTGGCGCTGTTTTTGTGGGGCTTGGGATCAAACTCGCTGCTACATAATCAGGTAGTTAAAATACCCTTCTGCAAGAGTTGAGTTCGGGGGAGCGAACAGGGTAAACTAACGATTCTTTTTTTACGCTATTTTATCTAATCGTATTAGACTGTATTAATGCAATTTCTAGGACCCTTTCCATTGGCTAAACGTCCCGTAAGTGATGACACAAAAAAAACTGTCAACAAACGAAAAACACCAGCAAAACCTGCGGCAAAAAAAACAACTAAGAAATCTACCGCTAAAAAAACCACGAAACGAAAAACGAAAAAGGCAACAAGTCGTACTTGGACTCGCAGTATTGCCATTTTCCTGTTTAAATTTAGTTTGGCTTTTTCGGCTCTTTTTGTTCTCTATGGTATGTATTTAGACAGTAAGATCCAAACGCGATTTTCTGGCCCTATCTGGAAGACCCCTGCGCAGATATACGCACGCAGTTTAGAACTAAAACCAGGGATGTTTTTACCACATGATAAATTGGTCGAGGAACTGGTTTTACTCAATTATTTAAAAGTAGCAAAACCACGTACTGCAGGGCAATTCTCAATATCGGCGACTAAAGTCGAATTACTGCGTCGAAGTTTTACTTATCTTGATGGAACAGAACCTAATAAAGCCTTGTTTCTTACCTTTGCTGATAACCGATTAGTCAGTATCCGTGATCAAAATACCGGTAAATATCTTAATTCAGTTAATCTTGATCCTATGCTGCTTGATACACTGCAAGCACCGAACCAAGAAGATCGTATCTTGGTTGAGTTACAAGATTATCCACAATTATTAATTGATACCTTATTATTGGTGGAAGATCGAAACTTTTACCATCATAACGGCGTATCGCCTCTTGCTATTATCCGTGCTGCGTTTGCTAATATGAATGCAGGACGAACTGTACAGGGAGGAAGTACGCTGACTCAGCAGTTAGTTAAAAACTTTTTCTTAACCCGTCAGCGCAGTTATTGGCGTAAATTCAACGAAGCGTATATGGCAATATTGATTAACTATCGTTTAAGTAAGGATGTGGTATTAAGCGGCTACCTTAACGAGGTTTATTTAGGCCAAAACTACAGTGATGGTGTATATGGTTTTGGTTTAGCTAGCTACTTTTATTTTGGCAGACCAGTACCGGAACTGAGCATAGACCAAATGGCGTTTTTGGTTGCCGTTGTTAAAGGACCGTCGTTTTATGATCCGTGGCGCTACCCTGAACGTGCACTTGAGCGTCGTGATATGATCATTCGTTTATTATCCAAGAATGGTAAGATCAGTACCGCTGAATATCGTGCCGCGATTACTAGACCGCTGGGTATTATTCCACGTGGGCACATGAGTACCACGAAAGCACCTGCGTTTTTATCGTTATTACGCCGTGAGTTAAAAAGCACGTTTGGTGATGCGCTTTATGATCAATCTGGGTTAAAAATATTTACCAGTTTGGACCCGCTTGCACAACGTGCGGCAGAAACAGCGATCACGACAAGTCTGCCTCGATTGGAAAAGGCACGTCATATTTCTGGATTAGAAACCGCCATGGTAGTGACCGACCGCCAATATGGTCGGGTTACCGCAATTGTTGGTGGCCGCAACACGCAATATGCCGGTTTTAACCGTGCGCTGGATGCTTCTCGTTCGATTGGTTCTGTGGTGAAACCCGCTATTTATTTAACTGCATTTGAAAAGGGTTATGACCTTAACTCACCGCTAGAAGATAAACCGCTGCGATTAAATAACCAGTACGGTAATAACTGGCAGCCAAAAAATTATGATCGTAAATACCGTGGAGAAGTCCCGTTATACCAAGCCTTAATGCAATCGCTTAACGTACCTACGGTTAATTTAGGCATGGCTCTGGGTGTGGATAATGTGATTAAAAGTTTAAAACGTCTAGGCGTTGAGAAAGTTGATAATCACTATCCATCGATGTTATTGGGGGCATTAAATATGTCACCATTCCAAGTATCACAAATGTATCAAACGATTGCTACAGCGGGGGAATATCATAAATTAACAAGTCTGGTTGCGGTGGTCGATGAAGACGGTGATTTAGTCTATCAGCAAAGCCTAAAAGGCCAGCGCCGTTTTGATCGTAAAGATACAGACCTGACTATTTATAATATGACGCTGGTGGCAAAAAAAGGCACTGCTCGACGGTTAAGCTGGCAATTTCCAGGTATTAACTTTGCTGGTAAAACCGGTTCGACCGATAAGTTACGTGACAGCTGGTTTGTCGGTTTAGATAATCGTGATGTGGTCACTGTTTGGGTGGGACGTGATGATAATAAAACCTCAACCTTGACTGGCTCGAGTGGAGCGTTAACTGTATTTGGTGATTATATGAAACTACGTAGTGCAGATAGCTTAGTGGTGGATTAGCGTTCGGAGCCTCTAGTCTCAATGATTTAGAGGCAATATTAGGCAGCCCAATTGCATATTCAGCAACCAAGCTTAAGCATTTACGACTCTATTTTGTAATACAAAAACTCTGGCGTGATCGTAAATCAAGTTAAACATAAACGCATAGATAGTAATAAAAATAGTCACGCCTAAATCCATGACGAAGGCTTGCCACAAGCTGACGTCTAAAATATAAGCCATAACGGGAATAGTGAAAAATAATAAACCTGCTTCAAATAAAATGACGTGAACAATACGCAACGAGAATGAGCGTTTGGCTTTGCTTCCCTTTGCAAAACGGTCAAAAGACCGATTGAATAAATAGTTCCAGACCATGGCGATGCTGGCGATAACTATCATTGTCTCTGATAATGAGTCAATATCATGATCTGTGAACAAGACTAAACCTATGATCGATAATGTGACAGCCAGTACTTCAAATAACACCGCTTGAATGACTCTTTCTATCGTTCCCATGAATTACCTCTCTTATAAAATATTTATTAACATATACAGAAGTGGCGATTATGACAGGATGGACGGATAAAAAAAGTTAACAGCCATCACGAATAGTGATAGCTTAAATCAAATACTTTCAGTTTTGAGTAACTATGTACAGCTTTGAACAACTAAACGTTTTTGTCACAGTATGTGAACAGGGGTCTTTTTCGGCTGCGGCACGTAAACTGAAACGTGCTCAGTCAGGCGTAAGCCAAGCGATTGCTAATTTAGAAATAACAATTAATCAAGAATTGTTCAATCGTGAAAAGAATATACCTGTGTTAACTGAAAACGGAAAGGCATTACTGCCGATTGCGAAATCAATACTGCACCAACAGAAATATTTTGACCAAAAAGTTGAGTCTTTAACGAAAGAATATGAGCATGAGCTGGTGATTGCGGTAGATGAAAGTTTAATGAATAATGAGTTGTTACAAATACTGGCTCCTCTTGCAGATCAATTTCCCATCACTAATTTCGATATAATAACGACGTCTACCTTTGATGTCGAAGAATTGGTTCAAAAAGGTAAAGCACAAGTGGGTATCGTTTATGCTGATAGTGAATTGAAGGTAGATATGGATTTTTTTCTGCTTGGTCAAGCTCGATTTTTGACGATCGCATCACCAAATCACGAATTGACAAGGCTACCTATAGTGCAAGATTCTGATTTAAAAAGGTATCGCCAATGCGTACATCGAAGTGCTAAACAAAAAGAGCTTTGGTTTAGTTACGGTATCAGCGCTATGATTTGGTATGCAAATACGCATCAAACCCTTGTAGAGCTAGTGCATAATGGTATTGGATGGGCAAATGTACCTGAGTTACTCGTAAAGAAAAATATCCAACAAGGGAAAATAGTCTCTTTACCTGTTGCGCATGAGTACAACGGTTGGCTAACACCTATTGGATGTTTAGTCTCTCGAAGTCGTTCTTCTGGACCTGTATTAGCAAGTGTAACTGACTTATTACAGCGCTATTGTTTTGTTGATGAACATTGGGAATTAAGGGCGTCATAGATAATAAAAAGCGAGGCCTCTTTCTATTACTATGATGAGTAAGAGAGAAAGACTTCGCCTTGTTATCTATCTGGGTTTGTCAGTCGTATTAAATCGACTTAGAAGTGACCTTCAAAACCAACAAATACACCGTCAATGGTTGCATCAGCTTTCACGTCATCAACCTTAAAATCAAGTTGTTGGATACGGTAACCAGCACGGATAGACCAATCAAGTACGTAACCCGGGTTTAATTTGAAAGCAAGACCAATTTCAGCATCGCCGTATACATCACCCGTGATACCAATCGCATTTACCATTGCAAAGGCTTTCAGTGGGAACATAGGTAAGCCAACTTCAGCGTAAGCATAACCCATAGGTAATGGACCTGAGAATGACACATCCGTCGAACCACTTTCGAAAGAACCGTCCAGTTGACGCCATGTTAGACCTGCATCTAGCGACACAATGTCATTGTCTAAGAATTCATAGTACAGAGTGAAATCAATCGTTTTAAGGTTAATGTTTTCACCCGCTGAAGAACCTTCAACATCTACATTTGAGAAACTAACTGCAGCATTTGGAATGAGTGGAATTGGATGTTCAAATTTCACATACATACGGTAGTTGTAAGTATCTTCATAACTAGTAACTGCAGATTCATTTTTATATGTAATCGTTCCATCAACGCCTGATTGCCATACGTCAGCACCAAAATAGGTACCAAGCATATCAGCAGCTGCGCCGTTCGAAAAACCGGTAAGAAGAGTTAGTGCAAGTAGTTGTTTTTTCATAATGAGTCCATGTTCATCTGTGTAATTTGTCGCGCAACAGTAACAGCAAGCGTCCCTAGTCAATAAGTATTAGTCAAAACCTAGTTATTTCCTAACACTATTAACTGGCAGTTAATACTTTCGGCCTGTGGGGGAAAAAGTTTAGCGCTAATATTAATCTTTACAAAGCCGTTTGCATGCAGTTGTTTTTGGAGGCTATTATACATTTTACAGTTAAATTATCATGTTTAATGACCTATTTATGTTATTTAAACCAAAGTAGCTTAACTTGTTTTTGGCTGGTACTTTTACTCGGTAAAAAAAAGACACAAAAAAGCCCTAAAAATAGGGCTTAACAAAATGATGAAAATGGTACTCTTATCATACTTTTAGGTGCGAAATTGTTACGCTAGTTTAGCAAAACAACGTTCAGCCGCTTCAATTGTTGTTTCAATATCGGCACTGGTATGCGCAGTTGATAAGAAACCGGCTTCAAATGCAGACGGTGCAAGGTAAACACCTTCAGCTAACATTAAGTGGAAGAATTGCTTGAAGCGTTCAGTATCACACTTACATACAGCTTCAAAACCAGTGACTTCAGCTTGGTCGGTAAAGAAGAAACCAAACATACCGCCAACGTAGTTTACAGCCAATGCGATGTTTTGACGTGCAGCTGCCGCTTTTAGGCCTTCTGCTAATTGTTTGGTGCTTGCGCTTAATTGCGCAGCCACTTCTGGCTTATCAATTTCGGTTAATGCAGCAAGACCTGCCGCCATTGCAATTGGGTTACCCGACAATGTACCCGCTTGGTATACCGGACCCGTTGGAGCAATATGTTGCATGATTTCAAGTTTACCGCCAAACGCGCCAACTGGCATGCCGCCGCCGATTACTTTACCTAATGTCGTTAGGTCTGGTTCTACTTGGTAGTGTGCTTGTGCACAGCCCGTTGCAACACGGAAACCTGTCATTACTTCATCAAAGATAAGCACTGCATTGTATTTATCACAAATGCTACGCAGTCCTTGTAGGAAACCTGCTTGTGGTGGAATGCAGTTCATGTTGCCCGCAACAGGTTCTACAATGATACAAGAGATGTCTTCTGGGTATTCAGAGAATAGCGATTCAACCGATGCTAAATCATTGAACGTTGCTGTCAGTGTATGCTTAGCAAAATCAGCTGGAATACCTGGTGAGCTTGGTTGACCTAAGGTTAATGCGCCAGAACCTGCTTTAACCAGTAGTGAGTCAGCATGGCCGTGGTAGCAACCTTCAAATTTTAAGATCTTGTCACGATTTGTGTAACCACGCGCTAGGCGGATTGCACTCATTGTTGCTTCTGTACCTGAACTAACCATGCGTATTTGTGCCATAGAAGGCACCATCGCTTGTACTTTCTGTGCCATGATCACTTCGATTTCGGTTGGTGCACCAAAACTTAATCCGTTTTCAACCGCCGCTAATACAGCAGATTTGATTGCTGGATGGTTATGACCCAAAATCATCGGCCCCCACGAACCAACATAATCAATATAGGCATTGCCGTCTACATCATAGATACGCGCGCCTTCGGCACGTTGAATAAAGAGTGGGCTACCACCAACGCCATTGAATGCGCGCACTGGTGAGTTAACACCACCAGGAATAATAGCTTGAGCTTGCGTGAAAAGTTGGCTTGATTTAGACATTTGCAATCCTTTTTATCTACAGTCAGAGACAATATAGTAAGAAATAGTAAGAAAAATAGTAGAAATATTTTAGGCCGTTATTATACCTGTTCAGGGGGTTAAACGTAGCTTTTTTACATTTTTAGCGACTTGCACTTAAGTTGCCTTTGTTTTCGTCAGTATAATCGTTAAAATAGCGTTTTATTTTTATGCTTTATCACGAAAAAGGCTGACATGTTTAAGATTATTAAACCACGTTACATCGTATTATTAGCGCTCGCTATATTATTAGGTTATGGCTTTTCTTATTTAAAAGGCATGGAGTCAGCAGCAAACATAATCATGAAAGATGATGAAATTTTACGGCTCAGTAGTGACTTAGCGGAAACGAGTAAGATCAAAGCACAAGTTGAAGTTGAACTACAGACCTCGCAAATATTAGTGGACCAACTAACCGAGCAGCAACGTATTCTATTTAATGAAAATGCTGAGTTAAAGCGTGAGTTAGTTTTTTATCGACGAATCATGGCGCCGGAAGACGTCATTAATGGCGTGAAATTAGAAAGCCTGACATTTATTCCCGAAGTCAGCGAGGATTATTACTTTATGCAACTTGTATTAATGCAGGTACAAAAGAAAAAGCGCCACATTAAAGCCTCTGCTGATTTATTTTTTTACGGTAGCCTAGATGGAGAACCAGTGGAGTACCGTTGGAATGAATTAGTGGATAAAAAACAACAAAAATTAAGTTTCTCATTTCGTTATTTCCAAGTGGTGGAAGGATCAATTAAGTTTCCGTTGGGGTTTGTACCCGAGCGCGTTGCATTTGTGGGGAAGGTAAAGGGGAATCGTTGGAATTCTGGCGTTAACTTAAAACAAAGTTTTGATTGGAGTGCAGTATTACAAACCAGTGACTCTATCTCTGGGTAATCACCTACCATTGCAGTGCTAGGTAAATGCATTAAGAAACGATAGTTGACGGAATTAGTCAGGTATTAGATAATTGAATGTATAAATCGAGTTTAAGTGAGAGCAGATATGGAATTATTTACAGACGTTGGTGCAACTCAGGCTGATAATAATGTTGTTGAACAAGCTGTTACACCTGTCGCTGTGGAAGCAAGTGCAGATGATATGGCATTACCAATTCACTTTAGTGATGCAGCGGCAGCAAGAGTAAAAGAATTGATCACTGAAGAAGAAAACTTAGCGCTTAAATTACGTGTGTACGTTACAGGTGGTGGTTGTTCTGGTTTCTCTTATGGTTTTACATTTGATGAAAAAATTAACTTTGGTGACACTGTCATTGAAAAGAACAGTGTGACTATGGTTGTAGACTCAATGAGTCTACAATATTTGGTTGATGGAACAGTTGATTATATTGATGGCTTAGAAGGTTCACGTTTCCTCGTAAACAACCCGAACGCAACAACAACATGTGGTTGTGGTTCAAGCTTCTCAATCTAAGTTTTAGTTTATTCTTCTGATAACCGAAGCTCTGTCATTGTCAGCCAGCTTGATTAGGATGAAATACAATTTCATAGTCAAGTTAGCATTAAAATTCAGATAATAAAAAAGGGACCGAGGTCCCTTTTTTATTATCTGAATAGCCAGTAACTTACAGGGTCACCTGGGCATTCGTATGGTCCACATTCGGCGAATGCATTCAGCATGTTTGATGCTGTTATGAGGATTACTGCGATAATAGCTATTTTAGCTATACCAGTCTGCATTGAAAAAGGTACGTATTTAACTTTTTCATATTGAGCAGAGAAAGCCATCATTATAGCTGTTCCAGCTATGATTACAGCAAAAGTAATAAATGCCCAAGTATAAAAATGTATGCCTAAGAAAGGAGCACCATAGTGTGGCGTTCCTGGAATTACGTGTAGAGATACTTGACGTAATGCGACTGCTGCACCTAAAAGTGCACCTGCAAGCATAGCGCTATAATGTATCATTCGAGGGCCAAAAATTATATTACATAATAAGCCGAACAACACAGCGATAAAGCCAACACGTTGCAATAAACAAAGAGGGCAAGCTAGTATGTTTTCTGCAATTTGTGAATAAAATGCAAATCCAAGTACTAATGACAATGCAATAGCACCAAGGGCATTTAACTGGCGAGATAGATTATTAGTCATTATTTATCCTAAAGTAAAATTTGTAGCGTGTCAGTTGCATGATGTGAAAACCAAAATGCGCTCACGAGCAATGAAAATATAAATCCATAGAATGACCATACCCGCTTCCCTTTTAATGCGAACACCATGCTCACTAGGTATAGGGCAAAGATTAATGCCATCATAATTAATTACCTTAAAATGTATTTTTGAATAACTTTCGTGAATATACTCGTTCAAGTCAAAGTTTTCAACATTAAAGTATGTTAAATGGTTGGGTTGTGTGTATCAATTATCATATTTGTGAAGAATCTACGTGTCGACGAAAGCGACAGTATTAATTATTTTATCTTGAATGCGCGCCAAACCAATAATAACCAAGACAACATCAGGCCGCTGCCACCAAAAGGCGTGATGCTACTTAGCCATTTCTCACCCGTTAAGGCATACAAGATTAAGCTACCACTGAACGTAATAATACTCATCAATTGTAGTCCCGCGATCCAATTAAATCGTCCTGCGATAAACTTATTATCCAATAAAGCCAAAAATAACAGGCTTAAAGTATGAATAAATAAATAGTCTCGTGCCGTCGCAAAATTGGCAACACCGTTATTCAGTACCAGTTGAGAGTGCCATAGATGCGCTCCTAGTGTACCGACAAGAATATTGGTAAACATTAATAATGAGCCGATGATAAGGAAATACTTGAGTCTGTTGTTCTGCATGGTGTGGTTACCTTTGATAAGTCGAAAAACATAATTTGTTGTAATGCGTAATACTTACGTTGTTGTAATGCGTAATAAAGTTGTCATTTATCTTACATTTTTTGTTCATGTTTATCACACATCTTTGTCATATTTCATCCTTAGAATTAACCTGAATTTAAAGTAACTACTCAACAAAATCTTTTATATTTTTTAATGGGATGGAATTCAAAATGAAAAAAACATTACTTGCACTTGTATTACCAAGCTTATTCGCATCAACTGTTGGCGCAGCTGAAGTTTATAGCGATAAGGGTCAATCAGTTAACGTCTACGGTCGTGCTTATGCAGGTCATGACTTTAGCGGTGAAGACAAAAATGCTAATTATGGTAATGATTCTTACATACGTATTGGCGCTAAATTAAAATCAGACATCTCTGACTCACTATCGGCATTTGGTCGTTATGAACTACAGTGGGATCTCGCGGATGGCGAGAAACAAGAAAAAACGAAAACCCGCTTAGCGTATATTGGTCTTAAGAGTGAAGTTGGTGCATTCAGCTTCGGTCGTCAATATGGTGCGGTTTCATTAGTATCAGATATTACTGATACGGCTTATACCAATGCATATGGTGGTAATCTGGGTGTCGGTACAGACCACGATGGTACAGGTCGTGATAATAGCTTATTAAAATACAGTAATAAATTTGGCGGACTACAATTAGATTCGTCATATCGTTTTGATGATAACCAAGATGATTCAAAAAGTGATGCCGCTTATGGTTTAGGCGCTGCATATACACTTGATTTCGGCTTAACACTTGCTGCAGGTTATAACGCAAGTTCTCCAACTGATGATTATGATGCATCAATCTTCTTAGTGGGTGCTAGCTATGAAACGGGTCCTGTTAAATTCGCTGCTACGTACTCTCAAGGTTCTGAATTCTTAGCTGAAGGTGAAGATCATACTGGTTACGAATTAACGGCTGAATACAAGATAAATAAACAATTACGTGCGCAAATTTTGTATAACGCACAAGAAACTGAAGACACAAAATCATCGGCTAAAGCAGACTCTGTTGATGACCTCGTATTCGGTGTCCGTTATGACTTCAACAAAAGCTTCCGTACTGTTGCAGAATACCGGATTAATGGCATTAAAGGTATGGATGACGATTTCCACCTCGCTGCACGTTACAGCTTCTAATTGCTAAATTAGCCTCGCTAAATTAAGATTTTTGAATGCGCAAAAGCGGCTAACCTTCGGGTTAACCGCTTTTTTGTATTCAGTTCTCTATCTAGTTCATATTCAAAGCGTAAGCTGGTTGTGTATAGCTTGAAAACAGTTGATAATGGCTGCAAATTTCTAGTTTGGCCTTTTAGTAAGGTAGGTAAAGATAATGCAGCAATTGGACTTAAGTCGCTACGCTTGCCCTTTACCACTTATTAAAGTGAAGCTATGGTTAAAGCAAGCTGAGCTTGGCACCGAAATCATCGTATTACTGACCGATCCTGGTTCTCGTCAAGATATACCTAAATTTTTAATCAGTACTGGTCAAGACGTCGCTGAGTTAGAAAACTCGCCATTAATGCTACGTATTAAGGTGACGAAGCTAACGCCGCATTTATCCCTAACACAGCACAACACTCAATTTAAAGGCAATAATAATTTATGATCTCTGTCGTATCTCGCTGGTATCAGGAACGTTTTTCTGACCCGCATGCCGTCACTTTATTTCTCCTGTTAGTATTTGGCTTTTCGGTTATTTATTTTATTGGCGGATTAATTACACCTTTCTTAGTCGCTGTTGTGTTAGCTTATTTACTGGATTGGCCATTAATACAGTTAATGCGTTTAGGGTTATCCAGAACTTGGGCCACGGTGATCATTCTAATGTTATTTGTCACCATGATGGTGATGCTCACATTGGGCTTGGTACCAACCGTATGGCATCAAGGTGTGAACCTGGTTAAAGCGATGCCAACGATGCTTAAGGAAGGTCAGGAATTCTTACTGATGTTGCCGAAAGAAAATCCAGATGTATTTAACGAAGAATTAATCAAAGCGGCGTTACTGACTTTGCAGGAACATATCGTCGGGTCTGGTGAAGCGATTGTTAGCGCTTCTTTTGCGTCGTTATTTGATCTTGCCGCGATCTTGATCTACTCAATTTTAGTACCGCTATTAGTGTTCTTTATGCTTAAAGATAAGCGTATTTTGGTGAACAGTTTAGTTAAAATATTACCACAAAATCGTCGGCTGGCGATGGAAGTTTGGACCGAAATGAATGGTCAAATTACGAATTATATTCGTGGTAAGGTATTTGAAATTATCATTGTTGGTTTTAGCACTTGGTTGGTGTTCTTCTTTACCGATTTACAATATGCGGCGCTGCTCGCTGTATTGGTTGGTTTCTCGGTATTAATTCCTTACATTGGTGCTGCCGCTGTGACCGTTCCTGTGATAGTCGTGGGTTTATTCCAGTGGGGATTAACGCCAGAGTTCACTTATATGATGATTGCTTATGGGGTTGTTCAGGCACTTGATGGTAATTTGTTGGTGCCAATTTTGTTCTCTGAAGCGGTGAATCTACACCCTATCGCAATCATTATGTCGGTATTATTATTTGGTGGTTTGTGGGGGTTCTGGGGCGTGTTTTTTGCGATCCCATTAGCGACCTTAGTGAAAGCTGTGTTTAACGCGTGGCCTAAACGAATCGCTGAAGAAGTTTAATATTATACCCAGTCAATAGCGCTTAAAGGGCTATTGACTGGCTTACTCTTTTCTTGAAGTTTTCGGTTGATATGCGGTTAATCGTGGTTGAGCATGGTCACTGAATTTCCCATCTAGAAATGACTAACATCAAATTGTCTCGTGAGGTGAGGCGCTATAATCACGCCTTCAAAATCACGATATTCTCAGTTTAAACTTCCCTTATTGTTCTGAGTTGGTCTCTTTATGAGTAAAAATTATGAGTCAAAAACCTAATCTCTCTATAGCAATGATAAATCTTATTGAAGAAGTGCGTGGCGTTTTTCCTTTCTATGCACCAGAGGCCAGTATTTGTGGTGACTCTTGCGAAGGCTGTCCGAAAAAATTATTAGAATTAGTCGATAGTGAACTTTGCTATTGGGAAGACCAAGTCAGGCAGGGCACAGCCCCGACATTTGATGAATTAAACCGTGTTGGTAAATTGTGCAAAAATGTCAGGCGTGGCTTGAAGCGTAATGGATTGGTTGATTAGGTTCTTATATTTAATTGCTTGATAAAATACTCAATATTGGAAATTTATGTTCTCCAAATGAGACTGTTATTGACTGTGTTTCTCGACCTCTAAAGTTTAATTTATATTGAAGTGGGCTCATGCGGCTACCGTCAGCAAATAAAGCGATTAAGTGTTCATTATTAAACTCTCGATTACCGGATGATAAATTAGTGAGTGTAATTACAGCCCAGCGTTCGCCAACGTCATTACTCATGAGTACATAGTTAACGATTTCGAAGTCACCTCTTTTGGGGTCAACATTATAATCGTTTGGGAAAGCGAGTTGGATATTTTGTGATATTGCACGGTCAACTGTTAGAGCTTCGTTGTCTTCAGCTTGAGCGAACCAAGATATCAATATTAAAACTGGAAGTAGAAATTTAAACACGCAGACTTCTCCTGAAATATAGTATTTGTATTAAGGAAGCCCTATTTATCAAGATAGATTTGAAAACGAGTGCATTCCTGTGATGTATTTTTAATTGTTAATTAAAAATATACAGCTGATTCTATGGGGATTTTAATTTAGGGCAAGGAATAAAGATTATTTTTCTAAGTGGGCTGGTTGATGAGTAAACTTAACCTTTTAATCTAAGGCTAAGTTTACGGTCTCATCACTGTAAGTTATCGCTAGCAGGTGGATACTCATAATATTGTTATTGCGAATAGGCTCTAATTTCACCAACATTAATATATTGATCTGTCTGCTCTAGACGTATATATCTCGCGTTAACTGCACTAAAGCCTGTATCTGAATCAAAAAACCACCTTGGACTATCATCTAATATGGTTGACCATATTTCATTTCTATCTTGATCTAATACAGACAGTGAAGCGCCGATAGTTCTGTATTGATACCCATTATGTCGATTTTCTAACACGATCGCGCCTAGGTTTTGTTCTGTTTCTAAATCAATTTCGAGCCATTGCAGACCTTGATTTTGAGTGACAGCCATCGTATTCGTTTTACCATCGACTAAGTTACTGGTTGGCCTGCCTTCACTATAAATAGATGAAGCTGTAACGGTTTTATTCAATGCTACATTGATAGGTGCCGCTGGTAAAGGAGGCTGTTCAGGAAGTGTGCCTGGCAGGGTGTCTTCTTTATAAACCGCTAACTCCATAAAAGTTAAATGCTTGTTAGTATTATTTATTTTTATATATCTAACATCATTGCCATTGAAACCACTAATCGTGGAATTAAACACCCATTGGGATTGGTTTACTAACGGTAATGATTTCCACACTTCTATTTTATTTTCATCGAGTAATGATAAAGTAACGCCCTTCGCCCTGCTACTTTTATATGATCTATTATATAGAACAACAGACCCGATATTGGTGGCGGTTTCTAAATCGACTTCTAGCCATTGATCTCGCCCCTTACTTGTTGCCGTATGTTCTGACATCTTACCGTCGGTTAAATAGCTGGCGGGTCTGTTAGTTTCAGCTTGAGATGAAGCGGTTACTGGCTTGTGCAATGCTAAGTTAGTTAAACCAGTAGGTAAAATATAGCTAATCAACTGGTCCTCATCCTGTATATCCGCACTGAGCAGTACTTTTTTATTAAAATCGATGTGTGGCAGCAAATCTATATTAATTTCGTCATTACTTATTGTGGCACTTCTTACTATGCTATTTGTATAAATTAGATCAATATTTTCAAGGGTGTAGATAATGTCATGTGAGTAAGCTTTAAATTTCCCTTCATTATAATACCAATACACTTTGGCATCTTCGAGTGGCATAACATCATCAACTATTTCGTTATTGGCTCTTAAGTCAATCACATAGTTCTGTACATAGTCATCCCAGCCATAAGCCATACCACTGCTATGGCTAAAACCATTGGAGTGTGCGCGCTCGTGAGAAAGAATACGGTATACGCCAATTTGACTTCTATCGGCATTAAACCTAGGTAAAGGCCAGTTGATTGATAGCCAGGTATTACTCGCAACCCCAGCGGACCCTGATTGGTTAACCCTATATTCTAATTGTTCCTCGGTTGTCACGACTCTACGCCATTTATCATAAGCGGATTCAGGTGCCTCACCACGAATATATTTGAAGTAACCAAAATAATCGTGTTTAGTTTGTTTTTTACTGTAAATTTTTCTTAAACCCGTTTGCATCAAGGTATAGCTGTAAATATCTTCATCGGTAGCATCATCCGTATATCTAGACACATTTGGTTGATACAAAGTCACAGGGTCTAGAAAAACCACTACATCAGTTTGGCTTAGTTCGTCGAGTGCAACATCGATCGAATGAAACGGTAAAATAGTTTGTGAAATGGATCTAGGCGTATCATTAATAAGTACAGCTAATTGCGTTAAACTACGCGGCGTTGAGTTGTTAATACGCAAAAATGGAGTCGGATGAATTGTAGTGTCGGTAATAATATCGACTGTAATGTCTGAAAATTTATATCCGTTTCGGGCAGTGAAAATTTCACGATTAGATAATGTCTTAAAGCTTACTGAGTCAATAACTTGGGTGTTTATTTCTCCTGCAACATCAAGCTTATTGGCTGAGTTAGCTAAGGCATCAAAACAGAAGAGTGGTAAGGTCAGTAACAGAGTTCCTACTTCAAATTTTCTCATCATTAAATTCCCTTTTTTATGATACAAATTAGTGACGTTTATATCGTCATGTATTCATATGGTAGTACCTATTATTGGATGTGGTTGTGTATTACTTCTAATTCACTAAAATAGAGATGCCTTCCCGTTGGTTTGTGATTTGTGTCACTTTAGTAGTACCTAACAGCGTGAAATATCTCTTTACTTATATAAGTCGTAGACATAAAAATTAGAAATTTAATTCGTGTTAAATTATAACCAGGTGGCATGTAAAAGTATTAAACTACAAGGGTTTACGTAGCAGTGTTGATGTTTTAGCTATTTTTATAAATCGATATAAATCACATTTCAATTTTTATAATGGCAAGGTATTTTACATTTTCAGGATATTGAAAGGCAAGCGTAAGCTTATTTTATTGTTAGTTTTACTGTAATCGAACTGAATAAAGGACGCGATTATGGCATTACTCATCACTTACTCAATGATTGTCTAATCTAGTATTACTTTAAAGTATGGCTTACTGGTTTTGCAGATTGTAAGTTCGCGTTTACAGAACGTTTACAGAGTATTACACTGCTTTACGATGCTTTATATTTCATGTATATCAATGACTTAGATTTTCCATGAATTAGTTCCACCTCGGATGGGTTAAACAGGGGTTAGTACCAAAAAGACGATTTTGTGATTTTACTGTATGGTGCCCTTTTTTTATAAAATCTTATTGGTTTATTTTATGACTTTAAAACGAGTATTAGTGGCAGGTGTATTGGTATCATCTTTATTTGGTTGTGGTAGCAGTGGTAGCAGTGGTAGCAGTGGTAGCAGTGGTACCAGTGATAGTAGCAGTAGCAGTAGCAGCAGCAGTGGTACCAGTGATAGCAGTAGCAGCAGTGGTGCTGAGGTTGTGACTCTAACTCAAGTAATTGATATTTCTTCTACGGGTTCAGCCTTTGCTGCATTAAGAAGTGATGGGTCTGTAGTGACTTGGGGGAGTAGTGAATCTGGCGGAGATTCATCCTCTGTAGATGCCTCTGAGCTAACAAATGTTAAATCTATTTTCTCTAGCCAAGGCGGGGTTTTTGCCGCGTTAAAGAATGATGGCAGAGTTGTTACTTGGGGGCACGATAGGGCTGGTGGTGATTCATCTTCTGTAGATGCTGATGAGTTAACGAATGTGAAATCTATTTTCTCTAATTATTGGGCTTTTGCCGCGTTAAAGAATGATGGCAGTGTTGTTACTTGGGGGCACGATATGGCTGGTGGTGATTCATCCTATGTAGATTTAACAAATGTGAAATCTATTTTTTCGACTGGACTTGCTTTTGCAGCATTAAAAAATAATGGCTCTGTCGTTACTTGGGGAGATGATAATGCCGGCAGTAATTCTTCCTCTGTTGCTGATGAGTTAAGTGCAGGTGTGAAATCTATTTTCTTTAACGGAGCCGCTTTTGCCGCATTAAAAGATGATGGTTCTGTGGTGACTTGGGGTCATAAAGACTTCGGTAGTAATTCAGAAGAGGTAAAAGCTAAGCTAACAAATGTGAAATCTATTTCTTCTACTGATAGAGCCTTTGCAGCGTTAAGAAAAGATGGCTCTGTGGTGACTTGGGGCGAGCGAAGTCAAGGTGGTAATTCAACCTCTGTCGCTAATAAGTTAAAAGATGTGCAATTTATTTTCTCTAACGAGAGTGCCTTTGCAGCGTTAAGAAAAGACGGCTCAGTGGTTACTTGGGGTGATAAAGAGAGTGGAGGTGATCTTGATGCCGATGAGTTAACGAATGTGAAATCTATTTTCTCTAATGATTGGGCTTTTGCGGCAATAAAAGAAGATGGAACCGTGGTAACTTGGGGTAATGATGAGCGTGGAGGTAATTCTTCTTCTGTAGATTTAACGAATGTGAAATCTATTTTCTCTACTGGTAGAGCCTTTGCGGCAATAAAAGAAGATGGCTCAGTCGTGGCTTGGGGTGATGATGAGCGTGGAGGTTGTTCTGATGCACCTTTAACGAATGTGAAATCGATTTTCTCTACTCAGGGTGCCTTTGCAGCGTTAAAAAATGATGGCTCAGTGGTTACTTGGGGTGATCAGGATTTCGGCGGTGATTCTAGCGGTGTTATAGAAGCGCTAAATTCTAAGTCTTAATATAGTATTTGGTTTTATTTGTATTGAAACTGTAAATAAAAGACCTCCTTACAGGAGGTCTTTTATATTAAATGACTTCTTTTATTTTAACTATTTTTTACCACCAAAAAGCCTGACGACTAGTACAAAAAACATAGGTACAAATAGTGTCCCTATGAATGTTGAAACCAGCATACCACCAAGTACAGCAGTACCAATTGAGTGCTGAGCAACAGAACCAACTCCAGAAGCAATAACCAGTGGTACAACCCCTAAACCAAATGCCATTGACGTCATAATAATCGGTCTTAATCTTAATTTAACCGCTTGCGCAACTGACGCAATCAGATCGCCATTTTCTTCATACTGTTGTTTCGCAAATTCAACAATCAAAATCGCATTTTTTGCCGTTAATGCCATTGTCGTTATAATGGCAACTTTGAAGAATAAGTCATCATTAATTCCCCTTAGCCATATTGCAACAAAAGCACCTAATACACCAAAAGGCACCGCTAATATAACTGAAAAAGGAATAGTCCAACTTTCATATAGCGCTGCTAATACAAGAAATACAAATAATCCAGAGAGTGCATAAAGCCATATAGTTAAAGAACCAGACTCTTTTTCTTCTAAAGCACTCCCTGTCCATTGGACATCATAGCCAGGTGGTAATTGAGCAAGTATATCTTCAACCGCATTAATTGCCTCTCCGGAACTATATCCATTACCAACCTGAGTTGATATTTCAAGTGCTAATTTACCATTAAAATTAACATAGGTTGATAGTGCACTGGTAAACTTACCTGACGTAAACTCTTTAAAGGAAACCATTTCACCAAGGGTGTTTTTAACGTACCACTGCATGAGTCCATCGGGGTCCATTCTATAATCATTTTCACCCATTACAATAACAGGACGTATTTGATTATGATCTAGATAGTCATTCACTCTCAAGCTAGCTTGTACAATATTAATCGTTGAATCAATACGACTTATCGGAATATTTAATGCGTTCAACTTATCTTGATCTAGAGTTATTTGATAAATATTATCTTTTTGGTCTCCACCACTACTCACTCGTAGTTCCTGAAGCGCAGGATAATTAGCAGCCAGGTCAAAAAATTGCTGTTTAGCATCCAGCAATCTGTCTGGCCCTTGCCCACTAGAATCAACTAATGCGAACTCAACACCATCAGATGATCCACCAAGGTCAAGTTCTGGGAGGGTAAATGCAAAAACATTGGCATTTTTAATCGATGCACCAAATGTCATAATCCGTTGTACTACAGACTCCGCTTTTAGATCATCAGAGTTTCGCTGCTTAATATCTTTGAGCTTGATATAGGCTAATGCAGAAGTTCCATTAAATCCCGTTAAATCCCCGAAGTCGGCTACCGCTGGATCTTGAGAAATGAATTGTCCCAGTTTTGCTGATACTTCTCGCGCTTGTGCTATCGTGGTGTTCGGTTTCATATTACCAATAGTAATAATGGTATCCGATTCTTCATTTTCGATGAGCGTACTTGGTATCGTATTAGCAAAATAAGCACTGAGTCCGATACACAATAAAAATAATAATGAAAAAACAGCACTACGTTTAATAATTGTAATAGTCATTGCTTCATATTTTTTGCTTAACGTATTAAATCCTTTATTAAACCAACCGAAAAACCCTTTGCTATGATCACCTGTTGATGGTTTTAGTAAAGTTGCACACAATACGGGGGTCAATGTCATCGCAACAACCACGGATAAAAGCATCGCTGTTATCAACGTGATTGAAAATTGCTGAAAAATAACCCCGACACTACCGGGCATAAAGGCCATCGGCATAAATACGGCAGAAATAGATAAACCAATACCGATTAATGCTGAGGATATCTCGTCCATTGATTGTTTCGTTGCTTGATATGGTGTTAGCTGTTGTTCATGCATCAAACGTTCTACGTTTTCAACAACGACAATAGCATCATCAACTAACAAACCAATCGCAAGTATTAATGCATACATGGTAAAAGTGTTTATTGAGAAGCCCAATAAATAAATAATTGATAAAGTACCAAGTAATACGATTGGTACGGCAATCGATGGAATTAACGTTGCTCTTACACTTTGTAAGAAGAGGTACATTACTAGAAAAACTAAAACGACGGCTTCAACTAAGGTACTTAATACATTACCTAATTGCGCTTTAATTTTAGGCGAGTTCTGTTTAAGGAATGTAAGCTCCATTCCTTGGGGCAATTGAGGTTGTAACCGTTCGACTAAGGCCTTAAGTTTAGCCTCCATATCTATAATATTGGTCCCATTTTCAGGATAAACCATCACGACACCCATAGGTTTACCCTTAGGTGTTGCTTTTCTAAATAAACGGAGCTGGTTAATATAATTATCATAACCAACTTCGATACGGGCCACATCTTTAAGTTTTACTTGCCCACCTTTCTTATCATTTTTAACGACGATATTACCGAATTCAGCAGGCGTTTTTAATAAATTCCGAACATTCACTTTTATGAGTAACTGTTGATCTTTCTTTGTTGGTGACTCACCAAAATAACCCGATGCAACTTGGCTATTCTGTGTTTGTATATGGGACACAATATCAGATGGAGATAATTTGAAACGAGCAAGTTTTAAAGGGTCTAACCAAATGCGCATTGCATGCTTAGGAGATACTCCATGTACACGGGCAACACCCGGTACCCGACTAATATCGTCGATGAGCACTGTATTGATGTACTTACCAATATCACCATAGCTATTTTCTGTGGTTGATGTTAATGCTAATAGAGTAGAAAAAGATTTACCCGTTTGACTAACATTAATCCCTTCACTTCTGACACTATCAGGTAGCTGATAGGTAATACCCTGGACTTTATTCTGTATGTCCATATAGGCTTTTTCAGGCTCAACGCCAACGTTAAAATAAACTGCAATGTTTACATTACCATCGTTAGTAGAGGAGGAACTAAAATATCGCATTCCCTCAATACCCGTTAAGTTCTGCTCTATTTTTGACGTGACACTATTTTTAACCGCATCCGCAGAAGCACCGCGATATTGGGTTGATATAGTGATAACTGGCGGGTTTAGTGACGGATAAAGAGTAACCGCCAGCTTATTAAAGGCTAATAGGCCAAGTAACATTATAAGTATGGAAATAACCCAAGCAAATACCGGTCTGTCTAAGAAAAAACGTGCCATTATTTAGCCTCTTCTTTTTCTATTGTGGCTGTATTTTTGGGTAGTTCACTAATAATCACTTTTGAGCCGGGCCTAATTTTGACAAGGCCATTCACAATCACTTTATCATTTTCTTTCAATCCCGATGTTACCCGCCAATGATTATTGAACGATTGCGCGACACTAATTACTCGCTGTTCAGCTTCGGATGCATCGTTAACAATATACACTGCTGGTCGGCTCTGAGAATCAAAAAATACTGCTTTCTGTGGCACTAAAATCGCTTTGGGATCTGTACCAACATTTAATAATGTATGGACAAACATGCCTGGAAGAATATTTTTATCGGCGTTATCAAACTTCGCTTTTAAGTGCACAGTACCTGTATTTTGATCGACGAATATATCAGAAAAAAGTAGCACTCCTTTTTCCATATAAGGGGTACCATCACTGAGCACAATGTCAACTGTGGCATTTTTATTTAATTTTAATTTACCACTCGCAATCTCGCGCTTAAACTTTAAAAATTCATCACTCGATTGACTCATTGTTACTTTAATTGGATCGATTTGTTGAATAATAGCTAAGGGTTGTGCCTGATTAAGCTGAACTAGTGCCCCTTCAGTAAAATAAGATTCCCCAATAATGCCTGATATTGGCGCTTTAACGTGCGTATAAGCAAGCTGTATTTGTGATCTATTCACATTGGCTTTTTGTACATCAACATTTGCCTGCGATTTTTTATAATTAAGTAATGCTGAATCGTAATCTTTTTTACTTGTGACGCTTTTCGTTAGCAACAACTTTTGCCGCTTGTATTCATTGAACGCAGTGTTCATCGATGCGGTCGCACTTTCTAAATTAGCATTTGCACTGGTTAATTCAGCTTGATAAATATCGGAGCGAATAGTATATAAAGAATCACCTGCTGTGACCTTACCACCTTCTTTAAAGTTCACAGATTCAATAATACCGCCAATTTGAGGACGAACTTCAGAAATTTTATTCGCTTGGCTACGACCCGGTAATTGAACTAGAATAGCTTGCTCTGTCGGCTTAATTGTAATGATATCGACCGCGATAGGTGGCGGTGCAGACTGATCCGGAGATCGTGTCTTATCATCGCAGCCTAAAACAAAAATGCTAAGCACTAACGCTGCTAATAGGTTACGCGTTTTAGTCACTATGTACTCCAGTTATTTTTTATTATGTATTAAATTACGAGGTTGAAAATGAGCGGTAAACGATTAAACCTGCTACAGCGGTATCCATACCTTCAAGGCTGGTTGGATAGTATTAAAGGCAATTAGTTCAGGAGCGGATAGAATTTAGTACCTTAGTTAGGTAATAACGTAAGGTTTAAGGTTAAGTATACCTAAATGATAAAAAGCCAATAAACAGGAGTCATTATATCCTCAATATCTATTGGCTTTGTATTGGCTTTGTATTGGTTTTGTATTGTTTTGTAAACTAATCGTAGATTAGATTAACCGATTATTTAGCGGCTAAATAATCCAATACTACTTGGTGATGGTCTTTAGTCTTAAATTTGCTGTAGTCACCTTCTAATGGCACAGCTTTTAGCGATGCAGAAGTGAATACATGTTCAATAACACCTTGTTCATCGATTAAGAAAGACAGACGGTGAATACCATCAAATTCTTTACCCATGAATTTTTTCAGGCCCCAGATGCCGAACTCGTCTGCGACTGCATGGTCTGGATCTGAAAGTAGACTAAAGTTTAATTCATCACGAACACTGAATTTAGTTAGGCGAACCACTTCATCTGGACTAATGCCAACGACTTCTACATTTAACGCCGTTAATGCTGTGATATGATCACGTATCTTTTGCGCTTGTGTTGTGCAACCCGGTGTCATTGCTTTTGGATAGAAATAAGCTAGGACTTTTTTGCCTGCGAATGAATCAAGAGAAATGCTTTCATTATGTTGGTTGATCAGAGTAAACGATGGTGCTTTATCACCAGACTTTAAAGTTTGCATGAATATGAGTCCTAACTATTAATAAATCGTATGTGGCTATTGTGCGGGAGTTTTTGCATCTCGACAAGGGGCTATTGGCAATCGACATTAGCGTATTAATAAAACAGTGATAAATATTATTTAATGAGGTAACAGTGCAAACATTGACGCAATTGTGGACTCTGCTTAATCGTTTGAACCGGTTTAGTTTTAAAGTTAACGCTGACAATGAATCCGTTACGGGTTGGCAAGGTGAAGGGCAGGGCTTAATTAAACGCCGCAGTAGTGGTGAAACAGAACCGAGCAAGCCTGAATCGGGTGCCATTGTTGAAACTATCGAGCGTGGCGATTACTACGTATCAGCCGATCGTAAAGTACCCATGCACAATCAATATTTGTGGCAATTCGAGGGCGACTATATTCGGTTAACCCATTTACGATTTGGCTGGGATAAACCGGTATTTTTGTTTGATATTATTGAAAATGGCCAAGGTGAATTAGTCACGCGTCAGTCACATCAATGCGCGGCAGATAATTACGATGCCTCGTTTGCATTATCCCCAGACAGTCTTGTGATGCAGTGGCGTATTCAGGGGCCTAAGAAGCGTGAAGTTTTAGATTATATTTATTCGGTATAATGTTCATTCTCGCGTTAGCTTTTTATTGTTTAGATCTATAATCATGTGTTTAAAACATACTCTATTTATAATGTAACTACTTGTTAGGTTTCATGAACTAAAAAATTATAAAATCCAATCCAATTACAATCGCACCTCCAAAGTGGTACGAGCTCTTTATGAGATGAATTTTACCGCTACCGCATCACTAAATAACAATGTATTAATAATAAGGTTTTGTATTTATACGGTTTTTTATTTTTAATTAACAGCATTGTAAATGGAGTTTATAATGAAAAAATATTTCTTGTTAATTGTTGTAGGTTTGATGGCTATCGGATTTGCTCAGGCAGACGGTATAGCATCAAAAAGCCAATTATCTATAGTCAATACTCAGCATCCACAGTTATCACAGATGCAGGATGTAACCGAACGTCCCCCAATGACATTACCTGAGCTGACAACCTATCCTCGCCTAAAGCGGTTTACTATGTTGTCGGATGCAGCAATACCAAATATTAATGAAAGTTGTTCCGTAACTGAATTTAGCAGCCGAACAGGCAGGAGTTTGAGCGATTACGTGACTGGGATTTCCAGCGACTGTATTAATAAACAATTTTCTGTAACTGACTCCGATGCAGCCAATATTTTTAATGAAAATAATATGCTCACAATTATGAATTCTTTCCGTTCAGCGAGTAGCTGTTACAAGGGCAATAACGATAATAACATTCTTAATTTAGTGATGTTCTTAAGGGCAGGTTACTACGTTCAATATTATCAACGTGATGCTGTAGGTGAGTACTCTGATGCTATTAAACAGTCGTCTTTGAGCGCATTAGATGAATTTTTCAAAAATGAACATTTTACTGATGTAACAGATGAACATGGTAAAGTGCTTTCTGAAGTATTAACACTGGTGGACAGTTCCGGTCACAATGCCGATTTTATTGATATTGTGAAAGATATATTGGTACGTTTTGATAATAGCTGGAATGATTCACGTAATATGAGTGCGTCGATTAACTCGGTATTTACTGTCCTATGGCGGGGCCAATGGACAGATGATTTTGCTGAACACCTTGCAAGAGATAGTAGTATTGTCGATACCCTCAAAGTGTTTATTGATAAACAGGACTATCTTATCGGCACCGATCATGAGTATTTAGTCAATAATGCGACTAAAGAGCTAGGGCGGATGCTTAAGTATGCACCTTCAGTACAAAATAAGGTAAAACCTTACTTACTTGAATTACTCCGTCATAATAGTATGAGTGGTCGCGGAAGCGGTATCTGGTTAGCCGCTGCAGAAATGGTGGACTATTACGGTAATTGTGAAGAATACAATATCTGTGGTTATAAAAAACAATTGGAGCAACAAGTCCTTTCTATAAGTTATACATGTAGTCCGACAATTCAGATCCGTGCTCAGTCTATGAATCAGGATGAGCTAAAGCAGTCATGTGAACAAATGGCGAAGGAAGAGATTTATTTCCACGCAAAACTTAATACGGGTTATCAGCCAGTGACGGATGATCATAATTCGGCACTGGAAGTGGTGATCTTCAATGATTCTGCTAATTATAAACAGTACGCAGGCACTTTTTTTGGTATTGGCACTGATAACGGTGGCATGTATCTAGAAGGCGAACCTTCTACTCCTAATAATCAAGCGCGTTTTATCGCCTATGAAGCGGATTGGATCACAGATCGCTTTGAGGTCTGGAACCTTAAGCACGAGTATGTTCATTATCTTGATGGGCGATACAATATTAAAGGTAACTTTAACGATTCAACAAAAGAATCGACTATCTGGTGGATTGAAGGCCTTGCTGAGTATATATCGCACGGGGATGATAATAGTGATGCAGTTGAAGTTGGTAAGAACAATAATTATCAATTAAATGAATTATTTATGAATGATTACAACAGTGGTCAGGAAAGAGTTTACCGTGGTGGTTATCTAGCCGTTCGTTATATGTTTGAAAAACATGCTGCGGAAGTTAACAATATTTTGAATGAATTACGGCAAGGTAACTTCAGTAACTACGCCAGTTATATGTTATCTATTGGTGACATTTATAATTCAGATTTTAGTTATTGGTTGACGGAAGTTGGCAATAGTAATAGCGGTGGTAATAACAATAATGGTGGTAATAGCATAGGCGCGTGTATTACTCCTGAACAAGCGAATGGTACTTTAAGTCTTAATACACCTATCTGTGGTCTGTCTGGTACTGATTTAGCTTATTATTACTATTATGTAGAAGAAGCTGGCACTTTGTATTTTTCTACACAGGGTGGCAGCGGTAATGCTGATCTTTATTTTAGTGACAGCTCATGGGCAACTGATACTAATTATACTTTATCGTCGGTACAACAAGGGAATAATGAGCTGATCAGAGTGGATGCTTCTGCAGGTTGGGTATACTTGACGGTCAAAGGAGAACCCGATTTTTCCCATATAAAATTAATGGTTAGTAATATTAACCCTCAGTTACCAGTTAACACTTGCACCGCTAGCGAAGACACTGATGGTACGTTAACGGCAGGCCAAGCGGTTTGTGTTACCTCTGAACACCCCGAATACTTTGCTTACTATGTCGAAGATGATTCGACGCTGTTTTTTAGTACTGAAGGTGGTGAAGGTGATGTAAATCTTTATTATAGTGGCGTTACTTGGGCATCAAAAGATAGCTATCAACAATCCTCAACCAATAGTGGTAATCGTGAAGAAATTACAGTGCATGCCAGTAAAGGCTGGGCATATCTCACTTTAGATGCCGCGGAAGCATACAGAAATGTGAGAGTAAAGGTTTCAACCTATTAGCATAGTCTGAATTTTTATGTTTATGATTCCTCGCTTAATGAAGAGGAGCTTGCATATATTTTAAATATTTTTAGCCGTACGAATAATAAATTGGGAGTTAAAGGTTAGGCTGGTTTAAGAAATAGTTTTTTGGCGGATAAAATAAGCAGGCCTAAATTTCGTATTGAGAGTATGTATTAGTTGATATTTACATTTAAACTGGACTTGGTAGTTGTTTATTTTGGTAGGTTCGAATTGTGTAGATTTATCTATTTAAGTGGTGGTGTCTACTAGTCTTTCATAATACCTATCCTATAGTTGTAAATAGCAATGATTATCACTACACTTCTTGTTGTTTGGCATTTTTGGCCTAGATTCGATGACAAGGAAGTATGATGAAAAAAGTAAATTGGAAGCGGGTCAACCGTAAAACGCACTATTGGGGAGCGGCAATTATCGCGCTGCCTATATTGGTTGTGCTGATTAGTGGATTATTACTGCAAGTAAAAAAAGAATTCACTTGGGTTCAACCCGCGAGCATGAAAGGGGAAGGCAAAGTGCCGCAATTATCTTTTCAACAAATATTAGATATCGCTAGCACAGTACCTGAAGCAGAGATTCATGGTTGGAAAAACGTAAGTCGTATGGATGTTAGGCCTTCTAAAGGGATTGTGAAAGTAAAGGCTAAAAATAAAATTGAAATTCAAATTGATAATATCAGCGGTAAGATCTTGCAAGTTGAGTATCGACGTTCAGACCTAATTGAATCGTTACACGATGGTTCATTTTTTCATGAACATGCTAAATTATGGCTATTTTTACCTGCTGCCGTGATTTTACTGATACTGTGGATAACCGGGATATATATGTTCTTAATGCCGTATATATTGAGACGTAAAAATCGTAAGAAGTTGGAAGTAAGGGACGTGAATCTAAACTTGTCATCATCGATGAATTAATATGTTGTACCGTCTGAGATAATAAGATTAGGCGCGGTTAGTATATTTGCGATTAACCGCGTTTTTTGTTTAAGATGTTGTTGTTTTACTTTCAACAATGAATTGATAATCGGCATCTAAATACAGGCACAGACTTGCAAGTTCGGCTTCTAATTGCACAAGATCGCAGCCATGTGTAGTATTTAAAGTGAAATTAGCTTTTAACACGTCCGAACTTTTATCACTGCTTAATACTTCTGAGCGTAATCCCGCTAAATTAAGATTATTCTTGGTAAAGAATAAGGTGAACTGTTCGATAAGACCTGTTGAATCAGGGATTGTCACTTCTACTTCAATAGTATGAGCGTAACTAATCGGTTCGTGATGCTCGGTGCGTTTCATCATGGTGATTAAATCGAGTTCTTGGCTCTTTAATGGCAAGCTTGATTCAAGTTGGATCATGGCATTCCATTCGCCAGACAGAAGCATCATCAAGGTAAATTCATTACCAAAAATAGCCAATTTGCTATCAACGATATTACAGCCGCAATTACTTACGTGTCCAATCAGTTTATGTACGATACCGGGACTGTTGCTGCCAAGGGCGGTGATAACTAAATTTTGCGTCATTTTCTTCCTGATAAATTAAGGTAAACAAGTAGAGCATGATATACCCAAGCAACTTCAAGATGCAACAATCCGTAAGCTTATCAACCAGCATATTGATGTTGTCATGCATATAGCCAAAATATGCTTGCGGCAACCGACTGGTACTATTACTATGCCACGTGTTTTATAGTTAGTTATCACAAGGCCAATATGTTAACAGGTAATATCGTCGCACTTATTACTCCTATGCTCGACAACGGAGACGTCGATCTTTGCTCTTTACAAGGTTTAGTTGAATATCATATCCAGAGCAATACTTCAGCGCTTGTAGTGTTAGGTACCACTGGCGAGTCGTGCACATTTACCCAAGATGAGCACCTTTCCGTGGTTAAAGAAGTTCTGGACATGGCGCAAGGTCGTATCGCTATTATTGCTGGTTCAGGGTCAAACAGTACCCGAAACGCCATTACATTAAGTCAAGAATTACACAAACTAGGCGTAACTGCCGGACTTTGTGTCACGCCTTATTATAATAAGCCAACCCAAGAAGGCTTATACCAGCATTACAAAGCGATAACAGAAGCCTGTGATTTACCTCAGATTTTGTATAATGTACCGAGTCGTACAGGTTGTGACATTAGTGATGAGATCGTGATTAGATTAGCGGAACTTAATGCTATTATAGGTATCAAAGATGCTACCGGTGATTTAATGCGTTTGACTCAGCTTAAGCCTTGCCTACCGGATGATTTTTTACTATATAGTGGGGATGATGCAACGGGCTGTGAGTTTATGTTGCAAGGTGGTAACGGGGTTATTTCTGTTACCAGTAATGTGGCTGCGGATGCCATGAGCCGTATGTGCGGGTTTGCATTAGCGGGACTGCGCGAAGAAGCGACTGAAATTAACAATAAATTAATGCGTTTACACCAAGATTTATTTGTCGAAGCTAACCCAATCCCGGTAAAATGGGCGTGCAAACAGTTATCTTTGACGACAACGGCTAATTTACGGTTACCATTAATTGAATTAGATCAGCAATATCATGCTCAAGTGAGTGCGGCACTCGCGCTTGCAGTGGACGCATAAATTTTTGAATTAGGGAATATTAATACTATGACTATGTCATCAACAGGTCACCGCTTGACTATCGCGAAGCGTTATAGCGTTATCGCGTGTGCTATTTTAGTCAGTGCTTGTTCAGGAACAGATACAAGACGTCAAGCAAATCAAGAATTTGAATATTTAAATCAAACAGTCAAACCAGAGTTGGTGATTGCAGACGGACTTGATGCGCCTTTGTATACACAGCGTTTTGATGTGCCTGAATTAGCCGAAGGGACTGAAGATTACCCTATGGGTAAGGCTGTTGATGTACGTTCTCCGGTACAAATATTGGCGTTATCACCATTAGTACGTGTTCAAGAAGGCAGTGAAAATGTCACGGTTTGGTTTAATAGCCGTAGTTCACAAGATGATATTTCTGCGCAGGTCTGGACATTGTTAGCGAATTTCTTAGCCGATAAAAAAGTCGCTATTGCTAAACTCGATGACGTGAATCATACACTAGAAACTGATTGGTTAATTAACCAAGAAACGTTTGATGAATTTAGAGAAGTATCTGAATACGAATTAAAGCAACGTTATAAGTTCACGCTATTAACGGGGGTAAATAAACGTACTGTGGGTCTGCAAGTGGACTTGATTGACCATGAAGAACGTTTAGATGGTACTAAGGTTGATAACGTATTAAGTAAAGGCGATAGCCGTCGTTTTGCTGTTCAAATGTTAAACCTACTTAATATCTATTACGAAATTGATCGTATTGAGGGTAAAAACAAAGAAACTGAACAGCAAAAAGCATCGAAACTTAAAATTGATTTTGTTGATCAGAAACACCCTGTTATTACATTGAATATTCCGTTTGATGATGCTTGGAAATTATTACCAATGGTATTAAACAAAGTAGGAATGACGGTTGAAGATGAAGATAAACTTGCAGCCACGATGTTAATAAGCTTTGACGAACAAACTGATGATTATTGGATTGACAATAAGATCACACGCGTGACATTAGCGGAAGATGATTACCGCATTCAAGTCGGTGAAATTAATGGGCATACTTCAATTGCTTTCTTTGGTGACGATAAGCAACCTTTGTCAGCTGAAGTGATGAGCCAATTATTTATTAGTTTGAAAGATGCGGCAGATGTATTACGTGCCGAGAAAGCGGCTGAATAATCGCACTTACACACCTTGCGTGTTAGTCATTGAATAAAAAAGGGCCTATTGTATCAGTACATAGGCCCTTTTTATTACGATGTTGTTATAGGTAATCGTGACATAGCAGTTACTGAATGTTATTTGTCTGTGTCTTTCTTGTCGTTATCTGGCATTGGTTTTTTATCGTATTCGTTACGGTATTCATTGTTATATTCTTGCAGCTCGTCTTCATCATCCGCCAATGCTTTGGCATTTTCACCAGCATCAAGATGTAAGCTTTTGTTAAATTGGTGTTCAATTTCTTCTGGTATCTTCATTTTCATGTTTGCGGTATATTTTAACGCCATGATCGACCCTATAATAAAACCTAAGGCCACTAGAATAATGAGCCAAACCATAAATCCTCCTGTTGTTATGCGAGCGTTATCTAATCGTAATTGAGCGTTGTTGCTCGATATCAATTGGGTGCTGAAACGTTACTTATGTACTGGGTATAAATACGTTCTATATTCGTTAAAACAGCTGTTTTACCATGAATGTCCGCATTGCGGATAGTGTCGATGACTAGCGCTAATGTGTATTCTTTTTGTGCATCTACTGCGATGGGTAAGTAACTTAAATGCCAAGGCTCGCGTGATACGCCGCCGAGATCTTGTTGATAGGGGCGATAGAAACCACAGTCGGCAATATTGTCATCTAGCCAAGCAGAAAAAGATGCTAAATAGCCCCCTTCGTCATATTCTTGTGGAACCAGTTGTAATTGATAACCCTGAGGTAACGCGCTGTAGTCACAGACATCTATTTCAGTCCCCCAATGATGGCGGCTTGCGCCGGGTAGCATCGACCAACGTAATATAGCGAATACTTTTTCTTCTTCACTAAGTATAGCTGGATTTAATGGCTGACTGTCATGATCCAGAATGGGTCTTAGGCCACTAAATTTATTATTCCAAATATGCAGTTGTTGTTCAAAAGAGCGAAAACTCGATACTACATCGAGATTGAATCCTGCGTGTTTTGCCCGCACTTGTAACTGTTGAAATGCCGCTAATACTTGCTGGTGGATAAGCTTAGGCTGTGACGGTAGTTCAATCACATGACTTTGCACTTGTCCTGTTAATTCAAGTTCAGTCAATGGGGGGTGGACTATTGATGTTGTCATTGACTATATTACCGTTCGGTCATTGTGGCCGAGGTCGCGTTCTGGGGCGATAATGTCACGAACTCGTTGTTTTAATACTTTGGCTTCGGGGAAACCGCCGTCTTGTTTACGTTCCCAAATCAGTTGCTGATTGCAATGGATCTCAAAGCGACCGCCTGTGTCTGGGTGTAAGCTTATTTTACTTATCTCTTCACCAAAGGTATGCAGGAGTTCTTGTGTTAGCCAGGTAGAGCGCAACATCCAGTTACACTGTCGGCAATAGTAAATATCAATTTCAGCTTTGATCTCTGACACAAGTAAGGTCCTCTTTTATTAATATTACTTATCCTAGCGTACTATTACTTATCTTAACGTCAATAGTTGCTGGTGGATATGATTTTTATACCCAAGTGACTTCATGTCTTAAAGATACTCTTCATTCGATTTTCTGGTCGTGCATCTTGAAGTCGCTTGGGTATATTGCTTATTTAGGGTACACTTCGGCCTCATTTTCAGCATCGGTTTTTTTAATGTATAGCATTTTATTTCAGAATAACGATTTCTTGGTTATCAACAAAGCAGCGGGCATTGGTTTTCATGATGAAGACGGCGTTGATGGTATTTGTTCTATTGTCAGAAAGGATATTGGCAGATTAGTTTTTCCAGTACACCGTCTAGACAAAGTGACATCAGGATTGTTGTTACTGGCTAAATCATCAGAAGCGGCTGCTAAATTAGCGAAGTTATTTGAATTGCACGAAATCCAAAAGTATTACTTGGGTGTTATCGATAGCAAACCAAAGAAAAAACAAGGTTTAGTGAAAGGCGATATGGAACGTTCACGTCGCAGCATGTGGCGCTTAACTAAAACGCTAACTAGCCCTGCTGTTACGCAGTTCTTTACGCAAAGCATCGGTGATGGCAAGCGTTTAGTGGTATTAAAACCACACACAGGTAAGACGCACCAGTTACGCGTTGCATTAAACAGCCTAGGTAGCCCTATTTGCGGTGATCCGCTGTATCAAAGTGCTGATGCTTGGAAATACGATCGTGCTTACTTACACGCTTATTGCTTACAGTTTACCCTTGATGGTGAAGACTTTAGTTTTGTTGCTGACGAATTCAGTGGTAAAGAGTTTGATACTGCTGCATGTAAAGAAGCATTAGTTGCTTATGCACAGCCTGAGACTTTAGCTTGGCCAAAAGTATAATCACTTTTTAGACTGACTAAATAAAAAACGGCCAACGTAGTACTCTTTATCGAGTAATGCGTTGGCCGTTTTTGTTAGCAACTAAAAAGCTGTATTCAAATTAGAATAAGTCAGCAATCATCGCTTCTAGTTTGTTTTGGTCAATAGCGAAGTTACGGATACCTTCAGCTAGTTTTTCAACTGCCATTGGGTCTTGGCTGTGATCCCAACGGAATGCTGCTTCAGTTAGCTTCGCTTTTGGTGCGACTTGTTCAACTTCTGAGAATAGAGCTTGTGTTACAGGCTCTGAAGAGTTTTGTAGTTCTTCTAATAGCTGTGGTGCAATTGTTAGACGATCACAACCAGCAAGGGCTAGGATCTCACCTGTGTTACGGAAGCTTGCGCCCATAACAACCGTGTTATAACCCGATGCTTTGTAGTAGTTGTAAATAGTGCTTACCGAGATAACACCTGGATCGTTAGCGCCTTCATATGTTTCGCCCGTTTTCGCTTTGTGCCAATCCATGATACGGCCAACGAAAGGAGAGATTAGGAATACGCCTGCTTCAGCACATGCTTGCGCTTGTGCGAAAGAGAATAGTAATGTTAAGTTACAGTTGATGCCCATTGCTTCAAGTTGTTCTGCTGCGCGGATACCTTCCCAAGTCGACGCTAATTTGATCAGGATGTTTTCTTTTTCAATACCGACTGCTTTATATAATTCGATCAGTAATAACGCTTGTTTCACACTTGCTTCAGTGTCATAAGAAAGGCGCGCGTCAACTTCTGTCGAGATACGACCTGGAATTGTCGTTAAGATCTCTTTACCAATTAATACAGCAAGTTTGTCACATGCAAGCGCTACTTGTGTTTCTGGCGTTGCATTTTCTTTAGCGTAAGCAATTGCTTGTGCTACTAATGGTTGATAAGCCGGTAATGCAGCTGCTTTTAAGATAAGTGATGGATTTGTCGTCGCATCTTGAGGCTGGTATAATTTAATTGCGTCCACATCGCCTGTATCTGCAACAATAGTGGTTAATTTACTTAGCTGTTCTAACTGGTTACTCATTATTTTATTTCCACAATTATATTATTGATCGGTGTAAGGGCTTACGTCACTATCATTAATATTGATTATAATGTCAATACTATAAAACTAGACTGCTGCAAACCTGACTGCTTGCGAATCTTAGCTTTAATGAAATAGCGGTAATTTCTGAGTTGTATCTTAGCATAACTTTCATTCGAAAGTATGTAGGCTTTCATCACGTTTTTTATACAAAAATATTACTTGCAATCACATTCTGCTACGGTATGTTATTTGTATATAATAAATAGGATATATGAGCAACGTAATGGAAAAAGACACTTTAAATAATGTGCATATTTGTTCTGAACAAGTATTGATGACACCTTCCGAGTTAAAAGTTAAATTACCTATTTCGAATCATGCCCTTGGCTATATACAAACGGCCCGTGAAACGATTGTTAATATTATCGCTGGTAAAGATAAACGTTTACTCGTGGTGTGTGGTCCTTGCTCAATTCATGATGATAAAGCCGCGTTAGAATATGCTCACAAATTAAAAGCTCTGCATGACGAATTAGGCGATCAGCTGTATATCGTGATGCGGGTGTACTTTGAAAAACCACGTACAACAGTTGGCTGGAAAGGCGCAATTAATGACCCACACATGGATGGTTCATTTGATGTTGAAACGGGTTTAATCAATGCGCGTAAATTATTAATTACGCTTGCTGAAATGGAGATCCCAACAGCAACAGAAGCACTTGATCCGATTAGTCCACAATACCTTGCTGAGCTATTTTCTTGGTCTGCGATTGGTGCACGTACTACTGAGTCACAAACTCACCGTGAAATGGCTTCAGGCCTTTCAATGCCTGTTGGTTTTAAAAATGGTACTGATGGCAGCTTATCAACCGCAATCAATGCGATGAAGTCGGCGTCACATTCACATCGTTTTATGGGTATTAATCAAGACGGTCAAGTTGCATTACTCCAAACTCAGGGGAATCCTGATGGTCACGTGATCTTACGTGGTGGTAAGCAACCAAATTATGACTCAGTTGCTGTTGCATTAGCAGAGCAAGACATGGTCAAAGCGGGTTTACGCCCAAGCTTGATGGTTGATTGCAGTCATGCTAACTCAAATAAAAACCACGAATTACAGCCATTAGTGGCTAAAAATGTGATTCACCAGATCCAAGAAGGCAATAAGTCGATTATCGGTGTCATGATTGAAAGTCACTTAAAGGGTGGTAACCAATCGTCAGAACAACCGATTGAAGATATGGTATACGGTGTCTCGGTGACGGATGCATGTATAGACTGGGATACGACAGATACATTATTACGTGAAACAGCAATTGAATTAAGTGGCTGTTTAGCTAAAAGAACATAGTCTGTAGGTCGTACATATCTAAGTAAATAGTACGACAAGGACGTCATGAGGTGCATGGTCAGTGGAACTAGATCCGTTAGGTAAGTTAAGAGATAAAATAGATGATGTTGACCAGCAGTTGGTCGACTTATTAGCGCAACGATTAGCGTTAGTGGCTGAGGTCGGTGAAATAAAAAGTGAGCATGGCTTACCTATTTATGTACCTGAACGTGAAACCGCGATGTTGGGAAAACGACGTGAAGAAGCGGAAGAAAAAGGTGTGCCTGGAGATCTGATTGAAGATGTACTGCGTCGTGTTATGCGTGAGTCGTATGCATCTGAAAAAGACTCAGGTTTCAAAACCGTAAAACCAGATTTGGGTCGTATTGTGGTTATCGGTGGTGCGGGTAAGTTGGGTATGCTGTTTGTGCGTATGTTCCGCCTGTCTGGTTATCAGGTTGATATTCTTGAGCAAGGTGATTGGGATAATGCTGACACTTTATTTGCCAATGCAGGGCTTGTGGTTGTCTCGGTACCCATTAATCTAACTGAAACTATTATTGCGAAGTTAGGCCGTTTACCCCCAAATTGTGTATTGGCTGATCTCACCAGTATTAAGAATAAGCCGTTGCAATCGATGCTGAATGCGCACGAAGGCCCTGTTGTCGGTTTACATCCGATGTTTGGCCCTGATGTTGGTAATTTGGCGAAGCAAGTTATTGTGTGTTGTGATGGCCGTGGTAAAGAGCAATACCAGTGGCTGTTAGAGCAAATGCAGATCTGGGGTGCGCGTATTTATGATGTTGATTCTAAGCAACATGATGAAGCGATGACTTTGATCCAAGCCTTACGTCACTTTACAACGTTTGTATATGGCGCACATTTGGCAGAAGAAAATCCAGATTTACAGCAATTACTGGACCTGAGTTCGCCAATTTATCGTTTAGAATTAGCTATGGTGGGGCGTCTGTTTGCACAGGACCCAACGTTATATGCAGACATTATTTTAGCGTCAGAGAATAATGTGGCGATGATCCGCCGTTATGCAGAGCGTTTCATGCAAGCTGCCGAGATGTTAGAGCGTAACGATAAAGAGGGCTTCATCCGTTCGTTCGAAATGGTATCAGATTGGTTTGGTGATTATTCAACGCAATTCTTGCAAGAAAGCCGCAACCTATTGTTACAAGCAAATGATAATCGCCAGTTCTTTGGGTAGATAATGACGCAATAGTCTAATTAATATTTTTGAAGGCAAATAAAAAGAGCATCTCGATGATGCTCTTTTTTATGTGTCATTTAATGTATTTAAACTACAATCGTGCACTTATAAATGACATTAATGAACTGATATAATTATAGTAGTTCTTCAGGTACATCTGTAGCGGTAACATCTTCACTCGGATAACAACCTAATACTTTTAGTTGGTTGGTAATACGGGTAAGTTGTTTAATTACATTTTGCATTTTTTCGGATTGTAAATTAGCTACGACATCAATATAGAACATTTCCTCCCAAGGGTTACCTTGGATAGGGCGTGATTCTAATTTCGTCATATTGACGTTTTGTTCGCGTAATACTAACAAGGCTTCTACTAAGCAACCCGCTTGTTGGCCTGTAGACATTGTGAAGGTGGTTTTTGCTGGTATTTGTACCGCCACATCAACGGGCTTGCGTGCCACAACAATAAAGCGGCTGTAGTTTTCAGTTTGATTTGCTAAACCGGTGCGAATAGGTTGTAAACCGTACAGCTCACCACCGGTAATACTGCCAATTGCAGCGATATTTTCGCTGTTAAGCTCTTTTACTTTTGCCATTGCTGCTGATGAGCTGTCCACAAATTCAATTTTAATGTGTGGGTGTGCACTTAAAAACAATGAACACTGCGCAAACGGTTGTGGATGGGCATAGATGGTTTCAATTTTTGACAAATCAGTATCACAAGTAGTGATTAAACTGTGTTCAATTGGCTGTGTTAGTTCACCAACAATCGATAGCGTTGTGTGTTGCAATAGATCGTAAACATCATTAATGCTGCCTGAAGAGGTATTTTCAATCGGTAGCATGCCGTAGTCAGCTTGACCTTTTTCTACAGCTGTGATGATTTGTTGGAATGTCGGGAAGCCTAATTCTACTAAGCGGTCATCTTGACGCGCAAAGTATTTTTTACACGCGAGGTTTGAATAAGAGCCTTTGTCACCTAGAAAAGCAACGCGTGCGACTGATACCGCGGCATTTGGATTTTTAATTTCTTGTAAAAAAGCTTGCTGTAATAGTACTGAATCTTCAAGAACTGTATGGTAAATGTTCATGATGTAATTGCTATCTAGACCAAGTTCACGACCTTGATTAATTAAACGCACTAGTAGTTGTTGCTCACGATCTTGATCGCGTACTGGTTTGCTCGTCGATTGCTTGCTTTTTGCCACTTCAATGGCTAATTCTCTGCGTTCGGATAATAGTTTTAATAAATTATTATCAAGCGTGGTAATGCGAGTTCTAATATCGTTGAGGTCTGCCATGAAATAGGATCCTTGTGCGTACTCTATAAGGTTATTTGGATATATGTCTAATAGTGCACATTTATTTATAATTGATTGCTTAATTTATTTATCTAGCGGGGCAAAGTCAAGGTGTCTGGAGCAAACTACAGAAATAAAAAAGCGCAGTCTTATGCTGCGCTTTTTTGTTGTTCCTCTAATAAAGAGAGAATCAGGAAATTTTAGTCTTCGTGTTAATATTCTGCGAGCTCTAATTCATCGTCAGAAATTTTTTCAACAGGGAGTTCTTCACCACTAATTACACCTGCGCGACACTGCTCTTTACCGCTTTTATGCGCGGAGTGTTTCTCGCTGTATTTATTTAATTGACGCTCTAGCTTTTGGCCTAAAATCGTAATAGCAGCGTAAAGATCTTCTCCTTCAGAAACTGCGAGTAATTGGCCTTGAGGAAGATGAATGCTAGCCTCAATTTTTTTAACGTTATTCTTGTCTTTCGTAATCGTTACGTGCGGATTAATCATTGGAATATTGAAGCGTTCTAACTTCGCATATTTCATCGCAAGTTTTTCTTGCATAGGAGCCGTAACTTTAATTTCTTTACTGGTTATTTCAAATGTCATAGACATCTCCTTGTGTAATACCCTTAAATTGGTTCAACTTCAGAATACGACTTTCAGGTTTAAATAAAGTGATCTGGATCACATTTAATAATTTAGTTTTTGAAAGCCCTTAAAAATGTGACGTATTAAGCATTTATAAGCATTTATGTTAAATTCGTTGTCTTCTACTTCATGCTTAGGCATTATGCCTAGTCCTATTGACAATAAAATTAAATAATTACTGATATCAATATTATGATTAATAAATGTAATATGACGACTTTAAGTGATGAGCTTGTTGCAGATGCTACACACCTTGACCATGTGTTATTACAGTTAAGTGTCATAGATTGGTGTGGTCACGATGAGTTTATTTTATTTGTCGATAAGCTTGTTAATGAAACTCAAAAAACATTAAATATTGTCGATGTAAACATCCATTTATTTACGGACGTTTTTACTGGCGTGATGCTATTATTACCACGCCATATATCAATACTAGATCTTGATACAGGATTCAGTATCGCTGAGGCTTTACAACTTAATAACGGTTTAATAGTTACCCAACCAATTGATAATAAAAGTAATGAGTTTAGTTTTATTAATTTGGTTTCCCCCTTGTTTAAAGGCGATAAATTAATTGGTACAATTAATTTTAAAGGCTTGCAAGTACGCGATAGTACGTCAACCTTAATCACCTCTTTTTGTCAATCTGTTGCTATTTTAGTACAGCGTAATCTACGGTTAATGGATAACGAATTACAGTGTGCATTATCGGTAGAAACAGCGAGTCAATCGCAACTACAATTCCACAGTCTAGCCTTTTTTGATGCGCTAACAGGATTAGCTAATCGTCGCTTACTTAATCAAAAAATTGATACGCATTATGAAGCAGCAATCAATAATCAGGTCATTGGTGCATTATTATTTATTGATTTGGATTATTTCAAAGCTATTAATGATTCGCTAGGTCATGCCGTCGGAGATGAAATATTAGTCGAAGTTGCTCAGCGATTAAGAGAAATACAACGAGATCAAGATTTAATTTCTCGCTTAGGAGGGGATGAGTTTGTCATCTTGTTACCTGATTTGTCTGAAAATCCAATGCATGCCGAACAACACGCCAATCTATTCGCTGAACAATTAATCGAGCGCATTTCCCAGCCTTATTTATATAAGGGGCAAGCTTTGTATATCGGAGCCAGTATTGGTGTAACGTTATTTCCAAGTAAAGACCAAGAAACGGCTGATTTGTTAAAGCAAGCGGATACGGCCATGTATCAAGCTAAATCAAATGGCCGAAAAAAAGTCACTTTCTTTGATGTGAAAATGCAACGTAAAGCAGATAAGCGTTTGTATATTTACAATTGCCTGAAAAGTGCAATTGCTAAGAATGAATTGTTTTTGCATTACCAACCGCAACATATGGTGCAAAGTGGCGAGATTATTGGTGTTGAAGCGTTAGTGCGTTGGCATTTAGGCGGCAAACAACAAATATCTCCTGCCGAATTTATTCCGATTGCCGAGGAAACCGATCTTATTATTGATATCGGTATATGGGTACTACAGGCCGCGTGCGGTCAATTTGTTGAATGGCAATTACAAGGCGTTAATGTACCGCAATTATCTGTGAACGTGAGCACCCGACAATTTCATGATAATAACTTTGTTGATTCAGTATTGATGGTATTGGATGAGACTGGTATGGATCCGATGCAACTCAACTTAGAGATCACCGAGTCTGTGGTTATTGAGCATGCAGAAGACGCTATCCGTAAAATGACCGACTTGAAAAATATTGGCGTGAGCTTTGCTGTGGATGATTTTGGTGTGGGTTATTCGTCGTTAAGTTACTTAAAACGTTTGCCAGCGAATGAGCTGAAAATTGATCGCTCATTTATTCAAGGTATACCTTATAACGTGTCCGACATGGCGATTGTGGAAGCAGTATTGGCAATGGCAAAACACATGGGTTTTAATGTGACAGCTGAAGGGGTTGAAAGCCGCCAGCAGCTTGAATTTTTACAAGGCCAGCAATGCAGTTTTTACCAAGGTTTTTATGCGAGTAAGCCACTCACAGGCGAAAACCTCGCGCTTTATGTTCGACGCCTGCAAGGATAGCTTGGTGTCATTTACAACGTGTAGGTTATAACCCTAATGTAATAAATATGGATATAAGGTGAACATTTTTGTCTCTTTCGCATCTATATCCTTGTTAGTTACAGTTAAATGCTATTATTTTAGTAAGTAAATTGAATGACTACTTTTATCGGGCAAAGGGATCTAGCCATGAATAAATCGTTTAGTGCTGCATTATTATTTCTTATCTTTTCATTATCGACTCAAGCCGCTACCGCTGTTACGATCGCGGCTCTACGCTCTTCAATTGCAATGCATGGCGAGCCTGCTTACGGTAAAGACTTTACCCATTTCGATTATGTTAACTTAACGGCGCCGCGCGAAGGTACGTTACGACGTGCTGCTATGGGCAGTTTTGATAACTTTAATGGTTATATCGTTAAAGGCGTCTCGGGGAGTGGTACCGGATACTTATTTGATACCTTGATGCAGCAAAGTAGCGATGAAGCATTTACTTTATATGGTCTGGTGGCTGAATACATAGAAGTGCCAGAGGATCGTAGTTGGGTTCGTTTTCATTTAAATCCCAAGGCTCGATTTTCTGATGGGTCTGAGTTAACCGCAGCGGATGTGAAATTTACCTTTGATATATTGATAGAGAAAGGTGTTCCGCAATTACGCGCGCAATACAAAGACGTCACCAGTGTTGAAATCGAAAGTAAATCCGTTATTAAATTTAATTTAAAAGACAACAAGAATAAAGGGTTAGCCTTAATATTGGCCAAATTACCTGTGTTTTCTGAGAAAGACTGGCAAGGTAAAGATTTTGCGAAAGCGACATTTAATGTACCACTCGGTTCCGGGCCTTATACGGTGAAGGCATTTGATGCGGGTCGTAGTATTGAATACCTGCGTAATGATAATTATTGGGCGAAAGACTTACCCGTCAATCGCGGCCGTTATAACTTTAAACATATTATTTTTGATTATTACAAAGATGGCAGTATTGCTTTTGAAGCATTTAAAGCCGGTGACGTTGATTTTAGAGCTGAGAATATCTCTAAACAATGGGCGACGGGTTATCAAGGTAAGCAATTTACTTCTGGTCACATTATCAAAGAAGAGATTCAACATCAGAACCCACAAGGTATGCAGGCATTTTGGTTTAATTTACGTAAAGACAAATTTAAAGACCCAAATGTACGTAAAGCATTAGGCTTAATGTTTGATTTTGAATGGACGAATAGAACGTTATTTTATGGTGCGTATAAGCGCTCGGATAGTTTCTTTAGTAATTCAGAACTCGCAGCAGGCGGTATCCCTGAAGCGGACGAATTAGCTCTGCTTACGCCTTTTAAAGCACAATTACCTGCAGAGTTATTCACCCAAGTTTATACACTCGATAAAACCAAAGGCGATGGCCGAATTCGTAAGCAACAACGCCAAGCGATTAGCTTGTTGAAGAAAGCGGGTTGGGCATTAAAAGCGGGTAAAATGGTGGATACTAACGGTAAACAATTAAGTTTGGAGTTTTTGGTTTATAGCCCATCATTTGAACGTATTATTCAGCCATTTCGTAAAAATTTACAACGTATCGGTGTCGCCTCTGAGATCCGTATTGTTGATGTGTCGCAGTATGTGAATCGGTTAAATAATTTTGATTTTGATATCTATACCTTGATACAAGCACAAAGCCTCTCTCCAGGTAATGAACAGCTAAGTATGTGGGGCAGCGAGTTTGCCAATGTACCTGGTACGCTCAATCGTATTGGCTTACAAGATCCGGTTGTCGATGCGTTGGTGGCTAAGGTGATTAATGCCGCAGACCGTGACAGTTTGATTACTGCGACGAAAGCGCTTGATCGGGTTTTATTGTGGAAAAATTTGGTGATCCCGCAATGGCACATTAGCAGTTACCGCGTAGCATATTGGCAGCAAATACAGCGTCCGACACAGTTACCTAAGTATGGTTTAGCCATTGATAGCTGGTGGCAAAAAGACAGCGCTAGCAGTAAAGGGTACTAGGTAAATGTGGAGCTATATATTGCGTCGTTGTTTGTTAATGATCCCGACACTGTTGGGTATTATCACTCTTAATTTTATTATCATCCAAGCAGCGCCGGGTGGGCCTGTTGAGCAGTCGTTAGCTAAATTACAAGGAATAGAATCGTCAGCAACCAGTCGTGTTGACGGTAATAGTCAGGGTGAAGTGAAAGTTAATTTAAATCATGACAGTGGTAACCAGTATCGTGGTGCACAAGGTATTGATCCTGAATATATAAAAGAGTTAGAACGGTTATATGGATTTGATAAGCCTTTGTATGAACGCTATTGGTTGATGCTTAAAAGTTATTTACGATTTGATTTTGGCGATAGTTTTTTTCGCGATAGCTCTGTTATTGATCTGGTATTGGATAAGTTACCTGTATCTATTTCATTAGGCTTGTGGACCACGATCTTGGTGTATCTTATTTCGATACCTTTGGGGATAAAGAAAGCCATCTCACACGGTTCATCATTTGACGTGTGGAGTTCGAGTGCTGTGGTGATTGGTTTTGCGATACCTAATTTTTTGTTTGCGTTATTACTCATTGTGGTATTTGCGGGCGGCAGCTATTTTGATTGGTTCCCCTTACGTGGGCTCACTTCTGCTAACTTCGATGAATTAACGACCTTCGAGCAAATTAAAGATTATTTCTGGCATTTAACCTTACCTATTGTGGCCTCAGTGATCAGCAGTTTTGCTACTTTAACCTTGCTGACCAAAAATACATTTTTAGATGAAATTAATAAGCAATATGTGGTCACGGCGAGAGCCAAAGGATTGACCGAAAATCAGGTGTTATACGGACATGTATTTCGTAATGCCATGCTGTTAGTGATCGCGGGATTACCGGCTGCGCTTATCAGTATTTTCTTTACGGGTTCTTTGATGATTGAAATTATTTTCTCGTTAGATGGGCTTGGGTTATTGGGTTTTGAGTCGGTGATTAATCGCGATTATCCGGTGGTGTTTGGTACCTTGTATATTTTTACGCTAATGGGACTGATTATTAAGTTAATCAGTGATGTTACTTATATGTTGATTGACCCACGAATTAATTTTGAGGCGCAATCATAATGGGCTGGATCGCAACGTGGCATCGCATTAAACAAAATCCGATGAATCTAAATCGTTGGCAAACCTTTAAACATAATAAACGCGGTTATTGGTCGCTATGGTTGTTCAGTGGGTTATTCTTATTGAGCTTATGTGCCGATATTATTGCGAATGATAAGCCGTTATTAGTACGCTATAACGAAAGTTATTACTTACCTATTTTATATAATTATAGCGAGTTGGAATTTGGTGGTGAACTCGATATTCCCGCAGATTATCGTGATGAATATATTCAAGAGATAATTTTAGAACAAGGGGAAATGTGGTGGCCTTTGATCCGGTTTAGCTATGATACGTTTAATTACAATTTAACGGTACCCGCACCATCTGCGCCGGATAGTCAAAATTTATTAGGCACCGATGATCAAAGTCGCGATGTATTAGCGCGCCTTATTTATGGCTTCCGTATATCAGTGTTGTTTGCGATTACTCTGACCATATTTAGCACTATTATAGGTGTAGCCGTGGGCGCGACACAAGGGTACTTTGGTGGTCGTATCGATCTTTATGGCCAGCGTTTTATCGAGATCTGGTCAGGCTTGCCTATGCTGTTCTTGTTAATTATTTTAGCCAGTTTAGTGCAACCTAATTTTTGGTGGTTGTTGGGTATTATGCTGTTATTTAGCTGGATGGCATTGGTGGATGTGGTTCGTGCCGAATTTTTACGTGGTCGTCATCTCGAATATGTTATTGCAGCTAAAGCGCTGGGGCAATCTCATCGTGCGATTATGTTTAAACATATTCTGCCTAATGCCATGGTGGCCACGATGACTTTTATGCCGTTTATCTTCACAGGTGCATTAACCACATTAACCTCGTTAGATTTTCTTGGTTTTGGTTTAGAAGTAGGATCTCCTTCGTTAGGTGAGTTAATTAAGCAAGGTAAAAATAATTTACAAGCGCCTTGGTTGGGGATCACTGCATTTGTGTCTATGTCGGTAATTTTGGTGTTATTAGTCTTTATTGGAGAGGCGGCGCGTGATGCGTTTGATCCTCGTAAGGGGGCGTGATGAATAACGCTAAAGCGAAACCGCTGGTACTTGAAGTCAACGATTTATCGATTAGTTTTGGTCAACAACAAGTCGTTGAGCACGTCTCGTTTGATATTGAGAAAGGTAAAACATTTGCGCTGGTGGGTGAAAGTGGTTCAGGTAAATCTGTGACTGCATTATCTATTCTGCAGTTATTACCGTTTCCTGCGGTGAGCTATCCCGCGGGCAGTATTAAGTTGATGGGTAAAGAAGTCATAGGTAAAGACCGGGCTGTGATGCAATCGCTACGTGGTAATATGGCCAGTATGATCTTCCAAGAACCTATGACCTCGCTTAATCCTTTGCATACCATTGAAAAACAGATATCAGAAATACTCTTCTTACATCAAGGACTCAATAAAAAAGCAGCCCAGTTACGTTGTCTTGAATTACTCGATTTAGTCGCGATACCTGAACCCAAAAAACGATTAGACGCTTATCCGCATGAATTATCGGGCGGTCAGCGTCAACGTGTGATGATTGCCATGGCGTTAGCGAATGAACCAGATCTATTGATTGCAGATGAGCCGACAACCGCGCTTGATGTTACTGTGCAATTACAAATTTTGGAATTGTTAAAATCATTACAAGCTAAATTGGGAATGGCGATATTAATGATCACCCATGATCTTAATATTGTCCAACATTTGGCCGATGATGTGGCAGTGATGAGGAAGGGGAAAATTGTAGAAATTGGTGCTGTAGAGCGTATTTTTTCAGACCCTCGGCACACTTATACCAAAACCTTGCTGGATGCAGAACCACAGCGAAACATACCCGCGTTGGCATCGACAAAACCATTATTACAGATCAAAGATTTCAAAGTTTGGTTTCCACTAAAAAAAGGGCTTTGGCAGCGTACTTACGATCATGTTAAAGCGGTTGACGGTGTCTCGTTGCAATTAAATGAAGGTGAAACACTTGGTATTGTTGGGGAAAGTGGTTCTGGTAAAAGCACCTTGGTACGCGGCTTATTGAGGCTGATTGAGAGTGAAGGGGATATTTATTTTAATGGTACTAATCTGCAAAGACTAAACCTGACGGCCATGCGTGATTATCGTCAGTCGTTACAAATCGTCTTTCAAGATCCGTTTGGTAGCTTAAGCCCGCGTATGTCGGTTCGCCAGATTATTAGCGAGGGTTTAGAGGTGCAGGGTAAGCACAGCGATGCTGAAATCGAAATAGCGGTTAAGCAAGCTTTAATTGATGTTGCGCTACCTGCGGATGCCTTAGCGCGTTATCCGCATCAATTTTCGGGTGGGCAACGTCAACGCATTGCAATAGCACGTGCCTTAGTACTAAAGCCAAAAATATTAATTCTAGATGAACCTACATCCGCATTAGATCGGACGGTGCAAAAACAGATCTTAGATTTATTGTGTCAATTACAGCGGCAGCATCAATTAAGTTATATATTTATCACCCATGACTTAAGTGTTGTACGGGCTGTGAGTCATCGTATAGTAGTATTGCAAGCTGGTAAAGTTGTGGAGGAAGGTGAAACAGAAGCTGTGTTCAATGAGCCGAAACAAGCTTATACGCAAGCATTATTGTCGGCTGCGATGTGTTTTAATTAAACTGCCTTAAATGCAATACTTTAGTGATAGTCTTATAGCATGAAGCATGCTAGCTTCTTAAATGCTTAACACTCGACGTTATTTAACTAAAGGATTATAGATGTCATCATTTTCAAGCCACTTTTACCAGTTTCTGCTGCGCGAACAACAAACTGACGATGATAAAATTAAAAGCATGGGGGTGATCACCTTTGCATTAGTCGGGATCATTGTTGGTGGCTATAGCGCGATAAAATGGAATAATTTAGAGGTAGCAGCGCTCGTGACGACGTCGGTTATTATGCTGATCGGCTTCTTAGGTAGTATTAGCTTAATTAAACTGGCGGTTAATCCTATTGTTGCGGGTAACGTCATGCTGTTTGGTGGCATGATTCATTTATCCAACCTGATGTTTCAAACTGGCGGGGCTGCTTCTCATTCAATTATGTGGGTTGCTGCTATAACGATTTTTGCTTATTTATTAATTAATGCTAAATCAGGTTTTTTCTGGTCGGTGATCATGGTCTCCGTTTATGTGGTGATGGTGGTGATGGATTATACGGGTTATGAACTACCACAATTGGTTTTATCGGCCAAAGATGCCAAGGTTGAGCATTATTCTGCTTTGCTTTTACCACCTTTGGCTATTTGGTTTGCTAATCATTACAACAATAAGTTACGTGACAAAGCCATTAGTAGTAATGACGCGGCGCTTAAAGCGGCTGAGTCAGCCTCTCATGCTGCGGAGCAAAGTCGTGAAGAACTACAGCAATTATTTGATCAAGTGAGTGAGACTGTTACTCAATTGGTGCAGACATCAAATGACTTAACCAGCCATTTAACAGAGATGTCTAAATACGCAAAAGACATTGATGATGGTGTTGGAGAGCAGGTATCAGCAACTGGGCATATTAATGAATTACTGCAACATACAGCATTACTCGTTGGTGATGCCAGTGACATAATTCAAACAGTAAGTAATGATTCGCAACGTGTTGAAGGTCAAGCTGATAATAGTTCGGTGGCGATGACTGCTACGATTACTTCTATGTCTGATATTAAAGAGAGTAATGACGCGATTGAAAAGGCAATCATGGTGATCACCGACATTGCAAATCAAACTAATCTACTTGCGCTCAATGCCGCGATTGAAGCCGCGAGAGCGGGCGAACTCGGCCGTGGATTTGCGGTTGTGGCAGATGAAGTGCGTAATCTATCAAAACGTAGTACGGAATCAGCCAATGAAATTAAGCTACTAATTGAAAAAAGTTCATCCGATGTAAACAATGGTTATGAAGCCGTTGAAACGAATGCTGAAACATTCGCTGAAATTATTGATGCGGTAACGAATATGAGTGGTCAAATTGCATGTGTGACAAGCAATGCTGTGAATACTAATGAAAATATTACGGGTGTATTGTCTGCAAGTGAAAAAGTAACCTTGGTCACTAAGACGAATGAGTTGAGCGTAAAAGCGATGAATAAGAGTATTGGTGAGTTGCTGCAAGTCAGTGATGAATTAAGCGGCATGTCTATACGGCTTGTTGCTATGGTAAATAGCCATTAGCGATATTCGTTATTGATATTATTCTACAAATACAAAAAAGCTCACTGCTAGTAGTGAGCTTTTTTGTAATTCTGAATGCTGTTTTTCTAAAGCGCTAACCCTAAGTTAGAGTGAGATAACCAAGCACGCCGGCATTGAAAAGCCAAATACGATGTATCACACCTGCTTGACCAATAAAGTGGTCGGCTGTTTCGATTTTCTAATTTTAATATAGCGTATTAATCTTAATATGCAACTATTGATAATGTATTTTAAGGCGTTTATTTTTAGTGAATGTTAATATAGTGACCTTGATCGTTAAGATTTAATGAGTCTACCCCTAAATATATGGCGATACCACACATTGTTATATCTGAAGACCCGTTAGGAAAAGGTAAAACGATTTTACAGATCACTTATCGACCTGATGATGAAATTAAAGGGAGACGTGTAATGATTTTTAAACCCGTTACGTGAGCAATTCGACTTTCATGCCATAAGGTATCTTGCGTTATCGACAGGGTTAAGCTAATCGTCATCCCCTGTATTATTCCGAGTAATAATCCCAACAAAATATAAGTTGGCAGGGATAAATTTATCGTTTGTTCGGGAATGAAAGGCGGTGTAATTATTTTAACTGTATTTGTCGACTCAAACTCACTGAGATCATAACTAATTGATACCATTTCATAGCGCGTGAGTAGATTCTGATAAAACGTGTTTGCTGTCGTGAAATTACGTTGTAATTCTAGTAACTCTTGTTCAATAATTGAATACTTATTTTGATTTTTTTGGAAATATGCATGTTGTTTTTCTAATGTTTTCAATTCTAATTTTACTTTCATGATGGAGTTTCTATAGTGCTCATAATCATCGAGTTCATTCAGTAATAACGGTGTTATTTGGGTTGTTAAAGCTTGGTGTGTAAGTCGCGTAATACGGTTTAACAGTAAATCTAGCGCTTGCTGGTTTTGTATTTTAGATTGGAGTTCTTGTCTTTGCTCTTTTAGACGAGATATCTGTCGGTTTGTTGACTTAACTTGCGAGTGTTGTTTTGTGTAATGTGCTAATTGTTGGATTTTTAATGTTTCGAGATGCCTCATTTTATTATCAATAAATTGAGCGGCGGGATTAGTTAGGATTAGTTTCTTTGTTAATAGCGTTAACTTAGATTGTAGTAAGGCTAATGTTTGCTCTTTATCTTTCATCGTACTTGTGATGTAAATCTGTTCCGACTCTCTGGCAGCATATAACTCAGGAATGATGTCGGCATGTTTAAATTTATAGTCAAACAGGGATTTTTCAGCTCGTAATAATATTTCATGTTGTTGCTTTAGTTGCTCAGCAAGAAAAATTTTACTGTTTAATGCGACATCTTGGTTGGGCTTAGTTAATCGTAAAATAAATTGATTACTGACCACGTCGAGTATCACGCTTAATTGTTGTGGATCCGGCCATACCATTTCAATAGTGACTAAGTCTGTCCCCGTGAGAAATAGCGTTAATGACGCTTTTATTTGCTCAACGATTATTTGCTGCTGTTCTGTTGAATCAGTTGAATTAATTAACCCTACTTGTCTTGCTACCTCTAATAATACTGACTTACGTTTAGCGAGAATATTAATGGTTTTAAATCGAGACTGAATATTAAGGGGCAGTGATAATTCGGCTAAGAACGGATTTAGCAGGTTGCGTTCTTGCAGTAAAATGGTGGTATGAGAGTGATAGCTGTCTGGAATACTACGGCCAACTTGATAGCCAATTAGGGGCATAGTTAATATTGGGATCAGCAAGTAAATACGTTTACGCCAGAAAATATCATAAAATCGATATAACCATGCCCACGCACTCATCTGTTGCTTGCCATTAGTTGATATGGTGCAATTAATAATGTTGTAAACAGTGCCATAAGTGATTGCCATCGATAAGAACTAAAATAGTAACAATACTAAAGTTGGTATTGTTACTATTTTAGTTAGCTGTTTGAATTATGGCAATATTCATGCTTATTTTGGATTATTTTTGCGCTTGAAGCGCTATATCACAGAGTGTTTTTATTCCTGTCAGTACACGGGGAGAAAAACGGTGAGATACATCAGGATTAATTCTAAATATATTACCATTTTTAACCGCAGGGATACTTTTCCAAGTTTGCCACTGTTGTAATTCACTATTGTTGACGGTACCAGCAATGATCACCGCGGGTTGTTTCACGAGCACTTGCTCAATGTTGATCACTGGATAGGGAACAGGACTGTCACTGAATACATTATTAAACCCACACAGGGCGAATTGTTCTTGTAACCAAGGATCACTGGCTACTGTCATTAATGGCGTTGCCCACACTTGATAAAACAGATCTTGTTTGGGATTATTCTTATAATCTTCACGTAGTTGATCTAAGGCTTTAAGGTATCTATTACTGACTGGGTTAGCAATCGCTTGTGTACCAAAGACTTCACCAAGCTTTTGTATTTGTGTGGCAACATCGGCTAATCCCCCCGTTTTTGATGCATAGACGGGGATCCCAAATTTTTTGAGTTGGTTGATATCGGCTGCTGAATTGCCTTGTTGCCAGTAAATAATCATATCGGGCTCAAGCGCGAGTATCGTTTCGATATTTATTTGTTGCGAGCTAGCGACAATGGGCAATGCTTTGGCCTCTTCAGGATAATCAGAGTAAGCACTGACACCGATCAGTCTATCACCAGCACCGGCGGCAAAAACCAGCTCTGTAGTATGTGGTGAGAGCGATACGATACGCTGTGGGTACTTTTCTTGCTCTGGTAAAGGTAATGCTTGAACCGGCAATGATAATACGACAAGTGGGATGATAACTAGCGTAATGAACCGTGCGTAAAAAGACATAAATTCTCATGATGTTAGAAAGTAAAATTGATTATCGTTAGACTATCTAATTGAAATAAGCAGATAGATCGCGCTGATAAAAATTAACCAGACGAGTAATGCCCACGTCAGTTTTTGTTGTGCTCGGTTGATATCATCGCGCTGTGCGGGTTCGGTATGACCAAGCTGACTAAATCGGTTCATTGTGCCTTGGTATTTTCGTGGTCCGCCTAGTTGAATCGCGAGACTATAGGCAAAACTTGATAATAAAAAGCCGCTGCTAAAGTGATGCCATTTCTTTGCCTGTTTGTTTAAATTTTCTAACGGACTTGTCGCGCGTTGTAAGCTGCGTAATGTGCATCCGAGAATGATATGATTCGGTGCTGAAAGTAAGTGCAGTAAGAATGCTGCAGGGCGGCCAAAATGACGATTAACGGTTAATTTACTATTCCAGTTATGTGCCATTAGTTGAATTACACGATAAATAATCGCGGCCCAGATACCAACGCTGATATACCAAAATATAACGGCAAACCACTGATAGCTATTACGTAGACACAGGTTTTCAATACTGGCTTTATGCAAACCGAGTAAGGATAACTGGTCTAAATCGCGTAATGTCCGAGGTTGTATTTGGCTTATGATGGTTTGTTTTTCGAGGTTACCTAAATCAATTTCAGGTAAATTTATTTTTTCCCATTTCAATAAACACAGTAATAGTACGAACTCAAATAAGATGGGTTCAATTACAATAAATTGAATGACGGCAGCGATAATTAAGATAAACCCAAGCATGGTGATGAGCGCAAGGTTACCTGCAATATATTGTTGCTGGTGGCTGCGTTGTGCATTATTTACTTTATCCGCAATGGCGCTAAATAATTGGTTTAAAAGTTGCGTAGGGTGAAAGTGAGGTGGGCAGAGTGGTAAGCGTGCGATGACGACTGCAGTCAGCAATATAAACACTGACTGCATACTGGTCCAATCCATGACCAAGTTCATGTTATTTTAACTCGTGTAACATGTTTACTACCATTGCTGATGAGTTCTTCGCGGCAACAACCAGGTATTCTTCAAATGATGTCGGAGATTCTTTACCTGCAATATCTGATAATGAACGGATCACAACAAAAGGTACGTCAAACTGGTGACATGTTTGCGCAATTGCTGCTGCTTCCATTTCTACTGCTGCCATTGTAGGGAAGTTAGTACGTGCTTCTTCTACTTTTTTCGGATCAGCCATGAAGCTATCACCAGTGCAAATTAAACCTTCGATAGTTTTAATGTCGTCTGCTGAGATCGCTTTTTTAGCGGCTTCAACAAGACGTGGGTCAGGGATATAAGCAGCAGGTTTTTGTGCACATTGACCTATTTCGTAACCAAACACAGTTAAGTCAACGTCGTGGTGACGCACTTCACTTGAGATCACTACATCACCAATTTTAAGCGTTTTATCGTAACCGCCTGCGGAACCGGTATTGATAATGTAATCAGGTTTGTAATGTTCAAGCAGTAATGTTGTCGCTACGGCTGCAGCAACTTTACCAATACCTGATTTACTTAAAATTACATCATGACCTGCAAGTGAGCCGCTATAGTATTCACAGCCAGCTTGAGTAAATGTTGTTACGTTCTCTAGTTGTTCGCGCAGGATCTCAACTTCCTGCTCCATTGCACCAATAATACCAATTTTCATCGTTGTCTCTAATCTATCTCGAAAAGTGTAATGCTAGCACAGTTTTGTTGCGGTATGAATTGGTCGCCAAGGTATTAATTAAAAGAAACACCTAAGCCAAACGTAAGTTTAAAGTCATTTTTTTCTAATGGAGAGCCATCAATATCGGGTGGGGGATTATTGATTCGGACCCAGAAAAATGTAATTTCGAAATCAAGTACATCAGTGAGCTCAATATCAAAGTTTAATTTCGTATTTTGTCGGAGTCCACCAAGGTCAGATTCTGTTGCCGTCAATTTATAACTTAATTCCAAATCAATCTTGTCATGTATTTCACGTTCATAATCGAGACCGAAGGATACAGCGAGACTGGCATCACTTTTATTGAGTTCTGCATCAGTATATTCATATTTCGTATATAAATAAGAGGGACCTAAGTTCATTTCCAACTCTTGCTCGCCGTCGTCAATAAATTGATAACCGATACCCATACCGAGATCGATCTGGCTGTTTACATTTTGTAGCGGATCGCGATATAAGTTTAAATCAATTGGTCGGAAAAAAAGATCTTTATCATTATAAACATCGTAGGTCATTAGAAAACGATGGCTCTCATCGGTTTGCACATTATTGGTCTCGCCAATGATCGCGGTATATGAGGTTTTAATTCGTGATGTTGTGGTGTGACGAGAAAACTCAACATTGGTATTATATTCGAGTTTATTGGTATTACCCGAGCTTAGGTTTGCCCCTAAGGCTACCTTACCTTTCCAGATATTGGTACCGGTTTCGGGGCCAGCGATCAGGGTCATAAGGTCTTTTTGATTAACTTTATGTTGACGATTGTTACTGATCGTCATTACACCATTTTCAAGTGCAATCGTACCTGTGATAACCCTCCCGTTAACGGTTAAAATGGTAAATAATTGGCGGCTATTAATACGGCTAATGTCTTTCCATTTAATTTTTAAATCGCCGAGGTCATCGCTATCAAAAGCAAGTTTGTCATTATAGAGATCTTCAATTTTCCCAATTAAGAATTCTCCCGATTTTAACCAGACCCAGTCTTCATCTATACCTAAGCTATCTGCGAGGATGATTTCTTGACTATTTTCAGTGGTGGTAACCGCATCTGTATTCACGGCGATATTGGTCTCAATGCTTGTCGGCTCGGTAACAGGGAGGGGGGATTCTGTTTTAATATAATCGCCTAGAATTATTTCTTGCGCAGCAAAACTCGGTACGCTAACTAGCATACTTAAAAAAGTGAAAGCGATTCTGAGTTTAATCAACTTTAATTTTGTTGTTGTGAGGGCGTTAAGCGAATTCATTATTACCAAGTATTAAGCCATTGATGCCTTTAAATTGACGGATATAATATAAAAAATAAGTCTATAATTAAATATATTATCGATTTTTATAGCTTAAAATAAAGAATAAAAAAACGCCAGCATTATTAATGCTAGCGTTTTTAATTAGATATGTAATTTAAAATGTTTAACTCTTTAAACGTCTAAATAGTCGAGTATTGCCTCGGCAGCACGGCGGCCTTCATCAATCGCTGTTACGACTAAATCTGACCCTCGAACAGCATCTCCGCCAGCAAAGATTTTTGGATTTTCGGTTTGGAATGGGAAGTCGCTTTGTTCTGGTGCAATAATGCCATTCCAGCTATTTGTTGTTACACCTTCATCCAATAACCATTGTGCCGGATTTGGTTGGAAACCAAATGCTTGAATAACCGCATCGGCTTTTAGCACGTGCTCAGAACCAATCACTTGCTCGGCACGACGACGACCTTTTTCATTTGGCTTACCTAAACGGGTTTTCACCATTTTAACGCCTGTGGTTTTATCGCCAACAACTTCAATATCAAGTGGTTGTAAATTCCATAAGAATTTAACGCCTTCTTCTTTGGCATTTTTAACTTCGCGCTTAGAACCTGGCATGCTTATTTCGTCTCGGCGATAAGCACAATAAACGTTTTTAGCACCTTGACGAACCGCAGTTCGAACACAGTCCATCGCCGTATCACCACCACCAAGGACAACGACCGTTTTACCTTTTAAATTGATAAATTCATCAGCACTTTTTTCAAAGCCGAGTTCATTATTCGTATTTGCAATCAGGTAAGGTAGGGCGTCATAAACACCTTGTGCAGCCCCGTTGTCAAAACCACCATTGATGTATTTATACGTACCAACACCAACAAATACAGCATCGTACTCTGCCACTAATTCACTGAATTGAATATCTTTACCAATTTCAGTGTTAAGGCAAAATTCGATCCCCATTTCTGTGAATACTTCACGGCGATGAGTCATTACACTTTTATCAAGCTTAAATGCTGGAATACCAAACGTTAATAAACCACCGATTTCTGGGTTACGGTCATAAACGACGGGTGTTACACCATTACGCACTAAGATATCTGCAGTGGCAAGACCAGCTGGACCCGCACCGATAATCGCCACTTTTTTATCATTGCGAACAACCTTAGACATGTCTGGGCGCCAGCCCATCTTAAAGGCTTCGTCGGTAATGTATTTTTCAACATTACCAATAGTAACCGCACCGAAATCTGTATTTAGCGTACAAGAACCTTCGCACAAACGATCTTGTGGGCAAACTCGACCACAAACTTCAGGTAAACTGTTGGTTTCATGACAAAGCTCTGCAGCTTCAATAATGCGACCTTCTTCAACCAATTTTAGCCAGTTTGGAATGTAGTTATGTACTGGGCATTTCCACTCACAGTAAGGGTTACCACATTCTAAACAACGACCCGCTTGCATTTTTGCTTGGTTCGCCGTAAACGGTTTATAAATTTCGATAAAGTCCACTTTACGGATCTTTAACGCTTTTTTATCTGGATCAATGCGTTGTACATCGACAAATTGAAATACATTATTACTCATGATCCCTCCTATTGAGCCTGGACACGTAGCTCTGCAGCAGAGCGTGATTTATGGCCAAGTAATGCGTTCATATCAGCTGACTTAGGCTTGATAATAAAGAATTTTCTTATCACAGTATCAAATTCATTAAGTAGGTCTTGCGCATGCTGACTACATGTTTGTGCAAGGTGTTCAATGATAATACCGCGAAGGTGTTCAACGTGCATTGGGTAATCCGTTACTGCATGTTGTTCCACTAGTTCATTGTTAAGTTTACTTGATAATTGACCATTTAGGTCATAAATATAAGCAAAACCACCTGTCATACCGGCACCAAAGTTAACGCCCGTATCACCTAGGACTGTCACAATACCACCCGTCATGTATTCACAACCGTTGTCACCAATACCTTCGATTACAGCATTTGCACCAGAGTTACGTACAGCGAAACGTTCACCAGCTAAGCCAGCTGCGTATAATTCGCCACCTGATGCGCCATATAGACAAGTATTACCAGCTATAACCGCTTCGTGTGTTTTAAACGCTGAACCAGGTTCTGGGCGGATAACAATACGCCCACCTGTCATGCCTTTGCCTACGTAATCGTTGGCATCGCCAGTCAGATTAAGATTTAAGCCGCCAGCATTCCATACACCAAAACTTTGACCGGCAGTACCTGTAAAGTTTACTGTGATAGGATCCGATGCCATACCTTGGTTACCATGCTGTTTCGCAATTTCACCAGACAGACGGGCACCAACTGAACGATCGGTGTTTTTAATTGGGAAGCTACTTGATAACCCTGATTTTTCAGTGATTGATTCTAAGTAATGCGCAATTAAAGCTTCGTTAAGTTCTGCTTTATCATACGGTTCGTTGGTTGCTTGGCAATATATACCTAAGCCTTCTTTTGGCTTTGGCTTATAGGTAATACCAGATAAATCAATTTTACGTTGCTTATCAGTGAGACCGTCTAGTTGTACTAATAAATCAGTACGACCAATTAAATCGGTTAACTGAGTTACGCCAAGTGATGCCATTATTTCACGGGTTTCTTGAGCAATAAACTTGAAGTAGTTCATGACCATCTCCGGTAGACCATGGAAGTGATCTTGACGTAATTTGTCGTCTTGTGTTGCAACACCTGTCGCGCAGTTGTTTAAGTGACAAATTCTCAGGAATTTACAACCTAAGGCCACCATTGGTCCAGTACCAAAACCAAAGCTTTCGGCACCAAGAATAGCACCTTTAACAACATCGAGACCGGTTTTTAGGCCACCATCGACTTGTAAGCGGATACGATGACGTAAGCCATTTTCAACTAATGCTTGTTGTGTTTCTGCTAAGCCAAGCTCCCAAGGGCTACCTGCATATTTAACAGAGGTAATCGGACTTGCAGCTGTACCGCCGTCATAACCTGAAATGGTAATTAAATCGGCATACGCTTTTGCAACACCTGTCGCAATCGTACCAACACCTGGTTCAGATACTAATTTAACGGATACTAATGCAGATGGGTTGATCTGTTTAATATCAAAAATCAGCTGTGATAAATCTTCAATTGAATAAATATCATGATGCGGTGGTGGTGAAATAAGAGTGACTCCGGGTACTGAATTACGTAGTTTAGCAATTTCAGTTGTTACTTTATGTCCCGGTAATTGGCCACCTTCACCTGGTTTTGCACCTTGTGCGACTTTAATTTGAATGATTTCTGCATTCATTAAGTAATGCGGTGTTACACCAAAGCGGCCAGACGCGATTTGTTTAATTTTAGAGACTTTTAAAGTACCAAAACGACGTGGATCTTCACCGCCTTCACCCGAGTTAGAGTTACCACCTAAGGTGTTCATCGCAATCGCCAGTGCTTCATGTGCTTCAGGGCTTAATGCACCGATTGACATTGCTGCGGTATCAAAACGTTTATACAGATTATCTTCATGTTCAACATCATCAATCGCAATTGGATTTTCTGATTTTTTCAGCTGCAACATATCACGCAAGGTTGCAATAGGGCGCTCATTTACTTCTGTTGAATACTGCTTGTAGTCTTCATATTTACCGCTTTGTACTGCTGTTTGTAATGTACTGACAACATCGGGATTATAAGCATGGTATTCACCACCGTGAACATATTTCAGTAGACCGCCTTGTGAGGTCGGTTTACGTTTTGTCCATGCTAATTTACTGAGTTTCTGTTGGTCGATATGGAAATCGCTAAAGTCAGCGCCTTTGATACGGCTGCTTGTGCCTTTAAAGCATAACTCGATAACTTCATCGGCTAAACCTACGGCTTCAAACAGTTGTGAGCAACGGTAACTGGCAATGGTAGAAATACCCATTTTCGACATGATCTTGTACAGGCCTTTATTAATACCATTACGGTAGTTTAATAATGTCTTCGCAATATCTTGTGGGATGGTCTCTATTTCAACTAGTTTACGCAGTGATTCATAAGCAAGATATGGGTAAACAGCCGTTGCACCAAAACCAAGTAATACGGCGAAATGATGCGGATCACGGGCACTTGCTGTTTCTACAACAATATTGGTATCACAGCGTAAGTTCGCTTCAACCAAGGCTGTTTGTACTGCACCAACGGCCATTGCTGCTGGGATAGGTAGCTGACTTTTTGCTAACGTACGATCTGTTAGCACTAATAGCACCGCCCCTGAAGTAGCAAGTTCAACTGCTTCTGCAGTAATACGTGCTACCGCGCGTGCTAATGTCTCATTTTGACCGTTAAAGCAAAGGTTAATTTTTGCTGTTTTATAGTACTCGCCGCTTAATTCAGTGACTTGCTTGAAGTCTGAGAATAGTAGTATTGGTGAATCAAATAGTACGCGGTGCGCATGACCATCTGTTTCATTAAATACATTGTGCTCACGACCGATGCAAGTTGCCAATGACATGACATGGTTTTCACGTAATGGATCGATTGGGGGGTTGGTTACTTGCGCGAACTTTTGGCGGAAGTAGTCATACAGCGAACGTGTTTTAGTTGAAAGTACAGCCATCGGAGTGTCATCACCCATAGAGCCTGTCGCTTCTTGCGCATTTTCACCTAGAACACGAATAATCTGATCGAGCTCTTCTCTACTATAATCAAATTGTTTTTGATATGTAGCTAATTGCTCGTCATTAAAAGTCCGCATACCAATGGCTTCTTTTGGTAATACTTCAAATGGTGTCAGTCTCGTTGAATTATTAGTTAACCATTCACGGTAAGGATTACGGCCTTTTAATTCTTGGTCAATGTCCCAAGAGGTCCATAATTTCCCTGTTTCAGTATCGATAACTAATAATTCGCCTGGGCCTACACGGCCTTTTTCGATAACTTCATCAGCAGTGTAATCCCAAATACCGACTTCAGAGGCAACGGTAATGAAGCCATCTGTGGTGCGTACATAACGTGCTGGGCGTAAACCATTCCGATCGAGACCACAAGCCGCATAACGACCATCACTCAGTACGATACCCGCTGGGCCATCCCAAGGTTCCATATGCATTGAGTTAAAATCATAGAATGCGCGTAGATCATCATCCATATTGGGATGATTCTGCCATGCTGGCGGCACTAATAGACGGAAAGCGCGGAAAATATCCATACCACCGGCTAAGAAGAGCTCTAGCATGTTATCCATTGACGATGAATCTGAGCCTTTGGTATTAACAAACGGCGCTGCGTCGTGCATATCAGGGAGTAATGGGGAACTAAATTTATAACTACGTGCGCGAGCCCATTCTCGGTTACCTTCGATCGTGTTAATTTCACCATTGTGCGCCATAAAGCGGAATGGTTGTGCTAACGGCCATTTTGGCGATGTATTTGTTGAGAATCGTTGGTGGAATAAACAAATTGCAGATTGCATACGAAGATCGGCAAGGTCTAAGAAGAACCTCGGCAGATCACCCGCCATACACAAACCTTTGTAAATCGTGACTAGGTTTGACAAGCTGGCAATATAGAAATCACTATCATCTGTAATGCGTTTTTCGATACGACGTTTAGTTAAATATAAACGACGTTCGATATCTTTAGGCGCCCAGCCAGCGGGTGCATTGATAAAGATTTGTTGAATTTGTGGCAATGATGACATTGCAATTTCACCGAGTACGCTCGTATCAAGAGGGACTTCACGCCAGCCAACAACATTCAGTGTTTCGCGTTCGAGCTCTTCTTTAATGATTTGCTTTGCTACTGCTGATTTATCCGTATCTTGATTTAAGAACATCATTCCTACGGCGTAGTTACTTCCGAGATTCCAATCATTTTCTACCGCGATAGCACGGAAAAACCCGTCAGGTTTTTGCATTAGCAAACCACAGCCATCTCCTGTTTTTCCATCTGCCGCGATACCGCCCCTATGTTGCATACGGTCTAATGATGATATAGCGACGCGAACTAACTTGTGACTAGCTTCACCTTCTTGATGGGCAATTAAACCAAAACCACAGTTGTCTTTTTCCAGCGACGGGTCATAGACTGACATTGCACTTCTCCCTTGCATTCAATTCACTAAGTTCTAAACTATGTACACCCAATTGAGCTTCTACTCACGAGTACAAAATACATAAAAAAATAGATAAATCGTTAAAGTTTCCAAAAGCCGAAAATTGGCTAACCTGCCAAATTTACCAGAATTAATACTTAGGTCAATCTAAAAATGTATTCTGAGCTACTTATCACCTTTTCATGTAAATGGTCCATTTGTTTTGATATTGGATAATAAACTGGCCAAAATACTGATGATTATTTAAAAAATGGTTTTTTATTTTGACAATATGACATTGTGTGATTTTTTACCTCTGTTTTCATGGTTGTCCATGTTATTGCGGAGTGTTTACCTCCTGTTTAATTGTAATGTACTGATTTATTTAGTTTATGCTAGTTGGTACTAAAGTATTAAAACAAAAGTGGGCGATAGTGGTAGTTTTAATTATAACTGCTTTACAGTGATCTCATTTTGGTGTTGTATAGTTCATCAGCGTGAGATGGATCTTAGGTAAAATATGGATTTAAATTATCGATTTTTTATAACTGAAATATTCAGTTGGTGGCAGGATATTACTGGACTTTCAACAAGTACGTCGGTCGGTATGACGTTTTGGTTGGTTGTCACTGCCTTATTGATAAGCATCCTTGTTATTTTAACGCTATTGCGAAAACTCACGACTTGCCAATCATTATTGACTTTTTCGGCAACGCCGACACTTGTTCTTGATATTAAAAAAGGCACGATACTTTATTCTAATTCTGCAATCGCGACTATCTTCGAACAAGAGAATAATACCAGTAATATTATTGCACAATGTTGCTTCGAGCGTTTATCCCATCGAGTTGATGAGACTACGGTCACTAATGATGTTTTCCATATTAAGCAGCTAAAAAAGACGTTACGCTTTAGCGCGGTACAAATCAAATATCAACGTCGCTGGGTTTGGTTGTGTCAGATCGATCATATTGGTACAAACTCTTCCGCTATTTCGCCTTGGGATATAGATGGTCAAATCATTAATAGCTTATTTCTCTCCAATTCGGCTTTTATTCATATTAAAACCTTAGATGGATTAATTCTTAATTGTTCACCATCATGGGCAGCTCAATTCGACCAATCGATAGAGCAAGTGAATGGCCATTTTGAACACGATTTTTATAGCGCCTCCAAGCTGGCACAAATTCATTCTTATGAGAAAACGGTCCTCACAGGTAAAGTTGAAAAATATGAAGAATGGAGCACAGTCGATGATAATAATATGTTATTACAAACCATTAAATATCCCTTGTATGATGAACACAAAAAAGTGGTCGCTATCTTAACTGTATCTAATGACCGAACGGAAGTAATGGAACTGAATGAGCGATTACTTAATGAGAATAGTGAACACTTACGTATAGAAGCTGAGCTTAGCCGTAATAATAGCTTATTAAACTCAGTCATTAATGCGACACCAGATCCCGTTGCGTTTATGAATTGCAATGGAAAATTTGTGGGTGCGAACGAAGGGTATTGTGAAGTCGTTGGTGTTAAACATGCCGATTTGATTGGTATGGATAGAGAAAGCTTGATTAGTATTGATAAAAGATCATGGTTGTTTGAGCAAGAAAACCAATTATTACTGGATGGTAAATCTGTTCGCTATGAAGAGTTGTTGCATCTATCAGAGCAAAACCCACGTTGGTATGAAATATGTAAGCAGCGCTATGTAAATAATACTAATGGTGAAAGTGGTATTTTAATTATCTATCGAGATTTAACTGAACGTAAGCGCATTGAGCATGATCTTGAGCAAGCCATTGAGAAATTTGATGAATTGAGCTCAACGGATGCTCTGACAAAAGTGGCGAATCGACGCACCTTTGATAATAAACTACAGCATTATTGGTCAACTCATCATCGAGAAGTGAAACAGATGTCTTTATTGTTCTGCGATGTCGATTGTTTCAAGTTATATAATGATAATTACGGTCATCCAATGGGTGATATTGTATTGACTGAATTAGCCCAAGTGATGAATGACCAAGTACACCGTGGCGCTGATTTAGTCGCGCGTTATGGTGGTGAAGAGTTTGCTGTTATTTTGCCTAATACCGATGAAGAGGGGGCTGCTCGCCTTGCCAGAAAGATCATTACTGCTGTTGAAGGTTTAGGTATTGAGCATGCTCATTCTAAAGCGGCAAAACATGTCACACTGAGTATCGGTATTGCAACTATGCGCCCAGTATCTGAAAATTCGGAAGTACAATTACTTGAAAATGCGGATAAAGCATTATATATAGCGAAGGAAAATGGACGAAATCAGTATTCGGTGTATCAAGAGTTAAGTCATGATAATGACATACAGGAATTAGATTTTGATTTATTAAAACCTTAATTTTTCTATGGTTTGCGTATAACCTATCGTATATTATGGATGGTCTAGATAATTTTATATGGATCGATCATGATGAAAATCAGAGCTTGGGCTCAATACTATGTTGATATGCTTACCAAGTTAGGTGTTATTCGGTTTAGTATTTTTTCTGCCGCCACGGTTATTTTCTTTTCTATTACGATACAAGCAAGTATTAATTATATCCTACGTGGAGAAGTTAAACTTGACGATTTATATGCCGCAATTTTATTTGCGAGTGTCGTGACGCCTTGGGTGGTATTTTTCCTTTCGATTGTAGTACAACAACTTGAGGACTCGCGCAAACGCCTGAGTAAAATGGTGTACAAACTGCAAGAAGTGCGCGCTCGAGACTTGCAGCTTCAGCAAGAATTACAAGTTAATCTAATTGAACTTAATGATGAATTTGAAGAACGTAAAAAAGCAGAAGCAGATAGAAACCAAGCCTTCAAAGACTTAGAGAATGAAGTCTTTCAGCGTGAACAAGCACAATTAGTTGTCGAAGAACGCTCGGCATTAGTGCGGTCATTCATTGATAGTTCTCCCGATCTCGTTTATTACAGTAATGAGCGTGGGCAGTTTTCTGGCTGTAATTTATCGATGGAAGCGTTAACGGGTAAAGTTGAAAAAGAGCTTATTGGTTTGACGCCATTTGATGCTTTTGATACTGAGATTGCGGCTAAGTTCGCGGCAACAGATAAAGCCGTATTGAGCACTCAATTACCAGAAACCTATGAACAATGGTTAACATATCCTGATGGTCACAAGGCCTGCTTTGAATTGCGGAAAGTGCCCTTTTTTGGGCAACGAAATGAATATATCGGCGTACTTGGTTATGGCCGTGACATTACCGAACGTAAGAAATACCAAGATGCGCTAGAGAAAGCCAGCCGCGACAAAACCACATTTATTTCGACCATTAGCCATGAATTACGTACCCCTTTAAATGGTGTTGTTGGTTTAAGCCGGATTTTACTTGATGGTTCGCTTAACTATGAGCAACGTCAGCATTTAAATACGATCTATGTGAGTGCCCAAACTATGGGTAATATCTTTAATGATATTATTGATTTGGACAAATTTGATCGTCGTAAGTTTGAAATTGTAAATCAACCGATTGAATTTAGAAGTTTTCTGAATGATATAAAAACGCTAGCCCTGCTTCAAGCCGAGCAAAAAGGCTTGGTTTTAGAGTTTGATGTATTTGGTGATATCCCAGACTTTATTAATGCTGACGGCACTCGATTGCGTCAAGTATTGTGGAACTTGGTGTCTAATGCGGTGAAATTTACCGATTCGGGTGAAGTGAGTATTCGAGTGTTTACCAGTGAGGAAGCAGGTAATAAAATTGGTTTGACCTTCGAAGTTGAGGATACCGGTATTGGTATTTCGGCAGAAGGCCAAGATAAAATATTTGCGATGTATTATCAGGAACAGGGAAGTAAACGGGCAACCGGAACGGGTATTGGATTGTCTGTCGCAAAAAGCCTCATGACGGCGATGGGCGGCGATATTTGGGTGAGCAGTGAGCTAGGTCAAGGTGCTTGTTTTACGATTGAATTTGATGTGGATGGGGTGGACAGTTTACAAAGTAGTTCGGTTGTTGAAAGTGAGCAAACTAAACTGTTGATATTACTTGTCGAAGATATCGAGCTGAATGTTACTGTATGTACGGCGATATTAAATAAATTAGGCCATACTGTTGAAGTTGCTGTCGATGGTCGCAGTGCGATCCAAATGGCGGAAGAAAACACCTATGATTTAATTTTTCTTGATATTAATTTACCTGATATTTCTGGATTTGAAATTATTAAAATATTACGGGAAAATACCGCGTTGGAGTTACCTCCAGTTATCGCGCTCACTGCAAATGTGATCAATAATCGTCAAGAATACATTGAGAAAGGTATGGACGACGCAATAAGTAAACCGCTGTCTATTAACGCTGTGACTGGCGTGATCACGCGTTTACTGCACAGTGTCGAACAAGGTGAAAAGCCGAAGGTCAACTATACACCTGCCGCCCTCGCTGATGAGCGAGAAATGCTCGAAGAATATCTTGATATTGATTTATTACAACAATATCTTGATACATTAGGTAAGGAGCTTTTATTACAAAGTGTTTGTTTATTTGAACAAACAATGCCTCATTATTTAGCAATATTGAACTCTAATTTAACCGCCAGAGACCAAGATGCGATTGTTGATGAAGCACATAAGATCAAAGGCGCGGCAGGTTCGATTGGATTAGTACGTATACAGCAGGTATCACAATTAGCACAATCACCAGAGCAGCCTACATGGTGGGAGAATATCGATGATTGGGTTGAACAAATCAATACCGAATACCTGCATGATGTGAAACGTTTGAAAAACTGGATTGAAAATCAAAATGTATAGCTGGGATTCGTTCACTAATTTTATTACCTTGTTGCTGGTTTTTTTGCATGCAGTCATCATTATATTAGTGTCATTTCGGGTTATTACTAAACGGCGTTCTGCGAGTATCTCGTTGGCGTGGTTAGCTGTGATTTACACGTTACCGTTTGCTGGCGTTATTGTGTATGTTATTTTTGGTGAATTGTATTTAGGTAAAAAAAGAGTACAAAGGGCAGAGGCGATGTTAGGGCCTTTTACGCAACGAATTAACCAGCGCGCAGCACCCTATAGAGTTAAAAACGGCGGTAATACCAGTGCCTTGGTTACTCCGTTACGTGAACTGATTTATAGTCGTTTTCAAATGCCTAGTGTAACAGGCAATCAGTTGACGCTATTAACCAGTCCTCACTGTATTCTTGAGCAGATAACGGCAGACATTAATAGTGCCATTAACGTCGTGTATTTAGAGTTTTATATATGGGCGGTTGGTGGTAAAGCTGATCTGGTGGCGTTAGCTTTGATTAATGCCGCAAAACGAGGTGTTGATTGTCGGGTCATGCTCGACTCTGTTGGTAGCTCTGCGTTCTTCAAAAGCCATTGGCCTAAATGCTTTAAGCAAGCAGGTATCCACCTTGTCGAGGTGTTACCTGTAGGGCCAATGCGGATATTCTTCCATCGTCAAGATTTACGTATGCACCGCAAGCTCATTGCTATTGATAGTCATGTCGGCTACACCGGGAGCATGAACTTGATCGATCCTCAAGTATTTAAACAAAATGCCGGCGTGGGTGAGTGGGTTGATATTATGATCCGTATGCAAGGGCCGATTATTCCTATTACTGGTTCATTACTTGAATGGGACTGGGAAATGGAAACTGGAGAAAGTTTAGTTAATACAACTATTTCTAAGTACAAGAAAAGCTCGGTCTTTGAAGAAAACAGCCAAGTACAAGTGATTCCATCAGGTCCTTATTTTGATGATGATAATATTCATCAAGTGTTGGTTTCAGCAATTTATTTAGCACAAAAATCATTAATTCTAACTACGCCTTACTTTGTGCCTGATGAAGCGTTACAGGCGGCCCTTAAAACGGCCAGTGCGCGTGGTGTTAAGGTACAAATTATTCTGCCAGAAAAAAATGACTCTCGTATGGTAGATTATGCATGTAAAGGTTTTTTTGATGAATTGTTAGCTTGCGGTGTTGAAATATACCAATATCAGGATGGCCTACTGCATACCAAAAGTATTCTTGTGGATAATGAATTATGTTTGGTGGGGACGGTTAACTTGGATAAGCGTAGTTTTTGGCTTAATTTTGAGGTCACATTACTTATAGACCAATCCCCTTTTATTGCCGAGCTTTATCAATTACAGCTATCCTATATAGCACACTCACATAAAATTTGTTTAACAGAATGGCGACAACGAAGTCGAGTTCAACGGTTTTTGGAAAGCCTATTTTATTTATTTAATCCACTATTGTAGATATAAATGTAGATATAAATAAGCAGCAATAATAAACGATTAGCAGGTATTAAAATGAAAAAAATTATTTTATTGTCGTTAACGGCATTTGGCCTCGCAGCGTGTAGTAACACTGAGATCACGGCTGAAACAGCAAAACCATTACCTATATTACCAAATTACAGTCATAGTTGCCCTGATGAACGTCCACAAATGTGTACGATGGATTACCGCCCTGTGTGTGGTACAACTGCGTCGGGTGAATTGAAAACATTCGGTAACGCGTGTGGTGCATGTGCAGATACTAGCATTAGTGGTTATTCAGAAGGTGAGTGTAAGTAGCTCGAATCTAGTGATATGAATGTAAGTCGTTTGACTATATATCATCAATATAAAAAGCCAAGCGTATGATTTTCATCCACTTGGCTTTTTGTTCTTTTAACAAGTTAATAAGTTAATTCATCAACGCGTTAGCTATATATTAATCGGTTTGTGATTCACGGGCTAATTTAGCATCCTGGCAGCCTTTAATTGCATCTTGGATTAGATCCAAAGCAGTACCATTGTACTCAGGTAGAGCCGCTTCTGATGTTGCGACAGGCGTGACTCGTTCACCCCATTTTATCATCGTAGCACCCCAAGTTAGACCACCACCAAATGCAGCAAGTAGCACATTATCACCTGCCTTAATACGGCCTTCTTCTAATGCTTCACAAAGCGCAATCGGTACAGTCGCAGATGAAGTATTTCCGTATTTATGCACGTTAACCATGACTTTTTCTTTACTTGCGCCCATGCGTTTCGCTAAGAAATCAATGATACGTAAGTTAGCTTGGTGAGGAATAATAAAATCAACGTCCTCTGGTGTCATTTGTGCTTTTTCAAGCGCAATTGCAGATGCTTCACCCATGCGTGTTACGGCGCGTTTAAAGATTTCTTTACCCTCGAAATTGAAGTCAAATAGACCATCAACATTCTTGAAGCGGGCTCTGTCAGTACCAAAATTAGGGACTGAAAGGATATGGCCAGCATCGCCATCACAGCCAATTTTATTACTTAAAATACCCTGTTTTTCAGTACTTGATTCCAGAATCACGGCTCCAGCACCATCACCGAACAGTACTGCGGTGCTACGTTCTGTCCAGTCAAGGAAATAACTGATACGTTCAGCACCAATCACTAAAACCTTGTTCATTTGACCACTTTGGATGAACGCATTTGCCGTACTTAGGCCATAAATAAAACCCGTACATGCTGCGTTCATATCAAATACTGCCGCGTTGGTTGCGCCTAATTTTGCTTGTACTTTTGATGCCGCACTTGGCAGTGTGCAATCGGCAGTACAAGTAGCAAAGAAAATACCGTCAAGTTCTGATGCTTCAATGCCTGCTGCTGCAATAGCTTGGCATGCCGCAACATAGGCTAACTCTGATGTACTGACATGGGAGATACGACGTTCTTGCATACCTGTTCGAGATTGGATCCACTCGTCATTAGTATCAAGAAAAGTACTTAGGTCATCGTTTGTTAATGTCGCGGGTGGCAGGCATTTACCCCAACCAGTGATGTTTGCATAATGCATTGAAATTTACCTGTGTTTTGTGACTGGCTAATACAGACGGAGTCGCGAAATGTACGCAATACGAAGTGATTAAGCACTTTATTATACGCTGTATAGCGAAATGACAGTGATTGAAATTGAAATTATTTTGTCAATTATAGAGGCTCGCCTTTGAAAGTGGTAGCTAAATTGTCATTGAAGGGCGGTGGTGGTAAAAATTAGGCACAAAAAAGGCATCGTTTAGGATGCCTATCTTTGCGTTAATATTGCCGGTCACTTGTGGTGACGATTATCCTAGATAAGGAGTTGTGCCTGATTGGTCGCAAGAAGGGTACTTCTATCACCGCATCGACCTGGGTTAAGGTGTCTGCTAATCAGCTGTGGCGTTATCTTTAACTGGGTTTAGTATAGCGAGGTTGATGGGGAGTGTGGTTGCGATGTTTGCACTAATAGTGAGTTTTTTAGCAATTACATTTGCAGTAATAATTATAATTGGCAATAATTAACCCTAGGTGTATTATCGAGCGCTATTTGTAGTCTCTATTTTCAATTTAGAGGCAATACGAAACAAGTAAAAAGATGAAATAGGGGTGATGAACATGAAATTAGACAGAACAGATAAGTTAATTCTTAATTTAATACAAGAAAATGGCCGGATCAGTAATTTAGAATTAGCGGATAAAATTGGCTTGTCAGCGTCGCCTTGTTCCCGACGTGTGAAGCATTTAGAAGAGTTAGGCTTAATTGATAAACATGTCACCTTGCTTAACCAAGCTAAACTTGGTTTAAAGTTAACGGCTTATATCCATATTAGTATGGATCGACATACACCTGAACGTTTTGAGAATTTTGAAACTGAGATCGCCGCTATTCCAGATGTGATGGAGTGCTGTATTATTACCGGTAGTGATGCTGATTTTCAATTAAAGGTTATTGTGCCAGATATGGAACATTACCAAGAGCTACTGTTAGGAAAACTAACGGGGATTAAAGGAGTCACGGGCGTGAGATCGAGCTTTATGTTACGTAATGTTTTAAGTCGAACGGTATTACCGCTCGACCACATTAAATAGGTGACTAGCTTGCTGCAGAAAGGTACTTGGTTTTTGCAGCTTGATAATCGGCAATGACACCATTCATTACTGATTCTTCATATGGGATTAAGCCGCTTAATAGCATTTCTTTTTGGCCGGTACCGACTTTTTCATCACCTTCGTAGAAATCAAATTTAAAGGTGACGGTTGCACGTTTACCCTGTACGTTGATGATCGCTTCATCAAACTTCAGCGCAATACTTTTAACGTCGACACGTGTTAGGTTTATTTGCATGCATTTATACATAATTAATGCTCGAGCAGGGTTAAACATGAGATTTTCGCTGCGCATGAGCGGCACCATTATTTCAGGAAAATTCTTTCCTGAAAATTGCACATATTCTTTAATGATCTTACTGATAATTTCTTCATCATAAGATGCGCTTCCGCCGAGCTCTAATTCCATAAATGCCTGTTCATCAGCATTCACTATCGCTGTTTTATTGTTTAATAGTGGTGAAAATTGCAGATCAACGTCATTTTTCACCATACCGGTAAAATTAATCTTCATCGTTTCTGATAAACCGAATTTAGCCAAAGAAACAGCAAAAAGTAAATCACCTGGTACACAAAAGCGTTTATTATCCACATCATGGATCTTGTTATAATCGTTAGCTACGGTTTTAGCAAATCGACTGGCTTGTTGTTGAGTAAAGCGAAAAGAGCTGTCTTTTTGAGAATAGAATTCGTTTAGAAACATATTTAATTAAACTACGGTAATGAAAAATCCAGTTTACATTACTTTTGTTTATAGGCAGGTCGATCCAGTTGCAAATATGATGTTTTTAAATGTAAGTTGGATCACGTGATGGGTCTCTTACTAAATGAATGACCACATCACTTAATTATGACTGGAAATGACTACTTTTTAATATCTGGAGTGACACTTCGTAAGATGCCAATACCGGTACTGAGTAACGTTGAGCTGGTTTTGAGAATCGTTTCTGCCGGCATTGATGCTGCAGATCCCATCATGGTCGGAATAAACTTTTTAAAGGCATTATCGACACCATCTTCAACTTCTTTACTGAGTTGGGGCAAGAACTCATCAATAATTTGATCTAACTCTTGTTTTACATGCGCTTCTAATTCAGGTTGTATTTCTGCAATTTTGGCTTCAATAGCGTCCGCAATGTCTTTACTTATTTGGGGGGATGCTTGACTGATCGTAGCTTCTGCTTCTGTTTTTATTAAGGTGATTTGTGTGGCTAAATAGGGCTTAATTACGTTATTGAATACATATAAAAAAGCAAGTGAAGTAAAGATGCTACTGAGTAAGGCCGTAAAGATAATTGTTAACATAATAAGCCATTAAATGATGAATAAGCTATTAATATTAACAATTTAGTGATTTCTGTAAAGGGATATCTGAAAGGAGGCTGGGATAGACCCAAAATAATTTATAGATCCATCCCTAGTTTATGAAATCGAAAGTGAGCTAGAATACGACCGTTCGGTTTTCATAAATAAATACGCGCTCTTCAAGCACCAGACGTAATGCTTTACTGAGTACTGATTTTTCTACATCTTTACCTGAACGCGCCATGTCTTCGGCGCTGTATTTATGATCTACATGAATCACGTCTTGTAAAATAATCGGCCCTTCATCTAAGTTGTTTGTTACATAATGCGCTGTTGCACCAATAATTTTAACACCACGTTCGAACGCTTGTTTGTATGGCTGAGCGCCAATAAAAGCCGGTAAAAATGAATGATGGATATTGATGATTTTGTTTTCAAATGCAGCCACAAAATTAGGCGTTAGAATACGCATGTATTTAGCTAAAATAACATAATCAGGCTGGTATTTTGATACTGTGTCAATGATACGCTGTTCATGTTCCTCTCGGCTGATATCGAGATGAGAAACTGTGTGATAAGGCACATCAAATTTTTCTGTTAATTCAGCAAGGTTATCGTAATTACCTACCACAGCAGCGATCTCAACATCCAAACCGCCGTAATAATTCTTCATTAAAATGTCGCCAAGGCAATGCGCTTCTTTGGTGACTAAAATAACGATGCGTTTACGACCCGCAGAAACGAGCTTACGATGTGACTCTTCAGGTAGCGCGCTATCGAGGTCGGCAAGTAAGGTTTCATCGTTGAATATTCCTTCGAGCTCGGTTCGCATAAAAAATCGATTGTGGGTGTTATCGACAAACTCGGTGTTATTGACAATATTGAGTTGATGTTTATAACATATGTTGGTGATCTTCGAGATAAGTCCTTTTTGATCGGGACAGTCGGCCAGTAATATTTTCTTTTCCATAATATCTACTACTTTATTTGATGTTTAATATGATATATCCAAGTTACTTCAAGATGCTATATCAGAGACTAGCAGGGCAAGCCAAAAGAATGAATTCTCGACTTAATGCCTTGAAAATCCTTTCCTTTCGGTTTGCTGATTGTGCATTTTGAAGTAGCCTGGATATATGACTAAATGAAATACTTATTTCTAGTATGCCGTTAGCCATGTTTACTGTATTTAGCAATGACGGTTAGCCACAGCACTTCTTATATTTTTTACCACTGCCACATAAGCAAGGATCGTTACGGCCTTGTTTTAGGGGCGCTGGGTTTAATTCGCCATTGGTATAAAACCACTGCTGGTCTTGAAATACGAAGTTGGAGCGTTCATGCAAACACGCCTCTTCTTCACCTTCTTGAAACCACGCTTTGAACTCGACAATGCCTGTCTCGCTTTCTTCATCACCTTGGCTCATCATTATTTCTAACCGTAGCCACTGGGTATGTTCGGCTGTTTCTGCAATCAAGTCTTCATTTAAATCGGCAATAAAGTCAGGGTGATGTGTTGCCATTAAATAAACGGGGATATTGTTTACATAAGCACTGTAGCGTGAACGCATCAGTTGCTCTGCGGTTACTGGTATCGCGGAACCATAAATGTATTTACCGCAGCAATCTTTAAAGGGCATTGCTAAACCACAGCTACAAGAAGTATGCATAATGGCGCTTTATTTCGCTTGCTGGATAGGAGATCGAGTACCAATTAATACGGTACCGCTCTCTTTAAATGAAAGGGCTTCTTTACGTTTCGCCGAGATTAATAATGCACCGTCATCATAGAACAAAAAGTTTTTCCAGTTACGTTTAAATGTGCCCCAATTTGTTTCAATCATATTAAAGCGTTCATAACAAAAATAAACTTTACTGTTATCATCCCAAGTTAAATGCGCGAGCACTTCTTCAGGTAATTCATTACTATCATCATTGTCCCAAGCTTGCTGCCAGTCGACTTCTTGCAACCAAGTATTTTGGTCATGTGGCCAGTCGCCTTTACTGAATTGATCGGTAAAGTTACATTGCGAGCTAATAAGTTGGCTCCATAATTGACCGGCTCTTGCTTTGCTAAAGGGCTTGATATTAGCTAGATCATCCGCATTAACTGGTAACGACGAATGATTAAATATCCATTTTCGAGAATAAGATTCAAGTTCTATATAATTCATTAATGACACTGGTTATAAGTAAAATTATTTTCAGTTTACAACATTATTAACCTTGGTGGTATCAATTACTAAGCGGACCCCAATTAAACTAGTGTAGTGTTATTATAAAATATCCTAGTGGTGTTATTATAAAATATCCAATAAAATGCAAGGCGTTGTTTAAACAACCGATTGGTTAACTTAAGGTATTTAAAGATGTTTCAACCGAGCCAATTTCAGCCGCAGTGGTGGATTCGTAATGCGCATTTACAAACAATGCTGCCGACGATTAGCCGCCGAAATCTGACGTTTCCGACAATTAATGAAAGATTAGAACTTGAAGATGGTGATTTTCTTGATCTTGCTTGGACTGCTCTGCCGACAGTAGAAAGTAATAAACCGATTGTTATTATTTTTCATGGTCTTGAAGGCTCTGTGGAGTCGCCTTATGTCAAAGGGATCATGCATGCGGTCAGTGCGGCTGGCTGGATTGGTTTAGTCATGCACTTTCGTGGTTGTAGTGAAGAATCAAATCGTTTATTACGGGCTTATCATTCTGGTGATACAAGCGATGCAAGTTATGTCATTGGTTTGATTGCTAAGCGCTACCCTCATGCTCCGTTATTTGCTGTCGGGTATTCGCTCGGAGGTAGTGTGTTAACGCATTATTTGGCGCAAACAGGCAAGCAATCTCAATTATTAGCAGCATCTGTTGTATCTGCACCATTATTGTTAGCTGAAAGTGCAGAGCGGATTAAAAAAGGCTTTTCTAAAGCGTACCAACGACGATTGATTAAACGTCTGCAGGCCAGTGTAGTACGTAAATTCGAACATTTGGATATGCGCACGGCGTTGAATTTGACGACCAAGCAAGTCAAAAAATTAAATACGTTTGTTGAATTTGATGATCGTGTGACAGCGCCGCTACATGGTTTTAAAGATGCTCTGGATTATTATCGACAATGCAGTAGTTTGCAGTTCTTACACAAGATCCAAACGCCTACATTATTTATTCATGCCGAAGATGATCCATTTTTAACTAAAAAAGTGGTCCCTGAGCTAAAAGATATGTCGGAAAATATATTATTCGAATTAAGTCGCTATGGCGGGCACGTCGGTTTTGTATATGGCTCAATTTTAAATCCAAAATATTGGCTGGAAGAACGAATACCCAATTGGTTTAGTGAATTTACTAAAGATAAAAATAGTATTAAAGATAAAAAGAGCAATACCAAATAGTTAACCCTATTTAATTCACCTATTTTTTGTGATCGCAATTGCATTGGCAATGAATCTTAAAAAGTGTTCTATTTTTAATGGTAGCGACTTTTTGTAGCACTATTAGAGCGCTTAGCGTGGCTGCTTGAAGATTTGGGGCTTCATGGTGTATTTTCCAGTAACTGTGATAAATGGAAACGGCAGCGACGATTGATTATGCCTGCATTTTCTTACAACACATTGGCAAACTTTGTTCCTGACCTCAAATAATTATCCATCAATTTACAAACGACTATCGACAAAAATAGCAACGGGCACTCACCGCTTATTTCAGCAGGGCGTTTAGCTATCATCGAAGGTAAGGCTGTTATTTGAGTTAATCAAAATCCCCATTAAATTATCTGAATTAATGGGGCTCATATTTATTTTATTTCACGATTAAGACAGGGCAGTGAGAATGGCGAGTCACTGATTCTGCGACACTGCCAATTAGGATATGCTCTAATCCAGTACGACCATGACTTGCTATGACGATCATATCACAATCAAAATTAACAGCTGCTTGCGTAATTTCCGTTGATGGGTGTCCCTCTAATACGGCTGTATGTAATGGTATGCTTGGTTTAATATCAGTGGTTAATTCATCGAGCTTTTCTTGCGTTATTTTTAGCATGTGTTCGTGAATGTCATCGGGGGTGATTGCAAGTACTTGAAAGCTATCAAAGCCATGGATCTCATTAATCACACTGACTAAATGCAAGGTAGCATCATATTTTAATGCCATTTCTGCCGCATAGCTTATCGCTTTATTCCCTGTATTTGAAAAGTCGGTTGGGCAAAGGATATTGTTAATGGTCATGATGAGGCTCCTAGTTAAGATGGGACTAACGAAATAGTCGTGAAATACACTATTAAATATACTCACTTGGGGCTAGTAAACTGTTACATAGATCATAAAATATAACTTAAATATTTTATGATGACCATTTCAGTATAGGACAAGAATATTTCAATATAAAACAAGTGCATTTAAGTTTGAAAAGAGTAATAGGCTAGCGAATCATCGCGAGCCTTCATTGTAAGGAGCTGACTATTATTGGGCTGTTAGAGTTGCATGGCCATTTCATCTGCAGCACTATCATGTAAATTGTTTTTTAGGTCATCGATAAATTCGATACTCACTTTGCGATCTCGTGGATATTGAATAAGATCTCCTAGCTCAGAACTGGCTAATTCTGCACCAAAAGAGTGTACTTGGATATTGCTCTCGTTCACCCCTAACGTGATAAGCTGATCATGAACTGCTACTGCTCTTTGCTGTGCTAAATTAATGTTCAGTTCTTCTTGTCCGCTTGGATCCGCGTGACCAGATAGAACGATGCTTATTGTTGGGTTTTCTATTAAGTAATCTGCTATTTGTGTTAACCGTGCTTGATTCGTTATATCAATCACGCTTTGATTGACGGCAAAGAGTAGGTCTAACTGTAATGCATCCAATACCAATTGTTGGTTTAACTCGTCTGTTTCTGCTATTTGCTGGATCTGTTGGTCCAAAATTAATACATCTTGTTGCAGCTGATTATTTTGCAATTCACTTGCCAATAGATTCTCTGCTATCTGCTGGTTTTCTGAAATAAGCTGATCAGATTCAATTGATTTGTCCCAGGTATTATTAATCCAATCTCCGGCGGCAACACCGAGTATTAAGCCAATTGGACCACCTGCAATTGTGCCGACGATAATGGTTGATGAAAATACACCTGCTTTTTCCCATGTTGTTAGTGGTTCTTGTTCTGCTGCATTGGCTGAGATGCTCGTGAATGCCATTGACGTAATAAGTAATGTTTTTGCGAAGTTAGATTTTTTCATGGTCAGTTTCCTTTTGATTAAGACTGCTTAACAAGCTATGACTCTATTAAAGCAACCAATAAAGGCTTTTTACTGCCAACAAAATGACAAGTTAGGTATCAATAATGACGAAAAATGACAATGTTCGAAAAGAGCGATACCCAAGTTACTTTAACTATACATGTGCGAGAAGAATTAGATTAACGTCAATATAAAGTACTATTTTGATATCAGTGTGAGATTAAACGCGCATTAACTGTTTTCGATATCGCGTTATTTGTTATTTTAATGAAGTTATATTTAAGGGGTCAGGTCATTATTGGATGGTGCTATGGAGGGTTATACATTGAAAGTTTTTTTCAGCAGCGTTATGGCGATTTTATGTGTTGCTGCATTTCATCAAGTTGATGATTATCCCGACGCTATTCTGCAACAGACACAGCCAAACACAATTGTGCTAGGGCACTGGGAAGACTTCTTTGATAACAACAGTTTTGATAATCAGAATAAACCGGTTAAAGGTGTGCGGATGACCAATATCGATGATTTTATTCAGCGGGTTGATGCGGTAAATAAGGTAGGAGCTAGAGCTATATTACCAACACCCTTTTCTTTTTTTTAATAACAGTATTTTTTAATAAAAGTATTGGTTATTGATTTACCTCGATAGAGGTGCTTGCGCCGTCTTACACTTGCTTACACTTTATTGTTCGAGCTTAAGTTTGCTTACAATACTTTTAGTTTAATTACACTATTATCATGTGAAGTTAGTTTAATCCATATATTTTGGTCATTTATCTCCTCATGAAAAAAAATAATAAAGTACTTCATACTCTGGCTGAGCATTTAACAATAGGAGCAAGGATTGCATTAAGATGCCGGGATGTGGGCTGTAGTCATTATGACATTGCTAAATGCTGTAATGTGACGGAGCGCACAGTTTATAACTGGTGTAAAAGCAAGAGCATACCAGAGTTAAGATATATTCCATCCCTTTGTTTTATCCTTCACTCACAGATCTCTTGGTTGGTTACAGGACGTATGGATAAATACCAATGGGTTGATGAGTTTCCTATTGGTTTTTTTGATTTTCTTGTTTCTATTCGTAATGTCAATTTAGCTATTGAAAACCGTGGCGACGTTCTCCGTAGTGTGTTTGAAATGGCGATGACATTACATTTTAGTATCAATAATAGCGCCCATAAAAAGCACAATTTTAATTGCTTTGTGGATAAAGAGCCAACACATAAAGTACATAAATTTAAGTGTTTTATGAATAGAGTAACGACAAATAGTCCATTTCATCATGTGGAAGAAGTTAAACATGGGGTGCAAGAAAATCTAACTTTTAGTGGTCGCTTTAATATACGAAAATTGGAATTAGGGTTATCAAATAAAGGCATCTCATTATTTTGTGGCGTTTCTGAAAAAACAGTCTACAACTGGGGAAAAGGAAAGTCCTTACCAACAATTATGCAATTTCCTGCATTATGTTCCATTTTAGATGCTGATATGAGTTGGTTGGTCACAGGCTGCTGTGATCTTCCACAGTGGCTAGGTATGACTCCTACGGAATTAAAGGTAATGCTGGATAATTTAAATCGCTTACCGAGCCGAACAGTCAATCAAATATATCTATCTGTATCCGTAATTGTTCATGAGCTTGATACTATTAATTAGTTATATGATATAACTGTTTTGTATAGTCATGGAAATAGTAACGTAAACACTTAGGTGTATGTTTATAATAGATTTATTATATGAAGGAATGTCTCTTCATATAGACTATTCGAATGGAATAGGATTTCAATATAAAATGAAAAATGGCGGAAACAGACGCCCGAAATGGTAATTTAAATTTTACTTATCTAATTTATAAGGTAATGTCTTTACTAGCTTGTCGCTAACCCTAAAGTAGTTAAATTAAAAGTGGAGGTTGTTCGAATAATGTATATATCAAAGAATGAAGTTAATATTGCAAAGAATGAAGTTAATATTGGTTATATTAACATCAACCTCAATAGTGGGTTGATAAAGCACCAAAAACCAAATTTTAAAATTGAACGAGTGGGGAAAAGAGAACTAAATACCTTAAATATTCTACTTCATAATGAGAACGATGTTGTGAGTAAAATGACCTTGATTGATTCAGTCTGGAAAGATCGTGTTGTAACAGAAAGTTCTTTAAATGTTGCAATATTCAACTTAAGGAAACTACTTGATAAATATGATGAAAATAATCACTACAGTTTAGTCAATGTAAGTGGTTATGGCTATGGTTTATACAGTAATACTCTTAGCTAAATATATCTTCAATATACCTTCAATATACCTTCAATATTCAGTTAAAACTAGATTGATAAGTATCATTTCATGGAGGTTATTAATCTGTAACGTACATTACTTAATATTATTAATTAATAATTTAAAATATTATCAATTTTAGATTCAAGGTCTGAAATCTAATTAATTAAGTAAGTTAGTAATTATAGAGTGATTTCTTATGCACTTATGCGTATGTTAATTTGTGAATTGCAGATTTGCTTTACGTTAAATAATGTGGCTATTTATTGTTTTATTATTAAATAATTATAAGTTTGTTAAATGTAGGTTTATTATGATTGTGGATAATAAATAAGGTTATAATTAACTTTATTTAATATTAATGTTGATGTTGTATTTTATGATGGTAATTAATCGTATTGATAGCGCCGACTATATATCTCGAAGAGGTTGTGATGAAAATTTATTTTTGTGATGTAAAGGAAGCATACTGCCTGATATTTCATAATTATATTATTAGAAGTGCTTTTCAAGCGATTGTAGATGTTGATGGGAATATTATTGGGTATGAAGCTTTAGCTCGAATATGTTTAAGAGATAGTGGGCTAGTAATTCGACCTGATGTATTTTTTTCGATTTTGAAAAATAATGATGAATCACAAGATTTATTATTTTTAATTAATCGTTTACATTTATGCAGTTATCGCTCATCTAAATTTTTTAAAAAATATCATAAAATATTTCTCAATTTGACGCCAGATTTTTTTGAACGCTTATCTGACTTCCCTCGAATTATTGTGGATGTAAATAAGATGCTTAAAGAGTTTGATATTCCTTTAACTAATGTCGTCGCTGAAGTGACAGAGAGCAGTGCTGTTTGTGAAGGTAAGTTGGCTCGTGGTGTAAAGTTGATATCGGAATATGGTTACATTCTAGCACTTGATGACTACGGTGATGAAGCGTCTGATTTTGAACGCTATAAGATGTGTCACCCTGAAATCGTAAAAATTAGTCGAGATTTCTTTCTATCTCATAAGGCAAGTGGCTCTTATATAAACTTTAAAGCTCTTATTGATGCATTTAAAGGATATGGCTCAAAAGTGTTAGTTGAGGGGGTTGAATTACAAGATGATCACAAAGTATTGTTATCATTGGGTGTTGATTATTTTCAAGGTTTTTTCTTTCATAAGCCAGAATGTGTTTCTCCTTGTGCTTTAGTAAAGGGAACTGTATTTCTTTGATACATATCGTAAAAGAATGTCATTATTACTTTATTCAAAAGATTAATTCCATTAGTCGTAAATGATGATGAGGACGTTGTACTCATATACTGGTTAATCTGATGAGTACTAATATGTAAAACAATGAGTATGAAGTGCAGATTAGAGTGGTAGTTAAGTAAATTGAGGATAGTGGTTTTGGCTGGGTTTTATAGTCATATAGGTTTTCATCACGTTAGAATTTGCTCTTACCCATATTGGTAAGCGAGGTGTGCTTCAAATTGTTGGCCCTGGATGCTTTCTAAGCTGAAAGGTTTACAATAGAGAAACCCTTGGCAAAGACAATCCAGCTTTGCAATTTGATCGTGCTGGTAATCAGATTCGATTCCTTCAAAGATTAAATTCTTAAATGAATTTTTAGATACAAAGTGATATAAAGCTGAAACGATAGAGTAATTATTCATATGTTTATAAATAAATGTTCTATCAATTTTAACTCTATCCCAAAGTAATATATTTAATGCATCAATAGGTGTTTCTTCAGACATAAAATTATCCAACCATAGCTCATGACCTTGTGATTTTAGTATACGAATAGATCTCTTTGCACTATCGGTTATTGTGTTACTTTTAAAGTTACAGATTTCAAATGCAAATCGAACTTTGCTTAAAGAAACTACTTCTTTAACAAATACACTGTCAGATAATAAACTGAATGGACAATTTATAGATGCTATAATTCGTTCCGAATTTAATTTGTATTCACACATATTTAATTCTTCAATTTGTATTATAATTAACTCTTTTACAAAATCATCTGATATAGTTTTAAAAAATTCTTCTGTGTTGATATTTTGTTTAGAGTTGTGATTGAAACTGGTTGTTACTTCTAGTGCAAATACCTGCTTGTTTTTGGGGTTAATAATTGATTGAGCAAGTAAAGTAAAATCTGCAGAGGAATTGTTATTAATGTTTTTTATGGTAACAGAGCTATGATTCTGTATTGTTATATAAGACATAACCGACTCCTGAAAAATTTTTTATTATAATATTACTTGATACAGATTTTATAAATTGTCTTAAATTATGAACAGTTACATTTAATGAACTGTCGGTCACTATTCGGTTAGACCAGACTACTTTTACGATTAACTCTTTTTCTATTATATTGGCAGGGCTTTTAAGTAAAAAATCGAGTAGTAATAATTCTCTTTTACCAAGTTTTTTATATGTTGATATATCTAACTTATTACCGACGTTACAATACAAACCTGAACGTAGGTTTAGTTCGACATTACCAATCTGCATACACCTTGTAGTCACCGTTTCACAATAGTTCATAATTATCCTTATAGATGCTCAAGACACCCTGTCATGTTATTTAGGACCATTTTATATAAAATAAAATAATAATCATTACTAAATAATTATATTTTTATTAAATAACGATGTTTATTGATAAATAATAGTGCACATGCGTACATATAAATGTTTGAACATTCACATAGTCACATACTTAAATACGTTTGTTCACGTGCTTTTGCATGGTTGTTTACATATTCACGCATGTCTATTTACATGCTTGCATGTTTACACATGGTTGTTTACATGTCCGCCTGTGATTATTTATATATTCACATGATCATATGTGTGTAAATGCTAGTATTTATTGATTTAAAAGATTGCAGTTGTAATGAAAATTAATGTTTTGTTTACTTTTTATTTATTAAGTGGTTTTGTTTAATATATAAATATATAAATATATAAATATATAAATAATTAATTAATTAAGTTGTATAGATAGGATTTAGTAGTGAGAGCTTATTATTGTAAACATAAAGATAGTTATGATCTTTATTGTAAGGAGTCGATTATCCGTAGTGCACTAAGCGTTAACGTGCACACCCTAACGGTATGAAGGTGCCGAAATTACAGTTACTGCATTTTAATTTATATTCTTTTTACTCGCCTTAGTTAACCTTGCTGCTGCATTTATTGCAATGTTTTTGAAACATAGCTTATACCCGCTATAAACTAGAGTTATATTTGATTAATTAAATACCAATTTTAAAAGAATGTAATGATTATTTTATTAAAAAAAAATTAATGTCGTTAGTCGCTAGTTATTTAAAAATTATAATTAAGAATATTAGATTCATATGCAGGAGGGAGTATATGAGTACCAGTGTATAAAACAGTGAGCATGGGAACTGAATTAGTACTTATTCCTGATTACACGCTGAATAACTAAATAACACGAGTTAGGCACTGACATTTTATAGGCTAATCAATGTACATTTGCAGTTAGAAAAATGACAACGTGTCCATTCGGGCATGTTCAACCATTTGACTGTATTCCGTTGTTGTGGCTGGAGCCACTAGAGGATACTTATTTTAGTTTCGCTAAATGGAGTTAGCAACAATGACTAAGAAGACAATTTCTAACAATATCTCTCTACTTTCTGTATCCGTGGTATTAGCACTGACAGCAGGTACCGCTCAAGCGAGTTTAGGTAACTTAGGTACAACGTTTGGCTTATCACCTGTTGATATTGCTTCTGCACAGTCTTTTTCTTTATTTAATTCACAGTCATCAGCGGCATATTACAATCCATCAGCACTCGCTGTGACGGATCAAGGCGAGATGTATGTTGGTTTATTATCAGCCACTCCGGACATTACTGCTGGCGATCAAATATTTGATGAAGCAACGCAGCCGATACTCTCGGGTATGAATGTTAATATAACCAACCTTTTTAATTTTTCTTACCCCATTTATTTTGGTCTGATTGCTGGTATCGAAAATTATGGTACTGAAATGATGGCGTTTAGTTCGGCAACATCAGAGACTGGTCAGTTAGTCAATTATGGTGAGAAGCCATTATTTGTTGCTGCATCGGGTTCAATTCAAATTATGCCTGGCTTAACCATTGGTGGTGGTGCACAAGTATCATTACATGCTGATGCTGATATGAGTCTAGAAAGTGAATTAGACGGTACTGCGTCAGGTAATGAACGTGTCGCGGTTGCAGCTAAGCCTGCTATTACCCCTATTGCAGGAATTACCTTGGATTTAGGACGCATGGCATGTGGCAGTGATAAGAGTTGTGCGGGTAATGGTATTGCGTTTGCTGCCGCTTTTCGTGGTGAAAGTTACGGTCAAGCAAATATTAAAGCGGCCGCAACAATTACCCAAACGGTATCCGATTTACCCATCAACCTACTAACATATGATGCATACCAGCCAGATATTATTTCTGCAGGTGTACGTATTAAAGCGGGAATGGTGAGTTTAGCATTCAGTGCTGAACAACAAAAATGGTCAGATTTGAATGGCTTGATGTTAGGCGACACAGTGAAAGATCAAGCGAGTGTTGGTTTTGAAGACATCATTATTCCACGCGCAGGTATTGAGCTGAACTTCAACGATACAATTAGATTAATGGCGGGTGCAAGTTATGAAAAATCGCCATTAGACACTGGTGAAGCAACGTTGGATGTGAATTATTTGAGTGCCGATAAATTAGTGGTTGGTGCTGGTTTCTCTTATTTCCATAAAGGTACTAGTTTAACGGCTTATCCTTGGCAGATTGATTTTGCGTATCAACTACAGGTACTTGATCCAACAGCCCACACTATCTCACATCATGATAGTGCAAACACTTCTTCAGTTGAGTTAGAAGGCACTGTGTCAACTATTTCACTTTCATTCGCGACTAAGTTTTAGGGGGGCTTTATGAAAACAGTTAACTTTCGTTTAAATTCTTTTTTTAGCTCTTTTGTGAAGGGGAGCCTCGTTGCCTCGGCCGTCATGCTTGCTGGTTGTGGACTTGAACCACAAGATAATGAAAAAGTGAAAGAACCAATTTTAACGGCAGAAGAAAGCCGGGATGAATTAGCAAAACGTCGCGCTAAAAGTTTATTTGATGCACATGAATTCTATTCATACCCATCGAATGGTCAAGGTGATGTCGCGGTTAATACCTCTGTACTGTTATCATTTTCTCATCCATTAGATAGCTTTTCGACACAAGATTTTAGCTTAATAGACAGTAATGGTAATGTGGTTGAAGTGACGTCGGTCGAAGTGACTGAAGGTAGTTTTGCGACAGATCCTGAAAACCCAAAAGCGAATGGTTTGGCATTTAAACCAAAACACGCACTTAAAACGGGTGAACAGTATACCGTTATTTATGAAATAGGCTTGATTAATGAAGCTGAGGGTAATAAAGAATTAACTGCAGAAAGAACGGCGCAACATCCACTGACGTTCACGACTCGATTAGGTAAAGATTCAGCTAATTTTGCATTGGATACTAACGGTTTTTATCCAACGGATGACTTGCCCTTTACGACGTTTACATCATTACGTCTCCGCATGACCAACGAAATTGATATTAAAACCTTGATCACTGGTGACTCATTTAAATTCCAAAAAATCGGATCGACAGAGCAAGTTCCCGGTGATTTAATTGCCAAAGGCCGTTATATCACATTCGATCCAACGGTTGACCTTGATGTTGATGCGACGTATGAATTAATCGTCAGTAGTGATGTTAAAGATAAGGTGGGGAATAGCTTTGCGGGTCTAGGAAAAACATTTACGGTATTAGATTCGGGCGACCATGCATTTAAACCAATGAATGTGACCTTGAATAATGGTTATCAGGAGTCACCTTATTCTGGAGAACTCATTAATGCGGTAACCATTAAATCAGTATTGATTGGTGCTAATGACACCACTTATGTTGATTCTGATCTGATTACTGAACTCGCTAACTTGGGTAATTTTGATAGTTCGGCTCCACTTGTTATCCGCAAAGGTTCTATTTTAAATAGTTCTAACCTGACGGTTAAAGTGGGGGGGGAATTACCAACGGGTTTCGATACCGGTAATATTCGCATGACTAATATTTCTGATGCGACAGGTTATTTAATTAATAATACCAGTTCAGATCATAAATATGCACCGAAGCAATTGCACCTGTTCATGGATGTAGCGATGACCACCGATGGTTATCTTGAAAATGGAAAAATAAATGGTAAAGCTAACGGTGGCTTAAGTCAGAACATTATGCACCTTGAATTAATGGGGACCGTCAGAACGGAAGGCCCAACGATGATCATTGATGCTATCAGTGAAATTGATTTGAAAATCTTAGGTGTTGATAATGCACATGCGCAAGTCTCATTCCATATGGAGTCGTATACTGCTGATGAAACACCTGCACCTGCTGTTGATGTTACTTCACCCGTCTTCCAATCAGCTTACCCAGGCGAAAATATTACTCACTTTAGTGTGGGTGATAATGTCACGGTTACTTACAATGAACCGTTAGAATTAACATCGTTGCAGAGTATTGTGCTTAAGGATGAAAACGATACTGTGATTGATGCTTATATCCGTCAAGATGGCTCATCTATCGTTATTGATCCTGCTGCTAGTTTAGCTTCTGCAACCAACTATACGATCACGGGGAGCATTAAAGACTTAGCGGGTAATTCAGCGTTTTTGCAACAAACCTTTACAACTCCTTATAAAACGCAGGAATTAAGACAAACATCACCTATGGTTGAAGGTACTGTTCCTGGCTACTCTTGTGCATTGGTCGAATCTAACTATGCAAATGACATTGCGGGTCGTTGTGATGGAGGCTCTGATGGTAGTGGGACTGTTGCTAAGGATGATAGGTTTAATATTTTTAGTTTACAGGCTAATAGAGATATCTTTATTGTTTTTAGTCAGCCAATTGACAAAGCAAGCTTAGTACTTGGTAATAACTGTGATACGGGTTCATTTCGTGTTGAAATAGTGAATAGCGCAGGTGTTTGCCTGTCAACTGTTCCGGGGGTGATGAAGTATGATAATAAAATATTAACTTTCTCGCCAACGGAAAACTGGCAAGATCAAGGGTCTAATGTTTATCAATATTCGTTAATTTCACAAGAAGATGCGACGAAAGATCAAGTTGATTGTAATAGTGGCTCGGTTATTTGCAGTGAAGCTGGCTATCCGTTACAAACGACATTATTGAAAGAAAGTAGTGTCGAAGATCAAGGTGGACCTGATATTAAAATACCATTTAGATCTGCCCCTGCGGATAACTTTGTGTTTAATCCACTGATGATGCCGACGACGGATAGTAACCGTGATTACCGCTGGAATGAAGGACGGGAAACGCTAACCAGTAACTTTGCAAAATTAAGAGTGAAAGAGAATAGTTTTGATGGATTAATTAAAGATGCACAAACAGGTTGCGCAATTGGCACTACATGTTCAGAAGATAAATCTAAGACCCTCATTAGTGCATTTATGCCAACGGAAGTGGGTGAATATGATCCGGTTAATAATCGTATACCAGTAAAGGTGCATGCACAGCAGATGATCTCATCAGAAGTCTATGTTCAGGTTGACTTGAAACTGATTGGTGATAGTGATGTACCTACTGGGACCATGATCATGCGCCCGCGTTACCCTGTTGTTGATGGTAAAACAGTTGTACCAACGGGTTATATTATTTGGAATGAGGAAACTCAGCAGCTTAATTTTGCTATCGAGCTTGATGTCTATATGGATTCGCCTAACATGCATGTGACATTAGATCTTCCGCATAACTTACACAGTTATCCAATCACGATGGATCTGCAAGGTCCTATTGAATTTTTAGATGATGGTCGTATGGAAATTATCTTATTAAACAAAAATCACATAGAGATCGATGTCATTATTCTAGATATTGATAATGATGGTGACGGAGCTGCTGAAATGACGCTGGAATTAGTTCCTGGTACGGTATCACTAAGACAGATATCTCTACCAATGAAGTAGTTGTTGATTGAGTTTTTTATACTGAAAAACAGGCCGCACATGTTTATTAATATAAATGTGCGGCCTTTTTACTTTTGCAATTTTACTCTTTCAATTGTTATTGTTTCAATTCAATCCGCTTAGCTAATCGATGCAAATTCCCTACATCGACTGAAAGCTGGCGTGCTGTCGCTGCCCAGTTATTGTTATTTTGTTTAAGCGCGTTATTGATTAACTGTCGTTGAAATTGCTCGGTCGCGTCACGTAAATTATCGACGGGGATGTTGGTGGCAGACATTGTCGGCTGCTCAATCATATCAGTTACTTCAACTAGTGTATGCTCAAGCTTAAAATGTGCAGGTTGAAGCACCACGTATTCATCTTTAGCTTCTGCTCTGGCCAGAATCGCAGCGCGGTTAATACTGTGCTCCAATTCTCTGATATTACCTGGCCATGGATAATTCATCAGTATAGCTTGGCAGGTGGAACTTAAACTCAGGTGGCTTAATTGCAGTTTGCTGCGACAGCGTTCAATGAAAAAACCAGCCAATAATATAATGTCTTCGCCACGTTCGCGCAGCGGTGATACTGTAATGGGAAATACGCTAAGGCGATGATAAAGATCTGCTCTAAAGCGACCAGCCAGTACTTCTTCTTTCAAGTCTTTGTTGGTTGCTGCGATGATGCGCGTATCGACTTTTAAATTACGGTCATCACCAATACGTTGTAAGTCACCATATTGTAATACCCGTAATAGCTTTGCTTGTAAAGTCAGGGTTAACTCACCAATTTCATCAAGAAATAGGGTGCCTTTATCTGCTAATTCAAACTTACCACTGCGGTTACTTATCGCACCGGTAAATGCGCCTTTTACATGTCCAAATAGTTCACTTTCTGCAATAGATTCTGGTAAAGCTGCGCAGTTAAGGTATATCAGAGGTTTGTCGGCTCGAGAAGATTGCTGGTGGATTGCGGTGGCAACTAATTCTTTACCAACCCCTGTTTCCCCTAAGATTAATGCGGTCATATCGGTGCTGGCAACCACGCTTATCTCTTTTTTTAAGGCTTGGATCTGCGCGGATTGACCAATAATTTCAGTGTTACTTTGGGGTTGATGTTTGGCGGGATCTGATTCTGTCATATCGCCTGCCGCTTTTTCCAGTTCATCCATCAATAATGCAATATTAAGTGTTGCAGCTGCAAGCGCACTCACTGTACGTAGTTCATCATTACTGAAGTTATCAAACTGGTGGGGGTCAAAACTATCGAGGGTAAGAGCACCAATTAGGCGTTGATTTGCCATTAAAGGTAATCCGACACAGGCATGTACATGCAAATTACCTTCATGTGAGGTAATCAGGGCGTCATAAGGATCGGGCAGAGAACTGTCTGCGGGAAACCTAACCACATCACCTGCTCTGGCAATGGCTTCTAATCTAGGGTGTTCACTGATATTAAATTGCCTGCCCAATACGTCAGGATTAAGGCCATTAATTGCTAAGGGTTTGAAATGCAGTCCCTTAAACTCTAATAGCGCAGATGCATCACAGTTGAATAGCCTACGCATTGTTGTAAGTAGGCGTTCGAAACGATCCTGACTGGAGATATTGGTTGTTAAATCTAAGGCGATATGGATAAGGTCTTTAGTACTAGTTTGCATAATGTCAGCCATATTAAATACTGTCTTATCGACAGTCTATAGTCATAATGACAATATGTAAAGATAGTCATCATGACAGTGATATCTGGCTGTTTCCTTTAAAATCAACTCGTTAACTTTTGGCATGGTACCTGCAATTTAGAGGCGATATAAATTCGTTAACTCTTTAATTGGAATACAATATGGCTATTCATGTAAAAAATAATATTTCTTGGGTTGGACAGCGTGATTGGGAAGTGCGTGATTTTCACGGTACTGAATTTAAAACAGAAAAAGGCACGAGTTATAATAGTTATCTTATTCAAGAGGAAAAGACGGTACTGATTGATACGGTTGACCACAAATTCTGCTCCGAATTTATTCAACAATTAGAACTGGAAATTGACCTTAACAAAATTGATTACATTGTGATTAATCATGCTGAAGAAGATCATGCAGGTGCATTAGCTGCGTTATTAAATAAAATACCGAACACCCCTATTTATTGTACAGAAAATGCGATTGATTCAATTACCGGTCACCACCACCACCCCGAGTGGAATTTTAACGTGGTTAAGACGGGTGATAGTTTAGATTTAGGTAATGGTAAGCAGTTGGTCTTTATTGAAACCCCCATGTTGCATTGGCCTGACAGTATGATGACGTATATGACCGGTGATGCGGTGTTGTTTAGTAATGATGCATTCGGTCAGCATTATTGTGATGAGCGTTTATTCAATGATGAAGTAGATACGAAAGAGTTAATGGATCAATGTTTACGTTATTATGCCAATATTCTTACTCCATTTAGCCCTCTCGTTACCGCTAAGATTAAAGAAATATTAGGCTTTAATTTACCCGTCGATATGATCGCGACTGCACACGGTGTTGTGTGGCGTGATAATCCTATTCAGATTATTGAACAATATCTGGCGTGGGCAGGTAAATATCAAGAAGATCGCATCACTATTTTTTATGATTCTATGTCGAATAATACTCGTACGATGGCGGATGCTATTGCACAGGGCATTCATGAGGTGGATAGTAATGTTGCGGTGAAAGTATTCAATGTGGCACGTCATGATAAAAATGAAATTCTATCGAATGCCTTTATTTCCAAAGGCATCTTAGTGGGTTCATCAACGATGAATAATGTGATGATGCCTAAAGTTGCCGCCATGCTTGAAGAGATTACTGGTCTGCGTTTTAAAAATAAAAAAGCGGCGGCATTTGGTAGTTATGGTTGGACTGGTGGGGCGATTGATCGTATTGAAAACCGACTGCATGAAGCGGGCTTTGCAGCTTACCCAAGCCTTAAAACAAAATGGAAACCAGATGGTAAAGCGATATTAGCATGCCGTGAATATGGACGCACGCTAGCGAAAGAATGGGCGCTAACAAATCATACGGTTGCAGATGTAGTCGTACCCGCACCCGTAAAAAATCAAGCTGTACTAGAACAATCCTCGCAGACCGTTGCAGTTGAAAAGTCAATACCAGAAAGTGCAGTGGCACAGTTTGATGCTGAGAGTTCGATGTTATGTACGGTATGTCAGTGGGTATACGATCCTGCGCAAGGAGAACCAAATCAAGATATTGCACCGGGTACAGCGTGGTCAGACGTACCTGATTATTTCCTTTGTCCCGAGTGCGGTTTAGGTAAAGATGTGTTTGAAGAGATAAAAACTGAGGATGCAGCATGAGTTCATCCGTCGTTATCATAGGCAGTGGGTTTGCTGCTTATCAATTAGTTAAATCAATTCGTCGGTTAAGCAAGGAACAAGAAATTATTGTGATCACCGCTGGCAGTGGTGATGATTATGTAAAACCGGAACTGAGCCATGTATTTAGCAAAAAACTGACTGCGCAAGATATGGTTAAGCAAAGCGGGATAGATTTTTCGGCTGAATATAATATCACCCTGATGAAAAATACCTATGTTGATGAAATCAATCGCACGGAAAAAACAGTGAGTTGTCACGGCATCGAGATAGCATACGATAACTTAATACTTGCTACGGGGGCACAGTCGTTTGTGCCATTTGTTGATGGGGATGCTGCCAAAGAGATTATTACGCTGAACAGTCTGGATGAATATCAGCAGTCACAGGAACAATTAGCGAATGCTAAATCTGTATTAGTTGTTGGCGCTGGTTTAGTTGGAACTGAAATTGCGATGGATTTGGCTATCGCTCATTATGATGTGATATTAAGCGACCGGTCAGATTCATTACTGCCTAATTTACTACCTGAATTTATATCATCTCAGCTGTATCAAGCAATGAGAAGGCAGGGAGTTAAGCTGCAGCTGGGTAATGAACTCAGCAAGATGACAAAAACGGATACTGGTATCGAGGTTCGTTTTAAGAGCGGATATAGCGCCAAGGTTGATAGTGTGGTGTGTGCTGCTGGTTTGAAACCTAATACTACATTAGCGAGTCTGGTTGGACTCGCGGTCAATCGTGGTATTGTTGTTGATAAGCAATTAAGAACAAACGATCCACATATTTTTGCAATTGGCGATTGCGCTGAGATTGACGGTAAACATTTGGCTTTCTTACAGCCAATAATACTCAGTGCTAATGCGTTAGCAAAAACGCTAACGAATGCCGCGACGAATGTGATTTTTCCAGCGATGTTAGTCAAAGTTAAAACGCCGCTATATCCTATTCAATTAGGTGGGAATACCACTGCGGAGGATGCGCGTTGGCAAGTAGAATTGACTACCTCGGGAATGACAGCAAAGGCTTTTGATCGCGATGAGGTGTTAATGGGTTTTGTGGTGACGCAGGCAAACATGCCTGAAGCGTTTAAGTTATTACGCTTGTTACCTAACGTACCCCAGGTGGCTAAAATAGTGTAAGACGATTCTTAAAAAATTTAAGATTGAAAGCAACAGGCGGTAAGTCATCACCCTGTTGCTTGTTCGATTAAATCAGTGCGGTTTATTAGAAAAGTATTTTATCAAGTCTTGGCTATAATCTTCTATTGATGTGTATCCGTAGTACTTGAGAGCATCGTTACTGTCAATACCGTATCCATAGGTGATTAGTCCAATCCATTCACTACGGTTTTCGATAATTAGTTGATTAATTCTGTTTATTAAAGCATTCATATTATTATCTCCAGTTGAGTCGTTCACTTACTTTCAAGTTTACTCTGTTGGCGACAGCACATGAGTGTTACCCATCCACATAGCAATACTATTCGCTCATTAGTTACGTTATTATTACTTATTAGTACTAATCAGTATTATTGTTCTATAGGACAAGCATATGAAAGAATATATTGAGAAGGTGCCGCAACGTATTGGAGTGTCTTGGCGGTATAAGAAAGTATTGGAAGAGGTAAAAAAATTTGATTGGCACCAACATGAAGAATATGAAATTGCCATACACCGCAATTTTAATGGGCTAAGTCTTATTGGAAACTATTGCAGCGATATCGATCATAATCACATGGTATTATTAGCGCCAAGTATCCCACATGCATTTTGCTCTGATAAACTGCCGATATCGCAGCGTTGTGAAACGCACGTGTTATGGTTTAAAAAAGAATGGATCGAACAGTTAATCTATTGCTGCAGCGAACTAAAACCATTACGTTCTGTTTTAAGCGAAGCGCAAAAAGGCATACAGTTTTCACAGACGACTGCAGAGCAAGTTTTCTTGTTGCTAGATGACGTGTTATTACTCAATCCCGTTGAGCAATTAGCAACTTTAATGCGTGTTTTTTCGCTTTTAATTGATGATGAACAGCAAACGCCATTGTTATTGAGAAAGACCGCTCAAGGTGATTCGGATAATCACGTTGAAAATAAGCTTAGAAAGGCAGAAACGTTTCTTCTTAAAAATTTTCAGCGTCCTATTTATCAAGCGGACTTAGCGCGTCATTTATATGTTAGCGAGAGTACTATTAGACGGTTTTTCTTCAAACATTATAAAGAAAGTTTTTCACAACACTTGATGAAAATTAGGTTAAATGTTGCCTGTGAGCTGCTCGTTAACACTCAATTACCAATAAATATAATCATGGAAAAAGTAGGTTATTTTAATCAAGCCAACTTTAATCGTCAGTTTAAAGCCTATAAGCACGTGACCCCAAATAGCTACCGAAAAGCATTGAAACTGTTAGATGATGGTAAATAAAACTAAAAGGCCGCGAACTTGAAGTCGCGGCCTTTTTATAGTTTATTAATTTAAACTAAATGGGCATTACAAATAACGCGCCTGTAGATGCGTTTTAAAGTGCGCAGGGTTTAATGTTTCACCTGTCGCTTTTTTCACTAAATCATTGGTACTTAACAGTGATGCATTTTGCCAGATGTTAGTTTTAAGCCAATTAAAGATAGGTGATAAATCACCGCTAGTAATGATTGCAGGCACATCCATTTCTTGCTTAATTGTCGCCATGAATTGCGCAGCATACATTGCGCCCAATGTATAAGATGGGAAGTAACCAAAGCTGCCATCTGTCCAATGCACGTCTTGCATACAGCCATTACGGTAATTACCCTTGGTATCTACACCAAGATATTGCTGCATTTTAAGGGCCCATAATTCTGGAATATCATCCACTTCAATATCGCCATTCATCAGTGCTTGTTCGATTTCATAACGTAACATCACATGTGCAGGGTAAGTGACTTCATCTGCATCAACACGGATAAAATCTGGCTTCACTCGTGTGTAGCACTGACTTAGATTAAGCGGGTTATAAATAGCCTTATCTGTACCTGAAAAAGCCTTCTGTATTTCTGGTGTCAGTAAGGTTAAAAACTCTTTACTACGACCTAATTGCATTTCAAATAACAGGCTTTGGCTTTCATGAATGCCCATCGAACGCGCTTGGCCTACTGGTAGATGGTTCAATGCTTTTGGTAGACCTTGCTCATAACGTGCGTGGCCCGTTTCATGGACAACGCCCATCAAACTCTGGGTAAAGTCATCTTCTTCGTATCGCGTTGTTATGCGTACATCTGAAGATACACCACCGCAGAATGGATGAGTTGATACATCAAGACGACCATGGTTAAAATCAAAGCCGAGGATCTGCATCGTTTTTAAGCCCAGTTGCTGTTGTGCGGCAATCGGGAAGTGACCTGTTGGCATGATGACGTTATTAGAGGCTTGCTTATCTTGTGCAGCGAGGGTTAATTCTGGTAACCATGATTTAACGTCATTAAAAATAGGATCCAGTTGGGCGCTAGTCATGCCCGGTTCGTACAAATCCATCAAGGCATCGTAGTTACTACAGTTGTTTGCTTGGCCGCGAATACTGGCTTCTTCACGTGACAGCTCAACGACTGTTTTTAAATTTTTAGCAAAACCTGCCCAATCATTTTCTTTACGCTGGGTACGCCAAGCGTGTTCACATTTAGAACCTGCTAACGATTTTGCCGAGACAAGTTCTTCCGGTACAACGTTAGCTTGCTGCCAGCTACGGTCGATCTCTGCCAAGCTGGCTTGTTGCTCACTTGACAGGTTTTCAGTTTGCGCTTGGTTAATTAAGCCGGCAAGTTGTGGTGCGGTACTTTGCTGGTGGATCATGACGGCTAGTTCGGCCATTGCTTCAGAGCGTGCTTCATTACCGCCTGCTGGCATCATAGCAGCTTGATCCCAACCACAAATAGAAGATAAGTGGCTTAGGTTATGTATCTTTTTAAAGTGCTTAGATAACTCTTCATATGCTGAACTAGTTGTCATGTTAACTCCAAGGTTGAGTCTATAAATAGGGGAATGTTAGCCTGATTTAGCTAATATTTTATCTAATACTCTAAAGGGTAAAATACGTTTTAACAAGGCAAATAAATAGGTTGGAAAGGTTACGTAATAACGGATTTTCGGATTTTTGCTTTCGATCGCATGAATAAGTGCTTTAGTTACTGCCTCTGGGCCTAGAGTAAACTGGTTGCTGACGTCTTTTTTACCCAACCGACTAATTTGCTGTTGGTAATCAGCACTGTGGATACTATTTTCGATATCAATATTGGCTTGAAAGGCTGACAATGCATTGGCTCTAAATTGGCTTACAATAGGGCCGGGTTCAATAAGTGATACCTTGATTGGGGTATCTAATAACTCCAGTCTTAACGTGTCTGTTAGTCCTTCTAGCGCAAATTTACTTGCGTTGTATGCCCCGCGATATTTCATCGTCACTAAACCTAGAACTGAGCTATTTTGAATAATGCGGCCGCGGCCATTGGCGCGCATTAATGGGATAATTTGTGTGGTTAGCTCGTGCCAGCCAAAGACATTGGTTTCAAATTGAACACGCAACGCATCTGTTGGTAAATCTTCGACAGCGCCAGGTTGACCGTAAGCGCCGTTATTAAACAGCACATCAATCTTGCCAGCAGTGAGTTGGGTTATATGTGCGACCGCAGCAGTAATAGAGGCTGTAGAACTTAAGTCCAGTTGCACACTTTCAAAACCTTGATCAATTAACCTCGTCACGTCTTGCGTCTTTCTCGCTGTTGCAAAAACACGATAACCTGCCGCTTTCAGGGTGACAGCAGCGTGATAACCGATCCCTGTTGAAGCGCCGGTAATTAATACTGTTTGCATTGCTGATATCTCCACGTTGCGTTGTGCTTAACGCATAATAAATGGTTTATGAATTTGTAGTTTGTCATGAATTTCAGACACAAAAAAGCCCATAACACTGTTACAGGCTTAATGATACTCAAAGTTCGTTATTAACCTTGTTCTAGTAATCTACGTAGGTCAATTACGGCTGCATTAGCACGAGACAGGTAGTTTGCCATTACCAGAGAGTGGTTAGCAAACATCCCAAAACCAGCGCCGTTTAGAATCATAGGGCTGCTTACAGGCTGAAGTGATGCTTCTAATTCAAGGATGATTTGATCAACACTTGCTAAGGCATTTTTCTTTTCGAGTACACCTTTAAAGTCAATACGTGCTGCTTTTAAATAGTGATATAGTGCCCAAGAAGAGCCACGTGCTTCCCAGAATACATTATCGATTTCTAACCATGGTGTTTTAACGGTAGAACCTGACTCTGTGAGTGTGGATTGCTCAGCGCCAAGATCACCCGATAAATCAGTATTGATACGGTATTGACCAACTGACGCACTTAAACGTTGTGATAATGAACCAAGACGTTTTTCTACTTGTTTAAACCATTCAGCAAGGTTATCTGCACGCGCATAAAATTGTGCATTTTGTGATTGCGAATCATTTAATTTATCTAGGTATTTTTGAAGTTCAACAATTGTCTTTTTGTATTCAGAATTGGCATTAGTTGGGAACAAACGTGTGTGTCCAACGTTTAACGAACCGTGTGCTTTTTGTAGGTCTTTATTTTCAGTTGACTGCGTTTGTGAACGGCTTAAGTCACGACGTAATACTAACATCAGATCACGCGATTGCTCTAATAATCCATATTCCCATGATGGCATGTTATCCATCAAAACTGCAGGTGGTAATATTGAATTACTGAGGTAACCGCCATTTTTGTCATCTAATGTTTGGAGTGTTTTAATCAGCGTGGCGGTGGTGTAAGAACCTACCGCAATATCAGTATTGTTTTTAGTTAACTCTTCCGTGACTTGTGTTGGACTGAAATTATCTGGTTCAATACTCCAATAAACTGAAGTTGCATAAAAGATAATACCGACAGCTGCAATACCTGCAATGATTTTAGATTTACTCATCTGGTCGTTCCCTCGAATCATACATTAAGTTTAGTAATATTTACTCTAGTGTAACTCGCTGAAATGCCTGCAACAAGCCTAATCACAATATAAAAAAATACATACCAATACTTACATAAAAACACCTTATGTTTTTTTTATTCTGACCACATGCATAATTTCTATTTTGAATCCTGCGACGTCTTCGACCTCAGGGTAGTAAGTCAGATTGACGTATACGCCGGTTAATGATCTATAAGGCTTTTTGCGTTTAAATTTGAAAGGTACGCTGTGGCCTTCTATCATGACAGTATTGAGATACCATTCGTCTTTTTCTCTTTGTACATGAGAAGTGACTTTTTGGAGTTCTGAATGGGTTAATCCGGGATGCTTGTTAAGTAATTTATCGGGATCTGAAGCCATTTATTATAGTCTCATTGTATTTTAGTTACTTGAATATAGAGGTTGCTTGCAATGTTGAACTTGTTGATGGCAACTTGCAATTATTGATGTTCTGCCATTAGTATATCTCAAAATGAGGTTAAACTTTGTTTATTGACGCTATTTTTCAGGTTTACGGGTGTAAATATGATATAAACTAAGTGTAAATTTTAACTCCCTTTCGATAATTACATTAGGGGTAGCAGGGAGAAAGATGTGAGACAAAATACACGTCATCAAAAAATAATTTCGCTGGTTAAAGAAGAAGGGTTTGTCAGTACTGAAGTCTTAGTTGAACATTTTTCAGTCAGCCCTCAAACAATCCGCCGAGATTTAAATGAATTAGCTGAAAGAAACTTGGTTCGCCGTCATCATGGTGGTGCTTCATTATTAGAAAGCAGTGTGGTTAATGATTCATACGTTAACCGTAAACAAAAAACAGCTAAAGGTAAAATGAAAATAGCACAAGCGATGGCGGAGCGAATTCCTGATGGTTCATCGTTATTTATTGATATCGGTACCACATCGGAAGCCTTAGCGCACGCATTACTTACCCATACTAATTTACGAATTGTTACCAACAACCTGAATGTTGCGACGATTTTGATGCAGAAACCTGATTTTAGAGTGATTGTGGCTGGTGGTGAAGTGCGTAACAAAGACGCAGGTGTTGTTGGTGAAGCAACTGTCGACTTTATTAAGCAATTTAGAATGGATTTCGGTATTGTGACTATCAGTGGTTTAGATATGGATGGTTCATTACTCGACTTCGATTATCAAGAAGTGCGCGTGACACAAGCTATCATCGAATGTTCACAAGAGGTATTTTTACCTGTTGATCACACAAAATTCGGTCGTAATGCTATGGTTAACATTGGTAATGTGAATCAAGTTAATAAACTATTTACTGATATCGAACCACCAGAAGAACTTGCGAAGTTATTGCTGTTACATCAGGTCGAGTCGATAGTCTGTAAATCAACGTTAGAGAGTTAAACTATTAAATAATTATTAGAGAAGGGAGTGTCTCGTGATCCGTGTTGTTTTTAATCAAAAAGGTGGCGTAGGTAAATCTACGATCTGTAGTAATTTGGCTGCTATCGCAGCATCAGAAGGTAAGCGTACGCTTATTATTGATTTAGATAGTCAATGTAATACCAGTGCCTATTTATTAGGAAATGATTATAAGGTTGATTTTAGTGCTGCTGAGTTTTTTGAGCAGACATTAAATATTATTATGAAAGGGCGACCTTATCATGACTTTATCGTGCAGACGGCATTTCCTAATCTTGCCATTATGCCAGCGTCAGAATTGCTTGGTGAATTGATTGTTAAATTAGAACAACGCCATAAAATCTATAAATTGCGTGATGCTATGGTGAAATTAAGGCGTGATTACGATGAAATTTATATCGATACTCCGCCAGCATTTAACTTTTATAGTTTGTCGGCCTTGATTGCCGCGGATACTTGTTTAATTCCCTTCGATTGTGATGATTTCTCACGTCGTGGTTTATATAGTTTATTAGCCAATATAGAAGAAACACGACAAGATCATAATGATAAATTACGGGTAGAAGGGATTGTGGTTAACCAGTACCAAGGGCAAGCTAGTTTACCAAAAAAACTGGTTGCAGAATTAAGATCGGAAAATTTACCGATTTTAAATACCCTGATTCACAGCTCCGTGAAAGTAAAAGAATCACATAATATTTCTCAGCCCTTGATCAATTGTGCGCCTAAGCATAAAGTGACACTGCAATTTTGCGATCTCTACGCTGAGATCTCTGCATAATATTTCCAATTGCTTTGGCTGAGGGGTGAACCTTAAGCTAAAGCAGTTTGATTTCTTTTCATACTCATCTGTGTGAGTGTATTTTTATTAATCATCTTTTTAGATAGCATTCGGCCTCAATGTTTGCTGTTTAAGTGATAAGCAAGGTAGTTATGTCAGTTAGTATTAATGACCTAGAATCATTTTTTCGTAATATCCAACAATCAATTATCACGGCTTTTCAGGCTGAAGAAACCAACGGCGAGTTTATCGCTGATCATTGGACTAGTCATCTTGGTCTGGGCACTAGTTGTGTATTACGCGACGGTGAAGTATATGAAAGCGCGGGTGTAAACTTTTCGATGGTAAGCGGTGATAAATTACCGGCGGCTGCATCGGCTAAACGTCCACAATTTACCGGTATGTCATATCAAGCGATGGGCGTGTCGGTAGTGGTTCATCCACGTAACCCGCATGCACCGACAAGTCACGCCAATGTACGCATGTTTATGGTGACAGATAATGACGGTCAACAGCACTGGTGGTTGGGAGGTGGTTTTGATCTAACGCCAATTCATTTGTACGCAGATGACGCTCGTCATTTTCATACCGTGGCGCGTGATGCTGTTGCTCCATTTGGTGATGAGCTGTACCCACAGTTCAAACAAGATGCAGATGAATATTTCTATATGCCACACCGTGAAGAATATCGTGGTATTGGTGGTATTATTTATGATGACCTGAATCAGTGGGACATTGAGAAAAGTTTAAGCTTTATTGAATCTGTTGCTAAGGGTTATACACAAGCTTATGCGCCAATTATTGCTAAACGCAAAAATCAGCCGTATACAGAGCAAGAACGCGAGTTCCAATTGTTCCGTCGCACCCGTTATGCGGAATTTAATTTGATTGTTGACCGTGGCACTATTTTTGGTCTGCAAAGCAAGGGGAGAACGAAGTCTATTTTGATGTCTATGCCTCCGCTTGCCAGTTGGCACTATGATGATCTAGAGCCGCAGAATGAAGCGCAACAAGCGTTAGTTGATGTTGTTTCAGAACCTCGGACTTGGCTATAGTTTTTAATTAGGATCACGCTTAACGGCGTGGTTTTAACGTTTAATTCGAACGAATGTGTTTCGAAAAATCTTTAATTATCGCCGCTGTTGTTCCCCATATCGGATATTTACCCCAAGGCATAAAAGTCACTTCACGGTACTTACCTTTAAATAAACTCTTTTCGATAATGTGATTGTCATCATCGAGCAGGAAAGATAACGGCACTTCAAAAATTTCATCGACTTCATTGGGGTCAATCCTGGATTGGTAATCACTGTCGATCAAGGCAACGACAGGGGTGACATAATAGAGACTAATCGTTGGTCGACTAGGCAGTGTTCCCAAAACAGTAATTTTATTGGCTGGAATACCAATTTCTTCATGGGTTTCACGTAATGCGGTGGCGATGGATGAACTATCTGTTTTTTCTGTTTTACCGCCTGGCAGCGCTATTTGACCACTGTGGTGGCGCAGATGTGACGCACGACGAGTTAGAATTAGATTTAGTTCTTGCTCTCGTTCGACAATAGGAAATAGCACGGCCGCAGGCGTAAACATTTTGGATAATTTACTCACCGATTTACTGCTAGGCGACAGTACAAAGCGTGAAGTTAAAGAATTAATATCCATACGCGTCCTTGCAACTCATTAAGTTGAAATGAAGTACTATAATCTTGAAATAAGTATTTTAGTTTATTCACTGATTTATTATGTTCATTAACTAAAATACTGGATACCTCATTTAAAGTATAGGTAATATTTTCGCTAATTTATCGAATGTTTCTTGATATTCCTCTTCGCCTACCGAGTCTGCGACAATACCACCGCCAGCCCAACAATATATCTCACCGCTATCACACAATAGAGTGCGGATAGTAATACTGGTATCCATATGCCCATGTGCCGATAAATAACCGATGCTACCGCAATACAATGAACGGCGATGGGGTTCTAACTCTTCAATAATTTGCATTGCTCTTATTTTTGGCGCGCCAGTGATTGAGCCACCAGGGAAACACGCACGTAATAATTCACTTGGTTGTTTGTCTGCGGGCATCTGACCGATGACCGTGCTTACTAAATGATGGACTGCGGGAAAACTCTCGACATCAAATAATTTAGGAACTCGGACCGAACCTGGTACCGCAATTTTACCAATATCATTACGTAATAAGTCGACAATCATTAAATTTTCAGCACGGTCTTTCTCTGCACTTTGCAATGCCAGTGCGTTTGCATGATCAATGCTCGGGTCTTGGCTGCGTGGGCGGGTGCCTTTAATTGGTTTTGTCTCAATCTGCGTATCTTTAACTTGAATAAAACGCTCTGGCGAAATAGACAATATCGCTTTATCTTCGAGGCGCATAAATGCCGAGAAGGGGGCTTTATTATGCTGACTTAAGGTGCAGTATGCTTGCCATTCATCGCCTTGATATTGATTGTTAAAGCGTTGGGCTAAATTAATTTGATAACAATCACCCGATCGTAGATATTGCTGGATTTGATCAAATTTTTGATGGTAAGCCTGCTCTGACATATTAGAGGACCAGCTGTTTTTTAATTCAAACGTTGTTGCAGTTGTTTTGGCTGATAATTGTTTACCTACACCTTGTTGCACTAACCAATCATAACGATCTTGCCAAGCCTGCTCAGCATTGTCACTAAATTGTATTTGCCATGCCTGTTGCTGCTTTATATCAACGACAATCGCCCAATCATATAAACCAACCGCCATATCTGGGAAGTTCAGATCGTCATTAGCAAGGTTGTCAATTTTCTCAATATTTCGGCCTAAGTCATAACCAAAATAACCCAGCGCACCGGCAATGAAAGGTAAATCAACATCCAGTTTATGCGGGGCTATGTCGCCAATAAGTTGCTGGTTTAGGGTTTGTAATACTGAAAATGAATCGTCGGTGGTGACGGTTTTACCACTGGCCTGAGTAATGGTTGTTTGGGTACCTTCTGTGACTAGGGTGGCAATCGGATCCGCCACAATAATGTGGAAACGACTATCAATGTGATCTACAGAACCTGACTCGAGTAAAATTGACCAAGGGGCGGTACTTAGCGGGGAAAAAAGTGAGTGAATGCCATTGCTAGGAAAGGCGATTGGTTTTATTACAAGTGTTTTCATCGGTACAGCATATCCCTCAATTTTGATGCGCGCAGATTATCATAAATCGCCTGATTAATCTTGGCTCTAAGGTGATATAAACTGAATTCTGTGTTGCTATAAAGTTGTGCGGCTGTTGTTATTTCGTATAGATTAAGCATAGTTTTTAGTGGAGAGAAGTGATCAGCAAAGGTATGATAGAGGCAAAATTAGAACTAGATATCTTATTGCTAGCTATTTTGAGGCCGATCCATGGCTTTGAATATGATAAATATAATAATTAGTTAGCACAGTGAGTAAGCAAAAGGGAGTTGACCATGAGTACAGTTATCCGTAAAGCGGACTTTATCGACAGTATTGCAGATTCGCTACAATACATTTCATATTACCATCCGCTTGATTTTATCCAAGCAATGGAAAAAGCCTACAACGCAGAAGAAAGCCAAGCCGCTAAAGATGCGATTGCACAAATCCTCATTAATTCACGTATGTCAGCGGAAGGTAAGCGTCCAATTTGTCAAGATACTGGCATTGTGACCTGTTTCGTTAAAATCGGCATGAATGTGCAGTGGGAAACGGATCAAACAGTGCAAGAAATGGTTGATGAAGGGATTCGTCGTGGTTATGGATTTGAAGGTAACCCACTCCGCGCTTCAATTGTCGCTGATCCTGCTGGCGCACGTAAAAATACCAAAGATAATACACCAGGCGTAGTGCATGTCGAAATGGTACCTGGCGCGAAAGTTGAAGTGATGATCGCAGCGAAAGGCGGCGGTTCTGAAAACAAAAGTAAGATGGTGATGTTAAACCCGTCTGATGACGTTGCAGCTTGGGTTGAAAAAACTGTACCTACGATGGGCGCTGGTTGGTGTCCACCGGGTATGTTAGGTATAGGCATTGGTGGTACTGCTGAAAAAGCGGCAGTCATGGCTAAAGAATCATTAATGGAACCGGTTGATATCCACGAGTTGATGGCGCGAGGTGCGGAAACAACGGATGAAAAAATGCGTTTAGACATTTTTGACCGTGTAAATAAACTCGGTATCGGCGCGCAAGGTTTAGGCGGAATGGCGACGGTATTGGATATTAAAATTAAATCTTGCCCAACTCATGCAGCATCAAAACCTGTCGTTATGATCCCGAACTGTGCAGCGACACGCCATACTCACTTTATCCTTGATGGTTCTGGTCCTGCAGAATTGCATGTACCTAAATTAGAAGATTGGCCTGAAGTGACTTGGGAAGTAAGCGATAGCGTTCGTCGTGTTAATGTTAATGATATCAAACCTGAGTCAGTACTCGAATGGAAAACCGGCGAAACGGTTCTATTATCAGGTAAGATCTTAACAGGTCGTGATGCGGCGCATAAACGTATTAAAGACATGTTAGATAAAGGTGAAGGCTTGCCAGAAGGGGTAGACTTTACTAACCGATTTATCTATTACGTTGGTCCAGTTGACGCTGTGGGTGATGAAGTCGTCGGTCCTGCTGGTCCAACAACTGCAACACGTATGGATAAGTTTACCGATACTATGTTAGAACAGACGGGTTTATTAGGCATGATCGGTAAATCAGAACGTGGTCCTGCAACTGTTGAAAGTATCAAGAAGCATAAAGCCGTTTATCTGATGGCTGTTGGTGGCGCTGCGTACCTAGTATCAAAAGCGATTAAGAAGTCACGTGTTGTCGCGTTTGAAGACTTAGGTATGGAAGCGATTTACGAATTTGATGTTGTTGATATGCCGATGACAGTTGCAGTGGATACCAATGGTGTATCTGCACATGTCGAAGGTCCAGCTATCTGGAAAATAAAACTTAATGAATAACACGAAAATAACGCATTAGTGTTTTAAAAATTGTTTGAATATGCATAAAGCGGCAACTTAGGTTGGCGCTTTATTCATTTTAAGTGTGCTATTTTTAGGGGATAGAAGATAAATATCGGCGCTCGTGTTTATCTTTAAAACCCTCACTGTAGCTACCCACTAGTGAGTATTTTTAATTTTGTATACGTAGAAAAATGCGAACTAGGACAAGTTCAATACATTTGTTTCAAACATTTGTTTACATTGTATTGACATTTAGTCCGTCAGAACGTAATTTTAAAACGTTCGTTTAAAAAGGGTTAATTATGGTTAGTAAGTTGGATACAAAAACTCGCATTCTCGATGCAGCCGAAAGTTTGTTCGCTGAACATGGGTTTTCAGATACTTCTTTACGCTTGATAACTACACGAGCAAGTGTGAATTTGGCATCGGTTAATTATCATTTTGGTTCTAAGAAAGAATTGATTCAGGCGGTTATCGCCCGACATCTCGAACTCTTCATGCCCCTGCTAAATGAGAAGTTAACGGCCTTATGTGCACAAGCTGAAAAACCATCGTTGTTAGATGTGTTTAACAGTTTTGTTGATCCGCTATTAGCGTTAGAACAACAAAGTAAAAATGGTACCGTGATTTTTATGCAGTTGCTTGGTCGAAGTTATACTGATGAGCAAGGGCATTTACGTTGGTACACCACAACGCATTACGGTGAAGTCTTAGCCAACATAACTAAGGCTTTATTGAAAGCGAACCCAGCGTTGTCATCGCAAGAACTCTTTTGGCGATTACATTTTACCTTGGGTACAGCAGTATTTACGATGGGCTCAAGTGGCGCATTGATGGATATTGCGAAAGCAGATTTTAATCAAGATATTGATGTCGAGGGACTAATTCGTAAAGTGATCCCTTATTTGGCATCTGGAATGAATACCTCAACAGAAACTACAAGCATGTAGATGCAATTTAGCTATTTGGATGTTGTGAATTCAAATCCAAAGTTGTAAATACAGCATCAAAATAGTGAAACAAAAGGAAATCGTTATGAGCGCAATGAGTGAGTTTAGAAAGAATAATATCACAGCACCATTATTTAAAGTGTTTAAGAGCATCTTGCCTCCGCTTTCACAAACAGAGCAGGAAGCAATGGAATCTGGTAGTGTGTGGTGGGATGGTGATTTATTCGCAGGTAATCCTGATTGGAATAAAATGCTTAGCTACCCAACGCCTAAGTTAACTAAAGATGAGCAAAGCTTCATTGATAACGAACTTAAAACACTAATGTCGATGCTGGATGATTATAAAATCGTTCATGAAGATCGTGATTTACCAAAACCAGTTTGGGATTTCATTAAATCAAACGGCTTCTTTGCGCTTATCATTCCAACAGAATACGGCGGTAAAGCATTCTCGTCTTACGCTAACTCAACGATTGTAACAACGATTGCTACACGTAGTTTATCTACGGCTGTAACAGTAATGGTTCCTAACTCATTAGGTCCGGGCGAATTACTTGCACATTACGGTACACAAGCAGAAAAAGATCGTTGGTTACCAGGTCTAGCAAACGGTACTGAAGTACCATGTTTCGCACTGACTGGTCCTGAAGCTGGCTCTGATGCTGGTGGTATTCCAGATATGGGTCGCGTAGTTAAAGAAGAATTTGAAGGTAAAGAAACGCTTGGTATCCGCGTATCGTGGAGTAAGCGTTATATTACGTTAGCACCTGTTGCAACTGTACTTGGTCTGGCATTTAAACTGCAAGATCCTGATGGTCTACTGGGTGACAACGTTGATATCGGTATTACATGTGCATTAATCCCAACGTCACACGAAGGTGTTGAAATTGGCGACCGTCACTTCCCAATGGGTCTGGCATTCATGAATGGTACCACTTATGGTGACGATGTATTCATTCCTATGGATTGGGTTATTGGTGGCGCACCAATGGTTGGTAAAGGCTGGCGTATGTTGGTTGAATGTCTATCTGCTGGTCGTGGTATTTCTTTACCCGCTCTAGGCAGTGCTTGTGGCCATTTAACTGCGCGTATGACGGGTGCTTACTCATATGTACGTAAACAGTTTGGTTTATCAATTGGTAAATTTGAAGGTGTGCAAGAGTCGCTTGCTCGTATTGGTGGACTAACTTACCAACTTGAAGCAGCGCGTAAATTTACAACTGGTGCACTAGATCTCGGTCAAAGTCCTGCGATTGTTACGGCAATCTCTAAATACCACATGACTGAAATGGCGCGTACTGTTATTGATGATGCACTTGATATACAAGCTGGTAGCGGTATTCAGTGTGGTCCTAAGAACTATTTAGCCAGCGCTTATTGGGGTATTCCGGTAGCGATTACGGTTGAGGGTGCAAATATCCTTACGCGTAACCTAATGATCTTCGGTCAAGGTGCAACACGTTGTCATCCATATGTACTCGGTGAATTACAAGCGGCTGCAAATCCAAATGAAAAAGAAGCATTAGCGCAATTTGATGAATTATTGTTTAAGCATATTGCCTTTGGTACGAAAAACTTCTTTGGTGCATTAGGCCAAGGTCTGACTGGCGGCATGTTAAATTCTGCGCCTGTATCGGGTCCAACGAAGAAATACTACAAGCAACTTACGCGTATGAGTAAAGCATTAGCATTGTGTGCTGACGTATCTATGCTTGTGCTTGGTGGTGACTTGAAACGTCGTGAAATGATTTCTGCACGTTTGGGTGATGTACTAAGTAACTTGTACCTTGCATCTGCAACCTTGAAACATTTTGAAGAGCAAGGTCGTCAAGCTGAAGATTTACCTATGCTGTCTTGGGCTATCGAACGTAACTTGTTTGAAATTGGTAAAGCATTTTCTGGTTTCTTCCAAAACTTCGGTAACAAAGCGATTGCTAATACACTTAAAGTTGTGGTATTCCCATTCGGCATCAGCTACAAAATGCCTGCTGATGATATTGCAAAAGAAATTTGTGAAGTACTGCTTAAACCAAGCGAAGCGCGTGACCGTCTAACACACCTTTGTTATGTTGGTGACGAGAAAGATGCAAACACGGCAATGTTCGATATGGAAGCTGCGTTCCAAGCGATGTACAAAGTTCAGCCTATCGAGAAGAAAATCGCAATTGCTGCATCTAAAGGTACAATACCGCGTAAGTTAGCTGCAAACGTTGCAGCGCCACTTGCTGTTGAAAAAGGTATCATTACACAAGTTGAAGCAGACGAACTACTTGCTGCTGATAAACTACGTTTTGCTGCGATTAACGTTGACTCATTCACTCCAGAAGAGTTTGCGGGTATTTCAAAAGTAATAAAAGACGATAAAGTAGCTTAAGTTTTAACTGCGCCACTCATGAAAAAAAAACCGAGACTGCTATCTTATATAGTAGTCTCGGTTTTTTTATGTCTGTATTATTTTCTACAAGGTTAAGCATTATTATAAAACGACGCTTAACCTTTTATTAGTGCTGGACTCATTGAGTACAGGAATACCGTTATTTTATTTTTAGGATTTTACTGGTGTTGGTTGAACCAACAGTATCCATTTTATCGCCTAATGTGAACAAGATAATATCACCAGGTTGCACTTGACCTGTTTCTTTAAGTACCGCGTAAGTACCTTCTATGATTTGTTCCTGAGATAAGCCTTCCGTGTTAAATAGTAGTGGGGTTACACCACGGTAAAGGGCTGTTGCATTCAATGTTTTTTGATGTGGAGACAAGCAGAAGATCGGTAAGCCTGAGCTAATACGTGACATCAATAATGGCGTAGTACCTGACTCACTCAATGCAACAATAGCCTTTACACCTTTTAAGTGATTCGCCGCATACATCGTCGACATCGCAATGGTTTCTTCAATTGAATCGAATGTATACTCGATACGGTGGTTTGAGACATTCATGCTTGGGTGTGTTTCTGCACCTAAACATACTTCTGCCATTGCTTTCACTGTTTCTACAGGGAAGTCACCGGCTGCTGTTTCTGCAGATAGCATGACCGCATCCGTACCATCAAGAACCGCATTTGCCACGTCCATCACTTCTGCACGTGTTGGCATTGGGCTATTGATCATTGATTCCATCATTTGTGTTGCGGTGATCACGACACGGTTATATTTACGTGATAAGTGGATCAGTGATTTTTGTACACCCACAAGTGCAGCATCACCAATTTCAACGCCTAGATCGCCACGTGCAACCATAATTGCGTCAGATGCTAGAATGATATCTATCATGCTTTCTTTTGTTGCTACAGTCTCTGCACGCTCAACTTTGGCGCAGATTTTAGCATTAGAGCCAGCAGCACGAACAAGTTCACGCGCATAATTGATATCATTGCCGTTACGCGGGAAAGAAACCGCAATAAAGTCGACGTCAATTTTAGCTGCGGTAAGAATATCTGCTTTATCTTTGTCAGTAAGCGCCTCAGCAGACAAACCACCACCTTGCTTGTTGATACCTTTGTTATTTGATAATGGGCCCGCTACAGTTACTTCTGTGTGGATCTGCTGACCTTTAATGTCGGTTACTTTTAATTGCACACGGCCATCGTCAAGTAGCAGAACATCACCCGCGAAAACATCATTTGCTAGCTCTGGATAATCGATACTAACGCATTCGTTATTACCTGCCGTTTTATCAAATGTGGCATCTAAGCAGAATTTATCACCTAGGTTTAATTGGATTTTTCCATCTGTAAATTTAGATACGCGGATCTTAGGACCTTGTAAGTCACCTAAAATAGCCACGTGTTTATTGTGTTTTTTAGCAATTTCACGAACGTCTTCGGCACGCTTGATATGGTCTTCGGCGTTACCGTGAGAAAAGTTCATACGTACCATATTGGCACCAGCAAGAATAATTTTTTCTAGATTATTATCGCGATCTGTTGCTGGACCTAAGGTGGTTACAATTTTAGTACGACGTAACATAATGACTCCATATGAATAATGAGATGATATTTTAAAGTATGTTATTTAAATACTGTCAGACAAAAGGTGATCTTAAATCGTATTAGTATGCAAAGGCTTGATTACCGTTTGGTGACAAAAATAAGTAAAAAAGTGATAGGGGAAATAAAAATGGCCACATATCAGCGGCCATTTTGAGATTAATCTATTTTGTTAAAGCGTGAATCCTTGATTGCGGATTTTACTTTCTTCAAGTTCTCTCTGAACTTTTCACCGCGACGTAATGTGAAACCTGTCGCCAGTACATCAACCAGTACCAATTGCGCGACACGTGATGCCATTGGCATATATACGTCCGTATCTTCCATTACATCAAGTGAAATAACCAGATTAGAGTATTCTGCTAGCGGTGAGTCCTGAGCAGTGATACCAATCACGATTGCATCATTTTCACGTGCGAGTTTCGCCACATCAACCATACTTTTAGTACGGCCTGTATGTGAGAACAATACCACTACCGAGTCTTCAGTACTGTTAATTACACTCATGCGTTGCATCATAATGTCATCAAAACAAATGACGGGTACGTTGAAACGGAAGAATTTATTTTCAGCGTCACGGGCAACCGATGCAGAAGCACCTAAGCCAAAGAATGAAATTTGTTTCGATTGAATAAGTAGATCAACCGCTTTATTAATCACTTCTGGATCTAAGCTGTTTTTTGCTGAGTCTAAGTGAGCGATAGTCGTTTCAAAGATCTTTTGCGTGTAAACCTCAGGACCATCGTTTGCTTCTACGTTTCTGTTTACGTACGGGGTACCGTTAGCCAAACTTTGTGCTAAATGTAATTTAAAATCAGGGTAACCTTTGGTATCTAGACGACGGCAAAAACGGTTAACTGTCGGTTCACTTACATCTGCAACTTTGGCAAGTGTCGCAATACTTGAATGAATAGCTGATTGCGGAGATTCTAGAATAACATCAGCAACCTTTTTTTCAGACTTACTGAATATTTCTAAATTTTGGATTATTTTTTCGAGCATACTCATGATATTTCCCTGGCAAGCTCCGCAATGGGCGCATGATAAAGTAATGAAGGTAAATGCGAATCTATAGCAGCATTATAAGCCTTGATGGATATTTATTACGTGAATTATGTAAAAAATATGAAGTAAGTCGAACTATTATTACATTTTTTACTTATGTTTAGCATCGTTCCACAGATTTTTGTGACTTTATTATGGTTAAAGTAGCTTAAACAGCATAAACATCGTGATAATGACGAATTTACAAGCAAGATCTATGTAGGTTTATAACTAGTTATAGTCGTAATATGTTTTCAAAATAGTAATAAAATTGCACAAACAATCATGTGCTATACCTACAGTAAGTAATATTCATTAATCAGGGAGTATTTTATGATCAGTACCTTTGATATGTTTAGTATTGGTATTGGGCCATCGAGCTCACACACTGTAGGTCCTATGCGCGCAGCATTTGATTTCTTACAACAGCTTAAAGTACTCGATAATAGTGAACCTATTTTAGGTATTAACGCTGCACTCTTTGGTTCGTTAGGACAGACGGGTGTTGGTCATGGCAGTGATGTCGCGGTTATTTTGGGGTTAGCAGGTTATGAACCAGACAAGATCGACTCTGAGCTGGTGCCCGCAATATTAACGAAAATAGAGGCACAGCAAGGCATTGACTTGAACGAGATTGGATTTGTGCCTTTTACGCGTGCTGAAAACATCATACTGCACCAGCGTAAAACCTTGTCTTATCACAGTAATGGGATGACGATAACAGCTTTAAGCCAAGATAATATTGTATTGAGTAAGACGTATTATTCAATTGGTGGTGGTTTTATTCTTGACCATGATCACATCGAACAGCCATTGGAAGTGAATGCCAAGATACCGCCAAAATATAAATTTGATAGTGCTGATGAACTCCTCACTATTTGTCGATTACACGGGTTATCTATTGCCAAGCTGATGTATGAAAATGAGCGTCAATTAAATCCCGATGATGTCATCAACAAAAAGCTATTACAGTTGCATAGCATCATGGTTGATTGTATCCATAGAGGTTGTCGTAATGAAGGAATTTTACCCGGTGGTTTAAAGGTTCGCCGTCGTGCACCTGGGTTATACCAGCGATTACAGGCGCCAGATGCCAAAGATGATACGTTTCACGGCATGGACTTTGTTAATATGTATGCGATGGCCGTGAATGAAGAAAATGCGGCTGGTGGACGTGTTGTTACGGCGCCGACCAATGGTGCTGCCGGTATTATTCCTGCGGTGATGTATTTTTATGATCAGTTCGTTAGCCCGTTAACAGAAGATAAAATAAAAATTTACCTATTAACCTGTGCAGCAATTGGGACTTTATATAAGAAAAATGCCTCTATTTCTGGCGCTGAAGTAGGGTGTCAGGGCGAGGTCGGTGTTGCTTGCTCTATGGCCGCTGCAGGCTTGACGGCAATAAGAGGCGGGACATTAGAGCAAGTCGAGCACGCCGCCGAAATCGGCATGGAGCATAACTTGGGGCTGACTTGTGATCCGATTGCTGGTTTGGTTCAGATTCCTTGTATTGAACGTAATGCCATTGGTGCGGTGAAAGCGATTAATGCGTCACGTATGGCGCGTATGGGAGCTGGAGACCATAAGGTATCGCTTGATCAGGTGATTAAAACAATGAAAGCCACAGGGGATGATATGAAAAATAAATATAAAGAGACATCGAAAGGCGGTTTAGCGATTAATGTGACGGTTTGTTAACTCAAATATAACAGTAAGGGTGTTAGAGCAATTCTATCAGTAAGGCGCTGGTTCAGGATTTGAATGTTAAACCTAGGCTCGAAGATGATCCGCGAGTACGGCCTAACTTATCATAGGTAATATTATTACGTGAGCGACTACGGACGATGGTATCGGTGAGTCGTTTACTATTACGCAGATTGAGTTCAATCAACTTACCGTTAACGTCATTCAATTCTTGGCATTGAGTGAGTTCGGTTTCAATTTGTTGTTTTTGAGATAGGTAGGTAGAGAGTAATTCTGCAACATCAGGGTGCTGGTTGATTTTGACATCGAGTTCGGCAATTTGGGTTATTTTTTGTTGCTTATCTTGACTGAGCTTTTCTAGTGCCGTGACGTCGCGTGACTCTAACGCTGATTTTTCAGCTGTCAGTAGAGCCAGTAATTGTTCCACATAAGATACCTGTAAAACGAGTAATTCGGGCAATGCTTTTATTGTCATCTCTGTTACGGTACTCGGTTATGCAAGTAAAGATTCGAAGTTAGACATATTCTTTGCTAATTTATTCGCATCAACTTGATAGCTACCATCAGCAATGGCCTTTTTCAAACTTTCGACTTTCGATGTGTTAACAGGTGTACCTTGAGCTAAATCATGTTCCATAGCGGTCAAACTTTTGGCTTGTGATGTAATGTTAACAGAGTCGCCTTGTGCTATACGTTGCGGTGAAGTTTGAGCCGGATTACCATTTTGAACACTGGTTTTCTGCTGCGCACTTCTTGCTTGATCTAGCTGGAGACTACGGTTATTTAAATTGGTTAAATTTATGGCCATTTTCCTACCTATTGAATTGTAAACAGGTGTACTAAAAGATTATCGACTTATGACAATAAAACTTTAGCAAAATTTAATAGTTTATTTGGATAATACCTGCTGCTTGGACAATACCCGAAACAGTTCGTTTCGATTTACTATTACGCACCTTGATTTTTTCACCCAAAATACCGTTAGCCAATGCTACACCATCAGTTTTCACGGTTAGATTGCCCACTGAACTGGTAATTGTAACGCTTTCACCTTTACACACAAGACATATATCTCGTGTTGAGATCATTTGTTCAGCCGAGAGTGGTCTCTTTAAGCGTGCTCTATTAACAAAAGTCAAATCCGAAATATAACCTGAGCGTAATAATAAACGGTTCATATATTCTATTTTAGTATTGTTTTTCGTTAATCGGCTACCTTTTGATAAAGGTCGACTGCTAACCACCACGGGTACTAGTCGAATAATCTTTATTGGTACGTAGAGTTGCCAGCTATCAGCACTCTTGCAACGTATTCTTACTGTCGCGGAGCGTTGTAAGCTTTTATTACCAACTAACTCTGCAGACATATTACCTTCACACTGAGTTACTGTTATTCTGCGGTCAATTTTTGTTACTTCTATACTTACTCGTTCATTCTGAGAGCTAGGTAGTTGCGCTTTGATAAAAGATTCTGCAAACTCTTCAATAACATGATGTTGATCTGTTGCGTTCGCAAGTGGTAAATAACTCACCAAACTGAAACAATAGAAAAACAACAATGAAAAAATATATTTAAGCATTTAGGTTTCTAAGCCGATATAAGATTAACGGTTACGTATAAAGTGATTTAAGAGCCAAACTTTTGACTGTTTTATACTGTAAACAACAAATATAAATGAATAATACAGTGGTAAGCAATATTTAAGCCATGTTGAAAATAAGCAACATTTACCTAAGGATGAATAATGGCAGGATTACTCGATACGGTCAATCAACGGACACAGTTGGTCGGACAAAACCGTCTAGAATTACTTATGTTCCGTTTAAACGGGCGACAGCGTTTTGGTATCAATGTATTTAAAGTAAAAGAAGTATTACAATGTCCGCCATTAACGACTCTGCCTAAGCTTCATCGTGTAGTGCGTGGCGTTGCCCATATACGTGGAAAAACGATCTCTGTGATTGATTTAAGCTTAGCCACGGGTGGTCGTCCAATTGAGGATCTAAGTAAGGCATTCATCATTATTTCTGAATATAATCGTTCAGTACAGGGCTTTTTAGTCTCGAGTGTTGAACGTATTATCAACATTAACTGGGAAGCTATTTTACCACCGCCAAAAGGTACAGGTCGATTTAGCTATTTAACGGCTGTGACAGAAGTTGATAAAGAACTCGTTGAAGTCTTAGATGTGGAGAAAATCCTGCATGAAGTGGCGCCAGTGAAAATGGAAGTTAGTGAAGGAATACTTGAAACGGCAACAGAAATTGATACGAAAGAAATAGAGAAAGTGATTCTTGTTGTAGATGATTCAAGTGTTGCACGTAATCAGATTAAGAAGGCAGTCTCTGACCTTGGCTTTAAGATTGTATTAGCTAAAGATGGTCGAGACGGGTTAAATAAACTTCGTGAAATGGCTGCCAATGGCCCAATTACCGACCAAATCGCGTTGATGATCTCAGATATTGAGATGCCAGAAATGGATGGTTATACACTTACTGCAGAAGTGAGAAATGATCAGTCATTGAATGGTTTATATATTATTTTACATACGTCGTTAAGTGGTGTGTTTAATCAGGCGATGGTAACTAAAGTTGGCGCAAACGATTTTATCGCAAAATTTAATCCAGATGAACTTGCGGGTGCGGTTTTAAAAGCATTAAAAGCAGCAGACCCTAGCTAGGGAATAGTTGTATTGAATAAATGTATTTTCATATAGAAAGTTGAGTAAAAAATAGTGCAAACATTGTCAAATGAAGTTTATACCCGTTTTAGTGAATTTCTTGAAATTCAGTGCGGTATTGTATTAGGGCAAAATAAACAATATTTAGTTAAAAGTCGCTTATTGCCACTATTGGCAAAGCATAAAATGACCAGTTTAACTGAGCTAGTACAAAAATCGATGACTATGTTAGCGCGTGATTTACGTAATGATGTTATTGATGCGATGACCACTAATGAAACGTTGTGGTTTCGTGATGTTTACCCGTTTGAGTATTTACAGGCTCAGATCTTACCTGAATTTATTAATAAAGGTCAGCCAATTAAGATCTGGTCTGCCGCCTCTTCATCTGGACAAGAACCATTTTCGATTGCCATGTCAGCGATTGAAACACAAGAAAAGCTCAAACGTTTAGTTAAACCTAATGTGCAAATTATTGGTACGGATATATCACCGACAATGATTCAGCACTGTAAGGAGGGGGTATATGACCGCTTAGCGCTTGGTCGTGGTTTGTCTCCTGAACGTAAGCGTCAGTTTTTTACGACACTACCTGATGATAAAATGCAGGTGAATCGTGACGTGCAGCAGTTAACGACATTTCGTGAAATAAATTTATTGGAAAGCTATGCTTTGCTCGGTAAGTTCGATATTATTTTTTGTCGTAATGTACTGATTTACTTTTCCCCAAAGATTAAAAGTCAGATCCTTAATCAATTTGCAGGATCATTAAAGCCGGGTGGGTACCTATTCTTAGGCGCATCAGAATCCTTGACTGGGTTAACGGATAAGTTTGAAATGGTCCGTTGTAATCCAGGGATCGTATATAGATTAAAATAGCTTATTTTATGACGGTTACTGTTTGAACATGGATGTTCGTTTATTGGCTATAATTGATCGCCATAAACCGTCAAAAAATTGATTTAACAGTTTATCTTTAGATAGCCTCCTGTATTTCCTCTCATGCCTTTAAATTACAATGTTAATAAAAACCACCTTTAGATAAGATTAAGGTGCTGATTTTAAAGTTATTATTTATTTTTAATTTATAGAGTAAATAAAGCAGTTCTATAATTACCTATTTTGGCACATATGTTGCTTTCATCATTTGTATCATCGTAATTATCCTGCGATTGATTACGATATAAATGTGATAGGAGGCGTTCATGGCTATTAATTTTGATAATGCATTGGGTATACACCAATATTCTGTTGGCGTAAGAGAGCGTCGTGCAGAGGTATTAGCCAGTAATATTGCTAATGCAGACACGCCAGGGTTTAAAGCGAAAGACTTAAGCTTTAAGGATGCACTTGCTAGTGCGACCCAAGGCAGTAGTTTTAATTTATCAAAAACTAGTGAGCGTCATATATCAGGCGGCAGAGGTATGGCGTCTGATGTTCAATATAGAATTCCGAATCAACCCGATACTGGTGACGGTAATACAGTTGATGTACAAACTGAGCGTGCGAGTTTTATGCAAAATAGCATGGAATATCAGGCATCACTGTCATTTTTAAGCAGTAAAATTCAAACTATGCGCAAGGCAATTAAAGGACAATAATTATGAGCTTATTTCGAGTCTTTGACGTTGCCGGTTCGGCAATGAGTGCACAATCGGTTCGTTTAAATACAACCGCGAGTAATCTTGCTAACGCGAATAGTGTGAGTAGTAGCGCCGGTGAGACCTATAAAGCGCGTTATCCTATTTTCCAAGCTCAATTTGATCAAGCTAATGCTGCGCAAAATGAAGCAGTTGGCGTGAATGTTGCAGGGATTGTAGAAAGTGATGCGCCATTAGTTAATGAATTTAATCCAAATCATCCATTAGCTGACGAAAATGGCTATGTATATCGTCCGAATGTAAACGTAATGGAAGAGATGGCAAACATGATTAGTGCATCTCGTTCATACCAAACTAACGTGCAAATAGCTGATTCTGCTAAACAAATGTTGAATAAGACATTAACGTTAGGTCAAGGTTAATAGAGGGTATTTGGCTGTGACGACAATTAATAACAGTAATAATATAGCTGACTTCAGCAGTCAGTTTAAAGCAGAAAAAAAAGATGCGGCAGAGCAAGCGGCAGAAACTACCCGCAAAGAGCTAGGTCAAGAAGACTTTTTCTCGTTACTTACACAAGAATTAGCTTATCAAGATCCGTTCAAACCGGTAGAAAACTCAGACATGGTGGCGCAAATGGCGTCATTTACTACTGCTGATGGTATTTCTAATATGGATAGCAAGTTTGAGCAGCTAAATACGATCATGAGCTCAAACCAAGCGCTGCAGGCATCGAGTCTGGTCGGTACTAAAGTATTGGCCCCAGCATCGTCAGCATTTTTGTCTGAAGGTGAGGATGTATCTGGTCGTATTGAATTACCACAGAGCGCACCAAATTTGCGTTTACAAATTGCCAATCAAGTTGGTGAAGTTGTTAAAGTGCTCGATATGGGTGAACAAAAAAGTGGTGCTATTGCCTTTAATTGGGATGGTACAGACATGAACGGCAAGAAAGTGGCGGAAGGAAGTTACCGCTTAAAAGCATCTGCATCGATAGACGGCAATGCACAAGACCTTAAAATATCAAGTTTTCAGCATGTCGAAAGTGTGAATATTGGTAATACAGGTAACGGTATTATGCTGAACTTGAAAGGTATGGGTAGTCTTCCTCTGAGCGAAGCAACAGAAGTTGCAGCTAAAACTTACTAATTTATTGAATAAGGACATCTTATGTCATTTAACATCGCCTTGAGTGGGATTAACGCTGCTCAGAAAGACCTTAATACAACGGCAAATAATATTGCTAACGTTAACACCACGGGTTTTAAAGAGTCTCGCGCCGAGTTTGGTGATGTTTATGCAACATCGATTTTCTCAAATGCAAAAACCTCTGTTGGTAACGGTGTGGCAACGGCTCATGTTGCACAACAGTTCCAACAAGGTAGTTTGAACTTTACCGATAACTCACTTGATTTGGCGATTAACGGTAATGGTTTCTTCGTTATGTCTGATGGACTTGAGTCTATGGACCGTAATTATACGCGTGCAGGTGCCTTTAAGCTTGATGCAAATAGTTTTGTGACTAATTCAGCGGGTAATTATCTGCAAGTTTATGATGTTAATGACGATGGATCACCAAAAGCGGTGAGTATGGCGTCAACCAAACCGCTACAAATCCCCGATACAGCAGGTGTGCCAGAGTCAACGCGCAATGTTGATATGACGATGAATTTACCGGCTACATCACCAGGATTAGACCCATTGAAATTTGATCCCGCAGACAGTGGCACCTATACTTCTGCGACGTCTGTTTCTATTTATGATTCGTTAGGTGAGTCACATACCTTATCAACTTATTACGTAAAAGATGGCTCTGCGGGTGCACCAGCAAACTCTTGGTTAGAGTTTAACTATGTGGATGATCAACCTCTTAATATTGTTGGTGGTCAGGCTGTTGCATCGGCTCCGGGAACTCCAGTAAAACCGACCGCGATGCGAATGACATTTGATTCATCAGGACTATTGCAACAGCAACTCCCTGCGATCGCAGAGACCTTGCCACTAGGCGCTATTTTAACTAACGGTGCGGATACCACTCAGACGATTAAACTTAATATCAATAACCCGACTCAGTTTGCGTCTGCATTTGAAGTTTCTAAGCTTGAGCAAGATGGGGCTACTGTGGGTCGATTAACGGGGATTGATATTGGCCCGGATGGTATGGTTGCGGCGAGCTACAGTAATGGTCGTAATGACAAGTTGGGTATGATTGCGATGGCTAAGTTTGCCAATGAACAAGGCTTGAGTCAGACGGGTGATACGGGCTGGCGTGCATCACAACTTTCGGGCGCTGCGATTGCTGGCGAAGCCAACTCAGGTACCTTTGGTAAGATTAATTCATCGGCACTAGAACAGTCTAATGTAAACTTGACCAGTGAGCTTGTTAACTTAATTACGGCACAACGTAACTACCAAGCCAATTCAAGAACATTAGAGGTTAACTCGAAACTACAAGATACAGTATTACAGATCCGTTAATGTAACGGACGAGTAAGCCATATAGCAAGTGGAATTATTCGACATATAATTTATCGAGAGATAAATTTTTGATAAAAGCCATCCTATTTAGGGTGGCTTTTTAATTTTGGCACTTTAATTGCTTTATTACTGAGATTAGACGGGTAATTAACGATTTCAACAAAAAGTGACAGAGGATTGACGAATGGACAATATGCTTTATATCTCTATGTCGGGTGCCAAAGAAAATATGAATGCATTGGCTGTTCGTGCCAATAATATTGCCAATGTGAATACACATGGTTTTAAGGCTGATTTTGAACAAGCGCGTTCAATGCAAGCGTTTGGTGAAGGCCTACCAACCCGTGTATTTGCTATTACCGAAAGTCCGGGGCAGGATTTTACTGCTGGAGGACTACAACAAACGGGTAATGCACTCGATGTTGCGATCCAAGGTGATGGTTGGTTAAGTGTGCTGGATGATAAGAATAAGGAAAGTTATACCCGTAGCGGCAGTCTGCACATGAGTCCGACTGGCGAGTTGTTGACATCGTCAGGTCGTTCTGTACTTGGTGAAAATGGTCCTATCGTGATCCCTGTCCCCGTTGAACAAATAAAAATTCATGCCGATGGCCGTATTGAGGTTCGTCCTCAGGGGGCTCCGGCAAATGCCTTGGAAGAAGTTGACCAATTAAAGCTGGTTAATCCCGATGTTCGAAATTTAGTTAAAGGCTATGATGGCATGTTTCGACAAGCGGATGGTATGCCAGCCGCCGTTGATTTAAATGTCCAAGTAGCAGGTGGCGCGTTAGAAACCAGTAATGTTAGTGCTGTTGGTGAACTCACCGGAATGATTAATTTGCAACGTCAATTTGAAATGCAGATAAAAATGATGAAAACAGCAGAAGAAAATGACAAAGCATCAGATTCGCTATTACGAGTGAATTAATTGTTCGTTGATGAGTCCACACAAAGTATAAATTAGACGAGGAAATGTTATGAATCCTGCATTATGGATAAGTAAAACCGGTTTAGAAGCACAGCAAACGAATATCTCAACCATTTCAAATAACTTAGCCAATGCCAGCACGGTTGGTTTTAAGAAAGAGCGCGCTATCTTTGAAGATTTATTGTACCAAGCGGTAAATCAACCGGGTGGTCAATCATCGCAAAATACCAAACTACCGTCTGGCTTAATGGTTGGTTCGGGTGCTCGGGTTGTTGCGACCCAAAAAGATCATTCTCAAGGTAATATGTTAACGACTGATAACTCGCTGGATTTAATGGTCAGTGGCCGTGGTTTTTTCGAAATTGAAATGCCGGATGGCACTACGTCATATACCCGTAACGGTCAATTCACTTTAAATGATGAAGGGATTATCGTGACACCTGGCACGGGTTATCCATTACAGCCGCAGATCCAAATACCTGCAGATGCACAAACTGTTACCGTTTCGGAAGATGGTGAAGTCTCGGTAAGTTTACCGGGTCAGACAAACAATCAAACCGTTGGTCAGATTAATATTTCAGACTTTGTTAATCCAGGTGGTCTACAGCCAATTGGACAAAATATGTATATTCAAACGGGTGCCAGTGGTGATCCGGTACAAGGTCTTCCAAGTAATGAAGGCCTGGGTAAATTAGTGCAAGGTGCGATTGAAACATCGAATGTAAACGTGACGGAAGAATTAGTAAATCTGATTGAAAGCCAACGTGTATATGAGATGAATTCAAAAGTAATCTCAGCGGTTGATGAAATGTTAAGTTATACCAATCAACAGTTATAATTTAACGGTTAATCGTTAAACATTAATTCATAACATCGAGAAATATAATGCGTAATCTTATCCTTGCTTTGTTTGTTTTTATCCAGCTAGCTGGTTGCTCGTCTTTGGTTAAAGTAAAAGATGACATGGTCGCTAAAAATACAGACACGACCAAAACCGAAGATGTGGAAGAACCAGCTGATGTGAACGAAACCCCACAGCAAGACTCACCTGATTATGCACCGATTGTACCCGATGATAATCCAGTACAAGCGAAAGTAACGGGATCGTTATTTAATCCACAATACAATAATAATATTTTCTCGGATATTAAAGCACGTCGTGTCGGTGACATCATTACTGTTACATTGACAGAGTCAACCAGTGCTAAAAAGAAAGCCAGCTCAAACCTAGGTAAAGATAACTCGTTTGAATTAGACCCTATCAAGCTTGGCGGTGACGAGGTGACTATTAGCGGTTATACGATTGAAGGTAGTTTAAATCAAACGAGTTCTTTTTCTGGAAATGGTTCTGCCGATCAGAGCAACAGTTTAGAAGGTAATATCTCTGTTACCGTCGTGCGTGTGTTACCTAATAATAACTTAGTTATTCGTGGTGAGAAGTGGCTCATGCTGAATAATGGGAGTGAGTATATTCGTCTTACTGGCTTATTACGCCCACAAGATGTCGACGCTGATAATAAAGTGAATTCTTCTTTGATCGCGAATGCGCGTATTCAATATGGCGCAATTGATGATTTGGGGGAAGCGCAAGTACAAGGCTGGGCAACTAAATTCCTGAATGGTAATAAATGGCCTTTTTAATCTGAGCCAATCTTTAAATAACATCTTGGTATGACAATTGCTATTAGCTCTATAACGCCCATTATTTCGCGGTTGTCATAATTTTGGCAGTAAGCTGTATAAACCAAAATAATGACAATTCTTATAGCACAGGTTATTTAGATGAAACTATCAACTCGGATTAAACGACAACATTTCTTATTCGGCATGAGCATTGTCTTGTTAAGCTTTTTTGTTGTTACGATCAATACTGCACATGCAGCGCGAATTAAAGATATAAGTTCTGTGCAAGGGGTTCGTGATAACCAATTAATCGGTTATGGTTTAGTGGTCGGTTTACCAGGTACAGGTGAAAAAAGTAATGCGTTTTCAGCGCAAAGTTTTAAAACTATGTTGAATAATTTTGGTATCACCATGCCTGAAGGCGCGAAAGTTAAAATTAAAAATGTCGCGGCCGTTGCGGTGAGCGCGGTATTACCCGCATTCACGAAACCTGGTCAAACGATTGATGTAACAGTTGCTGCTATCGGTGAAGCGAAAAGTTTACGCGGTGGTTTATTATTGCAGACCTTCCTGAAAGGTGCTGATGGACAAGTGTACGCGTTAGCGCAAGGTAGTCTTGTTGTAGGTGGTCTTGGCGTCGAGGGGAAAGATGGTTCAAAGGTGATAATTAATACGCCTACCGTCGGGCGTATCAGCAGTGGTGCTATTGTTGAAAAGGAAGTCGCGAATCCATTTGGCGATGGTGATTTTCTCACATTTAATTTACACCGTGGCGATTTTTCTAACGCGAAACGTCTTGCTGACTCAATTAATAATCTTGTCGGTCCTAATACTGCTTATCCAATGGACGCGACGTCAGTACGCGTACTTGCTCCTCGTGATATTTCCCAACGTGTTGCTTATTTAGCGACATTAGAAAATCTTGAATTAAAAATGGCAGATGAATCAGCAAAAATTATTGTTAATTCACGTACTGGTACCATTGTTATTGGTCAAAATGTCAGGCTAAAACCAGCTGCAATTACTCATGGTGGATTAACGGTGACCATTAATGAAACCCAAGAAGTCTCACAACCTAATGCTTTCGCTAATGGTGAAACTGTAGTTACTAATAAATCGACGATTAATGTGACTCAAGAAGATGCACGTATGTTTAAACTTGATGCGGGTGCGACACTCGATGATTTGATCCGCGCGGTCAATCAGGTTGGTATCGCGCCGGGTGATTTAATGTCAATTTTAGAAGCGCTTAAAGATGCGGGTGCATTAGATGGGCAGCTAATTATCATTTAATGGCGTGAAGCTAATTCAGCACGCTATGATTTATTTTATGAGCGCTATAACCAGTGATTGGCTATAGCGCTTTTTTGTATCTATTTCATTCTATTGTCAGAGTTGGTTTAAGAATTGCAGTGTTATGTATAAAGGTTAAAGTTAATACATTTTTAACTTTAAGTTGTTGATTATATTGCTTTGAACAGCGTCGGATAAATGGCAGTAGCTTTCAATCATTAAGTCAGTAATACGAATAGCTGACAAATAATAACTATCGAAAATAATAATAATCGAAAATAGTAACGGGCTGGGTATGGATAATTCATTTAAAACAAATGTAAGCAGTAACGTCTTAGATACACATAATCTGGATTCTTTGCGTAAAAGTGCGCTGAATAATGATGAAACTGCATTGAAAGAAGTCGCAAAGCAGTTTGAGTCTTTGTTTACCAATATGCTGATGAAAAGCATGCGTGACGCGAATACTGCATTTGAAACCGAAAGTCCAATGAATAACAACTACACCCAGTTTTATCGTGATATGCAAGATAAACAAATGGCAGCGGATATGAGCCAATCAGGCAGTATGGGTTTAGCGGATGTTATCGTTAAGCAGTTGTCGAATAATGGCGGCAATTATATGCCAGCTTCGTCATTGCAAGGGGATAGTAACCCATTGCAAAACTTACAAGCCACTAAGGCTGTAGATACAGGGTTAATAGAAGATAAAGACGCTGCTACAGTCCCGACGATTGACAAAGAGGGGAGTCTTATTGTTGATGGGAAGCAAGCGAATACCACATTACCCACGGCAGAAAAACCTAGCCAGGTACAATTCAACAGCCCTGAAGAGTTCGTTGTTGCATTAGCGCCTTTTGCGGACTCGGTGGCTAAACGCTTAAATGTCTCTCCGGATGTATTACTTGCTCAAGCAGCGTTAGAAACGGGCTGGGGTAAGAAGGTATCGACTGATAATAAAGGTGATAGCTCACACAACTTATTCAATATTAAAGCAGATAAACGTTGGGAAGGTCCGACAGCAAATGTGGATACCCTAGAGTTTACCGACGGTGTGGCTAAACGTGAAAAACATCAATTTAGAAGTTACCAAAACTTTCAGTCGAGCTTTAATGATTTTGCTGATTTCTTGCAATCAGGCGATCGTTACAGTGAGGCATTACGTAATTCTGCAGACTCGGCACAGTTCTTGAATGGTTTACAGAATGCGGGTTATGCAACAGATCCTAACTATGCAGCGAAAATACAAAATGTCATGAAACATGATGCATTTAAATAGCCTTGCTTAGTTGAGTAACTGAATAAGTTATAACTGAATATAAAGAATTACAGATAATCTATTTTGGAGTGATGATCTGATGGTTGGAGCAGTAATCTGATGGCAAATTTATTACAAATAGGCACGTCTGGTGTTTTAGGTCACCAGCAAATGCTTAATACCACAGGTAATAACATTTCGAATGTTAATACGGATGGATATAGCCGTCAGCGCACCCAGCATAACTCACAAACAGATAACATGGGCCTTGCTCGTTCTGTTACTGGTCGTGAAGTTAATAAATTTGCGCAAGCTGAATTATTAATTGATAGCAGTGCTTTTAGTAATAAAGAAAAGTTGCTTGCTGAAATCACGCGTACAGACCAAGTCCTTTCTGATGAATCTAATAATATGAGCTCAGGTGTTTCGCAATTATTTGAATCTTTTCATACTGCCAATGATGATCCAACGTCGATTTCAAATCGTCAATTAGTGATTGCCGATGCGCAAACGTTGGCTGCCGGTTTCCGTAATGTTGGTGAGCAGTTAAATAATCAAGCAAGAACAGTAAACAGTGAACTTATAGAGAAACCAGCGTTACTTAACTCTTTGATTAAAGAAGTTGAAGGGTTTAATAAGCAGGTGATGATTGCGGAAAATACCTCACGAGGTGCTTCTGGCACGTTACTTGATCAGCGTGATGTTACGATCGAAGCGCTGGCAAAAGAACTCGACATATCAACGATTGTGAATGACAACAAAAGCATTTCAATTAATTTGCTGAACGGGCAACCGTTAGTGATGCAAAACAGTGTCAGTCAGTTCCAAGCGGTTGGTGGTGATCCCGATCCCAGCAATATGGAACTGGTCTTAAAAATTGATAAAAATACCATGCCGCTACAAGATATTGAGCTTGGTGGACGTATTGGCGCATTGATAGAATTCCGCGATAAAACCATTAATTCATCGTTACGAGAGATAGGCCAATTAAGCCTTGGTATTGCTGATGCAGTGAACACTCAAAACAGAATGGGCTTAGACTTGAATGGCGAAATGGGTAAAGAGATATACACAATTCCGTCAACACAAGCAAAACATTATTCAGGTAACTCTAATCCTGCGCATGTGATCACAACTCAACTAATCGCAGGCGAGGGGAGTTCGTTAACAACCAGTCAATATCAAGTATCGATGACCAGCTCGATGAGTTTCGATGTTTATGAAATTAAAAATGGTGAGCGCAGTGCGAATCCGCTGGCGATTAATGGTGCTTATCCAGGTCCAGTCGAAGTCACTGACCATGGTTTTGAAATTGATTTTTCTGCTGCAACGGGTGGTTTTCAAAGTGGAGATAAATTTTTAATGAGTCCGACGTTGTTTAATCTTAATGATTATGATGTCACCCGCTCGCAACCAGAAGATATTGCGTTAGCCTCGATCTTGCGAGCAAAGACAGGGCCGACTAATACGACAATGAGCCGAATTTCCGTTACGGAGATATCGGATTCAACTCTCTCTTTTACAAATAACGATTTAAATATCACGGCACCACAACAGATCTCGGTGAATAACAGCGGTGATTTTGATATTTATGATGGTAATGGCAGTTATATGGCCACCAGTTCTGGCGCATTGAATGGACAGGATTTATTTGCTAATGCTATTCCACCTTTAAATCCGGGCGTGGGCTATGAAATTAAAATGGATGGTAAACCAAATCCAGGTGAAATTTTTACATTAGCTTACAACCGTGACGCCATTGCAGATAACAGTAATGGTTTAAAACTAGCTGGCTTAGAAAATGACGCCAAATTACGTAAAAATCATAAAAACAATGGTGAAAACCAGATGACGTTTGCTGAGGGCATTTCAACCATGATCTCAACGGTTGGTAATAAAACCCGTGCCGCACGCGTTGATTCAGCTGCAAATGAAGCGAAATTAGTGCAAAGCCGTAATTGGATTGAAAGTGTGTCTGGAGTTAATCTTGATGAAGAGGCTGCAAATATGGTGCGTTATGAACAGGCTTACAATGCATCCGCACAAGTGGTGAGTATTTCCCAAAAAATATTCGATACCATTCTGAATGCAGCGAGGTAATTAAGATGCGATTAACCAATAACCAAATATTTTCTCGCTCGATGCAAGACATGTCGCAAACACAAAAGCGCTTGAATACGGCACATTCGCAAGTCACCTCTCAAGAAAAGTTTCGTACTTCGGGTGATGCACCAGCTGAAATAGCGAAATCGAGTTACCTGAATGATGAAATCAAAAAAAATACCCAATACCAAACTAATGGGTTGATGTTGAAAAGTACATTAGGCTTAGAAGAAACAACACTCAATAACTTACATATTGCGATGGAACGTGGACGGGTGCTTTCGGTTCGTGCGCTTAATGGTTCCGTTGATTCGCAAGATAGATATGCCATTTCGTTAGAAATAGACCAAGTACAAAAAGAAGTATTCAGTTTAGTAAATAGTAAAAATGCCAGTGGCGATTTTATTTTTTCTGGTACCGCGTCGCATTTACAAGCGTATGTCAAAGATGATCAAACGGGAGAATATACCTATCGTGGTAATGAACAAGACAATGATATTCAAATCGCGACCAATGTCTATATTAAGGGGAGCGATAATGGCAAGCGAGTGTTTGAATCTGCCCCAGCTCGGTTAACCACGAATAGCAGTAATCTTACCGGTAATATCATGACCGTGACGACTGAAGTCGTAGACCAAGGGGAATATGATAATTTCCACGGCAAGAATTATGATCATAGTAACCCAGCAAACAATACCTTTAAGCTTAATGTTATAGCGCCGTTACTTCCCGGTAATAGTGATACTTTTGAGATCTTAGATAGTAATAATAGTGTGCTTCAAAGTGGTAATTTCACTTCAGAAAAGGGAATTCGTTTTAATGGTGTCAACATTACGGCGCAAGGGACTTCACCGGGTAGTGCCGATATATCTTTAGAACCACCGAATAATGTCAATATTTTGAACACACTCGAGTCATTAAAAACGGCACTAACGGATACTTCATTATCAAATACCGAATTTCGAGAGCAGATGGCGGATGCACAAATTGGTATTGAAAATGCTAAAAATTCAGTGATGTCTACTATGTCTACGCTTGGTGGTCGTAATAACACGATTACACGTGTAACAGAGTCAAATGAATCGTTTAAGGTTATTAATCAGGAAGCGATGGCAATTCTTACCGAGGCAGATCTTGCCGCGGCAATGACTGACTTAACGAAAGAGCAAAATATTCTTGAGATGAGCTATAAGTCATTTAATAAAATCAATAACTTAAGTTTATTTAACTCCGTGTCATAGTTTGGCACACAACTTGCTATTTTAAATACATAAATAATTTATAGACTGGAACTTAAGCACGACTTACATACAAATTATGTCGCTGCTTAATCACGTTAAACACAGAGGGAAAACGAATGGCTATATATGTAAACACTAACGTTGCGTCTTTAAACTCACAACGTAATTTAACTAATTCGACGAATGCACTACAAACATCGTTTGAACGTTTATCATCTGGTAAACGAGTTAATTCGGCTGCTGATGATGCTGCGGGCTTACAAATTGGTTCTCGTTTAGAAGCACAAGTAAACGGTTTGAACCAAGGTGCGCGAAATGCCAATGATGGTATCTCAATGGCACAAACTGCTGAAGGTGCGTTAGATGAAACAACCAATATGTTACAACGTATGCGTGTGCTTTCAATCCAATCTGCCAATGGCTCAAACAGTACTGCCGATCGCGAAGCGCTAAATAAAGAGTTTGGTCAGTTACAAAATGAAATTGATCGTGTAGCAAAAGATACAACGTTTGGTGGCGAGACGTTACTTGATGCATCATTTAATAATGACTTTCAAGTGGGTGCTGATGCTAACCAAGTCATTAATGTTAAGATTACCACAAACATGAACTCACTCGGTTTAGGCGTTGGTACTGCTGCGTCTAATGTACTTACTGCGACAGCTGCTCAAACGGCTATCGAAAGTTTGGACACGGCGATTGCGTCGGTAACAGATATACGAGGTGACCTGGGTGCGAAACAAAACCGTTTCTCATCAACAATTCGTAATTTATCAAATATCTCTGAGAATGTATCGTCATCTAAATCTCGTATTATGGATGCAGACTTTGCTGCTGAATCTGCGAAATTAGCGCAAAATCAAGTTTCTCAGCAAGCTGCAAGCACAATGCTAAGTCAAGCTAATCAACAATCTCAAGTTGCTATGTCGTTATTAGGCTAAGAGGGGGGGCTCCCTCTGGCCCCTTTGGGGCCGCCTAATATATTGCTTTTACCTATATCCTTATCATTATTGCCCTATGTAAGCGTATAGGTAAAAGTATTTTACCTTCCTACTCTCTACTCTCTTTTATTACACCGAATTTTAATCATTTCGATATTAAATCTTATCTTTAAAATCATTGTTTACTTGTACTGGTAGTGTCATTTTTTGTCATCAAAAATACAACTGACAATTATTTGTTGTTGAACATTCGCAACTGGCAATATGACGGCAAAATTTTGTCTTGATGGTTATTAGGGTTTATTAATGATTAATATACCACGCGATAAAAAATGAGAGTTAAGTTTAATTGCAAGTAAAAACAGTGTGTTATAACTTTGTTTTCATTTTAAATGTATTTGGCATGCCGATTGCTTTATCTAAGATACATAACATTTATTTAATTTGAAACAAGCAAAAAGGAAGATACCGTGGCCTTATATGTAAATACAAATGTAGCATCTTTAAATTCACAACGTAATTTGACGAACTCTACAAATGCGTTACAAACATCATTTGAGCGCCTATCTTCTGGTAAGCGTATTAACTCCGCTGCAGATGATGCGGCAGGACTACAGATTGGTTCTCGCTTAGAGTCTCAAGTTAATGGCTTAAATCAAGCTGCACGTAATGCCAATGATGGCATATCTCTTGCGCAAACAGCGGAAGGTGCACTAGACGAAACCACCAATATGCTACAACGTATGCGAGTATTATCAATTCAGTCTGCGAATGGCTCAAATAGTGCCGCAGATCGTGTTGCACTGGATAATGAATATGGTCAGTTGCAAGAAGAAATTAATCGCGTGGCTGCGGATACAACGTTTGGTGGTATGAATTTATTAAATTCGACGTTTAATCAAGATTTCCAAATCGGTCCCGATGCGAATCAAATCATTACTGTAAAAATATCGACGAACATGAATGCGCTCGGCTTAGGTGTTGGTACTGCGACATCTGATATTTTAAACCCTTTAAATGCGCAAAAGGCTATTGATAATCTAGATACCGCAATTGCAACGGTGACGGACATCCGTGGTGATCTGGGTGCCAAGCAAAACCGTTTCTCATCAACGATCCGTAATTTAACTAATATTTCGGAAAATGTGTCTGCGTCTAAGTCACGTATTATGGATGCCGATTTTGCCGCTGAATCAGCAAAACTGGCTCAGAATCAAGTATCGCAACAAGCTGCAAGTACCATGCTGAGCCAAGCGAACCAGCAATCGCAAGTAGCCATGTCATTATTACAAGGTTAATAGTTGCAAGGCTAATCGCCTATTATTTTGGCTCGAAAGGGCCAAAATAATACATTTCTATTCTTGGAAATGTCCTTTTCAATTTTTAAATTATCCCTTCCCTTTTTTATAACATTAGGCCGAGTTGATTAACAATTATTCAACACTTTTGAGTGCTTGTTGTAATTTGTTGAAATTAAACAGTTAAATGTGGATGCCAGTTCAAGTTTCGAAGTGAATTGGAAATAAATTAAATAAAAATTAAAAATAACTCTAAAGGATGTATTTTTATTGTCGATAACTTTCATGACGATACAAATAACTGATTATTAATAAGGGCTGTATTTTATATACACAGCAGTCCTTTACAGGATTTCTTTTAGGAGACGAATATGGCTGTTTATGTAAATACCAATGTAGCATCTTTAAATTCACAACGTCATTTAGGTAATGCTACCAACGAATTACAGACTTCTTTCCAACGTTTATCATCTGGTAAGCGTATCAATAGCGCTGCGGATGATGCTGCTGGTTTACAAATCGGTTCTCGTTTAGAGTCACAAGTCAATGGTTTAAACCAAGCATCTCGAAATGCAAATGACGGTATTTCAATGGCGCAAACCGCGGAAGGTGCGCTAGACGAAACAACGAACATGTTACAACGTATGCGTGTAATTTCAATTCAATCTTCGAATGGTTCAAACTCTCAAGCTGATCGTAATGCATTGCAATCAGAATTCAATGAATTACAAACTGAAATTACGCGTGTATCAACGGATACAACGTTTGGTGGTGAAAAGTTACTTGATGGTAATTTCAATCGTGAGATTCAAGTCGGTGCTGATGCGAACCAAACCATTACATTAAAAATGACAACAAGTATGGATGCGACAGCGTTGGCTGTGGGTAGTACTACAACGAATGTTTCATCTGCTGGTGGCGCACAATCAGCAATTACGGCTCTCGATGCAGCGCTTGAAACTGTAACGGGTACACGTGCTGATCTAGGTGCGAAACAAAACCGTTTTTCATCAACGATTCGTAACATCAGCAATATCTCTGAAAATGTATCAGCGTCTAAATCACGTATTGTTGATACTGATTTTGCTGCCGAGTCAGCTAAACTGGCACAAACTCAAGTACAGCAACAGGCGGCAAGTTCGATGTTAAGCCAAGCCAATCAAACCTCACAAGTAGCGCTATCACTGCTTTAATCGTTTAGGTTTATATTTGCCCTGCACTTTGCAGGGCATTTTGGTCTTTGGGGGTTACCATGTCCATTGATAATAATATGGATCATAAGAGCATTCGTTTTAATCCTGACCCTGTTGTGACAAAAGAACCTGTCATAACGAATCCTGCCGTTTTAATTTCACCAATCGAACAAGTTTTACCGATCGAAAATTCATTATCTGAACCAAAAATAGCGAATGATATAAATTTGGAACAAAAATTGCTTGAAGCAAAGGATACGCTACAAGCTAATTTTGATGTTAATAATAAGAAGCTAAACTTTAGTGTTCATGGTGATACTGGCCGTATGGTCGTTAAAATTGTTGATCCTGAAAGTGGTGAAACACTGAAAGAACTACCATCAGAAGCGGTTTTAAAGATGGTCGCTAACATTGAACAATTTCAAGACAATATATCAGCTAGTTCAGGTCTCTTATTCGATGAGATGGTTTGATTAATACAGCGAGATAAAATAGTCTGATGTTTAATGCGATAGGCAATTGTTTGCCTATCGCATTACTATTGATGAAAATTAAGGATACACATGGCCGGTATTACGATGGCAGGTTCAGGTTCAGGTTTAGATCTGGAAACGATCATTTCAACATTTGTAACTGCTGAAAAAACGCCAAAAGAAACACGCTTAAACAAGAAAGAAACCGACCTTACAACGGAATTATCTGGTATTGGCACTTTGAAAGCGGGCTTGGCCGACTTTAAGGCCATTACTGGCCAATTGGGTAATCTGGACTCTTTTTATCAAAGTAAAACTAATATTAATTATCAAGGCCGAAATGTCGAGCAAACCACTGCCGGTAACGGTGTAGATAGCGCTGCGTTGCCTATTACTATTAAAACGAAAGGTGTGGTACCAAAAGGTGCATTTGATGTTGAAGTGAAACAACTTGCACAGGGTGCGCGATTGGAGTCTGATTTTTTACCTGATCGAGAAACCAAACCTGGGCAGGGCATGCTGTACTTTGATGCAGGTAAAGATACTTTCCAAGTGAATGTTAATGTCACTGATACTTTACAAGATATTCAGAAAAAAATTAACGATGCGCCTGACAACTACGGTATTAGTGCCAATGTAATTAGCTCTGATCTGGGGGCTAAAATTGTCTATACCTCAGAAAAAAGCGGTAAAGAAAATGATTTAGCCGTTTTCACCTCAGATTCGAGCTTGAGTATTATTTCATCCAGTATGGGTGGCCACCCTGCTACCGATGCGATTATTACGGTGGATGGAAATACTATAACCAAAGATACTAATGTCTTTAATCATGCAGTATCAGGCGTCACTATTACTGCCAATAGTTTGACTAAACTGAACGAGCCTGCCAATTTTTCAACGTCGACAGACCACGCTGCGGTGCAAGAACTCATTTACGGCTTTGTAGATGGTTATAATACCTTGATGGAGAGTATCAATGTATTGACCCACCCTGAGACGGGTGTCTTGAAGTATGACTCAAGCGCACGAAGTATCAAACAGCAACTGCAGAGTATTACCGGCGGCGTGGTTAATGATGCCAATAAGAAACTAAACACCTTATACGGCGCAGGTATTTCGTTAGAAGAAGGTGGGTTGTTAGCGGTTAATCCGTTTGGTATGCATGGGTCTAAGTCTGGTACTCAACGCTTAAATGATGCAGTAAATAACTCATTAGATGATCTTGGCAAACTTTTTGCAGGGAATAATGGTATTGCGGCACAAGTGAATCGCGTGTTGGCAAACAATTTGGGAAATCGGGGGATGATTTCTCAGCAGGAAAATATGCTGAATGATAATTTACGTGGTATTGGGGATGATCGCGATAAATTGGATCGCCACATTACATCATTTGAAGATACATTACGGAAGAAATATACCGCTTTAGATAATACGGTGTCACGTTATAATGCCACCGGTGATTATATTCGTAGTGTATTAGGTTAATCATATTATTTTTTGGTATTTAAATAAATCAATAGTTAGGTAAAAAACATGAGAGCTAATATAAGACGTTATCAGCAAGTCAGCCGAGAAAGTGGTATTTCTACTGCTGATAACCACCAAGTGATTTTTATGTTGTTACAGGGGTTATTAGATTCTGTAGCGGTAACAAAAGGCTGTATTTTACGTAAAGATATTGAAGGTAAAGCCAAATCTATTAATAAATCAATTAATATTACATCTGGTCTGATCGATGGTATTAACCATAAGATTCATCCCGAGATTGGTGAAAACTTTGATGCGCTTTATCGTTATATACAAGTGCGTTTAAATGATGCGTCATTAGAGCGTTCAGTTGAACCGCTAGATGAAATCACAGAATTAGTCACACCGATTAAAGATGCATGGTTAAACATTCCTCAAGCGGAAAAAGAAAAAGCGGAATCGATTCGCAAGCAAGCTAGCGGTGCTTAATGATGAATGCCACTGACGTTGAATTAATGGCGAAAATATCGGCTATCTCCGCGCAAGCAAAGCAAGCAATTATAGAAGAGCTGTTGGCTGAATGTGATCAACTATTAATCCAACGTCAGGTTTTAATTGAGCAGTTAGTCACGCGTTCAAACCCTGCTCAATCTCTTAATACCCATGCTTTTCTTACTCAGTTAATGGCGGATGACCAAACGCAAATCGCATCATTAAAAAAATCGAAATTAGCCCTTGAATCACAGCAAGTTATCACTAAGCGTAGTGCTAAATCAATTAATCGCTATCTTACTATTAAACAATTTTAGGTTGTTATTATGGACCATTTAAATCACGATATTGCCGCACACATTGCTGCGCTAGAAGTACAACAGCAACAGCGTAAAAAGCAGGTGAGCCTGGCTCATGCCATCGATGCGATTAATGCTAAAGAACAACCTAGCGCAGACCCTATCGCTTTATACCAGACGAATATGCGTGCGTTTGAGCAGTACATTCCCGATATTTACCAATCTTTTGTCAATTATCAACCAACTAAATTTGAATTAACGAGGGTTGATGACGCATTACATTTGGTTGATGTGGATAATAACGTGGTATTAGGTGAAGATTATTTTCATGATAGTTTGATTGATTTTGAGCAGTTTCGAGTTAATCCTCAATTGGCTCGTATTGATTTTTCGGAAGAGATCGAGAGTGCTGCTGATTTCATTCATGTGAAATATCTTAATCAATTTATTAGGGCATTAAAGGGGATTAATAGCAAACATAAAGAAGAATTTGTCTTGCCTGAAGCGGTTAATATGATGGTGTGTTTCGGCTTAGGTTTGGGCTATTTCTTACCTGAAATGCTCAGCAAGCACAGTGTGAAACGGTTATATATTTATGAACCTGAGAATGATTTTTTCTATGCGAGTTTATTTACGCTAGATTGGGCTGATATTCTGCAACGTTTGGATGATAGTGGCAGCAGTTTACATTTATGCCTCGGGGCAGATGAAGATGTCTTTTTTAATGACATTTCGTATCAATTAATGACTAAAGGTCGTTATGATTCGACATTTAGTTTTTGTTATCAGCATTACCAAACAGAGCAAACAAATAGCGCGTTAGAAAAGTTCAATCAGAAAAATTTCCATGTCGCGTTCGGTTTAGGCTTTTTTGATGATAGCTTAATGGCGCTGGCACATCAGTATCATACCTTAAATAGTCATGTACCTTTGTTAGCGAACGTAGAGCCATTACCGGAATGTGCAACACGATCTGTGTTTATATTAGGGAATGGTCCCTCACTTGATGAGCACATTGATTATATTCGAGAAAATCGAGACAAGGTATTACTTGTTAGTGGGGGGACGACCATTCGTGCTTTGCAGCAATATGGTATTACCCCTGACTTCCATCTAGAGATGGAGCGTACTAAGGTGACCTATACGGTTTTGAAATCGGTTGCTGATGATGCCTATTTAAGATCAATTCCACTCTTAACGCTAAACACTGTGACACCAGATGTGCTCAATTTATTTGATCGCAGCTTGATGGGGTTAAAATTACAAGAACCCTCAACTGAAATAATTCTGAATTCAGAGTTAGGCTGTGACAGTGATAATTTAACGCAATTGGTCTTTGCTAATCCTACGGTGTCTAATTTAGCCTTATCTTATTTCACGCGAATGGGTTTTAAAAACATTTATTTGTTTGGCATTGATCTTGGCTTTTCTGGTGATGCGCATCACAGTAAAAAAAGTATTTATTACCATGAATCTGGAGAAGATAAGTTATTATTCGATAAGAAAAAACTATCTGGTTTCGTCTCTCCTGGTAATCATGTTGAAGAAGTTGAAACGACAATGATTTTCCAAATGTCTGCCAAAGGTATGGGCGAGTTATTAGACTTTTATCCAGATGTCAAATGCTACAACCTTGGCAATGGTATCAAGATTGAAAATGCCATACCAACTCATCAGGCCGATGTTGTATTGACAGATGAAGTGTTTGATAAAACTGAATTGGTTGATCGTATATTGGCGCATTATTCTGCAGATACGACGGTGTTAGCGAAGCAGTACAGTGCGGTCTTAGAGCAGGATATATTTGTCCATTTTGTCGATAAAATGATTGCGATGGTTAATTCACCCGTTACCAGCCGTTATGATGCATTAGGGCAACTACAACAACAATTTATGTTATTAAATAGCCAGCTTAAGACGAAGCATGCGTTCTTAGTTGAGTTATTAAACGGTACGTTACAGCATTGTCATGCTGCACTCATTAAAATGTTATTGTTACCAGCAGACGCTGAGCAAGGCCTGGTTTATTATCAGCAGGGCATCGATATTTATATTAACTACCTTGAAGAAGCGAAGGTGAAATATAAGCGAGAACTGTTTGAAGTCGATCAAACGGATATTTCAGATATTTGGAAATAGCAGACGTTAGTTTTATTTTAGTTAAGTAAGGTGAAAGTCGAAGGATAAAACTGCATATTACTATTACTTAGGTATAATCATAAGCCATTCAAACAGTTTGGCTTATGATGAAAACATATTTTTTAATCCCTTTCCTTGCACTATTATCCGCATTAACGCCCCTTGCTGTTGATATGTACCTGCCCGCGATGCCAAGTATTGCGAGCGATTTTAATGTCTCTATTGAGATTATTCAAACAACCCTTAGTACCTATCTACTAGGTTTTGCAATTGGTCAGCTTTTTTATGGCCCACTGGCTGATAGTTATGGCCGTAAACCTGTGCTTATCTGTGGACTAATTACTTATTTAATTGCCAGTATTGGCATTGTTTACGGTGATTCAATCGAACAATTTAAGTGGTTACGGTTATTGCAAGCGATAGGTGGCGGTGCTGCATCAGTGGTGGTTAGCTCACTGCTGCGTGATCTATTCTCTGGTTCATTGTTTTCTAAAATGATGTCTTATGTTGTATTATCAATGACATTAGCGCCGTTAGTTGCTCCGTTAATTGGTGCGCAGCTATTAGTGTGGTTTAGCTGGCACAGCATATTTGTGCTGCTCGGGATTATTACTGTGTTATGTATTGTGGTGAGTGCTATCGGTATTAAAGAAACATTACCGAAAGAACGTCGGGTCGCGTTTAATTTACCGCAGGTATTTCGTAATTATTGGCTGATTTTATGTAATCGAAAAGTGCTTGGTTTAATGCTGTGTGGCGCGTTTAATGTGTCTGGTATGTTTGCCTTTTTAACTGCTTCACCATTTGTTTATATCGATTATTTTGGTATTGATGCACAAAGTTATGGTTACCTTTTTGCCTGTAATATTCTCGGCATGATGGTCGTGACATGGATGAATGCCAAGATTGTGATGCGTTATGGTTATCAACAAATATTACGCGCGGGTATTATAATTAGTGCGGTGATTTCGGTATTATTTTGGGTGATAAATGTAAACCTAACGTTTGGCTTAGTTGGTCTGGTAATTTCGACCGTGGCTTATATATCATTGATTAGTTTAATCGGTTCGAATGTGATGACGGGAGTATTAGCCGAATTCCCTCATATATCGGGGACCGCTTCAGCGTTGTCTGCGACGATCCGATTTGGGTTTGGTGCTATAGCAGGTTTAATTATCAGCATCTTACATGATGGAACACCATTGCCTATGATCATGGTGATTAGTGGTTGTGGTATATTATCTTTCCTCAGTTATTTTATACTGACGGGTAGAGCAAATAATAAGGACAGTTAATGCGGATTGAATTTATTAGTACTGGCGACGAAGTATTATCAGGTCAAATTGTCGATACCAATGCGGCATGGATATCACAATCTTTTTTTCATCAAGGTCGTGAGTTTACGCGCCGTCATACGGTTGCGGATGATCTTGAATCTCTCATTGATATTATTACGGAAACAAGCCTTCGTGCTGATGTGGTGATCATGAATGGCGGCTTAGGTCCAACATCAGATGATTTAAGTGCTGAAGCCGCGGCGAAAGCGATGGGCGTACCATTAACATTCTCTCAAGAGTGGTTCGCTCATTTAGTGGCTAAATATGCCAAATCTAATCGTACTTTGTCTGTGAGTGATGAAAAACAAGCTTGGTTGCCACAAGGTAGCGAAGTGGTTGATAATCCTGTTGGCACTGCATGTGGTTTTAGTTTTCAATTTAATCGTGCTCGCTTTTACTTTACTCCTGGGGTGCCAAGTGAATTCAAACACATGGTTACCGAGCAAATACTACCCGATATCCAACAACGTTTTACGCCAGTAAAAATACCTACTTTAATTAAGATTAAAACATTTGGTATCTCGGAATCTGTGTTGAATGAGCGCTTAGCCGCATTGTCACTTCCCCAGTCAATTACGTTGGGTTTCCGGGTTGATTTTCCGACTGTTGAAGTGAAATTATTATCGATAGTCCAAGCTGATTTAGCGAAGGCTAGAGAGCGAGTACTTGCAGAGCTTGGTGAGTTTGTGCTGTACGAAGGGGATTATTCGTTTGCACAATACTTGCAAAATATAATACTCGAAAAAGGGCAAACATTATCGCTTGCGGAATCTTGTACTGGTGGACTTATCGCGAGTGAATTAATTGCTGTCGCGGGTAGCTCTGGTTACCTCGATTCGAGTCATGTTACTTATAGTAATGAATCTAAGAGTCGTTTAGTCAATGTCGATGAAACGACGATAGCTAACCACGGAGCTGTTTCAATAGAGGTTGCTGCCGAGATGGCTGAAGGCGCGATGCTGAATGCAGGGGTTGACTTTGGTATTGCTGTGTCCGGTATTGCTGGTCCAGGTGGCGGTAGCGAAGCAAAACCAGTCGGCACGGTTGCGTTTGCTCTGGCGAGTAAGGCACATACTTACAGTCAGTTGCTATTTATCCCGCGATGGAGTCGTCAAGGGATCAGAACGGTGGCGTTATACGTAGCTTTAGATATGTTGAGAAGAGAGTTGTTGGGATTAAGTTTAGCGGCAGAATTTGGTTCGATAGAGCGCCGAGGCTGTTGTGATACTGTGAGCTGTTAGTGCGGTATTACAATTTGTAGATTATATTATTCTAGCTGCGCAGTGATGATTTAAGTTATCAAATAATCACTGCGCAATTCGTTACCATTTCTGTTTAGGTTGAAACAGCAGATCTAATTCATTCTTTTCGTTTTCTTTTTCTTGGCGATCTTTTAAATCATCTGATGAAGCTTGAGTAAGTTGTTCGTTCACCTCATTAAGTAAAGAGGTGAGTGTTTGGTGTTTGTTAATAAGTGATTCATTTTTATCATTAATATTATTTAAGGTATCTATACCTTTACGGAGTAATTGCTTACAAGAGCCGAATTGACTCGTTGCCCGTGCTTCATAAGCCCGCTTCAATAAATTATCAATGTTGACGTTAAGTTGCATCAGTTCAAGTTTACGATCTTCAATCACAAATGTTTGGGTATTAAGTTTGCTTTTTGCATGCTCGACACGTAATACTGCGCGAATTTTTTTAATTTGTTGTAATAATATAATCGCTTCTCGATCTGAATTCGGAGAGCGAAACATTTTGTTTTCAGTCTGTGCTGGTGCATCTTTTAATTGGGCCATTTGCGCTTTAACATTAACTAAGCGTTGACGGACTTGTGGTAGGGAAGGGTCCATTTGTAATGTCGCTGTAAGTGAGTCATGCATACGGCTATGTAGCACTAACGTAAGTACTTTACTGTAAGGTAGTGATGTTGAGTTTAGCAGCAGTTCTTCAGCTTCTTCAATTACTTGTCTGTGTTTTATGATTATCTGGCGTTTTTCGGTTTCAGCTTTACGCTTGTATTGTAAGATGATGTTATAACCGATCACCAAAAATAGTAGGACAGCAATCGCGATAATCATAAGAGTGAACTTCATTGTATAATAGACCTAATTTTGCTGCGATATATAAGATGTTACTATAAATACTTTAGTTAAGGTAGTGTTAACGTGAAGATACCCCCACCAAGACTACCACCATTTTTTAGCGCGATATGTCCTATTTCCCCTTTAATTATATGCGCGCTAGCAATTAATCGAGCAAAATACAAGCCTAACCCAGTACGCCCTTGCTTACAACTTAACTCGCCCATTGCACAGTGTTGTGCTTGTAACATGCTGTCAGGGTAGCCATCGCCATTATCGGCAATTTCGATCACAAGCTGTTTATTGACGACATTCGCCGTTACGAGGATTTGTCCTTTGCTGTAGCGTAATGCATTGATGAATACATCTGATAATAAGTAACTAATTAAATTGTGATCACAATACCAAGCGAGATCGATATCGATATCGATATTAATTTCAATGTTATGAGTGTCACTATACATCTGATTTTTAATGCAAAACTCATTGAAATAATCTGAAATAAAGCATTCAGTAATGTTTAATGGTAGCTGATCATGTTCATCACGGTATAAAGAAAGTACTTGGATTAAGCCGCTATTAAGACGTAATACTTCATAGTGTAAATCAGCGAGTTTAGCGCCATGTTTACGGTCATCTTGCGAGGGGGGGATATCTGCAGACATAGATTCAATTGATTGTAATAAGAGGCACAATGAATTTTTCATATCATGTACCGCAGATGTTAGGATCAACGCATAATCAACTGTGTCTTTACTTGGTTTAATGTTATCGTTTAAAGGGGTCATCATATTGTTGTTCGGCATAAAAGTAATTACCCCTAGGATATATTATTAAGAAGAAATAACAGTATTCTGCTATTGTTTTGTTAGAATACAATTAATTATTTGGTATATAGAGCACATCACAAATGAAGTTACAGCAATTTAGATACATAGTTGAAGTCCTAAATCACAATTTGAATGTGTCTGCGACAGCAGAAAGTCTTTATACTTCGCAACCTGGCATTAGTAAACAAGTTCGTATGTTAGAAGATGAACTCGGTGTACAGATCTTCGAGCGTAGCGGTAAGCACCTCACTAAAGTGACACCTGCTGGTAAAGATATTATTCGTATTGCTGCTGATATTCTAGGCAAAGTTGAGAGTATTAAAGCTGTTGCCAGTCAACATACGCACCCCTCTAAAGGTACGTTAAATATCTCGACTACGCATACCCAAGCGCGTTATGCATTACCAAAAGTAATTAAAGGCTTTATTGAACGTTATCCTGATGTATCACTAAATATGCATCAAGGTACACCTGCACAAATCAGTGATTCAGTTTCTAAAGGTACTGCTGATTTTGCTATCGCCACTGAAGCATTGCATTTATACAGCGACTTGGTAATGCTGCCTTGCTATCACTGGAACCGTTCAATTATTGTTAAACCGGGTCACCCATTAACGAAAGTTGGTAAGATCACGGTTGAAGATATAGCAAAATATTCATTGGTGACTTATGTATTTGGTTTTACTGGTCGTTCAGAATTAGATTGTGCGTTTGATGAAGCGGGCTTAGAGCCTAAAATTGTCTTTACCGCAACCGATGCTGACGTGATTAAAACATACGTGAAATTAGGCATTGGTGTCGGTGTTTTAGCGACAATGGCATTTGATGACGAAATTGATGATGATTTAGTACGCATCGATGCAAGTCATTTATTTACCTCGAGTACGACTAAAATTGGTTTCCGTAAAGGGACGTTCTTACGTACTTACATGTATGATTTTATGGAACGATTTGCACCGCATTTAACGCGAGATATTGTTGATAAAGCGATTATGTTAAAAACAGCAGAAGAGATTGATGAGATGTTTAAAGATATCCAGCTATCAACGAGGTAACTAGATAACTAGATAGTATTCACTCGGCTAACACCTTGTACTTAGCCGAGGGTATTTTCAGCCTGTTTAGTTACTTTTTTTGGCTTCTTTTTGACTGTACTTTTATGATTACTTTTTATTTTCCTCACTTCTTTCTTCGCAGACCCCTGCACGACGGTAGAGCAAGCATTATCGTTAATCACACTAATTAACGCATGCATACTTTGTGACAGGCTATCATCATGGGTAAGCCGTGTGATTTGTTCGCTAACAATATCGATAGCACTACTCATTACGACTTGTTCTAACTCTGTAAATGCATCTTCGATGTAACCGGATAATTTCGTCAGGTCAGGCAGATTTGTTCGACATGCGATTAAACCAACATTGAGATTATTCATGTAACTATACAGTGTTATATTCAGTGACATGCCAGGTGGCAATGCTGATAACGGGAAGCATTCCTGCATTTCCGCGCCCATCATATAAACGGGCTTACGCGGTCCAGGCACATTAGAGATGAGTACATTACCGACCGGTGGTAACACATCATCGAGTTTCAATAACTCACTGATTATTGCTAACCCCTGGCTTGCTAATGTGTAACTCGTTAGCGCTTCATCTGATAATGACCTTGCTTCTTTTTTTAATTTATCACAAGACTCTTTAATGGCCATCAATCGAGAGAGAGGAGTTGTATTGCTGTGACCTAATTCCACCATAGTAATTGCAATGCGGTTGTTTGATATGGTGTCGTTCAGTGCCCTAAGGTTCACCGGGATTTGTGCTGTTAGCGGCTGCTTAAGTTTATAATTAAGGCCGGATAAATAACGATGTAATGCGATATCACAAATACACACCACTACATCATTGATCGTTGTTCCCGCTATTTTTCCTATGTTCTTTACACGCGATAGTGGGAGTACGCTGGTTGCGGCTCGACGGGCACGTTTAGGACTCACTGAAAAAGGGGTTTTTGGTGCTGTAAATGGCGTTGGTATATTGGTTTTATAAACGTTGACTGCTTGTAATAATAGCCGAGAACCAAGTCCAATAATCGAAGGTATTGCACGAACTTGTTTTGTTAATAAAGTGCTGTTTTGTTTTAATTTATGCACTAAACTCGATTTTATTTCAGGATCCGGTTGTTTACCCTCAAAACCTTTTAAGCTCCAAAATGCTTGTAATGGGCCTTCGGCTTGTTGTGATAAATAGCTAAGCATGATTTGGTTACCTTTAGCACCGTCGGTGAAAGCGTGATGCATTTTTAGATAAACAGCAAATTGATTGTTAGCGAGACCTGAAATTAAATGTATTTCCCATAATGGACGGTTACGGTCGAGCAGGTTGGAGTGAGCGTGTTCTATATACTCGATGAGTTGCTCTCGAGTTCCAGGTTGGGGTAAACGAACGCGGCGGACGTGATAATCAAGGTCTACATTATCATCTTCTTGCCAGTACATCATGCCCGAGTAAGCTGTATATAGTTTGTAATTAAAAGGTTTTTCTATTTGTGTGAATTGCATCAGTTGTTGATATAGGTCTGTACCATAATCGGCTTGATAGTCATCCGGAATATCAAAAATTTGCATTGCAGCTACATGGTTTGGCCGTGATACCGTTTCGCAATATAGGAACCCCATATCGGGTAGAGTGAGCGCTTTCATTAATATTTCCCTAATTTTTGCAGAGCGGACAGCTAGCTACGTCGTGCGATTTGAATAGAATAAGTGACCTAATGAGTAGAGAATAATTAAGTTGTAAAGTCATTAGCCTAGGTGTTAATCACTGCTATTTACACCTAAAAGCATGAGTGTTTATCTCATAGGCTGCTGAGTATTAAAAGAAATGCGTAATCAAAGGGGTGAGGGAAGCGTAATGCCTGTTATGGAGTGGTCTGTGGTTACTTTCTTTGTGGTATAAAAAAGCCAGAATAGTGACGAGCACATTCTGGCTTTTACTTTATCTAGACCCAAATAATTTATGCTTATTTAGGTTAGAGTCAGATTAAGTACAAGTGTGGGCTTTTTTGATGTCGCCTACATTTAATACTTTAATTGCTAAACCACCTTGTGAAGTTTCACGGTATTTAGCATTCATGTCTTTACCTGTTTCGTACATAGTTTCGATAACTTTGTCTAACGATACACAAGGCTCACTCGTACGGCGCATAGCCATACGTGAAGCGTTGATTGCTTTTACTGCTGCAATCGCGTTACGTTCGATACAAGGTACTTGTACTTGGCCACCAACAGGATCACAAGTTAGACCTAAGTTATGTTCCATGCCGATTTCAGCTGCTTCACAAACTTGAGCTGCACTTGCACCCATTAATTCAGCAAGACCTGCCGCTGCCATTGAGCAAGACACACCCACTTCACCTTGGCAACCTACTTCCGCGCCCGAGATAGATGCGTTAGTTTTGTATAGGATACCGATAGCACCTGATGCTAGGTAGAATTTAGTGTATTCATCACGTGTTAACGGACGGATGAACTTGTCATAGTATGCTAGTACTGCTGGGATGATACCTGCAGCGCCGTTTGTTGGTGCTGTTACGACGCGGCCGCCAGCAGCATTTTCTTCACTCACTGCAAGTGCAAACATGTTAACCCAATCAATGATAGTCATTGGATCAGTGTTAAAGCCATCACTTGCTTCTAGCTGACGTTTAAGGGCTGCAGCACGACGTGGTACACGTAAAGGACCCGCGAGTAAACCTTCTGTTTTACAACCGCGCTCAATAGCTTCAGCCATTGCAGTCCAAATACCAGAGAACAAGTGATGAGTTTCTTGTTCTGTACGGAATGATTTTTCATTTTCAGCCATTAGTGCGCTGATCGACAATGCATTATCTTGACAGTGTTGAACCAATTTTGCCGCACTGTTAAATGGATATTTAACGTCTGCAGTTTCACCTTGTGTTAAACCGAAGTTTTCTTCGTCAACGATGAAACCACCACCGGTAGAGTAGTAGGTTTTTTCGAATGCAACTTCACCATCGATATATGCGTGAATTTTCAAACCGTTTTCATGTAGTGCAAGTGGTTCATCGATAAAGTTCATAGCTGAAGCGGGAAAATCAACAGTATGGCATTGTAGACCGATCGTTAAACGACGTGTTTGTTCAACACGGTGGATAAACTCTGGAATTGCATCAATATCAACAGTTTCAGGTGAATTACCTGCTAAACCCATGATGATAGCAATATCAGTGTGGTGACCTTTACCAGTCAACGATAATGAACCATGCACATCCACTGTGATTTGAGTGACTTCGCGGATCTTCCCTGTCGCTCGTAGGTCGTCGATAAATTGTTTGGCAGCTTTCATTGGACCAACAGTATGAGAACTAGATGGACCAATACCAATTTTGTAGATATCGAATACACTGATCATAGTAATTCCTCAGCAGATGCTTAAGTTATATAAGCTTAAATAAATAGCGCGCTAACAGACTCTTGTTAGGCAGAAAATAGAGACTAAACTTTTTTTTAATCTCTCAAATTTTTAGGTCGTTATCATAGCGCTTTAATTGGAAAACACAACTGTCAATATAGCGGTCCGTACTGTTATTTAGAGATTGATCCCATATAACAATTCATTATGTTTCATAATTGCAGTGTAAAGTTTTGCTTTATTTATTTAGTGAAGATATTTCGAGTGCCAAGGTAATAATGACGTTAATTTATGGGGTCATTATTACCTTTAATAATTAATGGCTTAGTGAGGTTGGGGTGTTTTTCTGTTAATAATTAATAATCCAGTGATCAACTAATAATAATATAAATAACATCATTAAATGTATGATTGAGAATTTAAATGTTTGGAATGCAGTTTTACGCGTAGGGCTGAATTTTAAGCGATAAGCGTAATAAATAAAACTTATCCCTAGGATAGTAGAACCAGTTAAATAGAGTAGACCACTTAACTGGGTGAGCCAAGGTAGCCAGGTTACAGGGAGTAATAGCAGTGTATAAAGCAATATCAGAGTCTTAGTGTACTCAGCGCCGTGAGTAACGGGCAACATAGGTATCTTGGCCTTGGCGTATTCTTTCTCTTTATGGATGGCCAGTGCCCAAAAGTGTGGCGGTGTCCAAATGAAAATAATCATCACCAATAATAATGCCTGCCCAGTCACTTCTCCCGTCATTGCGGTCCAGCCAAGCAGCGGTGGTGTTGCACCAGCTAGCCCGCCAATCGCGATATTTTGTGGTGTAGCTCGCTTCAAGTACATAGTATAAATGACGGCATAACCAATCAGGCTGGCAAAGGTCAACCAAGCGGTTAACGCATTTACAAATACAAAGAGTGTTGCCATACCGATTATTGCCATACTTGTAGCAAAAAATAATGCTTTTGGTGTGCTAATGGTATTTTGTACTAATGGCCGGTGGTGGGTTCTGGTCATGATGGCGTCAATACGCTGGTCAAGAATATGATTGTATGCTGCGGCGGCGGCAGAAAGTAACCCTATGCCGATTAATGCAGGAGCTAATAAACTGAGTGAAGGTAAATCGGGTAAGGCGAGTACCATCCCGACTAAAGCGGTCAATAACAATAAGGCAACGACTTTGGGCTTCGTTAGTTGATAATATGCGCGCCAGTTTGGTGTGAGCGTTAATTTGATTGATTGCGTATTCATAACACCTCTTGCAGTTGCTGTTGGTTTAACCAAAGTAGGGTTACTAAGGTGATGAGTAGGATCGCAGCGACTAAATTATGTGCCACAGCAATGCTCAGTGGTAATTGAAAAAACACGTTTGCTATCCCCAGACTGACTTGTAAACATAAAACGATAACGAGTACTTTGGCCGTAAGGCGGATTTTTTTTTCAGGTTGTGATTTAAATAATTGATAGGCGGTTAATAGTAAAAAAATGAAGGTCACACCAGCCCAAATCCGATGAGTAACATGAATATTCATTCTGGCGATCGTATCGCGCACACCGTATTGATAAGTTTCGGCCAAAGGACTCAGGCTAAATACATCGCTAAAGTTAAAACGGCTGAGCCAGTCACCGTTGCATATTGGGAAGTCAGTGCAGACAATGGCGGCGTAATTTGAGCTTGTCCAGCCACCGAGTGCAATTTGAATGATTAATATCGGCAGGGCAATGCCGCAATATAATTGGATCCGGATCAACCGTTGCCGCTGTGTTGGTAATATAACCTTGTTATTTAGTGTTTGCGTAGCTTGGATGAGTGTCCCTTTTATATTGGATAGCCGTAATCGAAGTAATACAAGTAGTGCTAAAATACTAAACCCGCCTAATAGGTGCCCCATGACAATAATGGGTTGCAAGTTCATAGTCACTGTCCACATACCTAAAGCAGCTTGAAATAGCACTAACAAGATTAGCAAAGTCGCTAATGGAACGTGTTGTTTACGCTTGCCACAAGTGATGAAAATAAGCAGGATAAGTATGCCTAATAGTCCTGCAATATAGCGGTGGATCATTTCGTTCCATGCTTTCTCGATATGCAGTGGTTTATCAGGATAAGCTAATTGAGCTGATGCGATATCTTGTGCGTTGGCAGGGACAGAGTTAAAACCATAACAGCCCGGCCAATCAGGGCAACCAAGCCCAGCGTCGGTTAAGCGCGTATAAGCCCCTAGCGCGATCACTAGAAAGGCAAGTAGTATCGTCAGGTTGAGCAGTTTTGACATAGACAATCCTTGTATATTCGCTGACTTATCCAATTTTAGATATTTTAAGTAAGCGTTTTAAATCCTTTAATAAGCCCGCTGATACTTTTATTGCCGCCGCTCTATCTGCGGGGTATTGATAGCGCATAAAGATATTTCCATGCGGATCAACTAAATATAGTATATCCGTGGATAATTGGTTTTGGTTTATCTCACTTAATTGCAATTTTTCTAGGGCTGATATTTCAACGTGTTCGCGAGATAAGTTTGCTGGTGGTATGACGGTTACTGGGTATTTCGTTAGGTAGCGCTGTACTCTCGTTCCTTCGGCGGCCAGTAATGTATGTACTTGCTGTATTTGCCATAAACTCTGTTGGCATTGTTGTGCGCATCTATCACTTGGATTATAGAGCAGTAACCATGCTTGTGGTGGCTGTGACATGGTTAGTGGTGGTGATAAGAGTTTTCCTGTATTGGTTTTAGCCCCTTGGTACCAGTCATTAACTAGCACTAATTTAGCGATTAAAATGGGCGCTATAAATAAACCCATGATGATGAATAATGGTTTTTTCTGCATGACTAATCCTTATCTTGCATTTTCTTATATTGAGTTTGATATCTTTTTAACCAATAGCCGCTAGATAGGCTTAACGCGAATGCTAAAGTAAACCATTGGACTGCATAAGCCGTATGTTTAGCGGGAGGCATGACCGTTATCGTCCATGTTTTGATAAAGCCGATGTGCGTATCTGGATTTAGCTGTAATAGTAGTGGGTTGAGAGGTATGTTTAGCGTGGTCCGTAGTTGAGGTATATCGGTACGCTGTATAACCAAAGGCCCTTGTGTTGTAGGTGCGATATTCTCACCGAGAAGTAAAGGTGAGCCTTGCTGTGCACTTAAAGTCCCGTCTAACTGGTAATGTCCTGTCAGTTGCGGAATATCAGGTAGTAATGAACGTGACGTTGAACCAGGTAGCCAACCAAGGTTAACGAGAATAATTTGTTTATCGCTGTGAAAGGGAAGATACAAGTGATAGCCAAACTGTTTATTGTAAGTTTGATTATCTAATAATATCGGTGCTTCATTATCAAAATAACCGTATAAAGATACCTCTCTATGTAAACTACTTGCGGTTATTTGAGTGAGAGATGTGAGTGCTGGTTGGTTGATATCTAATAGCGCTTGTTTTTCTTGTGCACGGGAGACTTGCCATAACCCTAATTTTATACAAATGACAATCGCGAGTAGGCTAAACAGAAAAAAACTGATTAAGCGTTTGGAGAATTTATAGCATTGCATAGTGCTAAATAAAATCTGCATATTTAACCTTAAAAAATAACAGCTTGGATAATGTTATAAATGCCCATCTTGAGCATATAATTAAGGATAGAGATATTTTTAAAAAATGGTAGGAAAACAGACGAAAGTTGAATTTAATTAACAGCTTGCAGATGAATATCCCAGCGAGTGACGCTGGGATAGATGTGTTATCAAAATTGTAATGATTAACGTGATATTAAGGTTAACTCAATCGTGTGTTATTTTACTTGCCAAGCGATAGTTTCACCTGTTCTGATTGGCACCATTTTAGCGTCACCAAAAGGTAGCGTTTCAGGTACTTTCCATGCAGATTTTTCTAACGTGATAGTGTCAGCGTTACGTGGTAAGTTATAAAAATCAGGACCATTGAAGCTTGCGAATGCTTCTAATTTATCAAGTGCATTTTCTTGCTCAAATACTTCAGCATAAAGCTCAATTGCAGCATGTGATGTATAAGCGCCAGCACAACCACAAGCAGATTCTTTTTTATCATCGGCATGCGGTGCAGAGTCCGTACCAAGGAAAAATTTGTTGCTACCACTTGTTGCAGCTTTAACAAGTGCCGCTTGATGCGTATTACGCTTCAAGATTGGTAAGCAATAGTAGTGAGGTTTAATACCACCCACTAACATATGGTTACGGTTGAATAATAAATGGTGTGCTGTGATGGTCGCAGCAATATTGTCACTGGCATTATTTACAAATTCCACGGCATCAGCAGTGGTAATATGCTCAAGTACAATCTTTAAATTTGGAAAATCAGCAACAACGGGTTTTAATACTGTATCTAGGTAAACCTTTTCACGGTCAAAGATATCAATGTCAGCATCTGTTACTTCACCATGTAATAATAATGGCATGCCTGCATCTTGTAATGCTTGTAGTGCAGGGTAAACATTCTTAATTGATGTTACACCCGATGATGAATTTGTCGTTGCGCCAGCTGGGTAAAGCTTTGCCGCATAAACAATACCGGTTGCTTTGGCTGCGCGGATATCTTCAGCAGTTGTTTGATCGGTAAGATAGATAGTCATTAATGGACTAAATGAAGAATTCTCTGGTACGTTAGCTAAGATACGTTGACGATAGTCTTGTGCAATCTCAGCATTTGTTACTGGCGGTACAAGGTTAGGCATAATGATTGCGCGACCCATGTAACGGCTAATGTCAGCAACCGTATGTTTTAAAACATCACCATCTCGAAGGTGCAGGTGCCAGTCATCTGGGCGGGTGATTGTTAAAGTTTCCATTTGATTTCTCCATCGCTAATTTCCGCAGATTCTAAAGAGTAATGTAGGGGAAGTCAAAGACGTAGTCTTAATTGATGATAAAAGACGAAACCAAGTAAGCCTATAGTTAATTTTAGCTTACTTGGCCTCTATTATATATATGTAATTACATGCCGAAGCTAGCAGCCCATTGCATCATCAAACCACTAATATAAGCCCCGTACGTTCCTAATGCGTAACCCATTACAGCAAGTAAGATCCCCACTGGTGCTAATGATGGATGAAATGCAGCAGCAACAACAGGTGCTGATGCGGCGCCACCGACGTTAGCTTGGCTACCTACGGCCATAAAGAACAAAGGGGCACGGATCATTTTAGCGACAACAATCATTAGAATTGCATGGATTGATAACCAGATAATACCAATGAAGAAGTAACCAGGGTTTTCAAAAATAGCTGTGATATCCATATTCATACCAATGGTTGCCACCAGGATATAAATAAAGCCAGAACCCACTTTTGAGGCACCAGCATGTTCCAGCTTACGTGACATAGGCAGGCAAGATGCAATTAGTGCAAATGTTGTTACCAATACGATTAACCAAAAGAAACCTGATGTTAAGCTGTATTTTGCAAGTTCTGGTGCGTTAATCTGAATCCAAGGTGCAATTTTATCACTGAAATAATGTGCAAGACCTGTTAAACCAAAACCAACTGCAACAATTGACATTATATCTGTGGTTGTTATTGGACGTGCATTTTCTTTTTCATATTTTGTAACTGTTGCTTTTAGTTCATCAATCGCACTCGTATCAGCTTTAAGCCATTTATCCATGCGTTTTTGGTTACCTGCCATGACTAATAAAATGGCCATCCAAATGTTGGCACAGATAACATCGACAGTGATCATTGCTGAGAATAAATTATCATCAACAGTGAATACTTCTTTCATCGCAGCTTGATTTGCACCACCGCCAATCCATGAGCCGGCAACTGTCGTTAGGCCACGCCATACATCGCCACTCACAAGGTCAGGGTTTATTTGGTCAATAATAATTATCGCGATTGGACCACCAATCATGATACCGAAAGTGCCCGTTAAGAACATGATAATCGCTTTAGACCCTAGGCCCATGATCTTCTTTAAATCAGCGGATATTATCAGTAGCACTAACGCTGCCGGTAATAAATAGCGGCTAGCGACAAAGTAAAGATTCGATGAGCTTGCATCGATAATTCCAAACGTATTAAGTAGTGACGGGAGGAAATAGCATAACAAGAGGCCTGGAACGAATTTGTAAAACTTCTTCCAAAAAGGATGTTCACTTTTTTCAGTAACGAACACCGCGCCCAAAATTACTGCGAGTAAACCCATAACTACAGCATCGTTGGTAATAAGATTGATTGAATTTTCCATCTTCTTCCTTGTCAGTTTAACGTATATAAAAAGCGTAATGAATAACTAAATTACGAATTGAAATATACATTATTCACTGCTTATTGAGCAACTGGAAGAATTTGTAGTTATCTAAATTAATTTAACTGGAATTATATTTCGCCTAGTGCATACAATCTAATTGTATGCATATTAAGTGTTATTCGTATGAAAATAGCCTTGTTTGCATGAAAATGGTACGCGTCGGCGCTGTGGTTACGTGGATTGAAGTGAGATCACAAAACAGGAATTAGTAGCCTAAAGAGGTAGGTATGAGCGTCCTAAAATAAGCAGAGATAAATAGAAACAGTGTTTAACTGTGATCTAACCCTCATCACTATACTTATTTAAGTATAGTGATGAGGGTTAGATATTCGTGATAGTCAGGCTTGTTTATGATTAAACAATATAGACAAAAATGAACAGAATTATCCACACAACATCGACAAAATGCCAATACCAAGCAGACGCTTCAAAAGCAAAATGTTTACCCGGAGTAAAATGCCCGTTGATAATACGAAATAACATGACGGTAAGCATGATGACACCTAGCGTTACGTGCATGCCATGGAAGCCAGTGAGTAAATAAAAAGTATTGCCATACACACCAGAATCAAATTTTAATGACAATGCGTGGTAAGCATGTACATATTCTTCAGCTTGAAAAAATAAGAAAGTCACCCCCAAAGCAACGGTAATAGCTAGCCAGATGACTAACTTTGTACGTTGTGTTGCTATCAGGCTGTGGTGGGCAAAATGTAACGTTACCGATGAGCTAATTAGGATAATGGTGTTGATTAGCGGTAAACCATACCAAGGCATGGCTTGTGTTTCTCGTCCATCTGGTGTGATTGTTAATGGCCAGTGAGGTATGAAATCAGCCCAAATAACAGCATGAGTCATGGCATTATTACCTTCACCGCCTAACCAAGGAATAGATAGATTACGCAGGTAAAATAATACCCCGAAGAGCGCGATAAAAAACATCACTTCTGAAAAAATAAACCATAACATGCCCATTCTGAAAGAACGATCAAGCTGCTGATTGTACAGCCCGTTCATCGATTCGGTGATCACATTTCTAAACCAACTAATGAGCATAAACAGCAGTATGCCAATGCCGATTAATAAAATAGGTATCCCGCTGTTACTGCCGTTTTTATCTACTTGCTGAACTGTCGTTGCCGCACCTATGGCAATAATAAAGAGCGCGATAGCACCGACGAAAGGCCAAATACTACTTGCTGGAACATAGTAGTTTTTTGGGGCTTTGGCATATTCATTATTATCTTGCATTACAGGGCTCCTAGCGCATAGCTACTTCTGTCGGTTCATTTTTAAATAGGGTGTAGGCGAGGGTTAACGTTGATATATCGGATGGTATATTAGGGTCAATATAAAAGATCAGCGGCATCATTGCTTCTTCGTTTGCAGTTAACATCTGTTCTTGAAAACAAAAACATTCTGTTTTTACCAAATATTGCGCACCATAACCAGGGGAGATGGAAGGTACTGCACGGCCGAATGTATCTTGATCACTTTGATTCATGGCAACAAAACTAACCTGATAGCGTTCACCTGGATGTAGGTCCACGCTCCTGATTTCCGGTTTAAATGTCCAAGGTAATTGTTTATTTAAATAAGTGACAAACTCAACTTTAACCGTGCGTGATTCATCAACGCTCGTTATTGGTATTGCTGATGCTCGGCTATAATCTTTACCATTTAGTCCCGTAATATCACAAAACACATCATATAAAGGCACGAGTGCAAAACCAAAACCGAACATACCAACGACGCTGAATATTAATAGCCGTAATTGCTTTTTCATTTTAGGTGTTGTCATTATTTCACCTCGGGTGGTGTATCAAAAGTGTGATATGGTGCTGGAGATGGTACGGTCCATTCTAATCCTTCGGCACCTTCCCACGGTTTTGCTGGGGCTTTTTTACCACCGCGAATAGCCATTATCACGACAGCGACAAAGATGATTTGAGAAAGACCGAAAAGAAAACCACCAATACTGACTATCTTATTAATATCGGCAAATTGAAGTGCGTAATCTGGGATCCTACGTGGCATACCAGCAAGACCTAAGAAATGCATCGGGAAAAATAGGATATTGACGGATATGAGTGAGCACCAAAAATGCCACTTACCGAGGCTTTCATTAAACATGTAGCCCGTCCATTTAGGTAACCAGTAATATGCGGCAGCCATGATAGAGAATACGGCACCAGTCACGAGCACATAATGAAAATGCGCCACAACAAAGTAAGTATCATGGTATTGAAAATCCGCTGGGGTAATGGCCAGCATCAATCCCGAAAACCCACCGATAGTAAATAATACGATAAATGCGAGTGAAAATAACATGGGTACTTCGAAGGTAATGGAACCACGCCAGAGGGTAGCTATCCAGTTAAATATTTTCACCCCAGTTGGGACAGAAATGAGCATGGTACAATACATAAAGAACAATTCAGCGGCCAGCGGTAAACCAACGGTAAACATATGGTGAGCCCATACGGTAAAGCTAAGAATAGCAATGGATACGGTTGCATAGACCATAGAGTGGTAACCGAATAATTGCTTACGTGCAAATGCGGGAACAATCGCCGAGATGATACCAAATGATGGTAAAATCATGATATATACTTCGGGATGACCAAAGAACCAAAACACATGCTGGAATAACACTGGATCACCACCACCTGCAGCATCAAAGAAGCTGGTACCAAAGTATTTATCGGTGAGGATCATGGTGACAGCGCCTGCAAGGACTGGCATGACGGCGATTAATAAAAATGCAGTAATGAGCCAAGTCCATACGAACATTGGCATTTTCATCAGTGTCATTCCTGGTGCGCGCATATTTAAGATGGTCACGATGACGTTAATCGCGCCCATAATTGAGCTGATCCCCATTAAGTGGACTGAGAATACAAACATGGCGGTACTGTCAGGACTGTATTGAGTCGATAGTGGAGGATAGAAGGTCCAACCAAAATTAGGCCCGCCGCCTTCGGTAAATAATGACAATAGTAATAAAGAGAATGCGAAAGGTAGGATCCAAAAACTCCAGTTATTCATCCGTGGCAATGCCATATCTGGCGCACCAATCATAAGCGGTAGCATCCAGTTAGCAAGTCCTACAAAAGCAGGCATTACCGCCCCAAAGACCATAATTAAACCGTGCGACGTGGTCATTTGATTGAAAAAATTGGGTTCAATTAATTGTAAACCGGGTTGGAATAACTCAGCCCTAATGACCATTGCCATCGCTCCCCCGATGAAAAACATGGTCAAACTAAACCACAGATATAATGTACCGATATCTTTATGATTGGTTGAAAATAACCACCGTTTATACCCATGGGGGGCGCCATGGTGATCTGTTTGTATTTTTATTGCTGGCACATCCAAGATGGTTTGATCAGCATTATCTTTTAATTGTATCTCACTCATTTTTCTATCCCTTGAATTACTGATTGATACTATTTAATGCCGCATCTATTTGTGAGGGTTGTATAATATCACCGGTATTATTACCCCATGCATTGCGTTCGTAAGTGATCACTGCCGCGAGTTCTTTTTTGGTTAGTTGTTTTGCGAATGATGCCATTGCAGTACCGGAAGCGCCTTGAAGAACAACATTGATATGTTTATCTATATCACCCAGTGCGATAGGACTATTCTGTAATGCTGGGAATGCACCTGGAATACCTTGTCCAGCAACTTGGTGACAAGCGGCACAGGTCCGATTATATACCTCTTCTCCGATCTTCATCATGGTCGGCATATCCATGGTTTTCGTTAAACTTTGTTGTTCCGCTTGTAACTGCTGCTTTGCCGTGACCTGCGCTTGGGCTAACCAATCATCAAATGCTGCAGGTTCTAATGCCGTGACCACAATTGGCATAAAGCCATGGTCTTTACCGCATAATTCGGCACATTGGCCTCGGTAAGTTCCGGGTGTGTCTATTTTGGTCCAAGCCTCATTAATAAAGCCGGGGTTCGCGTCTTTTTTCACTGCAAATGCAGGCACCCACCATGAGTGAATGACATCATCAGCCGTGATTAGAAAACGGACCTTTTTATTGATTGGTAATACGAGTGGATTATCCACCTCATTTAGGTAGTGAGGTTGTTTCTCTATTTCGTTGTTGATTTCAGCTTGGCTGGTGGTTGAACGGCTATAGTACTCAAGGTCATGGTCAAAATAACGATAGTGCCACTTCCATTGTGAACCGGTGATTTGAATGGTGATATCAGCTTTAGTGGTATCTTCCATTAAGATTAGCGCTTGTGTTGATGGGATCGCCATACCAATTAAGATAACGATGGGGATCGCAGTCCAAATTATTTCAACTGTTGTACTTTCATGGAATGAGGCCGACACTGCGCCTTTGGATTTTCGATGACTATATAAGGACCAAAACATGACGCCAAACACAATGAAGGCGATGGCTATGCAAATGTACAAAATTGTCATATGTAAACTGTATACGGTATTACTTATCCCTGTGACCCCCTCAGTCATATTTATATTTGACTGCTGAGCAAATAATGGTGTTGAAACTATCCCTAGCATAAATGTGTTTATTATTTTTTTTGGTTTGAATAAGCGCACATAACCTCCCTCAAAATTATCCATAACGATATAGATTAGATAATGAGTGAATTGTGTTAATTCGCTGCTACAGCCCTAAGCATCTAACAATCCACTGTTATTTGCCAAAGTATAGTTACGGAAATGTTAAATGTGTGACTTTGTTTCTCAGATAATGTTGTTTCTATCTTTTTTTATGCCTCAAAGGTGATTACTTCAAATGATTGTTTTAGCGCTGTAATTTGTTTCTGCAATTTAGCAATGTGATTAGAGACTGAGCACGATAGGTCCAGCTTGTCTTGTTCTTTAACGCTGTCTAAGCGCATCACTTTTAGCTTGATGATTTGTGTATCGGTCATGAGATTATCAATATGCTGAATCATTTCTGGATTAGGGTATTTCTCTTTGAGTAATTCTAGCTGATTCGAAAAGTCTAAAAAGATACGTTCAATTTCGATAATAGTCATAGCAACCCCTAAATATTATTGTTGATGATTCAAAGAAAATTAATGTGAACAGCTTAAAAGTTATTATAGTGTAAATTCCAATCTTTAACGTTGAGACCTAAATACGAGCTGTTTGATACCTTGCGGCGATTGCTTTAATTTAAGGTAAGGAGAGAGGTGAGTACTTGGTGATGGAATTGATTAACGCGATAAAGGGATGGCGAGTAATTAACCAAACTCAAGATTGAAAACAATAAATTTCCTGTTTTTCATCTTATTTATCCATAAAAATCATTTTTATTCTTGAATTCTGACTTTTCATCCATACATTATAAGCAAATAAAAATATTAAAGCGTTATTTAGAGTCGCAATGCTCGATTTTATTCTTGCTGCTAGTTATAATATCGCGTCATAAATTTCCAGTTGGAAATGTTAATAAATTCATTAGAGGTATCTAAATGCAAGTTTCTGTAGAAACGACTCAAGGCCTAGAGCGCCGTTTAACTATCACAGTTCCAGCTGCAACAGTTAGCAAAGAAATCGAAAACCGTTTACGTGGTTTAGCAAAAACTCAACGTATCGACGGTTTCCGTCCAGGTAAAGTACCAGCTAAAGTAATCAAAAAACGTTTTGGTGCTGCTGTAGCTGAAGAAGTTGCTGGTGAAATTATGCAACGTAACTTCTACGAAGCAATCGTAGCTGAAAAATTAAACTTAGCTGGCGCACCAACACTAGAGCCTGCACAAGTTAAAGAAGGCGAAGACTTCTCTTTCACTGCAACGCTTGAAGTTTACCCTGAGTTTGAAGTTTCTGGTATCGAAGCAATCGAAATCGAAAAATCAGTATCTTCAGTAACAGACGCTGATGTTGATGGCATGATCGAAACTTTACGTAAGCAACACGCTGAGTGGGTTACTGCTGATCGCGCTGCTGAAGCTAACGACCAAGTTAAAGTTAACTTCAACGGTAGCATCGACGGTGAAGAATTCGAAGGCGGCAAAGCTGAAGACTTCACACTAGCTATGGGCCAAGGTCGTATGATCCCTGGTTTCGAAGAAGGCATCGTAGGTAAATCTGCAGGCGAAGAGTTCACTGTTGAAGTAACTTTCCCTGAAGAATACCATGCAGAAAACCTAAAAGGTAAAACTGCAAGCTTCGCTATCACACTAAACGCTGTTGAAGCACAAGAGTTACCAGAAATTAACGCTGAATTTGTTGGTAAATTCGGTGTTGAAGACGGTACGCTTGAGTCTCTAAAAACTGAGATCAGCAAAAACATGAGCCGTGAACTTGAGCAAGCTATCAAAGCTGATACAAAAACTAAAGTTCTTGACGCACTAGTTGAAACAAATGACATCGAAATTCCTGCTGCATTAATTAAGCAAGAAATCGTTACATTACGTCAACAAGCTATGCAACGTTTTGGCCAAATGGCACCACAAAACGCACCAGAACTTCCTGATGAACTATTCACAGAGCAAGCTAGCCGTCGTGTTAAAATCGGTCTAGTTCTTGGTGAATTCATCAAAGTAAACGAAATCACAGCTGATGACGCACGTGTTCAAGACATGATCGCATCTATGGCTTCTGCATACGAAGATCCAGCTGAAGTTATCGCACACTACAAAGACAACGACCAAGCTTTAGAAAACGTTCGTAATGTAGCTGTTGAAGACCAAGCTATTGATTTAGTTTTAGAAAAAGCAAATGTAACAGAAAAAGAAGTTGCGTTTGAAGAGCTAATGAATAAAGCGACTCAAAACGCATAATTGTTTATTAGATTGAACAAAATACGTAATTAAGCGCTATAATGGCTCGAGTGGGGGGTATTTCACTTGGGCCATTTTTATTTAGGGATGATAATATGTCACAATTCTTTAATAATATCACAGAGTCGCCGTCAAACGCATTAGTACCTATGGTTGTTGAACAAACAGCTAAAGGTGAGCGTTCTTATGACATTTATTCTCGACTTTTAAAAGACCGTGTAATATTTTTGACTGGCCAGGTCGAAGATCATATGGCGAACCTTGTTGTTGCACAGTTACTTTTCTTAGAATCAGAAAACCCAGATAAAGATATTTTCCTTTATATTAATTCTCCAGGTGGTTCTGTTAGTGCTGGCATGTCAATTTATGACACCATGCAATTTATTAAGCCAAACGTGTCTACGATTTGTATGGGCATGGCTGCGAGTATGGGAGCTTTCCTACTTGCAGGTGGTGAAAAAGGTAAGCGTCACGCATTACCGAATGCTAAAATCATGATCCACCAACCTTTAGGTGGTTATCAAGGCCAAGCATCTGATATTGAAATTCACGCGAATGAAATTATTAAAACTAAGCGTAAATTAAATGAAATATTAGCTGAACATACTGGTCAAGAGTATGATCGCCTTGCTACAGATACGGATCGTGATAATTTCATGACGTCAGCTGAAGCGTTGGATTATGGCCTGATTGATTCAGTAATAACAAAACGTGATTAAGTAATTTTTGACAGGTCGATTGTCTTTTAGCCATAATGAAGATTAGGCATTGGGCTTTTACCTGTAATATGAGGTTATCGAATGACAGAAACAAAAAGTGGGGATAACGGCAAATTACTCTATTGTTCTTTTTGTGGCAAAAGCCAACATGAAGTACGTAAGTTAATTGCCGGCCCATCTGTCTACATTTGTGATGAATGTGTTGATCTTTGTAACGATATTATTCGTGAAGAGATTAAAGAAATTGCACCAAAACGTGAAGGTGATGAATTACCTACACCGCATCAAATTCGTGGCAAGCTCGATGATTATGTCATTGGTCAAGAGCATGCTAAGAAAGTGTTAGCTGTTGCGGTATACAATCACTATAAGCGTTTACGCAATGGCGATACATCAAATGGTGTAGAACTAGGTAAAAGTAATATCCTGTTAATTGGTCCAACTGGTAGTGGTAAAACATTATTGGCTGAAACACTAGCACGTATTCTTGATGTACCTTTTACTATGGCTGATGCAACAACATTAACTGAAGCAGGTTATGTTGGTGAAGATGTTGAAAATATTATTCAGAAATTATTGCAAAAATGCGATTATGATGTAGAAAAAGCCCAACGTGGTATTGTCTATATCGATGAAATTGATAAAATTTCGCGTAAATCTGATAATCCATCTATCACTCGTGACGTATCGGGTGAAGGTGTTCAGCAAGCATTATTAAAACTGATTGAAGGGACTGTTGCTTCAGTACCGCCACAAGGTGGTCGTAAGCATCCTCAACAAGAGTTTTTACAAGTAGATACATCTAAGATCTTATTCATCTGTGGTGGTGCATTTGCTGGTTTAGATAAAGTTATTGAAATGCGTACTAACACTAATAGTGGTATTGGTTTTACAGCTGAAGTGAAAGGTGAAGCTGAGAAAGCAACTTTATCTGAAGTCTTCGCTAAAGTTGAACCACAAGATTTGGTTAAATTCGGTCTTATCCCTGAGTTTATCGGTCGTTTACCTGTGACTGCGACATTAACAGAACTTGATGAAAGTGCATTAATTCAGATCTTAACAGAACCGAAAAATGCACTGACTAAACAGTATGCTGCACTATTCGATTTAGAAGGTGTTGATCTAGAGTTCCGTGAAGATGCGCTGATTGCAATTGCAAAAAAAGCGATGTCTCGAAATACGGGTGCTCGTGGCTTACGTTCAATCGTAGAAGCCATTTTACTGGATACTATGTATGATCTACCTTCTGTTGAAGATGTTAGCAAAGTTGTGATTGATGAATCTGTAATTAATGCAGAATCAGCACCAATTTTGATTTATGAAAATACAGAGAACAAGGCTGTGTCAGCAGATTAGTGTTAGATTTTTAAACACTTAATATTAAAAAGGGGCTCAATGCCCCTTTTTTTATATTATTTTTCATATTTTTAGCCCCTAGCATTGATTGTTGAGTAATAACCCCTATATATTCAATATTAGCCCTTAGTCCAGTTTTATAAGTGAGGACAAGATGAGTTTTGAGCGTACGGAACGCGTAGATATACCTGTATTGCCATTGCGTGATGTTGTGGTTTATCCCCACATGGTAATCCCTTTGTTTATTGGCCGAGAAAAGTCAATTCGTTGTCTTGAAGCCGCAATGGATACAGATAAGCAAATATTCTTAGTTGCACAAAAAGATGCAGCTCAAGATGATCCCCAAGTTGATGATCTGAATAGCGTGGGTACAGTCGCTAATATTTTACAAATGTTAAAATTGCCTGATGGTACGGTTAAAGTATTGGTTGAAGGCACACAAAGAGCAAAATTAAATAGCTTGAGTGATAGCGATGATTACTTCCAAGCCGAGATTGAATATATTATCTCTGAATCAGTATCTGATGAAGAAGAAGATGTACTTATTCGATCTGCAATTGGCCAGTTTGAAGGTTATATCAAATTAAACAAAAAGATCCCTGCTGAAGTTTTAACTTCAGTGACGGCGATCGATGAAGCTGCGCGTCTTGCTGATACAATGGCTGCTCACATGCCATTAAAATTAGAAGACAAGCAAGTGGTATTAGAGTTAAGTAACGTTGCAGAACGTCTTGAGTTCTTAATGGCACAGATGGAATCTGAAATCGACCTATTACACGTTGAAAAGAAAATTCGTACACGTGTTAAAAAGCAGATGGAAAAAAGCCAACGCGAATATTATTTGAATGAGCAAATGAAAGCTATTCAAAAAGAGCTTGGTGAGTCTGAAGATGGTACTGATGAATTTGAACAATTGGCTGATAAAATTGAGCAAGCGCAGATGCCTGCTGAACCTAAAGCTAAAACCATCGCTGAATTAAATAAATTAAAAATGATGTCACCTATGTCTGCAGAAGCAACTGTAGTACGTAGTTATATCGATTGGATGATTTCAGTTCCTTGGAAGAAACGTTCAAAAGTTAAAAAAGACATTGGCAAAGCGTTAGAAGTTCTCGATGCAGACCATTATGGTTTGGATAAAGTAAAAGAACGTATTTTAGAATATCTAGCAGTACAAAGCCGAGTTAATAAACTCAAAGGTCCAATTCTTTGTCTTGTCGGTCCTCCAGGCGTAGGTAAAACTTCGTTAGGTCAATCGATTGCGAAAGCAACAGGACGTAAGTATGTTCGTATGGCACTGGGTGGCGTACGTGATGAAGCGGAAATTCGTGGGCATCGTCGTACTTATATTGGCTCTATGCCGGGTAAACTTATCCAGAAAATGGCGAAAGTTGAAGTGCGCAATCCATTATTCTTATTAGATGAAATTGATAAGATGGCATCGGATATGCGTGGTGACCCAGCGTCGGCATTGTTGGAAGTACTCGACCCTGAACAAAATACAACGTTTAATGATCACTACCTAGAAGTTGATTACGATCTGTCTGATGTAATGTTTGTTGCGACATCTAATTCGATGAACATTCCAGGTCCGCTACTTGACCGTATGGAAGTGATTCGTTTATCGGGTTATACCGAAGATGAAAAGCTGAATATTGCTAAACAGCATTTACTGGACAAGCAAATAGAGCGAAATGGTTTAAAATCAAAAGAAATTACCATTGAAGATAGTGCGATAATGGGTATTATCCGTTATTACACTCGCGAAGCGGGCGTACGTTCACTTGAGCGTGAAATTTCAAAACTATGCCGTAAAGCAGTGAAGCAAATATTGCTGAACAAATCACTTAAATCAGTGACGATCAATCAAGATAATTTGTCTGAATATTTAGGCGTACAACGCTTTGATTTTGGCAAATCTGAAGGTGAAAGTCGTATTGGTCAAGTAACTGGTCTAGCATGGACAGAAGTCGGTGGTGATTTATTGACTATCGAAACCACATCTGTTCCAGGTAAAGGTAAGTTGAACTATACTGGCTCACTGGGTGAAGTGATGCAAGAGTCTATCCAAGCTGCGATGACGGTTGTTCGCTCTCGAGCGGATAAGTTACGCATCAATGGCGACTTTTATGAAAAACGTGATATTCATGTGCATGTTCCTGAAGGTGCAACACCAAAAGACGGTCCAAGTGCGGGTATTGCTATGTGCACTGCGCTTGTGTCTAGCTTAACGGGTAACCCTGTCCGTGCAAACGTTGCAATGACTGGTGAGATCACGTTAAGAGGTGAAGTATTACCCATTGGTGGCTTGAAAGAGAAGCTACTCGCAGCACATCGTGGTGGTATTAAGCGTGTCTTGATTCCAAAAGAAAATGAACGTGATTTAGAAGAGATCCCTGCCAATGTAATTGGCGATCTTGAGATTCATCCTGTTCGTTGGATTGAGGAAGTACTAGAGCTTGCGCTAGAGAATAGTCCCGCTGGTTTTGAAGTTGTATCAAAATAGTGATTGCTTTAGGTTAGAGTGTTTATCCAGACTTGAATAGTCACTCTAACCTTGTTATAAAAGCAATTAACGTTAGGCATATTTATGTTCGATTATATAAATAACTAAGATTAGGGGAAGAAAGTGAATAAAGCTCAACTGATAGATTATGTTGCCGCTAAAGCTGATATTTCTAAAGCTGCTGCTGGCCGTGCTATTGATGCAATGATCGAATCTGTAACAGAAACACTAGAAAAAGATGAATCTGTTACTTTAGTGGGTTTTGGTACTTTTAGTGTACGAGATCGTGCTGCACGAATTGGTCGTAATCCACAAACCGGCGCAGAGATTCAAATCGCAGCATCTAAACTACCCGTATTCAAAGCTGGGAAGTTATTAAAAGACGCGTTGAAATCTTAAGCTATTGATTTTAATTTTTGAGTAAAGGCGTTCCGTGAGGTGCGTTTTTATTGTTATTTACTGTATTGCAGTTTAGAGAATACAATTATGTTAGAGAAGTTTCGCGAAGGTTCACAAGGACCGGGTGCTAAGATTATTTTAGGCGCAGTGATCGTTACGTTTGCCCTTGCTGGTGTAAGTAGTTATCTAGGTAGTGGTAGCGCTCAGTCTGCTGCTACAGTGAATGGCGTCGATATTTCAACGCAAGCACTTGAAAATCAAGTTAGAACTGACCGCTCTCGCTTAGAGTCTCAACAGGGTGAATCATTCGCCGCGCGTTGGGAACAACCAGAATTCCAAAATCAAGTACGTCAACAATCATTAAATACGTTAGTTGCTCAAAATTTATTACAGCAAATGACAGATGACTTAGCGTTACGTATTGGTGATGAAAAGATCCGTAGTTATATTTTTGCTATGGAACAATTTCAAACGGATGGCGTATTTAATGACGAACGTTACATCAGTTTATTACGTCAAAGCGGCATGACGCCAGCACAATTTGTTGAGCGTTTACGTGCTGATTTTGCACAACAACAATTAACTGATGCATTAGTAAACTCAGAATTTAGTTTACCAAGTGAAGTTAAACTATTAGCTGCATTACAAAATCAACAGCGTGAATTAAGTCAACTAATCGTGCCAGTAAATAAATTTGCTAATGATGTAGTCGTCACCGACGCTGAAGTGAATAGTTATTACGAAGACAGCAAAGCGTTCTTTCAAACCCCACAGCAAGCGTCTGTTGATTATATCTTAGTTGATATGAAGAAGATCAGTGCAGGTATTGAATTAGATGCGGATGCGGCTGAAAATTACTATAACGAACACTTATCATCTTATGCTCAAGAAGATAAACGTAAAGTTGCACATATCCTTGTTGCATTCAAGGATGATGAAGCTGCTGCTGAAGTAAAAGCTAAAGGCTTACTGGCTCAAATTCAATCAGGCGCAGATTTTGCTGAATTAGCTAAATCATCATCAGATGATACGTTTAGCGGTGAAAATGGCGGTGAACTGGATTGGTTAGAAAAAGATATCATGGATCCGGCATTTGAAACGGCTGCATTTGCACTGAAGAATGACGGTGACGTAACGACTGAGCTAGTGCGCAGTGATTTTGGTTTCCATATCATTAAACTATTAGCGGTTGAGCCGGGTAAAGTAAAAGCATTCGCAGACGTTAAAGCAACAATTGAAACACGTTTGAAGAATGAGCAAGCCGTGACCCATTTTGATGAGTTAGCTGAAAAATTAGCAGAACAAGCATTTGAAGTACCTGATTCACTGGATGTTGCATCTGAAGAAACGGGTTTAACAATTGTATCAACAGAGCTATTTTCTGAGAATGCGATTCCTGCACCCCTGAATGATCCAAAAGTTGCAGCAACGTTATTCGATCAAGACTTTATTGCCGAAGGGCTAAACTCTGAAATCATTAACATTTCTGATGAGCAAAGTATTGTGGTTCGTATTAACGAATATAAACCACAAACAACGAAATCATTAGTGGATGTAAATGATGAAATTGTAGAACGTTTAAAAGCAACGAAAGCAGAACAAAAAGCGCGAAGCTTTATGGCTACTGTCTCCGCTAAGATTGATGCGGGTGAAAGTGTTGATGCTGAACTGGCAAAGGTTGATGCAAACTTTACAGCACCTGAATGGTTAAGCCGTTTTGATTATACAAAAGCGGACTTTAAAGTGTTGAGCAAATTATTTTCAATGCCAAAACCTGCTGCAGATCAAGTAAGTGTTGCGACTGAAGCATCACTAAATGGTGACGTAACATTGCTTAAATTCACATCTGTGCGTGATGTTGAAATGAAAGCTGAAGAAGCCGCTCGTTTAGGTGACACATTAAAAAATATTAATGCGCAAGCTGACTATGAAATGTTAATACAAACATTGATTAAAGCCGCAGACGTATCTTACCCTGTTGCTGCAGAGTGATATAAAAACTAAGTAATACTATATAAAATATTACTTAGTCGTTTAATTAATCCCAATGTAATTTTATATTGCATTGGGATTTTTTTGCACTGTATTTTTTGTGAGCAATTCATAAATTATTAATATTTATGGGCTGTAATAACAGCGATTTATTAACTATAATAAGAAGTTATGGCTAAATACATTATTACATTTATTACTATTATTCTTTTGTTACTCGCTGGCGCATGGTTTTATTCGCCAAAGGACAACCCGATCCTAGGGCATTGGGTTTCGACTGATGACTTTTATGGCAAACCTGAGTTATTAGTGTTTACAGAATTTGGCATGTTGAAAGATGGTCGGCATGTACCCGCTGATTTTGTCATTGGTCGTCAGAAGGTGACAGTCACAACTAATATAGCAAGCACCGAATATTTAATTGTGAGTGAGAATATGATTAAGCAGCGTGTGCCACGTCAGACGTGGCGGTTTTTCTTACGTGCCGAGGCATTTGAGGGGATGGAAGCAAAGTTAAATCAGAATGAGATTAGGCGTTATACTCAAGAATAAGGGCATTAGCAGCTGTGTTTCTTCATGTTATATTGATTAGATAATATCTGTCCACATAATGCGGCTGTAGGCCGAGAGAATAGCTGCTCTGTATTACCTTGTTCGATACATTCCCCTTGATGCATAACAATCATTTTGTCACTTATATGCTTAACGAGGCCCATATTATGGGTAACCACAATATAAGAGATGCCAATTGTTTTTTGTAGTTCTAGCATCAAATTGATCATTTGTGAACGCAAGGATATATCCAGCGTTGATAATGTATCATCAGCAATAATAATCTTCGGGTTTAAAATAAGTGCCCTGGCCAGAGCAATACGTTGTTTTTGGCCGCTCGATAACATCGGAGGGTAGAATGTTGCATATTCTGGTAGTAGACCGACCAAACGTAGCGTTTCGGTGATTTTTTCTGTGCGCTTATTTACTGACATATCCGTATTTAATTGCAATGGCGCATCTAGAATCTGACCGACACTGGTGCGGGGATTAAGTGATGTTTCAGGATCTTGAAATACCATTCTTATCGAACGACAACGTAAGTCCGTATTGCTGTCATCTAGCTTGCAACCATCAATATAAATATTGCCTTTAGTCGGTGGTATTATGCCAGCGAGTAAACGGGCTAGTGTTGATTTCCCTGAACCTGTTTCACCAATAATCGCAAGTGTCTCTGAACGGTTTAAATTAAATGAAATATTATTGACTGCAACAACTTCTTCGCGTTTAAAAAAACCCGTTGGGTTTATATAGGTTTTCCCTAAATTTTCTACACGCAGTAAAGGTTGCACACGCTTTTCCGTTGCGATGTCGATTATTTTTTCTGACATTTTTTACCTTTTAATTCGTCTGCATTTAACGGGAAGTGACAACTAAACATATGGCCTTTTACCTTTTGCATTGGTGGTGTTATCACACAATTTTTTTGGGCATTAGGGCAGCGAGGCCCAAGTCGGCAACCAATTGGCAAATGGTGTAAGAGCGGAACCTGCCCAGCTAAGGTATTTAACCGTCCTTTATGTGGCACCTGGCTAAAATCTGGATTGGCACGTAATAATGCCGCAGTATAGGGGTGGTGGGTATGATTAAACACTTGATCTATCGTGCCACTTTCAACCATCTGCCCACAGTACATCACCGTCATATTATCTGCTAACAAACTCACTGTTTCTAAATCGTGGCTAATAAGAAGAATGGTGGTGTGTGACAACTTATTTAGCTTATCGAGTAAACGTAAAATTTGATTTTGCGTTTTAGGCTCCATTGCCGTTGTCGGCTCATCAGCAATCAACAGGCGGGGTTTTTTCGCAATTGCCATTGCTATCATCACTTTTTGGCAAAGACCTTCAGAGAGCTCAAAAGGGTAGCTATTCATCACCTTTTTATGATCTTTTACACCGACTTTATGCAATAGGGCAATGGCTTGTTTTTTACGCCAGTTAAAACGATGCCAAAAATGGCCGGTAAACTGATCGCACGGGATGGCCTCTGCAAGCTGATCGCCGGCTTTTTCTGATGGATCCAAATGCGCGGCTGCATCTTGAAAGATCATACCAATTTCTTTGCCCATCACTCGGCGACGTTGTACCGGGGTTAAGTTAAGTAAATCGATATCACCTAATCGTAAGCGGTCTGCACGAATACGCCAGTTATCTTTAGTGATCCCCATAATTGCTTTTGCAACAAGGCTCTTTCCTGAACCCGATTCACCTACTAGTCCACGCACTTCACCATCACTCAGGGTCAGGTTAAATCGGTCTACTGCTTTTAAGGTACCCTGTGGTGTTTCAATTTCAATGGTGAGATTTCGAATGTCGAGTAGTGCCATTAGTCAATTCCCGCAATAACAGATTGTCTTAAACTTTCGCCAACGACATTAACAATGAAAATCGTCACTAAAATCGCTAGACCAGGTAATACAACGGTCCAAGGTGCGATAAATACAAGGTCGGTTGCACCCGATAACATCGTGCCCCATTCAGAAAGGGGACGTTGTGCGCCTAAGCCTAAAAATCCTAATGCACTTATATCAATTATAGCTGACGAGATCGCTCGAGTAAGTAAGTTAACCAGTGTTTCAATAATATTTGGAAACACGCCATAACGAATAATGCGGTAGTTATTTGCACCGTCAAGTTTGAGTGCAATGATGTATTCTTTTTGCAGTTCTTGATAAACCGATAAATAGACGCCGCGAATAAATTGTGGGATAGAAGCCAGTAAAATTGCTAATAAGCTGTGATCCAAGCCTGGTCCAAGTATTGAAATAAAGATAATCGCTAATAACAACGACGGAATCGATAACGCTGTATCCATTATATGATGCAAGGTACTAGATAGCAGGCCACGGCTGATTGCAGCGGTAATTCCAATTGTTGTGCCGATGATTAAGGCGATAAAGCTAACTAGCAGGGCGTTACCAAAGGTTAAACGTAAACCATATAATAACCGTGAAAGCACATCTCTGCCTAAATCGTCGGTGCCAAAAAAATAGTCAACGGTACCTTGCTCATCCCATGAGGGTGGCTGTAAGAGTAAATGGGCTTGTCGTAAGTCTGGTTCATGGGGTGCAATCAAAGGTGCAAAAACCATTAAGAAACATAAAAAAGCAAGAGCCCATAGCGCGGCCATCGCAACTTGTTGGGATGAATAGTGCTTCCAGGTTTGTTCCGTAGGAGAAAGAATATGTTCATCCGCAAAGACATTAATGTTGGGCATAAAGTTCTTTCCTGCGAATTGGATGAATGACGACAGTTACTATTTCGGTTAATACATTTGCGGTGACGACAAAGATGGCCACTGTTAACATTCCGCCTTGGATAGCTGCATGGTCTTGCTGATAAATACTGTTAATTAGCCAACGGCCGATACCTGGCCATGAAAATACGGCCTCAGTGACCATTGCTGTCGTTAATACAGTGCTAAATTGAAGACCAAGGTGTGGGATCATATTTGGGATTGCATTACGCAGTACATGGCGCAGGATAATTTGGGTTTTACTTAACCCCTTACTGGCTGCGGCTTTAATGTATTTTTGCTTCATGACATCACTGACGTGGTTACGCATTTGGCGAATAACTTCCGTTGTCGGTACCGTTGCTAATACAATTGTCGGTAACAGTAAGTGCTTAAGCGCATCGTAAAATGCATCTTGGTTATACGGGCTATCGGAAATAAGTGTATCAATAAGCATAAAGCCAGTTACTGAGTCAATCTCATAAAGTAAGTTCAGTCGACCTGTAACAGGTAGCCAATTCCAGTTAAGAGCAAAGTACATCATGACTAACGATGCTAACCAAAATACCGGAATGGAAAAGATAAACAGAGAAATACCCATGATGGTACTGTCGAGTGAGCTACCACGTTGCATCCCCGCCACTGTGCCAATGGGTACCCCAATTAAAATAGATAATATGAAGGCACTAAAACAAAGCTCTAATGTCGCGGGAAATACTGTTAATATTTCATCGAAAACGGGTTGAGCCGTACCTGTGGTAACTCCCAAGTCACCTTGTGAAATTGCCATCAAATAATCTAAATAATTACTGAATACATTCCCATCTAAAGCTAAATCACCAGCTACACGGGTTCGGAGATAGAAACCAATGACGGTTAATGCTGCGATCGTAATGACCAACAGGTTAATACGTCTTATTATATAAAAAAACATGAGTTACTGCCGTACTGTATTAATGAAATTGATGCCACCGAAAGCGGTTGTTTCAACGCCTTTTAGTCCACTTGTATAGGCATGTAAACGTAACGAATGTGCCAGTGGAATGAGTGGTAGTTCTTGTTGAATAATCTCTTGAGCGCGATAATAGAGTGTTACGCGTTCAATGTATTCTGTTTCAGTGACCGCTTGATTAATTAAATCATCGAATTCTGAGTTACACCAACGGGTATAATTCGACCCCGTGTTAATTGCATTACAACTCAATTGAAAGCGGAAGAAATTATCTGGGTCATTATTATCAGCAACCCAACCTAATAGGTAACTATCATATTCACTCTGTTGTAATTTCTTTTCCATGAGCTGCCACTCATATTTAATAATTCTTACCTCAACTCCGATTTGTGCTAATTCAGATTGAATAAGCTCGGCCATTTTAACAGCATCTGGATTATAAACTTGTGATGATTTCAGCGCCATAATATCCATGCTAAAACCATTTGGATAGCCAGCTTCGGTCAATAGTTGACGCGCATATGCAAGGTTATATTTATAGTTTTTAAGGTAAGGGTTATAGGCCCAAGACACTGGAGGTAAAATAGATTTAGCATTGACACCGGTATTGTAATACACCGCTTGTAATAGGGTTTCTTGGTTGATCGTATGCGCTAATGCTCGGCGAATTTTTGGATTGTCAAACGGTGCTTTTTCGGTATTGAATGCCCAATAAGCGACGTTTAAGCCTGTTTCTACTGATATACTGACTCGGTCATGCTCACTGATCATTTCAACCTGACTGGCCGCTGGATAAGCCATGATATCGCATTCTTGAGTCAGTAATTTCGCTAATCGAGATGATGCATTTGGGGTGATATCAAAAATCAATTGTTTTATCTTGGCGTTGTCCCCCCAATAATCATCATGCCTTTGATAGCGAATGAAATTATCAGTGCGGTATTCTTTAAATTTAAATGGGCCAGTACCAATAGGTAGATTGTCTATATCGGCCTGTTTATTTAACGCAGTCAAAGTATCGGCATATTCAGCGGATAAAATCACGCTAAAATCACTGGCTAAATTAGCAATAAACGAAGAGTCAGGTCGCACGAGTTTAAACTCAATCGTGTAATCATCAATTTTTACGAGGGCTTGGACTTGTTGGTCTAATTCAATACCTTCAAAGAAAGGGTAGCCTGTTGCAGAAACGTCATGATAAGGATTCGTTTTATCTAAAATGCGCGAGAAACTAAAGATGACATCATCGGCATCAAATGGTCGTGTTGGTGTAAAGTAATCGGTGTGATGAAAACGTACATTTTTCCGCAAGAAAAAACGATAAGAGAGACGGTCTTCAGATATTTCCCAGTCAATGGCTAATCCCGCTTTAAATTGCTGGGTATTCGGATCAATATATATCAAGCGATTGTAAAGTTGGCTAGTCGTTGCATCCAGCGTTACATTTGATGTAGCCGTTTGAGGGTTAAATGAGGACGGACTTCCCTCTGTGCAATAAGACAGACCGTGTTGTTTAATTTTAGTTTGCTTATCACATGCCGTTATGGAAAGCATAACGGTCAATGGCAGTATATATTTAATCAAGTTTGGAATATGCATATTTTTTTATCACTATTACTTACCTCGCTAATTTATCACTAAGGTAATGTTCAACCAAGTTAATCTGTGTCTTTTACATCATAATAGTTAAGTTTATTGCAATATGATGTAAAAATTTTAATTATATCAGCTAGTTTTTACCGTGAACGAGTAATATTTAGCAGTATTATTAAGCGATCTATTCAAATCAGGTATTCGGACAATATTAATCTTAGTGGCTCTATTTTTATTGACGATAGGTCTCTTGTTTACATGCTATTATATGCGCATAGAACTTTATGGTGGTTACAGTAATGCGTTTGGAATTAGTTTGTGAAGATAGAGTCGGTATTAGTCGTGAGATACTTGACTGTTTTTTAGCTCGAGATATTAATTTATCCGCGATTGAGATCCAGCAACCCGACCGGATATTTATTAAATCACCTAATTTAGAATTTTCTGATTTACAGGCATTGATGACGAGTCTTCGTCGTATCAGTGGTGTATGCGATGTGAAAACAGTCGGTTATTTGCCTTCTGAACTCGAGCATCAAGAAATTCAAACCTTGATGACTAACTTACCTGATATCGTATTTTCCGTTGATGTCAAAGGTACCGTGTCTTTGGTTAACACTCCCGCATTGACTGCTCTTGGGCTATCTGAGTCGCAGGTGAAAGGTCATTGTATTAGCCATTTCGTGAAGGGCTTCTCTATTTTAAAATGGCTGGAATCAGATGAAGTTTGTGCGCAAACGCAAAAGCTAACGTTATTGGATGAAGATTTTCTGGGTGATATATTACCCTTGACTATTAGCAGTGATATTAATCAAGTAGCACGTTCAAAAGCAATGGCAACACCAGACGAGCTCGTTGGTGCGGTGATTATTCTTAAATCGGTTGTTCGCATTGGCAAGCAGTTTAATTTCTTACGTACTTTCCAGTTTGCTGCATTTGATGACATTCTCGCCAAAAGCGACAAAATGCACACGCTAATCAATACGGCGAAAAAGTTAGCGATGCTAGATGCGCCGTTAATGATTTTAGGTGAGACTGGGGCAGGTAAAGAACTTATTGCTAAAGCCTGTCACCAAGCAAGTGGACGCTCACAAAATCAATTTTTAGCATTAAACTGTGCAGCGGTGCCTGATGCGGTTGCAGAGTCTGAATTGTTTGGTGTGGTCACTCATGATGGTGAAACCAAACGAGGTATTTTTGAACTTGCGAATGAAGGCTCGGTATTACTTGATGAAATTGGTGATATGTCACCTTACTTGCAAACTAAGTTTTTACGCTTGTTAGAAACAGGTTGTTTCCGACGGGTTGGTGACGAGCAAGAGGTATGTGTTGATGTGCGTATTTTCTGCACCACACAAAACGATCTGGCTAAATTAATCAGTGAAGGTAAATTCCGCCAAGATTTATATTATCGTTTAAATGTATTATCGATGACGGTGCCAGCACTGCGTGAACGTAAAGAAGATATCATCCCGTTATGTCATTCTTTCTGCACTGTGTTCAGTCATGAACTACAGCGAACTAAACCGCTGTTAAGCCGTAATGTATTAGATCTATTACAATCTTACTCTTGGCCAGGTAATGTGCGTGAATTACGTAACGTGTTATATCACGCATTGACCTTGTTAGAGGGGGATACACTAAACCCGTGTGATTTAAATTTACCGAAAGCGAAAAATGAAAGTTATGATGAAGGCTTGTTTGATGGTTCATTAGATGAAGCGTGTAAACGTTTTGAAAAGCTGTTACTGCAGCGCCTATATCCGTCTTACCCAAGCACACGTCAATTGGCAAAGCGCTTGGGTGTATCTCATACAGCCATTGCCAATAAACTACGAGATTATAAAATTACTAAAAAATAGTATTACGCCGCAAATGTCGTTATAAGCTAAAATTATTAAGGCTTATAGGCCAAAACAGTGACGGCTTGCATCCGTATGCGAGCTACTGTGAAGGGAGTCCATATGATGGATACATTTGCTAAATTTTTTTATTCGATTGCTTTGAGTATAGGGACTTTCTCTATGACCGTATCTGTAGCCCAAGCTGAAGTCTATCCTTTTCAAGCTAAGTATGCGGTGTATTACAAAGACGTAAAATTTGGTAGTGGTGAGCGTACATTACGTCGTTTAAGTGGTGATAGCTATAAGCTCACGACACAAGCGAGTGTATTATTTGGTACCGGCGGCTATAAAAATAATTCATGGTTTAGCTTTAAAGACAACATCTTAACCACTGACCGTTACGAGCATGAAACATCGGTAATGGGCTTTGGAAACATATCATCAGCTTCCTTTGAAGATAATGGTGACATTTTAATGGATTTTGAAGATGGCCATGTAGAAATTAAATCAAAGCCGGGTGTGATGGATGTTGGTGCCATGACTATTGTTGTTCAAAATGATCTTAAGTTAGGTAAAACAGCATTCAGCTACGAATGGGTATTTGAAAAAAAATTAGAAACCATTCAATTTGAAGTTGTACAGAAAGAAACTATCAATACTATATTTGGCGACATGACAGCGGTTAAAGTCAAAGAAGTTAAAAAGAAGAAAAACCGCGCGACTTATTACTGGTTTATTCCCAAACTAGATTACCAGCTTGGGCAAGTTGAAGTATATAAACATGGCGTACGCAAATCGTACTTAAAGCTCACCGATCTTACTTTTCAGTAACCTACCATAATTAGAAGATAAAATGACAAAACCAATCATGATCATGGGGTGCACGAGCGACGCCGGTAAAAGTTTCGTTGTCGCGGGTTTATGCCGCATGTTTGCCAATCGTGGTATTAATGTCGCGCCATTTAAAGCGCAAAATATGAGTAATAACGCCGCTGTCACAGCGCAAGGAGAAGAGATCGGCCGCGCGCAGTATCTACAAGCCATTGCAGCCAAAGTCCTCCCCGATGTACGCATGAACCCTGTATTACTAAAACCCAGTGCGGACACCCAAAGCCAGCTTATTTTAAACGGTAAACCCGCTCCAGAATTAAGTAACATTCCGTGGATGGAACGTAAGTCTCACCTTTTTGAACATGTTGAAAAAGCACTTAACGATTTACAACAAGACTACCAGCAAATCATTATTGAAGGTGCGGGCAGTCCGGCCGAAGTTAACTTACGTGCCAGTGATATTGTGAACATGAGCGTTGCGCTGGCTTGTAATGCAGATGTCTATTTAGTTGCTGATATTGATAAAGGCGGTGCGTTTGCGCATCTACTCGGTACTTTTATGTGCCTTGCAGAAGAAGAGCAAAAACTGATTAAAGGCTTTGTATTAAATAAATTTCGTGGTGATCCGTTATTACTGGGTAATGCCATGGCTTGGTTAGAAGAAAAAACGGGTGTGCCGACCCTTGCTAATATTCACTACTTTCCGCATCGTTTACCCGAAGAGGATACCTTACATCATCGTGCCGTTTATCAAAGTGGACATATCAATATCGCGTTGATTGCTTACCCTTATGCGGCGAATATGGACGAGTTTGATAACTTGATCCACCAAGATAATGTTAGCGTAGTCCCACTACGAGATGGTCAATCATTGGCTGACTTTGATGCCATTATCTTACCCGGTAGTAAAAATACAGCGGCGAGTTTATTACATTTACGTGAATCCGGCTTAGCCAATGAAATCTACAAAGCGGCGCAGCGTGGGCAACCTATTCTCGGTATTTGTGGTGGCATGCAATTACTTGGTGAACATATTCTAGACCCACACCACATTGAAGGTGGTGATGAACAAGGCTTGGGACTGTTACCTATCATCACTGCACATGCCGAGACTAAAACCACACGACAGCGTAATATCGATTGGCAAGGTTTTAAATTGTCGGGTTATGAAATTCACCATGGTAAAACAACGATCAGCGATGTGAGCCAAACTATGCGTTGTAAAAGCTTTATCGAAACCGATTTAGGCTGGCAGAAAGGGAATGTTTATGGCTGTTATTTACATGGATTGTTTGATAATAAAGGTTTTATCAATCAGTTTTTAGCGAATTTAGGCTGGATAGGTGAAGCGGACGATCATGCCGTGAGTTTGGATGCAGAGTTAAACCGTGTTGGTGATATGTTCGAGAAGTTGGGTTGGTTGTAGACTATAGATGAGATCGACTATTTAGACATAGAAAGCAGGTAAACGGAATTACCTGCTTGAATATGTGAGTGCTAAGTCAGTAAATATTTAATGCCTATTAAGGCGCTAGGCGATCAACACGCCAGTCATTTCCATCTTTCACATAACTAAAGCGGTCATGTAAGCGATCGGCTTTACCTTGCCAAAACTCGATACTTGTCGGTTTCACCACGTAGCCACCCCAAAACTCAGGAAGTGGCACTTCTTTATCTGCAAATTTATCGGTGAACTGTTTCACTTGTTGTTCAAGGATTTTGCGTGAAGTTATCACTGCACTTTGCTCTGATGCCCATGCGCCGATTCGGCTACCACGTCCACGAGACTGGAAGTAGGTATTAGAATCTTCAGCTGAGATCTTTTCGACCACACCTTGAATACGCACTTGACGCTGTAAAATATTCCAATGGAATGTTAACGCGATATGTGGATTTTGAGCGAGTTCCCGGCCTTTTCTACTGTCGTAATTGGTAAAGAAAACAAAGCCTTCTTTGTTCAATTCTTTGAGTAATACAACACGGCAAGAAGGGTAACCATTCGCATCAACCGTAGACACTGTCATGGATTCAGGCAAGACAATGCCGCAGTCTTGCGCCGCTTTGAACCAGTTCTGGAACTGATCAAATGGATCTACGCTAGGATCAAGGTCGGGCAAGTCGACTAATACGCCTTGCCCTAAGGTAAATGCACAACGAATTTTATTTAATAAAGACATTGTTAAACCTTATGCATATAAACCCAAGTTTTCTTTAGCGTACTGTTCAAACTCACTACAACCACCAAGGTGCTTTTCATCTATGAAGATTTGTGGAACTGTATTCACTGGTACACCTGCTGATTTTTCTAGGTCTGCTTTGCTGATGCCTTCAGCAAGCATATCGATGTAGTCGAAATCAAAATCTTCATGCTCAGCTTTTAATGTTTCTGCAATTTGTTTTGCACGTACGCAGAAAGGACAACCTGGACGACCAAAGATAACTGTATACATAATATAAATACTCCACGTAAATAAAATTGGTTAGCACGCTATGTGTACTCTATGATCAAGTACCAGTTGCTAGTGAGTGAATTCACTCTTAATGTGTACATAATATGTTTTTCTGAAATAAAATGAAATTGTTTATTTAATAATAATTGATAGGCAGTAGCTATTAATTATAAATGTAACATACGTATAACTTCTGTTAATAAATGTAAATTTTGAGCACCGAGTTCTAATAATTGCAGAGATACATAGCAATCACAGTGGGAATCAGTGATAATTATCGATTAACTTTTATAAATCAGCTTGAAACGACATATGAAATCATTAGAGTTTTATCAGTCTACGATTACCAACTTAAAGCAACTGCCAATGTCGGCAGGGCATATTGATGTTTTATTTTCAGCGCGTGATTTTAAAGCAAAAATATTAGATTTAATTGCTTCATCTTCGAGACGCATTTATATTTCGGCTCTTTATATCCAAGATGATGAAGCCGGCAGAGAAATTCTTGATGCGCTTTATCAAGCTCGTGTAAATAATCCTAGATTAGTGATTAAAGTGTTCGTTGATTTTCATCGAGCACAACGCGGTCTTATTGGCCAAAAAGATCATGGTGGTAATGCCGACCTCTATAAAGAAATGCGTAAAAGACTCGGTGACAAAGTCACGATCTTAGGCGTGCCAGTGAAAGGTAAAGAAGTATTAGGTGTATTGCATCTGAAAGGCTTTATCTTTGATGAAACCGTGCTTTACAGTGGTGCGAGTATTAATGATATCTACTTACATCAAGGGGATAAATACCGCTGCGATCGCTATCATGTGCTTTATAATCCTGCGCTAGCTGACTCGATGGTCTCTTATTTAGAAGACTATTTTGTAAGTCAAAATGCGGTGACGCGACTTGATGACGATACTATCCCGTCAAGCAAAACCTTGAAGCAAGATATTCGTCAGTTCAAACAAACGTTACGCAGTGCGCAGTATCATTACATTAATACTACGCCAGACAGTACAGAAGTGGGCATCACTCCGATTTCAGGTTTTGGTCGTCACGGTAATAAACTAAACCAAACGATTACCAATTTATTACGTGCGGTAGAAAGCGAAATTACTATTTTTACACCGTATTTTAACTTGCCATTGTCCATATCAAAAGACATTAAACGCCTGCTAAAACGTAATGTGAAAGTAACCTTAGTTATTGGTGACAAAACGGCCAACGATTTCTACATACCACCGTCAGAACCGTTTAAAGTTATTTCTGCATTGCCTTATATTTACGAAAGTTACCTGTATAAGTTTGTGAAAAGCTGTCAGTCATTTATCGATCAAGGTCTGCTTAATGTTAGATTATGGAAAGATGAAGGTAACAGTTTCCACCTTAAAGGTCTGTGCTGTGATTATAAGTACCACTTATTAACAGGTAATAACTTGAATCCACGTGCATGGGGCTTAGACTTAGAGAATGGTATTTTAATTCATGATCCTAAACAGTTATTAAAAGATACTCTACAAGCTGAGCAAGAACATGTGTTGAAAAATACTCGTCGTATTAAGCACCTTTCTGATTTAGACAGCTTGGCGGACTATCCTGCACCAGTACAGAAATTTATGCGCCGTATTAAAACAACGCGCTTGGATATGTTACTTAAACGTATTCTATAATTTAGCTGTTCTAAAAAACTAAATTAATAGGATAGAAAAAGCTTGTTACTGTCTCGGTAACAAGCTTTTTTATTTTTTGACTATTTTTATTTACTAATATTTTGGTATTCGTGTCACTTTCACAATGATGTCTCGTTATCTTTACCGCCAGCGGATGAAGTAAATTCGTTTCATTCTACGTAAATGCTATTGCTCTGTTCTAGCTTGCTGATTATACTCTGATTAACTATTAAACAACTAAATTGGCTGTTATTTTCATGTTCGGATTTTTAAAACGATTTTTTTCTGACTCAGATGCTAAATCTGTCGACAATATGCCGAGTGTTGAACCTGTACATTACAATGGCTATCTTATCTTTGTGATGCCGAAGGAAGAAGGGGGGCAATATCGTGTTGCGGGTTTAATTGAAAAGCCGATTGTAAAAGACACGGCAGAGCGAGATGCGGATGGAAAAGAAAACGAAGTGGAAAATTTAAGACATTCGTTTATTCGTTCCGATCTTTGCATGAGTAAGCCGCAAGCTGAGCAAATCACTTTACAAAAATGTAAATTATTTATCGACCAAGTCGGCGATAACATGTTTAAGTAATTTACTTATTCGATTAATTAACGCTGGAGTTCACTATGTTTTTTGCAAAAAATAAGTTGACCATGGTTAGTGAAGCAGATGCACTACCTGATAATCCAACTGCAATAACTGTTGATGCGTTACATTATGTATCGGCAACGAATATGGCTCCGCCTTTTATAGCTCAACATCAAGTCTGCTATTTTGCGATGGGCTGTTTTTGGGGCGCTGAGCGATTATTTTGGTCTGTACCAGGTGTTGTAACGACGGCAGTTGGTTACCAAGGTGGCTATACTGTACATCCGCGTTATCAACAAGTATGCTCAGGTCAAACTGGGCACACGGAATCTGTGTTAGTCGTATTTGACCCCGAAGTCATTAGTTATGCGGAGCTTTTGATCTTGTTTTGGGAAAACCATCAACCAACGCAAGGCATGCGCCAAGGTGCTGACCAAGGTACGCAATATCGTTCTGCCATTTACTGCACTTCACAGCAGCAATTAGTTCAGGCTAAAGCTTCTGCTGACCACTATCAACAAGCGCTTACAGGCGGGGGAAGTACTGAGTTAATCACCACTGAGATAGACCTAGCTGCGCCATTTTATTATGCAGAACAAGATCATCAGCAATATCTTGCTAAGAATCCTCAAGGTTATTGTGGGCTAGGTGGTTCTGGTATCTGCTACCCAGGGAATTAAAAATGAAAGCGAGAAATAGACGAATCTTATTTATACTTGTGTTTACCGTTCTCGCTTTTATGTGGCAAAGCGCATTAATTGCTCCACTTAAGATACTGGTTGTTTTTTTACATGAGCTAAGCCATGCGCTTGCGACTTGGTTAACTGGCGGTAAAGTCGTGGAGTTTGTCGTATCTGCCTATCAGAGTGGGCATGTTCGCTCTGCGGGGGGCTCGCGTTTTATTATTCTTAGTGCAGGTTATTTAGGTTCGTTACTTTTTGGTTTGTTATTTTATGCTGCCAGTAGTCGCCGTCAAACAACCGATATAAGTTTAGCCTTATTGGCAATAACCATGTTATTGGTTGCGGTATTCTTTGGTGGCACTTTATATACTATCGGCTTTGCTGCTGTCATTGCTATTGTGATTCTGGGGTTACTCAAGTACGCGAGCACAGGTATTAAGCAAACAGTTTTATTGGTGTTTGCTAGTGCCAGCATGATCTATGTGCCCTTAGATATTTGGCAGGATACCATTATTCATAGTGGTTCATTATCTGATGCGCGTATGTTAGCAAATGAAATTGGTGGCGCGACCTTTATGTGGGGGGGGCTGTGGTTTCTTGCCAGCTTATATTTTATTTATTTAACGTTACGAAAATCCTGATCTAATACTCCTGTTAGTATTTTTATATAAGTATTATCGGTGAATTCAAGGTCACTGATAATACTTAAATCAAACTCTTCATAACAGCCTGAACGCACATGCAATTGTTCGCAGTGGTTAAATACATTATCGCGGAGTAGTGCTGCTATCGGTTGCTTAATTGCTTTTGATAATGCTTCTTTTAATGTCCAAATACGATAAAAAGCCTGCGCTTTTAACATTAAGGATTGTGCAGTACAAGCCGCTAATTCTTCGGAATGATAATAGTGGTTTGCGATTCTTTCGAGAGAACGTTTGGTTGAAATCCATTCTAAATCGACACCGAGTTTAATTGGTTGTGTTGTTGGTGCTAGGGCAATAAGAACTTGGCCATGAGAATGAGAAATACAACATTTTAACGGAATGATGTCCTCATTATGGTATATATTTAAGTCTTTTTTTTCAGTGTCGAATAACACATAAAGCTCAGTAAAATTATAACCTAAGCATTGGCTAGCATAAGCCTTAATGATAATGCGAGTCGCAAGGTATTCTTTCTGGGCTTGTTGCTGTTTACGTTTCGCAAATACTTGATATTCATGAGGATGCAAATAATGCTCAGAAAATGATGTTATCTGTTCGTTACTGATGGTGTTACTGTTAAATAGGTAAGCCTCAATTGTTGAATTGATATTGGTCGTTAAGTCGGTATTAGAGGTAAACGTTAACTGTGGGCTAAAGAATGATTCAGTGTGTGGCATTAGAAATGGAACCGTTATATCACTATTAATGGGAGTATAACATAATAAGATACAGTGTAGATTCTCAAAAGTTAGACCACTTTAATAAGTCAATTACTTGGTGGTTTTGTGGAATAGCTAATGCGACATTGTCGCTTAAGGTTTCATTTTAGGTCGTTTGGGTGAATAGTTTTTCGATTATATTTTCCAGCGTCATGATTGAAGTGATAAAGATAGGTTACGTATGTCTATAGTTAAAGGTAATCATGATTATATTTGTGATGAAGAATTTGATGATGTTTATGGCTTTGTTTCTAATGATAACCAATTTGACTGGGGCATGCATTCCCATCAAGAAAGTCAGTTAATACTGTCTCCTTCAGGTTGTATCACTGTAAATCTTCAATCTCAAAAACTGGTGATACCACCAAATTGTGCAATTTGGCTACCGCCAAAAATACAACATAGTATTGAGCGTCGCGGTGGGGAGAGTTTGGTTACATTATTCTTTAAATCAAGCATTGGTTATACGGTCCCCAATGATCTGCGTGTACTAAGATTAAACTCTTTGTTAATTGCATTAATACAGCGAGTATCTTACGCCTCTAATAATCGCCAATTCCATCCCTCATTGATTGAGTTACTGTGTTATGAAAGTTATCAAGCGCCACTGACTGACTTATCACTGCCATTACCAACTGATAGTCGTTTGTTGGCTTGGTTAAACTCTTTAGAAGAATATGCTCCCCAGAAACTCGGCGTGATGGCAAAGAAAATTGGTGCAAGTGAAAAAACCATCAGCCGTATTTTCTTTAAAGAAACGGGTATGCACTATCAAGAATGGAGAAAAAGGTGGCTGTTATTAAAAGCCATTGAGCTGTTGTCAGAAGGCGAATCAGTGACAGGTTGTGCGTTAACGTTAGATTTTTCAACTACTAGTGCTTTTATATACTTTTTTAAGCAGGCAATGCATACAACTCCAAGTCAATATAGAAAGTATTTTGAATAGCGGTTAGGATTTACCTTTCTACTTATAAAGAGATATTAAATTGTCTGATTATCGTTACTCAATGTCCCCAGTTTGATAGTTGATAATTATTATCCTGTTAGCATATTTGATTCAATTAAGTTGATAGTGAAGAAATGCTAATGGAAAATTATGTCGTCGCTTTAAGTGTCTCAAAGCCTAAACTTGAGAACATTAATGGAAAAGATTTAAAAACATCAATTGTTAGAGAGCCCCTCTATCATCCCGTTTATTTTGATCAAACGGGCCCCGTTGGAAATAAGCCTGCAGACCATATTGAAGATGTCTTTGTATATTCAGAGAATCATTATGACTATTGGTGTGAAGTGTTTAATATAGAACGTTCGTCATGGAAGCATGCGCATTGGGGAGAAAACATTACCTTAAACCATGCCTGTGAGGAGACATTACGTATTGGTGATATCGTACGTATTGGAAATGAAGCGGTGTTACAGGTGACGTTTCCTAGAATTCCGTGCTTTAAGCTGTCTTGGCGCTTAGGGCAAGCGGTCAGCGTATTATCAGATATTATTGATTCAGGACGAATTGGTTTCTACATGAATGTTATTGAACCGGGAATAATAGAGCCCAATGATGCATTCACCGTTATAAAGAGTAATCCACAGCATCCTACCGTCGCTGGTATATCTCGTATGCTGCAAAGTTCAGATACGAGTATAGGGCAGATGCTTGAGGTAAAAAGTTTGCCAGACCTTACACCTTGGGGGTTAACCTGGATTAACAAAAAAATACATACTATTGAAGAGCTGTCACTGTTAAAAGAATATCGTTGGTTAGGATGGCGGTCGTTTACGATTAATAATATCGTTGCAGAAACCCATGATATTTATTCTTTTTATTTGTCACCATCAGATATACAAGCTGTTCCAGCTTTTCGCCCTGGTCAACATTTAGCTGTACGCTTACAGGTTGAAAATGAAGTAATCGAGAGACGGTGGAGCCTTTCTGAATATTGCCCAGACAAAATGCAATATCGTATATCAATTAAAAAAGTAGACAATGGCTTAGGCTCTTCATGGATGCATGCTGCAAAAGAAGGAGTACAAGTTGAGATCAAAGCACCCTCTGGTGATTTTTATTTAGATAACACTGATATTATGCCTATCGTGTTGATATCAGGTGGGATAGGCGTGACGCCGATGCTTGCGATGTTGCAGGCTCATCTTCTAAAAGACAAAAACACGCGAGCACCGATTTATTGGATTCAGTGTGTGTTAAACAAAGATAATCATCCGTTTAGAGATGATGTACTAGCAAAAGTTGAAGAGCTAGGAGTACATATTCACTTTGTTTATTCAGGGCCCACCGAAAATGAGACGATTGGGCATGATTATCATTCATGCGGCCTGCTGTCTGTTGATAAACTTATGTCTATATTAAAAACAGAAAATATTAAGTTTAACGGTAAAACAATTGCTATCCCTCCTGCATTTTTTAGTTTCTATCTATGTGGACCTAAACCAATGCAGCAAGCTCTGTATTCAGGCTTAAAAGAGAAAGGAGTCGAGAAAGTCTTTTTTGAAGAGTTCGTTTCCGCTCTAGCAATGAATAATGCGGATAATACGTTAGATGTTGCAACGGTTACTTATAAAAATGCGAAAAAGCAATTAAGTTGGCATTTAGAGGATGACGTATCACTCTTGGAATTGGCTGAGTTTTACGATTTAAAACCACAGTATCAATGTCGAAGTGGGCAATGTCACCGCTGTAAGGTGAAAGTGCTAAAGGGTAAAGTAAGGCACACATTAAGCGTCGAGGGAGTAGGGGAAAATGAAGTGCTTTTATGTTGCGGTGTTCCAGATAGCTCACAACTTATTATCGATGTTTAGACAATGCTGCTAAATGCTGAAATGTCAGGGAATACAGCTTGGTAGTGAGTTTATAATAATCAGTGCTTTAGGTGTTTATTTTGATGTGGGTTTGCTTCAGTAAAGAGTACAACAATCAAGGGTTCTGTCATATAATAAAATGCCTATCGATTGAGAGCTATGTTGCTAATGCCGTTATGTCATCATTTAAGAACTTATGCTAAATCTGCCGAGAAGAGCTTTCATCAACACGACGATAAAGTACAGCTTGTCTACATACACTCCGGTTGCTGCATTATCGCTACCCGCAACGATAGCACCCTTGCGGTCAACGGCCAGCTGCTTTGGATACCAGCTGGTGTCGAACATCGCTTAGAAGTGCTAAAAAGTACTATTTTTAGTGTATTATTTTGTGAACCTAATGAACTGCCGATGTTTAGCCACGATATGGGGTGGCTCACCGTTAATGGGCTGGTGGTACCGCTTATGGAGTATATTGATGAGGTCGAATTGACCGAGGTCTGTGATATTCCCGCACACTATTTAGCGGTACTAAAAGATCAAATTAGTCAGCAGAGCATCAAAGAACAAGGCTACAAAGCCACTGGTGAGATTGACCGACGCTTGTTGCCTGTAATCCAGAGCCTTACCCTTAAGCCTGATATCAAATTATCGCTAGAGGACTTTACCGAGAGTTGTGGCGCCTCGACCAGAACGCTTAATCGGATGTTTCAAAAATGCTTTGAGCAACCGTTCCGCAGCCTGAGGTTGCAGATTGTGATGGAGAAAGCTTTGCAACTCAACCGCCAAGGCATACCACACACTGAGGTTGCCCTAGAACTTGGTTATAATAGTCTCTCTGCTTTCTCCACGGTGTTCAATAAATACCTTCGCGAGAAAAAAATACTGAGCCAACTTGGCGGCTACGCGCAATAGACTGGCGTTTAGACTAAAGCGGCTGAGTCTATGAGTGAGTAAAATAAAGGCATATTCAATCTAGGAAGAGTTATTATGCCTTTAGTTAAACTACTCGCAATTAGCCTATTAATGGCAAGCAGTTATTTCTTTTCTGCTGACATGTATGCGCCAAGTCTACCGTACATGGCTAACGCGCTAAACGCCTCAAGTGGCACGGTGCAGCAGACTGTCAGCATTTTCTTTATTTTCGTGGCGATAAGCCAGCTGTGTTGCGGTCCCTTATCGGAACGTTTTGGACGCCGTCCTATTGCAATAATCGGTAGCCTGGTATTCGCACTCGGCTCACTCATTTGTACCAGTAGTCAGGATATTAATGTACTTATTTTAGGCCGTTTAGTGCAGGGTATTGGTGTTGGCGCTCTGTACCTATTGTGTCGAACAATTTTGCAGGACTCTTTTTCTAAGACGCAGCTTATCGGCATAATGTCTTGGTTCGGTATTTTATTTTTAACCTTGCCAGGACTAACGCCAGCGCTCGGTGGCATATTACAAACGCATTTTGGTTGGCAAGCTAGCTTTTGGTTTATGTTCGCCTTAGCGATAACAATATTTTTGGTTATTACGCTGTGTCTTGGTGAAACGCATCAGCAAAAGAATGTGCACGCAGTAAGATTGTCTAATATTGCGCAAGACTACTGGATGATCGCATCAAACAGTAAGTTCTTACGTTATTTGTTGCTGATGATTGTCTCAAACGGTGGCGTTATTGTTTTCTATCTGATGGGCGCCTTTATCTCACAAGAAAACTATTCGATTGCCCCGCACGCGTTTGGTTTAACCTCACTACTATTGATAGGTAGCACAATCTCGGCACGACTCGTGTTTAACAGCTTACTCAAACAGCGCTTTAGCGAAAAGCAATTGCTGCTTTCAGCTAGCATCATCATGGTTATTGGTAGTTGTGGTTTATTGGCTAACATTACTTATGCTAGCTTTAGCCTAATGATACTTAGCGTCGCTGTTTATTGTTTTGGTGCCGGTCTTACCACCAGTATCGCAGCGGTCAATGCCCTGTATTTATTCCCTCAACATAAGGGGCAAACAGGCGCTATTTTCGGCTCGCTGCAAATGGCTGGAATGTTCTTGTTAACGCTATTAGTCAGTCACATCGCTAATACCGAGTTTGTCATGGCGGTTGTGTTCGTTATGATGGCCACGCTTAGTCTTACTGCCCAGTGGCGGAAAGGCTAGTGCTAGAGGGATTTGTTGAGACTTTTGAACAAGGCATACCGCACATAGCGGTTGCCTGGAACTGGTTATGATCCTTAGACTGACTTTATCGCGCTAGCTTTGATGAGCGCTGATGTGTCCATACTCCCCAGTCCGTGCTGCTGTAATAGCTCGTAATCACTATCGACTTGACTAGTTAAAGGTAATTGCAGTTGATAGCGTTCAGCTTCTTCCAAACAGATCCCAAGATCTTTTCTCATTAGATCGATCGCAAAGCCAAAATCAAACTGATCGTTTGCCATCGTTTCTGCTCGGTTCTCCATCTGCCATGATCCCGCTGCGCCATGCTTAAGTGTCTCTACTACGAGTGCAACATCTAATGATGCTTTTTCTGCTAACGTTAAAGCTTCACTTAAACCTTGTAAAACCCCTGCAATGCATATTTGGTTTACCATTTTACAACGTTGGCCTTGACCGTGACCGCCGAGTAGTGTGGCCTGTTTTGCATAAGCGTTAAGTACAGGTTGAACTGTCGTGAAGGTATCTGCGTTACCACCACACATGACGGTTAATGCGCCATTTTCGGCACCTGCTTGTCCACCTGAAACGGGCGCATCCATAAATTCAATATCATGGTTTGTACATGCTGCGGCTAACTCGATGGCAAGTTGCGCAGATGTCGTGGTGTGATCCACTAAGATCGCGCCCGGTTTGAGGCTGGCCAATACGCCTGACTCACCGTATACCACGCTGCGTACATCGTCATCGTTACCAACACAAATGAACACGATATCTGCGTTTTCTGCGGCTTCTTTAGGGGACGAGGCCAACTCTCCTTGGTAGTCTTTTACCCACTGTATGGATTTTTCTGTGGTACGATTAAATACCTTGGTTTGGTATCCGGCTCGTTTTAAATAACCAGCCATTGGGTAGCCCATGACACCAAGGCCTACAAACGCAACGTTTAAATAATTCATATTTTACACTCCAACTTATAATGACATATGTCAATTTTCATTTATAATTTATTGCATTACCTTGTGGTAAGTCAATTGTTTTGTACAATTAATTAACAAATATAATGGTATTAATAGGTAAATGTAATGGTTCTAGCGCTGTATGTTTTATTTCAGCAAGGTAAACTAGGGTTTATCAATGTTATGTTTTTGCTGTGTTCATTAGAGGTAAGTTAATGAGTGATATTAAGTTTCGACAAATAGCCGAAACAATTGAAACTAGAATTAATACTGGTGTATATCAACCTAATACTAAACTACCGCCGCACCGGGTGTTAGCCGATGAGCTTGAGACTACGCCGACAACTGTGTCCAAGGCGTATAAATTATTAGTTGAAAAAAACAAGGTTGAATCCTTTGTTGGCCGTGGCACGTTTGTTTGCGGTAATTCTGAATTGGAAACAGTGATCCAAGCTTCTGACGATGATGCAGATTATAACTTCTCAATTTTACAACCCTGCCTTAAATATAATGTTTTACCGTTACAGGCTGCATTTCAACAAACGTATGCGGCATTGCCGAGTGAGCTATTGGGTTATATCGAACACTCAGGGCACTTATCTCACCGAGAAGCGGGTGTTAAATGGGCGGTGGAATTTGGTTTATCCGTTTCTGGTCCTGACGAAATACTACTTGCCAGTGGCGCGCAGAATGCACTGGAAATACTGATCCAGACCTATACTAATCCAGGTGATTGCATTGCGGTTGAAGCATTTACTTATCCTGGTATTCTCTCTATCGCTAATTTATTGGGTCGTCGCGTTGTTGACGTTGCAATGGATAATGAAGGGATGTGCCCGACTGCACTTAAAAACGCTATTCTTAACGATAAGCCGAAATTGGTTGTCATTGTACCGTCACACCAAAACCCAACGGGTGTGACTATGCCGCAAGCGCGTAGAGAAACTATTGCTAAAGTGATTGAAGAAGGGAATATCTGGTTATTAGAAGATGATATTTATGGCTTCTTAAACCCAATGACGATCCCGGCAATCACAAACTATATACCCGAAAAAAGTTTTCATATTACCAGTCTGTCGAAAGCGATTAGCCCTGCGTTACGTTGTGCATTTATTAAAGCGCCTAAAAGCGAAATACGTCGAATTGGCGCCTGTATCCGTACTTCTATCTGGCTGGCGTCACCACTTAATTTTGCTGTGGCAGCACAATTAATTAACTCTGGTGAGGCTTTTATTATGGCGCATCAACAAAAATTATTGGCCGCGCAGCGACAACAGTTTGTGACAGATAAATTGGGGTTTTTATCTTGCTCTAGCCAGCCGACAAGTTATCATATTTGGGTGGAATTACCGGAACATTGGCGACAAGAGCATTTTGTGATGGAAGCTAAAAATCAAAAATTACTGGTGAGTAGTGGTGGTTACTTCTCGCAACAGAGTGATAAAAGCAACCATATTCGCTTATCTTTAATGGCGATAGATGACGAACAACGTTTTCAGCAAGGTGTTGTATCTCTAGCTAATTTACTCAAAGATGGGCAGGGTTCACACTTCCTGTTTTAATTATTTTAACTGTTCATGATGTAGACCCATAATAGGGCATTAGACTAAGGAGAGTTTATGTTGAAAAATACGATTACGGGTATACTTATTTTAAGTTGTTCAGGCTGTGCCTTGTTAGCTAAAAAAGATCCGACACCACTAGAGATAGAACCAGCGGATGCAGAAGTTCCGGTATTACTATTACCGCCAACTGCAACGCCGGCCTCGGCAGCGGAATGTGCAGGTGATATGGAATTACCTGTAGAGTTTAGTCGTAAGTTCACCGCTGTATCTGACCCTGAATTATTAGCGCAATCTATTGGTGAACCAGAAGAAGGCAGACTCTGTCAGGGGCAAGTCTATGTAGCTAAACAGAACACCAAAATTTTATTGTTTCGAGCTTGGAATGGCGCTAATCCAAAGAGTAAATTCGGTGAGTGGTGGGCATTAAAGAGTCCACGTGGACAAATATCGCAATACCGCAGTGATTATCAAATATGTTATCAATGGTCGCCGTTAGATAAACTCACCTTGTGCAGTTTAAAAGCAGGATCGAAAGTAGTGATTGGCACTGGCCAAAGTGCGACTTGCTCAGGTTATCTTGAATATCCGACTTCAGAGAAGAAGCAGGTATATCTAGCTAATGCAGACGTGGATCTCGTTGATTGCACTAGCTACAACGCCGAATTCAATTGGACGCCTATTATTAATAATTAATGTGCCTTAGTCATAAACGATAGGTAGAAAAAGCATGAGATATGATCAACGCAGGTGGTTATTCACCGTGATTTTCCTTTTCTCTAGTATGAGTATCGCTGCTGATAATGTCATTGTGCGTTATCTGCCGACGAATGATATTAAGTTACAGCCTATGGCTAAAAAATTGCAGTCAGACAGCAGTATTCAAGATGCAATTACCTTGATGAATGAAGCATTTATTTTTCTTCAGCCGTTAACTATCGTCTTTGGTGCTAATGATGGTCCGTTATATGATCCTACTCGTAATTACATTCTAATTCCTTATACTTTTCTAGACGAAGTCGAGCAGCGCTTCAAGGCCGTTAATTACGTGGGTGATAATCAAGGCAACGCTAATCCAGAAAATCTGGTTCAGGTGGTTATGGATGTGCTTATACATACATTATTCCACGAACTTGCCCACGCTTTGATTACGACGTATGAATTACCAATTGTGGGTAAAGAAGAAGATGCGGCAGATAATTTAGCCGCGGTATTGTCGATTGAATATTTTGAAAATGGGGCTGAAATAGCAATTAGCGCAGCCGATCTATTTTATCTTGAAGGTGATGAGATAACCGAATTTGAAGAGGCTGATTTTTGGGATGAACACAGCCTTGATTTACAGCGTTACTATGCCACCCTTTGCCATGTTTATGGCAGTGATGATACTCAATACGCCTACTTGTTAGAAGATACTGGTTTTTCTGATGAACGCGCAGAGCTGTGTATTGGTAATTATGAACGCATGACAAATAACTGGCTAACACTATTAGACGTTTATATGTCGCCTGAGGTTGATGCTAGTACGCCAGGTAATTAAGCAAGGGCGTTTTTTGCGTACCCGTTTAGTCCATGTCATCAAAAGGTTGACCAATACTCGGTAAGAACACATCAAGGAAATACCGAATTTCATCTGTCATACGTTCGTCTAATGCATTTTTACAGCGTAATTTGGCTTTCGCAAATTCATGGTTACCACAGCTTTCCTCTTCAATACACTTCATATAAGCACAGAGAATATCCGCATCTTTGACTAATTTTTTATAAATAGGATCAAGATCAGGGCTTGATAATAGTGGCTTATACGCATCACGTAATTCTGCTGGCAACATATCGAGTAAGGTTTTTTCAGCGGCCAATTCAATCTTGTTATATTCACGAATAATGGCTTTATTGTAATATTTCACTGGGGTGGGTAAATCCCCGGTAAGCACTTCGGTGGTGTCGTGGAACAATGCCATTGAGGCTGCTTTGTCAGGATCATAGTTTTTGTCGTAATAAGTATTCCCGATCAGCGCAAGTGCATGGGCAACCATTGCAACCTGTAAACTGTGTTCGGCAATATTCTCATTGGTGACATTACGCATCAGCGGCCAACGATAAATTAACTTCATGCGGGCAAGGTGGGCAAAAAAATGGCTCATGCTCTTCTCCAAATAAAAAGTATCTAATGACGATACAGGTTAAAACCACGTAAGTCATCGGTTTCATTACTGTAGCACCTCTTTGCATACTCTCAAAATTTCAAATAGTTAGATTTCTCGCTTTGTATTTAAACTGTTATGTTATAGCATAACAGTTATGAGTGTTATATTATAACAATTAAGGAAAATAGTTGTGAAAAAGAAATTGGTCTCCCTCGCGATTGGTAGCATCTTGGTATCACCTGCTTTTGCTAATACGTTGTCAAACCCACAAATTGGCGTTGTACTTGATGGTTATTACCAAAATGGTGAGCGTAATAATTCAGAACGTGGAGAGGGTTTTGGACTCGGGCACACTGAAATCAGTATGTCCGCTAATATTGATGACAAGTTTCATGGCGTATTAACGACAGTGCTAGAGGTGCATGGCGATGAAACTGAGCTTCTTTTAGAAGAGGCGTTTGTTGAAACATTGGCAATGCCTTATGGTCTTAATATCCGAGCAGGACGATTCTTGTCAGACTTTGGTTATTTGAACAACCAGCATGTACACACGGACAGTTTTGTTGAACGCCCAATCGCTTACCGTACTTTCTTGGGTTCCCATTATTATGATGATGGTTTGCGTGCAAACCTAGTACTACCAACGGATATGTATGTGAAACTGGGGATCGAGGCATTAAGTGGCAGTAAGATGTCTGCTGTGAAAGATGGATCTGCAGTGGGTGTTTATACCACGACATTAAAATTAGGAGATGATTTTTCTACGTCGTCTAGCTGGCAGTTTGGTTTAAGTTACCTACGTAATGACAACGGTAAAACCAAAATTTTTGAAGAGCATAAGCATGGTGGACATGCCGATCACGGCCATGATCACAGCCACGCATCGGCGGTGACAGGGTCAAATCTATACGGCGCTGACTTTGTGTGGAAATGGGCGCCCAATGGCAACTATAAATATCGTAATTTAACGTTATCAGCTGAATACATGTTGTTAGACGATATTCTGGATAGTAAATACCAAGGTGAAAAGAATGCACCTGATAATCTAGCCGCGTATTACGTATCGGGTGTATACCGTTTTACTCCTAGTTGGTCGACAGGTCTGCGCTACGGTGAAGCTGAAAGCTATGACGGGCATGCACATGGCGAACGTGTACATTTGACTTCTCTGAAAGACCGTGAGTTTGATGCGATGCTGGCGTGGAACTCTTCTCATTTTGGTACTGTTCGTGCCCAATACTCACGTGTTGAAAATCAATCTAAAGAAACGGATAACGTATTCACACTGCAATATGTAATGACGTTTGGAGCCCACGGTGCACATGCGTTTTAAGAAGAGAACATTAATGCTGGCGGTAAGTGCGGTAATGCTGTCTGCACCTGCTCTCGCGTTGAATATCTTTGTCTGCGAGCCTGAATGGAAAGCACTATTGGCTGTACACGCACCAAAAGCGACCATCTATTCTGCGACAACGGCACTGCAAGACCCACATTATGTGCAAGCGAGGCCGTCTTTAATTGCAAAGATGCGCCAAGCCGATATGGCCATGTGTTCAGGTGCTGAATTGGAAATTGGTTGGTTGCCGATGTTGCAAGCGCGAAGCAGTAATCCGGCGGTGCAAAACAACAAGCAAAGTATGCTGTATGCGTCAGAGATTGTCAGCATGCTGGATACGCATCATCATGTTGACCGCAGTATGGGGGATATTCACGCTTATGGTAATCCGCACGTGCAGTTTGCTGCCAACGATATGATCCGAATTTCTCGCGTGGTGAGCCAACGCTTGGAAAGTATAGATCCTGCTAATGCATTTAGTTACCTAGTCAATGGTGTGAAGTTCCGTGAGCATTGGCGAAAAAAATTAGTTGAATGGGAACAGCGCGCTGAACCGCTGCGAGGTATGCAAGTGGTGAGTTATCACGAAACCTACCGTTATCTGTTTGATTGGTTGGGGATGGAGCAGGTTGCAGACCTTGAGCCTAAGCCGGGTATTTCACCGACGACTGCACATTTGCAATCGTTGACGAAGTTAGACCCAGCGTCGTTTGATGCGATTATTTACTCTTCTCATCAGAATAAACGCGCGGCTAATTGGCTGCATCAGCAAACACAAAAGCCAGTGATCCAATTACCACTTACGGTATCGGAAGGGCAAAGCCTTGATGAATTGTATGATGGCATACTGGATACTTTGCTCGATGTGCTTGCGCAGCCAGCGAATCGTTAAGCCATGTTAACGGATTATCTTTGGCTAGCCCCGGCAGTGCTGTGTGGTCTGATTGCGCTGGTGGGTAATGTTATTTTGGGGCAGCAAGTGCTACAGCGTAAAATCATTTTTATTGATTTAGCCGTGGCTCAAGTTGCTGCATTAGGTGCCGCGTTCAGTCAGTACTGGCTAAGTAGTTTTGATTTATTACCCGAGACTTGGCTAGGACAAATGCTAGGCCCCTGGGTATTGTCGCTGATGCTGTGTGGCTTAATTGCCTTGATGGAAAGGCACTATCAACAACACCTTGAACCTATGATAGGTAGCTTATTTGTGGTGTCTGCTTCATTGGCTATTTTACTGGCGAGTAAAGACCCGCACGGTGCCGACTTTATCCAAGGTATCTTAAATGGTCAGTTGTTATGGGCTACATGGGATGATGTTTGGCCGTTGGCGATTATCACCGCTGCGATGGTGACTTTGGTCACGATGAAACCTGAGTTTATGCGTGGCAGTGGTTTTTACATTATCTTCGCGATATTAATGCCGATAACGGTCAAGTTGACGGGGATCTATCTTGAATTTGCGTTATTGGTGATCCCAGCTCTTTGTGCATCGGCGTTAAAAGGTATACGCTTTTTTATCGCGAGCATGGGAATTGGCGTTACAGGTATTTTGTCTGGTATCGCAATGTCAGCTCACTATGATTTACCCAGTGGTGCAAGTATCGTCATTACCTTGTTTGTATCTGGCGTACTGTTTCATTTATTGCTGCAACCTTTAGTGATGAAGACTGAGGTTCGCGCTTCATAAGATAAAGTCGCACGTAAAATAAAGCCTGATTTCAGAATGCTACTGGAGTCGGGCTTTTTTCGTTTCACATCAATATAGTTTACCTTTCGATTTAGAGATCAATCATTGATTTTACAGTTGTTAGGAATAGATTTAATCGACATTAATACCGTCTTAGGGTACTGTTATTATATACAGTGTTTTGTTGATTTACTAAATGAAACACATCTATGGTTATAAACTAAGGGGAATATATAAATGTTACATTCAAAAGCAAGCTGCCTTTGTGGTGCTGTTGAAATTACCGCAAACGAAATTAACCCTAGATTTACTGTCTGCCACTGTGACTCATGCAGAGGATGGGGTGGTGCTCCATTTTTTGCTGTTCAATGTGGAACGAATGTAAGCATTACAGGGTTGGATAAAGTGAAGACGTATAATTCATCATCTTGGGCATCTCGTGGTTTTTGCACTGATTGTGGAACCCATTTATTTTTTAAATTTAATGACAGTGGTGATTACAATATGCCAGTGGGTATATTTAAAGATTTGAATGGATTAGAAATGGATATGCAATACTTTAGTGATCAGCGACCTGACTATTATTGCTTTTCAAACGAAACGAAAGAAATGACCAAAGCTGAAATTATGGCTTATTTTGCAAAACAGATATAACAAGCATGTTTAAAATGACCAATAAAAAGCATCGAGATTAGATTTTTTATTAAAAAAGGCGTCATTACAACGCCTTTCTAATATCTACAATGGTATTACCTACAAACTAATCCTGACGGTAAGTTGATAAGAAGTTAGCCAGCTTGTTGATCGCAACCGTTAACTCTTCAACACGCGGTAAAAATACTACGCGGAAGTGATCAGGGCGAGCCCAGTTAAAACCAGTGCCTTGTACAATCAATAGCTTTTCTTGTTGTAACAGATCTAATGCAAATTTCTGATCGTCTTTGATATTGTACATTTCCATATCAATTTTCGGGAACAGATACATTGCACCTTTTGGTTTTACACACGTGATACCCGGAATATCATTTAACATCTTCCAGGCTAAATCTCGTTGTTCCAATAAACGACCGCCTGGTAGAATCAATTCATTAATACTTTGATAACCACCTAGCGCTGTTTGTATCGCATGCTGCATCGGTACGTTTGAACACAGACGCATAGACGCCAACATTTCTAATCCGGCAATATAGTCTTTAGCAAGATGCGTCGCACCACTTAATACTAACCAACCAGAGCGGAAACCGGCAATACGGTACGCTTTAGACAAGCCATTGAAGGTAACAATCAGAATATCTTGTGCCAGCGTACACATAGGCACATGCTCAACACCGTCATATAAGATCTTGTCATAGATTTCATCTGCAAAAATAATCAGCTTATTCTGACGCGCCACTTCAATCACTTCGAGCAAGAATTCTTTGCTGTATACAGCACCCGTTGGGTTGTTCGGATTGATTAACACAATACCTTTGGTATTTGGTGTGATCTTGGCTTTAATATCATCCAGATCAGGGTACCAATCAGATTCTTCATCACAAATATAGTGCGTTGCTTTACCACCCGAAAGGGTAATTGCCGCTGTCCACAATGGATAATCCGGTGACGGTACTAACACTTCATCGCCGTTGTTTAGCAATGCCTGCATCGACATCATGATTAATTCTGAAACGCCATTACCCAGATAAATGTTGTCAATAGACACATTCAGTAGACCTTTCTGTTGATAATGTTGCATCACTGCTTTACGCGCAGAGTATAGCCCTTTTGAGTCACAATAACCTTGGCTCGATGGCAGGTTATGAATAACGTCTTTTACGATTTCCTCTGGGGCTTCAAAACCAAATGGGGCGGGATTCCCGATGTTTAATTTGATTACTCGATGACCTTCTTCTTCTAAGCGATTCGCTTCTTTTAATACTGGTCCACGTATGTCGTAACACACGTTATCTAACTTATGAGATTTTTCTATTGAGTACATCCCGGCTCCAACGCTGTAAATATGTAAATTATTTTTCTTTCTGCAATAAAAGTAACGTATATAAGGCATTGTTGGAAGTGATATTTGACGTTCAGGTCGATTTATTGTTGCGTCATTGTTAATTAACTCGGTTCGGGTGTAACATTGTCAGTAATAGTTACCAAGTTACGGTGATTTTGTGAGAATGTTGTTATAATACAGCAGTTAAATTCAATGTTAATAGAAGCAAGGAAAGCGCATGAGTCAGCAGTTAAACCCAGCAAAAATGAGTGGATTAGAGATACTACAAGCAATGGCGGAAGGAATATTCCCACATCCTTCAATTTGCCAAACAATGCCAATGCAATGTGTTGATGTAAGTGAAGGGCAGATTCATTTTAGTGTGCAAGCCGATGATCGCCATTTAAATCCAATGGGCGGTGTACACGGTGGTTTTGCGGCAACGATACTTGATTCGGTAACGGGCTGCGCGACACACTCGACATTGGTTGCTGGTGAGAGTTATGGCACGGTTGATCTGAATGTAAAAATGGTACGTCCAATTCCGAAAAATACAGCATTAAAGGCAAGAGGCAAGGTACTAAACATATCAAAAACCGTGATTATCTCGGAAGGTGATATTTGTGATGCCGATGGTAAGCTTTATGCGCACTGTACCGCAACGTGTGTCATTACTCGCCTAGCTAAATAGGTTTTCTTTATGATAAACACTACATCTGAGATTTGTTTATGATAAATAGTATTTCTGAAATAGCACCGCATACATTTCAATTTAATCCATCGGCCAGTGAAAACGCGGGAAAGATGGTGATGGGGCATCGTGGTGCGTCATCTATAGCCCCAGAAAACACCTTGGCCGCTTTTCAATTAGCAGAGGACAATAACGTTCCTTGGATTGAAGTCGATGCCAATATGCTCGCTGATGGTAGTGTGGTTATTTGTCATGACAAAGCCCTCGACCGCTGTAGTGATCACAGGGGGTTGTTATGCGATAAAATCGTCACCGACCTGGATGATATTGACGCGGGTGCATGGTTTGGGCTGGATTTTGTTGGAGAACGCATTCCGACGCTGGTGGATCTAATCTTATTCACTAATGAAACTGGTATGAATCTGAATTTAGAATTGATGTCAGGAGCTGATAAAGCCACGACAGACCGATTGATAGACGGTGTTATTCGTGACATTAACCATCACTGGCAAGGGGGGCAGCAGTTACTTATCTCCAGCTTTAATCATCTATTATTAGCCGAAATAAAACGTCGAGCGCCCGAAATAAGTTTAGCGTGTTTGTTCGACGCGCCATTACCGGATGATTGGCTAACCTCAATGCAATATGTAGGCGCTGAGTTTATTCATCCTAAGGATAGTGGTTTGACCGAACAACAAGTCAACGCTATGACTGTCGCAGGTTACAGTGTGAATGTATGGACGGTTAACTGTTTGGCGCGTGCGAACCAGCTTTATAATTGGGGGGTAACGGGGATTTGCACTGATATTCCTCAACAGTTTCCGCCTTGTTACCGGAATTAATAGCGAGATAACTTCAAGTATATCGGTGACAATATCATACGGAAAGGACAGCAGTGCATGACGGATAACAATATCGATGCAGTCAATGAACGCTTAGCCCTGCGTTGGCAATTATTACTGCAAGATAACTTTACGCATTTGACGATGGCACAAATACAGCAAGCTTGGTCGCGTTTGTTACTCCATTACCAAGAAGCGCATCGGTATTATCATGACCTCTCGCATATTGAGGCCTGTTTTACTTGGTTTGATCAAGTGCAAGATCAGCTTGATGATCCATTAGCGGTAGCACTCGCCATTTGGTTCCACGATATTATTTATGATGTGAGACGTGCTGACAACGAGCTCAAAAGTGCACAGTATGCGGTGACTGCACTCACCAACTTTGCGGTATCAACACAGTTAGTAAAAAAAGTGTATGAGCTAGTGTTGTTAACCCAGCACCCAAGTGAGCCAAGTCGTACAATCAAAAGGCAATCAGGAAAATTCTTGTCGAAAGAAACCGATACAGCGCGAACAAGTCTTAATGATCAGGCGTTATTTTTAGACATTGATTTAACTATATTAGGTCAGAATAACGCTATTTATGAACATTATGAAAAGGCCATTCGCAGCGAGTACCAACATGTACCATTGTGGTTATATATACGTGCTCGGAAATGTTTGCTAAAACGTTTTTTACGCCAGCCAATCATTTATTATTCGGGTTATTTTAAAGAAAAATTTGAACAGCAAGCCAGAGTGAACATACAATCAGTACTTAGCTCCTAATGGAATACATAAATCATGATTATTAATGGCTCTGTCAGTCAAGATGTTGCAATTGCCGACCGTGGTTTTAACTTTGGAGACGGGCACTTTACCACCATTAAGATAGCTGCAGGGCAAGCCTTACTACTCGATTTACACTTGGCACGTTTACAACAGGCGTGTGCAGTGCTCGCAATCGAGTTTACCGAATGGGATGAGCTGGTCGCAGCTATCACTCAGCAAGCACTGGCATTACAAGGCGGGGTATTAAAAGTCACCATTACCCGAGGCGAGGGGGGCCGTGGTTATAGTCCGCTAGGTTGCAGTAGCGCAAATTGGTTCTTACAACATCGTTCGATTCCTGCGCAATACAGTGAATGGGCGAGTGTAGGTATTGAATTAATGCTTTGTCAATATCAACAAACCGTGAACCCAGTATTAGCAGGATTGAAGACGTTAAACAGACTTGATCAGGTGATGATTAAACAAGAACTCGATGCCAATGGCATGGCTGATGGACTGGTTTGCTCGACAGACGGTTATGTTATCGAGACATCTGTAGCCAATGTGTTTTGGGCTATTGGGGATAAAATCTATACACCGAGTACTAAGCGCAGTGGTATTGAAGGTGTGATGAAAACGCACATTTTAAACTTATTGAATAAACTGGGTTTGACACTGAAAACCGGAGATTACACTATTACTGATGTACTGGGTGCCGATGAAGTTTTTATTACCAACTCAGTGATGGAAGTGGTGCCTGTCAACCGTATTTTAAAGCAGGGAACTCAAGACGATATTCATGTTGTTCGTTATGATCTGGCAGTGAATGATCCATCGGTATGGCGTTTACTACAACAAGAATTACACGCTTAAGATGCAATGTAATGGATAACGTTAGCTCACTCGCGTTATCCATTATGACTAACATAAATGAGGTATTAATAAATACGACGTTTAAGCCCTTTCTTATCCAAGATCTTGGTGGCGATCTCTTCAACCGAAAATGACGTACTGTTAATGTATGGAATTTTTTCGCTACGGTATAAGTATTCCACTTCCGAAATTTCTAATTTGCATTGACGTAGTGACGCATAAGTACTGTTAGCAATACGTTCACTACGAATATCTTGCAGACGCTTCACATCGATGGTTAAGCCAAATATTTTATGTTTATTGCGTTTTAATGCTGGTGGCAGCTTCAAATGATCCATATCATCGGCAATAAATGGGTAGTTGGCAGTCTTGATACCAAACTGTAATGCCAGATATAAACTGGTTGGTGTTTTGCCACTACGTGATACACCGACTAAGATTAAATCTGCATCATCGTAATCTTTACAGGTAATGCCATCATCGTTGGCGAGGGCATAATTGACCGCTTCAATACGGGCATCATAAGTGTCATTTTTAAGGCTATGTGTACGGTGTGATTTTGGTTCTGCCTTGATATTTAATTGCTCAGAAAGCGGCGCCACAAATGTACTTAGAAAGTCGTGAGAATGGCCTTCATTTGATTCGATAATTGTCCTTATTTCAGATGAAACTATCGAATGAAACACGAGTGGCTTCTGTCCTGTTTTAGCAACATGTTCATTAATTTTTTGAGTAACATATTTTGCTTTTTCTTCGGTTTCGATAAAGGGATAAGTATGCTGATCAAATTCGATCGGAAATTGGCTTAGAAGCGCGTGACCAAAGACTTCAGCGGTGATCGCCGTGCCATCAGAGACATAAAAAACAGTTTGCATTAACTTTATCCTTTTCATAAACAGATGAAATTTTCTAAGTTAGTATCTTACATTGAAATTAATAGCTGTGTATGATTAAAAACACTAAGGAAAGCAAGATGATTATTTTGCATTGATAATATGTGAGCAATATCGAATATCGTTCACAATTAAAATCATTTTTGAGATAGATTTAATACTGGAGAACTGCCGTGATAGAGTACGTAATTGGGTACGAAAAACTTGGAATGAACGACGTAGAACGAGTTGGCGGCAAAAACGCATCTCTAGGTGAGATGATCAGTAACTTAGCTGGCGCAGGCGTGCAAGTTCCTGGTGGTTACGCGACTACCGCTGATGCGTTTAATCAGTTTTTAGAGCAAAGTGGTGTAAACGATAAAATTTATGCACTACTTGACGATCTCAACGTTGATGACATTGCAGCGCTAACTAAAGCGGGTGCTACCATTCGTCAGTGGATCATTGACACACCTTTCCAACCTGAATTAGAAACCGCTATTGCTGAAAGCTATGAAGTACTAGCTGGTGAAGCAGGCGAGCAAGCATCATTTGCAGTACGTTCTTCGGCAACAGCTGAAGATATGCCTGATGCATCATTTGCTGGTCAGCAAGAAACATTCTTAAACGTACGGGGTTATGACAACATCATTGTTGCAATTAAACACGTATTTGCATCACTCTTTAATGACCGTGCTATCTCTTATCGCGTACATTCTGGTTATGACCACCGTGGCGTGGCATTATCTGCGGGTATTCAACGCATGGTGCGTAGTGATGAAGCATCATCTGGTGTGATGTTCTCTATTGATACTGAGTCTGGTTTTGAAGATGTAGTATTTATTACTTCTTCATACGGTCTTGGTGAAATGGTTGTACAGGGGGCTGTTAACCCTGATGAATTTTATGTTCATAAACCAACACTTGCTAAAGGCAACCCTGCGGTTGTACGTCGTAACATCGGTAGCAAACAGATCCAAATGATCTATTCTGCTGACGAAGGGCATGGCAAACAAGTTCAAATTGTGGATGTCGAAGCAAGCAAGTCACGTCAATTCTCTATTACTGATGAAGAAGTAATGGAACTGGCGAAACAAGCTGTGATCATCGAAAAACATTACGGGCATGCGATGGATATCGAATGGGCTAAAGATGCGATTGATGGAAAAATTTATATCGTTCAAGCACGTCCAGAAACCGTACGTAGCCGTGAAGATAAGCAAATTATGGTACGTTTCCACTTAGACGCTAAATCAGCGGTGGTTACAGAAGGCCGTGCGATTGGCGGTAAGATTGGCGCGGGTCCTGCTAAAGTTATTTCATCAATTGATCAAATGGATGAAGTACAAGAAGGTGACGTATTAGTAACAGACATGACAGACCCAGATTGGGAACCTATCATGAAACGTGCTTCTGCAATCGTAACAAACCGTGGTGGGCGTACTTGTCACGCTGCAATTATTGCACGTGAAATGGGTATCCCTGCTGTTGTTGGTTGTGGTAACGCGACAGACCTTATCGTCAATGGGCAAGAGCTAACAGTATCTTGTGCTGAAGGTGACACAGGTTTTATCTACGAAGGTATCTTACCTTTCCGTGAAACGGCTTCAGAAATTGCTAACTTACCGGAAATTCCAGTAAAAGTAATGATGAATGTGGGTAACCCTGATCGTGCATTTGATTTTGCTGCATTACCAAACGAAGGTGTTGGTCTAGCACGTCTTGAGTTCATCATTAACCGTATGATCGGTATTCACCCGAAAGCGCTGCTTAACTTTGATAAGCAATCGCCAGAGCTGCAAGCTGAAATCAATGAAATGATCGCGGGTTATGCATCACCAGTTGAATTCTATATTGCTAAGCTACAAGAAGGTATTTCAACCTTGGCTGCGGCTTTCTACCCGAAAAAAGTAATTGTGCGTATGTCTGACTTTAAGTCAAACGAATACGCTAACTTGGTCGGTGGTGAGAGTTACGAGCCTGAAGAAGAAAACCCAATGTTAGGTTTCCGTGGTGCATCACGTTATATCTCTGAAGATTTCCGTGATTGTTTCGCACTAGAAACTGAAGCGATTAAACGCGTTCGTAATGACATGGGCCTAACCAATGTTGAAATCATGATCCCATTCGTGCGTACATTAAGCGAAGCTGCATCAGTTATCGATTTATTAGCTGAACACGGTCTGAAACGTGGTGAGAACGGTTTACGCGTTATCATGATGTGCGAGCTGCCTTCAAATGCATTACTGGCTGATAAGTTCCTACAGTACTTCGATGGTTTCTCGATTGGTTCAAACGATTTAACACAGCTAACACTGGGTCTGGATCGTGATTCAGGTATTATCTCTCATTTGTTTGATGAACGTAATGAAGCGGTGAAAGTACTGCTATCAATGGCAATTAAAGCGGCTAAGAAAGCTGGTAAATACGTTGGTATTTGTGGTCAAGGTCCATCGGATCATGACGACTTCGCTGCTTGGTTAGTTGAACAAGGTATTGACAGCGTATCGTTAAACCCTGATACAGTATTAAGTACTTGGTTATACCTAGCGGATAAACACGCTAAATAAATTAAGCGTGTTTATACCTGTTTAGTTTAATATAGATAAAGCTCCAAATTAGTGTTAATTAGCACTGGTTTGGGGCTTTTTTATTGGTTATGCCGCGTACTTATTTATGCCTGTCGATGTGTGCAGTTGATATTCGACATTGTTAAGTTGATTGTCAAAATGGACTAAAATCATATCGATGGACTCTGTCGCAATATTAAAAAACCGGTCCGCTTTTATTGTTGGTCGACTAATCATTATTTCACTATCAATAACTTTGAGCAAATGAGATATTTTTAATAAGTAGTCTGGATTGTTTTGAATATTGATACTTTGTTCTAACGACTGGCAAAGATAGTTAAGTCGAATACGCTCTGCGCGTGTACAGACTTTGGCTGCCGCAATTCCTGTGCCTAGCGCGCGTATTTGTGCAATGCTTTCTGCAGTAAACAGTAACTCTTGCCATAAGAATTGGATTGATTCGCTATTCTCATTATTGAGTTGATGTAGCTTATTATCAAACGCAATATCGTTGATAAGATAGAGTAAATTTAATACTAACTTGTTGTGTTGCTCGAGATTATGCCTAATATTTAAGTTGAAGTAATCGATGGATAAACGTTGCCAATGGTCAGTCATGGCTTGCCAGCGTTCATTTTCTAATAAATCAGGGTACATATCGATGATTTCTATATTTAATTGACTTATCTGTTCTGTTACCGGATCTAAACGTGCCTTTAGATCTACTTCGCCGTGTAAGATCCCATTTGATAGCCCACGATGTTGCTGCATACGTGTTAATAATTTACGTATGATATTGAGTTTAATTAAACCATCGAGTTGTAACTGCCGGCGGTTATGCTGTTTTTGCTGCATTTGCAGTAAGAGGAAGTATAAGCTAATCAAGGTGCAAAGAATGAGTGCTCCGGTGAGCAGGACGGTTAATAGTGAGTTCATATTACATACCTTTATATCCATCTAGGGTCGTATATACTTAAGCAAGTATAGTACCAGCGTATAAGTAGGGAAATCGGCCTATATAGCGGTAATCATGCACCGAAATTGTGAAAATATGACTTTAATTCCCTAAAATGGTGAGAGTTTATAAGGGTGATTAATTTAGGTTTTGTCTATGGGGGGCTTAAAATGCAAAACGCCCGATGTGCTACACTGGGCGTTTTAAGTGATATTTGAGTCAATATCTTTTGAGGCTTGTCGTACTGTTGATTTTAGTTTTCGCGTAGTACTCTAAAACCAACATAATTAGCACGAAAATTGGGTTTTAGTTCTAAGCGAGTATCAACCAGAGCAAGTTTTGGAGTGAAGTTCCAAGCGCCGCCTCTTGCCACTAAATTATTTCCACCGGTTAGTTCCCAAACGTTACCTACGGTATCATATAGGCCAAATTTGTTGGCTTTAAATGATTGTACTGGCGCGGTACCTATATTTGACCATTGGCTGCCACAATAAGCACAATTGGCTTTTGAGTTGCCCACATCGTTACCCCACCAGTAGTTGTAGCTACTGCCTGCACGTGCCACATATTCCCATTCGCTATTATTAGGTAAACGGTATTTTTGGCCTGTTGCTTTTGATAACCAAGTTAAGTAAGCGTTAGTATCGGCTGAATTGATACAGACAACAGGATGCTCATCGGTCTGTTTGAAACCAGGTTGACGCCAGTTTAAGTCGGCATTATATGTTTCTTTACCGTCAAGGTACTCCATGCAACCATTACCTGATTCTGCCGCGGTCGTATAGTTACTGGCATTAACAAAACGCTTGAAATCAGCGACAGTGATAGGGTTTTGACCTACTGAGAAAGCCTTGATAATTTGCTTTTTGACTTGTTCAATGCCGCTATCTGCTGATGCTGTTAATTGGCCTGCTGGCACAGAGATTAATTCTGGACCGCGTTCACCTGAGGCCAAAAAGTCTTGTACAGCCTGACCATTTTTCAATGACACGGAGGCTTTAATTAGTTCTGCTCTTACCATCAGGTTGTTTTTTAGTTTAACATTTTGTTCAAAATCCATGTAGTTCGGTTTTTTTACGACGATATGGTGGGGGCCTGGTGATAACATAACTGAAAGTTTGGTCGAACCATAGCTAACGCCATCAATGAATACTTCATCATCATATTGGTTAGAACGGATGGTGAGTTCATATAACGCACCTTTATTATCGTTGTTATCCGCTTTTGCGCTTACTTGTTCTATTTGCGGTGATCGTTCTGCGCAGTAACGAGTCGAGATATTTAACAGCTTACACGCCTCATTCTTTGGTAAAACGCCTTGCATTTTCACCTGTATGGTTGAGCTATAAGTACCTTGACCACTGAATTCACTGGTTAAAACTTTGTGACCTAATAATTTAACATGCGCCTTAGAGTTCGTCTTATGTTTACTGACTAGTTTAGCTTCTGTTACTGAGTTAAATAGCGTATTTAAATACGTTTTTGAGGCTTTTTGCTTACTCAATAGATTACTACGAGTGATACATTTTGAGAATGAAGTTTGCAGATCACAACTAACGCTTTGGTTAATATCGAGTGAGTGAGCTTGTTGCATCTCATTTTTCAGGCGGTTTATACGTGAAATTTTTATCTCTTCACTGATTGTTTCACGTTGATTTAGTAGTCTAACACGCTCAATATTTTTCTCTGAAACTTGTTTATTGAGTTGCGCTAGGGTAGCAACAGAATCTTTAATGAATTGCTTATTTTTTTGCTGCTGCTGAATTGCATAGCGGTAGTCATTCTGTGACGTGGTGATGTCTTGCATTGGATTATCAATCATCAATGCATACTGAGCATTCATTTGCGTCAAGGCTTTTGCTGTTTGTCCAACAAGTGCTTTTCTTTGCGTTCTTGCTTGTGCTAATTTGGTATTCTCGATAGCTATACTGTCATTGATCACAGCGAGTGATGTGATAAATGTGTCATATTCAGATTGAATACTTTTAAGCTCTGTTTGTAAATTGCCTACAGTGTTATTTTGTTGGCTTGTTTCAGTGGATTGAGCTGTATTCATAATCAGGATACAACTCGCTGCAAGGGCTCTTAAAGCAACACGCATTTTTAATATTTCCTATTGATGTTGTCTGAGATGACAATGAAAAGAACCCTCATCTACGCCCAGAACTGACTAACGTATAAGTTATGTAGTAAATGTTACGTATATTATTTCTTAAGGCGTTAAACCGCAAGTTAAACAATAGTTTGATTTTAATATTATGTTACGTAAATCATATATTACGATTAAAATAGTGGGTTTTAGGTTAATGCTTATACGTTATTAGAGAGATAAATTGAGCCTTTATCTATGGGAGGGAGCTAATTCACTAATGTTACAATGTATTTAGTTGAAATTGTCACAAGGATATGGATTATGAAGCCTGTATTAAGTTATCAGATGCAGTCGGTTAATAGTGAGACGTTATCAGTGAAATTAAATTAATTCTTATCTGCTGGGGTTTTAGAATACAAAACGCCCGATGTACTACACCGGACGTTTTGAGTGATATCTGAGTCAATATCTTTCGAGGCTTGTCGTACTGCTAATGTTCGTTTTCACGTAGCGCTCTAAAGCCAACATAATTAGCTTGGAAATCGGGTTCTAATGCTAAGCGGACATCAATTTGTGAAAGTCTTGGGGTAAAGTTCCAAGCGCCGCCTCTTGCGACTAAATCATTTCCACTCGTTAGTTCCCAAACGTTACCTACTGTATCATATAGGCCAAATTTATTGGCTTTAAATGATTGTACTGGCGCGGTGCTTTTATTCGACCATTGGCTACCACAGTAAGCGCAATTAGCTTTTGAGTTACCGGCATCGTTACCCCACCAGTAGTTGTCGCTACTGCCTGCTCGCGCTATATATTCCCATTCGCCGTTATTCGGTAAACGGTATTTTTGACCTGTTGCTTTTGATAACCAAGCTAAGTATGCACTGGTATCGGCAGAGCTGATACAGACAACTGGATGCTCGTCGGTCTGAGCAAAACCTGGTCGGCGCCAGTTTAAATTGACATTATATGTTTCTTTGCCGTAAACATACTCCACACAACCACTACCTGATTCTGCGGTTGTAATATAATTGCTGGCGTTAACAAAACGTTTAAAATCTGCGACAGTGATCGGATTCTTACCGACAGAGAAAGCTTTGATAGTTTGATTATTCGTTTTATCAACCGATGTTGTTAATTGGCCACCTGGCACCGAAATTAATTCTGGACCGCGTTCACCAGAAGCTAATAAGTCTTGTACTGCTTGGCCATCTTGTAGTAAAACGGTGGCTTTCACTAATTTAGCTCTTACCATCATGTTGTTTTTTAATTTAACATTTTGTTCAAAATCTATGTAGTTCGATTTTTTTATTATTACATGGTGGGGACCTGGAGGCAGCATTACCGAAAGCTTGCTAGAACCATAGCTCACGCCATCAATGAATACTTCATCATCGTATTTGTTAGAGCGAATGGTGAGTTGATATAACGCATCTTTATTGTCTTTATTGTCTTTATTGCTTTTATTATTTTTAAAATTTTTAAAATTTTTAAAATTATTTTTGATGGCGGGTAGTACCATTTGTGATGCTTGAGCAGCGCAATAACGAATTGCAATATTTAATAGCTTACACGCTTCATTTTTTGGTAGTACTCCTTGCATTGTTACTCGTATGGTTGAGCTATAAGTACCTTGCCCACTGAATTCGCCTGTTAATATTTTGTGACTTATCAGCTTTACATGCGCGCTGGAGTTGGCTTTAAATTTACTGACTAGTTTAGATTCTGTTACTGAGTTAAATACTGTATTCAAATATGACTTCGAAACCTCTTGCTTACTCAACCGGTTACTACGATCAATACATTTTATGAATGAAGTTTGTAGATCACAATTAATGCTTTGGCTAATATTTTGTGATTGAGTTTCTTCTATCTCATTTTTCAAACGACTAATACGTGCAATGTTTATCTCTTCACTGATTGTTTCACGTTGATTTAGTAGTCTAATGCGTTCAATGTTCTTTTCGGATAATTGTTTGCTCAGCTGCGCGAGGACTGTAACAGAACCTCTAATAAGTAGATTATTTTGTTCCTGCAGTTGAATTGCAGCACGATAGTTATTTTGTGATGTCGTGATATCTTGCATTGGGTTATCAATCATTAATTGATATTGGGCATTCATTTGGGCCAAAGCTTTCTCCGTCTTCTGGGTGAGCATTTTTTTTTGCATTCTTATATTTGTTAATTTGCTTTTCTCGATAGCTATATCGTCATTTATTACAGCAAGTAATTCGTTGAATACGTCATATTCAGATTGAATACTTTTAAGTGCTATCTGTATATTAACCACTGTATTTTTTTGTTGTTCTATTTCAGTGGCTTGGGCTGTATTAATAATTAGAACACAACTCACTGCAAGGACTCTTAAAGCAACACACATTTTGAATACTTCCTAATAATGTTGTCTGAAATGACAATGAAATAACCCTCATTTACGCTCAGATCTGATCAACGTATAAGTTATGTAGTAAATGTCGTTTATGGAATTTTTCAAGGTTTAAACCACAAGCTAAACAATAGTTGATGTTACTATTATGTTATACAAAACGTATGTTGGCATTAAAATCGTTAATTTTAGGTGAATATCTTGCCTACATGGAGAGTCGTTATAAGAGAGATAAATTTAGCCTTTATCTATGGGGGAGTAATTAATTCACCCATGTTACACTGTATTTAGTTGAAAATTGTCACAAGGGAATGGATGATGATCCCCGTATTAAGTTATCAGGATGCTGTAAAATCAGAATATCTCGCTTTTTTGGCTGCGTTAGCGCAAAGTAAATTTAGTGGGGATATCGAAAAGTCGTATGCAAGTCGATTAGCAGTTGCGACAGATAACAGTATTTATCAGTTGTTACCACAAGCCGTAATATTACCTCGTAATCATCAAGATTTAGTTATCATGACGACGCTGTCATTACAGGCCGAATTCAAAACGATTACCTTCTCTCCACGTGGTGGTGGTACAGGTACTAATGGCCAGTCATTAACAGATGGTATCATTGTTGATATGTCACGACATATGAATAACATTATAGATATCAATATTGAAGAGGGCTGGGTACAAGTTCAAACTGGTGTTGTTAAAGATCAACTGAACGAATTTCTTAAGCCCTATGGTTTCTTTTTCTCTCCTGATTTATCAACCAGTAATCGCGCGACTATTGGTGGCATGATTAATACGGATGCTTCTGGCCAAGGGTCATTAAAATACGGAAAAACCAGTGACCATGTACTGTCTGTTTCGGCTGTATTAATGGATGGCACCGAATTGGTGACGACAAGCCTGTCTGCTGAACAAGTGCAGGACCAAGCTCAGAATAATAATTATTTTGGTAAGGTTTGCCATCAAGTTATTGATACGATTACGCATAAGCAGCAAAAAATTGCAGACACCTTTCCACCATTAAACCGTTTTCTTACTGGCTATGATTTAGTCCACCTTTATGATAAAAGCACGGATGAATTTGATTTAGGGCGGATCTTGTGTGGCTCTGAAGGATCACTTGCATTTATTAGCGAAGCGAAACTTAATTTAACACCCATTCCAAAATATCGCTGTTTGGTCAATGTAAAATATGACAGCTTTGACTCTGCCCTACGTAATGCACCATTTTTAATTAAAGCCAATGCACTGTCGGTAGAAACTGTTGATTCGGTGGTATTAAATTTAGCTAAACAAGACATCGTTTGGCATTCAGTCAAATCACTGATCACTGATATACCCAATAAAGAAATGCAAGGTATTAACTTTGTAGAGTTTGCCGAAGATGATGGTGATATTCAGCAACAAAAAATAGACTATTTAACGGCTGAACTTGACCGTCTGATGGCTGCGGGCGAAGCGGGTGTTATTGGTTATCAAGTCTGTGATCAGTTAAGCGATGTATTGAAAATATACGGCATGCGTAAAAAAGCGGTTGGTTTGCTCGGGGCAACAAAAGGTCAAGCTAAACCACTCGCGTTTGCTGAAGATACCGCCGTGCCGCCTGAAAATCTTGCAGACTATATTGTTGAGTTCAGAGCCTTACTAGATAGCTATAACCTTCATTACGGCATGTTTGGGCATGTTGATGCGGGCGTTCTACATGTACGTCCAGCACTCGATATGCTTGATCCTCAGCAAGAAGTTACCCTACGTGAAATATCAGATAAAGTAGTGGCTCTAACGGCGAAATATAGAGGGCTGATGTGGGGTGAACATGGCAGAGGTTTCCGTTCTGAGTACGGCCCAGAATTCTTCGGTGATGAATTGTTTACTGAATTACGTAAGATTAAAGCCGCGTTCGACCCTGATAATCGTTTAAATCCAGGTAAAATATGTACGCCAATTAATAGCGATGCAAAGCTTGTTTCTGTTGATGCGAAAAAGCGCGGTGCTTTTGATCGTCAAATACCCATTTCAATCCGTGAAAGTTTCACAAAGTCCATTGATTGTAACGGTAATGGCTTATGTTTTAACTATGATACCAAAAGTCCTATGTGCCCTTCCTTTAAGCATACTGGCGATCGTCGTCATTCGCCAAAAGGCCGTGCTGGTTTAATGCGCGAATGGTTACGTCAATTGTCTTGCCATGAGATGAATGAGCAAGAACTAGGTCAGCAATTAGCGGTACAGAAAAATGGTGTTTCGACGTTTACTATGCGTTTAAAAAACAGTTGGAACAAAGCGCGTGGTAGTTATGATTTTTCACATGAAGTCATGGACGCGATGCAAGGTTGCTTGGCATGTAAAGCATGTACAGTTCAATGTCCTGTAAAAGTGGATGTACCTGAGTTTAGATCGCGATTTATAGATCAATACCACAGCCGCTATATGCGTCCCGTTAAAGATTTTGCAGTTGGATATTCAGAAAGCTACACCCCAATGATGGCTAAGATGCCGAACTTCTTTAATTTTTGGTTAGGGCAAGATTGGTTGCAAAGCGCAGTAAAACATACAATCGGCATGGTTGATATTCCGTTATTAAGTACACCAACCTTATCGGAGTCATTACGTGGACATTATGCGCAAAGTTTTGACTTGGCATTTTTACAGCGATTAAGCGCGGAAGATAAAGCGCAGCATGTCTTAATTGTACAAGACCCGTTTACCAGTTTTTATGAAGCTGAATTAGTGGCATCACTGGTGAACCTGGTTGAAAAACTGGGCTTGAAACCAGTAATATTACCGTTCAAACCAAATGGTAAACCGCAACATGTGAAAGGCTTCTTGGCTAAATTTGCTAAAACAGCACAAACGGCCGCTGACTTTTTAAATTCGCTACACGCCTTAGGTATCCCAATGGTCGGTGTAGAGCCTGCATTGGTGCTTTGTTATCGTGATGAATACAAACAAGCACTCGCTGATAAACGCGGAGACTTCTCTGTTCAGCTTATTCAAGAGTGGTTATTAAACGATAAGGTGCAAACTAATTTGAGTAAGTTAGCTAAGCGTGATGACGCTCAACCTTATTATCTATTCGCCCACTGTACTGAAAAAACCAATAAGCCAACGGCTGAACAAGAGTGGCAACGTGTATTTAATGGTTTTGGTTTAGCATTAGAGACGGTTGCGACTGGTTGCTGTGGCATGGCTGGAAGTTATGGGCATGATGCTAAGAATGTAGCCGCATCAAAATCCATTTACACCCAAAGTTGGAAACATGCCTTGGCACAACGAGATCCTTCGCGTTGCTTAGCAACGGGGTACTCTTGTCGAAGCCAGGTTAAACGGATTGATGAAGTACGGCTGAACCATCCTGTTAAAGCGTTATTAGGTGCTTTAAATTAGTCATTACTAAGTATGAGTGGTATTAGTTGTTAATAATATGCTACTCATACCTTCTCCACCTTTAGTGTTTAGCTAAGTGCCATTTTATAACGCATTGTCGCATTTCTCTTTTTTTTGACACATTTCTTGATATTGGCAGCGTATGCTGTTGTTGCAATTCAAGTCTGTCTAGAACAAAAGGAAGATGTTCATGCCTATTACATTACCAATCAAACGACAATTTAAATTATCGCTAAAACTCTCTGGTGTTTTATTGGCGACAAGTATGTTTTCTGGCTGTGCATCTATGGCCGATTTTACCAATAATGCCAATAGTTTTGTTATGTCAGAAGCGGCGCTCGAAGAAATGAATACGGTAAATGCTGCGATGAATGCGGTAGAGGTTTTATATCAACGTGGTGATAAACAAGATCTTGCTTATTACTCACCAATTAATTTTGAAATCGCGGTTAAAAAACGTGAAAAGTTATTGAAAATGTATGAGAACTATACGCCTAATAACGGTGGTTGGTTTTCTAATTCGGGCAGTGAAGATATTGAAACTGAATCGGCGCTATTTGTGCTGAGTATGAATAAAGCATTTCAGGCTAAACTTATCACTGCACCATTGCTATCAACGATCCGTGACCATGATGAATTTATTCATAATGTTGATATGAATGGCTTTGGTGCACGCCTTAGAAAATTACGAGACTTGACTATTCAGTTTGCGAGCCTCATTGAAAATCGAGGTTCTGGATTAGGTTTAGAGCATCAAAAAACTAAATTAGAGCGTGATTATAAGGCGCTCGAAATTGATATAATAAAACGTAAAATATTACGTTTACCAACGTCTGAATTTAATTTACTCGATCAGGAAATAATTCCAGAAAGCTATAATCGAGCACTGAATAGCTTATATAGTTTAGAGCGGTTAATTGAAACCGATCCACGTGATAATACCGCGATTCAACAACAATTAACGGCGAGTCACAATAAAATAAAGCAAGCAGACAGTATTGCGAAAGAAGTGATTTGGGTTAAGTCGAGAATTGAAACATCGGCTGAACGGGTTGTGATAAATTACCGTGACCACTTAAGCTCGTTAAATAGCTATTTAGGTACGGAAAACTTAACCTCATTGGATTTTCAATCACAGGTGAGTGGTATAAAAGATGCGGTTGCATCGAAACTATCACAACGAGACAAAGAAAAAGTACGTAATGACCGACATTTACGCAATCAACTTGCAGAGTTAGGTCGTTTGTTAACGGGACAGGATATGAGTAAATACAGTATCTCACAGCAAGTGGATAACCTTATTTTTGCTGCTCGCACATTGGTTGATGGGAGTGTTGATACACCGTTAGCACAGCGTTAATCGTGTCGTTATACCCATGTTATTTCAAGATGGGCACGAGAGTATGTATTATCAGCTCATCTTGAGATTGTATTTATACTGGTGTTACACTTAAAATAGTTGTTAGTGTGTGGCTGGCTCCTGGCGCCATGGTCACCGCATTCTCACCTATAATTGCGGGTTCTAAACAAAACATAGTTTGATAACCGTCGTCAGGCATATCCACAAATGCTTTTGCACCCGCTTCCCAAGGGTTCCAAACAACCATTGCATTGTTACCTTCGTTCTTGATCTTGATCTGATGTTGTTTATCATTTAGTTTAATGATTGCGCTTGGGTTTTTACAAACGATATCAATATGGCCATCCAATGTGCGAGTCGTTTTAGCATCATTATCTAGCCCATCAACGGATACTGCATCAGGTTGTGATATCTGAAAGTAACTGTGTAATGCACCACCATAATCAAAACTGTCATTACCCGTATTATGGGTGGTGAGGTTTATCGTTAATGTATCGCTGATAATAAACTCAGCAATAAGCTTAAAGCTATGTGGCCATAATCGTTTGCTTTCAGGATTTTCTGTTAGTTGTAAACGGATATGGCAGGCATCATCATTGCTTTGGCTCTCAAGTAATTGCCAATGATGATTTCGAGCAAAACCGTGGGAGGGGAAATCTTGTGTTTGTGCAAGAGGCTGTACTGTCGGGCTGTCCTTTGCTGGACCAAACCAAGGCCAGCAAATAGGCACACCACCTCGAATGGCTTTTACACCATTAAAAATAGCATTATCACTCATCCAAATTACAGGGGCAGAATTGGTTGGTGTGAAGCTAAGTAGATGCGCACCAAACAAACTGATATGTGCAGCCGCTTTTGGATGTGCAACATGAAGATATTTAAGACCGTTACTTGTGACTAACTGAATATGCTCAGTTAACTTAATTTGATCCGTGATTGTATTGCGATATGACATAAGTCCCCAAAATAGAAAAGGCGACCTATTGGCCGCCTTTACATTATAATTCAATTAACTTTGAATTATTAATCAAGTTTGATTATTTAGCGTTCATAAGTAGAACAGCGTTATCTAGCATACGGTTAGAGAAGCCCCACTCATTGTCGTACCAAGACATAACTTTAACAAGTTTACCTTGAACTTTAGTTTGAGTCGCATCAAAGTTAGATGTGTGTGCATCGTGGTTGAAGTCACTAGAAACTAGAGGCTCTAAGTTAACAGCTAGTGCGCGCGCTAGGATTGGATCCGCAGCTACTGCATCTGTGATAAGTTGGTTGATTTCTTCTGGTGTAGTATCACGGCCAGCTTCAAATGTAAGGTCAACTAGAGAAACGTTGATTGTTGGTACACGTACAGCCATACCTTGGAATTTGCCTTGTAGTTCAGGAACTACTAGGCCAACAGCTGCAGCAGCGCCAGTACCAGTTGGGATCATGTTTTGTGCAGCAGCACGAGCACGGTATAGATCTGTGTGATATACATCAGATAGACGTTGATCATTTGTGTAAGCATGAATAGTCGTCATCATACCGCTAACGATACCAACGTTATCATTTAAGATTTTAGCAATTGGCGCTAGGCAGTTAGTTGTACATGAAGCGTTTGAAACAACTGTCATGTCAGCTGTTAATACGTCTTGGTTAACACCATAAACGATTGTTGCGTCAACGTTTTTACCAGGAGCAGAGATTAGTACTTTTTTAGCGCCACCATCTAAGTGAGCTTGACAAGCTTCTTTACTCGTGAAGATACCAGTACATTCAAGTACTACATCAACACCTAATTCACCCCAAGGTAGATCTTTTGGATTACGCTCTGAGAACGTTTGGATGCGATCGCCGTTGATGATTAGTGCTTCAGCATCAAAATCAACAGTACCAGGGAAACGACCATGTGCAGTATCATATTTAGTTAGGTGAGCATTGATTTTTGAATCACCTAGATCGTTGATTGCAACGATTTCTAGATCTTGCTCTTTACCACCTTCGTAGAATGCACGAAGTACGTTTCTGCCGATTCGACCATAACCATTGATTGCTACTTTAATTGTCATAACTTGTATCCATTAAATTAAATGTAAGTTTGAATTAATAATCTTGCTTGGTTGTAAATTTACAAGATTTTGATAGAAAGACAAGAATAAATACCAAAATGTATGCGTTGAATCACAAAATGTTGCAAATTTACGAAAATTATCTGATTTATGTCAATTGTGTATATGTTTTTGTACTATTTATTACAAAAAATAAATAACCTAGATCACAAATTGAGATCATAGACCGCTATATTGGCATGGGTATTTCCCTGAAATGTTTTTTGATTTCATTTGTAACCGTCAACATCCTGACTAAGTGTCTTATTTGTATCATTTTTAAATCGATAGATAAAATTAAGATGCATTTGTTTGAATAATACAAATATTCACTTTAGCGGAGTATAGACAAGTGTAGATAAAAACCAATTAACCGCATTATTGTTATACGGAGTATTCTCGCATCTTAATAGTGATAGCGTATAATGGTGCTAGGTTTACTATTTAAGGTGTCAAATGACAGCACAACACATTCTGCAATTAGGCCAAATGATTGGTCTTAGCTGTACCGAATTAAACGCCAATGGCGAAGAACAAGCGTTACCTGCAACGTTAATTACTCAAGTATTGGCTGATTTTGGTTTTACAGACGAATTAGACGTAAAGCTAGAAGAAGAAATTAAGCAGTTTTGGCTACATGCATTACCACCGGTGATAATTGCGGATGAATCGGCGATGATTCAATTTGATCTGCATCTGCCTATTGAGTTTGTTACCGAGGATTTGATCTGGGAAATAAGAGCAAATCGAGCTGTCATTGAGACCGGTGAATTTACACCAATTGAATGGTCATTAAATGGTATTTATCATTTGCATGATATGGAAATGCAGAGCTACCAAATTAGTCTCGATCAGCCACTTGCTGTCGGTGTTTATCAATTGGTTATTCTTGACCAAGGCAGTGAAGAGCCGTTAGGTGAGACTTGGGTGTTTAATCCACCTGCGAGGTTAGCATCTGTTAATGTCACTGCAGCGAAAGCCACAACTGTGACGGCATTACCGGCAACTGATACATTACTGAATCAATTGTACGCACGCGCACTGTCTACTGTGTCAGCCATTACTGATAACGCTGACGCTGAACAGTCTTTACAAGCGCAATTGCAACGTCATTTTAATGCAGAGAAAGAGCAAGAAGAATTTGCAATTACGCTAACAAACGTGAGGGAAACAGCTGCGCTATATCAAACACATTTAGCACAATATTTAGCTGCCTATGTTAATGATGGTGTGACTGCTTCTCGACAAGAAACACAAACGGTTGAATGGCAAGATGCTAATCGTGATAGCTATGATTTTTACCTATGGTTATTAGTATCTGCAAATGACGAGAAGAACAGCGTCTCGCTATTACGCGATGTTGATTTTGCGAATGATAGCGCGAACTCAGGTACATTTACGGCTTGGTTATTGGCGGATTATGAACTAGCGCATTGCCAATTAGACAATGCATTGGTCAGTGGTGTTGTAAAAGGTATTAACAGTTATCAACTTCGCCAAGATAACTATGCGGCGTTTCGTGCGCTTATTGATTTCACGACGGTCCAGTCAACAGGATTAGTTATTAATCAGCCATTATCGATTATGCAGCAATGGTTAACGATTGGTGACGCTGGCATATGGCAGAATCATGAGTTTAATGAATTACTGAGTATTATCTTATTAAGCTGCGAACGTCATGCTTGTGCTTGTTATTATCAAGTGGATAATGAGTTACCTGACGAATTAACTGCTTATTTAGAAGGACGTGGAATTCAACCTGTATCGCTATAATAGGTTAACCTTTATTACTGTACGTAACGGGTTTTAATCGCGGTATTAAACTGACTGATGAGAGTATGTATTGATAGCTCTCGTCAGTAAACTCTTGATCTTCTATTTGTTCTGCAATCCTTGTTGCCAATACTTCTAAACGTGTCTTTTTAATTTGCGATATTTTGTTATGTGTGAATAGCGTTAGATTTATATTTTCAACCTCTAAAATAATAGCCACATGTGACCATAAATATGCGAGGTCATAATTTCTTTGATGCATATAAGCGGTGATTAACCCATATATAAGCTTTGTTGTCATCTCGTGATCATCGCCGAGTAGACGGATACCTTTCAATAAATTAACAGTTGCTTTGTCGGTATTGTTGTCATAAATATTAGCAATGGCGAAATACAATACTGGATCATCAAAGCTTTGTTTTTTAGATAAAGCGATAAAGCGTCGTTTTGCCGCTTCATTATTATGAGTGACCCAGTGGTAATTGAGGATATACGGGTTATTACTCTTAAGTGTCTTTTTTTCTAATGCCAGTAATTCATCATAAGTACTTAACATCGCCGAAACACGTAGGGTTTTTAATTCTGGGTGCGTTCTTGGCTCGATTAGTGCCGCAATTTTTATACACTCTTGATAAGTATTGAGGGATGTTAATAATGAATACTGTGTTTGTTCTGTCTCACTCTGCTTTAGGTGAAAACGGGCAGTGATAAGACTATCTCTTTCTCTTTGACACCATTGGTCTGAATTTAGATCTTGGCAGAGCGCATTATCATTTTCGCATATAGTCACTACATCGCTCGGCTCGCCACAGGCTGCCAATAAACTAGCAATAGCAATAACTGGAATTAAACGACCAATAGAGAATAAACGATACATAAAAATAAGATTAAAACGAGTGATTTTGGAACACTACCACAGATTGAGTAATTGTGTCTAACTCCGTTTTTAAATTACTGAAGGGATTAAAGCTATCGATGTTTGTGCTGAATTACTGAGTTATCACCTCGGTCATAAAGTGAGCAAGCGGAAAAAGTAAAGCCGTTACTATTTCATTGTTAAATTTTTGTGTTTTGAATGAAAGTAAGAAAGTAAAAAAAGACCTAATTCACATGATTAATTGGTAAATTAGTGGTTATTTTTGTATGATTACCTTATCTAATTGATTAAAAACCAGCCGTTGGTTAACTGGCTGTTGTTTTAATGTTTCTTACATGTAGTTGTGATTAAAAGGGAAAAAAGATGCCATCTGAAAGTCATTTGTTGAACTGGCAAGAGAGCCAAGAACTCGCAGAATCTATGCTACCGTTGTTAGGAAAGCTGTACCGTAATAAAGGCGTTGAAGTATTAATTTACGGTCGTCCATTACAAAATGCCACAGCAATTGATCTCCAAAAAGCACACCGTGTAGTTAAACGTCATGAAGGACGTATATTACGCTTCACTGAAACTTTCCCATTACTGCAAATGATCAGTGAATTACCAATTAGCAATTCTCAAATTGATATCGGTCGTTTGGCTGTTCGCTATTGGACTGATAATGAAGATTCTACTGGTATCGACGCATTCTTACGTGCTGAATTAGCACCTGCATTAAATAACGATACTCAGCCTGAACCTCGTGATGTTGTTCTATATGGTTTTGGCCGTATTGGTCGTTTACTTGCGCGTTTACTTGTTGATAAAACAGGTGAGAGCAATCTATTACGTTTACGTGCAATAGTTGTACGTGGTGGTCCTGGCGATATTGAGAAGCGTGCTTCTTTATTACGTCGTGATTCAGTACATGGTCCGTTCAATGGTACGATTGATATTGATGAAGAAAACAATGCAATCATTGCTAACGGTACTTACATCAAGATCCTTTATTCAAATGGTCCTGATCAAATCGATTACGCTGCGCACGGTATTAAGAATGCACTTGTAGTAGATAATACGGGTATCTGGCGTGATACAGATGGTTTAGGTCTGCACTTAAAAGCGCCGGGTACAGAAAAAGTCCTGCTAACTGCTCCTGGTAAAGGTGAGATTAAAAATATCGTTTATGGTGTTAACCATACTGATATCTTACCTGAAGATAACATTGTATCAGCAGCAAGTTGTACAACGAATGCAATCACACCAGTACTGAAAACGATTCAAGATGCATACGGTATTGCTAACGGTCACGTTGAAACTGTGCATTCATATACTAATGATCAAAACTTGATTGATAACTTCCACAAAGGCGATCGTCGTGGCCGTGGCGCTGCAATGAACATGGTATTAACGTCAACGGGAGCTGCATCTGCAGTAGCAAAAGCACTACCTGAGTTAAAAGGTAAGCTGACTGGTAACGCTATTCGTGTACCAACGCCGAATGTATCAATGGCAATCATTAACTTAAACCTTGATAAAGAAGTTGAAAGAGAATCTTTGAACAGCTACTTACAAGAAATGTCTTTAAGTTCGCCATTACACAATCAAATTGATTTCAGTACGTCTAAAGAATTAGTATCAACAGATATGGTTGGTAGCCGTTTCTCTGGTATCGTTGATTCATTAGCTACTATTGCCGAAGGTAACCGCGCAGTATTATACGTTTGGTATGATAATGAGTTTGGTTATAGCTGCCAGGTTTTACGCGTAATGCAAAAAATGGCTGGTATCGATATGCACGAATTTGCATAAGCAAACAGTGTATTAGAGTTATCTATATAAGATAGTTGTATGAAGGAAGCCAATTGGCTTCCTTTTTTGTTTATAGCAAACTCTGTTCGAATATGTAAATCGAGTAATACGCGAGCGCTGTTATAGTTTAAATTGGCGCGTATTTATAGTAGGGTTGCTGTATATTTTATTATTTAGCAGGGGACGCCCCCTAAGCATTAACCAAGGATGTAAATATGTCAGTTGATAAGTTACTTGAAAGCATGACACCGGAAGTATATGAAAAGCTTAAAACGGCGGTAGAGCTCGGTAAGTGGGAAAATGGTGCTGCATTGACGCAGGCACAAAAAGATAGTTCACTGCAAGCGGTGATGCTGTATCAGTCACGTTTCAATACTGAACCTGAGCATTTTACAATTGGTACTGATGGCGAAATCGCAATGCTTAAAAAAGCAGTATTAAAGCAACAATTCAGAGATAAAAAAGCAGCGCAGGAAGAAGAGATCTTACGTGTAGATGTTGAATAATCTATAAAATCGGGTAATTAAGGGGTCAACTGTAGACGATCGAAATTGAGTCGTAGGCAGTCTGAAATTGAAGGGTTATTAAGACTTTATTAGATAGATGAAGTTGTGGGAAATACAGTAAATCGTAGACCTAAAAAAACCAGCCTTACGCTGGTTTTTTTAGAGGCTCGTGATTAACGGGCACGGAAGACGATACGACCTTTAGATAAATCGTAAGGTGTTAGTGCAACAGTAACTTTATCACCAGTAAGAATTCGGATGTAGTTTTTACGCATTTTACCTGAGATATGCGCAGTAACAACGTGGCCGTTTTCTAATTCAACACGAAACATTGTGTTAGGAAGTGTATCTAGAACTGTACCTTGTAGTTCAATGCTGTCTTCTTTTGCCATGAGTCCTCTTAAAATTTAATTATAATAGCTATATTTGACCGCAAGATGATGCCAGATTTACGCTGGCCTGTATATATTATAGGTAAGATATTTACGTTTTATTTTTAAAACGCTTTATTATTGACTCTTAGGCTGGATTAGTCCTGCCACTTTCCTGCCACCAAGCGCTCATGTGGGTTAAAGTTAACCTTGTAATTCATCTTGCTGCACTGATCAATTTGATAGCCTAAATATAGCCATTGCTTACCTGTCGCCTTTGCTAATAAAAGCTGCTGTAAAATAGCATAGGTACCTAAGGAATTGTGTAGAAAATCGGGGTCATAAAAGCAATACATGGCGCTCATACTATCAGCCATCACATCGGTGACGGCTACCGCGATAAGGGTGCCATTAAGATAAAACTCGAGAAAGGTGGGGGTTAACCAAGCACTGGTTATAAAACCATCATATTGGGATTGGCTGGCGGGGAACATGGCGCCATCACTGTGTAAGGTATTAATGTAACGTTCGTACAATGGATAATAATCCGGTTGTGGTTGATGGCTAACCCGCATTTCAATGTGCTTATTTTTGTTGAGTAAGCGTTTTTGGCTTTTGCTTACCTTAAATAATTGGCTATCAATACGTATTGATTGGCAAGCCTGACATGTTTGACAGTGTGGTCGGTATACGTCATTACCACTGCGACGAAAGCCATTGAGTAATAAGACTTCATAACCTGCTTGGCTGTGTAATAGGTCATCTTGGACAACAAGAATTTGTTCTTGCTGCTCGCTAAGGTAACTGCAAGGCATTGGCGGCGTTAAGGCTACTTTAATCATATTAGTGTGTTCCTATGTACTGGCCTTATCTATTAAGTCTAATACAAGTGCTTGAGGCTGCCATAGATGCAGGTTCGGGGTCACATCTCGGTTATTGAGTTGCTTGATAAATGTGTCACGACTAATTTCTGTTGCCCCTAATGAGGCCAAGTGTTCATTATGTAATTGGCAGTCTATCAGCTTACAGCCCATACCCGCCAGATGTTGCTGTAGACCGATGAAGGCGATCTTAGAGGCATTGGTCGTAGTATGAAACATCGACTCCCCACAGAAAATATCGCCAATATATAAGCCATATAAACCACCAACTAATCGTTCGTCTTGCCAGACTTCAATAGAGTGTGCAAAACCCATTTCATGCAGTTGTAAATATGCGTTCTGCATCGAATCTGTTATCCAAGTCTCACCTGAATCGCCACGAGGTTCTGCGCAAGATTCAATTACCTCTGCAAATGCATGGTTGATAGACAGGCTAAAATTTTGGCGACGATAAGATTTACGTAAGCTACGTGATATATGCATTGCACCTGGGGTTAATACCATGCGTTGACTCGGTGACCACCAAAGAATAGGTTGATCTTCTTCAAACCAAGGAAAGATACCTTGTTGATACGCATTTATAAGCCGCTCAGGGCTGAGATCGCCACCCATAGCAAGTAAACCATCGGGTTCGCTTAACGCGGTGTTGACTGGTGGAAAGTAAGCTAAGTCGTGAGTAAGTTCAGGTAAATAGATTGGCATATAGGGGGATCTTGAAAAAGGAGGAGGCTTGAAAAAGGTGATACCTTGGGTATCACCTTAGCAGAATAAACGGATTAATCGCCTAATCCATCAAGAAAACGTTCGGCATCTAATGCTGCCATGCAGCCTGTTCCAGCTGACGTAATTGCTTGACGGTAAATGTGGTCAGAAACATCACCAGCAGCAAACACACCAGGGATAGTTGTTTGCGTAGCGAAGCCTTCTGTGCCTGAATTTACTTTCAAGTAGCCATCTTTCATGGTTAATTGATCAGTGAATAAATCCGTGTTTGGCTGATGACCGATAGCGATAAAGGCACCCATTACATCAAGGTCGTTGGTTTCGTCAGTACGTGTATCACGCATACGGACACCGGTTACACCCATCTCATCACCTAATACTTCATCAAGTGTTTTGTTCAGGTGCAATGTAATATTACCGTTGGCTACTTTTTCTTGTAAGCGCTTGGTTAAGATTTTTTCACTGCGGAATTCTTCACGACGGTGAATTAAATGCACTTCAGAAGCGATATTTGATAGATAAAGCGCTTCTTCAACCGCGGTGTTACCACCACCAACAACTGCCACTTTTTGATTGCGGTAGAAGAAACCATCACAGGTCGCACAAGCTGATACGCCACGGCCTTTAAATGCTTCTTCTGAAGGTAAACCAAGGTATTTCGCTGATGCGCCAGTACAAATGATGAGCGCATCACATGTGTACTCAACATCATTGCCTTTTAATTTAAATGGGCGCACTGATAAATCAACATCGTTGATATGATCAAAAATGATCTCAGCTTCAAAACGCTCAGCGTGTGCTTTCATACGCTCCATCAATGCAGGACCCGTTAGCCCTTCAGCATCACCCGGCCAGTTTTCAACTTCAGTCGTAGTGGTTAGCTGACCACCTTGCTGCATACCGGTGATTACTACAGGGTTTAGATTTGCACGAGCAGCATAAACCGCTGCGGTATATCCTGCTGGACCTGAGCCTAATATAAGTAGACGGCAGTGTTTTGTATTACTCATTACGATTCCTTAATACCAATAATTGAGGTCAATTGTAAAAACTTTGTGGCGCGGGGTAAATAGTAGAGTAAAAATATAATTTTAAAATGCATAATAATGCAAAAATAGTGAAAACCGCGATTCAGCTATATATTTTGCATATCCCCCCTTTCAATGGAATTAATGTTCTGTTAATGTCTATTTAAACCAACGAAACGTCTATTTTGATGGTTGAGACATAAAACATCGATGTTAGCCTATTGTTATGTAAGCAACGTCTTTGTAAATATTATGTTTCTCTAGAGACGGGAACACATAACATAAGCCTCGTAAATTGAATTATTGTAGGCTATTATAATCTTGGTTAGGATTTAGCTAGTACTTTAAGTTAGTTCTGACTATTGCGTATTCAAATGAATGGATTATTTGAAAAACAAAGTTTTACTGGGATGTAAAAGGGTGGAAATGATGATGGAAGTAAAAACTCGACCAATGAAGGAACTAGATCGAATCGACCGTAATATTCTTAATGAATTGCAAAAAGACGGCCGAATTTCCAATGTAGAGTTGTCGAAACGTGTAGGTTTAAGTCCTACACCGTGTTTAGAGCGTGTTCGACGCTTAGAACGCCAAGGATATATTACAGGTTATACCGCAATTCTAAATCCACAATTTCTGGATGCTTCATTGCTTGTTTTTGTTGAAATTACCCTAAATCGTGGTGCTGCTGATGTATTTGAGCAATTCAATAAAGCGGTTCAAGAGCTTGAAGAAATCCAAGAATGTCATTTAGTATCTGGCGACTTCGATTATTTATTAAAAACACGTGTATCTGATATGTCAGCTTACCGTCGTTTACTTGGTGAAACGCTATTACGTTTACCGGGTGTTAATGACACACGTACTTATGTTGTTATGGAAGAAGTAAAACAAAGTAACCGTTTAGTTATTAAAACGCGTTAATTTAACTTATAGCACATAATTTTTTAGCGTAATCCTAGATTAGCGCAAATAAAATGATAAATAATCAACAAGCGGCATATTGCCGCTTGTTTTGTTTCTAGCATTTATTTAAAGTTGATAGCTCATATACCCAAGTTACCTTCATTCGGTTTGCTGATTGTGCATCTTGCAGTAACTTAGGTATAGTAGATAACGTAAAACCGTCGCCTTCAAGAGTCATAAATCAAGATGAACAAATTTAATTTAGCTATTCCATCTAAATATCTTGCCCCATTATCAGGTATCCAGCGCGTTTTTGAAGTTGGATTCATTTTTTCTACCTTTATCGCTTGTTATGCAATGGTCGCATTAGTGACTTTTGATCCTGCAGACCCCTCGTGGTCCCAAACTAGCTGGGAAGGGCCTGTAAAGAATGCCGCTGGCTCACTCGGTGCGTGGATGGGCGATGTTTTATTCTTCACTTTTGGTATTTACGCTTATGTAATACCACTCGCATTTGTCTCATTGGCTTGGTTTATCTTTTGGCGTCCGAGACAACTTGATGAAATAGACTTTTTTACTGTTGGTTTACGTATGATTGGCGCATTATTGCTGTTAATCGGTGTTTGTGGACTGGCATCTGTTAATTTTGATGATCTTTATTACTTTTCATCAGGTGGTTTAATTGGAGATGTTGTTGAACAAGCGATCAGTGAGTTATTTGGTATATTGGGTTCAACACTTATTTTACTGAGCTTTGTTGCGATTGGTTTTACGCTGTTAACAGGGATATCCTGGTTAACAATTGTTGATATGCTTGGTGCGAGCGTGATTAATGCCTGCCAATTTGTTGTCGATAAAGTGAAAGAGTTCAGTAATCGACCTGTGAAAACGGAAGTAAATGAAGACGCGTTGGTATCTGAGGATGAATATCAAGCTTCTGTACCGAAAACACGTACTCCCTCTGTAAATGCTCAGGTTGAAAGCGAAAAAGTGATACCTGAACAAGCGGATAAACCACTGACCGATGAATATAATGATGGAGTTAATATATCATTCACAGCCGTTGATGAGCTTACACCATGCCAAGAACCGTCAAACTCAGCATTCGATGTTGCTGAGTTTGAGCATATACAGGACGATTATCCTGCTGATAATGATATTCAAACTGACAATAATGGTGTTATCGAATCTAACAGCTTACATACGCAAAGCTTTAATAACCAGAGCGCTGAAGAATCTATTGTCGTAGAGCAAGGCACTGACCTACAACGGGACGAACCAGTACTGGCTCCTGTTTTCCATATTAATAATAACGGCACTGATAATGCTTTTGAAATTGTTGGAGACCAAGTCGTATCAACGAGCCCACTGCAATTTAAAGAAAAGCCATTAACCTTACTGCCGGGTTTAGAGTTATTAGATAAGCCAAACAAGAAAACCAATCCGATATCTCAAGCGGAACTGGACCATGTTGCGCGCTTAGTCGAAGAGAAATTACTCGAATTTAATATTAAAGCACAAGTTGTCGATGTACACCCTGGGCCCGTTATTACGCGTTTTGAGCTAAATTTAGCACCGGGTATTAAAGTCAGTAAGATCTCGGCATTATCGAAAGATTTAGCCCGCTCATTATCTGCAATGAGTGTACGTATTGTCGAAGTTATTCCGGGTAAATCGGTTATTGGTCTTGAATTGCCGAACAAGTATAGAGAAACCGTATTTCTTTCTGATGTGATGTCGAGCCCATCATTTACGGAAGCTAAATCAAAAACCTCAATGGTATTGGGGCATGATATTGCCGGTGATGCTGTGGTAGTTGATCTGGCTAAAATGCCACATCTATTGGTTGCGGGTACCACGGGCTCGGGTAAATCGGTTGGTGTTAACGTGATGATCATGAGTTTACTTTATAAGGCCTCGCCAGAAGAAGTACGTATGATCATGATCGATCCAAAAATGTTGGAACTTTCTGTGTATGAAGGTATCCCACATTTATTAACTGAAGTTGTTACCGACATGAAAGATGCGGCTAACTCATTGCGCTGGTGTGTGGGTGAGATGGAACGTCGTTATAAATTATTATCAGCCGTAGGCGTTCGTAACCTCGCTGGTTTTAATAGTAAAATACAACAAGCTATTGATGCTGGTCAGCCAATACTCGACCCATTATGGAAGCCGGGCGATAGTATGGACGAGACCGCTCCAGCGTTGATTAAACTGCCTGCGATTGTGGTTATCGTGGATGAATTTGCCGATATGATGATGATTGTCGGTAAAAAAGTTGAAGAGTTAATCGCACGTATTGCCCAAAAAGCGCGTGCTGCGGGTATCCATTTAATCTTAGCAACCCAGCGTCCTTCTGTTGATGTGATCACAGGACTAATTAAAGCGAATATTCCAACGCGTATTGCATTCCAAGTATCAAGTAAGATTGACTCGCGTACCATTCTTGATCAAGCTGGTGCTGAGACACTATTAGGTATGGGTGATATGTTGTATCAGCCAGCCGGTACCAGTGTACCAACTCGTGTTCATGGTGCATTTGTTGACGACCATGAAGTGCATCGTGTTGTTGCGGATTGGAAATTACGTGGCGAACCGAATTATATCGATGAAATTTTAAATGGTGAAGCGACGGCTGATACCTTACTACCCGGTGAAGTCGCTGAAGGTTCATCCGATGTTGATGAGTTATTTGACCAAGCGGTATACCATGTAACAGAAACACGCCGGGGTTCAGTATCGGGCGTACAACGTAAATTTAAAATCGGTTATAACCGTGCCGCACGTATCGTCGAAGAGATGGAAGTGCAGGGCATTGTGAGTTCACCTGGACATAACGGTAATCGAGAAGTATTGGCGCCACCGCCTCCGAAGGATTAATTTATGAAACAGAAAATATCACTAAAAAAAATCGTAGCAACTGCAGTACTCATGACTGCATCAATGCTAACGCACGCACAAAGTGTTAAAGAAGAGCTACAAGGTCAACTTGCTCAATTAAAACCATTCAGTGCTGACTTTACACAAACCGTTACGTCTGCTGAGGGGGATAACTTATCGACAGCGCAAGGCTCTATGCAATTGCAGCGCCCGAATCAGTTTCGTTGGGAGACTGTGTCACCTGATGAGCAATTGATCGTATCGAACGGTGAAAGTTTGTGGTTTTACAATCCGTTTGTTGAACAAGTTAGTATCTACTCACTTAAAGATGCGATTGCAAATACACCCTTTATGTTAATTGCAGGCTCAGAGCAAGCTGCATGGGGAAATTATCGCGTTACTAAAAAGGCGGGTGTTTATACTGTTATCACGCCTAATGATCCTGCTGCGGCTGTATTTACTTTACAATTTAAGCAAGGTGAAATGTCACAATTCTCGGTACAAGAGCAACAAGGTCAACATAGCCAGTTTGCGTTAACAAATCATAAGACAATGAATAAGATGGATCCTGCGTTGTTTAACTTTATTATCCCGGAAGATACAGATATAGATGATCAACGCTAATGAATAATACGATGTCACTTGATTTTAGTCCTGATTTCCAACCTTTAGCAGCCAGAATGCGACCAGAAAAAATGTCGCAATATATTGGTCAAACCCATATTCTTGGTGAGGGTAAGCCTTTACATCGTGCACTGCTGGCTGGTCATGCTCATTCGATGATTTTATGGGGGCCACCTGGAACAGGTAAAACCACGATCGCAGAGATGATTGCCCATTACTGTGATGCGAGAGTCGAGCGGGTACATGCCGTTACATCGGGTATTAAAGATATTCGTTTAGCGATAGAAAAAGCCAAAGATAATGCCATCCAAGGCTATCGCACTATTTTATTTGTGGATGAAGTTCATCGCTTTAATAAAAGCCAGCAAGATGCATTTTTACCACATATCGAAGATGGCACGATTATCTTTATCGGTGCAACGACCGAAAACCCGTCATTTGAATTAAACAACGCATTATTATCACGTGCGCGTGTGTATGTACTGAAAAAATTAACCGTTGACGAGATCCAACAAGTTGTTGATCAAGCGCTGACTGATACGCGAGGTCTTGCTAATGTTAAATTTAACTTTGCGCCAGGTGTAAAAGAAAAGCTCTGTGAGTTAGCTGATGGCGATGCCAGAAAGAGCCTTAATTATCTCGAGCTATTAAATGATATGGCTGAAGACGAAGGGCAAGGTAAGTTTATCACCCTTGAAAGGCTGATGTCTGTCGTCGGTCGTAAAGTGAATGGCTTTGATAACAAAGGTGAGCTTTATTACGATCTGATGTCTGCCCTGCATAAGTCAATTCGTGGTTCATCTCCCGATGCCGCTTTATATTGGTTTGCACGTATGCTGGCTGGTGGTTGTGATCCATTGCATATAGCACGACGTCTGCTTGCTATTGCGTCAGAAGATATCGGTAATGCGGATCCAAGGGCGATGCAAGTTGCTGTATCGGCATGGGATTGTTTTAGCCGTGTTGGCGCTTATGAAGGTGAAAGAGCGATTGCCCAAGCGATCGTGTATCTCGCATCCGCGGCCAAAAGTAACTCGGTTTATACTGCATTCTCACAAGCGAAAATGTTAGTACAAGAACAACCTGATTTTGATGTACCTATGCACTTACGTAATGCACCAACCAAGCTAATGTCCGATCTTGGTTATGGTGATGACTATCGTTATGCTCATGATGAAGTAGGCGCGTATGCACCGGGTGAATGTTATATGCCAGAAGCATTGCAAGGTACTAAGTTATACCATCCTGTTGATCGCGGCGTTGAAAAGCAAATCAAGCAAAAACTTGATTACTTGCATCAGCTCGATATCAATAGTCCAAGACAACGTTATAAATAAACACGGTACTATTAATTAATGAACAGAGAACTATCAATGAATAAAGCAGGGCACTATCAATGAATAATTTAGCATTATACGGTTTTGTTGCACTGGGCGGTGCAACAGGTGCGGTATTACGGACTGTTATTGCCCAGACTGCAACGGCGGTACTAGGCAAGGGTTTTCCTTTCGGTACACTAATTGTAAATATTTTAGGTTCGTTATTGATGGGCGTATTGTTCGCCCTACTTGATGACAACATCATTGCAGAAACACCTTGGCGCCAACTTATAGGTTTAGGTTTCTTAGGTGCGTTGACGACATTTTCGACATTTTCGATGGATTCTTTGTTGTTATTACAGCAAGGTGAGTGGTTAAAAGCAGGGCTAAATGTATCTTTAAACGTATTCGTGTGTATTTTTGTTGCATATTTAGGTATGCGCTTAGTATTTCGAGCATAAAGACCCGTATTTTAAGTATAAATACCGTGATGAAAGAGTAAATACACGTTAAAATAATACGTGTTAATAATACCAACAGATATTTTGGGCCCAGAGCAAGGAAATCGCACTCTGGTCGAAATAAAACAAGCAGAGTAGGTAAAGAATGTTAGATCCTAAATTTCTTCGAGCAGACTTAGAAGAAGCTAAACAGCGTTTAGCGAGCCGTGGTTTTGAACTAGACGTTGATACAATCAAATCATTAGAAGAACAGCGTAAAGCATTACAGATCCGTACAGAGCAACTACAGAATGATCGTAACGTACGTTCTAAATCCATTGGTAAAGCAAAAGCAAGTGGTGAAGATATTCAACCACTATTAGCTGAAGTGGGCAAATTAGGCGAAGAACTTGATGCGGCTAAAGCTGAACTGGCTGAGTTACTCACTAAAATTGAAGATATTGCACTATCGCTACCAAACCTGCCACATCCATCTGCGCCACTAGGTAAAGATGAAGATGACAATGTGGAGTTAAAGCGTTGGGGTCAACCAAAAGAATTTGATTTTGAAATTAAAGATCATGTTGATGTAGGCGAAGCGCTTAACGGTCTTGATTTTAAAAATGCAGTTAAAATTACCGGTTCACGTTTCATTGTTATGCGTGGCCAAATTGCACGTATGCACCGTGCTATCGCGCAATTTATGCTTGATACACACACAGAAGAACACGGTTATACAGAATTATATGTACCTTACCTTGTTAACGCTGATTCGCTATACGGCACTGGTCAATTACCTAAATTCGGTGAAGACCTATTCCACACAAAACCTGCAACAGAAGAAGGTCAAGGTCTAAGCCTGATCCCAACTGCTGAAGTACCTGTGACGAATACTGCACGTGATACTATTACTGACGAAGCTGATCTACCTGTACGTTTGACTGCTCATACACCTTGTTTCCGTAGTGAAGCGGGTTCTTATGGTCGTGATACACGTGGCCTGATTCGTCAGCATCAGTTTGATAAAGTTGAGATGGTGCAATTAGCACACCCTGAAAAATCATACGAAGCACTTGAAGAGATGCGTCAGCACGCTGAAAACATCTTAATCAAGCTTAACTTGCCATACCGTGTAGTGACATTGTGTACGGGTGATATGGGCTTTGGCGCAGCGAAAACATATGACCTAGAAGTATGGGTTCCTGCACAGAAAACGTACCGTGAAATTTCTTCAATTTCTAACTGTGAAGATTTTCAAGCTCGTCGTCTACAAGCGCGTACGCGTCTTAAAGATAATAAAAAGCCAGTACTACTACACACACTAAACGGTTCAGGTTTAGCGGTAGGTCGTACACTTGTTGCGATTCTAGAGAACTATCAGCTTGCTGATGGCCGTGTTGAAGTACCTGAAGTATTACAAGGCTACATGGGCGGCCTAACGCACATGGGTTAATCTGACTGCTCTAATAAAGAGTCAGTTAAATAAAAGCCCCGCTGAGTTATACGAATAACTCAGCGGGGCTTTTTGGTTTCTGGTTTAACAAAATCCCTTCATTAATTATTCAATATAATGGGGCTCGTGTTAACAGGAACGCTAATTAGAGCGTCGATTAAAGGCATTTCGCTGGTTTAGGCAATCCCGCTATTTTGGTTGCTTGTTTCGCAGGGCCTTTAGGAAACAGCTTATATAAATAGATGCTATTACCTTTATCTGCCCCCAGTTTCTTCGCCATTGCTTTTACTAATGCGCGGATAGCAGGTGAGGTATTGTATTCAAGGTAAAAATTACGCACGAAATGAACAACTTCCCAATGAGCTGGGCTAAGGCTGATACCTTCTTGCTCAGCAATAATTGGTGCAAGTGCTTCACTCCAATCGCTAGAGTTAAGTAAATAACCCAGTTTGTCGGTTGCGATTTCTTGTTCATTGATAATTAACATAGGCATAAACTAATCGTAGAGGGAAAACAAAAAAGCCTCGTCAAACGAGGCTTTTCACTATGTATAAATATAACTTAACTTCTTATGCCGCAGTATAACTTAAATCAATTCTGCATGAGTAGCATTTAAATTAACGTGACTTAACTAATAAGGCGTTATATTTACTTTATTAACTAACAACGAGATTAGTCGTCGCTACTCATAATACCTAAGATTTGTAATAAGCTAACAAAGATATTATATAGTGAAACAAAGATAGTGACAGTCGCTGAGATGTAGCTTGTTTCACCACCGTGAATGATAGAACTTGTTTGCATCAAGATAGCTCCAGATGAAAACAGAATAAACATAGCACTGATTGCTAGACTAAGCGCTGGAATTTGTAAAAATATGTTACCAATCATAGCTACTATAAGTACGACAAAACCTGCCATCATCATGCCACTAAGAAAAGACATATCCTTTTTGGTTGTTAGCACATATGCAGACAGAGCAAAGAAAGTAAATGCAGTACCAGCAAGTGCTAATACGACAACATCACCCATACCCGCGCCTAAGTACATGTTAATTAATGGGCCAACGGTATAACCTAAGAAACCTGTGAATAAGAATACAAATAAAATACCCATTGAGTTGTTGCGGTTTTTTTCTGTTAGGTACATTAATCCGTACACACCAACTAGGGTAATTATGATACCTGGAGAAGGTAAGTTTAATGTAACCACTGCGCTAGCAACTAACGCTGAAAACGCTAGTGTCATCGCTAATAGCATATAGGTGTTTTTAAGCACCTTATTCGTCGCGAGTACGCTTGTCTGCGACTGAGTCTGAATCGTACGTTGTTGCATGGTGTCTTTTCCTTAATTATTAACACAGCTAGTTAGATTGTCAGTATACCCTAAAGTTCCGACATAATATGACAATATAGTTAATTTATAGCCAAATAAGCTAAAAACAAGCCTTTCTGCTTAAAAATGTGATTAAATTTTAAAAACACTTTATCTTTAGGTCAAACGCTGTATTATACGCTCCATTGCTGCGGAGGGGTGGCAGAGTGGCCGAATGCACTGGTCTTGAAAACCAGCAGGGGTTAATAGCTCCTCGAGAGTTCAAATCTCTCCTCCTCCGCCATCTATATAGAGAAAGGCGCTATCTGAAAAGGTAGCGCCTTTTTTGCATTTTAGCATCCTCTCATTTATCTCATTCATCTCATTTTGGCTGTGAGTATCCTCACGAGCTTGGTATTAGTCGAACTTATTGCTTTACTCGCATATTGTTCCGTTTTACTAGCACAACGTATATCTATTCATATCCACTCGCATCCTCTCTTTGTTGAATTACAGTGCGAAGCGAGTGAAAAGTAAACGGTTAGCTCGTTGAACGTGTTTTTTTAGCTTCTAGATATTTACAACGCTCAATCATATCTCTATTATACGCCTCATTGCTGCGGAGGGGTGGCAGAGTGGCCGAATGCACTGGTCTTGAAAACCAGCAGGGGTTAATAGCTCCTCGAGAGTTCAAATCTCTCCTCCTCCGCCATCTATATAGAGAAAGGCGCTATCTGAAAAGGTAGCGCCTTTTTTGCATCTTAAGCCTTATTTTTCTTTCCTCACGCCACTGCTTCTTTGCCATCTTAGCGATTACTCTTCAGCGTAGTTTATCATTCCCGTTATTTTGTTGATAAATATATCGAATCTGATGTTTTTTAAACACTTGCTTTAGACTGTCGCTAGAAAGTTGATCGAGTTGGTTTTATTTTGTGCGAAGTTTGAAGGTTTGGTCTTTTTACTTTACAACTGGACGCTGTATCTCTATTATACGCTCCATTGCTGCGGAGGGGTGGCAGAGTGGCCGAATGCACTGGTCTTGAAAACCAGCAGGGGTTAATAGCTCCTCGAGAGTTCAAATCTCTCCTCCTCCGCCATCTATATAGAGAAGCCGGTACTTATTTATTTAAGTACCGGCTTTTTGCTATCTGGTATTATTTAATCTCTCTAATTTATTCATCTAGTCAGTTTTATTCAGTTTCTTCAAGTAATGCGGCACGTTGTGCATTCCATCGTTTTCGTTGTTCGTAGTAATAATCCCAAACACAAGGGCAGCAAGCGCCGCCACCACAACAATCGTCATCTGCGGGTGGGTAGGGTTTTTCTATTAACTGTGGTTGCGGTTTTTCCATTGATTTATCCTTTTCGCTAGCGTTAGGCAAAATGTAACATATTTTGAATGGCATTGATCAAATCAGTGGTGGTTAATTAATAAGCTGTATTATCAATAATAAAAACGTATAAGGCCTTTATATATCTATATAAAGGCCTTGTATATAGCTTTATATTTCACATTTTTTTAGTAACTATATTTATTTTGCTAACTGAACCGCATTTTAGCTTTAAAGTAATATAGTTATTAAATTATTGATATATAATGGCATATTATTATTTGGCATAAATATATTATCTTCTATGGTTAACTTAAGCGTAAAAATAACAACCTATTTTTGGCCATCTAATGTATTATGTTCTTTAGAAATTATGTGTATGCGGAGATATTCTTTTGATTAATGTATTCCTTGTCGATGATCACGAATTAGTCCGTACCGGGATTCGCCGAATTCTTGAAGATGTACGTGGTATTAAAGTCGTGGGTGAAGTTTCATGCGGAGAGGATGCCGTTCAGTTTTGTCGAGAAAATCAGCCAGATGTGATCTTGATGGATATGAACATGCCAGGTATTGGCGGATTAGAAGCGACTCGCAAAATTTTACGGAACAATGCTGATATTAAAATTATCGTATTAACGATACACACGGAAGAACCATTTCCAAGCAAAGTAATGCAAGCAGGCGGTGCAGGCTATTTAACTAAAAGTGCAGCACCTGACGAAGTGTTAAGTGCAATTCGTAAAGTACATAGTGGGCAGCGTTATATTGCGCCTGAAATTGCACAACAGATGGCATTAAGTCAATTTTCGTCTGCAGATGAAAACCCTTTCCAAACTCTGTCAGAGCGTGAATTACAAATCATGATGATGATCACGAAAGGGCAGAGAGTGGTCGATATTGCCGAACAATTACACCTTAACTCTAAGACGGTTAATGCTTATCGCTATCGCCTATTCAGTAAGCTTAATATTAATGGTGACGTAGAACTGACTCACCTTGCGATCAGACACGGTATCTTAGATGCAGATACACTATAATTAAGCATGACCTTACTTAATTTCAATTGAGAAAGATGCCTTCGGGCGTCTTTTATTTTATGCCTTCAAAAGAACAATTCAATTATCAAGATTTCTTGAAAACCGTTTCACACCAACCCGGTGTTTACCGTATGTATGACCATAAAGATGTGGTTATTTATGTCGGTAAAGCGAAAGATCTACATAAACGCCTAAGCAGTTACTTTCGAAAAACCGTCGATCGTGAAAAAACGCGTGTATTAGTCACCCATATAACGGGTATTGATGTAACAGTTACGCATTCTGAAACCGAAGCGTTAGTGCTTGAGCATACTTATATTAAACGCTATCAGCCACGTTATAATGTTTCATTGCGTGATGATAAGTCTTACCCTTATATTTTGATAACCGATCATAAACATCCGCAATTAACGTCTATTCGTAATAAGAATAAGCGTAAAGGCCAATATTTTGGTCCCTATCCAAGTGGTAGTGCTGTACGAGAAAGTTTGCATTTAATGCAAAAGCTATTTCCTGTGCGTCAGTGTGAAGATAGCTATTATCAAAATCGTTCACGTCCGTGTTTACAATTCCAACTTAAGCGGTGTTTAGGTCCTTGTGTGAAAATGGATAATCCAGAGGAATATCAACAACAGGTTGATCTTGCTGCGCTATTTTTGAAGGGTAAAAATATTGACGTGATTAATGAATTAGTGATTAAGATGGAGAAAGCCAGCCAACTGTTAGCATTTGAAGAGGCTGCACGCTATCGCGATCAGATACAAGCATTAAGAACGATTCAAGAGCAGCAGTATGTGACATCTGATTTAGGTGAGATGGACGTTATCGGATTTGCCTTTAAAAATGGTATAGCCTGTGTACATTTGTTATTCGTACGCTCGGGTAAGGTGTTTGGTAGTCGTAGTTATTTTCCTAAAGTGCCTGCAAATACAGAAATGAGTGAAGTGATTCAGGCGTTTTTATTACAGTACTACCTGAATAAAGAGACTGAACAGGCGATCCCTAAGGAAATATTGTTAACGGAATTTGCTGAAGATAATGACTTGATTGAATCAAGTTTAAGTCAACTTGCGGGTCGTAAAATAAAGCTAACTAGCCCTAAGCGAGGAGACAAGTCTAAGTTTTTAAGGTTGGCGCTTACTAACGCTGAAACGGCATTAACAACGAAGCTAGCAACGAAAAGCACGGTACTTAATCGTTTTAAAGAATTAGAAAAAGTATTAAAATTTGATAGTAAAATCCAACGTATGGAATGTTTTGACATTAGTCATACTGGCGGCGAACAGACGGTTGCTTCATGTGTTGTATTTAATCGAGATGGACCCAATAAAGCAGATTATCGACACTTTAATATCACTGGGATCACGGGCGGGGATGATTATGCCGCGATGGCGCAAGTATTGGATCGCCGCTTTAAGAAGGTTACAGAAATAGACAAAATACCTGATATTCTATTTATCGATGGTGGTAAAGGGCAAATGACACAGGCGGAGCGAGTGCTAACTCAATACGCTGATAATTTTACTGTTAAACGGCCCAAAATCATTGGTATTGCTAAAGGTGTGACACGTAAAGCAGGTTTGGAGACGCTAATCTTGTCGGGTGCGTTGGATAATGTACCTGATATAGAATTCTACTTACCAAGTGATTCAGCAGCTTTACATCTTGTTCAACATATTCGTGATGAATCTCATCGTTTTGCGATTACTGGCCATCGCGCTCGTCGTAATAAAATTAAACGTAGCAGCTCTTTAGAAAATATTGCTGGTGTTGGACCGAAGCGCCGCCAAGTATTACTTAAATTTATGGGGGGATTACAGCAGTTACGTAGTGCGAGTAGGGAAGAAATAGCAAAAGTACCAGGTATAAGTATTGATTTAGCAGAAAAAATTTATGATTCATTGCATCAATAAGCAAGATATAGGACTATAGGGATGTTTCAATTTCAAAAGCATGAGAATAATGAAAAACATACCAAATATTTTAACTTTGTTTCGCGTGATTTTAATTCCTTTTTTTGTTCTCGCGTTTTATTTACCAATTGAAAATTCGTTTTATATTGCTGCATGGATCTTTTTTGTAGCAGGTGCAACTGACTACCTTGATGGTTATTTAGCTCGACGTTGGAATGTATCAAGTAAACTGGGTGCTTTCCTTGATCCTGTCGCAGATAAAATAATGGTTATCACTGCATTGGTGATGGTTGCAGGTGATCACGACCGTATCGCGGCGAGTGTCGGCGAACACAGTGCATTGTGGATCATGATCCCAACACTTATCATGATTGGCCGAGAGTTGGCTATTTCTGGCTTACGTGAATGGATGGCTGACTTGGGCAAACGTGCTAATGTTGCTGTCGGTAATGCAGGTAAATGGAAAACAAGCTTTCAAATGATGGCGTTAGGCGGTTTTGTTTGGCAACAAGGCCCTTGGATGGTTTACCTTGCTTATATCGTGTTTTATGCCGCAATGGTGTTAACGGTTGTTTCTATGGTGCAGTACTTTTCTGCAGCATGGGGTGAGTTAACAAGCGAAGATTAGACGTAACAGCTACGGGTCAGGTAGAATATTTTTTGGTTATCCCGTTATTCCGGTGATATTTAACCCCTTTTAGTTAAAAAACAGACTGTTTAGGTTGAAACGTAATCGTTTTGATCGCGGAAGATAAAAGGGTGTTGACTCTATCTTTTAGGTCTGTAGAATGCGTCAGCACATAGGGTCTACAGCGGTTTATATAAAGCAGCTTAGATGAAATGTTAAAGAAATTGCCCGAGTGGTGAAATCGGTAGACACAAGGGATTTAAAATCCCTCGCTTAATAGGCGTGCCAGTTCAATTCTGGCCTCGGGCACCAATTTCTTTTTGTTAGATATAACATTAAACATATAATTTGGCGGGTTGGCAGAGTGGCTATGCAGCGGATTGCAAATCCGTGGACCTCGATTCGACTTCGGGACCCGCCTCCATGATTTAGCTTGTAAAGAGCAAGTTTATTGGTTCTGCACTGGAACGGATAAACTATAAAAATTCAGTGCCCGAGTGGTGAAATCGGTAGACACAAGGGATTTAAAATCCCTCGCTTAATAGGCGTGCCGGTTCAATTCCGGCCTCGGGCACCAATTAATACTAATACTAGAAATAGTATATCTCGCTAAGATGTAAAACTAGCACCCTGTATTAGCAACGAACGTTGTGATGGCAGGATATGGCGGGTTGGCAGAGTGGCTATGCAGCGGATTGCAAATCCGTGGACCTCGATTCGACTTCGGGACCCGCCTCCATGATTTAAGCTTGAAAGAGCAAGTTTTTTGGTTCTGCACTGGAACGAATAAACTATAAAAAATTCAGTGCCCGAGTGGTGAAATCGGTAGACACAAGGGATTTAAAATCCCTCGCTTAATAGGCGTGCCGGTTCAATTCCGGCCTCGGGCACCAATTAATACTAATACTAGAAATAGTATATCTCGCTAAGATGTAAAATTAGCACTCTGTGTTAACAATTAATTTGTCATCGCAGTATATGGCGGGTTGGCAGAGTGGCTATGCAGCGGATTGCAAATCCGTGGACCTCGATTCGACTTCGGGACCCGCCTCCATGATTTAGCTTGTAAAGAGCAAGTTTATTGGTTCTGCACTGGAACCAATAAATTATCAAAATTCAGTGCCCGAGTGGTGAAATCGGTAGACACAAGGGATTTAAAATCCCTCGCTTAATAGGCGTGCCGGTTCAATTCCGGCCTCGGGCACCAACTTTTATAAAAAAACCAGCTTATAGCTGGTTTTTTTATGTCTAAAATTTACCTTTGTATAAAACTGGTTATTTATTTTTCGGATTATCTGAATTCATCAAAGCCGACTTTATCGGGTAACATCTTATATTGTAAATAGTATCTCTGACAGTCGATTTTACAGCTGTGGTTAAAAGAAAGATGATTGATATTGTTTCTGAACTCTGGTTTATTTCAAGCTTACCGTCTATTACCGTCTATTATCGTTTATATGAAACTATGAAATATTTTATGGTTATTTAGGTTGCCGTTTAGTCAACTTGGGTGGTAAAAGTGAAAGCCAAAAGATATAAAGGTAGTAGCGGTCTTACATTAATAGAATTGGTCGTTGCCGTGATCATATTGGCTGCTTTAGCCGCGGTAGCGTTATCTAGGTTCATGCACGTTCACCGCGATGCTAAGATAGTTGCATTATCTAGTATTGCTGCGCAATTGGAAGAGAAAAGTCAGATTGCGCATCTTAAGGCGCTGGTTGATAATATCCCAGCCGCAGGTGAGTGTACTTTTGGTTGTGATGAGCATGATAATTGGAGTGTCACTAAGGGATATTATTATATTTTCATGGCTGATGGTTCAAAGCTGTTTATCCGCGATAGCTATCCATTTTATCAAGGTGAAGAAGATATTCATTTTAAACCTGCAATGGGTTTAAGTGATAGTCAGTTTGTTTTTGTTGAAGGAGCCACGTTGAAAATTATTCCTAGGAGTTGGAAAAATGAACGTTCTGAGATAACAAATCATAATGTTAAATGTTATGTCGAATATGAAAACGCGGCTGAAACACGTAAGAATATAATAACAGTACACAGTGTTGATTGTTAAATCGTTGTGATTATGAGCATATTGAATTTATTTTCAACCATCTGATATCTATGTAAAGGTTTTCATTGACTCATATTTAGAATACGGTAAAGTAAGCGCATATCCGGTTAGGCAGCAGCTTAACAGTTTATCACTCAGCCCGAGTGGTGAAATCGGTAGACACAAGGGATTTAAAATCCCTCGCTTAATAGGCGTGCCGGTTCAATTCCGGCCTCGGGCACCAAATTTAGAAAAAGGCTTACCTTAACGGTAAGCCTTTTTTGCTTTCTGGCATTTAAAATAATCCTTGTATCTTTAAACTCGAGTGATTATGATATCTAATTATCCTTTACGGTTATTTATCTTCTATGCTACTTCGGTTGATGCGCTATTTTACTCTGTTGTTTGTTATGGTTATGGGCTTTAATGCTCAGGCTGACACAGAATTAGCGATATCATCAAAACCGTTATTAGCGCCAGTCTCTTTACTTGTAAATGCAAATGAAGCGGGTATTGCTTACCAAGATCTCGGTGAATCAGAACAACCTTCTGTATCATTACCAATTCATGCTTATGAATTTGCTTTAACGGAAACCTCTCGTTATACCAGTGCTGGTCGCTTACTGTTAAATAATCCTGAACCGGACTATCAGATAGAGATTGAATTATCTATTCCACCATCGCCGTCTTTTGTGATTGGCTATGCGGTTAATATTAATTTTTATCAACATTGGTTGACTCAGATATCGTGTTCTAAGTCTCGACTATCGGGCTGGAAAGACAGTAATCTTTTATATTCCCACCGTCAGTATCCTGCTGTTATTACATTTGTTTAGACAAAAATGTAAGTATTAAACACACTGCTTTTTTGTTGCCTTTATTATCTGCTTATATTCCCTAAAGAGTTCTATAAATAGCGCCGTATATGGTATTGCAAATAGTGCAAACGTACTGTAAATAGCGTTTTTAATGGTCCTATTGTCAGCGAGTTATAAGCGAGTTAATCACCTATATGCCACCGCTTTAATTTTATAAACGGTACTTATATAACGCACTATTTATATACAGAAAACAGTATATAAATGGTCTTTATGTAAAGCTTGGCATTGATGGACTGCTATCAAATGACAAAAATAACAAATTCAAAAGTTCAACGTAAACGGCTTAACCATTATGCAGGTTGGAAGTATGTGGTTTTAATCTGTACTGTCTTAATTATGCTATTAAGTGCGATCCCTACTATATATGGTGAAGATCCTGCACTGCAAATTAACCATAAACAAGGTCAACAACCCGCTATTCACGTGCTTAAGCAGGCACTAGAAGAAAGTAATATTGCGGTAACACGTATCGATCAAGATATGGATAAAACCACGATAGTGTTAACAGGCTCAAGCTCTCAAACACGTGCTAAGGCGATACTCGAAGCCACATTGCCAGCAGATGATGATATTACTTTAGCACTCGTTTCTGCCGCACCGTTTTGGTTACAGAGTATGGGATTGAAGCCAATCAAATTAGGCTTAGATCTACGTGGTGGTGTGCAGTTCTTGCTAGATGTTGATATGGAACCTGTATTCAATATCAGATCACAGCAATTGGTAGATAGTTTACGTTCTGATTTTCGTGAGGAAGGGTTTCGAGGTGTTCGAATTAGCATTAATCATAATAATAGTTTGCAACTGAACTTGCCCACCGATGAAGCAAAAGTCACATTATTGAAATTAATGCACAACAGTTATCCGCAATGGAAAGTAACTCAGAGTTCGGGGTTATTGGTTGAGGTGAGTATTCCGAAAACTGAAAAGACAGACATCATTAACCTGACAGTGCAGCAAAACTTGCAAACTATGCGCAGTCGTATCGCAGAGTTAGGTATTACTGAAGCGATGGTTCAGCGTCAAGGTGAGCATCGTATCCGTATTGAATTACCCGGTGTGCAAGATCCGGCGACGGCAAAAAATGTAATAGGTGCAACCGCGAGCCTAGCATTCCACGAACTTGAAACCGTGCGCAATGGCAGCATGCTGGTTAACAATAACGATGGTATGCCAATCCGCATTGCGCGTGATGCTATTTTGGGTGGTGAACACATTATTGATGCTCGAGCCAGTGTTGGTGAAATAGGGGCGGCAGAGGTTAATATTACGTTAGATAATGCGGGGGGGAAAAAAATGTCGAGCTTTACCAAGCATAATATTGGTAAGCCGATGGCAACGCTCTACAGCGAGTACAGTCGTAACGCGGATGGTTCCACTAAAAAGACCAACAATATTATTAGTGTTGCTACTATTCAAGCCCAGCTAGGCAGTCAATTTAGAATCACGGGTGCAGGGAATATGGCTGATGCACAAGAGCTTGCATTGTTGCTACGTGCAGGGTCGTTAACTGCACCTGTGACGATTGTTGAAGAAAGAACGATAGGTCCTTCACTGGGGGCCGATAATATTCAAAATGGCTTCTCAGCATTAGCGCTCGGGCTGGGTTTAACCTTGGTATTTATGGCGCTGTGGTATCGCCGTCTAGGCTGGGTTGCGAATATAGCACTCATTGCTAATATTATTATTTTATTTGGCCTATTAGCCCTGATTCCAGGTGCTGTATTAACGCTACCTGGTATTGCAGGGTTAGTACTGACTGTTGGTATGGCCGTCGATACAAATGTACTAGTGTTTGAGCGTATTCGAGATAAATTACGAGAAGGACGTAGTTTTGCACAAGCCATTGACCGTGGTTTTGATAGTGCATTTGCTACGATTGTTGATGCCAATATCACCACCTTAATTATTGCGGTTGTACTGTATTCGATCGGCAGGGGACCCGTGCAAGGATTCGCTTTAACGCTGGGCTTAGGTATTTTAACCAGTATGTTTACAGGCATCTTAGTATCACGTGCATTAATTAATAAATTATGGGGTCGTGATACTCGTCATGACTTGAAGGTATAATAATGATGACTATCAATATAAACAATAGTAACAAAAACAATAGTAATAACTACAGTCAATTACGTTATATCAGCAGTGCGATATCAGTGGTTTTTATGCTTGTTGCGATCGCATTTCTTAGTATTAATGGACTGAATTGGGGGGTAGACTTCACTGGTGGTGTTATTACTGAAGTGCAGATGGATCCAACGATCACAATGAGTGAGATTTCGCCTTTATTACAATCGGCATTGAACCAAAATGTTAATGTTATTGAAGGGGGTGAGATGGGGCGGTGGATCTTACGCTACGCGGAACCAGCGAATGGTATGGGTATTCCGAATATCACAGAGGTACTCGCGCCATTATCAACAAATATTCAAGTACTAAACACCAGTATTGTCGGATCTCAAGTTGGACAAGAGTTAGCGGAACAAGGTGGCCTAGCGATCTTAGTCTCGATGTTGTGTATCATGGCGTATTTAAGTTATCGCTTTGAGTGGCGCCTAGCGTCGGGTGCATTATTTGCCTTGTTGCATGATGTCTTATTTGTACTTGGGGTGTTTGCTGCATTACAACTCGAGTTTAACTTGACGGTATTTGCGGCGATATTGGCGATTATCGGTTATTCATTAAATGATTCTATTATTATTGGGGATCGTATCCGCGAGTTACTTATTCTTAAGCCTAATTTAGCCATTGCTGATGTGAATAATGATGCGATTGGGTCAACTCTATCGCGCACAATGGTGACATCTGGAACAACCTTAATGACGGTCTCGGCATTGTGGTTACTTGGGGGCGAACCTTTGAATGGATTCTCTGTTGCGATGTTCATTGGTTTAATTGTCGGTACATGGTCATCGATTGCTGTTTCGACTACATTACCTGAATTCTGGGGGTTAAATGCCCGACATTATCAGGTCGTTGAGTTGAAAGAGGGGGGTTACGAAGACTAATACATTTATTATTGTAGGTAATTTGAGCGCGTGGGTTTGTTAATTCCGCGCGTTTATCTATGATAAACAGATCAATATGTAGATAATGTGATATAGCACAGACTATTTTTACTCTAACTTCTAATTAACCCCTACCGTTGTTTCATCTTGATTTAGGAATGTGTACTATAGCTATGTCAATAAATTGGCGTTGGTTAGTTTTTGACACTATTTAACAGTAGGTTAACTGTGGTTTATTTATTTAAGTTTGAGTAAAGTTTAGCGTAGGCAGTAATATGGATACTACTAAGTCAGTTTTTGTAATTGATGAAAATATTGAACGGAGACAAAATTTAGAAACGATATTGTCCTTTCTTGGAGAAGGCTGGCAGAGTTATGACTCTCACATCGACATTAGTGCAAAGATCGATCTTGCTGCAAATAGTGTTATCGTTTCTTCAGATAGGTATTCAGAAAAGGAATTATTTGCGTTACTTGATGCTAACCCAATGAATCCATTTTTGACGTTTGGTACAGAGGAAACTGCATCAAAGCAAGGTAATTTAATTGGTCATATCGAGCATCCTTTTTCCTATCACCAGCTGACACTTTTACTTGGACGTTGTCAATCTTATCGCCAATGTGTTACGAGTAAGTTAGGTCAATCAACCTCGGCCTCAAAAGCATTAATTAAACAGTTAATAGGGCGTGGTGATGCGATTCAAAGTGTTCGCCATTTGATTACTCAAGTTGCGACTAAGAGTGCTAATGTTTTAGTTCTCGGTGAGTCAGGAACAGGTAAAGAAGTGATTGCTCGTTCAATTCACGATGCTTCATCACGCAGTAAAGGTCCTTTTGTCCCCGTTAATTGTGGTGCTATTCCGGCTGAATTATTAGAAAGTGAGTTATTCGGTCATGAAAAAGGTGCATTTACCGGTGCGTTTTCAGCGCGTAAAGGTCGTTTTGAACTCGCAAGTGGTGGTACTTTATTTCTTGATGAAATTGGTGATATGCCACAGCCAATGCAAGTGAAATTATTACGTGTTTTACAAGAACGTGTTTTTGAACGCGTGGGTGGCAGTAAAGCAATTAAAGCTGATGTCAGAATTATTGCGGCAACACACCGTAATTTAGAACAAATGATCCTTGATGGCGAATTCCGTGAAGATCTTTATTACCGATTAAATGTATTCCCAATTGAAAGTCCGGCATTACGTGCTCGTCCTGACGATATTCCATTATTGATCCAAGAGTTATTACGCCGACACGAAGCAGAGCATGATGCGACAATCTTGTTTACTCAACGGGCAATGGAATCGTTAATGCAACATTCATGGCCCGGTAATGTTCGTGAATTATCGAATTTGATCGAACGTTTACTGATCATGACGGCTGGTAATATTGTTGATATTGGTGAGTTACCTGCTAAATACCGTTATAACGATGATGGTGAAAGTCAGATCATTAGTTCAGAGTTACCGAGTGAATTAGCTGAGCGCGATGCAATATCTGCAATGTTTAATGATGATATTTTTGCCGATATAGAAGAAGAGTCACAAGAAGATGGTTTCTTCTCGATGCCAAATAGTTTGCCTGAACGCGGCGTTAATCTGAAAGAGATGCTGGCCGAATTCGAAATCGATATGATCAAACAAGCCCTTGATCAACAAGCGCACGTTGTCGCCCGAGCAGCAGATCAACTTGGCATGCGTAGAACGACATTGGTTGAAAAAATGCGTAAGTATGGATTACAGAAAGAAGCCTAAATAAATGTAACCAAGTATAGATTTACTTATCGTTGATAAAATAAACGAGAAAGCTCAACGTGAAATTGGGCTTTTTTCATTTATATACAATAGCTTACACTGCTTAAATTGTTGGCACACTAAATGCATTATTAGGTGCGAGTCAATTTTTTAGCGGAGTGCTACCATGGTACAAGAATCTTATCCCGGCGAATTAGCAGAACTACGAGCACACAAAGATCGTAGTGAAAAGTTAGTAGAAGCATTGCCGTCAGGGTTGGTTATTCTTGATGGCAACGGTATGGTCATTGAAGTCAATAAAGTTGCAGTGCAATTACTTGGCGAGCCATTGATCGATTCACGTTGGATGGATGTCATTCAACGTGCGTTTACACCTAAAGAAGATGACGGACATGAAATTTCATTAAAGAATGGCTGTAAAGTTCAACTTTCGATCACGACACTTGGCACGCAGCCTGGTCAGTTAATAATGTTGACAGACTTAACGTATACACGTCATTTACAAGAGCGTGTCAGTCATATGAAACAGTTGTCGTCATTGGGGCGAATGGTAGCGTCATTAGCACACCAGATCCGCACGCCATTATCAGCGGCATTATTATATGGCTCTAATCTCGCCAACCCGAATCTCCCGCCTGCATCAAAGAAACGTTTTCAAAGTAAACTTATTGAACGGCTTAATGATTTGGAAAACCAAGTTAATGACATGCTGCTATTTGCACGTACCGGCAAAGATTTAGTGGTTGAAGAGATTTCACTGCAGAACTTATTAATTCAAGTGCAAGCGGGCAGCGAAGCTATGATGTTGCAGACTGGTAGCAACATGCAAGTGACACTACCCGAACCCGATTTATTAATTTTAGCTAATCGTAATGCACTTTCTAGTGCGATTGGCAACTTGATACAAAATGCATTACACGCTTGTGGTCAAGGGGCTAACCTCGCTATTTCTGCGGTCCGATCCGGTGATGAAAAAGTCGCAATTGTGGTATCTGATGATGGTCCCGGGATCTCGAAACTCATGCAAGCAAAAATCTTAGAGCCTTTCTTTACCACCAAATTACAGGGCACGGGTCTTGGCCTTGCCGTTGTACAAAGTGTGGTGAAAGCGCACCATGGCAGTTTAGAGTTAAACTCAACTGTCGGTGAAGGAAGTCGTTTTAGTATAATCGTACCGCTACATCGCGTAGCAGAACCTCAACCAATGGTAATAGGTGGATAATAGTATGTCCCATTCTCAAATTCTTGTAGTTGAAGATGATTTAGGTCTTCGTGAAGCCTTGGTTGATACCTTATTAATGGCTGGTTATGAGTGCGATGAAGTTGATAGCGGTGAAAGCGCACTGATTGCATTAGGTAAAAAAACCTATGATATGGTCGTGAGTGATATTCAAATGGGTGGCATGACGGGATTAACTTTACTGCATAATATTAAACAAAAACACCCCGATTTACCGGTATTGTTAATGACGGCTTATGCCAAAGTAGATGATGCGGTAACGGCAATGCGTAATGGTGCTGTTGACTACATTGGTAAACCTTTCTCTCCAGAAGTATTGATTAATCAGGTTGGTCGTTATGTACCACCACAAAAAATAGCTAAACGCACACCTTGTTACGGTGATGAGAAAACAGAGCAACTATTAAGTTTGGCGCGTAAAGTGGCTAAATCAGATGCAACGGTCATGGTGACAGGTCCAAGTGGAACGGGTAAAGAAGTGCTATCACGTTATATTCATGATAATTCACTGCGTTATGACGGGCCATTTGTGGCTATTAACTGTGCGGCGATCCCAGATAATATGTTAGAAGCAACTCTGTTTGGTTATGAAAAAGGTGCATTTACTGGCGCGATACAAGCATGTCCAGGGAAATTTGAACAAGCACAAAACGGTACCATTTTACTGGATGAAATCTCGGAAATGGATTTATCGTTGCAAGTTAAATTATTACGGGTATTGCAAGAGCGTGAAGTCGAGCGCTTAGGGAGCCGTAAAACCATTAAACTTAATATACGAGTCATTGCTACCAGTAACCGTAATATGAAACAAGCTGTCTCGAATGGTGATTTCAGAGAAGATTTATATTATCGCTTAAATGTATTCCCATTAGCTTGGCTACCGTTAACTGAGCGTAAAGGTGATATCTTACCGATCGCGGAACATTTATTAAAATTACACTGCAAACAAAATAATATTCCAACGTTAGAGTTACTTAACTGCGCGAAGGCGAAGTTACAGATTTATCATTGGCCGGGTAATGTACGTGAATTGGACAACGTGATCCAACGCGCGATGATTTTAGCTGTTGATGGAAAAATAAAAGATGCAGATCTTATTTTAGAAGATTTTACCGCTGCAGATTTTCAAGTCATAGCACCGATTGCTCAAGCGCCGCCGCTGCATATTAAATCGGAAATCCCTGTGCGTAGTATTAATCAACCCAACGAGCCATTAGGTAATGAATTACGTCAGCAAGAATATCAAATTATTTTGGAAACCTTGATTGGTTGTAATGGCGTGCGTAAAAACGTTTCAGAGAAATTGGGTATCAGTCCACGTACATTGCGCTATAAATTAGCGAAAATGCGAGAGCAAGGCATCGAAATACCTGCATAACTATTTATAAAAATAACCGTTATAATAAAGACCGTAATTAATTGAAATTACGGTCTTTTTTTGTTGGCATGTTAATTGCTATCTTCATAGTAGGTCAAAAATATGACAATTTAGGATAATCAATGAATATCGCAGCCAATAATCTCTACTCCGAAATGCAAAGCATGTCGTTACAAGCGACTAAATTTGAAGCCGATCCTACCGCGGTAAAAGCGCCAGCCACTACATCTGCCAATTTTGGCGATATGTTGCAGCAAGCAATGGATAATGTTAGTGGATTACAGCAAAATACGGGTGATTTACGCACCCGTTTCGATCAAGGTGATCGCAGTGTGTCCCTAAGTGATGTTATGATAGCATCGCAAAAATCGGGGATAGCGTTCGATGCTACGGTACAGGTTCGTAACAAATTGATCGAATCTTATAAAGAAATAATGAGTATGCCTGTTTAATCTTGGGTAAAGGAGTAACTCTGTGGCTGATATAGCTTCAAATACAGGTATCGTAAGTAATGACGATATGGGTAATGATTTAGCGCAATTAGATGAAAATGAGCAAAAAAGTTCAGCATTTGGTTTTTTCACTAATGCCGATATCTTACGTCAAATTATTCTAATATTAGCATTAGCGATCTCGCTAACCTTAGTGGTATTTATTCTACTCTGGGGTAAAGAGCCTGAAATGCGTCCTTTAGGCACGTATCAAACGGTTGAACTCATTGAAACCCTCGAATTTTTAGACCAACAGAAAATAGAATATAAAATTAATGGTGATACGATCTCTGTTCCTGCTGAGCAGTATCAAGACATTAAATTAAGATTACGTCGCTCAGGACTCATCACTGCTGAATTAGAAGGTGACGATATTTTGATGAACGATATGGGCTTTGGTGTCAGTCAGCGTGTCGAACGAGAACGTTTAAAACTGGGTCGTGAACGTCAAATATCACGGGCATTAACAGAATTTAAACATGTATCAAAGGCACAAGTATTATTAGCCATCCCAAAAGAAAATGTGTTTGCTAAGCGCGAGAAGAAGCCCAGCGCAACCGTTGTATTGACGGTACGTAACAGTAACGCAATCTCACAAGAAAATATTGATGCTATGGTGCAATTGGTTGCTTCTGCTGTTCAAGGCTTAGAGCCGACCCGCGTGACCTTGACTGATCAAAATGGCCGTTTATTGAACTCGGGCAGTCAAGACATGATGGCAGCAAAAGGTCGACGTGAATTTGAAATGGTACAAAATCATGAACGTGAGTACCGAGATAAAATAGATTCTATACTTATCCCTATCTTAGGTGTCAGTAATTATACCGCTGAAGTTGATGTATCAATGGACTTTAGTGTGACAGAGCAAACACAAAAACGTTTTAATCCCGATTTACCTGCAATACGCAGTGAAATGCTATTGGAGCGTCAATCTATTGGTAATTCTAGTCAAGGTATTCCGGGGGCATTAACCAATCAACCACCACTAGACGCGGATATACCTGAAGAGGCAGCTGGAGAGGATGTCGCAGCTCGTCCTATTGGTCAATCTCAAAAAGAATCAACGCGAAATTATGAACTTGATACAACAATCAGTCACACTAAATCACAAACGGGTGTTATTCGGCGCTTAAGTGTTTCTGTTGCAATAGATTATATTAATAGTACAGGTGCCGATGGAACACTGGTGAGGGAACCTCGTAGTCAAGCTGAACTCGCCAATATTCGTCGTGTTTTACAAGGTGGTGTGGGCTTTAATGTTAACCGAGGTGATGCTCTTGAGGTGGTTGCTATCCCATTTAATCGCCCTGAATTGGCTGCAATGGCTGAACTTCCAATTTGGGAAGAAGAATGGTTCTGGCGTGCCGTACGTATTGCAGCTAGTCTAATCGTGATTTTGATATTAATCATGGCCATTATTCGTCCTATGATTAAACGCTTAATTAACAACGAACCGGAAGAAAAACTAGAAGATTTAGACTTAGGTATCAGTGCGATTGAAAATGACGAAGATATGCAATTGCTTACTGCCGATACCGATGTGGATACCGACTTTGCAATGCGCAGAGGTCATTTACAATTACCGAACTTACACAAAGATGAAGATTTGTTAGAAGCGGTTCGCGCACTGGTTGCTAACGAACCTGACTTAACTGCATTAGTAATTAAAGAATGGATGATAGAAGATGCCTGATTCTAATAAACAAGTAGCCACAACGCCAAAGTTCGATGCAACAACCTTAACTGGTATCGAGCGTTCTGCGATCTTAATGTTGAGTTTAAATGAACAAGATGCTGCCATTATTTTCCGCCAGTTAGAGCCGAAACAAGTGCAGCGCTTGGGTATGGCAATGGCATCTATGAAAGATTTTTCTCAGGTGAAAGTAGCGGGTGTGCACCGTGCGTTTATTGATGATATTCAAAAGTTCACTAATATTGGTGTGGGCAGCGAAGACTTCGTTCGAAATGCATTAACAGCCGCGTTGGGTGCTGACAAAGCTGGTAATCTGGTTGACCAAATTATTATGGGGAGTGGCGCTAAAGGTCTCGATTCATTGAAATGGATGGATGCACGTCAGGTAGCTAGTATCATTCATAATGAGCATCCGCAGATCCAAACTATTGTATTATCTTATTTAGAACCTGAACAGTCAGCTGAAATTTTATCGCAATTCCCAGATAAGGTGCGTATTGATTTAATGATGCGTATTGCTAATCTAGAAGAAGTTCAGCCCGCAGCTCTGCATGAACTAAACGAGATCATGGAGAAACAGTTTGCTGGTCAATCTGGCGCTCAAGCCGCGAAGATGGGTGGTCTGAAAGCGGCCGCAAATATTATGAATTACCTCGATACCAATATCGAAGGCCAATTAATGGATGCTATTCGTGAGTCTGACGAAGAGATCAGTCAGCAGATCCAAGACCTCATGTTTGTGTTTGAAAATCTGATTGATGTTGATGACCGTGGTATTCAAGCATTACTGCGTGAAGTGGCACAAGAGCAATTACAAAAAGCACTTAAAGGTGCCGACGATCAGCTTAAAGATAAGATCTTTAAGAATATGTCGAAACGCCAAGTTGAAATTCTGGAAGATGATCTGGAAGCTATGGGACCAATTCGAGTTAGCGAAGTGGAATCTGCGCAGAAAGAGATCTTATCAATCGCGCGTCGCTTAGCGGATAGTGGTGAAATTATGCTGGGCGGAGGCGGTGGTGATGACTTCTTATAATCACATGATTGTTAATGGGCAAGTAGAATGACAGAGTCTTTAAAACCAACGTTTTCACCACTTGATAGTAGTGGTGACCATCAAATTGAAGATTGGTATTTACCGGATTTTGAAAAGACTCAAGCTGCCGCATTAAATACCAATGCGCTTGGTATGAAATCTGATTGGTATGAAGGTAAGTTTGCTACAGATGAACAGGTTGAAGACGTTGAACCTCAGCCTATGACGGCAGAAGAACTTGATGCAATACGCCAAGCTGCGTATGACGACGGTTACAATGAAGGTAAAGAACAGGGTTATCAAGATGGACTGACGAGTGGTACAGCTGACGGTCTTAGCAAAGGCGAAACCGACGGTTTGGCGCAAGGTTTAGCGCAAGGCTTAGCTGATGGCCAGCAACAAATTGTTGATAAGGCGTCGGCTTGGGAACAATTGCAAACGCAAATGCATACACCTCTTGCCTCGGTAAATAGTGAAGTTGAAAACGAATTAATTCGCGTGGCAACAGGTCTAGCAGAAGAGTTAATTAAGACCGAAGTGACGTTTAATCATGATATATTATTGCAGACATTAAAGCTCGCGTTGGATGCTTTACCTGTGCTTGAACAAAAAATTACCATTACATTACATCCTGATGATTTAGCGGTGATCAATGAATACTATTCTATTGAAGAGTGCGTAAAGCGTGATTGGGTATTAATTTCAGAACCTATGATGAAACAAGGTGACTTGGTTATTAATAACGACGTATCTTCGGTTGAATTGTTAATGGAACAACGTATAAAACAGATGATGCGTCAGTTCCTTATTGCCAATAAACCGGGTACATAATGACGGAAATACTGACTCGATTACAACAATTGAAAACTGACTCTTTGGCGAATAAACCAACCGTTGCAGGTAAGCTTACTCGCGTGGTTGGTTTAACACTGGAAGCGATTGGTTGCCGGGCTGCGATTGGCAGTTTGTGCTCTGTTGAAACTGACAATGGCCTGATGGATGCTGAGGTTGTCGGCTTTGATGGCGATAAATTATTTTTAATGCCCAGTGAGCAAGTGATAGGTATTATTCCTGGCGCAAAAGTGACGCCACTCAATGAGACGCAAGGTATTCCAGTTGGTATGGAACTACTTGGGCGTGTATTAGATGGTGTTGGTAAGCCGATTGACGGTAAAGGCGAGATCATTACCGGACAAACTACGTCTTTTACTGCCAAGCGTATTAATCCGCTGGCGCGTAAAAAAATCTCACAACCACTTGATGTGGGTGTTAAAGCCATCAATGCGATGCTTACCGTTGGTCAAGGTCAGCGTATGGGGCTTTTCGCTGGTTCCGGTGTGGGTAAGAGTGTGCTGTTAGGTATGATGACTCGCGGTTCAACTGCGGATGTTGTAATCGTTGGCTTGATCGGTGAGCGTGGCCGAGAAGTAAAAGAATTTATTGAAGAGATCCTCGGTGAAGAAGGGCTTGCACGCTCTGTTGTCGTTGCTGCTCCAGCAGATGCCTCGCCGTTGATGCGTCTAAAAGGCTGTGAAACTTCATTGGCGTTAGCGGAATACTTCCGTGATCAGGGGTTGAACGTATTACTGTTAATGGATTCATTGACTCGTTTTGCGCAAGCACAGCGTGAAATTGCTTTAGCGGTCGGTGAGCCACCGGCAACGAAGGGTTATCCACCGTCAGTATTTGCAAAATTGCCACAGCTGGTAGAGCGTGCTGGTAACGGTAGTGACGAGCAAGGTTCGATTACCGCATTCTTTACCGTATTAACCGAAGGTGATGATTTACAAGACCCTATTGCAGATGCGTCACGCGCCATTCTTGATGGCCATATCGTATTGTCTCGAGAGTTAACAGATGCGGGACACTATCCTGCGATTGATATTGAAAAGTCTATTAGCCGTGTTATGCCGATGGTGACGACTGATTTTCATCAAGCCGCCGCTCGCGGATTCAAGCAAGCTTACTCGCTATATCAACAGAACAAAGACTTGGTTTCGATTGGTGCTTATAGCCAAGGTGCGGATGCAAAAATTGATCGCGCTATTCGTTTAAAACCAGCAATGGACCAATTCTTACAGCAAGGTATGAAAGAAGTTATTCCGTTCTCGCAATGTGAAGAAATGCTTGCTGCTATCGCGCCGCATCTCGGCGTGGCAACCTCATAATGAAACAGTGTCAATATAATGTCTAATACAGCGCTACAACGGGTCTATCAGCAACTTGAAGAGCAAGAAAAACACGCCGCGAGAGCTTATGCGCTGATCCAACAAGATGCTGAGCGTTACCATAGTCAAATGCAGCAATTAAGTGATTACCGTAAACAATATTTACAGCAATTCACTGAACGTGGGGAAGAAGGTATCTCAGGTAGTAGTTATGCGCATTATCATAACTTTATGAAAAAACTAGAATTAGCTGAATTTGAGCAGAAACAAGCACTTGATAATATCCAACAGACAGTTAAGAGCAAGCACTCGGATTGGATGGAAATTCGTAAGAAGCGTGATGCTTTGGGTTTATTATTAGATAAACGCAAAGTCGCTGCACAGCTTGTCGAACAGCGACGAGAGCAAAAAGATCTTGATGAATTTTCTAACTTTCAATATTTCAAGCGTAAGAATAATCGATAATACGATTAATCTGGCGTGAATTTTGCATTGTTTCGCTATAACTTCAATTGATGACATTTAGGCTTGAACGATGACTTTCTCTCTACATAAATCAACTGCGATGACTGATATACAGGCGGCTAATAATAAATCGCAAGCGCTTAATGTCAAAGGCGATACAGCTGACGATATGGCGAGTGATGGAGAGTTGAATACGTCTGAAAGTAGCTTTTCTAAACTATTTTCTCTCTTTAGTAGCGATAATCAAACAGATGTTATCGTCGGGAAAACAGCCATTGGTAGCGCTGAGAATATAACGCTGAAGAGTGCGGCAGATAGTGCGGCAGATAGTGCGACAGATAGTTCTGTGCCGAGTGCTGAGCCTAGTTCTGCCGCTAATATCGATGATGGCTTTGTCGCAGGGCAAATGGATAACGCTGATAAAGTTGAAGCAATAGCTGGCGATGACTTAAATGTAATAAGCCAAGATGACAGCTTGCTGAAAAATGAAAGTAGTGATGACTTTTTGTCGCGTCTCGATCAATCATCTATGCTGTTGCAAAGTAATGCTGCGAGTGACGCTGGGACATATGTTCAAGGTAAAGCTAACGGTAATATATTGCCTTTACAAGCAAAGGAGGGGAATATTGCCTCACCAGCCCCCGTTAGTATGACTGACTTCTCCACGCCCGATAATCGCGTGGCTGGTACGATCGATATTAGTAATAATGAAGTGACACCAGTATTGCAAACGAGCGAACTATCTACAGAGCTAACAGGCTCAATAGATTTAACAGGTTCAACAGATTCAATAATCTCAACAGATACTATCACAGCGTCAACGTTAGTCGGTATGTCGACAGTCGCAGGCCTTACTGACAATAACCCTCGATTTACGAAAGGCGATTTATTCGCTACGGGTGATTTAGCTAATGGTGATGGGACACTTGACCGTGAACTCTTAGGTGGCGCTGGAAAAGCAAACTTAGCCACGGGTGTTAGCGAAATAGGGTTGGCGAAAAATACACCTTTTGGTCAAGCTAATGGCATAGTCGCAGGGAGCAGCAGTGCAGTTACAGAGAGTAATAGTTCAGCACTCGAACAGCTGGATATGACATCACCTGAACCCATTGAGCAATTAGATTTTGCGCAAATTATGGAATCAGCACGTAAGCAAGAGCCGTTAGACCAAACCACACGAATCTTGGTAAAGACACCGGTATTAACGGACGCTGAACAACAAGTATTAGAGAAACGGGTTAATCTTAATAACAATCTAGCGACTTCGGAATTAAATGAAAAAATCGCTATCATGGCAGGTAAAGAATTACAAACAGCGACAATCCGATTAGACCCAGCAGAATTAGGCAGTATGAATGTTAAATTGGTTGTGCAAAACGATCAAATAAATGTGACAATTCAAGCGCAGAATAACCAAAGCCGTGATTTACTTGAACAGCAAATGCCGCGATTACGAGAAATGTTACAGCAACAGGGCATGACATTAGGTGAGACGCAAGTGCAAGCAGACGGTGGGCAGCAGCAATCTGCATTTCAACAGTCAAGACAAGAAAATGGACAAAAAAATAGCAATAACGAAGCGAATTATACGATAGATTCACAGACTGAAGTCCCTGTTACTACTCAGTATTGGCAAGACTCGGCTAAAGGGGTAGACTTTTACGCCTAAACAGTTTGATTAGCATTTATTTAGCGTAATATAAAATTCGATTTAAGGACGATAATGGCCGACGACAACGATTTGAAAATAGACGATAAAAGTAAAGGTAATAAAAAAATCATTATTATTGCGGTGATTTTAATATTAATGCTTGTAGGGGCTGGCGCGGCGTTTTTATTTTTAAGTGGTGATGATAGTACCCCCACCGATAACGTAGAATCTGTGACTGAAAGTGTTGATAGAAGTGTAACTGAAACGGCATATTATGTTGCCATGCCACGCCCTTTTGTTTTTAATATTATAGGGTTAAAGCGCGAACGCTTAGTGCAGATTAAAGTTCAATTAATGGTCCGCGGTAGTGACAATCAAAAATTAGCGAAAACCAATGTTCCTTTAATTGAAAGTACCTTGTTGCAAGTTTTTAGCGCAACAACAGAGCAGCAGCTCGCTACATATGAAGGCAAAGAATTATTGCGTTCAGATTCATTGGCGAGTGTGAATGAAATTTTGATTAAATATACTGGAAAAGGGGTTGTTGAAAAGATCCTGTTTTCTGGTTTTGTAATGCAGTAGGTTATGTGTGAGTGATTTATTAAGCCAAGACGAGATTGATGCGCTATTACACGGTGTTGATGATGTTGAAGAAGATGAATTTGACACCGTAGAAGAGAGTGGCAATATTGTCGATTTTGACTTTTCATCGCAAGACCGTATTGTGCGTGGACGAATGCCTACGCTGGAGTTGGTTAATGAACGTTTCGCACGGCACATGCGGATCAGCCTATTTAATATGATGCGTCGTACAGCCGAAGTGTCCATTAATGGCGTACAGATGCTGAAGTTTGGTGAGTATGTTCACACATTATTCGTACCAACTAGTTTAAACATGGTACGTTTTCGTCCATTAAAAGGAACTGCGTTAGTCACCATGGAAGCACGGTTAGTGTTTATTTTGGTTGAAAACTTTTTTGGTGGTGATGGCCGTTATCATGCCAAAATTGAAGGCCGTGAATTTACCCCAACCGAACGCCGTATTATTCAAATGCTATTAAAGATTGTCTTTGAAGATTATCACGAAGCATGGGCTCCGGTCATGGATGCGGAATTTGAATATCTTGATTCTGAAGTCAACCCGGCAATGGCAAATATTGTAAGCCCAACCGAAGTAGTGGTGGTGAGTTCATTCCATATCGAGCTTGATGGCGGCGGCGGTGATTTCCATATTACCATGCCATATTCAATGCTCGAACCGATTCGTGAGTTGCTCGATGCGGGTGTGCAAAGTGATAAAGAGGATACTGATGAACGTTGGAGCTCGGCATTACAAGAAGAAATTTTAGATGTTCCGGTAGAGTTAAGTACAAGATTGCTTGAAACTGAGCTTTCATTAAGGCAGATAATGGAATTGAAAGCGGGGGATATCATCCCGGTTGATATGCCAGAAGACCTTACCGTTTTTATTGAAGATTTACCGAGTTATAAAGCCAAACTTGGCCGAAATAGAGATAACGTTGCGGTTAAGATTAGTAAAAAGTTAAAAGTAAGTAATTTAACTAAATCAGAGATTGACCACGTTGCATTACGTGGTGGGCTATTGAATTTAGGTGATAAAAATGACGATAAATAAGGTATTGAAATGAGTACAGATCAAGATCAGATGGCGAATGATTGGGCTGCAGCGATGGCTGAACAAAGTACTGTTGAGGCCGCTGAATTAGAAGACTTTAACAATGATGAGGTTCCATTCTCGGCGGAACAACAACAAAAGCTAGATAGTATTCTTGATATTCCGGTTGTGATTTCAATGGAAGTTGGTCGTAGTAAAATTAGTATTCGTAATTTATTACAGTTAAACCAAGGCTCTGTTGTTGAACTCGATCGCATTGCGGGTGAACCGCTCGATGTCATGGTTAACGGTACATTGATTGCCCACGGTGAAGTCGTTGTCGTCAATGATAAATTTGGTATTCGTTTAACTGACGTTATCAGTCAAACCGAACGAATTAAAAAGCTTAAATAATATGAACGATATCGATATGCTGCAATGGCTATTATCATTGTTTGTGGTTATTGCGGTTATCGTAATGCTCGCTTTCTTGGCTAAAAAGGCGCGTGTATTTGGCAGTAATCATCAACAACTAAACGTTGTAGCAACATTACCGTTAGGGCCTAAAGAACGTATCATCGTGGTACAAATTGGTACAGAACAAGTACTACTCGGCGTGACAGGGCAACAAATCAATCTGCTTAAAGAACTTGAAAAACCACTGGAAAATAGCCAACCAGAACTCAATCCATTTGCTACTAAATTAGCCCAGATGATGAAACAGCATAATGAAAAATAAGTTTACGGTATTACTGTCGTTGTTCCTGCTCTTCTTCACGTCTGTAGCGTGGGCTGATAACTCCGTGATGTCGGCGGTGAAAGTGATCACAAACAGTGATGGCTCACAGGAATATTCGGTGTCATTGCAAATTTTAGCCATGATGACGGCGCTGAGTTTTATACCCGCTGCGCTTATCATGATGACCTCTTTTACCCGCATCATCATTGTACTGTCTATTTTACGCCAAGCATTAGGGTTACAACAAAGCCCCTCTAATCAGGTATTAGTCGGTATCACTTTATTCCTGTCCTTTTTCATTATGACGCCAGTATTTGAGCGTATTAATGACAATGCGCTACAGCCTTATTTGAGCGAAGAACTGACCTCGATGCAAGCTTTTGAACAGGCTAAGCTACCAATGCAACAATTCATGTTGGCACAAACCCGGGTGACCGATATTGATACCTTCATGCGGATAGCGAAAGTCGAAGCTAATTCTCCAGAAGAAGTCCCTTTCCGCGTATTGATCCCCGCATTTGTTACAAGCGAATTAAAAACAGCCTTTCAAATTGGATTTATGGTGTTCATTCCATTTTTGATTATTGACTTGGTAGTGGCGAGTATTTTGATGGCGATGGGTATGATGATGTTATCTCCGATGATTATTTCATTACCTTTTAAGCTTATGCTGTTCGTGTTAGTCGATGGTTGGAGCTTAATTATGGGCACGCTTGCGGCTAGTTTTGGTTTATGACGACGCTCTTTATATACAAGACCTTATACAAGTTCATCAATCGGCTTATAAGCCTGTTAGTAAGCAATAGGGATCATCATGGCACCTGAAGTCTTTGTAGATATATTTCGGCAAGCATTATGGACAGTATTACTGCTGGTATGTGCGGTTGTTGTTCCTGGGTTATTAGTCGGTTTAGTGGTATCAGTCTTTCAGGCCGCGACCTCAATTAATGAGCAAACATTAAGTTTTTTACCACGTTTAATCGCGACCTTGTTGGCTCTCATTTATGGTGCGCATTGGGGCTTTGCTCGTTTGATGGAATTTTTTACCAACATGATGCTCCAAGTCCCACAAGTTGTAGGTTAATTAGTGGAGATTCTATCGGCTGATATTATGACGTTTATGGCCAGTTATATTTGGCCGTTTGCACGCCTCTCTGGCATGGTTATGGTCATGATAGTCAGTGGTGCGAAAACAACGCCACCCATGATCCGGTTATTTTACTGTCTTGCGCTTACCGCGATGGTCGCGCCTGTATTACCACCTATGCCTAATGTCGAACTGTTCTCTTTGGGCAGTTTTATGATTATCCTGCAACAGAGTTTGATTGGTATTGCGATTGGCTTTGTCACCGTCATGCTGATTCAGACATTTGTTATTGCGGGGCAAATTATTGCGATGCAAACCAGTTTAGGTTTCGCTGCGATGGCCGATCCTGCATCAGGTCAAACTTCACCTGTTATTGGTCAAATCTATATTTTATTAGGCACTCTGGTTTATCTATCTGTGAATGGTCATTTATTTATGATCGAAACAGTCGTTAAATCTTTTGAGACACTCCCCGTGTCCGCGTCTGGTTTAATGGCAGTTCAGTACTATGAAATAGCGGGCTGGATGTCGGTAATGATTGCTGCTGCATTGAGTATGTCATTGTCTGCGGTTGTTGCTATGCTCGTGATTAACTTTTCATTTGGTGTGATGACCAAAGCAGCACCGCAACTAAACGTATTTAGCTTAGGTTTCGCGGTTGGTATGGTCGCAGGCTTATTTATTATTTACTTATCATTGAAAAGTTTTATGTTTCATTTTAATGCCCAATGGCAGAGAGCGGGTGAATTGATTTGTTCGCTGCTCAATAATGCTTGTGCGTATTAACGCCGCTCACCATATTAGGATAAAGGTATTTCCTCATGGCTGAAAAAGACGGACAAGAACAAACCGAAGACGCCACCGAGAAAAAGCTCACCCAAGCCAGAGAGAAAGGTCAGGTAGTACGTTCGAAAGAACTTGCGACGACCTTAGTATTAACGGCAAGTGGTGCCGCTTTCCTTGCTTTTGGTGATGCTCTCGCCCGCGCGCTTGAGGCTAACATGACGCGTTTATTTCAACTTGACCGTGAAGATGTATTCAATCCTTATGCCTTGCTCGAAATTGTTAGCGCGAGTGTTAAACCGTTATTTTGGCCGCTGTTCGGTATTATGATTGCGGGATTTTCTGCCGGAATTATTGGTAATATTATGATGGGGGGCATGGTTTTTAGTGGAGAATCTATTCGTCCGAAAGCATCAAAAATGTCACCTAAAGCGGGTCTTAAAAGAATGATGGGACCGCAAGCCATGGTTGAATTGATTAAATCAATTGCCAAGGTTACGGTTGTCGTGACGATTGCCTTGTTGGTGCTAAAAGTGCAATTTTTACAGATTATGGAGTTTAGTCTCCAGCCATTGCATATTTCGATTATCCAATCGCTGAGTCTTTTGACTGATATTTTTATTTGGTTGTGTGCGTCTTTGATTATTATTGTCGCGATTGATGTGCCTTACCAATACTGGAAACATGCCAAAGAATTACGGATGACCAAGCAAGAAGTTAAAGATGAAATGAAAGATGTGAATGGTAATCCACAGTTAAAAGGCAAGATCCGACAAATGCAGATGGAGGTATCGCAACGTCGTATGATGGGTGATGTTCCTGACGCTGATGTGATTATTACCAACCCAACACATTATTCTGTGGCGTTAAAATATGAAAAAACCGGTAACTCCGCCCCTAAAGTTGTGGCTAAAGGTGTTGATCAAGTGGCATTCCGTATTCGTGAAATGGCGAAAGAAAACAAAGTGCCAATCTTAGAGTCAGCGGCTTTAACACGTGCTATTTATCATACGACTGAGATTGATGATCCAATACCTGAAGGGTTATTTATCGCGGTAGCACAGATACTTGCCTATGTTTATCAGCTCGAACAATTTAAACAACGTAAAGGTAATCGGCCTAAACCGTTACCAAAAACCATCGATATTCCTGATGACCTAAAATATTAGTGTCATTTGTGGACTTCAACACTGAATGATTTTGCCTTCGGTATGATTATTGCTTTATACTATCAAGCATGAAATTTTGAGGTCTCGTAATGCAAGTAGCAACAAATCTGTCAAAAATCTGGGGTAAAAGAGCGATTGCGCTAGAAAATATCGGCACCCCGATAGTTGTGTTAGCTACACTCGGCATGGTTGTATTACCGATACCTGCATTCCTATTAGATGTATTCTTTTCTTTTAATATCGCTTTATCGTTATTAATTCTGCTTGTTTCGGTATACGTCAATAAACCACTTGATTTTGCTGCATTTCCGACTGTTTTGTTAATTGCAACATTACTACGCTTAGCCCTGAATGTCGCATCAACACGTGTGGTGTTGTTAGAAGGGCATAATGGCGGTGATGCTGCGGGACAAGTTATCGATGCCTTTGGTTCTGTTGTGATCGGCGGGAATTTGGCGGTGGGTCTCATCGTGTTTATGATTTTAATGATTATTAACTTTGCCGTGGTGACCAAAGGTGCGGGACGTATTTCGGAAGTAAGTGCGCGTTTTACGCTCGATGCTATGCCGGGTAAACAGATGGCCATTGATGCCGATTTGAACGCCGGTATTATTGATCAAGAAAAAGCTAAATTGCGCCGAGAAGAAGTCACTCAAGAAGCTGATTTTTATGGTTCGATGGACGGTGCCAGTAAATTTGTAAAAGGTGATGCAGTTGCCGGCTTATTGATTTTATTTATTAATATTATCGGTGGCCTTATCATTGGTATTTCACAGCATGATTTAAGTTTTGCGGAAGCTGGTGAAATTTACACATTATTGACCATTGGTGATGGTCTGGTTGCGCAGATACCGTCACTACTTTTATCGATTTCTGCAGCTATTATTGTTACCCGTCAAAATAAAGACGAAAAACTCGGCACTCAAGTTACGAGCCAAATGGTGGCCAATCCAAAAGCATTGGCCGTTGTTGCTGTCATTATGACCGTGATGGGGTTAGTACCAGGTATGCCACACCTTGCTTTTATCGGCTTTGGTGTTATTACTGGTGGTTGGGCGTGGTGGTTAATGAAAACAGAAGCCAAACGTGAAGAAGAAAAAGACAACATTTCAGAAGATGCAGACATTAAAGCGAATTTGAATGATCAAAAAGATCTCGATTGGGACGATGTTAAACCCGTAGATACGATCGGTCTGGAAGTTGGCTACCGACTTATTCCCATGGTTGATAAGAGCCAAGGTGGTGAGTTATTAAACCGTATTAAAGGTGTTCGTAAGAAGCTTTCTCAAGAATTAGGTTTTTTGGTGCCCGCAGTGCATATTCGTGACAACCTCGAATTACCACCAAATTGTTATAGTATTAATATTATGGGAGTTTCAAATGGCGAAATTGAAATTTTCCATGATAAAGAGTTAGCCATTAATCCGGGTCAGGTATATGGCAAGATTGATGGTATTTCAACCATAGATCCCGCTTTTGGCCTACCTGCTTTATGGATCAATCCTCAACAGCGTGATCAAGCGCAAACCTTGGGTTATACAGCTGTTGACTCAGCTACAGTTGTTGCGACACACTTGAGTCAGTTACTACTGAACAATGCTGCGCAATTACTCGGTTATGAAGAAGTGCAGAATTTATTAGATGTATTAGCGAAAACACATCCTAAATTGGTCGAAAGTTTAGTCCCTGAAATTTTACCGTTAGGGGTTGTTGTGAAAGTGTTGAAAGGGTTATTACATGATAACGTGCCAATTCGAGATATTCGCACGATTGTTGAAACAATGGCTGAATATGGTACTAAAACGCAAGATCCAGAAGTGTTGATTTCTGCTTGCCGTGTAAGCTTACGCCGCATGATCGTTCAGGATATAAATGGTATCGATAGTGAATTACCTGTCGTGACACTTGCCCCCGAATTAGAACAGATATTACACCAGTCTTTACAGGCTGCAGGCAGTGAAGGTGCGGGTATTGAACCTGGTTTAGCTGAACGGATGCAAACCTCATTAACAGAGGTTGCACAAAATCAAGAATTAGCGGGACAACCGGCGATCTTACTTACCTCTGGGGTATTAAGGTCAACATTGGCGAAATTTGTGAAATACTCAATACCCTCATTACGCGTATTATCATATCAAGAAGTACCTGATGATAAACAGATTCGAATTGTCAGTGTTGTTGGTCAATAATACGTAAATAAATAATTTAAGTAGCGAACAGAACTAAGGATGTTAAGTTGAAAATAAAGCGCTTTTTTGCCAAAGATATGCGAGCGGCATTGGCTGAGGTCAAAGAGGTTCTTGGCCCCGACGCTGTTATTATGTCTAACAAAAAGGTCACCGGCGGCATTGAAATAGTTGCTGCTGTGGATTTCTCTGAAAGTAAGCCTGTCGCACCTGAAAAAGTAAGCGAACCAAAAACTGTAGCAAATAAATCAGAACGTCAACTTTCTGAAGACTCCGTCAATTTATCGGCATCTAAATTCAACTTCAAAAAATTAATGAATAATGAACTGTCACAGCAAGCAGAACCAGAGCGCCCTGTAGCGCCAAATGACTCATTAGCGAGCTTATTGGCACGTCAGCAAGAACATAAACAGCAAATGTCACAAGCAATCAATAACGATGATAATACGCGTGAACAAAATAATTGGGATACCAGTTTTTTAAAGAAACCGGTCGCTCGTCGCTTTGCTGAACGTCCAAATACTGCTCCGGCGACACTCGCAGAGCAAAATGAAATGCGTGATGGTATGGCGCGCTCTTCTCAACAAAGTGGTTATAAGCAGTTTGAGTCGACTACGCCGAAAAGTGACAACCAACAAGACATGAGTGCGATGAAGGCTGAGCTTGCCTCAATCCGAAAGTTGCTTGAGCACCAAGTCTCAGGATTACAGTGGCAGGAAGTTGAACGTAATGAACCTATTCGTGCTATGTTGATCAAACATCTGGTTAAGATTGGCTTTACCGAAGAAGTTGCTGACCAACTAGCTAACTGTGTGGCTGAAAACTGTTCGATTGAGTCGGCTTGGGATCAGATCGAAGCGTTACTGACGGACAGCGTTCTCATTGCGCAAGATGATATTTTGGGTAAAGGTGGTGCTGTTGCATTAGTTGGCCCAACCGGCGTGGGTAAAACGACAACTATCGCCAAATTAGCGGCAAAATTTGCCATGTTGCATGGCTCAGAGAATGTTGCGTTGATTACTACTGATACATATCGTATTGGTGCTCACGAACAATTAGCGACTTACGGCCGTATTATGGGGTGTGTTGTTAAGGTTGCCCGTGATGAAGCAGAATTGGCACAATACTTGTATCAGTTAAGAAGTAAACGTTTAGTCTTGATTGATACTGCCGGGATGGGACAGCGTGACAAGCGTTTATCCGAACAGTTAGATACATTAGTTAATAATGAAAAAGTCGTGATTCGTAACTATTTGGTTGTCCCTGCAACTGCACAGCGTAGGGTTGTACAAGAAACATTAGAGCATTTTCATCATATTCCGTTAGCGGGCTGTATTTTAAGTAAAGTGGATGAAAGTTTAAGCTTAGGTGAGATTTTAAGTGTACTAATACAAAATGAACTACCGATTGCATATATAACAAATGGGCAAAGGGTTCCTGAAGATATAGATTCAGCCAATGCGCAGCAATTAGTTCGTACTGTATTTAACAGAGATACGCTAGAAGAACAAAACGATACGCATTTTTGGTTAGGCGATGATAAATAGTAATGAATAAAAATATTTTTTTCGATCAAGCAAGTGGTCTAAGACAAATGAGTAATAACAAAAAAGTTAAAGTCATTGCCGTTTCAGGTGGTAAAGGTGGCGTAGGTAAAACTAACGTAACACTGAACATGGCAGTATCACTCGCGGCCCAAGGTAAGCGAGTCATGGTTTTAGATGCCGATCTTGGGTTGGCAAATGTGGATGTTTTACTCGGTTTACGCGTACATAAAAATATTTCTCACGTTATTTCGGGTGAATGTACATTAGATGATATTTTGATTGAAGGTCCGAATGGGATCTTAATCGCACCGGCAACATCTGGTACGCGTTCGATGGTTGAGTTATCAATACAAGAACATGCAGGCTTAATCCGTGCGTTTGCAGAATTGAAAACACCTATTGATGTGCTACTGGTTGATACTGCTGCGGGTATTTCGGAGATGGTGTTAAGTTTTTGCCGTGCTTCACAAGATATATTAATGGTGGTGTGTGATGAACCGACATCAATCACGGATGCTTACGCATTAATTAAGTTATTATCAAAAGAACACGGTGTACATCGTTTTAAAATTGTGGCTAATATGGTGCGTAGTTTACGTGAAGGCCAAGAATTATTTACTAAATTGACACGTGTAACGGACCGATTTTTAGATGCAACATTAGAGCTTGTTGCTTGTATTCCGTTTGATAACAGTGTTCGTCAAGCCGTTCGTAAACAGAAAGTGGTTGTAGAAGCATTTCCAAAAGCGCCCGCTTCATTGGCGTTTAGAGCGTTAGCAAGTCGAGCTGCAACTTGGCCAGTACCGAATAAAGTCGGCGGCCATTTGGAGTTCTTCATTGAGAACCTGTTTGAAAACAAAGCTAGGGTAGAAGATTGAAGTGAATAAGGCATCCGCTTACAGTAACATCCAGTCGCAACAGAGTCATGCTGTTGAGCAATTTGGTTTTTTAGTAAAACGAATTGCCCATCACTTGCTTCTACGTTTGCCGCCGAGTGTTCAGTTAGATGATTTAATCCAGTCGGGTATGATTGGATTGCTGGATGCTGCGCGCAATTTTGATGGCTCTAAAGGCGCTAGCTTTGAAACTTATGCTGGTATTCGTATCCGCGGCTCAATGATTGATGAAATGAGACGTGGGGATTGGGTCCCAAGATCGGTGCATAAAAATGGCCGTGATATTGCTGCTGCCATTGACCGTATCGAAAAACAAACGGGTACGGATGCAAAAGATACGGATGTTGCTGAAGAATTAGGCGTAAACCTGACTGACTACCATAGTATGTTGATGGATGTTAATAGTGGGCATATATTGGCGGTCGAAGATTTGACCGCGAGTAATGAAGATGCCTATTCAATTTACGAAGGAAAATCAAGCACTCCTTGTGCTGATTTTTCTGAGCTACGTTTTCAGCAAGCATTAGCAAGCTGCATTAAAACACTACCCGAAAGAGAAAGCTTAGTCTTATCGCTTTATTACGATGAAGAGTTAAATCTAAGAGAGATCGGGGAAGTACTCAGTGTCAGCGAGTCTCGTGTGAGTCAAATACACAGCCAAGCGATGCATCGAGTGAAAGCGCGTATGCATGCTTGGTTAGATGACTAAGTTTAATTGGTACTATTTATCTAGTACTTGAATATTGAAGTAAGATATTTATGGGATCAGGGACTGTGAATATTGTAATTACTTATTTTGGAGAACAACTTGAAAAAGCAAATTAAAATTCTTATTGTCGATGATTTTTCTACGATGAGACGCATCATTAAAAACTTACTTCGTGATCTTGGTTTTAGCAATACCTATGAGGCGGACGACGGCAACACGGCATTACCTATGCTAAAAAATGGCGATTATGATTTTGTTGTCACTGATTGGAATATGCCTGGTATGCAAGGTATTGATCTACTTAAAGAGATCCGTAAAGACCAAGCGCTATGTCATATCCCAGTACTAATGGTTACGGCTGAAGCGAAGCGTGAACAGATTATTGAAGCTGCTCAATCAGGTGTGAATGGTTACATTATTAAACCATTTACAGCGGCGACACTAAAAGAAAAATTAGAGAAGATCTTCGAACGAATTCAATAAGCAAGGATGCGCATGAGTGAACAACAAGAATCGTTGATTTCATTAGAAGACGCTAAAGAACTGGTGACACTGCTAGAGTGTGGTCAGGTAGAAATGGCAAATGAAATAATTACTAAAATTCAGAATACAAATTCAGATGCACTATTTGAAAAAGTGGGTGTGTTAACACGTCAATTACATGATTCATTAGAAGATTTCCAGTTAGATACACGTATTGAAAGCTTAGCTAACGATGAGTTTCCTGATGCTCGAGAGCGTTTGAATTATGTTATTGAGATGACGGATAAAGCGGCAAACAGAACGATGGATGCAGTTGAATCCTGCTTACCAATTGCTGATAGTTTTAACGACCGCATTCAACAAGTGATGCCAAATTGGAAGAACTTGATGAGTCGTGATTTACAATTGGGTCAATTTAAAGAACTTTGTAAATTATTAGACGATTTTCTTCAAGTTTCAGTATCTGATGCCGATAGTTTAAGACAGTATTTAACTGAAATTCTCATGGCGCAAGATTTTCAAGATTTGACTGGTCAAATGATCCGTCGCGTGATTAATTTAGTACAAGAAGTTGAAGTCAAATTAGTTGAAATGTTGACTATGTTTGGTGAGGCTTCAAAACCACTAAATGTAATGACAGAATCAGTTAAAAGTGAAATAAGTGGCATTGAGGCGGAAGGTCCAATCATGAATGCGAGTGAACGCGTTGATGTACTAGACGGCCAAAATGATGTTGATGATTTATTATCAAGTTTAGGATTTTAAGGGAGATATTGATGAGCTTTGATGTTGATGAAGATATTCTACAGGACTTCCTGATTGAAGCATCTGAAATTCTGGAGCTACTCTCTGAACAACTCGTTGATTTAGAAAAAAGCCCAGAAGACGCTGAGTTACTTAATGCAATTTTTAGGGGCTTTCATACCGTTAAAGGTGGCGCAGGATTTTTAGCATTATCAGAATTGGTTGATATTTGCCATGGTGCAGAAAATGTGTTCGATAGCCTGCGTAATGGCTTAAGAACAGTAACACCAGAGCTCATGGATGTCATTCTTAAATCATTGGATTGTGTCAATGTGATGTTTGTAGCGATTCAAGAGCGTGAACCATTAATTGCTGCAGATGCGGAATTAATTCATCAACTTCATTTGCTTACCCAACCTGAAGCGACTCCAGCAGCAGTGATAGAAACTGTTGTTGAAGCCCCGAAGGTTGAAGCTCCGAAGGTCGCAGCACCTGCCGTATCAGCAAATAGTTCTGATATCGATGGTATGTCAGAACTTGAATTTGAACAATTGCTTGATGAACTACACGGTAAAGGTACAGCTCCTACAGCAATAAATACTGCTGATTCGAAGCCTACGACTGCAACTGTCGCGACCAGTTCCAATTCAGATTTTACAGATGATGAATTTGAAAAACTACTTGATGATCTGCATGGTGTTGGTCAGCATGCTAGCGCGACGAATATAAAAGCAACGTCAGCGCCTGTTGTTGCTACGCCGGCTGCTAGTAGCGGTGAACTCAATGACGATGATTTTGAAAACTTACTGGATGAATTATACGGTAAGGGTAATGCACCGAGTGCAGCTGCAACAATCAAGAATGTGGTTAATGCTGCAGACTCTGTTGCTGCTATCAAGCCCGAACCAGTTGAACAAGCTGCAACTGCGGTTGCTACACCTGTTGCAAAAGTGGCTCCAGCCGCAAAAACATCGACTGAAACGGTGGCTGTAAAAGCAGAGAAAAAAGCGAAACCACAAGTTGATTCAACAGTGCGTGTAGATACTCGCACCCTTGATGAAATAATGAATATGGTAGGTGAGTTAGTACTTGTTCGTAATCGTTTGGTGAGTTTAGGTATTTCAAGTAATGATGAAGACATGACTAAAGCTGTGTCTAATCTTGATGTTGTTACTGCCGACTTACAAGGTGCGGTAATGAAAACACGTATGCAGCCAATCAAAAAAGTGTTTGGTCGTTTCCCGCGTGTTGTACGTGATTTAGCGCGTAGTTTATCAAAAGACATTAATCTTGAAATGATTGGTGAAGAAACCGATTTAGATAAGAACTTAGTGGAAGCACTTGCTGATCCACTGGTTCACTTAGTGAGAAACTCGGTAGATCATGGTATTGAAATGCCAGATTTACGTGAGAAAAATGGCAAATCACGACAAGGGAAGATTACCTTATCAGCATCGCAAGAAGGCGATCATATTCGTCTCAAAATTCTAGATGATGGTGCGGGTATGGACCCTGAACGATTAAAAGACATTGCGGTTAAGCGTGGGGTACTTGATGCTGATGCAGCAGCAAGGATCTCAGATAACGAAGCATACAACCTTATTTTTGCGCCTGGTTTCTCAACCAAAGATCAGATATCAGACATTTCTGGTCGTGGTGTTGGTATGGATGTGGTTAAGACGGGTATCAGTAAACTTAATGGTACAATTTCGATCGACTCAAAACTGGGTACTGGTACAACGATTGAAATTAAAGTGCCGTTAACACTGGCTATTTTACCAACCTTGATGGTTGAGGTAGGTAAGCAAATCTTTGCTTTACCATTGACGAGTGTGAATGAAATCTTCCACTTGGATTTAAATAAAACCCATGTCGTTGATAACCAATTGACCATTATTGTCAGAGAAAAAGCGATCCCATTATTTTATCTGCAGGATTGGTTAACTAAAATGGATCCACAAGCCACTACGCGTAATAATCGTGGATTAGGGCATGTGGTTATTGTTCAGCTTGGTATTAAGCAAGTTGGCTTTGTTGTCGATAGCCTTATTGGGCAAGAAGAAGTTGTTATTAAAGCGTTAGATAACTTATTGCAAGGCACGCCGGGTATGGCGGGAGCTACAATCACCAGTGACGGTGGTATTGCACTGATTTTAGATATTCCAAGTCTCTTAAATCATTACGCAAAACGCTAATTTGTTGATGCAGGGGGAAACCCCTGTGTGCTTTTACATTGAAGTAAACACATTGAAGTAGATAGATTAGATGAAAATAAAAGTTTTAGTCGTTGATGATTCCAGTTTTTTCAGACGTAGAGTAAGTGAAATCATTAATGCAGATCCTGAAATGGAAGTGATTGATACTGCTAAAAATGGTGAAGAGGCTATTACTAAAGCGAAGTCTTTACGTCCTGACGTCATAACCATGGATATTGAAATGCCGGTTCTTGATGGTATTTCCGCTGTTAAAGCGATCATGAAAGACACACCTACACCAATTTTAATGTTTTCGTCATTGACGCATCAAGGTGCGAAGTCAACGATTGCTGCATTAGAAGCGGGAGCGGCTAACTTCTTACCGAAAAAATTTGAAGATATAGCCAAAGACAAAGCGGAAGCGGTTCGATTACTACAACAAAACATTAAAGAAATCAGTAAACGCAGAAGTTTATTGAGAACACCGCGTATTTCACCAGCAACGGCACCAGTTCGCAGCGCGACTGTCGCAGCTGACAGCCGCATAAATACAGCAACGTTGCAGCGTAAAAATACAGATGCAAGTCGATTACATACGGCGAATTCGGTGAATGTGAGGCATGTTGCTCATGTCGATAACGCGGCTGTTGAAGCTCGAACGCCAGTTATTGCAAGCCGTGTAAGAAAACGTGCATCAGGTAAAAAATACAGTTTAATGGCTATCGGTGCTTCGACCGGCGGTCCTGTGGCATTACAAAATGTATTAACGCCTTTGCGCAGCGATTTTCCTCTGCCTATTTTGTTAATTCAACATATGCCCGCTACCTTTACTGCTGCATTTGCTGCACGACTGAACACCTTATGCCAAATTAAAGTAAAAGAAGCTGAGCATGGTGATCGTTTACAGCCTGGGGTTGCCTATTTAGCGCCTGGTGGTAAGCAGGTGCTGATTGAAAGCAAATCGGGTGGTTTTACTTTAAAGGTAATGGAAAGTCCTGCGGGGATTAATTATAAACCGAGTGTTGATATTTCATTTGGTTCTGCAGCTCAGTCATATCACGATAAAGTATTAGCGATTGTACTCACGGGTATGGGCGCAGATGGACGTGATGGTGCTAAATTACTAAAACAAAAAGGCAGTACGATATGGGCGCAAGATGCACAGTCTTGTGTTGTTTATGGTATGCCACAAGCAATTGTGAACGCTGGTTTAGCTGATGATCAGGTGAACCTGCAACAAATTGCAGAGCGTATTAATATTGAAGTTGGCTGTCGATAACGACAAGCAGACAAGGTAGGGTAAAGTTGAAAGTTTGGACTGTTGCTAATCAAAAAGGTGGTGTTGGTAAAACGACAACTGCAATCTCTTTAGCAGGCTTACTGGCAGAACAGGGGCAGCGAGTATTATTGATTGATACGGATCCGCATGCATCATTAACCAGTTATCTAAATTATGATAGTGATGATTTAACTGTCGGATTGTTTGACCTTTTTGTCGCAGCCAAACTGGATGCAGAGCTGGTTCATAATGCGATAATAGAAACGCCTTATAGCGGCATTAATTTATTACCTGCCACAATGTCACTGGCCACGTTAGATAGAACATTAGGGCATCGTGATGGTATGGGACTTATTCTTAAGAATATTGTTACTTTAGTTACCGATGATTATGATTTTGTACTTATCGATTGCCCGCCTGTATTGGGCGTGATGATGGTCAATGCACTCGCCAGTTGTGATCGTATTTTAGTGCCAGTACAGACCGAATTTTTAGCATTAAAGGGCTTAGATCGCATGGTGAAAACCTTTGAAATTATGCAGCGTAGTTGTGCTAATAAATTTCAGTATACGGTCATTCCCACCATGTTTGATCGGCGTACTAAAGCATCGTTGATATCGTTACAAACCTTGCAGAAAAATTATAGCAGCAATGTTTGGCGAGCTGTGATCCCTGTAGATACACAATTTAGAAATGCTAGCTTAAAACATATGCCACCATCTATGTATACTCGAAGTAGCCGAGGTGTCGCAGCTTATGCCGCATTACTACAAGATTTACTGATTGAGGCAGAACAGGACCGAATGTATGGATAAGCACACAAAGCATTCTGCGTTGGATGATTATTTTACATCCATGCTATCTGAGCCTGTTGTTGAAAATACACAGGATGCTAAGGCTGCTGTAGAACAAACGGTAGTGCTCAAACCCGCATTAAAAAAAGAGTTAACAAAAGAGTCGCAGAAAGTATTAACACCCTTATTTTCTGAAATAGAGCCAACGATAAAAAGTGACTTTAAAATACCTGAACCAGATGGTTCGGGGTCATTAAGCGATTTAGATCAGTTGTTAGGCTCTGTCATTGATATTGACTTGGCGGATATTGATTTATCGGTATTAGATAATATTGACGTGACAACAACGCAGTCGACTTCTGAAGTTGAAGCTACTGATACTATGATAACGATCACACCTACAGATATTATCGTTAGTGAAACAGCGCTAGCCATTGAGCCTGCAGAAAATGTGTCAGTATCGGATGTTGAGCGAGTACAGGAATCTGAACCTGTTGAACAATGGAAAAATATTGAGTTAGAAGAGCACTTTCAAGCGCTGTTCTTTGAAGTCGCAGGTGTTATTTTTGCGGTGCCATTGACCGAGCTTGGTGGTATTCATCAAACCGAAACAATAAACAGCTTATTTGGTAAACCGGATTGGTATTTAGGTCTTATGCAGCACCGAGAGCAGAAATTGAGTGTTGTCGATACTGCACAATGGGTTATGCCAGAGCAAAATATGGGCGAGATAGATTATAAATATCAGATCCAATTAAGTCAGTCGAATTGGGTACTAGGCTGCGAAAGCCTGCATGGTACTGAAACTTTAAACAGTAATGATATTAAATGGCGAAGTACACCTGGTAGTCGACCTTGGTTAGCTGGCATGGTTAAATCCCGCATGTGCGTATTATTACACGTAACCGAAATGATTAAATTGCTGGATAATGGCATCAATATTCATGGGCAATAGTAGAAGGAAATAAAACATGAGTCAGTCTCGAAACCTAGTGGAAAATGTAGCTGAAGATGAAGTACTACAATGGGTTACATTCAAGTTAGAGAATGAAATCTACGGTATTAATGTAATGCAAGTACAAGAAGTATTACGTTATACAGAAATTGCCCCAGTGCCTGGTGCGCCAAACTATGTGATTGGTATTATTAATTTACGTGGTAATGTTGTCACTGTGATTGATACACGTGTACGTTTTGGTTTGATGCCATCAGAAGTGAGTGAAAACTCACGTATTGTTATCATCGAAGCTGAAAAACAAGTGATTGGTATACTCGTTGACGGTGTTGCTGAAGTAGTATATCTACGTTCTTCAGAAATCGATATGGCACCTAATGTGGGTACTGATGAAAGTGCTAAATTCATCCAAGGTGTATCGAACCGTGACGGTGAGTTACTCATCCTTGTTGATTTGAATAAATTTTTAAGTGATGACGAATGGGAGGAATTAAGCGGTATGTAAGCTTAATTCCTTATTCCTATCTAGAAAAGCACTGTAATGATTGTTACAGTGCTTTTTTAATTGCTATTTTATTGAAGGACTCAATATGCTTGCTTTGATTTTGTCTGGCGTTGCGCTTACAGCAGCTGTTGCTGCGGTTATTGGCTACGTTTTATTGCTTCGTAAGTTAACCAAACTACAGGCAACGCATAATTTATTGCTCAAAGATTTATCTAAATCAAGAGACTCTCTTCAAAAGCGTATCATTGAGTTAAGTACTTCAAATATTAATCTTGGTGGTGCAATTCAAGGCATGGCTTCGGAATTACAGCAAACTAAATACCAGCAAGATGAAATGAAAGAAGAGATGACTACACACGAACAACAAGACCCTGATAGCCGTTTTTATACGCGCGCTGTGAAGCTTGTTGAACTTGGCGCGACTCTTGAAGAAATCATGCGTGAGTGCGAACTTCCACGCGCTGAAGCCGAATTATTATTAAGTTTCCATAAAAAGTAGCTTTAATTGATTATATTTGACCGGTTATTGATATAGCTTAATTATGCTTAAAGCAGGAATATGTTAATATTCGCTCAGATTGATGCTGAAAGAATAAAAAAGTATGTTGGAAGTTGTTAAGTTAAGCTGTATACGTGAAGATAATGTGTTGTTTTCTGATCTTAGTTTCACCGTTTCTAGTGGTGAAATAATTCAAATAGAAGGCCCTAATGGCGTAGGTAAAACCAGTTTACTGCGTTTATTAGCCGGACTTTCATCGCCAGCAGATGGCCATATTCTTTGGCAGAAAAGCAATACCTTAGAAGATCGTGAGAGCTATCATCAAGACTTACTCTACCTTGGTCATTTACCCGGTGTAAAAGCAGAGCTGACCGCATTCGAAAATCTATTCTTTTACCATGCCATGCATAAAGCTGTCGCCAAAGATAAAATTTGGGAAGCGCTTGCACAAGTCGGCCTTGCTGGTTATGAAGATCAATTAGCGTGTCACCTTTCAGCAGGACAGCAACGTCGTATTGCTTTAGCACGCCTATGGCTGTCGGATAAAAAGTTATGGATCCTTGATGAGCCTTTTACTGCTATTGATAAAAATGGCGTGAAAGTATTAGAGCGTTTATTTTTAGCCCATGCCGATAAAGGTGGCTGCGTTATTCTAACAACACACCAAGATTTACAATTTTCTGCGGGACGTTTACGTAAGATCACCTTAACCCGTCACAACTTAACTGAGTATTAATATGTTTGCTGTTTTTATACAGGTGATAAAGCGTGAATTAATCACGGCTTTTCGTCGTAAATCAGATATTTTAAATCCACTCTGGTTCTTTATTATTGTGATCACCCTTTTTCCGCTAGGAATAGGCCCTGAGCCAAACTTATTATTACGTATTGCTCCTGGCGTTATCTGGGTCGCGGCATTATTATCGGCGCTATTGTCGATGGAACGTTTATTTCGAGATGACTTCCTCGATGGTTCATTAGAGCAGTTGATGCTAACGGAGACCCCGTTAGGAGTCATTGTGACGGCAAAAGTGGTTGCACATTGGTTACTGACTGGCTTACCTATATTATTTGTATCGCCTTTGTTGGCAGTATTTTTGTCATTAGATGCGAATACTTTCATGGCCACTTTTATTACCCTGTTACTCGGTACGCCGGTGTTGAGCTTTGTAGGTGCGATAGGCGTCGCATTGACTGTTGGTTTACGTAAGGGAGGGGTATTACTGAGCTTGCTCATTTTACCGTTATTTATTCCGGTATTGATTTTTGCAACCAGTGCCATTGATGCGGCGAGTTTTGGTGTTTCCTATTCTGGACCTGTGGCGATTTTAGGGGCGATGCTTGCTGCATCAGTTACTTTATCACCGTTTGCAATTGCCGCGTCATTACGGGTTAGTTTGAGTTAAATTGTTAGTTAAAGATAAGTAAAGTTAGTTTCAATCACTGTTTAGGTTCATATAATTGGGCCGTAATTAATGTAGAGAGTTTAATATGTGGAAATGGCTCCATCCTTATGCGAAACCAGAAAAAAGTTATAACTTAGCCGGTAAAATGCTGCCTTGGTTTGCATTATTCAGTGCTGTATCACTGACAATCGGAATGATTTGGGGTTTTGCATTCGCGCCCGCTGATTATCAACAAGGCGATAGTTTCCGTATTATCTATCTACATGTACCTGCCGCATCACTATCCATGGGTGCATACTTAAGTATGGCAATCGCTGCTTTTATTGGTCTGGTCTGGCAATTAAAAATGGCAGACATGGCTGTGGCTGCGATTGCACCAATTGGTGCGGTATTTACTGCAATCGCATTATTCACTGGCGCTGTATGGGGTAAACCTATGTGGGGCGCTTGGTGGGTATGGGATGCACGTTTAACATCTGAACTTATTCTATTATTTTTATACCTTGGCGTAATCGCAATTTATGGTGCGTTTAGCGACAAAATATTAGCAGGTCGTGCTGCGGGCATTCTTGCCTTAGTGGGGGTAATTAATCTGCCTATCATTCATTATTCTGTTGAATGGTGGAACACCCTACATCAAAAAGCCACTATCAGTAAATTCGATAAACCGTCGATGGATACCGATATGCTGTGGCCATTACTGATTAACTTATTAGGCTTCGGTTTACTGTTTGGTACCTTGACCTTGATGCGCTTTAGAAATGAGTTAATTACCCGTGAGTCGCATAGACCTTGGGTGAAAAAATTATTTATCGAGGACAAGTAACATGCAATTTGATAGCTTTTCTGCTTTTTTAGCGATGGGTGGTTACGGCTTTTATGTCTGGCTAGCTGTAGCTTTTAGCGTATTGACCTTAGGCGCATTAACGGTAAGTACTATTGTCAAACGTCGCCAAATTATTAACGAAATTAAAAATAAGCATCAACGTATTCAGCGAATGCGTGCAGCTGAAAAAATGGAGAATACTCTATGAATCCAAGACGTAAAAAACGCTTATCTATTGCTCTGGTGATTATCATTGGTTTAGGTAGTATGACAGGCCTTGTTCTATACGCATTAAAACAGAACATTGATTTATTTTACACGCCGACTCAACTTGTTGAAGGCTTAGGTGAAGATAAGGTCAAGCCTGAAATCGGTCAGCGTTTACGTATTGGTGGCTTAGTAATGCCTGGCACTGTTAAACGTAATATGGAAGATCTTAAAGTTAGCTTTGTCTTAAGTGATGACAGAGGTGGCTTGGTTACACTGGAATACGAAGGTATTTTGCCCGATTTATTCCGTGAAGGGCAAGGGATTGTTGCACAAGGTGTACTAAAGTCCGCGAATGTGATTAGCGCGTCTGAAGTACTTGCTAAACATGACGAAGAATATATGCCACCCGAAGTTGCTGAAGCAATTAAAGGCATTAAGCATATGAAACCTGAATACGGTAACGAAACTAAATAAGGTAGTTTGTAATGATTCCTGAGATAGGACATTTTAGTTTAATTGTAGCGACGGCGTTGTCGTTCTTGCTGGCAATTTATCCACTTATAGGCGCAAAGATTAATCATCCTGGTATGATTAATAGTGCTAAACCATTAGCCATTATGCAATTTTTGCTAATGAGTCTTTCATTTGCTGTTTTAGCTTACTCATTCGCGACTGATGATTTTTCAGTCGGTTATGTTGCAACTAACTCAAATTCATTATTACCGATACAGTATAAAATATCTGCTGTGTGGGGCGGTCATGAAGGGTCATTATTACTTTGGTCTTTAACGTTAGCTATTTGGACTGCTGCTGTGGCCGTGTTTAGCCGTGGTATTCCGAAGGTTGCACTCGCTCGCGTGCTTTCTGTGATGGGTATGATTGCGATTGGTTTTAACTTGTTTATTTTGTTAACGTCAAATCCATTTGATCGAACTTTGCCTTACTTACCGCTCGATGGTAATGACTTAAATCCATTGCTCCAAGATGTTGGCCTGATTTTCCATCCACCGATGTTATACATGGGTTATGTTGGCTTCTCTGTTGCTTTTTCTTTTGCGATTGCGGCATTGATGGCTGGTCGTCTTGATTCGGCATGGGCGCGTTGGTCTCGTCCTTGGACATTAGTTGCTTGGGTATTTCTAACTGCTGGTATCGCATTGGGTAGTTGGTGGGCTTATTATGAACTCGGCTGGGGCGGTTGGTGGTTCTGGGATCCAGTAGAAAATTCATCATTTATGCCTTGGCTTGCAGGTACTGCGTTGATTCACTCACTTGCTGTAAGTGAAAAGCGTGGTGTGTTTAAATCATGGACTGTACTATTATCAATTGCGGCCTTTAGCTTGAGTCTATTAGGTACTTTCTTAGTACGCTCTGGTGTATTGGTATCTGTGCATGCATTTGCGTCAGATCCTGCGCGTGGTTTGTTTATTTTAGCCTTCTTAATTGCGGTTGTTGGTGGTTCATTACTGCTTTTCGCAGTAAAAGGTTCAGAGATTAAGAGTCGTGGTAAATACGGTCTGTTTTCTCGTGAAACTTTCTTGTTGGTGAATAACGTATTATTAATTGCAGCGCTATTAGTTGTACTGATTGGTACTTTGTTACCACTGGTACATAAAGAGCTGGGTATGGGTTCGATTTCAATCGGTGTACCATTCTTTAATAATATTTTCTTCTACATGATAATTCCGTTTGCAATTGCCTTGGGTGTTGCTCCGTTATTACGTTGGAAGAAACAAGAAGCAGATTTACGTCCACTGTTTAAACAGTTAGCGGTAATTGCGGTAGCGAGTATCGTGTTAGCCGTTGCGTTACCGGCAATCTTTGCGGACAAAATTAAGATTGTTGCTGTTATTGGTTTTGCATTAGCTTTTTGGGTGATTATCACCAGTGCGCTAGAAGTGTATATCCGTGCAACGCATCGCCATAGTTTTGCGTCTGGTGTGGTCAAACTAGGTCGTAGCCATTGGGCGATGGTACTTGGCCACGTTGGTCTAGCGATGATGCTGATTGGTATTTCTGCAACTCAGAATTACAAAATCGAAAAAGACTTACGTATGCTACCGGGCGATGAAGTTGTCTTTGCGGATTACTTATTCGAGTTCGAGCGTATTGCTGAATCAAATGGCGCGAACTACGAAGGCTATGAAGCGGTATTTAAGGTCAGTAAAAACGGTAAGTTTGAAACGGTATTACGCGCAGAGAAACGTAACTACTTAGCTCAGCGTGGTATGCCAATGACTGAAGCCGCGATTGATTGGGGTATAACTCGTGACCTTTATATCGCATTGGGTGAACAGTTAAAAGATGACTCATGGGCAATTCGTATCTATTACGAACCCTTCATTCGTTTCATCTGGTGGGGTGGCTTAGTCATGGCTATCGGTGGTTTATTAGCTGTATCTGATCGACGTTACCGTTTTGTGAATAAACGTGTAGCGAAAGCGCAATAATTAGGACAAGAATAATGACTAATGATGTGAAAAAAAAGAAACAGTTAATGACACGACTAATACCCTTAATCGTATTTTTATGTGTGTCTATATTCCTTTACATTGGCTTATTTCGTGACGCTACCGTTTTAGAGTCGACCTTTATTGGTCGACCTGTTCCTGAGTTTGCATTAAACGATTTAGTTGAACCTGAGTTACAGCATGATAAAAGCGTGCTGTCAGGTAAACCTATGCTGTTAAACGTATGGGCAACGTGGTGTCCAACGTGTTACTCAGAGCATAAGTACTTAAATGAACTGGCTGAAGACGGTGTTTATATTGTTGGAATGAATTATAAAGACGAGCGTAAAAAAGCGTTGAAATGGTTAGACGAGTTAGATAATCCATACAAGATCAGTCTTTATGATCCTGATGGCATGCTTGGCCTTGATCTGGGTGTTTATGGCGCGCCTGAAACCTTTTTCATCGACAGCAAAGGCATTATCCAATATAAGCACGTAGGTGACATTAACCCGCGTAATTGGAATGGTGAATTGAAAGCTGTTTATGAGCAATTGAAATAAGGACTTAAGATGAAAAAATTATTCGTATTAATGACTTTAATGCTCAGTTTCAGTGTTGCTGCGGTTATTGATGTCTATGACTTTGAGACTGAAGAGCAAGAAGCCTTGTTTAGAACATTAACGGCAGAGTTACGCTGTCCTAAATGTCAAAATAATAACCTTGCGGACTCGAATGCCTCGATTGCTCAAGACATGCGTCAAAAAACTTACAACATGGTTGTTGATGGTAAGGAAGAAGATGAGATTGTTACTTATTGGATTGACCGATTTGGCAACTTTGTTCTCTATAAGCCGCCAGTAACTTTAGGTACTGCCATTTTATGGGTTGGTCCAGGTTTGTTTATACTATTTGGTGGTCTGATTATTGTTCGTAACAGCCGTCGTAAAGTCAGCGTTAAAACGGATGACCGCGACGAAGAGTTATCGAGTGCGGAGAAAGACCGTTTGGCCAAAATTTTAAAGGATAGCGAGAAATAGCATGTTGTTATTTTGGATAGTAAGTATTGTATTGGTGATCGTTGCCGCGCTGGCATTTGTTATCCCTGTTACGGGTAAGAGCAAATTAACTGGCGCGACACGAGACCAATTAAACAAAGACCTTTATAAAAGTCGAATTAGTGAATTGGTCGACGATGAAGATCAAGGTTTGTTAGACAAAAGCGAAGAGTTTATTGATGAAATGCAACGTGGTCTATTGGACGACGTTCTTGATGAGAAAGTGGCAAAAGTAAATGCAGCTAACTCACCATTCATCTGGCTTGCTGGTGTTGTGTTTTTAGTTGTTTTCTCTGTGTCGATGTATCTGACATTAGGTGCACGTGACAAGGTAGCTAACTGGGAAGATGTATATTCACGTTTACCTGAGCTAACAAATCGCGTAATGAATGAAGGTGATATAGTTACTGATCAAGAGATCTCAGACTTTAAGCTAGCATTGACTACTAAGATGATAGAAGAGCCGGACAATGAATTTGGTTGGTTATTATTGGGGCGCTTAAACGTTGCTTTAGGTGATCCAAACGCGGCATTCATTGCGATGGACCGTGCGTATAAACTCGCACCGATGAACACATCTATTGTGACAGGTTATGCGCAAGCATTAATGCTGAGTGATGATCCAGATAAAAATAACTTAGCACGTAAAATATTGATGGGTCTGAAAAAAGAAAAGCCTGGTGATATCGAAGTATTATCTACGTCTGCGTTCATGGCGTTAGAAAACCAAGATTACCTTGGCGCAATCGAGCAATGGCAACGTATGTTACCGTTACTTGCTGGTCAACCAGATCGTATCGAGATGATTAAAGGTAGTATTGAATACGCAAGAAAACAGATTGAAGCGAAAGGTGGTACAGCTCCAGCTATTGCTGATACTGCAACTGATAGCCGACCTGCAGCACCCGCAAATGAAGCCGCGGCGGGTAATGAGCAAGTGACGATCACTATCACTTCTGACCAAGCGAAGCTTAAAGGTTACTTGTATATTTACGTGCAAGCGGCAGCTGGTCCTAAAGCGCCACTGGCTGTTAAACGTATCACGAACCCAACATTCCCATTAACTATCTCATTATCAGATAGTGATGCGATGATGGCGCAAATGAAGATGTCACAATTCCCATCGATTAAAGTGAGCGCGAAGCTTTCTCAAGATGAGAATGTGATGACGAAAGATGATGACATCAATAGTAATATTGTGATTGTTAATGAAGGCGATTCACGTTCAGTGACGCTTAATTTTAGTCGTTAATTTAATAAAGTGTTACTGATGTAGCAACACCTTATTAACGTTTGTTAATCAGCCCCGCAGAAATTATTTATATAATATCCGCGGGGCTTTTTAGTATCTGTTATCTGGTTTTTAAATTAAACAAAGACAACAATGTTTATGATTAAATACCCAAAAATACCACGGTGCACGTCAGCAATAAGGCGTTAAACAGCATTGAAGGAGTTGTTAGTGTTAAAAGTAAGAGCGAACATTGCAGAGAAACAAGCGAAAAAGCTCATTTTCGATCTGGTGAAGTACAGTGACCATTCAAATCGAGAGTTGACTGATGGCCTGAAAAATAAAATCATCGAGCAGTGGTTCGAGCAGAATAAATATCCGTTTAAGCGTTTAGTTTCAGATACGCGAGATTGGGGATATACGGTACCATTTGTCGAAAATACGATGGATAGCAAGGTCTACATCAGCGGTGCTGGCATTATCAATGTAAGTGATTATCAAGGTGAGTTTGAATCAGCACTGGAATACCGTGATGCATCTATTAACAACGCCGATACTGAAGCGTACTACGCATGTATTGCGAAACTATTCGCATCTTTAGCATCATATTTATTGCTTAAAGCTGAATGCTACAATGCTGAGAATGAAAACAAGTTAGAAGACGCTCAAGGAAGCCCTGTTTCTTTAGAAGACAAAATGAAATTGTGGGTTCCAATATTATCTGGCGGCAAAGAACTAGATAGTAGTAAGAAATCTTGGGAGCTGTTCCAAGCACAATTGGCTCAGTATAATGAGGACGCTATCAATCCTAAATGCTCAGTTCAAGATTTATCATGTGTAGAACTTGCTGAAAAAGTGAATGACTTGCGAGGTGGTATTATCAATATAATGTATGAGCTCCATGTATTGTTGAATGATGAAATTAAATCTCAGTTGGTCAGGGCTGTCTATTTTCCCGATGTCTATGTATCCGAGTACTAAGCCAATCCTGTAGGACTTAAATATATACCCAAGCATCTTGAAGTAGCTTGGGTATACCGAGCCGTTCGCTTCGCTGTATTTAGCCCTCAGCCTTCTACATAATTAGTACATATCAATCCCTTGGTAAGATTGTAAAAATTGCCGACCACAATCAAGTCCTTGTTGATAATCATAATCAAGCGATGTCTTTTTGCTACCAATCAATTTTGATTTTAATAACTGAGTTGGATGCAGTTCGTATATGGAAACATCTTCTGGTGGACTCTCTAAAAACATCTGAGCTCTGATATACGATTCTTCATGATCGATTAAGTTATTCACTATCTCTTTGGTTTTTGAATTTTTAATATACGGTGTTAACTTAGCTAAAAATTTATGTTCACTTTTGACCTCTGGCGGAGCAGTTCTAATCACAACAATATGCTTATAGCCTCGTCTATGTACCTCTTCTAAAGGTATTGGCGCCTGCACACCACCATCTAACCAGTGATATTTATTGAGTGTGGCAGGCGTATTATAAATGCCTGGAATAGAACAACTTGCTTTTAATGCCAGCTCCCAGCCAGCCCCAAATAAGTCAAAATAATCCACCTGGTTATTATCTGCTTGAGTCGCCGCTACTAACACTTCACGGTTTTTCATGTTTTCATCACCACGGTTCCAATCAAGCGGTATCTTTGTTTTTGTTTGTTCAATCAACCAATCAAGATCCATACCTTTATGATCGAATAAAAAAGAGCGCATGTTAAAGAAGTCTTTATGCATTGTGGCTTCTGTAATCACACGATAGGCGTGTCGATATTGTCCACAAATATAGGAGGCAAGATTTAATGCGCCTGCCGATGTACCAATTAATAATGAAAACGGATTAAATTTTTCTTTAAGAAAAGCATCTAGCACCCCCGCAGTGAAAATACCTTTTTGACCGCCACCTTCGACAACAAGCGCAATGGAATTGGATTTATTAATACTGTAATCTCGGTTTTCTTGGGAACGAATTGCTGAATAGTAGTGGTGCTTACCTGGCATTAAAACTCCTAAAGTCATCCTGTTCAAGGCTCGTAAAAACACGCGACAATACACGAATTATTTGTTTAGATAAGTAATTACATCGAGGGCGTTATGCTATTTCAGCCACAATAAATGACCTTCAATAAGCTAATACTACAGAATGTTTTCTTATGTGACTTTCGAGTTAGAGACATTATATATCTAAAAAAGGACAAGGTTAGCTACCGATAATTTGTGAGTGTAGATAATAAGTTCTGAATTGGAGTGTGACCAGTAACTCTTCTGGTCAGCAGGAGATTATTCAGTTTGAAAGTGAGACCGGTAAATCCTGACTTATTAACGGAGATTAGAATGAATGTGAACTCAGATATACAAAATTGGTGGTTCAGGCTTTGGAGCAACGCGCGATAGAGGTTATAACGCTGTTATTAAAATATAACCTGTTAGGTATGTATTAAGGTTGTGGTTAGTCTATCGCCAATTTTTGCACTTGGCCACTTTTTAGGCAGACATACCGACTTATAATTTGAAATGAAATTCGAGATATTGTTTGTTTCATTTAGCTTACCAGTTATTAAGTAGGAGCCAGCATTGGCATCGTAAAATGTTAATGTCCCCTGATCATAATAAAAGGCTATGCAATGGGCGGAGTCACCGACCGGGAAAGATACAAGAATACCAAATTTTCTTAATTCCATATTCGATGAACGCTGTAAGTAGCCAGCCAGCGACGAAAATGTAGCGCCCCTCCAGGCAAAGAGAGGCTTAGACTGTAAGTTCACGAGTCGAGCCAGTATTGCCATTTGTTGAGGGCCTGTGTAGTCAGGTTGTTGGCGTGATGTCTTCTGCAATAAATTAGCTATCCCCGTAACCCGAGCAGCTCTTTTACTGTTCACGACATTTTTATGCGCTAGCCGGGGAAATTGCGTTCTTTGATAAAAACGATGAGTTAATTGCTCCTTCAACCAAATGATGGCTAAGTCGGAACAAAATCCGTTTGTATCTGTAATGTCTAATTTGTCAATCGTGTGACGCTGTTGTGACTTAGATAGTTTTGATGAGTAATTGTTTAAGCTATTGTAGAATTTATTTCCTGACATATATCCTTCTGATATTTTTGATTATTCAATGTTATCTCGTGTGACGGAGATGTATGTAATATACCATATAATTAAATTTAACAAGAAATGGGTGTGTAAGTAAAAGTAAGGCTATGCTTTGCTAAATGATAATGCTGGGCTCATATGCTTTTAGTGTTAAGCGATCAGGATCTTGTTGTAAAATTCGCGCCTCAAATAAGCCAGTAATAAAATTAAAATGGCGACTGTAGATGAACGGGGACTTGCTATTATCGATAAAATACCTATGATACGCGCTCTATTACTTCGATTATTGAATGCGGGTTGACTATGTATAAATTAAATCTTGATATTGCTGATTTCATGGAAAATTATTGGCAGAAAAAACCACTGTTAATTAAAGCGGGATTCAAGGATTTTATCGATCCAATCAGCCCGGATGAAATTGCTGGTTTAGCGATGGAAGAAGAGATTACGTCACGTATGGTTTCACGTGAAGATGGTAAGTGGGAAGCTAAATGCGGTCCGTTTACTGACTTTGAGCGTATGGAAGCACCGGGCGCCGCTATCTTAGTACAAGCGATTAATCACTGGCATGATCCTTCCGCTGAATTAGCAAATACCTTTAATTTTATTCCTAGCTGGCGCTTTGATGATCTGATGGTTTCTTATAGCACAGATACAGGTGGTGTAGGTCCGCATATCGATCGTTACTGTGTATTCATCATTCAAGGTCTAGGAAAGCGTCACTGGCGTGTTGGCGCTCAGGATATGAATCCTCAAGAGTTTGCTGCAAACGGCGCGTTGAAGCATTGTGAAGCGTTTGATGCCGTTATTGATACGGTATTAGAACCAGGTGATATTTTATATATCCCACCTTATGCACCGCATGAAGGTTATGCTGTTGGCGAAGCGATTAACTACTCTGTTGGTTTCCGTGCACAAGACCAGAAAGAACTGTTAAATGACTTTGGTGATTACCTATTACAACAGGACAAAGAGTTTGTTCGTTATAGCGATCCTAAGTTACAACCACGTGCACAGCATGGTTCTATCGAATCTGGTGAAGTGCAAGGTTTAACAGATATCATGACATCGTTAATGGCTGATAAAAGCGTTATGCATGATTTCCTTGGCCGTCATTACAGTGAATCTGCGCACGAATTAGATTTAGTAGCACCTGAAGGTGGTTACATTGCAGATTACGCGATTGTAGTAGATGAAATTGGCATGGAATCTTACTTACGTAAAGTGAATGGATTGAAGACATTATACTTCCCTGAAATGCCAACGAGTTGCTTTATTGATGGTGAGCGTTATGACTTTGACGCAAGCATTGCTGCAAGTGTACAGACGTTATGTAACACTACTGAGCAGTCAGCAAAAGAACTTGAAGTATTAATGGAAGATAAAGTATTTGGTCAACTGTTGATTGAATGGGTTAACTTAGGTTACTGGCACTTCGAGTAACGGTTAATACTCTGTTAGGTTAAGTTAATAAGCACAATAAATAGCACTAAGGCTTGATGGTCTTGGTGCTTTTTTTTGTCTGTAATTTGGCAGTAATAGTAAAGCTAGCAGAGTAGAGGATAAGAAAAGATAAGATAAGAAAAAAAAGAGGTTAAATATTATCGGCTAAGCTGGAATCGGGTAGCAGGGCGTTCACTGTTTTTCAGGAAAAAAATAACCCCAGTTATTTGCATAACTGGGGTTAGGAAGATTAACTAAAAATAATTACTTATTTTTTAGCGTTCTCTTCTTTAACTTTAGCGATAACGCCTTCAGCTACGTTAGCTGGACAAGGGTTGTAGTGTGAGAACTCCATAGAGAACTGACCACGACCAGATGTCATAGTACGTAGTGAACCGATGTAACCAAACATTTCTGAAAGAGGTACGTCAGCTTTAATACGAACACCAGTATTACCAGCTTCTTGACCTGCGATCATACCACGACGACGGTTAAGATCACCAATTACGTCACCAACATGATCGTCTGGCGTGAATACGTCAACTTTCATGATAGGTTCAATCAGCTGAGCACCCGCTTTAGGGATAGACTGACGGAATGCACCACGTGCAGCAAGTTCGAATGCTACTGCTGATGAATCCACTGCGTGGAAGCCACCATCGAATAGTTCGATTTCAACGTCTAGTACTGGGAAGCCAGCTAGAACACCAGTGTCCATCAAGCTCTTGAAGCCTTTCTCAACAGCTGGGAAGAATTCTTTAGGAACGTTACCACCAACAACTGATGCTGTGAAAACGAAACCTGAACCTGGTTCACCTGGCTTGATACGGTAATCGATTTTACCGAATTGACCACTACCACCAGATTGTTTCTTATGCGTGTAGCTATCTTCAATCGCTTGCGTAATAGTTTCACGGTAAGCAACCTGAGGAGCACCAACAACTAGATCAACGCCGTATGTACGCTTAAGGATATCAACCTTAATGTCTAGGTGAAGTTCACCCATACCTGAAAGGATTGTTTCACCTGAATCTTGGTCAGTTTCAACTTTGAATGTTGGATCTTCAGCAACCATTTTACCGATCGCAATACCCATTTTCTCAGTAGAACCTTTATCTTTAGGTGTTACAGAGATAGAGATTACTGGTTCAGGGAATACCATTGCTTCTAGAATGATAGGATCTTTCGGATCACATAAAGTGTGACCAGTTTGAACGTTACCTTTCATACCTACGATTGCAATGATGTCACCAGCTTGAGCGCTAGTTAATTCGTTACGATCGTCAGCTTGCATTTCACACATACGACCAACACGCTCAGTTTTACCTGTTGCAGCGTTAAGGATCGTATCACCTTTTTTCAATGTACCTGAGTAGATACGAACGAAAGTAAGTGCACCAAAACGGTCATCTGAAATTTTAAATGCTAACGCTTTAAAAGTTTCATCAGTTGAAACAAGTGCAAATTTACCTGTTGCTTCGCCTTCTTCATCCGTAAGCGGTTGAGGATCAACATCAGTTGGGCTAGGTAGGTAATCAACAACAGCATCAAGAATTAGTTGCATACCTTTGTTCTTGAATGCTGAACCACAGTAAGTTGGGAAGAAGTCCATTGTACGTGTACCTTTACGGATACAACGTTTGATTTCTTCGATAGAAGGTTCAGTACCTTCCATGTAAGCTTCCATTAGGTCATCGTCTTGCTCTACAGCAGTTTCGATTAGCATTTCACGGTATTCTTCTACTTTGTCAGCCATGTCCGCAGGAACATCTTGAATTTCGTAGTTTTCTGGAAGACCAGTTTCATCCCAAACATATGCTTGACGAGTAAGAAGGTCAACAACACCAACGAAATCATCTTCGATACCGATTGGTAGAACCATAACTAGTGGGTTAGCATCTAGTACGTCTTGAGTTTGCTTAACAACACGGTAAAAATCAGCACCCATACGGTCTAATTTGTTTACGAAGATGATACGAGCAACTTCTGAGTCATTCGCATAACGCCAGTTAGTTTCTGATTGCGGTTCAACACCACCAGAACCACAGAAAACACCGATACCGCCATCAAGTACTTTAAGTGAACGGTAAACTTCTACTGTGAAGTCAACGTGTCCAGGAGTATCGATAACGTTAAAACGGTGATTATCCCAGAAGCAAGTTACAGCTGCTGACTGAATAGTAATACCGCGCTCAGCTTCCTGTTCCATGAAATCTGTAGTTGATTCACCGTCATGAACTTCACCAGTTTTGTGGATCTGACCAGTAAGTTTTAGGATACGTTCAGTTGTTGTTGTTTTACCAGCATCAACGTGAGCGAAGATACCGATATTTCTGTATTTAGATAAATCTGCCATTATGTTCTCTATAATTTATTTATTTAAAGATTCGCGCGGAGTATATCACGTTTTTTTGAGAACAAAAAAGAGATAGGGGGCTATAAGATGCATTTACGGTGTTTTTTTCCATTTCGATATAATTAATTTACATTAAGGCTATAAAAATCGGATTTCAGGCAAAATAGTTGGGTTTATATTCTAAAAAAAGGCGCAATTTTAGCCGAGCCTGTTTTTTATATACTGCCTATATATGATTTAAAACTGTTTTAATAAGCTTGAATTGTAGTCATCAAGGGTAATAGTTAAATTATTTTCTGCTATGAGGTTATCTAATATTGCTATGTCGGCGATTAAACTTTCCATCGTTAATGTATTGTTGTCTAAATGGTATTGTTGCTTCGATGCCGTGTAATAGTAATTTAGGATGGTGATAGCATCGATATTGGTGTTGTTACTGTCCCTTAATGCCGTTTTTATATGGTGAAGTTTGCGGTAAATTTTATTGTTTGCTTGTTTTAGATCCCAGACATACATGACTTCAATTAAATAGGGATGAAGGCGGATAAACCTGAATGCTACCAACAAGCTAATCACCCCCAGAATTACGCCAGCTAAATTTAGTTTAAAATTGTTCTCGTCAGCGCCGCCAAAAAAATGGATTAACACTTGGCCATAAAATAATGCAAACACGATTAACACCGCTGTCGCGACAATACTCGCCATGTTTAAGTGTTTACGGTAACGAATTTTGTCTATTTGTTGTAATTTCATTTACTTTTCGCTCTTTAATGAAGAGTGAATATTCTAGCAAATACGGGCGTAAATAATAATATTAACTAAGGACAAATGATTAAATAAATGTAAAAAAATTGCGAGTCGATTGAATTGGGGGGTGTCAAACTTGGCGTGTTAAAGGATTCTTAAAGAAGCACATTGCCTTGTGATTAAAGACAATGTGCAATACGATTATTTATTGATAAGCCACTGTAAAATAATAGCTAAGTCACTATAAATAAATCATGTTAGCTGCAATTATTTCGCGCTATCGTTTGCAGAGCCAGCAGGACGACGACGGTTGCCTTTATTTGCTGATGGATTTACTTCACTGCGTGGGCCGGTGTGACGACGGTTCTTACTTGCCGGCTTGTGACCACGTGAATTTTCACCTGAACGTTGACCATCTTGATGATCTCTCTTTGGCTTTTTCGCTTTTGGTGGACGAATACCCGGTGTAGTCGGGAATGAATCCATTGGTGCAAAACCGTCTACAACAACACGCTCAAGGTGCTTCTGCGTTAATTGTTCAATCGCTACAAGCTCTTTAATTTCGTCATGACAAACTAATGAGATTGCAGTACCTTCAGCGCCAGCACGACCAGTACGACCGATACGGTGAACATAATCTTCTGGTACGTTTGGTAAATCGAAGTTAACTACTTGTGGTAGTTGCTCGATATCGATACCACGAGCGGCAATATCAGTCGCAATAAGTGCTCTTACTTCACCTGATTTGAAGTTCGCTAGTGCTTTAGTTCGTGCACTCTGGCTCTTGTTACCGTGAATAGCTGCAGCATTAATACCTTGCTCTTCTAGGTGTTTGGTTAACTTGTTCGCGCCGTGCTTAGTTTTAGTAAATACCAACACTTGCTTCCAGTCGTTTTCTTTAATTAGGTGTGTTAGAAGAAGTGGTTTTTTCTTCTTATCAACTGGGTGCATCCATTGTTCAACCGATTTAGCAGCTGCATTACGCGGCGTCACTGAAATTTCAACTGGATCGTTGATTAAGCCTTTAGCAAGTTGGCGGATGTCATCTGAAAAGGTTGCTGAGAATAATAAGTTTTGACGTTTTTGTGGTAGCACCGCAAGGACTTTACGGATATCACGTAAGAAACCCATATCAAGCATGCGATCGGCTTCATCTAATACCAAAATTTCTAATTGGTGAAAGCGAATAGCGTTTTGATTATATAAATCTAATAAACGGCCAGGCGTTGCTACTAAGATATCTACACCACGACGTAAACGCGCCATTTGTGGGTTAATTTTAACGCCACCAAATACCACTGTCGAAGTTAAACGTAAATGCTTGCTATATACTTCAACGTTTTCTGCAATCTGTGCTGCGAGTTCACGTGTCGGCGTTAAGATTAATGTACGTGCTTGATTGGCACGTGGACGTGGGCCTTGGCTTAACTTTTCTAAAATAGGTAGAGTAAAACCAGCTGTTTTACCTGTCCCTGTTTGTGCCGCAGCCATTACATCCCTACCTGACAGTACAGCTGGTATTGCTTGCGCCTGAATTGCCGATGGTGTGTCGTAGCCTTTTTCTGCTACAGCCTTTAGGATTGGTGCGGATAAACCGAGGTCGGTAAAACTCATATAGTGTCTCTTTATCTAGATGGTTGCTATTTAATGGATTGTGCTTAGTATAACAGCGGTGCTGCAGGGTACATGATAGACTGTCTAAGTGCAAACTAGATAATTATTGCTATCTATAGCGCAATGGTAAATAACTTTGTTGACAGCAAATTTTAAGTCTATATAATTCGCAGCAGCTTTAAGGTTAGTTTTATGAATGAATTCCATTTCGAAGTTTTTTTTAGTACCTCGTCCTGTTTGATCATAAGTAAGTAGTAACACTTCCAGCAACACCGGCTTTATGCCAATTAAATTACTCTGATAAATAGGATTCTATTATGTCTACAATTACTGGTACAGTAAAATGGTTCAACGAAACTAAAGGTTTCGGTTTCATTCAACAAGAAAACGGCCCTGATGTGTTCGCACATTTCAGCGCTATCAAGAGCGACGGTTTCCGTACTCTTCTTGAAAACCAAAAAGTTGAATTCACTGTTGTTGACGGCCAAAAAGGTCCTCAAGCAGAAAACATCGTAGTACTTTAATTCTTTTGAATTAATAGTCACTAAGATTGTTAACTTAAATGGATTGATGATAAATCAAAAAGTTTAAGTATAAAGGGCATGTTCTTCGGAGCTTGCCCTTTTTGTTTTATCTCCTATTCATTTAAGGTATGTACTGTGAGCCAAACTAATTTCTCTTCTCTAAATTTACGTCCAGAGCTTGTCTCTAATCTGGATACTCTCGGTTATGCCGAAATGACACCTATCCAAGCACAAAGCTTACCGAGTATTCTTGAAGGTAAAGATGTAATTGGCCAAGGTAAAACTGGTTCAGGTAAAACAGCTGCTTTTGGTTTAGGTTTACTTCAGCGTTTAGACGTTGAACGTTTCCGTATTCAAACGTTAGTGCTTTGTCCTACACGTGAGTTAGCAGACCAAGTTGCGAAAGAAATTCGTAAACTGGCACGTGCTATTCACAACATTAAAGTATTAACGCTGTGTGGTGGTATGCCATTTGGCCCACAAATCGGTTCATTAGAACATGGAGCACATATTATTGTTGGTACACCAGGTCGTGTATTAGATCACTTAAACAAAGGCACGTTACGATTAGATAATCTAACAACATTTGTGCTGGATGAAGCGGATCGAATGCTAGAAATGGGTTTCCAAGATGCACTTGACGCAATTGTCGAAAAAGCACCAAGTGATCGTCAAACATTATTATTCAGTGCTACTTTCCCGAAAAAAATCCAAGCGATTGCATCGAAAATAATGAACAACCCTGAAATGGTTGAAGTTGCAGCGACGCATGACGATAGCTCAATCAAACAGCATTTCTACAAAGTGAAAAACTTTGGTGAACGTTTAGATACGGTTCGCGGATTATTACTACAGCACAAACCTGAATCAACGGTTATTTTCTGTAATACCAAGAAAGATGTGCAAGATGTTGCTGATGAATTAGGCCATTTTGGCTTTAGTATCATTGCACTGCACGGTGATTTAGAACAACGTGATCGCGACCAAGCGTTAGTGCGTTTTTCTAATAAGAGTATTTCTATCATGGTAGCGACTGACGTTGCATCACGTGGTCTGGATATTGACTCTCTAGATGCTGTGATTAACTTCCAAGTTGCGCATGACAGTGAAGTACACGTTCACCGTATTGGCCGTACTGGTCGTGCGGGTAGTAAAGGTATTGCTTGTACTATATTTGATGATAAAGAAGCATATCAAGTTGCGTTATTAGAAGATCGTTTTGGTATGATTACGGCAGAAGCCCTACCACCAGAAAGTGTCTTAAATGAATCACCAATGACACCTCCGATGGAATGTATCCGTATTGATGGTGGTAAAAAGCAGAAAGTACGTGCGGGTGATATTTTAGGTGCGTTAACAGGTAAAGACGGTATTGATGGTAAGCTAGTTGGTAAAATTCAACTGTTTGATCACTGTGCGTATGTTGCTGTTGACACTAAAGTGGCTAAAGCTGCGGTACAGAAAATTGGTAAAGGTAAACTGAAAGGCCGTACGTTCCGCGCTTGGATTGTACGTTCATTTAACGATTAATCGTTAATGTATCTGTCAATAACGCTTTGCTTCGTTATTGACAGATATTATCATCATAATTTATTATCGAGATTGTACAATTCTACAAATGAACGCCGATAAGCAGCCAAAATTTTTGCTATTACTTTTCTGATAGTTTGTGTTGCCATGATAATCACCTTTCTGATTAGTTTATCTAAGAGTATAAGGTGGGGAGATATCATATCTAATTAGCTTTCCACCCTCTGTTTCAAGTGTATTATAACGCTGTGTAATTATATTTATAGCAAAGATTTTTCATTGTTTGGATTAGAAAATATAATGGGTTTTACGTGCTAAGTTAGAAGGTTATATAATCATTTCTTGGGGTTTTGAGAGTGACGCTGACGGTTTGGGAAAGTATTTTATACGATAATTATTGGACGCCTATTTAACAAAGACGCCCTTTTAATGACTATTCAGGTAAGCACTGTGCTAATAAACTGACAGGGTGGATAGTTTCTAAATTACTGTTCTCTTCAATTTGCCATTTACAGGTCTCACAATCGGTAATCGCAAAGTCAGCATTCGCCTGTTTAATCTGTTCAAACAAACCTTTACCTATCTTCATCGACACCTCATAGTTTTCTTTCTTAAAACCATAAGTACCGGCAGACCCACAACATTCACTGTTCAGTACAATGACATTTAAGCCGGGAATAGTGCGTAACAGTTCGATAGTGAATATAGCCAAACCACTGCGCTCTAAATGACAGGGTGTATGGTAGACAATAGTTTTATTTACGGGTTTTAATTCTGGCATATTGCCATTCATAAATTCGCGTAATAAAAATGGCGTGATGAATTCAAGTTTATTGGAAATCTTGCTGTTATCGACTTTTAATACATGCGGGAATTCTTGTTTTAAGGTCAACGAGCAAGTTGATGATGTTGATAGAATAGGGGTATTAAACTGCTCGACAGCTTCGGTCATGTGTTTAACATTAAATTCTGCATTTTTACGAGCTTTGTCATGAAAGCCATTGGCGATCAGCGGCACACCACAGCATTTTTCTTTCTTCAATAATTTGACGCCGATATTCATGGCATTTAATACTTTAACTAAATCTTTGCCAAGCTGCGGATTGTTGTAGTTAACATAACAGCCGTGGAAATAGCTGATCTGGCGTTCAAACTGGATTTGTGTATTGGCTTGTTTTTTATACCAATGCCTAAACGAACCAAATGAATATTTAGGTAAGGATTTGTGCTTATCAATCGCCACTGTTTTATCCATGATGGTTTTGATAATTTTCGAATCTGTGATCTTGTTTACCAAGGGTGCGACAGGTGTCGATAATGTACCGAATAAATCTGTGTGACTTAAAATGTAATCACGCATTAATTTTGGATTAAGTTTTTTCTTCTCAAACTTGCCGCGTGCCACCGCAATAATATCACCGACATTGACGTTGGACGGACAAGCCGTTTCACAGCGCTTACAGTTAGTGCAAAGCTTTAATGCTTCATCATAATATTCTGGGCTTTTTATTCTTAATCGCTCACCATCTGGGCCCGATTCTTTTGGCCCTGGATAATTTGGATTGGCTTTGGCAACAGGGCAATATACGGTGCAAATAGTACACTTGATGCATTTTTCAAAACGTGTTGATGCTAAATTCATTGTGTTATCCCCTTATGCCAAGCTGTTGCTGATTGGTTGTTGTGAATGAGCATTTACGCTACGTTGTTGTAATAACTGATTTACGGCGTGATAAGCAGTACTGATCGCGACACCGCTGCCACAGCCTTCGGCGATAGGATCGTAGCCACCTAAATTCGAACCTGCACAAAATAGATTATTGATTATTTTGCCTTTTAGCATGGGGTTAAATGCTTGGTTTGTTTTAATGCCGAGGGATAAAAATGGCTGTGAATTGGCCGCAAAAAATTGTGGGTTGTACCAGGTACTGCGTGCTTCAATGCTATTCATGTCTAAGTTAAATACAGGCTCCTGCAATTTGTCATGGTGAGCAATTAACCCTTTATTAAAAAAGCTACCAGATGCGAAAATATAGTTGTCTGCGGTTAATGGCATAGTTTCTAAGTTACGGGTGTAAATGCGCTTAAGGGTTAACATGTCGTTATCTTCTGCCATATCACCATGGGTGACTTGATCGCCTTTTAACAGCATGCCGCCACGCTTGATGAATAAATCAATCATGGTTTCTTCAAGGCGGATCCCCAACATTGAAGGTGGCATAGTCGGTACTTCATGAAACGTCAGATTGGTTAATGCGTGTAATTTGTTAAGGACAGACAGCCCCATACCATTACCTGTAATTGCGGGGATGATCACCAAGTCATTAGATGTTGCGATAGCCTTTAGCTTAGTTGCTAACGCTTCAATCTCACTTTCGTTACTTAAGATTCGGGCAATATCAATCGAACGCAGTTCACAAGCATTACGTTTCAGTCCTGAGAATCCATCAATCGAAATGCTGGTATTACTTATTTCCACGTCTTTAAATTCAGGTGTTTGGATCAAATTATCCGTCATCATTTTGGCATTGAAATCGCGGAAATCATTAATTTGCACGACTACAATTCGCGTGATGGTATGTTCCGTTAGGCGCATTGGTAGCTGCTGCACATAAGGTTGCGATAACCAGGTCGATTTTAAGGTGCCTAGTGGGGTGATACGCAGATGATTGTCACCATTGTCTTGCTGCAGTAATGAAATTCCAGCGTTGGTGAGCAAGTTTTTATACCATTCAAGCGATTCAAATACGGTGTTTTTACCTACCTTACTATAAGGATGGCTAGGAAATTCATCGGTAAACTTGTCAAATATCGCTGCCGGATTACGAATGGCCTTGCCCGTTGGCGTATGCGAAAGTAGGTCGATAGAGCCTGATGAAAAGTGCAGGGCGCTTTGACCATTTGAAATGATAGCTGTTTTTAATCCAGCTTCGAGGCTGCGTAACCCCGCGGTATAGCCCGCAATACCACCGCCAATAATGATGCTATCAAACTTCATAATATTCCTTATCTTCTTGTTTTTCGCCTAGCTTGTTAATGTCTGTTGCGCCGAAAAGTCCTTCATACAGCCAATAGGTAAACTCGGCTTCTCGTAGTGCATCACCAAATAAAACCGGCTTAATGCCTTTCCAGCGTTCTTCAAAAAACTGCATTAATAATTTACTTGATTCATGACCGCTACAGTTGGCAAAATCACAAAATAGGCTGGAAGCACGATAGGTACACAGTTCACCCTGACACGACCCCATCCCGAGGCGGGTACGTCTTCTTAAATCGACTAAGTTGGTGACATCGAGTTGTTTGATGGCGTATTCAATCTCACCAACAGACACCATTTCACACTCACAGACAATGGATTTACCTTTGGTGCTTTGGTCAAATGTGGCAACTGCATTTTCACCGTGACGGTGAGTGGCTGCTTTGGTTGTGAAGACTGTTTTTTGAGGTTTACTCTTTTTATTAACAACAGAACCGGGTAGTGACTGTAAATGGGTTGTACAACCGCTGGTATTTCCTAGTTTGCTGGCAATAAGATCGGTGGTCATTTCAGCCATTAAGCGACTGGTCATTAACTTACCACCAAGAATACTGTTAAATCCGGCTAAACCATCGCGTTGTTCATGATCTAATAATACGATACCGCGACTGATGCTTCGGCCATCACCCCCCCCCACATCAACGAGAGGACGAACACCAGCATAAGCCCGTAAAACTCGGGTTTGTGCGAGTATTGGTGCCAGTTTTGCTCCTTCTTCAATTAAGATATTAACTTCTCTCTCACTGGTTTTGAGGGCGTCGATATCTTTGTAATCAATTTCTTCGGAAGTGGTGCCAATTAACGAAATTGAATCACCGGGCACTAAAATATCGGCATCGGCAGGTTTACGGCAACGGTTGATAACTAGATCATTAATACGGTGTTCGAATACTAATAACGATCCTTTAGCCGGTAACATTTGCACGTTTAGTTCTGCGTAGTGGCAAATGTTTTTACCCCAAATTCCCGCAGCATTGACAACTTCTTGGGCGTATACTTCAAACCGTTCATTGGTACGAGTATTAATACATTTTGCGCCAATGATCCGATCGCCAATACGGATTAAGGATTTTACCATCGAATAGGTAAGCAGTTTTGCACCATGGATTTTTGCATCTAATACATTCGATGCACATAAACGGAATGGGTCAAGGGTGCCATCAGGGACTTTGACTGCGCCGAGTAGACTTCGGTTTACATTCGGTTCAAGGTCGATAGCTTGTTGTGGGGTGAGTCTTTGTGTGTCGATACCAGCGCTACTGCATGCGTCAATGAAGGTAAGTTGAAAATCTAGATCATCTTCTGGTAAGGTAATAAATAACCCGCTAGAGTCTTCGATACAGTGACTAGCGATAGCTTTGAGGATCTTGTTTTCTTGAATACATTCTCGTGCTGACTCGCTGTCTGTGACTGCATAACGCGCGCCGGAATGTAATAAACCATGATTACGGCCTGTTGTACCTGAGGCGATATCACCTTTATCAAGCAATATGCATGTTATGCCACGTAATGCGCAATCGCGCATAATACTGGTGCCAGTCGCGCCACCACCAATGATCAATACTTCGGTATTGAAACGGGTTATCTTTCCCATGATTCATCCATATATTCATGTCAATTAACTATTTATAAGTATGACTAATATAATTGTTGATGAATTGATCTTAATCATCAATGTTCGAATGAATGGTTTAAGGTTCTTATTCGAACATTTATACGTAAAGCTGTTCTATTACGACTAATGCCCTGTTATTGTCAGGTTTTAAAATTGATTAAAGTGTTGGCAAATAAAATCAATTAATACTTTTAATCTAGCGGGTTGATAACGATTGCGATGATACAGCAGAAACAGCGGTACATTCGGTGAGTGCCATTGTTCTTCATGCGATGCTGATATTAAAGCAGGGGCTAAGGTATTTTCCTTAATTTCAGTGTCGCAATACAGCTTGGGTAATCGCACAATACCATTACCATTCTTAGCGGCGTTAATTAATGCACGACCACTCTTACAACTAAAGTTACCCTTCGCGTGTATCTCTACTTCGTGTATTGGCGCATTATTGTGTTGACGTGATTTTTGATGGAAGCGCCAGCGCTTGATACTACCGGTTAAGCAGTTATGTTGTTCTAAATTTTTTGGATGAGTTATAACTGTGTGCTTGGCAAGGTAATCAGGACTGGCTAATACCTGCACTTTAATGTCTGTGAGCTTTCTAGCGACCAAGCCTGAATCTTCTAACTCCCCCATGCGCACGACCAAATCAAAAGCTTCTGCAATCAAATCTACACGAGGGCTACTAAAGTCGAGCTCAACTTCAATATCGGGGTACTGTAAATTAAACTCGCTGATAATGTTCGTTAAGATATCCTCGCCAATCACTCCGCCAACACAGTTAATACAAATGCTGCCTTTTAATTGTTCTGTATCATCTTTGGCTGCGATCACGGCTTGGTTAATCGTTTGCAGCGAGTTAAGGCATTGCTGGAAGAATTGTTCGCCAACAGGAGTAAGGCGCTGTGCTCGAGTTGTGCGAATAATCAATTGCACACCTAACTGTTGCTCTAGCTGTGCGAGTTGACGGGATACATGGGCGCGAGATGACTGTAGAACTTCAGCGGCTTTGGTAAAGCTTCCTTGTTCAGCAATAGTTACAAAAGCGCGGATGTCGGCAAGAGAAGAATTACTTTGCATGCTATGCCTGTATTGATTAAGTGAATAAAAGTAAACTTTTATTATTGTAGCTTAATACGTAACAGTTATGTTCTTTATTGTGTATATATCAACAATAATCATATCTATATACTCTCTTTCATCCACTTAGAAGCGCTTAGATCTAACATTGAGAGATACGTTTTTGGGTATGAATATAATCAAAAATAGAGAGTATATGATGAAAAAGTTAGTCGTGATCACAGGTGCAAGTTCAGGTATTGGTGAAGCTACAGCGAAGCGTTTAAGCGCCGCTGGTCACCCGTTATTATTAGTTGCTCGTCGTGTTGAAAAACTAGAAGCGCTAGATTTACCAAACTGTTTATGTGAAAAAGTAGACTTAACTGTTCACGCCGAATTCCACGCTGCACTTGCTAAAGCAGAAGCGTTATACGGTCCAACAGATCTATTGATTAACAATGCTGGCATGATGTTATTAGGTCAAATCGATACCCAACCAGCTGAAGAATTCAAAACCATGTTCGATATTAATGTGATTGCATTATTAAACGGCATGCAAGCAGTACTTGCGCCAATGAAAGCCCGTAACACTGGTACTATTATTAACATTAGTTCAGTTGCTGGTCGTAAAACATTCGGTGCGCATGCCGCTTATTGTGGTACTAAATTTGCGGTACACGCTATTACTGAAAATGTTCGTGAAGAAGTGGCAACATCTGATGTGCGTGTAATTACTATCGCTCCAGGTGCTGTTGAAACTGAATTGTTATCACATACAACTTCAGAAGACATTAAAGCAGGCTACGAAGAGTGGAAATCAACAATGGGTAATATTCTTGCCCCTGATGATGTTGCACGTTCAATTGAATTTGCTTATGCACAACCACAAGACGTATGTATCCGTGAAATCGTATTAGCAAGCACACGTCAAGAACCTTAATAAACACCTATTATCGCTATTTGTTTGAGTGGTGCTAGATTTTAAAAGTGCGAATAACCCGTTTCACAACGAATAAATGGATTATTCGCACTTATTTCATGCTTGGTGATGACCTTGTTTAGCTAAGATGAAAGGAACAGTACAATTGGTATAAACTTTACATTATCCTGACCGATCAACATTAAATCGATACTCTGCAATCTCATCATACGCTTCCCGCTCACTTTTCGTGTTTAAGACCTATAGTTAATACTGACTTAACTGACGTATCGGCTGTGTTAGTCATTACCATTGTTCTATTGTGTGAGCTATGCAACAGAATATTGCTGATGCTCATCGGAGGAGAGTCACAGATCTTATCAACCATTTAACACGGACGATAAGATTGTCATTGTAATCGAGAGGGCTAGATAAGGCTTGGCTTGTCAGTATTGTTACATTTATACATGTTTAAATTAATTCTATATACGAACGACGTTAAAAGTGACTTTAATACTTGAGAGGGCTTATGAACAGGGTGATTACCTACGGTGCCGATATAAAACCATCATGTTAAATTGTTGTTAACCTTTAAAGCATATTACTTGCCATTATTGAATTAAATATGGATAAAAGCCTTAATGTGAATATCCATAAAGTATTATTCACCTTAAATAACCACTATCGTGTTAATTAAGTGTTAAATCTGTGATCGCGGTCAAATAGTTGTTAATGCTTTTGTTAATCGATTGTTACCTCGTAGATGTTGTATAAAAATTCCCTTATGATTATTTTGTGTTCCCGAATCAAAGAAAATAACACTTTCAAGTGGCGATTAGCTTCTTCAGACTGATATTTACAATAATAAAAATAGACAAGGAAATTAATATGAAGGTTACAAAAATAGCTTTAATACTAGGTCTAGCATCAACATTACCGAATTTAGTTAATGCTGCTACATTAGATAAGGTGATGAAAAAAGGCGTATTGAACTGTGGTGTATCGACAGGGATTCCAGGCTTTTCAGCGACTGATTCAAAAGGTGTTTGGAAAGGTATCGATGTTGACTTTTGTCGTTCAGTTGCCGCCGCCGTATTAGGTGATGCATCGAAAGTGAAATTTATTCCACTGACTGCGAAAGAGCGTTTCACTGCATTACAAAGTGGTGAAATTGATGTGTTAGCACGTTCATCGACTTGGACTGCAACGCGTGATACTTCACTTGGCTTAAACTTTGCGGGGGTTAACTATTATGATGGTCAAGGTTTCTTAGTTAAAAAAGAACTTGGTGTAACATCTGCGAAACAACTCGACGGAGCATCTTTTTGTATCCAAGCCGGTACAACAACTGAACTTAACCTAACCGATTATTTCAAATCAAACAACATGGAATATAAAGCCGTTACATTTGATACATCAGGTCAAACAATTGATGCATTCAAAAAAGGCCGTTGTGACGCAGTTACATCTGACGCCTCTCAGTTATACGGTTTAAAAATCAAATTAGACAATCCTAAATCAGCAGTCGTATTACCAGAGATCATTTCTAAAGAACCTTTAGGCCCTGTTGTTCGCCAGGGTGATGATGAATGGTTTAACGTCGTGCGCTGGACCATGTTTGCAACACTAGAAGCAGAAGAACTAGGTGTAACAGCAAGCAATGTTGATAAGCAATTAAAATCAGCTAATCCATCTGTGAAACGCCTATTAGGTGTATCAGGTAAAGCGGGTGAAAACTTAGGGCTTAAAGCAGATTGGGCTTATCAAATTGTTAAGCAAGTTGGTAACTATGAAGAAATGTTCGAGAATAATGTAGGTAAAAATTCACCTCTTAACATTGATCGCGGCATCAATAATTTATGGAATAAAGGCGGTTTAATGTACGCAATGCCAATTCGATAAATTAATACCTTAGTCACTTCATCATCTTATCAGCACGCATATGCTGAAGTGACCTTGGTATATCGGGGGCCTGGCCCCCTTTTTAAAAGGTTTATTTTGTTATGAATAATTCAAAGCTCGCCCCGACCTCCAATGGTTTATTTAACAGCCCCAAAAATCGCGCGATTATTTTCCAAGTTATTTCTTTGGCTGTTGTGATTTTATGCATTTTTTACTTCGTTAACAACATGTTTGATAATGTAGCAAAAAGGGGTATTACCACAGGTTTTTCGTTCTTAAGTGAAACAGCTGGTTTTGGTATCAGTCAATCGCTTATTCACTATGATGATACAACCTCGACTTTTTTAGATGTATTTATTGTTGGTTTATTAAATACAATCCTAGTGGGTGTTATTGGTATTGTTTTAGCTTCAATTATTGGCTTAATGGTTGGTATTGGTCGTCTATCATCAAACTATTTAATTGCTAAACTGTCGTTGGTTTACATTGAAACATTCCGTAATATTCCTATCTTATTACAGATATTGTTTTGGTATAACGTGGTACTTGCTACGCTACCAAGTCCGCGTCAAAGTATTTCTTATTTCGACTCTATTTTTATCAATAATCGTGGTTTGATTATTCCAGACCCTATTTTCGAATCTGGTAGTTTCTCTATATTAGTGGCGTTTGTACTTGCTTGTATCAGTGTCGTATTTTTGTCTAAATGGGCGAATAAGCGACATGATTTAACGGGTGAAGAATTTCCTGTTATTAAGGTCAGCATTAGCATGTTGATCGGTGCGCCATTGTTAATGTTTTTCCTTGCTGGACAACCAATCAGCGCTGAATATCCGGCATTGAAAGGCTTTAACTTTAAAGGTGGTGTCACGATTATTCCGGAGTTACTGGCGCTGATTTTTGCGTTAAGTATCTATACTGCTACTTATATTGCAGAAGCAGTGCGTGCGGGGATTGAATCTGTACCCCAAGGGCAAAAAGAAGCAGCCAAATCGTTGGGTTTAAAAGAGTATGTGATCTTACGTAAAGTTATTTTACCGCAAGCATTACGCGTGATCATTCCCCCTGTTATTAATCAATATCTTAACCTAGTGAAAAACTCATCACTGGCAACTGCAATTGGTTATCCGGAAATTGTTACCTTGTTCTCGGGGACGACGCTTAACCAAGTTGGGCAGGCTATTGAGATCATTTTAATGACGATGGCCGTGTATCTTGTTTTCAGTATTGTTATATCACTGCTGTTGAATTGGGTTAATGCAAGAATGGAAATTAAAGGAAGATAATATGGCTGTTTATACGATGAAAGAGGCCAAACCTGCACCTTCAACCAGTAAGGGTGTTGTATTCTGGTTACGAGAGAATTTATTTTCTACTATTCCTAATACACTGTTAACACTGCTTGGCATCTACTTTATCTATTCGACGATACCACCATTATTAGATTGGATGATCTTTGATGCGACTTGGAGTGGCACTAAAGAGGAAGTGGTAAAAGAAGGCGCTCGCTGGATATTTATCATTGAAAAATTCGATCAATTTATGTATGGGTTCTACCCTGAAGCCTTACATTGGCGTCCAAATCTGGTTGCGGTGTTGAGTTTAGCGCTTATATTTGGTGTGCCACGCATTGGTAATATTAAGATTAAACTTACGGCAATGCTATTGTACCCAATTGTATGCTTTATCTTGATCCGTGGTGGACTAGGACTTGAAGTGGTCAGTACTGAAAAGTGGGGCGGCTTAATGTTGACAATTTTGGTTGCTGCTGTCGGTATCATTGCATCATTCCCAATTGGTATTTTATTGGCGCTAGGGCGTCAGTCAGACAACATGCCGATTGTTAAAACCTTATGTATTGGTTTTATCGAATTTATTCGTGGTGTGCCGCTCATTACTATTTTGTTTATGGCGTCGGTAGTACTGCCATTGTTCTTTAGCGATGGTATCGAGTTTGATAAGTTATTACGTGCGTTAATTGGTATCACACTGTTCCAAGCTGCTTATATTGCCGAAGTTATTCGTGGTGGTTTACAAGCTATTCCAAAAGGTCAATACGAAGCCAGTGAGTCATTAGGGTTAACCTATTGGCAAGGGATGATTTTGATTATTCTGCCACAGGCGTTAAAGATCTCGATCCCGAACCTAGTGGGCTCTTTCATCTCACTGTTTAAAGATACAACGCTGGTACTTATTATTGGCTTATTCGATATTCTTGCAATGGTCACTCTGACTAATAGTGATACCAGTTGGCTTGGTTTTGAAATCGAAGGGTACGTATTTGTTACTATTATTTATTGGGTGTTTTGTTTCAGCATGTCGCAATACTCGCGCGTGATAGAGCGTAAATATAATACCGAGCATTAACAATCACCGTAAATTTTACAGTTTAAACTGACCATTTACGTAAGGTAATTGGTATAAGGAAGTATCATGTCAGAACAAGAAAATATGATCAGCATGCAAGGCGTTAACAAATGGTATGGTGATTTTCACGTACTTAAAGACATTAACTTAAATATTAAAAAAGGTGAGAAAGTGGTTATCTGTGGCCCGTCAGGCTCAGGTAAATCCACCACTATTCGTTGCCTGAACCACCTTGAGAAGTTTCAGGAAGGTAAAATTAATATTAACGGTACTGACTTGATTGATGATGTAAAGGTCGTACGTCATATCCGCTCGCAAGTCGGCATGGTATTCCAGCACTTTAATTTGTTCCCACATCTTTCAGTATTGGAAAACTTGTTATTAGCACCAACTTGGGTGCATAAGAAACCAAGGCATGAAGCGATTAAAACCGCGATGAACTACCTTGAACGTGTGAAAATTGCCGACCAAGCGCATAAGTTTCCAAATCAGCTTTCTGGTGGCCAGCAACAACGTGTAGCGATCGCCCGCTGTCTGTGTATCAACCCTGAGATCATGTTGTTTGACGAACCAACATCGGCACTGGATCCAGAAATGGTATCTGAAGTGTTAGATGTAATGGTCGAGCTAGCGGATGAAGGTATTACCATGATTTGTGTAACCCACGAAATGGGTTTTGCTAAGAAAGTGGCAGACCGCGTTATCTTTATGGATGCAGGGCAAATTATTGAAGAAAATGAACCGCATGAGTTCTTCGATAATCCACAATCAGATCGTTTAAAAATGTTCTTAGATCAGATTTTATCGCACTAAGCTAGTAGCTACTACAACAGTACCGATTACTAACAGTCGGTACTATTAAGAAGCCTTACTCTGAATCCGTTGTCATAATGGGGTCGGGGTAAGGTTTTTTGATCTATCAACCCACTACTGACGATCATTAATCATTCGGCACTATTGGAATTCAAGTCACAAAGAGTACCTATTAATGTATAATATAATTTATTCAATATTCTACATTAAGGAAAATTATGAATTGTACAAGCTGTAAAAACGGTGCTTTATTTCCAAGCTTTATCGAAGGGCTATTTAGGGCCCATACCTGTTCATCGTGTGGCGGTAACTGGATCCTCATCGAAGATTATGTTTCATGGAAAGAAAGAAATATTGATTATCAGTTTTCTGATGATATCTCTATTGAAGAATCAGAAATCCCAGATTCCAAACAAGCGCTTCTTTGTCCTGCTTCGGGGAGCATAATGCGGAAATTTAGAATATCTTCAACCAATGAGCATAAGCTGGATTACAGTGCAGTCGTTGGCGGCATATGGCTAGATAAAGGGGAGTGGGAATGGCTAAAAAGTGAAGGGTTAGCTGGCTGTTTAAATGCCGTAGTGACTCAACACTGGCAAAAAAAGATAAGAGAAAAAAGTGCTAAAGATAATTTTTCCGATATTTACGATGCTAAATTTGGTCATGAAGTTTATTCCAAAATAAAGCAAATGCGTGAATGGTTATTAGTTCAAGACCAAAAGTCAGATCTAAGGGCATATCTTTTAGCTGAAGACCCTTACTCAGCAGAAAAATAAATATAACAAGGCGCTAGGTATCCCAATGGTTTTTAGTTCAGGCACAAAGATAGCGTTATGGATGGGGATAAAATATTTTGGAAATTAAATCATACTCTGCCGAATGGGCGATTGAGGTTGCTGACTTGTTTCATCAATCTGTTCACACAATAGATCCTTCGGTATATACCCCAGAACAGAAAGAAGCTTGGGCTTCTACGCCTCCTGATTATGCTAAATGGTCCCTGCGATTAGACGAAAAAAGACCATTTGTGGCTATCATCAATGGTCTTATCGCTGGTTTTATCGAGCTAGATGCCGATGGTCATATTGATTGTACTTACACACACCCAAACTTTCAGGGGATGGGCGTCGCGTCTGCACTTTATGCGCATTTGCTTGCGGAAGCAAAACTCAGAAATATCGAGTGTTTATATGTTGAAGCATCATTTATCGCTAAGCCGTTCTTCGAGCATCGGGGATTTTCTGTAATAAAGAGAAATACCTTCCAACGAAATGGTGTTACTTTGGTTAACTTTACAATGGAAAGATATATAAGTGTATCGTTCTGAGAATTAAACAGCCTGGATAATATGAACTTACTCGATTCAAAACACTACTTACTTTCTGCAACGTTGAAAGAAGATAAAGTTGATGGATATGATGCCTACCCTTTATGTTTACCGGCAATCAGAGGGCTAACTGATAAGTTAATGTTTCATGACGCGGTAACATTTATTGTTGGCGAAAATGGCACGGGTAAATCGACTTTACTTGAAGCAATCGCGGTATCTCAAGGGTTTAATCCAGAAGGGGGAACTAAAAATTTCAACTTTTCGACGAGAAGTTCTCACTCCAATCTTAGCGATTACCTCCGTATTGCTAAAGCGATTAAAAGACCAAAAACAGGTTATTTTCTTCGGGCTGAGAGTTTCTATAATGTAGCCACTGAAATAGAGCAGCTTGATAATGAACCGTCATTCGGTCCGCCAGTCATTGACTCCTATGGTGGTGTGTCGTTACACGAACAATCACATGGGGAATCTTTTTTCGCCCTAATGCAAAATCGATTTGGTGCAAATGGCTTATACATTCTAGACGAACCAGAGGCAGCATTATCACCTAACCGACAGATGGCTATGATTACTTTGTTACATCAACTTGTTAATCAAGGCTGCCAGTTTATTATTGCCACTCATTCGCCGATATTACTTTCTTATCCAAATTCAATGGTTTATGAAATACGTGAAAATGGATTAGTACAAGTCGATTATGAAGATACAGATACATATTCAGTCACCAAGCATTACTTGAACAATTATAGGTCAATGCTAGACATACTTTTAGAGGAATAAAATGAGAATATTAAGCGGATCATGTTTATGTGGAAAAGTTGGCATTGAAGTTCCTGATGATTTTGACTATATGGGTAATTGTCATTGTACAGAGTGTCGTAAATTCACGGGCTCAGATTATTCGTCTGTGGGGGGCATTGCATCTTCAAAATTTATTTTTTCAAAAGGTGAAGAATTTGTTTCGATATATCCAAAAAGTGAAGAGACTGAATTAGCATTTTGTCAGTGTTGTGGTTCGAGCTTATTTTCAAAAAAAATCACGGGTGGTAAGCACAATATCCGCTTGGGAATTTTAGACTGCACCCCTACACATAAACCTAACTTTCATATCTTTGTCGCTTCAAAAGCGCCATGGCTTGATATTAATGACAAGTTAAAACAGTTTGAAAAAGAGCCTGTAAAGTAGCGCTGATATAAATGTTAACTATGGTATCTATCGAGGTCTAGATGAATATTTTAATTGAACAAGAGATTGCACTTCATCAATATGAGATTAGACAGAATAAAGCTGAAATTACGCGTTTACTGCATGTTGAATTTCAGGAGGTCGGAGAGTCGGGAACGAGTTACGATTTCCAAAGTATTAATGCCATGATGGAAGAAGAGCAAGCGTCAAACGGCTATATCCATTCTCAAAACTTCGAGTGTATTAACCTAGAGTCATGCGTTCAAATGCTATTATACAAATCAGCGTGGGTTAATGAACTTGGTATCAAAAGCCTCTTTGCGAAACGTGTTTCCATCTGGGTATTAAATGGTGTTCAATGGCAGTTGAAATATCATCAAGGCACTCGGTGCGATTCATTCTCAATTACCACATATTAAAGTTGCAGATGGTAAGGGTAAAAAGCTCGGCCGCACGCTTATCAGACCAACTGGTATTACTGAGGTGCGAGATTTGCTGGTTATCATATAGTAAAAACCCAGCAATAATAAGCAATTGCTGGGATAAAACACAGATTTTGGCAGGGATGATAAGCCTTACACGTGGGGACTAGTGTGACGTTTATCTTTTGCTATGTTTTATATTTACGTCTTGTTTGCTGCAGTTGGCGCTGGAGTACGAATCAAATGATCAAATGCACTTAAACTGGCTTTTGAACCTTCACCCATGGCAATAATGATTTGCTTATAAGGCACAGTGGTTACGTCACCGGCTGCAAATATACCTGCAACAGAGGTTTCACCTTTAGCATTCACTTCAATTTCACCACGCGGTGATAAAGCAACACCACTGTCTTTTAAGAAGTCACTGTTTGGCATCAAACCAATTTGTACAAAGATACCAGCAAGTTCGATCTGTTTTGCATCACCAGTCGCACGGTCTACATAATTAAGTGCAGTTACACGCGTACCGTTACCGATAACTTCTGTGGTTTGTGCTTGTTTAATTATCTCAATATTAGCCATGCTGTTGGCTTTATTGACGAGTACTTGATCGGCACGTAAGGTATCTGCAAATTCAAGTACTGTGACATGTTCAACAATACCCGCTAAGTCGATAGCTGCTTCGATACCAGAGTTGCCGCCACCGATCACGGCAACTTTCTTACCTTTGAATAACGGGCCATCACAGTGTGGGCAGTAAGCCACGCCTTTGTTACGGTATTTTTGTTCGCCGGGGACGTTCATTTCTCTCCAACGAGCGCCTGTTGATAAGATCACACTGCGGCTTTTTAATGTCGCGCCACTGTCGAGTTCAACATGAATATAGCCATCGGCTGTTTTTTCTGCACTGACTAAACGACTCGCTCTTTGTTCGTTCATGATATCCACGTCATATTCTTTTACGTGTTCTTCAAGTGCTGCAGCGAGTTTAGGTCCTTGGGTTTCTTTTACCGAAATAAAGTTCTCGATAGCCATTGTATCCATGACTTGGCCACCAAAACGTTCTGCCACGACACCTGTGCGGATACCTTTCCGTGCGGCATAAATTGCAGCTGATGCACCCGCTGGACCACCGCCCACAACAAGTACTTCGTACGGTTCTTTTTCATTTAATGCGGTGGCTTGTTTTTTTGCTGCGCCAGTATCTACTTTTGATAATATTTCCGTTAATGAAATACGACCTTGGGTGAAGACTTCTCCGTTTAAGTAAACACTTGGCACTGCCATGATATTACGTTCAGCGACTTCATCTTGGAATGCTGCACCGTCAATCATGGTTGTTTTGATATTTGGGTTAGTTGCCGCCATCATATTTAATGCTTGCACAACGTCTGGGCAATTCTGACAGCTTAATGAAATGAATATTTCAAAGTTCATCTCACCTTCAAGGTTGGCAATTTGTTTAATCACCTCAGCATCTAGCTTCATAGGGTGGCCACCACTGTGCAGGAGTGCCAATATCAGTGACGTAAATTCGTGCCCCATCGGTAAACCAGCAAAACCAATCGCGGTTTGTTTGATTGGATTGATTACCTGCATAATCGGCTTACGCGTGCTCGCACTTTGATCTTCAATAACGATTACTCTTTCGCTTAGTGAAGCAATGTCATTTGCTAACGTATGTAATTTTTGCGCAGTATCACTGTCATCAAGACTCAGCACAAGTTGTACTTCCGTTTTTAAGTTTTCTAAATACGCCTTTAACTGGGTTTTCATATTTTGGTCTAACATAGTGACACCTTTTCAATTTTGCTTATGGCTAGATGAGATACGTTTATTGGAAACGCTATTAGCAATTTGGTTAATTTAAAAATCTACTTTCTTACTCACTTCATTAACAGCGGCTGTGGTATTGGTACAGAGATGTTCATCGAAAATGTATTTTTAAATGACCTCAGCGACTGCTAAGCGATACTGAGGTCGTCTTATTTTTATTTATCAGTTAATCAATCTTTAAAGTGGCCTTTAAATTAGATTTTACCTACTAGGTCTAGTGAAGGAGCAAGTGTTGCTTCGCCTTCTTTCCATTTAGCTGGACATACTTCACCTGGGTTAGCTGCTACATATTGTGCAGCTTTAACTTTACGCATTAAGTCTTCAGCGTCACGGCCAATACCTTCTGCAGTGATTTCCATTGCTTGGATAACACCTTGTGGGTCAACGAGGAACGTTGCACGGTCTGCAAGACCTTGACCTTCACGCATTACACCGAAGTTGTTTGTAATGTTGCCAGCTTGGTCGCCTACCATGTAGTAGTTGATTTTGCCGATAGTGTCTGAACTGTCGTGCCATGCTTTGTGAGTGAAGTGGGTGTCAGTTGATACAGAGAAAACTTCTACGCCACGTTTTTGTAGTTCTTCGTAATGGTCTGCAACATCACCTAGTTCAGTAGGACAAACAAAAGTGAAGTCAGCTGGGTAGAAGAAGAATACAGCCCATTTACCTTTCACGTCTTTTTCTGATATTTCTACGAATTCGCCTTGTTTGAAAGCGGTTGCGTTAAACGGTTTAATTTCAGTGTTGATCATGTTGTCATCCTATTAATTAGTTGATTACTCGATTGGATTCTTGTTGCGAATCCATGAGAAGGATTATGGGGTAATTATACGGATAGGTACATCTGATTGAATCTATGAAAATGATAGTTTAAACCTATCGCTTGTTTTGAACGTGATTAAGCGCCGTGATATAGTTTGTGATTGGTATGATGCGCAGTGATTGTGAGCGTATTGGAAATAGGGATACTCTAGAGTGGATAGTGATATGAAAATAGAGATTGCACACATGACGCATTTAACCGCCTTCAAATCTTATGTCGATGAATGCGTAGATGATGGTATTAGCCTCTATGAGTTTATCTTCAATAATTACGCTGGCTATCTTAACAAGCGGATTGCTTATGCTCGTGGTGAGCAACTCCCGAAAGGTTGGACACCGATCATTACTTATTTCTGTATCGAGAATGGGGTTATTCTTGGATCAATACGAGTGAGGCTGGGGACTAATGCTTATATCGAGGACGTGATCGGTCATGTTGGATACGAAACTAGGTCATCTGCTAGAGGTAAAGGCGTCGCTAAATTCATGTTAGCGAGTATTCAAAAAACAGTATTAACCGATAATGTTATTATCACTTGTGATCCTGTCAATATTGCGTCACGTAAAGTTATCGAAAGTTGTGACGGCGAATTTATTAATCAATTCTATTGTGAAGAAGAAAACCAACACGTGCTGAGATATCAATTATCCTCGATATAAGCTATTTTTTAGATATCAATATTACAGCGGTTAAATTGTATTAGCCGCTGTAATTGTTTGGTATCACTAGCAATTAAAAGTCAAATTGCAAGCCAAAACCAAACCCTGAGCTTTCTTCATACATCACGCCACTTGCGACTAGCGCTAGATTTGGCAGTAGGTGGGCAACGAGTTCCGCACTGTATTCCATTTCTGATTCGTCACCGATATCGATATAAGCCGCATCAATAATAAACTCTAGTTGGTGACTGAATTGCATGGCGAGACCTACAGCTGCATTAAATCCGAATTCACGGTCAAAATCATCATTAGTAGCGGAAACCGAATTCGATTTAAATTCGATTTCTTTACCAAATTCATAAATAGCACCACTTTCAATTGTGAGATCAATTTTGGGTAATAGCGCCAACCTTGTACCCATGTTGAATACGGCTTGCATCGACGTTGTTGTCATTGAATTTTGTGCGTCAATAATCGTTTCTTTACTTAAATAGTTGAAACTTGTCCTGCTAAAGATATAAGGGCTAATTAAGTTGGATATATTGATCTGGTAGGTTTTTAACGGGTCATTAGCATTTTCAGCTACAACTTCCGTATAGTTTAGTTGGTAATATCGATAGCTAACCGGAGTATAGTTATTATTAGCAAAAGCCGCACTAGAAAATAGCGTGGCTAATGTGAAGTACAGATATATTAGTTTCATTTTACGTTCCTTGTTAAATGAGCTAAAAGTCGAGAATTAATTTTCATTGGTTATAGTGTATCGTAGTATATCGATAAATAATCCGGCTAAAGTATGAATAAATAAGGAGTTTCTGGTTATTGTAATTTAATGAAATATTGATATTCTGGATGAACACTCGTTAAAATGAAGACATATTATGGGCTGTATTAGTCGTTGTAATCTGTCGATTCATATTTAAAAGGGATTTTATGAACATCAAGCAAGCCTCTCTGGAAGAATTAAACGATCTCGTTAGTTTATTTGATCAATATATGGTGTTTTATAAGCAACCATCTGCCCCTCAAAAATACCGTCCGTATTTAGGTGAGCGTTTAATGAATAATGATGCGACCGTGTTTATCGCTTATAACAAAGCGGGGGAAGCGATGGGATTTGTCCTTAATTATCATTCGTTCTCGTCGGTATCATTAGGTAAAATCATGGTCTTAAACGATTTGTTTATTGTACCTGCGTATCGGAAACAGGGCGTCGCAAATGAGTTGATTCATCGGGTGGTGCGAGAAGCAAAAAACATCGGTGCAATTCGAGTAGATTTAAATACTGCACAAGATAATTTCTCAGCGCAAGCACTGTACGAAAAACTAGGATTTTTAAAAAATACGGAATATTTTAGTTACCATTTAGCCGTCAAATAAGTACTGCAGCTCACAATCCACCACGCATCCATATACCGTATTTGAGTTGATATCGAAAGGTTAACGATTAGCCTTTCTTCTTCTATAAACATTTCATCAATGCTGATTTCACAAACCTAGTATTAATCTATTACGGTTTACTCATGGTACTAATCAAAGACCTATAGTTTTGTCCTAATACTTTGATTTAAAAGTTTTATATACTCATTCTTATGGTTGATATTAGTGTTATAAAATATTTTATGTGACCTCAGCCACACAAAGGTAAGTGTTAGTTAGTGTATTCTATAAAATTCAAGTAGTTATAGACTTTTGGCTTGTGATTTTATGGAGTTAATATGCTGGCGTTCTTTTTATCTGATATTAATTTAGCTTATACCATAGCGATTAGTATCGTATTTATATTTACCGTAATTGAAATTTTAGGGTTACTCATAGGGCTCAGCCTATTAGACATATTCGATAATATCTCGCCTTTTAATCTTGATGGTTCGGCAACTGTGCAAATGGGTGGCTTAACCACGGCGTTAGACTGGTTATGCCTGAGTAAATTACCCTTATTCATTTGGTTAATTTTGTCATTTACCTTATTTGCTATTTCAGGCTTTGTACTCAACTTTACCGCCATATCGACTTTTCAGTGGCAGCCTTCATTCTTAATGACGGGACCATTTAGTGTATTTATCACCTTGGTTTTCCTGCATTTCATTGGGGCTAAGTTGGCCAAACTATTACCACAACGTGACGCGTCAGTAACATCAACTGCAGAGTTCAATGGTAAATTAGCCCGCATTACGATAGGGACCGCAACGAAAGGTAACCCCGCAGAAGCAGTACTCATTGATGACGTTAATCAAAAGCATTACTTGATGGTCGAGCCTGCTTACGAACATGAAATTTTTACGCAAGGTTCAGAAGTCGTTGTGGTTGAAAAGCTGACAACGAGCTGGCTCGCGATCCCATTTAACTGAGTTTAAAATAACTAAGCTATAAATAATTAATCAATAAAACTACCATTCACTTTAGGAATATTATCATATGGAATTATCAGAAAATCTCACGTTTACCTTAACCATAGCGGGCATTGCCGTTGTGGCATTACTGACAATCGGTCTCATTATTGCTAAATTGTATGTGCGTTCAACCAAAGAAGTGGCTTTTGTGAGAACGGGAATGGGTGGCGAAAAGATTGCTAAAGATGGCGGAATGTTGGTATTACCGGTATTGCATGAAACCATTCCTGTCAGTATGAATACTCTACGTATTGAAGTAGAAAAAATTCAAAAAGATGCTTTGATCACCAAAGACCGTATGCGTGTGGACGTAAAAGCCGACTTCTATTTACGTGTTGCACCGACTAAAGAAGGTATTTCAATGGCGGCGCAAACACTTGGTCTTAGAACCATGCGCGTGGAAGAATTGAAAAAATTAATGGAATCTAAATTTGTCGATGTTTTACGTGCTGTTGCGGCTGAAATGACGATGACAGAAATGCATGAAAAGCGTTCTGATTTTGTGCAAAAAGTGCAGCAGAGTGTGATGAATGATTTAGAAAAAAATGGACTGGAACTTGAGTCGGTATCGTTAACAGGGTTTGATCAAACAGACCTACAATACTTCAACAAAAATAATGCCTTCGATGCTGAAGGTCGTGCGTTACTTGCTCAGATTATTGAGCGTAAACGTAAAGAAACCAATGATATTGAGCAAGAGAATAGAATTCTGATTGAGCAACGTAATGTACTTGCAGAGAAACAATCATTAGAAATTGAACAAGAAAAACAGAATGCACAATTAAACCAAGAGCAAGTCCTTGAAATGCGTAAAGCAGAGCAACAAGCGACGATTGTTAAGCAGCGAGAGCAAAGAGCACAAGAAGAACGCGAAGCTGAAATCGCAAAGCAAAGAGCGATTGAAGCTGCTGAAATTGAAAAAGCCAAATTCATTGAAACAGCGGAAATTGAAAAAATAAAAGTATTAGAGCAGTCAAGAATTCAACAGCAGCGTGACATTGAAGTTGCGATGCAAGAAAAGCAAATTGCAGTCGCGGTTAAGTCTGAAGAAGAATCAGCAGCACGTGCTAAAGCGGCGGAAGCAGAGAAGAACAAAGTAGAAAAAGAAGAAGCGGTTATTACTGCACGTGAAGTTGCGCAAGCAAACCGTGATAAGCAAATTGAAGTTATCGCGGCAACGAAAGAAGCCGAGCGTGAGGCTGTTGGTATTACCGTTCAAGCACATGCAGGAAAGCAAGCGGCGGAAGATAATGCCGAATCAATTTTAATTGAAGCAAAAGCATCAGCTGATGCGTTAAAACTGAACGCTGAAGCAAACGAGAAAGTGTATGCCGTTGAAGCGGCAGGTAAACGTTCGCGTTATGAAGCGGATAATCTTTTGAGTACTGAGCAGATAGACCTACAAAAATCATTGGCTATTTTACAAGTACTACCAGAGTTAATTGCCAATGCGGTTAAGCCATTAGAGAATATTGAAGGCATCAAGATCCTGCAAGGGTATGGTGGTAATAACGGTCACAGCGTTACTGGTGTAGGTTCAAATGATGAGCGTTCATCTGCGCCAAAAAGTCTATCTGAGCAAGTCACTATGGCGGCATTAAATTATCGTGCTAATGCACCGCTGGTGGATAATATGCTTAAAGAGATTGGACTCGTTGATAAAGAAAATGGTTCGTTGGAAGATTTACTGACGGGTAATCATAATCTAATCAAACAGTCGGTGACTAAAGCACCAACCAATGATCCGATAAACAAGTCGGACAGTGATATCGGATAATGGAATACCGAACTTAATTATTGAGTTTCTATATCCCCTTTATTTCACGATAAAGGGGATTTTTAATAGCTAATACCCGCGCGTCGGTAGATAAATCCCAGTAACCAAGCAGGACCGATTAACAAGAATTGCAGATCTTCAAAGAATGAGGGTTTCGCGCCTTCAATCTTGTGCCCTACAAATTGAAATATCCAAGCAATTGCAAATAGTACAGCGCTAAATATCCATAACGGTATAGATAAGGTCAGGGTGAGAACATAACACGTAGCTAAGCACGCACAGGTGAACGCTAACATACCCAACATGATACGTACTGACAAGGTGTAATAGAAATACAGCGCAGGTAGCATGACCAGTGTTGCCCAATTGATTAAAGTAGATGTTCCCATCCAATCTGCTTTCGGAATCGACCATAATAAACCAACAATGGTAAAGAATATGACTGGTACCATAACCCAATGAATACGCTTATTGGTTTTGTTCTGATGGCTGACCCCATATTCATCAAACCATTGTTGTACTGTTCTCGACTGACGTGACATATCTTACTTCCTGGCTATGCTATAAATTACACGAGTGATAATGTGTATCGATGAGATGTTAATAGGCTAGCATGACTCATAAAATGAAAGTGTTATAGAGATATTATTTTGGATATTTAATGTTATTTATGATGTGTTTATATTGAGATGGAACGTATTTTAAGCAGAGCCCAAGTGAGGTAAGGCACTTGGGTTTACTGATATTAATTTGAGGCTGTGTTAATGGCTATTTAATCAATACTGTTGCTAACACATCAAATAGAGCATCAATTTCGCTGGTGGTATTGTAATGCATAAAGCCAATGCGGATCACACCACCTTTATCTAAGATGTCTAGCTGTTTACATAAGCCGATCGCATAGAAATGACCGTTCCAAACACACATATTATGTTGACCAAGCAGGCCTGATACATCCTCTGGTGATGTATGGTTAATACGGATAGAGAAGGTTGGGGTACGTTCTGCTAATCGCTCCATATCATTAATACCATACAGCGTCACGTTGCTGTATTGTGCTAGCTTAGTAAGAAAGTGTTGGCTTAGTTTTTGTTCATGGATTTGGTATAGCTCAAAGCTTTGTACAAGCCTTTCTCGTAGTGGTAGCGCTTCATCACCAGCATGCGCAAGATATTCAACTGCAGCGCTAAATCCAGCTAGCGCTTCGAAACTTTGCGTGCCGGTTTCAAATCGACCTGGTCCTTGATTTGTCGCGGGCTCTACTTTGTATGGCGATAAGGTATGTAACCACTGTGGCGCAATATATGCGATACCTACGTGAGGACCAAAGAACTTATAAGCTGAACAAGCTAGGAAATCACAACCCAATGCTTGCACATCAACAAGCTTGTGTGGCGCGTAATGGACCGCATCAATATACACTTTAGCGCCTACTGCATGCGCCGCGTCAATAATTGGCTTCACGTCTACCGATGAGCCTGTGGTGTTCGATGCAAACGTTAAAGCCACTAATTTAGTTTTGTTAGAAATTAATGAGATTAAATGTTCGCTATCTAACGTGCAATCGACTTCATTAACGCGAGCTTGATGCACTACTGCACCTTTGTCATCGGCAGCTTGCTGCCACGTTGATACATTTGAATAATGATCTAGAGCAGTCACAATCACTTCATCACCAGCTTGCCAATCACGGCTAATCGCACGGCTTAATTGGAACGTAAGTGACGTCATGTTAGCACCGAATACGATATTATCTGGTGATTCGGTATTAAGTAATGCTTGGCCGCTTAGGCGTGCGTTACGCATTACATCAACGGTTTTTTCACTTGAGAAAAAACGACCGCCAAGGTTCGAGTTATATTTACCTAAATAAGCCGTCATTGCATCAAGCACTGATTGTGGAACTTGTGAGCCACCAGGACCGTCAAAAAAGTACACTGACTCGCCATTTACTTGCTGTTGTAAAGCTGGGAAAGCTTGGCGGATTGACTCAATACATAAGTTCATAGGTTATTCCTTTAATAAATTTTTTGTTACTTCTGCATCTTCAATTTATGCAAAGAGTAATCTTGTTTTCTGAGTGTGAGTGATGTTTTGGTTGCTGGTTTATAGATCAAGCAGTGAAAACAAATACGTCGCGTAGTCCGGTTTCATCTTGTTGATCTGGCAGTGTTTCTGTTACGTAGTGGTAATAGCGACGATCATTAAAAATGATAAATTGGTTTTCTTCTAACGTGGTGCTCATATGTGGATGTTGGTCAACTGGCGATGAAAATATCTGCGTGAATGCACCAGCGATGTTGTCTCTTTTTACACAGAAAATACCAACAAAATCAAAACCGTCTTGATGGATACCTTCGGGTGCTGGTGACCCTGACTTATCTTGTGAACAAACGACACGGATCTGGTGAACGCCAATCGGTTGTTTTGTGGTATCGACGTTTGTTCGTTCAAGAAATGCATTTAATAAATTTTGAAAATCAGGATGCTGATCAAGCGCTGGTGAGATGTTTTCGAACTTGCGCTCAACATTACCGATAAGACGGTTTACATCTGACGACTGCATGAAGGTACTTGAGTTTAACTTTTCGAATTGTGTATCAGTCTTCTGGTATTGAGAGAATGCACGGAATCGACAGTTACTTTCGAGGTAAGGATCTGCACCTAAATCATTAAAGAAATGACCTAAGTTTTGAGCGCAAGTTGAGGGTGCTTGAAATGCTTCAATAAGAAATGATCCGTTCATCGTGTAAATCCTTGGTTAACCAAATGTAAAAGTAATGCTGATTATCCGTGTAAATGGAATAGTTACAAGATGGCGGACTAACTTCAAAAGGATGTTTTATAAAAGGCTACCTGGGTGCTTCGCATTGAAACTATAGTGTTGTTTTTGCATTTCGTTTTGAATTTATATTTTGCATTTTGTGGGTTTTGCGATATTCAGTTTATTGATATCAAAACTAAAATGATAACAAGCGCACAAAAAAGCCCAAGCAATTTGTTACTATTTCTAGTTAACATGTTACTTGGGCTTCTTATTATCTACAGCGTGCTTAACTATTGACGGTATTATTAACTATCAACAGCTGTAAACTATAGTTCGTTAACGAACTCAACAGCACGACCGATGTAGTTAGCTGGCGTCATTAATTTTAATTCCGCTTTAACTGCATCAGTTAGCTCTAGTGTATCGATGAATTCTTGCATAGCAGGACCATCAACACGACGACCACGTGTAAGCTCTTTTAGCTTTTCGTATGGTTTTTCGATACCGTAACGACGCATAACTGTTTGGATTGGCTCAGCCAGAACTTCCCAGTTACGATCAAGATCGGCACGTAGCGCTTCTTCGTTAAGTTGTAATTTACTTACACCTTTTAACGTTGACTCGTATGCAATAACAGAATAACCGATAGCAACACCTAGGTTACGTAATACAGTTGAATCTGTTAAGTCACGCTGCCAGCGAGAAACCGGTAATTTTGCAGAAAGGTGATTGAATAGTGCGTTAGCAATACCAATGTTACCTTCTGAATTTTCAAAATCAATCGGGTTAACTTTGTGTGGCATTGTTGAAGAGCCAATTTCACCAGCAATCGTTTTTTGCTTGAAGTGACCTAGGCAAATGTAACCCCAGATGTCACGGTCAAAATCAAGAATGATTGTGTTGAAACGTGCAATTGCGTCATACAGTTCAGCAATGTAATCATGCGGTTCGATTTGCGTTGTGTACGGGTTCCATACAACACCTAGGCTAGTAACAAATTCTTCAGAGAACTCGTTCCAATCTACAGCAGGGTAAGCTGAGATATGTGCGTTGTAGTTACCTACAGCACCGTTGATTTTACCTAAGATTTCAACGTTAGCAATTTGTAGCATTTGACGGCGTAAACGCATAACAACGTTAGCAAATTCTTTACCCATAGTACTTGGCGATGCAGGTTGGCCGTGAGTACGTGATAATAATGGCGCTGTAGCATATTCTTTTGCTAATACTGTTAGGCTATCGATAAGCTTTTCACAGTAAGGTAAAAGAATTGTTTCACGTGCTTCCGTTAACATTAACGCGTGAGACAAGTTGTTGATATCTTCTGAAGTACAAGCGAAGTGGATAAATTCAGAAACTGCATGTAGTTCTGCATTATCAGCCACTTTCTCTTTCAGGAAGTATTCAACTGCTTTCACATCGTGGTTTGTTGTGCTTTCAATTGCTTTAATACGCGCAGCGTCAGCTTCAGAGAAGTTATCTGTGATGCTGTTTAATGCAGCGTTAGCATCAACGCTTAGCGCTGGTACTTCTGCAATCGCGTCACATTCAGCTAGTTTTTGTAACCAGCGAACTTCTACTTGTACACGGTATTTGATTAGACCAAATTCACTAAAAATTGAACGCAGGGCTACTGTTTTGCTACCGTAGCGACCATCGACCGGGGAAACAGCTGTTAACGCTGATAATTCCATTACTTACTCCTGGGTGTGTTTAGGTTAAATTCGAGCTAATTGTTGCTTAGCTTGCTCTACCATGTGTTTACGATTGAAAACTACTTGGCGACGTTTACCGCCTGTTTGTCGCCATAACACTGCTGAGCGAATACCGGCGAATAATACTGCACGGATCTTATCTCTCACCAATGTTTGTTGTAGGAAACTTGAGGTTCCTGCAATTTGGATTTTGGTGCCAAGTGGACTGATTAAGTCCACATAAATTGACGCCATGTTACTTAAAATTTGTGCATCCGTTAGCTCATAGTGATGAGTTTGACGTTTCACTTGTGAGATACGCTCACCTAACATACCAAGAATGTCATTGCGTTTAGCAAGTTTACGCTCTAACGCAACAAGACCAATCATGTAGCGTGTTAATGCGCTATCTGGCCCTGTAGATGTATTACTTAACTGTGCCACGAGGGTCTTATAACCGAGTTCTAGGTTTGCGTATTCGCCATAAACCTCGATAGTTTGGCTTGGATCCGTTACGATCACACAGCGTAAAGTATTACTTAATTGTGTATCATCACAATTGCCAGTTGTTGCAAGTTGGTGTACAAGTGCAGCAGCCTGACAAACGCCAGCAAAGGCTATATTTGATTCTTGGAAGTTAGTTGACACTGTTAGCCCCTAATTTGAACATCAATAATTGCGCCACCTAGGCAAACGTCATCAAGGTAAAATACCGCTGATTGACCTGGGGTAACCGCAAGTTCAGGTTTATCAAAAGTTACTTCAATTTGATCTTCGCCGATTGGAGTAACTAAGCAAGGTACATCCGTCTGGCGATAGCGCGTTTTTACAGTGCAACGTAATGGCTGTGTTAATGGTTCACGACTAACCCAATGGAGTTGCGATGCCATTAAACCTGTCGAGAATAAACGTGGGTGGTTGTGACCTTGTGCCACAAGCAATACGTTACGCTCCATATCTTTATCAACGACATACCAAGGTTCTTGGCTGTTGTTGTTTTTCATACCGCCGATATGCAGGCCTTTACGTTGACCCAGTGTGTGATACATCAGACCTTGGTGTTCACCAATTTCTTCGCCATCAACACTTTCAATTTTACCTGGCTGTGCAGGTAGATATTTGCTTAAAAATTCAGTGAATTTACGCTCACCAATAAAGCAGATACCAGTACTGTCTTTTTTGTTTGCTGTTATCAGGTCTTGTTCTTCAGCTATTCGACGTACTTCTGGTTTTTCTAATTCACCCACAGGGAACAATGAACGTGAAACCTGTATATGATCTAACGTGTATAAGAAATAGCTTTGGTCTTTATTGCTGTCCAAGCCACGTAACATTTCAAAGGTGCCATCGGCTTTTTGACGACGGCTAACGTAGTGACCCATGGCAATATAGTCAGCAGAAAGTACTTCTGATGCAAACTGCAGGAATGCTTTAAATTTGATTTCTTTGTTACAAAGAATATCTGGGTTTGGTGTACGACCAGCTTTGTATTCAGCTAAGAAGTATTCAAATACGTTATCCCAGTATTCAGCAGAGAAATTAATAGCGTGTAACTCGATACCTAATTTATCACATACTGCTTGTGCGTCTGCTAGGTCCTCAGCAGCGGCACAATATTCATCATTATCGTCATCTTCCCAGTTCTTCATGAACAGGCCTTCTACTTGATAACCTTGCTGTTGTAACAGGTAAGCAGAAACAGATGAGTCAACACCGCCGGACATGCCAACGATTACTTTTTTAGTACTGTTTAACGCTTTAGTACTGGCGTCGATTGTATTATTTGTCATAGGACCTTTTAATTACTCTTGTAGTAATGCAAATAAAGTTAAAGGCTTTTTTGCTAATGTATTAAATATATAACTGAAATAGGTGTTCTGGCCACAGTTAGTTACTGTTCTTAGGATCCTAAGATCCAATCGCGCGAATTTTACCATGAAGGCTAGCGCAAAAACAGACTTTGGTACTAATTCATCATGTTAATACTGCTTTCAACTAGTTCACCTGGTTGGATGTTATCCAACGTCCAAGGACCAATGCTATAGCGGATCAAACGCAGGGTAGGGTGCCCAATGTGTGCAGTCATACGACGAACTTGACGGTTACGTCCTTCGATAATTGTAATAGATAACCAAGTGGTTGGAATATTTTGGCGTTCACGAATTGGCGGTACACGTGGCCATATATTAGGCTCTGTCATTATTTCAACTTTAGCTGGCAGTGTTGATCCATCTTTTAATACCACGCCGTAACGTAAATCGTTCAGTTTTTCTGGACTTGGTTCACCTTCAACTTGGACCCAATAGGTCTTTTCTGTTTTTTCTCCAGGTTGAGTTAGCTTTGCTTGGAGGCGACCATTGTTGGTTAACAATAGTAACCCTTCGCTGTCGCGATCTAGGCGACCAGCTGCATAAATATCCGGCACCTTGATATAGTCTTTTAAGGTTTCACGGTTATCAGCATCAGTAAACTGGGTCAATACCATGTAAGGTTTATTGAATACATAGACTTGGGTTGGACCAGCTTCTTTTGGTTTAGTATGTTGTGGGCGATTGCTTTTACCACGTGGTTTTACCGTATTAGAGTAGCTGATTTGGCTCTTTTTAGCCTGTTCAGATGGGCCTTTCTTTCTACCTAGAGTTAGTTTTGGTTTTGCTGGTGCTGGTTTTGACATGGTATCGCTAATAATTAAAATGCTTATGAGGCAATTGTAGCAAATTTTGAAGAGCTATTTATAAGGTAATTTAATTTAGATAAATTTAATAAAGGGTAATTTAATTAGCTGCTAAAATACATTGGTATGAAAGCGACTATTGTTAGGTGTTTTTGTTAGGTACAGCTTACAGTAAATCAGTTTAGGGTGCATAAAACTCTGGGGGTAATAGTGGTTTTAGCCTGTCAGAGAGATACATAGCTCCTTGTTTTGTTATATGTACTTCATCATAGTAAAATGGCAGGCCAGTTTTATCGACGACATTACATTTTTTAACTGGGCAGAATGCGTAAGTCATATTAATAAATTGATAACCTGAATTCTGATTTTTACGGAAGAAATCATTATTTTTAATATTCGTTTCAGGCAGTGATTTGAACACGACTTCGCTTACATCTTGATCATCTTTAAAGGCGTTAACCATTATAATAGGCAGTGGTTTGTGCATACCTTTATTACCGATAATGTATATTTTTACTTGTGGATTTTTTTGTTTTATCTGTTTAATTGCGTCGAGATTATAGTCTAAAGACCAATTACGCCAATTCATCGCAAGAAAAATAAAGTCAGTATTGATTAAGCGAGAGTCAGCTGTTATTTCTCTGATTTTTGCAGCACATTTAAGTAACTTTTTTTCGCCGATATTTTCAGAAAGGTTAATCTTATCGTAGAGCGCATTTAATGGCTCTGGAAGGTGGTAAAAAACGCCACATTTGGCTGATATTTTTTGAGCCATAAAATTAATTCGGTCATTATTAATGACACTTACTTTCTCATTGATGACATTAACAAAATCTGCTGATTGAGAATCACCGATAAACATAACATTTAATTTATTGTTATCAATTTTGTTATTTTTTAATGTGTTCATCATTTGCCAAGTATAAAGCTCACCTTTATCTGATTGGTCTAAATTGGCTGCAATAATTTGTTTCGGCATACCGGATATTTGATATAACAGAAAGGGGGTCGATTTATAAAAAACGACAAAAGCCAAGGTTGTAATTAGTGTAAAAACAAGTGTTTTTTTTCGGTTTTCAAACTGATTTTGTTCAATAAGATAATAGCTAAGTGCACCAAAAACCACAGACAATACGATGCCAATTGGCACCCAGTTATCTAATTGGTAATACACGCCATAGACCGCAATAGGCCAATGCCAGAGATAGATTGAGTATGACCATGTCCCGAGTGTTTGAAATAATCTGTTATTAGTAAATATACTGGTCTCTCGGTTACTCAGTAGAATGAGATAGGTACCAAATACAGGCACACAAGCCACGTAGCCCGGCCAAGGCGTCATTTTAGACGTGAGCGTAAATGATAATATTATTAAGGTAATACCAATGATTTCGAGTAATCTTTTTTGATTCTTGTGTAGTTTTATCGGGTAGAAATAAGCGACACCGCCTAACAACATTTCCCAAGCACGGGTTGGGAGAGAATAATAAGCGAATGTAGGCCATCTCTCTGTTGCTACAACGCAAAAGATGTACCCTAGGATAGTGGCTACGATTAACAGGCGTTTTAAATTTTCGAGAGATAAATAGCGTTTTAAAAACAGCAGTATAATGGGATATATAATATAGAACTGCCATTCTACGGATAATGACCAGGTATGTAGCAACCATTTTTCATAGGCGCTCGCATCAAAGTAACCAGATTCATAAAAATAAGTAATGTTTGATAGAAAAGTGATGCTGCTAGCGACATGCTTACCTAAGGTTAGATAGTCGAATGGCGGTAATATAAACCAAGTAACAAATAATAATATGAAGCAAAGAGCAGCGAGCGGGGGAATTATTCTATTTGCTCTGCATAAATAAAAGTCAGCTAAATTTAATGAATCCGTGTTTAATCCTTTAAAGATAATACCAGTCATTAAAAAACCAGAAATGACAAAGAAAATATCGACACCAGCAAAACCACCGGGCGCGATGCTCGGATTAAAATGGAACAATACGACAGCAATAAGTGCGATTGCTCTTAACCCATTTATATCGTTTCTAAATTTTACCATGTATACCTTCAGACGTAATTGTCGTGATCTTTGCTTCCAATGTATCGCAACATTCGATTCTACGTCATTGTCACCTTTCATATACTATTTTAAATCACGGTTTCCAAAAAGAAAGCTTTAGCTACAAGAGACATCAAAATTATGATGAGAGATAGGAGTAAGAGATACGCGATATATTAATTGAATGTGGCGAGTGTCTTTAGAATATAAAAATTAAAAAGCCCGCAACAGATTAATCTATTACGGGCTGAATATACGTAGCTGTTATTATTTAGCTAAGCGCAGTACTCAGTAAATTATTGAATGTTTTACTTGGGCGCATAATTGTTTCTAATTTAGTTGGGTCAGCGTTGAAGTAGCCACCAATATTGACCGCTTTGCCTTGAACTGAGTTTAGTTCTTCGACAATTTTTTGTTCATTTTCAGCAAGACTTGCAGCTAAAGGCGTAAATTGTGCAGCGAGTTCTGTGTCTTCAGTTTGCTTCGATAGGCACTTAGCCCAGAACAGAGACAGATAGAAATGACTGCCACGGTTATCTAGCTCACCAGTACGGCGTGATGGTGACTTACCGTTATCAAGTAGCATTTCAGTTGCTTGATCTAGCGTTGAAGCAAGTACTTTAGCTTTAATGCTGTCTGTTTTCTTCGCTACGGCTTCTAGAGAAACGGCTAACGCCAGAAATTCACCGAGTGAGTCCCAACGTAAATGGTTTTCTTCAACAAGTTGCTGTACGTGTTTAGGTGCTGAACCACCTGCACCTGTTTCAAACAAGCCACCGCCCGCCATTAACGGAACAATAGACAGCATTTTAGCACTTGTACCGAGTTCCATAATTGGGAATAGATCGGTTAGGTAATCACGTAAAATGTTACCTGTCGCTGAAATTGTATCTAGGCCACGTACAACACGTTCAAGTGTGTAACGCATCGCACGTACTTGTGACATGATCTGAATGTCTAAACCTTCAGTGTCGTGATCTTTAAGGTATTCATTTACCTTAGTGATCAGTTCATTTTCATGCGGACGGTAGCGATCAAGCCAGAATACGACGGGAGTATCGGAATCACGTGCACGTGCCACTGCGAGCTTTACCCAGTCGCGGATTGGTGCATCTTTAACTTGGCACATACGCCAGATATCGTCTTTTTCAACGTTTTGAGTCATCAGTACTTCACCAGTGTCGATATCCACGATACGTGCTTCGCCTGTTGCTGGTGCTTCAAACGTTTTGTCGTGTGAACCGTACTCTTCGGCTTTTTGTGCCATCAAACCAACATTTGGTACGCTACCCATAGTGACTGGATCAAATGCGCCGTTGGTTTTACAGAATGCAATTATTTCTTGGTAAATACGGGCGAACGTTGATTCTGGGATCACGGCTTTAGTGTCTTTTGGACGACCATCTGCACCCCACATCTTACCGCCACTACGGATCATAGCTGGCATCGACGCATCCACGATAACATCGTTTGGCGCGTGTAGATTAGAGATACCTTTATCGGAATCAACCATCGCTAACTCTGGACGATTGGCGTGACATGCGTGTAAATCACGACGAATTTCTTCACGTTGTGAACTTGGTAAGTTAGCAATTTTATCATAAAGGTTAGATAAACCATTATTTACATTTACGCCAAGTTTTTTAAATAACTCATCGTGTTTTGCAAACGCGTCTTTGTAGAAAATTCTTACCGCGTGACCAAACACAATCGGGTGAGATACTTTCATCATTGTTGCTTTTACGTGTAGAGAAAACATCATGCCGGTTTCGTAAGCATCTTGCATTTCTTGTTCGTAGAAATCACATAGCGCTGTTTTACTCATGTACATGCTATCTATAATTTCGCCATCAAGTAATGCTATTTTTTCTTTCAGTACGATACTTTCGCCAGTATCTGTAAGCAGTTCCATTCTTACATCGCGTGCACGATCTAGCGTTATTGATTTCTCGCCGTGGTAGAAGTCACCTTCACGCATATGTGCAACGTGAGTTTGTGATGCTTGGCTCCATTTCGCCATTGAGTGCGGGTGTTTACGGGCGAAGTTTTTAACTGCTTTTGGTGCGCGACGATCTGAATTACCTTCACGAAGTACAGGGTTTACCGCACTACCAAGTGCTTTCGAGTAGCGTTGTAGAAGTGATTCTTCTTCGTCAGTTTGTGGGTTTTCTGGCAGGTTTGGAATGTTGAAACCTTGAGATTGTAATTCACTAATCGCTGCTTGTAACTGTGGCACTGATGCACTGATGTTCGGCAGTTTAATAATGTTAGTGTTTGAATCTTGTGTCAGACGACCTAGTTCACTGAGATTATCAGGTAGTTTTTGTTCTTCAGTTAAATAATCTGGAAATTCGGCCAGAATTCTGGCTGCAACAGATATATCACTTTTAACTATATCAATTCCCGCTGTTGACGTGAATGTTTCGATAATAGGTAGAAGTGAGTAGGTTGCTAATAACGGCGCTTCGTCCGTTAATGTATAGATAATCGTTGAATTTTTGTCAGACATATTATTCCCTGGATTACTAGCGTATTGTCCCCCTGTTATTGTTCGGAACATCATCTGCTAGCGTCTTTTAAATAAGAGCAGATTCTAGAGGGATTGAAAATTGTTATAGCTAGGTTGCAGAAATCGCAACAGCTGTTATCCTAGCAGATGTTCCGTATCTACTTTTTTCATAGTATCATAAAAATCGTATTATCCATCTTGTTTAACTTCAAAATACTTGAAATCATACCACTTTGTAATTAATTATAACGTTAGTGCTTGTCATGAAATCGCTATGTTTTCGTGTTCGGCAAACTAAATAGTGGGTTGTTAGTAACTATTTATTAACTAAAGATCTACATTCCTAGGATCTTCGGTAAGCTCTCTCTATAATGATTTTTTTGGATAAACAGGAAGTTAACGATTTTTATTCTTAACTAATTTGCTTACGTAGACTCATGTAATTAAATATTGAACTTTGGTGGAATAAAATGCTGCATTGGTTTGAATAGCCATAAGTATTATTTGGTGAAATTGAAGCATTCTGTAATCGATATATTCACGATAATGCAGCGCAATGTTTTGTTGTTGAAAATTCGAAGAAAGCGCTAAGAGGTTTGTCCTGAAGAGAGATATTTTGTCAAATAGCTTTAGTTAATGGTCAATATTGAGATGTGAAGCACATGTATATTTTTCGGAATGCGGATAAGAGGTATTTTGGTGTAACACCTCTTATCCGACAAACTAAGCAGCCTTCCAATTAATATTTAAGACGACAGTTTTGGATTGATTAAAAGCTAACATTAATTTCTACTGATCGCTGCCAGTAATGTGCCTGCGCCAATAAACATACATCCGAAAATTCGGTTCTGAATCATAAGATGGCGTTTGCTCTGTATTAGATGAGTGACGCTAGTCGCTAATATTGAATAACCCATCATTACAATCATATCAACAACGACCATAGTAATACCAAGAATCTGCATTTGCTGTAAGTGTGAGCCTAATGGTTCGATAAACTGAGGCAATAAGGCAACTAGAAAAACAATGCTTTTAGGATTGGTTATGTTGATAAATATTGCTTGAGTAAACACTTTCCATGCGCTTTCATCTTGACGACGTTCTAATCCATTGCAGTCGGTGGTACTTTCTCTGAATTTCTGGATCCCCAGATAAATCAGATAAACAATCCCTGCCCATTTGATCGTAAAAAACATGACTTCAGACTGGGCAAGTAATGCACCTAGCCCTGCCCCTACAATCGTAATATTAATGATATTACCAACTTGTAATCCAAAGTTAGAGATTAAACTACGTTTAAAGCCATGTTTCATAGTGATAGACATGCTATTTACCGCCCCTGCACCAGGGGATATAGCCAGTACGATGCAGGCAATTAAAAATGCTAGCCATAAATCAAAATTCATAGATTACTCCGGTTAATCGTGACAGCTCTGGACTTGAGCTGCAATTGGAGCTAGTTTAATTAGCGTTGTTCGTTAGGCATAGCATGTTTATGTTTCTTTCTTCGTAAGGAAAAGTGATGGATACTAAATTTATTGATAGTCTGATTGCTGTTGCAGAGGAAGGATCAATTGCTGGGGCTGCAAGGTCACAAATGATAACCGCTGCCGCAGTCAGCCAGAGAATTCTGTCACTCGAGCGTGAATTTAAGTGTAAGTTATTCAGCCGAGCTGGCAATACGGTACAGCCAACCGATGCTTGTTTAACCATTCTTCCAAAAGCTAAATCCCTTGTCAGGGAGGCTAGAGATCTACTTGAAGTCGTTCAGGGATCAGGGTTTAGTGGCACGTTAAGGATTGGGGCTAATTCTACCTCGTTAGCTGCTTTTATTCCGGCGACACTTAAGTCAATTCGTACATCGGTGCCTGAAGCAAAGTTTCATATTACACCGGGTAATTCGATTGATTTATACCGCAGTCTAATCAATGGTGATATTGATGCAGCAATCATGGTCATGCCTACCGCTGTGATACCTAAATCGTTGAGGTACTGGGTTTTGAGAGATGAACCCTTGGCTCTAATTCATCATAAAAGTATCGAGGGATCTCTTACTGAAATTCTGGATAATAACCCTTATATACGATATGACCCTACTTGTTGGGGAGGGCAGATGTCTGAACTATATATGATTGAAAAAGGGATGACTAAAAATACGATCTTCGATCTGGATTCACTTGAAGCGATTGCTCAACTTGTTTCAGAAGAGGTTGGTGTGTCAATGGTGCCAATCTGGGCAGGATTAGAGCAGTACAGCGAGACCATTACTAGCGTTATTATTCCTGATAGAAAGTATGATAGAAAATTGATATTAATGCATGCTTATCATCCCCGGCAGCCAAGGCTACAGGAACTATTTATGAAACACTTAAGTGAGCTGGAGTCGATTGATGTTGTTGCACCATAGGGGCTGTAAAGTACAATAAAGCCCAGATCTAGTTATATCAGGGCTTTGGGTTAAGTTATTAATACATCAAGCTATAGAGTTTACGGCGGTAGTCAGCCACGAGTGCAGCATCAGTCATTACCGATAATAATTCTAAATAAACCTTTCTTGCTCCACCCTCTAAGAAATCATATTCCGTGCTTAAGATCTTAAATAACAATACCATGGCATCGTTATGTTTGTTGGCAATTTGAAGTTGCAGTGCCAGATCATAAGCAACTTGTAAATCATCTGGGTTTGCTTCATACGCAGCAGTTAACGCGATGATTTCTGGTGTTTCAGCTGATTTTTTAGCGGTCTCTAAATGTGAACGTAGCGTTTTATATTGGTTACTTTGTTGTTCATCTTCAGCAAATGTATCAAGTAATGCTTCAGTGGCTTCAACTTGATGTGAACCGAGTAATGCTTGCGCATAAGCTATTTTGATATCGGTATTATCTGGTGCCAGTTCGTAAGCTTGACCCATTAGTGGCACTGCTTCTGCAAATTTACTGTCCATTAACAACATCTGTGCCTGTTGCAATAATACTTCTTCTTGCTTTGGTAAATGACGACTAATAATTTCACGAATCGCAGCTTCTTCTTGCTCTCCGACAAAACTATCAACGGGTTTACCATCCTTAAAGATGGCTGTCGTCGGTAGGCTTTTGATGCCAAATTGCTGAGCTAATTCAGGATGACGGTCACAATTTAATCGGGCAAGGATTATTTGGCCATTTAAGCTTTGGGTGATATTTAATAGGCGGGCACTTACTTGGTTTTCTGGCGCACGTTCAGACCAGAAATCAATGACGATTGGCTGCGAGTATTTACCTTGTAGTAAAATCTCTTGAAAATTGTCACTGGTAAGGTCAAGGATATAATTCTGCACTGATTAACTCCGTCAAATTGCGTATAGATATAAATTCGGTATATGAAAGACATATGGGGGATCAAGTTACTATAATCAAGTCTAGTGTATCTATCCATGAGTGAGATCTTGATCACTGTCGTCAAAACAAAAACAACATATATTGATGGTTACCGGTATCAAGGATGTGTTCTAGGATGAGTAAATCTTTATTTATAAATGGTATCAGTTGTGCTCTGCTTGCTTGTTTAAATTCAACCTCTGCGTTTGCCAGCACTAATACGGAAGTGACTACGGAAAATGGTAATGAGGCGGAAAAATTATCGTATCAAGTTAGTTTTGGGCCAACAGCTGAAATATTGCTAAGTGTTCAGAAAATCACGCGCCAGCAATGGATTACTGCGCAGATGCAATTGGCACCCAGTTGGCATTATCCGTTAACGGCACAATTTAATTCAGCTGACAATAAGTGCAATTTAAACGTTAATAGCGTGAGTAATACTAAACAGGAAAAAGATCGTGTTTGTTTAAAAGCACAAGAGTCAGTTTGGCTAGAACATGCGTTAACGGCGAAAGATCAATTACGTCAGCGTGTGGCATTTGCTTTGTCGCAGATCTTTGTTGTGTCGAGCCAAGAATCTACATTGGCTAAATACGGTGATGGTTTAGCTTGGTATTACGATCTGTTCGTGAAGCATAGCTTTGGTAATTACCGTGATTTATTGCAAGATATCACCTTGTCGCCCGCGATGGGGGTTTACCTATCGATGCAAGGTAATCGTAAAGCTAATCTGAATGAAAATACTTTCCCAGACGAAAACTATGCCCGTAAAGTGATGCAGTCATTCAGTATTGGGCTATATCAATTAGACATCAGTGGACAAGTTATTTTGGATAAACAGGGGAATAAAGTTCCGAGCTATCAACAGGCTGATGTTGAAAACTTAGCTCGGGTATTTACAGGTTGGGAATTAGTCGAAAATAAACGCTATGGTCATCGTCGTAGTGGGCGTTATGACACCTTTATGGCGTTGTCGCCTAAACAGCATGACTACAACGAAAAAGTATTATTTGGTCAGAGTATCACTGCGGGAATGAAAGCAGATAAGGAATTGTTTGTCAGTCTCGATATATTATTTAATCATCCCAATGTCGGGCCTTTTATTAGCCGCCAGCTGATCCAGCGTTTGGTGTCATCAAATCCATCATCCGATTATATTAAACGTATTGCAACGGTATTTAATGACAATGGCGAAGGTATACGTGGTGATTTAGCTGCCGTTGTACAAGCTATCTTACTCGATGATGACGTCAAGGTGTAACCACTTCACTAGTATGATATTACGCATGCTATAAGTGATTATAGATGTATATATGCAGGTTTTATGTGTTTCATTCCGTTATATTGTTGAAAACGCTATTAATAGAGCTTATTTGAGTTTCAATGGCGTTTTTGTTACCCTGTTAAGCGTTTTATCATTGGTATCATCATGGTTATAACTGGTGAACTTTTCGTTTTTACTTTTCGATTAAAAAGTATTGCAGGATATATGCTCAAGCATAATTTATGGATAGCTCGTTAAACAAAAATAGTACGTTCAACAAATATAGTATTGAAACCACTGACTACCAAGTCGGTCAAGATAACGTTCAAAAGTGGGGTTTCGATATACATAACCCCGTATTCGGCATTAGCGCCGGCCTCATTTTCTTCTTCCTTTCTGCACTCCTCCTCGTTGACCCAACTACCGCTAAAGAAACATTAAACAGTGTTAGAAATAGCATCATGGCAGACTTTGATGTGTTCTTTATGTGGTCGACTAATTTCTTTGTCTTTTTCACTATGGTATTGATCTTATCGCCGCTTGGTAAGATCCGCATTGGTGGTGTAGGAGCAAAATCAGAGCATTCAACCATTTCTTGGATGGCGATGTTATTTGCGGCAGGTATGGGGATTGGTCTGTTGTTCTGGGGGGTTGCAGAGCCGACGGCTTACTTCACTAACTGGTGGGGAACACCATTTAATGTTGAGCCACTAACGCCTGAAGCAAAATCGTTAGCACTTGCCGCAACGATTTATAACTGGGGTATCCATGGCTGGGCTATCTACGGTATCGTTGCCTTATCATTGGCTTTCTTTGCTTATAACAAAGGACTTCCGCTATCAATTCGTTCGGTATTCTATCCGATAATTGGTGACAGAGCGTGGGGCTGGGCTGGACACATTGTTGATATCATGGCTGTGCTTGCGACGTTATTTGGTCTTGCGACATCGCTTGGTCTAGGCGCGCAACAAGCGGCAAGTGGTATCAATCACGTGTTTGGTATTGATGGCGGTATTGGCTTACAATTGATTGTGATTGCCTTTGTGACTTTAATTGCGATCTTCTCGGTTATACGTGGTATTGACGGTGGCGTTAAAGTATTGAGCAATATCAATATGCTGTTTGCGTTCGCATTACTTATTTTTGTCATGATCATTGGCTTTGATGTGATAACGGTATCAATTCCTGAAACCCTTATTGCTTATGCACAAAATTTTGTTAGTTTAAGTAATCCTCATGGTCGTGATGATACAGCGTGGATGCATGGTTGGACTGTATTCTACTGGGCATGGTGGATCTCGTGGTCACCATTCGTAGGTATGTTCATTGCACGTATTTCTAAAGGCCGTACAGTACGTGAATTCCTTTGTGCGGTGATCTTTATTCCAACGCTAATAACACTTGTGTGGATGGCGACGTTCGGTGGTATTGCTATCGATCAAGTTGTTAATAAAGTCGGTGAATTGGGTACCAATGGTTTAACAGATATTTCACTGTCTTTATTTCACGTATACGATGCACTGCCTTTTGGTGATGTGTTATCAGTATTATCAATAATATTAGTATTAATATTCTTCATTACGTCATCTGACTCTGGCTCACTTGTGATCGACAGCATCACATCGGGCGGTAAGATTGACGCGCCAGTGCCACAACGTATTTTCTGGGCAACTGTAGAAGGTACAATTGCGGGTGTTATGCTATGGGTGGGTGGTACGGAAGTTCTACAAGCGCTGCAAGCCGGTGTTGTAACAACTGCATTACCATTTACGTTTGTATTGCTAATCATGTGTGTCAGCCTAATTAAAGGTCTGAACTCAGAGCGTCATTTATACAAGTAAAAACTGAGTTTAAAGTTAAGTGTTAAAGCTTAAGTATTAAATCTAAGTTTGAAAATGTCATTTTTTTAAATGTCATTTGGTGAACGCCAACGGCCTCAAATGTATGCTTGAGGCCGTTTTTTGTTCTAGTCAGATCGCAAATTTCACGCATTATAATTTCAACCGTGTGTTTTACGTTATATTTTAGGGTATGGGTTATTTTAAATACACACGGAGATATGGATGAATAAAGTAATTCTAAAAGGATTTATCATAGTCCCGACGGCTGATTTGTCTGCGGTTAAGAAAGCGCTAATAAGTCATAAAGAGTTAACGCGTAATGAACCAGGATGCTTGATGTTTAACGTCACTCAATCTGAAATTAACCTTAACCGTTTCGATGTGTATGAAGAATTCATTAATAAGGCTGCGTTTGATCAGCACCAAGCCAGGGTTAAAAACTCAGCGTGGGGCAAGGCTGCCGCTAATGTAGAAAGACATTATGAGATACTTGAGTAAGTTATAATCAGTTTAAAATATGTCAGTGAATACAGAGAAAGGAGACTCTGATGGATATAGAGGTTTTATTGGTTAATTCGTTTACCGCGAATGGTGAAGGTGGCAACCCTGCTGGCGTGGTGCTTAATGCCGATAAGCTATCAGATGCGCAAAAGCTAAAGGTAGCGCAAGCGGTTGGCTATTCTGAAACGGCCTTTGTATCGAATGATGATGAAGTCGATTTTGAGGTGTCTTTTTTTACCACCACCAATGAGGTCGATTTTTGTGGGCATGCAACCTTAGCGACATTTTCTATTATGTATCAGATGGGAATACTGGCGGCGGGTGATTATGTGCAGCGGACCAAAGCAGGAATCTTGCCTGTCATCATCGATAGTGAAGGCTTGGTCACGATGAACTTACAGCTACCTGTAAAGTCAGGAGAGTTTTCTTATCAAGAGATTTCACTTGTCATTGGCGTTGATAGCGAAGTATTAGCAAGTACTAAATTACCTATTGAAGTGATATCAACAGGACTAGCCGATCTTATTCTTCCCGTTCCTGCTGGGCAGTTAGACTTAATAAAACCTAATGATTTAGCGATTACTGGTTTTTGTCAGAAACACGATATAGTCGGTTTTCATGTTTTTGAACTTTGTTCATCAGAAAGTCCATTTACAGCAAGTTGCCGTAATTTCTCCCCGTTGTTCGGCATTCCAGAAGAATCGGCTACCGGCAGTGCGAGTGGCGCATTAGCCTGTTATTTAGCTGAACACCTTCCTTTAGCCAATAACTATATTTTTGAACAAGGCAGGGCGATGAATTGTGCGTCGATTATCACAGCATCTGTTGGTTTTAAGGACGCTAAGATAACCAGTGTTAAAGTGGGTGGCGTCGCGAATAAAATCGGTTCGATGAATGTCTCGGTATAACGTATAAAAATGTGCAGGCCTTAAATGTATGTTTGAGGTAGATTGAATGGCTATGATATAGTCATTTTTATTGTGCTGAATCATTTATAAAAAAATCTATTTATAAGGAACTGTAAATGTCACTTGAGTCTGCAATTACATTTTTTATCGCGATATTTATTTTTGGTATCACACCTGGACCGGGTGTATTCGCGATCTTGGCGCGAGCCATGGTCGATGGCCCCAAAAAATGTATCATGCTCGCAATGGGGATGATTGGTAGTGATGTGCTTTATCTAATATTGGCCTGTTTGGGTCTTGCTACCATTGCTGAGAACTGGTCCGAAGTATTCACCGCTATTCGTTATTTAGGTGCCAGTTATCTGATTTATCTTGGTTATAAAATGCTGAAAGCCTTACCTCAGATTAAAAGTGACATTCAAGCTGAAACAACAGCGCAGAAAGAAAAAGCAATGTTAGCGAGTTTTACCCAAGGCTTTTTAATTTCAGCCTCAAACCCGAAAGTGATCTTGTTTTATATTTCATTTTTGCCAACGTTTATCGATCTGACCGTACTAACGGCGCAAGATATTGCGTTAGTATCCGTTTTGTCATCGATTGCCTTGATGTCTGGGTTGATGTTGATCGCTTTAGGTGCGAGTCGAATGGCTGGAATGCTAAAGACACCAGTGGCACATCAGCGATTAAACCGAGGCGCTGGTAGCATTATGATCGCAGCAGGTGCGTACTTGGCCATAAGTAAGTAATATTAAGTTTATCTACAACAATAAAAGAAAACACGATGAAAATTTTAGCTTTGGTATTTGATGATTATGAAACGTTGGATTTACATGGGCCAATTGAGATGTTTGGCCATATGGAAAATGTAGAAATAAAACTCGTTGGTTCTAAATATATAACGAGAAGCTACCAAGGACCGAGAGTCGTTACAGATGCTAATTTAGATGCTGTGACTCCATGTGATCTGCTTATTATTCCTGGTGGTTTAGGAACTCGAAAGTTGATCGAAGATCAAACATTGATGATCTGGTTACAAAAACAGGAAAAAGTGTCCGCAAAGGTGTTTTCTATTTGTACTGGTTCTGCTTTATTGGCTCAAGCGGGCATATTGGACGGGATCCAAGCGACGACAAACAAGATGGCTTATAATTGGGTGACGAGCTTATCAAATAAAGTGCATTGGCAGCCTAGTGCTCGCTGGGTTGATGATGGTAAGTTTTTGACTTCTTCAGGTGTCTCTGCGGGTACTGATGCCGCACTTTTTTATATACAGCACCTCAAAGGTAAGTCTGAGGCTAAACGTATTGAACATTTGACTGAGTATCAGTGGAATGACGATGCGAATAATGACCCTTATGCCGTTATGATCTGAAATTATTTAATCTTGTCTGTTTTGTTTGAGCAGTAATCCACCTATGATGATTAATATCATATTTTTTTATCTACCTTTTCTTCTAAAGTGAAAATTTCCTTGTTCTCTATGGATGCGAGGATTAGTGTAATGATAATTATTTTCATTTGCTGGTCGGTTTTTTGGCTGGGCAGTACTATTGATATCAGGTGAAGTGAATTATGGATACAAATTTAAAGTTTAAAGTTAATCATTGGATTAAAAACGATCCCGATCCCCGTACTCGACAGGAATTACAGGCGCTTCTTGATATCAATAATGAAGCTGAGTTACAGCAACGATTTTCGGGTAGACTCGCATTTGGTACTGCTGGGCTGCGTGGTATTGTTGCCGCTGGTCCTATGAGAATGAATCGCTTAGTAGTGCAACAAACTTCTGCGGGTTTAGGTGCATACCTTAAACAACAGGTAAAAGATATTGAGATTCGAGGTGTTGTCATTGGATACGATGGCCGCCATGATTCAAAGCAGTTTGCCCACGATGCTGCAGGTGTACTCGCTGCAATGGGAATTAAAGTTTATTTGACCAGTAAGGTAGCGCCGACACCGTTAGTTGCATTTGGGGTAACTCACCTTAATGCCGCTGCGGGTATTGTCGTAACTGCTAGCCATAATCCGCCTCAGTATAATGGGTATAAGGTATATTGGGGGAACGGTACACAGATCATTCCGCCTCATGATTCAGGAATCGCAGCATGTATAGATAAGGCAGCAACAGAAAGTATTCGTTTACTGACACTTGAAGCCGCGTGTGCTGAAGGTCGACTCATTATGCTGGAGGATGATTACTATCAAAGCTACCGCCAAGGGATAAAGGATGCGGCTGTGCTGCAGAATCATACCCGGCCAGAGTTAGTGAGCCTATCCTATACCGCCATGCATGGTGTTGGCGCCGAAATGGCCGAAACAGTGCTTAACGATGCTGGTATATCTCAGGTTTATTCGGTGGCGTTGCAGCGAGAACCTGATGGCGATTTTCCGACAGTAAATTTTCCTAATCCTGAAGAGAAAGGAGCAATGGACCTCGTTATTGCCGAGGCGCAGAAGTATGATGCAACGCTGGCTTGTGCTAACGATCCTGATGCGGATAGGTTTGCTGTGGCAGTGCGTACAGAGACAGGCAAGTACCAGATGCTCACTGGCGATCAGGTCGGCGTATTATTGGGTCATTACCTCATGAATCATGCAAGTGAACATAATCGTTTAACTTGCACAACGATTGTTTCCTCTAGTTTATTATCGAAAGTAGCAGCGAGCTTAGGTGCGACTTGTTTGACAACTCTGACTGGTTTTAAGTGGTTAACGAATGTGGCTATGGCGGAGCAAAGTGATGATAACCAGTGTCTGTTTGCCTATGAAGAAGCCTTAGGCTATATGGTTGGCTCTATGGTATGGGATAAAGATGGTTTATCTGCACTCGTGGCATTTGCCCAGTTAACGGCAGAATTGGCTAGCCAAGGACAGACTGTTTGGGATCGGTTAGAAGAGATTTATCGTGAGCATGGGTTTCACTTAAACACTCAGGTGAGTATAGCCCTTCAACCGACGACGCCGAACATTGGGGATTGTCTGCGTAAAAATCTACCGACAGAGATTGCTAATAAGCAGGTTTTGAGTACGGATGATATTAGCAGCGGTCTACGAATCTTTAAAGATGGCTCTACAGAGTTAATTGATTTACCTGCTAGTGATGTGCTTATCTTCAAGTTAGCAGGTGGCTCGCGCGTTATTGTTAGGCCGTCAGGCACTGAACCTAAAATCAAATGTTATTATGAAGTGGTCGAAACCATGACCGCTGAAGATAGTTTAGATAGTGTTCAGGCTCGAGCTCAGGCCGAGATGGATGCCTTTATTTTGGTTCATCAGGCATCATTGCCTCAGTAAGTCGACTTTTATTATTATGATTTAGCGCACTAATTTGGTGCGCTTAGCTATTTCAAGCACTACTATCGTCCTTTAAAACCTTATTTCAAAGTACTAAAATTTACTGTAACCCTTATTTTCACGTATTTTAAATACATTTTCCTTGTGATCTACGCCTACTTCCCCCAAAACTATAGACTTGGCTGAATTTTTGCTTTATCTATATATAAATGAATATGCGTAAACAAGGATGAACATATGCAGAAGCTAAAACAAATACCCAAGTGGGTTAAAACGACATGTCCTTATTGCGGTACCGGTTGTGGTGTCGAAGCGCAAGTAAATCAAGATAATTCCGTTACTATTCGTGGTGATGAATCACACCCAACCAATTTAGGTAATCTTTGCTCTAAAGGATTAACGCTAGCCGATACCCTAGTCCCAGAAGGACGTCTTACCGAATGTTATATTCGTGGCCAAGCGCAGAGTATGGAAACCACATTAAGCTATGTTGCATCATCGTTTAACAAAGTGATTGCCGAGCACGGCCCTGATGCTGTAGCCTTTTATGTATCGGGTCAGTTACTTACCGAAGATTACTATATTGCCAACAAATTGATGAAAGGTTTCATCGGCAGCAGTAATATTGATTCTAATTCACGTCTGTGCATGTCTTCTGCTGTTGTCGCTCATAAACGAGCTTTTGGTGAAGATGCAGTACCTGCCTGTTATGCCGATATTGAAGAAGCTGAACATATTTGTTTAGTGGGCTCGAATCTCGCTTGGTGTCATCCCATTTTATTCCGCCGTATTAAACAGGCTAAAATGGCAAATCCGAATTTGAAAATAACTGTCATCGACCCGCGTCGCACGGACACCTGTGATATAGCGAGTTTGCATTTAGCCATTCGACCGGGTACGGATGTCGCACTTTACAATGGTTTGTTAGAATTTCTTGATCAAGAAAATGCATGTGACCTCAATTATATCGCTCAACATACCGAAGGTTTTGAAGAAGCACTCGCGTCTGCTTATCAATCAACACCAAGTTGGGCTGAACTGGCTGAATTCTGTAATCTTGAACTCGATACCATGATGGCTTTCTTCCGTCGCTTTACTGATATTGATAAAACCTTGACGCTATTTAGTCAAGGTGTGAATCAGTCGACCAGTGGTACGAACAAAGTAAATGCAATTATTAACTGTCACTTAGCGACAGGCCGCGTTGGTAAACCGGGCGCTAGTCCATTTTCTGTGACCGGTCAGCCTAATGCCATGGGGGGCCGTGAAGTGGGTGGCCTTGCCAGTATGCTAGCCGCGCACATGGATTTTACCCCTGAAAGTCATGCACTGGTGAGTGAATTCTGGCATACCGATAAATTGGCGACAAATACTGGTGCCAAAGCCATTGATATGTTTGACCAAGTGCACGAAGGCAAGATTAAAGCAATTTGGATTATGGGTACCAATCCTGTTGTAAGCTTACCAGATTCTGACAAAATTCAGCAGGCGTTATTAAATTGCCCGCTGGTGGTTGTCTCTGATTGTATTGCTAAATCAGATACCATCGCCTGTGCCGATGTATTGTTACCTGCGCAGGGGTGGGGTGAAAAAACCGGTACCGTGACTAACTCAGAGCGCTGTATATCGCGTCAACGTGGTTTCTTACCGAGTGTGGGTGAAGCAAAAGCCGATTGGTGGTTATTAGCAGAGGTAGCCAAACGCATGGGGTTTGGTAAAGCATTTAGTTTTGACAGCGAAGCAGACGTATTTTCTGAATATGCGCAGATGACCGGATTTAAACAAGACACTTTATCGCGAGGTTTAGATATCGCGGTATTAGCAGAACAAGATTATCAAGAGCACCAGCCTATGCAGTGGCCAATACATGGTGATAAGTCACAAGCACGATTATTTACTGATGGCCAGTTTTCAACACCGTCAGGTAAAGCTAATTTTATTTCGCTTTATTATAAATCAGCGGCAAGTGAAGTCTGTAAAGATTACCCCATGATCTTAAATACGGGTCGTAACCGTGACCAATGGCACAGCATGAGCCGAACAGGGTTAGCAACAAAACTTAACGGTCATATGCCTGAACCGTTATTGTCGATTAACCCACAAGATCTCACTGAACGTGGGATCGCGGATGGCAGCTTAGTCGCGGTCGAAAGTTTACAAGGTAAGTTACTGGTACGTACACATGCCACGGTGAGTCAAAACCCGGGTGAGTTGTTTTTACCTATTCACTGGAGTCGCCAAAATGCCAGTGCAGGTGTCATTTCTAGTTTAGTGGCAGGACATACCGATCCGTTATCTGGACAGCCGGAAAACAAATATACCCCGGTGAGCGTCAGTGCGTGGTCACATTCATCTCGCGCTGCGTTATGGAGCCAACGTCGTTTACAAGTCGCTAAGATATTACCTATGGTGGATTATTGGGTTGAGCGTCGTTTAGAGCAAGGTTTCTTATATTATCTTGCGAGTGTTGCTGAGCCTGCGACTTTCTTTCAGCAATTAAAATTAGCCTTGTATAATGGCTATATGACCAAGCAAGTTGATTATAACAATGCAGCCGAACAGAAATACCGTTTTGCTATGAGCTTTCAGGACAATTTGGATGCCAGCTTAATGGTAACCCCTGCTAATGATGTTGATGATGATTCTTGGTTAACCAGCTTAACCATGTTAACGCCGGATGTCGGTTTACGTGCAACGCTAAAAGGAGAAGCGGAATCCTCGTCAAGTCGTATGATATGTGCATGTCATCAAGTGACGGAGAATGACATTATTAAAGCCGTCGAATCAGGCGCTGATACTGTTGAAGCTGTTGGCGGTTGCAGCAAAGCGGGGACCGGGTGTGGTTCTTGTATTCCCGAAATTAAACGGGTAATGGCAAGTTGTGAAATTGCTATTACCCTGGTTAGTTAACTCATCGGGTTAGTGGCTTACTGGCAGTATATAAAGGTAAATTGTCACAAAGTGGCAAGCGCTACCGAGTAACACGAATATGTGCCAAATAGCGTGGTTATACGGAATACGTTTATTGGCATAGAAGATCGCGCCAATTGAATAAGCAAGTCCACCGGCAATCAGCCAATACAGTGCGCCGGTGGCGAGTTTACCTAATAATTCATCGCCAGAAAAAACAATTAACCAACCCATAATAAGATAGAAAAACAGCGATACCTTCTTAAATCGTTCAGCCCAATAGATTTTAGCTATGATACCAAATATCGCCATTGACCAGACCACAGCAAAGATACTCCAGCCTAATACACCACGCAACTCAATGAGCAATAGTGGGGTGTAAGTCCCAGCTATTAGCAAGAAAATAGCGCAATGGTCGAGAGTTTTTAATTTTGCTTTAGTCGCTGGATCCGTTGCATAATGGTAAGCACTTGATGCAAAAAATAATAAAAACATCGAGATGCCATAAATACTAAAACTGGTAATACGCCAAGGATCAGCTTGTTGTATTGAGGGTACTAATAGTGCGATAAGCGCGACGATACTCAGTAATGCACCTATGATATGAGACCAAGTGTTCGCGGCTTCTTCTTTTACACTATAAGGGGCGGCTACCGTGCCTATATTCGTTATTGTTGGTGTAGCACTGTGTGGCATACATCATCCTCGTTAGTTGTCCTATCACTTAGGCTTACAAGTGTACGCTTAAAGTATTTTAATTTAAAGGCAATAAATGCATTCTATTTTTTTTTAATATTATAAAATGATTTTTTATAATATTAAGGACTATTATCAATGCTATACCCAAGTTACTTCTCTGATGCTATACCAGAGACGAGCAGGGCAAGCCGAACTAAGGTATCCTCGACTTCATGCCTTGAATATTTTCTCCATTCGATTTGCTGATTGTGTATTTTGAAGTAGCTTGGGTATATATAATTGTACTTTTATTTTAAAATGAAGGTTTTAGATAGTTCGATCATTGATATCACAGGAAATAGCAGAGAATAATTATGACAGCATTGAAATTGACATTGAAAATAGTCGTGTGGGGCTTATTGATTGCAGGCGTTGTTGCTGTCGTAGGCCATTTTTATTGGTCAAAACCTCTGCAAAACTATCCTGTACTTGAGATCCAAATTCAAACATCACTACAAAATAGTGTGAAGGAAAGCTCTTCGCTGGCTCAATTTAGCGGGCAAACGTGGACGGCTAATGATAGTGGGGACGGTGCTAATTTATATCAAATAGATGAGAAAACAGGGCAGGTTATTAAACAGGTCTATGTCAATGACGTCATCAGCTATGACTGGGAATCGTTAGCGCAAGATTCCGGTAATCTATTTGTTATGGATTGCGGTAACAACCAAGGAACCCGTGACAGTCGCACCATTATTAACATAGATACTGATGTACTTATGACAGCGGAGGACGGTTCAAGTATTGCTGCGATTAACACCACTCGTTTTTCAATGGCGGATAAACCTGAAGAAGCGTTAACCATGTATATGCATGATTATGATTGTGAGGCGTCGGCTGTGGTTGATGAAGAACTGTGGGTTTTAAGCAAAAATTGGACGAACTTTCAAAGTCGCTTGTATCGTCTAGATTTAATTGAGATTACTAGCGGTACAGCAAGTGATAAGGTAATCCCAGTGATTCCAGACCAGACACTGAATGTGGACGGGTTGATAACTGCGGCAGATTATAATGCTGACACAGGCCAGCTGGTTTTACTTGGTTATGATAGCAATATGATTTACAAACATCCCTTCATTTGGATTATTCCTGTTGAAAATAAAGACTTGAATTGGGATGTTGCAAAGCGCTTTAACCTAACGCCTTACGGACAATGGGAAAGTATTCTTTGGCAAGGCGACCAGCAATTATTACTGACGGCTGAAGCCAGTTGGGGGAGTGCTGGACGTGTTGGTATTGTGACATTAAGTTCGTTAACAGTATTAGATTAATATCGCGTAAAAGAGTATTCTACTAGCGAAAATTACCAATTTGAGTGCGATATATTAGCGGACATACCACTACTATAGAGGTATAATCCTGCTGTTGATAGCGTGCTCAGCGATTTAATGATTAGCTAGGCGCAGTATGCAAGACGATTTAAAAAATAACTTACAAGATTGTTTACCAGACGATTTACACAATAAGCATCAGTATCAAGATTTGATTCGTATTTTTAACCACACATTTTCAAGCGAATTTAATACTCAATTAGTCAAAGGTGATGATGAGCCCATATACATGCCGATGAATACTAATTTTGAACAATATGTAAGTTGTGGCCATCACCGTATTATTTTTGCCCATGGCTTTTTTTCCAGTGGCATGCACGAAATTTCGCATTGGTTAGTGGCGGGATTAGCACGTCATCAATTGGTGGATTTTGGTTACTGGTATATTGCTGATGGTCGTAATGCGCAGCAGCAAGCTGAATTTGAAAAAGTAGAAATTGTGCCACAGGCGATTGAATGGATTATTTGTGTTGCTGCAGGTGCTAAGTATCGTGTCAGTGTAGATAACTTATCTGATATTGTTATTGACCGATTGGCTTTTCAGCACAAGATCCACAAGCAAGTACAAATCTATTTCGAAAAAGGCTTATCAACGCGCACGCAAGCTTTGGTCGCTGCACTACAAGCGTTTTACAAAACCAAACCGCTAACATTAGCAGATTTTGATTATCGAGGTATGTATGAATGCTAAGCCATTTAAACTGGGTATTATTGTTAATCCAGCTGCTGGTGTTGGTGGTAGTGTTGCACTAAAAGGTAGTGATAATGTTGCCTTGCAAGCGCTTAGTTTAGGTGCTATTCCGCAAGCGAATAATCGTATGTTACAAGCATTAGGCCAGTTTTCTGAGCTTGCTCAGCGTTTTACAGTTGTGACTGCGGGTGGCGAAATGGGCGAGCGCTGCAGTTTAGAACTAGGGCTTAATGTTGAAGTTGCTTATAGACCTAAAAATGATGTCACAACCGAGCAAGATACCTATGCGGCAGTTGATGCATTATTAACGCAAGGTATTGATTTGTTATTGTTTGCTGGTGGAGATGGTACCGCGCGTGATATTTGCGCCACCATTAACGATACCGTCCCCGTATTAGGCGTGCCAGCGGGCTGTAAAATCCATTCTGGTGTTTATGGTGTAACCCCTAAAGCTGCAGGTTGTGTTGTACGTCGACTGATCTTAGGCGAACTTGTTACCTTGGCTGACGCTGATGTCATGGATATTGACGAAGTCGCATTTCGTCAAGGTACAGTAAAAGCGAAACGTTATGGCGAGATGATGGTGCCGTCTGATTTACGGTATGTACAAAGCGTGAAAATGGGTGGTATTGAGTCGGATGAATTAGTGCTAACAGACATAGCTGCTGATGTGATGGCAGATATGGAAGATGAATATTATATTATGGGTTCCGGATCTACGGTGGCATTCACCATGGCTGAACTGGGATTGGATAATACCTTATTAGGTGTTGATGTTGTGCATCAGCATAAATTGATCGCTTCGGACCAAACGGCTGCGCAGTTAATCGCGTTGACGGAAGACAAACCCTGCAAATTAGTGATGACCTTAATTGGTGGTCAGGGCCATATTTTTGGACGTGGTAATCAACAACTGTCGCCGCAGTTGATTAAACAAATCGGCAAAGAAAATATTATTGTGCTGGCAACCAAAACGAAGCTGTCGGCATTAGCAGGGCGTCCCTTAATTGTAGACACAGGGGATGCTGAATTAGACCAAGCATTATCAGGTTTTATTCGTGTAACTACAGGTTATCGTGATTACATCATGTATCGTGTCGCCAACCCAGAGTATGAGGAATAATCATTGTCTAAAGCTACTTATCAAAGCAAGCTAATGGAAAAGCTTGATGGATTTGTAGAACAAGGAACGTCGGATCAACTATTTGCGGCTGAATATTTGCATGGCCACGTCACTTTCGCAACAGCGAAGTGCGAAAATATAGGTAAAATCTATCCCCACGACATTAAATTTCAGGTCGTGAACAGTTTGCGAGATGCACTTGTTGCTAATGAGTTAACCCCTCAGAAACAAGAGCTGGTACTTAGCATGTGGGATGCGATCAATAAACATTGATATTCGATAACATGATTATTAATAGCTACCCTCGTTAATTTTGTACTATAAATTAATGTTGTTTGTCAGTTAAAACCAGCGATTATATTGCTGGTTTTTTTTCGTCGATTATTTGCTGTAATTAAGATTACATCTTTTAATAAAGTGCCAACTTGATATCCATGTAAATTTAATTTATTTGCTCTGCTTAACGTTCAAGCCATACCTTAGTATGATCTAGGTCTGATAAATATAAATATTTTTATAAAAATGAAACTTAATTTAAATATTAGTTTTTCACAACAATGTTATTTATTAACAATGACTTATTCAAGACCATAAAATTAATGATACGAAATTCTGAATGGCAGTGAATCCCTTTAACTTGGCGTCTTATGTTTCATTTTCTTCTTATTGTGATTATTAATGCTAAATTTTCAATTTAAACTTCCCATTTAATTCCATTACGCCTGTTAGTTTGATGAATAACACTATCAGATTCAATCTGGTTGTACCTGTTATTTTTTTGCGTTATAACTTTCCTGCACTCAAATCGAGACAGGTTGTCACCATCGGGTGCGTTGTTTTGCGATAACTCAAAAATAAAGGATTAGATATGTTAAAAAAAACTCGGACTTTACTCCCTATCTTAGTTGGAGCCTTGTGTTTCATCGTCGCACCTGTTCAAGCTGATACCTCGGGTAAAACCAAATATCCGGTGGTATTAGTACATGGACTGGCGGGATTTGATAGTGTGTTAGCAGATTATTTTTATGGTGTGAAGGGGGCATTAGCTGATGTTGGCGCGACTGAAGTATATACACCACAAGTCAGTGGTTATGATACCAGCGAAGTACGTGGCGAACAGTTACTCAGTTATTTGGAGGAACTGAGAGCAATTACTGGCGCGGATAAATTTAACTTAATCGGTCATTCTCAAGGTGGGATTGATTCACGTTATGTTGCCTCTGTTCGACCTGGACTTGTGGCTTCGGTTACCTCTGTTGGTTCTCCACATCGTGGTTCTGGTACTGCCGATTTAATTAAAGACTCACCATTAGAAGGTCCAGCGATGGCCATTGGTAATGCTGTCGCAAGCTTGTTATCTATTGTAACTGGTAATAATGCTCAGCAAGCCAATGCGATGGGTTCACTCGAAGCCTTGAATTCTAAAGATGCGGCTATTTTCAATGCCAAATATCCTGAAGGTTTAAGACAAGGTGAGTGTAAAGTAACGCCAAGTTATAACGCAGGTTCGTGGTGGTGGCCAAATTGGGTGTATGACTATTCAGTTAATGATGGTGACCATAATGTGAATGGTGTGTCGTATTATTCATGGGGTGGCACATACAATCCACTATTCAACTCAAATGTAATTGACCTTGCTGATGGTTTACTTGCTGTTACCTATTTAACGATTGATGAAGAAAATGATGGTGTTGTGGGTCGTTGTTCGACACATTTAGGTAAAGTAATCCGTGATGATTATACTATGAATCATGCTGATGAGATCAATGGTATGTTTGGTCTACGTGGTTTAGGTAGTACAAGTCCATTACCTTTATATGCTGCACATGCTAAACGCCTAACCAGCGCTGGTCTATAAATAGTTATTTTTAACATGGGGTTAAGCGCTGTGAATAGAGCATAGTGCTTAACCAAGTAGGGCTTTATTATGTCAGTAAAACCAAACTCACTTATTGTAGTCACTGCGTTATCGTGTGGTATTGCTATTGCAGGTGGTGCAGTCTACTTATTACAAGGCGATGCTAAATCTGTTGCTTCAAAACATGAATCTATAATAGAGTTGCAAGTCGTAGAGAAAGAAATTGTCGTGCCACATAAGAATATCTACCCATTAAAACCTGAAAAAATTAATGCATTGGTTAATGCAACTGACGAACCTGATACTCAGGAACTGACATCTAATTCAAAGACAATACCTTTGTTACTACCAAGCTCATTATTAGGTTCAACGCTACCATTAACGCTTGATGTTAGTGAAAGTGGGGAACTGATCATTAATAAAAAAATTCAGCATTTATTCGACTTTTACCTATCAGCTATGGGTGAGGAAAGTTTAGACATTATAGTTACACGCATTAAACACAGCCTTACATCGCAACTCGTTGATCCTGCACTGACACAAGGCGTGGAGATATTAACGGGTTATTTACAGTATCTTAATGAAGTTTCGGCAATTAAGCAGCAGTTTGAACAGAATATTGATCCAAATAATACGGGTGAGTATGCATTAGAAAATGTTGTTCAAGCCCGTGAAATGGTACTTGATGCCAGGGCTAGTTATCTTGATAGTGATGTGATTGATGCATTTTTTGGTCAAGCTGATGAGTACGAAGATTACATGTTAAGTCTGGCTATGATTAATAAAAATAATGAATTAGATACTGCCGAAAAGCAATCGGCAAAAGCAGAACTCGATGCTGCGGCACCTGAGTGGTTATTGGCGCAACAGCGTAATGCAAATCAACTAAACACATATCGAGATCAATATAAGACGCTGCAAGAACAAGGGGCGAGTCAGACTGAATTGCAAGACTTCACTCAACAGTCATTTTCACCCGAAGTGGCTGACCGATTAGCGAAGCTTGATGAAAAGCGTCAGCAGTGGCAAGTCAAGCTAGACGAATACAGAGAGCAACTTGCTGTAATTATTAGCGCTACTCATAATAACGACAATGATAGCGCTAGTGAGCAACAACAGCGGGAAATTACACAATTGCGGGAGGTTTACTTTACCCCCCAAGAAATTAAACGCGTTAGTGCATTAGATGGAATCAAGTCCACTGCGTTGTAATACCACCATAGAACGGCCTGATAATTGATAGTGATCATTTACATTCAGAGCGGCTAATTGAATCGAACTGGTATCACAAACACGATGCCAAATTGGCGGTACATTAGGCAGTTTAAAGTCGACTGGAGTATCGACTTGATTGAATAATAATAATAATTCATCGCCATCAGTGCCTAGACCTAGATGTAACCCCATGCAGCTTTGGTGCTCCCAGTCATGTTGTTGCATGGTACTACCATCACTGCAGTACCAATGAATACGGTGGCCATTACGGCCATCACCCGTAAACGCATTAATGAACGGTAGCATGTATTGCTTGCGTACTTTGATCATCTTGCTTAACCAATCTTGGAAATCTTGTTTTACCTCGTCCATGTCCCAGTTTAGCCAGCTGATCTCATTATCTTGGCAGTAGGAATTATTGTTCCCGTCTTGTGTATGAGAAACTGTATCGGCTGCTAATATATGTGGAATTCCAAAACTAAACATTAACGTGGTGATCAGATTGCGCTTTTGTTTTTCACGAAAAGCGATAACAGCTAAATCATTTGTTTTACCTTCAATACCGCAATTGTATGAGCGATTGTCACCATGACCATCGCGGTTGTTTTCACCGTTGGCGTTATTATGCTTATCGTTATAAGACACTAAATCTTGCAGAGTAAATCCATCATGATAAGCGATATAATTTACTGGGAGTTTGTGTGGCCAACGTCCACCACTAAAGAAGTGGCGAGAGCCCATGATTCGCGTCGCGAAATCTTTTAGATAACCGTTATCACCTCGCCAAAAACTTCGCACTGTATCACGGAACTTATCATTGCATTCATTCCAGCCATCTGGGAAATACCCTAGCTGATAACCGTCAGGACCAATGTCCCACGGCTCGGCGATAAGTTTTTTTGGTTGTAAAATAGGATCTTGCGCAACAGCGTGGAAAAATGGTGCTTGTTGATTGAAACGGTCGCCATTACGGCCAAGTGTCGCGGCTAAATCAAAACGGAAGCCATCAATATGATATTCAGTTACCCAATAACGTAGACTATCCATGACTAAATTAAGGCTGGCTTGGTGGGTTAGATCCAAGCTATTACCACAACCCGTGTAGTTTCTCAGGCCGTTTTCATCACGTAAATAATAACGGTGATCCAAGGCTTTAAGATTGAATATTGGCCCATCTTTGCCACCTTCTGCGGTGTGGTTGAATACCACGTCCAAGATAACCTCGATGCCGTGTTTATGTAACTCTCTGATCACCGTTTTTAATTCGATTACAGCATCTTTGCTAGCAAAGCGAGGGTCTGGCGCCATAAAGGCTAGGGTGCTATAACCCCAATAATTTACACCTTGCTGGTTTAATAAGTGCGGTTCATGCATACAAACTGCAACAGGTAATAGTTGTACGCTAGTGATACCTTGTTGTTTTAATAATGTGATATTGGCCGGATCGGCGAGCGCTTGGTAAGTTCCAGGATCTGCCGAGGTAATAGCGGGGTTTAATTGAGTGAATCCTTTGATATGCGTTTCTAGCAATAATGTCTCTGCCAGGGGCACATCTGGCTGGGGGACACCTTGCCAATCAAACGCGTTGTCGATGACAATCGCTTTGGTTAGAAGCCAACTTTTTTCAGCATCATAAGGAGGCTGATAATAAGGCGCGTTGCTGACTGCTTTTGCATAAGGGTCGAGTAATAGCCAGTCTTTCCCGTCAATATTAGCTGAGAATCCATACTCTTGTCCCGCGGTGACACCAGGGATAAATATATGGTGAATATCCGCATATTTTTTTTCGATAGTGAAACTACGTTGTGTTTTGTCATTAAACAATACCAATTGCAAATTGCGGCAGTCTGGTGCGTATATTGCGAAGTTACAGCCTTGCTTTGTTAAAGTGTTGGCTGGTTGTAAGTGCGCACCAAGGGGATAAGGTTTTGACATAAATCACTCAGTTTGTTAGCTAGGTCACATTTATAGATTAGCTTTATCTTATGTAATTCAGGCTGTTAAAAGGAGCTTCTACACGAATAAACATGATCGAGTTAACATTATATTTTAACTTTCCGGTTAAAAAGATGTCAACGACCAATAAAAATGCCTGTGAGTTAAAACTTACAGGCATTTTAGTATGTAGGGATGAATTATTTTTGACTCATTAGCGCTTGTTATGTTGCGTAGCGATGTCTTTTTTCGTGATGAAGCCATCGCTATTAGTGTCTAATTTATCAAAGTATTGATTCATTTCCTCTTTTGATATTTTACCATCATTGTTGGTGTCTATTTTTTTGAACATCATGCCTTTATGATGTTTACCACGTTTTGGTAGTTCATCTTTGGTAATGAAGCCGTCGCCATTTTTATCTACTTTATCAAAGTATTGATTCATTTCCTCTTTTGATATTTTACCGTCATTGTTGGTGTCTATTTTTTTGAACATCATGCCTTTATGATGCTTACCACGTTTTGGTAGTTCATCTTTGGTAATGAAGCCGTCGCCATTTTTGTCTAATTTATCAAAGTATTGATTCATTTCTTCTTTTGAAATTTTACCGTCATTATTGGTGTCCATTTTCTTGAACATCATGCCTTTATGATGTTTACCACGTTTTGGTAGGTCATCTTTGGTAATGAAGCCGTCGCCATTTTTATCTAATTTATCAAAGTTCTCGGCTAGGCGGCCGGTTGCTTCTTCACGGGAAATTTTACCATCGTTGTTGGTGTCCATTTGTTCAAAAGACACGTGATGACGCTGATTGTTATCGCTATTTGAATTTGCATAAGCAAACGTTGTGGTTGTCATCGCTGTTAATAAGGCGGCGGTAATAAAGAATGTTTTTTTCATCATAATCTCACTTTGTTGCTTGTTGTTAGTATTAAGCAGATTAACTCTGTGTGAGTTAATCTGTTGATGGGGTAACTATAAGCAACAAATGCGCAGGAATTATGGAGAAAATATGGAGATTAATCGTAATTTAAAAAGTAGGGATAATCACAAGGTAAACTTATAACCAACCCCATAAATTGATTTGATGTATTCACCGTCTGGATTTGCATCTTGTAGCTTTTTACGTAAATTTTTAATGTGGCTGTCAATGGTCCGATCGGTGACTAAGCGATTATCAGCATAAATTTTTTGCATGAGTTGGTCACGGTTAAATACTTGCCCTGGGTGCTGATTAAAGAAACTCAGTAAGCGAAATTCCGCGGGCGTTAATGTTAACTCTTGCTCATTAAATGCGACTTTCATTTGTTGATCATTAATAACCAAGCCATTCTGTTGTGGTGTAGCTGCCTCTACAGTGCGACGTAATACATTTTTGATACGCGCGACTACTTCACGTGGACTATATGGTTTACAAATGTAATCGTCAGCGCCGAGTTCAAGCCCCAATAATCTGTCTATTTCATCCACACGAGCAGTTGCCATGACGACTGGGACTTGACTAAAAGTACGTAATTCACGATAAATATCTAAACCGTCACGATTAGGCAGCATCAAATCAAGGATCAGTAGGTCAGGACTTTCTTGTTTCACCCAGTCAATAACCTCGAGGCCGTTATCAATGATGTGGGTTTGAAAGCCTGCCTGGGCGAGGTATTCACATAATACGATAGCAAGGGAAGGTTCATCTTCAACCATAAGTATTTTTTTTGCTAAGTTGGTCATGGGTTAATTGTCCTTAATCGGAAGTGATATCGCTATTTTTAAGCCGCCAAGTTCGGAATGCTGTGCACTGATATGACCGTTATGCCTTTTGACGATGTTTTCACAAATGGATAAACCTAAGCCGGAACCGCCATTGGCACGACTGCGGGATTTATCAACGCGGTACAAGCGTTCAAATAGCTTTGGTAATGCTGCGTCAGGTACAGCGGGTGCACTATCTTCAATGGTTAATAATATGTTGTCGTTGATTTGTTGTAAGTTGATTTGTATGTGCCCATTTTGATCTGTGTAGCGATAGCTGTTTTCGAGTAGGTTTCCGATAAGCTGAGCCAATGATTTGGCATCGGCATGTAATAACATCGGTTGATGGTGATCGTATAAACTTTGTATTGCAATATGCTTGTCAGCTAAACGTACTTCGTTTTGATTGGCTATATTGTTAATGATATTGGTGATATCGACATTGTGTGATTTATCGATAAGGACGCCAGTGTCAGACTGTGATAGTGAATATAAATCATCCACTAGACGGGTTAGGGCAATGACTTGATTATGTAATGACTTAATATATTTAGGTTCCGGTTTACGGAGCCCGTCTTCAATGGCTTCTATTTCACTGAGTAAGACGGCAATCGGTGTTCGCAGTTCATGAGAAATATCGGCGAGCCATTGTTCTCGCGATAATTTCTGAGTCTTTAAGGTGGTGGTCAATAAATTAAATGCGAGTGATAGTTCGGCGAGTTCATCTTTACCGCGCACGTCAATTTGATAATCAAAATTACCATTAGACAGTGATTTAGCTGCCGAGTGTAAATTTTTTAACGGTTTTAAAAAATGACGAACTAATAACGCAGCAACGATAAAGGAAAATAAAGCGGCCCAAGCGGCAATCCAATAAAAGTTGTCCAGTTGTTGCCTTAAAAAACGTTCGGCTAAATGACCTTTAATGTGTTCTCTTTGTTGAATAGATAACCAACCAATGGTTTGCTTATCTTTGGTGACCGCAACCTTAGTAATTTGTATATTTGAATGTAAACGATGAAAATTCTTAGGGTCGCCGATAATCGTGTTGCCATTTACATCGAGCAAATGAAGGCGAACTTCAAGTTGGTTGTAATTTGTTCTGGTTTTTCTGGATGTCATTTTAGAGACGTCTTTTGGTCTGCTGGGATGCTCACCAATGCTCCTTAATAGTCTTCTCCATAATTGGGGCTGCTGCTGTAGCCTGCGCCAGCCTTGGTCCTCTGAATAATAATCATTGATATTCTCAGATATATTTTCAGCCATATTTTCAATGCGTTCAATTTCGCTCTGATTCAGATAACTTTGAAAACCATTTTGAAAGCTATTGTTAATCAACAATGCCATGCCAATCATCATAATTGAGCTAATGAGCATTAAAGAGATAAACAATTTATGAAAAATGGTTAAACGCATTTAAGTGACCTTTGAATGAGTAAATCTATTTCATTATATGTGGTTGTGACTGATTATGGAAAATTAAATAGTAGGTTGGGACAGAGGAGACTGTTTTTCGTTATATAAACTGAAATGAATTTTGGCGATAAATAAAAACCACCACCAATTAATATTGTGTGGTGGTTTTTGCTGGAACATTACTTTTGGAATTCAATTAACGTGCTGATAGCACCGCTATAGTATTGCAACTTCAATAGGCGTCTCTTGTATTGTTTCCTCATAATAGCTGGTTGTGTCTTCCTGGGTTAAGTTAATCACCTCGATTAATAATTTATGTTGATGACTTAGCAGGTAGATTGAGCCTGAATATGCACAGTTTTCTGAATACACTTGCAGGACTCTGCTGCCGACTTTAGGGGCGAATTTATGCCCTGAGACTTTATTATATTGTGTGTATATATTGATATGACAAGCGCTACCGCCCTGTGATGTTATTGTTAATTGCTGCGATTTAGCTGCAGTGAATTTTTGTGTTATTGGTGCCACTATATCCTGTAATTTGAGGTCATCATTCTCGGTGGAAATGAAGCCATCATCGTCAGAGAGTAACTCTAGTTTAGGACCATCGACTGCAGGAGTGGCAACATTCCCTGTGGGGCTACTTATATTTCCCGTTGGAGTGTCGCTTCCACTATCACTACAAGCAGAAATAAAGGCAATATTACAAATAATCAGTGTTTTAATAAATTTCATGATCTGTTCCTAATCTACGATTTTATGAAAATCGGGGTTATCAAACCAAAACTCGTTATTGACGCCATCACTGATGATGTAGTTATTGAACTCAGGATAGGCGCAAGAAATATCTGTTTCTTCGAGTGGTGCTTTCCATTCTGTGTTACCAATCTCAGTAGCCCAAGGTAAATTGGTTGAGGTTCTGAATGTGGTAGTCGGTGGATTTGAGTCATCATCACCAAGTCCGAAGTAATCACTGTTACCTAAATCCGTGAGAGGTTTATCTGGTAAATGAATCTCTAAATCACGTCCAATTTGCCCACTAAAGAAATCATTTCTGGAACTATTTTCGGCCCCAAATATAAAGGGGTTCAGTGGCATGTCTGGCATGCTAGCAACATCAATTGGACTATTTAATGGGATATTGATTTCGAATGTAAAGATACTCGTGTTGCCCATACAAGCAGGTTCGGTATTAAAGTAGAACTCTCCACAAGTGGAAGTGAATTCTGTTTTTAAGTTATCAGAAATAACAACGACAGCATCAGTCTGGCCCGCTTCTAAAACACCATCGGTAGACGCTGATACAGAGTTAAAACTGACGCGTAATAAGTCTTGATCAACATTACTACGTAGTATTCCGGGTAAGTGGACTGCAAAACCGTTGGAATATGAGGCACCATAATTGACAAGTTCACCTTCTATATCGATACGAGATACTTCACCGTTTTTAACGGTCTGCACTACTCGATAAAAAATAACGACATCGTTAAAATCATAGTCACCTTGTTCTGGCCAGCGATCTTCGTAAGCCAGAGTTACATACTCATCTTCACCTGGGTAATAAATACTGGTGGTATTACCATCTGCAATGGCAACCGGATAATCTTCGACTTCACCATTTGTGTAACCACCACCACTGGTTATATTATCTTGATCTCCGACACGGAATCGCGCCCACGTATTACCGATTACTGCGGTTGCTGGTACGGTGAAAGCGAGATTATGTGAATCTGAATCTAACTGCAAACTATTAAATACATGCTCGTCGGCATCATCAAAGTCGCCATCTTGATTCCAATCAAACCAACCATTGAAATAGGCACTTGCTTGACTACCATTGATCGTTGCATTGATTTGAGCATCTAGACCTGTAATAAGTGAGGTTTGAAATAGAATACCATCTTCATCTGCAAGGTTATCTGCATCATCTGTACTGGGTGCTACGTTAGCATCACCTTCTGCATCAACAAGGTCTCCAAGTATATAATTGCTGTAGTCAATGAGATGCCTTGCACCATTTACCGCTAAGCTTGTTCCATATGATTCGGGGGCATCACCATAATCTGTACTCGTTGATACAACGGCTGCTTCTGAACAACGAGCGCCGTCATTACTGTTACTTGCTGAGGCTTTAGCAAAATACACGGATGCGCCAGTAATATTGTTTGGATCTGTAATGTCAGTCCGGTAAATATTACCGTCATTATTACGAAGGAAATAAAGATAACCAGCAGAGTCGAAATAAGCTGCACCAAATGCGCTACGCGGGGATTTAAATCCTGTGTAGGCTACATTGGTTGCAACACCTGTTGCTGGGTCAATACGGTATAAGTTACCCGTTCTACCTTCTACTCCGTATATGTTTCCATCGATAGGGTGGAATGCAAAGTCAGCAATTCGAATACTTTTATTCGATCCCACTACTTTTGTCAATGTGAGGTAGTCAGGTGCACTACTGTCTAGATTCGTGTAATAAAGGCCAAGGTAGCGGCGATAGAAATAGAACTTGTTATCTTTTATATCACCGACAAAAAAGTTATTGTTTGGTGGGTTAGTAAAGTTTAAAACGGTTGCTTTAAAATCGCTATCAAATTTGACTATTGCTAGTTGATGACGGTCAAAACCATAGATATATTTATCTGTGTTATTGAAGGCAATCGCATTAATCGAATCAGAGCCCAAGCCATCATCGGTTTGTAGCGTTGTGATTAAACCTGAACTCAGGTCTACAGATTTATAATGTGTTTTTCCATGTTTGTATTGGGATAAAAATGCTTCAGTCGGGCAACTAGCAAAAGGCGCCGAGATAGCATTTAAGCTATAAAGGCAGGTAGACATTAATAATAGTGTCTTGTACTGACATGTTTTCATAAGCAGTCCCTTGATTGCGAAGTATTATAGTAAATATCATTGGTACTGTTGTTATCGCATATCTTGTGCCATCTTTTTTGTACTTTAAAAACATAGATTTATTTTTTTGTTGTTTTTTTATTTGTTAAATTAATCGCATTTTAAGAATTAATTTTCGCAAAATGCAATTTTAATTCGCAGTTTGCAAAGAACACAGTTGCTTTGTTAATTTGTTAATTTATTAATTTATTAATTATTCAGTTTGCAGCTTAGATCACATTTATTAAATGAGTTGAATTTTATGTAATTCAGAGCGCTAATATAGCGATTTAGACGATTAAACATGATCCAGTTAACAGTGTCTTTTATGTGATGCTTTTAAAATCATGTAAATACGCCCTGCTTTGGTGATCTTCCTCATAAAAATAGGCCACTTATTTTTTTCTCAGCCTTTTTCATCCTCCTTAATTAAACGAGGGGTGGAGGAGGTCAGTTATTTGAAAATTCTTTAGTATGAATTTGTCTTCTGAGCCAATCCTATCCTGGTCACGGCTCGAAAAATGAAACCAAACTCATTCAAGGATTTAGATTATATGAAAAACTTAAATCGTGTTGCGATTGCTGTATCAGCAGCCTTACTTTCTTCTGCAGCTGGCGCTGTTGATTTTAATGGCTACATGCGAGCTGGTACTGGTATTAGTGGTAATAATGGCGAAAACATTAGTTTTGAAAAAAACAAAATTGGTCGTTTAGGTAATGAAAATGATCTTTATGCTGAGTTTGGTTTCCGTCAAGAATTACCAGAAATAACCGGAATGGAAGAGCAAACTTGGATTGTTGACGCAATGATCGCGCAGGGCAATTTTGGTAATAATGGTTGGGAAGACGGTGACTTCAACGTGGCTCAATTTAACGTACAAGCGACGGGACTGATTGCGAGCGATAAAGAAGCAACTATGTGGGCGGGTAAACGCTATTACCAACGTAAAGATATTCATATTACTGATTTTTACTACTTAAATACCTCTGCGGGTGCTGGTGGTGGTATTGAAAACTTAACAGTAGGTCCTGGTAAATTGTCTGCAGCTTGGATGCTCGATGAAGGTAGCCAAAAAAGTTCGAATGGCTTATCTCAAGACCACTCATGGTCTAATGATTCTAAGGTAAATGGTAATATTTTTGATGTTCGTTATTCTGGCCTTGAATTATGGAGTGGTGCAAATTTAGAAGTCGCAGCGATTTATAATTTTGCCAATAAAAAAGCAGAACAAACTCTAGAGGCTGATGATGGCGTGATGTTAACGGCTATTTTACAGCAGGGCTTAAGCAACGGTTTTAACCAAACCGTATTGCAATATGGTACCAGCTCTTATGGTGCTCAAATGTCTGACTTAGGCAGTGGTGCTTGGTTTGACCGTTCAGGAAAACAAAACGATGCGACGGGTTACCGCGTGATTAACTGGGGTGTGGTTAGTTTTGGCGATAAGATCGAAGTGGGTCACCAATTAATGTATGCAAATTCTACTGATGTAGGCTTGGTCAAAGAAGAGCATGAGCTGCTCAGTGCTGTGGTACGTCCGATGTACAAATGGAATCAGAACATGAAAACTATTTTGGAATTAGGTGTGTTCTCTGAATCACAAGGTTCTACAGATAAAGGTGGTAGTAAAGCAACCATTGCACAAGCATGGTCAATGGGGGAAGGTTTCTGGGCTCGACCTGAATTGCGCGTATTCGCGTCATACATCACAGATGATGAAGGGACGACTTTGGGATCAAGTAAAGGCGATAGCGACTATACTATAGGTATGCAAGTTGAAGCTTGGTTCTAATACCTCGCGTATAGCTGGCATAAGTAGAAAGCAAGATAGTTAAAAAGGGGACGAATTTTTGTTTGCAGCAAAAACCCCGAATTATAAGAATGCCTGACAGTGAAAGCTGTTAGGCATTTTTTTGTCATATTGATGTCATGATATGAAGAACAACTTGTTGTAAAACGAGCCGAGTCGTCCTTCTAAAGCGTTTTGCCGTTTACGGTAAGTACTCAGTTTTAATATTTTTCCGCTGCTGGCGAGTTACTTTAATTTGAAGTAACAGATCGAACTGATTAGCTCCTTGCTAAGACCTGATAGTGAAGATGCTGAAGTCATGGATACTTGGGCGCGAGTCGTGTTTTCCTCGGTGACTTGATTGACATCGTTAACATTGGTCTGGATCTCATCAAGTGTGTTAGTTTGCAGTAATGACGCGGCCGATGTCTCTTTGGCAATGTCTTTAATTTGCTTAACGGACATATTAATTTCATCTATCACGTTACCAGCATTCGATACATGCTCCACACTTTCTAGTGATTTGGTATGACTGTTATTGATGGTTGATACGGCGACAAGGGTACTCTTCTTAAGCGTTTCCAGTGTTAATTGGATTTCAGCTGTCGCATCTTGAGTCCGTTTCGCTAAATTTCTGACTTCATCAGCAACTACTGCAAAACCACGACCTTGTTCACCAGCACGAGCCGCTTCAATGGCTGCATTTAACGCCAGGAGGTTGGTTTGTTCGGCAATGCTTTTGATGACCTCAAGGATACTGGTAATGCTGTCGGCTTCGGTATCCAGTTGCTGAATGGCAGAGACTGAATTTTCAATTTCGTCTGCTAAATTTTTAATAGACGTAATGGTTTCATTGACGATTGTTTTCCCTTTTTTGGCCGATTCAATCGCATTATCTGATTTAGTCAGTGCGTCGTCTGCATGTTCAGACACTTGTGTTGAAACGGAATAAAGCGCGTCGACGGAACTAGAAAGCTTGGTCATTTGTGAATGCTGGAATTCTGCTTCATTAATCCTTTGCTTGTTGTCACTGAGCAGGCCATCGGTCGACTTGTTTAAATTGTTAGCGAGTAACGTGACAGACTTAAAAACATTATTCAGGTTGTCAGTCATGCTGAATACCGATCTTTTTATTTCACTAATTTCGTCCAAATCGTCTCCAGCTTCGAGCGTTCGACTAAGGTCACCCTTGGCTAGGCAATGTGTCACTGACACAATGGATTGTAAATCTCTCTTCAGTTTTCGAAGCATTAAGAAGGACATAATAATAACGATAAAGAAGATGCTGATTGCTAGAGTCGTCGATTGAATAACAATTTTATTTTGAGCTGTAATAATTTTTTCTGACCGTATGCTGACTAATTCGTCATGCATCAGATTGATAGCTTCAATGGTTTCAACAACTGGTGGAAAAGCGAGGTTAGCCGCCTTTTCTGCTTTTTTTCGGACGACAAACGTTGCCTTGGTTAGCCAAACATTGGTTAATGTTGCTAGTGATGAATTAAGGTGTTCAGCTCGCTTTACAAGTTGGTCCCGAGTATAAAATACGCCGTCCTCTTGAGTGAGTTTCAGTACCGAATTCCATTCATTTTCAAGCGTTGTGTTCGCAGTCAATAAACTGGCTACGTAATCGTTAATCAGCGTTTCAACTTTAGTGGTGGCTTCTTCTAGCTGTGCTTGTTCCACTGCTCTTGCTGAGAACTTCATGCCCATATCTTCTGAAAATTTATAGGCTTTGAGAATGTCTTTCCATTTATTGTTAATGTTTGAATAAAATTGTCTAATTTCAGAATCTAAGACGATGTTTTCAACCACGGCTCGACTATTGACGATGAGATTGACAGAAATAAACAGCAATGAACACAGTAACACAATGACAAGGCTTGATATTTTAAATGATAGCGTTAAGTTTTTAAATAAATTCAAGCTAAGTACCTGCTGTCTAATAAATTCTGTTGAAAAGGCGATTGAGAAATAAGTTTTTTGACAAACGTCTCAGTTTGAAGAAACTTTGTAAACCATATGTCACGGATGAGGTAAATAGAAGTGCTTTCACCATAATTGCTTGGTCGATTAATACTTTCCCTCATCCATTTCACATTTATATAACATTTTGCAAACATTTGTTATTACCCTTTGGAAGTATCTGTTTTTGTTCGCTGGTTTATCTGAACGTCACTCACACTTTTTGTATGAGAGAATATATGGAAAATGGACATAAGCATATTTTGAGGGTGTTGAAGTGCTAATACAGAAGGGATATTTCGAGTTAGCGAGGCTAGCTAACTCGTTCGTTGATAGGGGGAGTATCGGCTAACGCGTCGTTTCTTTATACAAACGCTGGCAAGCTAAACCATTTTTATGGAACAAGTGGCAGCGGTGTGCTGGAATACCAATATCTAGCTTCTCATCTGCATCAATCGAAAGAGTATCAGCGACGCGATAAATTACATCTTCGTCACAGCCTTCAATGTGCAAATAGACTTGTGTTTCATTACCCAGTTTTTCTACCACGATAGTTTCACCCGTAATGACGATATCAGCGTCTTCAACTGGTACTAAGTGTTCAGGGCGAATACCGAGGATCATTTCATCACCGGCATTCACCGTTTTTCCGTCAACCGGGATCCAAATACTCTGGCAATTCGGTAACAGTACTTCGACACGTTCGGCTTCGACAGCTTGGATATGCACGTTAATGAAGTTCATTTTTGGTGAACCAATAAAACCTGCAACAAAAATATTTTTAGGGTAATGATAAATCTCCAATGGTGCTCCGACCTGGGCCACATCACCACCGTCGAGTACCACGATCTTATCGGCCATAGTCATTGCTTCAACTTGATCATGGGTCACGTAGATCATCGTGCAGCCCAGTTGCTTGTGTAGTTTGGCTAATTCAATGCGCATTTTTACACGTAACGCCGCATCTAAATTCGACAGCGGTTCATCTAATAAAAATACTTTTGGTTGTGATACTAAAGTACGACCAATCGCCACGCGTTGGCGTTGACCTCCGGATAAGGACTTCGGTTTACGATCTAATAATGGTGTTAGTTGCAGAATGTCAGCGGCATGTTTAACGCGATCTTTGATTAGCTGTTTATCTGCTTTCGCTAATTTTAAGCCAAATGACATGTTATCGGTTAAATCTAAGTGGGGGTAAAGGGCATAAGATTGGAATACCATGCCTACACCACGTTTTGAGGGTTCGATATCATTCATACGTTTGCCGCCAATAAATAAGTCACCAGAGGTGATATCTTCAAGGCCAGCAATACAGCGGAGTAAGGTTGACTTGCCACAACCTGATGGACCAACGAAAACCACAAATTCACCATCGTTTATTTCGAGATCTACGTTTTTAGAGATAAGTACATCGTCATATGCTTTACATACATTTTTTAACGTGACATTTGCCATCTCGTGAGTCCTTTTTATGATTAATTATAATATCTTACACAGCATTATTCGATGTTGATAGTGTGTTTTATATGTCCTTATACTGCATCATCCTTGGCAAAAACTTTTAGGGTGTAGAAGATAGGAGGAGTGCATGGATCACATTTTAACAATAGCTGTCTAATTACTACTCCAAATAGGTACTTGATCGCGTTTTAGTGTGCGAACCATCGCATTTTTATCGCCTTTATTAACCAACTAAGTAAAATTAATCGTTCAAGTTCACGCTTTTGGCTTTGCAGGGGTTAGGCGTAGGATAAAGGATGATGTGAGCCGAGGGCTTTTGGATGACTATATCCTCCAACGCAGACAACTTGTCTGGTAAGTTTGAAAGCTAATTTAATAAGGATATAAGTGATGAGAAAAACCTTAACCGCGGTAGCACTACTAACTGCAATGAACTCTTTTTCTGCTTTTGCTGCTATTGAAGAAGGCCAGTTAACGATTTGGATTAACGGTGATAAAGGTTACAACGGTCTTGCTGAAGTGGGTAAGCAGTTTGAAGCTGATACTGGCATTAAGGTGACGGTTTCGCATCCAGATAGCTTACAAGACAAGTTCCCTCAAGTTGCTGCTACAGGTGATGGTCCAGATATCGTATTTTGGGCACATGATCGTTTTGGTGGTTATGCTCAGGCGGGTTTATTAGCTGAAATTAAGCCATCAAAAGAGTTAAAAGATAGCATGATTGACTTTACTTGGGATGCGGTTAAATACAAGGGTAAATATATCGGCTATCCAGTGGCGGTTGAATCGTTATCACTTATCTACAATAAAGATTTAGTTAAAACCCCACCCAAAAATTGGGAAGACGTCGCAGCATTAGACAAGCAGCTTAAAGCCGAAGGTAAATCTGCGATTATGTGGAATCTAAAAGAACCATACTTCACTTGGCCGCTAATGGCGGCAGACGGTGGTTATGCCTTTAAAGTGAATGCCAGCGGGTATGATGTAAAAGATGCTGGTGTGAATAATGCGGGCGTTAAAAACAGCATGCAGTTAGTACAAAAACTATTAGCCGATAAGGTTATTTCACCGGATATGGATTACTCGGTATCAGAGTCTGAGTTTATCAAAGGTAATGTAGCACTGACGATTAATGGCCCCTGGGCATGGGGCAATATAGACAAGTCTGAGATTAATTATGGCGTTGCTCAGTTGCCGAGATTTAATGGTAATCACTCTAAACCGTTTGTTGGCGTATTAACGGCGGGTATTAGCACTGCGTCACCAAACAAAGATTTAGCGGTTGAGTTTATTGAAAATTATTTATTGACCAATGAAGGTCTGGCTACAGTGAATAGCGACAAACCATTAGGGGCGGTGGCATTGACGTCATACCAAGCACAGTTAGCGAGTGATAGCCGTATTGCTGCTACGATGGATAATGCGATGAACGGTGAGATCATGCCGAATATTCCACAAATGAATGCATTTTGGGGCGCGACTAAAAACGCGATTATTAACATTGTCGATGGTCGTCAATCTATTACTGATGCATTAAGTGATGCAGAGAAACAGATGACTAAATAGTGTTTTTAAGTACTTCCTGTTGTAGTGATAGGAAGTTATAAAATAAGAGGATAGATTATCTCTCCTCTTGCTGTTTATATCCGTTGCATTAAATAAATGATCATCTGTTTAGTGTGATTGGTATTATGAGGTAGGTTTTTCCATGCAGACTGTTAAAGTAGCTGAAATTCTGGGTGATACACCAGACTCTCAACAGACTTGCGACCAAGTCAATTCTAGATTTTTTTCTCCGCATTTTATTAAATGGTGCACTCTCACACTTATTGGGTTAATGAACGGTTATGCATCGGTATTGATGTACTCACGTGGTGAAACTTCGTTTGCGGTATTAACGCTTATTTTGACCTCGTTAGCTTTGTATATTTTTGGTAGTAAAAAGACGTACGCGCACCGCTATATTTATCCAGGTGTTGCAGGCATGCTCTTGTTTATTGTTTTTCCGCTGGTGTATACGGTGGGTATCGCATTTACCAATTACAGCGCTAAAAACCAATTGTCTTTTGAACGCGCGCAGTCAGTGTTACTTGATAGTACTTATCAAAGCGGTGGCAATTATAAATTCGATTTGTATCGCAGTGAAAATGGTTATCGTCTTGCGATTAAAGACGGTGCGCAATTATTAGTGACTGATGAGATAAATTTTACGCAGCCAGCAACCCGGCGTTTAGTGCTTACAGCGGTGGATGACGTTGTTGGCAGCAAAGCGAAAATAAAAGAAATTATCAAAAACCGTGCAACGTTAAACTCGGTGGATTTAGTACTACCTAATGGTAATGAAATTCGCATGAGCGGATTACGTAAATTTGCCGCAGTACAACCGCTTTACAGTGTAGAAAGCGACGGGACTACGTTAATCAATAATAAAGATAAAACGGTATTGATCCCGAATATGGACATTGGTTTTTATCAAACGATTGATGCCGAAGGTAACTATATTGGCGACCCATTATCACCTGGCTTTACGGTTGTTATCGGTACTGCCAATTTTGAACGTATTTGGCAAGATGACGGTATTAAAGAACCCTTCATTAGTATTTTCTTTTGGACGATAATTTTTTCTGGGTTATCTGTGGTTGCCACGGTGATCATCGGATTAGTACTTGCCAGTATCGTGCAGTGGGAAGCGTTACGTGGTCGTGCTATTTACCGCATGCTGTTAATTTTACCTTATGCCGTACCGTCATTTATTTCTATCCTGATCTTTAAAGGCTTATTCAACCAAAGCTTTGGTGAAATTAATATGGTGTTAGAAGCCATGTTCGGTCTGTCGCCAAGTTGGTTCTCGGATCCTATTTCAGCGAAAGCCATGGTATTAATGGTTAATATTTGGCTCGGTTTCCCGTACATGATGATCTTAAGTATGGGCATGTTGAAATCAATACCGGATGATTTATACGAAGCATCGGCGCTTGATGGTGCAGGACCGTTACAAAACTTTAAGAACATTACGTTCCCGATGATGATGAAACCATTATTGCCGTTAATGATTGCCAGCTTCTCGTTTAACTTTAATAACTTTGTATTGATTCAGCTGTTAACACAGGGCGGACCAAACATGATTGGGACCAGTGAACCGGCGGGTTATACCGATTTGTTAGTCAATTATACCTATCGTATTGCCTTTGAAGGTGCTGGTGGTCAAGACTTTGGTTTAGCCAGTGCAATTACAACGCTTATTTTCTTGTTAGTGGGTGGTTTAGCGCTCTTTAATTTACGTTTCACCAAGCTGTCAGAAAAGTAATCGACAGCAATAACCTACAAAATATGAGGAGTAACAGTATGGCTATGGTACAAGGTAAATCATTAAAATATCGCGTGTGGGCTGCCCACTTGGCTCTATGTGCGCTGCTGGTGGTGATTATTTTCCCTTTGGTTATGGTAGTGGCAATTTCGTTGCGTGAAGGTAACTTTGCGACGGGGGGCATTATTCCGACATCACCGACATTAGATCACTGGCGTTTAGCGTTAGGTTTCTCGGTAACGAATGCGGATGGCAGTATTACACCGCCACCATTCCCAGTGTTGTTATGGTTGTGGAACTCGGTAAAAGTAGCTGCGATATCGTCGGTGATGATTGTGGCGTTGTCGACCACCTCTGCGTATGCATTTGCACGTTTACGTTTTGGAGGTAAAGACACTATTTTAAAAGCGATGATGATCTTCCAGATGTTCCCAGCAGTATTAGCGCTAGTGGCGTTATATGCTTTGTTTGATAAGTTAGGCCAGTATGTACCTTTCTTAGGGTTGAATACCCACGGCGGTCTCATCTTTGCTTATCTGGGGGGGATTGCACTGCATGTATGGACAATTAAAGGTTACTTCGAGTCGATTGATGGTTCATTAGAAGAAGCGGCTGCATTGGATGGTGCAACGCCTTGGCAAGCATTCCGTTTGGTATTGTTACCATTGTCAGTACCCATTCTGGCTGTAGTATTTATCCTTGCGTTTATCGCAGCGGTAACAGAAGTACCAGTAGCTTCGTTATTATTGTCTGATGTGAATAACTACACCTTAGCTGTTGGCATGCAACAGTATTTATATCCACAAAATTACCTGTGGGGTGACTTTGCCGCGGCGGCAGTGTTATCTGCATTACCTATCACGGCGGTATTCTTAATGGCGCAACGCTGGTTAGTTGGTGGCTTAACATCAGGTGGTGTGAAAGGGTAGGGTTAACTCATTTTGTAATGCTTCTTATATAACGAAAGTTATGTAATGAAATCGAGAGCATTGAAGCCAGCGGATGATTAATTCTTTGTTATAAAGAAATCGTTGTCCACTGGTTTTATTTTTTGCGTTAAGTTTTTGTCAGTACAAGGAATTACATTAATGTGCTTCAGCAAATTCTTCTTACTTCGTCACTTTCGTTAATGTCATCTCTGTGCTCACAAATATCATAAATAGCTGTGTTTCACTATGCTGTTTTTAACGGTAATAAGGCAAAACATGATGCACCTATCATTTAATTTAAATACAAAGAGTAGGCTGAAGATACTTTAACTTCTTGATCTCTTCGGAGAAGTTATTCAGTGACAATTCCCATCATATTAGAGAGATATTATGAAGCAAGCAAATGTTTACTATCCATTTTTGTTTTCAACTTTCAAACGCGACCATAGCTTGATGCTAAGTGATTTAAAATGGAAAGCTTTTGAAACTCATGACTTTTTAGGAGATGGTGAAGATTGGGCGTTGCTGTTAGAAAATATGCTATCAGAGAAGGACCCAAGCTTATTAGAAAAACTGACTTTTGGTGATGAAACGATGATGTTTACTATTCATAGTGAAGATAAAGATGCATTACATACAATTGTTGACATGGTATCTGCATTTTATGATGATGAAGATTTATTAGATGCTTGTATTGCCCGTTATGCTCAGTACGAATTTGAACCTGAATTAATAAATAAATCTAACTGATTCCTAAGGCGAACCTGATTTAAACGTTAATAACTATACCTTAGCAGTCGCTATGTAACAGTATCATTGTAATAGTTTTTATATAACGAAAGCCAGCAGATGATGTACTCTTTATTTGATAAAGACGTACTGTCCGCTGGTTTTTTTTGCACTCTATTTTTACATTAAGATGTCTCAATTATTGCGGAATAAAGTGGTCAGCTTGGCTAGGTGGAGTGTGTAATATCTTGATTTTAAAGTTATTTAAGGTCGCGTTTAAATTTAAAGCCTAGCAATGCTATAAACCAGACCCAGCAAGTTATAGCGGCGGGATTCATTATGGACCACCACCTGAATGTCCTGAAACTGAGCAGGATTATTGTTTGATCCGCATCGGAGTTTATCAGCGGTTGCTTCAAGTCCAGTCCTTGCTACCAACAGGTCTGTTTCTGCGTTTGTATGAGGGTTTACGAAGTTTATCTGTACAGTCGCAACTTTTTGATGAGGAACTTAATAGAGTTAGGCAAAAGTTTCCGTCATTTAGTGATTCCGATATTCACATAGAAACTGAAAAATTGGTATCGTCTGTCAGAAATCATGATGGCTCAATTAATATACCTCCGCATAGTACTGGAGGCGCGGTTGATGTTGAGATTATAGATGAGAGTGGTCGTGCTATTGATTTCGGAATGGAAATTAAAGATCGCCTTAATCTCAATTAAACCATATTTCAGTAATGCGAATTACACCCTTTGAAGGAATTGGTATAAAGTGTAGTATGCTTCAACGTTTCCCGCATCAGCGCGCTTCCTACACCTTTTCCTCTGTACTCCTCCATCACTCCAATATCAGCTATATAGGAGCAAACAAGTCCATCAGAGATAACTCTGCGTGAGCCAACAACAGTATCCCCATCACCCCACTCTAATGAACTAAATAGTTGCACAAGTCTATGTGATATTGATTATTATTACCGTTAGGTGGTCAAATATGTACCAAAACTTGAAGTCAACTTTAGAAAAATAAAACGTAACGTTGCCGACTCATGGCTAATTCGACCGCGCTAGAGACTATTAATATTCGCCTTTATTTATCCCGCTAGATTGTTTACATTAACGCCCATCAGAAAGCATGTATTTAACATGTCATCAGCACAGAGAATGGTTGTAATAATGAATAGACAACAAGCACTGCAACAGATTATAGCCTTTGGTGAACAGCGAGACGCTGCGGTTATGGCTCTGGCTAAGTTTGGTTGGGATCCGAGTTTTGAAGTGATTAGCGTCGATAGTCACGCGCTGATTGTAGTATTAACCAAGTATATGTCGGGCGTGATCTCGGCAGATGATTTAGAGCTTTGGGCTAATTTTATAGAGTGTCGGGATGAACTGGATTACAGTGAGATTGACGGCTATATTTATGCGCTAGCAGATCCTGAGCTGATGGGGGGGATTAGTTTAACAACCATAGAAAAAATGCTAACGCTGCTCTGCTAATAGTTCGATGCTAACAGTACGATATTGACATCGACTGCTAGCATGTAAGTCATCTCTCGCTAGTACTAATAGCCAATCATCTTCAATAAATTATCAGCAGTTTCAATCGCCTCTCTACGATTGGCAATATTTAACTTCTGATACAGATTACGAATATGGGTTTTGATGGTCGTAGAAGCCACATCTAACTCTATCGAGATCTGCTCATTGCTGTAACGGGAATAAATCAAGCCAAGCACTTGCCATTCACGATGTGTCAGTGGGCTGGTGCGGATCAGTTCTGGCAGGTTGTGATTGTTCAATAGCTTATGCACAAAGTCTTTATCAAAATAAATCGCGCGGTTGTGACGTTTTATCGACATTTCAGCAAGTAGCTTTTCAGCGCGATAACGTTCTAACTCGGCCATATTACCTTGTTTCAATAAGCCGTTAAGTAATTCTGCAATCACTTTGGCATCAATCAAGAAATCGCAAATTGAGCTGGTGGTATTTGCCAATGTCAGTGCGGTTTGTAATTTGTCTAACGCTTGTGTTTGGTCACCGGATTGACTGTAGAACACAGCTTCCAAGGTAGCATTTTTTTGCTGTTCGAAAACCAGTTGATGACGCGTTGCCGCCTGTTGTAAATGATCGAGGATCTGGAGTGCTTGGCTATAGTTCTCCGTTAACATATAAGCGCGTGCCAGATTACGACCGTGACTCTGCGTAAAGTGATTACAGGCATTGTCTGCGACGGGTTGGCTTTGTTGCAGCCATTGCTCAACTGGACTGTTCAGTCCCTTAGCTTGCCAGTATAACAATTGCGAAAAGTTAGCATTGGCTATCCAGTCTGCATGGTAATCGGACTGTTCGATAAGCTCGCCACACAAGTCGATATAACGACCTGCTTTATCCAGTTCTCCACGGGATATGTGTACACGCGCTAAGATGGCATACGATTGTAAATATTTAGACTGACAATATTTAGGTAACACATTTAACCCTTTATGGGCGAACTCTTCTGCTAGATCTAAATGATTCCAACGCCAATAGATCTGACTACGAATACGTTGTAAAAATTCATACAAGGGCAGTTGCTGAAGATGTTGTTTGTCAGCCAATTGGTCTGCACTGTCGAGTAATTCAAACGCGGATTGAATATGGCCTTGGGCAATTAAAATCTCACTTTGTTGTAACAGCGACCATAATGCTTGCGGGTAAACATGGTACTGGCGCGCCATGCGCTCTGCTTGTTGCATCATGGCCAATGCACGGTCTAAGTGGCCGAGTACATGGTTGACTTCACCAATCACCGAGGTCGCGACAATTCGGCTGCGATAATTACGGGGATCTAACTGTTCCAGGGCATTTTCAGCCAGTTGTAATGCCAGTTCTGGGGTGTTTTGGTTAATTGCTACTTGTGCACGCAGGGCATTAAACTCGCCTTGTTGGGTTAAGGTTAACTCGATATTACGCTGTTTTAATTCGATTAATGCTTGCGCGAGTAAATCACCAACTTGATCATAACTGTGTTGGCTTTGGGCTAACCAAGCACGTAATAACGGCAGGTGGGGACTTTGGTATAAGGTATCCGGTTGCAGTTGGCCAATGGTGGTTTCTAAATTGGCTAACTCACCCTGATTAAACATGTGCCAACCGTGTGCTAATAAGATCTCGGCGGTTAACGTGCTGTCTTTAGCACGTTGGGCATGAAACAGTGCTTGTTGGGGGTTATCGTGTTTTAACCAAGCGCGCGCTGCGTCTTTATGTAATTGCTTGCTACTCTGTGCAAGCTTGGTATGGCGTTGGTGTTTAAGAAAATCAGAAAATAAGTTGTGAAACCGATACCAATTCTGTTCGCCTTCGAGGGAGTGTAAAAATAGCCCGTGTTTATCTAATGATTCTAATAAGTTGTTTGCCGCTTCATTATCAAAGAACTCAGTGATTAAACTGGTATTGAAAATGGTAAAGACTGAGCATTGCATTAAAAATACTTGTAAGGGTTTATCTAATAAATCAAATACTTCTTCAGCCAAATAGTCCCACAGGTGGGATTGCTTGATTTGTGAGATCCACTCCGTCGATTCGGCCACACTGTGTTGCTTTTGTTTTACTTGCAGGGCGATTAATTGTAATGCCGATGGCCAGCCTTCGATTTTCTGTTGTAATTTTTGGATCTCAGTATCGCTCATGTTAAAGCCAATACGTTGTTCAAAAAATTGTACAATTTCTTGGTCATCAAACGCTAATAACTCACTGTCGAGTTCGATAAGCAGATCGCGAATACGCAAGTTTGCGGTATTCAGGGGTGGTAAAGTACGACTAGTGACGACTAGCGTGCAGTTCGCAGGCATGTATTTAAGGAAGAAACGTAAGCCTTCATGGATTTCATCATTGTTAATACAGTGATAGTCATCTAAGACCAGATAAAACTCACTTTTATAGTTTGTTAGTTCGGCAAACAGTTCACTAAATAAATTCGGCAGCGAGCTATATTGGCGACGTTCGGCCAATGCTTGAGAATTGATGCAGGCTTGCTCAGTGACTTTATTAATGGCTTGAATAAAATAGTTCACAAAACGAAATGTATCGTTATCGGTTTCATCGATATTAAACCAACCTACTTGGTTGTTGTCTTTGAGCCATTGTGCTGCCATGGTGGTTTTACCATAACCTGCAGGTGAACGAAATAAGACTAATTTATTAAATGCTGCGTCTTGAAGATGACCTAAAATACGGGTGCGAGAGATTGAATTGTGTAAGCGAGTTGGGCGATTTAATTTTGATGTTATCCACATAAGCTGTTCTTATTTGTCAGAGTATAAAGGCAAGGTCGGGTCTTGCTGATTTTTATTTTTATTATCAATACTTATATAATAACTAAATCAGATGCTAAAAACGGTGATAGGGCTATAACTTGTTTCATTTTGTTACATTTAGATGTGGTGATAATGCGACTAAAATCACTTAAATTCGTTCATCCTCCCCCATAAACTGCGAACTCTATCACGGCGACCCGCACGCCAGCCTAGAAATAGACGCGTCTACGCCTAAACCACTCCTCCTTTAATTTATCGATGCAGGAGGATGTTGCTGTTTACGCATTAAGGCAAGATTCATCTCATTGAAAATTTATTTAGTTTTAACTTTGAACCTGTAGCATTAGCATTAGGATGTAAGATGAAATCGACAGTAAACAAAAGCTTTGATAAAACAGCATTCCAAGCCGCCGTTAATAAATACTTAACGACAAAATTAGTGACATTACCAGTGCAAGCGAGTGCACATACGTGGCGCTTAGCGATGGAGTATGCGCTAGCTGAAACAACGACGATGAATTTGCTTGCGACAGAACAAGATACCAAGATAAAAAATGCCCGCAGCGTTAATTACCTCTCATTAGAGTTCCTTATTGGCCGCCTTACTGGTAATAACCTTATTAGCATGGGCTTGTATGAACAAGTCACAGTAGCAATGGCTGAGTTTGGTCAAAATCTCACTGATTTATTAGAAGAAGAGCGTGATCCAGCATTAGGTAATGGTGGTTTAGGTCGTCTGGCCGCTTGTTTTATGGATTCACTGGCAGCGGAAGAATATCCTGCGGTAGGTTATGGCTTACATTATGAATATGGCTTATTTAAGCAAAGTTTTAATGATGGTCGTCAACAAGAAGCACCGGATGAATGGCGTGATGAAACTGGTTACCCTTGGGAAGTGATTCGCCCTGAACTGGCGCAAAACGTCGGGTTTTATGGTCATGTAGAAGAGTATTTAGATCGTGATGGTATCAGTCAACGTCGTTGGGTTCTGGGTTTACAAGTAGAAGGCATGGCGTGGGATTTACCGATTGTTGGTTACAATAATAATTCTGTTTATCCACTGCGTTTATGGGAATGTCGTGCACCAGCGCCGTTTAATTTGAACCGCTTCGATGAAGGCAATTATGTTGCAGCACAAGCAAGCCATATTCAGGCCGGTAATCTCACCAAAGTGCTATACCCAAATGATAATCATGACAAAGGTAAAGAACTACGTTTGATGCAGCAGTACTTCCACTGTGCTTGTTCTGTGGCTGATATTTTACGTCGTCATAAAGCCGCGGGTCATTCGATTATGGATTTAGCTAAGCTAGAGTCTATTCAACTTAATGATACCCACCCAACGATTGCCATTCCTGAGTTATTACGCATCTTACTTGATGAACATAAACTAAGTTGGGATGACGCATGGGCGATTAGCTCAAAAACATTTGCTTATACCAACCATACTTTGTTACCTGAAGCACTGGAAACCTGGGGTGAGAACTTGATGATGACGTTGTTACCACGTCATATGGAGATTATTTTTGATATTAACTTACGTCTAATGGGGGCTGTTGCAGATAAATGGCCGGGTGATGTGGATAAGTTACGTAAGCTTTCAATTATTCAAGAAGGTGGTGAACGTCGTGTTCGTATGGCTAATTTATGTGTAGCCAGTACGTATGCCGTTAACGGTGTCGCAGCTATGCACTCAGAGTTAGTGAAGCGTGATTTATTCCCCGAGTTTAATGAGTTGTTCCCGGGACGATTACATAACGTGACTAACGGTGTAACGCCACGTCGTTGGTTGAAGTTCTGTAATCCACTACTGTCCGATCTAATTAGCAGCAAAATTGGTTCGGGTTGGATCAAAAATCTAGATCAGCTAAAACAGCTAGAATCATTTGCGGATGATCGTGAATTCCAAATTGATTTTATGCGCGTTAAAAAAGCCAATAAACAACGTCTAGCAGATTGGGTTGCTGAACATATGGATATAACCCTTAATCCTGATGCCATCTTTGATGTACAGATAAAACGTCTGCATGAATATAAACGCCAGCACCTTAATTTACTGCATATCTTATCTTTGTATCATCGTTTAATTAACGATGCCACTTTCACTATGCAACCAAGAGTGTTCATTTTTGCTTCAAAAGCGGCACCAGGATATGAGTTAGCTAAAGAAATTATCTTTGCGATTAATAAGGTCGCAGAAAAGATTAACAATGACCCGCGAATTGGTGATACCTTAAAAGTAGTATTTTTGCCTGACTATCGCGTCAGTTTAGCTGAAATTATTATCCCGGCAGCGGATGTATCTGAGCAGATCTCAACGGCGGGTAAAGAAGCCTCGGGTACCGGCAATATGAAGATGGCACTGAATGGTGCGTTGACGATCGGGACGATGGATGGTGCCAATGTTGAGATCCGTGAAGAAGTGGGCGATGACAACATCTTTATCTTTGGTCTTAACGTTGATGAAGTGAAAATACTACAGTCTAAAGGTTATAACCCTTACGATTATTATGACACTGATCACTTATTACGTGCTTCGCTGGATCTCCTGGCGGGCGATGAATTTACGCCAGGTCAGTCTGGGTTACTGAATGCCACACGTCATAGCCTGTTAGAAGGCGGTGACCCGTATCTCGTATTGGCGGACTTCGCTGATTATGAGCAGGCTCAAGCACGTATTGATAAGCAATATTGTGATCCACAGGGCTGGGCTAAAATGGCAATTTTAAATACAGCACGTAATGGTAAGTTTAGCTCTGATCGTAGTATTCGTGATTATGCTAACAACATTTGGCAATTAAACGCGGTTAGTCGTTAAGTATTCATGGAGGATAAAATGGAACAAAGTAATGTGCTGAAAAAAGTTGCCGAACAAGCAGGTATCGCAGATAGCTATACCAATGCTTGGGGTAACAATGAAGTCGTCTCCGATGACACGCTAACACGTTTATTAGCTGCGCTAGGCTACGATACGCAATCGGAACAAACACTACTCGCGTCAGCTGATAAAAAGCACCAAACGCCAATTTTAGCGGCTGTAAAAGTAGTTAAAGATGGTGACCCTATTCATATTGATTTGAATTTGGGTCAAAGCGCGCGAGTTAGTGATTTTAGCTGGCAGCTCGAAACGGAACAAGGTGAGGTTGTTGAAGGTTATCTGCAATCGCAAATTGTTGCCGATACCCGTGACGAAGGCGGGGTACTTACCTTTTCGTTACCCAATGATCTTGCTTTGGGTTATCACAAATTACAGGTATTACGCCGTCGTCGTAAATCGGCTTACGAAATGACGCTGATTATTGCGCCCAAAGCGTGTTACAAACAACCCTCGATTGAACAAGGCAGTAAGTCTTGGGGCCCAAGTGTGCAGCTGTATACTTTGAAAACCGATCATAACTGGGGTATCGGTGATTTTGGTGACCTGAAACAGTTGGTGGCTGATATTGCCGCGCGTGGTGGTGATTTTGTTGGTTTAAATCCTATTCATTCTTTATTCCCAGCTAATCCCGAAGGCGCGAGTCCATACAGCCCGTCATCACGTCGCTGGTTAAACCTGTTATACATAGATGTGACTGCAGTGCCTGAATTTGCATTGTGTTCAGCTGCCCAACAACGTGTTGGTAGTAGTGAGTTCCAGCAAGATTTACATGCTGTTCGTGCCACTGAGTGGGTTGACTATAGTGAAGTTTCACGTTTAAAAATGAGCGTGTTACCGCTGTTATTTAGCGAGTTCCAACAACGTCATTTGGCGACGAATAGCACTCGAGCACAAAATTTCTTAGCATTCGTGGCGAAAGGTGGGAATAGCTTATTACATCAAGCAAGCTTCGATGCCCTACATCAACAGCTACATGATAAAGATGAAAGTGTGTGGGGCTGGCAAGTATTCCCTGCTGAATTGCGTGATATTAATAGCGATGCAGTACAAATATTTATTAAGCAAAACCAGTCCGCTATCCAAGGTTATATGTACTTGCAATGGGTTGCGGATGAGCAGATAGCTGATGTACAAAAATTCGCATTAGAACAAGGCATGAACATGGGTCTTTACCGTGATCTTGCGGTTGGGGTCGCTGATAGTGGTGCTGAAGTTTGGGCTGATGAAGGTACTTTGTGTCAAGATGTTAGCATTGGCGCGCCACCTGACGTATTAGGGCCTTTAGGGCAGAACTGGGGCTTGCCGCCGCTCAATCCAGCGCAATTAAAAGCCACGGGTTATGATGCCTTTATTCAATTATTACGTGCCAACATGCAGCATTGTGGTGCTTTGCGGATAGATCATGTATTAGGGCTGCTACGTCTGTGGTGGATCCCCAAAGGTGAAAGTTCCACATCTGGCGCTTACATGTATTATCCGGTTCAGGATATGCTGTCTATTTTGGCGTTAGAAAGCCATCGTCATCAGTGTGCTGTGATTGGTGAAGATCTTGGCACTGTGCCTGATGAGATCGTGAGCTTGTTAAGTGACGCGGGAATTCATTCTTATAAAGTCTTCTTTTTTGAAACCGCAGAAGATGGTGGCTATTTTTCACCGGCCCATTACCAACCGCAATCAATGGCAACACTGTGTACCCATGACATGCCGACACTACGTGGCTTCTGGCATTGTGAAGATCTTAAATTAGGTCAAACCATAGGGCTGTATCCAGATCAAGCACAGCTGGACGGTTTGTTTGATGATCGCTGCAAATCGAAACAAGAAATACTCAATAGTGTGTCGTGGCACGGTAATCTGGCGGAGTCTGTGGGACGCAATGCAAATTATGTTCCTATGGACCAAGCACTGAGTAACAGCTTACAATTACATTTAGCAGCAGGTTCAAGCAGTTTGTTAAGTTTACAGCTTGAAGATTGGCTAGCCATGGATAAGCCTGTTAACGTACCGGGAACGGTAGATGAATACCCGAACTGGCGTCGTAAACTATCAGTAACATTGGATGACATGTTTAGCTGCCCTAATGTTAATTATTTAGCTACAGAGTTGACTGCTGCACGTGCAAAAGCCAGTGATGAAGCTGAACATCGCGAAGCAGTGAACAGCTAATCGTAGTAGAAAGGAAGTTTTAATGCAGTTGGTTGCAAATGTGGCAGTGATCCACAACCTTGAAGCATATTCTGGCTTGATGCCAAGTATGGAAACATTACATACCCCAAAACTAATGCACAAAGAGATGGGGGCGCAGTGTGTCAGTTTTATGCTCGACGGTCAGCGCGTATCGGGTGTGCGTTTTTTAGTGTTTGCGCCGCATGCCAGTAAAGTCAGTGTAATTGGTGATTTTAATGATTGGAATACTAACGACCATGCCTTGCGTCAATTGGACGCAGGGCTATGGGGTGTATTCATTGCTAACTTAAACATTGGTGAGCGCTATAAGTTTGCCATTGTGGATAGTAATGGTAAGAGCTTGCCATATAAAGCCGATCCATGGGGGGCACATGCAGAGCAGTACCCTTCATTTGCATCCTTGGTGTATCAGCAAGATAGTTATCAATGGCAGGATGATACATGGCAACAACGTGCAGTCACCGAAAAGCACAAACAAGCATTATCATTTTATGAACTCCATGTAGGCTCTTGGCTGCGAGATACAAACGATGAATTTTTAAATTATCGCCAATTAGCGGAAAAACTGATTCCGTATCTGCAACAAATGCATTATACCCATGTTGAATTGATGCCAATCTCTGAGCATCCGTTCTATGGTTCTTGGGGTTATCAGCCGATTGGACTATTCGCCCCGACTAGTCGTTTTGGTCACCCTGATGATTTTAAGTTTTTCGTTGATCAGTGCCATCAAGCGGGACTTGGCGTTATCATCGATTGGGTGCCTGCGCATTTTCCTGAAGATGATCACGGTTTAGCGCAGTTTGATGGCACGGCATTATTTAATGATCCTGATCCGAAACGTGGTTGGCACCAAGATTGGCACAGCTATATTTATGACTGTGGTAAAGATCATGTACGGCGATTTTTAGTGTCGAATAGCTTGTATTGGTTAGAGCAATTCCATGTGGATGGTATCCGCGTTGATGCTGTCGCGTCGATGCTGTATCTGGATTATTCGCGTAATGATGGCGAGTGGATCCCTAACTGCGATGGCGGCAATCATAACTACGATACCATCAAGGTATTAAAGTGGATGAATGAAGAGATTTATAACCATTTTCCTAATGCCATGACGATTGCAGAAGAGTCGACGGCATACCCTGGGGTATCGAAACCGACTTTTTTAGGTGGTTTAGGGTTTGGTTTTAAATGGAACATGGGCTGGATGCACGATAGCTTAAACTACATGCAGGAAGAGTCAATTAACCGTAAATACCATCACGATACTATCACGTTCCCGTTAGTTTATGCATTTAGTGAAAATTATGTATTAGCCTTATCCCACGATGAAGTTGTTTACGGTAAAGGTTCTTTATTGGGTAAAATGCCCGGTGATGAATGGCAAAAATTCGCTAATTTACGTGCTTATACGGGTTATATGTATGGTCAACCGGGTAAAAAACTTAACTTCATGGGAGCTGAAATAGCGCAATCACGAGAGTGGAACCATGATGGACAACTGGATTGGGGGTTGCTACAACATGCCAACAATGCGGGGGTGCAACAATTGACTGCAGATTTGAACTTGTTGTATCAGGCGGAAGTTGCACTGTATCAACTTGATTGCGACCCTGCGGGTTTTGAATGGCGTTTACAAGATAATAAAGGCGAAAGTGTGTTAGCACATGAACGTATTAGTGAGAGTGGCGAACGTATCTTGGTGATCAGTAACTTTAGGCCAATACCAAGAGATAATTTCCGTCTCGGTGTACCGAATACAGGTCGTTATGAACTGTTATTAAATACGGATGCTGAATGCTACGCTGGCAGTAATTATCCGCTGGTAAGCAGTGCTGAGAGTGAAAAAGTACAGAGTCAGGGACTTCGCGAGTCAGTGCGGTTAACATTACCACCACTGTCAACGGTATTTTATCGTTGGGTACCTGCTAGCTAAAATAGCAGAAAATTGAATAGTAATCGATGTAATTGAAAGGCAAGGGGAGCAATCTTCTTGCCTTGCTCGTCTTCATCACTAATGAAAATGTCGTTGAAGGTTGTAGTGTTAAATGATGCCCTACAAAACGGTTAAGGAAAATATTTTCTAGCGTACTCAGCTGACTTCGCAAGTATAAATAATGATGGAACGATGATCACAAAACCTAAAGTAAATATCAAATTTTGATTTTCTAATAACTCATATGCTGAATAAAAAACAACACACGCTAGTAGGGCAATATGCACCTTATGGAGTTTTGGGTTACTTATCGAAAATTTACAGTATTTTCTAATCATAATGTCCATCTTGTGCTATTTAATACGTTCGTATGGCGATTATTATACATATAATTTTATATGCTTAAACACATTTTACCTTCGGACATTAAAATATGTATTTTGGAGTAGCAATTCACTCATTCTATGAGTATGGCGACTTAGTAACATTGTGTGTGAACGTTAATCCTCATTATTCTATTCAATATTGGTATTTATATCCTCTAGTATTCACTGTTTTGTGACACAGAGCGCCACGTTTATCTAACTTGATTTATACTTATCTATATTTAAAATATTTTTAAATAAAACCATGTACTTTCAATACCTATTAGTTAATATTGTTTAAACACAAGGAGAGGTTAATGAAAAATATAAATGGAAAATTAAGTTTGATTATGTGCGCTATGGTCGCATCTGTGCAACCTGCTCTTGCTGAAAAGGCGGGTACGACTTATCTAAATCCCGCAGTCGGTTATCATATGTTTGGTTCAAAACTAGGCGTTGAAGACGGCGCTGCATTGGTTATTGGTGGAGAATACGTCATTAGCCCGAAGTTTGGTGCAGAAGTCAGTTACCTCTATGGTAACTCTGATATTGACGGATCTTCTGGTGATGTAGATAACGCACAATATACGCTTGATGGGCTTTACTACACTCCTGAAATAGGGAATTGGCAACCATTTATCAATGCAGGTGTTGGCCATGGCACATTTGATTTAGGAGCCTATGACACCAAAGAAACACAACTTAATGTCGGTGTTGGTAGTCGTTATCATTTTAATGATAAATGGTCTGCACGATTACAAGCTAAAATGATTAACAGTTTGGACGATGAACGTTGGGATTCATTAATTACTGTAGGTGTGAGTTATGCATTTGGTCGTAAGAGTAAAGCACCTGCTGCTGTGGTATTGCTGGATGGCGATGGTGATGCAATCCTTGATAAGAATGATCAATGTTTAAATACGCCAAGTGGTGTTTATGTTGATGATAGCGGTTGTGCTCTCGATCGTGATGGCGATGGGATCCCTGATTACCTAGATCACTGTCCTGATAGTGTGTCGACTGATTCTATTGACGAAAATGGTTGTGTAATTGTAATGGAACAACCCGCATCGATGAAACTTGAAGTTCATTTTGCCAATAACTCGGCAGTCATTCCAGAGGCTTCACAAAATGAAATTAAAGACGTTGCCGACTTGATGACGCAGTTTTTAAATGCTGATGTGGTGATTGAAGGGCATTCTGATAGTAGTGGGGAAGCAGCTTATAATAAAGCTTTGTCACAACGTCGTGCCGATGCAGTGCGTGATATCCTGATTAGTGAGTATGGAATTGATACTTCACGAGTATCTGCGGTAGGTTATGGGCAAGAACAACCGGTTGCCAGTAATAGTACGAAAGAAGGGCGCTTAGAAAATCGACGTGTAATGGCTGAAATTAGCTATAAATAAAGCGCATTAATGATAGAGACGATGCTTCGTTCGATCTAAAGATACAGAGCTAAAATTAGAAGCCAGCGAAAGCTGGCTTTTTAATATCGTATTATCAATTAATTCTAGTGTTTTTTATGTTTAAAACACTGTAACCATAACATTTTAATGATAATTTCTGCTGTAAAATACTCACTGATCTATTCTTAATAAGAACTATGTTTCAAATGGATTTGGGGGGTGTAAGGTGATAAATAAAAAAAGATTTTTAATCATTGATGACTCTATCACTATTATCTCTTTAATGCGTTGGATGCTCAATAGTGCTGGTGTTTCGAATGACTTTATTGATAGTACTACGGACAGTTTAAAAGCTATTCGTTTGTTATCTCAACATCAGTATGATGTAGTTCTCTGTGATTACAATATGAATCATCATATCGATGGCGCGCTTATTTTCGATGAGGTTAAACAGCGAAAATTAATTTCATCCAATACAGTGTTTATTTGTATTACTGGTGATAGTTCACTTTCTGTCGTTACACATTTTATTGAATTAGAACCCGATGATTATTTGCTTAAGCCTTTATGCTCACAAGAGTTTATTCATCGTATTGAAAGCGTATTAGTACGTAAAGCCGTGATAGCCCCGTTATTATCGGCCATGGATAATCAAGATTATCAATTAGCGCTGGAGTTATGTGATAACTATCGCACCAATAACATACAATATGTTAATTATATAGATCGTATCTATGGTGATTGTTTATTACGTTTAAAACGGCATGATGAAGCCTTAGCATTTTATCAAAAGTCCTGTGAAGAAACGGACGCTATCTGGTCTGAAATCGGTTTAGGTCAAACTTACCAATCGCTAGGTGATTTGGATAAAGCTGAGAATGTGTTCAAGGCAATATTAACCAAGCATCCCTGTCAACCTGTTGCCCGTCAAAGCCTTGCTAATTGCATGATGGTTAGGGATAAATTACCGGATGCCATTCGTGAATTTAATATTGCGCATAAAGTGAATCCTGCCAATCCACATCGTGAGCTGATACTTGCTAATTTGTATACGGCACTGCAGCAACATGATAAAGCGGCAGCTGGTTTTCAACGCTTCATAACTAAGGTTAAAGGTACTAGTCGTTATAGCTACGGCGTTGCGATGAATACTTATGTGTCACTTTTACTCGCAAGTTTATATACTGAATCGACCCAAGAACACGATGAATTATTGAGTCAAGCACAGCATAAAATCCATGAGTATAGTGCGAAATCTGAAGGTGACAGTATCGCTGAGTTTAATTTGTTAATTGGGCTTGGTATCTTTGCTTATATCAATGGGGATATTAAAAACGCTTTGATTGTGGTACATAAATTAAGTGTTGCTGATAAACCTACTGTGGATTTTTATACTGAATTGAACATTACAAGGTTATATGGCTTGTGTGGTATTCCGGACTTGTATGATGCCTCGATGTTACGTGCGCAAGCATTGTGTAAAAACACCAATGAAGATGTATTAATGTTAAGTCAAATTAAGATGCTCGATGGTGCCAAACACGAAATCCAGCAACGTCTACAAGAAGGTAAAATACTGACCGAAAAAGCACAAGCACAACGTCAAAAAAATGCGGCTAATCAAGCGATAAGCTATGCTTATAAAGCTTTTCACCGCGTCCCGTTTAATTATAAAAATTGTCGTTTGATTATTGAATTAACGGCATTGGCAACACCCTCAGAATCTCAATCAGAAACCAGTATTCATGAACGTGAAAGTATTCTTAAATCTTGCGACTGGATCTACGAAAATGATAACCGCCCCACAGCAGAAGAAAAACGTCGTACACATGAACTGTTTCATTTAGCCATCGATAAGCTAAGCCTTAACGTGTAACGTTATCGATAATGTCGGGAGGATTTACGTTAATGTACTTAAATAATGGGTTAATTCATCAAGCAGCATTATCTACAACATTAAGGGGTTGTCATCCTTTAACTTGCTCGTATGTAGTTATTATGCATTTCGATGATTTTGCCGCCAGTTGGCGCCGCTATTATATCGGCTAGAGTGTATTTGTTCATCTCGCAATAGAACGCGTTGAGTCCGAGGCCTAGTATATTTTTCAGTTGACAACCGTTGCGCAGGGCACAGACATTAGCTTCGCAATCGATTAGCATTGTGCAGTTCTCTAGTTCGCGAAGGGCTTCTCCGATGCTGAGATCGGCTGGTTTAATTGACAATCTCAGACCGCCGTGAGGGCCTCGTAGGGTTTCGACCCAACCAAGATGGCTGAGCTTGTTTGCCACTTTGATAAGGTGATTGCGTGGTACATTGAACTGCTCGGCAATTTCAATTATTTTTATAGGTTTCTTCCTGTCCCCTTTAGCTAAATACATTAGGATTCTAAGACCAAAGTCTGTGAAATTTGTTAGCTGCATGCTCATACCAGTTTATTTATTTATTATGACCCTATAATGATAATAAAGATGTATTCATAATACAATATTTCATCTCTATAGTAAGTGATGTAGCTTCTTTCTCTACTCCTTTTTCATACTAAATTAGTGGCCTATTACTTAGCTGTTCCCCTTCTGTAGTTTAAGCGATTCCTAAAATAAACATGCTTGTATTTTATTTATAAAATAGAGTTGAACATCACAAATAAAAGGTGTATTTTAAATGCAACAATAAAGGTGCATTTAAAATGCATAAATAAAATTAAAGAGAGTTCTAGCCATGTCTGATTTTGAAATAAAGCATAAAACTGCCTCCAAATTCTATGAGCATATTGCGTATAAAATTACGCAGGTCCTTAAGTTTCTTTTAAATATTTTTTATGGAAAAAAATACGCAAAACGAGCTGTAATTTTGGAAACTATTGCAGCTGTTCCCGGTATGGTCGCTGGTATGTTTAATCATCTAAAAGCTTTACGCCGGATGAAAGATGATGAGGGGTGGATCCAGGAACTACTAAATGAAGCTGAGAATGAGAGAATGCACCTAATGATATTTATTGATATTGCCAAACCAAGCTGGATTGAGCGAGCATTAGTGTTAATTGGCCAAGCTGTATTTATTGTGGTGTATAGCTTGATTTATGTGTTGTCTTCTAAGGTCGCGCATCGAGTTGTGGGTTATTTCGAAGAAGAAGCATGTAAAAGTTACACCGAATACCTTAATAAAATTGATGCTGGTGAAGTCGAAAACGTAGCTGCACCACAAATTGGCATTAACTATTATCAATTACCTTCAGATGCCATGCTACGAGATGTTATTGTGAAAATACGCAATGATGAAGCTAAGCATCGTGATCGTAATCATTTATTTGCTGATTCGTATGAAAATAATGATTTACCAGCGCACCAGCAATGATCTTTCTGAGTAAAACGTGAAAAATAGTGAAGGGTAATTAAGCGAATAGACTTTGCGTTACTTTCCTTCGTGATAATCGGTCGTCAGTAATATGGCGACCTATCCAAAAATAGACAGTAAATGTATTCTATCGATCACAACATTCAGGTAAATCACGCCAAGAAAAGTAGCCTTTAAACTTTTTACATTAGACTTCAGTATATTTATACATCATCTTGGTTTTGGGTAATTAACACTCACGTACTCTGGTTCTTCGATGCCAGCTTCTTGATTAAGTACACGGGTCAGAGCAAAGTAATAATTAGCTAAAGCATTGGCAAATCGAGGCAGGGTATCTGGAATTTTCTTGCCTGTTTTGTCTACTAAGACTAGCTGGCGAACCACCTTTTTACTTAAGCTTCGGCATTGGTGCAATTGGATCACAGGGCCTGTGCCTCTTGGTAATACGAAGCGTTTGGCATCATCAGTGACTTGGGCTTTAAAGTGATAAAGATCGGTTAAAAGCGCTTGTATGTCTTCTTCAAATATCCCACATTTACCTCGTATAGAGCCATTTAGATTGAAAATTTTGGGCTGTAAGCGTTCCTGTGATTCGCGTACTTCTGTGTTGGTGACTTGCGATAATGCTAATCCGGTATAAGTGCATAACTCATCGGTTAAGATCTCAAAGTCACATAACGGACTGTCTTCAAAAATGAATGGGTAGCAAAGTTCACCTACATTGCCAGATGCTTTTAATGTCATGCCGTTATCGCTTAATCAAAATTTAGAATACGCTACCATATCATGTAATAGCCAAGTACAATACGCGCCATCTTCGGAATACGGTGAAAATCCGTAACGGGCGCGCCACTGTGTTGTGTCACTAGCATTATAGACGTGCAAGTACACAGAGTCAGATACGAAGAGCACGATTTACATGAGGTGAACCGTTTAAATTTGTACGCGATTTACAGGAGTTACCATGCCTTGGCCTCGATTCAAGCCTATTTTTTATATGTTCGTTTTGCTCGTTACCTTTCCTTCTTTAGCTGATACTACCTATCCATTAACAGTGATGGATGGATTGGGTAATCCCATTGTCATCGAGAAACCACCACAACGGATTTCATCAAAAACATTATTTACCGACGCGGTGTTATTAGACCTAATTGATGAATCGGCATTGTCGAGCTTGACCGATCTGGCGAACAACCCAAACTACTCGTTAATCATCGACCGTTTACCTAAGAATGTGCCGTTAATGGGATTGAATATTGAAATGATTATCGCTAATCGTCCCGATATTGTATTCGCTGCTAATTGGAGTGATGCGTCTAAGCTCAGTATGTTAGAAAGAGCAGGAATTACTGTTTTCCGTCTACAAGCACCTAAAAATATCCAAGAGATTGAGAAAGAAATTTTACGGGTTGGGCAGATAGTTAATCGTAATAAAGCCGCGAAGCAGATTGTTGCCACTATGCGTTTACGCTTAAAAGCAGACATTATCCCTGTAGAGCATAAACTCACTGGTATGGATTACAACCCATGGGGAACGTCCAGTGGCCAAAACTCTTCATGGAATGGTTTGTTAGAACAAGCGCATGTGGAGAATATTATTAAAAATTACGCGACGGATAAATATGGCCAAGTTCCTGTTTCTAAAGAAATGATTATCTTGCTAAACCCAGATGTATTGTTTATACCTGAATGGGTATATGGCAATGAAAATACCGCAGAGCAATTTAAACAACAGGTGTTATCTGATCCTTCATTACAATCCGTGAATGCGATTAAATATAATCGTGTTTATCAAGTGCCGCATGCGTTGCGAGGTGTATACAGTCAGTACTTTGTGGATGCGATCCGTTTTATTAATCATTCCGTATATAAGAAGTAACCATGCCATTTTATCGACTTACGTCAGTGCAAATACTGTTTTCTGTGTTGTTATTCTGTGGCTTGTTTTTGTTGTATATCAGCTTCGGCGCTATTCATATTCCTATTGTCGATATTTTGGCGTTGTTTAAAGCGTATCTTGTGGGTGGCAGTGAACTCGCGCTGAAAGAACAACCTTTAGCCTCTGCTGTGGTTATACATATCCGTCTACCACGTGCTTGCGCAGCTATTTTAGCGGGTGGCGCGTTGGCGCTGGCTGGGGCGTGTACACAAGGCCTATTCAAAAATCCATTAGCCAGTCCAGATGTATTGGGAGTTAGTGCCGGTAGTAGTTTTGGTGCTGTGGTGGCTATTGTGACGGGCTATTCATTTATGGGGCCTATATGGTTACCTATTTTTACGACTGTGGGCGCATTGGCAGCAGCAGCAGTAATTTATACGTTAGCATCGCGTCATGCTTCAACACAGATCTTGTTTTTGATTTTAACCGGTTTGGCATTATCAAGTTTATTGGGCGGTGCCAGAATGGGGTTACTTCTTATGGCGCAACAATATGAAATGAGCCAATTTGTATTTTGGGCGATGGGGGGGTTAGATGGTAGTTCTTGGTCGCAGTTAATTTGGCCCGCGCCGATTATCGTGATTGTATCGATTTTGTTGTTAAGGGAAAGTCGGGCATTAAATCTACTCGCATTAGGCGAAGAAAGCGCCCATGGTATGGGATTAAACATTAAGCAGACACGCTTTAAATTATTGATGTTTGCCACCTTATTAACGGCTATGTCGATTGCCGTCGCTGGACCTATTGGTTTTATTGGTTTGATGGTGCCACATTTAGTACGTTTGATTGTCGGGCCTAGGCATGAAACATTATTACCTTTCTCTGCGGTGTTCGGTGTTATTTTTTTGCTCGTTTGCGATCTTATTGGGCGGTGGATCATTGCCCCTAACGAATTGAAAGTCGGGATCATTACTTCTTTTATTGGTGGTTGTTATTTCATTGGTTTAATCATTCGCTTTCAGCGTAAAGGAAGTTTTGTATGAGCGTGGCATTATTGACAGTTTCGCAACTGAGTTATAAGGCGGGATCAAAACATTTATTAACTGATATTTCATTGTCTATACAACCGGGAGAGCTGGTGGGGATTATCGGTCCCAATGGCGCAGGTAAAAGTACCTTGATGAAATGTTTAAGTGGCTTCCAAGGTTATAGCAGTGGTGAGGTGTTAATAAAAGGCCAGTCATTAACCACGTTATCTGATATAGACCGCGCACGTGATTTAAGTTATTTGCCACAATACAGTGATGCCGCATTTCCTTTTAGTGTGATGGAAACAGTGGGATTTGGCTTTCATGTCAAGCAACAAACACAAGTCATCTCTGCTAACACAATTACTGAGCAAACTATTGACGCGTTAACCTTAGTTGGCATTTCGCATTTAAAAGACCGTACTATCACGGCATTATCTGGGGGAGAAAAACAGTTAGTACACTTCTCGCGTTTATTAGTGCAAGGCGCGCCATTAATGTTACTTGATGAACCAACCGCCAGTCTAGATATTGGTCATGAATCACAGCTAATGAATGTGCTGTATCAAGCATGTCAGCAAGGTAAATCGGCATTGGTTGCGATCCATAACTTAAATACCGCGGCAGAGTTTTGTGACCGCCTCATTTTAGTGGACCAAGGACAGATAATTGCGGAAGGGAAACCGAATGATGTTTTGACAAAAGATAACATCCATCGTTTGTATCACGATCTCGTTATGGTATCTCAGCATACCGAAACAGGGAACACCATCGTCTCACCGTATAAAAAGTAATGTGATCTTAGAGTCAAATTGATAAGAATATTTGATTTTATTGCTTTGAATATGTGAGGCAAGGCTTTTATTCTTGTTTGTTTTATATATAATAACTGAAAATGTCCTTGTAGCTCAGCTGGATAGAGCAAGCGCCTCCTAAGCGCTAGGTCGGAAGTTCGAATCTTCTCTGGGACACCAATTTCAAACGAATAGCACTTATGCATATAGCACCCATACGCAAAAATGCACGTATGGGTCGCTTCAGTTCTTAATCGTCATTATCAGCGGTGACAACTTAATTATTATATTTTAACGATCACATCTTCCATCGCTAAACGTGATTTTGGTGGGGCAATATTGTAATCATTTTCAGCATCTCGATAACCAATCGCCAGTGCCACATCACTAACGTAACCATCTAGTTCTACAGCAAACTCTTTACTGATTAATTCGCTATCAATTCCTTCCATTGGCGTTGAATCAATATTCAGGCGTGCTAGCGTATGCATTGTATTACCTAACGCAAGATAGGTTTGTGCTTTAGTCCATGCTGCTGTGTCGCCACTTTCATCTGTATTTAGCTCAACAAAAGCAAATGCGCCAAATGCACTTTCTTTGTCTTCTGGTTTAGTGCGTTTATCTGCAATGCCTTTATCGATCACGGCTTCATAGTTTGCACGGGTATACGCTGGGTTATGGGCAAAAACTATAATGTGCGATGCACTAAAAACATGTGGTTGGTTAAACTGAAATTTATTGGCAAAGGTATTATGCATGCGTTGTTTTGCTTCATCGCTTTCTATCACAATAAACTTCCAAGGTTGAGAGTTAATTGATGATGCAGATAAACGCATTGCTTCCATAATCACGGCGAGTTGGTCTTGCGATATTTTTTTTGATGAATCAAATTTTTTGGTTGTGTAACGATTGCTAAGATCTTTGATAATTTGGTGAGTCATGGATAAACCTTATTGATAAATGGGCACTGTTGATTTGTACTTACTAATAGCGTAAGTCTGAACATTGATGAATGTATGTTGCTTATGCGATTTTCGTTATTTCATTTAATGTGAAACTTGCGACAGCCCCTTCGGTTGTTTGCACATACATTTTTAAATGTGGGCTATTGAGGTGTTTTTGCAATAATTCATGACTCGCCCAATTCTCAACGAAAGTAAATAGCGCTGGGTTGTTATTGTCTTGATGCAAGTCGTATTGGATGCAGCCTTCTTCAAGTCGTGTCGGTTCAATCAACTTTAATAATTCTGTTTTTACTAACTCAATTTGATCTGCTTTAGCTTCGATGTTTGCAATAATTGTTAGTGGGGTTGGCATATTATCGTTCCCTTTTATTGACGATACACATTAGTGAATGGGGACATTATCCTTGATTATTGCTATTCTAAAAACATGGTAATTAAACTAACAGTTTCAAAAGCTATTTGATAATGAATGTTCAAGATCTCACTCTTTTTGTGCGAACAGCGCAAACATGCAATATCACCGCATCAGCACTGCAGTTAGAGATGACACCTGCAGCGGCGAGTGCTGCGTTAAAACGCTTAGAGAAGCAACTTGGCGTTCAACTTTTTATTCGCTCGACACGTAAGTTACGTATCACCGCCGAAGGTGAACGCTATTTAGTACATTGCACTGAGGCTTTAGGGGCATTAGAGAAAGGTAAAGCCTCATTAAATGAAATGCAGGGTAAAATTGCCGGTGAAATACGTTTATCCGCGTCATCTGATCTAGGGCGTAATATTGTTTTACCTTGGATCGATGAAGTTATGGACGCTTATCCCGAACTATCTATTCAGTTCAATGTTGGCGATAACTTGGCTGACTTTTATCATGACAAAGTTGATATGGCACTGCGTTATGGCGAGCCCGAAGATTCCTCGTTGGTGGCCTTTCTGATTGCGAAAATAGATCGCGTCGTCTGTGCATCACCTGCCTATTTAGCGCAATATTGTGAACCTAATCATCCTAACGAACTATCACAACATAACTGCTTGCTCTATCGTTTTGGTGAGCGTGTTTATGATACTTGGCCATTTGTTGATAGTACTGGAAACAGTACTGGAAAAAACAGCGGTAAATACAAGGTGAAAGTGACCGGTAACCGATTAAGTAACGATGCTGATGTCGTCCATCGTTGGGTTGTCGCGGGCAAGGGGATTACGATGAAGTCGCGGTTAGATATGGCGGCCGACTTACGCTCGGGTCATGTTGTTGAACTATTGAGTGATTTTAATTCGCCACCCATTAATTTATGGCTAATTTGTCCTAACCGTACACAAGTCACCCCTGCTATGTTGATGTTGCGCGATCTGTTACGCAATAAGTGTGAGGCTGAATTAAGTTAGCTCTGTTTGGTGCTACATCTCGCTAGTCAGGTATGCTAAAGTGATTTCATCTATATTTTGTTAATCAAGCTGTATAACAAGGACTTTTATGACTATTGGTGTTGGTGGTTCAACTGCGGAATTAGAATTAGCTAAACTGGCTGATATGACTGCAGACGTTAAAGCGATCTCGTTACAAGAATTTAATGAACGTATTGAAAGCGCACAAGCAATCATGCAGCGTGAAGGCATAAAAGCTGTATATCTGAATGCGGGTACAAACTTATATTACTTCACTGGTATGCGTTGGGGCGTTGGTGAGCGTATGGTTGGTGCTATTTTACCGGCACAAGGTGAGTTACAGTTTATCGCGCCACGCTTTGAGCAAGATACCATTAATGAATTTATGCAGGTACAAGGCCCACTGCATTGCTGGCATGAACATGAAAGTCCTGCACAATTATTTGGCGAGATCCTAGCTAAACTTGATATTACCGACGGCACTGTTGGTATTGATGAAGCTACCGCTTTCTTTATGTTTAACAATATTCGTCATGCGCACCCGCAGTTTGAATATATTGATGCGAAGGTTGTGACAGCTGGTTGCCGTCAGCAAAAATCAGATACCGAGATTGCTTTATTACAACGTGCTAAAGACATGACGTTAGAAGTACATAAAGCGGCGGCCCGTATTTTACGTTTAGATATTTGTACGACGGAAGTGGAAGAATTCATTCATCAAGCACATAAAGTGGTTGGTGCGCCAAAAGGTTCTTATTTCTGTATCGTATTATTTGGTAAAGCCAGTTCGTTCCCGCATGGTGTTAAAGATGCACAATTCTTGAAACAAGATGATGTGGTATTGATTGATACTGGTTGCCAGTTACACGGTTATAATTCTGACATCACCCGTACTTATGTATTTGGTGAAGCAAGTGACGAAGTACGCGCAGCTTGGTTGAGTGAAAAGAATGCACAACAAGCCGCGTTTGATGCAGCGCAGATTAATGTTGCTTGTCAGGATGTCGATGCCGCCGCTCGTGTTTCGCTGGAAGCAGATGGCTTTGGACCGGGTTATGATTTACCGGGGCTACCGCACCGTACTGGTCACGGTATTGGTTTAGATATTCATGAATGGCCATATTTAGTGGGTAACGACACCACGCCATTGGCGAAAGGTATGTGTTTCAGCAATGAACCTATGTTAGTGATCCCGGGTAAGTTTGGTATTCGTTTGGAAGATCATTTTTATATGACTAATGCGGGACCTGAATGGTTTACACAACCATCACACTCGATTGATGACCCATTTGGTTATGAAGTGTAATTTGTTATACCTATGATTCATAGACTTGCTCATTGATGAGTGAGTCTAGTATGTTTTTTAAGCCACATCAATGCTAATGAACCTCGCTCTATTTTTCTAAAGATAGTACGGGATCGTTAGGTTATCTTCTCTCCTTATCTTCATTTTAAACCTATCGTGACACACTGTCATTAAAATAATTTTGAGAAAGAAGTTTTAATGAGCAGTATCATAAAAACACGAGTACTCAGTTTGAGGTATCGGTAAGGTGGGTGATAATGCCAATTCATAAAAATAATAAAATAATAAATAAAACAATGAATTGGGAAAAATACAATCATGAAAAAACAACATTTTATCTTGTTAGGATTAACACCACTCGTATTCTCAGTGCAGAGTGCCACGTTGGTCAACGTTAACGACGTTAACATTACTTCACTATTAAATCCCTCTACTGCTAGAGGAGCAATCCCCGAGTACAGCTTTACCGAACAAAACCACGCCCAACTACAAGGAAAAGAATGGGTTCGCCATCAACAACGTTACCGTGGTATTCCTGTATATGGACAATCCGTCGTATCATTGAAAGATCAAAATGGTGTGATTCAACCTATTGCGGGTAAAGTGGTGCAAGGTATTGGTCAAGACATATCTTCAATGTTACCGTTCATCAACAAAGAACAAGCGATTACTCTTGCCAAAGCATCACAGCAAGCTGTTCAAAGCGCAACTATGCCAGCACGTACAGATGCAGAGTCTGCGGACCTAATGATTGTCATGGATGATCAAAATACTGCAAAATTGGTCTATCGCGTGTCTTATGTGACAGTGGAAGACATCAAGCCGTCAAGGCCAATTACCTTTGTAGACGCTAAAGATGGTCGAATTCTAGACCGTTGGGACGGTATTGCGTTTAGGCGAGCAGAGGGGCCTGGAGGTAACCAAAAAAGTGGCCGTTATTATTTTGGTAATAACACTAAATTTGGCAGCTTTGAAGTCAATGACTCCTGCCAGATGGACAGCCCTAATGTTGTCACGTACGACATGAATAGTAGTCAATGGGGTGGGCGTATTCACCAATTTACCTGTCCGGTAAACACCACTCGTTCAGCCAATGGTGCCTATGCGCCAATGAATGATGCACAATACTTTGGTCAACGTGTGTTTGACATGTACCGCGAGTGGCTAAATAGCCGTCCGATTCGTCAAAAGCTCACTATGCGTGTTCACTATGGTAATAATTATGGCAACGCTTTTTGGGACGGTCAGCAAATGACCTTTGGTGATGGTGGTTCGTATATGTACCCACTAGCGACATGGGATGTGATCGCCCACGAAGTCAGTCATGGCTATACCGAACAAAACTCTAATTTAGAGTATCGTGGCATGTCTGGTGGGATGAACGAATCCTTTTCTGATGTCGCAGCTGCAGCTTTGAGCTATTTCATCCACGGTTCTTTCAACTGGAAAATGGGCGAGCACGTAATGAAGCATTCAGAAGCGATGCGCTTCTTCATTAATCCTTCAGATGATGGTGCGTCTATTGGACACATCAGCCAGTATTATAATAGCATTGATGTTCACAACAGCTCGGGCATCTTTAACAAAGCATTTTACCATCTAGCTACCAGCCAAGAGTGGGATATCAAGAAAGCTTTCTTAGTCTATGCAACAGCCAATAAATTGTTTTGGCAGCCGCGCTCTACCTTTCAACAAGGTGCTGACGGTGTTTGCCAGGCTGCAGCGCAACTAGGTTATGAAACCCAATCTGTTATGAATGCATTCCAACAAGTTGGTATCACGGTACAAGAGTGTGGAGGGTCTTTACCAACACCGGATCCAACACCAAACCCACCGACACCAAGTGATGAAACTGCCTTGGTACTAAATCAGCAGATCAGGATTCAAGGACGTTACGGTGAAAATTTACGATACGTATTGAACAATGCGCCATCACAGGGCTATGTCAATATTGAGACGATGGGTGGGCAAGGTGATATCGATGTTTTTATTGCCATTGATCGCCAACCTACGCAGAACGACTACGATTGTGCCTCTCAAAATGAGGGTAACTTTGAAAGCTGCCTGTTCTTGGATTTCCCAGCAAGTCGCTATCATGTGTTGATCGTGAGTAAGTCGGATTTTTCTGATGTCGGCTTGATGATTTCAGGGGATTACCAGCAGCAACCTCCAACGCCGCAACCAGAAGACCACTGTGCTTATGTACCTGAATGGAGCCCGTATTATACTTATTATTACGGTGAGATTGTACAGTCTAATGGTTATATGTTCACCGCTATTCAAGCATCAACTACCATGGACCCTTTCTATTACCCTAGCGTATGGCAGTATCTTCAACCTTGCCAGTAGAAGCACGTTTGGTTGAGTGATAGCTAAAAACACGGTAATGAATGTCATTAAGATAATATGAAAAAAGCCCGCTAAGATTAGTCTTAGCGGGCTTTTTTGTTTTCAACGGTATGAATTATTTGCTGTTAGCAACATGTGTTGCAATCACATCCATCAGTGTTGGTGATAGGCAATCATAAGATTCAAGACCTAATGCATTCAAACGCGATCTGATTGCTGTCATGTCTTTTGGATCTGTACCTGTTTCAATGATAGATGAAACAAAGGCGGCAAATTCAGGTGCAGACCAACCTTTATCGGCAGATAGTTCTGTGTGAACAAAGTCGAGACCAAAGAATGGATGTGTTCTATCTTCAATACGACCATACATGTGTACACCACAGGCATTACACGCAAAACGTTGGATTGTTGCAGTATTATCAACAACTTTTAGTTTTGAACGGTTGTTTGTTACGCTTAACTTATCTTTTGACACAACGGCAACTTGTGAGAACAGTGCGCCTTTGGGTTTCCAACATTTTGAGCAGCCACAAGCATGGTTATGCGCTGTTTGGCTGTCGATTTTTACCGTAACAGGGTTACTGCTACAGTGACACTGTAATGTGCCCCCATTAAAGTTATTCGCTGTTGGCGTAATGCCCTTATCCATTGCTGGGTGGATCTTGGTGTTACTTGTTGGGCAAAATGCGTTTTTATAAGTATTTACAATTTTATTTATCATATTCAATTCCAATTAGTTTGATGCAGGTGCGAAAGATGAATCAGCGTGTCTGTGTGCGGTATAGATTGCTTCGCCATCACTTTCGGCATCAAAAATAACGGTTACATTGGGAGAGAAAAGGATCACATCGCCAACTTCTGCAACGTATTTATTATCTTGCTTGTCACGTACGACTATCTTACCTTTGGTGATCACTTTGTATTCAACTGAGTCGTAAACGTACTCGAACTCAACACCTGGTTGCATAGCAAAATGACCAATGGTTAATGCATTGCTATTGTTGGTTACGGCAACTTCGGCCATTTGGCTTTTTAGGCCTTCTACTTCAAGTAGTTTACTTAGATCATTCAATTTGAATGAGCCTGATTTAAAAAGGAAAATACCCGGTTGAGTTGTTAATGTCGACATCTAATATCCTTTATTTAATCAAATCACATTGTGTTGATTATTTAATTTTTAATGTGGTTTATGTTTGCGATGACGAGCATTCTACATTTGGAATAGAACAAAACAATATACTAAAACGGTAAAAGATTGTTACCTTAAAGGTAACAATTGAAGTTTAAGTCGCTGTTATTTTTTTTATTGTTGTTTATTTTAAAACGTAATACCCCTTTAGATTTAGAAATATCATCACAGAAAAATCACAGTGAAATACAAAGTGTAAATATTGTTAATAATTGTATTTTTTGTTTTTAATATATTACATCGTAATTTAAAGTTTATATTTCAATGTGATGTTAAAATATTGTAATTTAATAACCGCACCGTGATTAAATATTATTTCAATATTTTTATTTTAAAGTAAATAAAATGACTAGTGTTACTGCTCTATATTTTTGTCTCTTATAGTTAATCATTTTGTTTTTGTTGTTTTTAAAACAATTTGGTTAAAGTGTAATGCATGTAACCTTATTTTAATTTATTAACCCCCATGATTTCAAATAATATGTCAACGTGGTTAAATGTGATATCCTAGTGAGTTGCATTTGTGTAAGTTGTTGATTTTAATTGGTATTGTTTTTATGTTGTTTTGTTTTTTTATTTTTTTCAAGTGCGATTTTAATTAGCACTCATCTTTTTAATCTGTTTTAATTTATATTCCCTATCCCATTGTAGATATTTAACTTACCCCCCTTACATCCCTTACACGCCCTTACTATAAGTTTATTTACAACGAATCATCCTGTTGGAACAATGGATGTAAATTAAATGTGTAAGAACATATATGTTATTCAATCAAACATTACATGAGTCACTTTTATTACCAATTGATGGCGACCAATTTTGTGGGGTTTATTTAAAATCCGACAAACAAAAATTCAGACCGCTTAGAAATGAATTTAATGTTGCACAAACATCTCTGCGTCAATTAATGCAGACACCAGACCCAGCAGAAATGGATAGTTTACAAGATGCCAGCATTGAACACTGGCATTCGTTATCAAGCAGTTTGATTGAAATATTTAAAACGACATCTAAAGACATTGAGCTAGCGGGTTGGATGCTAGCGGCTCAGATAGTCATTGACCCTGCATTAAATGGGTTGCGTGAAGTAAGTCAATGGTTACAAGCACTTGTTGAGGGGCATTGGGACGAGGTTCATCCGATACTCCCTGACAATAAAATAAAGTCAGAAAGTGACAAATTAAAAGAAATTAATGCATTTAAAGTGAAGGGCTTTGTACAACTAGTCGGTGAAAGTGAAGACAGCAGCTTAGTGTATTCACCTTTCTTAATGCTACCGCTAATTGGAGACTTAAATTATTCGCGTTATTTAAGTGAAGAACGTAAAGGCGGTTTACCTGAGTTACGCCAACAGTACCAAAATGTGGCGATGGGTGAACGGGCTAAAGTGACTAGCTTAATGCAAAATTTAGTATTGATACGTGATGCCATGCGTGCAGTCGAAGCACATGTTGCTAACGTATGTAAGCAGCATTTATTACCCCAACCTGGATTTAAATTTGTAGTCGGGCTGATCACTAAAATATTGAACGCGATGGAGTATGTATCAGGCTTAAAGAGTAAAGATACACAGGTAACTAAGGCTGAAGGTCAGCCAGCAACGAATGAGTCGAGTCATGTTGATGGCGGCGAAAAAAATATGCAAGTTAAAGAAGATAGTATTACTGATCACGCTTTGTTAGATGGTTTACCTGTTAATAATCAAGAGTTCAATCGCGATGATGCATTTCATCAACTACGAACGTTAGCTGAATTTTTTAGGAAAGTAGAACCACATAGCCCGGTATCTTATTTGTTAGAAAAAGCAATTCGCTGGGGCTACTTATCGCTTCCTGAGTTGATGTCGGAGCTGTTATTAAATCAAGAGGATACGATTAAACAAGTATTTCATCTGTCAGCTCTTGATGAGAATGGGGATACGAATGTTATTCAGCCAACGCACAAAAAAATGTTACCGCTATCAGATGTGGGTGAATCTATGTCTGTGCAGCACAACAACACAAGAGCGGTTAGTACAACAACGAGTCACTCTGTTTTGAACAATGTAACTGCTGTCTCTGTAGAAAAAACTCAAGAAAAACCAGTATCTACCTCGAGCAGTAATTCTCTCTGGTAATTGGTTTTCAACCCTAAGTAAAAATAAGTGAGGAATATCATGGCTAGTATATATATGAGAATTGATGGCGTTAAAGTTAATGGTGGCGCAACAGTTGAAGGTTTACCACAAGATGGTTGGTTTGCTTTGAATTCATATAGCTGGGGCGCTGTGCGCCAAGTAGCAATGGACATTGGTAGCGGTAACAATGCTGACTCAGGCATGGTTGCTATGAGCGAAGTAAGTATTACAAAAGAACTTTGTGGTGCTTCTGAAGATCTTCTGTCGTTCCTATTCAGTCCAGGTGTTGAAGGTAAAGATATTGATATCGTATTTACTAAAGCTGCACGTGATGGTTCTGGTGCTGAAATTTATTACCAAGTAGGCCTGAAAAAAGCACGCCTTGTTTCATACAACCTAAGTGGCAGTGACGGTTCTCAACCGTTCGAAAGCATTTCACTTTCTTACATCCAAGTTGATAAGAAACATCGTCATGAACTTGATGGCGGTAAGCTAGAAGACGGCGGTCTTGTTTCTTATAACGTTCCACAAGGTAAGTTAATTTCTGGAACTAAATAATTTTGACCGGTGTGTTGCTTAGGCTGCGCACCGTTTTATTTTTGTTAAAATAAAAGGTAGGGAAGCATGGCTCTCAACTCACAACATAAACGTATAAGCAAAAACCGAGTCAGTATCACCTATGATGTTGAAACTAATGGCGCAACAGAAACCAAAGAATTGCCCTTTGTCGTTGGTGTTATTGGTGACTTCTCTGGTCATAAAGCTGAAAGTGATAAAATTGACCTAGAAGAGCGTGAGTTCACTGGTGTTGATAAAGATAATTTTGATGCAGTGATGGGACAAATTAGCCCGTCATTGTCATATAAAGTTGACAACAAATTAGCAAATGATGATAGCCAATTTGAAGTTAACCTGAAGTTAAATTCAATGAACGACTTTCACCCTGAGCGCTTAGTTCAACAAATTGATCCCCTAAAACAATTGGTTGAAACACGTAACCAGTTAAAAGAGTTATTAAGCAAAGCGGATCGCTCTCGTGATCTAGAACGCTTATTGAAAGAAGTACTACAAAGTACCGATTCAATTAAACATTTAGCTGAAGAGCTAGGCGTAAAAACTGGGGAAACTGAATAATGAGCACAGAACAACAAGCTGCAACAGAACAAGCCGGTGCCGCAGAAGGTGAATTAAACTTTCTAGACCGCGCGATTTCAGCAACAACACAGACACCAGCAGATACAACAAAAGAATTGTTATCTGTTCTGACTTCACAAGCGCTAGACGGTACTGTTACTTGGGATAAAAACCTAACGTTAACAATCGAAAAAGCGATTTCTGCATTAGATGTAAAAATCTCAGACCAGCTTTCAACAGTAATGCAAAACAAGGCGTTCCAAAAACTGGAAGGCACTTGGTTAGGTCTGCAAAAATTAGTTAAAAACAGTGAGCTAGGCCCAGATTTAAAAATCAAGCTTGCGGACTACACAAAAGACGAACTATTAGAACAATTTGAAGATGCGCCAGCGATTGATCGTAGCCGCTTCTTTACGATGATTTATCAAGAAGAATTTGGTACAGCTGGTGGTCAACCTTACGGTGCGTTACTTGGTGACTACGAATTCAGTTATGGCGATGAAGATGTAGCGTTAATGCGTTACATGGGCGAAGTTGCTGCTGCATCTCACGCACCATTCGTTGCTGCTGCAAATGCGAGCATGTTTGACTTTAATTCATTCGTTAACTTTAACGAAGGCAAGCCTGTTGCTGCGGGTTTTGATTCACCCGCTTATGCAAGTTGGAATGCATTCCGTGAAAGTGATGATTCGCGTTATGTTGCATTAACACTACCAAAAACAATTGCACGTCTACCATACGGTAAACAAACAGTATCTGTTAAGTCATTCGATTTTGAAGAATTGAAACATGACGCTAATGGTAATGCTTACCCAGAGACACAAGATGATCTTGTGTGGAGTAATGCTGCGTTTGAATACGGTTTATTATTAACGCAAGCATATACACAGTTTGGTTGGTGTACTGCTATCCGTGGTAATGATAATGGCGGTAAAGTTGAAAACTTACCGAACTTTACTTACTACACACCATCGGGTGATTTAGTTCAACAATGTCCATCTGAAGTAAACCTTACAGATGAACGTGAAAAAGAACTGAGTGACTTAGGTTTCTTACCGTTAGTGCATTATAAAAATACGAGCTATGCCGTATTTATGGGCGCTCAAACGGCGCATAAGCCAAAAACGTATACCGACCCTGATGCGACTGCAAATGCAGCCATTTCAGCGCGCTTGCCTTATACAATGGCAAGTAGCCGAATTGCACAGTACCTAAAAGTAATGGGTCGTGATCGTATTGGTTCTAACCTAGATCCGGATAACATTGAAAAAGAATTAAGTAACTGGCTCCACCAGTATGTTAATCCAAGTGCGATTGGCAATGAAGCAAAATCAACACATCCATTGGTTGAAGCAAAAGTAACAGTTGAAGAACAAGTGGGTCGCCCTGGTTGTTATTCTGCTGTGGCTTATTTACGCCCTTGGTTACAAATGGAAGAGTTATCATCGTCATTACGCATGGTTGCTAATATTCCAGGTTAATAGTTGATGCCCGGGGGATCCCCCGGGTTGTTGAGGTTGTTATGAGTACATCAAATCTAACATCATCCGCCAACGTCCTGACGGATGCAGGGCTGTGGCGGATGCTGTTAAACCATGCTCAGAACGATAATCGTTCAGAATTCAAATCACAGTTAAGCAAACTGATCATGCAACTTGATGATGTCATGAGCGAGCAACTTTCTGCTGTAATGCAAGCCACTGATTTCAAAGAATTGGAAGCGCGCTGGTTAGGACTACATAGCTTAGTTTTGCTGCCTGTTTCGCAACGCCGCGTGCAGGTTAAGTTGTTAGACCTTAGCTGGGACATGGTGTCTGCCGATCTTAATCAATCTTTCAATGTCACCCGCAGTGCGTTATATCAAAAAATATACGCGAATGAACTCGATACCGCAGGCGGCCACCCATTTGGACTCTTGGTTGTTGACCATCTTATTCACTCTGACTTAGACGATGATGCTGATTTTGATGATCTGTACACACTGCAGTTATTAGGTGAATTAGGTGAACGCGCGCTGTGCCCTGTAAGTCTTGGCGTTGATCCGTATTTCTTTGGTGATGAACCCGCTCGATTAATGCCTGACCATAAGCGTATACAGCGTATTTTAAGCAGTTCAGATTTACAAAGTTGGCAGTTATTACGTTCTCATAGTGCGAGCCGTTTCTTAAATCTGGTGTTACCAGAATACCATTTAAGAAGCCCTTATCAGCATTACCAAGCCGGGTTTGTATTTAACGAACGAGCGCTAACAGAACATGTACTGTGGGGAAATTCCGCCTATTTATTGGCTGCAAACGTGATCCGTGAATTTGACCGTATCAGTTGGTTTGGTTTTTTACGTGCCTATGATGAAAGCGGGCGTTACGGCGCAATAGTGCAAGTGGGTAATGGCCAGCAAGATCCACTGTTATCACGGATTGATCTGTTTAGTGAAGATGATGATTTTTGGTCTGCACAAGGGTTTGTTCCTTTATCAAGTGTCTATCTTAGCGGTCAAAAAGGCATTTTCAGTAATCAGTCCGTGTGGAAGGCAACGACTGAAACTGAAAAAATGAGTGGTATGTTACAGACAAATCTTATGGCCTGTCGTTTTGGTCATTACATTAAAGCGCAGATCCGCGATCAAATCGGCAGCTTTGATAGCCCGTCTACATGTCAGCGTTCGTTAGAAAAGTGGTTAAACCAATATATTAGTGGCGTTGATTTTGGTGATGAGTCAATCATGGCCCGTTATCCCCTTAAACGCGCTGATGTTAATTTTACGCAAGACCTGCTTGACCCAACAAAATACAGTTGCCAAATAAACCTACAGCCGCAATATCAATATGAAATGTTAGACACACACATTGTTCTGCTTACCGACGTGCCCGCAACAAAATTAGGGGACCAATAATCATGAGCTTATTTGCAAAAATGAAAGGTGATTGGACGGCGAATATTGATGATCTTCGCGATGCCATTATTGAAAATATCGCGTCATTGCTTTCCGCTAAAGCGCCCATTTGGGGTGGCGATGATATTGCCAAATATACTGCTGAATCTATCGTTTTACTGGGCATGAGCCATGCGGTGAGGGGGCAGAACAGAGCTAATAGTGAACATATTTTACAAAATGTTAAGCAGTTAATTACGACATTCGAACCCCGTCTCAAGGATCTTAATGTTGAGTTGGAAGAAGAATCTGTCGTTACCAATAAACTGAAATTTAGAATCGAAGGCGTGATCGTCAGTGAGTTTGGTGAAGAGCTTGTTGTTTTTGATTCAAGCTTAGACTTCACCACAAGCAGTGTCGATGTAAGGAAAACTAACTTTGTCTGAATCATTACTAAGTTATTTTGAACAAGAGTTAGCATTTATTCGCCAAGACGCAGGTAACTTTGCTCAACGTCATCCTGGTGCAGCTAAGTCACTTGGGATCAGTCGCGATAGTATTGATGACCCGCAAGTGACACGTCTTATTGATAGCGTGGCCTTGTTGAATGCACGTTTACAGCAGCGTCTAGATGAGGATTATCCGCAGTTAACGGATAGCTTGTTACAACTTTTATTTCCACATTATCTACGCCCTGTTCCTGCTTATAGCATGGTGAAAATGCAGCCTCACGAAGAAGTCACTGCAAAGTACACTCTGCCTCGCGGTACGCATTTAGGACTTGATGATGTCGATACCGATACCTTGGTGTTCCGCACAACGCAAGATGTTGATTTATACCCGATCAGCTTAACAGATTGTTCAGCGTCTATTGCTCCCTTTGATATTCAGAAACCAAAAGGGGCTGAGCATGCGAAAGCTATGCTTGAACTCACATTAACAACAACAGATCCAACGATCCTGTTTTCTGATTTGGAATTGACGGAATTATCGTTATTTTTGCGTGGTGAAACACCAACAATATTGCGCCTTTACGATCATTTGTTTTCGGGGATCCAACAGATCGCCATTCAATATGATGACAGCGTTGTTTTATTAGGGGCGGACGCCCTTTTACCGGTTGGTTTTGAAGATCAAGAATTCGTCTTACCTTATAGTGTACGCAGTTTCGGTGGCTTTAAGTTATTAACCGAATTTTTTATGTTCGCAGAGCGATTCCATGCGATTAAGTTAGTGCTATCGTCTGCATTGCAACATGCCAATACCAACACACTTAAAATCCAATTTTTTTTAGACGACATGCCCGTGGAGTTAGCGCGTAGCTTAAGTGTAAATAATTTTAATTTATTCTGTTCGCCTATCATTAACTTGCAGCCAATCACCGCAGAACCATTACGTATCGATTTTAGCCAATCGCAGTATCCAATAATGCTGGATGTTGGCGGTCAGGCACAGTTGCAGTTATTTTCGGTTGATGATGTGACGGACGTGACAGAACAAAAAAACCGAAATGTACCGCCGCTATACGGTGAAAAATTTAACAGTGCTGAAATTGGATTACGCTGGCAGTTATCGCAGTCTGAAAATATGAGTGATAAGTCAGTATCGAGTGCATTGCGTGTTGCAAATTTAGACCATAGTCATGTTGATAAATCAGCACACACTTGGTTAATCTCGACGACCTGCACAAATGGTAACGCGGCGAGTCAATTGTCTACGTCTTGTGAGTTACATTGTCACGACTCTATTTCTTTACCTGCGGATTTGACCTTATTACGTCGCCCGACAAAACAAATTAACATCAATACTGGTGAGCAAGGCGCATGGCCGTTATTGGCGCACTTACATTTTAACTACCAAGCCCTGTTTGGTAGCGATGATCCGGTGTCGGCATTAAAAACCATGCTGCAACTTTATAATCATAACAATAGTGCTAAAAATAGTGCTTATATCGAATCCATTCAAGGTTTGTCGCAAGCGCATGTTGTTGCGCCTGTGCGTATTTCGGGGAAAAGTTGTTTTGCTAATGGCACACGACTGAGCGTGACAATAAACCCGATGGGTCTTGCTGGTGGCGTGGAGCTACTCGCCCAATTATTGGATCGCTTTTTTGCGTATTTCTCTGGTTTTAATAGTTTTACACAAGTCGTGATATTACTTGATGGCCGAGAAGGCGAATACCGTGTTTTCCCGCGGAGGCTCGGATGCAAAAATCTATATTAGGCTCGCTACGTTGCGCGCCTTATCAGTTTGAATTACCGCAGGCTATGCAGTTAGTGAAGCACCATGCGGCTAAGTTAGGTGTGCGTCCTGAGCTTAATTTTATTACGCATTTACTGCCGTCATACCATCAATCAGACATTGTTGAAGTTCAGCAATACACTGACAATTCATGGCATTTTACGTGTGACTTGCCTGCGCTGTCTGGCAGTCAAGGGCTTATGCCTCGTTATTACTACAGTGAAGCGTTACGTGAGTCATTTGAGCAAGGTAATAGCGCATTAGTTGATTTTTTGGATGGCTTTAATAATCGTTATTTTCGCCTTTATTGTCAGACCGCAATCAAGAACAACATCGTTATCCAAGCGGAAGAAGAGCGTTTCAGCTGGAATCATCATCACCAATCACTCACTACGATGCTGTCTAGCCTTGCGGGTGACACGAGTATTAATACTGCATTACCACAAGGGCACCTTATTCAATACACCGGGTTAATGGGATTGAAGGTGACATGTCTAACAACACTCAAGCACTTATTAGAGGATTACTTTGGGTATGAGTTTGAAGTAGATCATGGCGATATTGAATATCAGCCGCTACTAGAGTGCTGCTTGACACGCTTAGGGGCAGCAGGGAAAAACAACCAGTTGGGTTTTGACGCATTGCTTGGAAAGAGCGCGGTTACCGCATTTCAACAACTTGACGTAAAAGTGAAACCCAATCATTACGACTTTGAACAACTCAATCAAAACAAAATTTTGAACGATGCCATCGACGCATTTATTCGCCATTACATGGGGTCGAATATCAAAATAAACTTAGCAATGAAAGTGGCTGGACAACAATTACCGATTTGTCAGTTAACACGAGATGCGAGTAATGGTGTGCGATTAAGCCAATCAGCGAGGTTGGCATCGACTGAAATAACACAACAGTACGTGGTTATGCCACTAAAACTAAAGTAGGACATTGCATGATTAACGTTGAATTACAAAAACTAGTGACACGATTAACGCCAACATTAAAGAGCGCACTCGAACTGGCCGCTGCAGATTGTATGGCTAGAACACATTTTAGTGTCGATGTTGAACACTGGTTTTATCAATTATTAAATGAGTCAAAATCTGGTTGGCAAGGCGTGTTATCGCAAAGCGGTATTGAGCGTGAACAAATTATTGATTTACTTAACCGTAACTTAAATTGTGTCGCACGTGGTAACGACTGTTCGCCATCGCTTTCACCTTCGTTGATTGAACTGCTTAAAGATTGCTGGTTATTAGCTTCGCTTAACCACAGTAACGCGTCAATTAATGGTTATCACGTACTGCTCGTACTCAAGCAGCGTATTGAACAAGGTGGATACAACGGTGAATTGACCACATGGTTGAACACGGTATCGATTGAATCATTAAAGAGCGGTGCCGCGAAGCAAGGCACTCAAATAAACGCAGGTGAAGTGCAACATAATGACATGGCTCCGAGTGAGTCTGTAGGCACTGTTGCACTTGATAAATATACGCACAATTTAACTGACGCGGCACGTAAAGGTAAATTAGACCCAATCTCAGGGCGTAATCCTGAAATCCGTAAATCGATTGATATTCTGTGTCGTCGTCGTCAAAACAGCCCGATCCTTGTCGGTGATCCAGGTGTGGGTAAAACCGCGATTGTTGAAGGGTTAGCACAGCAAATTGTTGATGGTAATGTGCCACCGTCATTGTTGAATGTGGAATTACGTACGCTGGACCTGTCTTTATTACAAGCGGGTGCAAGCATCAAAGGTGAATTTGAAAACCGTTTGAAAGATGTGTTAACGGAAGTGAAGCAATCTGAACGCCCAATTATTGTGTTCATTGATGAAGCGCATACGTTAATTGGCGCAGGTGGTGCTGCAGGACAAAATGATGCGGCCAACTTATTAAAACCAGCGTTAGCACGTGGGGAGTTCAGAACGATTGCTGCAACAACGTGGGCTGAGTATAAGCAGTATTTTGAAACGGATGCCGCATTGACTCGTCGTTTTCAGCTTGTTGCTGTGGGTGAACCGAGTGAAGGCGATGCGATTCAAATGCTACGAGGTGTTGCGGGCTGTTTGCAAAAACACCATAACGTGACGGTATTGGAAGAAGCAATTGAAGCTGCGGTTCAGTTGTCAGTACGCTTTTTACCAGAACGTCAATTACCTGATAAAGCGATTAGTTTATTAGATACGGCGTGTTCACGTATTGGCTTGAGCCAGAGCGCATTACCGCAAAAATTAGACGGGTTAGCTGAACAAATCCGTTATGCGCACAATGAGCGCACCTCGTTTGCATATGAAGATGCGATGTATGCGAACGGCACTGAAAAGTTGGTGGCTATTGCACAGAAATGTAATCAGCTGGAGTCTGAATACGAGGAGTTAAACTCGCGTTGGAATCTAGAAAAAGAATGTGTGACTGAAATTTTAAGATTACAGAATGTTATTGCAGAGCGTTTTCTTGCGGGTAAACAGGTTGCAGATACGCCAATGCAGGCACTGTTAAGTAAAAAAATGACGGAACTGCGCAGCATTCAAGGTGAATCACCTTTGGTGATGGCACAGGTTGATAAGCAGACTATTGCTGAAGTGATTGCGTTATGGACTGGGATTCCCGTTGGTAACATGGTTAAAGATGACGTGAAACGTTTACTTAACCTTGAAGCAGAACTCGGACAGCGTGTTATTGGTCAGCATGCTCCGATTCATGAAATTGCCAAAGCGATCCGTATGTCTCGCGCTGGATTAACTGACCCACGCAAACCGGTTGGTGTGTTTTTAATGTGTGGCCCAAGCGGTGTGGGTAAAACAGAAACAGCATTGGCATTAACTGATCTACTTTACGGTGGTGAGAAAAATATCACGACTATCAATATGACTGAATTTAAAGAAGAGCACAAAGTATCAATGCTACTTGGCTCACCTGCTGGTTATGTTGGTTACGGTAAAGGTGGTGTGTTAACCGAAGCGGTACGTAAAAACCCTTACTCGGTATTGTTACTTGATGAAATGGAAAAAGCGCATCCAGGCGTTCACGATCTATTTTATCAGATTTTTGATAAGGGGACGATTTCAGACAGTGAAGGTCGTGACATCGACTTTAGAAATACACTTATCATCATGACATCTAATGCGGCAGATAGTGCAGTTGTTGATGCCTGCCTGGTCGAACGTCCAGATGTATCGTCTTTGACTCAAACGATCTCGCCTGTTTTACAGCAGTATTTTAAACCTGCCTTCATTGGTCGTACGACCGTGGTGCCATATTTCCCTCTCAATGATACTGAAATGGCTGAAATTGCGCGTCTTTCTTTACGCCGAATTGAGAAACGAGTAAGTGGCTATTATAACGCTGAGTTCAGTTATGACAGTGACTTGGTGGATTATTTAGTAAGCCAAAATAACTCGCCAGAAACAGGTGCGAGAGCCATTGAACAAATCATTAATCGTCGATTAGTACCAGATCTAGCGACGCAATGTATCACCAGAATGAGTGAAGGACAAAGCATCACCTGTATCAATATCAGTGTTGTAGATGGTGCAGTGGCAATAGCCATTGAATAACTCAGAGGCGTGATTAATATTAATCACGCATTCGTTTAAATTTTTGTAAGAAGAGAATATTGTGGAAAAAAGCACATTCACCATTGAACAAATCGAATGGATCCGACGCTCACTTAAAATTGCCGTTGTGCATGGTGGCGAAAAAACACAGCCGGATAGCTTTATTTATAAGAACTTAAGTCCGCGTTCAACAAAAACATATCAGCCCGTTGCTTATGATATTGCAGATGCTTTACGTGAGTCTGGATTTCAACATATTGATGTATTACCTGAAAACATGGACTTACCACAACGCTTGAAAGCGCTAAATATTGATCTGGTGATCACCAATAGTGGTGGCCTTCAAGGCTTTGATTCGATGTGCCATTTACCGTCAATGTTGGAAATGTTGGGTGTGCCTTATGTTGGTCATGCGCCAATGACGGCTGGCTTACTTGATAACAAACATTTGTTCAAACATGAAATAAAAGCAGCTGGGATTCCAACTGCGCCCTTTATTACCGTTGGTTTGGGGGAGTGCATTACCGATGCGGTGAATAAGGAGGCGTTAGATCAAATGGACGCTGATTTCGGTGGTCGATTTATTGTAAAACCTGTTTCTGGCCGTGCCTCGGTACATGTTTATCCGGTGTTTGATCGTGCAGACCTCGCTGGTAAAGTAAAAATAGTGCAGGCCGCGACGAATAACATCGTCATGATTGAACCTTATCTGTCTGGCCGTGAATTTGTGGTCGCGGTTGCAGGCTCTGTGATATTTAAAAACGACAAGTTGAATCAGTTAGCTTCACCTTTTGCCTTTTCGGTAACGGAGCGTGTACTTGCAGGCGATGAACCCATTTTTACGTCGATGGATGTAAAACCGATTACCAGTGATCGTTTATTAAAAGTAGATGAGCCTGAATTACGCCAGTCATTAATTGATTTGGGTAATAAGATTTATCAGCAATTGGGACTCGGTACGCTTGTGCGTGTTGATTTACGCATGGACTGCAAGGGGAAATTATATGTCCTTGAAGCGAATCCAAAGCCAGATTTGAAACGTCCTGAAGGCGATAAACTCAGTATTGTTTGTCACGATATTCACAATGAAGGCATGAGCTATCAAGACTTGATCCAATCTTTGGTTTTCAATCGTTTGGTGTATTTACAAGCACAACGCCCTGAATCGTTAGCGCATTGTTTTAATGACGACTTCTTCAGCTTGAAAAGCGCTTAGGAGCGACAGTGAGAACCGTTAACGATAATCTTCGGCTTACGTTTGGTGTAGCAGTAGTGACAATGTCATTATTGCTTATACTGGTTGTAGGTTATGCACAAGCGCTAAAAAGTCATCGCGAATTATCAACTGACACCATTTTAGCGCAAACTCAAGCGGCTAAATTAGGTATCGAACAGATACTCAACTCGGGTGTGCCGTTACCTGAAATCGCAGGGCTAAATCTGGTATTACAGCCGATTGTAAACTCGAATTCATCGGTTACTGGGTTAGCGTTATTCGCTGGTCACGATGAACTGTATAATGCGGGAGAAACCATCCTCGATGATAACTACATTACGATCCCACTCAACAATAAATTCACGCAGGTGGGCAATTTAAAAATTGCATTTAGTCCTGAAAAAGTAGAAGAAGTCGTGACCAATGTTTTTCAACCTATGGTGTGGTTGATTGCATTTTTACTGGTGTTATTTATTGTTTCAGTGCTTCGAAGCCAGCGTCGGAAAGTGTATTTAACGAGTTTTATCGTGGTGTTTTTTAGTATGGCAATCAGTGTCGTGCTACTTGTTGGCAGCTTATATCATGATGGTTTACGCAATAAGGCCGTATCGTTAGCCGATATTGTGAGTCACCGTTTAGCCCCTGTGTTGGAATATAATATTGACCAGAGCATGGTGACGGGGATTGATAGGATGTTGGATAACTTCCGCAAAGCTAATCCTGAAGTGGCTACTATTGCAGTGTATAAAAATACCGAGTTAGTTGCGGATTCTCAATACAACCAAAGCATTATGCTACCGATGCTGGGGCGTACAGGGTGGTTAGATTATAGTTTAGCGACCTCTAAATTTGCAGAGGTGCACCTTACTTATCAATCAAGCGTGGTACTGGGGCAGTTAACCAAAATATTAAAAAATTTCGCAATCTTATTTTTTGCTTGTGGCTTGGTCTGTTTTGCCTTTATCCGTTTGCTTGGTGGCGACGCAAATCAATCTTCATCAGAACAAGTGCTTGAACGTTTAAAGCCGTTGTTTTTAGGTGCTGTGCTGATGGAGTCTTTAATGGCACCAATCATGCCGCAGTTCTTAACCTCATTGGCAGAATCGTCAGGGCTTGATGCAAGCACTTCTGCTATTTTCTTCACACTCTACTTTTTAGGTTTTGCCTTAACCTTACTACCTGCCGCACGTTTAATTGAAACTTATGATATTCGCACTGTGCTTATATGTGGCGTGCTTTTGTCGACGTTAGGCGGTGGCATCCTTAGTGTCAGTGCTGAAGGTAGTATTGTGAGTGTATTGATTGCGCGTGTTGTGTCGGGTGTGGGCCAAGCCTTCGTATTCATTTCGGTACAAGGTTATATTTTACGCTTCAGTGATAAGAAAAATAAAACCCAAGCCGCAGGTATTATCGTATTTTGTTTTAATGCTGGATTTATTGCCGGCGCTGCGATTGGCGCACTCTTAGCTAACTACTTTGGCGACCGTGCTATCTTTATGATCGCGACCGCCATTGGCTGTGTGATGACGTTATTTAGCCTTGTATTACCGAGCATGAAAGCGTCTACGAAAGCCTCGGGATCGTTGTTAAATAATATCTCGATGATGATGCGAGATTCTTGGCGATTAATGAAAATCCCCGCGTTTATTCGAACCATGTTATTGGTGGGCATTCCGACTAAAGCGGCGTTAACTGGTATCGTTTCTTTTGCGGTGCCGTTAATGCTTGCTGAGCGTGGTATCAGTAAGGAAAGCATCGGCCAAGTGTTGATGACTTATGCTGCTATGGTGTTGTTGGTGAGCCATAAAGCTGGGCCTTGGGTCGATAAGTTAGGCAGTAGTAAGCTTGCATTGAGTGTTGGTAACCTGATTGCCGGAGTCGCGCTTATTATTCTAGGTGCGGCATTTGAAATGGAAGACAGTTTGATGATTGTTGTTTTTACCACTATTTCAATGATGTGCATGGGGTTATCACACGGTCTTATTAATGCGCCTGTGGTGACGCATGTTGTAGACGCCATGGCTGATAGGCAAGAGGTGGACTCTGTCATTGCTGCGACGTATCGTTTCCTTGAACGACTAGGTCATGTGTCTGGGCCGCTTATTGTCGGGCCATTATTATACCGGTTCGGCGTGGATTATACCCTGATAATACTGGCAATTTTCTTTGTTGTTATAGCTGTGCTGTTTTCTCTATTCGATAGACAAACACCTAAGGTGGTAAACATATGATCCGAGTTTTATTCATCTGGGTAGCATGCTGTTTACCAACATATGCTGCAACGGAATGGCCGACATGGTTAGGCGAAGAACTACAACCTAAAACAGCTAGTCATTGGCGTGCGGAGTCTGCCGCTGAAGGGGTGTCGTTTGTGCCTGCGCGTTCATTGTCTAAAATATTGGTGATCGTGTCACGCAAGGCATCGTCTTATGATGTGGCATTAAAAACGCTGTTAAATGTATACAGTACCCAATTACCTCAAGTGCAGTGGGTCGTTAAACGCTTACCTGTAGATAATGCCATGTTAGTGAATTTGCTTCATCGTGCAGAGAATGAGGTTGACTTGGTGTATACCTTAGGCTCTAAAGCGACCATGTCTGTGCACAAGGTATATCAAGGTGGTTTATTGCCGGTTGTTTCTGTTAATTCAAAAGATCCGGTGTTATTAGGTCTCACAGATAACTATGCTGGTACGGGGAACAATTTTGCATTCACGTCATTGAACCTACTAACAGATGTAACTCTTCGCATTATGCAACGCTTTAATCCACAGCTAAAGCAAATCGGTATTTTGTATTCACGTACCAATCAGAGTGCATATCTCACGCAATTTTTACCAATGAAAAAATTTGCTGAAAAAGTGGGATTAACTGTTGTGCCAATTGTGGTTGATGAATCGAAATCGGCTATGAGTTTGAAGTTAGTGATGGACACTGCGATGACGAGGCTTAAACAAACGGATCCAGAACTGAATAATACCTTGCTTTGGTTAACGGGTAGCTCGTCGTTACTCGCGCGTGTGGATGAAATTAATCAATTTTCACAGCAGCTTGCGTTGATTTCTGCGGTTCCTGATGTGGTGAATGGGACGAAAGCCAGTGCATTAATGTCGTTTGGCGTTAGCTTTGTGAATAATGCGACGCAAGCGGCGTTGTATGGCATCCAAATTTTAAAAAAAGAGGCCGTTGTGGGAGACCTTCCTGTCGGTGTTATCTCGCCACCTGACATTTCAATTAGCTTTAGGCAAGCGGCCCGTATTAACCAAGCAATCCCATTTGAATTAATGGAAATGGCCAGCGATGTGTATGGCATCGAAGGCAGAATGATCCGCTCTAACGGAATGTCTGTGGAGGACGGTCAATGAACGTAATACATAACGTAAACAGAATAATGCCTTTAACACTGGTGTTAAGTTTGTTTCTCGGAGGGGCATTTATGGCAAAAAGTGAAATCCGTCCGGAACGATTACTGTTAGCGACACAAGTGTGGAGTCCTTATCAATACCAAGAAAACGGTGAAATGAAAGGGCTTGGGATAGTGAAGTTGAAATGTATTTTAAAGGTAATGAAACAGCCTTATCAAATAACGATGACAGACTGGGACCGTTCTCAGATTCTAACGGAAGTAGGGGAACTACATGGCCTTTTCCTCGCGTCTAAGAATGATACCCGCGATAAATATGCAGAGTATTCCGCGCCTTTAATGAACCAAACATGGAGTTGGTTTAGTTTGTCTGACGCGATTGATACCAAGAGTCCCCAGTTTAAAAAAGAAGTACCAGTGACCGCATTATTTGGTTCGAACAAGTGGTTATGGTTACAAAAACAAGGTTACCGAGTCGAGAAAAAACCGCGTAGTGCAACCGTGCTTATTGAATTACTACTGTCAGGCGAAGTAGGTGCAGTATTGGCAAATGATGTGGTGATGGAAAATGCGATTAATCAATTGGGTATTAGCCATCGAGCAATAACCAAAACAATGGTAAATGAGAAACCACTAGGTGTGTACTTCTCGAAGAAGTTCACGGGGAAATATCCGTTATTTATCAATGAATTCAATCAAGCCATTGTGGCGTGCGAGGGTCAGTAATATGCCGTTATCATTACGAATTATCAGCTCTCCTGATGGAGAACCCATTCCAGAATGGACAATCAACTTTCCCGATGAAGGAGGAAGCATTGGTCGTGCTTATGGTATGACGATGCAATTATCGGATGCCTCTAGGGAAATTTCGGGTACGCATGCGTTAATTAACCGCGGAAGCCGTGGTTATCAAATTATGGACGTGAGCACGAATGGTGTGTTTTTAAATGGCGCGAGTAAACCGTTAGGTTCAAATAATCAATCGACGTTGAACGATGGCGATGTGGTTAATGTGGGTAAATATCGCCTAATGGTGTCTTGTTTCACTCCCGATAAAGCGGTTGTAAAGGCGGCGGAACAAACTGGAATGCAAGGTACTGATAAGTCGTCACTACTGAGTGCCTGGGATGACGATCCGTTTGGTGATGCTTTATCTACTGCCCGCGTTAACGCTCATTCAGTTAATGGTAAAGCAGATTCAGTATCAGAGTCGTCAGATGACCTTGAAGTACCAGAATGGGTGTTAACTGATCCAAAAGAAGAGTTGGACGGTATATTTGCAGACCCATTTATTGCTAATGAACCTGTAAAAAAACGGGGGCAAGGCATGCCTCAAAATACCTGGTCGGATGATGATAGTTTTTCTGATGACCCTTTTGGTGATGAGATGCTTAATACCGCGTCTGTAGTGATTGATGAAGGTCAACAGTTTGCTGATACGAGTTCACGATCTAATTATTCTGCGTTGGAGTCACAGCAACTGATGTTGTTACAACTTAAACAGCATGACCTGATGGTTCAATCAGCAGAAATGGCGTTAGAACGATTACTGTCAGATATTTCACCGACGGAGCTCGAAAGTTTCTTTGATGACTTTGCGCCGCGACGTTTTTGGCAAAAGAAAGTGGACTATTGGACAGTGTACAAACGCTACTTTACTCGTCAAAAAGAGAACAAAGAATGGCAGATGAAATTTAAAGCGTATTTTAGTGAAAGTTTACGCATTAAGCAGTCAATGGGAGACAAGTAATATGCAACGTGTGCTTGTCTTTTTGATGTGTACTTTATTTTTAAGTGGCTGTAGCAGCTGGATGTTTTGGCGAGACGCACAGGCATTACAAGTGGTCGTTAATATTGAGGCTGAAAACAACATCAACCCTAATATAAATGGCTTAGCGTCACCCCTTGAGATTCGAATCTATCAGCTGGCTGACAGTGAAGCATTTACGCAGGCGAACTTTATTGATTTGTATCGTGATGATCAAGGTGTGTTAAAGGCGGGATTATTATCTAAACGCCAGCTCGACAGTATCTTACCGAGCGAAACACACAAGGTCGCGCTGCCACAAAACAGCGAAATTAAATATGTCGGTGTGGTAGCGGCTTTTTCTAATTACAGAGAAGCCAAAAGTACCGCAATTTTGAGTGTGCAATCTGGATTTTCGATTGTTGTAAACATCAGTATTGACGGCGTAAACATTACCGTGACAGGTGAAGAGGATTAATAATGGATAAGAAAAAAGTAGTTTGGTCTGAGGGGATGTTTTTAAGCCCGCAACATTTTCAACAACAAGAACGTTATTTTGAAGAGTTTACCAAACAATATTGCAGCCTGATGAATCCAATGCGCCACGGTTTGGCTGAGTTAGAACTTGATTATTCATTAGTTAATATTGGCAAAGTTGGGATCAAGCGTGCAAAAGGTATTTTTCCTGATGGCACTCCTTTTGATATTCGTAATGGATTAGCGCTTGATATTCCTGCTGGTGCCATGGATAAGTTAGTGTATTTAGCGATGCCAATTTATCGATCTGGTGTGATGAATGTAGGTTGTAAAGATGACGTTCACCGCCGTTACCACCGCACTGATTACGACGTGTTTGATACGACCCGAGACAATACCGAAGCGTTGCAATTGGAGTTAGCGGAATTAAATATCGTACTCAAGCTTGAAGGCGAAGAGTTACAGGATTATACCCAGATCCCGATTGCGCATATCACTGAACATAAGTCAGATGGCGGGATTGAGCTAAACCGTGCGTTTATCCCAATGTCACTTTATTTCACGGTGTCTGAATACTTAAAAGATAACGTGAATGATCTATATGCACAGATGAAATACCGCGCGAGCACCATCTCACAACGCTTACAGGTAGATTCTGCTAACAAAAGCTATCAAGCGTTAATTCGTGATTATTTATGGCTACAGGCTTTAGGTCGTTGGTTACCAAATATTAAGTATTGGCTTGATAATGGGACCACATCACCGCAAGAAATTTACCAAGAATGTATGTCAATGGCAGGTGAAATGCAGGGCTTAGACACCAAGATGCCAAAAGAATATGACAGCTGGAACAATGGCCGTTTGTATAGCCTCTTCTCGATCTTGTTTTCTGATATTCGCGTGCTATTACGTGAAGTTCAACTCGATAGTGTGACTACGTTAGTTTGGGATAAGAGCTTGTTTGATAAGCGTCGTTTATTACGTACGTTAGTGCAGGACTCAAGCCTTTATAATGCGGGGCGATTTATTTTGGTAGTATCGTCACCGTTAGGTGCAGTGCAGTTAAGTAAACAATTCCCACTCGCGGTTAAGCTAGCAGGTAACAGCATGGTTGCTGATCTCGTGCGTAATGCGTTATCTGGTGTGCCAGTACGCGCGTTACCTATTGCGCCATCGGAATTAAAATCACGTACTGATGTGGCCTATTTCGAGCTAGATACGCAATCTGATTTGTGGCAGCAGCTCGTGAAGAAAGACGAACCGATAGCATTACATGTCGATAATCGCATTGGCGATGTTGATATTGAATTGTACGTAATTCGGTAGGGGGCGCTATGACATCATTATTTAATGAACAACCGACGATTTCAATTCGTCGCAGTAACAGCCCGCGTAAAGCAGTGAAAACCAGTAGTGAGGTACAGCTTGATTTAAGAGGCTCTGAAAAGTTAATCGCTCAATTAGCGAATTATAACAATCCAATCTTAAAAGAATGCAGTGAATTATTGGGTATTTTGGCAAGTGTCGAAAGGCAAACCTCACCTTTAGATATTAATGCCTTTCGTCAACAATTGCTGGATGGTATCGCAGACTTTAAACGCAAAGGGCTGTTTTTAGATTATCACCCTAGTGTGATTGAAAAGGTTTGCTTTATATTATGCGCGGCGTTTGATGAATTGATCTTGTATACCTCGTGGGGCGAAGTGGCTCGTTGGGAAAATCATTCATTACTCAGTAAGGTCTTTAGCCAGCGTAATGGTGGTGAGGTTTTCTTCCAACTGCTTGAACAAGCAAGCCGTCAACCTGCAAAGCTGGTGGACTTCTTAGAGCTTCAATATGTGTTGATCATGCTCGGTTTTTTAGGCAAGTATCGTCATGATAATCGCCAGAAAATGAATGAGTTACAGTCTGAACTTTACAGTATGATCCGACACTACCGTAGCGAATCTATACTGGAACCGCCAACGCCGATTTCGATGCCGGAAACAACCTCGCCTTGGCGATTTATCAGTGCGGTTAAATTATCTTGGATTGGCGTATTATTAATCATCAGTACGTATTGTTTTTCAGAATTTTGGTATGACCAGCGTAGTCAATCAACCTTAATCGCATTTAGCTCGTTGGATATGGCTGGTTTTACCAATAGCACGAATAACGATGATTTGATTTACATGAGTACGCCTGAAGACTTAGGCATTGAAGTGCAAGAAGCTGTGAGCGTGAAACCAGCTGCGCTTATTGATACGATCTCATGGAATATCGTCGTTGCGAATTTTGCGACGAAAGCCAGCGCTGTGCGGTTAGAAAAAGACATACAAGCTATTGGGTATAAAGTGGTATTAAACGAAGTGCCTACCGGTGTGGAATTATTTATTCCGAACAATCGCGATTTAGCAAAGGCGAAACTTTTAAAAAATGAAATTAATGCTCGCTTTGGATTAAATGCAGTTATACGCCGTAGTAATAAGGTAGATGATAAATAATGAAAAAAATAACATTAAAAATAGCGTGTTTACTCATTGCGCTAGCGTTATTGATTTGTACTGGACTTAGCTGGATATACCTCCCAACCTTAGATGAAGGGGATAAATTATTAAGGCTGGTGGTTACTATTTCTGGTGGGTCTTTGATTACGATAGCTCTCGTGATTGCGGTTTGGCAACACCTGCGTGAAGAAAAATCGGCTGTTCACGAGCAAGTTATTTTATTTAAACAAGATGTGAAAGTCATTAATTCACTGTTTAAGTCAGCAGTTATAAAGTTGAAAGGGCATAAGGGTAGTAAGCTTAGTAGTTTGTATGAATTGCCTTGGTATGTTTTGATTGGAGGTGAAGATGATGCTAAAAGTAGCTTACTACATCAAAATAACCTAGAACCGGTTAACTATCGTGATCGTGATAAAAGTGAAAAGTCACAATATATGCGGTTTTGGAGTAATGAAAACATGGTGGTTATTGAAGTCGACCACAGATTATTCGATCGAGACGGTATTGATGACGCGTTGTGGCGTGTGTTTGCTCAGCAATTAATGAAATACCGCCCTCGTCAAGCAGTCAATGGCGTGTTAGTCGCGATTAGCTGTGAGCGATTATTAACGGGGGATAAAAAAGAACGTTTATCCCTTAGCTCAAATTTACAAGATGCTATTTTAACACTCGGCGAACATTGTGGGTTAGCGCTGCCTGTTTATACATTATTCACGAAGTCAGATACGATTTCTGATTTTGTTGAGTTTTTCTCGAGTAACTCGGGATGCGATATCGATCGACCTTTGGGGATTACGTTTCCAAACACGGATGACCATCGATTTGAAGTCAGCATGTTTGAGCTGGAATGTCAGAAATTACTCGATGTGTTAGCTCAGCAGCAATTCCAATCATTACGAGAAACACGTCAAGAGGATGCGCATTCTGTAGTTGCACTCCCTTATCAGTTACGTCTTTTCTTTGAGCAAGTTACCGAGTTCTTAGAGGGAATAAGTCGGGAAAACCGGGTTCGAGATGTTGTGTGGTTAAGAGGCATGTATTTATGTTCGACACAGCAAGGTGGCAACTGTCACGATTTACTGACACAACTTGTTGCTAGCAGCAGTGCGTTTAATGCCAATACGACAAGAGAACAATTATCTGGTCGTAAGCAGTTGTTCTCAACGAATATATTACAGCAGACTGTATTACCTGAATCGAGTATTGTTGGTGTTAACCAGGTGCGTCATTATAGTTACCTTGCATCGCGAATATCGATGATGTTAGGTTTTATCGGGATGATTGTTGTACTTGGCTTACTGTTGCGCGATAACTGGAATAAAGATGAGGATTATCGAAACCATGCGGTTACTCAATTAGCATTGTACCAGCAAGACATGGAACGATTACGTAATACTAACGTTGGTTTTGAAGATATTATTCCAGTGTTAAATGAATTGCGCCTGGTGGTTGAAGAAGGGCGTAAACCTACGCCTTTGTATCAACGTATCAGTGTTAATCAGCCTAAAACGACGGAGCAAATCTACTTGAGCTATGAAGCACAATTACAGATGTTCTTGCTGCCTCAGTTGGTTGAAGTATTAAGCAGTGAACTGTATGTATATGTTAATTTAGGTAATTCTAGCAAGATATTTGAAGTGCTGCGTTATTATCAAATGTTGTTTGATAAGCAACGTTTAGACATGACTGAATTATTAGCTTATTTGGTTGAAACGCTAAATGAACAAGGTGATATTTCGCTGGATAATATAGAAACGTTGACCATGTTAATGGAAGATTTATTCAGTAGTGATTATGAGCAGGTACTTGTTCCAAGTGATGATTTGATTTCGGTGGCAACGCAAAATTTAGAAGGTTTATCACCAGAACGGCTGATTTACACCCGTATAAAATCACTTCCTGAATACCGTAATCGCGTTGATACGCGTCGTCAATTAGGGGATAAGTTTGATGTGCTATTTCAATTTAAAGCCGGATTTAATGGTTATTTATTGCCTGAGTTATTTACTCGTCAGGGACAAGCAAATATCGATCTGAGTGCGAAATCAAGGTTACTTAAAAAGCAGCTAAATGAATTTAAAAGTATTCAAGGTGATATGTCGGGTGCGTCTATTTCTGAGCTTGTAGATCTGAGTAAGAAGGTACAGCGTCTGTATTATGCGGATTACATATATCAGTGGAAAGAACTTATTAACCACATCGAAGTGAAACCATTTAATACGATCGATGATCTTGCTTATGCGGTTAAAACTGCGCGTTCACCCGCCAGTAGCCCGATTATTGATGTGCTTGATGCATTAATTGTTAATACTACCCTGGCTAAAAATGCTGAGGGTGCACCTAACGCAAAGGCTGTCGGTAAATTAGGCTTGAAAAAAACGGCATCGGTATTGAAAAAAGTTGAAAAAGTTAATCGCTTTGGGGGTGATAAGTTATTACGTTTACAGCCTTCGTATGTTGTTAATGAGGCGTTTAGCCCTTATTCAATATTCATGGCGAGCAAAGGTAAAACAACACCCGTAGATGAATTGATGGCTGAATTAGATCAATTGAATACGTATTTTGATACTGCGTTATCAAGTGGCGATCCAAGCCGTGCGTTATATCAGTATGCACAAGATCATGCGTCAGGCAGCCAAGATATATTGGTTAATTTCCGTCGCCAATCAAGTAGCTCGCCGAACCAGGTGGCAAGCTGGATTAAATCCTTGTACGCGCAGTCATGGAAGAGTGTGATCAACGGCAGTGCAGAACATGTTAATCAGCAATGGAAAGAGCAAGTACATGGGTTTTATCGTCAAGCGGTTGAAGGACGTTTCCCATTCTTGTTAACAGGGCGCGGCGAAGTTGCCATTGATGATTTTGCATTGATGTTCAAGCCTGAAGGACGTATAGATAAGTTCGTCAGTGAAGTGCTTCATCCCTTTACGTATTGGGATAATGGCACTTTAAAATTGGCTGAATTTGATGGTGAAAAGCTGCCAATTAATGCGAAAAGCTTACAGCAACTTAAACAGGCAAAAACGATTCGAGAGTTGTTCTTCGGTGCATCAGGGCAAGAGCTAGCGATGACGTTGAAATTAAAAGCGAGTTCGATGAGTACCTCTGTGACGCAATTTAATATCATGGAAACAGAAAACATATTCTCGTATCGCCATGGCCCTCGATTATGGCAAAGCATTGCATGGCCATCAATCGGTGAAGATGATTACATGTCGGTGAACTTCTTTAGTGGTGATAACCGTGTCGCGAGTAAGTCATATTCAGGGCAATGGGCACTGTTCAGAGCCTTGTTTGATGGGCGTACCAGTGCAACGGGTGATCGACGCATTAAGAAATTAACCTATAAGCTTAATAATGAGAATATCGTCTTACAATATAGTCTGAGAGGTAGTAACCAAATATTTGATAAGTCTTTGTTTACCCGCTTTGGTTTACCTGCGCGTTTATAAATGATGACGGACGCGATAAACGGTCGACTTGCTTCTCGTTTTACAGTGATCAAATTACTGTCATCGACGACATGGTTGGTTCGAGATCGCGAATCTGCTTCAGCATCAGAGTATATGGTGCTGAAGCGAGCAGATCCCATTGCAATGAAACGAGAGTTGCTCTGTTTAGCTGACTGCCATTCGTATTACATTCGTCCTGTAAGGGAGTATTTAAAGTCGGAAAATTTATTATTGATGCCATTCATTGAAGGGGAGTCATTACTCTCTTTTAGTGTGCATCAAACAAGTGAATTTCTGCTACTTGTACCACAGATAGTGCGTGCGATTATGGCGATGCATGCGCAAGGTTGGGTGCATGGCGATATTAAGCCATCAAATGTTATTTATAATGTGAATAAAGGTGAAATATCGTTAATTGATTGTGGCTCTGCATTACAGTCTGGTACGACATTATCGAACTTGTCATCATGGCAAGTGACCCCTGGTTTTTGTTCCGCAGATCGTTATGAACAGTCGCACATCGTGGTGCCTCAGGATGATTGGTATGCTTTTTATCAGTGGTTATTGCAGTTGTATAATTCGGATTTAACCTTGCCAGAACAGCTGTTATTAACACGCTGGCTTAATTGGCTTATCAAAATGAAAGATAAGCCGAATGCCGATTAGCAGTTAAGAGCAAGTAAAAAATTATTCTATTCTTCATTGCTATTTTAAAATTACCCACCAATTAACACTGTTGGCATCCCCATGATAATGGTCCCTCCATGGGCGGTGGTATCCCCCATTCTTGCCGCAGGTTTACTGTTGATTAAAACCGTTGCACTGCCTTTTACTACACTGTCTGGTGGGCCAACACACATACATATTTGTCCTACGGTCGCCGCGGGTAAATTACCGATTAATACGGTTGTAGGCAGAGGTAGCAGCGGCCCGCCAACATGTGGGATCGGGACTAATGCGGGAGTTTGCATAGGGCATACATGCATGTCGGTCGCGCGTGCTGCTGGTAACATATTATTCTCCTAATTGACCATTGCCACCCTGGGCAATATGCAATCCAAGTTTAAAATAGTGTTCATATCGTTCTGTGGCATGTTCGCCATCGGGCAGGGCTGCGATTAAGTTAACTGCGCCTGCTACAGCTTGTGAATATAAGTACTCAGGCGGCTGAACAATGGGCTCGCTCGGAGCTGTCATGCTACCACCACTCCAGAATGCAGCCTGAGCAACCCAACCAGCACCGGTTTGTAAGTCTGCCTTTTTTGCCATCTCTTCGGCAAATCGACGTGCTGTTTCATCGGGTTCATGAACCCATGCCTTGGCAGAACGAATTGCATTGGCTTCGTTTTCATTCCAGTCGCTACGTTGACTTGCGCAGCAACATGCCCACCAGATTGCTTCTCGGACGGGTAATGCATGCGCAAGGAATAAGGCGGTATCGGCAAAGAGTTCAGCTGCAATGGCCATATCTATGACTGCTGCGGGTGTGAGATGTTGCGCTGCGAGAGCGGTTATTTCATCACTTGCTTCATACAAAGATAAAATGTCTTGTGCATGCTGGTGTGGGATCTTTAAATAATGCATTAGTTTACCTTTGTGATCGCGCCCTGTATTTGAACCATGGCACCTGCTTTAACTTGTGTCATTGCACTGCCATTTATGCCGACAAGTGCACCTTTAATATCTGTTTTTGCTTTACTTTCGACGGTGACGATAGTGGCTTTGAGGGTCGCACTGCCTTGTCCTTCGATGGCGACCTGTGGGCCGGCTATTTTTATACCGCTTGGACTTATTTCGATACTGCTGCCCCCAACGGATAACTTTATTTTTGTTTTACCTTTTAATTCAATTGTCTGACCATCAATCTTGATCGCAGAAGTTGCACTCATGTTGGAATTTTTACCTGCATCTAAACTGATGTTCGCATCTGACGCTATATTAGTATCTTTTACAGATTTAGTTGATAAGGCATCTTTACTTTCCAGGTTTGTCGCTTCTTTACTACTGATATTTATTGTTTTTTCGACGGTTAATAACGACGTGCCAGTGACGGTCTTTTTGTTATTTTGCTTTACATTGATTGTCAGATCTTTTTCGGCTTGTAAAAAGATTTCTTCTTTGTCTTTTTTGTCTTCGAATCTGAGTTCATTCGCAGTACTGGCATTACCTTTCGGCGTGCTTCTGGTTTTGATCCCTGATTGTGTTGCTGTACTGTAGGGCGGTTTGTTCTTCCCTGTGTAGATAGAACCACAAACAACAGGGCGGTCAGGATCGCCATCAATAAAGTTAATTAATACTTCGTCACCAACACGAGGAATAAATTGCACGCCAAATCCGTTACTGGCTGTGGCTTGCGAAACGGGTACCCAGCACGAGCTTTTTTCGTCTTTTTTACCTTGTAGGTCCCAATGAAAGTGGATTTTAATTCGTCCTTGTTTGTCTTGATTGGTTTCTTCTCCACTTGGCCCGGTGACTTCTGCACTTTGTACACTGTGGATTTGTGGTTTTGGCAAGAAGGGTGGACGCCATAAAATGGATGCAGGCATACATTGAAATGTATTAGTGTATTCGGTTTTATGACCACTTTCTGTTGCTGAGAAGTGATGTTGTGCTTGTGTTACCACGTATTCTTGATTGTGCTCACTGTCACTGTGGTCAGTTAGTGTAAAACGCAATCCAGCCCCTAATGCCGGGATGGATGATTGTGCCGTAATATTTATTTTTTGTGTATCGATGCTTTCCATTTGGCGCTTAGCTGAATCTCTGATGGTATTTTTATCGCTATGTCCCTGACCAAAAAAGTATTGTGTTAAGGCATTATTTTTAACGCTATTGGTCGTTGTCCTATTACCACTCGACAGGCATTCGGCGAGTTCGGCATTGTGATCGCCAAGTGATAATTTGCTCACGCCAAGGATACTACGTACGTGCCAATGTATGATGGCGTGTGTTTTATCTTTCGCACCTGTAATAAACGGAATTTTGCTGTTATCTAGATTTGCAAAGTCTTGATTGTTATCTCCGATGATAATACACGGCTGATTCCCGTTATGATCACTGTGATAATGCCAGCCTTCACTTGCCATCATTCGTCTTAAGAAATCGTAATCGTTTTCGTTAAATTGGATACAATAGGTGTGCTTACTGCCTGCACTACGCATTGATAGTTTGAAATAGCTTTTTAAACCGGAGTCGGACAAGACTTTTTCAATGATTTGTTTACTGGTCATGTCTTGGAAAGTACGACTCGATACGCGATAGTTAAATACGGACAATGGATCTATCGCTTCGATACGGTAGGTGTAAAGTGCTTTTGCAGGATCAAAACTGAGACTTTCTATCGATGAGACTAATGCATGAAAACGGCGCGCTTCTTTTCTGTTTCCTTCGAGACCCGGTGAGTAGCTGAGATCAATCGCTTTGCCTAATAAGGATTCTGATATCTTGTCTTTGGATATTAATACTGCGGCATAATCGGAACGTGAAAATATCTGCTCTGTAACGGTTAAGTTGGTGACAATATAAGGGCCTTTACCGTCTAACTTAGCCAGTGTTGGCCTGTGTTTTTGAGTATATGCTGAAGCTGTCATAATAGACCTTCGTTACTATTTTTTACCATGCGATGCTTACTATTTGTTATATCAATTCGCACTAAATCCTAACATAAGAAAAAATAATGCAGGATTGCTTTTATGTAAGCGTTTGTGAGCGTTGTACCTTGTGGGTAAAGGGAGCAGTGCTGTATTTTTGATACGAAAAAAGGAAGCATTTCTGCTTCCTTTGATGACGAATCATTGCATGTGAGTATGGCTATTCGTTAGTGTCTTATCCGATAATATTAAATCGAATGATTAAGCGAAGTGCTTATCTAATTCTTCGCTACCACCGATATGTTTACCACCGATAAATATTTGTGGTACTGTGCTGCGACCTGTGACTGCTCGTAGACTGACTGTTGTTGCGTCTTTACCTAATACCACTTCTTCGTAGTTTAGACCTTGGTCAATTAACGTTTGTTTTGCTTTTGCACAGAACGGGCAACCTGGTTTAGTAAATACGGTGATTGACTCTTGTACTTTGTACTTAGGAGCCACATAACCTAGCATAGTATCTGCATCAGAAACCTTGAACGGGTCGCCTGGTTCGTCAGCTTCGATAAACATTTTTTCTACCACGCCGTTTTTAACCAGCATGCTGTAACGCCATGAACGTTTTCCAAAACCGATGTCAGATTTGTCGACCAACATGCCCATGCCTGCAGAGAACTCACCATTACCATCTGGAATGAAAGTGATGTTTTCTGCTTCTTGGTCATCTTTCCATGCGTTCATTACAAAGGTATCGTTTACTGATACACATAATATGTCATCAACGCCATGTGCTGAAAATACGTTAGCTAGTTCGTTGTAACGTGGTAAATGGCTTGAAGAACACGTTGGTGTGAATGCACCCGGTAAGCTAAATACGATTACTGTTTTGTTAGCAAAAAGTTCTTCTGTTGTGCGGTTAACCCATGCGTCACCTTGGCGAATAGGGAATGTAACTTGTGGAACCGCTTGGCCTTCTTTCGATATTAATGTCGTCATAATATATTCCTTAACGTAGCTATTAATTAAGCTAACTTATGTTTGTTATAAAGAGGTTTGATATAAATTGTTCTATAAAAATAAATAGGGTGAAGACGTTGTGTCTGTGTCGTCTTGATGTAGCTATTATGTCGAAATACTTACCATAGGTATAATCGATTAAATCTTTCGCTTTGATAGCTTTTTGGTATCGATTGTTTGTTGTTTGAGAAGTGTCGACATACATTAATGTCTGGAACTTCTCGGGCCTAAATAACTGCTCCCTGTGTTATAAGATAACTTCAACCAAACAATATAGTTCGAAACTTTTGTTAAATGTCACGGTTCGCATGACAGAAAGTTGAGATTAACGCCGCATTATATGCGCTCCACGTGCTGACCTGAGTCCACACTTTCTTCATTATTTCTTACAACAAACATAAATAAAACCACGCTAATAAAACAAAAAGCCGCAGAAACAGCAATGGGGGCAGCATGATTAAATGTTAATAGCAACGAACCACCAAGAGCCACGAATACTGACGCAATACTTGTCATAGATGACAAACTACCTAAAAGTAGACCTGAACGCTCACCGCCTAGCCTCTGCACAACATAAGCAGGAAAAACGCCACTAAGTATTGAAATTGGTATTCCTGTAACTAAAAAAGCAAGGAGTGAGTAACTAGGTGATAATGTAATCATTGCGAAATAAAGAACCGACAGTGACATACCAAAAACCACATATATCTGTTTCTTATTAAGCTTTTTTGAAATTGCTGGTACCGCAAAAAGACTACTCATGACCATTAAGGCGCTCATTACAGCAGCAGAAAATCCTATTTCTGTTGGCTCGAAACCTTGAATGCTTGTTAACCATACAGGTATAAAATGATAGGCTCCGCTAGTGCCAATCGCCATTAATAACTGAATTACAAGCAACTGAAAGTACAATTTATTTTTGAATAAGCCTAAATTTGGTAAAGCTGATTTCATTTTATGTTCAGTCTTACTTTCTTGCACTAGAACTAAAACAATTAACCAGCACAGCACATAGACCATTGCAGCTAACAAGAAAACAAACTCTATTGACTGAGAGCCAGCAAAACCGCCTATTATCGGCCCTGCCAGTAGACCACTGTACACCGCTGAATTTATTTTAGATAAAGCTATTGTCTTATCTTTTTCAAGGCTAAGATCAGTTGCAATAGCTCGTGCAACTGAAACATTGCCTTCGCAGAGACCGATTGCAAACCTAGCGATAAGAAATAATAAATACTCCTCAAGCACCACAGCATACGCACACAACAAATATCCAATTACGGTAAAGACCAAAGAAACACTGAGTATTTTTTTACGACCAATTTTGTCAGAAATCGAACCGAGTAATGTACTGCCAATGACCATCCCTAGCGGATATGCAGCAATAACGAAGCCCAGCAGCAACTCTGGAGAGAAACCTAGCCACTGAGTCATACCAGTTGGCTGATCACTTAAAAATAACGGTGCAATAACAGGATATGGGAACGAAACACCTGCACAACCAAGAAAGACAATGATCATGACAAAATGCATCTGTAACCTGTCGTTTTTACCTATCATAAATAGCTCATTCCTTGACTAAAATTTGATGAGAAGTCGGTATAGCATATAACGTCTTGTATGGTAGGAAGTCCGATTCGCCAAATTAATTAATCGCGACAAATGATAATTAATCAATTGAAAAATAAGACTATATTAAAAATTTTCTTATTATCTATTTCTTGGAAATCGTACAGTTCTGTAAATTATTTTTTAGTCTTGTAAGTTATATACAAGCCTAGCTGTTTGACTGAGTATATTCTATTTATTTTTAGGTACAAGGCAAACGTAAGGGTCTTTTGTTAAATCGTGATTACTTTCACCAAACTACTAAAAATCATTAATGTGTTAGTTTCAAACTTTAATGTGTGACAAAAAGAAGGTTAATTGAGGTTATTTCCGGTTATAAAAAAGCCCCAATAAATATTGGGGCTCAGTTTGATATGTAGTCTAAAGTCGTAATTATTCTACAGTTACAGCTTTAGCGAGGTTACGTGGTTGATCCACGTCTGTCCCTTTAATCAGTGCAACATGATATGAAAGCAACTGCATTGGTAAGGTATAGAAGATCGGTGCTGTAATTTCACTTACATGCGGCATAGTGATGATCTTCATGCCTTCTGATTCAACAAAACCAGCGTCAGCATCTGCGAATACATAAAGTAGGCCGCCACGTGCACGAACTTCTTCAATATTTGATTTTAGTTTTTCTAATAATTCATTGGTTGGTGCGATAACCACAACAGGCATGTCAGCGTCAATGAGTGCTAAAGGACCGTGTTTTAATTCACCCGCAGCATATGCTTCGGCGTGAATGTAAGAGATCTCTTTAAGCTTAAGCGCCGCTTCCATGGCGATAGGGTAGAATTCACCGCGACCAAGAAATAAGGTATGGTGCTTGTCAGCGAAATCTTCAGCCAGTGCTTCAATGTCTTTATCAAATGATAATGCATTTTCAATTTGTGTTGGTAATGCATGTAATGCCGTTACTATTTCAGCTTCTTTAGTTGCATCGATAACGTGTTTTTGTTTACCTAATGCGGTTACAAGCATTAATAATGCTGATAATTGTGTCGTGAATGCTTTAGTTGAAGCTACACCAATTTCAGTTCCTGCACGGGTCATAAATGCAAAGTCTGATTCACGCACTAATGAAGAACCGGCCACGTTACAAATGGTCATTACAGCCATGTAACCTTTTTCTTTCGCCAAACGCATTGCTGCTAACGTATCTGCGGTTTCACCTGATTGGGATAACGTGATCAACAGGCTATTCGGACGTGTTACAAATTTACGGTAGCGGAATTCAGATGCGATTTCGACATCACAACTTACGCCTGCTAACGATTCAAACCAATATCGGGCTGTCATACCTGCGTTGTAAGACGTACCACAGGCGATGATCTGAATGTGTTCAACTTTCGCTAAAATCTCAGCAGCGTTAACGCCGATACTTTCTGTAATAACACTGTTAGCTGTCAGGCGGCCTTCCATTGTATTGGTTAGTGCTACAGGTTGTTCGAAGATCTCTTTTTGCATGAAATGGCGGAATTGACCTTTATCAGCAGCGTCATGCTCTGCATTCGATTCCGTTACTTCACGTGTTACTGGATTACCATCAATATCAAATACTGACACATCTCGACGCGTAACTTCAGCCACATCACCTTCTTCAAGGTACATGAAGCGGCGAGTAACATTAAGCAGTGCAAGTTGATCGGATGCTAAGAAGTTTTCGCCTACACCTAAACCTATCACAATAGGGCTGCCTGAACGTGCCACAATTAATTTACCTGGTTCGAGACGGTTTAGTACTACAGTACCGTATGCACCTTCTAATTGAACTGCTGTTTTTTGAACTGCATCAAGTAGGCTATCTGTTGAACGTAACTCCCATTCAACAAGATGCGCAATGACTTCAGTGTCTGTTTGAGATTGGAAAATATAACCACGTTGTTGTAATAACTCACGCAACATCTCATGATTCTCAATAATACCATTATGTACTACTGCAATATTACCTGATACGTGTGGATGTGCATTTGCTTGTGAGGGTTCACCATGTGTTGCCCAACGCGTATGGGCGATACCGGTACCGCCAACAGGCTGTTCAGTGTCAACTGCATTTGCTAGTTCTTGCACTTTACCTAGGCTACGTACCCGCTGCAGATTATTGTCTTGATCAACAATCGCAACACCTGCAGAGTCATAACCGCGGTATTCTAAACGACGTAAACCTTCAACTAAAATTTCAGCGATATCTCTTTGCGCTACTGCACCAACAATGCCACACATGGTCTTCTCCTAAATATATAAACTTTTTAAACAAGTAATACCACGTGATAGTGCTGTCTATCGATCCGTGACGACGTTCGTCCTTATACAACTTGTTTTAATGATTTTGAAAGCGAAACTTTTATCATTAAAATATTCAATCGTAACTTAACATTGAATGTATTGGTTACGTTTCATTTAAATATAGTGTGTAATAGTGATTTATCTAGTTTCACTTACTCACTAGACAGCTTGATCTAGCTATGAATACCAACTAAGTTTCGTAGTTTCGATATATTAGTTTCGTTTGTTTCGTTTGTCCATATAAAATTGTAAATAATAAGTGGTTTGAAACAAAGTAATGAAACAAAGCTAATGAATTAAGAAAAAAAGTAGCATGCTAAGGATAGCTGTCAGTAAGGTATTACGCGTAATCAGAATAAGTAGTACCGCAAAAATAGCACCAATCAGGTAACTGTTATCCAAATTTAGGTGCAAGGTATTCTCTTGGATAAATACAATCGGCGCTAAAATAGCGGTGAGTACGGCCGGGGCTGAATAACTTAAAAACTTCACTACACTGGGGTTAAGACGCAATGGCAGCTTAGGTTCAATGAAAATATAGCGACTAATGAAGATAATTACTGTCATCAGTATAATGGTAAGCCAGATCATAAGCCGTCTCCTGGTCTGGTTAATATGGTTTTATTAGGATGCGTTTCATGGGTTAGTTTGGCTGTTAACATACCTGCGCTCATACCAGATAAGGCCGCAATTAATAACCCGCCGGGTATATGGAACAGTTCGCAAAGTACCGCTGTTACTAAAGAAACTAATACACTGACTAAAATTGAGGGCGTTTTAATGGAAGGGACGACTAAAGCAATGAAGGTTGCAGCAATGGCGAAGTCTAAACCGAGTTCATCTAAATTGGGGATCTGTTGACCAGCAAAAATACCGACCGCAGAAGCAATATTCCAAATAAGATAAAAACTAAAGCCACCCCCAAATGCAAACCAGCGATCAAACTTGTGCTGTTTGGTTTCGCTGCATATGGCAAACAATTCATCGGTGAGCAAGAAGCCTAATGTTAGTCGCCAGCGTAAAGGTAGGGGACTCATTTGATGACGCATGGCCATACCATATAAAAAATGGCGAGAGGTAATGAGTAGTGTAGTTAATAGAATACTAGCCAGTCCAACTCCTGATTTGATCATTCCAACTGCAACAAGTTGTGCTGCGCCAGCAAACACAATCGCCGACATTGCTTGGCTTTGAATGACATCTAACCCTGCTTCAATGGCATAAGAGCCTGCCAAAATACCCCAAGGGATCACCGCAATACTTAACGGCATTGCTGCAGCCGCGCCTTTTAATGCTGATTTTAGTTTAGATGGTGACGCTTGTTCTGAGTCGGATTGTTGATCCTGCATCGCATTATCCTTGTGATGGCTGTGGTGTACTATATTCGAGAATATAAAAACTGGGGGTAATAAAAAACCCAGCGAACTGGGTTTTTTATCGTCATACCTATGAAGATATATTACTTATGATTTATCATCAATCAATTAGTGTTGAGCTTTGTGCTCGCCACTGCCAAAGTGCCAATCATAGTGGAAGCTTTGACTTGCATCTTGATCTTTACGACGGTAAGTGTGGCCACCAAAGTAGTCACGCATCGCTTGAATAAGGCTTGCTGAAGAATCTGCTTCACGGTAACAATCGTAATAACTCATTGCTGCGCTAATCGATGGCATTGGCATACCTTGCATTATCGCTTTCGCTAATACTTCACGCCATGCCATTTGGCTTTCAGCTAATGTAGTCGTGAAACGGTCCGCTAACATGAGGTTTAATAACTCTGGTTCAGCTTGATAAGCTTTCGAGATATCATCTAAGAAGTGAGCGCGGATCACACAGCCTGCACGCCAGATTTTTGCAATTGCAACGTAATCAAGCGTCCAGTTATGTTCTTTTTGTGCTGCAGACATTAATTCAAAGCCTTGTGCGTAGCTACAGATCTTTGAACAATAGAGTGCGTCAGCCAGTTTTTCTAGCCATAGATTTCGGTCTTCGGTTGTTACCGCTGGACCTGCAAGTTTAGTCGCGCCAACCTGACGGATAGATTTTTGTGTACTTAGGCAACGGGCAAATACAGATTCTGCAATTGCGTTTGCTGGCACGCCTAGCTCGAGTGCTTCACGTGCAGTCCAGTTACCAGTCCCTTTTTGGCCTGCCTGATCCATGATCACGTCAACCATAGGTTTACCTGTTGTTTCATCAACAACTTTTAGGATGTTACCTGTGATTTCGATTAGGTAGCTTTGTAATTTACCTTTGTTCCATTCGCTGAATACTTCGCCAACTTCAACTGCTGACATACCTAAGATTTGACGCATGAACTGTACAACTTCAGCAATCATTTGCATATCTGCGTATTCGATACCGTTATGTACCATTTTAACAAAATGGCCAGAACCGATTGGACCGATATATTCGGCACAAGGTTCACCTTCTGGTAGAGGCTGATCTACGTGTGTACGTGCAATTTCAATACCAGTGATAGGATCTACTTTCGCAGACATTGCTTGCCACATAGGTTTTAGCCATTCCCAAGCTGCTTTGTCGCCACTAGGCATTAACGATGGACCAAAACGAGCACCCACTTCACCGCCAGAAATAGCACAAGTGAAGAAGCTGAACTTACCTGCGTAAGTATCTGCACGTGCGATAGAATCACGCCATTGGCTGTTACCTGTATCAACAACAATGTCGCTTGCTTCTAAGCCTGCTGCAATTAAGTCATTACAAATAATATCAACAACAGGACCAGCTGGAACAGAAAGCACTATTCGACGTGGTGTTTCAAGCTGGTTAATTAGCTCTGCAAGATCGGCAACCGCAATTAATTTTGCTGCTGTTAGAGGTTGATGACGCTTAACGATGTCAGTACGACGGCTTTCGTTAATGTCAAAAGCTGCAACGGAAAATCCACGTTCAGCTAAGTTTAATGCCATGTTGGCACCCATTACGCCTAAACCTATTACTGCAATATCAATATTTTTATTCATCTGGTCCTCTGTGCCTTAGCAAGTCATGAAGGTGAGAATTGGGCTAATGCCTTGTCGTTTAAGGCATGATATAGAAAGTAGAAAAAGATACAATATGAACACTACTGTTATTTACCTTTTTCATTTAAATCGCGATTTTTTGATAAGCTAATTTTAAATCATTAAAATCTATATGGTTGATCTGATTATTGAGATGAGATCTACCTCACATAATCATTGTTAGTTTGAATTTAAGCCTGTGCCTTTCCTGTTCAGTTATACAATTTAGCTAAAATTATTTACAGTTATGTTAAAAGTTATACAGATTTTCTGGTTTAAAGTTAATAGGAAACTTTACTTACCCCTAATTATATATAGGTGTAATATAGGTAAGTATTTTATAAATAAGGATATTAGGTGTATGAGTTCCAACAGTCGTAAGTCTGGTCGCGTGACCTTACAAGATGTTGCTAATAAAGTTGGTGTTACAAAAATTACTGTTTCAAGAGCGATCCGTACACCCGAGAAAGTGTCTGAATCATTACGCTTGACTATTCACAAAGCCATTGAACAAATGGGGTATGTGCCAAATCGTGCAGCTAGCATGTTAAGCACTAAGCAAAGTAAAACCATTGTATTGATTGTCCCTTCCTTATCTAACGGTGTATTTTCTGATGTAGTACGCGGTATTAATGATGTGATGCTAAATGAAGGCTTTCAGATCTTACTGGGTCACTCTGGCTATTCTCTATTAGAAGAAGAGCGTTTAATCGAAACCTATTTACAGTTTGGTATCGATGGCATCATTATTTCTGGTACGCATCACACTGAACGAAGTAATCGTTTATTACGTAAATCAAACTTACCGGTTGTTGAGATCATGGAATGCAATGATAACGCGATCGATATGTCAGTGGGTTTAGATCATGCTCTAGCGGGTTACAAGATCACCGAACATCTAATCGATAAAGGTTATAAAAATATCGGCTTTGCCGGTGCGCGAATGGATTTACGTGCACAGTTACGTTTAGATGGTTGGCGTAAAGCAATTTGGGAAACAGAATTGAGCGATGAGCGTGTAGTGACTAGTACCTATGCTTCGACTTACCAAATGGGTGCTGATATGTTGACTGAGTTATTAGGTGAATGGCCTGATACTGACTGCATCTTCTTCTGTAATGACGATTTGGCTGCTGGGGCACTATTTGAGTGTCAACGTCGTAATCTAAAAGTACCGAAAGATATTGCTTTAGTTGGTTTTAACGATCTTGATATTTGCTCTGCGACAAATCCAAAGTTAACGTCGGTATCTATCCCTCGTTTTGATATAGGTGAGCAAGCGGCTAAATTGTTACTTAAAAAAATCAATGATGAACCGATTGAAAATAAGCATTTAGATCTCGGTTTTATTATTTCTGAGCGTGCTAGCACCTAAGTCACACTGATAATGCTTGTGTTTTATTGTGTTAACGGTAACATTGCGTTAGTTGATTTAGAGTGATGTTAAGAAGTAAAGAATATGATAGGCAGAAGTATTATAATCATGGGCGTTTCTGGTAGCGGAAAATCTACGATAGGATTAAAAATTGCACAGCAGCTCGGTGCTAAATTTATTGATGGTGATGACCTACATCCGAAAGCGAATATTCTAAAAATGGCTGCAGGCCAACCGTTAAATGATGCAGACCGTACGCCTTGGTTAGAACGTGTTCGTGATGCATGTTTTAGCATTGAAAAAAAGAATGAAACAGGCGTTATCGTTTGTTCTGCATTACGTAAAGATTATAGAGATCAAATTCGAGATGGTAATAAATCCGTAATTTTTATCTACTTAGATGGTAGTTTTGATTTAATTTTAGCACGTATGAAAGAGCGAGCAGGGCACTTCTTTAGTGGCGATGACATGTTAAAAAGTCAGTTTAATACTTTGGAGTTACCACTTAAGGATGAAAAAGACGTACTTTCTGTTCCTATTGATGGTACAATTGACGACATCGTAAGCCTCAGTATTACTGCTTTAACGCGCAACTAGTATTACGATGTTGGATTGATATTCTACAGGATTTATAAAATATCAGCATATCCATAAACCATAATAATGGTCATATTTTAATCAAAATATGACCGTTTTTTTTATCTCGACTTTATATTTCAAATGGAAATTAAAAGTTGATTATATGTAACAATAGTGACTTAAAAGTTGAAATTATCCGGTGATTTTATATAAAAATGTGATGTTAACCCTAGAGTTTAGCTGTTTGTAATAGTAAGATTACCCCAACAGTTACCGGTAACACGGTTGGGTAACATCATTATCGGGTTTGTCAGAAACAAGGATACCGCTACTAATGAAAACCATTTCTAAAACAATTATTGCAGCATCAGTTGCAACTATGATGAGTGCATCTGCATTCGCTGCTGAATTTAACTTCAAATTTCAATCATCTGATCCATCGGGTGAGAAAAACTTCCAAGTGCAACAAGCATGGGCTGACCAATTAGAAAAAGATTCTAACGGTCGTATCGATGTGACTATGTTACCAGTAGGTGCTGTAATTAAGCATACAGAAACACTTGATGGTATTAAGTTTGGTGTTTTACAAGGTCACATAACAGCAACAAGCTTCTTTTCTGGTAAGGATCCTGCATTTGGTTTAATGGGTAACACCGTTGGTGCTTGGTCTGATCCAATACAACTGTTAGATTACATGTATAACGGCGGCGGTAACGAGCTAATGCGTGAAATCTACAAACCTTATGGTATTTACTATATTGGCGCATCAGCAACAGGTCTTGAAGCGTTTGTTTCTAAAGTACCACTTAACGGTGTTGCAGATCTTAAAGGGCTTAAATTACGTGCACCAGAAGGTCTAGTACAACAAGTATTCGCAGCAGCAGGCGCTTCACCAGTTAATTTACCGGGTTCAGAAGTATTTACAGGTCTAAGTAAGGGCGTTATTGATGCCGCTGATTACACTGTATTCTCAACGAATCATAAAGCGGGTCTAAATGATATCGCACCACATCCGGTATATCCTGGTTTCCATTCTCTACCTGCAATTGAAGTTTCAATCAGTGCAAAATCGTGGAACAAACTACCAGCTGATCTACAAAAAGTAATGCAAGATTCAGTTAAAACATTTGCTTACACTATGGTTGATACACTGAAAAAAGCAGATGCGGAAGCGGTTGCAGACGCAATGAAAAATCCAAACATCACCATACATGACTGGCCTGCAGAAGAACGTAAAAAATTCCGAACTATTGCGCGCAGCCAATGGGAAATTTACGCAAAACGTTCTCCAAACGCACAAAAAGTATATGACTCTATAACGACATACTTAAAAGCGAAAAACTTACTGTAATTCAAGTAAGCGATATATATGAAGGCTGCTTCGCAGCCTTTTTTCCACTTAGAAGATGAAAAAATCGATGAGTAATCCAGAAGAACTCCAACCAAAAAATCGCCTCGACTCAGGCATTATATGGACAGGTAATGTATTAAGTATCTTGTTTCTGTTTACGGTATTAATATCGTTTTATGAAGTACTTATGCGCTACGTATTCAATGCGCCAACAATTTGGGTTCATGAAACCGCTTCCTTCGTTGGTGGGTCATTATTTGTGATCGGTGGTGCTTATGGATTAGCAGCAGATAAACACGTACGCGTTGTGCTTATTTATGATCATGTATCGGAGCGTGTAAAGCAGTACTTGAATGTATTCCACCATATTATGGGTTTGTTGTTTACGGTATTACTTTCTTATGCCGCTTATACCATGGTGGAAGGCGCCTGGTATGCACCTTGGGGTGAGATGCGTTTAGAGACATCTGGTTCAGCTTGGAATCCTGTATTTCCTGCGCTACTTAAAGCGCTAATTTTTGGTACTTTGTGCTTAATGTCAGTTCAATTTGTGTTGCACCTCATTCAAGAAGTCCACGGTTTAATTAAGAAGAAAAAATAATATGTTTGATCTTTCATCTATTGGTATTGGTTACGGCAGTTTATTAATGCTGGTGCTTATGATTGGCCTGTTGTTAACTGGTATGCAGTTAGCATTTGTTACTGGTTTAGTTGCGGTTATATTTACATTCGGTTGGTTTGGGCCTGAGGTCTTACCGCTAATCACCAGTCGAATTTATAGTTTTGTTAGTGGGTACGTATTTTTAGCCGTGCCTATGTTTGTATTGATGGCCGCCTTGCTTGATCGTTCTGGTATTGCGCGTGATTTGTTCGATGCAATGAAAAAAGTGGGTCGTAACGTCCGTGGTGGTGTTGCGGTTCAAACGCTATTAGTAGCGGTATTACTGGCGTCAATGTCGGGTGTGATTGGTGGTGAAACAGTACTACTTGGTATTCTTGCATTACCACAAATGCTACGCCTTGGTTATGATCGTAAATTAGCGATCGGTACAACCTGTGCCGGTGGTGCGCTGGGTACTATGTTACCACCAAGTATCGTATTGATTATTTATGGTCTAACGGCCAGTGTATCAATTGGCGATCTGTTTAAAGCGTCATTCTTACCCGCCGCGATATTAGCGTTACTGTATATTTTGTATGTATTAATTCGTTGTCACTTAAACCCGTCATTAGCACCATTACCGACGGCCGAAGAATTAGCAGAAGATGCAGCGAAAGATATTAACTTTAAAAAAGCATTATTATTTCCAATGCTATCTGTTGGTGTTGTTCTGGGTAGTATCTACAGTGGTATCGCGTCAATCACTGAAGCATCAGCATTAGGTGTTGTCGGTATTGCAATCAGTGCGGCTATCCGAGGTGAACTTAACTGGAACATGTTAAAAGAGAGCTCGATTGCGACTTTACGAACTTGCGGCATGATCATCTGGATCGGTATTGGTGCGAGTGCATTAGTTGGTGTTTACAATTTAATGGGCGGTATTGATTTTGTAAGTGACGGTATTCTGGCGATGAGTGGTGGTAGCCCAATGGGTACTATTCTTATCATGATGGCAGTGTTGTTTGTATTAGGCATGTTCCTTGACTGGGTTGGTGTTGCATTATTAACTATGCCAATTTTTGTTCCGATAGTGGTTGGGCTAGGTTTTGATCCTATTTGGTTTGGTGTAGTGTTCTGTATGAATATGCAGGTATCATTTTTGTCACCACCATTTGGTCCTGCTGCTTTCTACCTTAAATCGGTAGCACCCAAAGACATCAGCTTAGGTGAAATCTTCAGTGCACTTGTACCGTTTATCTGTTTACAAGTTGTTGCACTAGCACTATTAATCATTTTCCCTGATTTGGCTTTATGGTGGAGGTAGCCTCTCTGTATAAAGCATAAAATAAGTAAAAAAGCCCGATGTTAGCAATAACATCGGGCTTTTTTACAAATAAATTACTTGTTTCTTGTACCCTTTCTTTATTTCTCTATCTAGCCTTAACGTAGAATGTTCAATATTTATCCATTAAGTCGTATTTAAATATGTTATTTAAATGTGCAATATGTATCCATATGTCAGGTAATGTAAGCAAATGTAATTGCAGTGTATAAAATGTAAGCTGTTTTGGGGCTTAAACCTTCATTGTGTAACGCATTGTAACTTACTGTAACAAAGCGCCAAGATTTCCCAGTCTAATTATATTAATCGCCTGACAATAACGCATGAAATAATCGTGCTATGTAGAACTGCTCCTGAATAATGGAAAATAACGGAAGGCTTTAGCTATGATTACATTTGTCACCCCACAGCATGCGCAGGTAATTAGTGTTACCGGTAAGGCAACTTTTAGGTTGGAACTAAATGAGGAGTTGTTAGCTGATGGGCGTACTATACCAGCGGGAGGTGCAATTGACATAACTCCTGGAGCCGAGATTGTTTTGCAATATGCAGATGGTTCGACTGCTATTATTAATGAACATTATTCAGAGGCTAAGGTTTTTGCATCTGATGACTTGGATGACTTGGCAAACAAACAAATAGATGATGAAACATTAGAAGAAATTGAGGCAATTCAAGCACTCATTAAATCGGATGCTGAATTCATTGACCCTGTTAGTACTGCTGCAGGTAATGTAAGTGATGGAGGCCGTTCTTCTGCGGTATCTTTAGAGCGGAGTGCGTCGGAAACATTAGCTGATGTGGAATTTAATACCACGGCATTTTTTAGTGTGAATGGGAGTGACTTTGAAAGCGATGATTCCAGTGATGAAGGGGTTTCAGCTAATCAACTTCCTGCATTAACGGTAACATTAGGTAACGATACCGCGGTGAATGATCTAATCACCAGTGATGGAGATCTCGTTATTGGTGGTAAGCTAGATGGTGCTACGATTGAATATAGTATTAATGGTATAGATTGGAGTAATACCTTTGTTCCAATTGAAGGCGATAATACGGTTTATGTTCGACAGGTTGATGGGTTTGGAGGAGTCTCTCTAACGACGTCCTTATCATTTGAACTCGATACACAAATAGCAGCGCCAATAGTCGAATTAGCAAACGATACGGCTAACGGTAGTGACTTAATTTCAAGTGACGGCACTCTTAATGTTTCTAGTATTGAAGCTGGAGCAGTAGTTGAATATAGCGTTGACGGTGGTACAACTTGGACCAACAGCTTTAGCCCAGTTGAAGGTGTTAATACAGTTGCAGTTCGTCAGACTGATGTCGCGGGTAATGTCTCTAATAGCAGCGAGTTAACCTTTACGTTAGACACTCAGATCAGCCCGCCTATAGTTAGATTAACTAACGATACCGCTAACGGTAGTGATTTAATTTCAAGTGATGGCATATTAGATGTGTCAGGCATTGAAAGTGGTGCAACGGTTGAATACAGCGTTGATGGAGGTTCTACTTGGACGAACAGCTTTAGTCCAGCTGAAGGCAGCAATACAGTTGCAGTACGTCAGACTGATGTGGCGGGTAATGAGTCAGCAAGCACAACATTATCGTTTGTCCTCGATACTCAAATCGCAGCACCGACAGTTGCACTAAACAATGACACTGCGAACGGCAGTGATTTAATCTCAAGTGATGGCACGTTAAATGTGACCGGAATTGAAACCAATGCAACGGTTGAATACAGCGTTGACGGCGGTTCGGCTTGGACGAACAGTTTTAGCCCGGTTGAAGGTGTTAATACAGTTTCAGTTCGTCAAACTGACGTGGCGGGTAATGTCTCTAATAGCAGTGACTTAACCTTCACGTTAGACACCATCTCGCCTGATATTCCTACCGTTATAACTCAAATTACAAATGATGCAACACCTATAATAACAGGTTCTGCGACTATTATTGCTGGTGAATCGTTAAATATTACCGTCAATGGTGCGACATACAATAATGTGACGGTTGATAGTAGTGGAAACTGGAGCGTTGATACGGGGTCAGCAGTTGTTGATACAGGCGTATTAGGTTCATTCGTTGATGGTCAAAGTTACGATGTGACGGCGATAACTACGGATCAAGCGGGTAATAATACGGCTGATATTACGTCAGGTGAAGTGATCATTGATACAAGTATCGCAGCAAACACAATTACGATTGCGGCTATCACTGACGATACTGGTGTAGCGGGTGATTTCAAAACGTCTGATACTAACCTCAGCGTAAACGGTAGCTTAGACAACGCGCTACAAGCAGACGAAACGCTGCAGATCAGCACAGATAATGGCACAACCTGGGTTGATGTGAGCAGTGTCTCTGGCACTACTTGGAGCCATGATGATACTGCGACAACGCATGCAGCAGATTTCGATTACGATATGCGCATCGTTGATAACGCGGATAATGTTGGTGCGACGGCTGAGCAAACAGTGCAAATTGATACGTCTGTATCAGCAAACACAATTACGATCGCGGCTATCACTGACGATACTGGCGTAGCGGGTGATTTCAAAACGTCAGACACTAATTTGAGCGTAAACGGTAGCTTAGACAATGCGCTACAAGCCGATGAAATCTTACAGATCAGCACTGATAATGGCACAACCTGGGTTGACGTGAGCAGTGTCTCTGGCACCACGTGGAGCCATGACGATACCGCGAATACGCATAACGCAGATTTCGATTATGATATGCGCATCGTTGATAACGCGGATAATGTTGGTGCGACGGCTGAACAAACTGTGGTTATCGATACCTCGGTGGCAACTAATACGATCACCATCTCAGCCATCACTGACGATACGGGTGTGGCGGGTGATTTCAAAACGTCTGATACTAACCTCAGCGTAAACGGTAGCTTAGACAACGCGCTACAAGCAGACGAAACGCTGCAGATCAGTACTGATAATGGCACAACTTGGGTTGATGTGAGCAGTGTATCTGGCACTACTTGGAGCCATGACGATACCGCTAATACGCATAACGCAGATTTCGATTACGACATGCGCATCGTTGATAATGCCGATAATGTTGGTGCGACGGCTGAACAAACAGTGCAAATTGATACGTCTGTATCAGCAAACACAATTACGATCGTGGCTATCACTGACGATACTGGTGTGGCGGGTGATTTCAAAACGTCTGATACTAATCTCAGCGTGAACGGTTCACTAAATACAGCATTACAAGCGGATGAAACGCTGCAGATCAGTACTGATAATGGCACAACTTGGGTTGATGTGAGCAGTGTTGCTGGCACTACTTGGAGCCATGACGATACTGCGACAACGCATAACGCAGATTTCGATTACGACATGCGCATCGTTGATAACGCGGATAATGTTGGCGCGACAGCTGAACAAACCGTGCAAATTGATACGTCTGTATCAGCAAATACAATTACGATCATGGCTATCACTGACGATACTGGTGTGGCGGGTGATTTCAAAACGTCTGATACTAATTTGAGTGTGAACGGTAGTCTAGACAACGCGCTACAAGCAGACGAAACACTGCAGATCAGCACAGATAATGGCGCAACCTGGGTTGATGTGAGCAGTGTTGCTGGCACTACTTGGAGCCATGACGATACTGCGACAACGCATAATGCAGATTTCGATTACGACATGCGCATCGTTGATAACGCGGATAATGTTGGCGCAACGACAGCACAAACAGTGCAAATTGATACGTCTGTATCAGCAAACACAATTACGATCGCGGCTATCACTGACGATACTGGCGTAGCGGGTGATTTCAAAACGTCAGACACTAATTTGAGCGTAAACGGTAGCCTAGCTAATGCGCTACAAGCAGACGAAACGCTGCAGATCAGCACTGATAATGGCGCAACCTGGGTTGACGTGAGCAGTGTCTCTGCCACCACCTGGAGTCATGATGATACTGCGACAACGCATGCAGCAGATTTCGATTATGATATGCGCATCGTTGATAACGCGGATAATGTTGGTGCGACGGCTGAACAAACTGTGGTTATCGATACCTCGGTGGCAACTAATACGATCACCATCTCAGCCATCACTGACGATACGGGTGTGGCGGGTGATTTCAAAACGTCTGATACTAATTTGAGTGTGAACGGTAGTCTAGACAACGCACTACAGGCTGATGAAACCTTACAAATCAGCACTGATAATGGCACAACCTGGGTTGATGTGAGCAGTGTCTCTGCCACCACCTGGAGTCATGATGATACTGCGACAACGCATAACGCAGATTTCGATTACGACATGCGCATCGTTGATAACGCCGATAATGTTGGTGCGACGGCTGAACAAACCGTGCAAATTGATACGTCTGTATCAGCAAACACAATTACGATCGTGGCTATCACTGACGATACGGGTGTGGCGGGTGATTTCAAAACGTCTGATACCAATCTCAGCGTGAACGGTTCACTAAATACAGCATTACAAGCGGATGAAACGCTGCAGATCAGCACAGATAATGGCGCAACCTGGGTTGATGTGAGCAGTGTTTCTGGCACTACTTGGAGCCATGATGATACCGCTAATACGCATAACGCAGATTTCAATTACGACATGCGTATCGTTGATAATGCCGATAATGTTGGCGCAACGACAGCACAAATCGTGCAAATTGATACGTCTGTATCAGCAAACACAATTACGATCGCGGCTATCACTGACGATACTGGCGTAGCGGGTGATTTCAAAACGTCAGACACTAATTTGAGTGTGAACGGTAGTCTAGACAACGCGCTACAAGCAGACGAAACACTGCAGATCAGCACAGATAATGGCGCAACCTGGGTTGATGTGAGCAGTGTATCTGGCACTACTTGGAGCCATGACGATACTGCGACAACGCATAACGCAGATTTCGATTACGACATGCGCATCGTTGATAACGCGGATAATGTTGGCGCGACAGCTGAACAAACCGTGCAAATTGATACGTCTGTATCAGCAAATACAATTACGATCATGGCTATCACTGACGATACTGGTGTGGCGGGTGATTTCAAAACGTCAGACATTAATTTGAGCGTGAACGGTAGTCTAGACAACGCGCTACAAGCAGGCGAAACGCTGCAGATCAGTACTGATAATGGCACAACCTGGGTTGACGTGAGCAGTGTTAGTGGCACCACTTGGAGCCATGACGATACCGCTAATACGCATGCAGCAGATTTCGATTACGACATGCGCATCGTTGATAACGCAGATAATGTTGGCGCCACGACAGCACAAGCTGTGCAAATTGATACAACAGTGGCTACCAATGCGATCACTATCTCAGCGATCACTGACGATACTGGCGTAGCGGGTGATTTCAAAACGTCTGATACTAATTTGAGTGTGAACGGTAGTCTAGACAACGCGCTACAGGCCGATGAAATCTTACAAATCAGTACTGATAATGGCACAACCTGGGTTGACGTGAGCAGTGTATCTGGCACTACTTGGAGCCATGATGATACTGCGACAACGCATGCAGCAGATTTCGATTACGATATGCGTATTCTTGATAACGCGGATAATGTTGGCGCGACAGCTGAACAAACCGTGCAAATTGATACGTCTGTATCAGCAAATACAATTACGATCATGGCTATCACTGACGATACTGGTGTGGCGGGTGATTTCAAAACGTCTGATACTAATTTGAGTGTGAACGGTAGTCTAGACAACGCGCTACAAGCAGACGAAACGCTGCAGATCAGCACAGATAATGGCGCAACCTGGGTTGATGTGAGTAGTGTTGCTGGCACTACTTGGAGCCATGACGATACGGTTAATACGCATAACGCAGATTTCGATTACGACATGCGCATCGTTGATAACGCGGATAATGTTGGTGCAACGACAGCGCAAACTGTGCAAATTGATACGTCTGTATCAGCAAACACAATTACGATCGCGGCTATCACTGACGATACTGGTGTGGCGGGTGATTTCAAAACGTCTGATACCAATCTCAGCGTGAACGGTTCACTAAATACAGCATTACAAGCGGATGAAACGCTGCAGATCAGCACAGATAATGGCACAACCTGGGTTGACGTGAGCAATGTTAGTGGCACCACTTGGAGCCATGACGACAGTGCGACAACGCATGCAGCAGATTTCGATTACGACATGCGCATCGTTGATAACGCCGATAATGTTGGCGCGACAGCTGAACAAACCGTGCAAATTGATACGTCTGTATCAGCAAATACAATTACGATCGTGGCTATCACTGACGATACGGGTGTGGCGGGTGATTTCAAAACGTCTGATACTAACCTCAGCGTAAACGGTAGCCTAGACAATGCACTACAAGCAGACGAAACACTGCAGATCAGCACAGATAATGGCACAACCTGGGTTGATGTGAGCAGTGTCTCTGGCACCACGTGGAGCCATGACGATACCGCGAATACGCATAATGCAGATTTCGATTACGACATGCGCATCGTTGATAATGCCGATAATGTTGGTGCGACGGCTGAACAAACCGTGCAAATTGATACGTCTGTATCAGCAAACACAATTACGATCGCGGCTATCACTGACGATACTGGTGTAGCGGGTGATTTCAAAACGTCTGATACCAATCTCAGCGTGAACGGTTCACTAAATACAGCATTACAAGCGGATGAAACGCTGCAGATCAGCACAGATAATGGCGCAACCTGGGTTGACGTGAGCAATGTTAGTGGCACCACTTGGAGCCATGACGACAGTGCGACAACGCATGCAGCAGATTTCGATTACGACATGCGCATCGTTGATAACGCGGATAATGTTGGCGCAACGACAGCACAAACCGTGCAAATTGATACGTCTGTATCAGCAAACACAATTACGATCGCGGCTATCACTGACGATACTGGCGTAGCGGGTGATTTCAAAACGTCAGACACTAATTTGAGCGTAAACGGTAGCTTAGACAATGCGCTACAAGCAGACGAAAAGCTGCAGATCAGCACAGATAATGGCGCAACCTGGGTTGACGTGAGCAGTGTTGCTGGCACTACTTGGAGCCATGACGATACTGCGACAACGCATGCAGCAGATTTCGATTATGATATGCGCATCGTTGATAACGCCGATAATGTTGGTGCGACGGCTGAACAAACAGTGCAAATTGATACGTCTGTATCAGCAAACACAATTACGATCGCGGCTATCACTGACGATACTGGTGTGGCGGGTGATTTCAAAACGTCTGATACTAATTTGAGTGTGAACGGTAGTCTAGACAACGCACTACAGGCTGATGAAACCTTACAAATCAGCACCGACAACGGCGCAACCTGGGTTGATGTGAGCAGTGTATCTGGCACTACTTGGAGCCATGACGATACTGCGACTACGCATAACGCAGATTTCGATTATGACATGCGCATCGTTGATAACGCGGATAATGTTGGCGCAACGACAGCACAAACTGTGGTTATCGATACCTCGGTGGCAACTAATACGATCACCATCTCAGCCATCACTGACGATACGGGTGTGGCGGGTGATTTCAAAACGTCTGATACTAACCTCAGCGTAAACGGTAGCTTAGACAACGCGCTACAAGCAGACGAAACGCTGCAGATCAGTACTGATAATGGCACAACTTGGGTTGATGTGAGCAGTGTATCTGGCACCACTTGGAGCCATGACGATACTGCGAATACGCATAATGCAGATTTCGATTACGACATGCGCATCGTTGATAATGCCGATAATGTTGGTGCGACGGCTGAACAAACCGTGCAAATTGATACATCTGTATCAGCAAACACAATTACGATTACGGCTATCACTGACGATACTGGCGTAGCGGGTGATTTCAGAACGTCAGACACTAATTTGAGCGTAAACGGTAGTCTAGCTAATGCGCTACAGGTAGATGAAACCTTACAAATCAGTACCGACAACGGCGCAACCTGGGTTGATGTGAGCAGTGTATCTGGCACTACTTGGAGCCATGACGATACCGCTAATACGCATAACGCAGATTTCGATTACGATATGCGTATTGTTGATAACGCGGATAATGTTGGCGCGACAGCTGAACAAACTGTGGTTATCGATACCTCGGTGGCAACTAATACGATCACCATCTCAGCCATCACTGACGATACGGGTGTAGCGGGTGATTTCAAAACGTCTGATACTAATTTGAGTGTGAACGGTAGTCTAGACAACGCACTACAGGCCGATGAAATCTTACAAATCAGTACAGATAATGGTGCAACCTGGGTTGACGTGAGCAGTGTTAGTGGCACTACTTGGAGCCATGACGATACTGCGACAACGCATGCAGCAGATTTCGATTACGATATGCGCATCGTTGATAACGCGGATAATGTTGGTGCGACGGCTGAGCAAACAGTGCAAATTGATACATCAGTATCAGCAAACACAATTACGATCGCGGCTATCACAGACGATACTGGCGTAGCAGGTGATTTCAAAACGTCAGACACTAATTTGAGTGTGAACGGTAGTCTAGACAACGCGCTACAAGCAGACGAAACACTGCAGATCAGCACAGATAATGGCGCAACCTGGGTTGATGTGAGCAGTGTTAGTGGCACCACTTGGAGCCATGACGATACCGCTAATACGCATGCAGCAGATTTCGATTACGACATGCGCATCGTTGATAACGCAGATAATGTTGGCGCCACGACAGCACAAGCTGTGCAAATTGATACAACAGTGGCTACCAATGCGATCACTATCTCAGCGATCACTGACGATACTGGCGTAGCGGGTGATTTCAAAACGTCTGATACTAATTTGAGTGTGAACGGTAGTCTAGACAACGCGCTACAGGCCGATGAAATCTTACAAATCAGTACTGATAATGGCACAACCTGGGTTGACGTGAACAGTGTTAGTGGCACCACTTGGAGCCATGACGATACCGCTAATACGCATGCAGCAGATTTCGATTACGACATGCGCATCGTTGATAACGCAGATAATGTTGGCGCCACGACAGCACAAGCTGTGCAAATTGATACAACAGTGGCTACCAATGCGATCACTATCTCAGCGATCACTGACGATACTGGCGTAGCGGGTGATTTCAAAACGTCTGATACTAATTTGAGTGTGAACGGTAGTCTAGACAACGCGCTACAGGCCGATGAAATCTTACAAATCAGTACTGATAATGGCACAACCTGGGTTGACGTGAACAGTGTATCTGGCACTACTTGGAGCCATGATGATACTGCGACAACGCATGCAGCAGATTTCGATTACGATATGCGCATCGTTGATAACGCGGATAATGTTGGTGCGACGGCTGAGCAAACAGTGCAAATTGATACGTCTGTATCAGCAAACACAATTACGATCGTGGCTATCACAGACGATACTGGTGTGGCGGGTGATTTCAAAACGTCTGATACTAACCTCAGCGTAAACGGTAGCCTAGCTAATGCGCTACAGACAGACGAAACGCTGCAGATCAGTACTGATAATGGCACAACCTGGGTTGACGTGAGCAGTGTTAGTGGCACCACTTGGAGCCATGACGATACCGCTAATACGCATACAGCAGATTTCGATTACGACATGCGCATCGTTGATAACGCAGATAATGTTGGTGCGACGGCTGAACAAACTGTGGTTATCGATACCTCGGTGGCAACTAATACGATCACCATCTCAGCCATCACTGACGATACTGGCGTAGCGGGTGATTTCAAAACGTCTGATACTAATTTGAGTGTGAACGGTAGTCTAGACAACGCGCTACAGGCCGATGAAATCTTACAAATCAGTACTGATAATGGCACAACCTGGGTTGATGTGAGCAGTGTTTCTGGCACCACGTGGAGCCATGACGATACTGCGACAACGCATGCAGCAGATTTCGATTATGATATGCGCATCGTTGATAACGCCGATAATGTTGGCGCAACGACAGCACAAACCGTGCAAATTGATACGTCTGTATCAGCAAACACAATTACGATCGTGGCTATCACTGACGATACTGGTGTGGCGGGTGATTTCAAAACGTCTGATACTAATTTGAGTGTGAACGGTAGCCTAGACAACGCACTACAGGCTGATGAAACCTTACAAATCAGTACCGACAACGGCGCAACCTGGGTTGATGTGAGCAGTGTTGCTGGCACCACTTGGAGCCATGACGATACCGCTAATACGCATACAGCAGATTTCGATTACGACATGCGCATCGTTGATAACGCAGATAATGTTGGTGCGACGGCTGAACAAACTGTGGTTATCGATACCTCGGTGGCAACTAATACGATCACCATCTCAGCCATCACTGACGATACGGGTGTGGCGGGTGATTTCAAAACGTCTGATACTAATTTGAGTGTGAACGGTAGTCTAGACAACGCACTACAGGCTGATGAAACCTTACAAATCAGTACCGACAACGGCGCAACCTGGGTTGATGTGAGCAGTGTATCTGGCACTACTTGGAGCCATGACGATACTGCGACAACGCATGCAGCAGATTTCGATTATGATATGCGCATCGTTGATAACGCCGATAATGTTGGCGCAACGACAGCACAAACCGTGCAAATTGATACGTCTGTATCAGCAAACACAATTACGATCGTGGCTATCACTGACGATACTGGTGTGGCGGGTGATTTCAAAACGTCTGATACCAATCTCAGCGTGAACGGTTCACTAAATACAGCATTACAAGCGGATGAAACGCTGCAGATCAGCACAGATAATGGCGCAACCTGGGTTGATGTGAGCAGTGTTGCTGGCACTACTTGGAGCCATGACGATACCGCTAATACGCATGCAGCAGATTTCGATTACGACATGCGCATCGTTGATAACGCAGATAATGTTGGTGCGACGGCTGAACAAACCGTGCAAATTGATACGTCTGTATCAGCAAACACAATTACGATCGTGGCTATCACTGACGATACGGGTGTGGCGGGTGATTTCAAAACGTCTGATACTAACCTCAGCGTAAACGGTAGCCTAGACAATGCACTACAAGCAGACGAAACGCTGCAGATCAGTACTGATAATGGCACAACCTGGGTTGATGTGAGCAGTGTATCTGGCACTACTTGGAGCCATGACGATACCGCTAATACGCATAACGCAGATTTCGATTACGACATGCGCATCGTTGATAACGCCGATAATGTTGGTGCAACGACAGCACAAACAGTGCAAATTGATACGTCTGTATCAGCAAACACAATTACGATCGCGGCTATCACTGACGATACTGGTGTAGCGGGTGATTTCAAAACCTCTGATACTAACCTCAGCGTAAACGGTAGCTTAGACAACGCGCTACAAGCAGACGAAACGCTGCAGATCAGTACTGATAATGGCACAACCTGGGTTGATGTGAGCAGTGTTGCTGGCACCACTTGGAGCCATGACGATACCGCTAATACGCATGCAGCAGATTTCGATTACGACATGCGCATCGTTGATAATGCCGATAATGTTGGTGCGACGGCTGAACAAACCGTGCAAATTGACACATCAGTATCAGCAAACACAATTACGATCGCGGCTATCACTGACGATACGGGTGTGGCGGGTGATTTCAAAACGTCTGATACTAACCTCAGCGTAAACGGTAGCTTAGACAACGCGCTACAAGCAGACGAAACACTGCAGATCAGCACAGATAATGGCACAACCTGGGTTGATGTGAGCAGTGTCTCTGGCACCACCTGGAGTCATGATGATACTGCGACAACGCATGCAGCAGATTTCGATTACGACATGCGTATTGTTGATAACGCCGATAATGTTGGTGCGACGGCTGAGCAAACAGTGCAAATTGATACGTCTGTATCAGCAAACACAATTACGATCGCGGCTATCACTGACGATACTGGCGTAGCGGGTGATTTCAAAACGTCAGACACTAATTTGAGCGTAAACGGTAGCTTAGACAATGCGCTACAAGCAGACGAAACACTGCAGATCAGCACAGATAATGGCGCAACCTGGGTTGATGTGAGCAGTGTATCTGGCACTACTTGGAGCCATGACGATACCGCTAATACGCATACAGCAGATTTCGATTACGACATGCGCATCGTTGATAACGCAGATAATGTTGGTGCGACGGCTGAACAAACTGTGGTTATCGATACCTCGGTGGCAACTAATACGATCACCATCTCAGCCATCACTGACGATACGGGTGTGGCGGGTGATTTCAAAACGTCTGATACTAATTTGAGTGTGAACGGTAGTCTAGACAACGCACTACAGGCTGATGAAACCTTACAAATCAGTACCGACAACGGCGCAACCTGGGTTGATGTGAGCAGTGTATCTGGCACTACTTGGAGCCATGACGATACTGCGACAACGCATGCAGCAGATTTCGATTATGATATGCGCATCGTTGATAACGCCGATAATGTTGGCGCAACGACAGCACAAACCGTGCAAATTGATACGTCTGTATCAGCAAACACAATTACGATCGTGGCTATCACTGACGATACTGGTGTGGCGGGTGATTTCAAAACGTCTGATACCAATCTCAGCGTGAACGGTTCACTAAATACAGCATTACAAGCGGATGAAACGCTGCAGATCAGCACAGATAATGGCGCAACCTGGGTTGATGTGAGCAGTGTTGCTGGCACTACTTGGAGCCATGACGATACCGCTAATACGCATAACGCAGATTTCGATTACGACATGCGCATCGTTGATAACGCCGATAATGTTGGTGCAACGACAGCACAAACAGTGCAAATTGATACGTCTGTATCAGCAAACACAATTACGATCGCGGCTATCACTGACGATACTGGTGTAGCGGGTGATTTCAAAACCTCTGATACTAACCTCAGCGTAAACGGTAGCTTAGACAACGCGCTACAAGCAGACGAAACACTGCAGATCAGCACAGATAATGGCACAACCTGGGTTGATGTGAGCAGTGTCTCTGGCACCACCTGGAGTCATGATGATACTGCGACAACGCATGCAGCAGATTTCGATTACGACATGCGTATTGTTGATAACGCCGATAATGTTGGCGCAACGACAGCACAAACCGTGCAAATTGATACGTCTGTATCAGCAAACACAATTACGATCGTGGCTATCACTGACGATACTGGTGTGGCGGGTGATTTCAAAACGTCTGATACTAATTTGAGTGTGAACGGTAGCCTAGACAACGCACTACAGGCTGATGAAACCTTACAAATCAGTACCGACAACGGCGCAACCTGGGTTGATGTGAGCAGTGTATCTGGCACTACTTGGAGCCATGACGATACCGCTAATACGCATACAGCAGATTTCGATTACGACATGCGCATCGTTGATAACGCAGATAATGTTGGTGCGACGGCTGAACAAACTGTGGTTATCGATACCTCGGTGGCAACTAATACGATCACCATCTCAGCCATCACTGACGATACGGGTGTGGCGGGTGATTTCAAAACGTCTGATACTAATTTGAGTGTGAACGGTAGTCTAGACAACGCACTACAGGCTGATGAAACCTTACAAATCAGTACCGACAACGGCGCAACCTGGGTTGATGTGAGCAGTGTATCTGGCACTACTTGGAGCCATGACGATACTGCGACAACGCATGCAGCAGATTTCGATTATGATATGCGCATCGTTGATAACGCCGATAATGTTGGCGCAACGACAGCACAAACCGTGCAAATTGATACGTCTGTATCAGCAAACACAATTACGATCGTGGCTATCACTGACGATACTGGTGTGGCGGGTGATTTCAAAACGTCTGATACCAATCTCAGCGTGAACGGTTCACTAAATACAGCATTACAAGCGGATGAAACGCTGCAGATCAGCACAGATAATGGCGCAACCTGGGTTGATGTGAGCAGTGTTGCTGGCACTACTTGGAGCCATGACGATACCGCTAATACGCATGCAGCAGATTTCGATTACGACATGCGCATCGTTGATAACGCAGATAATGTTGGTGCGACGGCTGAACAAACCGTGCAAATTGATACGTCTGTATCAGCAAACACAATTACGATCGTGGCTATCACTGACGATACGGGTGTGGCGGGTGATTTCAAAACGTCTGATACTAACCTCAGCGTAAACGGTAGCCTAGACAATGCACTACAAGCAGACGAAACGCTGCAGATCAGTACTGATAATGGCACAACTTGGGTTGATGTGAGCAGTGTATCTGGCACTACTTGGAGCCATGACGATACCGCTAATACGCATAACGCAGATTTCGATTACGACATGCGCATCGTTGATAACGCCGATAATGTTGGTGCAACGACAGCACAAACAGTGCAAATTGATACGTCTGTATCAGCAAACACAATTACGATCGCGGCTATCACTGACGATACTGGTGTAGCGGGTGATTTCAAAACCTCTGATACTAACCTCAGCGTAAACGGTAGCTTAGACAACGCGCTACAAGCAGACGAAACGCTGCAGATCAGTACTGATAATGGCACAACTTGGGTTGATGTGAGCAGTGTTGCTGGCACCACTTGGAGCCATGACGATACCGCTAATACGCATGCAGCAGATTTCGATTACGACATGCGCATCGTTGATAATGCCGATAATGTTGGTGCGACGGCTGAACAAACCGTGCAAATTGACACATCAGTATCAGCAAACACAATTACGATCGCGGCTATCACTGACGATACGGGTGTGGCGGGTGATTTCAAAACGTCTGATACTAACCTCAGCGTAAACGGTAGCTTAGACAACGCGCTACAAGCAGACGAAACACTGCAGATCAGCACAGATAATGGCACAACCTGGGTTGATGTGAGCAGTGTCTCTGGCACCACCTGGAGTCATGATGATACTGCGACAACGCATGCAGCAGATTTCGATTACGACATGCGTATTGTTGATAACGCCGATAATGTTGGTGCGACGGCTGAGCAAACAGTGCAAATTGATACGTCTGTATCAGCAAACACAATTACGATCGCGGCTATCACTGACGATACTGGCGTAGCGGGTGATTTCAAAACGTCAGACACTAATTTGAGCGTAAACGGTAGCTTAGACAATGCGCTACAAGCAGACGAAACACTGCAGATCAGCACAGATAATGGCGCAACCTGGGTTGATGTGAGCAGTGTATCTGGCACTACTTGGAGCCATGACGATACCGCTAATACGCATAACGCAGATTTCGATTACGACATGCGCATCGTTGATAACGCCGATAATGTTGGTGCGACGGCTGAACAAACTGTGGTTATCGATACCTCGGTGGCAACTAATACGATCACCATCTCAGCGATCACTGACGATACGGGTGTGGCGGGTGATTTCAAAACGTCTGATACTAACCTCAGCGTAAACGGTAGCCTAGACAATGCGCTACAAGCAGACGAAACACTGCAGATCAGCACAGATAATGGCGCAACCTGGGTTGATGTGAGCAGTGTTGCTGGCACTACTTGGAGCCATGACGATACCGCTAATACGCATAACGCAGATTTCGATTACGACATGCGCATCGTTGATAACGCGGATAATGTTGGCGCGACAGCTGAACAAACTGTGGTTATCGATACCTCGGTGGCAACTAATACGATCACCATCTCAGCGATCACTGACGATACTGGTGTGGCGGGTGATTTCAAAACGTCTGATACTAACCTCAGCGTAAACGGTAGCCTAGACAATGCGCTACAAGCAGACGAAACACTGCAGATCAGCACAGATAATGGCGCAACCTGGGTTGATGTGAGCAGTGTATCTGGCACTACTTGGAGCCATGACGATACCGCTAATACGCATAACGCAGATTTCGATTACGACATGCGCATCGTTGATAACGCCGATAATGTTGGTGCGACGGCTGAACAAACTGTGGTTATCGATACCTCGGTGGCAACTAATACGATCACCATCTCAGCGATCACTGACGATACGGGTGTGGCGGGTGATTTCAAAACGTCTGATACTAACCTCAGCGTAAACGGTAGCCTAGACAATGCGCTACAAGCAGACGAAACACTGCAGATCAGCACAGATAATGGCGCAACCTGGGTTGATGTGAGCAGTGTTGCTGGCACTACTTGGAGCCATGACGATACCGCTAATACGCATAACGCAGATTTCGATTACGACATGCGCATCGTTGATAACGCGGATAATGTTGGCGCGACAGCTGAACAAACTGTGGTTATCGATACCTCGGTGGCAACTAATACGATCACCATCTCAGCGATCACTGACGATACTGGTGTGGCGGGTGATTTCAAAACGTCTGATACTAACCTCAGCGTAAACGGTAGCCTAGACAATGCGCTACAGGCTGATGAAACTCTACAGATCAGCACTGATAATGGCGCAACCTGGGTTGACGTGAGCAGTGTTAGTGGCACTACTTGGAGCCATGACGATACTGCGACAACGCATGCAGCAGATTTCGATTACGACATGCGTATTGTTGATAACGCCGATAATGTTGGCGCCACGACAGCACAAGCTGTGCAAATTGATACAACAGTGGCTACCAATGCGATCACTATCTCAGCCATCACTGACGATACGGGTGTGGCGGGTGATTTCAAAACGTCTGATACTAATTTGAGTGTGAACGGTAGTCTAGACAACGCGCTACAGGCCGATGAAATCTTACAAATCAGTACTGATAATGGCACAACCTGGGTTGATGTGAGCAGTGTTTCTGGCACTACTTGGAGCCATGACGATACGGTTAATACGCATAACGCAGATTTCGATTACGATATGCGTATTGTTGATAACGCGGATAATGTTGGCGCGACAGCTGAGCAAACAGTACAAATTGATACGTCTGTATCAGCAAACACAATTACGATCGTGGCTATCACTGACGATACGGGTGTGGCGGGTGATTTCAAAACGTCTGATACTAATTTGAGTGTGAACGGTAGTCTAGACAACGCACTACAGGCTGATGAAACCTTACAAATCAGTACCGACAACGGCGCAACCTGGGTTGATGTGAGCAGTGTATCTGGCACTACTTGGAGCCATGACGATACTGCGACAACGCATGCAGCAGATTTCGATTATGATATGCGCATCGTTGATAACGCCGATAATGTTGGCGCAACGACAGCACAAACCGTGCAAATTGATACGTCTGTATCAGCAAACACAATTACGATCGTGGCTATCACTGACGATACTGGTGTGGCGGGTGATTTCAAAACGTCTGATACCAATCTCAGCGTGAACGGTTCACTAAATACAGCATTACAAGCGGATGAAACGCTGCAGATCAGCACAGATAATGGCGCAACCTGGGTTGATGTGAGCAGTGTTGCTGGCACTACTTGGAGCCATGACGATACCGCTAATACGCATGCAGCAGATTTCGATTACGACATGCGCATCGTTGATAACGCGGATAATGTTGGCGCAACGACAGCACAAACAGTGCAAATTGATACGTCTGTATCAGCAAACACAATTACGATCGCGGCTATCACTGACGATACTGGCGTAGCGGGTGATTTCAAAACGTCAGACACTAATTTGAGCGTAAACGGTAGCCTAGCTAATGCGCTACAAGCAGACGAAACGCTGCAGATCAGCACTGATAATGGCGCAACCTGGGTTGACGTGAGCAGTGTATCTGGCACTACTTGGAGCCATGACGATACTGCGACAACGCATGCAGCAGATTTCGATTATGATATGCGCATCGTTGATAACGCGGATAATGTTGGTGCGACGGCTGAACAAACAGTGCAAATTGATACGTCTGTATCAGCAAACACAATTACGATCGTGGCTATCACTGACGATACTGGTGTGGCGGGTGATTTCAAAACGTCTGATACTAATCTCAGCGTGAACGGTTCACTAAATACAGCATTACAAGCGGATGAAACGCTGCAGATCAGTACTGATAATGGCACAACCTGGGTTGATGTGAGCAGTGTTGCTGGCACTACTTGGAGCCATGACGATACTGCGACAACGCATAACGCAGATTTCGATTACGACATGCGCATCGTTGATAACGCGGATAATGTTGGCGCCACGACAGCACAAGCTGTGCAAATTGATACAACAGTGGCTACCAATGCGATCACTATCTCAGCGATCACTGACGATACTGGCGTAGCGGGTGATTTCAAAACGTCTGATACTAATTTGAGTGTGAACGGTAGTCTAGACAACGCGCTACAAGCAGACGAAACGCTGCAGATCAGCACTGATAACGGCGCAACCTGGGTTGATGTGAGCAGTGTCTCTGGCACCACTTGGAGCCATGACGATACCGCTAATACGCATGCAGCAGATTTCGATTACGACATGCGTATCGTTGATAACGCGGATAATGTTGGTGCAACGACAGCACAAACCGTGCAAATTGATACGTCTGTATCAGCAAACACAATTACGATCGCGGCTATCACTGACGATACTGGCGTAGCGGGTGATTTCAAAACGTCAGACACTAATTTGAGTGTGAACGGTAGTCTAGACAACGCGCTACAAGCAGACGAAACACTGCAGATCAGCACTGATAATGGCACAACTTGGGTTGATGTGAGCAGTGTTGCTGGCACTACTTGGAACCATGACGATACTGCGACAACGCATAATGCAGATTTCGATTACGACATGCGCATCGTTGATAACGCGGATAATGTTGGCGCGACAGCTGAGCAAACAGTGCAAATTGATACGTCTGTATCAGCAAACACAATTACGATCGCGGCTATCACTGACGATACGGGTGTGGCGGGTGATTTCAAAACGTCTGATACTAACCTCAGCGTAAACGGTAGCTTAGACAACGCGCTACAAGCAGACGAAACGCTGCAGATCAGTACTGATAATGGCACAACCTGGGTTGATGTGAGCAGTGTTGCTGGCACTACTTGGAGCCATGACGATACTGCGACAACGCATAACGCAGATTTCGATTACGACATGCGCATCGTTGATAACGCGGATAATGTTGGCGCAACGACAGCACAAACAGTGCAAATTGATACGTCTGTATCAGCAAACACAATTACGATTGCGGCTATCACTGACGATACTGGCGTAGCGGGTGATTTCAAAACGTCTGATACTAACCTCAGCGTAAACGGTAGCTTAGACAATGCGCTACAAGCAGACGAAACGCTGCAGATTAGTACTGATAATGGCACAACCTGGGCTGATGTGAGCAGTGTTTCTGGCACTACTTGGAGCCATGACGATACCGCTAATACGCATAACGCAGATTTCGATTACGATATGCGTATTGTTGATAACGCGGATAATGTTGGCGCGACAGCTGAGCAAACAGTACAAATTGATACGTCAGTATCAGCAAACACAATTACGATCGCGGCTATCACTGACGATACTGGCGTAGCAGGTGATTTCAAAACGTCTGATACTAACCTCAGCGTAAACGGTAGCTTAGACAATGCGCTACAAGCAGACGAAACGCTGCAGATTAGTACTGATAATGGCACAACCTGGGTTGATGTGAGCAGTGTTTCTGGCACTACTTGGAGCCATGACGATACCGCTAATACGCATAACGCAGATTTCGATTACGATATGCGTATTGTTGATAACGCGGATAATGTTGGCGCGACAGCTGAGCAAACAGTACAAATTGATACGTCTGTATCAGCAAACACAATTACAATTGCGGCGATAACTGATGACACTGGCCTTGATAGCAATGACTTTAAAACAACGGATACCAACCTAATTGTTAATGGTAGCCTAGCTAATACACTACAGTCAGATGAAACTCTACAAATAAGCACAGATAACGGTACAACTTGGGTTGATGTGAGCAGCGTTTCTGGCACTACTTGGAGCCATGATGATACAGCTAATACGCATACAGCGGATTTCGATTACGAAATGCGTATCGTTGATATTGCAGGTAATCAAGGTGCAACAGCTGAGCAAACTGTCGAAATAAATATAGCGCCTACAACGACAGCTGCGACTATCGATGCTACCGAGGATGTGCCTTACATACTGAGTGTAAGTGACTTTAATTTCGCTGATAGCGATGCTAGTGATGCATTAGTGAGTATTCGTATTGATAGCTTGCCCAGTGATGGTGAACTGCAATTATATGATGGTTCGAGTTGGAATAGTGTCACAAATGGTCAAACGGTATCTATTACAGATATTAATGCCGATAATCTACGTTTTGTGAATGATGAACATGAATCGGGGCAAGGTTATAGTGATTTTGATTTTAGTGTATCAGATGGTGCAGAGTGGAGTAATTCGGTAACTGCAACAGTGAATGTTGAAGCGGTCGCCGATGTACCGACATTAACGGTATCAAGCGGTGTGGTGAGTTCTGCAAATTATGTAGCCCCTCAAGGTGCAGGTTTGTTAGTTGAAACATTTAATAATGTAACGGCGTTTAATATATCTGATGTATCTGGCAGTAACGCTGGTTACATGGAACAGGCTCTGGCGAATGAAACACCAGACAGTACCGAGAATTTACTATCACTTACTGACGCAGGCGGAACAATTAACCTAGCCACGGATAGTGCAGTTAAAGCTACTGGTTTAATTTACCTTGAAGCTGGCAGTAGTTATGAGTTTACCGGTTATCGTGATGATACTTTCCATATGGAGATCGGCGGCGATCAAGTATTTTCTCAAGGATTTGACAGTTGGGGTAATTACACATCGACGGCATTTGTACCATCTGAATCTGGTTATTACAGCTTTGAGATGTATGCTTATAACGCTTCTGGTGTCGGTTCTTATGATGTAAGTGTTAAAATTAATGGTGGCACAGAGCAAGAGTTATCAGTATTACCAACGTATGCAGATATTAACGAAGTTAATTCGTTAGATGGTCAACATAGTGGATATGCTGAAAATAGTAATAATGATGGCGGTTTCTATCCTGCACGCTTGAATGAAGGTATCGAAGATACTGATATTTCACTTTCAAGTATTAATGCGGCTCTTGTTGACCTAGATGGTTCAGAGAGTCTTGCTATAACGGTGGCTGGTGTGCCAGTCGGTGCTGTTATTAGCGATGGTACGAATTCTGTCACCAGTGATGGTTCTGTCATTGATATCAGTGATTGGGATTTAGATGCATTAACATTTAATGGGCTGGCTACGGGTGATAGTACAACGCACACATTAAGTTTTACAGCTACTTCAACTGAGATAAATGGTACAGGAGCAAATGAAACTGCATCGACGAGTGTTGACCTTAATGTGGTTGTAATTGATAGTGCTCCAGTATCTATGGATGACCTTGATAGTGTCGGCTACGGTGGTACGATTTATGGTAACGTGATCACTGGGGCAGGTGGTCAAGATGACGGTACTGATACATTAGGTGCTGATACTGTTACTTTAACGAGTGTGAACGGCCAAAATTTAGTTAACGGTGAATTAACACTGGATACTGCTAATGGTTTAATAATTTTTCATGGTGATGGCAGTTACCAGTACACTTCTGACTTGGCAGATACTGCGATTGCTAATGGAAACTTAGAATCATCTAGTTGGAATGATTCGGGTATAACTCTTTACGGATTTAATGATTCTAATGCAGATTCTTCTAATGTTTATCAGAGTGATTCACCTCAGTTAGGACTAAACCCAAGTAATCTTAATAATGCGATAAATACTGCACATTCAAATATTTCAAATAATGGTATTGGTGTTGGTACTGGGGACTCTTCTACGGTTGGTTTCGGTGAATCAATCGTACTTGATTTAGGTGTTGCAACTAAAAAAGTGAGTTTAAGCTTTGCTGAATTAAGTAATAATGAGTACATCAGTGTTTATGGTTATGATGCCAGTGGTAATGTCGTTGATAGTATCAAATGGGTAAGTGGAGAGCCTGACAATACAGTATCTGAAGAGTTTATTTTTAGCACAGAAGTGTCCTACATCTCCGTATACCAGCATAATAATTCTAGCGTTGTATTAACAGGCGCTGTTATCCCAGCGGATCACGGCGTAATTCCAGATGAAACATTTGATTACAATATTGTTGATTCGGATGGTGACAGCAGTGATGCAACCTTAACGATTGAACATTCTGGCGATTCAACCGCATTTGATGATAGCGGAACTGTATTTGAATCAGGTCTAACAGATGGCACTGCTGAGGGCGTTTCAACAACGGTTCTCACGGGTAATTTATTAGATAATGATGCGGGTATTGGTGCGTCAACAGTAATAACTTCTGTGGACGGGCTTGTACCTGGTTCTAGCTCAAGTGTCACAGTTAATATGGACCAAGGTTCATTAACTGTTTATGTCGAAGATGACGGTAGTCATAGAGCGGGCGATTATACTTATACCTTAACTAATGCAGTTCAAGTTGCCGGTAATGGTACTGTAGATACTATTAATTATCAGTTAACGGATCAAAATAGCGGGCATCAAACTACTGCACAATTCAATGTCAATATTGTCGATGATGCACCTGTAGCCAACAATGTTGAGTTGACACTGGAAGCCGCATCAGAAGCATATACCGTCAATTTAACCGTTGTATTAGACAAGTCTGGTTCAATGGGATGGTCAGCAGGCGATGGTACAGGGCGTACTCGTATGGAAGTCGCCAAAGAAGCGATCACGAGTATGCTTGCAGAGTATGACAAAGTGGGTAATGTTAATGTCCAATTTGTTGCCTTCAATTATGCAGCGACTAAGTCACCGTGGTTTGAAGATGATTTATTTACAGCTATGGATTATTTAGAAACTCAAATTATCCCGGGAAGTGTGACGTACTATGATGCAGCCCTAAATTCAGTGATGGACAATTACCAAGCTCCTACAGGTAATGCGGCTGATAAATCACTTGTTTACTTTATTTCTGATGGTGCACCAACCTCAGGTCATGGCATTGATGGCACAGACCAAGCAACTTGGGAAGCTTTCCTTGATAATAATAATATCGATACCTCATTTTCGATTGGTATTGGTGCTAGCACTTCATTAAATGAATTAAATCCTATTGGTTATCCGAATACGAATGATAGTGGTGAACTCGAACCAAATACTATCAAAATCTCATCAGCTGCTGAGCTATCTGATACTTTATTGAGTACGATTGATAGCGGTATTCTTAGCGGTAACGTTTCATTATTAGCTGCAAGTGGAAATGCAGGTGCTGCTTTAGGTGCTGATGGTGGCTACATATCAACAATTACTATCGATGGTGTGACTTATACCTATCAACCTGGTGATGCAAACTCGGTAATATCAGTTGAAACAGTGAAAGGGGGGACTCTGACCTTAGATCTAGCTACCTTAAATTACAGCTATAACATTGAGTTAGACAAAAGTATTACTGGTGAACAAGATGTTTTTCAAATCACTATTGTTGATAATGATGGCGATAGTACACAGCTTAATATGACGATCAATTTGGAATATCAAGCAAATCTTGACGCTAACCGAGATCTAATCCTCACTAACCAAAATGGTATTACAACATTAGAGATCCCTACGTTGGCATTAATGCACAACGACACCAAAGGAGCATCAGCTGAAATCTCATCTATTAGTGATGAGACAAATGCAACCGTTATTGGTAATGGTACGCCGCTTGATACTATTCAGGTCACTGTTGCTTCAGGTAGTAACATCGATGACGTAAGTTTCGACTATACATTAAATAATAGCGGTGCAAATGATCAAGCTGAAGTCACATTTGAAGAAGTCAGTGGTGGAACTATTACTGGTGGTGAATTCGATGAAATCCTGCTTGGTGGTAATAATGCGGATACGCTTATTGGTAATGCGGGTGATGACTCCTTAGTTGCTGGTGCTGGTGACGATGACCTCAGTGGCGGTATTGGCGATGATTTATTAATGGGCCAAGATGGCGGTGATACGTTAAGCGGCGGAGCTGATGATGATATATTAATTGGTGGTGTGGGTAATGACATATTAACGGGTGGAGCAGGTATTGATACTGCAGTTTGGTTGGATGGTGATCAGGGTACCGAGCAAGCGCCAGCCGTTGACCATATTACCGATTTTAATATAAATGAAGATAAGCTCGATCTTAGTGATTTATTACAAAGTGTAAATAGCGGAGAGCTTGATGATTACCTTGACTTTAGTTTTGCCACTGCAACGGGGGGTACCGTTACTACAACTATAAATATTCATACAGAAGGTGCTGGTTCTGCAGTTAGCCAAGTGATTATTTTGGATAGTGTAGATCTCAGAGACGCTTATACAAATGTGGATATTACCAGCCCTAGCGGTATTAATAGCATACTAGATGATGTTGCAGATCCATTGATCTTCTAAATCAACTGGTTTGTTTATTAAAGGAATTTGAGGGAAATATTACACGTGGACTCGAATAAAACTGCAAATAAGACACAGTGGACGATCAAAGCTTCTCAGCATATTACTGAGGATGCACTACTGGATTGCTTAATTTTACTCACTGAGCACTTTGGTAATCCCTGCTCCGCAGATGCGATCACAGCTGGCCTGTCTATATCGGGAGCGAATCTTACCCCCGAGTTAATGCCACAAGCGGCTGGGCGTGCGGGCCTGAGTGCTAAACTCAGTCAAAAAGGTCTGAATGAATTACCGGGTATGCTATTACCGTGTATTTTGTTATTAAAAGATCAAAAAGCCTGCGTATTGCAGGAGCTGGATTTTAGTCAAGACAAAGCCATTATCTCAATGCCTGAAACTGGCGGTGAAATATCATTAACGATCGCTGAACTTGAAGCTATCTATGTTGGTTATCTGTTTTTGATCAAGCAGCAATATCATGGTGACCGTGATTTTGATGTACACCTACATGAAACTAAAAAGCATTGGTTATGGGAAACAATTAAGTCTGCTGCGCCGATCTATCGTGATGTTATTATCGCGTCTATTTTAGTTAACTTGTTTGCCTTAGTATCCCCGTTATTTGTGATGAATGTGTATGACAAAGTGGTGCCAAATTTAGCTTTTGAGTCACTCTGGGTATTAGCGATTGGTGCGACCATTGCTTATATATTTGATTTTATCATGAAGCAATTACGAGGTTACCTTATTGATGTAGCAGGTAAGAAAATTGATTTACAAACCTCAGCTAAATTGTTTGCTAAAGTGATTGGTATGCCGTTAGAAAAACGCGCAGCTAGTGTCGGAGGCATGGCAAAGCAGCTCAGTGAATTTGACAGTGTGCGGGAGTTTTTATCTTCGGCGACGATAACAGCCTTAGTTGACCTGCCTTTTGCACTGTTATTCATGTTTATTATCTGGCTTGTGGCTGGCGATCTCGTGGTTTTTTCCGTTATTGCGACCTTACTTATCCTAGGTTATACCTTACTTGTCCAGCCGCGTTTACGTCATGCTATTGAAGAAAGTAATAAATTTTCTAGCCTGCGACACGGTCACTTAATTGAAAGTTTATCGGTATTAGAGTTGATTAAAGCCAACGGTGCAGAAGGTGTGGTGCAAAACAGCTGGCAGCAGATGCTTGGCCATATCTCTAGCTGGCAGCTTAAATCTAAAGTATTAACCAATTCCGTGTCTAATGTTGCAAGTTTTATCGTGCAAGCGTCGGTAATTGGTGTTGTGGTCTTAGGGGTTTATAGAGTGGCGGATAATGCTATTTCGATGGGGGCTATTATTGCTGCGGTTATGTTATCGAGTCGTGCGATAGCACCGATGGCAAAAATAGCCTCATTAATGACTCGGTCTAATCAAACCATGAGCGCTATGCGTCAGCTTGACGCAATCATGGCGCAGAAAGATGAATTTGAAGACAAAGCGCATTTAGTTAGTCGTCGTAAACTTGAAGGAAATATCACTTTAGAGCAACTTGGTTTTAATTATCCTGATATTGATAAACCGAGTTTATATCCACTGTCTTTAGCGATAAAACCAGGTGAAAAAGTTGCTGTGATTGGGCGTAATGGTTCAGGGAAAAGCACTCTCGCTAAACTCTTGTTAGGTTTATATCAGCCTACCACGGGTAGCTTGCACTATGATGGCATGAATCATAAGCAGATCCACCCAAGTGATTTACGCCGTAATTTTGGGTATTTACCACAGGATATAACCTTGTTTCACGGCACTATTCGCGAAAATATTTTGTTTGGTGCGAAAAAAATTACGGAATATCAGCTTATTCGCGCGGTACAGTTATCCGGGGTAAATATATTTACAGATCTTGATTCGCAGGGGTTAGATCAGCAAGTCGGTGAAGGCGGTAAAGCGTTATCTCGCGGTCAACGTCAATCTATCGCTTTAGCGCGCGCTATCTTAAACGAACCACAAATATTATTACTTGATGAACCCACTGCAAGTTTGGATGCGCGAGCAGAAAAGCAGTTTATACAGTCCATGAAAGTTACCGCGCAAGATCGCACGTTAGTATTGATCACGCACAAAATGCACCTATTACAGTTAGTGGATCGGATCATAGTATTAGATAAAGGTCATTTGGTTGCTGATGGCAGTAAAGAGGTTATTTTAAATAAGTTGAAAAATGGATTGCTGACTCCGGGAGCAGTGCAATGAAGGTTAGTAAGCAAGACTTAGAGATGGCAGATGATGTGTACGGTGCTATGTTAGCGCAAACGCCGCAGGTTCACAGATTAACTATTTGGGCGTTGGCTGCATTTGTACTTAGTTTTATTATTTGGGCTTACTTTGCCAAATTAGACCGAGTGGCAACGGGAATGGGTAAGGTAGTACCTTCTTCGCAGATCCAGATCATTCAGAGTTTAGATGGCGGTATTTTACAACAGTTATATGTGACTGAAGGCATGATAGTCAGTAAAGATCAGCCACTGGCGAGAATCGATGATACACGTTTTCGAGCAGATTTAGCACAACAACGTCAAGAAGTTGATAGCTTGCGGGCGGATATTATTCGTTTGCGCAGTGAGTTAACTAGTATCTTGGTTGCCGATGTTCCAGACTGGCAATTACAAATTAAGATAGCCAAAAAAACCTTGATATTTCCTGATGATTTAAAGCAGAACTTACCGTATTTAGTCGTGCGTCAACAAGATGAATATCAGGCTCGGTTAGATAGTCTTAGCAATCAGGTTGCTATTCAGGCTCAGCAAATTCAACAGCGTTATGAAGAAAGCAGGGAATTAAAGTCAAAAATAAAAACCTTGGAAATAAGTTATAAATTGGCTTCGCGGGAAATTGAATTGACGCGACCTTTAGCGAAAAAGAACATCGTACCAGAGGTGGAGTTACTCAAGTTAGAGCGGAGTGTTAACAGTATTAAAGGTGAGCTTGATTCTCTTCGTTTATTAGTACCAAAATTAAAATCGGTGATGGCTGAAGCGGTGTTAAAGCGTCGTGAAGCGGTACTTAATTATCGTGCAGATGCACGAGCGCAGTTAAATGAATTGCAAGGTAAGTTCTCACGAATTACTGAAGCGCAAGTTGGTGTTAAGGATAAGGTAGAGAAAGCATTAATCATTTCACCTGTAGTCGGGACTATCAAAACGTTACATATCACCACTATGGGCGGGGTTGTGCAACCGGGCCAGGTGTTACTAGAGATTGTACCAACCGAAGATAAATTACTGATTGAAGCCAAAATAAAACCGAAAGATATTGCCTTTATTCATCTGGGCTTACCAGCAGTGGTGAAGATTACTGCATATGATTTTACCCGTTATGGTGGTTTAAAAGGGGTTGTTGAGCACATAAGTGCGGATACAACTCAGGATGAAGACGGTAATAGTTTTTATATTATCCGTGTCCGCACTCAAATTTCTGATATTCAGGGTAATCAGGATATGCCAATAATCCCCGGTATGATGACATCTGTTGATGTGATGATAGGTAAACGTACGGTATTAGAATATATATTGAATCCTGTTTTAAGGGCTAAAGCAATGGCGCTTAGGGAGTTATAAATTGCTATTGAAAACATATAATAAAAATGGAGATAACATGAACCCGACTAATTTTCACTCGAAACAAAGAGGCTATAAGGGTTTTCTTTATTCCGCGATAATGTGCTCAGCTATGGTTGTTCCGGCAATGGGCAATGCCCAGTCGTTAGAGCAAACTGTTGCGCTGACATTAAGCAGTCATCCTGAAATCCGCATTGCCTTTAGTAAATTTAAAGTACGTGAAGAGCAGGTTAAGCAAGCATCATCTGGGTATTTACCGAGTATTGATCTCACTGGGGGTTATGGTTATGAATATACCGATAGCCCGGGAACGAGAAAGAGTGAGCTCAATAATCATGATAATACTGAAGAGTTACGTCGTGGTGAATTTGGGATTAGCTTAAAACAAAGTTTATTTAGTGGTTTTCAAACATCCAGCGATGTTAATCGTACAATTCATGAAACGAGTGCTGAGCAATGGCGGTTATTTAGTACCGCGGAAGATGTGGCGTTAGAAGTAACGAAGGTGTACGCTAATCTTTTGAAAAATAAACAGATATTAGTTTTGTCTGAAAAGAATTTGACGACGCATAAGACCATTTATAGTCAGATAAAACAACGGACAGATTCTGGGCTAGGGAGTATTGCTGATCTTTCTCAAATTACAGGTCGTTTGGCTCGAGCACAATCTAATGTTATTTCAGCAAAGAACAATTACCTCGATACAGAAGCGCAGTTTTATCGTGTTACAGAGCAACGCGCTGATAACCTTGTTGTCCCTGTGCCTGACGCAGATTTATTACCTACAGATAGGCTAATAGGCTTAGACCAAGCATTAGCGAACCATCCAATTATTAAATCATCGACTAATGACATAACAGCTGCTCATTATCAGTATGATGCTGCAAATTCAAATTACTATCCGAAAGTGACGTTCGAGGTTGATGCTAACTTTAACAACGATCTTGATGGTGAAGATGGCCACAGTGGTATATCGGGGGTTGGTGGTCATAACAATGACGTAGTTGCTATGGTTCGCTTTTCTTACAATTTATATTCTGGCGGCAGTGATAAAGCGTACGCCCGGGAAATGGCTTATAAAATTACAGAAGCAAATGAGCTAAATAAAAGTGCATATCGTCAGGTGACAGAGGGGTATTACTTGGCCTGGAATGCATATGAACTATTGAACGAACAAAAATATTATATACAAGCACATGTTGTGGCATCGAAAGATTCACAAGCCGCTTATGAGCATCAATTCAAGTTAGGCCAGCGTAGCCTATTGGACTTACTTGATACTGAAAATGAATTATTTCAAGCTCGTAAAGAATTTGTTGATGCAGAATTTAGTGAAATTATTGCGCGTTATCGTTTATTAAATGCGACAGGGAAATTATTAGATTCATTGCGGGTAACCAGACCTGATATTTGGATGGGTGAAGATGAATATGCCGGAGGCGTGAAGTAATGAAATATATTATTGTTTTGATTTTGTCATTGTTATTAATGGCATGTACTACACCTATTGTTGATATGGCAGATAATACACAGATTCAACTGCAGGATTTGAGTGACGCTGATAACGATGGTGTTATCACAAGTAGAGAAAAATGCCCTGCTTCTTTTGCTGGTTCTAAAGTTGATAATTATGGTTGTGGTGCTGATATTATTAATAAAGTGAGGCAAGAGCTAAAAGTTAACTTTGCCAGTAATTCGGCAGTCGTGAGTAAACGATATTTTGGTGATATTGAAGCGTTAGCCAATTTTATGAAAAAACACCTTGATACTGAAGTTGTTATTGAAGGGCACACGAGTAAATTAGGCAGTAAATCATTAAATATGCGTTTATCTCAAGAGCGTGCACAAGCTGTGATGAACATTTTGGTGAATAATTTTGGTATTGCGACATCCAGAGTGTCTGCGGTTGGCTATGGCTTTGAGCGGATACTCGATGATGGTAATACGAAAAGCGCACATGCCAAAAATAGACGTATTGTGGCTGAGTTAACGGGTGAAAACACCAGTAAAGATATGAAATGGAATATTTACAGTGTAGATAAATAATGTTTACATTTATTCATAGTCATATTGTAGCAGGTTAGTTGTAGTGCCAAATAAAGTGAACCATGGGTGTGCAGTCGTTATATTTTTGTTTTTCTCTAGTTGGTTATTGGAGTTATCTGCAAATCCAGTATCACGCTTAAACGATCAAGAAATTATTATTGCATTAGATAAAAGTTATGGTGAAAGGGCTGCTCTCAGAGGGCGTACTTGGTTACAGATTATGGCATCAAGCAAAGTACTTCCATTGAACGAAAAGTTGAATAAGGTTAATGGTTTTTTTAACCAGTTGGTATTTATCGATGATATTAAGCTCTGGGGAAAAGAGAATTATTGGGCGACGCCACTGGAGTTTATCGGTGCAAATGGTGGGGATTGTGAGGATTTTGCTATTGCGAAATATTTCAGTTTATTAGAGATAGGTATTGAAGATGAAAAAATGCGAATTACTATGGTGAAGTCATTGACTCTAAATCAATACCATATGGTTGTCGCTTATTATCCGACACCAGGCGCGATCCCATTAATTTTGGATAACATTGATGGCGAAATAAAGCCTGCAGATCAACGCAATGATTTATTACCTGTATACAGTTTTAACGGTAAGCAATTATGGTTGAACAAAGAAAAGGGTCAAGGAATTTTGGCTGGTAAATCACAACGATTAAAGCGTTGGAGTAATTTAAATCAGCGAATGGGCGTGTCGAGTATGATGCAACCGAAGCTGAGTTTGGAGTAAAATTAATGACCTTGTTTAAACAGATCTATTCATTATTATTTGGTTTATTTGTCTTAGTAATGTCGAGTCTGGTGTATTTTCAATTTACAGAAACACGTGATTTCATGGCTCATCAGATGGAATCTGAACTTAATAACACCACTACATCATTAAGTTTGATGTTAAAACCACATTTACAAACGGGTGATATCGCTGCGGTTGAAACCTTGGTAAATGTCATTTTTGAGGGCGGTTTTTATCGTAAGGTTAATTTAACTTGGCTTGCCGACCAAAAGCAGCAATCATGGGAAAATCCAATTGTCGTTGAAGGAGTGCCACAGTGGTTTATTGATCTTGGGCTATTTGAGGTTAAAACCAAAGAAAGTTTAATTCAATCGGGTTGGTTACAACTCGCAAAGTTAAAAATAGAAGCGCATCCAGGATTAGGTTATCGTGAATTGTGGCGGGTAATGAATGATACGTTATTGATTATCTCTTTTTTATTTTTACTCTCTATTTTTGTATTACATTTTCATCTTAAACATTTACTTAAACCGTTACATGATATTGCTAGCCATGCCAGCAATATATCGCAACGAGTATTTAACCCTGATATGGACTTACCTGCTACTGCAGAGTTGCGTGTAGTAGTAAAAGCAATAAATTCGATGTCGGGACAGCTCAAACAAGTATTTCAAACCTTGGACGATGAAGTCGATAGTTTAAAGCATGATAACCTTGTTGATCGTGTATCGAATTTACCAAATAGACAATATTTAACAGGGCAAGTCACAAGTTGGCTAACAGATCCTGGTTATGGTGGCTTATTGCTAGCTAAATTAGATTGGCTGAATGAAGTACACAGTAAATATGGCTATCAGGTTCGTGATGAAAGTATCCGAGTTCTCGCATTCCGCATGACAGAGCAATTACCGGATGTTGCTGAATGTGTTATTGCTCGTATTTCAAATACGGAGTTTGCGTTTTTAATAACCAAAGGTGATCATCAGAAAATGGCGTCTTATTTACAGGCGCTTATTCGTTTAATTAATCAAGAAATGTTTAAAGCTGGTTGTATGCCTAATAGTGATTTTGCGATTGGCATAACGGAGCGTAATGATGAGATGACACCTTCTGAATTGCTCGCTCAAGCGGATAACGCATTGCAACAAGCGCTTATCGATAATAAGACTAGTAGCTGGTTTAATAGTCATTGCCAGCATGAATTTAACCGAGAAGAGTGGCGTAAACGTTTATTAACGGCGATTAATCATAATCAGTTTGTATTTCAATGGCAGCCTATCTTACAGATGGATAGTGGTGAAGTGTTGCAGCGAGAACTTTACTGTCGTCTGAATATTGATGGCCAGCAGGTTAAAGCTGGCCAATTTATGCCGTACGTTGAGCTATTATCGTTAGGCAGTCAACTGGACCGATGTTTATTAGAAAGCTTAATTTCGCAAAATATACTTGATCTAAATAAAGAGCCTGTAGCAGTTAATTTAACTCAGGATAGTTTGCTCGATCCGACGTTTCATTCGTGGTTAGCGCACTTTTTACAAAATACGATCTCAGCAGAACAAATATATATTGAAATAACCGAGTCTTCTGCAAGTAATAATCCTCATGAGAGTTCGCAATTAGCGAGTATTGTTCGTCGATACGGAGCTCATTTCGGTATTGATCACTGCGGTCGCCAAATGGGGTCATTAAGTTATCTACAACAATTGAAACCTGATTATGTGAAATTAGACCAATCCTTGTCTGTCTACAGTAATAATCAACAAAACAATGAATTATGTCGTGCTTTGATTAATATTGGTAAGGGGTTAAGTATTGATGTGATCATCACTGCGATAGAAAATCAGCAGCAACTAGATAGAATAAAACCATTACGTGCTCAAGGTTATCAGGGCTATATTTCTTCACCGGAAGATGTCATTAATAATTCAGGTGATCACTTAAGTTAACCATACTCGATAAATTAATGATAAATAAAAACCGGTATATCAAGGATGATACTCCGGTTTTTATTTTGGATTTACAGCAGTTAAACTAATAACTATATTTTTAATATTGCTTTTTTCTTTAAGCTATATTCTTCTTCGGTAATAATACCTTCTTTATACAGCTTGTTTAACTCTCGAATCGATTCGAAGCTTTTGATTAGTTCTGCATCTTCTCTTACTTTTTCATCTTCAATTACTTTTGCTGTTTCTGCAGTAATAGTGATGTTGTCAATTGTTGCGTATTCACCAACAGTGAAACCAGTTTCATTTTTTAATGAAGTATAACCATTGCCTTCATATACAGTGTCAATATCATTACCGTTGAAACGAACATAGTAATGAACAAGCTCGTTGTCGCTTCCCGATAGGAATTTGTATATTGCTTTACCTGGAATACCGACTTCAGCTACCCAAGCGTGCCACTTTATACCGCCACCAATACCAGCAAGTGATGGTTTTGAACGATAAAATTTCATCGGTTCGCTAATCACGTACTCAGCGACTTCAGGGTTATTTAACTCTTCTGCAAAGTAATCCTTAATGGTTTGTTGATATGCTTGTGGGGCAGGGCCAAACTCAGTATCTGCATTAAGTTTTTCGATATTGCCTGCACAGCCCGAGGCTAATACTGGTAACGCGATAACCAATAATAATTTACGCATTTTTTGGCTGATAATTTTCATAATTATTCCCTGATGTCGTACAAATTGTGTTGTTTACATTGTCTACTTAATGCAATGTAAGCAGGTAGTTTATTGTGTTTCACCATACAGGAATGTGATTAGTTTTCAAATTTAAATCTATGACTAGATGACATACCATTACAATTTAAAACAGTTTTAATGCTGAAGGTTGTTCAAATGCCATTAAATCATCTTGGGTAATAGCTTGTCTGATCACATACGCTTGAGCATCATCGACTAAAATTTCGGCGGCGATAGGGCGGCTGTTATAACTGTTACTCATTACCGCGCAATATGCACCTGTGTATAAGAAACACATTAAATCTCCAGCGGCTAAATCAGTTGGTAGCGACGCTGATTTGGAAAATGTATCTGTACTTTCACAAATAGGGCCGACTACGTCGTATTTGGTTAGCAATGAGCTAGAAGGTGACTGTACGGGTATTAATGCATGGGTTGTTTGATACAGCGCTGGACGCATTAAATCATTCATTGCCGCGTCCAATACGACAAATGATGTTGGTCGGCTTTCTTTTATATACGTTATTTCGCATGCCATCACGCCGATATCGGCCATCAATGAGCGCCCGGGTTCAATACTAATGCGTCCTTGCCAATGAGCTAGGGCAGACTTTATCGCGTTAGCAAAATCACTAAACGCTAAATAATCTTGTCCTTGTTGTACTGTATTACGAATAAGTCGTTGGTAGTCTTTATATTGAACTCCAAAGCCGCCACCGAGATCAAGCTGAGTTAGGGAGTAACCTTGTGTTTTAAGGTCGTTTATCAATATCTGTATTTTAGCTATCGCATCTAAGTAAGGTTGTGTTGTGCGTATTTGTGAACCGATATGCATTGCCAGCCCATTTATTTTCAAGAACGGCGAATATTCAGCTGTTTCTAACATAGGTAATACATCGCTAAAGTTAACACCAAATTTATTGCCTTTAGCACCAGTAGTGATGTGCTTATGCGTATCAACAGTGACTTCTGGGTTGACGCGAATGAGTGCAGAAACCAGCTGTTGGTATTTATCTGCAATTGTGATTAAAACCGCTAATTCTTCTTTAGATTCAAGGTTAAATTGTCCGACACCTGCAAGTACGGCTTCGGTGAGTTCTGCGGTTGTTTTACCTACGCCTGAAAAGACAATATCTTCAGCTTTGAATCCGGCGCTGAGTGCCCGTCGCATTTCGCCGATAGAGACAATATCAACACCTAATCCTTGTTTTGCGACAATGCGTAATAATGACAGATTGCTGTTCGCTTTCATGGCGTAGTGAATATGGATATTTTCTGGTTCAAATGCGGCTTTGCAAGCATGGATATTATTAAGTAGTGCAGCTTTCGAATAGCAGTAAAAAGGCGTGGCAACTTGAGATGCTAACTGCTGAATTGATACATTTTCTAGCCATAATGCTTGTTGTTGTACATTCGGTAAATAACGCAGTTGAGGGGTTAATTGTGTCATGGCTTAAATCCTTTTGCTGATGAACTAATAGGATAATTAAGTGAGGTATTATGCACAATGTGAAAAATAACGTTTTGATATGACAAAATATCGTTATTACGGTGATTTTGTCTGCCGTGTGTTTAACTTGGTTAAAGCAATGAATAAGTGTAAAGTAGCTGTTTTATAAGATATAAACAGAGCTACTTATGGATAAGTTCGATCAAGCAATTATTGATGCACTCGTTGCTAATTCACGACGTTCAATTGCCAGCATTGGTGAGGACATTGGATTATCGCGTACCGCCGTTAATGATCGAATCCAACGCTTGAAAGATTCAGGCGTTATCCTACGTTATACCATCGATGTGAGCAGTGCTGAAGGGGCAAAAGTGGTGGTCTATTTTCAACTTACATTTAGACCATTTGATGCCAAGTCAATTGCGCCGTATTTACAGGGTATTGGTGAAATAACCCGCGCGCATACTTTGTGCGGTGATACCGATTTAATTGTATATGTCGAAGCGGAGTCTATGACACGCGTTTCGCAGATTAGAGAGTTACTTGCCGCATTACCTGATCTGGATAAGCTCCAAACATTTAGCGTGTTAGATACGTTAATTTAGTTTCCCCCTAATTTACGATATTAAGCCTAATCATTCTTTATAATCACATTGTTATGTTATAACATACGGAAGTGTGTTGGAAATCATTATTTTTGTATGGAAATATAGGTTTTCGACTATTTGGCGTTTACTGTTTGAGAGTTGAAATGATGTTTTTATATGTATTAAAACCAAAGTACATTGGGCGCTTATTGCAAGTGACTATGATGCTCATTGGTGCATTGATGAGTATGAATTGTACTGCTCATCCACACTCGTGGATTGATATGAAAACAGAGATCCAAGGAGATGGAAAACAGATCACTGGATTTTTAATGACATGGGAGTTTGATGCTATGACTTCTGCTTACATGTTAGATGGCGAGGATCTCTCTGCTAAAAATAAAGCGCAGACGTTACAGGACCTCGCTGATTCGATTATGACAAATATGACAACTAATCATTACCTTACCTATTTTTATGAAGGGGGGAAGCCAGTTAAGTACGCACTAGCGAAACAGGGCACTTTAGTGCAAGACAAAATAAAGGCGACGCTACAGTTTTATCTACCGTTAGCTGAGCCCCTTGTGCTATCTGATAAATCACTCAAGTTACTTATTTATGATCCAAGTTATTATGTTGATATGAGTTGGCCTGCAAAAAATGCAGTTCGGCTCTCTCCGGAACTGAGTCAATATTGTAAATTGTCTCTTATTGAAGCGACACCTACGTCTGAACAACTTGCGTATGTTATGTCATTACCTGTTGATGCTGAGAGAGATAATGCGATTGGCGAATTATTCACTCAATCTGCCATTATCAACTGCAAACCTTAATGCTATTTTTATACAAGGATAAATAATGACACCGTTAGTTTCGAATAGCCGAATGGCTAAGGAAAATACAAATAAGTCGCCTTTGTTACCTATGCTTGGTTTCGTTGGCATGATTTTTTTATTTTTTGCTTTAGGTTATGTACTTTGGCAGGTTTGGCCAACACTTATTACCACTGGTATGCAGTGGCAAAAACAGATAAATAATGAGTTGAGTGAATTATTACACGCCGCTAAAAATGAAAGTTTAATGGCAGGGGTATCACTGATCGGACTTAGTTTTATGTATGGGGTTTTGCACTCAGTTGGTCCAGGTCATGGCAAATTGATTGTGACAACTTATATTGCGACACAAGAAGCTAAAGTGAAGTTAAGCCTTATTATCACGCTTCTGTCTTCGCTTGTGCAGGCCTTCGTTGCTGTGGGGCTAGTATCTGTATTATTAATGCTATTTGATGCATCGATGCGTGAAGTTAATCAGAAAGCAGAACTGCTCATTCCATTAAGTTTTTATACTGTCATTTTATTAGGTATTGTTATTATTTTTAGTAACTTAGTCTTGATGTATCGTGTAATTAAAGAGCACAAAGATACAGTAAATCAAAACGTATCGAATAGCGCTGATATGGTTATTAAGCGGTTAACACCAGTGACGCCATCGGTATCTGTTGCTAAATATGCCGCACCAGCAAGTTCATCGCTTGTTGACCACGAGCACCATGATAATTGTGGCTGTGGGCATCAACATGTCGTGGCTCCAGAGCTAATTAACGATGCCTCTTCATTCAAAGAGTATTTAACTATTATTTTGAGTATTGGTATTCGTCCTTGTACGGGCGCAATTATGGTGTTGTTGTTTGCTAATATGCTTGATATTTATTGGCTTGGTATTGTCAGTGCTGTGGTCATGGCGTTAGGTACTGCGCTTACCACATCGACTATTGCGATAATGACCATTACCGGTAAGCAAGCTGTAAGACGTTATTTAGCGACAGGAAAGCGTAATAGAGGGCCGAAAAATGGACTTAATATAACTAAGTTTATTGTGCCGATTATTGGTGGTTTGTTATTAATATTACTGGGAATGTTATTACTTGAATCGAGACCTGTAGGTATGTCTCCGATGTTTTAGTCGTTCATCGTATTACTGAAAAAAGACCCGATGTAATATTCACAGTAATTCGTGTGAACTTGCAAAAAAGAGCCTCCTAATTCACTTAGGTAGCTCTTTTTTATTGATACTCGTTTGCAATGTTTAATCGAATGGACAGAAACGGTTTCTTGATAAAAATTATCATTAAATGTTCTGTCTTATATGTCTAATTAATATAAATGAGTTGTGAATAGGGAATTACAGGAGGTCTCGTGGTATTGGTGTCCATTCAACTACTGTGTCATTACTTAAAATAGCCATAATGGAAGTCGATGGAATGACTCGATTGTCTGATAAACGTTTATCTTTTTGATAAAAATTTGCAACTATGATGCTTCCATCGCTAAAGGTTGTTTGTTGTAATAAGCCCCGTTTATCCAGCCATTTAAAATCCGTCATGGCTTTATCCCAAAGCACTTGATGAATAGGTAAAAACCCTTGTTGATAGTGCTGCAGCGCTTTAATTCGTGGTGCATCAGTATTTGTTACTTCATCTCGACTCAAATGCACCATAGCTGGCGTGTTATATAGCATAGAGGTTAAGTCACGTTCGACTTGTACATCAGAGAATTTTAAACTGTCGCTATGCCAATGGTGGCTGTTGATCAGTTCATCATGAAATACAGTTTGATACAGTGGGACCTTGTATTGAGGAGAGAAAAACAGCGTTTTGTATGGCTGTTTAACCTGAGCTGGCTTGAAGAAGAAACCTGGTTTATAGTCCGGATACCAAGCACCCAAAAAATAGGGGGATTTTCGATTACTGTTCATGTCTTTATCTGTCCAACCAAAACCAACGGTTTCCATGCCATGTGCAAAAGCAATGCCTTGTGTTGTGAGTGAATTACCATCTTCAGAACCTAATACTACGTCTTGATTTGATGCGATCCATTCCATGCGCTGGTTAAAGGCATTAAGCATTTTAGTCTCGCTCATTCTGTTATTTTGAGCGTAGTCTTCTCTTACCATACCCGTTGCATCTACATCCAAAAATAGGCTGTTGAAACGACCATATTGGATTACATCTTTAATACGTTGCTCTACATAGCCTCGATTACAGGCAGGGTTTAAATAAAAACCATTACTACGGAATCCTTTTTTCTTGTACCCGTTAGCCTTTTCTATTGCACACTGCTGGCGCATGGTATCTGGCAGTTGAGCTGTTAGCCAACCATCGTTTGTCCCTTTGGCAATCGCAGTATTGTAAGAATCGTAAGTACCAATGAGGTAACCTGCTTGTTTAGCTTGAACGACTACTTGGGGTTGGTAAAATGCTGGCATCCAGTTATCTAAGCCGAGCCAAAGCTTGGTCAACCCAGCAGAAATTAAGTTATTGATCATATCTTTCGATAATGCTTGTCCCCAGCGTCCAGCGTCGATTAAATAGATATGAGCATTGGTGGCTAACCATGCTTTTCTTTTTTGCGCTGCTTCAAATTGCTGTTTTATGCCATTTTCATTTGGAGACGTTTTTTCTACTTTAATTAGTTGTGTTAAAGACAAGTTTATACTTTTAATCAGCAAGTTCTTGTCGTATTTGCTCAGCCAATGTGTCCCTTTTTTCAGATTGCGAAGTTCTTTCTTTGCATCTTTGCTTGGTATTAAGTCTAATTGAGTAAAGTACCACTCTTTCAATCCCCACCAGTCTTTAACATCTTCTACTGCAAGAACATCACGACCAAATAAATATACATGACTTGCACCAATTAAACGTTTAAGTAGAGGTTGCCTAGCTAGCTTTTCCGATAGTGACGTTGCAAAGCCTTGTTGTTTTCGCCATTGACGATATAGCTTTGCACCACTGAGTTGATCACAGCCTAAAGTAATTAAAACTGCAAATGGCTCATCGTGATTGAGCATAGTGAATTGGTGTGTGGCTTGCATATCTAGTTTTTGAGCTGTGATAGAGAAGTCGAGCTGATTATTGGTTGGATTAAGCAGCTGGTAGTTTACAAAGTGGTTTGTTTTACCCGTTACTTCAACACTCCAAAATGGCATTTTAAGATCTTGGGTTGTATTAGAGTTAGAGTGCTCCTCGACTATATACCTAATCCAATCTTGGTTGTTCGTAGGGATACGCATCCCTTCATTGAATGGTATTATTAACGTGTTCGCTTGCTTGCTCGGTAAATCAAACCATTTAAGTGTTAAGGGCTTGTTACGGAGTGGCGGGGTTTTAGACATTAGATCGAACGTGATTTTTAGTCCTTTATCAAAAGTAGCATTCACCATAATATTACTCGGTTCTAGTAGCCAAGATGCTGACTTACCTGAGGTTTGGGTAACCTGTGAGGCATGTTGGCGGGTGCCCTCAACCAAAAGGGCTGATTCACTAATCTGTGCTCTCGTCGCTTCGGTATACCAATTAATCAGCAACGCGCTAGGCTCAATAGCAATAGACTGATCGTCATTTTTCAGTGTGATAAGGTTCGATAGTTTACTTTTTGCCTCAGCATTAATTGCGGAAAAAGGCAGAGTAATCCCCGCTAATAAAAATATAATATAAATCGGTTTATTCATAACAAAGGAATGTCCGTTGGTGTAAAGATAAGTACATTACAAACTAACTTTGGTTACCTTTTGTCATCCATTTGTCTTTTATCGATTCAATGTTGGATAGTTGCAGGGAAAGTGAATCTTTGAGCGTATTCTATTTTGATTGCACCTTGATATTCAGACTGCGATACCACGGCACTTAACCATTTAGCATGATTCGGAGGCTGAGCTGGAAGATGGGTATTTCTATAGCCATCGGAATTTAAATTCGCAGTGTTAAGCTGGATTGGTTGTGAATTACCAAGCATAGAGAACTTGTCGTTAAACCATTGCCAACGCATATTCGCTGGTTGGCAACTTACTAGTGTTTTTGGTACTTGAATACTAATTGCTGAAGCTACATGACTACGATTTACTTTTATCCAAGGTTGCTCGTAGCTGGAAGATAAAATAATAGGATAAATCGCCTGACCAATGGTTAATTGGTAGAAACCAGACATTGGTGGATAAACAAGACTATCACTTTCTAATTCAACGTAGCCCTGCTCTGGTTCAGCAGTATTGTCAGAGATCCAGACTCGTCCTTGCTGATCACGTAAAGAGATAGTAGTGCTCTCCTCTACACCGTCAAGGGATACCTTAAGTTGGTAACTTTGATGAACTAAATTAGTCTTCTTCTGAATTATTAATGTGATATGACGATGCTGATTAAATGGTAAATCGCCAATTAACTGCTTACCGCATTGAGATCGACTAATAATTATTTGTTTGGTTTTTTCCCAGAACCTTTCATCTAGTGCTTTCTGACCTAAGGTTTGTTGCATTTCTTGCCAAGCCAGTTGGGTATTGCTCATAGCCAAAGCAGAATACACCGATGCGAGGGGGGTCGGCATAAACCAATCATCAGCAACGACTTGTTGGCTAAAGGTGAGCGTTGTGGTTACTAGCACAAGCAATCGTTTTATTGTTCTCATAATGCAGCCTCAATGAGTCGATAGCCAACACCACGTAGCGTTTTGATATTCAGTACTGGTAATTTTTGTCTCAACTGGAGAATATGATTGTCGACTGTTCGCGTCGATGGGAATGTTTGAAAGCCCCATATTTTATTGAGTAACTCATCACGATGAAACACTCGCCCTTGATTTTGAACTAATAGCAGCAGGAGCTGAAATTCTTTAGGTTTCAAACTTAGCTCTTTACCGTCGCTAACGACCACTCGTTTGGATATATTTATTTGGACATTCTGGTAGAAAAGTTTACTTTCACCTAATGGGCGCAGCTGAGCATGAATACGCGCGAGTAGCTCTAGGTGTGAGAAAGGCTTTACCACATAGTCTTTAGCGCCCGCCATCAAGCCTTCAATGCGTTGGTCAATTTCGACTTTGGCAGTTAATACAATCACAGGGATCGCTTTTATCATAAGCCATTGAGGTAGCAAAGTTAAGCTGTCACCTTCAGGTAACTGCCTATCTAAAATGACTAAGTCAGCTTGCATCCAGTGCTTTTTGACTTTTTTGCTGTCACTGAGCCACTGGCAATCGAACCCCTCGTCGATGAGATATTGACGAAACCCTTCACCGAGTAATTTATCGTCTTCAATAAGAAGAATCTGCGTCATAATGGTAACTCCAAAATACAGCGAGTAGGATTGTGATAGTAGACAAATCTGCCACCCATCTTTTTCATTAAGCGAGTAACAATCGTTAGTCCCATTCCCATGTTTTCGTGGTTAGTTCTGGGTTTAAATCGTGTCATCAGTAGATGGTACCGATTTGGAAAGCACCCCTGATCGATTACTTCAATTCGTAACAATTTATTAGTGGTAACAAAAATTGATACTTCACCCTTACCATGGTTCTGAGCGTTCCTCAGTAAGTTATCTAGGCAGATTCCGAGCCAGTAATAGGGCAACGTTAATTCTTGATCATTGTCCAGTCTATAATCCAGACTGTATTTATCCAAACAGTGATCGAGCCAATCCGAGAGATAAGCTGTTTGCTTTTGGAACTGAGTGTGAGGATCGACACTTAAAAATCCTTTGCTCGTTTCTGTTAGTTGGGACAATCGTTGGTGATCAGCGAGTAAGCGTCCAAAACTCCGCTGAGCGTTCTCGTCAAATTGATCAAAGTGACGGCGAAATTGCTCAACCGTAAAGCCCAAACTCGTGATTGGTGTTCGTAGTTCGTGTGTGAGTAATTGCAATATAAATCGCCGCTCCTTGGCTTCGTTTCTATGGCTAACTAAGCCTATAAATAAGAAACTTGTAGCAAGCAAAGCTAGTATTGAAATTAACCATTTAAAATTATTCTTTCTTGGTAGCAATGGCTGAATACACAAGTTGCTGTAGCTTACGCCACATATTTGTTCCGCGCTATTTTTGAGTTCAATATTGATTTTCAACGGTGCTAAGAGTTGTCGCCAGACTTGTCCCTTAATACCCACTAATCCGAACTCATCGTTAAGCCATAGCTTGTCATCTTTGGCAAGGTAGGCTCGATATCCTGATAGCAGTACATCACTACCTTTCGCTGAAATAGTATCAAACAACTTATGTAAGGGGTGGTGTGGGTTTGATAGTGTTAGCTCTCGATTATGATTTGCGATAAATGAGGTTTGCTGGCTAGAATCTAAAGACGCCAAAAATCGGTCTGAATAACTGCCACCTGCAGGGTGGAGCATTTCGCCTTGATTATACCAACCATCATCTAACGTTTTGTTACTACAGATTGCTTTCTCAAATTCAATCGCACGAGCTAGCTTAGTACGCTTTTTACTCTCTAAATCAGTAAATTTCGTTGGTAACTTACAGGATCGGTGTAATTGCCATAATGTTTGAATGTCGTCCCAAGTATAGTTTTCGAAATTAGGGTATTGATTATTACTAAGCAACAGTGGCGCAGGATAGCTATTAAGCTGTTCCAGCGTAATCTTGGTTTCAGAGGGTAAGCCAGAGGCCTGCTGGTAAAATGACCGCCAGCGAGTTTGCAAGTTGGAGGTCTCGCTAGCTGCTTGAGTAATAACAGAAAAACACAAGATAAAAACACTAAATAACAGCCTAATAGATCGAAGATAAAACAGATTAAGAATCATGAATTTGGAATATCTCTTGGTTGGCTTATTAATTATATTTGATATTATAAACGCTTTAACAACTCATTTGTCACCTACATGTCATATTTTCACTTTTGGTATTAATTAAAGGTATGTAACAAACGGCGACAAATCAATTCATAAGGCTGTTCTGTAACTGGTCTATGCTGTTTTGTTAGTACGTTCAACGCGGCCTTTAACTTGAGAGCTATTAGTACAAACAACTCTGTATTTAATTTATTTTGACTAGGTCAAGAGAGATCACTTTTATGTTCAATAGGCTATTAATATAAGATGAGGGGTCTGTGGTAAATTGAAATGTAGCAATTTCAATCAGGCATTAGTTTATGCCTGCAGTTATCATGGTTTCAATCTTTTAATTGGATACGCAGGTAGAAAGTGAGAGCTGTAGAATATAATGAAGAGCGGATAAAAAGAGTTTGTGATTACATCAATAACCACCTAGATGAAGATATATCACTTGAAAAATTGAGTGAAATGGCAATATGTTCTAAATACCATTTTCATCGTATCTTTAAGTCATTCATGGGGGTTAGCAGTATTCAGTTTGTTCAGCTTGCCAGAATGAAGCGAGCCTCTTTGAGATTAGCAACCGAACCTGAGCTAAGCATTATTGATATTGCTTACGAGGCACATTTCGAAAGCCCTGAGGCGTTCTCGCGTGCGTTTAGAAGAATAGTTAAGCAATCACCGTCCCAATTTAGAGATAACCCTGAGTGGCTTTCGTGGCGATCAACATATCAATTTAGAGCACCAATAATAAGAAAAAACGTTATGGACATAAATATTTTAGACTTTGAAGAAAAAAAAGTTGCACTGATCGAGCATAAAGGTAACCCAGCATTGTTTCCTGAGACAGCCGCAAAATTTCTCTCTTGGAGAAAAGAAATAAGTTTATCACAGCCTCACAAGGATAAGCTTTCTTTTGGTATAGCTTATAATGACCCAAGAGATACATCACATTCTGAATTTCAGTTTGATCTTTGTGTAACTCATGATGGCGATGTTCTTGATAATAAATACGGTGTTAAATCCGGTGTTATTCAGGGGAGTCGATGTGCAGTTGCTCGGCATTATGGTAGTCACGAAAATTTGATGGAAACTAGTGGTTCCTTGATTAATTGGTTACTAAATAGCGATGAAGAGCTAGGCGATCTGCCTTGCGTTTTACACTACGTAAAATGGGATCCTGATGAGAGAGAATTAATTACTGATATCTACTTGCCAATAAAATAAATAATTGACAAGAATGAATCTTATTGTTTGTTTACGTTATTTTCAATGTTGATAACGGATTTAATTTCTAGCTCAGTGTCGTGGCCATAATTTTTTATTCTATTACGTTAGGTGCGAGGTATGTGCCTAATAGTAACGTTAGGCACATACAATACTGTCAATATTTTGTTATCTGGGCTTTTTGTTAAGGCTTACTTATGCAACGCATTCACGATCGTATCAACATTATATTGCATCATTTTTAAGTATGTTGCTGCGGGTTCATCTGCAGCAGATAACGCATCTGAATACAATTTACCACCAACTTTAACGCCTGTTTCACGACTTATTTGTTCAATTAGACGATTATCGGCGATGTTTTCCATAAATACAGCATTTACGTTGTCGTGACGAATTTGTTTAATTAATGCGGCTACATCCGCTGCGCTTGCTTCTGATCCGGTACTGGTTCCTTGCGGCGCTAAGAAGGTTACATTAAAGTCACGTGCGAAGTAACCAAATGCAGCGTGTGGGGTGATCACTTTACGCTGCGCTTCTGGTACCGTCGCAAGTTGAGCACTTAGTTTTAATTCTAATTTATCTAGTTTTTGAATATAGTCTTTCGCATTTTGCTGATAGTCATTTTTATTTTCAGGATCTACTTGAATCAAGCCTTTTGCGATATTGTGTACGTAAACTTTTACATTTTTTATGCTATGCCAAGCATGAGGATCTATATCGCCATGGTCGTGATGTGCATGGTCGTGATGTGCATGGTCGTGATGTGCATGGTCGTGATGTTCATGCTCGCCGTCGTGATGTGCATGTTCGTCGTCATGGTGTTTATGCTCGCCGTCGTGATGTGCATGTTCGTCGTCATGGTGTTCATGTTCGTCGTGATGTTTATGCTCGTCGTCATGATGCGCATGTCCGCAGCTATGGCCTTCTTTTGTGCTGATCTCTTCGATACCGTTAGCTGCAACAACTTGCACGCCTTGGTAGTTAGCCGCTTCAATTAAACGTGGCATCCAGCCTTCAAATTGTAATCCATTCGTGACAACTAGCTGTGCTTTGGATATTGCTTTAGCATCTTGAGGTGTCGGATTAAATACGTGCGCATCGCCGTCAATTTTAACTAAATTTGTCACGTTTACATGCTCTTGACCTACCTCTGATACAAGGTCGCCAAGAATCGAGAAGCTACTGATAACAGCAATTTTTTGTTCAGCCATTACAGCGGTACTGGTACTTAAACCAAGAATTATCATGGAGGAAGTAAGGGTTGATTTAAACATGTTATTGTCCTTATAGGGCTAGATATTAACGCGTTGAGTTTTTTCTAGCTGTTATTTTTAAAGATTAATCCGCCTTGACGGCCAAATATTAATGAAATGATATAAAGTATGCCGAGTACCAGTACAATCGCGGGACTGGTTGCTAAACTTGCATGGTAAGAAAGAAATAGACCGAAATAGCCACTGATAACTGCTGTGATAAAAGCCACGAACAGCATGCCACCTAAGCGATTAGACCAAAAACGGGCAATCGCTGCGGGTAGGATCATTAAACCAACCGCCATTAATGTACCTAATGCATGAAAACCAGCAACCAAATTGAGCACGACAAGTAGTAAAAAACCATAGTGAGCAACAGCACTCAGTTTGCTGATGGTTTTAAAAAAGTGAGGGTCAACACACTCCATGACTAAAGGACGATACAGTATCGCGAGTGCTAAAATAGAGATTGTAGCGATAATGGTGAGTAGTATTAAAGCATCATCATTAAGTGCTAACGTTGAACCGAACAGCACATGTAATAAGTCCACATTACTGCCATTAGCCGAAATGATTAACACACCGATCGCGAGTGAAAGTAGATAGAAGGCGGCTAAACTTGAGTCCTCTTCGGCATTGGAATGGCGTGCCACCATGCCAGCTAATACAGCTACAACACAGCCCGCGACAATACCACCTATCGTCATAGCTGTGACAGATAAACCCGAGATAAGAAAACCAATCGCAGCACCAGGTAAAATGGCATGTGCCATTGCATCGCCTGTTAGACTCATGCGCCTAAGTGTTAAAAATACGCCGACCGGTGTGGCACTAATACTAAGTACGAGAATTCCCCATAATGCCCGTTGCATAAATACAAACTCGGAAAAAGGTGCGATAAATAATTCATATAACTGTGCACTCATGATGCTTGACTCTCGATACCAGCTGAAACAGAAGCCACAGTGTTTTCGTTAGTGCTACTGTCTGGGATGTTATGTATAGGGCTATGAAAAGGATTATTAAACGTGTTATGAACAGCACAATGGGCAAAATGTTGATAACCCGCTTGGATCAAATGTGATTGGGTAAGCACATCTTTTGTTTTTCCTGCTGCGATCAGTGTGGTTGCAACTAGGAGTGTTGAAGGGAAATAACGTTGTACCAGCGCCAGATCATGAATAACAGCGATCACAGTTTTACCTTGTTGCTGACATTCCTTAATCACGCGCATTAATAATTCAGTCGTTTGTGCATCAATGCCACCAAATGGTTCGTCAAGTAGCAGGATATCAGCGTCTTGCAATAGCATGCGAGCAAATAACATGCGCTGAAATTGTCCACCAGATAACTGACTTATTTGACGTTCAGCCATATTTTCTAGATCTACTTTTGCTAATGCCTGTTGTAATAAATGCTGTTCCTTACGACTAAATATCCGCCAAAAACTACAACGTTGCCAAGCGCCAGCAGAAACAAACTCAGTCACTGTGATAGGGAATTTACGATCAATCTGATTCGTTTGTGGTAAGTAGGCAATGTTGTTTAAACTTAAGTGACCAAGCTCAATAGAGCCCGATTCTACGGTCATTTGTTGCATGATACTTTTTAATAAGGTTGATTTTCCGGCACCGTTAGGCCCTACAATCGCGACTAAATCCCCATTGTCAATGGTGGTTGTTATATGGCTCAGTGCGAGATTTTGCTGATAAGCAACGCTTAAATCATTTATTTTGATCATGGTCATTACCCTATGAATTTAAACAGAGTAGACCACAGAAAAACAGTGATGATGGCAGAGATAGCAAGGCGTGAGAATAGGCTGCATAGCAGTAAAGATAATCGCTGTCTTTGATTTATTGCATGACTATTTTCTGGTGTATAAGATGATAATGCTGGCATTTTATATCGATTTCTAATACTTCAATTGAATTTGCAGCAATGTTATAACATAACAATATAGGTGTGCAAGAATAATGTTATGTTATAACAAAACAATTATGCATGTTTATGCCTAACTTGAGTTTAAACAAGCTGGGTGTGATACTGAACTTATACTAATCCCAAGACATCATGTCAGTAAATAATATGCTAAGGATGATAGCGAGATGGAACAAGCGCATTTAGAACATTACCTCCATAATTTAAAAGCCGCCCAGCAAGGATACCCCTTTGGACCAGATGTATTGGTCTATAAAGTGATGGGTAAGATGTTTGCTCTTCTGACAAAAAATGAAGCTGGATGCAGTGTAAATTTTAAGGCTCAGCCGAGTGATGTTGAGGTGTTGGTAGATGAATTTATGGCGATTAGCCCAGGTTATCATATGAACAAAAGACATTGGATAACCGTAAAGCTTAAAGGGGATGTACCAGCAGGGATGATCGAAAACTTAGCGAGTCAATCTTATGCTTTAGTTGTGAGTAAATTGACTAAAAAATTACAGCTGGAATTGGATGAACTAGCCTATATTGAAAAAGAATAATGGCTAATTTCAGATGATTATAAATAACTTACTCTGTTGTTAATCGATTAAAAAGTGTGATCTGGAGCACGTTTATAATTCTAGTCTAAACTTACGTATAACTTCAAATAGCATGTTTCACTTTCACTTAATTTCATTTGATGACTCATTGCCTTGTATGTAGGGAAATTACCATGAATTTATGTAAGTATTTGTTTTTATTCGTTGTATGGGTGTTTTCGATTGGGGGGACATATGCTGAAATATTAGAAATTGGTGAATATTCTGATTTTGATAGTTTAAGCAGTGCATACCAAGCAGCAAGTCCGGGTGATGAACTTGTATTTACAGATAGTAGAACATATGAAGAAGGGTTAAATGTTTATAAAGGAAATTTAACGATTCGCGCAGAACCCGGACAGTCACCGACGTTAACAGGTACTGGATCCGCCTATCAAGGCATATTACATATCGGCCGAGATGGTATTGTCATCGACGGGATAACATTTGATGGTGAAGGGGTATCGAACAAGCTCGTGTCTACAGGGGCAAGAACCTCTATTATTGTCCGAAACTGTGAATTTAAAAATGCGAGTTATGGTTTATTTGTGCTTCATACAAAAGCGGATCAGCGTGAAGATTTAATCATAGAAGATAATGTATTTAATAATAATGGCAATGATTTATGGTTACACAATGTAAGTGGTGGTATTGCCCGTAATAATATTGCGAATTCTGATAACGGTAATGGTATTACTGTTGGTTATTGGAGTTCGGATATGCACGTGCTAAACAATACGGTTTATAGTAATGGTAATGAGTATTTGATGCGAAACCGTGGCGGTATCAATATTCAAGGTAATGATAATTATGTTGCCTATAACACCTCTTATAAAAATACATGGGGTATCAGTTTATCACAAGGTTTGAATAACATTATTGAACATAATACTTTGTGGGATAATACTCATGAGAATGTATATTTTAGTATTAATTCAAATAACAACACCATGGAAAATAATCTAGATTACTTTACTGATGATTTTGAAGGTTATGGTATTTCTATTTTACTTTATCGATCATCGGGCAATGTTATTTCCCAGCATACATCAGTCAATGCCTCGCGTGGTGTTTGGTTTTCTGAAATGGGTGGTCCAAGTACCAATAATAGTGTTATTAACTCATTATTCTATGGTAACGATAAGTTGAACTCTATTGGTATTGACGCGAAAAGCCAATCTTACGCACAAAACCAGTTAACCCATATATCCGTGCATAATTACAAGAAATTAGTACATGAGAACTTAACTTTCACACAACTGTTTGAAAATGATCCTAAGTTAAGTAGCGTGTTTTTGTTCAACCCTACAAGCTGGGCACTAACGGCGAATACATTGGGCCAACCATTGGGGTCACAGGGGGTCGATTCGAGTGTGGTAGATACTTTATCCTGTCAACCCGCATTAATTACTGGTAAGCCTTTATTAGGCGATGATATGGCTCTTAATCTTGACATTGCGCTTGTTGATTCTTTCGGTAATGAAAGAACAGATGTTAAGCCACCTGTAGTTGAAGTCACTTATAATGATCAATATCTGGATTCAAACGCATCTGCTTCACACTCCCAATTAATGCAGATCTGTACGAGTAGTTATGGTAATAAATTAATGTTAGGTGGTAATGGTTGGACATTTGACATTGGGGCTGAGAATTTATCCGATGGTAATTATCAGGTGATGTTAAAATCGTCTGGTAACTATTTGATTGGCGACGATTGTAGTGGAGTGTTTTCTCGTCAGTATGATTAATTAGCCTATTGTCATAGAATAAAAAGCCCTGATAGATAATTTATTAGGGCTTTGTGGCATTTTATCCATTTACTATCATTGGATCTAATCAGCTATTTTAGTACTTAGTTTCAACCTCTATCGCTTTTAATAAACTCGCGTGAGAGTGAAGTCGTTTGCTGTAACGGGAAAGGTTAGCAAAATTATCAAGTACGTTATTATTTGCTAAGATCTCAACAATGAATGACATCATGATATCGGCCCCCGTTAATTTCTCACCAACAAGGTAAGTTTTATCTGTTAACGATTCATCGAAATAACTGATCACTTTTGTTATTTCTATATCGGCATAAGCAGCCATGAAGTTTGTTTCGCAACCATCTTTTTCAACAAACATTTTCAGTAAAAGCGGTAAAATAGCAGAGCTTTCTGCAAAGTGGATCCATTGTGAATAATCGACATACTCTTGTGATGATTGCTTTGGTGCGAGCCTATCTGCGGCATACTTATTAATAAGGTACTCTGTGATTGCACCTGATTCGGTAATCACAAGTCCATCATCTTCGATTACCGGCGATTTACCTAAGGGATGAATGGTTTTTAGTTCTGGAGGGGCTAAGAATGTTTGGCTATCACGTTGGTAGGCGATGACTTCATAGTCCACACCTAATTCTTCTAATAACCAGATGATACGTTTAGAACGTGATTTATTTAGATGGTGTAATTTAATCATTTTAACCTCTTACTTAGCTACGTTAACTACAAGTTTGCCGAAATTTTCACCTTGTAGCATACCGGTAAATGCTGATGGCGCATTTTCTAAACCGTCAATCATGTGCTCACGATATTTAATTTCACCTGATTGTAGCCACATCATCATCTGTTCAAAAAACTCGTTATAGCGATGTGCATAATCATCAAAAATAATGAAGCCTTGCATCTTAATACGTTTAACCAATAGGGTGCCCATTAATAGAGATAAACGATCGGGCCCTGATGGTAATTCGGTTGCATTGTACTGCGACACTAAACCACAAACAGGAACACGTGCCCCGGTATTTAACTGGGGTAGGACACTATCAAATACTTTACCGCCAACATTTTCAAAGTAAACATCAATGCCGTTAGGGCAAGCAGCTTGTAATTGTGTATCAAAGTCGTCAGCTTTATGGTCAATACATTTATCAAAACCTAATACGTCTTCAGCGTATTTACATTTTTCAGCTCCGCCTGCGATACCTACTACGTAGCAGCCTTTTAATTTACCAATCTGACCGACTGTTGCACCCACTGGGCCAGTTGCTGCTGCAACAACAAGCGTATCACCTGATTTAGGCTGACCTATATCTAACAGTCCCATATAAGCAGTAAAGCCAGGCATACCTAAGATGCCAAGCGCATAAGAGGGGTTAGTTGGCTCAGCGCCTAATTTTATCAGGCCTTCACCGTCTGAAATGCCATAATCTTGCCAGCCGATATAAGCAAGAACCCATTCCCCAGCTTGATAATCAGGGTGTAGAGAGGTCACAACTTGACACACGGTCGCGCCAACCATAGTGCCATCAATATCGACAGGTTCAGCGTAAGATGCACCGGCATTCATACGACCACGCATGTAAGGGTCAAGTGATAAATAATTTGTACGTAATAATATTTCGCCTTTTTCAGGAGAAGGTATGGCAGTTTCTTTAAGGCTAAAGTTAGCCGATGTAGGTGCGCCAACAGGACGTGAAGCAAGTGTAATATGGCGATTAATTGAATGCGATTGAGGCATAGAAGACCCTTATTTAAGTCGTTTACGATACTGGATGACCGTTCGTCTTTTTATTGGATGTGCAAATTTTGATTAATTTCTAACGCGTTAACGATACAGCTTAGTAGACCGGTCGTCTATTAACTCGCGGTTTTTTTTGCGGACTTATCAATATTTGTAATCTAAACTTCGATGTGCATCACGTTTTTGATTGTTTTTATTCGAGTATTGTTATGAAATATTTAGTTATATTTTTAAGTTGTTTGTTATTGACAGGTTGTCCCACTGGCAGTGATGGTAACGTTGAGCGGAATAGCTACCCCGGTGAGGGCGGCGATGCTTTGCTACCTGATTATGCCGTACGGCTCAATTTAAACCCCGCTGGACTCCGTCTTGATGATAAGCAGAATCGGCTAGAGGACTTACTCGATTTAACCAAAATAGGACCTGAGGGCGCGAGCGTGGAAGAAGATTCACCTGAGTGGTTTTGTGTTTTAGATAATAAAACAAAATTGATGTGGGAAGTTAAATCGGTGGTTGGTAGTGGCGATGTTAATGATGCTGACTATAGTTATTCGTGGTTTAAATCGAATGATGCTGACTTTAATGGGCATGGTGTTACCGAAAATGGTGGTATTTGTGTCGATAGTAGTAGCTGTGACACTGAAAAATTCAAAATCGCTATGAACGGACTCGATTGGTGTGGTTACAATGATTGGCGTTTACCCACTCGTTTAGAACTACAAAGTATTATCAATTATTCGCAAATAATACCTGCCGTTGAAACTGTGTTTTTTCCTCATACTCAAAGTCTTAATTACTGGACTGCTGATATTGATATTGACGATTTGGAATCCGCTTGGATGGTTAACTTTTTATACGGCCATATCCAAGGTAATTTAACCAATATTCCAAGGGCTGTACGTTTAGTGCGTAATCAAGGTCCGCAATAAAACCAGTAATTTAAAACGTTGATATAAGCTATTTAGTTGTCATAAAAGGATGTTAATGATGAGCTTTAATATAACCCGGCACCTATTACTTAATACGAGCACTATTTTATTAGTCGTGATGTCGATGACTGCCAAAGGACTCGAACAACGCTGTAATGATAATGCTCAGATATCAACACCAAATCAACGTTTTTTTAATACTAGGCAAGGATTTTTATTTGATAAAGCAACCCGCTTAGAATGGCAAACTTGTGTTCGTGGCCTGGTGGGAAATCGATGTCAGAATGGTACGGTTCGTTATTTTACGTGGTGGGAAGCGATGATAGAACCAGCTGCATTTAATGCTACAAATGATGGTCATACTGATTGGCGATTACCTAACATTAAAGAGCTTTATAGTATTATAGAAACAGCATGCGAAGAGCCAAGTTTAAATAAATCGATCTTTTCCAATCACCCATTATCTCCAGCGGTATCTAAATCGTGGTCGAGTACACCAAGCGGTAGTAACCCAAGTAAAGCTTGGCAAGTCGACTTTCAAAATGGATTATTATATGACATTTCGAATGGCGAGCGCTTAACAGTACGTTTAGTTCGAACCTGTGATGAAGTTTGTCAGCAAGCATATGATTAGTCTAAGTATACGTATACGTATACTTTAACCGCTATAACTATATTTATATTGTGGTTTCTAGCTCTCATAAGTAATATACGCCATTATTTATAACCTTTGAGTATTAGAAGTATATGCTATTAGACCACCACAATATTATATTTTTAGCATTAATTTCAGGCTTATGTTCAAGTATTAGTTATGCTGAAAATGTACCTGTCGATAATATTGTGCTTGAAGTTCGTGAAGATTCGTTGGATGTTGATACTGTGGAAGCACCAGCATTAGATGTCAAAAAATGGGGTCTTGGTATTGGAATGCGCCGTGCAGATATTCCATTTGCAGTCAAAGATGACAATGAAGATACTGCTGTTTATGATATTTTACCATTAATGCGGTTTGAAAATGATCATGGCTTTTTACATGGTTTAGAAGGTGGTATTCATTTATGGAAAAATGCAGACCATCAAGTTAATGTATATAGTCGTTTCCGTTTCCATGATGTGCCTAAAGCGTTTCAAAATTCAATTAAGGGACAGTCATTTGACTTTGGTTTGCAATATCGCTACATCGATGGTCCTTGGGAATCTGATATTGCTGTTTTATCCGATCACTATCAGCGCAACTATAGTTATACTCGGATTAAGTATAATTGGCAGCAAGGTAGTTGGTCATTAGTACCATTTGTAGAGTTACAATGGAAAAGTGCTGATTTTAACAATCATTATTATGGCTTTGATAAAGAGGACGCTGGTGCTGGAGTTTCAATGGCTGGTGGTCTGGAAGGGTCATACCATGTAGCGAGCAATTTCTATCTGATTGGTCAATTGGGTCTAACGCGCTTAGAAGATGATGTATACGATCTAGATTCTGTTAATAAAAACTATCAGGTTGAATCTTTTTTCGGTTTCGCTTTTTATCCTGAATATGATAAGCCTTTTAACCCAACTTCAACGCAATATAAGAATGATGAATACTTACGTTTAGCATATGGTTGGGCAACACCGTCGAATATTGGAGATATCTTAAAATTCCAAGCCGAACGCGATAGTGAAAACAATCAAATGAGCTCTGTATTTTATGGTACCCAAATTGCGGATAGTTTATTAACAATGCCTATTGATCTTTATTTCACGCCTGGCGTTGTTTGGCATTATAGCTCTGATGTACAAAAAGATATTGCTGAAGTTGCGCTTGCGATTAAAGGTTTTTATACTTTTCAATTTGGGCCTCGTTGGCGCTTAGGTATTGCTGAAGGCTTATCTTATGTATTTGATGTTACCTACATCGAAGGGTTTGAATTGACAGGTGAAGACAGTAAACGTGGTTATGAAAACTCATCGAAACTACTTAATTATTTAGACTTCTCCTTTGATGTGAATGTGGGGGATATTTTTGATAGTAAGGCGTTAGCTAAAACTTGGTTTGGTTATAGCATTCATCACCGTTCGGGTATTTTTGAAAGTAGCTCGGTGTTCGGGCGTATTAAAGGTGGCAGTAACTATCAAACGGTTTATTTACAGTGGCACTTTTAGCCACCTTAAAGCTGACTCCTTTTTTAACAATAATACGCTATCTCAATGATTAGAAACGGTGCAGTTGACGATAGTCGCTAAATAACTATCGTCAACAACTTGGTTGTTTTATTTATATAATTAATTTTGTTCGCTTGTCGATTTATTGTGTTTATGGGCGGCTGCTAAGTTACCAACTGTATTCTTATCTTCATTACTGTGGGCTTCTGTAGACCAAGCATCATTGAGGTTGTCGTAATAAGTTAATGCATCTAACCCTAATAATTTTTTCAATATTCGTCGTTCAGTAAGACTGCGATTTACAAATTCAGGCTCTTGTTCATGCATTCGTTTTGCTTCTTCATGCAATACCGCTTCGTCATGACGACGGAATACTTGACCTGCACGATGAGCCTGATTGGCACGCATCCCTAATGCTTTTAATGTTTCAACACCTAAACTGATACCAGAGTCTAGCGACTCCCGAAATACATGATCAGCGCCAAGGCGGATTAATTGCTGGGCATGGTTACGATCTGTTGCCCTGACTAATACCGTTAAGTGTGGAAAATGTTTTTTTACTTGAATTAAAATGCGTTTAGTCCGGCTTGCACTTTCGACGGCAATAATAAATAGTTTAGCGTTATCGGCTCCTGCAGAATGTAATAAATTTAGCTGTTCAGCATCGCCATAAAACACCTTGTATTTGAATTGTTGCAATAATTCTATCTGGCCTACATCGTTTTCTAAAATAGTGGTATTGATATGGTAACCATGTAGCAATCGACCCACAACTTGTCCGAAACCACCAAAGCCAGCGATAATAACAGAGCCGTGAGTATTATTTGGAATCTGATGTTCTGGAGTACTTGTATTTTCAGCCAGCGGTATTTTACGTTTGAATGTTGGTGCGATGATTTTATCGTAAATAATTAGCAGTAGTGGGGTAAATACCATAGATAAAGTAACCACTAATACGAGCAGGCTAGCGGTTTCATTATCTAGTACTTGTCGTTGTAGAGAGAATGATGTTAATACAAACGCAAATTCACCACCTTGTGCAAGGGCACAAGAAAATAACCAGTTTTGACTGCGCTGGATCTTAAATACGATCCCGGTGATAAACAGTACAATAAACTTAACTGCAATTAATGCAGCTACTAGTAAGGCGATTAACATAGGTTGATTAAGTAGGAGGGTAAAATCGATACTGGCACCAACTGAGATAAAGAAGATACCTAATAATAAACTTTTGAAAGGTTCAATATCACTTTCAAGTTCGTGGCGGTATTCACTATCAGCTAATACCACACCAGCTAAGAAAGTCCCGAGTGCGGCAGATAAACCAACGGCTTCCATGGCCAAGGCAATGCCGACAACCAGTGCTAATGCGGTTGCAATAAAAATCTCTCGAGAGCGAGAACCTGCAATAATACGCAGTAGCGGTACAACGAGAAAGTGGCCGCCAATAATAATACCAGCAATAACGCCTGCAATCATTAATGCACTTTGCCAACTTGGTATTGTCGATTCAACAATAGCTGTGTCTTGTATAACGAGCAGAGGTAATATGGATAAAATCGGGATAACGGCAATATCTTGAAATAATAACACCGCAAAGGCATTCTTACCGGCTTCGGTTTTCATCAACTCCCGCTCTTGTAAATTTTGCAGCACAATCGCAGTCGATGACAAGGCAACAATTAAACCGATAGCGAGTGCTGTTTGCCACGCAAGTCCACAAGCAAGTAATAACAAGAAAATGCACAAAGTCGTGGCGCTAAGTTGTAAGCCACCCGTCCCCAAAATAGGTATTTTTAATTGCCATAATAAAGCAGGTCTTAATTCTAGGCCAACCAAAAACAGCATTAAAACCACACCGAATTCGGCAACATGCATGACATCTTCTTGATTGGAAATTAAGCTTAATGCATAAGGTCCGACAATTACGCCTGCAATCAAATATCCCAGTACCGAACCAAGTCCCAAACGTTTTGCGATTGGTACTGCCACGACACCTGCTGCAAGATAGATGAAAGTATTAAATAATACGCCATGTTCCATGGTTAGTTACCTTCCATTTTTTTTGCGACGGTTCCATCATCTGTTTGCTGTAGCATTAATAATTGCTGGCGATATTCTGCTGCTTTACGTGCAATACGCTGTGATTCATGACGTTTATGAATATCATGGAGTACAAATGGTGGTAGGTATTCTAAATTACATATTTTGCTCATCTGGCTAAAAGGTAATAAGAACTCGCTAATATTGTGTTCATTGTAACCTGAATCGGAATATGAGTTTGTACTCCCACCAGTAGAAATAGCTAGCATGAGTTTTTTTCCTGCGAGTTTGTCTCCATTTTCACCATAAGCAAAACCATGTTCGAGCACCAGATCTTGCCATTCTTTTAAAATCGCGGGGCATGAATACCAGTAAAGTGGAAATTGAAATACGATGATATCGTGATTTAGTAACAAGGCTTGTTCATACTTAATATCAATAAATGAGTCGGGATAAGCATCGTAAAGATCGTGGCAAGTGATGCCTTCAATATTTTGAATTTCATTGAATAGTGATTTATGTGCGAGAGATTTTTGTAATGCAGGATGGGCGAATAAAACGAGAATTTTGTACATATATTTTCAATCATCCTTTATTGAAATAGGTCTTTTTAACTGCATTCAATAGTTTAGCGTTTAAGACGTTAATTATATCAGTTGTTGTAATCTAAGCTTATAATATAAAACAAATTATTTCAGTGTTTTTTTAGTTGTTCTGACTGATATGGATGATATCACTCTTATTTTCCAATTATTGAATGGTTACTGCTCGTTAATATTATTAATCATATTCACTATTATTAAGCGTCTTATGTTTTAGTTGTTATGCTATGCTTTCGTCACTGAATTGATTTCGGTCAATATTTGATATTATTAATTGGTAATAACTTAACTGTTGGGGCACTTTTTACACATGACTTTGAAAAACCATCGCATACTTCCACTAACTTTATTATTGACCTGTGGTTTACTTGGTAGTGTTGCAGTCGCAAAACCATTTGCAAAAAGCGCTGGTTTTTCTGGTACGGTCGGTATTAATACGGGTGTAAGTGATACGCAAAGTCAATTTCATATTGATGATGATAATGAGCAAACCCAAGATTTGAGTAACGCTGGGAAAGCGGGGTCAACTGAGATATTTTTTCCTTTTTTTCGTCTGGACTATACAACTTCGGACTTACAAACTCAGTATTTTATTGGGCAAAGTCCTGACAAAATATTAAACAGTGCCATACAATATGAAATAGGTGTGAAACACCAGTTTGACGAACGTCAGAGTATGACTTTTGCTTATATTCCGGACGTACCGTTTTTAAAAGAAACTTGGTCAGATCCATTTTTGATCAACGCGCCAAGAGAAAAGAGTGACATTGATTCGAGTGCAGTACGTTTAGCTTATAAATTTTCCCCCGTTCAGATTGAATATTCGTATGCATCATATTCGATAGAAAATGAGCAAAGTGGTAGTCAAATGAGTGCAGAAGATCAAGCCTCGTTAAATCGAGACAGTGATTATCAAAGACTTAGTTTAGAAAGCTTATTTCCGTTATGGCAACGGATATACGGTAAAGCGAATGTGTTTTATGGTGCTCAAGAAGCTAAAGGTGAAAGTCAGAGTTTTGATGAATTTCATTATAGCCTTAGTATTATGACTAAATATGAAAGACATTTTGTCTCCGTACAAGCTGCATTTAGTGATCGTGAATACAATGCCAAAAATCCAATATTTGGAGAGGTACAAAAGGACGATGTTGCCCGTTATTCATTTATTTATTCTTATTCTGAACCGTTTAATATCGAAGGTACTAACCTTAACATTATTTATCAAAACAAAAAAAATGATGCCAACATTGCATTTTATGATAGCTCGACAAAATTATTTTCAGTCGGTATGAGTTATAGTTTTAATTAGAATTAGCATTAGAAAGAACAAAAAGGGACGTGATACAGTGAGTATCATGTCCCTTTCTTTTACCGATTGCTCCGGATTGTGTTAATAACCCAAGCTAAGCGCACTCGGTCTGCGTGGGTCAGATGCGCCGTAAACGCCTTCTTCTGTCAGCATAATGGTTTGGGTACTGCCCATTGCCGCTTTCACTTCAATCTTGTGCCCTTTACTTTCTAATAAGTTAATCGTATCGACATTTAACGCTTTCTCAATACGGATCATGTCCGGTAACCATTGATGATGAATACGTGTTGCCGCACTGGCTTCTGCAATATTCATATTATGGTCAATCACATTCATGATCACTTGTAGCGTTGTGGTGATAATACGTGAGCCCCCTGGACTACCAGTGACCAAATAAGGTTTATTATCTTTTAGAACTATGGTTGGTGTCATTGAGCTAAGTGGACGCTTTTTAGCTGCGATGGCATTTGCTTTTCCGCCAATTAGGCCGTAGGCGTTTGGTGTACCAGGTTTAGCTGAAAAATCATCCATTTCATTATTGAGTAATACCCCTGTGCCATCTGCAACCAGTCCTGACCCATAACTAAAGTTAAGGGTGTAGGTATTACTGACCGCGTTACCAAATTTATCTACCACACTGTAATGGGTGGTTTGGTTACTTTCGTAAGGCAATAATGTACCAGGGGACACTTCGCTGCTTGGTGTCGCTTTGTTTGGATTAATCTGACTCACAAGCTGCTTCGCGTATTGCTTATTGGTTAATTGTGCAACGGGCACGTTAACAAAATCAGGGTCGCCTAAATATAAGCTACGGTCTGCGTAGGCACGACGCATTGACTCTGCCATCACATGGATTGTTGCAGCACTGTTATGGCCCATTCTATCAATCGGGAACTGCGAAAGCATATTCAGCATTTGAATAATATGTACGCCGCCAGAAGAAGGAGGTGGCATTGATATTATTTGGTAACCGCGATAGTCACCGGTAACTGGTTTTCGCTCTATGGCTTTATAAGTGGTTAAATCTTGCATTGTCATCATACCGCCAGCATTACGTACCGAATCACTGATCTGTTTGGCAATGGGACCTTGATAAAATGCAGGACTGCCTTTTTTAGTAATGGCTGTTAGCGTATTGGCAAGATCGGTCTGTTTTAATATTTCTCCTGGCTGATAACTGCTACCGTCTGCTTTGTAGAAAATAGATTGTGTGCTTGGCCATCGGCTTAAGCGCTTTTTCGTTGCGCGGAGTGAATTTGCTAAGTCAGGCGTAACAACAATACCGTCACGGGCTAATTTTATTGCGGGGGCCATTACTTGTGCTAATGACATACTGCCGTATTTATTTAGTGCGAGTTCAAAGCCTAATACTGTGCCAGGTACTCCGACGGCTAGACCATGAAAGCGAGACAGTTGACTGTCTGCATTGCCAGCACCGTCTAAAAACATATCTGGGTAAGCAGCCTGTGGTGCTACCTCTCGGTAATCAATCGCAATCGCGCGCTGTTCATCTGCTAAATAAATCAACATGAAACCACCACCACCTAAATTACCAGCGCGGGGCAGGGTAACAGCTAACGCATAACCAACGGCAACTGCCGCATCAATAGCGTTACCACCTTGCTTCATAATATCGACACCTACCTGTGTTGCAAGCGCTTCTTGGCTAGCTACCATGCCGTTTGCTGCCCATACTGGATGATGGATCGCCATTTTACTATAAATAGCACTGGTTGATGGTTTAACATTGGCAACTGTTTCTGTGCTTGTTGTGTTCGTCTTTGCAATGGCGGTTGGTAACGTTAAGCTCATGCAGCTGATGAGTCCAAAGGTAAAACCTTTAATGAGATGCGTTGTTGACATGAATGTTCCCTATTCGATTGTCCATGGTGTTATGTATTGATATAAAAAAGCATAGCAAATGGTTTTTTATATCAACTTTTAGGTGGTCGTAATTGCAGATGAACTCACATAAATAGGTTTAAGCTACTTTATTTGCGGATTCGCTGGTGGAAAAGTTGCGTTTTGAGATACCGAGATTTTTCCATATTTGCATATGTTCTGGTAACTCTTGTGGGCGTTGTTCAATGGGAATAATGTCCATGACTTTATTCGGAGACACGACTTTTCCTCGTTGAGTAAATACAGCCTTTACTAAGCTGTAGTTACATAGCTTTCCATCGGCGACACATTTTTGCTCTAAGTAAAAATACTTCTCATCCCAGCCCAAATAAGTGGTTTCTACATCGAACCTTTTGAATAAACGGATCTCACGAATATAACCGACCTCGACGCCTGCCACGATGAAGTTTAATTTATTCTTCAATAATGGGTTGAACGTATTGGTCTGAATAGAATGATCCCAACGCGCTTTTTCAAGAAACATGAGATATTTTGCATTGTTAATATGTAGATTCAGATCGATATGACGAAACCCTACTCGAAAAGAGCGGGTGATAGTATCGAAAAAGCCTTTCGGGTTTGTTTGCTTATTACGTAGGAAAAAGCAGCGAATCAACTCACTGATCATAAAGCCTCAATAATGATTGTTATAGGAAATAGAATAAAGAGTCTACTGCGTTCTTTATTATTGTCACGTCAATTGTAATCAAAATGTTAATTACGACTTATTCCTATGTGGTAAATCCCGCCAAACGTAACCAGCAGGTCACACCTTATCTCGATGCTACGATGACCGTAATATTCTTTGCTTCAATTGCAGTGCGTTGTTCATCAGTAATATCAGCATCGGTAATTAACGTATTAATCGTGTCCCATGCTAATTCTAAATTTGGCATTTTGCGGCTGATCTTATCTGATTCGACCATGACTACGACTTCTCTTGATACTTCGGCCATCACGCGACTGAGTCCAATTAGTTCATTAAATGTGGTACTGCCACGTTCTAAGTCAATGCCGTCTGCGCCGATAAACAGCTGATCAAAGTCATATGATCTCAGTACCTGTTCTGCAATTTGGCCTTGAAAAGATTCTGAGTGAGGATCCCATGTACCTCCTGTCATTAATAACGTAGGTTCATTTTCTAAGCCGTTTAATGCATTCGCTACTTGTAGAGAGTTTGTCATGGTTATTAACCCTCTCTTATTTGCGAGCTGCTTAATTAAACTGGCCGTAGTTGTGCCGCTATCGATAATGATACGATTATGATCGCGAATACGTAATGCGGCGGCAATTGCAATTTCTGTTTTACACTGGGAAACCTTATCTGTTTCAATTTCAGGTAAGAGTTCTTTAGGGAGCGGAACCGCACCGCCATAACGGCGCAATAATAGACCATTTTGCTCTAAGGCTGTTAGGTCTTTACGAATGGTTACTTCTGATGTTTCAAAACGTTGGGCTAGTTCATCAACGCTGAGTTTACCTTGTTTTTCAAGTAATTTAATGATGGTATGACGACGTTGTTGAGTGTTACGTTTTGACATAATTTAATGAGTTCTTGTTAGTTCTTTATTTAAAATAGGAGTGTAGCAATATAATGAATTAACGTCAGTAGTAATCTAAATTAACTCACCGGAAAGTATAAATTACTGCGTTGTATGAGGTTAAATTTATTTAACTTGTCAGGTGCGATATCATTGCAGCTAATCGCTTTAGCAATCGTAATATTGTCCTGACCACAGTGGCGTAACAATGGCTGTTTTTTTAATGGTTCAAGTTTATTAAAGTCGACAATGAGGGGCTTTCGAAGGCTATTAATAATACCCATCAGTACTTGCGCTTGGTTGCTATCATAATTGACGATTGTACCAATCGGATATATACCCATCATTTTAATAAACTGTTCAAGATAAGTTTTGTTGTAATGCTTGTCTGCGGCTTTAAACAGTAATCCAATGGCGAGATTAGGTGAATAACGGTGCTGAGGTAAATTAGCATTACACATCTCGTTATAGCGGGTAGTGACCGCAATTAATTGCGCGTATTTAGATATTTTATCTTGCTTGATACCACGTGGGTAACCGCTACCATCAAATTTTTCATTGATCTGTAATACACTGTTAATCACGATATCGGTAAGTGCTTCAATACCTTGCAGTTTTTGCGATGCGTAGGCAGGGTGTTGTTTAAGATAATTAATTTCGGGCTTTGTCAGTTCTGATTTTTTATTACGAATTGAAGCGGGTACCCATAACATACCGAATTGGCTAAGCAGTGCGGTTTGCGTCACTATGGCAATATCCTGTGAGCTAAAGGATAATTGCTGGGCCAAGCGTGTGCTTAATACGGCAATATTCATGGCGTTTTGATAAAGCGTATCACCAGATAATTCTTCATTGCATAAAACAAAGCTATAATCATGCTGTTGTTCAGCTGCTATAGTTAATTCACCAGAGAGCTGTTCTAATTGGGATATAGCTTGCTGTGGTTCAAGGCTAAACTTGCTGTAAATATCTTTTAGTATAGTAACCTTATTTTGGTATTTTGAGCGAGTTTGGCGGATCTGTTTCCACCATAGCTGCTGTTGTAATGATTGTGTTTTTTGTTCTTCAGCTTGCTTTAATATAGCTTGTTGTTCTGCTATTTTTTCCGCTAAAGCGAGATCATTAGCTGCCGGTGTTCGCTGTGCTGCTGATTGTACTGATTGTACTGATTGTACTGATTGTGCCATTTTACTGCGAGATAGGTCAACGGCAATAGTCTTGAAGCCAAGGTGCTGTAATATTTGTAATTGCTTTGTATCCTTAATTATAAATGAATTAAGGATAAAAGGATGGGATGTCCAACCGATGGGAAGATTAATATAATGACCGACTTTAAGGTCTTTAATCGCTAATGAGACATTTTCCATTTCTATTCCTTATACAACCTTCCTAATAATAACAACCTAATTGTTTATTGTGACATTGTAAATAACTATTAATAATTATTAATGAATTTTTAATAAGCTTTTAATAATTATAGGGAATATATTTATTGTGATAAAAATTAAATGTAGGGGATAGACATAGACCAAATTTTTAGCTGTTGTTTATTTTATTAACTTTATTTTTAGACGTTTTCTAGTTCATTATTTTCTAAATTATTATACCTGCATATTAACGCTTCAATGTTATCTATCACTGAGTAAATCGTGGTACGTGAAACGGATTAACATAATAGATATTTTAAAGACTCATACCTACTACGTTGTAAATGCGAATGAGATCGATTATCATTACGTTCCTTTGCGATCAATAACGATTGCAGACATTTACAAATAAGGGATTTCTATGAGTGCTATTGTTGGGTTAAGGAATTATATTTTGAAAATATTGTATCGGATATTTCGTCCGATAATATTTTTGATGGATCCAGAGCAAGCCCATTACGCGCTTAAGAAAATAGGGGTGTTCTTAGGCAGTAATGTAATCACACGATTAATCACAGGATTGTTATTTAATTATAGGCATAAGAGTTTGAACACAGAGGTAGACGGAGTCAAATATCGTAATCCGGTCGGTTTATCAGCTGGTTTTGACAAAGATGGTGAACTTACAAAAATTTACCCATACCTGGGTTTTGGATTAGCTGAACTAGGCTCTTTTACCGGCGAAATTTGTCCGGGAAATCCAGGTAAACGTCTATTCCGGATGGTAAAATCTAAATCTATTGTGGTGTGGTATGGCCTAAATAACCTTGGCGCAGAAAAAATATCAGCTCGACTCGCTGACGCTGATTTTGGTGATTTACGTGTTGGTATTAATGCAGCTAAATCTAATGTCTCTCCTGACTTTGTATTAGCAGAATCAATTCGTGATTATCTTAAAACGATGACTCTATTTAAGGATATTGGTGATTACTATACAATTAATATTAGTTGTCCAAATACTCAAGATGGCGAACCTTTTGTTGATGCTGATAATTTAGGGGCTCTATTGGCCGCTGTGAATGAAAATATTAGACCAATTTCGGATAAACCTATTTATGTTAAGTTAGCGGCTGATCTTACTTTTGACGAGATCGATGTCATTGTTGATGGTTGTATTGAGTATAAGATGGATGGTTTTGTATTAACAAATCTTGCTAAACCAGGCTGTAACCAAGAACATATCTCGGCTGAATACCCATCTAAACTTGGTTTATTACCCGAAGGAAAAGGTGCGATGAGTGGGTTACCGCTTCAGCGTATTTCTACTAATGTTATTCGTCATGTTTATCGTCGTACTCGGGGTGAGCTTACTATTATTGGTGTGGGTGGCATTTTCACGGCAAAAGATGCGTATGAAAAAATTACATCTGGGGCTAACCTATTGCATATGATCACCACCATGATCTTTGATGGACCGCAAAATATTAGTGAAATAAACCGTGGTTTAGTTAAATTATTAAAAGCAGATGGTTTTACTTCAATTGAGCAAGCTGTGGGTTCTAGAAATCCTCTACCAGAGTTAGCAATTCAAGAGGCGATAGAGGAAGTTGCAGAGGTGGCTTAGTATGTTTGAACAGGTATCTGTTAATTTACCGCAGGCTATTTGTTATGAGTTTCGCCAAGCGTTAAGACAGGGCTGTTGGAAGAGTGGATTACTGTTAACAGAGCAGCAACGGCGGATCTGTGAGCAGGTTTTGTTTTATCATGAAGGTAATGATTCTAACTGTAATCATTAATAAATAGCCCAGTTAAGTAGTTAATGTTAACTGGGCTATTTTATTTATAAATTATTTTTCAATGACTTTATTTTTTGTTTTTTCTGGTTCCATTTCCATTTCCATTTCATAGCTTTCGTGATAATCATTACCGTAATAAGAAGCAAGTAATAGTGCTTTTAATTCGCTGATTAACGGGTAGCGAGGGTTAGCTCCAGTACATTGGTCATCAAATGCTTCAATCGCTAGCTGGTCAATTTTTGCAAGGAAGTCGGCTTCGTTTACACCCGCAGATTGAATTGACTTAGGAATATCTAAATCAGTTTTTAGTTCGTCTAACCAATTTAATAATGCGTTAATCTTGTCAGCTGTTTTACCTTCACGGAAGCCTAAATGTTCTGCAACTTCAGCGTAACGAGCGCGTGCTTTCGGGCGATCGTATTGTGAGAATGCGGCTTGTTTGGTTGGCATATCCGTTGCGTTGTAGCGAATCACATTGGTAATAAGTAGTGCGTTTGCTAACCCGTGTGGAATATGGAACTCAGCACCGATCTTGTGTGCCATTGAGTGACAAACACCCAAGAATGCATTGGCAAAGGCAATACCAGCAATTGTTGAACCATTGTGTACTTTTTCACGCGCAATTGGGTCTTTCGCACCGTTTTTGTATGAACTTGGTAAGTACTCTTTTAATAATTTGAGTGCCTGAAGCGCTTGGCCATCAGAATATTCATTTTGCAATACAGATACATACGCTTCTAAAGCATGTGTTACGGCATCATAGCCACCAAATGCGGTTAGTGACTTAGGCATATTCATGACTAGGTTAGCATCAACAACAGCCATATTTGGTGTGAGCTCGTAATCAGCGATTGGGTATTTTTGTCCTGTTACTTCATCGGTTACTACTGCAAAGGGCGTGACTTCTGAACCCGTACCTGAGGTTGTTGTGATCGCCACCATTTTGGCTTTGATTCCCATTTTAGGAAACTTGTAGATACGTTTACGGATATCCATAAAGCGCATTGCAAGATCTTCGAAGTGTACATCTGGGTGTTCGTACATTACCCACATAATCTTCGCAGCATCCATTGGTGAACCACCACCAAAGGCAATGATCACATCAGGTTGGAAGCTGTTCATCACTGCAGCCCCTTTCTTTACGATAGCCAGTGTCGGATCGGCTTCTACATCATGAAATATTTCGGTATCAATGCCTTTTTCTTTTAGAATCGTTACTAAGTCATCAACATAACCATTGTTGAATAAGAACTTGTCGGTAACGATACAAGCACGTTTTTTGCCAACAAGATCATCCATCGCAATGGGTAATGAACCACGGCGGAAGTAAATTGATTCAGGTAGTTTATGCCACAACATATTTTCAGCTCGCTTTGCAACAGTCTTTTTATTGATAAGGTGCTTAGGACCCACGTTTTCTGAGATAGAGTTACCACCCCAAGAGCCACAACCTAGTGTTAATGATGGTGCTAGACCGAAGTTATATAAATCACCGATACCACCTTGTGAACTTGGTTGGTTAATCAGAATACGTGCGGTTTTCATTTTATCGCCGAAGTCTTTGATACGATCTTCGTTAGCATCTTGGTCTGTGTAAATACCAGATGTATGACCGATACCGCCTAGCTCAACCATAGTTATCGCTTGTTCAACAGCATGGTTATAGTCACGAGCACGGAACATACCTAAGGTCGGCGATAGTTTTTCGTGTGCGAATGGATCATCAACGTGTACTTCTGGACCTTCACCAATCAGGACTTTTGTGAAAGGAGGTACAGTAACCCCTGCCATTGCTGCAATTTTAATTGCAGATTGACCTACAATATCAGGGTTCATATTGCCGTTGATTAACACAATAGAACGTACTTTATCTGCTTCTTTCTTCGATAAGATGTAACCGCCATGTGTAATGAAACGTGCTTTTACCGCGTCATAAACATCATCAACGACAATAACAGCTTGTTCCGAAGCACATACCACACCGTTATCGAATGTTTTTGACATTAAGATTGAAGATACTGCACGTTTAATGTCTGCAGTTTCATCGATAACAATAGGTGTATTACCCGCACCAACACCAATCGCAGGTTTACCTGAAGAATAGGCTGCTTTAACCATGCCTGGACCACCTGTCGCAAGGATAAGGTTGATATCATCGTGATGCATTAATGCATTTGATAGTTCAATTGATGGTTCATCAATCCAACCTATGATGTGTTCAGGTGCACCTGCTGCTACTGCTGCATCGAGTACAATTTTAGCGGCTGTATTGGTGGCATTTTTTGCACGAGGGTGTGGCGAAAATATGATACCGTTTCGTGTTTTAAGCGAAATTAACGCTTTAAAAATAGCCGTTGAAGTAGGATTGGTCGTTGGTACGATACCGCAAATGATACCGGTTGGCTCTGCGATTGTAATAGTACCAAATTCGTTATCTTCTTCAATGATGCCACATGTTAGAGTATCTTTATATTTGTTGTAGATGTATTCAGATGCGAAATGGTTTTTAGTTACTTTATCTTCGATAACCCCCATGCCAGATTCTTCAACAGCCATCTGTGCTAGCGGGATACGAGATGTTGATGCAGCAAGGGCTGCTGCACGGAAGATCTTATCAACTTTTTCTTGATTAAATGTGGCGAATTTTTGTTGGGCTACCTTCACTTTCGCAACCATTGCATTGAGTGTTTCTATGTTTTTGACAGTCATAATCTATCCTTAAAATTCATTTAAAATCTAAAAGTTATTTACTAAGGGCTACCTCTTAGTGAATACCTTTGATTTTAATTATAGGTAATCTTAAGGATTAAAAATTGATGTGAATCAATTGTAGTAATATTACGTATTATATTTTCAAAATAGTGTTAAGTCGGTCGTAAATATGTGGGAACACTTTCATTTGTAATTTTATTTCAATACGATTAAGACTCATTTATAGGGTTGTAACACGCTGAATTTAAAAAAAAAGACGTAAAATAAACAAAGTTATTGTTAATTTCAGATCCATTAGGTAGCATTGCCTGAACCGCTTATTATAGGACGTTATACAATGCCGAAATTATCTAAGGTTATGGCAACTGCACTTAACCAACAAATGACAAAAGAGTTTACTGCATCGCACCTTTATCGCAGCATGGCATCTTTTTGCTATGCCTCTGATTTTATTGGCGCGGGTGATTTCTTTTATAAGCATGCGGCTGAAGAACAGCAACACGCACAATTGTTATTCCGTTACATGATTGATCGCGGTATCCAGCCATTAATGGAAGCTATTCCTGCGGCAGAGTCTGAATTTACAGATCTACTTGATGTGTTTTGCAAAGCCTTGGATCATGAAGTGATGATCACTGAATCTATTTCTGAAATTCTTGGTTTGGCACATGAGCTTCGCGATTTTCAATCTGTAGCTCATCTGAATACCTTGATGGAAGAGCAAACAGAAGAAGAAGCATTATTTAATGGTATCGTGAGTCAAATTCGCCGTGTTGGTGTTGATAATGGCCACGGTCTATTCATTATGGATCAAGAGTTAAAAGCAATGAGCAAAGCGCCTGCAGCGCCGTCAATTGTTATTTAATCAACTTTAGCTAACAAATTTATATACGCTAAAAATAGGATTATTTGAATATAAAGACCGCTTATACCTTGGTGTAAGCGGTTTTTTATTTTTACAAATTACACTTTAGTGGTACTCTTGCGGTGTTAATCGTGGATTTTAATCAATAGGTAGAATAATTATGTCGAATAATAACAATACTGATATTAAAGATTGCTGTGGTGCGTTTGCTGAAATTGGCAGTATCATTCAGCCTGATGATACTGAGCTCTCTTTTCCTATTACATTTGATTCGCAACAGGCTGCTGATGAAAAACGCAGTGAGCTTGAGGCTTATGTTAATGAGCAATTTGATGAAGACGTCACGATTACCTTTACCGCGCAAGATGAACATGCTTATTTAGTAACATTGAGCTTTACTTGTACTGCAGAAAAAATGATTTTCGAAATGAATTTACGTCATTTATTGGCTTAAAAGGTTTCGTCTTTTTAAATAGCTCAATGATTAAAGGCATACAAAATGTACTGTATGCCTTTATATTTATGCCTTTATTTATTCGTTTCTATAAAATATCTAGCCGAAGTGTTGTTTACAATAAGCAAGACGCTGGTCTAGATCCATACTCTCGGTATTCGCCGTTTCAATTTGTTGTAACCTTGGTAGCAACCCCATGCCATTAGCGATTTGAATGGCCAGTCCTGGACGTGCATTGAGTTCTAATAGCATAGGACCGTGATGACGATCTAACACCACATCTGCACCTAAATAACCTAAGCCTGAGATATCGTAACATTGTGCAGCTAAACGAATAACTTCTTCCCAATGAGGCACTTTTAATAGGGCTAATTCTTTTTGTGTATCAGGATGATGAGTGACAACTTCATCATATTGCACAGCGTTGAGCGCTTCGCCTGTGGTGATGTTAATACCCACACCGACAGCGCCTTGGTGTAAATTAGCTTTACCATCCGACATGGATGTTGATAGCCGCATCATGGCCATCATCGGGATACCTTTAAATACAATCACACGTACATCAGGGACACCTTCAAAGCTATAACCCTCAAAGCTGTCATCAAATACGATAAGCGCTTCAACAACGGCCACATCAATGCCACCACCGAGTGAAAATAGACCGGCTAAAATATTTGAGCAATGACGTTCAATATCATCGAGCGAACATTCACTGCCGCTGGGTTTGTAATAGCGACCATCTTCTACTTTGGTGATCACTAGAATACCTTTACCACCAGAGCCTTTTGCCGGTTTGATTACAAAGCCATTTAGACCTGCGATAAGCTTATCAACTGATTTAACAGAGTGTTGACTATCAACGACGCCAATAAGTTCTGGGGTGCTGACATTGGCCTCTTCGGCTATCTCTTTGGTTTTTAATTTGTTATCGACTAATGGAAATAGCTTTCTGGGATTGTAGCGCGATATGTACATATTATTGCGCTGGTTCATCCCCAGAATACCTTGTTGCTTTAACTTACTCGGCTTAGCGAATTCTTTAAAAAACGAAAATGTCATTTTTACTCACCTTGCATGTCTTTAAAGCGGCGTAGTTCTAACAGACGATAGCCAGTATAAGTACCTAACATTAAGATGATTGCCATAATGATAAGTTGCAGACCAAGGAAGTTGAATGCCCAGTAACGAAATAGTTCGTTGCTAATTGTTAGGTAGACCAATACTGCTACAAACAGGCTGCCACCACCTTGTACAAATACCTCTTTCGGGCCTTCTTCTTCCCATAAAATAGACATGCGTTCGATGGTCCAAGATAAAATAATCATCGGGAAGAAAGTGATTTTAAGTCCTTCTGTTAACCCTATTTTATAAGATAACACTGAGAACAAACAGATAATGGCGATAACCGTGATGATTACCACGGATATTCGTGATACGAGCAAGAGGTTTAACCGAGACAGATAAGAGCGGATCACAAGGCCTACACCGACAATTAACGTAAAGCCAATCAAACCGGTTGCTAAACTGGTTTGTACGAATGCCATTGCGATTAACACGGGCATAAAAGTACCTGACGTGCGTAAACCGATAAGAATACGCATCATTACCACGATCATTACACCTAATGGGATAAGTAAAATCCCTTTGAATAGTGCTTGTTCTTCGAGTGGCAGGCTATAGATACTAAAGTTTGACAGGTTCGTATCGTTTGATTTTTCTTTTAATACTTGCATGACAGGCTGAGTTTGCTGAATAACAGAGAAACTAACTCGAGAATTTGTACCACCTATCAGATCTAACGTCGGTTCGCCATTTTGTTCCCACAGTAGCAAGTTTTTCGCGTCAGCTATTTTACCTAATTTGACATCGATTAAGCGCGTATCATCTTCGCCAAATACCAGTACAAATGGTTGTAACTGCTGCTGGCGACGGCCATCTTCAAGATACAGGCCTTTAACCAGTAAGGCAGGGATATTTGCTTCATTTAGCAGGGCAACAAATAACGTTGATTTGCTATTTTCTTGTAGCATTAATTTCGCATTTTGACCTAAATCATCGACAGACAGTAGCTTGAGTAATTCACGGCTATATGAAAAAGCATCGGCACTTTTTTCCATCGCACTATTAACGAGCTGCTCTGCGGCTATATCATACGGTGGTAGCCAGGTGGTTTTATTAATTGTCACGTCTTGCTCATTAATGACATCTTGTGGGATATCATTCGTCAATACGTTAACTTTATAGTATAAATCCTGTTTGCCTTCGGCGTTACGAATTGTCCATTGTGCGCGATTATCAAGAAAGGATAATCCATAACCAGGCGATGCCGCTGTTTGGCTTAATACGGTGAAGTTAGACTGGGTAGACGGTGTGGCGAAGGACGCATTAACGGCGTCGCCTTGCGCTGTAAATTCGACTTTCGCTTCAATCATCCACGTTGAGTAGGTTTCTCCGGGAAACCAAGGGATCTCACCACTGTAATGGCGTTGAGCGATAGAGCCTACACCAAGGAGGAAAAGTATCGCAACAAAAATGCGAAATGGGATCTTAGACGGCATGGTTAGTTAGCCCCTTTGCTGGCAGGTTTAGGTTGTTTTTTTGGTTGAGTGTATTCTTGTGCAACATCGACAATCGCAATATCTTTTAAGAAAGTTCGACCGAGGAGGATAGGGAAGATCATACGACTACGGTCGGCTAGTGTGAATTCTGTTTCGGTTTTAATATCGCCCAGTTCGATGGGTAAGCTGACTACATAGCGTCGTAATGCTTCGACAGCGTTGGTTTGACGGATCTTAATAGTACGTACAACGGGTACTTCCATTGGGAACACTGCTTTATCGTCTTTGTGGGATAAATTGAATTTAACCCAGTCTTGACCATCGCGTTCAAATTTAACTATCTCTGTTGCATTTAATGATGATGTTGTTGCACCAGTATCGATACGTGACTTAAAGTTGGTTTGCAATTCATCAAACCATACCCATTCTTCTTGACCAAGAATCATCTTACCTGCGGTATTATTTTTAGCTAAAGGTACCACGATTGGTGTTGTTTTTTTCACGGGAGGCTTAGCGCCCAGTTCGTCCAGTTGATCTGTTAATTTGGCAATCGCTTTATCTTGTTCCTTGAACTGATTAGGCTGTGATTGCAAAGTCGTTAATATCTGTTGTTGCTGCTGCAAAATGGTTTCAATTTGTGCCTGTTGTTTTGTCACAATGGCTGTATTAGCTTTATTTTGTGTCATGGAGCAGCCATTTAAAAATACAAGACTAAGTACACTAGCAATAGTTATCTTTGATGTTTTTAATGTGAAAAATGCTGTTGTATTTTTCATTAGGTATTTGGCCCTGTTAGCTGATGAAAAAGAGGGTTAGTTCGCTAAAGTGGGTAAATAGTTCCGTTATTTGATTATAAATCATATTATTTAATAAAGTATAATCGCTATTGAGATAATAATCATACCGAATACAATTCTTATATATCAAATATTTATACGTCAGTTATTTGTAAATAGCAATTTATCGCTGTGCTTTATTATATGACAGGAGAGGAAAAAGGCGGAGAAATAGCATTATATACGGTATAAAACGAAAGTATGAAGCGTGTTGGTCTATATAAAATACGCATCTAAAGTATAGATACGTATTTTATTTTAATAGCATATTTAAATTACTGTATCGCAGATTCTGTCAGTGTATAAGTGCGTGCTACATCGACCATGACGATATCTTTTAAAAATGTACGCCCCAGTAATACTGGAAATGTCATGCGACTGCGGTCGGCAAGTGTAAACTCTGTCAGCATTTTTATATCACCGAGTTGCACGGGTAATTCGATAATCGGCCTACGCGTAGGTTCACTGTTGTTTGCTTGACGGATCAGAATTGTACGCGCAATTTTTGCTTCGATAATCTGCGCTTCATTATCATCGATTTCTTGGCTGAAGTTAAAACGAACCCATTTTTTACCATCGCGTTCAAATTCAACAATATCGGTTGCATTAAGTGATGAAGTTGTTGCGCCAGTATCAATGCGGGCTTTATATTTGCTTTGCAGATCATTGAGCAATACCAGCTCTTCTGAGCCAATGACTAATTTATCAATAGGTGTAATTGATTCTGAAGACTGTACAAGGGGAGGATGTTCAGTATTGTTAATTTCTTCAACGGATTTATCAACCTGGTAACTCGCGATAACTTGGCTATTGTAGGTTACTTGTTGACGTAATTTAATATAACTTTCGAGTTTATGATTTAGCTGCGCAATATCCTGTTTTTGCTGTTCGAATAACGCTGGTTGCTTTTGTAATTCAGCCAATATGGTATTTTGCTGCTTAACTAATAGCTCGATTTGTTGGTTCTGTTGCACTATTTGTGAATGTAGTGTTTGCGGCGATGTACCGTCTTGATTTAGAAACTGGTCAACACTCACGCATCCAGAGAGTAAGGCGCTAAGGATAATTCCGGTGAGTAATTGACGGCGTGTTTTCAAAGTATCCATTCCTAATTCTAAATAATTGACAATTCGCATAACATATTCCCTTATTCTTTATCGAGCACCGTTTCCGATGCTGATATCGTGTTATTCGTCTAGCTGTTCGGCGTAAGGTTTAGTGGCAATAAGTACGGCGCGTTTAGGTGCTGGGTAGCCTTCAATCGTTTTACTGTGATCGTTTGGATTAAGAAAATCAACCAGTGATTCGTTTCTCATCCATTCAGTTGCGCGTTGCTCTTCAATACTGGTATCGGATACATCGACGATACGGACATTTTCAAAGCCCAGTTTTTCAACCCAAAGTTTTAATGCGGCACAACTTGGTAAGAACCAAACATTACGCATTTGTGCATAACGATCGCCGGGTACTAATACTGCTTGTTCATCACCATCAATCACCAGCGTTTCTAAAACAAGTTCACCACCATCACGTAATTGGTTTTTAAGTTGTTCAATGTGATCAATCGGCGATTTGCGATGGTACAGGACACCCATAGAGAAAACCGTGTCGAATGCACGTAATTTAGGTAATTCTTGAATACCAAGTGGTAATAAATGTACACGTTGGTCATTGTTAGCAAAATGACGTATCGCTTCAAATTGTACTAAAAATAATTGGCTTGGGTCGATCCCCACGACAAATTCGGCATCGTCACCGAGCATACGCCACATGTGGTAGCCGCTACCGCAACCAACGTCGAGTACATAACGGTATTTTAGCGGTGAGATAAACTCACGTAGACGTTCCCATTTCCAATCGCTGCGCCATTCTGTATCGATATGAATACCATGAATATTGAAGGGGCCTTTACGCCACGGATGGAATTTTTGTAACAAACTTTCAGTTTTACGTAAGTCGCTTTCGCTTAATTCACCCGGCGCACCAACTTCAAACTTGTCAGTGATATTGATGTGTTTGGTTTCGACTTTTGGTAGTTTTTTTAATACTTTTTCCCAGCGCGGTAAAAAACCATGTTTATGTTCGCGCTCCCATTCGTGCATTTGTGCTGGTAGCGTGTAAAGCCAATGGTGTAATTTGTTTTTCGCAATTATCTGGTAAAAATTTGAAAAGTCGATCATGGGTAACCTTTATGTACTGCTTTAAATTAATTCGATGTATGTGCTAAATGGTTATGTTGATAATGGTGCTAATGATTAAGCTTATTTGATAGCAACCATTGAGCCAAAGTTAAAACACTGGAACCAAGAGTTTGCGCTGCTAAAGCCAATCTTTTTAAAGCGGTTTAAGTGAGTTTCAATACTGTCTGGGCGCATGACATCTTCAATTGCGCTGCGTTTCTGGCTGATTTCTAACTCGCTATAGCCATTAGCTCGTTTAAAATCTTCGTGTAAATTGATGAGTAGGTCATTGACCTTGTTATCACTAAAGCAGAATTTTTCTGACAAGATAAGAATACCACCAGGTACTAAACCATCATAGATTTTGGTCAGTAGAGCTTGGCGTTCTGCTGGTGGAATAAATTGCAGGGTAAAGTTTAATACGACAATTGAGGCGTTATGAATCTCTACCGCACAAATATCATCACACAGAACTTGCACTGGTGTATCGCTCTTATAAGCGGATAGATGGCGTTCACAACGCTCAACCATTGCTTGTGAATTATCTATGGCAACGATATTACAGTTCTGCGCTTGAACGTTACGGCGCATTGAAATGGTAGCAGCGCCAAGTGAGCAACCCAAATCGTAAAGTTGGGTGTTGTCTTGGGCATAACGCGCGGTCATCATACCTATCGCAGAAATGATATTAGAGTAACCAGGTACTGAACGTTTTATCATATCTGGAAAGACTTCTGCAACACGTTCGTCAAAGGTGAAATCACCGATTTGATCTAACGGGGCGGAGAAAATCTGATCGCGTTGTTGCATTGTTATAACCTGCAATAAAAATTATCAAAATAAGGCGGCGTATTTTAGTTAAAATGACCGGCTTTGTCTCTACTTAAACAGTATATAGGGTGAATAATTTCATTGTTTCGCTATCGTGTTGGTTTTTTCATCGGTGAAAAAGACTTTTTTGTTAAATAAATAACGGTTATTTAACCAGCAAGACGCAATCGGAACAGCAACGAATCAGCGGCTTTTTAAGTCGTTTGGCTATAACTGTTAGTAGTTTCGGCATTACTTGAAGTTGTTTTAGTATAGCTATTGGTTGCCGTGCTAATTTCTATTACAATAACGGTAATTTTTTGAGGATAGCTAAACGTGGCTACCCGATTCATCGATTTAGTAGGATTATACAGATGCGTACAGTGTATTGCGGACAGGTAAATGAAGCACATATCGGCCAACAGGTTGAGTTGTGTGGTTGGGTTAATCGTCGTCGTGATTTAGGCGGTGTTATTTTTATCGATTTACGTGACCGTGAAGGTATTGTGCAAGTTGTTTATGATCCAGATGTAGAAGCTGTATTTGAACGTGCTAGCCAATTACGTAACGAATTCTGTGTAAAAATCACAGGTAAAGTACGTGCTCGTGATGAACGCCAAGTAAATAAAGACATGGCTACTGGTGGCATTGAAGTTCAAGGTCTAGAGCTTGAAGTTATCAATAAAGCAGACGTTTTACCACTTGATTTCAACCAAACAAATACTGAAGAGCAACGTCTTAAGCACCGTTTCTTGGATCTACGTCGCCCAGAAATGAGCAACCGTCTTAAGATCCGTGCTAAAGCAAGTAACTTTGTACGTCGTTTCATGGATGACCACGGTTTCCTTGATATTGAAACGCCAGTACTAACAAAAGCGACGCCAGAAGGCGCACGTGATTACCTAGTACCAAGCCGTACACACAAAGGTCAATTCTTCGCATTGCCACAATCACCACAGTTATTTAAGCAGCTGTTGATGATGTCTGGTTTTGATCGTTATTACCAAATCGTTAAATGTTTCCGTGATGAAGATTTACGTGCTGACCGTCAGCCAGAATTCACGCAAATCGATATTGAAACATCATTCATGACTGCACCACAAGTGCGTGAAGTGACTGAACGTTTAATCACTAGCATGTGGAAAGAAATCTTGGACGTTGAATTACCAGCGTTCCCAAGCATGACTTATGCTGAAGCAATGCGTCGTTTTGGTTCAGATAAACCAGATCTACGTAACCCGTTAGAACTTGTTGACGTTGCAGACATTTTAAAAGACGTTGAATTTAAAGTATTCGCAGAACCTGCTAACAACCCGAAAGGTCGTGTTGCAGTATTATGTGTTACTGGCGGCGCTAAACTTTCTCGTAAGCAAATTGACGAATACACTAAATTTGTTGGCATCTATGGCGCGAAAGGCATGGCATGGATGAAAGTGAAAGACGTAGCAGCTGGCGCTGAAGGCGTACAATCACCAGTAGCTAAGTTCTTAAGCGCTGATGTTATTACGGCATTACTTGAGCGTACTAACGCGAAAGACGGTGACATCATCTTCTTTGGTGCAGATACAAACAAAGTTGTAACTGAAGCACTTGGCGCATTACGTCTGAAAGTAGGTGTTGATTTAGAGCTTACTTCAAACGAGTGGAAACCACTTTGGGTTGTTGACTTCCCTATGTTTGAAGAAGATGGCGAAGGTAACCTACACGCGGTTCACCATCCATTCACTGCTCCAATGGATGTTAACGCAGAAGAGCTTCTAGCTAATCCTGCTAACGCAATTTCAGACGCATACGACATGGTTATTAATGGCTATGAAGTTGGTGGTGGTTCTGTGCGTATTCACAGAGGTGAAATGCAAAAAGCGGTATTCGAAATCTTAGGTATCGAAGCGCAAGAGCAGCAAGATAAGTTTGGTTTCCTACTTGAAGCACTTAAATACGGTACGCCGCCACATGCAGGTTTAGCATTTGGTCTAGACCGTCTAGCTATGTTGCTAACAGGTACAGATAACATCCGTGATGTTATCGCATTCCCTAAAACTACAACAGCTGCATGTTTATTAACATCAGCACCAAGCGAAGCAAACCCAGCTTCTCTTGAAGAGCTAAGCATTGCTGTTGTTAAGAAAGAAAAAGAGAAAGCGACTGACGCTGAGTAATCATATACCACCATTATTAATGGTGGTTGAATATAATTATGATGAATAAACGTTGTTAATGAAAACGGATATGGCCCTCGGTTATATCCGTTTTTTTATGTTCATATTTACAGGGATAAATGTTTAACTTTAGGATTGTTAGTTGGCTTTTTCAACACAGTTTCGACTGTTATTTTTTGCTTGGTAAAGCGCCTTGTCGGTAAGTGTTATGAATTATTGGGCATTAAAGTATGTAAACTTATTTGATGATTGTTTAACTCTAAATGAGAGGTTTATTAATGTTTATCAATATTTTCATTTAGTTACGTGAGATTGAACTATTATTATCTTCACGCAAATTATTAAGTCGTAATTGAGTAATACCAAATACTGAGCTATCAGGATATTTCCCATCAGCATCACTGGAACCTGCTACGATATTGATTAGTAGATTAATTGCCTCTTTTACATGATCAATTGCCCAGATATGAAATAACCCATTCTCAATGGCTTCGACGACATCACGGCGTAGCATTAAATTATGGACATTGGCTTGTGGTATGATCACACCTTGAGTGGCGAGTGACCCTTTTGCTGAACACACGTCAAAGAAGCCTTCTATTTTCTCATTAACACCGCCTATAGGCTGAGCATGGCCGAACTGATCCATCGAACCCGTGATCGCGATATCTTGACGTAATGCCAATTTCGAAAAAGCGGATATGATCGCACAACATTCCGCTAGTGATGCACTATCTCCGTCGACTTGGCCGTAAGATTGTTCGAAGGTTAAACGTGTCGTGAGTGGGATCTTGGCGGTTTGACCAAACACAGAGGCGAGATAGGCAGATAAAATCATGACTCCTTTAGAGTGAATGTTACCACCGAGTTTCACTTGACGTTCTATATCAAATATTTCCCCTTCACCAAATGAGGCGGTTGCGGTTATTCGTCCTGGGATCCCAAATTGATGTTCGGAGGTACTAATGACGGACAAGGCGTTGACCTGGCCAATTTTTTTACCACTAATATCGATTAACGTAGAGCCATTGATAAAGCTTTGTAATAGGTAGTCTTGTAGTCGACCTACACGCTGCTTTTTGTTTGAGAGCGCTTGTTCGACATGATGCTGCCTGATCAGCGTCGCATTTGCTAAGCGTGCGCAGTAGTTTGTTTCGCGCAATAGGTTGGCTATATCAAGCGAATGTAGCGATAGTTTTTCTTGATCTTCAGCCTGACGAGAGCTGTATTCAATGATCCTGCTAATGGCTTTACGATCGCAATGCAACATAGCGTTATCATGCACGATACTCGAAATGAACTGAGCATAGTGTGCTTCTGCAATATCGGTTCTCGGCATCACATCTTCAAAGTCGGCCGTTACACGAAATAGTTCTTTAAATTCAGGGTCATATTGCTGAAGAAGCTGGTAAGTTTCATAATCACCAAAGAGGATAATTTTAACTGATAGTGGTATCGGTTCTGGGTCTAACGAGATAGTACCCGATAAACTGACTTCTCTTTCGAGTGAGCTTAAATTTAATTTATTGGCGCGTAAGGCTCGCTTTAATCCGTCCCAAACATAGGGGCGCTCAAGGACTTTAACCGCATCAATCATTAATACGCCGCCGTTGGCTCGGTGTAAACTGCCACTGCGGATCAATGAGGCATCGGTAAATACGGTGCCTTTAAATGTCGCATTTTCAATATACCCAAAAATACTATGGTAGTTAGGACTTTCTTCTACCACGATAGGGAAGGAACCTGTTTCTTGACAAACCAAGACGTTGACTTGATAGCGGCGAGGCATTTTTTTATCTAACGCGGCATAAGCTAATGAAATATCATCCTCACTGCCTTCTACAAATATTTCGAGGTTGGTGAGAATGTCTTTATTCATCGCACTAAGGTGTGTTTTAACTTCTGAAAGATGATGATATTTTTCTTTTAAAGGTGTGGTGCAATGTACTAACACTTCGAGTGCGATTTGTTCATCCATCTTCTGACTTTTATCAGTATACTCTTCTTCCCAGATGGTTAACTGGCGGATTATGTCACGCAGTTTACTTTCAAGTTCAGAGATCTTACTCTCAAAATGCTTTCTTTCTTTGTCTGTTAATTGATCGAAATCTTCTTCCGTATAGGCCTCACCTTTGGGATCAATCGCAATGAGTTGGTAATCACCTTGGGCAGTGAGTGATAGGCTGATGCTGTGTTGTTTTGCTGACTTGGTTAAGTCTTGCAGTACCGCCTCTTGTTTTTCTTCCAACTGGTTCTTTAATTTATCGGAACGGGTGAAATAGATTTCATTATCAAAGGCCATCGGTAATGCTTTTACTAAGCGATGAATCAGACTCTCAACATCTTTTTTGAATTGATGTCCTTCACCTGCAGGTAGTTTTAGTACTTTAGGGTGGCGTGCATCATCAAAATTAATGACATAACACCAATCAAATACGGCTGTATTATTTGGAGCACTGTTATTGTCGTTAGGTTCATGACGATTTAAGTACCGTAATATCATGGTACGTTTACCTAGACCATTGTTCCCTAGCGCATAAATGTTGTAGCCTTTTTCTTTAATCGACATGGCAAATTCGACGGCTTGTTGCGCACGATCCTGACCAATAATTTGATCTAATGGTTGAAGGTGCTTAGTTGATTTACAGTTGGCTGCAAGCTTTGATAGTGTTGAAGGTCGATATAACTGACCACCACGTAGAGGTGTTATTGACATACAGTTCCCTCTTTTAAAACAGTCATTACCCCTAGTGTAGACATAGATCGCTTGTGTTAGCATACTGTTTTATACTTTACTGCCAGCTTATAGGCTACAAAGAGAGAGAAAATAAGAATGATAGTGAACGCTGACACCCTGATTATATTAGATTTCGAGACTACCGGATTATCACCTGATATGGGTGACCGTGCGATTGAGATCGGTGCGGTGAAAATCGAAAATGGCGAGATCACTGAACGTTTTCAAGAATTGATGTATCCAGGTCGACGAGTGAGCGGATTTATTGCTAATTACACTGGTATTACTAATAGTATGTTAGAAGATGCTGCGCCTTGTGAAGAGGTGATGCATCGTTTTGCTGATTTTATTCAGGGTTATAATTTGGTTGCGCATAACGCATCATTTGATAAACGTTTCTTAGATGCGGAATTAGCGCGAATTAGTCGCGAGTATGATGGTGAATTCAGTTGTTCATTGCTGGTGGCAAGGCGTATCTTTCAAGATGCACCGAGCCATAAATTAGGTGAACTGATTAAGTATACAAATATACCGTCAGACGGTGGTTTTCACCGTGCATTATTTGACTCTGAAATGACAACGAAGCTTTGGTTAGTGATGTTAAATGAAATAAAATCACGTACTCAGCTAGTTGATATTCCCTTTAATTTAGTTCAGAAAATCGCAAAAACACCAAAGAAATCGGTGGATAGACTATTACTTCGCTGTGCCAATTAACCCTTATTATGTCACCTTTAATAGGGTGGCAGTCCATTTTTGTGTACAGGGATTATAAGCTCAAATTTAGCGCCGCCAAGTTGACTTTTTGATACGACTATTTGACCTTCTAAGCGCTTTGAAGCACTTTTCGCAATTGATAGACCAAGCCCTAAACCACCTGTTTTACGGCTGCGGCTTTTATCTAAGCGAGCAAAAGGAATAAAAATTTGATGATAGTTTTCGGGAGGAATACCTGGACCATCATCTTCGACTGTTATTTTTATGGTGCTAGCAAGTTGAATAATGCTTACCTGAACAGCTGACTGAGCATGATTCAACATATTTTTTAGTAAGTTATCAAACGCTAAGCGTAAGCACATCTGGCTAGTCGTCATCGTTATTTTATCATCTGCTCGATAAGTTACCTTTATACTATTAGGTACCTGATATAGCGCGATTCGAGATTGAATGAAATCGGTTATTATAATGGATTGCGCGTTATCATTATAATGAGAGTGTTTAGCGCTGACGCGTGAAAAGGTGGTTATCTGCTCTGACAATTCAACCATGTCATCGACATAGTCATCGATACTATCCAGTAATTCTGTATGCTTATCTCCGCTGATATCTCGTTTCAAGATACCGACGGCTAGTTGTATGCGGCTAAGCGGTGTTCTTACTTCATGAGGTAAGGCTTGTGCGAAAATTTCACCTTCATCAACGCGCTCAGTAATTGCTTTTGCCATCGCATTAAAACTAGTAGAGAGTTCATGCAGTAGCGGGGTGGTTCGAAGATCTACGCGTGCATTCAGATCGCCTTTACCAAAGGTATGATTTATTTCAACTAAATGATTTATCTGAAGTTGTAACTTACGAATAGGGCGATATAAGTTTAGGGCAATAAGAAAAAGCATAAAAGCAAATGTGCCAAGTAAGATCAGATCGTCTTTAACGCCGTTTTCAACTTGATCATCATAAAGATCTTCACTGATGGTGATCGCTGCTATGGCATTGCTGAGTCGGTACACGGCGAGATATTCGTTACTTTTTTGCATATAAATATCGACTTTATTAATAGACTTTATGTACTTGCATTCTTGGCAAGGAGATAAGCTTTTTAATAAGCTGATTTTTTCAATGTTGTAGTTGTATAAATCAACTTCGGCGCGTTGATAAAAATCATCTGCATTCATTGATATACTATTACGTTGAGACTCCAACACTCGATAAACTTGCATCGTATTTTTGTAAAAATGCTCGGTATCTTTTTGATGAGCGAATATGTTCATTAACCATACCGTTAACAAAATACAGGCGCAGATAGCAATTACGATACAGATATAAATATGCGAAAAGAGTGAAGTCAGACGATTATTCATTGATCAGCATATAGCCTTTGTTACGGACTGTTTTTATGATCTGCTGAGTCGAGCAATCAATATTAAGTTTCTTACGTAAGCCTGAGATCCGCATATCAATAGATCGATCAGAGAAATCATGGTCGATACCACGCAGTTGTTGGCAACACTCTTCGCGAGAAATAATTTTACCTACATTTTTGGTCAATAATAACAGTAGATCATATTCGGAATCGGTTAGATCTAAGGCTTTTCCTCTAAATTCAACACGCTGTCTTCTCGGATCTATTTTGAGTCTTTTAAGTTCAATTTCATCAGGGCTACTTTTTTGCTGTCTGCTTGTGCGGCGTAGTAATGCTGCGATCCGTGCTGCCATAATATGTGGGCGCACTGGCTTGGTGAGATAATCATCAGCACCGAGTTTGAATAAGCTAATTTCGCTTAACTCATCATCACAAGCGGTTAATACTAGAATGGGTTCTTTAAAAAAGGTTCTCGCTTGAGCGCAAATTTCCATGCCTGATAAACCCGGCAGCATTAAATCTAAAATAAGTAGGGCAGGTTGATATTGCTTTATAGCTGTCAAGGCTATAGCACCATCATTAATAACCTTCGTTTCATAACCTTCGCTGTTTAAATACATAGCGGTTAATCTTGCAATTTCGTGGTCATCTTCGACGATTAATATTCGTGTACTAGGCATTGACCTCTCCCTTAGACGATATTGATACTGAGTGTGTAGGTTTAGCTACACACGATTGTTGCCGTGGAGTATAAACATATTTTTTGTTCTGTAACCTATCCGTAATTGGTATGAAACTAGGCGTGACAATAACAGTGATTTATAATGTTCGTTTTGGGCATATTTAAGTGCTTTATTTGCATTTATAGTGATTAAGTGACAATTTTGTGCCTATTAAGCCTGTATTATTGATTTTTCCTCTTACACTTGCTTACAATAAAAATCGGTTATTATCGCGTTAAAATAGAATTTGGTTGCAAATAATACATGACTAAATATAACTAAGTTTGGCTAATAAGTGCGGAGGGTAAATCATTTGTTGAATTAATTTACACAGCTTTAACATTCTACTTTTTGGTTATATATTCTTATCTACCTCTAATCCAAGCCCACTCTTAATCAGTTTGCTTGGTATTCACTCGATTTTTAGTCAATTGTACCGCTTATCTTTGTGTTGTTTATTATTCCTGTATTGTTTACGGCCGTACTTCTGGTTCGTTTAAATCGGGCGATGACGTTATTAGCGTTAATGATGCCTTACTCTATCGCAATGTTAATTGGCTGGACGATATTCTTGCTTGGTTATTGGGCGCTTGGTATCCCACTTGGAATACAAGCACCTTATGATTATAGCATGGGCTAGTAGACGTAATATTTAAATGATTTTGTTAAAATATAAAATAAAGCCAATTTAAGCATATACTTGAATTGGTTTTTTATGTATTCAGAGTTGGTAATATAAGCAAATAGTGAGGCAATTTGTATTTGTAACTTGGCTCGGTATATCATGATCAACCTTCTTTTAATATAAAGCCCACTGTGTTTACGTTTTATATATAAATATCAGTTGTGAAAGGATGCTAATGTCTCGCTTTTTCTTTTTTGTTTTGTTTATTCTTTTATCTGGTTGTGCTGCGGTGGTCGCGGTTAATTACGATGTTATGTATGGCGATGAAGACGTGCAAGATCGCTCGGTGCCTCTATCAAGCTCGCAAGCCGCGACTTACCTTAATGATGTTCAGCCATTGTTAAATCAACGATGTGTTGTTTGTCATGGTTGCTATGATGCGCCTTGTCAGTTAAAACTAACATCTCCAGAGGGTATTGAGCGTGGATTAAGTAAATCTTTGCTACACAGTGGATCTCGATTACTTGCTGTACCACCAAGTCGTTTATATAAAGACGCAACGACGACACAAGCGTGGCGTGAGCAAGGATTTTCAGCGGTATTGAATGAGCGTAAACAAGTTGAAGAAGCAAACTTAATGGCCAGTGTGCTGTACCGCTCTTTGGTGCTAAAGCAGCGAGATGTGTTAACTGGAGAAACCGCATCAACAACGGTATTGTCTGACAGTTATGACTTTTCACTTAACCGAGAACAGCAATGTAGTACGATAGGGGAGTTTGATGATTATGAATTACAGCATCCTGAAGGTGGCATGCCTTACGGTTTACCGGCATTAAATAATGATGAGTTCAAAATATTAGCCTCTTGGTTAATGAAAGGCGCAAAAATGTCGTCATTACCAGCGCTGTCTGATGAGCATATCGGGCAAGTAGCATATTGGGAAAAATGGTTTAATCAAGCGCCACTAAAAAACCAGTTGGTGAGCCGTTATATTTATGAACATTTGTTTTTGTCGCACCTGTATTTTAATGAGCTAGATAACACTTATTTTAAGCTTGTCCGTTCGATAACCCCGCCAGGGGAACCCATTGAGATCATTGCGACTCGTCGTCCGTATGATGACCCTAATATTGAGCGTGTTTATTATCGTTTACAGCGTGAACGTGAGACGATTTTAGCGAAGACGCACTTACCATATGCGCTTAATGCTGCGCGTATGTCGACATTTGAAGAAATATTTTATCAGCCAGAATATGAAGTAGATCATTTACCAAGCTATGAGCCAGAAGTGGCATCTAATCCGTTTGTTACGTTTGAGGCGATACCACCACAGTCTCGTTATAATTTTATGCTGCAAGAAGCCAAAAATACCATCATGGGGTTTATTAAAGGTCCTGTTTGTCGAGGCCAAATTGCTTTAAATGTTATCGATGATCACTTCTGGGTGTTTTTTGTTACACAAGAAGCACAAGCTGGATTGAATAGCGATAACTTTCTCTCTCAGCAAAAAGCACATTTACGGTTACCTGCTGAATCAGAAAGTAATGCTGGTGTAGTGGTTAATTGGTTTCAATATTCACAAGCACAAAAAGGATATTTAGAAGCTAAAAGTCGTAAGGTTAATCAGTTGCTTAATAAAGATTCATTATTGGATTTACACTTAGTTTGGAGTGGTGAAAACCTAACTACGACCAGTCAAGAACCGAAAGGAAATGATAATGCGGCATTGACGATCTTTCGTCATTTTGATAGTGCAACAGTGGTTAAAGGGCTTGTTGGCCAAGAACCTAAAACAGCCTGGTTAATTGATTATCCATTACTTGAGCGTATTCATTATTTGCTAGTGGCTGGATTTGACGTCTATGGCAATGTTGGTCATCAGCTAAATACTCGTTTATATATGGATTTTTTACGTATGGAAGCAGAGTTTAATTTCTTAAATTTGTTGCCAAAAGAAAGCCGTCAAAAAGAACATGATTATTGGTATCGTGATGAAGGTATTAATGTCAAAAAGTATTTAGAAAATAACGATCACTTTTTTGCGAAAAACACTGATATTAACTACAAAACACAAAAGCACAAAACTGAGCTTTTTTCGTTATTGAAGGCGCATTTAGAAAAGGTATTACCCAACCAATATACGTTAGCACAACCAGGCACACCTGTTAAAGAAGTAGCATTAATGCAGGTGATTATGGAATTAGTGGGCTCGCCAGTCAATCAGTTACCTGAAGTATCAGTATTACTCGTGAATGATGGTGATAACAAACGGGTTTATACCTTATTGAAAAATGTAGCGCACAGCAATATTTCGAGTTTACTCGATGAAGAGTCTAATTTGTTACCAGCAGAAGATACGCTAACGGTTGTGAGTGGTATTATTGGTGACTATCCGAGTGTTTATTTGACAGTAGAGGTAGATAAACTTCCAGTATTCGTCGCGTATTTGACTGCGATGAAAACAGCTGAGGATTATACCGCTTGGTTAGATGATTATGGTGTTAGACGCTCAGATACTCGATTCTGGCAACATAGTGATGAGATCCAAACACTAAATCAACAGTTACAGCCTATTAACGCGGGTTTATTAGATTATAATCGTTTACAAAATAGGTAATTTACTAGGTTATAACCAATTGATTTTTTGATGCTTAAAACGTAGAGTAGCAAAGGATTAGAAAGTCAGAACGAGATGTGTAAATCGATATTCGTAGAACGTCATGGCTGATTATATTAGAGTCGGCAGGCAAGATAGGTGACCATTTATGTCAATGATTAAACCATGGAAGTTAATAAGTCTGTTATTTATTTTACAGTTATTAGCTGGCTGTGAATCAAAATTAGAACAAACACAAAAGACAATTAACCAGCAAGTTGCAATAGTTGAAAGCGATCTTGATAGATTGGGTTCGGCAATTGACAATGGCAGTGTTCGAAATGCAAGACTGTTAACTGAATATGGGCAAGTTTTAAAACAACAAAAACCAGAGCTAACACGTATAGCAAACCTGATTACAGAAGACGCGACTCGACAAGGGCCTTTGTATCAGAATCTCGGTATGCGTTTAACTGAGGTGAAATCAGAAACTGTCACGTTAGATAATGCTAACTCATTACTTGATGAACTCACTCGTATTGAAGAAGCGGCGAAGCTGAGTTTATTTAATGATGCGTTAACAGATCCGATTAATGTATTGGCAGATATGTCTGACGGTCAACTCGCACGTGTTGGCGCGATTAGTCAAATCGCAGAAAGAAGTTCTGGCAATGGTGCGGACTATGGTGCGGGCAGTCAGATGGTCGGTAACCCGAATTACGGTAACTGGCAAAGCGGCAGTGGCGGTACCAGTTTCTGGCAGTGGTACGGTATGTATCGCATGCTTGGTGATTTAACGGGACGTGTTAATTATTCAAATTGGAGTAACAACCGCCGTTATAGTTATTACAGTGATTATGGCCGTTCACGTTATACCAGTCCCAAGCAAAGTGCTAAGCAAGCCGCTGTTGAAACTAAGACTCGCAAGTCTTTTCAGCGTAAAGGCCAATCATTTAGCTCTCCTTATGCGAAAAAACGTTCAGGCTCTGCAGGTTTAAGCCGCTCTAGCTACACGCCAACTAAAACTGTGAGTAGTTATTCTAAACCGAAAAAGTCGTTCACAAGTAGTAAAGCTACAAGTAATACGGGGTCATTTCGTAATAGTGGCAGCCGTACATCACGTGGTGTGAGACGCGGTAAATAGATTGCTATTATAACGAATTGATAGAACCGTCATGAGCGAATAGATCGAACGCCGTGAGCAAATAGATAGAATAAGTTATGGAGATTAAGTATGTACAAGTTTGATGGATTAACGATGTGGACGACACAAGCATTGGTGATTGATTTTATTATTATCATTGCTTTGTTCGTTAGTTTAAAAATGATCAAAGGCTGGGTATCAAATTTACATGCCAATGATGAAATTGCAAAGCGTGATAACTTTGCTTTTGGTATTAGTTTTGCGGCTGGCCTAGCTGGATTAGCTATTGTATTAACAGGCGTCACCAGTGGTGATTTTGCTGATTCACTCTTTGAAGAAGCAACACAAATGGCAGGGTATGGCGTATTAGCGATCGCGTTAATTAAAGCAGGACATTTTTTTCAAGATAAGGTTGCATTACAAAAAGTCAGTCTGCACGATGAAATAGTTAAAGGTAATGTGACAGCCGCGTTTGTTGAGTTTGGTCATATTGTCACGGTTGCAATTGTGGTGCGTTCTGCGCTTATTTGGGTGCTTACAGAAGGCTGGCATGGTTTACCTGTGGTGATTGCCGCGTTTGTTGTGGCTAACATTATTATGCTATTAGTGAGTAAATATCGTGTGCACTTATTTAAACGCACAGGTGATTGTCTGCAACAGCTTATCTTAGATGATAATCTGGCTGTTGGTATTCGTTATGCAGGGTTTTTAATTGGCTCTGGCTTAGCGATCACTGCGGCGACAGGCCTTGCCCCATATGCTGCCGATAATATTGGTTTAAGTCTCATGTATTGGGCATTTTTTGCTGTTGTTAGTGTCGTTATCTTTTCGGTTTTACAATTAATTACCATTAAAGTTATCTTGTCGGGCGTAAGCATTGCCGATGAGGTTATCCGCCAAAAGAACATTGGTGTTGCGGTTATCTCGGCAACAGTATCGTTTTCGGTTGGTTTAACGATGGCAACTTTACTCGGTAGCTAATTGCTTATTTAAGTAATAGGTTTGCTTAATTTAAATAATCGATATGGCTCAAATTCAATAACGCTATTCAGTCATCATGATGCTGTTCATGTTGGTGAGTTTGAGCTTTTTAAGTTTTAAATCATGACTTAATTCTCTCAACATCAATTAAAATACAATAAGGCATCGTGTGGAACACTCAGTTGTAAATAGTGGTAATAAAGTAAAACAAGCACAGCAGCGTAAACGTACATTATGGTTTCACGATGCGTTATTAATCTCGGTTATGATCATACTTGCTGGTTGTGGTTTGATATATGAATACTTGCTTTCGCATTATGCGGGCAGGGTATTAGGCTCGGTTGAAAGTGCTATTTACGCCATGATAGGTACCATGATTGTGGCAATGGGTATTGGCGCGTTCATGGCGCGTTGGTTTAAAGATGCCTTTACTGCATTTGCCTGGTTAGAAGCGTTAATAGCATTAATCGGTATGAGCTGTATTTTGATTATTTCAGCGATGATAGCCATGAGTTATAGCTTACCTCATCTATTATCGGCGACGTTTAATTTACCCAGTAATGTTGTGCTTGATGGTTATTTACCTCAACAGCTAGAAAAGATTGCTAAATTTATGCCGTATGTGTTCGGTTTACTTCTCGGTATTTTTATTGGTATGGAGATCCCGCTGATCGCAAGGGTTCGTCAGCAAGTATATGGCCGATTCTTAGAGAATAATGCCGGTACTATCTATGGTGCAGACTATATTGGTGCAGGTATTGGCGCTGCCATTTGGGTTTCTATCATGTTGTCGTTGCCTATTATGGAAGCGGCGGCCTGGACAGCATTATTCAATGTTATTGCGGGACTGGCATTTTTATGGCGTTATCAAGATAAGATCCGTTGGGCTAAGTTATTGTTCCTTTGTCACTTGTTATTAATTGTATTGTTCTCGGTAATTCTAACCTTGGGAACAGGCTGGTTAGCGCAATTAAGCAGTGTGTTATATAAAGATAAAGTGATTTACTCTCAGTCGACGAAATATCAGCATGTGGTCGTGACTGAACGTTATTTGAAAAACCAAGCTGAACCAGTGACTGATTTGTTCATTAACGGCCACTTACAATTTTCTAGTGCGGATGAGCAGCTATATCATGATTTATTAGTCTATCCAGCAATGCTTGCATCTAATCGTCACGATAAGGTACTTATTATTGGTGGTGGTGATGGATTAGCACTGCGTAATGTATTACGTTGGCCAGTTGAAGCGGTGACTTTAGTGGACCTAGATGCTGAACTATTGGCTCTGTTTGGTGCCAATACAGTTGACTATGCTGCGCCTGAAGCGATAAAAAAGCGTATGTTAAAATTAAATAAAGGTTCATTACAAGATCCTCGTTTAACGTTATATGCGACGGACGCATTTTTAAAAGTTGAGGCGTTACTCGATAAAGGCGCTAAGTTTGATACTATTATCATTGACTTACCCGACCCTAATCATCCTGATTTAAATAAACTCTATAGTGATTATTTTTATAATCAGGTGCGTCAATTGCTCGCTGCTGACGGTGCATTAGCAATACAATCAACATCACCTTATCATGCTCAAAATGCATTTTTAAGCATAGGTAAAACGGTGAAAGAAGCGGGCTTCTTACACGTCGAACAGTATCAGCGTAATATCCCGTCATTTGGTCAGTGGGGATGGACGATTGCGACAACACGTGGCAAATCGGCAAGCAGACGTATAAAGGATGTCGATACTTTACCTGTACCGTCGAACTGGTTAAACAAAGAGTTTTTATTAGCGTCGTTTGTGTTCCCTAGTAATTTTTATGACAAAATGGACACGATTGAGATTAATCGAATCGGCTCAGGGGTATTGTACGATTATAACCGTGAAGCGTGGCAAACTGAGTCTGAATTGTATAAGAATTAGTTGAGGACATAGTAATTAAGACCCTATAACTGTGTTGTTTTATTGTAATATTGATAAGTGAAAATAACGATGGAAGCAAAAATCTATAATCAACGCTGGTGGTTAAGTAGCTGTGATAGCGAATCTCTTAAACGTGTAATTTCAGCTGATCTAAACCGTGGGGGGTTTACGGTATTGAACTTTGTTGAGCATTATTTTCAACCTCAGGGTTATACCGCGTTGTGGCTGTTAGCTGAAAGCCATGCTGCGGTACATTCGTTTCCTGAAGAGGGAAAGTCGTATGTTGAGTTATCCAGTTGTGCTGCCTCTTTATTAGATAATTTTGACCGTTACTTGCAAGAGTCGGCGGCTAAACAGCAATGGCAAGTAACGACGTCGTAGTGGCTTGAGTGTAAACCGTTACGAATAAAGCAGTTTCAAGCTCATTGCGATAGACATGGTGACCATTAATGGTTTAATGATTTTAACGCCTTTTGATAATACTAAACGTGAGCCAAGTGTCGCCCCTAGCGCTTGGCCAACTAACATAATGCCACCCAACGCCCATAATACCTTCCCGCCGAGTGCAAAGAATATCAACGACGCGATATTAGTTGCGAAGTTTAGTACTTTGGCGTGTGCAGTTGCTTTAGCCAATCCGAACCCTGCCAGCGAGACAAACGCCATTGCAAAGAAGCTGCCAGTGCCAGGACCAAAAAAGCCATCATACAAACCAACACCGAAAGCCGCTGTTACTGCAAATAGTGTTGGAGTCAGTACTTGATGTTTATCTTCATCGCTAATTTGTTTCGAAAATAAAAAATAACCACCGATGGCAAGAATGAGAAAAGGTAAAATCACTTCCAATATACTTGGGTCAATGGATTGGATCGCAATACTGCCGAGGGCTGAGCCGACGAAAGTACAGGCAATGGCTAGTTTCATTTTTCTTACATCGACCATGCCTTTGCGAATAAAGTAAAAACTGGCAAATAAACTACCGCCACAGGCTTGTAGTTTGTTGGTTGCAAGGGCTGTTGCAGGAGGAAGACCAACCCATAACAATGCTGGAATAGTCAGTAGACCACCGCCACCTGCGATAGAATCAATAAAACCAGCGACGACAGCCACTAAAAATAATAGCCCAATAATTTGTGCTGATAATTGTAAAGACATATCCAAAACCATTATGTTTACTCCTACGTAATTTTAATTGCAATATCTGGAAATAATCTGGGTATATAATCTTATTTGCACGATTAACGCAAAGGAGTTATCTTCTTTGTAGTGTGAGTTAAACTCACGCAGTTTGTATTCGCCATTTAAAATGAGTATTGCTATGTATCCTAATTTACCACCATTGAATGCCATGCGTGCTTTTGAATCAGCTGCAAGGAATGTGAGTTTTACGCTAGCAGCAAAGGAGTTGTTTGTTACACATGGAGCCGTGAGTAAACAGGTGAAGATATTGGAGCAATACCTTGGTGTGAGTCTGTTTATTCGACAACATCGAAAGTTAGTGCTTACTGAAGAGGCAAAGCCTTATTTGCTTAAGGTGCAGAGTGCGTTGCAAACAATTAATAGTGCAACTCAAGAACTCATATTCCAGCCTCAATTAGCACAACGTATCGCTATCAATGTATTACCTAGTTTGACGATTAATTGGTTAATCCCGAGTCTGGAAAGCTTCAAGCTCAGTAATCCTAATTTATTCGTTGATTTATCAATTGGTGATTTTACGATTGATTTTACTCAACATCAGTATGATATTGCGATACGCAGTGCTACGACACGACCACAAGGTTGTAATGTGATTAAGCTGATGGATGAGGATTTATGCCTTGTGTGCTCGCCGCAATTAGCGCAGCAGATGACATCACTGCATGATATTAACAATATGACTTTGCTTGAGCATATTTCTAGACCGGGTTTATGGCGCTATTGGGCTGCTGATATAGGAATAGAGTTAACCATGGATGACAAGTTTGGTATGGAGCATTTCTATATGCTCAGTCAGGCAGCCGTAAGCAGTATGGGGGTGGCACTGATCCCGCGATTTTTTGTGAGTCAGCAACTCGCGGATGGCAGTTTAGTCGTGCCATTTCCAGCCGATTTTGTCAGTCCGTATAGCTATTATTTGCTTACACCAACCGCCAGTCCATTACCGCTAAAAGTACAAACCTTTGTTGACTGGCTATTGCCTCTATTTGCACCTTATAGATAACAGTATTTGTTATTAATGAGTTTGTATTAGCGGCGGATTATTTTTCGAGAAACGACTTCAACACAAGGCTTATTGCAGCCATTCACGGCATTTAACGCCATTTTAAGTGCGTGTTCTGCAATGAGTTCAAATTGCTGCGGTAATGATTGAATTTTGCTGGGTAAGAAATCCAGCAATCGGTTATCACCAAAAGTAGCCAGTTTCGTTGTTGCCATTAAGCTTGGGTTGAGTATCAAGCAATCAAGCACGCCTTCAAATAGCGTATACGAGGTCGCTAAGATAGCATCAGGGAATGTATCGTTATCTATCCATAGCTGCACTTGGGCTTGACCTTGGTCTTGACTAAAATGATCACCATAAGCGGTTAACTTTTTAACCGGGATTCCATGCTGCTTAATTGCAGACAGGAACCCTTGTTCACGCTCTTTCGATATACCAAGATCTGGTACTGCGCCAATTAAGCCGATAGACCGAATATCTTGCTCTAATAAGGCTTGGGTAAGCTCATAAGCCCCGTCTAAATCTTCACTGATAACACAAGAAAAAATTTCATCGTCCATCGCACGATCTAACCCGATAACTGGCACGCCATTAGCTTGAACAGTGCGGTAATAGTTGTGTTCAGCAGGAAGTGCACTCGCCACTAATAAAGCATCAATACGACGACTTAATAAGGTATCCGCGACTTTTATCTCGGTATCAGCATCATCATCAGAGCAAGAAATGATGAGTTGGTATCCCGCTTTACGCGCATCACGCTCGAGTAATTTGGCTAATTTAGCATAACTGCTGTTTTCTAAATCAGGAATGATTAAACCAAGCGAACGATTACTGCCTGCACGTAATGATTGTGCGGCATGATCAGGGCGGTAATTATGTTCATTAACGACAGCCATTACTTTTATTTGGGTTTTTTCACTAATGCGGTATTTACTGGCTTTCCCGTTAATCACATAACTGGCAGTGGTACGTGATACACCCGCTAGTTTGGCTATTTCATCTAATGTCATGGTTGTTTCATCCCTAATCTGTGCGCTCGCTCATAGTTTTTTACATGATTTGTTGTTGAAAATTGTAATCAGTCTAGAAACACTTCAGTATATTAGCTGAAAGGTTTCAGCAATGCCATGTATTATCATTTTGTCATGACTGAAACCTTTTTAATTGATCATTTGCTGAAACGATTCAGCACGACTTTGAAGCAAAGAGTCATTGCATTATTACCTTGGTATTACGGAGTAAAGTTATGTTGTCACTGTCTTCTAATGACATTAAGTTAAACCAATCGGCGCCGAACAAACAGCTCGCGATTAAAACGCTTGCGCAAGATTTGGTAAATAAAAATTATGTGGAAGCAAATTATGTCGAGGGTATGTTAGCCCGTGAAGCGCAGCACTCTACGTATTTAGGCAATGGCATTGCTATCCCACATGGCACGGTTGATACGCGTGACTTGGTTAATAAAACAGGTGTGCAATTACATCATTATCCACAAGGCGTTGATTGGGGTGAGGGGCAAGTCGTTTATTTAGCTATTGCGATTGCAGCTAAGTCGGATGAGCATTTAGCCATTTTAAAACAGCTGACGCATGTATTAAGTGCTGATGGCATAGAGCAACAGCTACAGCAATGTGATAGCACGGAATCTATTATTATCTTGCTTGAAGGTCGCCAGCAGTCAGAAACACTATTAACAGCTGATTTAGTACAACTTGCTTTCCCTGCTAAAGACCTATCACAACTCACCGCTGTTGCGGCGGGTTTACTTAAACATCATCACTGTATTGATAATACCGGGGTTGCTGATGCTATCACGACACCTGCGACTTATCTGGGTCAGGGTTTATGGTTAGCGAAAACAACGAAGTCGGTAGTGACAACGGCTATCTCTTTTGTAACACCTGCAGAACCTTTGCAGCAAGATAGCTTACCTGTTCAAGGCGTGCTCATGCTAGCAAGTGCTAACGATCTGCATTTCAATAACATGCAATGCGTGGTTGATTTAATTTATCAGCAACAAGTTAATCAGTTATTTAATACAGATGCTGACATTGTTATCGGTTTATTGACGAACGTTAAACCGAGTGGCGTAACGGCCATATTTACGATTCATAACAGCCATGGTCTACATGCAAGACCAAGTGCCATGTTAGTGAATATCGCCAAGAAATATCAGGCTGATATTCAAGTTACAAATATGGCGGGTAAATCAACCAATGCGAAAAGCTTGATGAAATTAATGTCTTTAGGCGTAAGTTGCGACGAAGTACTTACGTTTACAGCCCAAGGCGATGACGCTGAATTGGCGTTAAAAGCGATTGGTGAAGGTATCGATGCTGGATTAGGTGAAGGTAAATAATGACCATGCAATTAACAACATTAAAAGTAGTAACAGTGACGCTAAATCCAGCATTGGATTTAACGGGTCATTTGCAAACATTGACTAAGGGCACGGTAAACCAAGTTAAGCACTGCGCATTAGAGCCTGCAGGTAAAGGCGTGAATGTGGCTAAAGTGCTGGCTGAACTCGGGGCTGATGTGACTGCTACAGGTTTTTTAGGTGTTGAAAATGAAGCCCCTTTTTGTCAGCTATTTGAGCGTACCAAGATCACTGATAAATTTATCCGCGTACAAGGTGCAACACGTATCAACGTTAAGTTAGTCGAAGCGAACTGCCAGGTTAGTGATATTAATTTTCCGGGCGTAAGCGTTACTGCTGCGGCACTCGTAGAATTTGAAGCCATGCTGTTTAATTTATCGTTAAGCCATGATGTATTCATTATTGCGGGTAGTTTACCTATCGGTGTTAGTCCAGAAGTGTGTGCTAACTGGATTGAAAAATTGCAACAGGCAGGTAAAAAGGTGTTTTTTGATAGTAGTAATGCTGCATTAAGTGCTGGGCTTGAGGTACAACCTTGGCTAATAAAACCGAATGATGAAGAGTTAGCCCATTGGGCGGAAAGCATGTCTCAAGCAGAACAATCGTTAACCGAAATCGCGCAGCAGTTATCAAACACGGGTATTGCTAACGTGGTTGTATCGCTTGGGGCTGAAGGGGTTATGTGGTTAAACAAAGAGGGATGGTTACAGGCAAAACCACCAACAATGGATGTTGTTAGTACGGTTGGGGCGGGTGATACCCTGGTCGCAGGTATGTGCTGGGGGCATCTGAATAACTGGAATAAAGAACAAACATTACGTTTTTCTACGGCATTATCAGCGTTAGCAGTAACGCAAGTTGGTGTTGGCGTGAAAGACATAAATTCGGTACTGACAATGAGTGAACGCATCGCGATTTGCTAATGAAAGGACATTAATAATGAAAATTGCAATTGTAACGGCTTGCCCAAGTGGTATAGCAAGCAGCCTTATTGCTGCGGGTTTATTAGAAAAAGCAGTCACAGAGTTAAAGTGGCAAGCGAATATCGAGTGTCATTCATCTGTCGCCCCTGTAACGCTTTTAACTGATAAGCAGATTGCTGAGGCTGATTGCATTATTGTTGCAGCGAGTCAGAACATTGATGATGCACGTTTTATTGGTAAAAAAGTATACCGTTCTGAAGTCGATGCAGTATTTACTGATACTAAAACATATTTAGATCAGGCCGTTAAAAATGCCGTTGAGCTTGTAAGTAGTAATCAAGTGGCTGCTATCAGCACGGAAACGGTTATTGCAGGTAAAAAAATTGTGGCGGTCACGGCTTGTCCAACTGGTGTTGCACATACCTTTATGGCTGCTGAAGCGTTAGAACAAGAAGGCAAACGTCTAGGGCATACGATTAAAGTTGAAACGCGTGGTTCTGTTGGCGCTAAAAATCAACTGAGCAGTGCTGAGATTGCTGCTGCGGATATCGTTATTATTGCTGCAGATATTGATATCGACTTGGCCCGTTTTGATGGTAAAAAAGTGTATAAAACCAGTACCGGTTTGGCATTGAAGAAAACCACCCAAACAATGGATAATGCGTTTAATGACGTACAAGTATATCGTCACGGCAAGTCGGCAGTAAATGAACAAGCCAGCACCGAAAAAACAGGTGTTTATAAACACTTAATGACAGGTGTTTCACACATGCTACCGTTAGTTGTTGCGGGTGGTTTGGCTATCGCGTTGTCATTTGTATTTGGTATCGAAGCATTTAAAGAAGAGGGGACACTAGCGGCCGCGTTAATGACTATTGGTGGTGGTTCGGCTTTTGCGCTTATGATCCCAGTACTTGCGGGCTTTATTGCTTTTTCTATTGCGGATCGCCCGGGCCTTGCGCCAGGTTTGATTGGCGGTATGTTAGCAAGTTCAACGGGAGCTGGCTTCTTAGGTGGTATTGTTGCAGGTTTCCTTGCTGGTTATACGGCTAAGTTAATCGCAGAAAAGGTACAGTTGCCACAATCAATGGAAGCACTGAAACCTATCTTAATCATTCCATTAGCAGCGTCGTTAATCACTGGTTTAGTGATGATTTATGTTGTCGGTGGTCCGGTTTCAGCTGCAATGAACGCATTAACGGAGTTTTTGAATAATATGGGTTCGGCTAACGCCGTGCTATTGGGTATTATCCTTGGTGGCATGATGTGCTTCGACCTTGGTGGTCCAGTAAACAAGACCGCGTATACCTTTGGTGTAGGTTTATTAGCATCGCAAACCTATGCGCCGATGGCCGCTGTGATGGCTGCGGGTATGGTGCCTGCGTTAGGTATGGGTCTGGCAACTTTCCTTGCAAAACGTAAATTCAATAACAGTGAGCAGGAAGCGGGTAAAGCATCATTTGTCTTAGGCTTATGTTTTATTTCTGAAGGTGCTATTCCATTTGCGGCGCGCGATCCAATGCGTGTTATCCCTAGCTGTATTGCTGGTGGTGCATTAACGGGGGCATTGTCTATGCTGTTTGGTGCTGAGTTAATGGCACCACATGGCGGTCTGTTTGTTCTGTTAATTCCAAACGCGATTACACCTGTATTTATGTATTTAGTCGCGATTGTTGCGGGTACACTTGTGACAGGCATTAGCTATGCGGTACTTAAAAAATCAGATAGCACTGATACTCAGATAGCTTAATTAATCTGTCTTTATGCTAATTCAAAGCCAGTTTAAGTTAATGCTTAAGCTGGCTTTTTGCATAAACGATAGAGGCATATGATTTATCTGTAATAGCGAGTATATTAGTGGCGACTGTTTACATCCAGTATTAGTGCATTTGAACTCGGAGTTAATATGCCATCACATTTACCAAAAAAGTTTAGTCACGTATTTTTAAAAATGTTTAGTTATATCGAAGCTGTGTTGCTTGTTTTAATTACTATGGCGACAATTTACGCGATGGCAAATGATTTTTATCATGTTTATGAAGAACAAACGGTAAAATTAACGGATATTTTGTTAATGTTTATCTACCTAGAAGTACTCGCCATGGTCCAGCAATTTGTTGTTAATGGTAAGATTCCCGTTCGCTATCCTATCTATATCGCAATCATGGCAATTGCCCGTTATATTACGCTAGGAATGAAAGAGCTACAGAGTGTGGATGTCGTGTGGCTATCGGTTGCTGCATTAGTATTAGCTTTATCGACAGTTATTATCCGTGCAGGCCACTTCTATTGGCCTTATAAAGAATTAGGTGACGAATAACAACAGCCTTGGTTGAGGTCTTTAATTTCTTACTGCTCTAACCTTTTACGCAAATAGGTGAAACTTGTAGCGGTAGTTTTATTGCCGCTATTACTTTCTCTGGCGACTGATTAAAGGTTTTACTGAGTGATTCACTATTTAGTTTAGTCTCTAAATAATAAACATAGTCGTTCACTTTATGCTGCGCATAAGCTTTAGGGTAACTCGCTTTACATGATTGATACCAGGTTACATAATTATCAAAGAACTGACTGGCATTATCCGTTGGCATTACCGACATTAAGTTGGCCATATTACGGCTGACTTGAAAGTGCTGGTAATCAATCGGAGTATTCCAAAAACCACCCCAATATAAAAAGCCATTATCAGCAAAGGTAGAGATAACATCTTCAGCAAAGCCTTGGCGTTCATCTTTACCGTATCTAAATTTCATTCTGTTCGCGTATTTAGCACCATCGTCAGGCTTGAATCTGGCGCTACCTTCTTCACCAAACTCAACGAACGGATTTTGTTTTGGATTAATATCGATAGCTAAACCATAAGCATGAACTGATAGCGAACGCTTACCTGCGATAGGTCGGTAATTGAATGCAGATGTATTATTATCCGCCATTGATAGGTCATCATCACCTTGGTAATGACGTATTGGCTGTGCTTTATTGATGGGAAATTCTAATTCATATAAACGATCAAAAATAGCCGCGACGTAAGGCGATACAGCATCCATGACGACAATTGAACCGTTATTATGCTGCTGACCCTGAAAATCAATATACTTGAATTGTACTTGTCTTAAACGATCGCACTGTACAGGAGCAGCTGAGGACATAACGCCCGCATCTGTCATTGCGCGGCAGTCTTTGCCTGAGATTTCCGTTATATTTGCAGCCGAGACTGGTAATAGAGAATTGCAGATTAGCGCTGGGATTAATGTTTTAAACCAATGTGTTGACATACGTTTCCATCCATTTAGTCATGTTTTTTATCATCTTAACGTGTATCGTATAAATGTAAATACGTTATGATTTTATTCATGATTAATTAGTCTGTTCGGTATATCAAATGCTTATTAGAATAGGGAAGAATGAGAGAAATAAGCTGAGGTATATCGTCAGCTTGTTTCTCTATCATTAGGTAAGATGTAGATATAACTTAGTCTTGGTTGGGCTACTAGCCTGATGGCATTGCAAGGATTTCGGCAATGTTAATACTGGTCGTATATTGCACCAACTTAGGTTCTTGTTGGCTACGTGCTAATACCGCCATACGGTCTGATAGTTCATTACCTTCGATATTTGCATGGCCTTTAACATGGGAAATAATTAAATTGGATTTTAATTGTTCGTACAAACTAAAGCATTGTTGAATAATGGCTAGGTTTTTAATTTCTTCATTCTTACCACGTTTCCAGCCTTTATTTTTCCAACCTTTTGCCCACTTAGTGATGCAATCAATTGAGTATCTAGAGTCAGATAATACCTGTACTGTTTTACCTTGTTCTATGTGTGAGGCTGCAAAGCGGAAGGCAATTAATAAGCCATTTAATTCTGCTGAGTTGTTCGTCCCGTTAGCTTCGTATAAGCCGTACCATAATTGTGCCAGCTTATCTTTTTCATAAACCGCCATGCCTGTACCGGATTTACCTGGGTTAGGAGAGCAAGCTCCATCACAGTAAATGTTGAGATCTGCAACTTGTGGTGGTGTTGATAGAATTGACTTAGATGCACCTGCAGGGCGTGCTGCTTTTGGTTTAACTCCTGAACCTGTCGCACCTTCTTTTGCTAATGAGCGTTTCATTAATGCGCGAGTATAGGTTGAGGCGAATGCTTGGTCTGCTTCTTCTTTTGACGGGAAACCCATATATTGAGCATCACTGCGGCCATCAATCTGTGCTTTAGTTTCGGACCAATTATCAAATACACCAGTCTTCACACCTTTCCATACTACGTAATGTTTTTTACTCATAACTTAATTTAATACTCTTAAAGTTTAATACCTAAATAATAAATGCCTTAAGCCAAATTACCAACTATAACCATAGCCTTGTACACAATTTATGCGTTATTAAGCGGGCTATTTATTGTATTTTTTCATTTTCGATAAATGTTTTAATTAGGTGCACGACCAAGTCGGGTTGTTCATTCGTGACCCCATGACCCGTGTCGGGTATAACAATAAGGGGCGCTTGTATCTTTTTACTCAGGTAGATGCCATGTTCAACAGGAAAGATACGATCTTTTTCACCCCAAATGAGCAATGCTGGTGTTGATGATACTGGGGCCTCGAGTAAAGCATCTCGATCGGCAGGTAATGATTGGATCATGGCTATTTTCTGTTTATGCCAAGTTGCAAAGTAAGTTTGATAGATTTGGTCTGCAATAAAGTCGGGCATCATTTTAGGTTCCACAAAAATACCACTAAATAAACGGCGTAACTCATAGCTGTTCTTTGGTATAAAGAAGTCCTCTGGTTTATCGACTGCAAAGCGTTTGTTTAACGCAGCAAGATCATCATCACTGAAGTAGGGACCTGGGCTGGCGATGATGATGGCTTTGCTAATTCGGCTATCTTGAGTGTTATTGAGCATGTTGAAGGTGATAAAGCCGCCATAAGAGATACTGGCAATATTGATATTATCAAGCTGTAATTGATTGACTAACTGCCATATTGCTTGTGTTTCTGTTGTGAGGTTAGCTTCACCTGCGCTAAAAGAGTCACCAAACCAAGCGAGGTCTGGTGCGATAACATCATAATCTTTGCTTAGTGCCAGCATTTCTTTTTGCCATGTCGTGACGGCATTGCCACCAAATCCATGCAGCAGTAATAGTGGCTGTCCTTCTCCTCCACGCCAATAACTCAGCGAACCACCTTCTTCTAAACTCATCAGGTGCTGCTCAAAGCCTACAGATCTTAAGCTATCCTCATCCGAGTCTATTTTCCAGCGAACAATCGAACAGCCTGTTAATAATGAAAAACATATATAAATAATGAATAGTTTTAGCTTGGTGGAAATCATATTATTTGGCCGATTGCTGAGAGAATATAAAACAATACCTCAAATTGGAGATAAATAACATAACATTAATTTAACTTAGTGCTATCAAAAAAGAGTATTACTTAAGTGGAGGGTGTGGAAACGTCAACGGCGATTTAGAATGAATGGCAGAAATCAAAACGCATACCAACGATTTGATGTTGGCATGCTTTCTAATAAACGGTTATTAGCGTTTTTTCTTCGCTTGTTTCTGTAATGCCATATCAAATTCGTCAGGGAACATAATAAGACCTTCGTCATCAAGGTTTGGGAAGACAACGATAGCTAGGTCATCATCCATTAAACCCGATGTCCAACGGCTTTGCCATTTAGCTAATGAAATAGATTCTGTTTTACAGTGTTCCCATTCACCAGTCGCCCAAGATTGTGCAAACTCTGCGTTAGGCCATACTGGCACACAATCTTCGTCATCGTTATTTAGCATTACACAACCGTGTTCATCCGTTAAGATCCAGATTTTACGTTCGCTTGTTACTTCTTTTAATAAATAGCTAAGGCGCTTTTCTTCATCGTAAGCTTGAATCGTTGCTATTTGGTTCTCGTCGAGCGTGTTTGACATGTAATCTGTTCCTAATTTTTACTAATATGACGGTAATAATCATCACCGACATGTAATTGTTTATTAACCAAAGATGAGCTGCCAAATACTTGGCTTACTTTTCTTGTGGTATTCTTTTCTTAAGCTATCAACATCTTCTAATTTAGCTTTCGCAACGGCGAGGTTTTCGTCTGTTATATCGGCTTGTTGAATGCTGTTCAGTATTGATTCTACTTTATCTAAACCTTGATTTGACATCTCTGCACGGTCAGGTGAAAAGTTATAGCTCTGTGCTACGGCAAGCATTTTACTCATTTCATCAATGCGAGTAGAAAACTCATTCGCAGATGTTGTTTTCATTGCTTGAGTATACGCTAATCTCATTTGTTTCATGGTAACTTTAAGATCGATACTGTCTATTTCGGCACTGTTGACCAATGTAGAAAACAATAAGCTGATGATAAGGCTTAGCTGAATAAAACGATTCTTCATGATTTATATCCATAAGTAATAATTAAATGCTGCTGTTAATAACACCGAGAGTATAATAACGAGCGTAATAACAGTCAGGTTTGTATGGGGGGTTAACCGCGATACATATTTTCGAATGATTTAATTGAGAAACCACGCAGTATTTGGTCACCAATTTTAAGTGTTGGTACGCCTCGACCACCAATAGCGGCTAATTCTTTACTGCCACGTGGTTCATTTACGCTGCATAAACGGTAAGGTATTTTCTTTTCATCTAGGTAGCGCTTTGCCGTATCGCAATTTGGACACTTCTTTTGCGTATATAATACGACTCTTTTCATTTTAGCCCCACAAGGTTGATTATAAAAAGGTACATTATACCAAGCTAACACTGATTCACAATGTATCAATATGAGCAAATGATTTGAAATACACTTCTTTACAACATGGTGGAAATAATAAAGCAACGATGTGCGGTTTTAACTGTTTAATTTATAAGCGTTATTTTAATGGAATATAGATAAGGTAGTGGGTTTAGGTTTCAAGCTTAGGTGCAGGTATACTGTAATTATAAACATGATAATTGAAGATAATAAAGTATGAGTATTATTCTTGGCATAGATCCGGGCTCCCGGATCACTGGATACGGTGTGATCCAACATATACACGGTAAGTTCCAATATTTAGGCAGTGGTTGTATTCGTACATCAGGTGATACATTACCTGAGCGCTTAAAGCAGATCCATGCGGGAGTCAGTGAAATTATCATTCAATTTCAACCAGATAAATTTGCTATTGAAGATGTGTTCATGGGCAAAAATGCGGCCTCAGCATTAAAGTTGGGCCAAGCCCGTGGCGCTGCTATTGTCGCTGCGGTGTCGAATGACTTAGAAGTCGGGGAATATACCGCCCGTCAAATCAAACAAGCGGTAGTGGGTAACGGTGGTGCTGATAAAGAACAAGTACAGCAAATGGTTGTCAATCTACTTAAACTGCCAGGCACGCCACAAGCCGATGCTGCTGATGGGCTCGCTGTCGCATTATGTCATGCCCAGAGTTTACGCACCTTGATTAATATGGCTGGTAAAGTCAAAGGTACAGCCCGCGGACGTTATAATTAACCTATTAAGTGAACCGAAATAATAAATGATCTGGATATTTAACCAGTATTTTATTATCCTTGTGAACATTATATTTTAAAAAAAATGTTGGAAAATAATTGTGATTGGACGTTTACGTGGCACTCTATTAGAAAAGCAACCACCAGAAATTTTACTTGAAGTGAATGGGGTTGGTTATGAAGTTCAACTGCCGATGAGCTGCTTTTATGAGCTTGGCGATGCTGATAACGAAGTGATCGTTTACACTCACTTTGTGGTTCGAGAAGATGCACAATTACTCTACGGTTTTAATAATAAAATGGAACGTTTGATGTTCCGAGAGTTAATTAAAGTGAATGGTGTTGGCCCTAAGCTGGCGTTGGCTATCTTATCGGGTATGACTGCAAATCAATTTGCACACTGTGTTGAACATGATGATATTAACAGTTTAATTAAATTACCGGGTGTGGGTAAAAAGACCGCGGAACGTTTATTGGTCGAAATGCGTGACCGTCTAAAAAATTGGGTGACTCAAGATTTATTTACCCCTGAAGCAGATAAAGCACAATTACAAGGTTATGGTAATACGTCATCGAATGCGATTGAAGAAGCGGAAGACGCCTTGGTTGGTTTAGGGTATAAACCTGCGCAAGTAGCGAAGATGATCAAGCAAGTTGCACAGCCAAGTATGAGTTGTGAAGATATCATTCGTCTGTCATTACGTGCCACCTTACAGAATTAATTTAGGAAGTTACTTTAGTGATTGAAGCTGATCGATTAATTTCTAGCGGTACCGTCCGTGAAGAAGAAGTGATAGACCGTGCTATCCGACCAAAAATGTTATCAGATTACCAAGGTCAGGACCATGTACGTAGTCAAATGGAAATTTTTATTGAAGCCAGTAAGCGTCGTGATGATGCGCTGGACCATTTATTAATTTTCGGTCCTCCTGGACTCGGAAAAACCACGTTAGCAAATATTGTGGCAAACGAAATGGGGGTGAGTATTAAAACCACCTCTGGACCAGTGCTCGAGAAAGCAGGTGATCTTGCTGCATTACTGACTAACTTAGAACCCCATGACGTATTATTTATTGACGAAATCCATCGTTTAAACCCGTCAATTGAAGAAATTTTATATCCTGCAATGGAAGATTACCAATTAGATATTATGATTGGTGAAGGCCCGTCAGCACGCTCGATCAAGCTTGATTTACCCCCGTTTACGCTTATCGGTGCGACGACTCGAGCTGGTTCACTCACATCACCGTTACGTGATCGTTTTGGTATTGTTCAGCGCCTTGAATTTTATAAGGTTGAAGATTTACAAGATATCGTATTACGCTCGGCAAATTGCTTAGGGTTGAACATGGATAGTGCGGGTGCGTTAGAAATAGCCAGACGCTCACGTGGTACACCTCGTATTGCTAATCGCTTATTACGCCGTGTACGTGATTATGCAGAAGTAAAACACAATGGTGATATTGATGCCGAAATCTCGTCTGCGGCGTTAAGCATGTTAGATGTTGATACTTGTGGATTCGACTACATGGACCGTAAGTTACTTATTGCCATTGTCGATACTTTCTCAGGCGGTCCTGTTGGCTTAGATAACGTTGCTGCGGCTATTGGTGAAGAGCGCGAAACCATTGAAGACGTACTTGAACCATATCTTATACAGCAAGGATTTTTACAGCGAACTCCGCGTGGACGTATTGCGACACCACGTGCTTATCTGCATTTAGGCTTTGATTATCCAGAAAAATAACGGCTGAAATGTATTCTTCACATTAAATCAATTTCATATCTTATTTTTGTCAGGTATATTATTGAACTTATAGCGCTAAGCCTTAGATTGTAGCGTTATAAGTTAGAGTAATAGTGTTTAAAGATGTGGGTTTTAGAATAGCGCAAAATGATATAGTAGAAAGTGCATTCAACGTGTGTGTTTATTTTGAAAATACAGATACTGATAGTCTTTGTCGTACGTAAAATAGACATCGATTACCGTTATCCGGCATTTCTTGATGATTTATTAATTATAAAGTCACAAATTAAGGAACTAAAACGCGCATCGTTGGTCTTTTCTCTGTGTATCTATCATGAAAATGGTAAGTTACTGTCAGAATTAACCGTCAAAGTGGCATGCATTCAATTATCACATAAGAAACCGTGTGCGATGTCTACAGAAATTATAAGGAAACTAACCAGTGGAAGCTGCTGATATTTCATTTTTTGAACTTTTTTGGGAAGCTAGCCTATTGGTAAAAGCAGTGATGTTATTACTGCTTTCCATGTCCGTAGCATCATGGGCAATGATTCTTCATCGCTCAAAAGCATTGAAGCAAGCCAATGAAGCGTCGAAACGATTTGAAGATAGATTTTGGTCTGGTATCGATTTATCTAAATTGTATAAAGAAAGCGAATCGCGAAAGAATAATATTCAGGGTATGGAGTTAATTTTCCACTCTGGTTTTAAAGAATATGTGCGCATTCATAATACTGTTCAAGAAAATACCGATGCGATCATGGATGGCAGTTATCGTACGATGCGGGTTGCTTTATCCCGTGAAATTGACGACCTTGAAACTAACTTAAATAATCTCGCTACAATAGGCTCAATTAGTCCTTATATCGGTCTGTTCGGTACGGTTTGGGGGATTATGAGTTCATTTATTGCATTAGGCGCTGTGCAGCAAGCAACATTGGCGATGGTTGCACCGGGTATTGCCGAAGCGTTGATTGCAACTGCGATGGGTCTGTTCGCAGCGATTCCAGCTGTTATTGCCTATAATCGATTTTCTGATCAAGTGATGAAAATTGAAAATAATTACGCTAATTTCATGGAAGAGTTTTCGAGTATTTTACATCGCCAGACTTTGGCTAAAAAAACACAGGATTAAGCGATGCAGCCTTATCAACGTAAGCGCAGACGACCTGTAGCGGAAATTAACGTAGTACCGTATATCGATGTCATGTTGGTGCTACTTATTATTTTTATGGTGACAGCCCCGTTAGTGACTCAAGGTGTGCTTGTGGATCTACCACAAGCACAAGCCGAAGCGTTATCACAAGACAGTAAGCCACCCATTGTCGCTTCTGTTGATAAAGACGGTTTATATTATCTTGATGTGGGGGATGGTGATAAGTCACCAATGTCGCCCGATGATTTAGCGACGTTAGTTGCCGCTCATTTAAAATTACAGCCGGACACACCTGTTGTCGTTAAAGGTGATGGCTCTGTGGCGTATGCACAAGTGATCCGTTTAATGGTGGTGTTACAACAGGCTGGCGCACCTTCTGTTGGATTAATGACAGATCCAGTCGAGTAGCGTAAGTAATTAAGAGTAGTTAAGAGTTAAGGGTAGGGTATAAATAAAGATGAAGGATAATCAGTCTAAGTACTCTGTGGCTATTATTATTTCGGTCGCACTGCATGTTGTACTTCTCGTGTTACTGGGTCTAAATGCAACCTCGACACCATTAAAACAACAGGCAAAGCCAAAAGTGCAAGCTATTCAAGCTGTCGTTGTAAGTGAGCAAGCGATAAAGCAACATGCTGACCGGATTAAACGTGCCGAGCAAGAAAAACGCAGAAAAGAACAACTACGTGTGCAGCAAGCCGAAGACCGTATTAAAAAGCTTAATGAAGAACGTCGACAAAAAGAAGCTGCAATTGTAAAAGCAAAAAATGATCAGCGAAAAGCGGAACAAGCAGCAAGACAAGCAGAGACCAAGCGCGCCGAAAAAGAAGTTGAACGTAAACGAGCTGAAGTTGCTGCGCTTAAAGCTGAGAAACAACGTTTGAAGAAAGTTGAAGAACGTAAACGTGCCGAAGCTGCAACGAAGAAAGCAGAGCAACAACGTGCTAAGAAAGAGTTAGAGCGTAAAAAGTCTGAACAAGCCGCTGCCGCCGCGGATAAAAAACGCAAAGTAGCCGAAGAAAAAGAACGTAAACGTCAGGCTGCTGTTGTAGCCGAGAAGAAACGTAAAAAAGCAGAAGAAGCCAAGCTTAAAGCTGAACAAGAACGTAAGCGTGTCGCAGAACAAAAACGTAAAGCGGCAGAAAAAGAGCGTCAGCGTTTAGCTAAAATCGAACGAGACAGGCAAGAGCGCTTGATGCAAGAGCAGATCGAAGCTGAATTTGCATCTGAGTTAGATAGTGAAATACAACAACTCGATGCAGTACGTCAGCAAGAAGTATTAAGTGAAGTTGATAAATATACAGCGCGAATTAAAAATTCGATCCAACGCAATATGTTAACCAGTGATACGATGAAAGGTAAGTCTTGTTTATTGAAAATTATTTTATCTAATTCTGGTTTGGTATTAAGTGTTACAAGTGGTGGTGGAGACTCTGCTGTGTGTAGAGCTGGGGTTAGTGCCGTGAATAAGGCTGGTTCGCTGCCGATGTCACCGGATCCAGATGTTGCGAAAGAACTTAAAAAAATTAATTTGATTTTTAAACCAGAGATTTAATATGAGTATAACCAAACGATTTTTATCTTTCTTTATTGTGTGTCTCATGCAGATACAAATCGCGCATGCGGCATTAGAAATTGTCATTACAGAAGGCACAAACAGTGCCAGACCTGTCGCCGTCGTTCCGTTTAAGTGGTTAGGTGCACAGCCTAAACCAAAAGGCATGACTGATTTCGCTAGTATTATCGCGGATGATTTACGTAATAGTGGTCGTTTTTCTCCACTGGAACGCCGCTTAATGCCACAAACACCAGCAACAGAAAGTGCCGTTGATTATGCAGCCTGGAAAGAAACAGGTGTCGAAGCAATAGTAATAGGTACAATAAAACCACTACAAGATGGCCGTTTACAGATCCATTTCCAACTTATTAATGTGTTATCTGGTTTTAAAAATCAAACGCCACAAAAAATTGATGATCAGTTAGTTAAAAATACCGATCATATTAAGCTTAATTTGAAAGGTAATTTCTCGACTCGTCGTCCTCGTCATATCTCACATCGTTTAAGCGATTATATTTTTGAAAGTCTGACTGGTACCCGTGGCGCATTCTTAACGCGTATTGCTTATGTCGCTATTAATTATGATGATAAATATCCATTTAAATTATTAATTTCTGACTATGATGGCATGAATCAACATATATTATTCCGCTCAAAAGAACCTGTTATGTCACCGTCGTGGGACCCTACGGGTAAAAAACTGGCTTATATGAGTATGGAAGACAAAAAACATGAAATCTGGATTTATGATCTGGTTACACAGAAACGTGAGCTAATCAAACCGTATAAAGGGAGTAATATTTTCCCGGTCTTTTCACCTGATGGCTCGAAATTGTCGATGATATTGTCTAAATCTGGGCAAGCAGATGTATATTCTTACGATTTGAAAACCAAAAACTTGGAAAGGTTGACGAAAAATCGTGGTATTGATACCGAAGCAACCTGGACGCCTGATGGTAAGTCGATTGTTTTCACCTCAGAACGTGGCGGGCGTCCGCAAATTTATCAGGTTAATTTAGCAAGTAAGAAAATTAAACGACTTACCTTTGAAGGCAACGCAAACTTAAATCCTTCAATTACTCCAGATGGTAAAAATTTAGTGATGGTTAGTTTGCAAAAAGGTAAGTATAGTGTAACGAAGCAGGATTTGTCAGATGGATATGTTCAAAAACTGACTAACGGTCGTCTTGATAAGTCGCCAAGCATTGCGCCTAATGGCAGCATGGTTATTTACAGCACGGTTGTTAAGGGAAAACAGGTATTATCGTTAGTCTCAATGGATGGGCGCTTTAAAGCGGTTTTACCAGCAAGTGATGGAGAAGTAAAATCACCAGCGTGGTCACCTTTCTTGACATCTAAGAAGAATTAATTATTGATAGGAAAATGAAAATGCAACTAAATAAAATCTTAAAAAGTTTAGTAATTGCGTTACCAATGCTGACATTGGCTGCATGTAGCTCAACAACGGATACAACTGCAAATGATGCAGTTGAAAGTTCTGCACAACAAACAACAAATGACTCAACGACTAATGCTGAATCAGATCCAACTGTTGTTAGTGGTAGTGATACTGACATCAGTATTGACCCAGTTGAAAATTTAACACCTGAAGAAGTTAAAAAACAAGTAATTGACGAGCTACGTAAACGCCACGTTGTTTACTTTGGTTTTGATCAACAAGCCGTTACTGCAGAGTACGGTGAGTTATTACAAGATCATGCTAATTTCTTAATTGATAACCCTGAAGTTAAAGTGTTAGTTGAAGGTCATGCCGATGAGCGTGGTACGCCAGGTTACAACATTGCACTAGGCGATCGCCGTGCTGATGCTGTGGTTAAATACCTAACTAACTTAGGTGTTGCTTCAAGCCAAATCTCGACAGTTAGTTATGGTGAAGAGAAGCCTGTAGATACTTCTCATACTCAAGCTGCATTCTCTAAAAATCGACGTGCAGTGCTAGTTTACTAAGGATTAGTCACCTTGATTCGAATTAATACTAAAACGGCCATGATCATGGCCGTTCTTTATAGTGGTTTCGGGCATGCCGCACCAGCAACAGTATTTGATGTAAATGCAAGTACTGAACCGATGGTAACTAAAAAACAGACTCGTTCTGTTGAGCAACGCTTGACCCGTATAGAGAATATCCTCCACGCTCGAACGAGAGCACAATTAGAAACCCAGCAAAGACTTGATCAATTATCAATTGAATTAATGAATTTACAGGGTGCTATCGAAGAAAGCGAACTAGAACAAGGCAAAATTACGCAACGTCAACGTGATATTCTCAATGATATTGAGCGTATTCGTACCACTCTCGTCGCAAAACCTGTCGTTCCTGCTGCAATTGATGCAAATATTCTAAATGCAACAAATCAGCCGGTAAATTTGACTGGTAAAGATGCTTATAACTACGCGATCAAATTAATCAAAAATGAACGTAAATACGATGAAGCAATTCCTGCGTTACAAAGTTTCATTTCTACGTATCCAGAATCTGAGTTAGCCGCTAATGCACATTATTGGTTAGGTCTGCTTTTACGTAAAGATAATAAGAATGATGATGCTAAAGCTGAATTTGAGACGATCGTAACTAAGTATCCTACGTCAAATAAACGAGCAGACTCTTTACAAAAACTTGGTCAACTCGCTAAGCTATCTGGCTCTAAAAGTGAAGCGAAGCGTTATTTTGAACTCGTGATTAAAGATTATCCAAATGATGCTGTTGCTAAGCTAGCAAAAAAAGAGCTAGCAGCACTGAAGTAATATTTTAAGATTGATCAACATTAACGAACTATTGGTTTGTGCTATTTGTCATCTTATTGGCGTTAAACTGAACGGAATTCAGGGTTTTATCATTGAATTGTGATTCTGAGCAGATTTTACTTGCAGAGTTTTCTGAAAAAAGTATTATAGCCGCCATCGAGACAGGGGTTAGCGAAAACAACGTAAGTCGTTTAGTTAATTGATATCTTGATTATAGAATTGTCGCGGGATGGAGCAGTTTGGTAGCTCGTCGGGCTCATAACCCGAAGGTCGTTGGTTCAAATCCGGCTCCCGCAACCATTTCTATTACCAATTAATTTGGTATATGTGGGTCCTTAGCTCAGTTGGGAGAGCATCGCCCTTACAAGGCGAGGGTCACTGGTTCAAGCCCAGTAGGACCCACCACATTTAATTACGAACCCTACGTAAGCTAAATGAAAACATATTGTCGCGGGATGGAGCAGTTTGGTAGCTCGTCGGGCTCATAACCCGAAGGTCGTTGGTTCAAATCCGGCTCCCGCAACCAATTTGTTCGCTATATAAATAGCAAAATTTGTGGGTCCTTAGCTCAGTTGGGAGAGCATCGCCCTTACAAGGCGAGGGTCACTGGTTCAAGCCCAGTAGGACCCACCACAAATTATTAAGTTTGGTTATATATTTTAAAAATAAATAACGAGACTTCATAAAGAAAGTATTTGGGGCTGTTAGCTCAGTTGGTAGAGCAGTTGACTTTTAATCAATTGGTCGAAGGTTCAAATCCTTCACAGCCCACCACTTTCTTTAGTTCTGATAAAAGAACACACAGCATTGTCGCGGGATGGAGCAGTTTGGTAGCTCGTCGGGCTCATAACCCGAAGGTCGTTGGTTCAAATCCGGCTCCCGCAACCAGTTATAACGATAGATACAACTATCGCTAAATAAATATCGTGGGTCCTTAGCTCAGTTGGGAGAGCATCGCCCTTACAAGGCGAGGGTCACTGGTTCAAGCCCAGTAGGACCCACCACTATTTATAAAGAAAGAATTTGGGGCTGTTAGCTCAGTTGGTAGAGCAGTTGACTTTTAATCAATTGGTCGAAGGTTCAAATCCTTCACAGCCCACCACTTTCTTTAGTTCTAATAAAGAACACACAGCATTGTCGCGGGATGGAGCAGTTTGGTAGCTCGTCGGGCTCATAACCCGAAGGTCGTAGGTTCAAATCCTGCTCCCGCAACCAGTTATAACGATAGATACAACTATCGCTAAATAAATATCGTGGGTCCTTAGCTCAGTTGGGAGAGCATCGCCCTTACAAGGCGAGGGTCACTGGTTCAAGCCCAGTAGGACCCACCACTATTTATAAAGAAAGAATTTGGGGCTGTTAGCTCAGTTGGTAGAGCAGTTGACTTTTAATCAATTGGTCGAAGGTTCAAATCCTTCACAGCCCACCACTTTCTTTAGTTCTAATAAAGAACACACAGCATTGTCGCGGGATGGAGCAGTTTGGTAGCTCGTCGGGCTCATAACCCGAAGGTCGTAGGTTCAAATCCTGCTCCCGCAACCAGTTATAACGATAGATACAACTATCGCTAAATAAATATCGTGGGTCCTTAGCTCAGTTGGGAGAGCATCGCCCTTACAAGGCGAGGGTCACTGGTTCAAGCCCAGTAGGACCCACCACTATTTATAAAGAAAGAATTTGGGGCTGTTAGCTCAGTTGGTAGAGCAGTTGACTTTTAATCAATTGGTCGAAGGTTCAAATCCTTCACAGCCCACCACTTTCTTTAGTTCTAATAAAGAACACACAGCATTGTCGCGGGATGGAGCAGTTTGGTAGCTCGTCGGGCTCATAACCCGAAGGTCGTAGGTTCAAATCCTGCTCCCGCAACCAGTTATAACGATAGATACAACTATCGCTAAATAAATATCGTGGGTCCTTAGCTCAGTTGGGAGAGCATCGCCCTTACAAGGCGAGGGTCACTGGTTCAAGCCCAGTAGGACCCACCACTTATTATTGTTGTTATATGTCCTAACATAAACAGCGAAACTTCTATTTAAGGAATCCTTAATAGAAGCAGTAAAAGTAAAGGGCTGTTAGCTCAGTTGGTAGAGCAGTTGACTTTTAATCAATTGGTCGAAGGTTCAAATCCTTCACAGCCCACCACTTTACTTATCTTTATAAGATAAAGAGTAGAATAAGAATAAAACAAAAAAGCCTCGCTATTAGCGAGGCTTTTTTGTATGTGTCGAAAAAAAATCACGCTAAATTACGTTTTCATGACAATGCCATGTATAATACGCGAAGATAAATTTTTTGAGCTCTGAGTAATTAGCTATGATTCCCAATGTAGTAGAAATGGAATATCCATTCCCAAAAAAACCAGTTCCGTTATCGGCACAAGAAAAACTGGATTATAAAGCACGTATCAAACAGCTTTTAAAAGAAAAAGATGCAGTATTAATTGCACACTATTATACAGATCCTGAAATTCAAGCGCTTGCAGAAGAGACAGGCGGTTGTGTTGCTGATTCTTTGGAAATGGCTCGCTTTGGGAACAATCACCCAGCTAAAACGCTAATCATTGCCGGTGTTCGTTTCATGGGGGAAACGGCAAAGATCTTAGCTCCAAGCAAACGTATCATCATGCCTGCATTAGAGGCAACTTGTTCATTAGACCTAGGTTGTCCTGTTGAAGAGTTCTCGGCATTCTGTGATGCACATCCTGATCATACCGTTGTGGTATATGCAAATACATCAGCAGCCGTTAAAGCGCGCGCTGACTGGATTGTCACATCAAGTATTGCGCTGGATGTAGTCGATCACCTTGATAGTGATGGCCAAAAATTAATTTGGGGTCCCGATCGCCATTTGGGTGCTTGGATTGAAAAACAAACTGGCGCAAAAATGGTTCGCTGGCAGGGTGCTTGTATCGTCCATGATGAATTTAAAGCATCAGCATTAAAACGCTTGAAAGAAGAAAACCCAGACGCAGCGATCCTAGTTCATCCTGAGTCACCTGCCGATGTAATCGAACTTGCAGATGCGGTTGGTTCAACGAGCCAATTGATTAAAGCGGCAAAAGAACTACCACAACAAAAATTGATTGTTGCTACGGATAAAGGTATTTTCTTTAAGATGCAACAAGCGTGTCCTGAAAAAGAAATGATTGCTGCTCCAACTGGTGGTAATGGCGCGAGTTGTCGTAGTTGTGCAATGTGTCCTTGGATGGGCATGAATGGCCTAAAAACGATTGAAGATTCATTGGTTAATGATGAAGGGCATGAAATTTTTGTTGATGAAGAAATTCGTGTTAAAGCGCTTATTCCATTAGAACGTATGTTGAACTTTAACGTATCAAACTAAGCGTTAATAAACATTAACGAATTAAGCCTGAATGCTTTTGCTTCAGGCTTTTTTTATCGCTAAAAATCGTATTTAGACTTGTTTATTAGTCTGTTACACTAATTTTTCCCGCTAACTTTGCCACTGTTATCTTTCCTATCCCATTCACACTCACTAAGTCTGTTATTGCGCTAAATTCCCCGTTAAGCTCACGCCATTGGATTATTTGCACTGCCTTATATTTTCCTATACCAGGTAAAGCAGTAAGCTCTAGCTCATTCGCGGTATTAATATTTAATGGCATTAATGATGTGTCACGTGAAATTGATGAGTGACTGAGATCAAAAGCGGTCGTTTCTGTTGGTGTGATGACTGCATGCTCATTATTCATATTAGAAAGCATTTTGACTTGTTCTGCATTTGCTTGCGGTAAAATAAATAAAGGTGCAGTAACTGCGACATATAGCGCTAAGCGAGTAATTTTTTTCAACATTGATATTCCTTCATAGTCATGATGATATTGTATGTTCAGAATAAATTGTAGTGTGATTTTACATTGTTGTTACCCGCTAAGTAGCTTGTTGTGCGAGCTATCACATGCTTATAGAGGAAGTTATACGGGTGCTCAAATTGTCAGTATTAGGACAGTAGTAGGGATCTGAAAGGGGGATATTAAGAAGAAGCACAGTATTTAATTAATACCTTTTTAATTAAATACTGTGCCAGATATAACTATTTTTCTTACTTAAGCTTATTTGTTATCGCTGTTTTCTTTAGGCATATAACGGTAGAGATAAATGACGGTTAATATCGTAAAAGCTAACATGATACCCAGAACGCCAAAGACTTTAAAATCAACCCATAACTCTTCTGACATGTTAAACGCAATGTAGTGATTTAAGCCAGCAAGCGAGAGGAAGAATATTGACCATGCTGCGTTCACGCGTGACCACACAAACTCAGGTAAAACCATTTCTTTACCTAACATCTTTTTAAGTAAATTTTGTTTGAAGCCATATTGGCTAACCAATAAAACAATTGAAAATAGGCAGTAAATAATAGTTACTTTCCATTTAATAAAACTCGAATCTTGCGTAAATAAGGTAATACCACCAAACACGGTCACCATAGCAAACGTGATTAATTGCATTTTTTCAACTTTACGGTATTTATACCAGCTAAAGAGTAATGTACATGCAGTTACTGCGATTAATGCTGCAGTTGCGGAATAAATATCGTACATTTTATAAATAACGAAAAAGACGATCAGAGGAATAAATTCATTAAATTGTTTCATAAAACTTTTGGCTCACGGCTAACGATTTAATCCAGTTTATCACGAAAATCACAGATATAAAAAAACAGCCTCATGATGAGGCTGTTTTTACATTTATTTAAATTAGATTTTCAGTATTAAGCTGTTGCTGCAACTGGTTTTTGATTCGTCGTTTCTTCTTGCGTAATAACTTGACCTTCTGCGCCGTGCATCCAGTAAATTAGCTTGCGTGCTGATGCAAATAGGATCAGAGATGAAATCACAGCTGCTATTGCAATACCGCCAAAGATAGCCATTGGACCTGCTTCACCAATTTGCGCGCCAATCATACCAGCCACTTTATTTGCAATGGCGTTAAAGCCAAACCATGCGCCCATCATCAGTGATGCTAAGCGTAATGGTGCTAATTTAGTGATCATAGATAGACCGATTGGAGAAAGACATAATTCACCCATAGTATGGAAGAAGTACGCTCCAACTAACCAGTACATGCTTGTTTTAACGGTTAAGTCGCCACCTTGCTCTAATGTTGCAAAGATCATGAACATAAAACCAATCGCTAACATTAATAATGCCATTGCAAATTTAACGGGTGATGTCGGCTCTTTCGGGCCCATTTTCATCCAGATCATACTTACGATCGGTGCAAAGGTAATAATAAAGAATGGATTTAATGATTGGAACCAAGCAACAGGGACTTCAAAACCACCAATCATACGGTCTGTATAATCATTTGCGTAAAGGTTCATTAGACCACCGGCTTGTTCGAAACCAGCCCAGAAAATGATAACAAATAGTCCTAAAATTAAGATAACTTTTATACGATCAACTTCGATGGCCGTTAGTGTTGGCTTTTTACCTTTATTAGCAGTCAATTCTTTCTTCGCTGCAGCTTCAATACCAATATTACCTAAGTATTTATTAGCGAATAATTTTTGTAAGACAACGCTAAGTACCATAGCGATACCAGACATTAAGAAGCCATATTTGTAATTGCCGGTGTAAACAACGACAGCACCAACAAGGATACCAGACAAGAAAGCACCAATATTAATGCCCATGTAGAAGATAGTGAATGCACCATCACGACGATTATCGCCTTCTTCATACAGGTCACCAACCATAGTGGAGATGTTTGGCTTGAACAGGCCATTACCAGCGATGATGAATGCAAGGCCTAAATAAAGCCCAGCAGTAGGGCTGAGTGATAACGCTTCTACTGGTACGAATAATGCGAATTGGCCTAATGCCATTAATACGCCACCAATTAAGACACTTTTACGTTGTCCTAGGAAGTTATCTGCTAACCAGCCTCCAATGAGAGGAGTGATGTAAACTAAACCTGTGTATGTACCATAAAGAGAAAGCGCATCTGCTTGACTCCAACCTAAACCTGGAAGACCAGTTTGATAATTAGGATCGGTTAATAATGCAGCCGCTTGCTGGTCTTGGGTTATTGAAACAAGGAAGATAACGAGAATTGCACGCATGCCATAATAACTAAAGCGTTCCATCATTTCTGTACTGAATAAAAGGAATAAACCTTTTGGGTGACCCATAAATGTATCTGAATTATTAGGATTCATAATATCGCCTGTTTTGTATTTGTTTTTATATTTGTTTTTATATTTATAATTTTATGCTGATAAACTATCCATTATCAGGTTATTCATTCTTTTATATCCCTTTTACTAGTTGTTAACAAGCGTAAAAACCAATTATAAGAGGTCTGTCAACATAATCAGAGTATTTGTTCTATCCTTGTTTCGCGGGTGTTAACTGCATGTTGCCCTTGTTGTTGTTTATGGTTGTTATATATGCATTTAATTCAGATTTTAATTTAGACTTTAATTTAATATTTTTTGACGTAATATTAGAGGCGTTATCATGTTTAGGATTATCAAGTTTAAATGATGGAAACCAAAAAAGAGTGGTACTTACTGTACTGCAAAGGAAAGGAAGAAGTTAGAGCACAGGTTAATCTTAAAAATCAAGGTATTGAAAGCTTTTATCCAACGATGAAAATGGAAAAAAAAGTACGCAGTAAACTTGTATATAAAGATGTGGTTATTTTTCCTAATTATTTATTTGTTGAAATTGACACGCTGGCGGCTAATTTCAATAGTATTCGTTCTACCCGTGGGGTTATTGATTTTGTTAAGTGCGGTAAACATTATACCAAAGTACCTGCTAACTTGGTTGCGGAGCTAAAAGAAAAACAACAATGCCGAGATAAACCTGAAATTGAAGTCACCTTATTTACCGAAGGCGAAAAAGTGATTATTCAGGACGGTGCTTTTAAAGGTATTGAGGCTATTTATCAATGCAAAGATGGATTAGAACGTTCAATGCTGTTGATTAACTTAATCAACAACACGACGACAATGAGTGTTGCTAACGCTGAGATCAAAAATAAATAAGGACAATAAACAAGAAAAATAAATCAGAAAACCAGCTGTAATTCAGCATAAGCCCAGCCTTATTGTTTAGATAAGGCTGCTTTCTATATCCCTTCTTTTATTACCAACATACTTTCGGTAATCGCGTTAAATTATGGTCTAAACTCAATGTCCGACAATGGCTATCACTGCGTTGATTATCTATCGCTGTTGCAATCACTTGATACTGATTATTCGCTGTGATCTTTATGCTGTATTTATAAGTCTCACTACTAAGGTCAATCGATAAATGTCGCAATTCAATATATTCTTGATGCCGGCTATAATTATCGGTTTCTAATAAGCTAATTGCTGTTAATTTCATTTTGGCTTGATCACGATGTGTTGCTAGCATGTAGTGCTGGTAATTAGGTATCCCTATACTCGCTAAAATAGCCACGATGGCCACTGTTATAAGTAATTCGATTAATGTAAAACCGGGTGACATGGACCACTTATGCATACTATTTTCCGCTATTATTAAGTTATCCTGAGTCTAGGTAATAAATCTATAGCTGATGATGTTTTAAACAGTGTTGTGATAGTGATTGTATTAAGAGTAAGATTAATTCCCCCTGAGCAAGCCTAACTGACCCGCATTAGCATTTAGTTGTTGTGTCTGAGGCAATTTTGTTAGATCATTGTTCACTATTTTATTAAAAATTTACTGTTTGAGGTAAGGAATGAGTCAGGCTGAAGTACGCCCAACGAACTTTATTCGTCAGATTATTGATGAAGATTTAAATTCCGGTAAACATACTAATGTGCATACGCGTTTTCCGCCAGAGCCGAATGGCTTTTTGCATATTGGTCATGCCAAATCGATTTGTTTGAACTTTGGTATTGCTGACGATTACCAGGGACAGTGTAATCTACGTTTTGATGATACGAACCCAGAAAAAGAAGACATTGATTACGTTCATGCAATTCAAGAAGACGTAAAGTGGTTAGGTTTTAACTGGGATGGTGAAGTTCGCTATTCATCAAATTACTTCGATAAATTATTCGAATATGCAGTTGAATTGATTCAAGCGGGTAAAGCTTATGTTTGCTTCTTAAATGCAGAGGAAACACGTGAGTACCGCGGTACGCTGAATAAGCCGGGTAAAAATAGCCCATACCGTGAAACGAGCATTGACGAAAACCTCGCGTTATTTAATAAAATGCGTGACGCTGGTTTTGCTGATGGCGAATGTTGTCTACGTGCAAAAATTGACATGACGTCATCGTTCATGTGTATGCGTGATCCCGTTATCTATCGTATTAAACGTGCACATCATCACCAAACAGGTGATAAATGGTGCATTTATCCAATGTACGATTTCACGCATTGTATTTCTGATGCGATAGAAGGTATTTCTCACTCTATCTGTACATTAGAATTCCAAGATAACCGTCGTGTTTATGATTGGGTATTAGACAATATCTCAATTGATTGTCGTCCGCGTCAGTATGAATTCTCACGTTTGAATATTGAATATACGATGATGTCTAAGCGTAAGCTTAATGCATTAGTGACAGAAAACCATGTAAGTGGTTGGGATGACCCACGTATGCCAACAATTGCTGGCTTACGTCGTCGTGGTTATACCGCTGCGTCAATTCGTGAATTTTGTAAACGTATTGGTGTGACTAAACAAATCAATACGATCGAAATGGGTATGCTAGAAGCATGTATCCGTGAAGATCTTGAAGATTCAGCACCACGTGCAATGGCGGTTCTTGATCCGGTTAAATTAGTCATTACTAATTATTCAGAAAATCAAACCGAGCAATTAATTGCACCTGCACATCCTAAACTAGATATGGGTACTCGTACGTTACCATTTAGTCGTGAACTATTTATTGATCGTGCGGATTTCCGTGAAGAAGCGAACAAGAAATATAAACGTTTAGTATTAGGCAAAGAAGTTCGCTTACGTAATGCATACATTGTTAGAGCCGATGACGTTATAAAAGATGACGCGGGTAATATCATTGAAATTCACTGTACTTACGATGATGAAACACTTGGTAAGAACCCAAGTGATGGTCGTAAAGCTAAAGGTGTTATTCATTGGGTATCAGCTGCTGATGCTGTTGATGCGGAAGTACGTGTTTATGATCGCCTATTTAAAATAGAAGATCCTGCAAGTGTTGAAACATTAGAAGAAGCATTGAATGAAGAATCATTAGTTGTTATCAAAACAGCTAAAGTTGAACCAGGCCTTGTTGCTGCTCAACCTGCAAGCGCATACCAGTTTGAACGTGAAGGTTACTTCTGTGCAGACAGTAAAGATTCAACAGCGGATAAGCTTGTGTTTAACCGTACAGTGTCTTTACGTGGCTAAGTCTGTTTTATAGGACTCACGTAGCATCAAGGGATGATATTTGTTTCTTGGTGTTATTTAAAGGTAAAAAATACGCATAAAAAAAGGAGCTATAGCTCCTTTTTATTTATCTTATTTTTAGTGTGTAATTATTTATGATTACACTTGCCATCTAATGAACGGCCATACAAGTATAAACTGTGGGCTTGTAATGACATATCATTTTCTGCTGCAATTCCACGTTGACGATCTTCGATCAAGTCATCATGGAATTCAATTACGTGGCCACAGTCAAGACATACAAGGTGGTCATGGTGGTTTTGAGTAGCCAGTTCAAAAACAGATTTACCGCCTTCAAAATAATGACGAGTAACAATACCTGCATCATCAAATTGGTTAAGCACTCGATATACTGTCGCAAGCCCAATTTCTTCACCTTTACTGAGCAATTGTTTGTATAGATCTTCGGCACTGGTATGCTGACTGCTAGGGAGTTGTAATAATTCTAAAATTTTGATTCTTGGCAGGGTTATTTTTAATCCTGCTTTTTTTAATGCGGTTTTTCTATCAGTCATAACGTACTCATTTTTAAAATAGAGAAAAGTATATTTTCTTTACATTCCTCACTATTATATGACGAGACGCAAAAACAATAAACCTCATATTTGTTAAAGCGGGATTTAAATACAAAAATTTACGTATTAACCGAGCTTTTGTTTAGTCGAGTGTGACCCAAAGTGATTAAGCCTGATCTTAATATGTGGTATATGGCAAGCAGAAAAAGATAGCGTATGCTATGCATTCCTAAATGGGTAGATAGATAAATGAATGTTATTTAATTAGAATGGCTGTGTAATGGGGTTTTAGCTGGCGATGAAAGTAAAAGGTAAAGTAACGTGTATACGCCGTTTACCTTTTATTTATATAGTTTATAACTAAAAGATTAGTCTTCTAGTTCTGCAAGACACATTTCGCTGTGGATTTGGTTTACCCAAGCTTCAACACGTTCTGCTGTTAGTTCTGGTTGACGATCTTCATCAATACCTAAACCAACAAAGTGGTTGTCATCAGTGAGTGCTTTAGATGCTTCGAAATCATAACCTTTAGTTGGCCATTCACCGATTAATGTACCGCCTTTTGCTTCAACAACGTCACGTAGTGTGCCCATTGCATCAAGGAAGTACTCAGCGTAATCTTCTTGGTCACCACAACCAAAGATTGCAACTAGCTTGTCAGAAAAATCAATTTCTTCTAGTGAAGGCATGAAATCATCCCAATCACATTGAGATTCGCCATAATACCAAGTCGGAATGCCTAAAATTAATAGGCTGAACTCGTTAATATCTGTCGTTGTTGATTTTGCAATATCTTTAACATCAACAAGTTTTTTACCCAGTTGTTTCTGGATCATCTTAGCAACTACTTCAGTGTTACCAGTGTCACTACCAAAAAATAAGCCTACGCTAGCCATTCTTAAATTATCCTAATAGTTTTAATTTAAACTTATTTTGCTACATGTGTTTGCAGTAATTGTTGTATATATTCACTGCGCGTCATATTAGCACTTTTTGCTTTTATATTTAACATATCAAACAAGTCTTGTTCGACCTTTAATTCAATACGTTTGAATCCGTTAGCCTTGTCTCGGCTTAATTGGTTACGTTTATTCTGTTTCAACTGCTCTTTACGTGATAACGGATTGGTTTTGGGTCTACCAGCACGCTTTTCTTCAGCAAAAAGGTCAATCGTCGTTCTATCGAAACTTTCCTTTGCCACGTTATATTCGCCATTGCAGTTAATACTATGAGATTATTAAATCTGGGTTTCCCAGACAGTGATCAATACTTCTTTAAAAACAAAGCCAGCCATACCAAAGCAGAGTACAAACCAAACCGCTACACGTCCAAATTGAGGTACATTACCTTTTTTAAGTACGTCGTGAATTGCCATGCCGATTAAAAAAAACAGCGCAACAAAGAACAATTTAGTGCCGACAGATTCAATTAAGTCAATGTATTCATACAACATAACAATATTCACCTAAAGTACGTAACAGTATCTACTTAGAGTACGAACGTGCAAATATATCACAATGTGTCTAATGACTAAATAAAAAATCGACTATTATTTTGTTAAATATTGTCGGTTTTTCGGCATGTAACCAGTGACCTGTACCTTGTATTAACTTTGCTTTCGCTTGTGGAAAATATTTAGCAATAGCCGGTTTATGCTCATTGGTTATATAGTCAGAATTCATGCCTTTAATAAATAGCACTGGTTTATCATACTGTTTATTTACTTCTGGCCAGTCCGAAATAGCATCGTATTGAGATATAATTGTATCTAGCGCGTAGTAAAAATCAAATTTACCTTGCTCATTTTTATACAATCCTTTCAATAAAAACTGTTGAACACCTACTTCTTCTACATATTCGGCAAGCTTTGATTGTGCTTCACTACGTGTGGTTATATCGCCAAGTGGAATGTTTTTTAATCCAGCAAAGACATTATCATGTCGAGGGGGATAATTCACAGGAGCTATATCGGCTACCGCTAAACTGGTTACGCGGGTAGAAAAATTAAGCGCTGTTCGCATGGCGATCTTACCACCCATTGAATGACCGACTAGATGTGCTTGTTCGATCGTCAAATGATCCATGAGCTGAATAATATCATTTGCCATATCATCATAATGCATACTATTATGACGCATAGATAAACCATGGTTTCGAACATCAACCGCGATCACTTGATGATCCGTTTTTAATTGTTTAATTAGCATGCCCAAGTTTGTTGCACTGCCAAATAAGCCATGGATAACGATAACAGGATCACCCTGACCGTATATTTTGTGATTAAGTAACATATATTTCTCCGTAATTGTGGCTGATTCTACCGCAATAATTACGTCATTGTCGTGTATGAATCGTTGATAAATGCATCACAGAGGTAATATTTTTTCTATAAGCATAGAGAGAAATCTATTCACAAGGTATAATTAAACCAAATTTATAAGCAAGGATTTACTAGTTAAATATGAAGACGATTGAGCTTGAAGACGACCTATATCGTTATATTGCTAGTCAAACGAAAGATATTGGCGAAAGTGCATCAGATATTTTACGTCGCTTACTTGGTGTACCTGATAGTGACTGTGCAGATTTAACAAATGTTGAAGTATTGCCACAGCCTGTAGAGAACATCAACAGTGAGACTAAGCAAACGGTAACTAATTCACCGGCAGTAGTAGAGCCGACACCTGTATCTGCCCCGATTGTTGTAGAGCCAGAGATTGTCAGCCATTCTACGCTGCCAGCCAGTATCGCTAAGCTTATTAAAAATAAGAAATTTAAAGAAACGACTGTTTCGGTGACTAAGTTTATACAGATATTATCTGTCTTGTATGCAGAAAACCCGAAAGAGTTTGATAGTGCGACTGATATTAAAGGCCGTAAACGTATTTACTTTGCAAAATCGGAAAGTGAATTGTTAAGTGCTGGTAGTACGACCAAACCTCGTCATATTGAGAATACGCCATATTGGGTTATTACTAACACTAATACAGGTCGTAAACGTAATATCATTACACAACTCATGGCTGAAATGGGTTATACCCATGCGCTGATTGATGCTGTAAGTCAATCAATCTAATTCGCAGCCTCCTGACAGGGTATCTAAAATGTGCTTAAGCTTAACGCTGACATTATTTGAGATACCTTGTCTATTTTATCCTTCTATATCCTTTCTTAAATTATGATCGACCTGCTTAAGTTACAGCGTGCAAGTACACTAAAAAGTCGAAGCACTCTGATATTTTTATCTATTTCTCTTGTTGCCGTTATTTTAATTTCGCTTGCCTCAGGCCGTTTCAGTATTGGTGTTGATGATATTTTTAATGGTTTATCATCTTTACAGCAACAAGTGTTATTTGACCTACGTTTGCCACGTATTGTGACTGCAATTTTAGTTGGCGCTGCGTTAGCTGTTGCCGGTTGTATCTTGCAGGTGTTACTCGCTAATTCGTTAGCAGAGCCTGGTGTTATCGGCATTTCATCGTTTGCCAGTTTGTTTGCTGTGCTATCGATTGTCTTTCTTGAGACTTTGTTTCCACAGTGGGCGGGATTACAGCATTATATTTTACCATTATCGGCTTTTATCGGGGCAAGCTTAGTCACGTATTTACTTTATCGAGTGACAAAGAATAACTTACCCACCACCAAGATCTTATTACTTGGCGTTGCGATCGGTATCTTTTCTGGCGCGATTATGACTTGGCTGTTGTATTTTTCTGATGACGGCAGTATGCGACAAATGCTGTACTGGATGATGGGAAATTTAGCGTATGGATCCGAACTTATTTATATTGCCGTTATTCCTTTGAGTTTGAGTTTTTTGTGGATCATGTGCCGTATTGATGCGCTGAACCTTTTACAGTTTGGTGAACAGGGGGCATTTCAATCGGGTATTGATGTCCCTAAATTACGTATTCAGCTTATTTTATGTGTGGCAGTACTCACTGGCGTGTCGGTATCGATGGCGGGCGTAATTAGCTTTATTGGGTTAGTGATTCCGCATATTTTACGGATATTAGTGACGAGCCAATTGCGCTTTCTTGTACCTGCTTCAGCCTTGTTGGGCGCGATCTTTTTATTACTTGCAGATTTAATTGCGCGTAGTGTATTTGCAACCGCTGAGTTACCTGTAGGGGCGATCACGGCAAGCTTAGGCGCTCCTTTTTTCATCTATTTACTATTGCGCAAGCAAGTAGCATAACAACAAAGCACTATGGATAAATTAAAAAATACGATGGGGACATCTACAATATTAACGCTAACCAATGTTAACTATCAGCAGCGGTTACATGATATGAATGTATCGATAGATAAAGGGAGTTGTTTGTTTTTATTAGGGCCCAATGGCAGTGGTAAAAGTACATTACTTTCCATTTTAGCAGGTCATGAACAGGCATGCGAAGGCGCTTACTTATTAGCTGAACGTCCTATTTCGTCTTATCCTATTGCTGAGTTGGCTCGCCAGCGCGCTTGGTTACCGCAAGTATCTCCGCCACCTTTTGCCATTCCGGTTTATCAGTTTATTGCTTTGGGTTTACATCCTCTGGGTATTAGCCTTGAAGATGAACAAGCTTGTCGGGTGATAAATCAATTATTATCCCGATTAGATATAGCTAAGTTAGTTGAGCGTAATTGCGATCAACTGTCGGGTGGTGAATGGCAGCGTGTGCTTATTGCCCGTACATTAGTACAAGTATCACCGCTATTAAATCAGCAATCGATTTTATGTTTATTGGATGAACCATTAACAGGGCTTGATTTAAAGCATCAAATTGAAGTGTTACAGATGTTAAAAGAATTGTCAGAACAAGGTATTACGATTATTGCCTCTATCCATGATCTTAATCTCGCTCTTAATCATGCTTCTGAAGTACTGTTATTAAATGCTGGCACCGTTGTTGGGCAGGGCGCTGCGAATAAAGTGTTAACCGTAGATTCGATTAAACAAGTCTATGATGTTGATACCGAGATGCTAGCTGTTAATGGTCGCCAATTTATTGTTTCTGCAGCACTGCCTGCGTCTGTTTAACTCTTGCACCTTGAATCTAAGTTATAAACGAGGACACTGCCTTGGAATTACGTAATACACCTGTCGATGACATCAAATTTTTAAATCATCACGTTTACGTTAAACGTGATGATTTATTAGATGTGGCTTTTAGTGGTAATAAAGCACGCAAGTTTTACCATTTCTTGCAACAAGATTTATCACAGGTTGATATCTTAATTGGCCATGGTTCTGCGCAAGCTAATTCGTTATATTCTTTGTCTGTATTAGCCAAATTAAAGCAATGTCAGTTGCACTATTATGTTGATCACTTGCCTCAGTATTTGATTGATAATCCGCAAGGTAATTATCGTGCAGCGTTAGCACAGGGCGCTAAGGTTATCGTTGCTGACTCGAATAGCCTGTCTGTTATTGAGCATATACAGCAACAAGTACTACCGGCTTTAAAAACACAAGGTCAGAGCGTTGTTTTTATTCCTGAAGGTGGTCGCTGTCAATATGCGGAAACAGGATTAAAAATACTAGCCGATGAGATTATTGAGTGGGCTAAATCAAATTCGTATGCTGATATTCGTGTGGTGCTGCCTTCTGGTACTGGTACTACGGCGTTATTTTTGCAAAAACATTTGCCCTTTGAAGTACAAACTTGCGCTTGTGTTGGTGGTGATGATTATTTACAGCAGCAATTTTTTGAATTGTGTGCCGATGAATCATTACACCCAACGATTATCTCTACAGATAAAAAGTATCATTTTGGCAAACTTTATCTGCCTTTTTATCGTATTTGGTCCGAGCTAAAGCAAACCACTCATATTGAATTTGATTTACTTTATGATCCCTTGGCTTGGTTATGTTTGCAGCGTGAATTCATCGAAGACAATACGAATACAGAGGCACGACTTGAAAGTGCTGATAAACGCCCCATTCTTTATATACATCAAGGCGGATTGCAGGGCAATGAAACCATGATACCGCGTTATTTGCGCAAGCTGGAATTCGCTAAATAAAATTACCTCTGTTTAACTTTACTATTATTGGTATTTATTATTGGTATTTATTATTGCGCAGCGTACAATCCGCTGCTGCTTTATTACAAACATTATTTGAAACTGCCAATGGCCGTTTCTTGAGAGAAGATTATGACATTTAAAATTCATGACAAGCAAACTGCTGAAGCAGTTGAGAAATCACCTGAAGCGCGTTTCAACTATTTCGTTTTTCGTGCAGTTAAGTCTGAAGAAGTATGGACATTAGCAGATGCTAACGGTTTTGTTGTTAGCGAAGCGGAAGGCGAACGAAGCATCCCTGTTTGGCCACATGCCGAGTTTGCAAGTGAATGGATCCAAGGCGATTGGTCTGAGTGTCAGCCGCTTAAAATTGAGATGGGTGCTTGGCGTAACAGCTGGTTACCAGGTCTTGCTGCTGATGGCGTGGTTATCTCTGTATTTCCAAAAGCAGGTCAAGATGTAGTTGTTGTTGATAGTGAAGAACTGATTGCTTCATTTAAAGATGAATACGACGCACAAAAATAGCGCTAATCAATAATATAAATACCTATTTAGTTACCATAAAGGACAAAATTTAGATGAAACTATTCGTCAAAGATCTTACTGTTATTGATTCTTCAGTATTGGATTATTCACGTGGCATTATTGGCCAAAGCTGGCTAGTGGATATCGTTCTGCATGGTGACTTAAATGAACAGAGTATGATCCTCGATTTTGGTATTGTGAAAAAACTGATTAAATCGACTGTTGATGAACTGGTTGATCATAAATTGATTGTACCTGCTCATGCTAAATTTTGTGATGTGATGAGCGATGGTGCATTTACGTACGTTGATGCATGGCGTGAACACAGTGAGTCAATTCATTTAGCATGCCCTGATCAAGCATTTGCATTAATTCCTGCAGAACAAATTACGCTAGCGAATTTAGAGGCGTACTTAACTGAGCAGCTCATGCTACGTTTACCAAATAACGTGAAAAAGTTAGACGTTAAATTACGTGAAGAAAAAATTGATGGTGCAGAATACTGCTACAGCCATGGTTTACGTAAACACCTTGGTAACTGTCAGCGTATTGCACATGGTCACCGCTCTACAATTGAGATCTTGCGCAATGATGAGCGTGATCCTGCGCTTGAAGCGAGTTGGGCTGAACGTTGGAAAGATATCTATCTGGCGGAGCATTGCGATATGGTGTCGGTATCTGAAGTTTCACTTTCTCGCGCGGGTATGGCTGCATTAACGCCTGAGCATTATTGTTTTAAATATCAAGCGCCACAAGGCGAATTCCAACTTGCGATTAGTAAATCAATTGTTGAAATTATGCCAACAGAAACAACAGTAGAAAACATTGCACAATATATCGCGGATACATTAGCAAAAGATTGCAGTGATTCACTCACTGTATTTGCTTATGAAGGTGTCGGTAAAGGTGCCATTGCTTCAGCTTAATCGGCATTAGCAATTTATAATTTCTAAATTAAAGCCCATTACAAACTACACTAAGGTGTAGGGTGTGATGGGTTTTTTTATCGCTGCTATCTCGCGTTTAGGTCTGTTTTGGTATTGATTATTAAGTAGTTTGGGTATAGAACATGAACTATTACTGATAGTGAGTGTATTTATCTTTTTTTTTCACATAGTATTGAATAACTAAATTTTTTTAATGGAGCGCAACAAATGGCGGAAGAAACGATTTTTCGTAAGATCATCGATAAAGAGATCCCTGCGGACATTTTGTATCAAGATGAATTAGTGACTGCATTTCGTGATATTAGTCCAAAAGCATCAACACATGTGCTTATCATCCCCAATAAACTGATCCCGACGACGAATGATGTATGTGAAGAAGATGAATTAGCATTAGGGCGTCTCTTTATTGTGGCTAGAAAAATTGCGGAACAAGAGGGTATTGCTGAAAATGGCTACCGTCTAATCATTAACTGTAATAAACATGGTAGACAGGAAGTGTATCATTTACATATGCATCTTGTTGGAGGTGAACAATTGGGGGCGATGGTAACAACAAACTAGTTGTTATCCTCATCACATAAATTATCAATAGCTTTGGGGGGAGTGTTAAATGAAATGGATACTCACACTAGTTTATATATTGAGTGCATTAGTTGTCAGTGGTTGTGCCTCACAAGCGGACCATGACAGACAAGTTATGGCGGCTCCTCTTGAAGTCATTATTGAACACCCCTTAATAACGGAAGTGCGAACGTTAAGCGGGCAACTATTACAGCAGCCTTATTTTGTTCAAGGTAGTTTTAAGCATGGCCAGCTATTATATATTGCGCTTCCTAATACGACGGTAACTTTACCTGTTACGCATAATGAGTTGCAACGTGCTAGCGCCGAAACATGCTCAAAATCTGATTGGTTTGATATTCAAATTTTAACAGAGCAAGTATTACAGTATCAGTCAGGCCAGACTTATTCCGGTTATTCGTTAGTCATTCATATTTCTCAGGCTGAGAATACTAGCGATAAACATACATTAAGTATTGAATTGATCAATAACCGTTTTAATACGGTTGAAGCCCAAGTGAGTAGCACCGTCTTTTTATGATTATCATCCCTGAGTTTGTTGTTCGTTTTAGCCCCGAGTCATTTTCTTTACAACCTGTTGTGGGAGGTTTAAGTAACCATAATTACCGTTTGGATTTTCAACTATATGGTTTGCGTCATCGTTATTTTGTAAGACAATTTTCAGCGACTTACAATGACATGGATAATAATGTCGAGCACGAGTGCGCCGCGCAAATACAGGCCGCTGCTATTGGTTTGTCGCCAAATATTATTGCTCAATATGAGCAAGGCATCATTTGTGATTGGATCACGGGTAAACACTGGGATCTCGACGAACAAGCTCGCGATGAAAATATTGATCAAATAGCACAATTAACGGCCACGCTTCATCAACAGCCCTTACCTGCACATCACCTTAATATGGTTGAGCGGCTTCAGCATTATTATCAAACACTAAAGTCCGAATTTAAAACCGTGAGACTCGATCAGCAACTCGCACTTGTGATAGATTTAATTGAACATCAGTTACCTTCAAATAGACAGGGGTTTTGTCATCACGATATGAATCCATTGAATTTTATGGTGGATGAACAAGCTAAGTTGTATTTATTGGATTGGGAATTTGCAGCCGCGGGTCATTGTGATTTTGATATCACGACATTATTTCAGACATTCGCTTGGGAACATTCACAGCAGGTGTTGTTTTTAACGTATTACAATCATTATTACCCAGCAGCGAACGTGACATTAGATCAATTAGCGGTAATGGCTGTTGTGGTCGAAATGATGACTTTATTGTGGTGTATCGTTATGTACCAGCAAGATAAAGATGTCACCTATTTAACCCTATGGCAGCAATCTGAACGTGCTATAGCCGATAAAATTAACAGATTGAATAAGGAATTGTTGTGGGACCAGTAGTAGTAGATGTTGACGGTTATGAATTAACGGCTGAAGATAAAGAGATCTTAGCGCACCCATTAACCGGTGGTTTGATCTTGTTTAGCCGTAATTATGGTGACCATGCTCAGTTAAATGCATTAATTAAATCAATTCGTAAAGCTGCTCACTCACAAATAGTGATAGCGGTTGATCATGAAGGTGGTCGTGTTCAACGTTTTCGTGAGCAGTTTACACGTATACCTGCAATGGGTAAAATTGCGGCGTTATATGCTGATGATCGTGAAACAGCGAAACAGTTCACCCAACAATGTGGCTGGATGTTAGCGGCAGAGTTATTGGCATTTGATATAGATTTAAGCTTTGCTCCGGTACTGGATTTAGAGCGCGGTAGTCAAGTTATTGGTGACCGTTCATTCCATGCGGATCCAAGCTGGGTAACCGATCTTTCGACGCAATTGTGCGTTGGTATGCACCAAGCTGGTATGAAAACGACAGGTAAACACTTTCCAGGACATGGCAGTGTGTTAGCTGATTCACATATTGCATTACCGATTGATGAACGCAGCTTAGCCGACATCAGCGCAACGGATTTGTTGCCATTTAAATCCCTTATTGCTAATGCGCAACTTGATGCCATTATGCCTGCACATGTTATTTATCAGCAAGTTGATTCTAAAGCGGCTGGTTTCTCTCAATACTGGCTACAAACTATATTAAGAAAAGAGTTAGGCTTTAAAGGCGCTATTTTCTCTGATGACTTATCGATGCATGGTGCCAGTGTTGCGGGTAATTATTTAGAACGAGCAGAGCAGGCTATATGGGCAGGGTGCAACTTATTACTTGCGTGTAATGATCGCACAGGTGTGGAAGCGTTATTAGATGGCTTGGATAATAATTTAACAACCGATGATTTTAACCTTAAGCATACGAGTAATTTTACATTACCGGAACTTAAAAATAGCCGCTTATGGCAAGATACGGCAGCATCGGTAGCCAAATTTAATCAGCAATTTAGTTAATAAATGTCATTGGTTAGATTGCCGCTAATATTCAATTTAACCAATGTCGGACTTTTTTTATTAACTGGTCTTCTCGCGCTGGTTTCATCAAAAAATCATTCATACCGACTGCAAGGGTATTTTCTCGGTCCTCGGTCGTTGCGTTTGCAGTCATTGCTATAATCGGTGTGTTTGTATTTATATTAGAGGCTCGGCGTATACCTTTTGTTGCGTCAAACCCATCCATTTCGGGCATTTGTAAGTCCATTAATATTAACTCATAGCGTTGTTTCTCGCAGGCTTTAATTGCAACTAGGCCATTACTTGCGACATCCACAGTATAACCCGCACGTTGTAAAATCGTCTTGGTAATGAATTGGTTTGCCTTATTGTCCTCAACGAGAAGCAAGTGAGCAGGGATGTCTTTTGTGACGACTGGTGCTTGAGGCATAGGTTGTTCAGTGACTGGCGCCTCCGTATTTTCTAGCTTTAATTTAATGATGAATTCACTGCCTTGATTTAATTGGCTGGTGACTGTAATGCTTCCTTTCATTAGCGTAATGAGTTGTTTTGAGATAGCAAGCCCTAAGCCCGAACCTCCATATTCACGTGAAAAAGAGCTATCAGATTGTACGAAATCATCAAAAATATGCTTTAGTTGATGCTCTGAGATACCAATTCCATTATCTTTGACTGTGAAACAAAGCTGTGTGTGGTTAGCCTGTTGTATTGCTTCCATCATCACATCGACTTGGCCTTGTTGCGTGAACTTAATCGCATTATTGGTTAAGTTAATGAGTACTTGGGCTAGCCTATTATCATCACCGAGTACCCATAACGGCGTTTCCGTATTACAGGTATGATTAAGTGTGATCTCTTTCTTTTGTGCTAATGGTTCAAGAACACTTGTTACATTTTGTAATATCTCTTGAAGATTAAAAGCGCGATGCTCAAGCTGTAGCTTTCCTGCTTCGATTTTTGACATATCGAGGATGTTGTTTAATAAGCCAAGTAATATATTGGCAGATTTTAGGCTAGTATCGATAAAGTGTTGTTGTTCTGCACTCATTTCACTCTTATTTAATAACGACAATGCGCCTAAAATGGCGTGCATTGGGTTTCTTATTTCATGGCTCATGGTGGCGAGAAAGGTTGATTTTGTCGTGTTAGCGTTAATGGCTTGTTCTTTTGCTATTTGTAACTGCTGTTCACGTTGTGTTTGCTTATGAGTAAACTCCTGAATAAGGTCGACAGACTCATTTAAACGGTCTAACTCATTCGTTGATACTAGCGTGATCTGTTCACCCGTGTGATGAAATTGAGATAATTGTAATAATCGGTTGTTAATGTTTGATATTGGTTTTAATACTGAAGAATGCAGTAATAGCGAAATCGTTAGTGCTAAACATAATAATATTAACGCAATGAGTAGACGTATTAAGTTCACGTGCTCTGTTATATCTTGTTGTAAACTAGCGGTACTGACAGCTATTTTCATATAGCCAAACGTTTCACCGCCAAAAGAAACTGGCTGCTGAAATACTTGGTGTTGTAAGCTTGCTTCTGGTGGTAACGTTCCCCAAGTGACCAATACTGTATGCAACTCATTATAAATGGCAAAGAATTCCACATCAGGGTAGTTTGATGATATCTGTAGCATGATAGTTTCAAGTAGCGGGATATCTTCTGTGATCAGACTATCAATGGTTGTTGCGGATAAAATATTAAATGTTTGTTGTATTTGTGAGGTTAAATTATTGGTGAGATAGTTATATTCAAAACGTCTGGCTAATTCTCCAGCCGCTAAACTTGTGATGAGGGTTATGCACAAGGTAGCGATTAGGATCTTGAACCAGAGTGGTAAATGCTTAATCAGTCGGGTCATTTAACTGAACTTTTATCAAAAAAACGCGTATCTTTCATCGATTGACGAATAATGTCATAGTCACTGTCATCACCGGGTAAAAATCCATTTTGACTAAATGAATTTTTATATAATGCGTTTGACTCATCACTGGCGATTAACAATGCCGATAAAGCTTGTGCTATGTCATCATTTAATCCTGCTTTTGCCACCCAAGGCTTAGTTACATTCGGAAATCGTGCTATTTCACGTAATAATACGCCTTTACTGCGCAGTTTTTTAAATGTGCCTTCTTTTAATGCGCCTGCATCATATCGTCCAGCCGCAACCGACGCTCCAACAGCATCATGTCTATCTAAGTAGTCAAATTTGGCCAAGTCTGTCGCGTATATATGATGGTCTGCAAGGAAACTTTGTGAAAGATAACGACCAATTGTGGACTGCTCGGACCCAAATGCAAATCGTTTACCGACTAACTGCTCCGGCTTTGTTATTGGACTATCTGTTTGAACGGCAATAATGCCATAGAATAGCTTTTTTCCTTTTTTGGCTTCGATGGCAAGTAGTTGTAAATTGGCATTGGCATTTTTAGCGGTTATATATGACGCTGGACCTAAGCGAGAAAAATCAACTTTGCCAGTGGTAAGTGCATGTACACCATCATTATAGTTACTGGAAATGTGCATTTTTATATGGACTGGTTGTTTTAACTTATGTGTCATTTGCGCTTCGAGAGTATTAATAAAAGGGCGGAATTTAGTGACCATAGTTGTCGGTTTATCCGAGGTATATAGACCAAAGATCAGATTGATTTCAGCTCGGCAGGAAAAACTCAATAAAATGATAAGAAAGAATACTAGTGAGTGAACAAATATGGATGAAACACCTTGTAAATTAACACATGGTGGCTTTGTCATATCCTATTCCTTAGACATAATCTATTAAATTGATGTTATAGATGTCACAAAATTGATGAGAAAAAATGATTACTATCAATGATTGTTTACACTGACTTAAATTGCCAACTTTGTATTTAATCCGAACAGTAGTGCGACGGTCATGGTTGTTTTAGCAGCAAAAGTAACAACAATCGCAGATGATTTGATCCCAAGCAATTTTTAGGCGGTGACAATCTTAGATAGCAATGGGATACTGGATGTTAACGCTTTACTATAATGAAAGTAGATAGGACTGAGGCTCTAACTGGGCGTCTAGCAGATTAAGGCTGATTTTTTTAAATATAAAAAGAATGAGTCTATAGGCTCAAAATTAATAAAACGGTCATAATTTTATCTGATTATAGGGAAAGCAGACCAGATGACGTTAAAAAATAAGTAAGAATGACGTAATAATTTTATATTAGGGAATATCATGAAAAGAGCGGTTATAACAGGTATCGGTATTGTATCAAGTATCGGTAACAACAAAGCAGAAGTATGTGAGTCACTGAAAGCAGGTAACAGCGGTATTGAATTTGCACCACAATTTGCTGAACAAAACTTACGTAGCCAAGTCTGCGGAACTGTTAATCTTGATCCTAAGGAAATCATTGATCGTAAAGCAATGCGTTTCATGGGTGATGCAGCCGCTTTCAGTTATATTGCAATGCAAGAAGCGATTGATGATTCAGGTTTAACAGAAGAGCAAGTATCTAACGTACGTACTGGCCTTATTGCTGGTTCAGGTGGTGCATCATCAAAGAACGTTGTTGATTCTGTTGATATCGCTCGTAATAAAAGTGTGAAACGTGTCGGTCCATATATGGTGACTCGTACTATGTCGAGCACGATTTCTGCTTGTCTTGCTACACCATTTAAAATTAAAGGCCCAAGCTATTCTATTACTTCTGCATGCGCAACAAGTGCGCATTGTATTGGCCATGCAGTAGAGCAAATTCAACTGGGTAAACAAGATGTCGTATTCGCTGGTGGTGGTGAAGAAATTGATTGGACTTTAGCATTAGAGTTCGATGCAATGGGCGCATTATCAACTAAGTATAACGAAACTCCACAACAAGCATCACGTACATATGACGCAAACCGTGATGGTTTCGTTATCTCTGGTGGTGGCGGTATGGTTGTTGTTGAAGAACTTGAGCATGCACTTGCTCGTGGCGCAACTATCTATGCAGAAATTACCGGTTACGGTGCAACATCAGATGGCTATGACATGGTAGCGCCGTCGGGTGAAGGTGCAGTACGTTGTATGCAACAAGCGCTAGAAACAGTAGACGGCGAAATTGATTATCTAAATACACACGGTACATCTACACCTGTAGGTGATACAAAAGAACTTGAAGCGATTCAAGCTGTATTTGGTCATAAGTCACCTAAAATCAGTGCAACGAAAGCATTGACTGGTCACGCGTTAGGCGCTGCGGGTGTACATGAAGCCATTTATTCATTAATCATGATGGAAAACAGTTTTATTACAGCAAGTGCTAACATTCAAGACCTTGATGAAAAAGCAGAAGGTCTGGACATCGTTTCTGGTCAAGCTATTGATGCAGAGCTAACTAACGTAATGTCGAATAGCTTTGGTTTCGGTGGTACGAATGCGACGCTAGTATTTAGTAAATTTACTAAATAATAGTGTATTAAAGCGCTTAAATAAAAACGTTTAAGTGACGGTTCATACTTCCTTGATGAAGACAATGTAAGCCCATTTATCAGATTATTGATAAATGGGCTTTTTTTTTATCTTCACAACGCGCAAAATAACCCTAGTCGAATTATTAAGGGAATACTTAAATGAAGATCGTAGTCGATGAAAATATGCCTTATGCAACCGAATTGTTTTCTCAGTTTGGTGAGGTCGTTCCTTTATCTGGCCGTACAATTCAAGCTGAGGATTTACATGATGTAGATGCCTTGATGGTACGTTCTGTCACGCAAGTGAACAACGAATTACTTGCTAAAGCCAATAAACTAGCGTTTGTAGGTACAGCAACGATTGGTATCGATCATTTAGACCAAGCATGCTTACAGCAACGAAATATTGAATATACTAATGCGCCAGGTTGTAATGCGGTATCCGTTGGTGATTATGTTTGCAGCGCATTATTAGTGTTAGCTGAACAGCAAAGTTTTGTATTAGCGGATAAAAAAATCGCCGTTATTGGTGTTGGTAATACAGGTTCGCAAACGGTCAGTCGACTAACGGCTCTCGGTGCTCAAGTGATGCTATGCGATCCTCCTCGCGTAGAGAAAGAAGGACTGACAGGGTTTGTTAGCTTAGAACAAGCATTACAAGCGGATATCATTTGCTTACACGTGCCATTAGTGAAAACTGGCCATAATCAGACCAAGCATCTATTAACGGCAGAATTACTGGCGGGTATAGCGCCAGACGCGATTCTGATTAATAGCGGTCGTGGCGATGTGATTGATAATCAGGCACTGCTGACGTTAAAACAAGCCGGGCATGCAATGACGCTCGTACTGGATGTATGGGAAAATGAACCAACGCCATTACTTGAGTTGATCCCTTATGTTGCTATTGCTACACCACATATTGCGGGGTACAGCTTAGAAGGTAAAGCGCGTGGTACGGAGATGATTTATCAGGCGTACGCACAGTTCTTAGGCCAGGAAGCAGACCGTAGTATTAGTGATATCTTGCCTATGCCTGCAGTCAGTCGCATTGATATTAACCAAAGTGCAGATCAAACATTCGCTAAAAATCTGGTTCATTTGGTATACGATGTTCGCCGAGATGACGCTATTTTTAGAAAAAACATAATGAAAACGGGTAGTTTTGATGAAATGCGTAAAAATTACCTAGAAAGAAGAGAATTTTCCTCATTGAGGCTAGTAAATGAGTCACATTATGCGGTAGAGTCGTTGTATCAACTTGGGTTTGCCAAATAATTTTTTAGGAGTCGTTGATGAGTCAACTATATGATGTTGCAGTACTAGGAGCAACAGGTGCCGTAGGGCAAATGATGTTGGAAATCTTACAGGAACGTAAATTTCCAATCGGTAATATTTATCCATTAGCAAGTAGCCGTAGTGCGGGTGGTAAAATTACCTTCAATAATAAACAAGTTGAAGTATTAGATGTTGATAATTTCGATTGGACACAAGTTCAAATCGGTTTGTTCTCTGCTGGTGGTTCGGTATCAGAAAAATGGGCGCCAATCGCAGCCGATGCGGGTGTCGTTGTTATTGATAACACATCACACTTCCGTTATGACGAAGATATTCCATTAGTTGTACCAGAAGTAAACCCAGAAGCAATTGCGCAATATACAAACCGTGGCATTATCGCGAATCCAAATTGCTCAACAATTCAAATGCTAGTTGCATTAAAACCAATCCATGATGCTGTGGGTATTTCACGTATTAATGTTGCAACATACCAAGCCGTATCGGGCTCTGGTAAAAGCGCAATTGATGAACTAGCAGGTCAAACGGCAAGTTTATTAAATGCACGTGAAGTAGAAACAAAAGTATACCCAAAGCAGATCGCATTTAACGTGATCCCACAGATTGATGTGTTTACTGAAAATGGTTACACCAAAGAAGAAATGAAAATGGTGTGGGAAACACAGAAAATTTTTGGTGATGAGTACATCATGGTTAATCCAACTGCAGTACGCGTACCTGTATTTTATGGTCACTCTGAAGCGATCCATTTAGAAACTCGTACACCAATCAGTGCTGAAGAAGTACGTTCACTCATGCGCCATGCGCCTGGTGTTAAACTGATTGAAAATGAAGAAGACTATCCAACACCAATTTCTGACTCTGCTGGTCACGATGATGTGTTTGTTGGCCGTATTCGTGAAGATATCTCACACGCAAGTGGTATTAATATGTGGGTTGTAGGCGATAACATCCGTAAGGGTGCTGCAACAAACAGTGTACAAATTGCAGAAGTATTAATTCGCGATTACCTGTAAGGGTAAATTTTAGCCCTTGGCGATGAATTTATTTTAATTGCATATTTAGCACCCAATATTGGGTGCTATTTTTTTATTTGTATTTTATTTTTCTGATTTATATCATAGTTTCAATTCACAAATTTTTTTTATTGAAATTAACCATTAGAATAGTTAAGTAGAAGATACCAGTGAATTCATGTGTATACTGAAATTTTGGATATGTTATATTCATTTTAAGTGTGTTGGTGTTGTTTCATAGTAAGGGTTAACAATGATATCGGGTTTATCGAAGTTAAAATGGATTGTTTTATTTCTGCTGATTCCTATGGCAGGTATTGCTGCGAATTCAAATGGATTTGTTCTTCAACTAAAAGGCCCTGAAGTGTACACTCCTTCTTCGCCTAATCGTTACGGACCAATTGTGAAGGCTGATACGTTATGGTCAGTTGCAACCGCCACGAGACCAGATAGCCGCTTAAGTTTATACAAAACGATGACCGCCATTTTTACGCTTAACCCTCATGCATTTTTAGGTGGTGACATCAATAAAATGATTGATGGTAGTTTTCTTAAGATCCCCAGTGCCGCTGAGATACAAGCAACAGACGGTTCAGCCCTAAAAAATGCGCTCACGAAAAAATCAGTTGCTAAAACGAAATCAACCCCACCGAGCAATTCTGCTAAACCAAGCACGAAGGTGATTGTCAGCAATAAAATTCAACGTGATAAACTTGCTTTATTACAAGGTGAGCTAACAGAAAGCAATGAACATCTTTTATTATCAAGTGAAACTAATCGCCGCCTGAAATTACAGCTAGAAAGTATTCGTATGGAATTAGCGGAACTTAAAGAGCAAATGGCGATTGATAATGCATTGAAAGCGGATTTAAAAGCATTAATCGAACAGCAAAATACACGTATTTCTGAACAGCAAGTTACAATTGATAATGCGAAAAATAAAGCGGTGATGGAAGCTGAAAGCTATAACAATTGGTGGTTAATTGGTGGTGTTTCAGGTGTGTTTTCATTACTGTTTTTAGTTTGGTTAGGGCTATGGCTAAAAAATAGAAATGATCAGAAGAATAATATTGAAGATAGCGTGATGTTTGATGCGGATAATACCGTTGATGAACTCAGTGATTATCTTAATACTGAAAGTTTTGCATCTGATAGTGCGATGTCTATGCCTGAAGAGGTTAAAGCACCCGCAGGAAAGCCTGCTGATAAGGAAAGTACATTTGCAGCGGGCAACTTAGAAGTGCCTGATTTTAATTTACAGCTCGACGCGGAAGATACTGTATTTTTAGATGAACCTAATGATTTGCCGATGGACCCTATTATTACCAAACCTGCAGCGCCTATTATGCCGGAAATTATAGATCAAGCGCCTGTCATACCAGCGTTAAATGATAATGATTTTAGTGATATTGACTTAACATTAGATGATGAAAGCACAAGCTTTGAAAATGATAGTGTAGCACCTGATCTAAGCTGGCGTGAAGAGTTAGACGAACCAAGTTTGATCCCAGACGATCCGACAAATAATAAAAATACATTGGATGCTGATTTAGCTGAAGTAGATTCAATGTTAGAACAGTTTAAACTCAGTAACTCACAGGCTACTGGCGCTCCAATTTCTGAACCTGTTACAGAATCATCACCAGTAGTGAATGATGAATTTGTGAATATGGACGATATTGACAGTATCTTAGCTGAAGCTGAATTAGAAGCGATAGCGCAAGCGGATGACGTTGTACCAAGTATTGTATCGGATGTTCCAGATGTGAACCAAGTTGTTGATATGGAGGATATTGACAAGCTTTTAGCGGAAGCCGGTTTAGATGATATTGCTCAAGCTGACGTTGAGGTCAATTTACCACAAGCCCAAGGTCAGACTGTTGATGAAATGTTAGCTGAACTTGATGGGACTGTGAGTGAAGCCCCTGAAACTATAAACAAATCTGATAATGCTGATGAACCTTTAGATGATATTGAAGCTATGTTGGCAGAATTCAGTCCTAATGCATTTAGTGCTGCGCCAAGCGAACAGCCTCCGATTGATGTTGCAGCAGCACAAGCAGAAGAGTTTATTGATATCGATAAATTGTTAAATGAATCATCGCAACAGCCTGCTAATATCGAAGACGAACCTTATGATAAAGTAAAATTAGATGTAGGTCTTGATGAATACACTAATAGCTTACTTGATAGTAACGCGGTTGATATTGATGATGATAATAACCGCTTTGGTGCGCAATTAGATCTTGCGCGTGCTTATCTTGAAATTGAAGATAAAGATGGTGCTAAATCTATTCTAGGACCATTGGCAGGTATCGGTGATTCTGTGCAGCAAGCTGAAGTGAATAAGCTTTTGAGTCGATTATGATTCTTTACTAACAGTTAGTAGTGTAAAACATTAGTGGGATTATCGAACTTTAGCTACTTTCAACTTGTAAGCTGAAGCGGTATAATTGAGCGATATAATTATTGTGTAATAATTAGTAAAGCGGTGGCGAAAGTCACCGCTTTTTGTTTTTTTAAAATTAATGAAAGTCTAAAGTTGGAAGATAAATGCGAATTGCACTCGGTATAGAATATGACGGTAGTAAATATTACGGCTGGCAGCGACAAATGGACGTGATCAGTGTTCAAGAAAAACTGGAAGATGCATTGTCACGCGTTGCGAATCACCCCGTGAGAGTTCATTGCGCTGGACGTACCGATTCAGGTGTTCATGGTACCGGTCAAGTTGTGCATTTTGATACTGACTCAATCCGTAAAGATGTGGCATGGACGCTGGGTGTCAATGCTAATTTACCTGATGATATAGCAGTTCGTTGGGCGCAGGAAGTTGATGAAGAGTTTCATGCTCGTTTTAGTGCAACGGCAAGACGTTATCGCTATATTATTTATAACAATAATCTACGTCCTGCAATTTTAGGTTCTGGTGTGAGTTATTACCATGGTGATATTGATGCTGAATTAATGCATGAAGCGGCACAGCAATTAGTGGGGGAACATGATTTCACCTCTTTCCGAGCTAAGCATTGCCAAGCCAAAAGTCCCGTTAAGACTATGCACCATATTAAAATAATCCGTCGAAATGCGTATATTATTATTGATGTGAAAGCGAATGCATTCTTGCATCATATGGTGAGAAATCTAGCGGGTTCATTAATGGAAGTAGGTAAAGGTAATAAACCAGTTTCGTGGATTGGTGAATTATTGGCCGGTAGAGATCGTTCTGTCGCAGCGGCAACAAGCAAAGCAGAAGGTCTGTACATGATTGAAGTGGACTATCCAAGCGAATTTAATATCCCAAGACCTGCAGTCGGACCATTGTTTTTACCTGAAAGCTTTTAATTGTTTGATTTAATAACAATAAAACACTAATTGGTGAAAGGTGACTTATCATTGCTAAGAGCGTGAGGAAGCGATTATAAGCTGTTATTATTTATGTCGCTTTATCATTTTTTATTGATTTCTGACGGTAAGTCACAAGGGTATGACCAGTTTTAGATAAACTTATTGGATAATCTGTGATTTAATTGTGTTACGCGATAAATGTGGAGTATTGTTAAGTTCGACAGATATCGACTTAACGCATTAATTTTTGTTAATTGGTTTTGAATTTTTGTATCATTATCGTATTAACAACGCATTTAACATCTTATACTTCAATTAATTAGAACAAATTATAAGTAGGGTTCATGAGCTGGATTGAAAAAATACTACCAAAAAGCAAGAGCGCAACAGCGCGTCGTAATATTCCTGAAGGTGTGTGGACTAAGTGTACCTCTTGTGACCAGGTTTTATATCATGCAGAACTTGAGCGTAATTTAGGCGTTTGTCCTAAGTGTGATCACCACATGCGTGTGAATGCACGTGAACGTCTTAATAAATTACTTGATAAAGATGGCCGCATTGAAATTGGTGCAGAATTCGAACCAAGTGATAAATTAAAGTTTCGCGATACCAAAAAATATAAAGATCGTTTATCCAGCGCGCAAAAGAAAACAGGCGAAAAAGATGCACTAATCGTAGAAAAAGGGACGATTAAAGGTATTCCCGTTGCTGTTTGCGCATTTGAATTCTCATTTATGGGCGGTTCAATGGCTACCGTTGTTGGTGCTCGTTTTGTTGCTGCAATTAATGAATGTATGGCTGAAAATCGTGCGTTAATTTGTTTTTCTGCAAGTGGCGGTGCGCGTATGCAGGAAGCATTATTCTCATTAATGCAAATGGCGAAGACGAGTGCGGCGTTAGCGAAGCTATCAGCAAAAGGTTTACCTTACATTTCTGTGCTGACAGACCCAACAATGGGTGGTGTGTCTGCAAGTTTGGCTATGCTAGGTGACATTAATGTTGCTGAACCAAAAGCGTTGATTGGTTTTGCTGGACCACGTGTTATTGAGCAAACAGTACGTGAGAAGTTACCTGAAGGTTTCCAGCGTAGTGAGTTCTTATTGGAGAAAGGTGCGATCGATATGATTATTGATCGTCGCCAAATGCGTGATAAACTTGCAGGCTTATTAGCGAAGATGATGAACTTGGAAACGTCTGATAACATCGCGACTGCACCAGCAAGTACAGAAGCAACTCCAGTAGTTGTACCCGCAGCGGATGAAATTAAGACTCCAAGTGACGCTCAAAGCATTAACGAGTAAACACTAACGAGTAACTATTACCGATGTTGAACAGTATTAATAAAAGCCAGTCTCTCGCAGACTGGCTTTGCTATTTAGAAAGTATTCATCCTGTTAATATTGAAATGGGATTAGGTCGCATAGGACGCGTTGCTGCTGATTTAGCATTAACTACATTTGATGCCAAAGTCATTACCGTTGCAGGTACAAATGGTAAGGGCTCTACCTGCGCATTTTTAGAACGAATTCTGCTTGATGCTGGGTACAATGTTGGCGTCACCAGCTCTCCTCATATTCAAGATTACCGAGAGCGTGTTCGCGTTAACGGTGAAATGCTCTGCGCACAAGCGCATGCTGATTCATTTGCCTTTATTGAAGCAGGGCGCGGTGATACCACATTAACTTATTTTGAATTTACGACATTATCCGCATTGAAATTATTTCAAGATGCAACATTAGATGTGGTGATCCTTGAAGTTGGATTAGGCGGTCGTTTAGATGCTTCAAATATTGTTTCTGCTGATGTTGCGGTTGTCACTACGATTGATATTGATCATGCTGATTGGCTTGGTACAGATAAAGCCGTTATTGGACGTGAAAAATCGGGTATTTTCCGCGCTAATAAAAAAGCCATTTGTGGTGTGATTAATCCGCCACCTACCATTGCAGAGTATGCTGACGAAGTCGGTGCTGAACTGGTTGCTGTTAATCGTGACTATTATTACACGCAGCATGCTGAAAGTTGGGATTGGCAAGTGAGTTCAACAGAACAACAAACGAATATTGGATCTGTGTTTTCTGACCTGACTATTCCCCAGTTACCTTTGCAAAATGCTGCTACGGCAATTGCCGCAATTCAAGCGTTAGGGTTAGCTGTACCTGAATCAGCCGTTCGGAGTGGTGTTGCGAACGCTAGGTTACCAGGTCGTATGCAACGATTAGGTACCTCGCCACAACAATTCTTGGATGTTGCACATAATCCTGAGTCAGCGGGTTACCTCGCAACACAACTCGCACGTTTAAAGCAAGAGGCTCATTTGCCAGTTAAGATTATTGCTGTTGTTGGCATGCTCAAAGATAAAGATATCGCAGCAAGTTTGGCAGCTTTAACAGGTGTTATCGATTGTTGGCACTTAGCGACATTACAGGGCGAACGCGCTGCACCTTGTCAGCAAATCGAGCAGGGATTAGTGGATGCAATGCAACAGAGTGGGAAAAGCCGTGATAGCCTTAGCCAGCAGCCTATGAGTCATGATACAATAGCGCAAGCTTGGCAATCAGCAAATCAAAGTGCTGATTGTAATGACATTATTATTGGTTTCGGCTCGTTTTTCACGGTAGCGGAAATTATCCAACATATAAGTGGTTAAATAAACGTGGCATCGACATTTCAACATCGTTTAGTCGGCACTATTATTCTAGTGGCGATTGGTATCATATTTTTACCTGACTTACTAGATGGTCAGAAGGTCACGTATCGTGAGAATGCAGCGAGCATTCCCTTGCGCCCTGCGTTAGTTGAACTTGCTGAGCCCGTTAACTTTGATTCATTTGATAATGAAGTGGCCGAATTACTCATTGAACCCGCCCCCACAATTAATTTAACGGCGGCTAAAAAAGCGGAACCGGCAGTATACAAACCTAAACCTATCACTAAAGCACCGAAACTTATCCCATTAGCTAAACCTGTCGAAACTACAAAATTAATACCGCCAGTTGGTAATAGTTGGAATATTCGTTTAGGTACCTTCAAGAATTCAGTCGCAGTTGATGATTTGGTTGAAAAAATTAGAAAAGCAGGCTTTGATGCTTATCGATTGCCGCGCTATAAGCAGGCCGGCCAGTTAAATCGATTATATGTGGGGCCAAACGTAAATAAAAATGAGCTAAAACGTTTATTGCCAAAATTACAAAAAATCACAGGTTTGAAAGGTGTGATTGAGAAATTTGACCCTCGAGACAAGTAATTAAAAAGCCGACATTTATGTCGGTTTTTTTTGTTTATAACTATTATCAATCTCGTATTTAACTTGTTACAATGACGCGAATTTCAAACGAGTGGAACAAAAAATGGCATGGATTGATTACCTTATCTTAGGTATTGTTGGTTTATCTTCAGTGATAAGTTTAGTGCGTGGTTTTGTCAAGGAAGCGTTCTCTCTTTGTACTTGGTTTTGTGCCTTCTTTATATCTCGCTATTATTATCAAGATATTGCTGCCTACTTAGAAAATTTCGATGCATTTAGTGCTGCATTCAGCGAACAGTTAGTTAAAAATGGCGTTGCGATAGCGCTATTATTTATTTCGACCCTTATGTTAGGGGCTTTGCTAAATTACATACTTGGTCAATTAGTGGATAAAACTGGTTTATCAGGTACGGATAGATTGCTCGGTGTATGCTTTGGTATTGCCCGAGGAGTATTAGTGGTGTGCGTATTACTGTTATTTTTACAGTTATTCACCAGTTTCCCGGAAACGGCTTGGTGGCAGGATTCGCCACTAATAGCTGAGTTAAAACCACTCATTAAATGGTTTTTTGAACATCAAGCTTCTGCATGGGACAACATGCAGGGTTTATGACAAGCGAAACGTTATAAATAGCATTTTATCGAAAGCACAGTAAACGAGGAATTTAGGTTATGTGTGGAATTGTTGGCATTGTTTCTACAACCCCTGTTAATCAGTCTATCTATGACGCATTAACAGTATTACAGCATCGTGGACAGGATGCTGCTGGGATTGTAACCTTAAGTGATGGAAACTTTAGGCAGCGCAAAGCAAATGGTTTAGTGAGCGATGTATTCGAAGCTAAACATATGCAGCGTTTGAAAGGTAATATTGGTATCGGTCATGTTCGATACCCTACAGCAGGAAGCTCGAGCGCCGCTGAGGCTCAACCTTTCTATGTTAACTCTCCGTTCGGTATTTCCCTTGCTCATAACGGAAATCTAACCAACGCCGCTGAATTAAAAGAAGATCAATTTCATAAAGCCCGTCGTCACATTAATACCACGTCTGATTCAGAAGTATTACTTAATGTTATGGCGCATGAATTAGATAAATGCCCAAGTTTACATTTGACTGCAGAAGATATTTTTACTGCAATTAAAGCTGTACACAAGCAAGCACGGGGTGCTTATGCTGTGGTATCACTGATTATTAATCATGGTCTTGTTGCTTTCCGTGATCCTAACGGTATTCGCCCGTTAGTATTAGGTGTGAGAACTGAAGGTGAACGAAAAGAATATATGGTAGCTTCTGAATCTGTTGCACTTGATGCAGTAGGTTTTAACTTTGTACGTGATATTGAACCAGGTGAAGCTGTTTATATTACTGACGAAGGTGAGCTATTTAGCGCGAACTGTGCTGAAAATGCAAAGCATAACCCATGTATCTTTGAATTTGTTTACTTTGCACGTCCAGACTCAACTATTGATAAGGTATCGGTTTACGAATCACGTCTTGCAATGGGCGAGAAACTCGGTCATAAAATTAAGCGTGAATGGGCTGATATTGACATTGATGTTGTGATCCCAATTCCTGAAACGTCATGTGATAGTGCGTTAGAAATTGCAAAAGTACTGGAGTTACCATACCGCCAAGGTTTTGTTAAAAACCGTTATATTGGTCGTACGTTTATCATGCCAGGGCAAACTTTGCGTCGTAAGTCCGTACGTCGTAAACTGAATGCAATTTCATCTGAGTTTATTGGTAAAAATGTGCTATTAGTTGATGATTCTATTGTACGTGGTACAACATCAGAACAGATCATTGAAATGGCACGTGAAGCAGGCGCAAATAAAGTTTACTTAGCTTCCGCAGCCCCTGAAGTACGTTATCCAAACGTATACGGTATTGATATGCCGAGTTCAGAAGAATTGATTGCTCATAACCGCAGTGTTGATGAAATTTCAACTATTATTGGTGCTGATGCGCTTATCTTCCAAGACTTGGGTGATTTGGTCGCTGCAGTTTCAAAATGTAATCCTGAAATTAAAAAGTTCGAAACATCTGTGTTTAGTGGTGAATATGTTACTGGCGATATTGATGAGGCTTACTTACAGCGTCTTAATGATGTCCGTAGCGATGATGCTAAAACAGTCAAAGAACAAAAAGAAGAAATTGCTAATTTAGAGATCCACAATGAAGGCGCGTAATCTTTAATGTGAGCTAAATAATTTAGTTGATTGATTTAAAAAGGAGCGTTACGCTCCTTTTTTTAGATCTTCAATTTATCTAGCCGCGCTATTTTTATGCCTTTTTTAAAAATGCCCGCTGTTGCAGATCATATTGGCCATCATGCCAAATAAGCACGCTACCTTGATCAAACCAATCACCTAACACAATGCGTTTACCAATTTGATCACCCGATAATTGCACGTCGTGAATATTTGGTTTGTGGGTATGACCATGAACTAATATCTGGCAGTTATATTCTTGCATTTTATCGACAACTTCAGATTCCGTTACATCCATGATTTGCATGCTTTTTTGCTGATTACCTTCTTGGCTATGGCCGCGTATTTTATCGGCAATCGCTTCGCGGACAAAGATAGGTAAGCAGGTAAATAGTTTTTGGCGCCATGGGATGTTAACAGCTGCACGAAATGCTTGGTATTTTTCATCTAGCGTACAGAAGGTATCGCCATGTGCAATGAGTACCTTTTGGCCGTCAAGATTAATCACTGTGTAATCCCCGAGGATTGTTATGCCGGTACGTTTAGCAAAACGCTTACTCACCAAGAAATCACGATTCCCTTTCACTAAGAAACATTTCACTCCACTATCGGTTAACGCTTTAAGTCCATCTTGAATGCTGTCGTTAAGTGGATTACTAATGTCATCACCAGACCAGAATTCAAATAGGTCGCCTAAAATGTAGAGAGCGTCAGCTTCGCGTGCTTCGGTCACAAGAAAGTGTAAAAATAACTCGGTAACTTGCGGGCGGCGCTCATCAAGGTGCAGATCTGAAATAAACAAAGTAGTCATGTGGTGGTTTCATCCTTGTCTGGAATAAAAAAATACACTACCTAGGCAGTGTATTTATTTTAAGGAACTGAGTGAGCAATTAAGCTTCTTCTACAGTTACTTTAGTAATGATTATGTCTTCTAGTGGCACATCGCCGTGGCCAAGTTTGTTGCCTGTTGCTACTTTTTTGATTTTTTCAATCACGTCCATACCTTCAACAACTTCAGCAAATACGCAGTAACCCCAACCTTGAGACGTCTTGCTTGTGAAGTCTAGGAAGTTGTTGTCTTTCACGTTGATGAAGAACTGTGAACTTGCTGAATGCGGGTCCATAGTACGAGCCATTGCTAATGCACCACGTTTATTAGACAGACCATTGTCTGCTTCATTTTCGATTGGTGCATTTGAATTTTTCTCTTCCATACCAGGAAGCATGCCGCCACCTTGAACCATGAAACCATCGATTACACGGTGAAAGATAGTACCTTCGTAGAAGCCGCTTTTTGCATATTCTAGGAAGTTAGCTGCTGTTTTTGGTGCACTTTCAAAGTTAAGTGCGATTTTGATATCACCGAAATCTGTATGTAGAGTTATCATTTTAATGATCCTTTAGTTAGTTAACGGGTAAATTCTATCCTAAAGGTTAGCAATGGCAAAGCTTTTCGATACTGAAGGGGTAGGAAGGGCTTATTTTTGTGCTTTCATTTGGCTGATTTATACACTTTTTTCGTTGTTCAGTTAAATTTCGACCTTTTATGCTGTTGCAAAGCTAGTAATCATTAATGCTAATGGTAAAATCAGTCAATTAATTGCATTTTACTGTTTGCGCAAGGATCACTATTCGATGCTGAAGATTTACAACACACTGACTCGCCAAAAAGAAGAATTTAAACCTATCACCGAAGGTGAAATCGGTATGTACGTATGTGGTGTGACTATCTATGATTACTGTCATATAGGTCATGGTCGTACTTTTGTGGCGTTTGATACTGTGGTGCGTTATCTTCGCCATCGCGGTTATGCGGTTAAATTTATCCGTAACATTACAGATGTTGATGACAAGATCATTAAACGTGCCAACGAAAACGGCGAAACTTGCGATCAGTTAACGACGCGTTTTACCCAAGCCATGCACGACGATTTTGATGCACTACATATGATCCGTCCTGACATCGAACCGACGGTAACGGGCCACATGTCAGATATTATCGAGATTATCGAAAAATTAGTAGCAAAAGGCCACGCTTATGTTGCTGATAGTGGCGATGTATTATTTGAAGTGAAGACGTTTGCTGACTACGGTAAATTAAGTGGCCAAGACTTAGATATGCTACAAGCGGGCGCACGCGTTGAAGTTGAATCAAATAAACGTAACCCGATGGACTTCGTGTTATGGAAAATGGCGAAACCAGGTGAACCAAGCTGGGTTTCACCTTGGGGTGAGGGGCGTCCAGGTTGGCATATTGAATGTTCAGCAATGAATAACAAACTACTGGGTGAAGTATTTGATATTCATGGTGGCGGCTCTGATTTGATGTTCCCACATCACGAAAATGAAGTGGCACAATCATGCTGCGCACATAATGGTGAATACGTGAATACCTGGATGCATTCAGGGATGGTACAAATCGACAAAGTTAAAATGTCTAAATCATTAAATAACTTTTTCACTATCCGTGATGTATTAGAAAAATACGATGGCGAGTCTGTACGTTATTTCTTAATTTCTGGTCATTATCGTAGTCAGCTAAATTATTCAGAAGATAATTTAAAACAAGCGCGTGCAAGTTTAGAGCGTTTATATACGGCATTACGTGGTGTGACAGTTGCCGACGTTGATGGTGTTGTTCCTGATTGTGAAGCGTACGTTGAAACGTTTAAAGCGGCAATGGATGATGACTTTAATACACCAGAAGCATTTCCAGTATTGTTTGAACTGGCAAAAGAAATTAACCGTATTAAAGATACTGATGCGAAACGTGCAGGTGAATTAGCTGCGCAGTTAATTTCATTTGGTAATGTACTTGGTCTACTGTCACAAGAACCTGAAGCCTTCTTACAAGGTGATGCGGGTGAAGATGATGAAGTGGCTGAGATAGAAGCGCTTATTAAACAACGTAACGATGCACGTGCAAGTAAAGACTGGGGCATGGCGGATGATGCTCGTGACAAGTTAAATGCGTTGGGTATTGTTTTGGAAGATGGTGCTAACGGTACTACTTGGCGTCGTAAGTAAAGTTGGTGCTGTAAATAAAATTGAATTAACTTTAAATGTTGATGACTGAATTTAAGGCGTCATCAGCGTTTTTTTACTAGATAGGGATTAATCATGTTTAAAATTATTTCAGTGATCATCGGTTGTGCGTTGATTTTTTTCCTTATGCAGCGCATGGGGGGGAATAAAAAACAAGCCGCTGAAAATATAGAATTAGGTAAAGAGTTCTTAGCCGCGAATTTAGAAAAAGAAGGTGTTGAAGTAACAGCTTCAGGCCTACAATCGAAAGTACTTACTGAAGGTACTGGCACTGAACATCCAACCGGCCGTTCTAAAGTAACAGTTCATTATCACGGTACATTATTAGACGGTACTGTGTTTGATAGCTCAGTACAGCGCGGTGAGCCGATTACATTTGGTTTAAATCAAGTGATCCCGGGTTGGACCGAAGGTGTACAGTTGATGGTAGTGGGTGAGAAACGTCGCTTCTTTATTCCCAGCAATCTAGCGTATGGCAACCGAGGTGCTGGTAGTATCCAACCTGGTTCAACACTGATCTTTGAAGTGGAACTGTTAAGTTTCAAATAAATGCCTAATTAAGGTTTAAGCGCAGAGCTTAGCTTACAAAAAAGCCGCATGACCAAAAGGTGATGCGGCTTTTATTATTTATAATACGTGATGATTTATTACGTACTATTTTGTAACTGATTGCTTATCGATTACTTTGAATGGTAATCACGGCAAGAGATTAGAGTATTCTCGATCAAGCTTGCAACTGTCATTGGACCAACACCACCTGGTACAGGGGTAATGAAAGAAGCATTTTCTTTTGCTACTTCAAAGCCAACATCACCAACAAGTTTGCCATTTTCTAAACGGTTAATACCAACATCGACTACCATTGCGCCTTTCTTGATCCATTCACCTGGAATAAAGTTAGGGCGACCAACTGCTACTACAATTAAATCGGCACGGCGTACATGCTCTTCTAAGTTTTTAGTGAAGCGGTGACATGTTGTCGTTGTACAACCTGCAAGTAATAATTCAAGCGTCATTGGACGACCAACAATATTCGACGCGCCAACAACAACAGCATCGAGACCATGTAGGTCAACACCTGTTGATTCAAGTAGCGTAATAATACCTTTTGGTGTGCAAGGACGTAATGCAGGGATGCGTTGTGATAAACGACCTACGTTATATGGATGAAAACCATCAACATCTTTGTCTGGGCGAATATGTTCCAACACAAGGGTTGTATCAATATGCGCAGGTAAAGGCAGTTGCACTAATATTCCATCAATCGTGGTATCTGCGTTTAACTCATCAATTAATGCTAATAAAGCTTCTTGTGAGCTATCTCTTTCAAGATCGTAAGATTTAGAAACGAAGCCTACTTCTTCACAGGCACGACGTTTACTCCCAACATATACTTGTGATGCCGGATCGGCACCCACTAAAATCACAGCAAGACCCGGGGCGCGTAATCCTTGTGCAGTACGCGTAGCCACTTCTTCAGCAACTTTCTGGCGAACTTGCTGAGAAATATTTTTTCCATTAATGATTTGAGCTGTCATTGAGTTATATTCATCTCTTGGTTAGAAAGTTGCGCCATTTTCGCACTAAAATGTGACTTTGTCAGCAATTCTTAGCAGTTAACACCGTAAACCCTCGTCCGATCAGGGCGGGGATACAAGGCGAAAGTGCGTAGCGCTTTGATCTTTGTTATTTTGTGGTATTATACTGTACGAATGCACAGAGGTTTATTATGTTAAGAGCAACAAAAGTACGTATTTACCCTACAGCCGACCAAACAGAGTTTTTAAATGCTCAGTTTGGTGCTGTTCGGTTTGCGTATAATAAAGCTCTGCACATTAAGAAACATTTTTATAGTGTAAAAGGTATGTCACTTGCAGTACAAAAAGACTTAAAACCGTTACTCGCTAAAGGCAAGAAGTCCCGTAAGTATAGTTGGTTAAAGCAATATGATTCTATTGCACTGCAGCAAGCAGTCATTAACCTAGATGGTGCTTACAAGAGGTTCTTTGATAAGAAACTTAAAGCAGGGTTCCCAACTTTTAAACGTAAGCATGGTAAACAATCCAGTTACCACTGCACTAGCGTAAAAGCCACTGATAACACGATTAAAATACCTAAATTATCCGCCATAAAAGCACGTATACACCGTGAGCTAGTCGGTACACTTAAAAGCATTACTATCTCAAGATCTGCAAGCGGAAAATACTTTGCATCGCTATTGGTTAAGTCAGATGAAGCAACCCCAGTTAAACCAAAGCACATTACAAGCGTGTCAGGTTATGACCTTGGATTGACACATTACTTAATTGACGATCGAGGTAATAAGACCGCTAACCCTCGCTTTCTTGTGAATGCTTGTAGCAATTTAAGAAGAAAGCAAAAGGCATTAAGCAGAACTAAAAAAGGTTCTCGTAACCGCTCTAAAGCACGTTTAAAACTAGCGTTGGCACATGAACGTGTCAGCAATGCTAGAAATGACTTTCAGCATAAATTATCAAAACGAATTATTGACGATAACCAAGCGGTAATAGTTGAGACTCTGAAATCATCAAACATGCTAAAGAATAGAAAATTAAGCCGTCATATTTCGGATGCTTCATGGTCTGCCTTTGTTGATAAAGTAGCTTATAAAGCTGAAATGTACGGAGTCCACCTTGTTAAGTGTAATCAGTGGTTCGCAAGTTCTAAAACTTGCTCATGCTGTGGTGATAAGGTAAAAGATATGCCGTTGAATATTCGTCATTGGTCTTGTCCATCATGTAACACTCAACATGATCGCGACATTAACGCATCAAAGAATATTCGTCATTACGGCATAATTAAATTAAAAGCGGATGGATTGACCGTTTCTGCATAGTGAAGCTGTGTTAGACCTGTAATATTTACAGGCTGTAGCTAACGACCTATGAAGCATCGCCATTTATGGCGGTGAGCAATCACGATAAATAATCATCTAATTAGAGTGACAAAGAAGGTCTATTTGGTTATAAAGATGCTTTAAATTACTTAGGTAGATAGCAGTGAAACATCAAGAGCATATTATTTCCGTTTTTGCAGACGTAGCAGCACCCTCAACCCGTTTAATTGACAGTTCAACTGTTAATATCGAAAGTAAAGATGTTGTTATTATGCAGCGCGCACTGTTAGAAACAAATCCTAAATTTCGCCAGCTTATTCCTTATGTGGTTGTAAAGCAGGGTGACAAATACTTAGCATACGAACGTTCTGTATCAGGTGGTGAATCTCGCTTACATAACTTATTCAGTATTGGTATTGGTGGTCACGTTGATGCTGTTGATGCGGTTTATGATGAAAAAGGTGTATTCCAACTAGCAGATACGTTACGCACTGGTATGTATCGTGAATTACATGAAGAGTTAGGTTTAACAGAAAGCGACTTCTTAGGGATGACAACAATTGGTTATCTTTCTAAAGACGTAACACCGGTTGATGAAGTACATCTAGGTATTGTATTAGTTGCTGAAGTACATGCAGACCTTGTTGTAACGAGCAAAGAAGACGCGTTGAACTTAGCGGGCTTTTTAGCGGCGGACGAATTAGCAAAGCTAAATTTAGAGTCATGGTCCGAAACTGTGGTTGCAGAGCTAGTATAAGCAGATTAGAACGTCGATAAGCAGGTTAATTGAAACCTGCTTTGTTATTGATTTGCGTTACTATTTAATAAAAATCCTGCAACTAGCATCGAAACTATGCATATTGTTGTTATAATCTCGCTTGGTGTATAACTATTAGGCAGTTGCTTCTTCACTTAGATAAACTATTTGACGAGAACAGAGCAACTCTGTAATATCCACCCTCGTTGACAGACGTAGTCTTCAACACTTTCGGTGATTAGCGCAGCTTGGTAGCGCACCTGGTTTGGGACCAGGGGGTCAGAGGTTCGAATCCTCTATCACCGACCACGACCCCTTAGCTCAGTTGGATAGAGCAACGGCCTTCTAAGCCGTAGGCCATAGGTTCGAATCCTATAGGGGTCACCATATTATCTACGTAAAAGTAGAAATTAATTCGTTTACCAAAACGGGTTGATGTAAAAGTTAGTGGCGGTTGTAGCTCAGTTGGTAGAGCCCCGGATTGTGATTCCGGTTGTCGAGGGTTCAAATCCCTTCAGTCGCCCCATATTTGATAACTCACTAAGGTGAAGTTATCGACCCTTGTCAGAGTTACCTGCTGATAAGTTGATAGTTTGTGCGGAAGTGGCGGAATTGGTAGACGCGCTAGATTTAGGTTCTAGTATCGCAAGGTGTGAGAGTTCAAGTCTCTCCTTCCGCACCATGTTCGGTGATTAGCGCAGCTTGGTAGCGCACCTGGTTTGGGACCAGGGGGTCAGAGGTTCGAATCCTCTATCACCGACCACTTATTTTTCCAAGTAATTGGAATTTGGAAAAGCCTGCTCATTGAGCAGGCTTTTTTCGTTATAACGTTTTTCAAAAATTGCTGCTTATTGGTTATACACTTCAGACTTGAATTTGGTAGCATTTAAAAACAAAGCTTATTTACATAGGATAAAAGTATTATGACTGACAATACACAATTTTTAGAAAAGCTAAACAATGACATCGACACTAAATTACAGTTCGTTGATTACGCTGAGTTAAAAGTAAATAAACATTTAGCTAAAGCTGATCAACCAGAAACACAACACTTTGCGATTAACATTGCATTATTAGCATTAGAAGAAGAGCAAAACACAGCGACTTATTCTGCGTTATTGAAGTTGTTAGTTGTACAGCTTGAAGCTTACCTTGCACTTCCAGCTACAACAGTTGCTGATGATTTCCGTGCTGAAATCAAAGGCACTATCGCGCAATTAAACGTGCTTGTAGCTGACGTTGAAGCGGCTGCGCTGTAACTATTAGTTACCTAGATTGAAAAAATCTATACTGAATACAAAATAAAGCATTGATTAACATAGCGTTAATCAATGCTTTTTTTATTTTTGGGTGTATCTTGAAGGTAAGGAATTTCAATGTTCCTTATCTTCAAGGTTGGCAGATATTTATGACTTATTTCCCAGAATTTAGATACACGGCTCCCGTGTCAGCTACATAATTAACATTCTTCCATATCCAATGCTTCATACACTTTACCACCGACGACGATTAGAGAGGAATCCATAATAACGTATCATTTTGAATCCTTTATTAGGGATGTGCTCGACCAAACGCCTGCGGTAGCGTTAAACTTTCAGCTTTACCTATACGGTGGTCAAGGTAAGTCACTGTCTGTATGATATTGTCTGTCTTCTGGGGAAATGGAGCTTCCAACTCGGCTTTAATAATGACTATTCAGTAAATATTGATTTTCATACATGCTAACCACCTCCCAATAAACCTAAAATACCTCACCTCTATATCTTCAATAATATTTATTCACACCTCTTTTTGTCAGGCTTAAGTCTTCTAAGTACTTTTAAAATGTTTTGGTTAAGAGACTTGGCTCACATAAAAAAATTAAATTCGAAAGTGATCCAAACTCAAAATGAGAGATAGTTCACAGCGGGAAATAAGTTGTTTTTTTTATTTATATTTATCAAGTTAAAGATTTAACCCTTCACTTAATACTGACTTTTAATGAACGACCAAAATACGTGGTAACTTATAACGACATGTTTTTAAAGTGAAAAGTAAAAGATGTTGATTTTTTATCAAGATTTTAATGTTAATTGTTTTTTTCATTGTACATGGCGTTATGTCTGTAATATGAATTAACAAACTAAAAATGAAACATATTTCAGATCACAAATTAAGTATTTGGTATTTGTAAAAAAAAATACACTGGCGCAACATATACCTCAAAAGGGGCGATGAATGAATCTGATGCTGATATCGATTACACTCACCCATTTAACATTTTTAATTTTATGAATCAAGAGGTTATTATATATGATTAAGATTTTCCTTTGCTGTGCAGCTGGTATGTCTACTTCAATGGTTGTTAAAAAAATGCGACAAGCTGCAGAATCCGCGGATGTTAAAGCTGAAATTAACGCTTATTCTATTTCTGCATTCGAGACTGAAGTTAAGAAACATGATGTTTGTCTCGTCGCACCACAAGTGAAATACAAATTTGCTGAATTCAGTAAGCGTTGTGAAGAAGAAAATGTGGCTTGTGGACAAATTGATATGATGCAATACGGCATGATGAAGGGTAAAGAAATTCTACAGCAAGCTATTGATTTAAAGGGATAGTTAGGCAGTTTGTTCGCGTTGCTAAATGGCTTTTCGATTAAAGGCCAGTTAAATAATTAATCAGTGCGTAGCTTTATCGTGGCGCATTTTTTTGCTGTGATTCAATACATATTTTATAAAAAAAGGAAGTTTTATGTCTCTTATAAATGCAACTATGGATTTTGTCGAGCGCGTCATTGCGCCCATTGCAGGCAAGGTTGCTTGTCAAAAGCATATCTGCGCGATTAAAGACGGTTTCATTTCAACAATGCCTTTCCTGATTGTTGGTTCTTTATTGCTAGTATTTGCTAACCCTCCTGGTACGGGGAACTGGTTTTTAGATGGCTGGCACTCAGTCGTTCAAGGTATTGGTCGTGATAATATTGTTGGTCCATTCTTTGTTAGTATGGGTATCTTTGCGATGTACTCTGCTTATGGTATCGCATATAACTTAGCTGAGACGCTTAACACAAAAGGTGTTAACCCAATGAACTCAGGCATGCTATCTATGTTCTCTTTCCTATTAGCAGTTGCGCCTGCTGTTTGGGTTGGTGGCGAGTTAGGTAGTGTAATCCCTATGGCTTACTTAGGTGGTGCGGGTGCATTTACAGCCATCATTTGTGGTCTATTCGTACCTACGCTACAAACGTTTCTTGTTGAAAAGAACATTCGTATCAAAATGCCAGAAGCGGTGCCTGAAAAAATATCAGCGTCATTTGACTTGCTTATACCTGTTGTAGCAATGATCTTAATTGTGCAAGTTATCAATGGTGTATTGGGTAACTTTGACCTAAATATAGCAACTGGCATCATGGCATTGTTTAGCCCTCTTGTAGCTGCTTCTGATACATTCTTCGCTTTTGCGTTGGCTATTTTATTAATCCAATTATTATGGTTTGCAGGTATTCACGGCGCATCCGTTGTTTTAGGTGTTATTGGTCCACTACTGCTAATCAACTTAGGTGCAAACCAAGAAGCACTTGAAGCAGGTAAAGACTTACCAGCTATCTTCATCAACCCAACCATGGATTTCTTCGTATTCGTTGGTGGTTCAGGCGGTACATTAGCGCTAGTTTGCATGATGGCTCGTTCTAAATCCGCTCACCTACGTACTGTTGGTAAAATGTCATTAATTCCTGGTTGTTTTAATATTAATGAACCTGTGATTTTTGGTACGCCAATCGTAATGAACCCAACATTCTTTATCCCTTGGATTCTCGCACCATTAGTCAACGCATCTATCGTTTGGAGTGTATTCAAGCTCGACTTAGTGTCTAACGTTGTTGCCTTACCACCATGGACAATGCCTGCGCCTATCGGTGCTGTAATGGCAACGAACTCAATGCTAGCGGCTGTTGTTGTTGCAGTCTGTTTCGTTGTTAGTGGTTTAATCTTCTACCCATTCTTCAAAGCGTATGAAAAAGAATTATTAGCGCAAGAAGAACCAGAACAGCTTGATGAAGCAGGGGCGTTATCACCAGCTAAAGCGGCTTAATAAATACTGTATGGGATCACAAATCGCTATATCTCATTAATAACGGTATTTCATAGATAGAAAATAGTCATCTTTTACACATGATTCATAAGGTAATAGATGGCTTATCAAAATTTAGAATAAAAAATTAAGGAATGGATGATGGAAATTACAGAAGAATTTTTGATGACACTTTTATGCCAAGCTGGTGCAGCGCGTTCAGCAGTGATGCAAGCAATGTTAGAAGCAAGGCAAGGTGATTTCGAATCAGCAAAAGCATCACTTAAAGCCGCCGATGAAGCATTAGCTGAAGTACATAAATCACAAACAGAACTCATTAGCTTTGACGAAGGTGAAGGCAAAGTAAAAATGACCCTGATCTTAACGCACATTCAAGATCACATTATGAATGCAATGCTGTGTAAAGACCTTGCATTCGAAATTATTGAACTTCAAAGACGAATCCAAAATGAGGACTAAAGCATGTTAAAAATTACAATTATCGGTGGTGGCTCTAGCTATACACCTGAAATCATTGAAGGCTTCATTAATCGTCATCATGAATTGCCAGTGACACACATTGATCTATTTGATATCGAAGAAGGTCGTTACAAAGTTGAGACTGTTGGCGCATTAGCTAAACGTATGATTAAAAATGCAGGTCTTGATATTGAATTAAATATTGAGTTTGACCGCCGTAAAGCGTTAACAGGCGCTAATTATGTGTGTTCTCAAATGCGTGTTGGTATGATCCCTGCGCGTATTCAAGATGAATTACTGGGCAACAAGTACGGTATGATCGGTCAGGAAACAAATGGTATTGCAGGTTTTGCTAAGGCAATGCGTACGATTCCAGTGACACTTTCTTTATGTAAAGACATGGAAGAAATCTGCCCTGATGCATGGTTAATTAACTTCACTAATCCGTCGGGTATTATTACTGAAACAGTGCTTAAACATACAAACATCAAAGTAATCGGCCTATGTAACGTGCCAGTTTGTACCCAGTTTGGTATTGAAGAATTGATGGGAACGAAAGATCTACAAGTTCAGTTTGCAGGGCTAAATCACTTCATCCATGCGTTCCATATTTGGGATCACGGTAAAGATCGCATTGGCGAATTAATCGATAAAGTGTGTTCTGGTGAAGACTTTGCGCTGCCTAAAAATTTAGGTGAAGTAACTTGGGTTCCTGAGCAATTAAAACACTTAGGTGTATTACCTTGTGGTTACCACCAGTATTATTACAAGCAAGATGACTTAGAGCAAAAAGAAGTTAAGTCAGAAGGTTATGTTACACGTGGCGAGCAAGTTCAAGAAATTGAAAGAGAATTATTCAAACTGTACGAAGATGTAAACTTAAACGTGAAGCCTAAGCAATTAGAAGAGCGTGGCGGCGCACATTATTCCGAAGCAGCATGTGAGTTAATAAATGCGATTCACAATGACAAACGTACTTTAATGCATGTCAACATACGTAATAATGGCACAATCTCAGAACTGCCAAATGACTGTGCTATTGAAGCTACATCTGTTATTACATCATGCGGTCCACAGCCATTGAACGTTGCGCCAATTACCAATCCGGCGATACGCGGTACGTTGCAATTACAAAAAGCATTCGAAGAACTGGCTGTTGAAGCGGGTGTCTTTGGTAACTATGGTGCGGCATTACAAGCATTAACAATCAACCCATTAGTGCGTAAAGGTACGGTAACGAAAGAAATTTTAGATGAAATGATTGAATTGAATGCGAAATATGTACCTCAGTTTAACAAAAAGTAGAAGAGTTCATTATGAAGCTAATCGTAAACATAGATGATTTAGGTTTAACTGAAAAAGTTAATGAATCAGTGGTCGCGTGCTTTAAAGTTGGCGTTGTTCAGTCTACAACATTAATGATGAACCAACCTGCAACCGAGCATGCGATTGAATTAATTAAACAAGGTTTAGTCCCCAATGTCGGATTACATTTAACGCTAACCAGTGGTAAACCAATTTTAGCGCCGCGTTTAGTGCCAGATTTAGTTGATAGTGACGGGGATTTTTTAAAGCAAGACAAAGTGCTCGCGTCTGAGGTCTTAAGTTTTGATCAAGCTTATAGTGAGTTCAAAGCGCAATATGATAAAGCGATCAATGCGGGTATTAAAATAACGCATATTGATAGTCACCACTTTGCTGCTGTATTCCCGCCATACAAAAAAGCATTCATTGCTTTTGCGAATGATACTGGGATCCCTGTACGCCGTGTCGATCATGTCGTTTCGGGTTGTGAAGGTTTAACGGTACCAACAACTGAAGGGTTTAGTGCAAGGTTCTACGCTGATGGTGTAACATTGGAACGACTGCAAGCGTTGATTCTTGAGTTTAGCGCTAAGATCCCGAATGGGACACTGGAGCTAATGAGCCACACAACATTAGAGGGTGATAAGTTATTACCAACACTATCTCGCTACGCAGATAAGCGTGTTGATGAGTTCAATATCTTAACCTCTCAAGCACTCAAAGATTGGTTAGAAGTCCATAAAATCGAATGCATAGGCTTTGATTCAATTTAACTTAACTTAACTTTTAACTTAAGAAGCTAGTTAAAATAATACCCATTACGTCAGTCAGAGGTCATGGGTATTAATTGATAACCCCTTCAAGTACCTTATATTGAGTTAGCTGATAAGTTTTTCTTATCAAATGAAAGAATTTTCCCGTTATGTTTATTGCTCTGTAGAAGGTATTGTAAAGTGCTTATCTTGAGAATGTTAAAGCTCTCCGTGAAAATGCTTGTGGAGTATCCCCGTTTTTAGCATCAATCTATTAGAGTGAGACATGCCCATGGCTGAACAGAAAATAAGTCCGAAAGATTATTCGTTAGTTGATAGATACTCTACTTTTAATGCTATTTATCAACAAAATAGCCATCTAAATAACCATACTAATCGTCAGCAAGCGCATCAATCAAGCTTGCTAACGATTGGTGTTGCGGCATGTTCTATCCGACAGATAAATGGGACAGACGTCAGCTTGTCAATTGACTCCGTGATTGTCGAAGAACCTTTAGAGATACACCTCATTTATAGCGATTGCGCGGGCAAACAGAAAGAGCGTGTTTACTTAGTGACGATGCGCACACCGGGTGACGATCTTAATCTGGTTACGGGCCTGTTGTTGGCTGAAGGTATTATCAACAGCGCTAGCGACATTGTTGGTATCAATGAGCACTTTGATTTAGATGAAATGAGCCAAAATGAGATACATCTACGTTTATCATCAGATGTTGTTGTGGATTGGGCATTAATCAATCGAGATACCACATCCTTCTCCAGTTGTGGCGTGTGTGGGAAATCTTCAATACAGTCTTTAGAACTACGCGATATCCCCGATTTAGATTCGACAGAAGGGTGGTTGTCGGGCCTTATTATTCCTCATTTCAGCGATGCATTACGTCAGTATCAATCGATGTTTAACCAAACAGGCGGGGTGCATGGATGCGCCTTATTTGATGCTAAAGGGGTTTTATTACTGAGCTGTGAAGATGTAGGACGTCACAATGCATTAGATAAATTGATGGGGAAATTAGCAAGAAGTCCTGAACTTGATCAACAAGAAAAAATTGTATTTCTAAGCGGCCGTATTAGTTTCGAGTTGGTTCAAAAAGTACTTGTTTCTGGTATTTCGGTACTGATAGCAGTAGGCGCACCATCCAACCTTGCGATCAATATGGCGAAACGCTTTAATCTAACACTGATTGGCTTTAGCCGTAATGGTGGGTTTAACGTCTACCATGGTGCTTTTCGTTTAAACCTGGCGACTGATATAGAGAATCAACATGACAATTAAAAAATATGAAGGGGCTGCTGGTGGTTGGGGGGCCTTATTAAGTACGACCAAACATCTGGTGAAAAGCGAAAATGTTTCACGTAATATCCGAAACTTACTCAAAACAAACCAAGATAAAGGGTTCGATTGCCCGGGTTGTGCATGGGGTGAATCCAAAGAACAAACTCGGTTTAGATTTTGTGAAAATGGTGCTAAAGCCGTTAATTGGGAAGCCACAAGTCGACGTGTTACACCTGAATTTTTTGAACAACATCCGGTAAGTTGGTTAACCCAGCAAAGTGATTACTTTTTAGAGTCTCAAGGGCGGCTTAGTCATCCTGTTCAGTACAATCGTGAAACGGGTTGCTATGAAGCGGTTAGTTGGCAGCAGGCATTTACGCTGATCGCGAAGCATTTAAATACACTTGAACATCCTGATCAAGCAGAGTTTTATACATCGGGTAGAGCGAGTAATGAAGCCGCTTTTTTGTATCAACTTTTTGTGCGTAAATTTGGTACCAATAACTTTCCTGATTGCTCCAATATGTGCCATGAAGCAAGTGGTGTCGGGTTGAAACAAGCGATTGGTATCGGTAAAGGTACAGTAACACTGGAAGACTTTGAACATGCTGATGCTGTTTTTGTGTTTGGTCAAAACCCAGGCACAAACCATCCGCGTATGCTAGATACACTGCGTCAGGCGTCGCGTCGCGGGGCGGCCATTGTCACTTTTAATACCTTAAGAGAAAGAGGGTTAGAACGTTTTACTAACCCACAATCAGTGAAAGAAATGCTGACTGATGGTTCGACGCAAATTAGTCAATGCTATTTTACGCCTAAACTTGGCGGAGACATGGCGGTTGTACGTGGTATGGTTAAAGCGCTTGGTGTGATTGATAAAGCCGAATTAGCCGCCGGACGAATCTCTATATTTGATCATGCATTTATTGTTGAACATACCCAAGGCGTCGATGAATACTTAACCGCCGTTGAAGCGACGTCATGGCATGAAATTACCGAGCAAGCTGGGTTATTACAATCTGAAATAGAGCACGCTGCTCGCATTTATTGTCAATCTAAACGGGTGATTATCACGTGGGCGATGGGGATCACTCAGCATAAGCATTCGGTGAAAACCATCCAAGAAATTGCCAACTTACAGCTACTGTTTGGGCAGTTGGGGCAACAAGGTGCGGGATTGTGTCCAGTGCGTGGGCACAGTAATGTACAGGGCGATCGTACTATGGGTATTGATGAAAAGCCCAGTGTTGCGTTCATCAAAAGCATATCGGATGAATTTGATTTTAAAGCCCCTTCAGAACCTGGACATAATACGGTTGAAGCGATTAAAGCGATGCTTGCAGGGGAGAGTAAAATATTTATTGGCTTAGGGGGCAACTTTGCGGCTGCAACGCCAGACACTGCGTTAACACAACAAGCGCTATCCAACTGTAGCTTGACGGTTAATATCGCGACAAAATTAAACCGTACGCATCTTGTGCCAGGTAAAGACTCGCTCATATTACCTTGCTTAGGGCGCACTGATATTGATATGCAAACATTTGGGCCACAAAGAATCACCGTTGAGGACTCGTTTAGTATGGTGCATGCTTCTGCGGGCGTGGTGGCAGGTGATATTGGCGAAATGCGATCTGAGCCTGCTATTATTGCGGGTATTGCGGAAGCAACGCTGGGCAAGCAGCCTATTGATTGGGGTTGGGTCATTGAAGACTATGCTCGGATCCGAGATTTGATTGAAAAAACGATTCCTGGTTTTAGCGACTTTAATCGCAAGATAAAACAACCTGGTGGTTTCTATCTTGGTAACAGTGCTGCGCAGCGACAGTGGCAAACTGCGTCGAAAAAAGCACAATTCATGCAGCATGATCTGCCCGCTCATTTACGGCCTGCAAACTTACGAGAACTCAGTAGCGATCCTGTCTTCGTATTACAAACCATGCGTTCACATGATCAATACAATACCACCATTTACGGTTTTAATGATCGCTACCGCGGTATTTCAGGCGAACGTAAAGTCCTTTTTGTTAACGAGAATGACATCGCTGCATTAGGCATGGAGAATAACCAATTAGTCGATATCGAATCGCTGTGGCCAGATGGTATCGAACGTAAAGTGTTTGGTTTTAAATTGGTGGCTTATGATATTCCAGAGGGCAATATTGCGGCTTATTTCCCTGAAACGAATCCATTGGTGTCTATCGATGGGAAAGGGGATTTGAGTGACACGCCAATTTCTAAAGCGATCCCTGTAGTGTTATCCGCGACGCTATTGAAGAGTGATAAAATAGATACTGTTACTGCTTAATCCTATTTTACTGCTGTAAACGGCTGACTAATTAGCCATCCGATAGTTGCTTTTTTTGACCTTAGGGTGCTCAGTGTTCAAACGTTAATCACATGTTACTAATTTTGCGATATGTTACATATTTATGTACACTCCGTACAAATCTATAGAGTATCGTATGAAACACAGTTCTTATTTTAAAAAATCAATGTTGCTTGCTAGCCTGCTTAGTTGGGTTTTAGTCACGCTTATGCCAGTGATTAATGCCAATAATAGCGTTGGTGTGTGGGCGACGTTGTGTACCGTTAATGGACTGGAACTGGTTCAGATCGAAGAAGGTAAACCCCAAATCCATAAGGGAAAACCTTGTCCATTCAGCCATTTTTCTTCTTTTCATGATCTTGCGTTATTAACTGTACCTGTATTGGCTCGTGTTAGTGTTTCAATTCAAGAGCATTATTCGTTTTTAGCGCATAACGTGCGTTATCAATGGCAAATTCCTCGCGCACCGCCTGCAGCCCTTTCGTAACTTAAATTATCACTGTACTACTCACTGTAATAGTACACAGAAATCACGTTATCAATATACCGTTAAACCTTTGCGTTTAAACGGTGATTAATGACGAAAAAATTTAGTTAATATGGATGACCGTCGTTAGCTCGATAGGGATTTTGTAGAAAGGAAAATACAAAGAATGTCGAAAATTAATCCGCCTGTAGATAACACTTTATCTAACAGAGAGACACTTGCACGCTCAAAATCACGTTACTTCTTAACTTGGCGCTGGCATTTTTATGCTGGGCTATTTGTGATCCCGTTTATGTTGATGCTGAGTCTAACGGGTTTAGTGATGTTGTTTGATGACGAAATTGAATTTAGTCGTTATCAATCAGCGCTAGAAGTAACACCTGAGAAAGATATTGTCGCAACCTCACAACAAATGGCAAGCGTAATAGCTGCTTACCCGAATGCAATGGTAACTCAGTTTATACCAGCTAAAAGTAGTGATCTTGCGAACCGTTTCTCAATTATGCTTGAATCAGGTCAGACGCTGTTTGTTACCGTTAACCCTTATAACGGAGAGGTTCTAGGTACGATAGATCGTAGCGATAGTTGGTATGAGTTGGCGAATGATATACACGGTACTCTATTACTAGGGAATTGGGGGGATTATCTCATTGAAATTGCAGCAAGTTTAGGCGTGATCTTATTAGTGACGGGCGTTTATCTGTGGTTACCACGAGATAAGGCCAGTAAGGCTGGTTTTCTTAAAATAAGAATGGCAAGTGGACCACGTATTTTAATGCGTGACCTACACGCAAATATTGGTGGCTTATTGTCTTTTATATTGTTGTTTTTCTTTGTTTCAGGTCTTGCGTGGGCAAGTATTTGGGGCGGTAAATTCGTGCAAGCGTGGAGTAGTTTCCCAGCAGAAAAGTGGGATAATGTGCCATTGTCTACACAAAATCACGCGTCAATGAATCACGGCAGTGAAGAAGAAATACCGTGGAATTTAGAACAAACACTGATGCCTGAATCACATGATCATGCTGCGATGTTAGCAGCGGGGTCGGGTGCTATGCATCATGATACAAAGATGGATCATGACACGAACATGCACTCTGAGGCTAAACTTGGTGTCGATCAAATATTAGCGCAAGCTAAAACGCTTGGATTTACCCTGTTTAAGCTTAACCTTCCTCGCAGTGAGACGGGGGTTTATACGCTAGCAGCGAATACCATGAGCGGGGATATTACCGATCCTAGATTAGATAGAACAACACATATCGATCAGTATTCAGGTCGGGTCTTAGCGGATGTAACGTGGAACGAATACAACATAATGGGCAAGTTTATGGCTGCAGGTATCGCACTACATAAGGGTGATGTTAGTGTGGTGAATAAAATCGTTAATGTGTTCTTTTGTTTAGCATTTATCTTTATTGCGATATCCGGTGTTGTAATGTGGTGGATCCGTCGTCCTGTAGGGAAGAAGGTACTTGGTGCGCCACCACGATTTGAACATGAGGGGGTTTGGAAAGTGGGCTTAATCACTATCGTTGTATTATCGTTTATGTTACCAATGGCTGGTGGCACTATCGCCTTCGTATTGTTTGTTGATTGGCTTGTTTTTAGTCGTATGAATAAATTAAACCTGGCGTTGAATTAGCTTTTTAACGCTAGAGTGATACTGATTTAAAATAAAGATAGACCTGCTTGAAAGCAGGCTTATCTTGTTTTAATTCCTTAACGCTATATGGCAAAAGTTAAACGCTAAGCCGTACAAAGTATATATCCTTTCTAAATAAAATTGACCTATCGATATAGGTGTTAGTACTTTGTTGAATTAAGTCTAATACTTACATTTCTAATGATTACGGTTGAAACTATTAATTTATTTACGACTATTTTACTGCTAGTTAACAGTGGTTTAACGTATGGGGTATGCTCTTTTAAAACAGTTGCTTAGCGTTGTTTTCCCCGCTTACTTATGTATGTTCTATTTTATTTTAACCATGCTGACGACAAACTTGGGGGTTGATAGTTACAGCTCTAACTATTATAGTTGTTGTTAATTGAACGTTCAATTAACAACTTTTAACAACAGTTAAGCATTGAATTATCAACAGCCAAACATGGATGGTTACTTTTTATGCCCAGACCAGTAATGAAAACGGTAAGGCAACAGCAGCTGATTGACGCGACGTTAATCTCTGTTGAACGCCACGGTTTACACCACACAACAATTAATACCATTAGTGGTTTAGCTGGACTGTCATCTGGCCTTATTAGCCATTATTTTGGTGGTAAGCAAGGTCTCATAGAAGCAACCCTCAAATATCTACTCGATGAACTAAAACAAGCATTATTAAGCCGCATTTTAGGTAAAAACTTACCCGCAGAAGAACGCTTGTCGATGATTGTCGAGTCTAATTTTACTGAATTCCAACGTTCAACCGCAGCCACTAAAACTTGGTTAAGTTTTTGGTCTCAAGCTGTCCACGATCCTGGATTAGCCAGACTGCAACACATCAACAGCCAGCGTTTGTATAGCAACCTCGCATTTTCATTTAAACAATTAATGCCTGAGGATGTCGCGATTAATTCTGCGAAACAAACTGCAGCGATGATTGATGGTTTTTGGCTGCGCAGTGCCTTGAGTAATTGCCCTGAAAAAGAATTCGAACAAGCCCAAATTTTATGTAAAGCCTTTATCGAAGCTGTGATCATACAGCACGGAGAAAATAAATGTCGTTAGTTACTTATAAAAATTATGTCCACGGACAGTCTCTCTCCAATGACTCAGGTGAAACCTTTGAAGTCATTAATCCGGCTAACGGAGAAGTAAGTTATTTAGTGCAAGTTGCTGATGCGAGTATTCAGCAAGCGACAATTGAAAGTGCAAAAATTGGTTTCGCTACTTGGTCTAAAATGACGCCGATGGAGCGTAACCGTATTTTATTAAAAGCAGTGGCCTTGTTACGTGAACGTAATGACGAACTTGCTGTTATCGAAGTGCAAGATACTGGTAAACCTTGGCAAGAAGCCTCTGTAGTTGATGTTGTCACAGGTGCCGATTCAATTGAATTTTTTGCTGGTATTGCACCAAGCATTGAAGGTAATCAACAACAGGTCGGTGATGACTTTTATTATACCCGCCGTGAACCATTAGGTATTTGTGCAGGCATTGGTGCGTGGAATTACCCGCTACAGATCGCGTGTTGGAAATCAGCACCTGCGCTTGCTTGCGGTAATGTCATGATCTTTAAACCATCAGAAGAGACACCACGCGGCGCAATCAAGTTAGCTGAGATATTTACCGAAGCGGGCGTACCCGATGGCGTGTTCAACGTTGTTCAAGGCGACGGTCGTGTTGGTGCTTGGTTAACAACACATGATGAGATTGCTAAAGTATCGTTTACTGGTGAAGTAGGTACTGGCAAAAAAGTGATGGCTGCCGCAGCGGGTTCACTGAAAGAAGTCACAATGGAACTAGGTGGTAAATCACCGCTAATCATCTTTGATGACGCTGACATTGATAATGCGGTATCGGCGGCGATGCTAGCGAACTTTTATACTCAAGGTGAAGTGTGTACCAACGGTACACGTGTATTTGTGCAAGACGCCATTTACCCACGCTTTATCGAAAAACTACGTGAGCGTACCGAGAACAACATCATCTGTGGTGATCCGATGGACCCAGAGACTAACTTTGGTGCGTTGATCTCGAAAGAGCATCAAGACAAAGTATTGAATTTTATTGAGATAGGTAAATCAGAAGGTGCTGAACTTGTTACCGGTGGTCATGCTCTGCAACCAGAGAATGCGCCGAATGGTTACTTTGTTGCGCCAACCGTTTTCACTCAGTGCTCTGATGAAATGACATTAAGCAAAGAAGAGATTTTTGGCCCTGTTATGTCAGTGTTCACATTTGCAGATGAAGATGAAGTTGTTCGCCGTGCTAATGATACCCGTTTAGGTTTAGCCGCGGGTGTGTTCACTCAAGACATTACCCGTGCTCACCGTGTTATTCATCAAATGCAAGCCGGAATCTGTTGGATCAATGCGTACGGCGCGTCACCTGCTGAAATGCCTGTTGGCGGCTATAAGATGTCTGGTATTGGCCGTGAAAACGGTAGCGAAACTTTAAAAGCGTATACCCAGATTAAAGCTGTGTATGTTGGTATGCAACGACTTGAAAGTCCATTTTAGGGAGCCTATATGACTCAATCACAGGGATTGTATGATTACATTATTGTTGGCGCGGGTAGTGCTGGTTGTGTTTTAGCCAACCGATTATCAGCAGATCCAGCCAACAAGGTACTGCTATTAGAAACAGGTGGCAGTGACAGGAGTATTTTTATTCAAATGCCAACTGCATTATCTATTCCGATGAATAGCGAGAAGTATGCGTGGCAGTTTGAAACTCAAGCTGAACCGTATTTGGATAATCGCCGTATGCATTGCCCTCGTGGCAAAGTATTAGGTGGATCATCTTCTATTAACGGTATGGTCTACGTACGTGGCCATGCTCGCGATTTTGATGAATGGCAGCAAAGTGGGGCAAAAAATTGGAATTACGCCAATTGCTTACCTTACTTTAAAAAGGCTGAAAGTTGGGCGTTTGGCGGCGATGACTATCGTGGTGACACTGGTCCCCTTGCTGTGAATAACGGCAACAACATGAAAAACCCTTTGTACAAAGCCTTTGTTGATGCCGGTATTGATGCCGGTTACATGGCAACCAATGACTACAATGGTAAGCAGCAAGAGGGTTTTGGCCCTATGCACATGACTATCAAAAAGGGTGTGCGTTGGTCGACAGCAAATGCGTATTTAAGACCTGCTATGCAACGCAGTAATTTAACGGTTATTACCCATGCTTTGGTACACAAGGTATTGTTTGAAGGTAAACAAGCAATAGGGTTAGAGTTTGAACGTAAAGGCAAGCTAACCAGACTGCATTGTAACAAAGAAGTGATTCTTTCGGCTGGCTCGATTGGTTCTCCGCATATCCTGCAATTATCCGGTATCGGTAAAGCAAGCACACTTGCAGACGCCGGTATTGAGCAAGTACATGAATTGGCGGGAGTCGGCGAGAATTTACAAGATCATCTCGAATTTTATTTCCAATTCAAGTGTCTTAAACCGATTTCGTTGAATGGCAAATTAGACCCATTAAATAAGCTGTATATTGGTGCGCGTTGGTTCTTTGATAAGTCAGGTTTAGGGGCAACGAATCACTTTGAATCTTGTGGTTTTATTCGATCCAAACCCGGACTGGAATGGCCTGATTTACAATACCATTTCTTACCTGCTGCAATGCGTTACGACGGTAAAGAAGCGTTTGCTGGGCATGGTTTTCAGGTGCATGTGGGTCATAACAAACCGAAGAGCCGTGGCTTTGTAAAAGCCGTGTCTAATGATGCGCATGTTGCGCCGCATATTCAGTTTAACTATCTTTCTCATGCCGAGGATATTGAAGGTTTTCGGGCTTGTGTACGCTTAACACGTGAAATCATTGGTCAACCAGCGTTGGATGAATTCCGTGGTGAAGAGATCCAACCGGGAATCGATATTCAAACGGATGAAGAGATCGACCGTTTTGTGAGAAGTTCGGTAGAAAGTGCTTACCATCCTTCTTGTACGTGCAAGATGGGTGAAGATCCAATGGCCGTTGTTGATTCAGAAACAAGGGTACACGGTGTTGAAGGGTTAAGGGTTGTTGATTCATCTATTTTCCCGACAATCCCTAATGGTAATCTTAACTCTCCGACTATCATGTTGGCAGAGCGTGCAGCAGACCTAATTTTGGGCAATATACCGCTTGAGGCTGACGCGAGCTGTGTAACTGTGGCGCCTGAATGGCAGAATACGCAACGATTACAGGCGCCAAAACGCGAGTCTGTTTAACGACTACATTGTTAAGGACTGCATTGTTATGATTACCACAAGACAGTGCTTAACCATAGGTATCTGACCAGCCTAAGCCACTCTGGCTGAATGGTCTTTAATGCCAAACTCAATTCATCAGGGTTTAAATATCGGAAATTCGATATTTAAGGTTTGAGGGTGCATGCAATCTTAGTTTTTTATTACAGTCTTAATGCTCGATTACAGACTTAATTAGATTGCAGACTCAAACGTTGAGCTAGGCTATTTAAAACATAAAAAAGGATTAAATTTATGTTTTATACAAAATTTACATGGAGTTTAAATGATGACTACTTGGCTTAGCATAGGTATTATATTTACCTTTGTTGCAATTGCATTTGTGATTTTTCGTTGGGGCAATGTGCGGTGTGTGGGTGTTACGCCTGTACGTACATTTACCTTTATCGCGATTCTATTTACTTCTGGTCTGGACGTGGGACTTATCATGTTTCCGCTGACCGAGTTTGCTGGTTATGCAAATCTTGCGGCAAGCCCTGAATACAGCTTTAGTAATCCTTTAGCGATTGAATTTGGTTTCTGGGCATTTCTGATCTGGGCATTTTACTTTTTAACTTGTTTCTATTTTTGTGTCATTGAACCAAGAGTTAAATTCTTCGAGATCCCATTAATTAAATTCATCAATAACCTCATCATTATAGGTACTTGTGCCTTTACTGCTTATTTATTACTGACCAATTTACCTTGGTATTTACCTGAATTAGGTGATGGCGAAACGATAGTTGGTAGTTTCTATCTGATTGTTTTTGTTGTCATTGCTGCGGCTGTTTACTCAAGTACTAGTATTCGTTATGTACGTATATTGAGTTTAGCGAGTACCTGGTTATTTTTAGGTCTGATTGTCATGATGTGGGCTGGCGCGTTCTTATCTGAAGAATCAAGCGTGAGTGAATTTACAACAACCTTTGCGTTGATTGGCGATTACTTTGGTAATATACATCAATTTGTTTTACCGATGAATGATTACCATGAATTTTACTTATTCTGGTGGTTCTCTTGGAGCATCATGATTGGTCAATTCACTTCCCGTTTTGTTGGTGGTATGAAAACTTATCAAGTACTGATTGCAATGATGGTCTTCCCGTCTATTCCAATCGCAGTATGGTTCTCGGTACTTTACTACTACAGCGTGAATGAGATTGCGACAACAGGTTTTTATAACCTTGCGATGATATTCGTGGGCATCACCTTTGTGATTAACTCGCTGGATTCATTAATACGACTTTATACTGATAATTTAAACTTAACAGTAGAACGTTTCGGTAAGGCTAAATACATTATTGGTAATCTTGTATTAATGAGTGCTTTGACGTTATTATTCAAATTGGATTTCTTACAAATTCAGTGGGTTGGCGCATTAGCCATCGCACTGATTATCGGCTGTTTTGGTTATATTATGGCGAAGAAATCCAAGCCGGTTGCAGCGATTGAACGTTCACCTGAAGAAAATGAAATTGATTTTAATAAAATTGAGTTAGTGAACTAGCATACTCACCACGCTCGTTTTAATACGTTAATTAGTTCGATAGTGGTTAGGAATACAACAAAAGCAAAATAACGTATAGGCGTTATTTTGCTTTTTTCACATTTGCAGTATGAGTCTGGTGCTAATTTCTGTTATTGTTTCGAAAAATGAGGGGCGAATTATGGAAGGGTTATGGAAAAGTACGAAGAATTATTAGTATCACTGCGTCAAGTGATCAGAGCCATTGATATACATTCTCGCCAGCTGAATAAACAGTCTGGTTTAACAGGACCTCAGCTCATGGTGATGCAAAATATTGCCATGCTTGATGCGCCACTGGCGAAAGACATTGCGAAAGAGATAGCCTTAAGTGCAGCTACAGTCACGACGATTATTGACAGACTTGAGAGTCGGGCGTTGGTGATTAGGAAGCGAAGTGAAACAGATAAACGTAAAGTGCATCTGTCGCTGAGTGAATCAGGTAAATTATTACTGAGTAGTTCACCCAAGCCGCTTCAAGACCATTTCATCAAGCGTTATCAAAATCTTGAAGAGTGGGAACAAAGTCAGCTATTGTCAGCTGTCGAACGGATTGCCTCAATGATGGATGCAGAAAAATTAGATGCTGCGCCAGTATTATTTGTTGGTCAAATTCAGGCGGAAGAGTAACTCTTTTACTTAACTGATTTTATAACGTTTTTACCTGTTTCTAGTATTAATTACCGTGAGATGTTTTAACCATGTTTACGGTTTTTAGTACTTATTTAAGCTTTTAGTGGCGATTTCCTGTAGTGTTAGTGGTACTTCATTACAATAATAAGGATATTATTCATATGCGGAAGACTTTCGCTACCTCACTACTTCTTGCTTGTTCATCTCTTTCTACCTTCGCTAATGCAAGTGAATGTGGCAGTGTTACCATTGCTGACATGAGCTGGAATTCAGCAACAATCATTGCTAATATTGATCGCTTTATTTTAGAGCATGGTTTTGGGTGTGATGCCGAACTCGTACCTGGCGATACAATGGCAACCGGAACAGCTATGATCGAAAAAGGCCAGCCTGATATTGCACCTGAATTTTGGAGTAATTCCATGAAATCAGCCCTTGATAAAGGTGTTGAAGAAGGGCGAATTCGTTATGCTGGAGCCACACTGACAGATGGTGGTGAAGAAGGTTTTTGGGTTCCTGCCTATATGGTTGAAAAAGACCCGAGTTTAGCAACTATTGCAGGCATTAAAGCCAACGCAAAACTATTCAAGCACCCTGAAGACCCGGATAAATCAGCATTTATGATTTGTCCATCAGGTTGGAATTGTCAAATTACAACAACGAATCTATACGAGGCACTGGATCTTGCCGATGACGGGTTCGATTTAATTGATCCAGGTTCTGGTGCAGGCTTATCTGGCTCTATTGCTAAAGCCTATGAGCGTAAAGAAGCTTGGTTTGGCTATTATTGGGCGCCGACAGCTGTATTGGGTAAATACGATATGGTTAAGGTTGATTTTGGTTCAGGCATAGATGAAAAACATTTTAAAGAGTGCATTACTCAAGACGATTGTTTAGAACCTAAAGTAACTATGTTCCCACCTTCTGCTGTGGATACTGTCGTGACTGAAACATTTGCGGCAAGAGCACCTGAAGCATTGGCTTACCTTACAGCCCGCTCATTCAAGAATGATCAGATGAATGAACTACTTGCTTGGATGGAAGATGAGCAAGCTGATGGCGAATACAGTGTTGAGCACTTCTTAACAAACTATGAAGATACTTGGTCACAGTGGGTTGATTCAGCTACCGCGAAGAAAATTAAGAAAGCAGTCTCAGAACTATAGCCTTTCACTATACCCAAACCACTTCAGTTGGCTGATTGTACTCCTTGAAGTAGCTTGGGTATAAATATAGCCCGACTTAATCGGGCTTTTTCATTTTAGGAAATAAATAATATGTCAGACAGTTCATGGCTTTCGGAAATACCGCAGCTAGATCGTCGCCAATTACTTGATATTAGAAAGACATTGGATGGCGCTTATCGCAGTTTTTCGCGTGAATACGGTGATAGTATCGAAGCATTTTTTGATCCCTTACTTAGTTTTCTTATTTGGTTCGAAAAATTATTACTTGGCAGCCCTTGGTGGCTGGTAATTGCTGTATTAGCTGTTTTTGCTTATATGGCAAGTCGTTCTTGGAAATTAACCTTAGGTGTCGTCTTAGCCTTCTTCCTCATCGGATTCTTTGGAATGTGGGACAATACCATGCGAACCATGAGTATTATTCTTGTCTCTACTTCACTCGCAGTGCTTATTGGTATTCCTATCGGGATTTCGATGGCTCGCTCTGATCGTGTTCAGTCCGTCGTTACACCTATCTTAGATATTATGCAAACAATGCCAGCCTTTGTGTATTTGATCCCTGTGGTGATGTTATTAGGCATCGGTAAAATCCCTGGTGTTATCGCTGTTATTATTTATGCTGTGCCGCCTGTTATTCGCTTAACGAACTTAGGTATCCGTCTTGTAGACAAAGAAGTGCTAGAGGCGGCAACTGCTTATGGTGCTAGTCCTATGCAACGTTTATTTGGTGTGCAGTTACCACTGGCAATGCCTAATATCATGGCCGGTATTAATCAGACTATTATGATGGCGCTCGCTATGGTTGTGATTGCTTCTATGATTGGCGTAAAAGGTTTAGGTCAACCTGTATTAAAGGCTATCACCAACCAATATTTCACACTTGGTTTATTGAATGGCTTAGCAATTGTTGTTCTCGCGATTATTTTTGATCGGATTTCGCAAAGTTACGCAAAACGTACGTTACAAAATTTTGGAGGGCAGTAAGATGAGTTCGAATGATAAGAAAAGCCCGTTAATTCGTATTAAGAATTTATACAAAATTTTTGGTAAAAATGAGAAAAAGGTGCTCGAGCTAGTCAAAGCGGGTAAATCAAAAGATGCTATTTTAGCTGAAACGGGTCATACCGTTGGTTTGTCGGATATTAACCTAGATATTTATCCGGGAGAAATATTCGTTATCATGGGGTTGTCAGGTTCGGGTAAATCAACCTTAATCCGCCATTTTAACCGCTTAATTGAACCTACAGCCGGTGAAATCGAAATCGCGGGTAGTGATGTCATGCAATTGAAGAGCAAAGACCTGCAAGATTTTCGTCGTAATAAAATGTCGATGGTATTTCAACGTTTTGGGTTAATGCCACACCGCACTGTGTTAGACAATATTGGTTATGGCTTGCAAGTGCAGGGCGTCAAGAACGCTGAACGAAAGAAAAGTGCAACGCAGTGGTTGGAAACTGTGGGTTTGGATGGTTATGCCAATCAATACCCAAGACAGTTGTCCGGAGGTCAACAGCAACGCGTCGGTTTAGCACGTGCTTTGTGTACCGATGCCGATATTCTGTTAATGGATGAAGCATTTTCAGCATTGGATCCTTTGATCCGTAGCGAAATGCAAGACCAGTTGATTGAGCTGCAGGAAAAGTTACATAAAACCATTGTCTTTATTACCCATGACCTTGATGAAGCATTACGACTGGGTGATCGCATTGCTATTTTGCGTGATGGGGTATTGGTACAACAAGGAACACCTGTTGATATTTTACTTAACCCGGTTGATGATTATGTTGAAGCCTTTGTCAAAGATGTAAATCGCGCGCGCGCATTGACGGTGGAAACGGTAATGCAACCGCAAATTTTCCGTATTTCGGCCGAGACCATCGGTGAAGCGGTATTGCAAATGCGCAAATCAAAACAAGATTATGGTTATGTTGTTAACGAGGATGGCTATCAAGGGGTGATTACACAAGATACCTTGGATAATGTTGAAAAAAGAGATTACAGTAATGCCCTTGATGCGTCTTTATTGGACGCGGTGCCTGGCGTGCAAAGTGATGCGTTACTGGAAACTGTGATTCCTGAAATGCTGGATAATCAATTACCATTGCCGGTGTTAAATGTGGATGGTGATGTTGAGGGGCATTTGTGTCGTTCTACACTTGCCGAAGTGTTAAGTGACCAGCCGTGTGTGGAAAAGGATAAAGATAAAGTCACTCACGCTTAATTATCGTATTTAAGTGAACTTGTGCAATGATGAATGCCTATTACAGCAGGTCAGAGGTAATAGGCATTAATTACGAATTTTTTAAAGAACGTGATTAAGCGTCTTCGGGTTTATCTAATAACTCAGCAATGATCTTGTTCATTTCGATCGGCATTTGCGCAAGAATAGCATCTTGAGATAATGTCAGATCTTTTTCGATATAAGATACGATTTTACGTGTTTCCATATCCATGACGCCACCGAAAGCTGTCACGTTAGTCATCATTGGGATGTTCATACCGCCTGATGAATCCACATGTAGCACAACAACATATTTGAAGTTGTAATCTTTGTTCGTCAACACGCCAGACGCTTTTAACTTATTGGTCAGTGTTTTCATTTTCTTATCAAGTTCAATCGCATACTTCTCTGCAGAACCTGTCATTTCTAGTTTATCTAGGCTTGCTTGACGACGCATGTTTTCGCCAAGTGTCCATGACAAATTACCAACAACACTGTAAAGCTGTTGACCAGAGATCACCGATGCACCGTATTCAGATACTGCACCTGAAGAGATTGCTAAACCAACTTCAGCACTGTCCCCAGGAACGCCATGCAGGCTAATTGGGAAAATAAATGCAGGTGCACTCGCTGTCACTTCAAGGGGAAATTCTTGGTCTGCATTACGTTTTACTGATGAAGAGCTGCAGCCTGCAACAGAGAGGGCGATAACGCCTGACAATAATAGTGAATAGATAGATTTTGCTTTCATTTTATTACATCCTTGTTTTAGTATTTATCTAGTTAATAGCATACGGAAGTACCATTTGTTAATTGCAATTTCACTTTAATAACAATGCATTACCTTGAAATTGGTGAGTTACTTTAGCCCATGATTTTATAGAACTCAATGCTGAATAAAGTATGTAAAATAATTTATGGTTTAATAAACTAAAGTAATGTTTTTGTCTGGCTTGATTATCGTGCGTAGGAATAGATTGCATAATAAAAATGCTATAACGAGGTTTATTTTTAATTAGATTAGGTTTTTCTAATACTTACAATGGGTTGTTTTAGGGGGTAAAGCAAAAGGAGGGTAGATAAAAACCTGCTTGGGAAAGCAGGTTTACAGCATCAATTAGGTAATAACGAATTGCTTTGCTTGTCTTGCTTCGACGATATATCTTCTTTTTAATTTTTTAGCCATATCAGGTGTTAAGTCTGAATGAAGTAGTTCTAACGTGCTTTGGCCTTTGCTTTTCAGGTAAGCTGCAACCAATGGACGTGTCGGGTCTGCGTGACCTTTAGCCCATTCATAGCTTTTTACTGCGTTTGCTGGTGGTGTTTTTTTCGATGCGATATAAACGCTACCATCAGGAAAAGATACACGGTAAATATTGATCATTTTGTTCTCACTTTAATCTTAGTCATCAAAATACTAAATTTTATGGCGCTAGTATGACAGCTTTTCGAGTGTTAAACATAATTACTTGGGCCTAGCAACGAGCCGATTTGTTCAATTGACCATTTATTAATGCAATTGGTAATAAATGCTGGTGGTTTAAGCAATTAAATACACGGCTATTACGGTATGGAGTTTATCAATTTCCAAGGCGTAGAAATAAGCGATATGGCAATGCAAAAGTAATCCATCAAAAAGATCTGAATGGGATAAATACTGCGTGCTATTCCCACAAAGTGTGGCTGCCCGAAAAATATTTATTTTAGATATAGAAATGGTTCAAGCATCTTGTGGCAAGTCTGTACCTTACTTCAATTATAATGAAGTTCGCGATGACTTAGTTAAATGGTCAACTCGCCAAGGCAAAGAAGGAATTGAAAAATACAGGGTTAAAAAAATCAGCAAAGTATTGATGTTTTTTCAACTTAAACCGTTGAACGAACAGGGATTTATATCCATAAGTACGTCTAAATAAAAATGATGTCTATACCCAAGCGATATCAGAGAGGAGAAGGACAAGCCGACGAAGGCGTTATGAAGCCTTGAAGATACTCTTCATGCGGTTTGCTGATTGTGAATCTTGAAGTCGCAACTATTAATTCTACTTAACTCTTAAATGCTTACATAAAAATATTTTTGATTAACGAACTATATTATTGTTGCATTTAAAATGCATCAATAATATAGTGATGACGAATTCACAAAATTCGTATTACAAAAAGGTATTTATAGATGCAAACTTCAATTTCAGAACAAGTTTTAACAGCCCTCGATAAGGTTTTAGTCGTATCTAAAACAGATCTTCAAGGCAACATTACTTATGTTAATGATTTATTTTGTCAGTTAACTGGTTATAGCAGAGAAGAGTTAGTCGGTGCTCCACATAATTTAGTACGCCATAAATCAATCGAAAAAAGTGTCTATAAAGATATGTGGGATACTATCAAAAATGGTGAAATCTGGACGGGTATTATACCAAACGTAGGTAAAGGTGGCAGCTTGTATGTTGTAGATACAACAGTACAACCTATCTTTGATGATGCAGGTAACATCACAGAATATATCAGCATTCGTCGAGTTATTAATGATCTAATGAGTGATTTTGACAGCGTTGAATTATCTAAAGAAGTATTTGACGACTTCTACGGAGAGTAATGATGAAAACTAATTTCGAACGGATTATTATAAGCTATGGCTCTGAATCTGGTAATGCAGAGCGCTTGGCCAGACAGTTTTGCGAGCTACCCTTTCTATCTTCCGTTAAATTGGAATTAGTTACTCTCAACAATTTAGTGATAAATGATTTATCCACCAAAGATTTGTTACTGGTGATCACCAGTACCTTTGGTGATGGGGAGCCTCCAGGCAATGCCGATGACTTTGCGTTACAGTTGGCAAGCCTTAACACTTTGGCTCCCTTTCAATATGCTATTTTTGCTTTAGGTGATGTAGCATATACCAATTTTTGTCAATTCGGCCAACAACTCGATGCGCAGTTACACGATAAAGGTGCTATCCGAGCTATTAATAGAGTAGACGCTGACTTGGATTATCGTAATTTTTTCACACAATGGGTCGATACAGTCAATGCAGTGGTGGCAGGTGACGATACGATTGGTCATCAGTTAATGCTCAGAGTCGAGCCTTATAGTGAAACTAAGCCACATCAAGCTAAAATAATTAATGTCACTCGCTTAAATTCCAGTTCTGCCGGTGTCTATAAGATAGATCTCGATATTGATGGCAGTGGAATGAATTATCGGGCCGGTGATTTATTATATGTAGTACCAAACCATAAATCTGAGTTACTACAAGATATTACAGACTGGTTTGGTGATGAACAGGCGTCACAACAATTACAGGGCAAAGAATTACGTTTGTTAAGCAAAAGCTTACTACGCACGCTAGCCAATAAATCAAATAATGCTAACTTAAAAGAAAAACTAAAGATCCGTAACAAAAAAGCACTTGCCGATTACCTTTACGGTCGTGATGTTTTAGATGTATTACAGGATTGCGGAGAAGTAGGGTATATCACATTAAGCGAATTATGTGATGCATTATCAGAGCAAACGGCACGCGCTTATTCCATAGCATCCAGCGATCAAAATAGTGACGGTAAAAGTGCTTCGCAAGTCAGTTTATGTGTAAGAGATATCGCTTATGAACATGAAAATAGAATGCATTTTGGTACGATGAGCAACTGGTTGAGTCGTTGTGAACCTGGTGATATCGTTGATATATTCACTCGGTCTAATAAAGAATTTCACTTAGCTGATGAAATAGATACACCCGTCATAATGATCGGTGCAGGTACTGGGATAGCACCTTATATTGGTTTCTTACAGCAATTAGAGCGACAACAGAAAGCTCAAACTGAATTACAAATAAAATCAGAAACATTACTCATATTTGGAGAACGATATTCCAAGAAGGATTTTTTATATAAATCTGAACTTGAACATTGGTTAAGCGAAGGTGTTTTAAGTCAACTGGTTACAGTGTTTTCACGAGATCAAGAACAAAAGCGCTATGTGCAACATGCGATAATAGAACAAGGTGCTTTGGTTTGGTCCCTACTCCAACGTGATGCAACATTATACCTTTGTGGTAGTAAAGATAATTTAGCAAAAGCCATAGATAATGCACTTATTGAAGTAGTACAGCAGCACGGTAAATTATCATTTGATCAAGCTCAGAGCTATATTAATCAACTCACTGACACCGGGTATTACCGTCGGGATTTATATTAAGAACATGTCAATTAAAAACTAATATTTAATTATTTCTAAACCATATTACACAAGGACATTGAGTATATGACAATGTCCTCCCTAAAATTAATGATAAGTACACCGTATTGAGGATATATGCCTGTTCGTTTTATTGAAACCTGTCGTTTACCAACCCCATTTGTTACTTTTGATATGCATGGCTTTGAAGATTTAGAAACTGGACAGGAGCACGTGGCCCTAACACTCGGTGATTTTTCTGATTGCAAGCCTGTTTTAGCGAGAGTTCATTCAGAGTGCCTTACTGGGGATGCGCTATTTAGTATGCGTTGCGACTGTGGATATCAGCTGAATGAAGCCATGGGGATGATTGCTGAAGAGGGCCGCGGTATTTTACTTTACCTTAGGCAGGAAGGGCGTGGGATAGGCTTATTGAATAAAATCCGAGCTTATAGCCTACAAGATCTGGGTGCAGATACCGTTGAAGCCAATGAGCGACTGGGTTTTTCTGCTGACCTTCGAGATTATGGTATATGTCAGGGAATATTAAGCCATCTAAATATCTCAAAGTTAAAACTAATGACTAACAATCCTAGAAAAATTGAAGCCTTAAGTGAGTTTGGTATTGAAATTGTTGAGCGTGTATCGATTCAAGTGGGAAAGAACCCCCACAATGAAGGTTATCTGACCACTAAGGCAGAGAAATTAGGGCACTGGCTGAATAACGCATAGGATTATGGATCCAGTTCAATTACGGTAGGCTGTTCAGCGCCCAAAAGACATCGTTCAGCAGCCTTCATAACTGTATTTCAGGGACCTATGGTTTAACGATTACATCCTTGTAAGCTACTTACAAGGAACTATGCCAATTTTGAAACTACGATCTTCCCTTACGCCTGAATACCAAATAAAACAATCATCTAACTTTAGAGAGTTTATTTGTGGATTTGAGGTGAAATTTACATTATCTCTCAAAGAAAATGTGCCCACCACATTAGTTCCAGATACTCTACCATTAGAATGATAGCCTGAAAAACGATGTCGTCATCTTGTCCAATACCAGCTCCTAAAGGTGGAAGCGGGTGTTCTAAAGGTTGGGCTGGCTTCAATACAGCGGTTTCAATAAACACCCAACGATTCGTTAAGGTCGGATCCAAATTTCACTAGCAACCGGTCTCGAGTGAGAAATTATGATATGACAAGTAGCTCCCACGCCTTATATGAGAATAAAACATGGGTGAGATCTAACTCACAAAGGGACAGCTTCGTGTCAGTAGAGATAATTTTGACACGAATATGGCCATGTAAACATTCCGATCTTAGTTAACTTTGTTACCCATTTTATAATATGAAAATACAAAGTGAAGAGCTTCAGCCTGACTTTTACCTTCAGACATTAACCGTTCGATGTCTTCAACTATATTCTTTTGTACTTCTATTGGAGGTAAGTTTTCGATATCTAGATCAATATTCATAACATCTTCAATACTAATTTCCATCTTTATTCCTCATGATTTATTTATTTTTTTAAATAATCTAAGTTTAACATTTTACACATAATAGAATCCAGTATCCTCCGTTTTATCCACAGGCATTTACATTAATGCTTATTCTTAATGCGTAATTAAGAAAGCTTTGATTCATTTATAAAAAACAAACATGCAAACAAGAATGATTAGTGTTAACATCCTAATGCTTTTGTAAAGCACCAATATTTCAATGTGTTGTTATCATAACTCTAACAAGCAGTGTTGTTTATCATGAACGCGAAGTTAATTCTGTCTTTATTAAAAGGTGACTATTCAAAATTTATAGTCGCAATATTTCTCAGTGCTTTAAGTGCTGCAGCAGGTGTATCAGTTATCGCATTTATTAATGAAGCGATTAGTCGATTAAGTGTCGGTGCTGATTTTCCAATCACTTTATTTTTTGTTCTCATATTCCTATTATTTGGACTAAGTTATATTTCTCAATCTCAGATTACTCGGTTAGGTCATCGTGTTGTATATGAGCTAAGGCTGAGTATTAGTCGCCGATTAATGAATATGTCTGTTGAGCGGATTGATCAGTTAGGGCAGCCAACTATTCTTGCGACTTTAACCAAAGACATAACCGCTATCAGCCAAGCGTTTAATAGTTTACCTTTTGTTGTTTTTGGCGCGTCGGTTGTACTATTTACGTACGCGTATTTGTTTTGGTTGTCTGCGACATTTTTTATCGCAACGCTTGTGATGAGTACTGTATCGATTCTTTTCGGTCGCCGGCTAATGATCGCATCTCGTGATTATAAAAAACGAGTACGAGAAAATGATGACGTATTATTTGACAGTTATGATGCCATGCTACAAGGCCGTAATGAGCTTAAATTAAGTCAAGAACGCCGTGCGTCTTTTTATCATTCTCAATTACAGCCTTCAGTAGAACAAGCGAGAATCTTAGATACAAAAGCAGACCGACTTAATGTTCTAAATGGCAGTTGGATAAATACATCGGTATTACTTTTGATTGCACTTGTTTTACTTATGCATACCCAATTCCAGATTGGGACATCGGAACAAGTGACTGGTTATGCATTGGCAATTCTGTTCTTGCGTTCGCCTTTAGCGGGATTTGTTGGTTCATTACCTGCGCTTATCATTGGTTCTGTCGCTTATGCCAAAGTATCATCATTAGATTTAGCTGAAGACAAAAATGAACTGAATTCATTGCCTGCACTTCAGACGTCATGGAAAACACTTAAGCTAGACCAAGTTGAATATAATTACCCGAGTGAAGATGGCGAATCAGGTTTTTCCGTTGGGCCAATTCATTTAACTATTAATCAAGGCGAGTTGATTTTCTGGGTCGGTGGGAATGGCTGTGGTAAGTCAACTTGCGCACGCCTGCTTACCGGTTTATATAGTGCACACCGTGGAACCATCACATTTTCTGATACTGTGATTAATGAGCATAATATGGATTGGTATCGTAATCATTTTTCTGTGGTATTTGCTGATTTTTATTTATTTAAAAAAATTATTAATGAAAATGGGGTTAAGCCCGATCCAGAACTGGTTGAACATTACCTAACGAAACTCGCTTTAAATAATAAAGTTGAAGTTGTTGATGGTCGTCTTAGCACAACAGAGTTATCTCAAGGGCAACGCAAGCGTTTGGCATTATTATTGGCATACCTTGAAGATCGCAGCATCATTGTACTTGATGAATGGGCTGCCGATCAGGATCCTACCTTCCGACGTATTTTTTATACCGAGTTACTGCCAGAGCTTAAAGCGCGCGGTAAAACGATTATCGCCATTACACATGACGATCATTACTTCCACCTTGCAGATCAATTATACCGTGTTGATGCAGGGCAACTATCCCTCGTTAAAAATGATGTGAATGAACTAACTATGGAGCAAGCTAGCTAATGGACATACAACAATCTATTCGTGGGTTATTAGGGGGCGCGTTAGTTTTAATCGCAACATTTAGTCACCCTGTGTTGGCCGAATATACCAGTCATGGTATCAGCTTGTATGGTGAACCAAAGTATACCGAGAACTTTAGCAATTTTGATTACGCGAATCCTAATGCGCCCAAACAAGGTGAGTTGGTGATGGCGGAAATGGGAAGCTTTGATTCTTTACATCAATTTATCGATTTAGGTAAAAAACCGAGAGGATTATTCTGGCTTTATGATCGCCTAACTGTTCGTGGTCACGATAAAGATGAGATTAAAACACGTTATGGTTGGTTAGCTGAAAAGATGACAATTGCTGATGATTATTCTTCGGTTATTTACTTTCTAAGAAAAGAAGCAAAGTTTAGTGACGGTTATCCTGTTACTGCTGAAGATGTGGCGTACTCGTTAAATCTGTATCGTGAAAGTGGTTTAAGTAATATTAAATCACGTTTTAAAATGGTTAAGTCGGTTGAAGTTATTGATCCTTTGACGGTAAAGATTAATTTTGGTGGTGATGGTAGCCGTTTACAAATCTTAAACTCGGGTAACTTACCTGTATTGCCAAAGCATATCTGGCAACATAAAGACTTTACGCAGCCATCGCTTGATATACCTATTGGTTCAGGCCCTTATAAAGTAACCTCGGTGGATCCTGGTCGCAGGATTGTGTATGAACTAAGAGATGATTACTGGGGTAAAAACTTACCTGTTAATAAGGGTAAATATAACTTTAAGAATATCAAAGTAGAGTATTTCCGCGATCGTAATGCAGCAGTGCAAGCGCTTAAAACCAATGATGTAAATTATATTGCTGAAACGAATTTATTACGCTGGAATAAGTTATATCAAGGTGACGTTTTTAGCGCTGGAACGGTTGTTAAAGATAAGATTAATTATGACGCACCTTCTTTTGTTACGGCGATGGTATTTAATTTAAGACAGGCTAAATTTGATGACCGCAGAACGCGAGAAGCCTTGGTCACCGCATTTGATTTTGAGTGGTTAAATGAAAAAGCATTTAATAATCAATACACTCGCGCTACAAGCCTGTTTAACAATAGCTTTTTGGCTGCAGAGGGATTACCCTCTGCACAGGAAAAAGCAATATTAATACCATTGTCTGCGCAATTGCCGGAACAGGTATTATCAAGTGAATTTACACTACCAAGCACAGATGGTTCAGGTCGTAACCGTAAGAATTTATTAAAAGCACAAGCCTTATTAAAAGAGGCAGGTTGGAAAGTTAAAAATAATAAGTTGGTCCATAGTGTGACGGGCGAGGTGATGACGATTAACTTCTTATTACCATCGCCAGCCATGAAACCTGCAATCGGCGCTTATATTCAAACATTGAAAAAATTGGGTATTAGCTCAAACATAACAATCAAAACAGGTACTGAATATTATAAATTATTAATGCAACGTCAGTTTGATATGACCCCAAGTCAATATAAGGTTCGAATTCCGCCAAATACTGAGTTACGTTCATCACTTAAATCTGAATTTGCGGGTGTTGCTTCAAGTTATAATATCAGTGGTATTAAAGATCCTGCTATTGATAACCTTGTTGAAGGACTTGTTCAGTCAGACCGTTATGTGGATACGCAAGCATACGGACGCGCATTAGATCGGGTATTGAAATGGAATTATTACTATTTACCATTGTGGGCGCGTAACTTTCAGTTAGTTGCTTATCAGAACTATATTGAAAAACCGTTACAAGCACCAAAATATGGTTATGAAGTTGAATTCTGGTGGGATGAGCGCTCGAAGTAATATGCTTAATTTTTATTTTATTCGTCGTTTGCTGTTAGTATTTCCGACGCTGTTTATTATTATCTCGTTAAATTTTTTCTTGCTTCAGTGGTTGCCTGGTGGGCCTGTAGAGGCTGCCTTCGCCAAGCAGCAAGGTATTGATAGTTCGGCAAACGCGCTTTTCGATGAGACTGACCAAATAACGAATGGTCAGCTTATTGATGACCAGTTGCGAGACAAAATTGCGCGAGAATATGGTTTTGATAAGCCTATATGGCAACGCTATACTGAAACGCTCAGTCGTTATTTATCATTCGAATTAGGAAGCAGTTATTTTAGTAAGCGCCCTGTTACTGAATTAATTTTTTCTAAGCTTCCAGTTTCTTTATCCTTGGGGTTTTGGACTTTGTTCCTAACCTATTTAATCGCAATACCATTAGGGGTGATGAAGGCGAATAAACAAGGTGGTATGTTTGATTCGACATCAAGCTTACTGCTGTTTATCGCTTATGCAGTGCCGACTTTTATTATTGCTATTATGTTATTGATTTTATTTGCTGGTGGTGTTTTTAGCTGGTTTCCGCTGCGGGGACTGGTTTCTGCAAATCATGCTGATTTATCCGTTACAGGGCAGATCCTCGATTACTTTTGGCATTTATGTTTACCTGTTGCAGCCTGTGTTGCCAGTGGATTGGCTTCGTTAACTGTCTTAACACGTAATTCTATTATTGACCAAATGGCTCAACCTTATTTAGATACGGCTATTTGCATGGGGGAAAGTCGGACAAGCGCAATTTTCAATCATGTATTACCTAATAGTATCTTAGTGATCGTAGCTCGCTTACCTTCAGATTTACTGTCTATTTTTATTGGTGGCACCTTGCTCGTTGAAATCGTATTTTCATTAGATGGTGTTGCATTGTTAGGTTTTGAGGCGTTATTGGAACGAGATTACCCAGTGGTATTAGGTATTCTATATTGTTATTCGTTACTGGGTCTTGTTTTGAATTTGGTTGGTGATTTAATATATCGTTGGGTTGATCCTCGCGTTGATTTTTCCGAGGTGAACGGATGATGGATATTAGCCAAGATGATGTAAATTTACCTGATAATTCAAAGAAGAACAGCCGTCGATTGAGTACACTAAAACGAGGTAAATACGCAGCGATTATCTTTTTAATATTGTTCTTTGTTAGTCTGTTTGCAGAATTAATCGCGAATGATAAACCGCTACTTATTAGCTATAAAGGAGAGTTGTTTTTTCCTATTTTAGTCAGTTATCCCGAAACTCAGTTTGGTGGCGATTTTGATTCAGAAGCGGACTATACCGATCCTTTTTTGAGTGAACAGATTGCAAAGCAAGGCTGGGCGTTATGGCCATTTGTGCATTACAGCTACAGTACCATTAATTATGAGCTTAGTTATCCGTCACCTCCAACATCCGAAAACTGGTTAGGATTGGATGATCAGGGACGAGATGTTTTTGCTCGGCTTCTTTATGGTATACGTATTAGCCTTGGATTCTCCTTCTTTATTACTGTCAATATTGCCTTGTTAGCGTTAGTTGCAGGTACGTTACAAGGGTATTTTGGTGGGGTAGTTGATCTGTTTGGTCAGCGTGTTAGCGAAATTTGGGGCTCGGTTCCCGTGATGTTTGTTGTGATGATTGTATCGAGTCTTATTCAGCCTAGTTTCTTCACCTTAAGTATGATTCTGGCCTTGTTTGGTTGGCATTATTTAGCGCAGTTAGTTCGAGCCGAAGTATTAAGAACACGTCAGTTGGAATATATCCAGTCGGCGCTTATTGTTGGTGTTCCTGATTGGCGAGTAATTTGGCGACACATTATGCCAAATGCACTTATTGCTACATTAAGTAGTTTGCCGTTTGTATTTTCTGGGGCTTTAGGTTCGCTAATTACGTTAGATTTTTTGGGGTTCGGATTACCTGTCGGTTACCCTTCTTTGGGGGAGTTGATTTCGCAAGGTAAAAACAACTTGCACGCCCCTTGGTTAGGGTTAACGGGCTGTGGTGCTATTTTACTCATTGTGACATTAGTCGTGCTGATGAGTGAAGCAATACAAGAATGGTTGAGCCCTTATAAGGATAAAGATCATGCTGAAGGTTGAAGGACTAAGTTATTCTATTGGAAAAGCTAAGCTGCTAGATAACATTAGTTTTCAAGTTGATAGGGGACAAACTTTAGCTGTGGTTGGCGAAAGTGGTGCTGGAAAAACCCTATTAGCCAAGTTATTACTTGGTATTGAACCTACAGCGGGAGTGGCGAGTGGATCTGTTAATATCAATGGGCATAATAGCCGCACTTTTTCTGAACTGCAGTGGCAGAAGGTGAGAGGAAAGCAGATTGGAATGGTGTCGCAAGAACCCTTATCAGCACTCAACCCTGTTAAACGTGTCGATTGGCTGCTTAAACGAGCAATTGCATTACATTATAAATCGGGTACGCCATTTAGAGCGGGTAATACTGCGTTATTAAATCAACGTATTGATGGGTTGCTTGAACAAGTCGGTTTATCTTCAGACTTAAAAACACGTTACCCACATCAACTGTCTGGAGGGCAGAGGCAAAGATTGCTTATTGCGCAGGCGATTGTGAATAATCCTACGTTACTTGTTGCAGATGAGCCGTCGACGGCACTTGATCCCGAGGTGCGTCAGCAAATTTTGCTGTTGCTAAAGCAGATCCAAGCTCGAACAGGCATGGCTATCGTTCTCATCTCGCATGATTTACACATGGTAAGACAAGTTGCAGATCAAGTGATGGTATTACAACAGGGTAAGGTTATCGAGCATAACCAAGCCTTACTTTTATTCAACACGCCTAAGCATGAATATACGCAAGCCTTGTTGAGAGCTATGCATTTTGATCCCCCTGTTTCTCCGAGTAAGCGAACCTTGCTTAATGTAAATAACTTAACTGTTGATGTTAAGTCTACAGGCTGGTGGAGTGCACCGCAGAGGTTATTGGATAACATTAATTTTTCGTTGAATGAAGGCGAAAGTATTGGAATTATAGGTCAGAGTGGTTCAGGAAAGTCCACGTTAGCGAAAGCGTTATTAAGACTTGTCCATGCGACAGGCTCTATCCATTTTGATGGTCATGATTGGCTTAATGAAAAGCGTCGAATGTTACGACTCCATCGGCATAAAATACAATTCGTATTTCAAGATACCGCCTCTAGCTTAAATCCTAGGCTAACGATTGCCCAAACACTCACAGAAGGATGTTTGGCTCAATTACAAACAGAAAATATATCATCTCGACTCGATACGATCATGGCTGATGTGGGTTTACCTACAGCGTTTTTAAACCGTTATCCACATCAATTATCAGGCGGACAACGTCAGCGTATTATGATCGCGAGAGCCTTAATTCTGTCACCTAAGTTATTAATTTTAGACGAACCCACTACAGCGTTAGATCAGGAAAATCGATACCGAATGATAACGTTACTTAAGTCGATTCAGGAAAAACGTCAAATCAGCCTAGTATTGATTACCCATGACTTAACCTTACTTCAAGCACTATGCCATCAAGTATTAATATTAGATCTGGGTAGACAGGTACAGTGTCAGTCTGTTGGTCATTGGCTGTCAGCTGAAAATATATATGATAAACAAGAAAAGGAATTTAATAATGAATCCATTGGAATCGTTGCTTGATCGCCGTTCATATAGCTTATCTAAGTTAGGCCATCCTGCGCCATCTGAAGAAGAGCTTCGGAATTTGTTTGACTTAGTGATGACAACACCAGATCACGGTAATGTGAAGCCTTGGCGTTTTATTGTTGCCCGTGGTGATAACATGCAAAAACTAGGTGATCTGACGTTGGAGTTATACAAACGCCAAAGTGATAATGGTGAGCTTAAAGATAAAGCGTACCGTTCTGCAAGAGAAATTGCAGAAGTCCCTATGATGATTATGGTGGTAACGGATCTTGATCCTGAGCATAAAGTATCATTGTGGGACCAACGCTTGTGCGTCGGAGCCGCTGCTCAGAATATCATGAATGGTCTGCATTTAATGGGTTATGGCGGTCTTTGGTATACATTTTTGGCTAATGATAATACTAAACCTATGTTTGGCATGAAACCTGATGATCAGGTCGTGGCTGCTATCGCTGTCGGTACTCCGAAACCTCATTTTGTGAAGAAGATTAAACGGCAGTCGCCAGAACGGTATTGTTTTGAATGGCAGGGGTTAGGCGTGACGCCAACCCCACTTTTTAAGTAACCTTAAAAATCAATCGTGTTAAGCTAAAAAAGGGACTCATTGAATCCCTTTGTCTTAATCATTCATATTCTACAATATTAAAAGTTATATGCTGCACTCAATGAAATTGTTCTTGGTGAACCTAAGTACACTGCGTTTTGCGTCGAATCTGAGCCAGCTGTGTAATAGTCCTTATCAAATAAGTTTTTCACATTTAATTGAAGTTTAAGGTCATTATCTGCAAAGTCTGGTGCATACCAAACAGCTGCATCGATTAGCGTGTAAGCATCTAGGGTATAGTCATAATCTTTACGACGGTTACCTGCACGATCATCAACATAACGAACGCCACTGCCAACACCCCATTCATGGCTTGCTTGATATGTTAACCAAAGACTTGCATTATTTTTAGGCACGTTTACTGGTTTACTTACGCTATCTGGAGCGTCTACGAACTCAACATCAGTATAGCCATATGAGAATAGGGCGATTAGATCATCTGTGATCGCATAATCACCATCAATCTCGAACCCTTGGCTTTTCTGTTTGTATACGTCGTAGCTGCCTTTTATATCACCAGCGTAGGCAACATTCTTAAGGTCGGTACGGAAGACTGAAGTAGTCAAGTTGAGTCTGTGACCTAATAACGATAATTTACTACCGACTTCAAATTGTCTGCCGTTTTGGGCTTTAACCCATTCTTTTGCAACGCTGTCAAATTTTTGATTCGGTAGGTAAGAGTCAGTAAAGTTACCAAACAAGGATACTTGGCGGTTTAATTTATACAAAACACCCGCTTGTACACTGATGTTTTTTTCTTTAGGACTTTCTGATGAAGAATTCTTCAGTGGGACACCAATTGCCTTCGCTTTTGCCATGAAGGTTTTATCCCAAGTTTCCGTATTCTCGGCTTCAAATACGTCATAGCGTGCACCAAGTACGAAACTCCAGTCGTCGTATTTAATTAAGTCCTGAGCAAAGACGCTATATTCAGTTAGCTCCAGATTAACTTCTTTAATGTTATACATATCGCCGGGATGAGCCGCTTGAGAAGGATCATCGGTATAATAATTATATCTTCCACTATGTGCATTAGGTGTTCGGAGTGCATATGTCGCGTAGGGTGCAAGGTCTACTTTACTCCAACTCGCTGAAGCAGACTGTTGTTCTTCTTCTTTATAGTGAGTGTAATCAGCCCCTATGATTGCACGATGTTCGATTTCACCCGTGTTAAATTCAATGTTATTTTCCAAAGAGTATAATTGAGTATTACTGGACTGGTGACTACCGTTAATATAGCGGTTGATATTACCATCAAAAGCATAATTGTTTTTATCTTCTTGGTAAAGTGGAACGGCAAATGGTGCACCACGTGGTTTATAAGGCGTCATGGCTGCATTTGAAGATGCATAAAAATGTACACGTTCAGCTGAGGCTTTTCGCTCATAATTACGTGCTTTAAAGCGTATAGACCAGTAGTCGTTGATGGTATGATCAACGTCGAAACCAAACTTATGGACTTCACGTTCCTGGCGTGAGAAATCAGTGCCCAGACGTTTATTATCAATATCTAGGAACTCCCAACCAGTATTTGTACTGTTACGAACAGCTAGCGTACCACGATCGAAAGGAAGTTCTTCATTGTTGTATTTATAAGAGAACGTGAGTGTCGTATCGTCAGTGACTAACCAACTAAGGCTTGGTGCAATAAATACTTGTTTGCTGTCAGAAGCATCACGCCAGCTTTCAGAATCGTCAAATACACCGACAAGACGATAAAGCAGGGTTCCACTGTCATTGGCTGCACCAGTAAAATCAACACTAAGTCGTTGCTTACCGTGCTCATCCATTGTTGCTTTAACTTGATTTTTCGAGATTGGCATTGGACGTTTACTGATTAAATTAATCAAGCCACCAGGGCTCATATTTCCATATAGAACGGATTCAGGGCCTTTTACTACTTCAACAGATTGGAGGTCTTCAATCACAGCTTTGTCTTGAGCTAGCCCATAAACTCGAGTCCCATCTTCATAAACATTGGCTTCAAAACCACGGATTTTGAATAAATCGCGTGTACCACCAAAGTTATTGTGCTCTGTCACGTTACTTACGTTATGCACGACGTCACTCAAGCTTGAAGCATCTTGTTGCTCGATTACTTCGGCGTTAATCACTTGTACCGAGCGGGGGACAGTAGACAAGTCTGCTTCTGAACGCATGGTTGATTGGGCTATATTACTGGTTAAAGTCTGTTTAATTCCGACTACTCTCGTAACCTGTTCGTCTTCTGTTACGGCTTTATTTACATCTTGTTCTGATGAAAAGACAGACGTTGAGGTTGCGAGAAGAGTCATCATTAGATATTGCGGTTTTAATGACAAGCTAATGGCTTTAGCTAGTTTAGATTTGAGCATACTACATCCTATATTAATGCTGATTTATAATAATTAAAATTATGCTAGTGGGTTATTCAGTGTTAATTACCACGTTAGAAAACACGCCTAGTTGTTTCATCCTTAGACTATATCTCGCTTTAATGTTTAATATTTGTTTCAGGATGTGACGCATGTGCATATGATACTGATAATTGTTATCATTACCATTTAAAGTTCAGTTTATTTTATGATTATTTATAAGATGTGGAGAAGTTATCGAAGAAGAATGATTGCGAACTGATAGGTGAGCTTTCAGTATTAAGACGTGTTTGAGCAATACATTCCTGTTTTAATGTGTTGAGTACAGTATTGGCAATATTTGTATTACAATTGACGAATAACACTAAATACATATAAATGGTAGTGCACCATCACCCGTTATTAATATAATTAATCCCTAAAAATAGCAATGACGCGTCCGGTTTCTGAGTCATAATTAATCAAGATTTTAGCATCCGCAGGATTATTCGTCGTATCTCCGAGCGTTCTCAAAATATAGCTGCACTGGCTTTTTCCACTACCGTTATCAGCACGATGGCGATAGGCGGTAAAATCAGTATCATCATTTTTATTTAGGGATACTGAAGGTGGATCTAATAACAAGATATTCCATAATGAAACACAACCTTGATTACCTTTCCCAATATTTTTAGTATTTTTTATAAAACCTTGGCGATTACCTTTATTAATACCCAATGGAAAACCGTTTGGGTTTACATCGATAGTCCCATCGGCATAGCCTGGTATATTTGTCATATCCGAGCTTAAACCTAAAATTTGGTAGCGAATTTGTACAAAACTAACCGCTTCTTGGTAAGCGGCTGCCACGGCTTTAACACGGCTTATTTCTGCATCTTCACGGAAATTTAAGAATTTTGGGACCGCAATTACAGCTAGTGTCGCCAAAATGATAATCGTGATAGCAAGTTCAATAAGGGTAAAACCCTGTGCTGGTTTTAATCGAGAAGTCATAGTTTGCCTATTTATACCGCAAGTCTTAATTATAACTGATTAGTGGTTTTTTGTTCATTTATTGATCTTCAGTTCTAGGTTTAGTTATTCAATAGTATTGTATGGTATTGATTCGATCTGCGTGAATATATTAAACTGCATAATTATATTATTTCGTTATATACGACCTGTCTATCTGCGCGCTGGCAGTTAAAAGTAATGCTTCTGTGTTTATTTTTGCGATCTTAACCTCTAACTGGATACTCCTTAAGTGTTAATATCTCGTCGAGTTTACCTTTCTTTACTTATCCATAATAAAAGAGATTAAGTTATGTGGAATCGACTGAATAAATCTATGATGTGTTGCCAAATGCTCTTTGGCTTATCTTTTTACGGCGTAATGATTATTTTAACCCGCTTCTTTTTAGAAGATTTGGGGTATAGCGAAGCTGACACCATGATGGTTGTTGGTGCATTTTCAGCTATTGGTCCGTTGTTTGCTATTGCTGGTGGTTTCATTGCTGATAAGTTTTTAGGTGCTTATCGCTCGTTAACGATTGCTTATCTTGCCTTTGCTATAGGTTATGGCTTACTTGTTTTCGGTGCATCGGCAGGTAATGTACAATTGTGTCTGGTTGGTATTGCGCTAGCAAGTTACGGCCGTGGTCTTATGTCGCCTTCATATCCAAGTCTGTACAAGCGTACATTTGCAAGTGAAGAAGACTTTGAAAACGGTTACCCTGTTAACTATTCAGTTAACAATATAGGTGCCTTTTTAGGTCAATATTTATTCCCAATGTTCGTACTTGCAATTGGTTTTAATGGCAGCTTCATGTTATCTGCTGCGATGGCTTTCATTGCTTTTGCTATTCTCGTCGTTTCACGTAAACCGTTATTAACAGTTGGTACTGAAATTGAGCAAGCGCCGGTAAGCCCCAAAAACTGGATTGCATTCACAGCGTTGTCTGTTGCAATGATTGGTTTAGTATTCTTTATGTTTTCAAATATGGATATTGGCCAGAATATTATCTACGCAATTGGTGCATCAGCGATCCTTTACTTCATCTCATTAATGCTGAAATCAGAACGTGCAGATGCATTAAAGATGGGGACTATCCTTATCATGACTGTATTAACAACGGCTTTCTTTGTTTATTACGGCCAAATGATGACTTCAATGACCATGGTAACAATTAATACTATGCGCGGTGACCTGTTCGGGTTTATTCCAATTGCACCTGAAGCGGCAATGGCAATGAATTCACTTTGGTGTATCGTTGGTGGTCCGGTGATCGTATATGTCTTCTTATCACTTGAAAAACGAAATATTAACTTTACGACAGCAACGAAAATCGGTTTCGCATTTATCTTAACGGCAATCGCGTTTGGTATTCTTACTATGGCAGTGTTGAATGTCGGTGAAGATGCTGTGATTCGTCCTGAAATATTTATGTTGATTCATTTTTTCCAAGCATTTGCTGAAGTGATTGTTGGTAGTATGGTTGTGGCATTCATCTTGTCTGTTTCACCGAAACACATTGAGAATTTCTCGGTAAGTTTATATTCAGTCGCTATGGCAATGAGTGGTATCGTTGGTGCGGTATTCTCTACTTCAATTGCGATGGAGAAGGGTCAAGAGATCACGCAAGAAGTGGTGCAAACAGTTTACGGTGACTACTTTAGCCTATTAACAGGTTTAGCAGTTGTGATGGTATTTGTCGCATTCCTAGCCTCATTTGTTATTCGTAAGATGCTTGAGAAGAGTAAAGAAGCTGAAGGTATGACACCCGCTCAAGCGTAATTACACATTGTTTTAAATTATACGAGTAGGCTATGACCTAAAATATAAGTTATAGACCTACGCATTTACTTACGAAAATAAGGCTTCTAAATTGATATTGGAAGCCTTATTTATTTTTTCACCGCTAATTTGGCCAGATCCAGATCTGGCCAGTGCAATAACGCTAAGCCGAATTTGCTCCAAAGTAGCTTAGAGCAGTTATCCATCCAGAATTACGGTTTTATCCCAAGATCTAAAAAGCCTCCAATTAGGAGGCTAATTTCAATAAACGACTACAGCTTAATTGCTTGTAGTTAGTTACTGAATGGCATTTATAAAGGTCGAAGTATCGTAAAGTTAATGTGTGTAGAATCAGCCTTTTCAACAATAAATTGCGCACCTTTATATGTATAAGTCCCACCAGGCTTATAATCAAGAATGACCTCTTGAGTAAATGCTGGTGTCGCGATCCCTTTTTCAGAAAATTCTTTATAGGCGAAACGGATTTGATCAGCAGCGACTCCAACATACGTCAATGTTGCGCCCGGACCTGAAATTTCTTGGCCATTTATTATCGGTGATGTCAATTTAGCCTGGTATACGTTACTTTTATTAGGAGTCCAATGCCAATAAAGCTCTGTGGCCTCTGAAGTTTCGTTTGGTACAAACAAGCCTCCGTACCCTGCTGGAGTTCCCTCTAAGCCAGCGAAAGGCACTGGTGCTGAATAATAGCTGCCTTCAAGGGTTTTACTGCGCAGAAGATAATCTCCTGCTGGAATAGAGAATTTAAACGTACTCATTTTATGCTCTACGCTTGTTGTCGTACTCTTTTTAACACGGAACATTTCATACTGGAGATCCGAAGCATCTTTTAAGTATTCTCCTTCAGTAAGTATTACATCACCAACATTAGCAGTAGAGTGACTGATAAAGAAAAACTTTCCGGAAATTGCTTTAGGAGCTACTGGTTCACCCAATCGCACAGTACGTAGTTGTGTACTGCATGCGGAGAGTAACAGTGCCGAAGCTATTAAAGCAAGACGAGGAATAACAGTCTTAATCATTTTTGTACCTACCTGTAAATTTTTTGAATATCTAAGTGAAAAAAAAACGGTAATATAGCACTTTCCTTATCAAAAAGTACAACATTTGATATCTTTGAAACTAATCATATCGAAATATAATCGAGAGCAACCTTACTATCTTCATAATCTCCCAACAACTCAGCTAAGCTAAGCGGAGAAGAGCCCCTGAAGTAATTCGTTGATTGCTAAAATTCGATTTTCCGAAACCTATTTCTGTCCAGTTTTGGCTTAGTGCAATTGAGCTAAGCCAAATTTGCCCCAAAGTGAGTTAGTGCATCTACTCATTTAGTGTCATTCTCTACTTCCGTTCCACTGCGCATAACGCTCGTTTAAGATTAAGCACAGAAAAATAGTTCGCTACGTGAAAAACTCCCTTCAATCATTATTTCAGGCACGTAGTTGCCGACCATCAAACATCCCAATGAGATATTCCATATGATTATTTACTTATAAAAAAATTCTATAAATAAATATTTGAAAAAAGATCGCTTTATTATATAAAATAATTCCTAAGAAGAGCGTTTCATTGAAAGGAAGAATGTTTCACTGAAAGTCTCTCTTTCAACACCCTGGTTTATTTTATATTACTTCTTTGGAGGATATATTATGAATACTATCGATTTAACTCCTATTTATCGCAGCACTATTGGCTTTGACAGATTTGTTCCTTTATTTAGTAGTCTATTAGGTGACGATAACAAAGTACCAAATTATCCACCTTATAACATTGAAATTCATGGCGAAGATAAATATTCAATTACTATAGCTGTCGCAGGATTTTCTGAGCATGAACTAGATATTAATGTAGCAAAAGGTGTCCTTACTGTTTCTGGAGATAAAGGATACACAGACGATAATGATAAAGATAAACACAAATTCCTTTATCAAGGCATTGCTAATCGGATGTTTAAACGTAAGTTTAACCTTACCGAAAATATAGAAGTAACCGGTGCGAGTCTTAATCATGGGTTATTAACGATAAATCTGGTTAAAGAGATACCAGAAGCGATTAAGCCTAAGAAAATAGCCATAAATCAGGAGGTAGAACTTATTAATGATAAAACTAAAAAGGTCGTTTGATTTAGTATAAGGGCAGCTAAGCAGCCCTGTTTATCTAAGATGTTTCGTAAAGCATATGTTCGCTACGTGAAATCTAGCGAACATATACCCATCAAAAACATGTATTGGCTAGTAGCGTGACGCTACTAGCCAAATTTTTTCTTTAGGAAGTTATCTAACGCGAATCTGCCCTGACAGGAAGATAAGAGTAACAGATCATAATACTGTGGAAGGTTGTTTTCATTATATAAAAAAAGCACTGAACGTATTCACGAACAGTGCTTTTTTATTACTATTACTTACATATAAACAATGACGCTTATTTACTTAACCTTTATAAATTTTCGGGTTAAATGCATCACGTAACCAGTCACCAAGTAGGTTGATTACAAGTACAAGTGTTACTAGTAATACACCTGGGAAGGCTGTTATCCACCAAGCGCCAGAGAAGATATACTTAAAGCCTGTACTGATTAACGCACCTAATGAAGGTTGGTCAACCGGTAAACCTAAGCCTAAGAAAGACAATGCTGCTTCTGACATAATGGCATTGGCAATCTGCACTGTTGAAATCACTAGGATAGGGGACAAGCAGTTTGGCAGTATGTGTCTAAACATAATGCGCATTGATTTTAAGCCCATCACTTGCGCTGCTTCAACGTATTCTTTTTGCTTCTCGGCCAATACCGATGCTCGAATAGTACGTGCATACTGAGGCCATTCAGCCACACCAATGATCACCACGAGCATGACGACGGCATATTGGCTAAAGAACTCAGCACCAAAGCTGGCTTTAAAGATAGCCGAGACAATGATCGCCACCATCATCGTTGAGAATGACAGTTGTACGTCAGCAAAGCGCATCAGGAAGCTATCAACACGGCCACCGAAGTAACCTGCAGACAGACCAATCACAATACCTAAGACTAACTGGACCGCAACGGCTAAGAAACCAATGGTTAGTGATAAACGTGAACCATAAAGCATGGTTGATAAAATATCACGACCTTGGTCATCGGTACCTAACAGGAAGCGTTCGTCACCGTCTTCTAACCAAGAAGGTGGTAGCTCAGAATCCATGATATCGATACTGGTAATATCATACGGGTTTGTTGGTGAAATTAATGGCGCAGCTAACGCTGTGATCAAGAACGTCAAGAAGATCGCAAAACTGAGCATTGCCACCTTATCTCTTAAAAAATAATAGATAAGGTCTGAGTTTTTAAAGCGTTCCCAGCGAGTAGGAACATGAGATGAAGTTATTGTGTTCATACCTATTATCCTTTACCTGTAATGTTTACGGTAGGGTTTATTACCCCATATAACAGGTCAACTAGGGTATTTGTTACCACAAAGATTAAACCAACGAAGATGACATAAGCAGTAATTAAAGGTGTATCTACACGGTTAATCGCTTCTAAGAATAGGAAACCTGTCCCTGGCCACTGAAATACTGTTTCGGTCAAAATTGTGTAAGCAATCATAGTACCGATTTGTACACCACCAACTGTGATAACTGGCAGCATGGTATTTTTAAGGGCATGTACGTAATAAATTTTGTTTAATGCTAAGCCTTTTGCTTTTGCAAACTTGATGTATTCCGAGCTTAATGCTTCGAGCATTTCTGAACGAACCAAGCGGATGAAAAGTGGCAGCATAATAGAAGCAAGTGATATACTTGGTAAGACTAAATGCAATAAACCATCTTTAGTCAGGAAACCTGTTTCCCAGCCCATGATATTGACCGTTTCACCTCGTCCATAAGAGGGGAACCAACCTAGTTCGATGGAAAAAATATACATCAGTATGATCGCAGTAAGGAATACCGGTACAGAGATGCCAATGCTACTTACAGCCATAATTATTTTAGTGAGTGTACTCTTGGGATGAATAGCTGAGTAAACTCCTAAAGGAATTGACACAAAAACGATTATTAATGCTGCGCCAAACACCAATTCAAGTGTCGCTTGAAGTTTATCTAAGATAACTTCTGCTGCAGGTCTTTTAAAGAAATATGAAGTCCCGAGGTCGCCTTGCACTGCATTAACAAGAAAACGGCTATATTTAGTCATGTAAGGATCATTAAGGCCTAGGTCATCACGAAGTGCTTGTCGCTCTGCTTCAGATACAGATTGACCAACTAATTCACGTAATGGATCGCCTAGATTATCTTGAATAGAAAATGCTACCAAACTGATCACGAACATTACTATCAAGGCTTGAAACAGGCGTTTGATCAGAAATGTGAACATTCCTTGTCTCCCAAAGTATTATTAAATCTATAGCGTTTATTGCTATATTTTTTGTAAAAATAATCGGTGTTTTTATCAGAGTTTTGATAAAAACACCGCATAGTGAAGTGTACTTAGTTATTTAACGACTAGGTCACCGAAGTACGGGAAGTTTAGTGCGTTTACAATCGGATCAATTTGTAGAGTCGATTTTGCGCCCCAAGCTAGATCTTGCCAATGTAGTGGCACGAAAGCAGCTTCGTCATATAAGATTTTTTCAACACGTTGCAGCATCACGCCACGTTTTGCTGTGTCAGTTTCAGCGTTTGCACTGTTTACTAACTTATCAACTTCAGCGTTTGAGTAGTAGCCACAGTTATAAGCACCACGACCAGTCTCTTTATCACGCGTCATTGTTAAAAATTCAGAGAAGTTCGCTGAATCTTCAGTATCTGAATGCCAGCCAACCATCATCATGTCAGCTGAACAAAGATCAAATTCAGGCCAGTATTGTGCTTTTGGCATTGTTTTTAGATCAACTTTAATACCAATTTTAGATAGCATTGACGCTGTTGCTTGTGCGATCTTAGCATCGTTAACATAGCGGTTATTTGGTGCCATCATTGAAAGTTTAAAGCCATTTTCATAACCCGCATCTTTCATTAACTGTTTGGCTTTTTTCAAGTCATAACGTGGCACTAGGTCAGCGTCATAGCCTGAATAACCTGCAGGGCCCTGTTGGCCTGCTGTTGTGCCGAAGCCTTTCATGATCTTCTTCACAATCGCTTCGTTATTGATTGCATGTACGATAGCTTGACGTACGCGCACATCTTTAAGCGCAGGGTTGCTGTTTTGGTTCATTTGGAACGTAATGATTCGAGTTCCAGATACGGTTACTAGATCGATATCTTTCGCGTTTTTCACACGGCGTTGATCATTTGGTGCCACCGGGTGGATCATGTCAACGTCGCCAGAAAGAAGTGCAGCAACACGTGTCGCATCTTCTTTAATTGGTACAAGCGTTAACTTGTCTACGTTACCGGGGGATTTCTTATCCCAGTAACCGTCAAAACGTTCGAATACAACTTTTACACCTTGCTCACGAGAAGTGACAGTGAAAGGGCCTGTACCAGATACGTGTGTTGACGCATAAGAGCTACCGTGTTTAACGATTTCAGATTTGTCTTTACCGTTTTCTTTACCAGAATAGAACTTCTTATCCATTGGGAAGATATAAGTTGCTGTCTGTAGTACAAGTGGATACGGTTCTGAAGAGACGATTTCTACCGTGTAGTCATCAATCTTCGTCATTTTTTCGTATGGAGAGAAAACGTTTTTGAAATCAACTGATAATTTTAGACGGTCGAATGTCCATACAACGTCATCAGCAGTTAGTTGGTTACCAGAGTGGAATTTTACGCCTTTACGTAGGTGAAAACGGAAAGTTGTATCATTTACACGTTCCCATTTTTCAGCGATACGGCCTTCAAAATCGAAATCTTTGGTAAAACGAACCAAGGGATCAAACAACATGTGCGACATCTGTAGTGTACCACCAGATAGTTGCTCATGCGGGTCAAGCGATACTGGATCTGCATCATAAGCAACAGTGATATCTGCTGCAGCAGCGCTAAAGCTTAGGCCTGCGGCCATTAAGGCAATGGCGAGTTTGGTCTTTAAGGTTTTCATTTGCATAACTCCTTCATGCAGGGACGTTACTCCCGATGTGTTGTGTTTGTTTTTTTTATTATGTAACGGTTGTTTTTTCGTTTAATTCATAGGATTTAGCTTGCCAGTTTGTCACGTAAACCTTTAAATTCAGGCATTAACGAAACAAGGTGCTGACTGTATTCATGTTGTGGATTGGTAAATAGCGCTTCCGTCGGTGCTACTTCAAGCAGTGCCCCTTTTTGCATTACGCCAACACGGTCACTTACTTGACGAATAACCGGTAAATCATGACTAATGAACAACATAGTTAGATTAAGTTCGTCTTGTAAATCTTTAAGTAGGTTAAGAATTTGAGCCTGTACTGATACATCAAGTGCTGATGTAGGTTCATCACAAATTAATAAACGTGGACGTGTAGCGAGTGCACGGGCAATTGAAATACGTTGACGTTGACCACCAGAGAACTCGTGTGGGTATTTAACCCCTGCCATTCTGCCTAGCCCTACGTGATCCAGTAGATCATGTACGATTTGACGGATTTCAGCTTCAGATGATGCTAATTTGTGGAAACGAATTGGTTCTGAAATGATATCAAAAACCTTCATTCTCGGATTCATCGACGTATATGGATTTTGGAACACCATCTGCATTTGACGACGAATAGGGCGACGTTCTTTTTCAGATTTCAAGGCGGTTAAATCAATGCCTTCAAATGTGATGTTACCTTCATTAGGTGCATAAAGACCCGCAATTACACGTGCAATCGTTGATTTACCCGAACCTGACTCACCCACAAGACCAAAGGTTTCACCTTCGTTAATATGGAAGCTTACTTTGTTCGATGCTTGTACGTATTCCCGTTTACTTTCAAAAAATGAATCTTTAGTCACAAAGCGAAGACTTACATCATTCACTGTCAGCAGTGGACCCGTGTATTCACGTTGATCTTCACTTTGACCTAACCAATGATTTTTAATATCGATTTGCTTCATTTCTTCGGCTTCTTCGATATAGCTTACCAGCGGAAAACGATCTAACTTGATATCAGAGCGAGGTACCGCAGAAATAAGGCTACGAGTATACTCATGCGAAGGATCGCTAAGTACTTGCTTGGTTGGACCGAATTCAACAAGATCACCACGGTACATCACGGCAATTTTATCTGTTACATTTGATACCACACCCATGTCATGCGTAACGAGCATACAGCCTACGTTTTTCTTGATACACAATTCACGGATCAACGTTAGAATTTGGTCTTGAATTGAAACATCAAGTGCGGTTGTTGGTTCATCCGCAATAATTAAATCGGGTTCACAAGACAATGCGATAGCGATAACCACACGTTGTCTCATACCGCCTGAAAATTGATGCGGGTATTGTTTAATGCGTAATTCAGGTTCAGGAATACCTACCTGTTCCATTAAGGTCAGTGCCCGAGAGAAAGCTTCTTCTTTGCTTACATCAAGATTGGCTAGAATAGTTTCTGTAATTTGGCGTTCGATAGTAAAAAGTGGATTTAGTGATGTCATTGGATCTTGGAAGATGAAACCAATTTTTGAGCCACGTACTTTACGCATCTCTTCAGGTGTTAAACCTGATATTTTTTCACCTTCAAGATATACTTCACCGCTAGCAATAACACCCGGTGGGCTTAGTAAATCAATAACGGCATTACCCACTGTTGACTTACCTGCGCCAGATTCACCTACTACACCAACGATTTCACCGCGTTCGATAGATAAAGACAATGATTTCACTGCTGCGTGCACACCATGTCGAGATGGATATTCGATGCGAAGATTTTTTACTTCTAATAAAGACATTACCAGACCCTTATAACTCGATGATTCCCATCCAGTCTGAAAAATTGATTCCATTCACTATCAGTAAATGTCACTGATATGTTACGTGCTTATTAATCTGACAAATAAACTGCGATAAATCAATAAAAATGATATAAAAATCTAGATTATGTTATTTTTTTGCACTAAAACGCAGGTATTCTATAGTTTTTTTAGATTTTTAAAAAAAATTTAATTGAATAATTATAGACTTTTTACGTAAAAATAACCAAAAAGTAATACTTTAACTATTTTGTAACACCTTTGTCTAGCGCTTGATATATCCAGTTTATAACGGGACCACATGCTTGATCTCGACGTTTTACAATGCCCATTTCAATGAGCAATGGATCGGTAATATGCTTAGTAGATAATTCAATTAATGCGCCTTTATACCAGTGTATATTGGCGACATGTTCAGGTACTAATGCCCAACCTATGCCACGAATAACTAATTCCGTTATGTAGTAATAACTGTCGATATGCCAATGATTCGGTGAGGTGGCTTTGGCTTGCGTAATCCCCATGCGGTCACGGATGACTAACTCCCTAAATTGATTCAACTGTTCTATTTTTGGCTCAGGGATTTTAGCTAAAGGGTGTTCGGGAGCCACAATCAAAGTTTGGGTAAATTTACCGATAGACATGAACTCGAGTGAGTCTAATAGTGCCTTTAAGTGGAATAAGATACCAAGGTCGGCTTTTTTCTCATCGACCCATTTAGGAATGTCAGCTTGAGAACCACTGATTATGTTGATTTTTAATAGGGGGAATTGCTTGGCGATATCTTCAAATAAATGCTGAAAAATCATAATCGGAGCCGCTTCATCCATGGCTATCGTTAAACAAATTTCTTCACCACCCGAAACGGTTAATGCACGAGACTGTAGGCGTTGGCATTGTTGTAGAACCGCTTCTGCTTCTGCATACATATCTTCACCTGCCAGTGTCAGTATCGGTAATCGAGCACTGCGATCAAATAAGGTTATATCAAGATCGGTTTCTAAATTGGCTATCGCAGTACTGATTCTCGATTGTGCTTTACCTAAATGGCGAGCGGCGGCTGAAAATGAACCGAGTTTTACAGCGGTTACAAATGCTTCTAATTGATCAACTGTCCAATTCATCTTGTTTTCTCACTTTATTTGAGTGACTGGGGGGCTGGCATAAATGGATCTAACTATCCGAAAATCGGATGGATGCTAACTTTCATCAATATCAAAAACAAGCATAATGCATAAAAATAAACGTATTCAATATTAAATAGAGGTTTTTGTGAGTGCATCGCCGTTACAACCAAGATCATTAGATCAAAACAAGACTGAGCTAGCATCGGATGCAGAGATTAAACGTTCTTTTTGGCGTTATGCGATCCCATCTATTGCCGCGATGTTGGTGAGTGGACTTTATCAAATTATCGATGGTATTTTTGTCGGCCACTATGTGGGTGTAGAAGGACTTGCTGCGATTAATATGGCGTGGCCGATCACCTTTGTGGTGTCTGGACTAGGCATCATGATTGGTATGGGCGGTGGCACTTTAATTTCGATGAATCGTGGTGAACAAGATCAAACGTCAGCTCAGAAAGCGTTTAATGCCAGCTTTTTCTTGATGGTTGTATTAGCGATTATTTCCGCGGCTGGTTTGTTCTTATGGGGTGCTGATTTACTGCGAGCGCAAGGTGGTGAAGGCGTTATTTTTACCCTAGGTTTTGGTTATGTGAATATCTTTGCCTACGGGACTATTGCCACTATTATGGCTGCGGCTATCCCTATGTTAGTGCGTAACGATGAAAGTCCAAATGTAGCGACTGCATTAATGATCTTTGGCGCGCTGTTAAACATAGTGCTCGATTATGTGTTTATTGGCTTGTGGCAATGGCAACTTGAAGGTGCTGCACTAGCGACCATCATTGCTCAGTTCTTAGTGACTATCATTGGCATTGTTTACTTTGTTTCCAAGCACTCAAGTTTAAAATTAGATAGTAGCTTGATTAAAGTTAACCCACGAATGATGAGTACGATTATTAGCTTAGGTGCTTCATCATTAGTGATGTATTTGTATACCAGTTTTGTGTTTGCACTGCATAACCGTTTATTCATGCAATATGGTACGCCTGTGACTGTGGGAGCGTTTGCTATTGTCGGTTACATCATGACACTTTATTACTTGGTGGCAGAGGGTATTGCGGAAGGCATGCAACCACCAGTGAGTTATTATTTTGGTGCTCAGCAGTTTGAAAATATCAAGAAAATGCTACTAATGTCGATAAAAGTAACGGTTATTGCAGGTATTGGCTTTATCGTGATTTTAAATGTTATGCCGAACTTAATGATAAGTTTATTCACCAGTGAGAGTGCAGAACTGATTGCAGAAGCAAAAAATGGTATTCATTTACATTTATTCGCGATGTTTTTAGATGGCATTATTGTGTTGGCATCGGTGTATTTTATGGCGATCGGTAAGGGCGGTAAAGCTTTGGCGATATCGGTAGGTAATATGCTAATTCAATTACCATTTCTGTATTTCTTGCCACAATGGTTAGGGGTTGATGGGATCTGGTTAGCCTTGCCTTTATCTAATATTGTGCTGTTTGTTATTGTCGCGCCGTTGGTATGGCACGACATAAAACAAAGAGAGCAAGAGCCTGAAGTTACTCTTTGCCAGCAATCTTAGCTAGTGCTTTTTGTTAGGACGCCTTGGTTGTTTAGGGTATAACGATCAAGGTCTTTGGCTAAGAATAGCTTTTTGTTATAAACAGTACGTGCTTCGTTTTCTATATCGAAGATAGAAGGGCTGCTGTTTATTGCGTCTTGATAGCGCGGACTAAAGTGGGTTAACACTAAATTGTCCAGTTCCATATCACTGGCAAACTGCGCGACGAGTTTTGCGTAACTGTGCTGTGGTCCTTTACCTACTTTGATGGCAATGTCTTGAGTATATGTTGCTTCGTGCACTAATACGTTTGCGGTCTTGGCTGCTTGAGTGAGCAGTGATGGGTCATCATTATCACCTGAGATGATAATTTTTCGAGGCTCTTGAATCGGTAATAAATAGTCTTGTGCGCATATAATGCGACCATCATCGAGTTGCACATCTAACCCTTGTTGCAAATCGCCCCAAAGCTTGCCGCGCGTGACTTTGTCTTGTTCTAACTTCTTAACATCGAGCTTATTACTTAGTCTATTTTCACTGAAGCTATAGGCACAAGAAGGCAAGCGGTGAGAGAGTTCAGTCGTCTCAACATCAAATTCAATGGCTAGGTCGTCGAGTGTATTATTTGGCTCATCAATACACTTATACTTTAATTCATAGTTTAAATTGAGGTGCACAGCAGTTTGCATCAACTCGATGAAGGTTTTAATTTCTGATGGCCCTACAATCCAAAGTGGGTCAGTCCTGCCTTGCATTGCTGCACTGGCTAATAGTCCAGGTAGACCATAGCAATGATCACCATGGATGTGAGTTATAAAGATTGCCTGTAATTGCGTTAAAGACAATTTGGTATGCAGTAATTGATGTTGAGTTCCTTCGCCACAATCAACTAAGCACCATTGTTTTGAATTAACCCGATGAATAGCCAAGCCCGATACATTACGGGTTTTGGTTGGTGTACCTGCCGATGTACCTAAAAATACGATTTCCATGATGTACTTCTTTTATGTTGTTATCGAGATTTCAAATGATTATTTTTGTAACCAAGGTTGCTGTGCAAAACGTTCTTTTAGTAATTTTAAAAAATGTGATGTTCTGGCAGAACGGGCACGGGAATCGGTACCTAGCAAGGCCACAATATCAGCACTCGGTAAGCTGTAGTCTGGTAGTAACCGCACCAATACACCACTGTTTAATTCTGGTTGCACATCCCATTCTGAGCGCATGATGATTCCATGACCTGCGATTGCCCAGTTTTTAACAACGTTGCCTTCATTGCTGGTAAAGGTTGGGGTAATACGAATCGATTCCTGTTCTTCACTGTGAGTATGGGTGAAACGCCATAACGTCACATCCTCACTGTTTTCTCGTAACGCAATACAGGTATGGTTTTTTAACTCTCGCGGTGACTCTGGTGAACTATGGCGCTTTAAATAATCCGGAGAGGCACACAAAAAGCGTTGGTTAGGGGCAAGTGTCGCGAGCTTTAATGTTGAATCCCTTAATTCACCAATATAGATGATAATGTCCCATTTATGGCTTTCTGCCCAACTTGGCTTGTCCGAGAGTTCCAATTCGACGGTGAGGTTTGTATGTTGCTGCTGAAACTCACCAACCAAGGGGGCAATGTAATCATTACCAAATCCCAAAGGGGCTAATATTTTGAGTGTGCCATTGATTAGATTCTTTTTACTGGCCATTAATGTTTGTAGTTGGTCCATTTCTGCGAGAATGAATCGGGCTTTATTTTGCAGTAAATAACCTTCTTCGGTCAGGCTTATGCCACGCGCTTGGCGTTGTACCAGTTTTACGCTCACTTTAGCTTCAATTGCTTGCAGGCGTTGAGTCACTGTCGGTGGCGTCACATTAAGCTTACGTGCCGCCGCAGTTAAAGAGGGTTGAGTTGAGATAGCATAAAAAAAACGCAAGTCTTCGCTGGTTAGCATTAAGTTAAAGCCTAATATGATAGTTAGTAATCGTTAATATTATTCTAATTCTTGATATATCACAATATGTGCATTACCAAGCAGGTAACTGAATAAAGTGAGTATAAGGAGCGATTACTGTGTCAATTATAAAAACGATGTCAATTGGAAAGTCTACGTTAATAACAGCAAGCTTAGCAAAGATAGACACGCCTTTTTTGTTGGTCGATAAAGTCAAATTTGATACCAACGTGGCTTTCTTAAGAGCGAAGTTAGCCCCGCATCATGTGGTATTAAGACCGCATTTAAAAACCGTTAAATCCATTGCAGGTGCCAAACATGTACTAGAGGGTTTTGATTCGCCAGCCACTGTCTCGACTGTTAAAGAAGCGGAAGCATTTGCAGATGCGGGTTATACCAATCTACTCTATGCCGTTGGTATCGCTCCGCAAAAATTACCGCGTATTCAAGCGCTACTTAATAAAGGAATCAATATTAGCATTTTACTTGATAGCGCAGTGCAAGCCAAAGCGGTCGCTGAATTTTGTCAGACGCAAAATATCAAGATCCCGACGCTATTGGAAATTGATTGCGATGGTCATCGCGGGGGGATCCAGCCTGACGATAGTCGTTTAGTCGAGATCGCAAGGATCCTTTATCAAGGTGGCGCAGAGCTACTAGGTGTACTGACACATGCGGGAGAATCTTATGATTGTATCAGTAAAGCGGCGTTAGTCGATGCTGCTGAAGGTGAACGTCATGCTGCGGTGATTGCTGCCACTCAGCTAATTGAAAGTGGATTGCCTTGTCCTGTGGTGAGTGTTGGTTCGACACCGACTGCACATTTTGCTGAGAACTTGGATGGTGTGACAGAAGTAAGAGCGGGCGTGTATACCTTTTTTGATTTAGTCATGGCTGGTATTGGCGTTTGTAAGCCAAGTGATATCGCGTTATCGGTTGTCACCACTGTGATAGGTCATAACAAAGAGAAAAACTGGCTATTTATCGATGCGGGTTGGATGTCATTGTCACAAGACCGGGGTACGCAGTCGCAACGACAGGATTGTGGCTATGGATTAGTTTGCGATAGCGATGGCAATATTATTCCCGGTTTTCAAGTCATCGGCGCCAATCAAGAACATGGCATTATTGCTGCGGCTGGTAGCGATATTGATGGCGCGAATGATGGCAAAAAGCTATCCGATATAGTGGTTGGCACGCAGTTACGCATTTTGCCCAATCATGCTTGCGCCACCGCAGCCATGCATGCGGGTTATTACGTAGCAGACCCTGAGCAGGTTGAACTTGATTACTGGGCTCGAATTCAGGGTTGGTAGTAATACTAATCATACAAGGAAGATAAAAGAATATGAAATACATAAGTGAAGTATTGTCGAGTCAATTAATTAGCCATAAGCTGGCATTCAACGCGGTCTCTGCTGCATTTATTGCGGCAAGTGAACAAGCAAAATTATTTCCTGTTGTGATTGCAGAAGGGTATGCTGAAAATACTATTTTTTCACTTAAATCGGCTAACACAGCAGAACTAGTGGGTTGGAAAGCGGGGAGTTATTGGCCGGGTAATATCGCCAAGAATATACCTTGTCATGCATCGACTATCTTTTTATTAGATCAAGACTCTGGGCGTTTGGATGCCGTGATTGAAGGCAGTACAGTTAATGCTTACCGCACGGCGGCAGCAGATGCGGTTGCCGTATCGGTATTAGCACGTGAAGACGCTAGTTGTGTCGCTATTTTTGGCACTGGTCATCAGGCGTTTTATGAATGCGTTTCCGTTTGTCGAATACGTGATATCTACAGTGTACTGGTGGTTGGCCGTAATCATGATAAAGCACAGGCTATGGTTGATAAACTAGCGGGTGTCGGCATCGATGCTCAAGTTTCAGTGGCTGAAGAAGCATGTCGTGCAGCGGATATTATCATTACTGCGACGACTGCGCGTGAAGCACTATTTTCTGCTGAATGGGTGAAAGCGGGCACGCATATCTCGGCAATGGGGGTCGATACCAAAGGTAAGCAAGAATTACCTCCAAGCTTGTTTGATAAAGCTGATTTATATTGTGATTTTACGTCACAGTCGGTAGTGATTGGTGAATTTCAGCACGGTATTAAAGAGGTGGTTACAAACAAATTAACCATGATTGGTGAGGTATTATCTGGACGCGCACAAGGGCGTGTCAATAATACGGATATTACTATTTTTGATAGTTCGGGTATTGCAGTGCAGGACTTGTTTATAGGTCAGTACTTATTGAATGCTGCGTTAGATGCTGGGCATGCTATCGAGTGTTGATTTTAATATAGTCATTATTTCTATACTTCTCTGTACATAAGCAGAATTAATCCTCATCTTAGTGGTCTATTAACTTAACGTTAATGATGTTGCTAAGTCGTATTTTAACATAGGGTTATAACTAGGATGATGAATAAGAGAAGTAGCGTGAAGATCACGACAGTGCAAATGAATGTGAGTTATAAGAATAGAGCTGAGAACATAGCAACAGTGAGGGCATTACTTAATGGGGCTGATTCATTGGGGGATGTCGTCCTGTTACCTGAGCTTTTCAGCACTGGGTATTTGTTTAATGAAGCAGTTGAGATCCATCTATTATCTGAATCGTTAGATGATAGCCAGACATTACGGGAATTACAGGCTACCGCTGCGCAATATGATGTATTGATTGTTGCTGGGATTGCAGAAATAGCGGGGGACTGTTTTTATAATATGGTTGTTTTGGTGGATAAAAATGGCCTGTAAGATAGATACAGAAAAGTTTCGCAAACGAATATCGATAAACAATATTTTTCACGTGGCAGTGACATAGTCACGTTCGAGCATTTAGGGGTGAAGTTTGGTTTAGCTATTTGTTTTGATTTGTGGTTTCCCGAAATCATTCGGCAGTATGCCGAACAAGGTGTCGATGTTCTGCTCCATCCTGCAAATTTTGGTGGAGAACAAAGTTTGCATATTTCTCGTGCTCGAGCGATTGAAAACAGCATGTTTGTCTTCACTTGTAATCGTATCGGTAGTGAAAAAACAGACACGATAAACGGAACTTACTGTGGTAAAAGTCAGGCTATTTCACCGCAGGGGGATCTCTTAATGATGTGTGGAACTGATACTGAAGTGCAAACGGTGACTGTCGAGATTGAAGCGCAACAAGATAAGAAGGTTATTGGTGTTAACTTGCTCGACGAAATGACCGAGATTATGAATAATACCGTCAGCTCATGATATGAGTATAAGAGTTTGATATGAAAAGTGTAGAGGTAGTGAATTGTAAGGCGGGTTGTGAACCCCGCCTTTTATTTAGCTGTTTATTGATTTGCTGTCGTTATTCAACAAACGTCGATAAATGCTGTTTTACAGAATCAGATGCGAACGCATGTTCAATGCTGATCTTGTAAATCTTGAAGTAGTCTTCACGGCTTAAGCTAAACTCTTCCATTACTTTACGTACTTCATCTGTCATTGTGGTATTTGACACAGTACGGTTATCGGTATTGATAGTGATTTGAATACCGTCTTGGTAGAAAGCTTTAACTGGATGGCTTGCTAAGTTGTCAACCGCTTTGGTTTGTACATTACTGCTTGGGCAGGTTTCTAATGCAATGTTTTGTGTTTTAACAAGGTCGTATGCATCTTCATGGCCAGTAATATGAATACCATGACCAACACGTTCTGCACCTAATAATGACACAGCATCAAATACGTTTTGACCCACACCTTGCTCGCCAGCATGAATGGTTACACGGTAACCTTTCTTAATGGCATATTCTGCATAAGGAACAAACTCAGCACAGAAGCCTGGTGCTTCACCACCTGCTAAATCGAATGCAACAATACCGTCGTTTAAGTATTTAGCTGCCGTATCCAGTACTTCTTTGATTCTGTCTTTTGGCATATGACGTAAGATAGATAAAATGTAGTTACCCTTGATGTCATACATTGCTTCGGCACGTTTCATACCTGCAACAACACTATCAAATACTTGCTCAAGGGTTAGACCCTTCTCAAGGTGTAGCATTGGACCAAAACGTACTTCTAGGTATTTTACGTTTTCTTGTGCTGCGTCTTCAAATACTTCAAAAGAGATGCGCTCAATACCTTCCGCTGTTTGCATTACTGATAATGGCAGGTCAAAACGCTGTAGATATTCACCAAGATCTGTACATGTTTCAGGTGCGATCATTAAAGTTCTGATTTCTTCAATGTCGTTACTTGGTAGGGTAATGCTTTGTTCAGCTGCAAGCGCAATGATTGTTTCTGGGCGAACACTGCCGTCTAGGTGGCAATGTAGGTCAATCTTCGGTAAGTCAAAGTAATTCATGAGTCTCTACCTTTATATGTTTTTTTAGGTTTTAAAGTTACAGACTTCATAATCAAGAGTTTAAGGATCTTGGTAGAAACTCCCAAACCATATTATTGGGATTATACGAAGTTATTTAACCGCGTAGTTTAGCAGTCTGAAAACGACTCTGCAATTCGCTTAGACTCGTGCCTTAATCAATTTTGCTTATTATCGACGCGTATAGTTAATAATGGCCATGAAAAAACAATTAGATTGACCTCGATGACAGGCGTGAATTTGAGTACGATGAAATAACAGAAAAGTTGTCTCATCGCTTCTTGTTTTGGTTTACTTGCTATAGATGATGGCGGTATGTGTTTTAAGTTGCTGTTTTTAAAGTGTAAAATTGCATTTTTGTAGAGGTGGGTATTCGGGATTAACATAACCCATTATCTCACTGTTTCAATAATTAAAAATATACTGGTCTGACCGTATTGTTTGATAGAACTCTAACTTTGTTGTTTTTATGTTCTTTTTTCGTTGCGCAAATTAACAATTAAGAATAGTTTTTATATAAGCCTCTGGAGAGGTTTGATCTTGACTGGCATGATTACTGTTTGAATATCCGTCAATACATGTTGTATGTAATTACGCCTATTTTCGACTTTCTAATTTATTACATGGAGTTCTTGTGAAATCAATATTTTTAAAAAGTACCCTTAAGTTAGCGATGGTAGCGGCAATTAGTGCACCTGTACTTGCGGCAGCACCTCAAGCACCCTCAATCGCGTGGGCCGATTATTCAAAACTAGGTTTTGTAACAATTAATACTGATGCAATCGTTAGCTATAAAGACATGTATACACGTGTTGACGTTGTTGAAGTACCTGTTTCTTGGGATGTTTGGTCTGGTGATCAAGCGACAAAATGGGAGGTAGAAGTTAACGGTGAAATAATGATGTCTGGTTCAGGTACAGGGAAAAATACTGTTTTATCTTTCACTGAAGGTGGTTTAAAAAACATGGTTGTGCGTTTATGTAACGCCGATGGTTGTAGCGAAAGCGCAACAACTGAACTATTAATCTCGGATACAGACGGTTCGCATTTAAAAACTGACCTACCAATGACGACTGATCCCGCTAATACTCCTTACGCACAACAAAAAGAGAATATTGTCGGTACTTACTTTGTTGAATGGGGGGTGTACGGTCGTAAATACAATGTTAACGATATTCCTGTTAATAACCTAACGCACATAATTTACGGCTTCATTCCAATTTGTGGTGGCACAGGTGATAACAAATCTTTATTAGATCCAAATCCATCGGGTCACCAGTTATTAAAAAAAATGTGCGCAGGCCTGCCTGATTACTCTGTTGTTGTTCATGACACATGGGCGGCACTGAACTCTTCTTACGGTCAACCTGCAACACGTTTAGACGGTAAAAAAGTAGGTTCATTAGAAATAGGTAAAGGTACTTACGGTGGCTTAATGGCGCTTAAAAAAGCGAATCCACACATTAAAATTCTTCCATCTATTGGTGGTTGGACATTATCTGACCCATTCTTCGGTTTCACTGAAAAAGCAAACCGTGATGTATTTGTCGCCTCTACAAAAGAATTCTTAAAAACGTGGAAATTCTACGATGGTATCGATATTGATTGGGAATTCCCAGGTGGTGACGGTGCAAATGCAAGCTTAGGAGATCCAGAAAAAGACGGCCCGGCTTACATCGCATTAATGCAAGAATTACGTGCAATGTTGGATGAGCTTGAAGCGGAATATGGTCGTAAATATGAACTTACATCTGCAATCGGTACCGGTTACGACAAGATCGAAGATGTTGATTATGGTGTTGCTTCACAGTACATGGATAATATCTTCATGATGTCTTACGACTTCTACGGTGCATGGGGTCCAAATACGGGTCACCAAGCAGGTATTTATTGTGGTGCTCACATTTCAGCTGATAAATGTAATGGTACTGGCGAGTTTGCTGGGAAACCTGAATATACATTAGATAACGCAACTAAACTTTTACTCGCGCAAGGAGTGCCAGCTAAGAAATTAGTTGTTGGTGCTGCAATGTATGCTCGTGGGTGGCAAGATGTTGTAGCTGAAAATGGTAACCCAATCGGCGCTATCGGTTCACACATCGATTCTTCTGACGGTAGTCCATTTAACGGTAGTCTTGGTGGCGATGGTACAGACGTAAACGAAGCGGCTTGGGCTTGGGAAGCTGGCATTATGGATTATCGTGGTGTCCTTAAATTCCTCGAGTCAAACCCAAATGCAATCATAGGTTGGGATGAAATAGCTAAAGCATCATTTGTTTGGGATGAAGTGAGTCGTACATTGTTGACATATGATACGCCTCGTTCAGTACTTGCTAAAGGTGAATACCTTAAGAGTCTAGGTCTTGGTGGTATCTTCTCATGGGAAATCGATGGTGATGGTAACGGCGATATCTTGAACGCAATGAACCAAGCCGTAAATAACCCACAAGGTCAAACAGATTGGTCTGGTAACATCATCACGAATGAAGCTCCGAGCATTAGTATTGTATCTCCATCTGGTTCAGTGGTTCATACTGAAGGTGATACAGCTCAATTCTCTGCATTAATTACTGATGATAAATCAATTGCAGCTGTTGAAGTCACTGTTAATGGTGTCACTAAAACTGTGACACAAGATGCTACAACTTACTCTGGCAGCTTTGTGGTAAGGGTTGGTAGCAACACTGTTATATTCAAAGCAACAGATAACGAAGGCGTTTTATCTCAGAAAACAATCACCATCATAGGTAACGCTAAAGGTTTAGTTTGTGAAGATGGTTCTTCTGTTGTAAACGGTGAATGTGTTGTAGACCCAATCGTTTGTGAAGATGGCTCTTCGCTTGTCGACGGTAAATGTGTTGCAGATGAGGTTGTTAGTGAAACACCATTTGTTGCTGGTTCGACTAAAGCATCTAACGGTGAAGTATACTCGTATCAAGGCTTGTGTTACCAAGCTAAAAATAGCCCTGGTATTTGGGAAGTACCAACCGCAACATCTTGGTTCTGGACTGCTGTGACATGCTCTGGATCTTAAGTTGACCAGTTAACGAGTGATGAAGAGTCTTCACTCGTTAACGATGAGTTGTACTGATACTAAATAACGCATTAATATTTTGCTGAAAGGAAATATTAATGCGTTTATCAACTTGAAGGGTGATGTTTTCCTATATAGGGTTATCACCAAACGCTAATTTTTTCTTCGTATTAGCAATAATCGCACCAGATAATATTAACGCGAGTGCAATGATAATGTTAGTAGACCAAGCATTAAGACCTGCAATGGCCAAAATGACAGATGAAATGAGTGGTGTACTAAAACTTAATGATGCTAGCAATTGCTGATTACCTTTTTTTAGGGCTATGTCCCATAAGTAAAAAGCGCCCCCGACAGGCCCTAATCCGAGTAATAATATCCCGCCCCATTCCGATAGGCTAAAACTCCAATTACTGGTTTCAAATTGCCAATGCGCGATTAATGCCAATAATGCAACGGCAGCAGATAACCAAGCGATATCTTCAACGTCGTTGTTTGATGTGGATAAGAACCATGAATAGCTGCCCCAAATAACAGCGCAAATAGCAGCAAGCAAATAACCAATCCGATAGTCGTTATTTATCGTTAGCTCACCATTACCAACAATAATGAAGGCGATGCCGATAAAGCCTAAGCTACCCCCGATAAGTGCTCTTAACCGACTTTGTTTGTTGGCGACGAGTGTTGCTAGTAATAATGGCCATAGATACACAATTAAACTGACTTCGATAACGGGAGCGAATTTAAGCGCCATGAAATAACAGAAGTGGAACCCAAACAGTCCGATTATGCCAAGCAGCCACTGAGTTAGGGTTAACGATGGTTTGGTAAAGACGGTTTTTTTTATCGCTATTCGCTTGATGATGATAATGATAGCGGAGATGGAAAAACAAAGTGAGAGTAATTGAAATGCAGGAATATTCGCGGTTATTGTCCCTAACAGCGCTAAAGTCCCCCATAATCCGATTGCGATAAACCCGTATAATGTAGCCATAATTTATGATCCTTAAGTAATTTTAATGACCGAATTATAAGGTGTTCATAAATTAGCGTGTTTGCTGAAAGGACGTTTTTATTGGCTAATACGCTACTGTTGTATTGCTATGGGATAGGATAGATAAACTGTCATCGCTGATGAGTTAGTAGCTAAACGCTTTAGGCGATTGACCAAAATATCTCGAAAAGCGCCGACTAAATGCTGATAGGTCTTGGTAGCCAACTTGTTCTGCGACAATACGAATAGGTAAGTCGGTATGAGCGAGCAGTGCTGAAGCCTTTTCCATCCGCAGTTGGGTGATGTATTTGTGGGTGGTCATGCCCATATTTGTCTTGAATAATTTTTTGTATTGGCTTGTGCTTAAACACGAAATTTTAGCTAACTGCTCGATGCTAAATAGCACACTGATGTCTTGTTTTATGAAGTGGATAACCTCAGCAATTCGAGGGTCGATACGTTCATGACATGTTTGTTGAGCAAGGAGCTGATAGAACAATTCAAACGCAGTCGATTCAAGCTGTTTATTTACTTGATGTGCCAGCTGCTTATCGATGAACTGTATATAAGCAAGCAGGGGAGGATTTATCGAGAATTTTTCAATACCTGATTCGGTAATGTTATCTGGATAACTTTCCATATCAACGACAATAAAACGGGCTGCATCATCTGCCCGAAAGTCATGTTGTTGCCCAGCTTTAATTATCACACAATCACCAATGCTAACTTTACCTGTGTAATCACCAACCTTAATATCAATCGCGCCATGTAATGGCAACACCAGCTGGTGGAACTCATGATAATGACTGCGTATTTGGCTGGTATAAGCGCGAATTGAAAGGTTGTTAGGCATGTGAATCCGCTTTTCCTTAGCGATGAGCAATGTTTAATAGCTTAAAGGGTAAGTGTTTATTTTGATAGGTAAAGCTATTTTTAGTATTGAACTATCAAAAAATAATGATCAAAACGACTGCGCTAATTCACTCTCAGTCATGCTTACGCCTTTGATCTGAGCATATACACTTTGCCCAACTGTTAGTGCTAAATCATCACATGCCCACGGGGTGATGTTCGCCCATATGTGGTCATCGCCAAACGCCAATTTAACCTGCACATTATCACTTGATTCTGAATGTATAATCTCGGTAATCGTCGTCGGTAGAATATTACGAATACTACTGTCTTGTGGACGTGTTTTACACAGAGATACGTGGTTAGCATGAATACGTACACGTAGTTTACTGCTCACAGGTAAAGGTAAACCATTGATCCACAGGTAGGTACCATCAGTGAGTGATAACTTACTCATGCGATAGCCTTCATTAAGCGCTGTTACTGTCGCCATTAACAGTGAGCTTTGTTCTTTTGCAGGCAACCAAGGGCGCATTTCTGCACTGTCCCAAACAGCTTGTAAGTGACCGTTAACTAACACTTTACCCTTATCTAATACTAGCATGGTATCAGCCAGCTGTAAGATCTCATCTAAGCTGTGGCTTACATAAATAATGGGTAAATTAAGGGTTTTCGCGAGCTGTAACAAATAAGGAATAAGCTCGCGCTTACGGGGTAAATCCAACGCTGCTAATGGCTCATCCATTAATAACATTTGAGGTCTTGTAAGCAAGGCGCGACCAATCGCAACGCGCTGTTTTTCACCGCCAGACAGGGTTGATGGATAACGCTTTAATAACTCACCTAAACCAAGTAACTTCACCACAGAATCAAAATGAACTTGGTCTTTATCTTTATTGCCATAATTGAGATTACCGCGCACACTGTAGTGGGGGAATAAACGCGCTTCTTGAAAGACATAACCAATACGGCGACGTTCAGGCGGTAAATTAACTCGCAGTTGCTGGTGGTAAAGATGCGTATCGCCTAAAGTTAGCTGACCCTTATCTGGTGTTGATAACCCGCCAAGAATATTCACCAACGATGATTTACCTGCACCAGAACGACCAAACACAGCACAGATACCTTGCATCGGAATTTGTGCATTCACCTGTAAGTCCAAATCACCCAGTTTTTTCTTTATATCAATAGTTAACATTATGACGCGACTCGCTGTTGGGCTTTTTTGGCTAGCCATTGCGATGCCGTTAACGATAATACGGCAATAACAATAGCAATCACACACAGGCGTGCGGCTTCATGCTCAGCACCTGGGGTTTGAATAAAAGAGTACATGGCGAGTGGAATAGTACGCGTCTCACCAGGGATATTAGACACAAAGGTAATCGTTGAACCAAACTCACCTAAACTGCGAGCAAAGGCCAGTACCATACCAGAAACAATACCGGGTAAGGTTAACGGCAGGGTAATGGTAAAAAACACGCGTAAGCGATTACTACCTAGGGTTCGCGCGGCTTGCTCTAAACGTATATCAACACTTTCAAATGACAAACGGATCGCACGTACCATTAACGGAAACGAGACGATCGCAGCCGCTAATGCTGCACCACGCCAACTAAAGCTAAAGCTCCAGCCAAACCAGTCATAAAGTATCGCACCAATGCTGCCTTGACGACCCATAGAGATTAATAAAATATAACCAATCACCACGGGCGGTAAGACCAAAGGTAAGTGAATTAGGCTGTCAAACAGCGACTTACCAGGAAACTCACAACGGGCTAATATCCACGCGCAAGCGATACCAAAGGGTAGGCTGAATAACACCGCCACACTCGATACTTTTAAACTCAGCAGCAAGGCTGCAATTTCATAATCACTTAACAAATTCAACGTTATTGACCTTAAATAGAGTGTACCTTAAAACCGTATTTAACAAATATTGCTTGTGCAGTTTTTGTTTGCAAGTATCGGTAGAATATTCTGGTGGCGGAATTAGTATCATGACCGACAATGACCAGAGGATATTCAATGGCTTTGTGGCTATTTTCAGGGAAGGTCGCAACCGTTTTTACTTTTTTGGATATCTGTGCGTCAGTCGCATACACAATACCAAGTGGTGACTCACCACGCTCGACTAGCGCTAATGCACCGCGAACATTACTTGTACGGGCTAATAACGGCATCGCTTTTTGCCATAAATCTAAACTTTTTAATGCTTGTTTAGCATAGCGACCAGCTGGTACATGATCGGGATCGCCAACTGCGATTCGACTATCACCCACTGCATGCGTGATATTCCAGTGTTTATTTAATACGACGTTATTTAATGGACTTGTACTAGGGGCGATGAGCACCAGTGAGTTACGTAACAAAGTCACACGAGAGTCTGCCGCAACCGCTTTTTGTTTCACTAAGTAATCCATCCACTTTTGATTTGCGGATAAATAGATTTGAGCGGGTGCCCCTTGGGCAATTTGTCTTGCTAAAGTTGAAGATGAAGCAAAAGAGAATACCGGATTTATTTTTGTTGGGTTTGCTATTGAGTCAGCTCTAAACGTATCACCGATTTCTGTTAAGGCGTTAGTTAATGAGGCCGCTGCAAAGATAGTCAAACGCTCTTTAGCCATAACATGGCTGCTGAAAATAACTAAAAGAATGGAAATGAGCTGTTTTAACCTGCTGCGATATCTCTGTGCCATGAACAATCCTTATGTATATTTTCTTGAATGCGAGGTAAATATGCAACCGTTATATACCTATCTATATATCGATTGGTAAATTTTAGCCCTGTTAACGTAAATTAACAAGGCAAAATTTTATTCGTTTGATTTAGCGCTAGATAACAACGCAGTTACGCCCAGCTGTTTTTGCCTCGTACAATTTCATATCCGCGTCGTTTAACGTTTCATCAAATGAGGATTTGGCGTGATCATGTAGGGCTATACCTGCACTTAAGGTGATGCTAAACGCTGTACCATCGTGCGTGAATACTAAGTTTGATACTTGTTTTCTTATACGTTCTGCGACAGCAATGACATTTTTACTATTATCACAGGGGCCGATAATAACAAACTCTTCACCACCATAACGAATACAGTAATCGCCAGCACGTGTACACTCCATCATAACACGAGCTACTTTTTGCAGTACTTTATCGCCACAATTATGACCATAAGTATCATTGATATTTTTAAAATGATCGATATCTAAAAATATGGCGGCTAGCGCTCGATTATGACGTTTTTCGTTTTCTAACATGCCTGGAATCACTTCTTCTAGAAAACGCTTGGAATAGAGCCTTGTCAACGAGTCTCGGACGGACTGTTTAGAGAGTATATTTATAAAATAGTTGATAGTAAGGATTGATGCGCCAATGAATAGTAGAAAGCCAAAAAGTAGAATGCCTGTCGCTTTTGAGACAGTCCAAAATACATTTTCTTCCATATCATCAAGATAAATACCGGTGCCAATTAACCAGTCCCAAGGAGCGAAGTAACTCACGTAGGCTATCTTAGGGTATTGTTCTAGTGAATTATTTTTAGACCAAAGATAGGTGATCCAGCCACCTGCTTTACGCCTTTCTCTGTTAACATCGCGAAAAGGGTGGGTTCCATCTGTGTATTGCCAATCTAATAAACTCATACCAACCAGTTCTGGTTTATATGGCTGTAATAAGATTTCACCATCGAGAGAACTTATCCAGAAGTAGCCATGATCGCCGTAGCTCGAATTTTTTAGTGAATCCATGGCATAGTTTTTTGCATCCTCATCAGATAACTGACCAGCCAAGCTAAGGCCATGAAAATAGCTGATCACGCCGACTGCTGATTCGGTAAGGTGCTTTGATTGTGCCTTTTTTTCATTTTCTAAGCTCGTCGAAAAAGAGTTATAAAAAAACAATAGGAAAGCAATCAGTACCGAAAATATAAGAACGGATAAAGCAATTAATTTATTCTGAATCGGTAATCGATGCGAATAGGCTGAAAAGTTAGGCATAGTGACATAGTTTATAATGTAATCTGTTGATATTGTAGAATATAAATTATGTGTAAATATACCTTTTTAAGAAGAAAAGCAGAGAATTAATAAATTTTTAATAAAATAACGCTATTAATGAAATTAAATTGATACACGATTACGCCCTGCGGTTTTTGCTTCATACAATTTCATATCCGCGCGCTTTAACGTGTGCTCAAAGCTATGGTTGCTATGACAATGGTGTAGTGCAATACCTGCACTTAACGTGACATTAAAAGTGGATTCGTCACTGGTGAAGCGTAATTCAGATACTTGATGACGGATCATTTCTGCCATATCAACAGCAGACATTTCACTATCGAAGAAGCCGATAAGGACGAATTCTTCACCACCGTAACGCATGCAGTAATCATTCTGTTTAGCGTTGTCATTCATTATTTTAGCGACATGTTTAAGGACATTGTCACCGTTATCATGGCCATGCTTGTCGTTGACGGATTTGAAGTGGTCCAGGTCCATAAATATGGCTGCAAGATGATGATTTGTCATTTTATTATGATTCAGTAATGTCGGTATAATCTCTTTTAAAAAACGTTTCGTATACAAATTAGTCAGGGAATCACGTACCGATAGCTCACTTAATTGATGTACAAAATAGTTAATAATGACAACGATAGTGATAATGAAAATGAGAAAGCCAAGTAGCAAGACACCGGATGTTCGAAATACCGCCCAGAAAATATTGGATTTCATATCGTCAAGATAAAGCCCTGTACCAATAAGCCAATCCCAAGCTGGGTAATGTGCAACATAAGATATTTTAGGGAATTCTTTAGATGTGTTTAATTTAGGCCAAGTATAAGAAACCCAACCTCCGCCTTTTCTGGCTTCTCGATCAAATTCTTGGAAAATATATTTACCAGTACTGTCTGCCCAATTCGTCATATTTAAGCCGACTAAATTAGGCATGTAAGGCTGTATGAGGATCTTGCCTTTACTGTCGTTGATCCAAAAATAGCCATCATCACCATATGTTGCCGACTCTAGTGTCCGCATCGCCATTTGTTGAGCTTCGACAGTGGTTAGCTTTTCAGATAATTCGAGCTGATGAAAGTGTTGAATAATACCGAGGGCTGATTCAATAAAGTTTTTGGATTGGGCTTTTTTTTCTTCTTCTAAACTAGTTGAAAAAGAATAATAGAAGAATAATACAAAGGCAACTATCCCAATAATAATCATAATTGACAGACCAACCAATTTATTTTGGAGTGGTAGTCGATACGACTTTGAGGATAGGTTGTCCATTGTTACTCCTAATAACGTTAAATTCCATTAATGAGGTCGTGCATCTTTATGCACATACGGAATGTGACATAGCGTGTGATTATATACGTTAATGGTCAAGTTAGCGCTATCATTTGTCATTAATCTACTTATTCCCCCCCAATCAATGTAAATCTAGGTGTGATTATTCAAAATGGCATAAGCACTATAATATGGTATATATTACAGTGCTTAGTCGATCATGCTGACATGATATTAATGATGGTTGCGTCGGTATTACTCATACCATTTGTCACTAACGTACCAATATTACGGATACTAGTTTCAATATCATGTGCAATAATGCCTTGGTCAAACGCTTGTGTATCATCCATCGCTAACATAAAGGCGGTGATGGCACTACTCGTGGATGTTTTGACTTTCATTGCGCATGTCGATTTTGCACCATCACATACCATACCTGAGCAATCACTTAATACATTTTGGATGGCGTAACATGATTGTTCATAGCTACCGCCCGCAAGGTAGACCATGGCCATCGCCGCTGATGCACTGGTTACCGTGTTACCACAGAATGCTGATAATGGTGGATAATGCTGCTTAATATAAATTGCGCCTAAGTGACTTAACACAAGCGCACGTGCAAGTTGTTCATCACTTGCATGATAATGCTGGGCAATCATAGCGACAGGAACCGTTGCCGCAATACCTTGGTTACCACTACCGTAATTACTCATCGCGGGTAATGTCGCACCTCCCATTCTTGCATCGGATGCGGCTGACGTTCGCATGATAATCGTATTATTAAGATCGGCCGTCATAAAACCGCTTTTGATATTTTTGTCCATGGTTCGACCTACTTGTAGCCCATACGCATGGTTTAAGCCTTCATCGGCTAAATTCGAGTTTAATGTAGCGGCTTCGAGAATAAAGTCGATATCAGCCAAATCAGTGCCCATTGCGTAGTCATAAATTCCTTGGATGGTAATATCGAGGTCATCACAGATATTACCCGTGCTTTGAGCTGAGCAGCTGTTATTACTGAATACGATTTTACCATTGAGTGTTTTTTTTGTTATTTGGGTATGACCGCCACTGATTACGACTACTGCAGTGCTACCTTGAGATTGTGCTTCTACACGGCAGTAAATAAACTCGCTTGCATCGGTACGCTTAACAATGATGTTACCCGTATCGATTAACGCTTGTGCTTGTGTTACTTGGGTTGGTGTTATTTGTGCGAGGACTTCTAATCCTGCTTCAGGGTCACCAGCAATCCCCCCAACGGCAGCTGCAATGGCTAAACCAATTTTGCCAGTACCGGGTACAAATACACCCATGGAATTTTTGTATAGGTTATCTGATACTTGAATTGTAATGCGTTCTGGCGTTGCAGGTAGCATACTTGCCGCCACTGCGGAGGCATATGCAGCAGAGATGGGTTCGGTACAACCTAATGCGGGTTTAACAAAGGTGTTTAGTAGGTGTTTGTATTGCTGCCATTGATTATTCATGAATATACCTTCTTTATTTACTGAAGAGTATCTTCAGTAATTCAATTTATCTGACGTTAACGTGCTTACACTTGCTTACCCTCCCTTACATTTCTATTCTTACTCTACGCCTATAAATGGGAAATATTTTTTCTTATTTAAGAGCATTAGTATCATTAAAGAGAATAATTTTTCCCATACTGATTAGCTGAACCCCGAGTTGTGGAGTTGTGCATATTTGTAGATGGCGTTTATTTTTTATTTAGGTTTATAGCAAGCTTAAATTGATTTTATGAGATGATAATGGCGGAGATGTATTCGATGGTAGTTGTTATTGTGTTACTGATAACGCACAATATGTACTTAATTTTCAAGGTGATAATATATCGTGGATTTAAAAGCATTACTGACGATCTCCGTTGCAGATAAAGTGTTTGCTAACCCTAAACGGATCGCGTTGTTACAGCAGATACAAGCCTGTGGTTCGATTAGTCAGGGTGCTAAACTAGCAGGGATGAGTTATAAAACAGCGTGGGATTCGGTTAAAGATATGAATACCCGTTTATCAGAACCTGTTGTAAATAGTGAAAAAGGCGGTAAAGGAGGGGGCGGTGCTAAATTAACGCCTTTTGGTGAGCGCCTACTGCAAATGTATGCATTGACTGGTCAAATGCAAAATATGGTATTAGAAGCCTTACAAGATCAAGCTATCCCAATGAATAGTTTACTGGATGTAATGGGTCATTTTTCCTTAAAAACCAGTGCTCGTAATCAATTATCGGGCACTATTTTATCATTAGATAATCAAACAGACTCCCACCAAGATAATTTAAATGCACGCCTTCAAGTCGAACTCGCTAGTGGCTTATTACTCAATGCTTGTGTCACACAAAGTAGTTGCGCGCGTTTGTCATTAGACGTTGGTAAGCCCATTTTATTGTTATTCAAAGCCCCATCGGTCAGTATTTCGCTTGAAAAATCAGCGGGTGAAAGCAGTAATCAAGTCTTAAGCATCGTTCATGAGATCTACAGTAATAGTCAGACAACTGAAGTGAGCTTAGTGATTCTTAACGAGCAGGACATGGCTAAAAGCACTGCGCCACAAATGATTTATGCGTCGATTGATACACAGTTGGCGAATCAACTTAACCTTACTGTTGGCGGTCAGTGTTATGCGGTATTTTCATCAAGCCAAACAATTGTGGCTTGTATGAGTTAAGTTACTTACCTTTACTACTGATTGTCTAAGTTACAATTTGTTACATTCCTGAGCGTTTATGGGGTTTGCTGACATTTACTTACAATTAACTGTTGGTTACACCTATATAATGAGTAGATATTTGATGTATGTTTATGCTTGTAGCGCGCGAAAATCACGAGGTTTTATTGATGATATGTTTGTAAATAATATAAACCATTGATGATGGTTTATATTTTTAGAACTGTATGACACCGCTAACATTAGTACATATTATTGATATAAATCACTTGTTATTATCGAGATTTTTATGAACCTATTTTTAATTACACTGACGTTACTATTATCAGTGAATGTTAATGCGCAACAGTCTCAAACGCCTAGGCCGTTAACGGTACAGTCGATAGAGCTGAATACGGTTGAGTTCAAAGCCATTGAAACATCGATTGCAGAATTTGTAAATTATACGGCGACGGGACCTGAATCTGAGCAAATTATGGCTTTAGGTAAAGAAATCATTCGTGTTATTGACGCTGGACTTGTGGAGTTACACAAAGTAAACCCAAAGCAAGTAAAAGCAATTCATCATTTGATGGAATATGTTGAAAGTGACCATCAACGTTATATGAAACCGTATCACTTTGCTGTAGTAGCTACTAAAAACAGTAAATCGTTATATGCAACGCATGATACGGTTTTTAAAGCTGCAGGGTTATGGTTGAAAGATTTATCTTACCAGTATACGAATGATACTTTTACCTATCAGGTTGCTACGGATGCTCAAGCGGACTTGTACCTTTCTTATCGGTTAACGGTTAATTTATCTGGTGCTATCACGTTATGTAAAAGTGATGGAATCGAAGAACGTTGTTTGAGTGAAAACTTGAAAGAAGAACGTGTAACTTACACTGATTGCCTAACCACAATTATAGGCGTGGTTGATTTTAACGGTTTTGAGGGCGAATCATTTATTCATTTTTATAGTAAAGAAGCGAATGAAACAAGCATGATTAATTTAGATAAAGTGGATATTGAGGTTCAGTAAAAATACGAAATGAACCTCAATATTAACTGTTTAAGCTGTATTTTTGAAAGGCTGGATATTTAACAGCGCGCCATTAATATCGAGCTTTAACAATGTGCCGTTTATTAAATTAATAGTGTACCCAACGGTGTGGGTCTGATACATACCATTGACATCAAAACATTGCTCTACAGGTTTAAATGCCGTTACTTTGTGCTGCTTAATCCCATCATCAAAAAACAACGCTGTTGGGTGAATTACAGCGTCATTCTTTAATAGCGTACAGATCGGACTGACAGAGTCTATTGTGAAAACAATCATTTTATTTCCATTCTTTGTGGCTATCTCAGGTTTTTATTATTACTGAAATTTCGATGTATATTCGTCTACTTATTTAGGATTGACCTATATTAACAATACAATGTCGTAAAATAACATGGCCTATATTATCAAGGTGGATTTTTTTACGTAGCCTTACAAAAAACAAACCTGTTAAGTCACCTTGTCTCCTTAAGTGGTTATTAAATAAGTTTATTTGTTGGTTCATGGTATGGTCTTTGTTTTTAAATCCATATACGAGGATAATTCAATACCTTGTTCATTTATTTGTAATCCAGTGTTAATACGTAGATTGTAATTTTTTAGCGCTTCCAATTCGGGCGGAACGGCTTGGCCACTGAGCTCTGCTGCGGTAACCAATGGTGTAAATGCTTTACTGTAATCGATTGAGATACTGTATATCCCTGTTGCAGTTATGAGTTTATCGCCAAGTGCATTAGCAATTTTTTCGGTTTTAGCCCCGTTGAAAATAACCATATGTTCTTTATGCATGATTAACTTAGGGTTCAGTCCTGGCAAGGGTGAAAATGGCACCAGCGATGATAATTCAACAATATTACCGTTGGCAGGTAATTTTACATCGGTTAATTCAGGTCTGAAAGTCGAAATAATATTAAACAATGCTCTTGGATCGTTGGCTGATAAGCTAATTATTGCGTCTAAACTTTTGATGGTCAGTTCACTTTTATTTTCATCTAAGCTGTAATCAATGATTGCCGCGGAAATTCCTTTAATACTATTGGCCATTGCAGTCATCACACTTAGCATCGCAGGGTTGTTTTGTTGAATAGCGGATTGCATCTGTCGTAAAGGTGGGCAGATATAAGCGGGTTGCTGTAGTTCATTCCAAATATTATTGATTGCGGGAGATAAACTACCGACATTCAACCCAATACCAAATGATAAAACAGTATTATTGAGGTCGTTTACGTATTCAGGAATGAACCCTGTTAGTTGTGTTAAAGCGGATAATATTGTTTGATTATTGCTTTCGATGACTATCGACATATCGAACGTTGTTTTATCGTTATTAATGTCAAATTGGTGAAAGCCAAATACCGTGCGTGGCCAACTGTTGGCAATGCTATTGAGTTCTATTTTACATTGGGGTTGTTGATATATTTGTAGTTGGCTTTGATCTTTTGTCTGCATAAATTTCGCAATATGTTGACCAAGTAAATTTTCATTTGGTGAGGTAATTGCTTGGGTAATTGCTTTGTGGCTTATGTAACCAATTGATTGAGATTTAAAATTGTGTTTTTCGATGATCTCGTCGAGTATGTTTGAGTTAGCCATCGATTGTTCGAAAGGTGTTATACCTAATGCATTTTCTAATAGTAATGATTCGTTTAACCCTATATTAAAGGTAATGGTCAATAGATTGTCATGTTGGCTAATAATTAATTCTAGCTGTTCTGGGTCTGTTTCGTCAGTGAGCGTGTAAGCACGATACTCGCGTTGTTTTATTTGCCGTTGTGCATGGGTAAACCCACTTTTAGCTTCTGCTTTATCTAACAGTGCCCATATTGCATCTGGATTGATTACATCCACTTTGAATACTGGAATAATGCCGAGTGTATAGAAGTAACCTTGTATTTCTTCTGCAATACCAAACGTAGTCATAAAAGTATCTGCATCTTGCATATTTTCCAGATAACGTTGTGCCAAATTTAGAAAAAAGTTTAGTTTGGTATTTGTCGGATCATAATCGTCATCTTCATATATAGTGGTAATAATATCGGTCGGTGAGTCACTGTAAGTATTCGCCATTGAATTGATATAGCGTTTTACGGGAAATGGCGTTAATTGACCATAGAAGATGACTGTATTTTCTGGGATATAATTTAATACTGCGTGTTTATCTAATATCGTTTTTTTATTTGATACGTTGTTTTGCGTCAGTAAATAACCCCCAGCTGCGGCTGCTATAATTAAAATACCTGCAATTAAAATCCGTTTCATTGTACTCATCCATCTTATACTTTGTTATTTGTAGTATGGTATATTTATTCTAGTTAGTTAAAGGACGTGGTTTTAATCTAAAATCTTAATCATTAACGCATGATTATTATGAATGAGTGATCACAGAGCTGTGATCTGCATACGTATGATGGATTAGTTCGCTTAATGAGCGTTGCAGTATATCCAGATGACTTATTTGATAAATATTGTTTTAAATACTGTTTTTTTCTAATCGATTATATTATAACGATAGCCTAACGGTAGAAAGGTATATAATTTAGTTGACATTGGATGAATAATTTAGTCATGGAAAATGAAAGTTACAGTAAGCTCGAAATACCAGCTGAGATCCGGAATAATTGGCAGGGTTTGATTGAGCATATTTCCGAAATATCATCGATTCCTACATCGCTTATAATGCGACTACAGTCAGATAATATAGAAGTTTGTGCTACTAATAAACATCAAGATAACCCTTACCGTGTTGGTAGTAAAGAAGCGTTGAATGGTAACTTACTGTGTAAAGAAGTTATTCATACGCAACAACCGCTTATTGTTGAAAATGTATTGAAGTCTCGAATCTGGCGTGATAATCCAGATGCTAAACTCGGCTTAATTTCTTATTATGGTTTACCAGTAAATTGGCCCACAGGGAAATCGTTTGGTACGATCTGTATGCTCAATATTAAAGAGCATAGTTATACCGATTCACAACTTAGATCATTATCATTATTCAAAACTATGGTCGAGAATAGCCTCACTATTTTATATCAACAACATGTATTAGAAGAGAAAGTTGCACTACGTACATCGGAACTTGAGCAAGTTAATAGGCGATTAGCGAAAGCATTGAATAAGCATGCTGCAGCAACACAAGTTATTCATCATCAAAAATACCGAAATGGATTAACAGGCCTGCCAAACATTCATGAGTTAGAGAAATACTTTCATGAAAAGATCTTGCCGTCTGAAAATAAAGCAGCATTGATACATTTACGCATTACTAATTTAACGAAAATTCGTGATAATGTAGGTTTATTATGCTCGCAGCATATAACTTGTTATGTGGCCGATAGGCTAAAAGCGTTATCTCTGCCAGGGGTTTATTTTGCACTCTTGTCGGATGATGATTTTGCCCTTGTTTATCAGCAAGGTGATGACGATTTAGCAATCACATTGACGGCGATTATCGATAGTTTATTTATAGCGTTAAGCGAAACTATTCATTTTCAAGGTAATTATATTAGTTTAATGCGTAGCATGGGTATTTCTATTTATCCCCAAGATGGTAAAAACTTCTTAGATCTTATGCACTGTGCGAGTGTCGCTGCATCAGAGTGCCAGACACATCAGCGAGATTATCAAATTTTTGATAACACGTTAAAAGCAGAATTAATGGACCGATTTCAATTGGAATCACAATTAACCCATGCTTTAGTTAACGATGAACTTAGTTTGCATTATCAACCGCTATTTGACGTAGAAAATGAAAAATTAATCGGTGCTGAAGCATTATTACGTTGGCATAATCCATTATTGGGTGTTGTTGGGCCTGATAAGTTTATTCCTATTGCTGAAGAGTTGGGAATGATGATCGAAATCGGCTATTTTGTTTTACGTTCAGCCATTAAGCAGTTGGCTTGTTGGCAAAAAAGCCATCATGATGACTTTTTTGTGGCCGTAAACCTATCGCCTTTACAGTTAGAAGATTTAGCCTTAGTGGACAAAATTGAAGAATTATTAAAGACATATAAGGTTAGTGCCAAATCGCTTGAAATAGAAATTACTGAGAATGTGTTTTTAGGCGAGCAAGAAGATACACTAAAAGTCTTAAAGCGTATTAATGCATTAGGTATTCGTATCGCATTGGATGATTTTGGAACGGGATATTCATCGTTAAGTTATATTCATCGTTTCCCGTTTAGTACCGTGAAGATTGATCGTAGCTTTATCTCTAGCTTAAACTCGTCGTCAGTTAATCGGCATTTGGTGACGGCTATTATTTCAATGGCGACGGCCTTTGATTTGAAAGTTGTCGCAGAAGGTATTGAAGATAAAGAACAAGCTAATTTTGTACGAGATGCTGGTGGGCATATTTATCAAGGCTACCATTTTGGTCGACCTGTGAGTGTTACAGCGTTTTCACGTCAATATATTCAATCATGAATACTGGTTTTGTAGATGTAGATGTAGATGTAGATGTAGATGAAAATGCCTATTAGCGATAACTAATAGGCATTTTGTATTTTTAGTCTTGTAAATTAAGCCGTTGCTTGCTCTGTTTGGCTGTCTATTGTTTCAGATTTTGATTTAAGCAGTCGGCTGGTGATTGTGCCGGCTGCCATAGAGCCACTTACATTCAATGCGGTACGCGCCATATCGATTAATGGTTCAATCGAAATAAGTAATGCTGCGATAGTCACAGGTAATCCCATTGCAGGTAATACGATAAGCGCGGCGAACGTAGCACCACCACCTACACCGGCAATACCAAATGAACTCACAATGATAATAGCGACAAGCGATAAGATGAAGCTAAAGTCCATTGGGTCAATACCGACACTTGGCGCTACCATGACAGCTAACATCGCAGGGTAGATACCCGCACAGCCGTTTTGACCAATCGTTGCACCAAATGATGCTGACAGGTTCGCAATTGCTGGTGGTACGTTTAGCTTGTTGATTTGCGCTTCTACGTTTAATGGTATTGTTGCTGCACTGCTGCGTGAGCTAAAGGCAAAAGTCAGTACTGGCCAGATTTTCTTGAAGTATTCTGTTGGTTTAACGCCAACAAATGAAACTAAGATACCATGTACAACAAACATCAGTAAGATCGCTACGTAAGATGCGATGATGAAACCAAGCAAGTTAAGAATATCACCGGCACTTGATGTTGCCACCACTTTCATCATTAACGCTAAGATACCGTAAGGTGTGATCGCCATGATCATTTTCACTAAACGCATGACAATAGCTTGTGCCACATCAACAAAGGTATTGATTGGTTTTGCTAATTCGGCATTTTCAGCACTTACTTTAAGAGCCGCAATACCCACTAGAATACCAAAGATAACGACAGCAATAATTGACGTTGAACGTGCGCCTGTTAAATCTGCAAACGGGTTCGTTGGAATAAAGCTAACTAACATTTGTGGAATGCTTAAATCGCTTACTTGTCCTGCACGTGATTCGATAACGGTTACACGCGCGACTTCACGAGCTCCTTCGGTTAGACCTTCAGCAGATAAGCCAAATAGTTGCGCGATACCAATACCAATAAGTGCAGAGATCATGGTGGTAAAGAGTAATACACAAATGGTTAAACCACTGATTTTACCGAGTGACCCTGAGCGGTCTAATTTAACTACCGCTGAGATCATTGATATTAATACTAATGGCATGATCACCATTTTTAGCAAGCCAACGTAGCCTTTACCGACAATATCAACCCAAGCTAGGGTCTCTTGAATGACATGACTACCTTCGCCATAACCAAGTTGCAGCAGTAAACCGAATACACTACCAGAAACAAGACCGAGTAAAACGAGACGTGAAAGAGTGTGGCCCTTTCGTTGCTGACCATTTAATAAATAAATGAGGATACCAAATACCGCTAAGTTAGCGATAACAACTAATGACATGATCAATTCCTGTGGGTGATTTTAGCTTAAGGAACCAGAGAGTACTGCCTTGTGCGGTTTTTTTAAGCTATTTAATAACAATTGGTTGGATTTATATCAGCAGATTACACTAGTGATCTTATTACCTAAAAGAATAAAAATTCATTAGATATTACATTTGGTAATATAAAAAGTTGTGAGGGGAGGTGGAAGTATAAATCTGAGGTTATAAGATTAGTTTTTGTGGATAACTACCTCATTGGGAGAAACTTTAGCCGCTGCATAACTGTTTCAGATCAACGAAATGTTGGCTGTTAATCAACTTGATGTAAAATTAAGTTGAATTATTCAAAGAATGTTGAATAATAGGGGCACAATATAAGTGACTCAAGTCACAACAATAGTCTGAAACAGGAATCATATTCACATGTCTAACTCATTTGTACTCGTGATCAACTCTGGTAGCTCATCGTTAAAATTTGCTCTTATCGATTCAAACACTGGAGATGCTATTCTTAATGGATTAGGAGAGTGTTTTGGCCTTCCTGAAGCGGCTGTTAGCTGGAAGTACGAAGGGCAGAAGTTTGAAGAAGCAATTACAGCTGAAGGTGATCACCATGAGCTTGCGATTAACCGCATTGTTGTCTTAATCGAAAGTTTAGGTTTAACTTCACAAATTGTTGCCGTTGGTCATCGTATTGTTCATGGTGGAGAGAAGTTTACCAGCACAGTACAAATTGATGAATCTGTATTAAACGAAATTCGTAACCTGTCAGATCTTGCGCCATTGCATAACCCTGCTGGTGCAAAAGGCATTGAAGCTGCAATGCATGCTTTCCCATCATTGCCACAGTTTGCAGTATTTGATACTGCATTCCACCAGACTATGCCTGCAAAAGCATTTACTGGTGCTATCTCGAACAAGCTTTACAAAGACTACGGTATTCGTCGTTATGGTTTCCATGGTACAAGTCATTATTTTGTTAGTCGTGAAGCCGCTAAAATGATTAATAAGCCTGTTGAAGAAAGCAGCTTTATTTCTGTTCACTTAGGTAATGGTGCGTCTGTATGTGCCATCCGTGATGGTCAAAGTGTTGATACAAGCATGGGCTTTACACCACTAGCTGGCCTTATGATGGGAACGCGTTGTGGTGACTTAGATCCAGGTATCATTGAGTTCTTACTTAAAAAAGGCTGGTCACAAGACGAAGTTTATAAAGAGCTGAATACTAACTCAGGCTTTATGGGTGTATCTGGTTTAACAAGTGACTGTCGTGGTATCGTTGAAGCAATGGAGAAAGGCCATAAAGGCGCGACATTGGCATTCCAAGTATTTACTTACCGTGTGGCGAAATATATTGCTTCATACATGGTATCGCTTGAATCACTTGACGGTATAATCTTTACTGGTGGCATTGGTGAAAACTCATTACCGATCCGTCGTGAAGTACTAAATTACCTTAAAATATTTGGTTATCAAGAAGATAAACAAGCGAATGAAGACGCTCGATTTGGTAATTGCGGTATTATTACTAAAACGGATACAGCAGTTGTAATGGTAATACCAACGAATGAAGAATTCGTTATCGCACAGCAGTCTGTAGAACTGTTGTCATAAATAATTTTTAATTTAAATTATTAAGCCCGCTTTTTTAGCGGGTTTTTTTTATGTTTTTTTAACTTATTTATTATTAAAGATCTTAGAAAATCACCAATAAGTTTGATGTTGTTAAATATAACAAATTCAACAGCAGTAACATTGTATTAACCTGTCTGTTAACTATTGGTTAACTTTAAATCCCGTTTTCCATGTCTTTTCATTGCTAATATCTTGTGCGGTGAGCTATATCCGTGTCTAGTATAGTAATTATGTGTTGATGGTATGTTCCTTTAATGTTGTACGTATTTACCATCTTCTTGTTTGCATTTGACTCTTGTTATTGAAGTGTTAAGGATAAAAACATGAAGAAAAAACTATTATTTGTAGCGTTAGCCTTATCCAGTTCAATCACGCTGGTTGGCTGTGGTGGCGGTGGTGATGATGATAAAAACACGGGGAAGGTAACTACACCCACAGTTCCAGTTCCAGTTGTCACAGCTCCTGCACCTGTAGTTATACCTCCGGTGGTCACAGTTCCTACATCCGTTTTTTATAACGTAAAAGTAATCAATAGGTATTTAAAAAATGCGCAAGTTTGGCTCGATATTGACGGTGATAAACAACGTGGTGATGATGAACCTTCAATATTATCGGGTGATGGGGGCGTAGCTCAATTAGATGTTACTAATACCGTTAACCCAGAGAAATACTCCGCTTTTGCAAAAATAATTTTTGATCAAACCGTTGATGAAGACACTGGCTCAGCCGCCAATAATTATGTCATGTCAGCACCACCTGGTGAAATGGAAATAACCCCACTATCAACCCTAGTCGATATTGAGATCGCGCACAATACAGATGGCAGTGAAAGTGAAGAGCAATTAGCTGTGGTAAAACAAGAGGCAGTTGTTAAGGTTGCTAATGATTTTGGTATACCTGAAGATTATGTATTAAGTGATTTTATCGCGGGTAGTCGCCCTAATATTGCTTACGTAGCCGAGAATATAGTTAGTTCTAAGATACTGCCTGATGATGAAAATGAATTCATTGCTGTGATTACCGATGACACTGATGATGCCGTGTTTAATAAACTGACGACGGCTGTTAGTGGAATGATTAAAAGTAGAATGGCTGAAGACACTTTCGATATTGAAATTGCTGTATTTGATAACGCAGCTGATTTAGACAGCGATAATGATGCCGATGGTGTACCTAATGCGTTAGATGCATTACCAAACAATGCGGATGAGTGGTTAGACAGTGATGGTGATAATATCGGTAATAATGCCGATCCTGATGATGATAATGATAATGTTGCTGATATTGACGATAAAGACCCACTTGATCCGGAAGTCGGAGAGTATGCTGACTGTGAAGTGCGTTATACGTCCGGGGATGCTTCAATTGAGAGTTTTAATGCCCAATTAGAGGCGTGTGAACGGATTCCTGACATGGATTTAGCTGGTAACTCTATTTTACGGGTCACAGGTTCTCTTCAAACTCGTTCTTATGTATTTAATGTTGATAATACCGCATTTTATTATCGTAACGGTGTTAAGTACAATCGTATATGGTCAATCAATGATGATGGTAATTTAGAACTTTATAACGGTGAAGAGCAACCTCTTAATTACGTCATGCGACTTGTTGATGACTCAAACGGCAACCTAACGTTTGCAGTGTATGATAACGGTCGTCAATCGATATGGAGTACAACTTATAAAAGTGTCGATCTATCTGTTGATATACTCGCTTGTGAAGACCTTGATTCAGGATGGGACGAAGTGAATGATGTGCCTTTCACGTATCGTAGTCTCGATGAGTTTAAACAAGTTGTTACATCTTGTCAGGATGGTAAATTACTCGCGGCATTCAGTGATGGTTTGATTGACCGAGGGATTACGCTCACGACAGGTGATGCATTAAATCAAGCGGATGACATTGATATATATCAGTTTAACCAAGATGGTAGTGGTGTGTTTACTCATAACAACGGCACTGGTGATGTCAGTATTCCAATGACTTGGATGATTTACGAAGAGGGTATCGTTAAGGTTGTTATGGAGTATACAGATGGGAATGATGTCGCTCAAACTACCCATGATTACCTTGCAATAGTTGAAACTAACGGCATTGATTTTAGTGTTAAAGTCTTTAGTCGAAGCACTGCGTTACAAGGTATTGATGATATAGATCTCGGTGAGTTAGGGAGTCGTGTATTGAAAGTTCCTGATGTTGAATAACTAAAGTTTTCAAATTTAAGTATCGCTATTTTCCATGTAATACCCATCAGTCTTGCTGATGGGTATTTTTGACTGAACTCGATTAGCGTAATTGATAGTTAATTACCTATTGAACATAAGGTTAGGTTATGGTCTTTTTCATTGGTGAGAAATAGGCCACAACCATTTTACAGATCCTGAAATTAAGACTTTGGTACTTTAGCGTGACTCACTTTGGTACTTTGTGAGCCGTTAATCATGTTTTACTGATACTTCACATACTTAATTTGAGGTATCAATATGATGGCGAATAAGAAGTTTATACTTTCTGCAGTTGCGTTTAGTCTCCTTAGTTCTGTAAATACAATTGCGGCAGAAAGAGTTAATTTACGTGATAGTATGCAGAAGCTAGCAACGGCTACATTAATAGACCCCGGCATATTAGCGAGTGCACCTGCACAACTCTTAGGGCTGTCACGGAACGACGGTTTAAGAGTGATTAAAACATATCTAAATAATAATGGAGATACGATCACCCGTTATCAGCAAACCTACTTTGGGTTACCTGTTATTGGTGAACAGGCTGTTATATCTCATAATAAGAATGGCTTTTTTAAACGTGCTCACGGTGCAGTATTAAATAATATTGCTGATGATATTTTTGATATCACACCATTGATGACAAAAGTAGATGCACTGTTAAGAGCGAAACGCTTAAGTATACCTGCAAGTCCATTAGTCATTAGTCAATCGATTGTAACGGAAAATGAAACGTCGCGACTTGCAGTTTGGCAGGATGATGATGGCGTTGCTAGGTTAGTATATGAAGTGAGTTTCTTTCAAATTGCAGATGAGCCCTCACGTCCTTATTATATTATTGATGCTCAGTCGGGTGAAGTACTTAGATATTTAGAGAACTTACAAACAGCAGATGCAACAGGCCCTGGCGGTAATTATAAAACAGCGAAGTATCGTTATGGTAGTGATTTTAAAGCGCTAAATGTGAGTCAGTCTGGTGACACCTGTACGATGAGCAATGAACACTTGAAAACGGTGAATTTAAATCATGAAAAGGAAGGGGCCACTGCATTCAGTTTTACCTGCCCAGAGAATACCGTTAAGCAGATTAATGGCGCTTATTCACCACTTAACGATGCACACTTTTTTGGTGGTGTCATTTTTGATATGTATAACGATTGGCTAAATATTTCTCCGTTAACATCACAGTTAGTGATGCGCGTTCATTATGATAACAATTATGAGAATGCGTTTTGGAATGGTGAATCGATGACCTTTGGTGATGGTGCCGATACCTTCTATCCTTTGGTTAGTTTAGATGTATCAGCGCATGAGGTGAGCCATGGTTTTACAGAGCAAAACTCTGGGCTAGTATACTCAGGTAAGTCTGGTGGTTTAAATGAATCATTCTCAGATATGGCTGGTGAAGCGGCTGAATTTTATATGCATGGCAGTAATGATTGGTTGGTCGGTGCTCAAATACTGAAAGGTAGTGGTGCGTTACGGTCTATGAGTGATCCGACGATGGATGGTAAATCGATCGATAACCAAGCGGATTATCGTTATCTTATGAATGTTCATCATAGCTCGGGCGTGTATAACAAAGCGTTTTATAACTTAGCGACAACGTCTGGCTGGGATACTGAGAAAGCATTTGTCTTATACGCAACGGCTAATCAACTTTACTGGACGCCAAACAGTAATTGGGATGATGCTGGTAACGGGGTTATGGATGCAGCCTGTGACTTAGGCTATAGCGTTGATGATGTTCTGGCTTCGTTAACGGCCGTAGGTATCGTTGCAGATGTGAAAGATGACAGCGAATGTAGTGTTACGCCACCACCTGCTATTGAAATTGATAGAGTAGAATCAAATATATCGACGAGCTTGTTTAGGCCCGCTCATTTTAAACAAGAATTAGATGAAGGCTACACGCGTCTTACCGTGACATTGGCTGGTGGAACGGGTAATGCCGATCTTTATGTAAAACATGGAGACAAGTCATTGTTTTCTAAATCGGATTGCATTTCCAAAACACCTAGTAATATTGAAACCTGCGTAATTGATAATCCAAAAGCTGGTATTTGGAAGATTGATATTCGCAGTTATGGTTCAACGTCGGATGTGATCCTTAATATTCAGGCTAAATAATGGCCTAAGCCTTTTATTATAGTTATAAATAAGTGATCACCTTAGGTTGTTGGTAAAGGTGATCGTTCTACTCAATTTGTTCAATATAAAACTTTCTCTTGTTAATCTACACCTTAATAGCGCATTATAATAATGTAAACATAAACATTATTACCCTAAGGAAGGTTATTAGATGGATCATGAACAAGCATATAAAATCGGTACGCCTAGTCAAAAATGGACCGCTGAAGATAAAGCTGCATGGTTGGCGAAACAAACCGTGGTACGGACTTACCAGCAAGAGGTACTTGCTAAATTAGCACCACTAAAGAAAGATTTTGATGTTGAACAGTATGGTGCACTGTCTTATGACCCGGCTCGTTTTCCGTTATTTGTGGTTAAAACACGTCATTGGGATAATGCTAAACCAACCATTCTTGTTACGGGTGGTGTCCATGGTTACGAAACTAGTGGTGTGCAAGGTGCTATTCGTTTCATTGAAACACAAGCGCTAAATTATAGCGCGCAGTTTAATATTGTGATTGCACCTTGTGTTAGTCCTTGGGGTTATGAAACCATTAATCGCTGGAATCCAAACGCCATTGATCCAAACCGTTCTTTTGTTGAAAATAGTCCAGCCGAAGAGTCTGCCGCATTAATGCAATGTATTTCGACTCTTGATGTTCAGATCACTGCACATATCGATTTGCATGAAACGACGGATACAGATAACAGCGAGTTTAGACCTGCATTGGCTGCGCGTGATGCTGTTGTTCATGATAATTGGAGTATTCCCGACGGATTTTATTTAGTGGGTGATACGCTTAACCCGAATACTGAATTTCAAACGCATATTATTAATGCCGTTAGTAAGGTTACCCATGTTGCACCTGCCGATGATAGCGGTCGTATTATTGGTGAAAAACTGGCTCAGTTTGGTGTCATTAATTATGCCACTAAGGCGTTAGGTTTATGTTCAGGGTTTAGTGATTGTACTTATGGGACAACAACGGAAGTATACCCAGATAGCCCATTAGTCGATGATGAGAACTGTATTCAAGCACAGGTTATTGCTATTACCAGTGGTCTTGATTATTTACTTCAAACGGAAAAATAGACAATTGAGGTAAGTCTCTATTACGTTTTAAAAGTGGATAGGGCAATATTATTAAGTAAGTAAAAACTGCGGTAATTTCGTACACGATTCGATCTTTGCTGGTAAAACGATTACCATCAAAGATTAATCAGTGTTTACGCACTGCCGCTGTATAATATTGCATTGTAATGATATGACGTGAAGCAGAGTCGTTTGACCGAAAGTCACGTTGTAAGGATAAGTTTTGGATTTATTGAATGATGAAAAGTTTATGCTTCGTGCATTAGAACTTTCAAAATTAGCGTTACCACATTGTCGACCTAACCCACCTGTTGGTTGTGTGTTAGTTAAAAATAATCGAATTGTTAGCGAGGGTTTTACTCAAGCGCCTGGTCAACATCATGCCGAGGCACAAGCTATCGCCCAATATGAAAATTCGCTGGAAGAGGTAACTGCTTATGTTACTTTAGAGCCTTGTTCGTTTGTAGGTCGTACACCATCCTGTGCTCATTCGCTTGTTGGTCGTAATATAAAACGTGTGGTTGTAGCCGTTGTTGACCCTGACCCGCGTAACAGTGGTAAGGGCATTACAGTGTTAAGTGATGCCGGAACCGAGGTTGAAGTAGGTGTCTGCCAGCGTGAAGTGAGCGAGTTTATCACGCCTTATTTATTGAAGTAGTAAGCTTGCGTTATTCTCATTAACTGAATGTACTCGATATTTTAATTTAATATTTAATTGATAGATGGATCTACCTTAATGAAAAAGTTAGCCGTAACGATAACTGCATTAACATTTACACTCGGGTTGACTGCTTGTGCAGAACTAAAGACCGTTGGTCGTGATATCGGTCATGCAACAAGAGATGTCACTAAGTCGATTGGCCACGCATCTCGTGATATTGCTAAAGATGTAAGTAACGAAGTTAAAAACTAGATTAAAATAAAGGAATAAAAGTGCCAGGACATCATCGATAAGCACTTTTAGACGCATTGAATCCGTTATTGTAATATTAGCGAGTCGTACGTTTTTTTGCCTTATGTCCTAAACGAATGCCATCTCTAATATTTAAGCCGATCATGGTCAAGTTCGTCATCCCAGCGATGATTTCTAAAATTTGAATTGTCCAATATAACCCATCGAATTGCCCTAATGCAGACCACCTTGCTAATATTATTGCCGCGGGTAATAAAATGATCACCCCATTGATGGCCGCAACCTTCATCCTAGTCTGTTTGATCTTAAATACGCCTTTTATCGCGCCAGGGTATAGTTTTTTTGCTGATATTCCGGTGACCATCATGGCGAAAATGAGTCCAGGAATAAACATGAGTATGGTACTTTTAACGTGTACAATCTGCTGTGGTGTTGCTAACAGATCGGCAATGATGGTACTTGTAAGAAATGATGTGATGAGTACAAATGCAAGTATCGCCGCTGTTTTATGTATATTTTTTAGTGTTTTAGTATTCATGGTTATATCCTAAATGAGTGATAAAAGTGATTACATGACAATTGTTGTATCTGTATTTACCAGCGTGAACGGTATTGGCGGTGACAGTTACGGCAAGTCTTGTTTGCTTCTTTTAGTGCATCTTTAGCTGCGTACTTATCTTGCTGTTTGATTGCTCTATCCATTTTTATAAAGCTATTATCCATTTTTGTTAATGCGGCTTTAAATTTATCATTATCATTCCAAACTTTGTCCTTAGCTTTACTGCCAGGTTGACTGCCTGCAACAAACAGATGTTGTAGTGAGGATGAATTGGCGTTTAGCGCTGTACTTAGTGTGATGAGCTGTTGCCAGTTGTTGTTATTATCATCAAGCAGGTCTTCTATTTGTTCTTGTTGTTCATCAATTTCTGAGAAAGCATTTTGGCGTTGCTCTACGTCTTGTATACCTTGTTCTACTGACATCTTTTCAGATGCTTGCACTGACATACTTGCCAAACCTAATGTAATAGATAGCGCTGCGATGAATTTGTTTATTTGTTGGGATACCTGCATGTCTTACTCCTGATTAAATATTTAAGTTTGTCTCTGTGGACTTGCTATATACATTACACTGCAACTGTTGCGCGCGCAACTGTTTTAGTGTAAAGTATTGTTGTTGCATTTAATTGAGAGGTTTAAAAATGAAGATTTGGGATTTGCCAACACGTTTATATCATTGGCTACAAGCTGTATTATTTATGGCGCTTATTATTACTGGCTATAATGGCGAAGGGCCACACATTCAGTTAGGTTTAGGGCTATTTACGTTAATTATGTGGCGAGTTATATGGGGTGCGATTGGCAGTGAGACGAGCCGTTTTAAACAGTTTGTTCGATCACCAAAAGCAATATTGCATTATTTCAGTGGGCAGGAAAAGGAGAGTGTTGGCCATAATCCTGCTGGAGGTTGGATGGTGATAAGCCTGCTACTTTGTTTATTATTACAATGTATTTCAGGTTTAGTGCTCGCTGGGTTTGCTGATAACTTACCATTGGCAGAATTGTGGCTAACGGATTGGTTATTTGATGTTTTTTCGTTTATTCATAACTTATTGTTCTATATTTTACCGCTATTAATATTTATTCATGTCGGTGCTATTATTGGTTATAAATTATGTGATAAGCCATTAGTATTAGCGATGGTTACTGGATATCAAGCTAAATGTGTTGCTTTATCTGTGCGCTTTGAATCAAATTTAAAAGCCTTGTTGGTGCTTATTGTTGCGGTATTAGTTACCATAGCAATAGTTGCGCTTTCTTAATTAGTATAGGTACAGAATGGAACATAAATTTGATCGTCAAAAAAGCTTTGGCTGGTTGCTTAATGTTGTTGCTAACAAAGCATCAAAAGACTTTGATACAGAATTAAAGAAACGAGGATTATCATTAGCACTATGGCCGACTTTAATGTGCTTATGGGAAGAGGAAGGGGTAACACAACGTGACATCGCTTTGAAATCAAAAGTTGAGAGTTCAACGACAACACGTACATTGGATAAATTAGTCGCTTTAGGACTTGTTGAGCGTCGAGATGATCCAAATAGTCGCCGCTCTTTCCGTATTTACTTGACTGAGGCTGGTAAGGCTTTAAAAACGGACTTAGTGCCAATACCAGTTGCGATCAATGCTGACTTAGTCCGTTCGTTAGAAGGTGAAGAACAGCAAGAGATCGTACGTTTATTACAAAAAATAGTGGCTGATATTTAAGATGTCTATCCGTAATTAATTGAATTAGGGTTCAACCTTAATGATACTTATTATGAATCTACTTTAGAGTTTGATAACCAGCCCAAATACGTGAAACTGTTGTGAGCCAACATAATGTCGCAAAAGTGTATGCTATGTTGGCAAAGTAAAACGGGAACAGGCACAACAATATGAAGCAAAGAACGGTTTCTGTTCCTTCCGTTAACCCCCCCATGTAATACAGCGATTTGTGTTTATAAACCGGGTTCTCAATTTTCTGTTTGCTGGCCATGATCGCAAAGGCTAAAAAACTTGAACCTGTGCCAATAAAAGCGAAGATTAAAAATGCACCTGCGACAGCGTTGGCGTTTGGTTCGGCAACAACAAATCCAAACGGTACGAGTGAATAAAACAAAAAGTCCAAGGTGATATCTAAGAAACCACCACTATCAGTAATACCTTGTATCCGAGCAACAGCCCCATCTACAGCATCCAATATTCGATTTGAAAGTATGAACACCAAGGCAATATTGTATTCTTGTAGCGCTAATGCTGGAAAACTCATTAACCCAAGCATAAAGCCAAATAGGGTAACCTGATCGGCCTTTATTCCTGTCTTATGTACGAGTTTAGCTGTTGTGTTAATTGGCCAACGGATAATCTTTATAGCGTAACGGTCAAGCATTCTCGTTTTCCTTGTTCCATGGCCAGTGTAGGCATTTACTTCCGCTAGGGACATCGTCAGCGTCGTGCGTCACCATTAATACGGGCAGTTGTCTGTCGATGGTTTGGGTAAATACCCAGTTTCTAAATTCACTGCGTAATGATTTATCTAACTTACTGAATGGTTCGTCGAGTAATACAACGGCAGGTTCAGTAAGTAACATGCGCATCATACTAATACGTGCGCGTTGACCACCTGATATTTGCATAGGTGTTTTGTCGGCTAGCGTTAATAAGTTTAGCTGCGTTAGCGTTTCAAGGGCTTTTAGTTTTCGCTGTGCCTTTTTCACTTTATTTGGTAATGCGATAGCGAGATTTTCCCAAATGTTCAGATGCGGAAATAACAAGTCATCTTGAAATAACATACCGATGTTTCGTTTTTCTGCGGGCAAGTTATTTAATAATTGTTGCTGATAATAGCACTCACCCTGATAGCTAAAGTCAGCTGATGTATGCCCTGCAATCACATTTAATAAGCTGGACTTACCACAGCCACTCGGACCCATTAATGTGAGAACCTCTCCTTGCGCAACAGTAAAAGATACCGGTGTGAATAAGGGATGATTATGGTTATCAAGGATGGTTAGATTGTTGACTGACAGAGACATTCGATGTCGATATCCTACTGGTTGATGTTGATGTTGATGTTGATGTTGATGTTTGCTGTTCTAGCGAACCCGTTTTACGGCTAGCAATAATAGCGATGATATAAAATATAAAAGGGGCAAGCGATTGTAATAATGCATAAATGGCACTGATGCGGCGATCTTGTCCGCTAGATAATGCTACCGCTTCTGTGGTTAAAGTTGATATGCGCCCTGCACCTAACATTAAGGTCGGTAAATATTGTGTAAGGCTAACACTGATCCCGACAGCCCAAGCTATCCAGATCGCAGGCAATAATAATGGCCGTTTAATCTTCCACCAGACCTTGAAAGGGGACATGCCCAAACTTAATGCTACTTTATCTAAGCGTTGATCATAACTGCGCCAAGGGCCATCAAGTGCAAGAAAAACATAAGGGAAAACAAAGAAGATGTGCGCCCAAGTGACCCATAAATAATAATACTGATTCGCGAGGTATAAGGTGGCGACTTGGATGCCAAACAGCAGCGATAATTGTGGTGCCAGCATCGGAATAGCGATGAGTAATCGTGGTACTTTTAAAAATTTCTTGTTCGCCTCTGCTTTAATGCTGTGTTCGTGCACGATAATCGCAAAAACTAAGGCTATCGTAGCACTAACTAACGCGATCATGATGCTATTGGCGATGACATCTAGCAAATAATCCCATTCTTGTTGCCAAAATCGCAGTGACCAACGCGATGGCGTTATATCTGGGAACCGCCAGCGTTGTGCAAACGACCACAGCAGTAAAATAGGTAAGGTTACAAGGGTGATTAAATACGTGATAGTGATAATACTTTTACCACCAATAGGCAGAGAAAATCGACCATTTGACAGCCAAGTTCTGCATTTTAGGGTGATGAACCATTCTGCACTACGGATACTAAGCAGGGTGGCTAAACACATAAGCAGTAATACTAAGGCTCCAGCAGAGGCTTTTGGTAGTGTCGCAAGATCGGCATCATTTAACCATTGCCACACCAGTACGGATAATGTGGGCGGTTGAGTCGGGCCGATAATTAGCGCCACATCAACGACCGAAATACTATAGGCCATCACTGCAAATAGCGAGAAACGGATCTTGGGTAACCATTGTGGCAAGATAATCTTTTGCCATGCTTGTGCATTGTTATAGCCCAGACTTTGTGCCGTGATAAGGGTGGCGCTAATGTTCAATTGTTTGAGTAAAGGAATACTCATAAACAGCAAAAATGGGATCTCTTTGAGCGTCAGAGCGGCAATCAAGCCAAAACCATATTGGTCATGAATCAATTGCCAGTTAATTTGTTCGCCAAAAAGACGCGCGATAAACCCGCTCGGTGTAAATAGGAATGCAAAACCAACGGCAAAAGCGACGTGTGGCAGTGCCATGATAGGGGCTAGTAGGGTTTCTATTTGTTTCCACCATCGGCTATGCCAACAGGATTGTAAAATAGCAAAGCAAAAAAAAGCAGCTAATAACGTGCTCGAAATACTCACGAATAAAGTTAGCACTATAGACTGATGCAAACCCGGCCAAGCGAGTAACTCATTAAAACCATCAAGTGATAATGTATATTGATCTATCGCGGGGATATAGCCAAACGCGGCGAAAATTAATCCAATAAGCCCGGGTAACAAAGGTGAAAAAATGATAACTATAGTCAGTAACACCATAATTTTAAAAGTGATAGATGTTACCGACTGCTTTTTTTCATATTTTAATAAAGTGTTCAATTAATGTCCGTAGCGTTTTTGCCATTCAGCTTCAAGCGCAGCTTGCCAACTTGGGTGTGGTTCTGGAATTGATTTAAACAATTTAGTTTTTTGCGCTGATCCTGTGATGTATTGTGGTGATAATACAGTCGGATCACCCCAAATGGCTAAATCACCTTTACGTGATTGTGCTTCCGGGCTTAACAAGAAGTTAATCGCAACTAATGCGCCTTCTTTTGCATTGGCATTCCAAGGGATAGATAAAAAGTGAATGTTAGATAATGCCCCTGCTTCCATCGCATAAGCAACCGTGGTTTCACTGAGCTTGCCGCTTTGTTGTGATGTTGTTGCTTCGTTAGGGTTAAATGAAAGGGCAATATCAAGTTCACCATCATCTAACAGTCGAATCGTTTCGGCAGCACTGGCTGGAAATTGTTTACCTTGATGCCAAGCTACAGCATGAAGTTTGTCGAGATAATCCCATAACGGTGCTGATATTACCGTAAACGTCTTACTATCTGCCTGTTTGTATAAGGGCGTATTGTCACTCGCTAATTCTAATAATGCGGCTTTTAAGAAGCTGGTGCCGTGAAAAGAGGGTGGTTTGGGATAGCTCACTTTATTTGGATGTTTAATTGCGTAAGCAAGTAGTTCGTTAAAGCTTGTCGGTGGGCTTTTCAGGGTTTCAGTATCGTAAATAAACACCAGTTGACCTACGCCCCAAGGAGCTTCTAAGCCTAACGTTGGTTCAGAAAAATCACTATCAACAGGTAAGGTTTTATCAACATAGTGCCAGTTGGGTAATTGCGTTGCGAATGAATCGGTAATGAGGTCGTAGCGTTTCATTGATTTGAAGTTTTCACCGTTAACCCAAACCATATCAACACTGCCATTACTGTTCTTTTTAGCTGTTTTTTCTGCCGCTAAACGGGTTATAGCCTCTGCAATATCGCCAACTTTTACGTGTTTTAGCCGTACGCCGTATTCACTGTTTAAGCGCTTATCAGCCCAACGTAAATAGTTATTTATTTCTGGACTGCCGCCCCATGCGTAAAAATAGACTGTCTGTCCTTTTGCTTTTTGTTCAACCGTTTGCCAGTTAAGGTCTGCCGCTTGGCTAAAAGCACTGACTAACAATAAGCCAAAACCGATGAGTAATTTACGCATGAAATTTCCTTTTCTTCGTTGAGCTAACATCACAATCTGTAATGTTTAAAAAATTAATTATAACGCATTGTAATCATATTCATATACACATCTTAGCCGTCGATAGCCAAATCACGTTAAGATGTTAGAACAGTGAATAATGGTGTACAGTGAACGCTTCATTTTTGGTAATGGCGTAGAAGTGAATAACAATGACTAAATTTAAACCGGCGTTAGGGCTGAGCAATAACCACCTACAATCAATTTTATCGAGTTCTGGTCCTAGAACATTTTTGGAAAAACGTCGCGCTAGGAAATTACTCCGTCTATCCAAGCGACATATCATCACTACGCCACAAGGGGTGACGTTAGAAGGTTTTATAACGCTACATACGGCTGCATCAACCAAAGGGCTCGCAATTATTCTCCATGGTTGGGAAGGCTGTGCTGACTCGCTGTATGTTCTATCAAGTGGGCAAAAGCTACTCGATGCGGGTTATGATGTATTTCGTCTTAACTTCCGAGATCATGGTGATACGCATCATTTAAACCCTGAGTTATTTAATTCATCCCGCTTAGAAGAAGTTGCTGAAGCGGTTAAATATCTGTGTGCTGAATTTGGTGGTAAGCATAATGTGTTATGTGGTTATTCGCTCGGCGGTAACTTTTGTTTACGTGTTGCTAATATCGCTAAATCAGAAGATATTAAATTACATCAAGCAATTGCTATTTGCCCTGTGTTACACCCACGGACCACGATGGCGGAGTTAAGTACTGGTTTTCCAATATATGAACAATATTTTGTTGCCAAGTGGAAACGTTCGCTCACCAAAAAATTGCGTCATCATCCGCAGTTAGGATATGGTCGTGCATTGAAAAAATTAAAAACACTTGATGAAATGAACCAGTTTTTTGTGGACGGTTACACGCATTTTTCTAGTCGAAATGATTATTTTGAGGCTTACTCGATTATTGATGATGGCTTAAGTCAATTAGCAATACCAACTACGATCATTACCTCTGAAGACGACCCGATGATCCCTGCTGGTCATCTCAGTCATTTACATCAATCGAAATGGTTGAGTATTGATTTACAAGCGAAAGGCGGACATTGTGCGTTTATTAAAAATTGGAAGTTTGAAAGTTGGGCAAGTGAACGTATTGCCGAGTTAGCGAAGTAATTCGGCTTACAGTCATTATTTTGTGCACTAGTGTAAATGGATCTTGAGTAACCAGCTTAACGTGAACAGTGCTTATTAATGCTCGTCATGAAGTTGATTAACGAAGGCACATTGTTGGCGACTAGCGGTAAGCCGGTATTGACTAAAGACACTGAAATATCACGCTCTGGGTCGGCCCATAACAATTTGTTAATTAAACCGATATGCCCAAATGCTTGGGCACTATGCAGCCCCCATAATCCGACAGGGTTTGCCCCCAGCATGAGTCCTGCACTGTAACGCATTGGCACCATCAGGGTTCTATCAAATTCTAATGAACCGTATTCACGTATGAGACGCCTTACTGTCATTGGTTTGCAGATCTGCTTTCCTCCCCAAACACCATTATTTAACAGCATTTGATAGAAACGCCCCATTTCTTCAGCTGTCCCCATCAAGTTGGCTGATGGTATAACAGCTTGTTGAAACATCGGTGTATTACTTACTTCAGCAACGCGGTCAAATGAACCACCCAACGCACGTTTAATAAAATATGAGATCGGGTAGATTGCTTTTATGCCAGTGGCGTAGTTGTCGGCTAAATCTAACGCTTTTGATTTGCTTAGCCCATAACTAAAGTATTTCATATTCATCGGCTTACGAACTCTTAAGTCAAGAAATTCTTGTATGCTCATACCCGTTACTTTGTTAATGATACGCTCTAAAATATAACCACCACTCAGCGCATGGTAGGCGAGTTTATCAACCTGCGTTTCGGGTAGTTTTTTCGCACAAAGCTGTTGCCAAACTTCGTCATTATCTGAAAGTGAATTAACACCAAGTGAACTGGGCAACGTCGACATGCCACTGCGATGCGATAAAACTTGATGGATACTGATATCTTGCTTACCGTGCAGACCAAATTCAGGTAAGTGAGAGCTCACGGTATCATGTAAATCGATAAGTCTATCTTCGTTTAATAAATGAATTAAAAAAGCAGTAACCGCTTTTGACCCTGAAAAATAACAAATGGGTGTTTCAGGCTGCATGAGCCGTGCGTTTTTTTCTGCTTTTTTATTTGGTTTATGGCCATTTGCATAACCAATGGAACGGTTTAAAATTATTTTTCCCTGGCGGCGAAAACACAGTGAAATAGCCGGGTGTGTCGCGGTCTTATAAATCTCTTCGACCGATTGCCAAATAGAGTCTACGCCATCTTGTGTCATTCCGACTGTTGTGGGTTCGACTTCTTCCTCTCGATTAACCGTCGTCACTGTCGTTAGAGATTTTGGTAGATGGATCGTATTACCAAGACGGAGGTATCTATTTATATGTACTAAACTCTTTAATCCAAAATCAATAATCATATTCTCAGCTCAAGTATTGGTGAATAGATAATGACGATAGAGTTATATTTTAGAATAAACAATTAGATCCCCAATATTTAAACCTTAGCAGTAAAGTGTTAATAAGCACACGTACAGTCTAAATCTACTGTTAATCGAAAATAAAGTAAGTCAGTTATATCGGTAAATACAATTTGAATAACAGTGAAGCTGGTACTTATTTATGGGTACAAACTTCGATGGACTCATTAAGGTAGTTTGGAGTATTATGTTGAATGAATGACAGATTAATTTATTGATGGTATACAGAATAATCTAGTTCAGAGGGGCTGTATGGAACAAAAAATAAAAATATATCTTGAAGAATATTTAGCGACATTGACTAGCATTGAACGTCAACGTTACACGTCATTTAGTGCTGATTCTTTTTGTAATGATGAAATTAATGCGAACCGATGCGCAGACTTAATTAGTAAAGGTATAAAGACTGCTACCTGTAGCATGAAATATTGGTATGAGTCGGGAATTGAACCTATGCCAAAAGCTGGACACTTATTGGTAGTAACGGATTGGGATGGTGAACCTACCTCGATTGTTGAGATTACGGCGGTGAGTGAATGTAAATATTCGGATGTGACCGCTGAGTTTGCCTGTTCGGAAGGTGAAGGTGATCGTACCCTCGATTGGTGGCGTGCTGCGCATTGGCATTTCTTTTCTAATGAGTGTGTTGCTGCTGATATTGAAGTAAATGAAGACATGATGCTGGTATTAGAGCATTTTCAAGTGGTACACGGTACAGCTGCTTGAACGTTTAACTGATTTAGGTTTGTTATTAACCTATGCGGACTATACTTAGTCTCAATGGCTGATTTAGAAGGGGGAGTCCGTGTTACTCAAAGTATGTCTACTCACTATAACGATGATCTGGCCCACATCAAGTATCGCCAGTGATTTCTTTTCACTTTCAGCCTTGAAAGCGGCAGATAAAAAACCGCTTGCATCATTATATTATATCAAATCAACAGATAACATTTTTTTAGCTTATCGACCTTACTTTCCGACTAACGTTAATGCGGTATTAATATTTTTTCATGGTGGTGGCGCGCACAGTGGGCTTTCTTATAACCATCTTGCTATTGGCCTACGTGATAACTTTAATATTGCGGTATATATGCCCGATATTAGGGGGCATGGTAGTTCTGAAGGCGCGCGTGGTGATGCGCCAAACAAAGAACAAGTTTGGGTTGACATTAATACGATTGTTCAGCAAGCGCGACGTCGATATCCTCAATTGCCAATATATGTTGGCGGGCACTCTAGCGGCGCAGGTTTAGCATTAAATTATTCTAATTGGTCGCAGCGTGAAGATATTGATGGTTATGTTTTCTTAGCGCCTTATTTTGGTTATAAATCAGAAACTAATCATGATGATGAAAATAATCGAGTAGCATTCTCCGACGTAAATACCCTGAAGTTTGTCCTAAACTCAGTATCCTTTGGACTGTTGGCGGGGCATGATAAAGCGGTCATGTTTAATTTTCCTGACCAAGTGTTAAAGAATAACCCTGAGATTGTCACGTTTAACACTGTGAATATGTCGAATGCACTAACGCCTAGTAACCCCGCCAAACAGATCGCTAACCTCACTCGTTTTGGCTTATGGATTGGTGAAAACGATGAAGCATTTGATGCCCAAAAAGTAACTGGATTTGCTAATACAAACTCGACTCAAGTTGATAATGAAATAAAAATACTAAAAAATGACACTCACTTTTCTATCATTTTATCTGGTGCTGAATATATTGGTCGTTATATTCAAGAAAGTATATCTGAATAATCAGTAATCCCCCTATTCAAGTCAGTCAATCTTCCATGTTATACGAAACAAATCAACACGCGTATTTTTTAAATTGTGTATCATGCTTATTGAACATAAATAACGACTTGTAGTCATATGTTCATTGCGCATCATTCATCTCTATTGTACATGGAACATATTATGAAAAAACGCTGGGTCTTCATGGCTTTATTCACAGCATCGGTGATGGGAGTCGTGTATTACAATACGACTCAATCATTGAATAAAAATGACGAGTTGCCTTTAATTACTGCTTCATTAGGAACGATTGAAAAACAAGCTGTAGCAGTCGGTCAAATTGTCCCTGCACATTCAATCTCTATTAAATCTCAAATAGACGGTATTGTAGGTGAAATTTACCATCAAGTGGGTGATTACGTCACTGTGGGTACGCCACTGATTAAAGTCCGTCCAAATCCGACACCGGCAGCATTAACGTTGGCTAATACCGAATTAATGCGAAGCGAAGCAGTGCTAGAGTCGGCACTACAAAAATTAGATAATTTAAAACAACTTGTGTCGCAAAATATTATTCCAAAGAATTATGGAGAGTACATTCAAGCTCGATCTGATGTGAAGTCAAGCCAGGCAGATGTTCAGCAGAAGAAACAAAATTTCGATCTGATCCGCAGCGGTGAATCGTCAGTTGGTGATTCAAAGCTGACTTCTACAATTATAGCGCCAATTGATGGGACGATTTTAAACTTGAAGGTTGAGATTGGTGAACCGATTACGTCAACGGAATCAAGTCAAGCAGCAACAGAAATGATGTCAGTTGCGGATATGAAAGACATGATTTTTAAAGGTAGCGTTAGTGAACATGATGCCGCACAGTTGAAAGTTGGCACACCAGTTAACGTTATATTAGCACCTTACCCAGAAGTGATCATGAAAGGGACGTTAAGTAAAGTAGCTGTGCAGTCTGAGACGCTGAACGCAACGACGACGGATAGTAACAAAAGCTTTGACAATGGCTTTCAAGTTGAAGTTGGTAATATCCAGTTTCCGCAAGATATAACGATTCGTTCGGGCTTTTCTGCGACAGCGAAAATCATTCTTAAGCATGTTTCTGATGTTGTTACTATTCCTGAGCGGGTTTTAAATTTTAATGGTGAAATACCAGAAGTATGGATCCCAGACGAATCAGAATCAGGGTATTCAGTACGTGAAGTTAAATTAGGTTTGTCTGATGGCATTATAGTTGAGGTGCTTTCTGGTTTAGAAAGTGGGGAGGCCATTATCGATATTAGTATGATGATGGGAGAGCCAAATGAATAAGAAAAGGTCTGTTCGATTTCTTTGTTATAACTCATTTTTCGGACTTATTATGGCTAGTTTTAGCCCATCAAGTTTTGCGCTAACAATTGAGGATGCATGGAATGCTGCAAAGTATTACGATCCCATTTATCAGCAATCTCAATTGGATGAGCAAATCAGTGAAACAGGAATAAGATCGAGTCGAAGTGCATTACTCCCGAGCGCTGAAATAACGGCAAGCAGTAATTGGAATGATGGTCGCAGTAGTTCGAGTAGTTATGGTGTAAGAGTCAATCAAACGATTTGGGATAGCAGTAAGTGGGCGGCCTTGGACCAATCTCAGGCTGATTTTCTTGCTTCTAAATTAAAGTTTAAACAGAGCCATAACGATCTGGCTGCACGTCTTATTAATGCTTATTTAGCGCTTGCTCAGTCTCAAGGTGATTTGCGTTTAGCGCAGCAAAAATTCAACGAAGGAACTAAAATGTTACACATTACAGACCTTCGTTATAAAGCAGGTAAAATTCATTCAACAGAGCTTGAAGATATGCGGGCGAATAATGTTGATGAACGCGCTAATATCTTAGCAAGCCAATCTAAAGTTGCTGATATGAAGGCGGTATTAATCGCTTTAATTAATATTACTCCGCATGTCGTTTATGAAATTGATACGACTAATTTGACCCCGCCTAAGTTGATTGTAAACAGCGAAACTGCTTGGTTAAAGCTTGCCAGTGATAACAGTCCTGAACTGCTTGCGGCAAAACAGAATGTCCGGGTGGTTGAGTTTGGAAAGGACCAGGCGAAAGCGGGTTATTACCCCACGTTAGCTGGGTCTGTAGGTTACAGTAATAGTAATACAACCAATGATGAGTTTAATGCTAGCCTGAATCTTAGCGCGCCTTTGGACTTAAACGGCTCTACCAGTGCTAATGTTGACCGGGCTAAATTACAGGTACTGCGTGCCAAAGAAGAGGTACGAGCGATCGAAATACGAATTAACAGCACTATTTCAAATCGATATACTCAGTTATCGGTTGATTGGGAGCGTGTTGAAATTGCCCAGCAGCAAGTAGAATCTCGCTTGCGCGTATTAAAAAGCAAGCAAGTTGTTTACGATGCGGGCATGGCTGAAGTATCGGATGTTATCGATGCACATAACCGTCTTTTTGATAGTAAGAATATGCTTCAATCTTTATTTTACGAATACTGGGAACACCGTATTTCTTTGCTTAAGTCTGTAGGAAAGCTGGATGACAATACTATCAGTATGATCTCGCGGGCTTTGCAATCATGACCGGGTTATTGTCTCAAACGATTCAAACTTTACTTGCTCATCGCCTACGCAGCTTTTTAGCCGTTATTGCTATTGTATGGGGTGTTATCTCAGTATTAGTATTAGTGGCGTTAGGCGAAGGTTTTTATCAAACGAATACCAAGTCTTTTGCGCTATTAATGAGTGATACTCAAATGGCATTTCCGGGTCAGACGAGCAAGGCTTGGTACGGACTACCTGCTAGAAGAAATGTGTCTCCTTCCGAAAGTGACATGCGTGAACTATCTAAACAATCAGCCGTTCGTAATATATCAGTCGTTTATGGGAAATCGAATGTAAGAGTTACAAGTACGCAAGGGCGCTCGCTACCTGGATATGTGAGGGGGGTTGATAATCAGTTTTTCGAGTTACGAAGCCTGACATTAGCAAAAAAATCGCGGAGAATTAATCGTAGCGATTTAGACAACCACAATCGTGTTGCTGTGGTTGGCTGGCGGTTAGCTGATATTGGGAATCTAAAAGTTGGTGGAACATTGAATATTAGTGGTATTCCTTTTGTTGTTATTGGGGTAACAGAAAAAAGTGAAAGTGGTATTTCATTTAATAATGGAGAAAGCCAAGCTATGATCCCCAGTTCAACGTTTAATGATTTATGGAACATCAAACCTGCGATGTTATTAGTGTCGCCTGCTGAAGCTATTTCTGGCGTGATACTACGTAAGAGCTTGTTATCATTTTTTGCCAAGCAACAACATTTTGATCCCCGTGATAAAGACTCAATATATATACCAGATTTAGGTCGAAGAGCTGCATTCTTTAAGACGCTGTTACGTGGTATTCAGTTATTTCTTGGTGCAAGTGGCGCAATGACTTTAGCTGTTGGTGCTCTTGGTGTGGCCAATATTATGTTTTTGTCTGTTACTGAGCGCACGCGCGAAATTGGCGTTCGTTTAGCGATTGGAGCGACACCAAATAATATACTCGGACAATTTTTAGTTGAAGGTGTGATCTTAGTGGCTTGTGGTACGGCGATCGGCATTATTTCTTCTTATGGCATTGTTGCGTTATTGAATTATATTGGCATGCCTGAGTGGCTTGGTTTTCCAACGATAACGCTTGAGGCTGTTTGGATGTCGTTAGGTGTAATTACCGTACTTGCTCTTTTTGCTTCTTATTTTCCAGCTAGACGTGCTTCAAACCTTGTTCCTGTTATTGCTTTGAATGCGAGGGCTTGAGAATGTTACTCCCAATAAGACAAATTTTCCAGGAGATGGCTGCCGAAAAGTTGCGCCTTAGTTTAACCATTTTAGCCGTTGTGTGGGCAACGCTATGTATTGCTATTATGTTAGCTTCTGGTGAAGGCTTACGGCAAGGACTTATTCGAAGTTCTGAAAGTGGTAATGGCAAACTTATTTATTTGACAGGCGGCTACGCGACTAAAAATGTGGGAGATTTTTATATTGGTAAACAGCTTAAATTAAAGAGTGAAGATCTTAATGTTATTAAAGTGCTGCCGAGTGTTAAAAATGTCCAACCAAGTGCAAAATGGGATGAACGTGTGACGTTTGAGAATCGTCGAGCATGGCAAGTGCCGCTTGGTGTTTATCCTGGATACCAAACGATGACTGGTTTGAAAATTAGAGCCGGAGGACGCTGGTTTAATCCTATGGATATGAAGGAACAGCGTAAGGTCATTGTCATGGGTGAAAATGCCGCGATCTCTCTATTTAATCAATCGGATAGGTTTGACTGGATTAACACGCCTACTTTAAATGTTGACCCCGTGGGGAAAAAAGTCAAGGTAGGCAGTGAAGAATTCATCGTTATCGGGCTGATAAAAAGTAGCAGTGCAAATGTAGAGCAAGGAATTCCATTGAACGAGTCGATCTTTGTGCCGTTCTCTACTTGGCAGCGTTTTCATCAAAACAGCGCTATTTCTGCGCTCAATATTGAGCCTGTTAAGGAAGTGGACCGAAAGCAAGTTGCGGCCACAGTGAAACAAGTGATAGCGAGAAAGTATGGTGCAAGCGTCGAGGACAAGCAGTTGGTTCAGGTCCAAGATATGTTGTTGAGGCAAAAAACGATGCGTCGTTTCTTAATCGGTTTACAAAGTTTTTTAGGTATTATCGGGTTTGTTACTTTAGGTGTTGCGGGTATTGGGATCGCTAATGTGCTGTATGCAACGGTTAAGCGGGCTACTCGTGACATTGGCTTAAGAATGGCTGTAGGAGCAAGTCCTGCAACGATCAGACTTCATTATTTGACTCAGTCTCTTTTTACTATGGCAATTGGAGGGGGACTCGGATTAGGGCTGACTTTTGGCTTGATAAATTCGATTCAGGCGTTACCTATTTCGGGAAATCGTTTGTATGAAGAACTCGGAAAACCAACACCTGAACTCTCTTTTTCTATCATCGGCTTGGTTATTCTTGCCCTAAGTCTAGTCGGAGTCGCGGCGGCTTGGTTTCCTGCAAATAGGGCCGCCAGCATTACACCTTTAGAGGCGTTACAAAGTGAATGATAATAATATGATACCTACGGCTGAAACACTCGTTATTCTAAATGGGATCAGTAAGCATTATAAAAGTGGTGATGAAGAAATACGTGCCTTGGACCGTGTTTCTTTGTCGATAAATAAAGGTGAGTTTCTTTCTATATTAGGCCCCTCGGGCTCTGGTAAATCAACATTAATGAATATGCTCGGCTGTTTAGATAAACCAACCTTGGGTGAGTACTATTTGAATAGCCAAGATGTGTCCGCATTAAGCGGTAATCAGTTAGCAAAAATTCGTAATCTGAATATTGGATTCGTTTTTCAAAGTTTTAATTTATTGGAATATGCGAGTGCATTGGAAAATGTCGCTCTACCTTTGGTGTATCGAGGCGTAAAAGCAGCTGAAAGAAGGAAAAAAGCGGCTGCATTGCTTGAACGAGTTGGTTTGGGGGATCGTATGCACCATAAGCCTAATCAACTCTCAGGGGGTCAAAAGCAGCGAGTTGCGATTGCTCGCGCATTAGTTAATGATCCTCAAATAATCTTGGCGGATGAACCGACGGGAGCGTTAGATTCTAAATCAGGTGCCGAAATTGAAGCCTTGTTTAATGAATTGCACAGAGAAGGTCGAACCTTCATTATCGTCACTCATGATAATGCTTTAGCTCAGCGTACCAAACGTATTATCAATATCAAAGATGGAAAAATTGTTTCAGATGAACGTGTGGTTTAGTTTACGATTCCAGCTTAATGTTATGATGAAACCGCAATCTCAGGGCGCTTATTATGTGACGTGATAATACTTGGTAATAGCGTAAACTATTACCAAGTTATTTTGCGGTTTAGCTTGTCGGTGAGTCTTTTAGCTTTAATGCAATAATGGCTGAGAGGGAGATGAATAGCGCGGAAATCCATAAGCACATTTCCAAGCCGTACAGTTGAAATACCCAGCCCGATAATACAGTACCTATCAGCCGTCCCATTGCGTTAGCCATGTAGTAAAAGCCTACATCCATGGATACGCCATCACTGCTGGCTAAACTCACAATTAAGTAACTGTGTAATGATGAGTTGATGGCAAACAAGCCACCAAAGGTTAATAAGCCAACGATAATCGAGAATTGCACATAGAATTGATAATGCAGTGCAATGGCAATTAAAACTGGAATAATGGCTAAATAACCTGCCCATCGTGCTGCTGAACTTGGTGATGGTGATTTACCGGTGAAGCGTGGAGCGATTGACTGCACTATGCCATAACCGATAACCCAACTTGCCATAAAGCCGCCAACCCACCAATGATCCCAGTTAAAGCTTGTTGCTAAAAATACCGGGAGTGCAACGACAAACCAAACGTCACGGGCACCGAATAAAAACAACCGTGCCGCAGAGAGTAAGTTTATCGAACGACTCTTAGAAAATATTTCCGTAAATTTAGGTTTATTTTTGGCTTTACCTAGTTCGGCTTTTAAACTGATTAAACTCCACATCCAGACCACAGATAGCATTGCAGCCATGATCTGAATTGCACCTTGGAATCCCAGCGTGGTTAATAGGACACCACCCAAGAAAAAACCAACCCCTTTTAACGCATTTTTAGAACCGGTAAGAACCGCAACCCATTGGTACAGCTTGTTGTTACTGCCGCTATCATTACCTTTTGGAACCAGTAACTTAATGGCACTTTTGGCGCTCATCTTATTTAGGTCTTTAGCAATACCAGATAAGGCTTGTGCGATCATCACATAAACAACAGTCAGCATGTCAGCGGGTACGGTTAACATCATTAAGGCGACAATTTGCATCCCTAAACCAATGTTCATGGTTTTATTTAATCCCAGCCGAGCACCTAGCCAACCACCAATTAAATTAGTGATAACGCCAAATACTTCATAAAACAAAAATAACATGGCGATATTAAAAGGGCTGTAGCCAAGTTGATGGAAATACAGCACAACCAACATGCGCAATGCGCCATCGGTTAAGGTGAAAGCCCAATAATTACCGGTAATTATGAGATATTGTTTTATTTGTGGTGAAATACCCGCTAACGCTTTTATCATTTGTCTAAGCGACCTACCATTCGAGCCAATTCTGCGGCGCGATTTGCATAACCCCATTCATTGTCATACCAAGCATAAATTTTCACTTGCGTACCATTAACAACCATCGTTGATAAGGCATCAATGATGCTTGAGCGCGGATCGGTTTTATAATCAACCGATACTAATGGGCGTTCTTCATAACCAAGGATGTCTTTAAGTTCGTTTTCTGCCGCTTGCTTGAAGTAACTGTTAACTTCTTCTGCTGTTGTTTCACGTTCAACTTCAAAAACACAATCGGTGAGTGATGCGTTTGCTAGTGGCACTCGGATAGCATGACCGTTTAACTTACCAGTTAATTCGGGGAAAATATTGGTAATTGCCGTTGCAGATCCCGTCGTTGTCGGTATCAATGATGTACCACAAGCACGGGCACGACGTAAATCAGCATGTGGTGCATCCAGAATAGTTTGTGTATTTGTGATGTTGTGGATCGTGGTCATTGAACCATGTTTAATGCCCAATTTTTCTTTTAACACTTTAACCACTGGCGCGAGGCAGTTGGTGGTACAAGACGCTGCGGTAACAATAGGGTGGAGGTCTTTGTTATAAAGATCATCATTCACACCCATCACCACGTTTAACACACCTTCTTCTTTTACTGGCGCTGTTACAACTACGCGCTTAACACCTTGGTCTAAATAACCTTGCAGTAGAGCGGATGTTTTCATTTTGCCCGATGCTTCCAGTACCACGTCACACTGTGACCAGTCGGTATCGGTAATGGCGGTATTACGTGTACAAGGAATAAAGCGGTCTGCGATGATCATTTGATCGCCAAGATGTTCAGCTTGATGCTCCCAACGGCCATGAATAGAGTCAAAATTAAGTAAGTGCGCCAGTGTTTCTGCATTACCAGCAGGATCATTAATTTGCACAATTTCAATATCATCCCAATTAAAGGCTGCGCGCATTGCCAGACGACCCATACGGCCAAATCCATTTATACCGATTTTAATAGTCATTTTATTCTCCAAAATATAGATTATTTTAATTTGTTTTCTATTTAATTACTGCGTAGATTACTATTTTTATTAACGTAAGTTTAGTCTAAGACCTTGAATAGTTAAAAGAACCTTGGCTACGATTAATAATGGCTACGAGTGATAGCATAATAGGCACTTCAACGAGTACACCCACCACCGTGGCAAGTGCTGCGCCAGAATGCAGCCCAAATAACGAGATAGCAACGGCGACAGCGAGCTCAAAGAAATTGGAGGTACCAATTAAGCAGGCCGGACCTGCGATGTTATGCGGTAGTTTAAGGCGTTTTGCGGCGAAAAAAGTAATCGCAAAGATCATGTATGTCTGTAATGCCAGCGGAATAGCGATGAGAAGAATGGTCTTAGGATCGTTAAGTAAGGTGTTAGCCTGAAAACCAAACAGTAAAGCAACCGTGGCGAGTAGGCCTAAGATAGACCAAGGTTTTAGCTTTGCTAGCGCATGCTGAATTGCTTCTTTGTCGCTTGATTTATTTAATGTTTTACGTGTCAGGATACCTGCAATTAAGGGCAGTACAACATAGAGTAAAACAGATAACAGCAAGGTTTCCCAAGGTACGTTGATATCACTGACTTCCAGTAAAAATGCAGCGATAGGGGCAAATGCAAAGACCATAATAATATCGTTTACGGACACTTGCACTAAAGTATAATTTGCATCTCCTTTGGTGAGTTGTGACCAAACAAATACCATTGCAGTACAAGGCGCGACACCGAGTAAGATCATCCCCGCGATATATTCTTGTGCAGAGCTGGGGTCGACCATGTCAGCGAAAAACACTTTAAAAAATAACCAGGCAAAAGCAGCCATCGTAAAGGGTTTAATGATCCAATTAATGAATACGGTGAGGAATAATCCTTTTGGATTTTTGCCGACATCTTTAATGGCAGAAAAATCGATTTGTACCATCATTGGATAAATCATTATCCAGATAAAGACGGCGACAACTAAGTTAACATGTGCCATTTCTAAATCTGCAATTAACTGAAAAACGTCTGGTTGCCAAGCGCCTAAAATCACACCTGTGGTGATAGCAAGTGCTACCCATACTGATAAATACCGTTCAAATATACCCATGTTCGTTCTTACCCGCAGTGTTGTTGTGTTCTTTCTGGGCGTTTACCCATACCGTTTAGTCGTTGTATATCAGTACTTATTAAGCTGCCATTTTGTTGTGTGCTAAGATCTATAATGGTTTTTTGCCATTCAGGTAATTCTGGGTTAATTGCATAGAACACCCATTGTTTATACTTTCTATCAATTAATAAACCAGACTTACGGAGTTGAGATAAATTACGAGAAATGCTGGGCTGACTGGCTGTCACGGCTGAGATTAATTCACATACGCAAAGCTCTTTTTCAATATCAATTAACATTAATATTCTTAGACGAGTTTCGTCAGAAAGAATTTTAAAAAGTTGTGTCGGTTCCATATTGTGTACTCATATATGTTTTTTGTTATGTGATTAGTGTATGCGTCAATTGTTATATGTGTCAAATGTTATATTCGATCTGTGTTATATTAGTTTGATGGCTCAGATATAAATATGAGTGATATGTAATATAAATTTAATACCTAAGTGGTATAAAGAGATTGTTCTATGTCATTAATTATCTTAAAATTAGCAAGCTAATTTACTGCTTTAATTTAACCAATAAATATTATCGCTAATCATGCTCACGGTTATCATGTCGAGGGTATAGGCGCTAAGTCCAGCTTATATAGGTCTCGTTAATGGATACTACTCTTTTACTCTTTATCGCCACTGCATTCAGTTTTGGTATGCTTGTTAATCTTACCGGATTACCACCTATGGTTGGTTTCCTATTAGCGGGTTTTGCGCTTAATTTTTATGGTTTTGAAGCGACTGAAGGTTTGCAGACATTTGCAGATCTCGGTGTTACCTTGCTCTTGTTTTCGATTGGCTTAAAGTTAGATATACGTACTTTGTTTAAAGCCGAGGTATGGGGTGGGGCAAGTGTGCATATTTTTGCCAGTATTGCTTTTTATGCAGTCGTTTTATTTATCTTAAAACAAGTTGGTTTAACTTTTTTTACTAACCTCGATACCTTTTCACTGGTGCTTGTCGCATTTACATTAAGTTTTTCAAGTACTGTATTTGCAGTGAAAATCCTAGAAGAAAAGAGTGAAACAAACTCGTTATATGGTCGTATCGCGATTGGTATTTTGATCATGCAAGATATCTTTGCCGTGGTATTTTTAACTGTCTCAGTCGGTAAGATTCCGTCGCTGTTTGCTGTTATTTTATTAGCATTACCGTTAATTAGACCACTGTTGTTTAAATTGTTAGACAGAGTCGGCCACGGTGAATTGTTGGTTCTGTACGGTATTTTCCTTTCGCTTGTGCTTGGCGCTGGGTTGTTTGAATCGGTAGGTATGAAAGCTGATTTGGGTGCGTTGATTGCCGGTATGTTGTTAGCGGGTCACCCCAGTGCCAAACAGATGGCAAAGTCTTTGTTTAATATGAAAGAGATGCTACTTGTTTGTTTCTTCCTCAGCATAGGGTTAGGTGGACTCCCGACGGTAGATCACTTGTTTGTTGCAGGTATTTTGGCGGTCTTATTGTTTGGTAAAATAGCCTTATATTTCTTTACGTTGGCGAAATTTAAATTACGCGCTCGTACATCATTATTTGCGGCATTTTCGTTGGCAAACTACAGTGAGTTTGGTTTGATTGTGGCGGCGTTAGCGACTTATAAAGGTTGGTTATCACAAGATTGGCTGATTATTACAGCACTTGCGGTATCGCTTAGTTTTGTAATTGCCTCGTTGCTTAATAAGTATGCTGATGACATCTATAGTCGCTTTACCGATAAGTTAGCGCGTTTTCAGACTACGGATTTACATATTGATGATCGTCCGGTTTCCCTTGGTGATGCCGAGATCTTGGTGATGGGTATGGGCCGAATTGGTGCTGGTGCGTATGATGAATTGCAATCTCAATATGGTGGTAAGGTATTAGGCCTTGATTACAATAACCAAAAGACCTTGAATCATCTTGAATTAGGTCGACGAGTTATCACCGGTGATGCACTGGACACGGATTTTTGGAATAAGCTGGAAATGACTGACAACATCAAACTGGTGTTATTGGCCATGCCTGACCATCATGGTAATCACTATGCTGCGGAGCAGTTACAAAAGATGGACAGTTGTAGTTTCCAAGTTGCTGCGCTTGCACATTTTAAGAGTGATGAAGATGAGCTGAGAGCGCTTGGCGTGAATCCTGTTTATAACATGTATCAAGAAGCGGGAGCGGGTTTCGCTCACCATGTTTGGACTGAATTAAAAATTCCAACACGCCCTCCTGTCGATAGTTAATATAATCAATATACGAAGGTAACTAGCATGGCTCAATCAGTTCTAAGTTACCTTCGTTAGTACTTTGTAAGCTAAACTAGGCGTCTCCCGCGTTCGTGCGCTCTTGATTTGCGCCAATCATGTTGTAAATATCATATCGCCAAAAGCCAATCCATTCGTGCAGTGCAAAATCAGTCAGTGCAAAGTTATACCCAAGTGGGATGAATGATATATTTGCTGACATATAATCAGCTCTGATTGGGGTCGCATGTACACCGAAATGTTCAAAGTACAATAGACTACGTTTGATGTGTAACCCTGATGAGACTAAGACATTGTTGTCGAAATTACCTTTTCTGAGTATTTCACTGGTGAATTGTGCATTCTGCCATGTGTTAAGACTGTTTGGTTCGGTGATTATATCAACGGCATTAATACCAATAGAAACTAAGCGTTCCTTATAAACTGCGGCTTCTGTATCACCAAGTTTCTTTGTATCACCACCGCTTACAATGATTTTACATTGTTGATCACTGTCAACACATTCATTGTAAACTCTTGCAGCTTCGTAGATTCTTGCAAAAGAATAGAAAGGTGGCTCAATATTATCGCCAACCTTTTCTAGGCCTGCCCCCAGTAAGATAATAGCGTTATTTTCCTGCCAATGAATCGAGGTTTTAGCCACATAATCTTGTTGTAATTTATCCAATAAATATTTAGGCACGACCCCGATGCTGATAAGCACTGTAAGTAAAATTGTGCAGCATAATACGACTGACTTGGCGCGATGAACGTTAAATAAACGTAATAATAGGCTGATAATGATAAGTAAAGATATAAGCAGCAGGCTCATTGATTGTCCTTGTTGAAGTATGAAAAACACAGTATTTCATTGCAGTATAAAGTAATAAAATAATTTATCATTGTTTAAGTGGCTGGTCGGATGCTTATAAGTAACTGAAACTTATTGTTAAACTAGATGTTTGATGTTGCCATTAATATGTTCTTAAATGCTTCCATACTTGATTTTACCGAGTCCTTGCGCCAAATTAAATTCGTTGTTGTAGTACCGATCGCGGTCGGTAAAGGGTGTGTTTTAATACCTTCTTTAAATGGATATATCGTCAATAACTTTTCTGGCACAAAACCCACCCCCATACCCGCTGTTACGCAGTTTAATAACGCAGTATAGGAGTTTATTTCCACAATTTTGGGGTGCAGATCTGCTTGTTTTATCCAGTTAACTAAACGTGTGCGATAGACACATTGGGTTGAGAAACCCAGCAACGTGGGATTATGCCCTAAATCTAATGGTGAGTTAATATCCTCATTACGCAAGCTAGAAACCAGTACCAGGGTTTCGCTAAATACCGGCGTTATTTGCAGCCGTTGATCTTGAGGAGGATCAGATACGAGTGCTAAGTCTAATTGGCCATCAATAATCTGTTCGATGAGTATGCCTGTGGGGCTGGTCGTTACTTCTAATTCGACTTCAGTGTAGGTTTGATGAAAATCCATTAATACGTTAGATAGCCGTGATGCTGCGACAGCTTCGATACTACCCAAGCGCAGTCTACCTGATGGTGTCGTATTATTGATTTGTAGTATCGCAGACTCAGCCATAGCGAGAATTTCTTTAGCGTGATTAAAAAATTGTTCACCTGTGGGCGAGGGCCTTAACCGGTTTTTTTCTCGAATGAATAGATCGGTATTTAATTCGGCTTCTAATTTTTTGACTCGTGATGTAATGTTTGAAGGTACACGATTTAATGCATGTGCTGCAGGACTTATCCCGCCCATTTCGACTACAGCACAAAAAATAGTAAGATCAGACAATTCCACTCTTTATATCTCCACGTTAAACCGCATTACTTTCTCAAAATGAGAAAGATAGATTCACAATAATTCATTATTAATAACAGTATATTGCTTTTATACTCTAATTCATAAGCTTAGTTAGGAATAGATTATGGATAATTCAACACGCCAAGGCTATTTGGCTGCATTCGGGGCCGTGCTCATTTGGTCGGGGTTTATTTTAGTATCACGTATGGGTGGGATCAGTCCCTTGCTTTCGTATGATGTCATTGCCATTCGTTATGCAACCTGTGCGGCTTTGGTATTACCAATTTGGTGGTTTAAATTTAGGTTCAAATTATGGCAACCTAAGTTCATTGTTTGTAGCCTGTTTGGTGGTCTAGGATATGCGTTATTTGCCTTCCAAGGATTCGAAACGACACCCGGTTCACAGTCTGCGGTGCTATTACCGGGCTTGATTCCCGTGATGATTATTGTTTTGTCGGTTGTGGTTAACAAGCAAAAGCACGCTTGGAGTAAGTGGTTTGGTGTTGTGGTGATCACATCGGGTATCGCGGTGCTATTTTTACAAGAATTTTTAGCACAAGGCACATTATCGATTGGTCATTTAAGTCTTGCGGGTGCTGCGTTTTGTTGGGGGATATTTTCAGTATTACTGAGTCGTTGGCAGATCACGCCATGGCAAGCTACCGCAAGTCTGGCTATGATCACTTGCACCATTTACATGCCGATTTATTTACTCTGGTTACCTAAGAATATCAGTTTCGAATTAGTCAGTGCTGGATTGTGGGGGGATATTTTATTACAAAGCTTTTATCAGGGGTTCATGGCGACGATAGTACAGATGCTGTTATATGTTCGCGCTGTGCAGATTATTGGTGCGGCGAACATGGGCACTATGATGGCGATGGTACCGGTTATTGCTGGTGTGAGTGCGTTATTTGTATTTGATGAACCTGTTAAAGCAAGTTTGATCATTGCTATGACAATGGTGAGTATTGGTGTTTGGTTTGCTAATACTCAATACTTTGCTAATAAAAAATTAATTCATTCCACGAGTGAACGCGCATAAATTAATTATCTCGAACATATATAATGTAAAGAATGTTTATAGTATTAAAGTTTACAATATAATGACTTAGGGTGATTTTTTGGACTGTATGGATATACCGAACTATTTAATTTATTATTTAATTGATAACATATTTTGTCATGAAAGATAGAGTTGAAATTTATAGTGTAAACGGAATATCGGATATATGTATTGTTGATGAAAATAAGCTCATGACCCATATAAGTCATCGATTCCTGATGGCATATATTTCAGAATTCTCGAAATTATTCAGCCATGGTCAAATGAAAACCCTTTTAAGGTTCACGCCTTCGTAATCAGCTTTTAATTACTCGCAGACCAAATGATGCCCTAGATACAAGACAAAAGAAGCCATCTTAAAAACTAAAGTTCATGCAACTGGAATTAGCATTCAAATTTTCAAGTTATTAATAAATTACATTGAAACAGAGCGTGAAAAGTATTTAACAGTACCGCTTCAACGGTAATCTTAGTTAACACTTGACTAAAATCGAGTGAATTTTTTAAGATTTCAGGACATGGTCGGTTATCCTATCAATTTTCAGTCTCTCAACCATTATTTTACGACCAATCCATCGTTGCATAGTTGGAGAGCAGCGATGAATCGGTTTATAATTGAATTTGAAGACCATTTGGAAACACCATGTGAATGGTAATTACACAGAATTATTTACAGGGTCCGATAAAACAAAATTAACTTGAATGACGTTTTATATAGTCATTTGACTTCGCTAACAAATTATTTATAGCTTTCTCTATTAGAGTAACTAGCTGTACATTTAGTTTAAGATACATGTCGACACTTTCAGCGCTAACTTTTAGAGTTCCCAAAACTCTGGTTTCTTCTTGTAGTGACGCTTTAGCTTTTGTTATATCTTTACTTGCTGATGAAACTAGATCTTTTAAATTTTCAAAGGTTTCTTTTACTCTCCCCAATTTTTTGTGTAGCTCAGGAATCAATTTTCCTTCAACAACACCCGCAGCTATAGCATAAGCAATCGTAAGGCCAATAGGACCTGCAATAACGCCTACTGCAGAACCTGCGTAAGCTTCTGTTCTAATTTTGTCTACTTGAACTTGGAAATAGTCACTATTAGTATCAAAATCGATTCCAAGTCGATTGTTAAGCTCAACTAGTTTCCCCTGAGCAGAGTTAAAGCTAGCTGAGCTTTGGTCTAGAGAAGATTGGCTTTCATTAATGCTATTAATTCCATTTTCAATAACTTTTAATAGAATATTTTTTGTATCTTCAACATTACGATTACTATCTTTTAATAGGGATAAATATGCTGGTAATATTTGATTAAGTAACTCACACCATTCATATATTTTTTGTACTGATATTTGGTATTTATCCTTACTGTCTAGCAAAAGTTCAGTTACATTTCCAACTAGCTTCGCAGCTTCATAGCTGTAGTCAGTTTGAAATTTCGTCATCTCTTTAATTGTATTTTCAAATGTAGTCCATGGAATAACCGTATCTACAACTCGGTTGTAGAGATCTAAAGCCTTGTCAGCCGTCTCAATTATATTTTTTACATCATCAATATTAGCAGGCGTTAGTGTGAAAGAAGTCATGATATTTGTCATTCCTCATATCTTTTTTATGTAAAAATATTTTTGCTCGAATTACTTTTCGCAGCAAGAATGTCGTTTTAGTGTCAATGTTATATATGAAGCAAAGTGGTGCACTTAACAAGGTCAAATTAAAAGGCCTGACTCCGATAGAATATCGAAATCAGGCCTTACAAGCCGCTTAACTAAAATGTCCAATTTAATGGGGTCTCTTCAATCAATGCAATGATGCTGGCTTTTTTATTACTTCGACAAGCGGATAAAGTTTGATTGTTTTCTTATTTATTCAACAACGTTAACTTTTCACCAGATCAATCAAACTTGACATTTGCGGTTCCCAGTCACTACCGTATGTTGAACTCGGTGTATAACTCTCAAAATCGGGATTAGTAAACACCTCTTGAAAAAGAACTTCTTTATCTTCCATATAAAATTTTACATGAGCAATCACATCCTGCACGTCCTTATGCCTATATAACCAACGCAATTCTGCACTAGTTATACCGTCGCCATGTGGCGGTTTCTTTGACATGGCTTCACTGATCTCTAAATCCGTTAGGATAAAATGCACGATGCCCTTAGATTTAACCTGGAATTCCAGCCCAGCTTTACTTGTACGTTTCCATGCTTCTTTATATTCTTTTAGTACATCAAATTGAGAGGCAACATTATAACTGGAGTGTTCTTTCAAGAATTCTTTAAAAGTAATTCCTCGCTGACCGTCAACTAACGTAGTATTAATACTTTCATCACTAGAATACTCCTTAGGCGATTGCGGATTCCAGACTGCGTTAGTAATATCATTTTGAATTAAGATGTTATCTTTAGTTTTCTTTGTGTTAAGCAATCCACAGCTATAGGCCATTTTTATTGGCTTAGTTCGCTTTATATTTCGCTTCTCAAGTGTTTTTAATGCTGCTTTTCGAGGAGAATCTAAACCGTAAATTACATCTCCGTCTTGGAAATTATCTGCTAGCGTTTCGTAAGCCATTTCACACCTCTATTAATGTTTGGAAAGTAGGACTTTTTTCGTTGTAATCAGTCCCAGTAAAAAAAGATTGCATATGTATCACCTAAAAGAAGAAGGGGATGAGCCTTACTATAGCTTTATGATTACAAAGTAAAAACAGAGAAACAAAAAAACACAGTTAAGATAAATAGAACAATACTAAAAAATGTACAAGAATGGCAAGTCGCAAGGCACCCAAGCGTTTGATGAACCCGATTTACCTTACTGACGTAGAGTTTAAGGCAAGTTCATCTCGGGATTAAGAAGATGAACAATGTGACATTTCTAAATAAATAACCGATGTGACATTTTAAACGGGGTTTAATAAACAAATAACCAATACTGGCACCGCCATTGACGATGCCAGTGCTTTAGTCAAAAGCAAGGTGTGATTATCTTCCTGTTGGTTTACAAGATATTTCAAATGTATCGACATCAATCTTATATTGCTTTTACTCCAATAAATGATCGACTCTTGCGTTAAAACGATTCTTATCAACACCTGACTTTTGATTCACTTGGTCATGGTAAACAGCAGGAGCAATTAACGATCTTGTATTTCCGCGTAGAGCCTGCAATCGACCCTCAATTGATGTCGAGTTTATCTCATCCTTGTCAGTCATGCTCGACGGCAATTTGTGGATGTGCTTAGCCATTTTTCAGACGAGGTGAAAGGTATTTTAGATCGTTATGGCGAGATCTGGCATCTTGATGATTTGGCGACAGAGAAACAGTGCACAGCGGCAAGCTTATCATAATGAAAATTCGTTACCAATCATGGCAGAGATCCGCTATTGTGATAAGCATTACGAAGGATTAACGTGCTTTTGCACAACGCTAGGCGCACAATTGGATAATAATTTAATGGAGGCTGAATTAAAATTGGTGGTCAGGGATATATAAATGCGATGTTCCACAAAACGTTATCTGGTGCGAGTATCGGGGATGAGATCACCTCAATCATAGCTACAGCCAGTTGGGCAAGCACGAATATCTTTGTTCTTAAATAATTTTTAATAAGTAATTTTTTCGAGATTAAACGAAGTCTGTTATTTCAAGGTTAGATTATGGAATTCTGACCGTTATTACCAAAGGAGCTGTTAAATGCCGTATATCAATATTAAAATCACCGATGAGCAAGTAACGAAAGAGCAAAAAGCACAGTTAATCGCAGGTGCGACACAATTGCTGGTGGACGTATTGGGGAAAAACCCGAAAACGACCGTAGTGGTGATTGACGAAGTAAATACCGATAACTGGGGCATCGGTGGCGAAGTGGTGACGGCACTGCGCCAAAAATCTCAACCTTAGCTTTAACCATTACCCAAGCCGCTTAGCAATAGCTTCTATCGCCATAGTAACGCCAATCGGTACTGCAGCTTGATAAGAGTGCAATGCATAGACATTCACTTTATCAAGTTGGTAATCAGGTAACAATTCAGCTAATGCATGATTATGTTTCGCAAATATAAAGTCTGGAATAATACCAACACCAAATCCTTGTTCTAACATGTTAACGCAGGTGGGTAGGGTGTTGGCTTTATGGGTGGTTTTGAAACTCAGTTCACAGCGCTGCTTATTGGTTGCTGTAGATTCACGGTGTTTAAGGTTATTTATCTTAAGACTCAAGTTGTGATTAATCGACTTTTCTTGCCAATGATTCGCGACATACTTTATCCGAGTGAGTGAGAGCATTGTTGTTTCAGGCTCAATGTTATCTTCAACTTTTAATACGTTTATATCGGTTTGATGAGCATTAATGGTTTGGAGTGAGCCACAAAGTACATCTCTAAAATCACCAATCCGTTTTTGCTTGAGGTTACTTATATTCGATTCTCCAACACGTATCGCAATATCAATGCCTTCTTGCATTAAATCTAGCTGACGATCATGGCTAATTAATTCTAACTCCACATCTGGATGTGCACTAAATACATCGTGTAATGCGGGTAAGACTAGGTGTTCCATTAAAGCATGCGGTGCTGTTATCTTAATTAATCCTTGAGGAGACATTTGTAATTGTTGAGCGTCTTGCCATGCTTGCTCTGCAAGTTCGTGCATTGTGCAACATTGTTGATAGAAGTGTTCACCTGCCGAGGTCAGGCTTTGTTTACGTGTTGTACGCTTAAGTAAAGTGACTGCAAGTTCGGTTTCAAGGTGCTTAAGATGTTGGCTGACAACTGATTTCGAAACATTGAGTTTCTCTGCTGCTTTGGTTATTGATCCGAGCTTTACGACGTACATAAATACTGTCATTTTCTTAAGTTTACTCATCGTCGTTATCGCCTATATGTAAGATGATGCTTATTCTATCTTGATAGTTGTTCTGAACTTAACCTGGCAGGGTAATTGTTACATCAAAAAAAACAGAGGTTAATATCCTTTAATTCAATGTGTTAGTAAATAGAAATAGCATCAAAAAAACATCAAAAAATCATCATGAAAATCATAGCTTTAGTTGTCCATTATGCTAGCCTTTTGGCGATAGCTTCTATTGCCATCGTTACGCCAATGGGAACAGCCGCTTGATAAGAATGTAGCGCATACACATTCACTTTATCGAGTTGATAGTTGGGAAGTAGTTCAGCTAACACATCTGTATGTTTGGCAAAGATAAAATCTGGAATAATACCAACCCCAAATCCTTGTTCTAACATTGTTACGCAAGTAGGTAGGGTGTTGGCTTTATGATTGGCTTTAAAGGTAAGTTCGCAGCGCTGCTTATTAGCTTCTGTAGATTTACGGTGTTTAAGGTTACTTTTCTTAAGACTAAAATGATGAAGAATCGATTTTTCTTGCCAGTGATTCGCGACGTACTTTATCCGAATGAGCGAGAGCGTTGTTGTTTCAGACTCAATGTTATCTTCAAGTTTTAATGCGTCTATATCGGTTTGATGAGCATTAATGGTTTGCACGGAACCACAGAGTACATCTCTAAAATCGCCAATCCGCTTTTGTTTGAGGTTGCTTATTTTTGATTCGCCCACACGTATCGCAATGTCGATGCCTTCTTGCATGAGATCTAACTGGCCATCATGGCTAATTAATTCTAACTCGACATTTGGATAAGCATTAAATACGTCATGTAATGCGGGTAAGACCAGATGGTCCATTAAAGCATGCGGTGCTGTTATCTTGATTAATCCTTGCGGGGAGACTTGTAATTGCTGGGCGTCTTGCCACGCTTGTTCTGCCAGTTCATGCATGGTGCAACATTGTTGATAGAAATGTTCACCTGCAGGCGTGAGGCTTTGTTTACGTGTTGTACGCTTAAGCAAGGTGACCGCAAGCTCAGCTTCAAGCTGTTTCAAATGTTGGCTGACAACGGATTTAGATACGTCTAGTTTTTCTGCAGCTTTGGTTATAGAGCCTAGCTTTACTATGTGCATGAATACCGTCATTTTCCTAAGCTTAGTCATTGTGTATTATTACCTATGTTTAATTGTTCTATTTATCTTAACAGTGTTTCCTGATTGTGCTGTTTTTATTCTTCAATTATAGCGGTAAAGTAACACTCATACACTTAATAGGAGCAAGATGATGACACAAGAACAGATTTTATTAGCCTGTAAATCAGGAATAGCAGCATGGCAGAAAGCCTTTAATAATCAAGACGCAGCAGGTTGTGCAGCGCAATATGAAGAAGGTACGATTATGCATGCTCGTCCGTTTGGTACCTTTACCGGGCGTGAAGAGATCCAAACATTTTGGCAAGGTATCATCGATCAAGGTTTTAGCGACGTTGATTACACAGACGTTGAATGGGTAGCGATGAATGATGATAGCTATGTGTTAACAGCTAAATGGACGATGAATAAAGCGTTTGGTGCGGTGCATCACGAGCAATGGCGTATTCAAGCTGATGGCAGTGCGCAATTAGCGGCTGATGATTTTGAAGTGCAAGGTGAGCGTTAAATGACTGGTTGATGAACAACCTGCCTAATAGATAAAAAGACGAGAGATCGCAATATCACTCGTCTTTTTGTTTTTATGACGTTGGATCTATCGTGCCAGCAATTGAATTGTTCATTCTAAACCAACCCGCAATTGAATAGCGTGTTGATTCAGCGGCAAGTACTTCATGCGGAAAACGTTCACTTTCAAATACCACCAAGGTACCTGTTTTGGGGGCAACGCGTGCGATCACATCATTTGAATCTTTTGCATAGATGAGTAATTCACCACCAACACCGGGGGTGTTCAGGTAACAGACAGTGGTAAAGACACGGTTTGATTTACCTTTAAACGCATCTAGGTGTTTTTTATAAAAATCACCAATTTCATATTTCGCGTAATGACATTCATAATCAAATAAGCCTAAGAAAAAGTTACGATTAACTTCCAATCTAAGGTCGCTCATTAGCGCCATAAAATCAGTTTGGGCAGGACTTTCACCCGTTAACCACAAGGTTTTATCTTTGCGGATCTGAGTGTTTAATTGTGAGTCTTGCTGACGACCAATACCAGCGGCTTTAAATTCAGGTTGGTTTTCAAGGCAATCAGTCAGTAACTTTTCAATAATGCCTTCTGGAAGTGCATCTTCGATAACAGCATAACCATGCTTATGGATATTATCTAAAATAGTATCGATGGTGGTGCGAAAATTATTCTTTGCTCGTAACTGGGTTGTTTCCACATTTGTATAATATACAAGTAAATGATAGGCCATTATACTCAGTTTAATGCACATAAGTATGATTAAAGATAATATTCGCTTTGCTAGTGTGAATACTAAGCTTAAGCATTTGAATTTTATAACTGAAACATTAATAACAAGCTGCTACAGTGGGCTAATAGTAAACTATAGGAGTACCCAAATGGTAAAATGGCCTGCAGTGATCAAATATCACGGTGAAGATGAACTTATTTATGTTGAGTCGTTAACTGAGTGGAAAAATGACCCCGATTTATGCCTGCCTAATTATGAATCAGAAGATCGATTAATCGATGCGAGTGGTGCTTTATTTTCACTTCCTGCCGCGTCATCTCCTTCGGATACAGACATGTTTGTTTCTTTGTACTCTCGAATATTAGTGCCTGAATTTGTCGAATTGATTCGTAAGCATGCGGTGATTGAAAATTATTGCTGCTCTGCAAAGCTAAATGCCAAAACGTATCAGCAAGTGATGGCAATGGTGAAAGAAATCAACTTACTTTAGCTCGGAGTTTTAGTCATGGATGAACATGTCGTTATTTTGATTATTGCCTTAATCGTGTTGTTCTATGGTTTTATATCCAAAAAACTAGCCCAATTTGATATATCAGGCCCTATGGTATTCACTGTATTGGGGTTAATCTGCTCGCCGTTTGGTTTAGGTATTACTGCTGTGGAAGTGGATGCCGAGTTTGTCACTGTGCTGGTGGAAATCGCGTTAGTACTCGTGTTGTTTAGTGATGCAGCATTGTTAGATCTGAAATTACTGCGACGTTCATGGCATATACCTGCACGATTACTCTTTATTGGCCTACCTTTGACAATTATTGCTGGCACTGCTGTAGCGGTATGGTTGTTCCCAGACCAACCGATTATTTATATGCTCCTATTGGCGTTACTGCTTACACCTACGGATGCCGCCTTAGGTAAAGCGGTGGTGTCAGATCCGAAAGTACCTAACATGATCCGTTCGAGTATCAATGTTGAAAGTGGCTTAAATGACGGCATTGTTTTTCCCATTGTATTAACTGTGGTTGCATTGATAACCAGTGGGCTAACCAAAGCTAATGACTATAGCTGGATTTGGTATGTAGCCGAACAAATCGTCTTTGGTATGTTGGTTGGCGGTATAGTTGGTTATCTTGGTGCTAAATTATTGAATAAAGTAATCGAACATAACTGGATTGAAGAAAGCTATCAAAACTTGATCCCCATAGCCCTTGCCATTCTCGGGTTTTATCTTGCCGAAGCATTATTAGGTAATGGTTTTATTGCTGCTTTTTTTGCGGGTTTATATATTGGCAATACCAGTAAACAAGCGCGAGCACATATTGAAGAGTTTGCAGAAAGCGAAGGGGAGTTATTTATTCTGATTAGCTTCTTTTTGTTTGGTTTAGCGTTTGTACCATTAACATTACATGATATTAGCGTGAACGTGGTTATCTATGCATTATTGAGCCTGACGGTATTACGTATGTTACCTGTGATTATTTCATTAGTAGGTACAAATTTGGACCTTGCAAGCCGTGTGTTTATTGCTTGGTTTGGACCGCGTGGAATTGCTTCTATTTTATACGTGTTGATTGTGGCGCATAACGTCGGTGATATTGGTGGTTTTGATATTGTTTACGCCGTTGTGACGCTTACCATCCTCATGAGCATTTTTGCTCACGGTTTTACCGCACAGCCTTTTTCAAATCTATACGGTAAAAGCCATTGAAATAGACCTTAATTAGCTTAAAAGGTTGCTCCTAACGCAGCCAGTGATTTAGAGTTATTGTTAATATCGGTTGCTTCACGTTCAACTAACTCTGTTTGTTGTAGGTTGTGTTGTGAAGCATCACTGATATTGACGATATTGCGACTGATTTCTTGCGACACCATATTTTGTTCTTCTGAGGCTGTGGATATTTGTATTGCCAGGTCTGAAATATCTGTGATCGCCTCATAGACATTTTGCATCATCGACTGTGTACGTTTAGATTCATTGACACACAGCTCGGCAGATTCTTTACCTTGCTGCATCGTTATTGACCACTGTTCAAGCGTTTGTTGAATTTCGTTAATTGAGGTTTGGATCTGCTCAGTGGCATTATGGCTCCGTGTCGATAGTGTTCTAACCTCATCAGCAACAACAGAGAAACCACGCCCATGTTCACCCGCGCGTGCAGCCTCAATTGCTGCATTTAATGCAAGCAGATTTGTTTGGTCGGCAATTCCTCGAATTTCTAACATGATAGTGCTAATCTTTTTAGCTTCTTCTGACAGCATACTGGCCGATGTCGCTGACTCTGCTACATCAATGGCGAGTTTACCGACTTGGATCATTGTATCTGACATCGCTTGCGTTGCACTTTCACAATCATTATGAGCTATTTGCACTTTTTGCGATGTTAATAAGGTATTCTGAGATACTTCTGAAATTGTAGAGGACATTTCAGTGACAGCTGTTGCGACCTGATGTAACTCAAGTGTTTCTTGTTCAACACCTTCTTTCGCTCTGTGGGCAGCTGATGTGAGGTTATCAGCCCCTGTTTCAAGTGAGCGACTACTATCAACAACACGACCTAAAATAGTTTTGATCTTACCTTCTTCTATTTTTAATTGGAAATCGACAATACTTTGTGGCTTTAATCCAGAGAATACATAACGAGAAACACTGTCATAATTTTGCTTTAAGATAGCAAAATAACGCGGTACTGTAATCAGTTCATTATGGAAAATAATAAAGGGCAGTAGTGGTAATAAAATACTGAGGTAAGGCATATTTTGACTGATGTACACGATCAATGCACTGATAATGAAGAAAGCCAAGGGTTTTAAGAGTGGACGCTGATACCACTGAAATAAACTTTTTCCGTTATTAATTTTGTTATAAGCCTGTTCAGCGGTAAGCTTATCTTTGTGCGCTAATTTTCTACGTACAGACTGATAACCTACTAATTTACCTTGTTCGTGAATTGGTGTTACAAAGGCATCAACCCAATAATAGCGACCATCTTTACAGCGGTTTTTTACTGCGCCACGCCACGGTTTTCCCGCTTGTAAATTTGTCCAAAGATCTTTAAATGCGGCGGATGGCATATCAGGATGACGTACGACATTGTGGTTTTTACCGACTAATTCATCGAGTTCAAAACCCGCAATATGGCAGAAGGTGGGATTGGCATAAGTAATGACACCTCGGGTATCTGTGGTAGAAACTAATTCATCTTGAACATCGAATGAAACTTCTTCATTAATGACTTGAGTGTTTCTTTTGTTCATTACTTATTTCTCCTTAACTTTAATATTTAATTTATTAATAGGCATTTTATTTAGCCTTTTTATTTAGTCTTTTTATTTGTAGTCATGATACCTTAAATAGCTGAATTGTGGGGATAAAAACGTTAAATTAGTGTAAATGTACTAAGTTGACTTAATTGTTCCTTATTAGAAATTAGCGTTTAGAAGCATTGCTAATGAGGTTTAATATTGAAGATTTGAGTCGTGAGTATAGTCAGAGCTGATGAAAGGTGAAGAGAATAAGCATTGAGCACAGGCTCAATGCTGTTTAAATTTGTGTTATTTACTATAGTGCTGCTAACGCTGCTGCATAGTCCGGTTCATCAGTAATTTCACTGACTAATTCACTGTGTACAACAAGACCTTCTTTGTTTAGGCAAACAACTGCACGACTCGCTAAACCAGCTAATGCGCCTTCGTTGATATTAACGCCATAATCTTCTGTAAATGTTGGAGCACGGAAGAAAGATGCAGTTTTAACATCTTTAATACCCTCTACTTCGCAAAAACGGCCTGTCGCAAATGGTAGATCTGCAGAAATACATAGTACAACGGTATTTTCTTTACTTGCAGCTTCAATATTAAAAGTTCGTACACTTGTCGCACATACTGGCGTATCGATACTAGGGAAGATATTTAAGATAACGTTCTTACCCGCAAAATCTTGTAGCGTAATGTCTGCTAGATCTGCACCACATAATGTGAAGTTCGGTGCTTGCGTTCCTTTTTCAGCAAATGAACCTGAAAGACTAACTGAATTACCTTGAAATGTAACTGTAGACATAATTTTCCTTTAATACTTTTGAGTTAGAGTTATAGATTTATAGCATAGTTGAAACAAAATTTATTCTATAAATTAACTGGTTGTACCAAAGTATCATGTTTTATAAATATGTTAACGGAAGGTGTTGTTAAATATAAATATTTATATTGAGGGGGAGGTGGGGGATAACGATTAAGTTATTGTAAACTTGATTATATTTCTGTGAGCGGGGGGGCTTAAGTGCGGTTTATGCTAATTTTGAGTTATAAAAATGGATTAATGTTATCATTATGTTTCCTTTACCGTCGGTTTTTCTTGCATGATTGCATTAACGAAAAGTAACGTATTGTTTAATTGGCAGAAGTTGAGTTTTAGGCATCGCCTACTACTCATTATGACCTTGTCTGGTGTGATTAAATTATTGATCTTGTCGATTGCAGGTTTTGCTTATTTGAAGCATTGGGAAGAGCAGGAAAGTGGAGATAAAGCACTCGGTATTGCTAAGTTTTTAGCCGCGTCACCTTCTGTTATTGAGGCGATTGAGGCGAAGAACCCTGAATTAATCAGAGACAAAGTTGAATTATTACGCTCATCTATTAATGCTACATTTATTGTGATCGGTGATAAAAACAGTTTACGTTATGCACATCCTATCGCTAATCGCCTCGGCCATAAAATGCAGGGCGAAGATAATGATAAAGCATTAAAAGAAGGCTTATCTTATGTGTCAGTTGCTGAAGGGTCGTTAGGTCGTTCCGTGCGTGGTAAAACCCCAATTATCGATACCAATGGAAACATTGTCGGTGTGGTATCTGTTGGCTATTTAGTCACAAGTATCGAAAATAAAGCCGAACACTTCCTCGTATTCCTTCTTTTTATGGTCGTGTTGGTTGTGTTTACTAATGCATTAATCTCTAATTTTACGGCAAAGAAATTTCAGAATGCGATATTTGGCTTTGAGCCCGAAGAGTTCGGCCGCTTATATATGGAGCTAGAAGTAACGCTTAGTACTATCAAAGAAGGTGTTGTGAGTATTGATGCGAATGGTTACTTACGCTCAATCAACCGCAGTGCATGCGATATTTTTAAAGTGAAGGCCAAGGATGTATTGCACCACAAAATGGATGAAGTATTACCTGATAACAATCTAACGGAAATTTTAACCAGTAAAGTCAGCGAATATAATGTTGAGATGATGATTAAAGGCCAAGCGATTGTGGCGAATAGGTTGGTGCTTGTTGTTGATGAACGGGTTGTTGGAGCTGTATCAAGTTTCCGTCTTAAAGATGAAATTACAGAACTTACTAAACAACTATCACAGGTGCGTGAATATTCCGATTTGTTACGCTCGCAAACGCATGAACATAGTAATAAATTAAACACCATTAGCGGCCTTATTCATTTGGGTAAAAATGAAGACGTATTAAACTTGATAGGGCAAGAAACTGCACGTTATCAACATTTAATTCAATTCTTACGTGAAGCAATTCACGAACCTATGATCGCAGGCGTATTGTTAGGTAAAAGTGAAAGGGCTAGGGAGCTAGGGTTATTATTAGAGATTGATGAAGGGTCACAGCTGTTAACCTTACCTGAACATATTCGTGCCGAAGATATTGTAACAATTTTAGGTAACTTTATTGATAATGGCTTTGATGCTTGTATCAGTAGCAATACGATAAAATCAGAGAGAAAAGTATCAGTGAGCATTTCTGATTTTGGCAATGAGATAATCATTGAAGTGGAAGATAACGGTTGTGGTTTACCAGAAGGTATCGCACAAAAAGAATTAATTAAACAAGGCGTATCAAGCAAATCGGAAAGTAACCGAGGCGTGGGACTGCACCTTGTTGATCAAATCATTAGTCAATATTATGGGCAGCTAATGATGAAAAGTATAGATAATGAAGGAACAAGAATGACGGTGTATTTACCAAAAAAATATACGAATAAGGATATTACGAATGACATCAACTAATGCGATTAAAGTGTTAATCATTGAAGATGATGTGGGTATCGCTGAGATCCACCGCCGAAATTTGATGAAAATAGAGGGCTTAAGTGTCATTGGTATCGCAACCACGAAAACTGAAGCTGAAACCTTGCTTGAGGTGTTAACTCCAGATTTAATTTTGCTGGATGTTTATTTACCGGATGGTAACGGCTTAGATATTCTTCGTGACTTGCGCCAACAGCAACACGAATGTGATGTGATTCTAATTACAGCAGACCGTGATGCTGAGACGCTACAAGCGGCTATGCGTGGTGGCGTTGTTGATTATATTTTAAAACCCGTTATATTTGCACGCTTAGAAGAGTCATTATATAAGTACTTAAAGCAGAAAAATCAATTTGGTATTTTAGATGATTTAGATCAGCGGGTCGTTGATTCAATGATTTCGGTGAGTGTGAAAAGCTCTGTTTCATCCCGATTACCGAAAGGTATTGATAGTGTGACTTTGGATAAAGTACGTGGTTTGTTTACTGAACATAAAGATATCACCGCGGATAATGCAGGGGTATTTATTGGAGCAAGTCGGACAACGGCAAGACGTTATTTAGAGCATCTGATTAGTACTGGTGAGCTAGTGGCTGATTTGAATTATGGTACGGTAGGACGTCCAGAAAGAACCTATCGGAAACAAGCTCGATAGCTTTTATCCAAAACTCTTTATATGAAAAAACAGCGCATCAAGCGCTGCTTTTATAAAAAACGAACGATTAGAAACGAATTTAACGACAACCTTCTGCTGACCTCACCTTGTTAACACGATAACGATTAAATGCCGTTAATAGTATTGGAGTCACAAGTACTAACGCTGATATGACGGTGAACGTTAAGGTGATAGGCCGTTCCCATAAGAAGTTTAACTCACCATCGCTGAGCATCAATGAACGGCGTAGGTTTTCTTCCATTAATCCACCAAGAATGAAACCGAGTAATAACGGGGCTAATGGGAAAGTCGCTAACCTTAAAAATATCGCGATTACTGCTATTATGATCATAACAAATACATCAACAGTATTAAATGAAACCAGATACACCCCCGTGATTGAGAAGAAAATGATCATCGGCAGTAATACGGTTCTTGGCACGGCTAATAGTTTTGAAATATACGGGATTAGCGGTAGATTCAAGACCATCAAAACAACGTTACCGAAGTACATAGAGATGATCACCGACCAGAATATTTCAGGATTATCGACAAACAAGCGTGGACCAGGTTGAACACCATAAGATATCAATGCACCTAGCATAATGGCAGTTGTCCCAGAACCTGGAATACCTAAGGTTAATAGCGGTACAAATGAACCACTTGATGCGGCATTGTTAGCGGATTCTGGCGCCACTAAACCACGAATACTGCCTTTACCAAATTCATCGCGTTTATCTTTTGGTGCTAGATTACGCTCTAAACCGTAACTTAAGAAAGCAGCAATCGTCGCGCCTGCGCCTGGTAATACCCCGACAAAAAATCCGAGAATCGAAGATCGAATTGCCACTGGGGCAACTTCTTTTATTTCTTCTTTTGTCACTTTCATGCTGCCGATTTCAGCTAAAGCACTGTTCTCTTCTGATGACGTATCAGGGTCTGGTTTTAAAATACTGAACAAAATCTCACCGAGGGCAAAGGTTGCCATAGCTAATAATAAGAAACTAAAACCATCCATTAGGTCAGTTAAACCAAAGGTGAAACGCTCAACGCCAATCCCTTTATCGATACCGACTGTTGATAACATTAAACCTAAAATAGTCATCATCCAGGCTTTTAGCACCTGGCCTTTACCGGCAAAGGCGGCTACGGCAGACAAACCGACGAGCATAAGTGAAAAATAATCAGATGATTGAAAACTTAATGACACTTTTGCTAAGGCGGGAGCCGCGATTAATAGCATAATTGCGGATAAGGTACCGCCAGTAAATGAGGCATATGCAGCAAGTGCTAGCGCTTTACCCGCTTGGCCTTTTTTCGCCATTGGGTAACCATCAAATGCGGTGACCACAGTTGAAGAGCAACCAGGAGCATTGATTAGAATTGATGAGGTTGAACCACCAAAAATTGCACCGTAATAAACACCGGCCATTAAGATCATACCTGACGATGGGTCTAAACCATAGGTAATCGGGATCATCAGGGCAATTGCTGAAATAGGACCAAGACCGGGCAACATACCAATAAAAGTACCAACAAAACAACCGACCATGACCATCATTAAGTTGGTTGGCATGATTGCTGTGGATAAGCCTGCTAAAATTCCATCTAACATCATTATCTTCCTACAAGCTTAAAAAAAGGTAACCAGGTTCAAGATAAATATCCAGAACTTTGGTAAGAAGTAACCAAAATAGCGTTACAAAAGGAAATGAAGCACCAAGCAAGACCGCTTTTCGACGTTCGCCAAGTAGCCAAAATCCAATTAGTAAGAATAAGCTGGTGGCTAATACGAATCCGAGCCAAGTTAAGCCTACGCCATACGCGGTCATTAAAATAATAAATGAGGTGAGTAAGCGCCAATCTAAGCGACTTTCGTTTGCGGTTTGTTGCTCGCAAGCGTTCTTATTACTGGGTGTAACTGGTGACATCACGATTAGTAGCAGCGACATGATAATCCCGGCGGCTGTTAATAAATAGGGTAAAGTACGCGCAGTAAAGGCTTCATATTCATCGCCAGGAAAAAGCTGAATTTGGGTGGTCTGGTAACCGTAAATTAAACAGACAAGCAGAAATATTAATCCACTCACCCGATCTCGGTTTAATAATGATAAAGGGGTTGATTGCATAGGGGCTCCAATTAAAAAGAAAGCCACAGCGAAACATAATGTATTGCTGTGGCTGTATGATGAGGATGAATTAGATTATTTTAGGAAGCCTAATTCACGCATCAAATTACCCATTTGTTGTTCTTGTTGCTCTAAGAATGCATAGAAGTCTTTATCTGCTTTATAGTTATCAATCCAGCCATTACGATCGCGAACGGTTGCCCATTCGTCGGTTTTGTACATTTTACTTAGTACTTTGTTCCACAGAGCAACCTTTTCTTCACTGATACCCGGTGAAGCAAAGAAACCACGCCAGTTAGCAAACACAGTGTTGTTACCCATCTCGGTAAGAGTCGGTACATTTGGCGCTGCGGCTAAACGTTCTGGTGCAGTAATAGCGAGAATACGTACTTGACCACTTCTCGACATTTCCAGTACTTCGCCTAAACCGGTTGATAATAATGGTGTTTCGCCAGATAGCACGGCAGCCATGGCTTTACCGCCTGCGTCATAAGCAATATAACGTACTTTACGGGCATCAAAACCTTCGCCTTTAAAGGCTGCTGCTACAATAAGATGATCCATGCTACCGCGAGCTGAGCCGCCAGCAATTTTTACTTTTCGTGGGTTTTCTTTAAAGTCAGCGACAACTTGTTGCCAGTTTTGGTATTTCGAATCTGCGGCGACAACAATTGCACCATAATCGGCAATGGTCGTTGCAACAGGTGTTAAATCTCGAAATGACTGCGGAAAGATCCCTGTTAATGAACGGATCACAATCGGTGTTGAGTTAACCATCAACGTATCTTGCTGACGATCTGCGGTTTCAATCATATGAGCAATCGCTTTACCACCTCCGCCACCAGATAGGTTTTGGAAAGATACTTTTTCAACTAGGTCCGCTTTCATTAATACATCACCTGTACCTCGAGCTGTCATATCCCAGCCACCGCCTGCACCACCAGGGACAATAAAGTGTAGTTTTTCTATATCAGCCGCCCAAGCGGCAGATGAGAGTGTTGCAATACTTGCCACGATAAGTGATGAGGCGACACGCTTTCTAAATTGCTTTAGCATGGTTTCCATTCCTTTTATTTATTGTTAATAGTTAACGTTATAGGTTTAATGGTTAACGTTAATAATGTGCAATGTTACGCTAGTGTTATCGGTAACGTTGTGACGGGATGGAAACTGTAAATAATGGCAATTAACGGCGTTGTGGCTATTATGTTCATAAAGTTCACGATGGACTTTAAATTAAAAGAGGGTAATAAAAAGCCGCCTAATTTATTTCGATGAATAAAAAAGGCGGCTTTGTGTCGTTTATGAAACGGCAGATTTATGACCTATAGCGAACAGAATTAACTCGTTGTATTGACTTCTACGGCTTTATTTTTATCTGTTACTGTAGAGTCACTTTGCGCCATTGTTTCTAGAATGGCGTCTTTTTCTATCCAAATTTGGTTCAAGTGCTGTTGAAAACCAATTTTAAATGCTCGGTCTTTTTGGTAATCGCCGCGCATCTTGTCATCAATATCTGAGACGCGAATATGTACATGTACATCTTTCACTTCACCACACAGGTATTGCCAAAAGGTGGGGGTTTGACCTGGATAATAAATAGCGACATCAACAATTTTGTGAATATGATCGCCTAATGCAGAGAGTGCAAACGCCAATCCACCTGCTTTTGGTTTTAATAGATGTTTAAACGGTGAATTTTGTTTGTTATGTTTTTCTGTGGTCAAGCGGGTACCTTCAACAAAATTCATCACACTCACAGGGCTTGATTTGAATTTAGCGCACGCCTTACGTGTTACTTCAATATCTTTACCGCGTAACTTCGGATTTTTCTTTAGTTGTGTAGTGCTGTAACGGCGCATAAAAGGAAAGTCTAACGCCCACCAAGCGATACCTAAGAAAGGCACAAATATAAGCTCTTTCTTTAAGAAGAATTTTAAGAACGGAATTTTTTTATTTAATACGCGCTGTAGGATCAAGATATCAACCCAAGATTGGTGGTTAGCCAATACCATATACCATTCTTTTTCAGACAGTTCGATGTCTTTGCTGTGTAGATGAATATTCACAGGATGAATAAGGCGCTCAATTATTACATTGACTCGAATCCAACTGCTTGCACAACACACTAATAGTGAAGAGCATAGAGTTTGTATTATTTTAATCGGTAATAATTTGATTGGGCTTAAAATCATGATGGGAGTGGCCCAAAACAATAAATTTATAACCCAAAAGGTAAAAGCTAAACAGCCTCGTATAAATGACATAATATTTCCTACACACTAAATACATACTTTCAAATAAGTGCTTATATTACTGCCCGAAGCGTCAGGTCTCAATATATAAATGTTCGTTTACGCTCAAAATAGCCTTGTTTCACTAAACATCGGAGCAGTTAAGGCTGAAATTAAGGAATTCGAGTGTTCTTGCTCTTATTTTTGATGGTATTTATGGATTCAATATCTAAATATAGATATAAAATTAGACTTTACTTGTCATTTATAGGTATTTTTACTATTTGAGATGGTTACAATAAGGTATTGTTTGTTTAAATAAACAATACAGAGACGTAGGTATTATTAATTCTGAATTTCAATTTCAATTTCAATTTCAATATCAAATTCGTTTCGCCCAACAATGATTTAATGGTTGCAAAGCAACATCAAATACTAAGGATACACATTTATGGAAACTGCAATTGGCATACTATTAACCCCCTGGCTCTGGATCTCAGTTGTGGTCATATTCACAATTCAAAGAGGCATACTCTTTGTTCCGCAAAATAGAGGTTATGTTATTTATACGTTTGGGCGCTATAGTGGCACGTTACAAGCGGGTCTTAATTTTATCGTTCCGTTTGTACAAAGGGTTGCTGCGGATCGTAACTTAAAAGAGCAATCATTAGATATATCTTCACAACTCGCGATCACCAAAGACAATATTTCATTAGAAATTGATGGCATCTTGTTTATGAAAGTGGTTGATGCATCTGCTGCAACGAATAATATTACTGACTATAAATTAGCGGTTATTCAGTTAGCGACAACTACAATGCGTAATGCAATTGGTTCGATGGAACTCGATCAATGTTTCCAAAATCGCGATAATATTAATGCGAGTATTTTGGCTGCAATGACGGATGCGACCCAACCTTGGGGTGTTCAGGTTACGCGTTATGAGATTAAAGACATCACGCCTCCAACCTCGATCAAAGAAGACATGGAAAAACAAATGACGGCAGAGCGTGAAAAACGTTCCGTGATCCTGACTGCTGAAGGTGTTAAAACCGCAGCGATTACCAAAGCTGAAGGCTTGAAACAAGCAAGGGTTCTCGATGCTGAAGCCGCAAAAGCAGAGCTGGTATTAGCAGCTCAAGCGAGTAAAGAGTCACAAATTTTGGAAGCGACAGGTAAAGCAGAAGCTATTAGATTGGTCGCGGATGCTGATTCTGCCGCGCTAAATGTAGTCGGTGCTGCAGCAATAACCAGTGAAGGGCAGCAAGCTGTACGTTTAACGCTTGCCCAAGACGCGATTGCGGCGCACAAAGCCATTGCAGCCGAAGGTTCTGTCATATTAACGGACGGTAAAACCAGCGAGAATATAGGTAATACTGTCGCGCAAGCGATTGCTGTATCAAGTGCATTAAAACTGTCTGAATAATATGCTTGATTACCCATTGAATGGAGTTTAAGAAATGGATACATTAATCGACTACTTACAAAATAATCATGATCAATTGCTTTATGTTATTGGTGCGATTGCGTTAGTCGTTGAATTGGGTGTGATTGGTTTAAGTGGTCCGCTGTTGTTCTTCAGTCTTGGTTGCCTTGCGACTGGCTTATTGGTTAACTTGGGCGTGATTGCAGGATGGGAACTTGAAGTTCTATCTGTGGGGTTATTAACAGCGATTAGTGCGCTGCTTTTATGGAAACCGCTTAAGCATTTTCAGGGAGATAAGCTTGTACAAGATACGAGTAGCGATATGATCGGTCAAATGGTACCTGTAAGTGAACTTGTCACTATCAATGGTGGCAAAGTTCGCCATTCTGGTATTAACTGGAATGCACGTTTAAGTGAGTCTTCGACTGTTGAAACCAGAGAGGTAGGTCAACGAGTTAAAATTGTCGCAGTGGATGGCACTGTTTTAATTATCGAGTAGTCATTAAGCAGACTAAGCAAGACATAATTTAGACATTAAATTACTAGGTTAAGTAAACTAATCTATATGATATATAGCCCTTATCGCATGTTTTTTATGAACAATGTGAGAGGGCTTTTTTATAGAAAAAATGCTGTGTTAACACTATTTTTTACCTATAGTTGAGTATGTATACTCAGAGTTGCAATATTCGGTAATAGAACTTAGGTGGTAATAGTGATGAAAGGAATACACAGAAAAGAATTTGTCCATATCATTTGTACATTAATCAGTAATCACGAATATATATTTGGTGCTGTTAGTATAAAAGAGGACTGTGGTTATTTAATTTGTATCAGAGATTATGTAACCCAAAATATAATGTTCATGGCTGATACTCGTTTTAGAAGTCGTTCAGACGCTCTTTATGATTTCGGACTCATGTGGGACGATGCATTGGCTAAAGTACACTGTGATAGTTCACCGTTGGTAACATCGGGATAGTGAGAGCGTCTTAATAATAGGGTAAATACTCCATGGATTTATCAGCTGTTATGCTCATCGGAGCAGATGAGGTGTTCAATACATAATTTATAAAATGATTGTGCTTGGGGTGAAATTGTATGCTCTGCAAGTCTAAAAATACCAATTTTTCGCTCTAAAGACGGATCGATGAGTGGTAGCCAGACTAAATCGGTTTCATTGTTTGGGAATGCCAATTTAGGTAGTGTGGTTATACCAATGCCAAGTTTTAATACTGAAAATAAAGAAGTTATATTTTCTACTGAATAAAGCGCCTTCTCAATGAGAACCCTTGCTGGAGTTGGCTCTAGCAGCCTGCAGGTGCCATTATGAATAAATGCTTGGTCCAATAGTGCTCGCCATTCAACACCATTAATTTTACTCGCTATCGGATTATCCTTTAAGCAGACTACGCCGATTGGATCTGAAATCAGCGGTGTAAAATCAATAGCTTCAGAATCTAAGTTGGCACAGTTTCCCAGCGCTAAATCAACCTCACCAGAAAGCAATCTTGCTTCGACACCTGCGGCGTTATCATCAATTAAACTGACTTCGACATTGGGGTATTCCTTACAAAACCGGCCCAGCACGTTGGGGATTAATTTTGCTGCAACTGATGGTACGCTGGCAATGCGAACTCGTCCCTGCTGGCCTGCTGCGGCAGCGTGTAGATCGTTATTTAATGTCTTGTAAATATACAGAAATTGCGTGATTTTTGGTAAGCAAATTTGACCAAAAGGCGTGAGAGTTGATTTATTACCTGATTCAAAAAGTGGTTGTTCTAAAGTACGTTCAAGTTCTTTGATTGAGGTCGACAGTGCAGCCTGAGAACGGTTTGCTCTATTTGATGCTGCGCGAAATCCACCTTCTTCGACGACTAAAACAAAATGTCTCAACTGTTGTATTTTAATATCCATATCTTTAATGCCCTATAAACATATTAGTGATCACACTTTTGCAGGGTGATAAATTTTTCTTATCAAACGAACAGAATTTACCGTTAGATTTATCAAGAGTCAAATGGCAGTATTCACAACATTGAAACAAAGTTGTTACAAAGTGGATGTGAACATGAAAACTCAAAGTTACCCTGTACAAACTGAATTATTTGCGTCTAAGGCTCCCCTTGAATGGGCTATTGTCAATAATGGCACCTTATATACTGCGCAAATCCCTATTGATCAAACTGGCGTTGTAGTTGACGGCGGTATTGAGGCTCAAACACGTCGAACGCTCGATAACCTGGTTCATACTTTAGAGTGTGCAGGTGAATCACTTAATTCTGTGCTGCAAGTTTTAATCTACGTAACTGACCGCGAATACCTTGCAACCGTGAATAAAGTATATGCCGAATATTTTAAGGCCCCTTATCCAAATCGTGCCGCAATCGTAGTAGCCGGACTCGCCCGTGAAGAAATGCTGGTGGAACTCGTTGTCTACGCAGCGGTCAACGCCGAACTATAATGACGATATGAACCTATTTATCGAATACAAACAAATCTAACGCATAGCCGAAACAAGGAAAGTCGTATGACAACTCAAACACAGCGCATTCAACCAGAACACTCACTTTATATTGGCGGCGAATGGCAAGCCGGTGTTAGTACTATCGCCAATATCAATCCGTCTGATATTAGTCAAAATCTGGGTAACTTTGCACAAGCGAGTGCAGCGCAAGTTCAACACGCTATCTCGGCAGCAAAGCATGCACAGCCAACATGGGAAAAAACACCATTAGAGCAAAAACAAGCGGTCTTACAAGGTATCGGTGATGAGTTGATTGCCCGCTGCGATGAACTTGGTCGCTTACTATCAAGTGAAGAGGGTAAGCCGTTCTTAGAAGGTCGTGGTGAGATTTATCGCGCGGGTCAGTTCTTTCAGTATTTTGCCGCTGAAGTGCTACGTCAAATAGGTGATAGCGCTGCGTCAGTGAGACCAGGTGTATCTGTTGAGGTAACACGTGAAGCTGTGGGTGTTGTAGCCATTATTTCACCGTGGAATTTCCCTACGGCCACTGCCGCCTGGAAGATTGCGCCAGCATTAGCATTTGGTAATAGTGTTATCTGGAAACCGGCTAATTTAACGCCTGCAAGTGCCGTTGCATTAACTGAAATTATTCACCGTCAGGGTTTACCGGCTGGTACGTTTAACTTGGTACTTGGCAGCGGTTCTGAAGTGGGTAATGTCCTTATTAATTCAACTGAAGTGAATGGTGTCAGCTTTACTGGTTCTGTTGATACGGGTCGTAAAATTGCAGCTGCAACAGCGCCTAATTTTGTGCGTTGCCAGTTAGAGATGGGCAGTAAGAATGCACTTATTGTTGCAGATGATGCAGATATCAATATTGCTGTTGAAGCGACGATTGCCGGTTCTTTCTCTGGCGCGGGTCAAAAGTGTACAGCCTCTTCTCGTCTTGTGGTGATGGACGGTATTCATGATGCATATGTTGAAGCACTCATTAAGCGCATGAGTGAATTAAAAGTGGGTCATGCCTTAGAAGAAGGTGTGTTCATGGGGCCTGTTGTTGATAGTAAGCAATTAGATGCTAACTTTGACTGGATTGATACCGCACGTAAGAGTGGTGGTGAACTGGCATTCGGTGGCGAACGTTTAAGTCTAGAGCATGAAGGTTTCTATATGTCGCCTACACTGTTTGTTAATACTAAAAATGATTGGTCTGTGAATCAAGAAGAAGTATTCGCGCCGATGGCGAGTGTTATCCGTGTTGCTGACTTAGATGAAGCTATCGCAACAACCAACGATACACGATTTGGTTTAACGAGTGGCATCATCACGCAAAGCCTACGTACAAGCACCTTGTTTAAACAACAAGCGCAAACAGGCTGTGTGATGGTTAACTTGCCAACAGCGGGTACTGATTACCATGTACCGTTTGGTGGCCGTAAAGAGTCTAGCTTTGGCCCTCGTGAGCAAGGTCAATACGCGAAAGAGTTCTATACCGTGGTTAAAACAGCTTATCAACGTGCTTATTAAGCTGCGTTGAAGTTAGTACTAAGTGAATCAAAGTCAGATGAATAATTAGGAGTCGGTATGTATAACCAAAGGATTGTTATTGACGGGTTGCAATATTGCAATTGGGATCGAGAGTACTTCCAGACATTAAAAAGCAGTGGTATTACCGCTGTTCACGCCACGATTGTTTATCACGAAACAGCGCGTGAAACATTAAGCCGTTTTGCGGAATGGAATTTACGGTTTGAACAAAATGCGGACTTGATCATGCCGGTCCATTCTGTTGCTGATATCGAAAAGGCGAAGATATTAGGCAAAGTGGGTATTTTCTTTGGCGCACAAAACTGCTCATCGATTGATGATGAAATCGGTTTAATTGAAGTGATGCGTCAACAAGGGCTGCTTATTATGCAGCTGACTTATAACAACCAAAGCTTACTGGCGACAGGGTGTTATGAGAAGAATGATAATGGTATTACTCGTTTTGGTAAACAAGCTATTGAGGAGATGAATCGCGTTGGTATGATCATCGATATGTCACATAGCGCAGAGAGATCTACACTTGAAGCGATTGATTTATCGTCACGTCCTATTTGTATCAGTCATGCCAACCCGACGTTTGCGTTTGAAGCACTGCGTAACAAATCAGATACGGTGATCAAGTCACTCGCCGCGCGTGGTGGGCTGTTAGGGTTCAGTTTATACCCATTTCACCTACCTAATGGTAGCCAGTGTACCTTAGATGATTTTTGCCAAATGATCGCGAAAACGGCCGATATGGTTGGTGTTGAACACTTGGGGATCGGTAGCGATTTGTGTCTCAATCAACCACAAGCTGTATTGGAATGGATGCGTAATGGTCGCTGGTCTAAAGCGATGGATTACGGTGAAGGCTCTGCAAGTAATGCAGGCTGGCCAAACTCATTACCCTGGTTCTGCGGCAGCGCAGGCATGGAGAATATTTATAACGGATTAATTCGCTACGGATTCTCAGAGTCTGAAGCGGGGCAAGTACTGGGTGATAATTGGTTTAACTTTTTAAAGCAAGGATTAGAGCCTATTTCGTAAGTTATAACCCACATATAGAACACCAGCTCACTATTAAGCTATTGGGCTGGCGTAAATACACCTTTGCAATTGCAAAGAAAACCTCTGGAGTCAGAGCATGTCAGATATAATCAAAAGCGTGAAAGCGGCGAGCTTAGATAGTGAAGGTAGCAATACCGCTAGCACTTCAAGCTCTTCAAATAAAAGCGCAGTAAGTGAAAGTAATTCTACAGCGGATAAATTGGGTTTTAGTAACCCCGCGTTTTGGTACAGTGGCAGTTTTCTTGCCTTATTTGTACTATTAGCTTTATACGATGGAGCATTATTATCCAGTCTTGTGAATACAGGGTTCTCGTGGGCTGTCACAGTCTTTGGTCCTTATTGGCAAATATTGTTGTTATTAACTTTTTTGATTGGCATAGGTTTAGCTGCTGGTCGTACTGGTAATGTCGTTTTAGGTGCACTGCCTAAACCTGAAATGGATGGCTTCCGTTGGATGGCTATTATCTTCTGTACCTTACTCGCTGGTGGCGGTGTATTTTGGGCCGCAGCAGAGCCAATTGCACATTTTGTGAGTCCACCACCCTTGTATGGTGCACAAGAAAATGTCCAGCAAACCGCTATCAATGCATTGTCACAATCATTCATGCACTGGGGTTTTCTCGCTTGGTCGATTGTTGGTAGCCTTACATCTATCGTGGTGATGCATCTTCATTATGATAAAGGCTTACCGCTTAAACCGCGTATTTTACTTTACCCTCTTTTCGGTAAGCGCGTGCTAACTGGTCACACAGGTGCCTTGATTGATGCTTGTTGTATTGTGGCTGTTGCGGCAGGGACTATCGGCCCTATTGGTTTCCTTGGTTTACAGGTGAGCTACGCATTAAACGTTTTGTTTGAGATCCCAGACGGATTTACTACGCAGCTTATCATCATCTTATTTGCAATTGCGTTATATACAATCTCGGCATTGAGCGGCTTAAATCGTGGCATGCAAATGCTCAGTCGTTACAACGTTGTTTTAGCTTGTGTATTGATGGTTTATATCCTTGTTTTTGGTCCAACTAACTTTATTTTTAATGGCTATATCCAAGGTGTAGGTAGCCTAGTCGATAATTTCATTCCAATGGCGACGTACCGTGGGGATGAAGGTTGGTTGAGCTGGTGGACTGTATTTTTTTGGGGGTGGTTCTTAGGCTATGGCCCGATGATGGCCATCTTTATCGCCCGTATCTCGCGCGGTAGAACCATACGCCAGCTAGTCTCAACCATTAGCATTATTGCGCCGCTCACTACCTGCTTCTGGTTCACCATCGTGGGTGGTTCAGGCTTAGCATTTGAAATCGCAGAACCGGGTTCAGTCAGTTCAGCATTTGAAGGTTTTAATCTACCTGGTGCACTGCTTGCTGTCACAACACAGTTACCATTTCCTATGGTTACTTCGGTCCTTTTTCTTATCCTGACTACGATCTTTATCGTGACGACGGGTGACTCGATGACTTACACAATTAGTGTGGTGATTAGTGGTGAAGAGGAACCAAATGCATTTATTCGTACATTTTGGGGGGTGGTTATGGGGATAACTGCGTTAGTCCTTATTTCACTGGGTTCGGGAGGCATATCGGCACTGCAATCTTTCATTGTTATTACAGCAGTACCTGTTTCTCTCATTTTATTGCCATCACTTTGGAACGCACCACAAATCGCGATTCAGATGGCCAAAGACCAAGGTTTATAGCCTGTCGCAGTGGAAAATAATGTGAAGCAAGGCGGTGAGCAAGCCGCCTAATTAAAACTCTTATAATTAAAATGGAAGTTAATAATATGGATGCTCGTCCTTCAATTTGTGGTGGCACTTATATGCGTGATCCTGAAACCGTTATGGCGCCAGCAAGACTTGGTGCAATGCACCAGAATCGAATTAGTTTTGTACGTAGCCTAGTTCGTAAAATGGCGCAACAAAACTGGCAAGTCACTCAGCATGACTGGCAGTTATCACCACAAGGTTTTGGCCACGTCATTTACAAACTAACGACGTTGGAACATGTTTATCACTTAGTTATTTTTTGTGATGAGATCGCGGATGAAGATCGTAATGATCGTGTGATTGCCGAAAAATGGGACGTGACGTTCGCCCTTGTTTATGGCGATGTTGATGCTGATTTACTGGGATGTCTACGTGCAAATGTGCCGTTACAAGAAGCAGGACGGAATCCAAATAAGGTGCTGGTATTAGCAAGAGCAAATAAGAGTGTACGTGTATTTGAACATTTAGTGTCGCACCTTGCAAAAGGCCTACAACCGAATGTCAAAGAACTCGCTGAAGTTGGTTACATTCTGCGTACGACTGCTGTTTATGGTAATGGTAAGTTTGGTATTTCCGATTTTGGCTGGCTTGAGAGTAATGACGATTTCAACCAGTCATTCAGTGCGCAGATGTGCGCTGTGTATATTTTACGTGAATTCAGCCTCGATTGGATTCATTACATAGCCAATCAGCAAGGTGGTGATAAGGCGGTTAGTTTAGATGTCGATTTACAACGCTACCTTGGTATCGGTAATGCAACAGGTCTCGGCATGGCGCCATACTTAATCAATCACCCTTGTGTCGTTGATAAGTGGTTATCATCTCGAGAGTCTGCGCTGACAGCCGTATTAAACAGTTTAGTTACTGGTAATAAACGCGAGCCATTGCAGCGTTTATTACAAAAAGCCCTTTGCCACTTGGATCAAATCATCACGATTAATGAACAGCAACAAGATCTTAATACGACCGCAATAGTTGAGCTGGATGATTTATTGAATAAGTTAGAAAGCGTGCTACTACAGATCTCGACCTGGCAGGAGTTAGTTGATTACAGTAAACAATATAGTTTAGAAACCCAAGAAATCCTGCTGTCATGTTTGATGGAGATTAATCCTGATTTAGTGGACAGCTATGAAACTAAGATGAATTGCGATGAAAGCTTAAATCTACCGAGCGGTAAACGCATTGAAGATTTATTAGCTGTCTTGGAAAGTCGTTATCGTTGGGCAATCGACACTGATTTTAAGCAACCAGAAAACAATTATTGGTTTTGGTATCGTTCACAAGATAAGGAAGAACCACGTTTAGGCGTACGGGGGGAAGAACCTGGCGAAGATCGTGAGTTACCGCTGGATATTGGTCGTCAAGTCTATCGCCTTTATCATGAATTATTGATCTGTAAACCAAACATGCAGTTGGCTGAGTTTTTAGTGCTACATCCTCAATATCGTGCGATTTCACGTCGAGTTTGGACGCTCGGCAATAAAGACATGGGCGAGATCCAGATGAACGTATTACACAAAACTGCGCTACCAATGCATTTGTTGCGTTGTAAATTAGCGGTATTTGGCGCAACTAAGTTCGACCCTCGTTCAGAACGTTGGGTACGGGTTACCTTTTTTCAAGGCGCACCTTTGCTTAATGAAATTCATGATGGGGAGTGGTTGTTCCCGTTGTTACCGACCCATTCATTAAATCAAGCAGTAGCAGAAGGAGAAACGTCATGATTGTTTCATATAATGAATTAACGGCCGTTGTTAACAAAGCTTTTCTTGGTATGCGCCGAACCTGTGGTGAAGCTGATATCATTGCTAATATGGTTGCTGGTTTGCAGATGGTAGGCTTGAACGGTATCGGCCATTTTAACAATGCCGCCCAATTCTTGACGGCTGAAAAAGATTGCCCGGTTGATATTTTTACCACGAATGATGGTGGCTTAGTGGTTGATTTACATGGCTGTAGTTTAGCTTGTCACTTGCCCGTGGTGATTGATTATGCGATTGAAAAAATGGTGAATAAAAAACACCTGACTATCGAGTTGAAAAATTGTCATAATCGTTGGCTTGCGTATAACGAATTAGTGAAGCTAGCGGCTAAGGGCTTAGCATGTAAAGCACAGTGGAATAATGGTTCGTCACCACAAAATACCCTGTATATTTTGAATCAAGGTTGTGTGTCTCCGGAATTGTTTTTATCTGACCATCTGGACTTAGCGGGGAGTGCGTTACATGATATGACCATTCAATTATCAGTGAAAAGTTTTGATATTACGGGTTACTCGGCGGGTTACACGAGACATATTAAGTCTTCAGAACTAAATCGCGCACTACGTGATACTTGGCATGACGGCATTCTGGTTGATGATGCGGAATGGGAAACGTTGAAACAAACCGCCACAGCACTCTTGGTTGAAAATAGTAAACAATCGCTTAAGGGCGCAGGAGAACTCGCTCATTCACTTCGCTAGTTTTTAGTTTACAAAATACCGTCTATTGGCATCGCCGAGGAAGTTGATGAACTTCAATACTCGGTGATAATTGCTTATAAATGTTCAATATATCCATTAAACAATGATCAAATGCAGCTATCACACTTGGATCGAACTTGCTACCGGATAATTCTCGGACCTTATTAATTGCGATTTCAATGGGGATTGCATTTTTATAGCAACGGGGATGTATCATGGTATCAAAGGTATCGACAACCGCCACAATACGCGCGGATAATGGTATATCATGGTATTGCAATTGGTTAGGATAACCACGCCCATCCCAATGTTCGTGTAAGGTTAGCGCAATATCATGGGCTACTTTAAGCGTTGCTGATTCGGCATCCTGCAAAATTTTCGCACCGATAATTGGCGCTGTCTTCATCACAACCCACTCTTGCATCGTTAATGCCGCGGGTTTTGATAATATTTGCTCCGGAATACCAATCTTCCCTAAGTCATGTAGTTTTGCGGCGGCGCGTAATTCTTTCGCTTTATCTTTCGGCATGCCCATGTTTAACGCAATTAATTCACAATAACGTGAAACGCGTTGAATGTGATTAGATGATGAATCATTCTTATATTCTGTTGCAAGTCCAAGCCGAGTGATGGTTTCTGCATTGGTTTTTTCTAGCATTAAATGCAGTTGTTCATTTTCTTTACGTGATGTAATTAAACTATCGATCATATTATTAAACGCGTATTGCGTTTGCTGTAATTCTACAAAGGTGGATTCCGATATATTTGTCTTAATAAATTGGCCACAACGAATATTTTCAGCAATTATTTTTATTTTTCTGAGTGAATCTGTAATGTGATTAATGAAAAAGAATGAGGTTAAACAGGCGATGATACTGATCACTAAGCCAAATAGAATATTCAGTTTTTGATTATCAATTAACTCATTGAGAAAAAATTTTTCTGGCATGTAAATAGCGATTATCCAAGGCCATTTATGATGTGTAAACTCTTTAAATAAGCCATGATATTTATTATTATCGAAATTAAATGTAACGGTTGTCGCTGTGCTTCCAGTCGAAAATAGCTGGATTTTTTCTTGCAGTGCTTGCCAAGCCGTTAAGGCGATTGGATTTTTAATTTCATTGATGCGTGGAAAACGTAAACTTTCATTTGCGGTATCTTGAATGATTTTTTGGTCTGGATACGCAATGATTTCGCCAAGTCGATTAGTGACAAACGCGGTGCTATTTCCTCCTAGATCAAGGTTATCAAAAAAGGATGAAATAGTGGCTAAGGATAGATCGACACCTACAACACCAATTAATTGGTTATCTTTGCCATAAACAGGCATTGAACTGGTGATTCCGGGTTTACGTGAAGAGAAAAATACATAAGGGTCAGTCCAAGATAAGGCGTCGTTATCGAGTGCTTTATTAAACCAAATACGGTCTCGGGGATCGTAAGCTTCTTTGGTTATTTCTTTTACGGAAAGCTGTGTAAAGTTATTATCATGGGTGTAGAGGTGTGATGATTCTAAGATATTGTTGGTATCAAATGTAATGTATTTTCGTGAGAACAATGGTTCATTGAAGCTTTGCTCACGTTGCACATGTACAAAGGTGCCACTTGTATTTGCAAAGTAGATCCCTGAGATATGTGGTGATTGTTTTAGTTGTTGAAAAAAATATAAACCAAGATCTTCGGGTCGGTCAATTGATAACACATCTGAGCTGAGTAATTCTCTGCTTAATAATGTCGTTGCTGCTGCAGTATCAAGAAAACGTTTCGAGTTGTTAATAACATTGTCTGCATAATCAATCATTAACTTGTGGGCATGAGAATTGAATGAACGTTGATTCGAGATATAGCTCGACACTAATAGCGTCGTTAACGTAACAAATTGCAGTAGGATCACACCGCTAATAAGGGCTTTCTTTATGGTAATACGCAATGGTAATTCATCCTTGAATTATGCATAAGATATTGAGTCGAACACTATTATTAACATCGAGATTTAACCGAGTCAAGTTCGCTTAAGCGATCACACTCGGTAATTGTTTAGTGTATTAATCACTTCCTCTGACTGACGTAAGGCTCTTAATTGGGTAAATAAGTCGACCGCTTCAGGATACTGCTTACGTAGATAGCTAAACCATTGTTTTATTCTGTTGGGTAGATACTTCTCTTTATCACCACGAATCTCTAATTGGCAGTAGTTCCTCAATAAAGTGACTACATCAGCCCAAGGCATGGGCGCTTTGTTGTATTTAACCACTTCACCTAAATTTGGTAAATTTAATGCACCGCGACCGACCATTAAGTCGTTACAACCAGTCACTTCTAAGCAACGTTGACCATCGGCATGATTCCAAATCTCACCATTAGCGATAACCGGAATTGAAACGTGTTGTTTAATTTCGGCAATAGCTTCCCAGTTAATAGCTGCTGCGCGATAACCATCGGCTTTGGTTCGACCATGCACTGTCAGTTCATTGGCACCCGCTTGTTGCACTGCATCGGCGATTTCTAACTTATGATTACTGTCTTCCCAGCCTAAACGGATCTTAGCGCTAACAATGTGCTCAGAAGGTACCGCTTCTCGCACTTGTTTCACTATTTGATATACAAGTTCAGGCTCACGTAAACATGCCGCACCACCAGATGACTTATTGACTTGCTTCGCCGGACAGCCAAAGTTGATATCTAATCCGTGAGAACCAAGGTCAATGGCACGAACTGCATTCTCTGCCATCCATTCTGGATGTTGCCCTAATAATTGAATGCGGACAGGGGTACCTGCCTGTGTACGACAACCATTGTTTAATTCGGCGCAATAACGGTAAAAGATCTTTTCTGGTAATAACTGTTCGACGACTCGAATAAACTCGGTTACGCACAAATCGTAACCGCCTTGCGCTGTCAGTAACTCGCGCATCAAATTGTCAACAACGCCCTCCATAGGGGCTAAAACTACGCGCATGATATTGTCCTGCGTTGGCAAAATGAGCGATTAAAACAGAATTAACCATAATTGCCAAATTTATCGTATAATAATTTCTTTAAAAGGGGGGGGAATCTTAATACTCGCTTGCATATCAACAAGCAGTTACATAAAATTTATCCCTAATATTATTTTTATATGAGCACATGTTTTATACCCAAGTTATTTGGTGATATGACATATCGCTCATCAAATTAACAGGTTGAAACATGAACCAAGATACACTCGGGTTTATTAAAAACAGTATTAAATCAATTCCAGACTACCCGAAAGCAGGCATTATCTTCCGTGATGTCACAAGCTTAGTTGAAAACGGTCCTGCATTTGCAGCGACAATCGACTTACTTGCTGAACGTTTTAAAGATGCTGGTTTTACAAAAATTGCCGGTACTGAAGCACGCGGTTTTATTTTCGGTGCTCCGCTTGCTAAAGCACTTGGTTTAGGCTTTATTTTAGTACGTAAACCAAACAAATTACCGCGTAAAACTATCGAGCAAAGCTATGAGCTTGAATACGGTACAGATACGTTACAGATCCATGTAGATGCTGTCGATGCGGGTGACAAAGTACTTATTGTTGATGATTTATTAGCAACTGGTGGTACTGTTGCTGCGACGGTTTCTTTAATTCGTCAGCTTGGTGGTATCGTTGAAGATGCTGCATTTGTTATCTCATTACCCGATCTTGGTGGTGAAACCGTATTAAATAATCTTAATGTTAATATTACCAAATTAGTTGATTTTGACGGCGAATAATCCGCTGTCATTGTCATAACAGTAATAATTGTAATTATCATGATTAGCTGGTGGTCAACTGCCAGCTATTTTCATTCCCGAGCATATTAGTGCTTATCAATATTAAGTAATCATTGAACTGTTATGAGTTATCAAGTTTTAGCGCGTAAATGGCGCCCGCATAATTTTCAGCAAGTTGTTGGTCAACAACATGTGCTGACCGCTTTAGTTAATGCGCTAGAGCAAGACCGTTTACACCATGCTTATTTGCTCAGTGGTACTCGCGGTGTTGGTAAAACAACGATCGCCCGCATTTTAGCGAAGAGCTTAAACTGTGAGAAAGGCATTACCAGTAAACCTTGTGGCGAATGTTCAACGTGTGTCGAGATTGATCAAGGTTCTTATGTTGATCTACTCGAAATCGATGCGGCCTCACGTACCAAAGTTGAAGATACCCGTGAGTTACTTGATAACGTGCAGTATAAGCCTGCTCGTGGTCGTTTTAAGGTGTACTTAATCGATGAAGTACACATGCTTTCTAAGCACAGTTTTAATGCGCTATTAAAAACGTTAGAAGAACCACCTGAATATGTGAAGTTCTTGCTAGCGACAACCGATCCACAAAAACTGCCTATTACGATCTTATCGCGTTGCTTGCAATTTCATTTAAAAAGTCTAACGACTGAACAGATATCTCAGCAGTTGGTGCATATTTTATCGCGCGAACATTGCCAATATGAATTATCAGCATTGAACTCAATCGCCAAAGCGGCCGATGGCAGTATGCGTGATGCATTGAGTTTGACTGATCAAGCCTTGTCTCACGGTGCAGGTGAAGTATTACACCAAACTGTGTTAGATATGTTGGGTACGTTAGATCACAGCCATATGTTGCAACTACTGCGTTTAATTGTCAGTGGTGATGCGAATAACTGCATGGCGAAGATTGCCGAGGTGAGTTCGCTAGGACCTGACTTTGACCAATTACATGTAGAATTAGCAAGTTTGTTACACCGTATTGCAATGGCGCAAATTTTACCGTCATCAGTGGTTGATACTGAACATGCCGATAAAGTGAAAGCATTGTCTGATGAAATGTCACCAGAAGATGTACAGTTATATTATCAAATCACATTGACTGGTCGTAAAGAACTGCCACTTGCACCAGACCCACGTAGTGCGTTAGAAATGACGATATTACGTATGCTAGCTTTCCGGCCACAAGGTCGCTTACAAGCGCCAGAAAGGGATGTGACGCCAGCACCTGTCGTAATCGCACCAGCGGTGACGGAAACTGTGGTTGCAGCACAGATTGAACAAGCGACGCAGCAAGTACAGCAACCTATACAAGAATCAACGCAACAACCAGCAGTTCCATTTGTTGAAGTGATTGATGAAGCGGTTACGAATTTAAATCTAGAGCAAGACGAGCTATTACAAGCAGCGCAAGCTATGGGCCATGTTGAAGCGCAAGCTCTTGAACCGCTGGGCTATACAGCGGCGCAGGTTGAGCCACCAAGTATCGCTCCACAGAACTATGTTGCGCCGCAAAACAGTTTTGAACAACAGAATAGCGTTGCACAAGAAAATAACGCAGCAGCAGGATACGCGCCACAACCGATGGATATGTCGCCGACACAAGCCACACCTATCCAGAATGAGCAAGTAAATACAACTCAACAGCAGCAACCGCAGAGTCAAACTCCTGCGCAAGCGCCAGTAGAAGAAAGCAGTGTTGATCAAGGTCGTAAAACACGTAACTTCTTACGTAGTCGTTTAGGTACAACTGCAAAAAAGTCGACAGCGGCGAAGAGTGAACAGGCTCCATCGTCGTATGTACCGCCGAAAAAAGCGGTAGCACCTGTTAGACAGAATACACAACCTGGTCAGAATCGTTTTAACGAACAGCCAGTGAATCAAAATATGCAAGCGCAGCAATTACAGCCACAACAACAGTCTGCACCAGCATGGCAAGATCTACCTCCGCTGGATTCGTATCAAGATCAAGGCAGCTACCCAGATCAAGGGCAGGGCGATTATCATAACCAAATGCCAGAGCCGAATACTTATCCACCGCAGGGCTTTGCTGAACCCGTCGTTCGTCAAATTGATCGCTTTAGCCAGGTTAAGGTTGATATTAATGATTTGTCACCCGCTTTTCAGGCTCAAAAATCAGGTAAATCGACGGCAACGGCACCGCTAGATAATAAGCTGCGTGATGAAACAGACCCGTGGTGTTGCTACATTAATCAGATGAGTTTAGGTGGTCGTGTCCGTCAACTGGCGCTGCACAGTGTGATGGAACAGGAACCTGGTCGTGTTACTTTGACCATGAATCCAGACCAACGATACTTTGCTAATGACAAGTCACGCCAGCAGTTAAGTGAAGCGTTGCAACAAGTGTTATCAGAGCCGGTGGAGTTAGTTATTAACTTTGGTGAAAACCCAAACAAATCAACGCCAGCACAACTTGAAGAAATAATTTATCAACAACGCTTAGCGAATGCGACGAAAAACTTGTATGATGATAAGTATATTCAGTTCTTTATGAACCGTCTCGGTGCTGTTGTTGATGATAGTTCAATTGTACCGTTATAAAAATTTAGTAACCTTGATTTTTTTTTAATGATACCCATATAGTATGAGTATTCAGTGCGAAACAATCGGTATTTATTTATTGTTGTTCGCGACAGTCAGATAGAAAGAGAGTTTAATATGTTCGGTAAAGGCGGAATGGGCGGGCTAATGAAGCAGGCTCAACAAATGCAAGACAAAATGGCTAAAGTACAAGAAGACTTAGCTAATATGGAAGTAGTTGGGGAATCAGGTGCTGGCATGGTTAAAATCACTATGACTGGTAGCCATAACGTACGTCGTGTACAAATCGATCCTGAATTGATGGAAGACGATAAAGAAATGCTAGAAGATCTTATCGCGGCTGCTATCAACGATGCTGCTCGTCGTGTTGAAGAAGAAAACAAATCAAGAATGGCTGACGTTACCGGTGGTATGAAATTACCACCAGGTATGAAAATGCCTTTCTAAGTTGATTGATATTTAATATCGAGCAATTAGCCTCGGCTTTTCCTTTCAGGTTAAGCTGGGGTTTAGTTACCCCATTTCTAGTTAATTTCAGTAATCACCTACCCCCTTGATACCTACCTTTGATCATTTTCTAAACCTTCTGCGACGGCTTACATAGCAATAGCATCCGATGCAATGATAAGGTTGAACAAACATTATTATTACTGATTAATATTTTGAATTTTTTAAGAAAATCAGTCTGAAAATATTTAGGTACTTCTACGTCAAAGTTATCACTAGAAGTATAGACTTTGACCGCGCCAGATTTAAAAATTTTGAATAGCTCTTCATTAGTCACATTATAAGTGAAACTATGCGCTTTAATTGTGGAAGGCGTTAGCCCCGAATGTAATAGGAGATCTTGAAATTGTTCTCTTGTTTCTAAATGTAAGCAAGGAAACTTGAAATTTTGGTATAACTCTGGGAAATGCGTATTAAAAACTTGCTCTACAAGTATTATTATTTCTTCGCACCATAAGTCTCTGTATGGTGTTTGAATTGCTACAACGCCATTCGGAGCGAGCAAATTAGCAATTCGACTTAATGCAATATCATGTCGCTCCCACCACTGAAAAGATGAATTAGAAAAAATTAAATCATAGTCATATCTAGGCGTAAAATCTTCAATTTTTTGACATATAAAATTTAATTTTGATGCTGGGTAGTTATTCTTAGCAATATTAATCATTTTTGATGATGGGTCTATGGCATCAATTATTGCATTCGGATATTTTAAGTTTAATTTATGAGTTACATTCCCACTACCGCAACCGATATCTAGAATTCGTTTTGGTTGGACATGATCAATCATATTAATCAGGTAATTCGCAGCATCTTGCTGAACAATATTATTAATTGAGTACTCTGTTTCATATTCCATTATTGACGCCTCGACTTAAAAATATAATATCATACCATTGTATATCAGTGTTTTATAACAACATTTAAGGTTGGTCTTTGATAGTCTAAAAATTATCGAGGGTATAAAAAAGCAGGAATACCCGATTGGATATTCCCGCTTTTTATTATTCGTTAATCCTGTGAATCTTTATAGATATCACATCACGATATAGACTGGCCAACCTAACAAACCTGTTAGCCCTTCTTTATATTCAAATCGCTCTAATCGCTCTGGACTCGCATCCTTTAAGCGTAAATCCCGGTAGTTTTTAGCAAACGTTAATGTGCGTAGTAGACCTGGCGTAAAGTACTGGCCTAGCTCAATCTTTATGGTCTCGGCAAGTGGCGATGGCAACTCGGACAACGTCAGCTTAATTTGTTGATTAAGATGTTCAATCGAGAACCAGACGTCTTCAAGTTCAATTTTCGCTACGCGTTGCTTAAGATCTGGTCTTACTTTAACGGGACCAAAAAATAGACGGTACAGTACAACTTCCGCAAACACGCATTCAAGGCTTAAACAATCTAAAGGATCGTAGCTTGATTGCGCATAGAATTGCTTTAATAAGCATGCAATAGACTCTTCACGGTTAAACTCTAACAGTGCGTCTTGATAGCTCTGCCAGCCCTGCCATTCATCTGCATCGCTCGGCGTTGATATTTTATCGAGTAAAGTAGGATCTATGTCTCCATATACAGATTTACCGCTCAGCTTATATTTGCTGACACGGCTTAGCATACTCCAACCTTTTTGGAAGGATTTTACAACCCCGTTTGGTGCTAAGAGCAGTTTAAGAGCATGAGCAAGGTCGTGATTACTTAGTGACATTAATCCTAAGCTTGCTACACCGATTACATCGAAAGCTGCATTTTCTAGCAGGTGCATCTTGTGTTTATTATAAAATTTATCAGCTAGTTTAAGGCTCATTAGCACAGCTTTGCTTTTAATTTCTGCAAGTTGTGCTTCATCTAATAGCGCTTCTGCTTGACCATAATCGAGAACTTTACTTAAAAAAGGTCCTTGATTGCCGTCTCTTACTACAATTTGCATTCGGGATCCTTAATCAAGAAAACTAAACATGTCATCGACTTCAGCGTATTCATCATCAACTTCATTCTTCTCTTTTGCTTGAAGCACTAATTCATTGACGAAACTGTCTATGATAGCTACCCAGCTTGAATTTTCGCTACGTAGTAAATTCTTAATTGATTTTTCAACATCAGGTGCAAGTTCACGAATTAAGGCTAGTAGGCTACGTGGATCGTCAATACTTAAACTGTGTGCTTCTTCTTCTGCACTACGTCCTGTATAACCCACAGTTTCGCCATCATCTTCATCATCATAGTTATCAGTGATGTGACTTTGACGTTCAGATTCTATTTTTGGAGCTAACAGATATTCAATGAAAGGAATCGATAGATAAAAAAGACCTGCTTGGTCTTCAGCAATACATTCTAAAATAGCTGTCTGTTTTGCTTCTGTATTTTGAATTCGGATAAGGTAAGTTAAAAAATCAAATGTATGCTGAATTAGTTCATCTGCATTGTTTTTAACTTTCTCTTCCCAATATAGCGGTTGCTGGCAAACGATATCGCGGATCTGTTCAGGTGTCATCAATTCTGACATGATAGAAGGACAAGAAATATCATGGTGACTGTTTATCTGCGTTAAGGTCACGATGTCCATCTGCTCGATCACTTCAACTAAAACGTCATCAGTCATGGTGTTAGCCATTAACTCAAATTTTTTACTTGCTTGTTGAGGCTCTACATCTGCAAGTTGTTTGATTTCGATTACGGCTGTTTCAATTAAGCTATTCATTATTGCTCTTCCTCATCAAATTGATCGTAATAGCCTTCTTCTTCGTCTTCGAGGTAGTCATCATGATCTTGACTAGCTGGAGTAGACAGGTTCTCATTTGATAATAAGAAGAGAACAATACAGCTTTCTATTAATAACGTTTCCGAGTGACCACGAGCAGCTAAAACAAGCGGTATATCAGCATTATTAAAAGCAACGGTTGTTTTAAACTCATTCCATTCAGGTAGAATGCCTTCTTTTATCCATTGAGCCCACTTGATCTTTGCTTCAGGTGGAAATTTTACTTTATCATAAAGTGCAATCGGCAGATACTCTGGCACAGATGCGAGTAACTTAGGGTCTGCTAGTAAAACAGCCTTCATTTGGCTAGTAAACTGCTCGAGTGCATTAGGAGTGTCGGGATCGTTATACGACTCGATATTGCTATATGCGTCTTCTTTTAATTGTTCAATACGTTCGAAATCTATTGCTGTCGCCATGAATACTCTGAAATTAACTTATTGGGTAAAATTGGTCCCACAGCTCGCGCATAGCGGCGGCAGGGTCGGTCACGATTACGTTACTGAAGTTTTTTACAAATTCGCGTTTTAGCTTCGGATTTGAAAGTACTTCATACGCATTTCTTACTCGTAGCAGCTGAGCTTCAGCATGCACTCTCTCATCGTCTGATGCGCCGAGTAATTTATCAGGGTGAAACCGATTCGATAGACGTTTGTAGGCTTTCTTAACGTCGTCTTCATTTGCATTCGGCTTGATACCAAGCACACTAAAGTGGTTAATCATAATGTCACCTGTGGCAGATTAGCTCAACCAATAATTTGGGAGGCAGAAGTTTAACGGCTGAAAGGTCAGAGCACAACACAAAATCGAATATTGTTGTGGCTTAATAGCCTTACTTAGTCGCTTATAAACAGTCATAAGGTTTACACTCCTCTGTTTTTTCCTTATCCCATTTGTATTTATGGTCATTTTAACGGAACTTCAAGTGTGGGCAAGTCCAAAATGCAAGTCACGTAGGTGGCAAAATTATATGCTAAAACATCCGATTTAATGTAGTATTGCGCTCAATATAGATGCGAAATCCGGCTTGAGCAGGTTTTCTTTTTGGAGTTATAAATGAAGTTCAGTCCCTTGCTAGATCAGCTGATTAATGATCTACAAATTTTACCGGGTGTAGGCCCTAAGTCTGCACAGCGTATCGCTTTTCATATTTTAGAACGCAAGCGTGATAATGCTGTATCTTTGGCGCATTCTTTAGAGAAGGCTATGATTGAGATTGGTCATTGCCAGCAGTGTAATACACTGACTGAATTAGATATTTGTGCTATTTGCGCAAACCCTAAACGTCAAAGTGAAAAAACACTTTGTGTTGTTGAAGGTCCCGCTGATGTTGCGGCGATTGAACAAACCAATCAATTTAGTGGTCAATATTTTGTACTCATGGGTCACTTATCACCATTAGATGGTATCGGACCGGATGAAATAGGCTTAGATAAGCTAGCCGAGTTATTAGCATCAGGTCGCTATGAAGAGCTTATTTTAGCAACGAATCCTACCGTTGAAGGCGAAGCTACTGCCTATTATATTGCTGAAATAGCACAAGAATATGGCGTGAAAGCAAGCCGTATTGCGCATGGCGTTCCAGTGGGTGGTGAATTAGAGTATGTAGATGGAACGACCTTGTCCCATTCATTACTTGGTCGACAGCTAATCTGCTAATTATAAGTCGATATTGTTAATAAATTCAGTTAGTTGATTGATAAGTAGAGAACAGTAAACATCAGTGTGGTTGGAATAGACAATGTTAACATTGCTTTGAATGTATTACTAAAATTCATAGAGACCTCAGTCTTAAGAGTTAAGTAATAACATCCTTGTCATTAATATAATGAGATAAAGCATAGCAATTTAGTATTGCTAATACTAGCCAAAGAACAAAAAAACCGATAGCTCTCACTATCGGTTTTTTATTATTGTCTACTGTAAGACGAACCTAGGACTAACAGGTTAATTAAGCTGCGAAGTTAGCGGCAGCGAAATCCCAGTTAGCTAGTGCCCAGAAACCTTTAAGGTAGCTAGGGCGTAGGTTACGGTAATCAATGTAGTAAGCGTGTTCCCACAGGTCAACAGTGATTAGTGGTGTAACACCAGCTTCAGTGATAGGAGTACCTGCGTTAGAAGTGTTAACTATTTCTAATTCGCCTTCAGCGTTTTTAACTAACCAAGTCCAGCTTGAACCGAAGTTGTTTACTGCTTTGTCGTTGAATGCTGTTTGGAATGCTTCGAAAGAACCGAATTTAGCGTTGATAGCGTCAGCTAGTGCGCCTTCTGGTTGACCTTTTGCATTTGGAGTAAGGCTGTTCCAGTAGAATGTGTGGTTCCAAACTTGTGCTGCGTTATTGAAAACAGGACCTTCAGAAGATTTAACAATTTCTTCTAATGATTTTTCAGCAAGAGGTGTGCTTTCGATTAGACCGTTAAGCTTAACCACGTAAGTGTTGTGGTGTTTGCCGTAATGGAAAGAAAGAGTCTCAGCAGAGATATGTGGTTCAAGTGCATCTTGTGCGTACGGTAAAGCTGGTAGTGTAATACTCATAGGTATTTCCTTATTTATTGATAGCTAAAAGCTATCCATTGCTCATTATTGATTTAATTATTGGAGGAATACTAACGCTAGCGCTAAATATATTCAAGTATTTGACTGTAATTGTATTGCTCAATTAATAAATTGTTACGAGTGAATTCATTTCTTAACAATTAGACTAAATATAAAACAAAATAACCCTACAAAATAACGGTGTTAACCAAGCTATAATTAGCATAAAATGGCTGCGAAATTTGTATTTATATAATGCATTCTATGGTTAGAGTTTAAATAACTAGATTCAAATAATAACTACAATAGATGTAAACGCTAAGATTTGTGAGGACACAATGGAAACTTTAGATAAAATCAAACAGCAACTTGCTGAGAACTCAATCATCCTATACATGAAAGGATCTCCAAAACTACCTAGCTGTGGTTTTTCTTCACAAGCATCACAAGCAGTAATCAATTGTGGTGAGCAATTTGCTTACGTTGATATTCTACAAAACCCAGATATCCGCGCTGAATTACCAAAATACGCTAACTGGCCTACATTCCCACAACTATGGGTTGAAGGCGAGCTTGTTGGCGGTTGTGACATCATCATGGAAATGTTCCAACAAGGTGAGCTACAGCCATTAATCGCTGCAGCTGCTGCAAAAGCAAAAGCTGAATAACTGTTAATAGTTGTTAAGCGTTAGTTGTGTTATAAGCGCTCTTAATCGTTTGTAAACATAATCAGAATATTAAAAAGGGAAGCAATTGCTTCCCTTTTTAAGGTCTGTGATTTAATCATCGATTGTTTAAATCACAGATTATTTAGCAATCGAGAGTACCGATATTTAGCTTACGGTACTGCCTCATACCCTTTACAGCGTAACTGCAGCAATCCAACCAAAGATAATAAGCGGAATATTATAGTGGATGAACGTTGGGATCACCGAGTCTCGAATATGATCGTGTTGGCCATCAACATTTAGACCCGATGTTGGACCTAATGTTGAGTCTGATGCTGGTGAACCTGCATCACCAAGCGCGGCAGCAGTACCCACAAGAGATGCTGTTGCTAATGGTGAGAAACCAAACTGCAAAGCAAGAGGTACATAGATAGTAGCAAGAATTGGGATTGTAGAGAAAGATGAACCAATCCCCATCGTTACCAATAAACCTGTTACTAGCATTAGCAATGCAGCCAGACCTTTATTGTCACCAATGACACCACCGATTGAACTCACTAATGATTCAACACCGCTTGTTGCTTTCATTACTTCAGCAAAACCTGATGCTGCGATCATAATGAAACCAATCATTGCCATCATGTGTACACCGCGAGTGAACATATCTTGTGTTTCGTGGAATTTGATAACACCACCAAGCGTAAAGATAATGAAGCCAGTGAGTGCGCCAAGAATGATTGAATCATAAGTTAACTGTAAGCTTAATGCTGAAACAATCGCAACCATAGCCACAATGATGTGACGAGGGTTAAATTCAACCGGTTTATTTTCTTTAGCGGTTAATTCGCTTTCAACCAAATATTCACGAGGTTTACGATAGGTAAATACCACGGCCGTAATTAAACCAATAACCATACCTAATACAGGTAAAGCCATTGCCGTTGGTAATTGCTCAGCAACAACATTCGCACCGTTATCATTTAGATTTTTAAGTAGAATGTTGTTTAAGAAGATGCCACCAAAACCGATAGGTAGGAACATATACGTTGCAGTTAGACCAAAAGTGATCACGCAAGCGACAGCACGACGGTCTAATTTTAATTTAGTCATCACACCAAGTAGCGGGGGAACAAGTAAAGGAATAAAGGCAATATGAACAGGGATAACGTTTTGTGATGAGATCGCGACGAGTAGTAAGGTGAAGAGTAAACCGTACTTAAAACCGTTAATTTGACGTTGTGAGTTACCATCACCTAGACGGCTAACAATTTTAGCTGCGAGTAGGTCTGTAATACCTGACTTTGAGATTGCAACGGCAAATGCACCTAACATGGCATAGTTTAAGGCAATTGACGCACCACCACCTAAACCCGAGTTAAAGGCCGAAATAACTTCTTCTAAAGGTAAACCACCAATTAAACCACCTAAAAAGGCACTAATTGTTAGTGCTACAACCACATTAATCCGCATAAAACTGAGGATTAGCATAGCTAGCACTGCGATAACTACAGGATTCATTTATCTACTTTCCAATGTTAATAATTCTATTGAAGGTAGTATATAAAACTATACTACATAAGATAAGTGAATTTTAAGTCTATTTATGGGTAATTATGCAGATGTAGTGAATTATTGCCGTTAAAAATGAAAAACCTTAACTATTTGATAGTTATTTTTATATTTATCATTTGTTGCGAAGAGCATTTTGAGTGCTAGCATTGCTTTATGCACTTGGGGTTTTATTCTTTAATTGCCGCTGTAACCGGTCCTTCGTATGGATTTGATTAACTATACCTAGTGATGACACCTAAATCATAGAGAAGCTTGTTGTAAAATAAATATGTACTTATTAAGTTTTCATGGTGAGTTTCTCGAATTAGAGTCGGTGTTTAGGCTGCATTGTTAGATTTTTATGGTGTTTAATAATTCATGATTAATTTAGCTAAAATAAATAACAATAAAATCAATACTATTGTTATCAGCACTCGCTTTCATAGGTATTTCATCCTTAAGTTGATTCCCTATTTGGCTTATGTGAATAAATCTATCCGAATTATATATCAATTGGTTGAGCTAGTGACGCCGCAGTGTCGACGTATATTTTGGGGCTCACTCATGTTGATTTCTACTTCCGTAAATGCCGGAAGTATAGAAAATGATAAACAGAAACACTTTATTGCGGAGACGGTAATTTGCGGTACAACCATGATGTATACAGAAAGTTGGTGGCAGACGATACTCGTTGGTTTATCTATTGGAGTTTTGAAGGAAACCTATGATGCGGGCCAGGAAGGGAATGAGTTTAGTAAAAACGACATGGTGGCAAACATATTAGGGTGTCTGGCTGGAGCAAGTTATGGCGCGACAGTGTTACATTTTCATTATGAAAGTGATACAGGTACTACGACCATCGGTATTAAGGGGAAGTTTTAAGTAGCAATACTCATATTCTATATTTTGCCCCTATACAGTTACAACATTACGGCTCACTAAGGTTCGCGATACTTGTTGTTACAAAGGGGCATAATGATTTATTCGGTGTCAGCGTTTAACGTGCTATCACTTACAGTTTCTAGCTCTGCTTCTTCTTCAGGAACAGGTAGTGGCCAACCGCCCATATCTTTCCATTTATTCACTATGTAGCAAAATAATTGCGCAGTTTGTTCTGTATCATATTTAGCAGAATGCGCTTGTTTATGATCAAAAGGAATACCGGCAGCCATACATGCTTTAGCAAGTACTGTTTGACCAACAGCTAGACCAGCAAGTGTCGTGGTATCAAATGTAGCGAAAGGATGAAAAGGATTACGTTTAATCTTTTCTCTATTCGATGCAGCACTTAAAAAACCGTGATCAAATGCCGCATTGTGCGCAACCATGATTGCACGATGGCAACCTGTATCTTTTAAGCCTTTGCGCACAGCTTTATAGATCTCGGTGATCGCTTCGCGTTCAGGTACTGCACCACGTAATGGATTAGTTGGGTCGATACCGGTAAAGTCTAAGGCTGCTTGTTCTAAATTAGCACCTTCAAATGGTTCAACGTTAAAGTGTAAGGTATGCGAAATTTTAAGATAGCCATCTTCATCCATTTCCAGGATAGAAGCGGCGATCTCTAACATCGCATCTGTTTGTGCATTAAATCCCGCAGTTTCGATATCGATAACAACAGGGAAGTAGCCACGGAATCGTTGGCTAAAAGCTGATTTTTCAGTTGTGCTCATGTGATCATTAATTAATGTTGACTTGAATAGGATTATGCCATAATAATTGCTTGTCCTCTAATCAACTTTACTAATTTGTTGTTAGTTGTCGGCATTATCAACAAGGAATCAATTTTAGGTACTTTTTATTTTTTTAGATATTTATAGAAAAGTAACTCAAGTTATTTCACTTAATACCGATAAGTTAATATGGGCTTCGAATAAACAGGATTTTGAACCGTATGATCAACTGCCAACATTTTATAATTGCTTCACTTGTTGCTTTTGGTTCAACAAGTGCCTCTGCTAACATAAAAAACTATGCGGCTAATTACGAATTTTCTCAATGGGAAAATAGTCGTTCTACGCCTGTACAATGTAGCTTGAAGCATGATATTCCTCGTTACGGGCAAGCCATTTTTACTAGTCGCGCCTCGAAATTAATCAACCTTGATTTTGAATTAGATATGAAACGTCTACCTGCGCAAGCTGAAATGGCTTCATTACGTTCTGTTCCACCAAGCTGGAAGCCGGGGAGTGCAGCCCAAGATCTTGCTGATGTTAAACTGTACCGCCAATTTACGGGGTATGTGAGTGAGCAGCCTGCTTGGCGCATGCTTGATGCATTAGATTCTGGCGACTATCCCACATTCTACTTTCGAGACTGGTACCGCGGCGGTGAGTTTATTAGCGTTGGTCTGTCTTCGGTTAACTTCCAAAATAAATACCAAGAATTCCTAGAATGCGTGAGTAACCTATTACCCTATAGCTTGGATGATATTGCTTATTCAGTGCTTGATTTCAATACCGCAAGTGATGAGTTAACACAGAAAAGTCAACAACGTTTAGCGATGATCAGTGAATTCTTACAATACAGTCCAGACATTAATGTTGTTGTTGTTGATAGTTATACTGGTAGCTATGGCGACGAGTTACAAAATTTACAAACATCTTCGTTACGTGCCGAAAATATTAAGCAATATTTTTTAGACAGTGGCCTGAAAAACCTAGAAATCGAAACTAATGGTTATGGCGAGAAAAGCCAAATAGCATCGAATAGTAATATTATTGAACGACAAAAAAATCAACGCGTTGTGATATCATTAGGGCAACCCATTCTTTAATCGCATTCATTTCTCAATCTATATTGATATTCTCAATATAGATTGCCTGTACAAAATCATTATAAATAAAGTACTTCGCAGAGTCTTCTGCTAAACTATCGGTATTATTTATATGAATTAACCTATGTTTTATCTGTAAGACAATGTATTAATTTGTAAGCCATTGTAATAAACCATTTTATGGTTTAGTTGTGTACTTTATAATCAGCTGAATTAATTGTTCCACATAGAAATGGAACGACGTTTTTAGCTAAAGGATATTTAATGCTTAACTCTTCAAAACGACGATTGGGTGTATTTTACCCCATTGTTACTACATTCTTTATTTGCCTCATTATATTAAACATTTCTCGACTAGGATTAAGCCTCTGGCAGGCAGATCGTGTTACTGACGTTAGCGGTTGGGGGACGATTTTTCTTAGTGGTTTACGTATCGATATCGCGACTTTATCTTATTTGTTGATATTACCAGCAATGCTGACGTGTTTTCTTTCTAACGATGGTCTGGTTGGGCGAATTTGGCATGTAATACTTCGTTTGTGGATAGTGACAGGCTTGTGGTTCGTGATGTATATGGAGCTAGCGACACCTTCATTTATTATGGAGTATGATGTTCGTCCGAATCGTCTGTTTGTCGAGTACTTGATTTATCCGAAAGAAGTGTTTGGTATGCTTTGGAGTGGTTACAAACTCGAGTTATTTATTGGTATGGTTGCGTCAATTATAACCGTGCTGGGAGGATGGAAATTAAGTGGCCATCTTGTTAAAGGGCTGACATTCCCTCGTTGGTACTGGCGTCCTGTATTAGCATTGTGTGTGGTCGCTGTTTGTGTGATGGGGGCCCGTTCTACTTTGGGGCATCGTCCGATGAATCCTGCAATGATTGCGTTTTCAACCGACCCTCTGATGAATGACTTTGCATTAAACTCGTCTTATTCATTGCTATTCGCTGTGAAGCAAATGAAGTCTGAAGATGACGCGTTTAAATATTACGGTAAGATGGATACACAACAAATCATTAAGTTGATCCGTGAATCGACGAGTCTTTCTCCTGAGCAGTTTACATCAAACGAACAGCCCACTCTTGCTATGCGTAAAGCAACTTACCAAGGTAAACCAAAGAACATTGTGATTTTGTTGCAAGAGAGTCTAGGTGCGCGATATGTGGGGGCTTTAGGTGGATTACCACTGACACCAAATCTTGACGCTATCATACAAGAAGGCTGGAGTTTTAATCGTATGTATGCAACTGGTACGCGTTCAGTGCGAGGAATTGAGGCTGTAATAACTGGATTCTCCCCAACGCCTGCTCGTTCTGTTGTTAAACTAGGTAAAAGCCAAACTAACTTCTTTACGGCTGCAAATTTATTGAATGAAAAAGGTTACCACACTCAGTTCATTTATGGTGGAGAGAGCTATTTTGATAACATGAAAAGCTTCTTCTTAGGTAATGGCTTTGTTGATATGCAAGACTTCCCAACCTTTACTAACCCTAAATTTGTAGGATCTTGGGGGGCGTCAGATGAAGACCTGTACGATAAAGCGGATGAGCAATTCGCCATGCTGTCTAAGCAAGACAAGCCATTTTTCAGTTTAGTGTTTACCTCATCGAATCATAGTCCGTTTGATTATCCTGATAATCGAATTACAGCGTATAACACACCGAAGCAAACACGTGAAAATGCAGCTAAATATTCAGACTACGCATTAGGTACCTTTATTAATAAAGCGAAAAAATCGTCGTATTGGAAAGACACTATTTTTGTGGTGATTGCGGATCATGATTCACGTGCTTACGGAAACCAATTAGTACCGATTGACCATTTCCGTATTCCAGCAGTGATCTTTGGTGGTGATGTGAAGCCGCGTGAGGATGATCGCTTAACAAGTCAAATCGATCTGCTACCAACATTATTGTCACTGGCTGGCATTGATAGTGTGACGCCAATGATTGGTCACGATATGACACAAAACATTGATCCATCGAAGTTACGTGCGATGATGCAGTTCTACAAGAACTTTGCGTGGATGGATAATAATAATGATGTCGTTATTTTCCAACCAGAAAAGCCCGAATCTAGCTACCATTACGATGCAAACACTACGAACTTGACCAGTAAGCCAGTATCGAAAGATATGGTCATTAAGGCTAAAGCTAATGCACTATGGGGTAGTTTAGCTTATAAGAATAACTTATACACACCAGTAAATTAGTATTAATTTGTTCAGGCTTAAGCTTGAGTTAATATAGCTATGATATAAAGGCGTTAAGAACGATACTCTTAGCGCCTTTTTATTTGTGATATCATTAGCATAAGCAATTCTTTAATATCACTCAGCTGTATAGGACGTGTTATGCAATTCTTACATACAATGGTTCGTGTCAAAAATTTGAAAGCATCCTTAGACTTTTACTGTAATAAACTTGGTTTAATCGAAGTTAAACGTAATGATTATGAAGCTGCACGTTTTTCCCTCATCTTTTTAGCTGCTCCTGGCGATGCAGAACAAGCGAAAAAAACATCTAGCCCAACACTTGAACTTACCTATAATTGGGATGAAGAAGAGTATGAAGGCGGTCGTAATTTTGGTCACTTAGCTTACGAAGTTGAAGATATTTATACTACATGTGCAGATTTACAGGCCGCTGGTGTCATTATCAACCGTCCTCCACGTGATGGTTATATGGCATTTATCCGCTCACCGGATGGCATTTCTATCGAGTTATTACAAAAAGGCGCTAAATTAGCACCACAAGAACCTTGGACTTCAATGCAAAATATTGGTGAATGGTAACAAGTCATTACTGGGTTGCAATCACTCGCTATTAGCGTGATTTATTAAATTTAACATCGTTAATAAGTCACACTAATTTAATCTCTCTACTATTTAACTTTAACAAATCTAATATACTATAAAGTTATATCAAACACTTCCTTTAGTTTTTAAATGTATAAAAACTGCGTTATATAACAGATTGGCATATATATATGATTCTTTATGAATAAAGAGAATAACTCTTGCTAAATTAATTTTAGTTGTTCTATTTCAATGAAAATAAAATGTAAACATTCTTATCTATATTTTTATTTAACAATTAACATGTGGCTAAGCTTTTAATATCAATGATTTGGATTCTGGTGTTATTGTTTTTATTCAACTTGTTAAAAAGGTTAACTTTTTATTTAAATTTGTTTTTATCGTTTGTAACGTTAGAATTAAATTATATTTATAGCTTTGTTGATATTTTAAACTATTAAAAATTGCCCTGTTAGAATTATTAATCTACAATCGCGGCCTCTTTAAATTCGACAGGTTTTATATGTAATGTCTACACAACTAGCTAATCCAGCACCACTGGGCCTTATGGGCTTCGGTATGACTACCGTTTTATTAAATATCCATAATGCGGGTTTTTTCCCTATGGATTCAATGATACTTGCAATGGGTATTTTTTACGGTGGTATTAGCCAAATTATCGCGGGTATTTTATGCTACAAACGTAATGATACGTTTGGCACAACTGCCTTCATCTCTTATGGCTTTTTCTGGTTAACATTAGTTGGTCTGATCTTAATGCCTAAAATGGGCGTAGCGGCGACTCCAGCACCATTCATGGCGTGGTACTTGTTATTATGGGGCTTATTTACTGCGGGTCTATTCGTTGGTTCATTACGCTACCCACGAGCAAAACAAATCATATTTGCGTCATTAACAGCATTATTTTTCCTTCTAGCTATTCGTGATTTCAGTGGCAGTGCTGTAATTGGTGTAATAGCTGGGTATGTTGGCATTTTCTGCGGTTTAAGTGCGATGTACTTCAGCATGGCACAAATACTAAATGGCGAGTTCGGCCGTGAAGTTATGCCTGTTGGCAAACCTGTTTTTAAATAATCGCGAAGCCTGTTTTATATAATAGGTAAATAGAGCGATTAAACATGAATATTACAAAGGCGCGTTCAATGATTTGAACGCGCCTTTTTGATAGCCAATATCGCGTGTTTTTAATTAATCCTAATTACTTCTGAAAGAATGGTGAAAATGCCTCCGTATACACTTCTTTAAAATGGTCACCCGACTTATAAATCATGTATACAGCTAACTGTTTCTGACTTGCTAATTTAATCCCTTTTTCTTTTCCCATCGCCATAAATGCAGTGGCAAAACCATCCGCAGTCATAGCTGAAGGGTGAATAACAGTCACTGAAACTAAGTTATGTTGTGTTGGTTGACCTGTTATTGGGTCTATAGTATGAGAAAAACGTTCATCATTAAGATCATAGTAATTACGATAGCTACCTGATGTCACTATGGCATTATTACCAACGGCAACGACATGCTGTACTGAATGCTCTGTTGTTGACGCTTTTTCTATCGCAATTTGCCAGCTTATATTGCTTGCATTTATTCCTTTTGCCCGTAAATCGCCACCAAGACCAACAATATAATTTTCAATACCTAAAGATTCCAAATACTCCGAGATTACATCTGCTCCATATCCTTTAGCTATGCCAGATAAATCAATGTAAAGCGCATCTATATTCTTACTTAAGGTATTCTCCGTATTACTCAGGTGCTCAATAGCAACACGTGATTGTGCTGCTTTGATCATCTCTGTCGTCGGTTTTTCTTGTGGTAACTTATCGGGACCAAACCCCCATAAATTAACTAAAGGGCCAAGTGTGATATCGAATGCACCTGATGTTATCTTATGTATTCGTATCGACTCTGCAACCACATTAGCGGTACCTTCCGATACTGGAAAATCATTAACCGCTTGACTCAAGTTAAAACGCGATAACTCGGAGTTTGATCGATAAGTCGACATTTGATCATTTATTTGCTCTAAGCGTCGTTCTATCTCTGTGTGAATAGAGGACTGTTCGCTTTTAGTTAATGGAAAGTGGGCCACTTTAATGTCATAAAATGTTCCCATTGTCTGGCCTTTAAAAGTGCTATTCGTTAACTTAGGTTCTGAGCAGCCAAGTATGGAAGTACTAATAGAAGTAACCATAAACAGTTGAAGTCCTAAACGTAGAATTCGTAAATACTGCACTCTTGTATATATAGCTTTAAAATCTGACATTTGTATTCCTTAATTATAATTTTTCTGCTTCAACACAGAAGATTAAGCCGTAATACCAAGTAAGGTCGTGGTGATATAGAAATAAATCAATAACCCCGTAATATCAACGAAGGTAGTAATAGCAGGACTTGCTACAACGGCAGGATCTAATCGAAATGACTTCGCTATTAACGGTAAAGCGGCACCAATAACGGTCGCCGTCAGTACTTGTAAAAACAATGCTAATGCGATCGCAGACCCTAATAATGTCAATGTTATGTTGCCGGGTAATTCGGCGCTGCTGGATAAAAATTCAACCTTTATAAATGAAGCGATTGCGAGTACTAATCCGATTAAACTCGCGATTTTTAATTCTTTCCAAACAACTGTAAGCCAGTTCTTAATTTTCAGTTCACCTAATGCTAAGGAGCGTACAATTACAGTCGCAGATTGGCTTCCAGCATTGCCACCAGTGTCTGCAATCATAGGCATATATAAAGCGAGTATTGTTAATGTCGCTATCGCATCGTCATAACTCTGAATAATCATGCCAGAGAAGATCCCGACAGCAGCTAGACCCAACACCCAAAAAATGCGTTTACGCACATGATCTATTACTGACATATCAAGGTAACTTGGTTCGTTTAGGTTGCTCTGAATACCCATTTGTAGATTTACATCTTCCGTTAACTCCACCTGCATCACTTGAGAGGCTTGCTGCCATTGAAACAAGCCAACTGGATGGCCGCGTATATCAACAATGGGTAAATATTCTGTATTGCTCATTTGTAATTGGCTGACTGCATACTCTTGATCTTCCCCAACATGGCAAGGTTCAACTTGCAATGCAATATCTGCTAATAAGACATCATTATCATGTTGGAGCAGCATCTGTAACTCCAATAAACCATAATAACGCCCATGTTGGTCAACAATTATTGCAGCTTTAGAGTGGAGACCTTTTTCCATTAATTTAACGCGCTTTACAGTCTCCGCAACTGACATATTAGAATTTAGCAGCTGGGGGGTAGATGGTGACATAACAGAAAATACTGGACTGTTAACCGAACTTAAAATCTCAATATCGGCAAGTAGCCAAGCAGGTAATAATTTTTTTAAATCTAAACCAATATCCTCTAACGATAATTTTTTTATTTGATGGTATTGATTTAATGTTTTATTACTAAACCAATGACGTATATCTTCTATTGAATTATTTTTGAAAAACATAATTAATTTATTCTTCGTTTCATCATTCCATAAATCAAACGAATTATTAATATCATTTAAATTTAATTTTACGTTGTCATTTGATATTAGCTGGTTTTCATTATTTTTTAGCGCTGTATTATTGGACATGAGAAGTCCTCCAATATAATAGGATTAAATATATTTTATAATATTAATAGCAGCGAAGGAGGTATGTTAATTACGTGATTTTATTTAGGCATTAATTATATTAAAGTCTAAATTCACATACCACTACATATCGCTTTTGGGATTGGTAGTGGACTAGGGGGAATGTCAATTTCCATTTTATCACCTGTTAAATCAAGTGCTTGCATGTAACCAAGGTCAGCTGTAGCGTAATGATTAACAATCGTTACTTATGACATATAGCTAATATTTAAACACAGTTGATTCAATTTAATATTGATTAAACTTTCACTTACCATAACCGATTAATTATCGAAAGTAAGGGGTCTTTGTAGTGAATAGCAAATACGTCTGAATAATAATTATTATTTCAGATTATTTATGCTTTATAAAATGAGAGAGTATAAATAGAGGTGGGAGTCGTTTTATAATGTTAAATCCAAATCTCTATATATAGGCTCTCCTACAATGGTCGCTTTCCATATTATTTTCCTTTGTTTGATTAATTCGAGCGGATTGTAAGTTTAATGATATTTAAAGTCAATGTTGAACCGGTATACTTTACATTAAATATCATTCTAGCGAGTCGTTATTCTTCAGGGTATATTTTGTCTTTAAACTCACAAAGGTCTTCAATTAAACAAGAACCACAACGCGGTTTACGGGCGATACAGGTATAACGACCGTGTAAAATTAACCAATGATGCACATCAACTTTAAATTCAGCTGGTACCACTTTTAGTAGTTTTGCTTCTACTTGATCAACGTTTTTACCCATGGCTAATTTAGTGCGGTTTGAGACGCGGAAGATATGTGTATCAACAGCGATTGTCGGCCAACCAAATGCAGTGTTTAATACAACATTCGCGGTCTTTCTGCCAACACCAGGTAGTTCCACTAAAGCATCCAGATCTTCGGGTACAACCCCATTGTGTTTCTCTAATAAGATCTGACAGGCTTTAATGACGTTATTAGCTTTGGTGTTGTATAAACCAATCGTTTTAATATAGCCTTTTAGCCCTTCAACACCTAAATCAAAGATCGCTTGTGGCGTATTTGCAACAGGAAAAAGTTTATTAGTCGCTTTATTTACACTCACATCTGTAGCTTGGGCTGACAGCGTTACTGCAACAAGTAGCTCAAATGCTGAGGAGAAGTTTAGCTCAGTTTCAGGATGGGGATTATTATCACGCAGACGCTCTAAAATAATGCGGCGTTTATCCTTGTTCATATCTTGACCCTATATAAAAGCCATACTGATAATCATAAATCAGTATGGCTTAAGTTGTTTTAATAACTGTTTATGTTGATTAATTCGCTGTTGATTCAGTATCTGAAACTGGCTCAGGTTCAGATACACTAACAGACTGTGCTTTACGGCGTTTATCTAGTTGTTCATCAATAGCATGCTTAAGAGCCATCAAAAAGCCCATACCGATAAATGCACCGGGCGCTAAAATTGCTAACAAGAAGCTTGTATCCGCATGAAAGACTTCAATACGTAATACACTTGCCCAGTCACCTAATAGTAGGTCCATGCCGTCAAAGAGAGTACCTTGACCTAATACTTCACGAATTGCACCTAATACAATTAATACGCTGGCAAAACCAAGACCCATAAAGAAGCCATCAGCCGCAGAAGGTAAGACTTTATTACGTGATGCAAATGCTTCAGCACGACCAATAATAATGCAGTTGGTTACAATTAGCGGAATGAAAATACCAAGAGATTGATACAATTCATAAACATAGGCATTCATAAGTAATTGTACTGTTGTTACAAATGAGGCAATAATCATGACAAAAATAGGAATACGGATCTCTTTTGGCACGTATTCACGTATCAGAGATATTGTCGTATTTGAAGCAACAAGCACTAATAAGGTCGCAAACCCTAGTCCCATCGCATTGGTGACGGTTGCCGTTACGGCAAGTAGGGGACAAAGCCCTAATACTTGTACTAAACCAGGATTATTTTTCCATAACCCTTGATAGATAATATCGCGATATTGGCTCATGATTTACTCCAACAAGAAGGCGCGCTTTGTAGTTCAGAAAATTGATCTGACTGATAAAAAGTAAGTATATCTTTCACTGAACTCACAACTGCTCTAGGTGTAATAGTGGCGCCAGTGAATGAATCAAAGTCACCGCCATCTTTAGTCACGGCCCAAGTATGTGCATTCTCTTTAGTTAACGTTTGGTCAACAAAGTCATCTAGCCAGTTTGATTTACGGTATTCAACTTTGTCACCTAATCCTGGTGTTTCATTGTGTCCAAGAATACGTACACCCGTTACTTTACCGACGGTATCAACACCGACAACGAGTTTAATATTACCGCTATAACCCTTTGGTGCAATACCTTCAATTGCGTAGCCTACTGGTTCATTATTTTTTGTTGCCGTGAAAATACGCTGTGGTTCTGATGTGCCAAGTAGTGCTTCATTCGTCATTAATTTACAACTTTGAAAAATATTATTGTCATGACCATTTTCTGGCAATAGCTGGTTAATGATTTTCAGTAATTGGGTTTGTTCTTGTTCTGCAATACGGTCTTTTGTCACCGTATGCGTGATCGCAACAACAGAGGTACAAGCAAAAGCAAATAAGGCGAGTATCGCACCATTTTTTTTCATTGATACTAACATGGTGATCTCCTATTTATGACCGTAAACACGGGGTTGAGTGTAATAGTCAATTAACGGTACGCACATGTTCGCGAGTAGTACTGCAAACGCAATTGCATCAGGATAGCCGCCCCAAGTTCGAATGATATAAACTAATGCACCAATTAATGCGCCGAATATGAGTCGGCCTTTTGGTGTTGTTGATGCTGATACCGGATCGGTGGCAATAAAGAATGCGCCTAACATGGTTGCACCTGAGAACAGGTGAAATATTGGCGAACCTACAGCATCCGGTTCCCACAGGTAACCAATGAAGCTTATTACAAATAAACCACCTAACAAACCTACTGGGATATACCAGAGGATCGCGCGTTTACTCAGTAAATAAATACCGCCTGCAAGGAAGGCTAAATTAATCCATTCCCAGCCTAAACCTGATAACCAGCTAAATTGTTCTTTGGCTTGGATCTCGCTAACCGTATGGCCCATAGCCAGACCCGTTTTTAAGGTATCAAGCGGGGTTGCCATCGTGATACCGTCAATATTTTGCATCAGTTGATGCGCGGTATGACCGTCTAAGGTAACGCCTGAAAAAATAACGTTAAAGACATCCCATAATGATAATTCATAACCTGTTATTTCACTCACTGGGGGCCAAGTTGTCATTTGCAGCGGGAATGAAACAAGCAACATCACATAAGCGACCATTGCAGGGTTAAAGATGTTTTGACCTAATCCACCATAAAGATGTTTTGCAATACCAATGGCAAATACTGCACCCATGACACTGATCCACCAAGGGGCAAAGCCGGGTATTGAAATACCGATTAATAAGCCGGTTAACAAAGCACTGTTATCTTGTATTCGGCTTAGTATTGGTTGCTTACGTAACTTCAAAATTACGGCTTCAGTAATAATGGCTGTCATACAGCCCAAAACGATATGGATGAGGTTACCGGCACCAAAAAAATACCATTGTGCGGCAATACCTGGAATTGTCGCCAGAATAACGGTACGCATCAGGTTACTGGTGCTACTACCACTGTGATTATGGGGAGAGCTTGCTAATCTAAATGCCATGTTATTTGTCACCAAGTTGGGCTAGTTTCTTTGCTTTCGCCGCGGCAATAGCTGCTTTTTTCTTATCGACAGGCTCGGTTGGTTGAGCCTCGTCGGGTGAGTCGCTTGTTTGGGCTGCGGCTTTTTTAGCTTTTGCGCGGGCAACCGCAGCAGCAACGGCGGCTTTCTTGGCATCAACAGCAGGCGCTGGTGTGTCAGTTGCGGTTTCGCCTGACAGTGCAGCCGCTTTTTTGGCTTTAGCACGAGCAATTGCAGCAGCTACGGCGGCTTTCTTAGGATCAGCTGCAGGCGTTGGTGTGTCAGTTGCGGTTTCGTCTGACTGTGCAGCCGCTTTTTTGGCTTTAGCGCGAGCAATTGCAGCAGCTACGGCGGCTTTTTTGGCATCAACAGCAGATGCTGGTGTGTCAGTTGTGTTTTCGCCTGCTTGTGCGGCCGCTTTTTTGGCTTTAGCACGAGCAATTGCAGCAGCTACGGCGGCTTTCTTAGGATCAGCTGCAGGCGTTGGTGTATCAGTTACGGTTTCGCCTGACTGAGCAGCCGCTTTTTTGGCTTTAGCACGAGCAATTGCAGCAGCAACAGCCGCTTTTTTGGCATCAACAGCAGGTGCTGGTGTGTCAGTTTTGGTTTCGCCTGCTTGTGCGGCAGCTTTTTTGGCTTTGGCACGAGCGATAGCATCGGCAACCGCTGCTTTTTTCGCTTCAATCGCTGGACTCGTTGTTATTTCTGCTGGTTGTGAACCTTCGGCTTCTCGTTTAGCTTTAGAAGCTGCTTTTCTCGCTTTACGCTCTGCAATGACAGCTGCATTATCTGGAACCCTAGTATCAGTGGATGCGGCAGCGGCTTTCTTGGCTTTAGCGCGAGCAATTGCATCCGCAACTGCAGATCCTTTATTTGTGTTACCATCGGCTGTAACTTGTTCTGCAGCTTTGGCTTTTTGGATACGTTCCATTGCGGCTTTAACAGGATCTTCACCCGTAGTCGCTTTTGCTGCTGCACGGCGTTTTTCTGCCGCTTCTTTTTGACGCTGTTCACGCTGCGCTTTTTCTAATGCTAGGCGTTCATTACGTTTCTCAAAACGTTCTTTAGCAATCGCTGCCGCAGCAAGTTCTGCATCACTTTCGCGTACTTCAACTTTCGCAATACGGTATTGATGAACAAGGGGGATTTGACTAGGACAAACATAGCTACAGGCACCACATTCGATACAGTCCATTAGATTATAATCGGCAAGTTTAGTAACGTCTTTTGCCAGGCTGTACCAATGTAATTGCTGTGGTAATAAATCGACTGGACAAGCTTCAGAACATTCACCACAACGAATACACGCATCAGGTTCTCTTACTTGCGGTATTTCATCTTTGATTGGCGTTAAAATACAGTTACCTGTTTTAGTCAGTGAAAACAGACCGTGTGGTAATGTAAAGCCCATCATTGGGCCACCATAAATAATCGCAGCGGCTTTTTCTTCATCGCACTCGAACTCACCCAGTAATGCACTGATTGGCGTACCAATTAACGCTTCTACATTACGTGGTTGTGGGAATGCTTTGCCGGTTAAGGTAACAATACGGCTTAATAATGGCTGGCGATTTATGATTGCTTGTTTGACGGCATAAATAGTACCGACGTTTAGCATGACGACCCCTGATTGTGCAGGTATCTGACCTTTACTAATTTCTTTACCCGTTAATACTTTAATTAACTGCTTTTCACCACCGTTCGGGTATTTTGTCGGCACTTTTCGTACGATGATATCAGCACTTAGGTTGGCTGTTTTAATCGCTGTTTCTAACGCATTTGCGGCATCAGGTTTATTATCTTCAATTCCGATGACACAAAGTACAGGTTTGATCATGTGACGTAATATCTCAATACCTTGAATTATATCATCAGATCGTTCACGCATGAGCACATCATCAGAAGTAATATAAGGTTCACATTCAGCAGCATTGATTAGTAAGAACTCTATTGGCTGCTTATCACTTAATTTTACAGCCGTTGGGAAACCTGCACCACCCATGCCAGCAACACCGGCTAGGCTTATATGTTGTTGTAATTCAGCCGTTGATAGCTGCTTATAATCGAGTGCTGGCTGATTTTCGAGTGTTTGATCTTCTTGATCGCAAATTAGTTTTATTGCAATTTCAGGCGTTGCTGATGGGTGAGTACTGGGATATTGTGCAATATGCTCAATCGTACCTGACGTTGGGGCATGAACCGGCACAGACATAAATGAGTTGGATGCTGTCAGCGGTTGGCCTTTTAAAACTTTGTCACCTGGCGCAACAATTATCTGACCACCTTGGCCAATGTGTTGCTTAACAGGAATTATCAGGTGTTTAGGAATACTCGCCGTCGTAATTGCTAAACGCGTTGACTGGGTCTTATTCTCTTGTGGATGTACACCACCAAAGTAGCGCCACAGTTTACCTTTTTTAATTTGTTCGATTAATGAAATCATGTGACCTACTTAATATTCACTACAGGGATAGAGTCTAATTGCCACTTCCATGCAGCTTGTACTGGTTCCATCACGATACAATCGGTAGGACAGGGTGCAACACATAATTTACAGCCTGTACAAGCATCGACGATCACTGTGTGCATGGCGCGTGTTGCACCTGCAATCGCATCAACAGGGCAGGCCTGAATACATTTAGTACAACCAATACAGTCTTCTTCAATAATTCGCGCAACCATTTTGATGCTGGCGTCGTGTTCTTGCTCTGCAATGGGCTTGACTTCAACCCCCATAATATCAGCAAGTTTTTCAACAGTATCAGCACCACCTGGAACGCATAAGTTTACTTCTTCACCGTTAGCCACGGCTGTTGCATAAGGCTTGCAGCCTGGATAGCCACATTGGCCACATTGTGTTTGTGGTAACTCGGCATCGATCTGTTCAACAACAGGATTGCCTTCAATTTTAAAACGAATAGCTGCCCAGCCGAGCCCGAGCCCAAATAAAGCGGCGAGAATAACAAGGGTAATAATTGCAATGAGAATAGTAGTCATAGTTATCAATAGTTAAAGTTTAACCAAGCCCGTAAAACCCATGAACGCAAGTGACATAAGACCTGCTGTGATCATGGCGATTGAAGTACCCTTAAAAGGGGCCGGGACGTTTGCTGCTGCGATCCGTTCACGCATAGCCGCAAATAATATAAGCACTAATGAGAAACCAACAGCAGCACCAAAACCATACACGGCACTTTCTATAAAGTTATGTTTTTCATTAATATTGAGTAGTGCAACACCTAGTACCGCGCAGTTAGTCGTGATGAGTGGTAAGAAAATACCTAACAAACGATAAAGAGTAGGGCTGGTTTTATGCACAACCATTTCGGTAAATTGTACGACAACGGCAATGACAAGAATGAAACTAAGCGTTCGGAGATACTCTAAGCCGAGCGGCCTTAAAATATAGGTTTCAACAAGGTATGAAGACATGGCGGCAATGGTCAGTACGAATGTTGTCGCAAACGACATGCCAATCGCACTTTCTAGTTTGCTCGATACACCCATAAACGGGCACAAACCAAGGAATTTAACTAGTACAAAGTTATTTACAAGAACAGTGCTTACTAGCAATAAAAGATATTCGGTCATGATGAAGTAGTACAGTTACTATGGGAGGCCATATTATCGGGTATCTGTATCATTGTTACAATAGAAAATAAGTAAATTGATAACGTAAAAAGGCTAATAATTAATTAGTATCCTTACGTTACCTGGGTTTTTGTTGTTTAACAGGCTATTTTACTTAATGGAGCAGGTTTTGAGATGAGATAACCTTGGATCCCGTCTACATACATGGATTCGAGTAATTGCTTTTGCGCTAAGTCTTCAACACCCTCGGCAATTACTTGGCAACTCATGCGATGAGCCACATCAACAATCATACGTAAAAACTGCTGACTTGCATTATCATCTGTAATTGATTGAATTAAACCACTGTCTATTTTTATGTAATCTGGCTTTAGTTCTCTAAAGAGTTTGAATGAACTAATACCATGCCCAAATTTACTAATTGCTGAGCGGCTACCAACGCGGCGCAGCATATCGACTATACGCTTACTTGAGACGATATTTCTTTCTAGAATAATTTCATCAATTTCAAAAACTAAATTGGTCGCGATATTTGGTTCGCGTAATAATAATCGTTCTAGCCAGACAATAAATGCGCTACTTTGCACGGACTGTGAGGCTAGATTAACCCCCCATCGACAGGAACCATCCATTTGTGTCCGGCTATTACTGATGATGTTTTCGATAATTATTTGGTCAAGCTTAACGGTATAATCCAAGCGTTGAGCCATTGCAAACAAGGTGTGAGTTGGCAGTATGGCATTATTGCTGCCAATAAAACGAGTATAAATTTCTTGGTAGTTTTTCATGTTACGGTGGATGGGTTGTACTGGTTGACTGAGTAACATCAGGCTGCGTTTATTGATAATATCTTCAATCACATCTTTCCAATAAGATTGTCCTTGATTTTCTTGCTGGGCATCTTGTTGTTGGAATGCCCAGTGATTAGGTCCTTCGAGTTGTGCTTTCGCTAGTGCAGTATCCGCACGCGCTAATACTTGCTCAGGCTGCTGACCTGAATGAACGGTCGTGATACCTATATACGCAACATTTTCTAGATCATGAAGTGATTGGTAGTCATCAAGATTCGCTTTGGTTTCTCGTGCCAATTTATGTGCGACGGCTGCAGTCATATTAGGAATGATAATGGCGAAATCAGGGCCTGAAACGCGGTATAATCGACTATCGGGGTAACGTTTCGTACATTGCTTAAGAATATTAGATATATCTTTTAGATAAGTATCGCCGCGCTGAAATCCTCTGTGTTTATTGATATGTCCAAGCGCCGTTGCGCGGATTAATGCGAGAATGGCTGATTGAGGTTTATTTTGTTCCGACAAAATATCCACAAGCTCACCACGAAAGTAAAATCGATTGTATAAACCGGTTAAATTATCCATGTTAATTTGTTTTGATAGGGCTTCAATTTTATTATGCTGATCTTGTAATTCTTTATGGTGGCCAGCTTTATGCTGGGCAAGACGGCGGGTGATAGTTGGGAATGCGTGGTATTTTGGTTTTGTCGTGTTACCAATTTCCTCCAGGATATTCCTTTCTAACTTAACTAATAATCGTTTTACGGATGCAAGGCACAATAAATAGGCGATAAAGAGTGAAATAATAAAAGTGCTTAGTAATTTAATTTGTGCATTATCTTTGTCATTAAATCTGAGCTTAAATTTATAACTAAATAAATCGGTGGCACCTGAAAACTTTTTAGCGAGTTGAGGGAAGATCAACTGGATCAGAATAGGGTAGTTGATATTGGAGTTCCAACTCGAAGATATAGATTCTGTTTGAATGAATAATTGGCTTAGTCCGAGGCGTTCTGTTAATAATTTAGCATTATCATCCGTAATTGAATCAAGACTTATTCTTTGACTCAATGCATCATTAACAATACTGCCTTGTACCGACAATGATGAACTTAATGAATTGTAACCAAACGCTAATGAACTGATCAACATACATAAAAAAACAAATGTGATAGAAAGGTTGCAGCGAAAATAATCCGTCATTTTCATTATCCCTATAATATTTTTACATCCTTGTTAGACTAGATTAACCTGTTTAGGTCAATAAAAATACGTATAGGAGGTAGTTGGATATAGATTATGCGATAACGGGCACTATTTCAGTAAGAATTAAACTTTAGTAGGAGAAATGTTTTAGTAATAAATATTAATTTATTCGTTAAGAGTATTATTAGAAATATTATTACGAGGAGGGGGAACAGATATTAAAAGAAGTGGCTCCCCTTGCTAGACTTGAACTAGCGACATATGGATTAACAGTCCACCGTTCTACCAACTGAACTAAAGGGGAACAAATTGTGTGCTTTTTACAAAGCTAATATGTTGTGATTATTTATACAACATACTATGACTCTTTATATTGATAATAAAGAATATGGCTCCCCTTGCTAGACTTGAACTAGCGACATATGGATTAACAGTCCACCGTTCTACCAACTGAACTAAAGGGGAATTATTCGTTTTATAAACAGCTATGTAATAAGCAATTTAGGTAATATGGCTCCCCTTGCTAGACTTGAACTAGCGACATATGGATTAACAGTCCACCGTTCTACCAACTGAACTAAAGGGGAATTATTCGTTTTCATAAACCGCTATGTAATAAGCAATTTAGGTAATATGGCTCCCTTTGCTAGACTTGAACTAGCGACATATGGATTAACAGTCCACCGTTCTACCAACTGAACTAAAAGGGAATTATTCGTTTTCATAAACCGCTATGTAATAAGCAATTTAGGTAATATGGCTCCCCTTGCTAGACTTGAACTAGCGACATATGGATTAACAGTCCACCGTTCTACCAACTGAACTAAAGGGGAATTATTCGTTTTCATAAACCGCTATGTAATAAGCAATTTAGGTAATATGGCTCCCTTTGCTAGACTTGAACTAGCGACATATGGATTAACAGTCCACCGTTCTACCAACTGAACTAAAAGGGAATTATTCGTTTTCATAAACCGCTATGTAATAAGCAATTTAGGTAATATGGCTCCCCTTGCTAGACTTGAACTAGCGACATATGGATTAACAGTCCACCGTTCTACCAACTGAACTAAAGGGGAATTATTCGTTTTCATAAACCGCTATGTAATAAGCAATTTAGGTAATATGGCTCCCTTTGCTAGACTTGAACTAGCGACATATGGATTAACAGTCCACCGTTCTACCAACTGAACTAAAAGGGAATTATTCGTTTTCATAAACCGCTATGTAATAAGCAATCTAGGTAATATGGCTCCCCTTGCTAGACTTGAACTAGCGACATATGGATTAACAGTCCACCGTTCTACCAACTGAACTAAAGGGGAATTATTCTTTTTGCTTCTTTTTAAGCTAATAAGTTGTGTGCTTCTATTGAAGCCAATTAATGTTATACACCGTTTATATTAATTCAGTGTAGTAATCACTAACTGTTACTTTCTCTGTAAAGAAAGAAAATGTGGCTCCCCTTGCTAGACTTGAACTAGCGACATATGGATTAACAGTCCACCGTTCTACCAACTGAACTAAAGGGGAATTATTCTTTTTGCTTCTCTTGAAGCTAATAAGTTGTGTGCTTCTAATGAAGCCAATTAATGATACATGCAGTGTAGATTAATACAGTGTCTAAATCACTAACCGTTACTTTCTCTGTAGAGAAAGAAAATATGGCTCCCCTTGCTAGACTTGAACTAGCGACATATGGATTAACAGTCCACCGTTCTACCAACTGAACTAAAGGGGAATTACTTGTCTTTGTTTTGAAGACGGGGCGAATATTAAAGTCAGATGATTCTACTGTCAATAATAAAACGGCCAAAACTGTTATTTGCCTTTTTTTTGTCGAATAACTGAACGATGATGCCTAAGAAATATTGATAGCGTAGTTTAAGTAAACAATTGATTTATACGACAAGCATTTAAATATTTGGGTCTTACTATAGAAGAACAATACCGAACCTATCTTATATCGCTAGTTTCTTTCTATATAGCAGAGATTTTTAATAATACGAAACGGATTTTACAAATATGGGCCATCACAAACAAGTTTAATTTAAATTTTATACATAACAAAATGTCTCTTTGTTATTGAGCATTGTGAATATGACATTTTTTATTGAGTTATCCACTAAATCTGTGGGTAACTCTGTTGATTAAATCTGTAAAAGTAAAAAAGTAACTAATTTAGGGATTTAGAAAAGTGGTTTCTTAGTTAGTTGGATGATGGTCAATGTGTTGTAGTTCAATGGTTTATGTTTTTTAATTTGTGTTTTAGTCTGTTGATAACTTATCGATTCAAATGCTTGTATCAAAAATAACCATGAAGATGCAATGTTTTTAAAATCTGTTGATAACCACTTGACATTTTTGTTTTTATATTGAATTTTTGTTTTTAATTGGCGTTATCCATCAAACTATCTGTGAGGATAGAGAATTCTTATGGCGCACTAAGTGTAAATTGGTATTATGGTGATATATAAATTAAAAAACCGAGTTGTGATCTTAAATAATGACGATTTTATTCGATTTATGTTCTGAATATACCCCGAGTGGTGACCAGCCGCAGGCGATTGAAAAGCTGGTTGATAGTTTTAATGCTGGCGTTGCTAGTCAAACCTTATTAGGCGTAACAGGGTCGGGTAAAACCTACACTGTCGCGAATATGATTGCGCAATTAAATCGTCCTACATTGCTCATGGCACCAAACAAAACGCTTGCCGCACAGCTCTATGCCGAAATGAAAGAGTTTTTTCCTAATAATGCGGTAGAGTATTTTGTTTCTTACTACGATTATTACCAGCCAGAAGCGTACGTACCAAGCACTGATACCTTTATTGAGAAAGATGCAGCTGTAAATGCCCACATTGAACAAATGCGTCTATCAGCAACAAAAGCATTGTTAGAGCGTCGTGATGTGATCCTTATTGCGTCTGTTTCAGCCATTTATGGTTTGGGTGATCCAGAGTCTTACCTCAAAATGATGTTACATGTGTCCGTGGGTGAAATTATCAGCCAACGCAGTATCATTCGTCGCTTAGCTGAATTGCAATATACGCGTAACGATATGGACTTTAAGCGTTCGACATTCCGTGTACGTGGCGAAGTTATTGATGTCTATCCAGCAGAGTCAGATAAGCATGCGGTTCGGATCGAAATGTTTGATGATGAAATTGAACGTATTAGCTATTTCGATCCATTAACAGGTGCTATCGAAAAGACGGCTGAGCGCGCGACTATTTATCCTAAGACGCACTATGTTACGCCAAGAGAAAAGATCTTAGATGCAATTGAACACATCAAGGTAGAATTGTCAGAACGTAAGAAACAGTTATTATCAGCAAACAAGTTAATTGAAGAGCAGCGGGTTAGCCAACGTGTGCAATTTGATATTGAGATGATGCAAGAGCTTGGTTATTGCTCGGGCATTGAAAACTACTCTCGTTATTTATCAGGTCGTACTCCAGGTGATGCGCCTCCAACCTTATTGGACTACTTACCGGATGACGGCTTGCTGGTTATCGATGAATCCCACGTAACCGTACCGCAAATTGGTGCTATGTACAAAGGTGACCGCTCACGTAAAGAAACATTGGTTGAGTTTGGTTTCCGTTTACCATCGGCATTAGATAATAGACCGCTTAAGTTTGAAGAGTTTGAATCTATCTCACCGCAAACCTTATACGTATCAGCAACGCCGAGTCAGTATGAGTTGGATCGTTGCGAAGGTGAAATTGTTCAGCAGCTCGTACGACCGACAGGGTTATTAGATCCAATCATTGAAGTACGTCCGGTTGATACGCAGGTTGATGATCTACTCAGCGAAATTAATATACGTGTAGAAAAGGGCGAGAGGGTACTCGCAACGACATTAACTAAGCGTATGTCTGAAGACTTAGCTGAATATCTTGCCGATCATGGCGTGAAGGTTCGTTATTTACATTCTGATATTGATACTGTTGAACGTGTCGAGATCATCCGTGATCTACGTTTAGGTGTATTTGATGTACTCGTTGGTATTAATTTGCTACGTGAAGGTCTAGATATGCCAGAGGTGTCTTTGGTTGCTATCTTAGATGCCGATAAAGAAGGTTTCTTACGCTCTGAACGCTCGCTGATCCAGACCATTGGCCGTGCTGCTCGTAACCTCGAAGGTAAAGCTATCTTATATGCTAATCGCATCACCAAATCGATGGATAAAGCGATTAGCGAAACTGAGCGTCGCCGTGCTTTGCAGCATGAACATAACGTGAAGCATGGCATTATACCAAAAGGACTGAAGAAGAAGGTCGGTGATGGTTTAAATATAGGTAGAACACCAGAGCAACAAATGATGCATATTGCCGAACAGAAAGCGACATATGCAGTGTTTACCCCAGCAGAACTAAGTAAAGAGATAGTGCGTTTAGAAGAACAAATGTATAAATATGCACAAGATTTAGAGTTTGAAAAAGCTGGTGAAACTCGCGATAAAGTGGCTAAACTGCGCGAGCAACTGATTCAATAACACAACGTTTACTATTTAAATAGTAATGATAGTACTGAAAAGGCCAACCTAATTACAATTGGGTTGGCCTTTTTACGTTTTGCACTGTTTTGCTGTTAAATACGTAATTATCAGCTAATAGACAAATTTATTGCTTTAAATACCATTTTATTTACCCACCATCCAGTATTTTGATTCTAATGAACCGTCATTATCACCACGATATAGACTGTTTAATCTATATCGTGGTAGGTGATATACCGATAGGGTGTGAAATTTAGGGTTATAAGGTAGGTATTTTGACTTTTTGCGTTTGATTTTATGAATGAATATAATGATTTATATTTATTTTTCAATCATTTAAAAGACACCATCTTATGACACCTCGAAGTATTTTATCCATTGTTTTATTGCTTTTTTTTCTGGTTAGTTGTGGTGGTGGAGGTGGGGATTCTTCATCGAAGCCTGCTACGCGTAAAGTTGGCCATATTACTGGCGTTGTATTTGATGCAGCAATATCAAATTCAACAGTAAGCGCTTACGAGTTTAAAAACGGTCGGGTGGGTAAATTATTAGCTTCAACTAAAACTAATCAGAAAGGTCAATACAGTTTAGAAATACAGTCAGGGCCTATGCCATTGTATATCGAGTCTCAAGGTGGTGGGTATTTAGACCCTTATTCAGGGAAAATAGTTGAGAAGTCAAGTACAGGCGGACTACTCACATTAATTACATACATCAATTATTCCGAAGGTAACAATCATGACGCTATGATTACCCCGCTGACTAATTTTGGTGCGGGATTGACTGAATATTTGATTAGATCGAATGGTGTCGATCCCAGTGTCGCGATTGATAATACAAACACTCAGCTTTTGAATATATACGGTTTTAATGTTTTTACTACTAAGCCATTGGATCTTACTTCTGAAGGGTCAAGTGGGGGAATTTCAGAAGGGCATGAATATGGTGCATTGCTTACTGCATACTCTTCATATGCCTATGAAAAATTGAATGAATCTCAGTTAAAAGAAGAAACAGTCTATACCTCATATAACTTATCTGACATCCAGTATCAGGATATCAGAGCTGATGGAACGTTAAATGGTAAAATTACTGATAAAAACGGCTTTGTAAAAAAAATATCATTTGGTATTCAACCAATTAGTGTGAGGATATACACCAATCATTTAGCCCAGCATATGCTAAGGGTGGTCAATGATCCTAAGATAAATAAATCGGGTGTTTCAGCTGATCAGTTTAGTGATTTTTCAGAGCGATTAAACAAACCCGAAAGCGATATATTTACTGGTGCTAGTGATTACCCTATTAATGAAGATGCGCCTGTCGTTACGCAGTCATGTAGAGATGAAGGCGAAGCTTGTCTGAATAATATTTTATCATTGAAAGATAATATTTACTTCAATGTGGCTGATTATATAGGCATAAAAACAATAGATCCTATATTTGAATATGAAGATTCAGATGGTCAATGGCAAGAAATTTCATATTGTAATTATAACGAAGAACGTTGCCAATTTGATTCATCATTTGTTATTGGTCAGCAAGCATGGGCTGCTTTTGTTAAAGTTGACACTGCGTTACTCGACCTTTTCGATGCAAAAAAAGCGAGAGTCAGATTCGAAGTTTCAGACGTATTTGATTTGGAAGACCGTGATCAATCAATCGAGTTTAAATGGGATAATGTAGGGCCTAGCATCAATATCGATGAGGAAAAGTCTCCGCTCGTTTATAATCCGAACGCTGATAATAGTTTATATAAGTTAGTCGGCACGGTTAAAAACAATATAAGTCTTTTATCTAGCCTTAGATTAACGATAGGTGGGGATGATCCTAAAACATTACCGTGCGATAAAAGTCTTATAGAGCCAGGGGTTTGTAATTTCAGCCAAGCTATAGATGATGTCGACTTTAAAGATAAAGGATCATTGATATTGAAAGTCGAGGCTGAAGACGAGAATCATAATAAAAAACCATCAATTCATGTGGTATATACTGATACCGGAATACCTACGTATTTACCCAGTTTTTCTGATACGAAGATAAAATTTATTAATTATTCAACTGGTACTGCGCAGGAAGAAGAAGGCTATCTTGCTGAAGATAGTTTTACTCATGATGGTGAAAAAAAAGCCCTTAAAATTGATTTTAAATATGCCAAGAATGGCTTAAGTGCCATACCGGATAGTGAAAGTGTTAATTTTGAAAATTTTAACGTTAAGATATTGAAAGATAATGGTATACCTTACATCCAATTTAAGGTAGGTGATACGCTAACTGAAAATACGGGGTCATCTGCTGAAAAATTGACATTAAAAGTTGAGTATAAGATCAAGGGTAACCTAGCCAACACAATTTCCACTAAAGATAATCCTCATGTTATCCCACATCAACAAATAGATGTGGAGAACATTGAGTTTGGGAAAGTTCGCGACCTTATTTATTACATCCCATTTACGAGGGATATATTTGGTCCTAAGTTTGAAGATGCAACAAAAGGCGATACGCAAAGTATTGAGGTCACTGTTAGTAATAAATCTGGTAACAGTTCTGACGTATATAAGTATGCGTTTAAAAGTACATTTGAACTGCCTGTTGTTAAGGTTATGGCTCCCTTTCTTGATGCGGAGGCAAGCCTATTTAGATTTAACGAAAAAGGAACGTATGAACACGTAGCGAGTTGTGATTTAAAGCCTGAAAAATTAAGGGCTGGTGCGGATGAGCGGGCCCTAGATTTAGCCAGTTGTTCCATGTCAACGCCGTATGTAGGTGAGGTTCATAAAATATCATTGTCTGGTGATAGCGTTGAATTTCACCAGTGGAGTATAAATAAAGAAACAACTGTTAACTTGAATCCCGATAAAAATTATACAAATTATCCGATTACCGGCTATGTCTATGTAAACGGCTCCAAAGATATTTACCTGTCAGAACTTTCAGTATTTCAATCTGGGTTCTTTGATTCTTTGTGGGCAGGTGATGATAAAGTAAATGTACAAGAACGTGCTAACGATATATTAAATAAGGTAAATGATATCTTTTTAAAGGGAAAATCATTTTTTAATTTTAATCCCATAACTACAAGTTATGCAACCAATGAAGACTTAGATAAATTAGGTAAGGCAGCGGTTGTTCATACGTTATCTAATTCATACCAACATCGCTTTATTGTTGAAGCTTTAGGTAAGATGTCAAAAGATCAGGGAATTGATAGTACTGTGTTGGCTAAGGCATTTTATGCCGATTTTGCAAGTGGTACTATTGATGGTAAAGACAGTGCCGATGCGCAAATAAAATATGGTAATAAGGACCTGACCCCAGAAACCTATCGAACTGTGTTAGCTCAATTTTATTATGACTTTGTGCGTAACAATTTCGAAAACATTCCTGATTATGTTGTTATGCGTTATGCAAATACGCTTTCAACGGCAAATCCTCTATTAGGTGATAAAGCATTATTCGGCGATGATCACGGTGCATCTATTGATAAAAATCCGCCTGAAGTTACAGTCGTTATTGGCAACGAAGACAATTTTTATAATCCCGATTCAAAAAATCCTAACCCAAAAAGTTGGTATATAAAAGATAAGATTTCAGTTGTTGTTACTATCTCTGATCCATCAGGTATATCTGATTCACCTGCACCTAAATTTGAATTTTTATGGGGTGATGATGCATCAGAGGCGACTAATCCGTTAGAATCGATCGTTCTTAAAGATGTTGAGAGTACCGCGTATAAAAAATCGTATGAATTTGAATTTAACTCTGTGTCAGAAGATTATCCTACAATTAAACGAATGGATATGTTAGTTAGTGTATCAGACACAGTCGGAAATTCTTACGATGATTCAACGCCACATATCACAAGCTTCATTGTAGATAACAGCCCGCCTTCTTATACCCATACAAACCAGAATGTCGCTGATGAAGGTGAAGATGCAGATGTAGATCATGAAAAAACATACATAAGCCTTGCTGTCGGTAAAGATCAACAAAAATTAAGTTTTGCTATTTTGGATATCGTCGGTGAGAAAGAGGGAAAACGTCAGGTTAAATTCACTCAACTTCCTAAAAGTTTGGGCGTTTCTAAAACAATTGAATACTCTGAAATGATAACTGATGGTAATGAATTTTCAATAGTATTGTGTGGTAAGGCGTGTGCAGACGGAGAAACAAATAGGCACTATTTAGAGGATGGGAAATGGGAGTTACAAATAGCAAGCGAAGATAAACTTGGTAATGTTATTTCATTTGGTGATCCAGCGGTACAAAAATTTTATGTATATATTGATTCAACAGCGCCTCACGTTGAATCAAACACAGTTGAAAATCCAGACGTGATTGGTGCTAATAAAAATTGGAATGTTACCAGTTTTATTACATATGGCAATGAAACACATCGTTCAGAACCCGGTCCGATATCAATGAAATTGTCTAGCCAGAATTTTGGCCGTCATGAATTAGGTACTTGTGATGTCAAGAGTCCAGATGAAATTGCTTGTCTGATTGTAAAAGAAGGTAGCACCCTAGTTGAGTTAAATCCTGAGAAATTAACGCATGGAGAAATACTGAAATTTGATATTTCAGCCAAGGATAGCGCATTTCCAGCAAATGAAGGACAGGGTAAAAGATTCTTTAAAGTAGATAAAGAAGGCCCTGTTGTTACGCTTGAAAATCCTGCTGTTGTTGCTGAGCCTAGTGGTGGACAGGATCTCACTCCTGACGTGATGCCTATTGTTGGCCGTAATTTTTCTGTTCATATATTGAAGATCACCGATGATTCAGAGCTCGGTGAAATCAGTTTGTGGCAGAAATTAGATAATGGTGATCTTAAAAAAATTATTGAGGAAAAAAGCGCTGATAATAAGACTTTCTATGTTAGCGATACAGATTCGGCAAAGATTGAAATAAATGAAGGTAATAATCGTATTAATTTAGTTGTTCGTGCTAAAGATGAGCATGGCTTTAGTAGTGATACAGCTGTTCCTGTATTTATATATGATATACAAGGCCCTACGATTACCTTAAAGAATTATCAAAAAGATAAGTATTACGTACCAGGCTACTCTTTTGGTTTTAACATTAAAGATTTAAATGATGATTCTATTGACAAAGAATCTATCAAATATTGGGCATCCGAAAGCGATATAAGTGGAGATGGAGTTTCTATCGGAATAGAAGAGTCAATAAAAACGCAGTTTTATAAGAACTTTAACCTTAGAATTGAAGCGCAAGATATTCGAGGTAATTTAAGCACAGAAAACTTCAAGATTAAGGTCGATTCGCAGCCGCCAACCGGAAACCTTATCATTCATCAAGGTGGAAACGAATTAAAGCCTGGCACGGTCGTTAGTAAAGCTGGTCCATTATCACTTACTTTGAAAGACGTTTCTTCTGCCAGTGGCGTCTCGGATATCACAGCACTAGTTAAGCGTTCAGGTGAAAGTGAGGGTAGCAGCTTCCGATTTCACCAGAATGTTGGCTCAACAAGTTGGGCCAGTACTTTAGATTTAACAACTGACGGCGATTATAGCATTGATATCAAAATGTATAATAGTGCAATAACGGACCAAGATGATGGCAATGTACCGGGGACAATTCAAGTCAATATCAGTGTAAAACGTGGTGGTCACGAGCTTACATTAGTAGCACCGGAAGACTTCGCGAATCATAAGGCGGGTAAGAGTTTAACGGTAGAATTTTCAACAGATGACACATCTGGTTTAAAGAAACTTGAGTGTTGGATTAGAGAAGACTGGAAATCTGACGAAGCCCCCGAAGACACTATAGCCCCTTATGTGAGTTATGAAGGTATAAACTCGCCTATTTGTAATTTCAGCAACTTTACTGAGGATTTACCTAAGGATTTATCCAAAAATTTAGTTCTTATCACTAGAACAGAGGGCGACAATGAGGCTAAGGTTACCCAGAAATTTTCGTTTAAAATGATAGATGTTACTGCGCCAGTTATTCTGGATAGAGAAATTAAATTACTGACTGAGAATGTTTTCTTTGACGTTACGGCTGAGGTTAAAAAACTAACGCTTGGTATTAAGGTTGAAGATGGCCTGTCTGGTATCGACAAAGCTAAAACACCAACATTGAGGACTTATAATAACCATGGAGGCTTGGTTCCTACAGGAGACCCTGCTTACGACGGAGATAATAAAGTTACTTATTTCTTTACCCAAGATTATGTAAACATAATCAATAGTGCTAGCCCCACCCAAACTGTCAAACTAGATGGGGTCAAGGATAATGTAGGTAATATAATTGCTGGTGAGAACAGTAATATAACATTAATTGTACCAGGTGTTGATCCGCAGGTTAAGATTGATGACCTTGCCGATGAGCAGTGGATACCGGAAGGAACCATAAAATTTAACTATAGGACTAAGTTAGGAGAGGAATCTGGATTATATGATGTAGTCGTCTCGCTAAATGATACTGAACTCTCATTAAAGAAAGAGGGTACAAGCAATGGTACGTTTACTAAATTTGTCAAGTGTAATGACGGTGACGAGTGGCTATGCAGCTCTTTTAAAGCGAAAATCCCCGAACTTGATAGCGCTAATAGACTTAATCTAAAGGTAACTGTTTTTGATTATTGGGAAAATGCTGGTAGTAATGGGGAAAACGGTATAACCCTTAACATTGATAAAGATAAACCTGTCATTGCTGCCGAGCCTACGTCTATCACTAGAGTCGGAAATGATGTACTCATTAGGTTTGATATTCAAGATGAGAAAAGCCAAATAGCTAAGGTTCGTTATAGTTCTAATATTGGCAATGAGAATGTTGTTGTAGAGAAAACATCAGATTCAGACCGTTATTTAGTCATGGAAATTCCCTTTGACAAATTAGATAACAAGTCAGATATTTTAGTCAATATAACGGCAACAAATAAGGTTGGATTACAAGCGACTGGAAAGGTCAAGGTTGTATTAACCAAACCACAGGTAGCTCTAACTTTACCTAAAACTAAATTGGTAAGAGATAGATTGTTGTTAGACAAAGATGCGCAACCATTCACGCTTAATGCGACTAACCCAGGCTCTAAAGTTCAAGCTGTTAGCTATACGATATCATTAGCGCTTGAGGATGACCTTGAAAATATTATAGCGTCTAAAACAGGGGGCATAAATGGAACGGATACGACAGTAAATAGCCTGTTAAATTTGGCGTCATCTGAACAAGGCTTATACAGATTAACGCTTAGTGTTATTGATAGTATGGGCAGAGAAATATCAAGTTTTTATCTGAATGAAAATAATGAACAAAAATTAGAATATGCTGGCGTTATTATTGATAGATATCCTCCTGAGATTAGCTCAATACAGACTAATGTAGAGCGTGTAGCACTCGATTCAGAAGGTCGATATAAATTTATTGTTAAAGCGAATATCAGTGATGTGCATTTAGATCATGACTTGGTCGGCGCTACACTGAATCGAGATGGCACTAGTTTTACTCCTGTTGAGAAGATAGTCGAACCAGACACAGACCAATATACCTTTGTATTTAGAGTTTTACCTGGCGAATACGATTTGACGATAACGGCTACAGACTTTGCTGATAGGGTGACTACAACACCGAATCTAAACGTCGATATTAAGGCATTTGACGTCCCTGAGTTAACGCTAACCGCAGATGGAAAAACTGACATCACACTGGTTGGTGTGGAAGGTGAAGATGCTATTAAAAGAGCTACATTAGCATTCGACTTTTCGGAAGATATTTTCGATTTTGATATCTCAGATATCAAACTCGCTTCACCTATTTCTGGTGAAGTTGGCTTAGTCAGTGACTTAACTATGGACTCTGACAGCAGGCGTAAATGGACAGCTAATTATACGATAACATCGGGTGTTGATGATGTTATTACGATTAAAGTTAATGATGGTTCTTTTGTTAACGACATTGGTATAGCTGGCTTGGGAGAGCAGATTGTCATTAATATTGAAGGGTCCGCACCAGTTGCCAGCAATGTCGAGATTAAGCTTGCAGAAGAAACCACATCACCAACAGTGGGTGATGAACTGACGGGTGCTTATGAATATTCGGATGTAGATGGTGATAAGAAAGATACCTCGGCATCTATCTATCAGTGGTACGCCGATGGTGAAGCAATAGACAAAGCAACGGACTTAACCTATAGGCTGACAATATTAGATCACGATAAAAAAATCAGATTTTCAGTAACTCCAGTAGCCTTAACGGGAACGCAAAAGCAAGGTAAAGAAAGCTTTTCTAAAGATACTGAGGCAGTACTTGAATTAGTCGGTGAGCCTTTAGTCTTTGGTGGTAATGTAAAGATAACTATGGATGAAAGTTTTTCACGAGCAGTAGAGGGAGGTAATGGCGGCACTATCACATACAGTTCGTCGTTAGAAAGTGTGGCGACGGTAGATAGTCAGGGACTGGTCACGATGGTTGGTGTTGGTGATACGGTGATCACGGCGACTGAAGAGCAAGGCGGTGATTTTTTTGCTCAAAAAGCGTCCTATAAACTGAAGGTGACGACGGGAACAGGCACACCTTTAGTACTTGATACCAGCGATGTGAGTAAAACGATGGATGAGGGCTTAACCCGCGAAGCGACTGAGGGTAATGGTGGCACTATCACATACAGCTCGTCGTTAGAAAGTGTGGCGACGGTAGATAGTCAGGGACTGGTCACGATGGTTGGTGTTGGTGATACGGTGATCACGGCGACTGAAGCCGCGACGGCGAACTACGATGAACAAGCAGCGCTTTATAATCTCAAGGTGACGACGGGAACAGGCACACCTTTAGTACTTGATACCAGCGATGTGAGTAAAACGATGGATGAGGGCTTAACCCGCGAAGCGACTGAGGGTAATGGTGGCACTATCACATACAGCTCGTCGTTAGAAAGTGTGGCGACGGTTGATAGTCAGGGACTGGTCACGATGGTTGGTGTTGGTGATACGGTGATCACGGCGACTGAAGCCGCGACGGCGAACTACGATGAACAAGCAGCGCTTTATAACCTCAAGGTGACGACGGGAACAGGCACACCTTTAGTACTTGATACCAGCGATGTGAGTAAAACGATGGATGAGGGCTTAACCCGCGAAGCGACTGAGGGTAATGGTGGCACTATCACATACAGCTCGTCGTTAGAAAGTGTGGCGACGGTTGATAGTCAGGGACTGGTCACGATGGTTGGTGTTGGTGATACGGTGATCACGGCGACTGAAGCCGCGACGGCGAACTACGATGAACAAGCAGCGCTTTATAACCTCAAGGTGACGACGGGAACAGGCACACCTTTAGTACTTGATACCAGCGATGTGAGTAAAACGATGGATGAGGGCTTAACCCGCGAAGCGACTGAGGGTAATGGTGGCACTATCACATACAGCTCGTCGTTAGAAAGTGTGGCGACGGTAGATAGTCAGGGACTGGTCACGATGGTTGGTGTTGGTGATACGGTGATCACGGCGACTGAAGCCGCGACGGCGAACTACGATGAACAAGCAGCGCTTTATAATCTCAAGGTGACGACGGGAACAGGCACACCTTTAGTACTTGATACCAGCGATGTGAGTAAAACGATGGATGAGGGCTTAACCCGCGAAGCGACTGAGGGTAATGGTGGCACTATCACATACAGCTCGTCGTTAGAAAGTGTGGCGACGGTAGATAGTCAGGGACTGGTCACGATGGTTGGTGTTGGTGATACGGTGATCACGGCGACTGAAGCCGCGACGGCGAACTACGATGAACAAGCAGCGCTTTATAATCTCAAGGTGACGACGGGAACAGGCACACCTTTAGTACTTGATACCAGCGATGTGAGTAAAACGATGGATGAGGGCTTAACCCGCGAAGCGACTGAGGGTAATGGTGGCACTATCACATACAGCTCGTCGTTAGAAAGTGTGGCGACGGTAGATAGTCAGGGACTGGTCACGATGGTTGGTGTTGGTGATACGGTGATCACGGCGACTGAAGCCGCGACGGCGAACTACGATGAACAAGCAGCGCTTTATAACCTCAAGGTGACGACGGGAACAGGCACACCTTTAGTACTTGATACCAGCGATGTGAGTAAAACGATGGATGAGGGCTTAACCCGCGAAGCGACTGAGGGTAATGGTGGCACTATCACATACAGCTCGTCGTTAGAAAGTGTGGCGACGGTAGATAGTCAGGGACTGGTCACGATGGTTGGTGTTGGTGATACGGTGATCACGGCGACTGAAGCCGCGACGGCGAACTACGATGAACAAGCAGCGCTTTATAATCTCAAGGTGACGACGGGAACAGGCACACCTTTAGTACTTGATACCAGCGATGTGAGTAAAACGATGGATGAGGGCTTAACCCGCGAAGCGACTGAGGGTAATGGTGGCACTATCACATACAGCTCGTCGTTAGAAAGTGTGGCGACGGTAGATAGTCAGGGACTGGTCACGATGGTTGGTGTTGGTGATACGGTGATCACGGCGACTGAAGCCGCGACGGCGAACTACGATGAACAAGCAGCGCTTTATAATCTCAAGGTGACGACGGGAACAGGCACACCTTTAGTACTTGATACCAGCGATGTGAGTAAAACGATGGATGAGGGCTTAACCCGCGAAGCGACTGAGGGTAATGGTGGCACTATCACATACAGCTCGTCGTTAGAAAGTGTGGCGACGGTAGATAGTCAGGGACTGGTCACGATGGTTGGTGTTGGTGATACGGTGATCACGGCGACTGAAGCCGCGACGGCGAACTACGATGAACAAGCAGCGCTTTATAATCTCAAGGTGACGACGGGAACAGGCACACCTTTAGTACTTGATACCAGCGATGTGAGTAAAACGATGGATGAGGGCTTAACCCGCGAAGCGACTGAGGGTAATGGTGGCACTATCACATACAGCTCGTCGTTAGAAAGTGTGGCGACGGTAGATAGTCAGGGACTGGTCACGATGGTTGGTGTTGGTGATACGGTGATCACGGCGACTGAAGCCGCGACGGCGAACTACGATGAACAAGCAGCGCTTTATAACCTCAAGGTGACGACGGGAACAGGCACACCTTTAGTACTTGATACCAGCGATGTGAGTAAAACGATGGATGAGGGCTTAACCCGCGAAGCGACTGAGGGTAATGGTGGCACTATCACATACAGCTCGTCGTTAGAAAGTGTGGCGACGGTAGATAGTCAGGGACTGGTCACGATGGTTGGTGTTGGTGATACGGTGATCACGGCGACTGAAGCCGCGACGGCGAACTACGATGAACAAGCAGCGCTTTATAATCTCAAGGTGACGACGGGAACAGGCACACCTTTAGTACTTGATACCAGCGATGTGAGTAAAACGATGGATGAGGGCTTAACCCGCGAAGCGACTGAGGGTAATGGTGGCACTATCACATACAGCTCGTCGTTAGAAAGTGTGGCGACGGTAGATAGTCAGGGACTGGTCACGATGGTTGGTGTTGGTGATACGGTGATCACGGCGACTGAAGCCGCGACGGCGAACTACGATGAACAAGCAGCGCTTTATAATCTCAAGGTGACGACGGGAACAGGCACACCTTTAGTACTTGATACCAGCGATGTGAGTAAAACGATGGATGAGGGCTTAACCCGCGAAGCGACTGAGGGTAATGGTGGCACTATCACATACAGCTCGTCGTTAGAAAGTGTGGCGACGGTAGATAGTCAGGGACTGGTCACGATGGTTGGTGTTGGTGATACGGTGATCATGGCGACTGAAGCCGCGACGGCGAACTACGATGAACAAGCAGCGCTTTATAATCTCAAGGTGACGACGGGAACAGGCACACCTTTAGTACTTGATACCAGCGATGTGAGTAAAACGATGGATGAGGGCTTAACCCGCGAAGCGACTGAGGGTAATGGTGGCACTATCACATACAGCTCGTCGTTAGAAAGTGTGGCGACGGTAGATAGTCAGGGACTGGTCACGATGGTTGGTGTTGGTGATACGGTGATCACGGCGACTGAAGCCGCGACGGCGAACTACGATGAACAAGCAGCGCTTTATAACCTCAAGGTGACGACGGGAACAGGCACACCTTTAGTACTTGATACCAGCGATGTGAGTAAAACGATGGATGAGGGCTTAACCCGCGAAGCGACTGAGGGTAATGGTGGCACTATCACATACAGCTCGTCGTTAGAAAGTGTGGCGACGGTAGATAGTCAGGGACTGGTCACGATGGTTGGTGTTGGTGATACGGTGATCACGGCGACTGAAGCCGCGACGGCGAACTACGATGAACAAGCAGCGCTTTATAACCTCAAGGTGACGACGGGAACAGGCACACCTTTAGTACTTGATACCAGCGATGTGAGTAAAACGATGGATGAGGGCTTAACCCGCGAAGCGACTGAGGGTAATGGTGGCACTATCACATACAGCTCGTCGTTAGAAAGTGTGGCGACGGTAGATAGTCAGGGACTGGTCACGATGGTTGGTGTTGGTGATACGGTGATCACGGCGACTGAAGCCGCGACGGCGAACTACGATGAACAAGCAGCGCTTTATAACCTCAAGGTGACGACGGGAACAGGCACACCTTTAGTACTTGATACCAGCGATGTGAGTAAAACGATGGATGAGGGCTTAACCCGCGAAGCGACTGAGGGTAATGGTGGCACTATCACATACAGCTCGTCGTTAGAAAGTGTGGCGACGGTAGATAGTCAGGGACTGGTCACGATGGTTGGTGTTGGTGATACGGTGATCACGGCGACTGAAGCCGCGACGGCGAACTACGATGAACAAGCAGCGCTTTATAATCTCAAGGTGACGACGGGAACAGGCACACCTTTAGTACTTGATACCAGCGATGTGAGTAAAACGATGGATGAGGGCTTAACCCGCGAAGCGACTGAGGGTAATGGTGGCACTATCACATACAGCTCGTCGTTAGAAAGTGTGGCGACGGTAGATAGTCAGGGACTGGTCACGATGGTTGGTGTTGGTGATACGGTGATCACGGCGACTGAAGCCGCGACGGCGAACTACGATGAACAAGCAGCGCTTTATAATCTCAAGGTGACGACGGGAACAGGCACACCTTTAGTACTTGATACCAGCGATGTGAGTAAAACGATGGATGAGGGCTTAACCCGCGAAGCGACTGAGGGTAATGGTGGCACTATCACATACAGCTCGTCGTTAGAAAGTGTGGCGACGGTAGATAGTCAGGGACTGGTCACGATGGTTGGTGTTGGTGATACGGTGATCACGGCGACTGAAGCCGCGACGGCGAACTACGATGAACAAGCAGCGCTTTATAACCTCAAGGTGACGACGGGAACAGGCACACCTTTAGTACTTGATACCAGCGATGTGAGTAAAACGATGGATGAGGGCTTAACCCGCGAAGCGACTGAGGGTAATGGTGGCACTATCACATACAGCTCGTCGTTAGAAAGTGTGGCGACGGTAGATAGTCAGGGACTGGTCACGATGGTTGGTGTTGGTGATACGGTGATCACGGCGACTGAAGCCGCGACGGCGAACTACGATGAACAAGCAGCGCTTTATAACCTCAAGGTGACGACGGGAACAGGCACACCTTTAGTACTTGATACCAGCGATGTGAGTAAAACGATGGATGAGGGCTTAACCCGCGAAGCGACTGAGGGTAATGGTGGCACTATCACATACAGCTCGTCGTTAGAAAGTGTGGCGACGGTAGATAGTCAGGGACTGGTCACGATGGTTGGTGTTGGTGATACGGTGATCACGGCGACTGAAGCCGCGACGGCGAACTACGATGAACAAGCAGCGCTTTATAATCTCAAGGTGACGACGGGAACAGGCACACCTTTAGTACTTGATACCAGCGATGTGAGTAAAACGATGGATGAGGGCTTAACCCGCGAAGCGACTGAGGGTAATGGTGGCACTATCACATACAGCTCGTCGTTAGAAAGTGTGGCGACGGTAGATAGTCAGGGACTGGTCACGATGGTTGGTGTTGGTGATACGGTGATCATGGCGACTGAAGCCGCGACGGCGAACTACGATGAACAAGCAGCGCTTTATAATCTCAAGGTGACGACGGGAACAGGCACACCTTTAGTACTTGATACCAGCGATGTGAGTAAAACGATGGATGAGGGCTTAACCCGCGAAGCGACTGAGGGTAATGGTGGCACTATCACATACAGCTCGTCGTTAGAAAGTGTGGCGACGGTAGATAGTCAGGGACTGGTCACGATGGTTGGTGTTGGTGATACGGTGATCACGGCGACTGAAGCCGCGACGGCGAACTACGATGAACAAGCAGCGCTTTATAACCTCAAGGTGACGACGGGAACAGGCACACCTTTAGTACTTGATACCAGCGATGTGAGTAAAACGATGGATGAGGGCTTAACCCGCGAAGCGACTGAGGGTAATGGTGGCACTATCACATACAGCTCGTCGTTAGAAAGTGTGGCGACGGTAGATAGTCAGGGACTGGTCACGATGGTTGGTGTTGGTGATACGGTGATCACGGCGACTGAAGCCGCGACGGCGAACTACGATGAACAAGCAGCGCTTTATAACCTCAAGGTGACGACGGGAACAGGCACACCTTTAGTACTTGATACCAGCGATGTGAGTAAAACGATGGATGAGGGCTTAACCCGCGAAGCGACTGAGGGTAATGGTGGCACTATCACATACAGCTCGTCGTTAGAAAGTGTGGCGACGGTAGATAGTCAGGGACTGGTCACGATGGTTGGTGTTGGTGATACGGTGATCACGGCGACTGAAGCCGCGACGGCGAACTACGATGAACAAGCAGCGCTTTATAACCTCAAGGTGACGACGGGAACAGGCACACCTTTAGTACTTGATACCAGCGATGTGAGTAAAACGATGGATGAGGGCTTAACCCGCGAAGCGACTGAGGGTAATGGTGGCACTATCACATACAGCTCGTCGTTAGAAAGTGTGGCGACGGTAGATAGTCAGGGACTGGTCACGATGGTTGGTGTTGGTGATACGGTGATCACGGCGACTGAAGCCGCGACGGCGAACTACGATGAACAAGCAGCGCTTTATAATCTCAAGGTGACGACGGGAACAGGCACACCTTTAGTACTTGATACCAGCGATGTGAGTAAAACGATGGATGAGGGCTTAACCCGCGAAGCGACTGAGGGTAATGGTGGCACTATCACATACAGCTCGTCGTTAGAAAGTGTGGCGACGGTAGATAGTCAGGGACTGGTCACGATGGTTGGTGTTGGTGATACGGTGATCACGGCGACTGAAGCCGCGACGGCGAACTACGATGAACAAGCAGCGCTTTATAATCTCAAGGTGACGACGGGAACAGGCACACCTTTAGTACTTGATACCAGCGATGTGAGTAAAACGATGGATGAGGGCTTAACCCGCGAAGCGACTGAGGGTAATGGTGGCACTATCACATACAGCTCGTCGTTAGAAAGTGTGGCGACGGTAGATAGTCAGGGACTGGTCACGATGGTTGGTGTTGGTGATACGGTGATCACGGCGACTGAAGCCGCGACGGCGAACTACGATGAACAAGCAGCGCTTTATAACCTCAAGGTGACGACGGGAACAGGCACACCTTTAGTACTTGATACCAGCGATGTGAGTAAAACGATGGATGAGGGCTTAACCCGCGAAGCGACTGAGGGTAATGGTGGCACTATCACATACAGCTCGTCGTTAGAAAGTGTGGCGACGGTAGATAGTCAGGGACTGGTCACGATGGTTGGTGTTGGTGATACGGTGATCACGGCGACTGAAGCCGCGACGGCGAACTACGATGAACAAGCAGCGCTTTATAACCTCAAGGTGACGACGGGAACAGGCACACCTTTAGTACTTGATACCAGCGATGTGAGTAAAACGATGGATGAGGGCTTAACCCGCGAAGCGACTGAGGGTAATGGTGGCACTATCACATACAGCTCGTCGTTAGAAAGTGTGGCGACGGTAGATAGTCAGGGACTGGTCACGATGGTTGGTGTTGGTGATACGGTGATCACGGCGACTGAAGCCGCGACGGCGAACTACGATGAACAAGCAGCGCTTTATAATCTCAAGGTGACGACGGGAACAGGCACACCTTTAGTACTTGATACCAGCGATGTGAGTAAAACGATGGATGAGGGCTTAACCCGCGAAGCGACTGAGGGTAATGGTGGCACTATCACATACAGCTCGTCGTTAGAAAGTGTGGCGACGGTAGATAGTCAGGGACTGGTCACGATGGTTGGTGTTGGTGATACGGTGATCATGGCGACTGAAGCCGCGACGGCGAACTACGATGAACAAGCAGCGCTTTATAATCTCAAGGTGACGACGGGAACAGGCACACCTTTAGTACTTGATACCAGCGATGTGAGTAAAACGATGGATGAGGGCTTAACCCGCGAAGCGACTGAGGGTAATGGTGGCACTATCACATACAGCTCGTCGTTAGAAAGTGTGGCGACGGTAGATAGTCAGGGACTGGTCACGATGGTTGGTGTTGGTGATACGGTGATCACGGCGACTGAAGCCGCGACGGCGAACTACGATGAACAAGCAGCGCTTTATAACCTCAAGGTGACGACGGGAACAGGCACACCTTTAGTACTTGATACCAGCGATGTGAGTAAAACGATGGATGAGGGCTTAACCCGCGAAGCGACTGAGGGTAATGGTGGCACTATCACATACAGCTCGTCGTTAGAAAGTGTGGCGACGGTAGATAGTCAGGGACTGGTCACGATGGTTGGTGTTGGTGATACGGTGATCACGGCGACTGAAGCCGCGACGGCGAACTACGATGAACAAGCAGCGCTTTATAACCTCAAGGTGACGACGGGAACAGGCACACCTTTAGTACTTGATACCAGCGATGTGAGTAAAACGATGGATGAGGGCTTAACCCGCGAAGCGACTGAGGGTAATGGTGGCACTATCACATACAGCTCGTCGTTAGAAAGTGTGGCGACGGTAGATAGTCAGGGACTGGTCACGATGGTTGGTGTTGGTGATACGGTGATCACGGCGACTGAAGCCGCGACGGCGAACTACGATGAACAAGCAGCGCTTTATAACCTCAAGGTGACGACGGGAACAGGCACACCTTTAGTACTTGATACCAGCGATGTGAGTAAAACGATGGATGAGGGCTTAACCCGCGAAGCGACTGAGGGTAATGGTGGCACTATCACATACAGCTCGTCGTTAGAAAGTGTGGCGACGGTAGATAGTCAGGGACTGGTCACGATGGTTGGTGTTGGTGATACGGTGATCACGGCGACTGAAGCCGCGACGGCGAACTACGATGAACAAGCAGCGCTTTATAACCTCAAGGTGACGACGGGAACAGGCACACCTTTAGTACTTGATACCAGCGATGTGAGTAAAACGATGGATGAGGGCTTAACCCGCGAAGCGACTGAGGGTAATGGTGGCACTATCACATACAGCTCGTCGTTAGAAAGTGTGGCGACGGTTGATAGTCAGGGACTGGTCACGATGGTTGGTGTTGGTGATACGGTGATCACGGCGACTGAAGCCGCGACGGCGAACTACGATGAACAAGCAGCGCTTTATAACCTCAAGGTGACGACGGGAACAGGCACACCTTTAGTACTTGATACCAGCGATGTGAGTAAAACGATGGATGAGGGCTTAACCCGCGAAGCGACTGAGGGTAATGGTGGCACTATCACATACAGCTCGTCGTTAGAAAGTGTGGCGACGGTAGATAGTCAGGGACTGGTCACGATGGTTGGTGTTGGTGATACGGTGATCACGGCGACTGAAGCCGCGACGGCGAACTACGATGAACAAGCAGCGCTTTATAATCTCAAGGTGACGACGGGAACAGGCACACCTTTAGTACTTGATACCAGCGATGTGAGTAAAACGATGGATGAGGGCTTAACCCGCGAAGCGACTGAGGGTAATGGTGGCACTATCACATACAGCTCGTCGTTAGAAAGTGTGGCGACGGTAGATAGTCAGGGACTGGTCACGATGGTTGGTGTTGGTGATACGGTGATCACGGCGACTGAAGCCGCGACGGCGAACTACGATGAACAAGCAGCGCTTTATAATCTCAAGGTGACGACGGGAACAGGCACACCTTTAGTACTTGATACCAGCGATGTGAGTAAAACGATGGATGAGGGCTTAACCCGCGAAGCGACTGAGGGTAATGGTGGCACTATCACATACAGCTCGTCGTTAGAAAGTGTGGCGACGGTAGATAGTCAGGGACTGGTCACGATGGTTGGTGTTGGTGATACGGTGATCACGGCGACTGAAGCCGCGACGGCGAACTACGATGAACAAGCAGCGCTTTATAATCTCAAGGTGACGACGGGAACAGGCACACCTTTAGTACTTGATACCAGCGATGTGAGTAAAACGATGGATGAGGGCTTAACCCGCGAAGCGACTGAGGGTAATGGTGGCACTATCACATACAGCTCGTCGTTAGAAAGTGTGGCGACGGTTGATAGTCAGGGACTGGTCACGATGGTTGGTGTTGGTGATACGGTGATCACGGCGACTGAAGCCGCGACGGCGAACTACGATGAACAAGCAGCGCTTTATAATCTCAAGGTGACGACGGGAACAGGCACACCTTTAGTACTTGATACCAGCGATGTGAGTAAAACGATGGATGAGGGCTTAACCCGCGAAGCGACTGAGGGTAATGGTGGCACTATCACATACAGCTCGTCGTTAGAAAGTGTGGCGACGGTAGATAGTCAGGGACTGGTCACGATGGTTGGTGTTGGTGATACGGTGATCATAGCGACTGAAGCCGCGACGGCGAACTACGAGCAACAAGCAGCGCTTTATAACCTCAAGGTGACGACGGGAACAGGCACACCTTTAGTACTTGATACCAGCGATGTGAGTAAAACGATGGATGAGGGCTTAACCCGCGAAGCGACTGAGGGTAATGGTGGCACTATCACATACAGCTCGTCGTTAGAAAGTGTGGCGACGGTAGATAGTCAGGGACTGGTCACGATGGTTGGTGTTGGTGATACGGTGATCACGGCGACTGAAGCCGCGACGGCGAACTACGATGAACAAGCAGCGCTTTATAACCTCAAGGTGACGACGGGAACAGGCACACCTTTAGTACTTGATACCAGCGATGTGAGTAAAACGATGGATGAGGGCTTAACCCGCGAAGCGACTGAGGGTAATGGTGGCACTATCACATACAGCTCGTCGTTAGAAAGTGTGGCGACGGTAGATAGTCAGGGACTGGTCACGATGGTTGGTGTTGGTGATACGGTGATCACGGCGACTGAAGCCGCGACGGCGAACTACGATGAACAAGCAGCGCTTTATAATCTCAAGGTGACGACGGGAACAGGCACACCTTTAGTACTTGATACCAGCGATGTGAGTAAAACGATGGATGAGGGCTTAACCCGCGAAGCGACTGAGGGTAATGGTGGCACTATCACATACAGCTCGTCGTTAGAAAGTGTGGCGACGGTAGATAGTCAGGGACTGGTCACGATGGTTGGTGTTGGTGATACGGTGATCACGGCGACTGAAGCCGCGACGGCGAACTACGATGAACAAGCAGCGCTTTATAACCTCAAGGTGACGACGGGAACAGGCACACCTTTAGTACTTGATACCAGCGATGTGAGTAAAACGATGGATGAGGGCTTAACCCGCGAAGCGACTGAGGGTAATGGTGGCACTATCACATACAGCTCGTCGTTAGAAAGTGTGGCGACGGTAGATAGTCAGGGACTGGTCACGATGGTTGGTGTTGGTGATACGGTGATCACGGCGACTGAAGCCGCGACGGCGAACTACGATGAACAAGCAGCGCTTTATAATCTCAAGGTGACGACGGGAACAGGCACACCTTTAGTACTTGATACCAGCGATGTGAGTAAAACGATGGATGAGGGCTTAACCCGCGAAGCGACTGAGGGTAATGGTGGCACTATCACATACAGCTCGTCGTTAGAAAGTGTGGCGACGGTAGATAGTCAGGGACTGGTCACGATGGTTGGTGTTGGTGATACGGTGATCACGGCGACTGAAGCCGCGACGGCGAACTACGATGAACAAGCAGCGCTTTATAATCTCAAGGTGACGACGGGAACAGGCACACCTTTAGTACTTGATACCAGCGATGTGAGTAAAACGATGGATGAGGGCTTAACCCGCGAAGCGACTGAGGGTAATGGTGGCACTATCACATACAGCTCGTCGTTAGAAAGTGTGGCGACGGTAGATAGTCAGGGACTGGTCACGATGGTTGGTGTTGGTGATACGGTGATCACGGCGACTGAAGCCGCGACGGCGAACTACGATGAACAAGCAGCGCTTTATAATCTCAAGGTGACGACGGGAACAGGCACACCTTTAGTACTTGATACCAGCGATGTGAGTAAAACGATGGATGAGGGCTTAACCCGCGAAGCGACTGAGGGTAATGGTGGCACTATCACATACAGCTCGTCGTTAGAAAGTGTGGCGACGGTAGATAGTCAGGGACTGGTCACGATGGTTGGTGTTGGTGATACGGTGATCACGGCGACTGAAGCCGCGACGGCGAACTACGATGAACAAGCAGCGCTTTATAACCTCAAGGTGACGACGGGAACAGGCACACCTTTAGTACTTGATACCAGCGATGTGAGTAAAACGATGGATGAGGGCTTAACCCGCGAAGCGACTGAGGGTAATGGTGGCACTATCACATACAGCTCGTCGTTAGAAAGTGTGGCGACGGTAGATAGTCAGGGACTGGTCACGATGGTTGGTGTTGGTGATACGGTGATCACGGCGACTGAAGCCGCGACGGCGAACTACGATGAACAAGCAGCGCTTTATAACCTCAAGGTGACGACGGGAACAGGCACACCTTTAGTACTTGATACCAGCGATGTGAGTAAAACGATGGATGAGGGCTTAACCCGCGAAGCGACTGAGGGTAATGGTGGCACTATCACATACAGCTCGTCGTTAGAAAGTGTGGCGACGGTAGATAGTCAGGGACTGGTCACGATGGTTGGTGTTGGTGATACGGTGATCACGGCGACTGAAGCCGCGACGGCGAACTACGATGAACAAGCAGCGCTTTATAACCTCAAGGTGACGACGGGAACAGGCACACCTTTAGTACTTGATACCAGCGATGTGAGTAAAACGATGGATGAGGGCTTAACCCGCGAAGCGACTGAGGGTAATGGTGGCACTATCACATACAGCTCGTCGTTAGAAAGTGTGGCGACGGTTGATAGTCAGGGACTGGTCACGATGGTTGGTGTTGGTGATACGGTGATCACGGCGACTGAAGCCGCGACGGCGAACTACGATGAACAAGCAGCGCTTTATAATCTCAAGGTGACGACGGGAAGTTGAAACGGGAAAGTTAGTGCTTTAACGAACTAAAAACAAAAACACATCTAACCTTCAAAAAATATTAACCATCGATAGTTAATATTTCTACCTTACCTATTGCTCTTCACGTTATATTTATTTAAACTCCTTGTAAACCAAATCGTTACTAAGTCTAATCAACTTAAATCACTGCAACTTATTTAATCATTAGGTTGTGGAGATACAATGCAAACGCTCTATAAATTTATACCCAGCTCCAAGTTAACCCATAAAGAGCTGGCGTTCCTGCAGCTGCCTAGTGAAGTTATTAGCCAGCTCTCGCGTGTACGCGATATTAAATCTGTGCTCAGGCCATTGCCTAGTCAATTAAGTACTTCCTTTGAGCAATCTAGTGATCCACAGATCCTAACGATAATGCAGCGGCTATTGTCAAGTGGTCAATGGATAGCCCTTGGATTGAACCCAAGAACTGTACCTATTACAGTATCCCAATTTGCCTCATTTCCAGTGATAAAGCAGCATGTCGAAAGAGTTAAAGCCACGGACAAACCCAAAGTTGTTAAAGCAAATTTCACTGCAGTAAAAGACGATGTATACCTGGCTCCGCAGACAACATATGTTCCAATCGAACCTATGCCCGAACATAAAATAGTGGTGGAGTTAGCAGGGCAAGGGCGTAGTGAACCAACCTTTCTTCGATTAAGTAAAACAGATCTTCAAAACTATAAAATAACGAAACCTCATCAAGACATTACAGCAGAACATCGTAGCTTAGCTGTTTTTAAAGGATTGGAAAAAGAACCCAAAACCTTGTATTTCGCGATACCTCTTCAAGGCCGTCCTGAGCCATTAACTTTACTGCTCGTTGACAATATAGAACCTGTTGACAAAAGCATGGAAATGGCCGAGTGGGATAATGTTTTAGTTCCTGTTTTTCCGCAATATTATGTAGGTGATGATCAAGACAAAAATAAAATAAGCCTATACGAATCAGGATATATGTATGTCCTATGGAAAAACAAAGTGTGGCGAGAGTTAAGCGTTGATCAAAAAGGCTATTTCTGTGATGTGGAATTAGAATATTACCGAAATCGACAGGCTGAAACAGTTAAAAAAACAAGGCATGTAAATATTAATTTTTTTGATGAAGATAGATATGGTCGACTTTGTTCTGATGACAAATTTGCTATCTATCAGAACGGAGATCTGGTGTTTGAAGGTGCTCTTGATGAATTTGGTTCAGCTCGAATCTTTGGCTTAACGGAAGACAAAGTAACGGCTGAATGTTACCGAGAGGATGGAGAGCATTTAGTTGTCGAGTTAGATACAGTTGAAAGTCCCTTTAAAGGAGGACTTAAAGTATTACGTGAACCAGCGGGTGTGCCGTTATCAAACATCTGGGTGCCATACAAAATTAAAGGTGAAGTGCAAACTGACCTCAACATGCTGTATAGCCAACGTCAATTAACTTTATCTGAATTGAGTAAATTAGAAAGTGAAGGAGATAGTCGTTTAGTCGATCTTAGTGGGTTAGCTGCTTACAGTGACTCACAACATTTTGACGCCGACAATACGTTGGTTTCAGAGCTAATTGCTAGCCCATTACCCGACGGCCAAAATGTAGGGTTATTGAAAGGGTTGTTGGGGACTAATACCGCTGGTGTTTATTTAAACCCGCCTGCACCGTCTATTCGGTTTACCTACATTATCGACCTTCATTGTGACCAGTCAGATGACTATTTTGAATTAAGTTGTGTTGATGATAAATGGAGTCAAAAGGTTTATTTAAGAGAAACCGAGTTTATTGACAAACATCGCAAAGAAATTGTTTTTACAGGTTGGTTACCCGAAGTCAAAAACGTTAATTTAAAACGGTACTGCGCAGGTTTTGAGTTGCATGATAAACAGGAAGCTATGTCCATTCATGCAAACATCGCAATTACTGATTTGTTGTGATTTAAATATTACGGTGATCATATTGCTTATAAGAAACCAAACAACGGAATTGTTTAAATGAAAAACCACCAAGGCCTTGCTTTTCTCTTTGGGTTGTCAATATTGTTACTGCAAGGTTGTGGTCAGCCTGCATCAGTAGCAAATAAAGCAGAAGCTAAACCTGAGCCTGTCGCAGAAGTTGTTACCGAAAAACGAGATTACGTAACCCAGCATAACTACATTAGCTATGATGACGAAAGTTACCCGTTGGGTATGCCCCAGTACAATGTTTATAAAGCTAGAGAATGGCCGCGTGAAGACTTGGACAATGCAGCGTCATACGACCAACCTCGCTTGCAGTTCTTCTGGGATAATGGCAATTCACGAAAAATGAAAAATGATACCTATGAAAAGCGTGAAAAAATCTGGAGCATGAAGCTTGATGGGACCGATTTACGCTTAGTCACAGACGATTTTATCGGAGCAAGTATAGGAACATTACGCCGTTCACCAAACAATCGTTATTTAGCTTATGCTCATCATGCTGCCGATGGTCTCTATAAAGTGTTATTTGATTTAAAAACCCAAGAGTCAATAATATTAGGAAAAGGAATGAGGTTGCCCATTTTAGTCTGGGCCGAAGACAGCAGTTACCTGTATTACTCCAATGGGCGTCGATATATTAAGTATACTCTGGCGACGAAAAAGAAAGAGGCTGTGGATATCGATTTATCACCGCAGACCGTGATATATGACGGTCTGCGTGTTGTTGTATTAGATCGTTGCGTGAATGTATACAGAGAATCCGACAATAAGAAACTTTATGGCATTGCAACTATGCAAGATAAGTCAGTCCCTAATCAAACTGCTATCTATAAAGACAAAGCTATCAGTGCTAACGGCAAATATGTATGGGTTAAAAATCGTTATAATAAAGTATTTATTGATGTCGAGAATAAGACTTGGCTTGCTGTTGATAATCAGGGCACGGATAAGTGGCAGTTTAATCATACTGGCAATATTAGTGTGAACGGAGATGAGTATCAAGAAGGATCGGGGCGAATTAGTATGTCTTCTCAGGATAAACAAGGAAATAAGCTAGCCTATACCCATTGGTCAGTTATTAACACAGGGCGTAGTGCTCGACTTTCTAATGTTTACAATGCATTTGCCAATGGTGGTCGTTTCTTTATTGAGGCTGCTAAGTCATGATTGTTGAACCATTTAAATGAAAAAGCATCAAGGTATTGTTTTGTTCTTTGGACTATCGATCTTGTTATTGCAAGGTTGATAGTCCAAAGTTGATAGTGCAGGGTTAATAGTGATGAAAAACCCATGTTATGGGGAACCAATGCCAAAGGGCGTTTGTATAGTTTAGGTGTGGGCACATCTTGTCATCAAAACGCGAATAGCCATAACACATTACGCCAAGCTGCGCCTTTATATGAACTTTGTAGGATGACGTCTTAACTATTTGTTTATTTAGTGTTTAACGCTAAAATACGCTTGAACTAAACCCTAAAATTATTTATCATTTCTGTTGTAAACCAAATCGCTTCATTAAGTCTAATCAGCTTAACATCACTGCAACTCATTTAACGGCTAGGTTATGGAGATTGCATGAACATGCACCACATATCAATACTCTGCAATCCATCCCCAATTAAAACGCGGGCGGCTTTTCTGCACGTACTGTTTAATCACGTGACTTATCAAAATAAAAGTCAAAAACTAAATAATGGAATTATTTAAATGAAAAAGCATCAAGGTATTGTTTTGCTCCTGGGGTTGTCAATGTTGTTACTGCAAGCTTGCGGTCAACCTTCACCAGCAGTGAATAAAACAGAGACTAAGCCCGAGCCTGTTGCAGAGGTCATCACCGAAAAGCGTGATTACGTGACTGAGCATAACTACATTACTTATGATGACGAAAGTCACCCATTGGGGATGCCTCAGTACAATGTTTACAAAGCCAAAGAATGGCCACGTGAAGATTTAGATAATGCAGAATCATACGACCAACCTCGCTTACAGTTCTTTTGGGATAACGGTAATTCACGAAAAATGAAAAGCGATGCCTATGAAAAGCGTGAAAAAATCTGGAGCATGAAAATTGATGGTACCGATTTACGCTTAGTCACAGACGATTTTTCAGGAACAAGTATAGGGACATTACGTCGCTCACCAAATAATCGTTATTTGGCTTATACAAACAATGCTATCGCAGGGTTTAATAAAGTTTTATTTGATTTAAAAACCCAAGAGTCAATCATACTCGGTTCAAGCTCGACACTGCCAATTTTGGTCTGGGCTGAAGACAGCAGCTATTTGTATTATTCTAACGGGCGTGAATACATTAAATATACCCTTGCAACGAAAAAGAAAGAGGCTGTTGATATTCGACTGACGCCACAAACGGTGATTTATGGCGGGAAAAGAATTGTTGTATCGGATGCCGGAGTCGCTGTGTACAGAGAGTCGGATAATAAACGACTCTATGACATTCTCACTGAAGAGGACGATACAAAAACTGTAGAAGAGCGAATTTACAGAGAGCGTGCTATCAGTGCCAACGGTAAATACGCTTGGGCTAAAAACCGTTATCATAAAGTGTTTATTGATGTTGAGAATAAGACTTGGTTTGCGGTTGATAATAAAGGTAAAGATAAATGGAAAATACACACCATGGAAAATATCAGTGTTAATGGTGATGAATATCAAGAAGGCGCGGCAAGAATTATCATGTACTCTCAAGATAAATCCGGTAATAAATTAAGTTATACAAGCTGGTCGGTCATTAAAACGGGTCGTAGTGCTCGATTATCTAATGTTTACAATGCATTCGCCAATAATGGTCGTTTTTTTACTAAGGAGGGTAAATAATGGCAACATGTGAATCACTAGTGAAAGATTTAGGTCAGCCTGTTTATTTGTTTGGGGCAATGTTTAACTCTGAATTAATACAAGGTGAAAAAACTTACTTTTCACTAAATGAAGATAAAGATCATAGTAAAAATACAGCCCTGAAAAATGTCCGGCCATTGCCTTTTATTCCGGTTGCTGTAAACATCGCAAGCAAGGCTGATAGCGATGAAAAACCCATGTTATGGGGAACCAATGCCAAAGGGCGTTTGTATAGTTTAGGTGTGGGCACATCTTGTCATTCAGAGGTGAATAGTCATGACATATTACGTCAAGCAGCGCCTCTACACAGCATATCGGGCGACTATAAACTCACATTCCCGCCGTTATCAATGCTTGTCGAGCTTGCATCATCAACAGCAAGTGTCGGTGATATATGCGGTAAATTAAAAAGTATGGCGAGTAAAATCACCAATGATGAAGGTGATGTTTATAACTCGATGACTAAGGCGATCTCTTTTGCCACATCGACACTGGATTTGTCGCAACTAGCCCCGGCTTACAGGGCTAAACCTGGTGAGTTATTAACTGAAGCAAAGCAGAACTATAATGATTGGCTCTACAGCGTAAATGATATCGGTAAACCATTAACTGGCTTTTTGGTGCCCACGTTTAATTTTTGTGGTGTTGTGTTTTCAACCCCTGAGTATAAAAATGTTAACGTCTCTTTGCTGCGATTTAATGACAAATCCGAAGACCCTGAAACATTATTGGCGCAATCAACTGCAACATTGAAAGAGGGAAAAAAGCGACCTTGTGCGTTATTACAAGTTGACCCCGAAACATTTGTCGATGGTATGTATACATTACGTATTGTATTTAATCGTCGTGAATTGGGAGAAATGCCTGCATTTTTAGATGATGTAAAAAATGTTGTAAAGGAGCGAAATGAAGAAGGTTTGTTAATGTCTGTCACTTACGAACTTCGTGAATACATCTCTTTAAGTCAAGTCGGCGCATTTGGAAAGTTAGCTGTTGTATGCGGTGACATGATCTCCCTTGAAGAATCCCTGATGAATCAATTCCCTGAATACATGACCGGATTGCAGCAGTACAAACAAGGGGAGGTAGACAAACTGGAAGCCGTGGGCAGCATAGCGGAAATGAGTGGTGCGATTTGGGAAATAGCAAAAAAATCAGGGCTTAATATTGCTGATACTGGGCTTAATATCGCGTTAGATCCTGATTCAAAAATGGATGCAATGGGAGCCCTTGCAAATACGCTCTGGTCGCAAGTCGATAAAAAAACCTTACCCGATGCCATGGTATCAGGTCTTGAATTTATGTTTGGCATATCATCGACCAAAGCGGCATTTGATGCACTGCAAGAGATCCGTACCGCAGACACGCTAAACAAAGCAAGAATGCTTGGTGCCGGTGCATTGTTTCGTAATTATATCTTAAATACCAAAAAATTCATTGAGAATGTGGGTAACCCTATTCGAAATGGTCAATATGGAGTGTTGGCTAGTCGATTACCGAGAAGTTGGTTTCTTAACGGTGTAACCGGCTGGCGTCCAGCGTTATCGTCACTCGGCTTTACAGGACTCAATGCGGTAAGTTCATTTTATGCCATGGCTGATTTAGCGGATAAAAACAAACAGCTCGAACTAGCTGAAAAGCTCACCAAAAAGCGTAAAGCAGAAGTAAATGATGTCGCTACTCATTACCTGAAACTTATTCCGGTTTGGAGCAAGCAACGCAAGTCTGGTGAAGATATATTACAAACACTATTAGATAAAGTCACTGCAGAAAAAGCAAGCAGTGACGAAAACGTCTCATTATTCCAAGATGGGCGTGGCGCAGGGCTTAAACTGCTATTTAATTTTGATGTCGGTATTGTTGAAGATAAAGGGTCCCTTGATTACCTAGAAGAACTTGCTGAAGTCATGAATGAACATCTAAATATAGAGATTGAGATCGAAGGACATACTGACCAAAACGGCACTAGTGGTTATAACTTAAAACTTTCATTCGAGCGTGCTAACACCGTTGCAAATAAATTTAAGAATATTACTAAGTTCGGAGAGCGAGTCAAGGTCGCAGCTTACGGAGAGAGCAAAGTCATTGTGCAAGCCAGTGGTGATGATATTAATCGTGATAATCCCGCGTTGAAGAATAATCGCCGTGTTGAAGTCCGTATTTATGTATCAGAGTTAGCATTACGTTTACCGCCAAGTCGCAGTGGATTTCGAGCAATGGAGTTGACTCGACTTAGTGAAATGACCGCGCTTAACAGTGAACAGGCATTGGAAAGAGAGTTAGCGCTTGCTTTGTTTGAAAGTGCTGTTGGCGTTAGCTGTTTTATCCCAGGCCTTGCTGTTGGAGCAAAAGGGGTCTTGCTGGTAAAAGAAAGTACCGGTTTGATTAAATCCGCGAGTCAGGTATTAGATGCGACGTTATTGGATTATTACTTTAAGCAATCTAACGACAGAATGAGTAAAATAAACAGTCTAGATAAACTTGCTCTACAAAGTAAGATGATGTTGCGAGAACTCAGTGAGATTGATGAGCAACTTGGAGAACACGATTTTTCTACAGTCAAAGATTTAAGTGAGCATCTTAGTAGTTCTAATGTTGCAAAAGAACTCATTAAGCGTTACAAAATGCGTGCATTAGCATTAAATGGTTTATTCGTTTTAATTGCTAAATGTGCGCGGGATAAGAACATTGCTAAATATGATATAGAAGGCTATATCAAAACCTATATTGACAATGATGCTTGGATATTACATAGCTATAACGTTGATAGCTTAGCCACTGTGTGGGAGCAGCAGCTATTGTCCGACAGGATGAAAAAAGCATATGAAGCTATGTACCCTGTTAAAAAAGGTAGCAATTTTATATCTGGTTACTCGACGGTTGAACCTAAATATACAGATTATAAAAATTACGGTATTGAGTATACAAGTACAAAAGGGGCTTTTAATCGGGCTTTCCCAGTTCAAAATAAACTGTTTAAGCAAGATAAAACAGATGGGCTATATAGTTTAGTTAAACATATGCATCCTTTTGAACGTGTCGTTAAGCATGAGGAAATTGGTTTTATACGTTTGTTAGTTGCAGAACCCCATGATTTAGAACCTTATGGTTCGGAGCATTGGGTTACTTATGCGAACTGGTTTAAGCAAAGAACAGCTGCAGGAAAAGTTGCAAGGTTATCGCCATTCCATCGAATGAAATGGCAGCTTGTACTGTGGAAAAGTGATCAAGATGATTTAAATCAGCAAATATTCCAGGCTAATATTGGCTACCGCCGAGAGTTATTTGGGTTTGATGTTGGCGGACCTAAATTCAACACATTATTCCACCCGATGGCATTGACTGATTTTTCTGTCGATTGTGATAATGAGCTAGCGGATTTTTTTAATAATGAGCATAATAATCCAGATATTAGCGACGATGAGCAAGAGGCGCGCTTAGTTGCCACAGAGTTTGAGCCATTTTATTATTGGGGTGATGACATGATTAAGGGGGTTAAACCTTTAGTTGGAGAATCTGAACTGAATAATTATTGGCAGGCTGCAAACCAAATTTGGCTTACTGATACGATAAAATATTTATTTTCGGATAAAGAAAAACTATTGGCAATGTATACTGCTGAAGGCGGATTTAGACAAATGGAATATGCTTTTAGCCTAATCGGTAAAACATATAATATTGACTTATCAACAAACCATATGCCAGCAACAGTAGCAAATGCGAAGGTTACTCAAGCTGCTACATCGTCACTACCTGTTGGATTACATGGCGAACATCGTCATCAACTTATGTTGGCAAGTGGCTTTGGAAAAATGCCGCGCACTGTTTGTGAAAGTGATTTACTGATCCCTGAATTCGTCACTGAAGCTGAAGTGAAGAAAGGTTCGGTAAAAAATATCATTGAAAATCCAGCTGCATGTTATCTCGCAATTACGAGTAACAGCCAGATAAAATTTATTCCTAAAATGGGCTTGGGTGATTCAATATATCCAGTATTACCCGAATCTGCATTTACTTGGTCGACAGCTTCCCCATTTAAAATTTCAGCTTTATTTATTAGTAAAACGCATAATAAGTCTTATTACGAAGATACCGGAAAAGATTGGCGTCGAGTACAAACCTCGCTAGGGCTACATATTGGCGGTTTTGATTCGATAATGATGAATTCAGATAAATCAAAAATGCAACAAGGGCCAAGTTATCAAGCTTATATGCGTTATTTGGGTGTATTGAAGAAAGATGCCAAATGGAGACTCGAAAAAGATGAGAAAACGACTAAGCTGAGTGACTTTGTGACGCAAAGTTTAATTAAATTGAATGACAAGAATGATTTATCAGGCAAGACTGCATATGTTGTTTATGAAGTTGAGTTTGATCTCGATTATGTTTCGCTGTCAGGGAATAAAGTGAAAGGATTAAGGCCGTTTGGTAAGATCCTAAATACGTTTGGTGATCCAGTTAGTGTAAAAGAAAATGCATATAAGTATTCGCTTTTGAACATATCTCATATCACTCAAACAGGTAGCGCGACTAATACCGCGTTACTATCCGATTACCAAGTGCGATTGTCAGAAAACGGCAAGTTCATGCCAGCACCATTTTCAGAGATGGGTAAAGCTGGAAACCATAATGTGGGTAAAGACTCGGCTGTCATCTGGAATGCGCTATCATTAAAGGAGCAAGAAAGTAGGCTGATTGACTGGATCACTGACCCGATAAAGGCGAAAACGGTAGAACCATTACCTCAAGCGTTAAAGACGATGGTTTCTACTACGTTATAGTCCCCATACGCCGTAGCATACTAAGTCTGCGGTGCTGATGTTTTGTAACTGAGGCTAGCAGCGTAGCGTGCCTAACACGCTGCGCTGATGTCATACTTCTTCATCTTGTGGCTAAGCGTGCTTACAGGTAAGCCCAGTTCGTCTGCGACACGCTTGGTTTGCCAATTGTAAGAGTTGAGATATTTGAGTAACACCTCACGTTCATAATTACCCACTACTTCTTTTAATGATGTCGATGCATCGACGGCAACGTGCTCAAATTCCGCATGAACAATATTGTCTGAATCGAATGATTGTGGTGCTATTTCATCATTAATTTCGATATGATCAATAATATCGAAGTCAGAAAGCAATACCGCCCGTTCAACGATATTACGTAACTCTCGAACATTACCTGGATATGCGTATTGGGTAAGCTGTTTACGTACACGTGGACTCATTACTGGTGAATGCGCAAGTGTTAGCTGCTTGCTCATTAAGGTGATGAAGTGCTCTGCTAGAGGTAAAATATCTTTGGTGCGCTCGCGTAATGGTGGTAGCGTAACGGGGAATACATTTAAGCGATAAAACAGATCTGCTCGGAATCTATTTTGCTTAATCTGTTCCATCAAATTACAGTGTGTTGCTGCAATGACCCTAACATCGATGTGAACTTCTTTGGTACTCCCGATCGGGCGTAAGGTTCGTTCTTGTAAAATACGTAATAGTTTAGCTTGTAACAATAATGGCATATCACCAATTTCATCTAAGAAAAGAGTGCCGCCATTTGCTGCTTCAAATAAGCCTATTTTATCTTTATCCGCCCCAGTAAATGCGCCTTTTTTGTGACCGAATAATTCTGACTCTAACAATTGCTCTGGAATCGCAGCACAGTTTTGTATAATAAACGGTTGCGAAGCGCGGGTGGAGTTCTCGTGGATATATTTAGCGACAACTTCTTTACCTGTGCCGGTTTCACCGCGTAGCAAAACATCGACCGGAAGGCTAAGGATACGCTGTAAGCGAGACAGTACCTGCTGCATTTCATCACTTTCTGCAATAGGGCCCGAGTGGTCATTGGTTTTACGTTGTTTAAGCTGCTTGTTTTCTTTTAGTAGCGCTTTGTTATCTTCAGACAAGAGGTTGATTGTTGCATTGTATTGCTCTAACAGTACTGCTTGATGAATACTTGCCCCTGCTAATTGAGTGAACGAGGTTAAACTTTGTTCGTCATCAATCACTTGCATATCCAATAACACAAGTAAGCCAACGGTTTGCTTTTGGCTATTAATTAAAGGCCATGCCAATAGGTTTTGACTTTGCTGCCTTGTTATAAGCTCTACCTCATAAATATGGCTGCAATTGTATCCGTTATATTGGTATAACTCATTCACCAAAACAACTTCACCTGTTTGTAATGCATAGCTAAAAGGGTCGTTGTCTTGCAAAGCATTTAAGGTGAGTGGCTGCCAAGCATGGTCGGTTTGAGTCTTGCCCTCGTTGTGTACGGCGGTTGGCATTAATGATTTTTTGGTTTGATCTAAAACATAGATAATACCATGTTTTGCCATTGTTAACTGACGTGCAGCAACCAAAATAGCGTCGAGTGTTGACGCTAATTGGCTGCGATCAGCCAAAGACTGGCTGATCGCAAAGAGTGCATTGTTCAGTTCCTTCGTATTAGCTGAAGGCATACTGGATGATTCCTTGTTCGTCGACATTCACAGTCACTTTAGAATCATTTTCATTTTTACCGTGAGCAAGTAATTGATTTGATAGTTGTGGTAGTAATTGTCTATTTATCACAGCATCAATATTACGCGCCCCTGTTTCAGCTAAACGGCAGTTACCCAACACAAACTCAACAAGATCATTATCATAATCCAAGGTCAGTTTATGATGACTTTCTAAACGTTTAGAGACTGTATTTAATTTGTGATTAATGATATCTGTCATCGCTTTATCTGTTAATGGCAGATAAGGCAACACATTCATACGTGCTAATAGCGCAGGTTTAAAATGATTATTTAACGTTGGTCGAATTGCTTCGGCAATGGTCCCTACTTGGATATCGGCTGACTGTTGAACCAACGAGACAATTTCGTGGGTAGCGAGATTACTTGTCATTAAAATAAGCGTGTTTTTGAAATCAATAGTGCGGCCTTCACCATCATTTAATGTGCCTTTATCAAACACTTGATAGAAGAGGTTAAGCACTTCAGGGTCTGCTTTTTCAACTTCATCCAGCAATATGACAGAGTAGGGACGTTGACGAACCGCTTCGGTTAACATGCCTCCCTCACCGTAACCTACATAACCAGGAGGTGAGCCAATTAAACGTGATACGGTGTGTTTCTCTTGGAATTCAGACATGTTAATTGTTGTCATGAAACGTTCGCCACCAAACATTTGATCTGCGATAGCTCTGGCTGTTTCTGTTTTACCTACACCACTTGGACCAACAAGCAAGAATACACCCGTTGGCGCGTCTGGATTCACAAGCCCCGCTTTCGCTGTTTGGATACCTTCTGCAAGTGCTGAAATAGCATGCGCTTGCCCTTTGATCGTTTCGGTTAATACCGATTCTAAATTTAACGTCGTTGCCGATTCATCTTGCAACATCTTACCCATTGGAATACCAGTCCAATCGGATATGACAAGGCTAATTTCATCAGGACCTACTTCAAAATGGACGAGTGGCTGTTTACCACGGCATTGATCAAGTTGTTCCTGTAACGCTTGGATAGCAATACGAACCTCTTGTTCGTTTAGTGATGCTTTATCAGTATTTTCTGTATCTGTATCTGTATCTGTATCTGTATCTGTATTCTGGCGATCTGCCGCTGGCGTTGTTAGCACATGCAAATGTTTGCGTAGTGCTAACATGTCAAGAATCAACGTTTTTTCTTTTTGCCATTGCAGATCGAGCGTTTCGAGTTCGGCTTGTGCATCAGCAATTAATTGTTCTAATGCAGGGATCGTAGCGAGACGATGTTTGTCACCCGTTTGTTGCAGCTGGTCACGTTTTAAGGCAGATAACTCGCGTTCAGCAGCCGCAATTTTTTGTTGTAGCGTTTCAATTGGTGCGGGAATCGAATTAAGGCTGATGTTAACACGAGCGCAAGCTGTATCTATAATATCAATGGCTTTATCGGGTAGCTGTCTACCTGTTATATAGCGATCAGATAAGGTTGCTGCAGCCATGATGGCATCGTCTCTTACATATACATTATGTGATTTTTCATAAATCGGACGTAAGCCGCGAATGATGAGTGCAGCTTCTTCAGGCGATGGTTCTTCAAGTTTTACCAGTTGAAAACGACGTGCAAGGGCCGGATCTTTCTCGAAGTATTTCTTGTATTCTGACCAGGTCGTTGCTGCAATGGTCTTCACTTCGCCACGTGCAAGCGCTGGTTTTAATAAGTTCGCTGCATCACTACCACCTGCTTGATTGCCACCACCAACGAGGGTATGGGCTTCATCAATAAACAAAATAATAGGGGTAGGAGAGCGCTTAACTTCATCTAATACAGCATTTAAGCGTTTTTCAAATTCACCTTTAACGCTTGCACCTGCTTGTAACAGACCCATATCAAGGCCGTATAACTCTACGCCTTTAAGAATGTCGGGTACGTCACCTTGCACGATTTTTAGGGCTAAGCCTTCAACGACGGCAGTCTTACCAACACCTGGTTCACCAACTGCTATCGGATTGTTTTTGCGGCGACGAGCCAAAATATCAATGATTTGGCGAATTTCTTTATCACGGCAGAATACCGGGTCGATTTCACCTTTACGTGCTTTACCGGTAAAGTCCGTCGTAAATTTACTTAAGGCAGAGCCTTCTTCTCTTGCTGACTCTTGCTCTGTACTTTCACGTTGAGATTCTATTGAATTGGTTGTTAACGCAGTAAAGTTACGCTTGATATCTTCAGTATTTATTGATTCGAATAATGAAGCATAACCATGCTGACCATAACGCAGAGGGTTACTGACCAGTGTGAGTAATAATCCACCTGTTCGGATTTGTGTCTGCGACAGATCCAGTGAAGATACTAACCATGTCTCTTGTAACCATTCAATTAACAGAGCTGAGAATACAGGCTTACCACCGTATCCTTTGCTTGAATTATCTAATGAAGATTTAATCGATTGACGCAATAAATGTTCAGAACAATCGTATTGATTAAGTAATAAATCAAAATCGCTGTTTGGTCTTTCTAATAGGCTTAATAAGTAATGCTCGATCTGAATTTCGGCGGATTGCTCAGAAACTGCTAACGCAGCAGCATCTTCTAATGCTGTTTTTGCTATAGGGTGCAAACGCTGTATTAATGAAGATAGGTTTATATTTATCATGTGTTAATAGCTTAGCCTAGTTGTTTGATTTGATTGCTATTATACGTAAAAAATAAAATCGCGTTTTAAGGGGAGGGGTTTTTGGCTCGTTTACTAGTTAGAATGCAGGTCTATTAATTCAATATGAATGTAAAATCTACCCTTGTTTAGTTAAAACGATGTTTTATCGCTCATAATGCCCATAATGCTATTCGTAAGGCATTATTTTAAATATGTTTTTTTGTTAGTTTGGGTTATCACAATAAATTGTTAGCATTCACAATAAGTTGTTGTTTAAACGTTAAGTATATTATTGAACTCATACCTTGTTTTGTTTTAAGTTGTTGTTTATAGGTTCCTTTATTTTAATTTTTCGAGTTGGCATAGCTTTTGCTTGTATACCGGTATCGCAGTGATTAGCGATTTGGTCACGATAACTTAATCCACTAAATATTAAATAAAACAAGGAAATACGAATGCCAACTCCAGCTTATATGTCTATCAACGGTGAAACTCAAGGTCATATTACTAAAGATGCATACTCTGCAGATTCTGTCGGTAACACATGGCAAGAAGCACATATTAACGAATTCTTAGTACAAGAACTTGATCACGTATTAACAGTGCCAAGAGACCCACAAAGTGGTCAACCAACGGGCCAACGTGTTCATCGTCCTGTTATTGTAACGAAACAACAAGACCGTTGCTCTCCATTGCTTTTCAATTCACTGGTAAGTGGTGAAAAACTACCTGAGTGTTACATCAACTTTTACCGTACGTCTATCCAAGGTAAGCAAGAGCATTACTATACAATTAAATTGATTGATGCGTTGATTGTTGATATTGATACTCGTATGGCGCATTGTCAAGATGATGCAACATCAACGCGTGTTGTTGAAGAAGTATTGCAATTAACTTACCGTGCAATCGAAGTAACACACGAAATATGTGGTACTGCTGGTAACGATGATTGGCGTGCACCTCGCGAAGCTTAATTTTAGCTTTGCTGATAGATGGGGACCTTGTTGTCCCCATCTATACTTCGATTTATTCCCCCATAATTAATCTACTTATTTTTAGACGTTTTATTTGCATCAGGTGAAAGATATGGTTCGATTTGAATTTAAAGTAAATGACTGCGATCTTGAATTTAAAGTTGAAAGCTTTAACGTTACAGAAGAAATATCAAAACCGTTTCATATTCATCTATCATTACTTTCAACTGATGCTGATATACCATTTGATACCTTGATACGGCAGCCTGCGTTATTGAGTCTATATGGACAAGGTGAAGATGTATCGAAACAATTTCATGGCGTGGTCAGTGAAGTTCGCTATCTTGGTTCAGGCAAGAGCGTTAGTCGGTATCAAGTGATTTTAGCCCCGCAGTTTTGGTTTTTATCGCAACGTCAAGATTGCCGTATATTCCAAGAAATGGCGGTTACAGATATTATTGATGAAGTACTTAGCAAAGCGAGTATCAGTGATTATCGATTAGAACTGTCATCAACTTATGCATCTCAAGATTATATTTTACAGTATCGAGAGTCAGACAGTGTGTTCTTACAGCGATTAATGGCTGAATATGGCATTTGGTATTATTTTGAGCACACCGAAGAGATGCATACTATGGTGATTGTTGATAGTAATGATGCCATTGTAGAGTTAGTTTCTGATAATAATAACAGTTCTTACGAAGGGGCTATACCATTTAAATCTGATAGCGGTGGTAATGCTGACCGTGAACATATTCTTAATTTAGAAAGTATTAATAGAGTTAAAACAGGGGCTGTTGTTCAACGTGATTATAATTATATTCACCCTAATACCCCGTTAGAAATGGGTAGCACTGCTGCGCTAAATGATGATCTAATTAGTTTTGACTATCCTGGCCGCTATAATAATCCGGATTCGGGTCAGAAAAAAGTCTCGGAACATGTTGCCGAGTACGTTGTAGATAGTGAACAGATAGAGTGTACAAGTAATGTTATGCGCTTAGCCTCTGGGTATAGCATTAATATAGAGAATCACCCTCGAACAACATTAAATCGAGATTTTACCATTTTAAGGGTGAGTCATAATGGCTACAACCCTCAGGCACATGAAAAAGAAAGTAGTGGCCTTCCGACTACTTACGATAACAGTTTTGTTTGTATTCCTCGTGATGTCGAGTACCAAGCGCCTAAAATGCCATCTCCTGTCGTTGATGGTCCACAAACGGCTGTTGTTGTCGGTCCTGCAAATGAAGAGATATATACCGATAAACTTGGTCGAATAAAGGTTCAGTTTCATTGGGACCGTTATGGCGAAAACGATGAAAACGCAGGTTGCTGGATCCGAATTGGACAAACAATGGCTGGTGCTAATTGGGGGGCTGTTTGTGTTCCTCGCATAGGTCATGAAGTGATCGTCACGTTTCTTGATGGTGATCCTGATCGTCCGCTCGTAACTGGGGCTGTTTATAATAGTTTGAATTTACCACCTTACGGCTTGCCTGAGAATAAAACGAAAACAACTTTCAGAACACAAACCCATAAAGGGACGGGCTTTAATGAGTTAAGTTTTGAAGACGAAGCCAATCAAGAAGAGGTGTATATCAGAGCGCAGAAAGATATGTCGACATTGGTTCAAAATAACCGGTTCAGAGATATTACAAATGATGAGTTTCTAAAGGTTGGACGACATCAAACTAACGAAATTAAAGGTGATCATAATGAAACCATTGATGGGTATAAAACGACAACTGTAAATAGCACCTTTACTGAAACCGTTGAGCAAGATGTTACGGTGAAATATAACGCAAATGAAACACAGTCAGTTTCAAAGAATGTGGCTATTGATATCGGTGAAAATAGAACAACTAAAATTATTAAAAATGATGATGTAGACATAGGTTCAAACTATAACTTAACTGTTGGTGCGTCACGTGCTGTCGATATTTCGGCTGACGATTTACAAACTGTGGGTGGTAATTTAACCGTATCTGTTACGGGGAATAATTCTTATAAAGCAGATGGTGCAACGCAAATTGTCAGTGCAGATAAAATTGTGTTCAAAACAGGGGGATCTCAGTTGGTGATGAACAGTGATGGATCGATTAAAATATCTGGTTCTTCTATTATGATTGAAGGCAGCGATAAAGTTGTGATTAAAGGCGGAAAAGTGGCGGTTAATTAATGAAAAATAAACAAGTTGATTCATTTGATATGCTGTCAAGCGAGTATGCCGAGGCACAACCAAGTGCCATCTTGGCCCGCTTTGGTCATGTGCTAGCAATACAAGAGTCGATGGACACTGTACGTGTTGATTTTGACGGTAATCCGTATTCTCAAGGGTTAACTGCAAAATTGGGGCGTTTGTTCACCTCGCAAGAGCTTAACTTGGCGATAGAAAACAAATTGACATGCAGAGTTGAATTTGTCGGTGGCGATATTAATTTACCTGTCGTTACCGATATTTTCTTTTCATTAGTGAAGGGAAATGGAGAGTTAAAGTTAAAGGCAAGTTCTATTATTATCGAAGCTGAGCAAGAGCTAACGCTAAAAAGTGGTTGTACTTCTAGTACATATAGTGGACGCGATGGGCGGCTGACTAGTTCTGCAAAATATATCACGACCCAAGCAGAAAAAGCCCAACAAATTCGAGGTTCAACAATATCAATTAATTAGATGATTTATAATGAATAAATTACAGAAAATTATTAACAGCGAAAACAACCTTCAGAGGTTAGATGACAAACATCTAGATTCATTGCGCCTAGAGCTTAGTAATGCAGTCGCCCTTGTAACCAGTATAGACACTTCACAATCTCGTTTTTGTATCGATAAGTCGACACTGGCTGCAGAAACAGCTTCTTTCTATCTCAAGCAGCGCCAAAATATATTCAATTCTGGTTTTCCTTCTGCCCAATTACCTTATTTAACATTAGTGACTCAAAAATTAACGCAGTTAAATAATGTATTTATCGAGTTATATAAAATCGATGTGGGGTATATTTATTTTCTCAAGGATTCGTATCCTGACGTTGCTCTATGGGCACTCTTATCTATTGGTTTAGAAAAAATAGACAATAGATCTAGTTTTTTTGCGATTAGTATTGCTGATGCGTTAAGTGAGACATCATGGAAAAGTATCGCAAGTTTATCTGATAGTGAGGGATTTTGTGCTGCATCACGCATATTGATTCAGTCAAGCTCAATACGCTCATCTTTGTTGTTCGACACGTTACAGTTACGCGGGGAGTTATCATCGAAATTTGCGATGACATTGCTAAGCTTAGATTGCACTATTGATGAAGAGATTATGCATCGATATCTAGTGACTCAAAATCTTCCATCAAGCTGTGATTGGATGGTTCAACAACCTGTTACACCTAGTAATGTATTTGAACATTTATTGTCTCGTCCAGATAGACGTGAGTGGTTTAGAACTCAATATGACCCAAATTTTACTGTGGATGAACTGGCGATATTTGGTGATATTTTGGGTGTTTCAGAATACACACACAGTGCTTTTGAGCCTAGTTGTTCGATAGCTACAGTACGATTTGCTTTAAAAGGCGATAGTCGCGATGTTAATCAGGTTATCGCTATGCTAAGCGAGATAAATGAAGATACAGGTGAATCTTGGATCGTTGCACTATATGTCATTTTTGGTACTCAGTTACCTGTATTACCAAGTCAAATTGGGACTGATATTGATTACTCAGTTGCTGTCAAAGAGATTCAAACGTGGTGGGGAGAACGAAGTGAAATTGTATTTTCATTTTGGCGTTCTGGAGATCTACAAAACTTTGATAATAGCTTAAATTTATTAGCAAGTGTTGAAGTTACTGCGAATTTAAGAATGTGGATATGGAAAGAATTATGCGTTATATGTAGAGGGTATTTCCCTTGGAACTCATTAGTTAAGGCCGAGCGTCAATATTCTGTATTAAGTAAAATGAGAAGTAATTGTGTTGCAAAGGAACGGTATAACGTGAGGGAAAAAAATGCAGTTGTGGGATATTGAAACAGAATTAGTTTATCCAGTAAGTGGGCGCTTTCAACGTGATCACGATGGCTTGGAAGTGTGGGTTGCAACATTAAAAAAACGTTGGGTCTTAGATGGTACAGTTTGGGATGAAGACGCTAATAATTTACATATCTTAGATAATCCTCTTTATTTGGGGGAGCCTGGTTTATCTCCCGTCATATCTGATCATGACTTTGCTATTCATAAAAATAATACTGACATTGTTATTAACGGAAAAGCTAAAACATTTAAAAAATCACCTTGTGCAGAACATATTTGCCGTTTATTTGTTGAAGGGCATATAGATAAGCAAATTAAAGTTGTTGGTGACCGAGAGTGGGTTGTTCAATCGGGGAGTATTATTCCCTCAATACCATCGACATTTATAGTAAGAGATATTGATTATACCCATGCTGTTGGAGGTACTGATGAGCGTAATCGTATTGGTTGTGGTGTCGGCAAAAATATGAGCGAACTGCAGGCTCAACAGGTACCCTCGGTATTTAATATTTCTGAGAACTGGAATTTAAACCCGAAAAAAATGGCCGTTGTTGGCTTTGGTAGTTTACCCACATTTTTTCAACAACGTTATCGCTTAGCGGGTTCATTTGACGATACTTGGTTTAATCATCGGCGGCCGCTTTTACCAATGGATTTTGATCTGGCATTTTATCAATCGGCACCGGTTGATCAACAATGTTCGGGTTTTTTGAACGGAGGGGAACGGATTAATCTTTCTGGTTTTAACCATGATGGCGTAGTTATGTTTACGCTTCCAAAAGAAAATTATGAAGCAGAAGTCAAATATTCAGATAATACCAAGGAGACAAAGAAATTGGATTTACATACACTGTTTTTTGATACTGAGGATAACTCTGTGAGTGCCACATTCTCTGCATCATTTCCTTGTCAAGGTCGTGAACATATGCTCGTTTTAACTCGGTTTAATAAACGATAGGATATATATGACTGATAGAAAAGATATTTTCATTCTAAATTCTGATGCTGTGTTGCCTACAGGTATGAACTTACCATTAGCGGTTGCTTTAGCTAGGGCAGACCTTGGCCGGTTTGATACTAAGAAAGATGAATATGATGGGGTGAATAAAACCATCGGACATATGGATTTTATTCAGGAAAGTAAGCCATCTGAGCGTGTTTTTTCAGTATTGGAGTTATTATTAAACAGTTTGCTCAACAAATTACATCGTTCGCTGAAACCCTTACCATTACTCTTATCGTTACCACATAGTATATCAAAGGAAATGTTTGATAGCTGGTTTGATAGTAGTCCTTATACGGTGTTCATTTCTCGAGTCAGTTTACACCATAAAAATGGCTGCGAATTTATTGAAACAATGTTAGGTGAAATGAAACATTGTGATGCGATTATATCAATTTCGCTGGACAATCCAGCCGCAGATTTTGATTATTATGCAGAGAATAAAGCATTGTTTTCATCCACATATCCATGGGGAGTAATTCCGAGTGAAGGGGCTGCTGGTGTTGTTCTTGTTAAGGCTAATTTATTGAGTACATTAAAATTAACCGCAGAGTCTAAAATTGTAGATTATCGTGTCGATTATGATAATAAGGATAGGCGCGGTTGTTCACGTTTAGTGAAAGCCTGCAGTAATAAAACGAATAATCTAGGTAAGATTTATAGTGATATGACGAGTTCACGATCGCATTCTGAAAACTATGGTTTTGCGGTAGGAGCCAGAAGTGAATACTTTATTGAACCGGATAATATTACACAAGTGAATGAACTTTGGGGCTACCTAAGAAATGCTTCTGCGTTGGTATGTCTTACGCTAGCCAATCGTGAAATTTCAACCGAATTAAGTACGACTTTGTTCTTATTTAATCATGAAGAAGAGTGCGCTATTTTAAGGTTGTCATTAGAATAATCCAATTAGTCTCTTTTTTACTACAAATCATAATGGTTATTATGATGTTTTTCATAGTCGGAATAACTAATACCCCAGTCAAAAGGCTTGTTTTTTTTAATGCTATTGAAATGAAAGGTTAAAGTAAACTAGTATTGCTCATACCCTTTTATAGTTAGAAAAGAGCAAGTTTTGTCTGAAGTAGATAACGTAAAAACTAAGTTTATTAATAGCGTTATTGCGAAGGCTATTGAAAAGAAAAATAAAAAAAAGGAAGATATTGAGCGAGCAAAGCAGCCTAAATTAATTGATGTGCTGTCAGCTAAATTTGATATTGTAGATACAATCACGTCGCCTTCATCTTCAACAATTATTTATCAACTTGCAAAAAAAGATCAACCAGATAAACAAATTTGTTGCAAAACTATCGTCAATATTAATGATGAATCGGCTAAAAAACAGCTTTTAGCTGAAGCGTCTTGTCTTGAAATAAGTCAACATCCAAGTGTTAGCCGCTTTATTAAAGTTAGTTCAGAACTTCATACGCCTTATTTTATGTATGAATGGGTTCAAGGTGAATCGATTGCTGAAAAAGTGAATCGTTATTCAGCTAAGGGTTTTCGTCACGACCATATTGCTTGGCTCATTTATCAAGTCGCTGGTGCATTAGAGTATATGCATACGAAAGGTGTGTGCCATTTAGATATTAAACCATCAAATATTATTGTTGATGAAGATGATGCGGTTAGGTTAATCGATTTTGGTGCTGCGCAATATATTAATGAAAGTGACGGTTACGCTGAAGCAAGTCTTGGGTATGCATCTCCTCTTTTTATTGATTCCCATATCGGTGAACCACAGGATGATGTGTATTCATTAGCGGTTGTCGTTTATCACTTATTTATCGGAAGTACGTCCAGCGCTAATCTCGCAGATGATATCTCTAAGTTTAAGGGATCAAGTGATATTCCGCAGCATATATGGGCATTGTTAAATTTTGTTCTTTCTTCACCGCGAAGTCATGGTTTGACCCCCATTAATTTTGCTCAAAAGCTGGCTAAAATAGACATAAAATCAAAATCTCTATCTGGTATGCCTATTTTTAATAGTTTACGTAATGCTGACTTGGTTTTAACGCAGGCAAGCGGTAAAGAGACTTCTTTTGGTTCGAATGTCAGTTATGCCGGGATTATTGCTTTATTCAGTTTTACGCTCTTATTTTCTATTATATTAGGCTATGGTTTTATCGTTGTGAACAATAATGCTGAAAACAAACTGTATGAGGACTTAATAAGCTTAGAAGATAATGCGTATTCACGTGCTAATAGAGTGAGTGAGCTTGAAGCTGAGCAACGCTATGTTGATAATCAGGATGTTATTGTTAAGAACCAATCTTATCCATTAGAGCAGTTAGATAAATTAAGTCAACTTAAGCAACAAATTGTTGATTTACGTCAGCATATTTCAGCGCCTACCTTACCTGGCACTAACCTTGTTCAGACATCCTTTGTCGAATTATTGGCTAATGTAAATACATTGATATCGGATACTGTAGATATTAATGGGTCTTTTGGTATATCAATTGAACAAGCTATAAAGTATCTAGAAAAAGGGGATACTAAAAGTGTGGCTAGGCTAAATAATGAAGCATTATTGAATGCCAAAGTGAATGATTTTTATTATTCGAAAGCATTTTATAAGAAGCTAATTAACGCTGTTGTGGCGCGTGTTGAATTGCTTGAATCAAAATCTCGTTATACGGACTCTATTCAATTATTAGAGCACCTGGAAGATTATGTCGGTCCCCTCCAAATATTATCCAAAAAAATAGATTCGCTTATTATTGCACGTTCTGAATATATTTTGTTTCAAACGGTAACGGGAAAATATATATATTCAAATACGAAAATTAACAAAGCTTATAAAGAGTTAGCGAAAATATCGCCAGAACGAGCTCAAGACGCACGTGTTCTTTTAACTGAAATAGTGACTGATAATTTGGCTAAAAAACATATCTCCAAAGTCACGCTTGATGGTGCACTCATCATACAAAGGTTACTTGTTAAATTAACAAAAAGTGAGCAGGTCATATAATGAAATTACCAGAGATTGTGGCATTGTTAGAGCCGATTTCGAATTCATCTCCGGCAGGAGAAGATGCTAAATACGAATTTTGTTATGAGGTAATGGAATCAGAGATTAAGAAGTTTGGTTCGCTTTTTGGTGAAACGGTTGATTGGAAAGTCGTTGATGCGACGTCAACTGAAGTGTTGGTATCACACAGCAAAGATTTTAAACCTCTGTGCTATTTAATCCGTTCTATGGTGGAACGTAAGCAATTTGTAGGGTTGCGTGATGGACTTGAATTATTACTTAATGCAATTACCATATTTGGTAAAGAGCTTTATCCGCGGCGTAAAAGAGGTCGAGACGGTGTGCTAGATTGGTTGTTAAACCAACTGGACATTGTTTTACCGAAAATCGATGTTAATGCTGTTGATCAATCAATAATCTTTGAATGCGAAGCATTAGCTAAATCAGTAAGTTCAGCTTTATTTTCTATATTTGAAGACATCGATGTTAATTTCAATCGGTTAGCTAACACTCTGACTCCCTTGCTATTAGTGCCTGTTGTACCTGAGCCAGTTAGCACTGCACAGATGACTGTAGAAAATGAAGCCAAAAGTGCGAATGCTAGTGATAATCGAAGTCATGAAAATAAGAGCAATACCGCCGTTACGCCACTAGTCATAGCAAAAGAACTCGATGTTGATTTTTCTACAGCAGGTACGCTTAAGGCCTCATTAGGAACCCTTTCTCATTACCTGTTATCTAATCAGATCGGATTCGGCTTAGCTTATAGAATAAATCGCTATATAGCCTGGTGTGATATCGATGAACTTCCGTCTTCTGACGATGCTAAGACAACGCTTTTGAGCCTTGCTATATCAGCCGATAAATGTGCTGAGTATCAGAGTTTAGCCACTGAAAACCCGACTGTTGAGCTAATTAAGCAGCTTGAAAAAACACTGATAAATAGCCCTTTCTGGCTTACTGGTCATTTCATACAGTACAAAGCATTAAAAGCATTAAATTATTTAGATGCTGCTGAAGCCATTAAATCAGAGGTGCAAGCGTTGTCTAAAAAATTTAAAGGAATAGCAGCATTAAGGTTTTCAAATAATATCCCATTTGCTGATATTGAAACAACTGCATGGCTAGACGCCAATGATAAACCACTGCATACCTCTGGTACTTCACTCGTGTTTGATACTGAAATTGATTATGTTGATATTGAAAATATCGGCAGCTTTATTTTTGATATATCAAAAGATCTCGATAGTGATAGTTCAGGAAGAGGACGATTTATGAACTATTTACAAATCATTAAGGTTTACCAATTAGCTGGATTACATCATTTATGTTTGCCTTATATTGAAAAATTATGGCCTATACGTTGTGACATGAATTTAGTTAATTGGGAACCTGTTCTGTGTACACAACTTGATTATCTGGTCAATTTAACTTTAAGTAATATCTATGAAAACAGTGACGATATACCTGATAAGTATCAAGAGTGGAAATCTTAAAACCGAAAACCTAATAAATAAGGATTGTTATGTCAAACGATGGCTCAGTTGCTCCAAAAGAGCGTATTAATATTAAGTATGTTCCACCTACTGGTGATGTAAGTGAAGAGGTTGAATTACCTTTGAGTATGGTTGTTATTGGTGACTTTTCTGCAAAAGCAGATGAAACACCAATTGAAGATCGTACATTAGTTAATATAGATAAAGATAACTTTAATGATGTACTTGCAGGCTATTCTCCAAATATTATAGTGAAAGTTGAGGATAGACTTAGTAAGGAAGACGCTCACCCAATGACGGTTGATCTTACTTTTAATAGTATCCAGGATTTCTCACCTGAATCGATAGCTGAAAGTGTACCTGAATTAAAGAGCTTACTTGATTTAAGAGAAGCGTTGGTTGCTTTAAAAGGACCGCTTGGTAATGTACCTGCTTTTCGTAAGAAAATTGCATCAATTCTTCAAGATGAAGATTCTCGTAAGCTATTGTTAGAAGAACTAAATGTTGATAAAACGGAAGAAGGATAGGAGCTAGTATGAGTTTAGATGCACAAACAGCAGAGCAAGACGTAAGTCTGGCTGAATCAGGTTCGTTACTTGACAGTATTTTAAATGAAACACGTTTAAAACCTACAGACGAAGGTTTTGATGTTGCTAAGCGTGGTGTTGAGGCATTTATTGCTGAACTACTCAGCCATAATGCTGTTGAAAAGGTTGAGCAATCACTAGTTGATTTAATGATCTCAGATATTGATGCTAAATTATCATCACAAGTTGATGCCATTTTACATCATGAAGAAGTGCAAGCAATTGAATCAACTTGGCGTGGCCTTAAGTACCTTGTCGATCATACTAATTTCCGTGAAAATATTCAAATAGAGCTTATTTCAGCGAAAAAAAATGAAGTCTTAGACGATTTTGATGATGCACCTGAAGTCGTTAAGTCTGGTCTCTATAATCAAATTTATACACGTGAATATGGTCAATTTGGTGGTAAACCGGTTGGTGCTGTTATTTGTGACTACCAATTTAATTCGTCATCGCCTGATATCAAGTTACTTGAATATATGTCAAACGTCGGCGCTATGTCCCATGCCCCATTTATTTCATCTGTGTCAGCTAATTTCTTTGGTGTGGACAGTTATGAAGAATTGCCTGGGCTCAAAGATATTAAATCGGTATTTGAAGGTCCTAAATATTCTAAGTGGCGGGCTCTTCGTGATAGTGATGATTCGCGTTATTTAGGTTTGTGTGCGTCTCGATTTATGTTACGTAGCCCGTATTCTGTGGAAGACAATCCTATTAAATCATTTGATTATAATGAAGTTGTTACAGGTAGCCATGACAGTTACTTATGGGGTAACTCAGCATACGCGATGGCATCTAAAATAGCAGACTCATTTGCTAAATACCGCTGGTGCCCAAATATTATCGGGCCGCAAAGTGGTGGTGCAGTATTTGATTTACCTATTCATAACTTTGAATCGATGGGACAAATCGAAACTAAAATACCAACAGAGATTCTTATTTCTGATCGCCGTGAGTACGAATTAGCCGAGGAAGGTTTTATAGCATTAACTATGCGTAAAGGATCTGACAATGCATCATTTTTCTCTGCGAACTCAGTTCAAAAACCGAAGGTGTTTCCAAATACACCGGAAGGTAAAACATCTGAAATGAATTATAAATTAGGTACACAATTACCTTACATGTTCATTATTAACCGATTAGCGCACTATATTAAAGTTTTACAGCGTGAACAGATTGGTTCGTGGAAAGAGCGCTCAGATTTAGAAATTGAACTAAACAAATGGATACGCCAATATGTTTCTGACCAAGAGAATCCGCCTTCAGAAGTGCGTGGTCGTCGTCCGTTAAGAGCGGCTAAGATCAACGTATCAGAAGTTGATGGCGATCCGGGTTGGTTTAGAGTTTCACTTTCGGTTCGACCTCATTTTAAATATATGGGGGCGAGTTTTGATTTGTCTTTAGTTGGTAAATTAGACCAAATTTAAGGTTTATTTACAGTGAATATTAAGCGGTGATCGTGTATCACTGCTTAATTATAAGATGGTTTATGGAAAAAGGTTATAGATTGTTCGAACGTATTGAGTTAGGTGAAAGTAAAAATAGCTATGAAAAAGTGATATCGCAGAGGCATTTAATCGAGTCTATTCATCAGCATCTTGCCGATTTACTTAATACTCATGCAGGTAATGCGATGACCTGTATTGATTATGGACTACCAGATTTTAACGACGTGTTATCTAACCATACTAATTTAGTATCAAACATTCGAAAAAATATCATATATACAATTAAAAAATTTGAACCTCGAATAAAATTTGTCGATGTGTTGTATCGAGAGAGCAATGAGGATCCCCTACAGCTTAATTTTAGTATCTCTGGAGATATCTCTCATAATGGAATAAATATGCCATTATCGATAGATGTTCATATGGGAGTAAATGGACAATTTAACGTATGAGTGGGCAATTAAATGAGTAACTCTAGATATTTTCAAAGTGAACTAACTTATTTAAAAGAAGCGGGAAATGAATTCTCTAAGCAACATCCTCAGCTAGCTAATTTCTTATCAGAAAGTACATACGATCCAGACGTTGAGCGATTGCTAGAAGGTTTTGCGTTTTTAACTGGACGTATTAGAGAAAAAATAGATGATGAATACCCAGAATTAACCCAATCTCTAATGACATTGTTATGGCCCCATTATACTCGCTCTATTCCTTCAATGTGTATTGCTCAGCTAACTCCGAACAGTGGCGGTGTCACAGAGAAAACACGTGTTGCCTCTGGTGTTGAAATGGCCAGTAAATTGGTTGATGGTACGAAATGCATTTTTAAAACTTGTTATAACGTTGATTTATATCCCATCCAAATAAATAGTGTTAAACAAGAAAATAGCCGTTCTAGTTCTGTCATTAGCCTCAACCTTAGCGTTGAAAATGATCTTGAACTTGCTCGCATTGGACTTGACACATTAAGGTTTTATTTAAATGGTGAACGTTATATCTCGATGAGCATATTTCTTTGGTTATTCCGTTATTTGGATTATATAGAGCTAGATACGGGAGATGGTAGCCGAAAGCGATTACCTGCTTCAATGATCAGTCCTGTTGGATACAGTGATGATGAAAGCTTATTGCCTTACGGTGAAAACTCGTTCGCGGGCTATCGATTATTACAAGAGTATTTTTCATTACCTGAAAAATTTATGTTTTTTGATCTTAATGGATTGGATTGGCTAAAAGGTTTACCACAACGTAATACAGTTAAAATTTCCTTTGTTTTTTCCCGAGCCTTACCGCTAGATGTTGTGATAAAAGATAAGCATTTTAAATTAAACTGCACACCGATTGTGAATCTATTCGATAAAGATGCTGATCCGATAAGGGTTGAGCATAAGCAAACTCAATATAAAGTTAGACCACAAAGTCTTAATCAAGATCATTATGAGGTTTACTCGATTAATAATGTTGATAGTTGGGATAATAACGAACGAAAGCGTAAGCAGTTATTAGAGTTTGAGTCATTTGAGCATCAGGTTAATACGTTTGAAAAGCAAGATTATTATAAGTCAAATGTTGCAGAAAGGGCCTCTGGGAGTGGTTTTGAGCGTTATATTTCTTTTTACACGCACCAGAATGAAATAACTAATCTATCGAGCGAAACGGTGCTTATGAAGCTCACATGCAGTAATGCGAACCTCCCTGAGCGTTTAATTATTGGTGATATTACCTATTCCACTCAAAATTCACCTGGGTATGCTTCATTTACCAATATATCAAAACCAACCGCGTCAGTTAGTCCAAATATAAACGGGGCATTACAGTGGCAGTTAATTTCAAATATGTCATTAAACTATTTATCACTTACGAATATTGATGCGTTAAAGGTTTTATTATCAACGTACGACTTTAATGCTAACAGCGATCGGCAATCCCAACGTACCTCTCAGCAGAGGCTAGACGGGATAAAAAATATCTTCACGGTGCCAATCGAACGTATTTATAAGGGGGTATCCATACGGGGTATGAAGATAAAAATGGATATGAACTCAAGTATGTTTACTAATGAAGGTGATATGTTCTTATTTGCTTCGGTACTTAATGAATTTATAAGGTTATATGCAAGTATTAACTCATTCACTGAACTTGAAGTTGAAAATGTAGTGAATAACGAAGTTTATAATTGGTCTAGTAAAGTGGGGCAGCAACCGATTTTATGATGGATGATATAATAAAAAATGCACATAATTACAGTTTCTTTTACTTAACTTCATTACTGGAAAAGAAGTTTGAAAGTCATCATGGCATTAAGTATAAAGGCGTAGGTGGTAATCGGTATACTGTTGATGAATATATTCAGTTCTCTGTTTCACCTGAATTATCTTATCCCAAGAGTGATATAAATAATATAACAAGCTATCAATATGACGGTCGTAATTATGTTAATTTAGAAGTTAATTTCTTAGGTCTACATGGTAGCAGCTCACCATTGCCAAGCTCTTATGTGGAAAAATTAGCGGGTCGGGATGATGACAACCCAGTAAGATATTTTCTTGATTTTTTTCATAATCGCTATTTATCGTTATTATATCAAACTTGGAAAAAATATCGACATCATGTGCAATATCAAAGCGGTGCTAACGATATGTTATCCAGTCACCTGTTCAATTTTATCGGTTTATCTGAATCGATATTACGCTGCAATGGTGTTAGTTTGGATAAGGCGAAGTTATTATCTTATGTCGGACAATTATCGACTCGGACACGCTCTCCTAAGCTTGTATCTGGTATTATTGCTCACTGTTTTGGGTTAGATAATGTCAGTATTGAAGAATGGGTTTTTCGTCGAGTAAGTATTGCAGATAGTCAAGTTAACCACCTTAACAAATGTAATTGTGTATTGGGTCAGGATTTACATATAGGTAAAACAATCGCAGATTTATCGGGAAAATTTAACTTATGCATTAATGAATTAGATTTTTCTCATTATTTAAAATTTTTACCAGGGCAGGAACTAAATATTGTTCTAAAAGAATTAATGAAATTTACTTTAATTGATCCTTTAGCTTGGGATATAAAAATAAAAGTCAATAATAATACCTTACCTAAAAATACACTCGGTGGTGGGGAGGGGAATACTTTGGGACAAACATGTTGGTTAGGAGTACCCCGTGATAATGATAATATTATTACTATCACGGGATCTTTCTAGAAAATAGTTCAGATGCAGTTAAAATAGAGAGCGTTAATAGTTACTGCTTTATCGGTCTACGGTTTGATGCAATACAATCGATGTTTGTAATTTTTTAATACCTGTAATATTTTCAATGTTGTCACACAGAATATGAATGTGGTATAAAGTTGACGCTTCTAATCTTGCGATTATATCAAATTCGCCACCTGTTATACACGTGCTCCTGATTTCAGGGACTCCTTTTAATATTCTTGAGACTTCATTGCGTTGGCCATTAATACAGCTTATAAGTAAGTATGTAACCGCCAGCCTTTCTTTACTGTCGATTTGTAACTGAGCTGTGTAGCCCCTAATCATCCCTGACTTTTCTAAGCGATTTATTCTTTCAGAAACCGCTGTTCTTGATAAACCTATATTTCGAGATAAATTTGCTACCGATTCACGACCATTTGATAATAAAATAGAAATTATTTTACGATCTAATTTGTCCAAATTCTCAATTGTTGTTTTTTCTGCTAAAATTGTAGCGTTCATTGAATTTCAATCCATTTAATTAGATTTGATTAAAATGTAATTAATTAACTTTTTTTATTGTTTTTGGTAATTTAAAGTTAAATAATTCAGGAAGTGTAAATGGGTTATTAGGTGAGTCAGGTTGTATCATGACCTTAAGTTCACGCCCTGAAATTTTTATTTCGCTTGTGAACCCACCTTTTTCAGACATTATTATATTGCTATCATCAAATAGACGGTATAAAGCCCATTGCCCGTTTTTGCTTAATATATGCTGTTTACCTTCTTTTGTTATGTCTTGAATTGTTAAGTTCACGGCAAAAGTTCCACTTTTCGGAGGCCAAACAAGCTCTCTGACTTTACTTGGGCCATGATAGTAATTTATAATTTGATCTGCAATATCAACTCTGGCTCTTATTACGCTAGAGTCTAAGTCTATGATTTTTATGTTAAATGGGACTTTGAATGAATTTGTCGTATGATCAATTAGTGTATCTCTGATGATGTTAAAGCTTTTAAGCTGTACTATTAATGCTTGAGATAGCTGTAAATATTCTCCATCCACCCGTTTTTCTTGCCATAAGTTGGTATCATAAAATGCAGCTAAATATTGCGTTATGAAGCTATCTAGGACACCACCATTTGCAAAGAAATTATCAAATTCTTCTAAGGAAATCTCTTTAGTTGCTTGTCGATTAAATGGATATCTATCGATACCAATTACTTCAAATTTACTGTAAACAGAACTTAGCCAAAGCTGTTCTACGCCTTTTGTGGCCTCTGTAAGCATCATTGCCCATGTTTGATTTACTATGTCTAACAACCAAGTTCTGATTGGCTCTGGTGATTTTTGTGCTATCTGTTTTAGTCTTATCAAAGGATCTGACTCGGTAATGGTCATTCTTTTTTTAGCTGCATGTAATGCAGCCATTTGCCGATTTGGTGAGTCTGTAATATCTTTCATGTAAGTTCTTACTTGACTTAGCGCTTTAAGTATTTCATCCCAAGGTGTTGGTGATTCATCTGTTTCACTTATTTGTAATCGGTTAATTAAGAAAAAGGCTTGCTCGACTCGAGCCATAAGTAAGTAGTCTGGTTTAAATGTTTTTTCTGCGATATCAGTTGTTTTTTCTAATGCCTTATTGATGAGTTTATTTTTTGAGTTAAGTCGTTCTAGCTCTTTTTTCGATGGTGATAGTTTGGTATTTGCGTAGAGCTGTCTCAATACCGTCGTTAATGGTGAAGACGGTCCTGAGATTAGATCTATTGAATCAGTAAGATCTATAATATTACTGTATGGTTTTATTTTTAATTCACTTAGTGCATGCCTCCATTTACTAATGTAGTCATCTGCATATTTTTTACGTACTTTAGCTTTAAATATATCTAATTCTTGCTCTGTTGGTTCAGTATTATTTGATAGACCGAGTACCCAGTCATCTGCAATGATCTTCTCTGATAGCAGTTCAGTGTGCGGACGATAAAATGTACTAAATCCCGTTGATGTATAAATTTTGTTTATGGTAATTTGTTTTTTGTTCAAGCGAGGGTTGAACACATTATCAAAATCGAATCCGATGCTTCTGGCTATATCTAACGAGCCTAAATCAATATCATTAGCTTGTGATAGAATGTCAGAATACACCATGTCAACTTTTGATTTTGATAATAGATAGCGTCTTGTTGATCTAACCAAATCTAAATTAATAGTCACAGCAGGAAAATCACTTTTAAAATATGTTGTTAAGTATCTTGATGACTTTTCGACATTATTTTGATTGGATATAATATCCGTTAATATTTTATTGGTCTGTTTATTTAAATAAGTGATATCTCTTTTATCTACTTGTTCTAGCATTAAATATGCTTTGAGTAACGCTAACGATTCGTTATAGTCATTTTGTTGTTGGCTAATTTCCTGCGTATAAGCTTTTTCAATTATAGGGATGAGTATTTCATTCACATCAAGTATTAATTTCTGATAAGCGAGTTGTGTTGCTGCATCTAGCTGGCTTAGGTTTAATGATGAAACCTCTTGCTCAAGGGCTTTGTTACTCGCTATCCAAGCGTCATATATTGGATCTATGTTAGCGATAGCTTTACTTAATTCTTTATTCAAATCTGAACTGTGCTGTTGGCTTGAAAGTTCGTCACCGTTAGCTTCTAGCGATATCAAATTATTGATGACATTGATATTACTGATTAATGTTTCCTGTAGCATGTAGCCGGTTAAAATAACGATTAAAGTACAGCCTGAAAGAGTGAGATAACTATTCCGGGTTAACTTACGAAGATAAACTTTGTTTTCACCTGCGTAGTTTGCTTCAGGTAGGATTTGAGATTCGACCAAAAAACGAGAGAAATATGGTGTTTCATGTAATTGCATATGCTCAGATGCAATCATGGGTAAATTAAAATAATTGCTGCAACTCTTTGCTAATAAATTATATTTTCGTCCACCTTGTAACCCTGATGTGAAAAATAGGTTTCTGATATCAAGATTATAAATGCCTTGGTTTACTTGGCTTAATTGATTTACCAGACGCATGATTTCGTTTTTACAAAGCTCAAATTGTTTAGGAAATGAAATAATGGCCTTTTTTTCTTCAACATCATTGCATTGAGAGGCTGAATCTAATGCACTTTTTTCCATCGTTTTAACTATATTATTAAAGCTATCTCGATAAAAATCTGCCACTGCACCTTTCGCGTCTTTTAGCGGGATGTTTAAAAATTCAAGATTTGATTTAAGAGGACTATGATTAATAAATTCATTAAATCCATTAAGTTTATCAATTTTAGTAATTATTATGTAAATAGGTAGTGCGCTATAAATTTTTTCTACAATATATTCTAAACGAGAAGATATTATATTCATCGTATAATCTAGATGATCATTTTCATGTACAATAATATGTTCTAAATCCCAACATAATAAACAACCAGAAAACGGTTTTCTCGGGTTTGAACGTATTAATTGATTAATAAATACTTTCCAAAGTTCGCCATCATTCGCAGCGCTTTCTTGAAAAACAAGTCTGTGGTTAGGCTTTAAATAAATCGCACTATCAGATTCCATCCAAGTGAAAAAATCGTTAGATAATGTTTTTTTCTTGTCTAGTGGCTTTATCGAATTTGATGTTTCTAAAAACGTATATTTACCACTTGATTTATTTCCAAGAAGTAAGTAGAGGGGCTTTTTTTCTGAATTGTCCATTAAGTTTTTTAACGTATAGGTCAGTATCTCACTTTCTGTTTCAATGTGATTTATTTTAGATGATTTTCTGCGTTTATAAAATATAGAAATATTAAATGCTATATATAAACCAATTATCATGGTGACCGGTAACATAAAAAATATTGAGGAACGGTCAATTCCCAGCCATAAACTTACTATTAATAATCCACAGATTGTTAGAATAGCAATCAATGATGAAATAAATAATGGCTTCCTATAAAACTTTAACATACATTCCTTCTATTATTTTTAGTTTGGTTAAATAAACTTTATTGACGTTCTGATAGCAGTGCATTAATTTTAAACTGATAGGTATTTAGTATATATTGGGCTTTATTTATATCATCAATTTTCAGTGAGCTTTCGGCGTATTCAATACGACCAAGAAGTGGAAACAATGTATTACTAAATTTATAAGATTTTGTAACTGATGATGATGGTGATGTTAATTGAGCATTTGCAATGATTGTTCTGGCACTATTAAATTGCTGTTTAATACCTACATAGCTATTAATTAGGTTGTATCTATCGTTGTCAAAGCTACCTTTTATAGATTGAAACGTAATTGAATCTGGGTATATTTCTTCAAGAGAAGTAATGATTGAAACTAATCTATCCATCTTGTTTATTTTCAGTGGATCTTCGGCCCAATTTTTGAAGAAATCAGTACTTTTATTGAAAACAATTTCTTTTAATGCCCGCTGAGTCTTTTTAGGGCTATGTGTTAACTTTTGAATTAGAGAAGAAAACTCATCCAAATTGGCGTTTTTAAATGTTTGTAACTGTTGCTCTTGCTGATAATTTTTAAAGCCTAAGTACATGGATGATATAAGTATCAATATACTAATTATGATTGGTTTATTACTGTTTAATAATTTAGGTCCGGGGATACTAGGTATATTAGTTGCTGTTTCATTCATGGACACTTCAGGTGAGGGCGTTGTTATTGTATTGGTATTAATAACGCTTTTAATATCTTCGACATTTATAGTACGAGTTTTTGATTGTTTATGTTGTTCTATTTGGCGTTCTTTTAATTCTTCTTGCCATTGGGATAAAATTCTGCGAATAGGGCCTAAAGAGGGGGCTTTTATTCCATAATGGGACTTTAGTTCTTCTTCAATTTTGAGTGTTAGTCTATGCCCGATCTCGATTAATATAAGGTCGTCTGCATTGACCGTCATTCTCTTTTGTCGTTTTACAGTATGTTCTATCATCCATTCAAAAGCACTAATTCTGGCTTTTTCTTTAGTATATTCAGGGTATGCGCTGTACCAATATACGAGCGTTAAATCGTGTATAGCACTTAAACCATTGACAAGTCCTTTAAGCCCTTGAGTGTGGATAGCGGCGGTTGTGAAGTAACAAGCACTTCTAAAATCTTTACTTTGATTTGTCAAAATATCTTCTGACAAGGAATAAATCTTCTTCCATGAGACGTTAGGTGAAATTCGACTCAGCTCGTTTATTTGTCTTTTGAGTTCGGTAAACGTATCAAGTCTATTTGTGTTTTCTCCCTCTGGAAAGGATTTGCTTATTGGGCGTCTTGTAAAATCTGAAAAGTACATTTTAAAATATTAACTCCATTTTATCCGAAAGTATTAAGCACATGTTCAAGGGGTAAAGTAATTTTTAGTAATTAAAAGTAAATTGTGACGGTGCAGCTAATAGCCTGGAAATTAAAGAAACATGCATAAAAATAAAGTTTTCAAACAAAAAAATAGCAATAATTTACAGTAGCTTACGGTCATTTACAGTCCTTTACAAATTTTCAACTCATCGGATCACACCTTAACAGATACCAATCCATAGGTAACCAATTATGGTTATTTTTTTGTGGTTTAATTTCGAGGTCATGGTCAAAATAACTGATTTACTAGGCATAATAACTATTGAGGTGTTCATTATGTAAATAATTGGTTTTTCTGGATTATTTTCTTGAAATTGAAGTTTTTGATGTTATCTTTCCACTAAATTCGAATGATGTTTAAGGTGTGAATGTTGAGGCTATCAATTGTATTAGTATTAGTATTATTTTCTTTTTGTATGGTTTGTACTGAATCTGCTTTTGCTAAAGGTGAGCGATATGGAGTGTCTGCTCAATATTTCAACATTGATAGTGTTAAATTTGATGAGGGGAGTACAGATGAAACTAATACGATTAAATTTGGATTAGTACATTCCAGACCAATTGATGAAAATAATAATCGTTGGCGTTGGCTGTTTAACCTTAATTATTTGTCAGCAGAAGTACCTGCACAGAGTAATCTTGGATCGCAAAGTATAGGCATTTACGGTGTATATCAAGAAGTACAAAGCCTTCAATTTAGAGTTATTCCTCAATATGCAGTAGCTGATTGGGGCTGGATGACCCCACTTTTAGGGCTTGGGATTTCTACCAGTTATTCGCAGTATTCAGAGCGTTGGCAAGTTGATTCCGATGGTATTAAATATGGTGACCAACTAGAGGACATCGAGGCATTTGAGTTTGGTTTAGTCGCTAGTGTTGGGACTGTCATTAAGTTAGGTAGTAATCCAAATGCTCATTTACAGCTTGTCCCTGAAATCTTATATAACCATTCGTTTAATAATGGGCTAGGTGGCATTGAGTTTTCTTTAACGTTGTTATTTTAGGTAAGTTCGTGAGCATCATACAATTAACTTTACATATAATTAATTGCCCTGAAGAATATTCGGGTAATAAACATATCGAAATGAATGAGGATGGAGGACAAATTGGTAGAAACCCTAGTTGTACTGTTACTTTGTCTGACCATAATAAATATATTTCTGGGAATCATTCATTAGTTACCTTTTATGCCGGTACTTATTACTTAAGTGACACAAGTACAAATGGCACATTTATTAACGATAATAAGATTTTCAAAAATCAACCGATTGCATTACATCAAGATGATTTTATTGTGATGGGAAGGTACGAATTTTCTGTGTCACTAGAAAATATGGTTAAAAATATTGATATAGCGATTGATATTGACCCGAGTTCAACTGAGGATGATCCCCTTTCATGTTTAGATGTTTCATCTACAGAATGTGTTTTGGGAGAGCAGGGGATAATTGAAGATTTGTTTATTGAAACTAAAGGTAATGATATTAATAGCGATGATCCTGTCACTCATATCGACTTTAGTATGGAGAAATCAATCGGGTTATTGGATGATGAAACTCCGCAAAAATTAGTTCAGCCTCGTATAGAACGGCAGATTGCTGATGATACCGAAAGTGTACATTCTGAATTTGATATGCCTAATATGATCCCTGAAGACTGGATGGCGGATAGTACTGCTAATGTGATGGATGAGTTTAAATCTGAAGTCGCCGAGCCAACTATTATACCGGATGTTGAGATCACTGATTTAAGCGTTATACCTGCGCCTAATGTCGAAGAGGTTGCTTATGAAGTCGAGCGGATAGAACCGTACGTGAACATGAAGCCGTATTCCGAAGACTCGGAGAGTATTGAAGCTTTCTTTAAGGGCGTAGGTATTCATGATTTAGAGTTAAAAGATCGAACCCCACAGTTATTAAATCAAATGGGGGCTTGTTTACGACTTTGCTTAGACAAAATGAACAAGGATTTACGAACTGTATCCTTATTTAAAGACACAACTGAAGATAATAGTGAAAAACCAAGTGAAGATATCCTTAGACTAATGCTTTCACTTAACCAGCAAGAGGTTTTGTCGCCTTTGGAGTTGTTACAGCAAGTGAGCGATGAATTAGATTCTCATCATACACATTATCATCAAGCTGTTACTAGTTTAGTGGTAGGACAAGCCCATCAATATGACCCGGTGGCTTTTTCTGAGACACTTACAAATAAACAACCATTTTTAACAAAACGAAGGGTCTGGAATGAATATGTTCAACACTATCGGACGCAATTAAATGATGATGTTTATTCTTCCGATGCACTTTTACATGAAAAAATAAAAGAACATTATACAACAATTTTGAAGGTGGAAAATGCGTAACCTACTGTTTATATTTATAGCGTCATGCTTGTTACAAGGCTGTTCTATTTGGGAACAGTTTAAAGAGTCAACAGGAATAACACCTGAAACGTCATCAATCGAATTACATATTGATACTGCGAGCCTAATTAACCTCCGAAGCAATGGGCAATCATCGCCTGTTATTTTACGTATACATGAACTAACGTCACCAATTCTGTTTCGTAGCCTAGATTTTTTTGCTTTATTTGAAAATGATAAAGATGCGCTTGGTGACGAATATATAAAACGCTATGAATTCGAAATTCAGCCTAACGAAAAGATTCATGAGATTATTAAGCTTGACCCGATGACACGCGCAATTGGATTTTCTGCCGCTTTTCGTAACATTGATGGTTCGTCATGGCGTCAATTAGAAATAATCGAAGAAAAGACTAATTACTTTTTAAAATTACATATTGAAGGTAGTGAACTTACTACAGGAAGTACTCGTGGTATTGAACAAAATTATTTCTAAGGAATTACACAATGTCTCTTTATAATCCCGTTATGTGGCAAGATGGAATGTTCATGAAGCCTCAACATTTTCAGCAACTTGAACGACATAATAATAAAGCCACGAGTATGCTGAATATATTTGCTACCCCTTTACTTTGGGGGGTAAAAAAAATTGTGGTGAATGACAGTTTACTTGGGCTGGGTAAGATAGGTATTAGCCATGCAGAGGGCATACTGCAGGACCGAACACCATTTGAATTACCTTTGCTTGCCGACTTGCCAGATGTGAGAGACGTTGATTCATCAATTGTGGACAAAATTGTTTATCTATGTTGCCCACTACCTTCTGTTCGTGATGAATTGTTTGGTGAACCGGGCAGTAATGCTCGTTATATCCAATCAACGCAGGATGCTATTGATGCGTGTTATGGCAGTGAAGATATGGCCAACATTATGATTGGTAAACTGACATTCAAATTACTGTATGACGATGAAGATAAAAGTGCTTATACGTCAATTCCTATCTTCAAGATTTTAGAAGTTAAACCAGATGGTACGGTCGTCTTAGATGAGAGTTTCATTCCAACATGTATTGATATTAAAGCATCGACAGTGTTAACTAAGTTTACTACTGAGTTTGCTTCTATGCTGCATCATCGTGCAGAATTAATCGTACAGCGATTAGGTGCTGTTGATCAGCAAGGTGTATCTTCTGTCGCTGATTTTATGCTACTTCAAACGTTAAACCGCTTAGAACCCTTATTTTGGCACTTCACGCATGTAGAAGGTATTCACCCAGAAACGTTTTATCGTTACTTGTTGCAAGCCGAAGGTGATCTTGCCACATTATGTTCAACGACAAGACGTCCACGAGAGTTTGAAAAATACAATCACGGTGCATTAACGGAGTGCTTATCTGGGATTCTACAAGACATTAAATTGACATTAAGCGTGATGTCAGAGCAACGCGCAATCCCATTAACCTTGAAAGAACAAAGTTATGGTATTCGAACTGCTCCTATCCCTGATTCAAGTATTATTACATCTACAACACTTATATTGGCTGTTAAAGCTGATGTATCATTAGACGTATTACACACCAAGTTTATTGCACAAACTAAGATTGGTTCGATGGATAATATCCGTGAATTGATCAATCTACAACTCCCTGGTATTGGCATTAAACCAATGCCTGTTGTTCCACGACAGTTGCCGTACCATGCCGGGTATACCTATTTTGAATTGGATAAATCGAGTGCTGAGTGGCAAGCATTAACGCGTTCTGCTGCCATTGCTGTTCATATCGCGGGTGACTTTTCTAATTTATCCTTGCAGTTGTGGGCGGTTAAATTATGAGTTATGTGGACGATGACGTTACTGTTGTCCTGTTTCAACCTGCACCGGGTAAACCGATGGAGGTTATGCCCAGTCCAGATTTGTCTCGTAATATCGCGATTGGTGATTTAGACATTAAAAAAATGGGTATTAACCCGCTTATTGATGAGTTTTCTTGGCTTATCGCGAGTTTGTCATGCATGAAGTCGATCCCTTGGGTCGATGACTTAGATCCATTTCGTGAGCAAGTCGGAAGAGAAATCCGTAAAGGTGAGCGAAAGCTTAACGAAATGGAAGTTGACCGTGCCAGTATTCTGGTTATTCGTTATTGTTTATGTACTACGTTTGACGAAGCTGTATGCAGACAAGAGTGGGGGGCTAACAGTAACTGGAGCCAAAATAGTTTGTTGTCAGAATTCCATAATGAAACGGCTGGGGGAGATAAGTTTTTTGTTATTTTAGAAAGGCTTAAAAACGATCCTAAAAAATACCGCTACGTGATTGAATTTTTGTATTTGTTACTGCAATTGGGTTTTAAAGGTCGTTATGGCCGTGAAGATCGTGGTAACGAAAAGCTAGTTGAAATTGGTAATACTATTTATAACTTGGTTAAGCATGATCGTTTAGTCGAGCAGGAAAATACGCAGTTGGTTAATTTGAAAGCCAAGTATTTAACGAAGCCGTTGAAAAAAGTATTACCACCAAAAGTAACTATAGCCGTGACAAGTTTATTGGTGATTGGTATGTACGTGGCGACATATTTAACGATTGATATACGTTTTAAACAACTTCTCGATATTTACGGATAAAGGTGGGTAATCATGGGTGTAACGGTTAGTGCAGATGGACTGAGTGTTGTTCATTTGGGATCGGGAGGTAAAGCGAGTGCAACGATACCAGATGTTTGCTTAACCACAGTCGGGAATGCTGTCGTACCTATTCCTTATGGGAATAACGCTGAGTCAGCAGATCTAGCTGATGGTTCAACGACTGTTACAATGGATGGCGGAAATAGTATTGCCATTAAAGGCTGTAAGTTTGCTAAAAGTGCTGGTGATGCAGGAGGGGACAAGAAAGGTGTTGCCTCTGGCACTATTGAGGCCGAAGCCAAATTTATTACCGCCTCCGCAACGGTGAAAATTGAAGGTAAAGGCGTGTGTCGTTTGTCTGATCAAATGACCATGAACAAAGCCAATACCATGTGTATGGGTGGTGCACAAAATCCGTCGGTCACTGTGACTGCTGATGAAGAAGGCACCTATACGGTTGATTTGTTCTTGTCTTATGCTGATGGCGATCCTGTTCAGGGGGCTACTTATAGTTTAGTTGATCAAGCAGGTGCAGCTTTTGAAGGTTCGCTAGGTAATGATGGCAAAGTAGCTGTAGGTGGTGTTGCCCCCGGTGCTTTTACCATTGAATATGGCGAAGATAGCCGCGAATTTAAACCCAACGAGCCAACCAAAGCCAACCCTAAGTTTGACGCGCAAGCCAATGCACAAACCATCATTGAAGACACCAAACGCGGTGAGGTGGGCTTTTGGGAGAATACTTGGCGTAAAGCCTCAAACGGCGGAACGTGGATATGGGGCGTTATATTAGGTGATTTTAATGATGATGCGTCGGTTGAACAAATTATTGCGAACGCTGCGTTAACGATGATCCCTGTGGTTGATCAAGTCGGTGATATACGTGATTTAACCGCCAATATCCTTAATATGATGGATGAAGAGGGGCGCGATAAGCCTGAAAATTGGTTAGCCTTGTCGTTCACCTTAATTGGTTGCATCCCACTGTTTGGTAGTGCGCTAAAAGGCACTTGTAAAGTCGTGCTTAAAACAGGTAAAGATACCAAAAAAGACGATTTATTGGCTATCGTCCGCGCCTTCGGTAAGGGTGACCCAGAGAAGTTTTTACTTGGTTTAGACTGGGGTCAATATGCAAAAGACATCAGCAAAATCTTGTCTAATGTATTAAAACCCTGCGTTGAAATAGCGACAGAGATGGCGTCGTACGCAGACCGCATGGGCGCAGACGAACTGGCATCACAATTTCTTAAACTGGGTGACGAAATCAAAATGTTCGACAAGATGTCAGTGGATAAACTAAAAAGTGCAATGGGCGAGTTTGACGACTTATTTGCACGTGTACTCGGTAAATCAGAGAAAGTTTATCCAGCTAAGACCAAACATCACACGGGCGGCACAGCGCAAGCGGGTAGTAATAAGAATAAGGCGAATGAGAAGAAGGATAAGAAATCTCAGCGTTGTAAATCATGTGGTAACATTTTGTCCAAGAAGAAAGGACATTGCGTTGGCCGTAAAAATAAAAAATAAACTAAAAGAAGGGATGTTATATGGCAATTAGCAAAAGAGGTAAGCTTAATGATGGAGCAAAAATAGATGCTCATCTACTATCATCTTATTGCCCACTAACAAGCCATCATTTAATTAGTCATAGCTTGTTTTATAAGGTATCAACACCAAGACAAAAGCAAATGCATGATCATCATTATAATTTTGACAAGCATAAAAACTTGGTTTTATTACCAAGTAAAGATGAGAGTAAGGCGAAAATAATCGCGTGTTATTATGCACTGCCGTGGCATTCAAGTGGTCATACCGGAAACCAAATTATTAAGCATTACAATAATAGTGAAAAAGGAAAGGCTGTAGGGAAGAGTGATAACCCATTCGGAGGCAATAAAGCGCAGGGTAAAGGGAATAACCTGACTGAAGATGAACTCAAGATGTATAATGCAGATGCAAAAAAATTAGAAAAAACCAAAGGCTACCATAAAGTTGTGAGTTCTTTATTTTTAACTGTATTAAAAAAATTAAAATGTAATCAAAGTAATTCAGAATATCAGGGATATCTTGATTCGCTATCTGAAGATATCTGTTCTTTAATTTCAGATTTTGACTTATTGCTTAGTAATCCTGGTTATGATTTTGCCAGTGGTCAAGATGGCTGTAATAGCTCTGGGTGTGGTGATCGCGAACATACAAAAGAGCGAACAGTAGGACTCTGGTTATCAGATTACGTTATTAGTGCTTACGTTAATAATGAAGCAGAAGATCGTTTAAATTTATTATCAGAATTGCAAGGGTAAAAAATGGAAGTCGCCGTAATTAATGAAGATTTAATGGAAAGCAATGCGATGTTTATGGTCGCTGATGCACGAGAGTATTTATATAGTACCATGGAGTATCATCCTTGCTCATCGATTCACCCGATTATATGGGAAGATGAATCAATGGTCAGTTTCGGGGTTTTTGATATAACAAACTCGGGTGACTTAAGTGTAACGGCACCGATTGCTGAAGTATTTATGAGCTTTGACCCCTATGGAATAGAAGTCTATCCAAATAAACTTGATTGCGCAGATGGTATGTCAGAGCAACAACGTTATGTCGTAGCAATTAATAACATTGTTGATGTTGTAGATGAGAAACAGAGTAAAATAATTACAAAAACCATAAAATATGATCCAGAAGAACATGGTTATGATGTGTCGATTGAAGATCAAGTTGATGTTAAGCGGACTAGAATTATTCGTTTGTATTTATCTGAAGATAAACTTAAAGCACTACCTGAGGCGAAACGGCATATATTTAGACCTGAAGGGACTGATACCTTTTTCTTTTCTGAAGAGATTTATAATGCATTGTATAAAATAGCGTTAGAAGGGAAGGCTTCAGGATTAACCGCTTATACGTTTGATATTAAAGAAAAAGCACCGAAATTTTAAGGTTGAAATAATGAAAAACGAATATCACCTTTTATCAAAAACACAGTTCGATCATTTCCCATTTCAACAATCAGCAAAGCCGATTGTGCCAGTTGAACCTGACTTATTATTGGAAATGACATTTTCACCTAAGTTATTTATCATCGATGATATTTCACCTAAAGTTGAAGCCTTGGTGAAACACGGTGTTGAGTGGCTTGATGCCCGTGTAGATTGCTCTCCGAGTCAACCTGAAGATGATGATATCAAAGTGCATGAAAACTACCGTATGCCATATATTCATCAAACGTACAGTTTAACCAACGAAGAAAAACAATTTGGTAAACTGAACTGGCTTGATTTAGACAAGGTTGAACTTGATTTCACGCGTCTAGAATCAGTTCCGTTAGCAGAGCGCCTTATTTTTAAACTCGAAGAAGATTTCGGCGTTGTGATTATTCATAACAGCGTAATTGATGTATTGAAAGCTGCGCGCGTAAAAGACGTTTGGGTACGAGACGTTTAATCGTTTATGCAAGTAGATGTATACCGAAGGGCAAATATGGAAACGTATTTGCTTTTTTATTATTTAGACAGGCAATGCCATGTGTATGGGCGGCGCACAAAATCCGTCGGTCATTGTGACTGCTGATGAAGAAGGCACCTATACGGTTGATTTGTTCTTGTCTTATGCTGATGGCGATCCTGTTCAGGGGGCTACTTATAGTTTAGTTGATCAAGCAGGTGCAGCTTTTGAAGGTTCGCTAGGTAATGATGGAAAAGTAGCTGTAGGTGGTGTTGCACCCGGTGCTTTTACCATTGAATATGGCGAAGATAGCCGCGAATTTAAACCCAACGAGCCAACCAAAGTCAACCCTAAGTTTGACGGGCAAGCCAATGCACAAACCATCATTGAAGACACCAAACGCGGTGAGGTGGGCTTTTGGGAGAGCACTTGGCGTAAAGCCTCAAACGGCGGAACGTGGATATGGGGCGTTATATTAGGTGATTTTAATGATGATGCGTCGGTTGAACAAATTATTGCGAACGCTGCGTTAACGATGATCCCTGTGGTTGATCAAGTCGGTGATATACGTGATTTAACCGCCAATATCCTTAATATGATGGATGAAGAGGGGCGCGATAAGCCTGAAAATTGGTTAGCCTTGTCGTTCACCTTAATTGGTTGCATCCCACTGTTTGGTAGTGCGCTAAAAGGCACTTGTAAAGTCGTGCTTAAAACAGGTAAAGAGACCAAAAAAGACGATTTATTGGCTATCGTCCGCGCCTTCGGTAAGGGTGACCCAGAGAAGTTTTTACTTGGTTTAGACTGGGGTCAATATGCAAAAGACATCAGCAAAATCTTGTCTAATGTATTAAAACCCTGCGTTGAAATAGCGACAGAGATGGCGTCGTACGCAGACGAACTGGCATCACAATTTCTTAAACTGGGTGACGAAATCAAAATATTCGACAAGATGTCAGTGGATAAACTAAAAAGTGCAATGGGCGAGTTTGACGACTTATTTGCACGTGTACTAGGTAAATCAGAGAAAGTTTATCCAGCTAAAACGAAGCATCACACGGGTGGCACAGCGCAAGCGGGTAGTAATAAGACTAAGGCGAATGAGAAGAAGGATAAGAAAGATATTCGTTGTAAGGTTTGCCGACGGCTTGCGGGTAAGAAAAAAGGTCAATGTAAAGAAGCTCTAATAATGTAACGAGAGAATAAAGATGGCTATTCAAAAAAATAAAGGCCGATGGAAACGTTCAAGCCTTAGTAAGATTAAAACAAAACGTGAAAAGCATCCGCTAAATTTTCAGGCTAAAGCGATCGCGGCACATCACTTGATTTCATGTGAAGTTGCAGCAAAACTATCGTCAACACGTAAAAAGCAAATTGTATATAAAGGGTATGATATTAATTATCCGTTTAATTTAGTTTTTTTGCCTATGATGGACCAATCGGCCTGTCATTATGAAGTTCCGTTACATAAATCCGGACATACGGACAGAAAGATAGAAGAATTTTATTCTGAAAAGAAGGGATCAACTATTGATTCTGATATCTCCGAATTAGAAGCAAATTTGCATAAAGAAGCAGATAAAGATAAATCAACAATTCTTCAGGATGATATTAATATGGTTAGTCATTTAAAAGGCTATCATAGAGTAGTTGGTTCTATGCTTGCTAAAGTGTTAAAAAACCTAGACTGCGATGACAATAAAGATGACTTTGTTGATACACTCGATGAACTATCAATCGAAATCGCTGCTGAAATTGGTCGCTTTAAATTACATTTAATTTCTAGAGGTCGCCATATGGAATCAAATCAAAAGGGTTGTAGCTATTGCCGAAAAGCCAATGCAAGGCATGATCACTATTCTGTGCTTAGTAATACAAAAATATTACCGAAGGACGTAATAAAAAGATATTGTTATACAGGTGTAAGGTTATATACAGTACAAGAACATATTTAATGGAATCTAAAATGAATTATTCAATTATCACGGAGAGTTATTTCTCTGCAAGAACAAGCTTCACTTGTATTGATGGAAGAGAATATCTTTATAGCAAGAATAATTATGAGCCAACTAGTGCATTGAGTCCTATCGAATGGGAAGATTTAACAGGATTGGTAGCTGATGTTACTAACATTGCTGACAATGGTGATCTGTGTGTTAGCAAGGCGTTTGCAGAGTTAGTCATGAGTTTTGATCCCTTTGGTATTGAATGTTATCCCGCAAAACTAATTTTGGAAGATGGTGTTGTGGAAAATCGGTATATATTAGCTCTAAACAATATTATTGATGTTATGGACGATACCAAGTCAGTTCTACAAAAATCTCCTAAGCGTAACAAAATGTTAACATTGGTTTTGTTTTTGTCTGAAGAAAAATTGGGAGCATTACCACTAGAAAATAGAATTTTATATCGTGTTAAAGGTGCGGAAACTGCTACATTTTATTGTGAAGAAATTTTTGATTTAATAGAAAATGATGAACAGTTTAGTGATTTAAGAAAAACAAAATTAGATATAAATCAAGAAGCTCCAAAATTTTAAGGTCTAACTAAATGAAAAACGAATATCACCTTTTATCAAAAACACAGTTCGCTCATTTCCCTTTTCAACAATCAGCAAAGCCAATTGTGCCAGTTGAACCTGACTTATTATTGGAAATGACATTTTCACCTAAGTTATTTATCATCGATGATATTTCACCCAAAGTTGAAGCCTTGGTGAAACACGGTGTTGAGTGGCTTGATGCCCGTGTTGATTGCTCTCCGAGTCAACCTGAAGATGATGATATTAAAGTACATGAAAACTACCGTATGCCATATATTCATCAAACGTACAGTTTAACCAACGAAGAAAAACAATTTGGTAAACTGAACTGGCTTGATTTAGACAAGGTTGAGCTTGATTTCACGCGTCTAGAATCAGTTCCATTAGCAGAACGCCTTATTTTCAAACTAGAAGAAGATTTCGGTGTTGTGGTTATTCATAACAGCGTGATTGATGTATTAAAAGCTGCGCGCGTAAAAGACGTTTGGGTTCGAGACGTGTAGTTGTTCACGCAAGTAGATGTATATTGAAGAGCAAATATTGAAACGTATTTGCTTTTTTATTTGTGTTATACCTATGTTAGCTAGGATAGAAGATGGCGGAATACTACTTAATAACAGAAAATTTTATGAGTAATAATAGCGCATTAATAACAAATGATCGTTCTGAGTATTTTTGTGATCTAGGTTCTCCTCAAACTAGCGTAGCAAAAGATATTGTTGTTACTGAAGAGTCTTCCATCAAATTCACAAGAGATTTCCACTTCATTGGTGAAATAGTATGTAGTAAAGCAATATCGAAAATAATCGCGAAATTTAATCCTTATAAATGCTTATATCTACCCGCTGAAGTATCAGATAAACAGGGTTTAAAAGGTGATTTCACTCTGTTGTCGCTTGAAAATATCCAAGCGTGTGCAGATATGGGAAAAAGTGATATTACTGATAACCCTTTTCGTTCTGGGCATAAATTTATAAATTCGATATACCTAGATTTTAACTTTCTTAGTGCTTTACCTAAGTACAAACGCCAGCTATTCATTATAGAAGAAACGCCAGACAGAATTATTGTATCAAAAGAGTTAGGTGAAGCGTTGATAGCTTATCGTGAGACTGTTGCTAATTCGAGTTTAAGTATTCGGCCTGTGTCTGATGATGGTCGCGTTCCGGAGATATATTAATGAGAAAGTTTATTGAATTAAGTGTCGATACATTAGCTAACTTCCCAGTGAAAGAAAAAAAAGGCATGTTACCTGTAGAGCCTGATTTGGTTTTTGGTTTTTGATTTTTATCTTTTCCCGAAGATTTATATTATTGACGACATGGTGGGCAGTTTATCGCGTTATTTAACTCATAATGTTGAATTGTCTGATGGCGCAGTTGAATTGAAAAAAGATGATTTACGTTCGAATTTCACACATGTCTATATCATTAGCGATTATGATACTGCAGTAGATGATATTAGTGATGATATCCATATTTTTAGAAATGAAGATAACAGTGCATTATTTTTAAGTGAAGAGTTTGTCTCTGCGTTAAATAATTTAAAAACAGATTATATTTTGTATCGCTGGCATCAATAAAATATCTTAATTTATGTTGTGATACCAAAAGTAAATATGGAGACGTATTTGCTTTTTGCGTTTTATGCTTTGGTTGTTTAGGCTATAAACCACCGGATTGTGAGTCACGAAAGCCTCCCGCGATTTCGAACGACATTAACTAAGCGTATGTCTGAAGACTTAGCTGAATATCTTGCCGATCATGGCGTGAAGGTTCGTTATTTACATTCTGATATTGATACTGTTGAACGTGTCGAGATCATCCGTGATCTACGTTTAGGTGTATTTGATGTACTCGTTGGTATTAACTTGCTACGTGAAGGTCTAGATATGCCAGAGGTGTCTTTGGTTGCTATCTTAGATGCCGATAAAGAAGGTTTCTTACGCTCTGAACGCTCGCTGATCCAGACCATTGGCCGTGCTGCTCGTAACCTCGAAGGTAAAGCTATCTTATATGCTAATCGCATCACCAAATCGATGGATAAAGCCATTAGTGAAACTGAGCGTCGCCGTGCTTTGCAGCATGAACATAACGTGAAGCATGCCATTATACCAAAAGGACTGAAGAAGAAGGTCGGTGATGGGTTAAATATAGGTAGAACACCAGAGCAACAAATGATGCATATTGCCGAACAGAAAGCGACATATGCAGTGTTTACCCCAGCAGAACTGAGTAAAGAGATCGTGCGCTTAGAAGAGCTGATGTATAAATACGCACAAGATCTTGAGTTTGAAAAAGCCAACCCAATTTAAATTGGGTTGGCCTTTTTGTTTTTACTAAGCACTATACCTTCTCCTTCATACTCATGAACTTTTACGTTCCATCATTTATATTTATCTCATCATAAACCTCCGACCACCTGATTAAAAATGACTTTGAATACAGTCGTGCAGGTATGTAGGCTCATTTTTAATGAGAATTAAAATTATTACTGTGGATGTTGTATTGATGAAAATATATATATATATCATTGTTCAATATGAACAATGATAAGTGTTTTTAACATTATAAATATAAATGAAAGGGAAATGTTAATTATGAAAAAAATAAAGATACAAACATTTAATCTGCTTTCAACTTCAATTCTACTAGTAGTTTCTGGTGGTGTTGGAGCTGAACAGATCTATACGGATCAGATCGTTCTTGATTCACTTGGTGATGATGTTTGTCGCGCTGGATATCGTCCTGTTGATCATCTCGAAGCTTCAACGCACAGAGATTATTTTGCATCAAAGATGGGACCGTCGGACATAATAGGTCTACAAGGTAGATGGGTAATTATGGGGTCTGGCTATAATAGTACTATTAAAGAAGAGCAGTCCAATCAAAATCAGCCAGTACAGACTTGGTGCGTACCTCTGTCGGGCCAAAGTGATATTCCCAATTACTCGATGAAAACGATACCTGAAGGCGATGAGATCGATATCCAGTATGCTTTGGTTAATGATTACGATAACTTTGTGCGACCTTTAAGCTACTTGGCACATTATCTCGGATATGCCTGGGTTGGTGGGAACGATAGTTCATACGTTGGCAAAGATATGGATGTCACTCGCTCTGGTGACCAATGGCTTATCCAAGGAAATAATAATGGCTCATGCTCTGGTTACCGTTGTGATGAGAAGACAAAAATAACGATTAACAACTTTGCTTATACCGTTGACGATGGTAATTTTTCGCATGGCGATGTGGTTGAATCTGATCGAGAATTGGTTAAAACAATATCTGTCATGGCTCGGAACTATAGTGATATTCCTCAGCAGGTAGTCGTTGACCTGACTGTCGATGAGTCTACTAGTTGGAGTAAAACAAACACATATGCTTTTTCACAGAAGGTTATAACAGAAAATACCTTTGGGTGGCCCCTGGTAGGGGAAACTAAACTGACTATCGAGTTTGGAGCTAATCAGAGCTTTGGTAATACCAATGGTGGCTCAACCAGTCACAAGGTCTCACTACAGGCTCGCCCAATGATTCCAGCTAATTCCCAACTACCTATTCGTTTAGATCTTTATCGTTCTGATATCTCTTATCCTTATCAGTTTGATGCAAAAATTAGTTATGATACGAACTTTAATGGTTTCTTACGTTGGGAAGGTAATGCGTGGAATACTCACCCTGAAGACCGTCCATACAGAAGCCACACTTTTAGTATGGGACGCAGTAGTGAGCCATCAGCAGATATTAGGTATCAGTGGGATCACCGCTATATTCCAGGTGAAGTAAAATGGTGGGACTGGAGTTATGCTATTACAGAAAACGGGCTGAGTAATATGCAAGACACAACAGCAAAAAGTCTGCGTCCGTTTAAATCTTATGTATCTGGTGATTTTTATGCTAAATCTCAATATGCTGGTGCAATTGAAATTGGTAGGTCTACAGAATTGACAAATCTAGAAACCGTTCCTGAGGGTCAAGTAATGATGAAACTATCCGACTCTATCGAAGTGTTAGATAACTTTGACATAGATGAATTGGAGTCTCTTGGCTTTGGTAATGCAGAACTAAGTATCCGTATTGCTGAATAGATTAAAAGATTATCTATAACGCTGAATATTTTTAAATAAGTGTAATATGGCCGACTTCGCTATTTTAGCGGGTCGGCCTTCTAGCATTATTAATATTCCATTTAAAATATATCTAATCTTAAAATATCAATACTAAACGCCTGCTTAGAATAACGAATCAGACAGATCAAACAGTTCTTGATTGAAAGGGCGTTTCATATTGTTGATACAATCAATAATGTCATGGTGAACCATTTGTGAGTTCATTAAACCCACACAGCGGCCGCCTTCGCCTTCTAATAAAAGCTTAACTGCAAAAGAACCCATACGACTTGCCATAATGCGGTCTCGGGCAGTTGGTGTTCCACCGCGCTGTAAATGGCCTAGGATCGTCGCACGTGTTTCACGGCCTGTTTCAGCTTCAATATGTTTAGCCAGTGCATCTACATTCGTTACATGTTCACACATCGCAATGATTGCGTGTTTTTTGCCTTTTTCGATACCCGCTTTGACTTGGGTTAACAGTTCAGCTTCATCATAACCTTTTTCAGGAATTACAACGAATTCTGCACCACCGGCAACTGCTGCACCCATGGTTAAATCGCCACAGTAGCGACCCATGATTTCAACAATTGAGATACGTTGATGTGATGTTGAGGTATCACGTAAACGGTCAATTGCGTCAACAACCGTGTTAAGTGCAGTATCAAAACCAATGGTGTAAGTGGTGCCTGGAATATCGTTATCAATTGTTCCTGGAATACCTATACATGGGAAGCCCATTTCTGTTAGCTTCTTCGCACCCATGTAAGAACCGTCACCACCAATAACGACGAGTGCATCGATATTGTGTTTTTTAAGGTTTTCAATTGCTTCTTTACGTACGCTTTCTTCTTTGAATTCAGGGAAGCGTGCAGAACCTAAGAAAGTACCACCACGGTTAATGACATCAGAAACAGATTTACGATCAAGTTTCTCAATGCGGTCTTGATGTAAACCGGCATAACCGTCGTAAATACCGTAAACTTCTAAGCCAAGATGTAAGCCTTCACGTACAACTGCTCGGATTGCTGCGTTCATGCCTGGTGCATCACCACCACTTGTTAAAACACCTATTCTTTTAATCATTGAAGCCTCAAATATATCAGTCGATGATACTTTATTTATTGGGTTAGAGTCTTGTACTTATCTAGGTAGAGTACTGTTCTTATCTAGGTAGAGTACTGTTTCAGCAAGTGATAGCACGCTTGTTAATTTATTTAGCACACCAATTTTAGTTTATCTGTTGCTGTTACTTTCTCGTTATCATAATTACTTTTTATTAATTTATTGTAACTATGTATTCTATTCTATTCTGTGTCTTTATGACTGTTTTTATCACTAAAGTAATACTTACGTCGCTTTCATATGAAACTTTCGATTGCAAAATAAAATAATGCCTTGGTGCAATTTTATTTTTTACAATATAAGTTTAATAAGAAAGGAGCGTAGTAATACATCATTATTAAATAATCTGTATTACTACACTTTTATTCCTAATTCAGAGTAGAACATCGCTCTATATTAGGCTTTGATAGGTACTATGCAGAAGCACCAGCAATAACTTTAGAGAATTCAACAGCGTCTAGTGAAGCGCCGCCTACTAGGCCGCCATCAATGTCTGCTTGACCGAATAATTCAGCAGCGTTAGCGCCTTTAACTGAACCACCGTAAAGGATTTGAACTTTGTTTGCTACTGCAGCATCTTGCTCTGCTAACCATGAACGGATGTGAGCGTGGATGTCTTGTGCAATCTCAGGTGTTGCTGTTTTACCAGTACCAATTGCCCAAACTGGCTCGTATGCGATAACTGCATTGTTTAGAGATGCGATACCAGATTTAGTTACAACCGCTTGAAGTTGCGCTTCAACAACTGCTTTAGTTTCGCCAGCTTCGAACTGCTCTAGCGTTTCACCGATACAAAGTACAGGTACTAGGCCATTTTCTTGTGCAACAGCAAATTTGTCAGCAACAACTTCGCTTGATTCACCGTGTATAACACGACGTTCGCTGTGGCCAACAAGCGTATATTTACAACCGAATTCTTTTAACATAACTGCTGAGTTTTCACCAGTGAATGCACCAGCTGTATTAACGTCACAATCTTGTGCGCCGTAGCTAATTGCAGTGTCAGCTGTTAATGCTTCAACTTGTGGGATAAAAACAGCAGGAGGGCATACAGCAACTTCAACAGTTGCATTGTCTTTTGCCGCATCAACTAAACCGTTAATTAAAGCTTCTACAGATGCTTTAGTTGCGTTTAGTTTCCAGTTACCCATTACTAGTGCTTGTCTCATGTCTATCTCCGATATGGTTTAAAGCTATTTTTCTTCAACCTAATTGACTTGAGTAACAATGACTAAAGTCGCTTAAGTTGAGAACATGGGATGATTATAGAGTCATCTAGCGTCAGGGCAAGTTGTCATAAGACAATTTTTGGTAATAAAACTACATAAAATACGGTAACTGTGACTTGAGCCACGTTTACTTACTCAATTTAGACCTAAATGCAGTGTTAATTACAGAATGGAAAACTTATTGGTTATTTTTTAGCGACAACCAAGCCAGTCCTAACCATTCATGGACCACTATTTCACTTACCGCGAGATACCGAGCACGAGGGAAGTAATACTGTAATGGTTGTATGCCATTTACCGGTTTACTGACATGCGCCGTTGGTGCAGGGATAGGGGATAGACCTTGTTGTCGGAATATTGTCATCGCCCGTGGCATGTGCGTTGCGGAGGTGACTAGTACGAGACGTTTACCTTGAGTAATCTCTTTATTATCAATGGCTTCCTCTATGGTGTCACGAGGATCTTCTAATAATATAATGGCTGATTTTGGTACGCCTAATGCGATAGCTAAACGGGCATTCATTTTCGCATTACTGTTGATATCACCACCGCCATAGCCACTGAAAATTAATTTGGCCGTTGGGTTTAGTCTATAAATACGTACGCCTTCTGTGGTTCGAGCAAGGGCGGCAGGGGTTAACTGACTGGTGATCGGTAAGCTGTCTACCGTGGTGTGACCGTTACCCAATACGTGGATATAATCAACACTTTGCTGCTGGTAACTCGGGTACTGAGACTCTAATGTAGCGGCTAAACGGCTAGCGACAGGATCAAGGCTTAATAGAAATAATGTAATAAAACTACTACAAAACAGCACTTGGGCACTGCGTTTATGACGGGTGAGTTTATATAGTAGTGCCGCAAGGATAAAAGCAGTGAGCAGAAATGGCAGTGGCATTAACCAGGTACCAATGATTTTTTTAAGTTCGAACATGGGTAATTGGTACCTGTTTGTAAAAAGGGTTAAGGGCGCTGTAATTGAATATCGCTAACGCGTAAATTCCCCGAGATTAATATCGAACCCGGTAATTCAGTCGTGCTGGCGTCAGGGAAATCAATCGCCATCGCTTTTCGTACGGCGGGTGCGCATTTGTAATATTCATTATAAAGAATACTGAGCCATAAATGCTTCGGTAAAATATTGGTGAGCTGGTTGTCTTGCTGCCAATAGTGCAGAGCAGAGAAGGGGTCGCCTTTATTACTCAATACTTGGGTAAATAACGCTTCGCACTGTGACAATACATAGTCGGCTTCGAGTTGACGCGCTTTTTGCTGTAAGTCATCAATACGACCACTGCTGCGTAAATCAACCGTTTCAGCATCTGACTTACTTTCTTTACGTAATGAGTGGTAAATGTCGGTGAGTTCTTCTTGCTGTACCTGATTGCTAATATCAACACTGGCTGATAATTGCAGTGGTGCAACGCGATTGAAGATAGCCGGTACTTGTTCACGTTCAGCATAGTCGTCTAACTCCCAAATAGGATTGTCTTTTAGAAATTTAGACATGGCTTTAAGACGGGCCACTTGTTCATTTTGCTTACGCAGGGTCATTAGCAATTGACGCATGCGATGAACTGCGCCTTCTAACTGACGGTTAATTCGACGATAGCCATCAATAAAGAAAGTGACCTTACGGCTTAACTCGGCAGGAACATCGTCCCAATCTAACCAGCTGTATACGTCATTAAGATTAATATCGGCTAACGCATTAAGTAGGCCCTCGGTATAAGCGATGGCTTTTTCATTTTCATGGATCTTACTTTCTAAGCTATCCACAAAACCGAACTTACTGGTGATTGCTGCGAACAAACCACTGACACTGTCTTCTAATTCATAAACAATGCCGTAAAGCTCTTCGTCAACCTGACTTAAATAGAAAGAAACTTCATTGTGCTGACCAGTTAATAACGCTCGTTTATATGACTTAATATCACCGTCAATGTGTTGCATGACTTTAGCTATATCAGTACGTTTACGGTAAGACGCATGACGTAATAACAGTTTGTCTAAAATACGCTTTAAGTTGATGGCCAGCATATAGGTGCCATCTTCTTCACTTGGACGGATCAGCCCATTCTTGGTGAGCATTTCTAATAAGGCGCTATTCTCGCCATTATCAATAATGCTGCCATCGAAATAGGCTTGGGCCAACATGCTGCTGTTTGTTTTAGCAAATGAAGTGCGTATTATCTGGGCAATTTTTTCGACTTCAGAAGCGCTTTGCACCTGTGACATTAAAACATCTCCGACTGTGAGTCATCGAAAATATGGTTATCTTGTGTTTCTAATTTCAACGATTCGCTGTCATTAATAAAATCAATTAACTCGTGAATGTAGTTCATTTTAGCGGTGATCTGATAAATGGTACTGCCCGTTTCTAAACGTTGAACGTAGCCAGCTTCATCTAATTTTTTTAAGATAAAGTTAAGCTGTTCCGAGATATCATTACGGCTAGTTTTGAAAATACCTTTATTGGTTAATAGCGCTAACTGTTGTTTTAACGTTGGTTCGTGCTCAATACCACGTAATAGCTCAGACAAGCGGATAGTATCGCCTGCGCGCATGGCGCAATCATGTACAAGGGCTGTCATGGCGAGATCTAAAAAATTAACCAATGGACGGAAGATATCACGTACTTGGCGTAGCTGCTGACGAATATCCGCGCGGTTCTCTTCTTCAATCGTGCAGTAGCAAGCGACAAAGGCTAAACCATCCTCAATCACTTTTACTTTACGGTTAATCAAACGCAGGTAATCATTTACCTTTTCAAATAAGCTATGCTCAGACAGGTAGCGATATGCATCAGGTTGACTGACCTGACAAATGGTATGACCCTGTAACAATAATTCAACGGTAGTTTGAAACATGGGTTAACCCTCTTCTTGCATCGTTGCTGGCGTAGTATCTGCAGCTATGATTGATGTTGTACTTGTAGACGACGTCTTTGTGTCCACCGACGATGTTAATTCTGGTTCTGATACTAAGGTTTTTGTGGCATCACCATTTAACAGAGCCATGAGTGGATCGTCATCAACATTCATCTGGATCAGACGTTTATTACGGCTATCAATTTCGTATAGGTGATCGAATAACTGCAATACCGATTTATCGGTTGACGGTGATGCTGTCATGATCTGAATACCGTGTTGATTTAGCATTTCGAGCATTGCCTGAATGTTTTCAGAATGCAGTTCACCTAATTCATCGACTGGCCAAGTGATAACGGTACTTGCATCGGGGCGCAACATGGTTGTTAAACCGGTAAAGAAAGTAATTAAGGCTAAGTAAGATAGGCCCGTTGATGAGACATCTTCCAGTTCTTTTGGTGTTGTTGCACGAGTCGTTCGACCGTTTTCAACAATGGTAAACTCAATATCAAATAGCTCATTGTGCTGCATGTTATTGTTTTTCGGTAATACCGCTGATAATTCATCCAAGCTATCAATTAAGTCTTGTGGAATACTGCGATCATGTGTGAGTTCGGTATTCGCTTGATATGCTTCAAACGCCTCGTTTACATTCTCAAGCTGCTTCCAGTAACCTAACTTGTCCATCTTAGTACGAATGGCAATTTTAATATCTCCGAGGGCAGTGAAGAATTGTTTACCATTCATGTGGCTAGACAGTTTACGGCCAGTACGGGTAATGTTGCGATCAAAGTTACTTAAATGGGTATAGATAGATAAAATATCGTTAGCACGTAATTCAACTTCGTGCGTGGTCGATGTTTGCAATAGTTTTGCATTTTTCAATACATAACTCAGCTGTTCGCCGCTGTTGATTGCTTCTTCAAGGCGGTAGTTCACCATCTCAGGGTCACTTTCAATGCGGTTTTCTAACCAACCAATTTGCAGTGTACTTTTTGAGTAACGTTTTAGTTCACTGCTAATTTTACTCACAGAGCTTAATACATTACTTTGTTGTTTACCTAACAGACTTATTTGACTGTTCGTTAGCTTAGAGATGTTGTTGACGGTGTATTCTGGTAAATCATCATGTTTAATAGCAGGATAGTCTGCTAGTTTTACAAGGCTGTTATCTAAGCCTTTTAATTGTAATACTAAGTCAGTAACGAGCTTATCGAGCTGGGTTTTCTCTTGCTCTAGCTTGTCGGTTGACTGCTGATAATCTTGTTTTTTATCTTTTAGTTGCTGCTGAAAGCGTTGGATAGCTGCATCTAAGCGGCGTAAACGTTCACGGCCTGGTTCCACTTGCGACCATGATGTTTCTAACCAGCTATTATATTTATCCGCTTTTTGTTGGAATACTTTGGCATTCTCAACGGCTTTCATCGTTTGTTTTATTTTCGCTTCAAGGGCATTGAAGATGCTGGCATTAATCCCCGCGTCGCTTAATGCGGCTTGGAGTGCATCGGCAATGCGTTGCGCTTCAACTTGTGCTTCATTGCGCAGATTATCGAGTGATGACTGGTAGCTATCAATACGCTGATTATAGTCAGTTTCTAGCTGGCAATGTACGCTTAAACGTTCGTTGTTTAGTTCGTTATGACGACTTTGATAATCAACTTTTGCTTGGCTTAATGCTTGTAGCGCTTGAACTAAGAGTAGTTCTGTATCCGCTAATTCAGTTTGCACTCGCGCAATAGCTAAGGTTTTATGTTGTTCTAATTTACTATTTAATTCATCTTCTTCATTGACTAAGCTAGTCAGTAACTGAGTTTGTTTAAACAGTAATTGCTTGCTCGACATTAATTGTTTATCAAGCTCTTCAACTTCTTTATTTAATTGTTCGAGTGCTTTTTGCAGTTGTTCACGCTCTGCTTTTTTAGCCCCTATTTGTGCTGAGATATGTTGTTCTTTTTCTGCTAGTGCGCTGTCTGTGAAAGAGGCGTGTTCTAGGGCATTAAGGTTGATTTTGATGCCATAAAAATCTTGCACTTGGGTTAGCGCTGTTTCGGTATCGGATTGTTTCGCTGCGTCAGTAAATGCGGCTAATAACTCTGGTTCAAGATGCAGGTGCTTTAATAGCTCAGGGTTAATCACACGGCCAATGTTGCTTTGCCAGTTTGGCACGTGCTCAACAAGGAAGGCATGTAATGACCCTTTGGCTGGGCTTAATAGCGTTTGTACATCTCGGTGCTGCTGCGCTAAATGGTTTAATTCGATTTTTAAGCGATCGTTGGTTTGCAGCGCTTGATGTTGTTTTTGGCGTAAACTTTGAGACTCGCTGCTAACACGGTTGTAGGCTTCTTGACGCTCGCTAATACGACGGCGACACTGGCTTAGATTCTGTTGTAATTGCAGAGATTGGGCAGCAAGTTCTGGATCAATCTGCGGCTGCTTCAGCTGTAGGTTAAGTGAGATCTTAGTATGTTCAAGCGGTGTTTTCTTTTCGGTTAACTGATCAATCAGCGTTTGTGTTTGCGTTCTTAATTCACTCTCTAATGTTGCATAGCGTAATTTGTTTTCACTTAACGCGGTTGTTAACTGTTGACGCTGAGAACTGATCTCGTTCGTTAGTTGTTGCTCGTGCTTGTTAAAATCAAGCTCTTGTTTTTGCTGCTGTTCGGTAAACGTGCGACTAAGATCGGCAGACTTCTCACTTAATTGGGTTTTTTCGTTGTTCAGATTGATTAAGCGTAAGGTAAAATCAGATAACTCAGAACCACGCTGCTCATAGGTCGCGGCTTCATCATCTTCAAAATCAATTTTTTCTTGTTCTAATTTATCGAGATCGTGTTTAATTTCACGATGGGCTTTTTCTTCATCGTGACAGGCATCTTCAATCGTCAATACTTGTTGTCTGTGTGCTTCTTTTAAGTCGGTCAATTCAAGCAATACATCTTTTAAACGAGTGCCTGCAGTGTCTTGATCTTGATTACACTTCTGTTGGTAGATATCAGCAAGGTGATGTAGGTGCTGTAGATCTTTTTTGATTTCAACAAGTGAATCAATGTCAGTTAATGACGATAGGATCTTGTCTTCTAGATTGAGAATGGCTTGTGATGAATGCAGGTCGGCTAGCCAGCTATCAATATCGGTTTTATCAATGTTAACCATGTCAGTCACATTGTGGCTGAGCATTTCTGAACTGATCGCGTCTTGCGAGATCTCGATGATCATTTGTTTGATCACGTCGAAGTTAGAGATCTTATTAAATACCGAGGTAACGACTTTTTCAATGTGCTTAACCGGTGATTGGCTCATTGAAAAACGTTGTTGTAGTGTACGCAGTGATTTCTTGCCGCCGAGGTCTCGATGATTCTGAATGACTTTTGCATATTCATCGACACTTAACAGGCTGCTGATTTCACAACGATGTTGAGTTCGATAATTACGTTTAATTTCGTCATCGCCAAAGATATTGCCACTTTCATCAAGGTACATTTTGATATCGAACGGGTGATCAATAAAGCGGTATAGCAGTTTATCGCCATCGCTTTTAATTAATACATGACATAATTGCGGTGTGTCGGTGCCGTTCGGACGTTGATAGTCAAAAATGATGTAGCTGGTTTTACGCGGCAAATAATACGCGGCAAATGATTTCTTGTTGGCATTACGTTCAACAATACGTCCAGGTCGCGCACCCCAAAACAGCATAGGCAGTTTAAGTAGTGTCGTTTTACCGGCACCATTGGTCCCCGCAACTTTAATATTACCCGCGTTATTTAACTCAAGTAATTTACCCGGCCAAAAGCTATCGATAAGGTAAGTTGTGCGACAAAGATATTGTTGTGAAGAATCAGTCATTATCATTATTTTGCAAGAAATCGAACCCCATATTTTAACTGAATGACGCACAAGATGTAAGAAAAAAGATAAGTTTAGTCGGGTGATGAGCGGTTCTGCTCAGATTATCAGCAACTTTGTGTTTTCCGTTGGATTTATGCAAATTTAGTGAATATTCTTGCATATCTATAATAATGCAATACAATTCGCTAGATTATTTATATTAACAAGCTGAAATGATGGTTGATGTGGCATTTTATGTCGACATTTGGCTTGATTAAGGAATTATTGATGGAAAAAAAACTTGGACTCGGTATGTTGGTTGCGTTGGTATTCAGTACCATGGTCGGCGCTGGAATATTTAGTCTCCCGCAAAACGTTGCCGTATCCGCTGCACCCGGTGCAATCACGCTAGGCTGGTTGATCACGGGTTGCGGAATGCTCGCGCTCGTGACGGTATTACGTAATTTGGTGGTTCGCTTCCCTAATTTAAACGGTGGTATTTTCTCGTACGCGCAAGCAGGCTTTGGTAACTACATCGGTTTTATGTCGGCTTGGGGTTATTGGATCTGTAACTTATTAGCGAACGTATCGTATGCCGTGGTCTTTTTTAGTGCGATTGGCTACTTTGTTGATACCCCTGAAAACCCAATGATGGGACAGGGTAATACGCCAATTGCAGTGTTGGGTGGTTCGTTATTAATTTGGTTTATGCATGCGTTAGTATTACGTGGTGTGACACGTGCTGCGTTGATTAATGTATTTGCGACGGTGGCGAAAATAATCCCTATTCTAACCTTCGTTTGTTTGGTTGTGATGGCGTTTAGTTTTGATAAGTTTACCCTTGATTTTTGGGGTGAAAAAACACCTGAATTAGGCTCGGTATTAGATCAGGTTAAAGCCACTATGATGGTGACATTATGGGTATTCATTGGTATTGAAGGTGCGGTTATTTTATCTAACCGTGCTAAAGATAAACGTGACGTGGCGAAAGCAACGGGTATTGCGCTGTTCTCGGCATTAATACTCTATATTGCAGTTAGCTTGTTTACCTTAGGTGTAATGACTCAACCTGAAGTTGCGCAACTACAAAACCCATCAATGGCGAATATTTTAGAGGTGATCGTTGGTCCTTGGGGAGCAATGCTGATTAATGCTGGTTTGATTATCTCGGTATCGGGTGCGTTATTGAGTTGGACTGTGGTTAGTGCTGAAGTGCCTTTCATTGCGGCAAAAGAAGGGTTATTCCCGAAAGCATTTACCAAAGAAAACAGTAAAGGCGCAGCAACAACGTCACTGTGGTTCTCATCTTGTTTGGTACAATTCTTTCTAATCTTAACTTTATTACAAGAAAGCTCGTATTTAGCCTTGGTAAACATTGCGACTTCGGCTGTATTGTTACCGTATTTTTTAGTGGGCGCTTATGGTGTAAAAGTCGCGTTAAGCGGTGACGGTTATAGCGTAACTGAAGGTCGTAAGAAAGATCTTGTGATTGCATTAATATCATCATTTTATGGTGCTTGGCTAGTATATGCCGCTGGTGCAGAGTATATGTTGTTATGTGCATTATTGTATTTACCGGGTGTACTGGTTTATAAGAAAGCACTTGCTGAAAAACAGCAGGCATTTAGCAAGCAAGATTATGCTTATTCATTCGTGTTATTAGCAGGTGCTGCAGGTGCGGTTTATCTGTTATCAACAGGTGTGTTGTCACTTTCTTAGTATTTTAACCACAATTTTGATACTCTAATTAGAGACTTAAAGTTTTTAACTTGAAATCCTCACCTTAAAAGATAGGTGTATGTTGTAAAAAGGCTTATGTAGATGATTGTGGTTTTATATTTAATATTAGGCGCTGCGGCAGGTTTGATCGCTGGTTTGTTTGGTGTTGGTGGCGGTTTAATTATCGTGCCGGCACTGGTTTTCTCTTTTTCCTTGCAAGCACTCTCGCCAATAGTTTTAACCCAGTTAGCGATTGGTACTTCCCTCGCGACGATTATCTTTACCTCTCTTAGTTCGATTAAAACCCACCACAGTAAAGGGGCAATTGATTGGTCTTTGGTTAAACGTCTGACTATCGGTATTGTTATTGGCGCGGTTGCTGGTAGTATTTTTGCTGATTATTTACCGGGTGATACATTACAAATGATTATCGGTATTTATGCACTCACTGTTGCGGTTCAAATGGGCTTTAATTTAAAACCAAAAGCAGAGCATGAGCTACCAAAAGGCGCCGGCTTGAGTGTTGCAGGTGGTGTCATTGGTGCCATTTCTGCTTTATTTGGCATTGGCGGCGGTTCACTCACCGTACCTTACTTATCTTGGTGTCGTGTGGAAATGCGTAATGCGGTTGCCACGTCTTCTGCTTGTGGCTTGCCGATTGCGGTGGCAGGTGTGTGCACCTATATTATTACGGGCTGGAATAACCCTGATTTGCCAGAGTACAGCTTGGGTTATATTTACTTACCCGCTTTCTTTGGCATTATTATTACCAGTACTGTGTTTGCTAAACAAGGTGCAAAACTTGCGCACTCATTACCAAGTCATATCCTAAAACGGTATTTTGCTTTGTTATTACTGGGTGTTGGTTCGAAGTTTATTTTTTTCTAAAACGAACATTTTATTGATCTAGGCTATAAATAGTCCGAATAAGTACTCATTTAGTATAGGTTTGTAACAGGCACTATCTAAAATATGTTAATTTCATCCCCTAAGTAGTAGTTTACTAAGGGGCCGCTTTGTTAATACTAACAACTGCGATTAACGCATTACAACAACTGATTATTCATGCTCAGCCAGAGCAAACTCGTCTTTCGGTCGAATTACAGCCCTTGTATGCCACCGAACTAATTGAGTGGTTTGATGCGCAAATTTTATTCCCGCAATTTTATTGGCAATCTCGAGACGGTGATGAAGAAGTCGTCGCCTTAGGTCAGTGTTGCCATTTTCATGATCTCGATACGGCTAAAAACCAGCTTAACGAACAGCAACGGATCTGGGGCGGATGCGCATTTTCACATCAAGATCATTATTTCTTACCGCAAGTTGAATTAACACGTAAAAACAATAACTGGCAATTATCGGTGAATTTGCCTGTTAATTCAGCGCCAATCCATGAGAATGTTGGAATAAAGCGTACAGAGCAAACCTATGACAAAGCGGTATTGCTTGAAAGCCTAGCCAGTTTAATTACACCTGCGCCGACACCTCTCCCGTTATCTTATAAGATTGAAGCGCGCAGTCATTACCCTGAATTTAACCAGTGGTCTCATCTTGTGACCAAAGCTTTAAATGCGATCGAACAACAAGATTTTGAGAAAGTGGTTTTAGCGAGGAAGACAGCATTAACACTAAATCGTCCAATTTCTGCTGCTCAGTTTTTACAGCAAAGTCGCCAGGTCAATCAGCAGTGTTACCACTTTATATTTGCGCTTCAGGCTAACGACTATTTTGTTGGTTCTACGCCAGAGCTATTATTTTCGCGAAAACAACGTCAATTACATACCGAAGCGCTTGCGGGTACAGCGGCACGCAGTGATGATGCTGCGGAAGACTGTGGTTTAGCCAATTGGTTATTACATGACAGTAAAAATCGTTATGAAAACCGTTTAGTGGTGGATGATTTAATGGCGCGTTTAGACCCTCGTTGTGATTCATTACAGGTATCTGTACAACCAGAATTAGTGAAACTGCGTAAAGTGCAGCACTTAAAACATCACATCTCAGGGATACTTGCTACAGATGTTGATGATGCAGAGTTATTAGCTAACTTACAACCAACCGCTGCGATAGCAGGATTACCACGTCAACCGGCATTAAATTTTATTGCGAACAATGAACCATTTTCACGGGGTTGGTATAGCGGTGCGCTTGGTTATGTTGGTCTGCAGCAAAGTGAGTTTTGTGTTGCGATCCGCAGCGCGCGAATTTTAGGGCATGAAGTACAGCTTTTTGCGGGTGCGGGCATTGTACCTGGCTCTAGCCCTGTAAGTGAATGGCAAGAGCTAGAACGTAAAACCGCGACCCTGTTAACCTTACTTGAACCTGATACGACTGTTAACTGTGATATAGACTGCGATGATATTCGCTTAAATTCATTTTTACCTGAGTTACAACGCGCATGATAACAAACCAGTCTCTTTTAAACATACAAGCTCCATTAAATCGTTTGTGGGCAAGCTTAATGTTAGATGAATTGAGTCGTTTAGGCGTTCGTCATGTGTGTGTTGCACCAGGCTCTCGCTCAACCCCCCTTGTTTTAGCGGCTGAAGAGAATGAGAATCTGATCTTGCACAGCCACTTTGATGAACGTGGACTTGGTTTCTATGCTCTGGGGTTAGCTAAATCATTACAAGCGCCTGTTGCTGTGATTGTTACATCAGGAACAGCGGTGGCAAATCTATTACCAGCAGTGGTCGAAAGTGGTTTAACCAAAGAAAAACTAGTGCTATTAACTGCCGATCGGCCCATCGAACAAATTAATTGTGGTGCTAATCAGGCCATTCAACAATCAGGTTTATTCTCAAGCCACGTTTGTCATGAATTATTATTACCTAGCCCAAGTCTGGGCATCACACCGCAGTGGTTGTTGAGTACCATAGACCAAAGTTTAGCGGTGCAGCTGCAAGTGGGTGGTACGGTTCATATCAATTGCCCTTACCCTGAACCTTTGTATGGCGGCGAGGCTAATTTTGGTGATTATCTGGCTGGGACTGCAGGATGGCAAGCCTCACAGAAAACGTATTTGTCGATTAATTCATTAGGAGTCAATTCAATTGACATTAATGGGCTAAACACTTACTTGTCCGATAGTCCTGTTGCACATTGCCACTCTTTAGACTTGAAGCCGTCTGCCGACTTATATACCGCCACTAAAACCAATATGCCCATTGTAAACAAAAAAGGACTTGTTGTTATTGGCGCTGTTGCAGTTGCAGAGATGCAAGCGATTAAACAATGGGCGGCTGTTTTGGGTTGGCCTGTATTGGTTGATCCTCAGGCTGGTGGCAGTAGTGAATGGGCGCATTATGATGTCTGGTTACAAAATCAAGCGTGTCACGATAAGTTAGCGGAAGCAGAGATCTTGGTGCAATTTGGCGCGCGGTTGGTATCAAAGCGTTTAGGTCAGTTTATCGCACAGCATGACTGGCAAGACTATTGGTTAATTGCAGATCAAGCGGGGCAGTTAGACCCTTATCATCGTACTTGCAAACAATTCATTAGTCCTATTTCGGCTTGGTTAACATTATTTGTTGGAGGTCACTTGAATAGTCAGTTAAGCGGGCCATTGGTATCAATTAATGACTTGTTAGAAACAAATAGCAGCATATTTGCAGACATTGGTGCATGTCATCGTGATGCTAAGGGTTATGAATGGGCTAAGGCATTAACGTTTGCTAGCTGTAAGATACGTCAGTTGGTAGAGACGCGTTACATTGATAATCTAACGGAAATTAGTTTTGCTGCCACGTTAGATGCTTGCCTGACTATGCCGCCTTTAACTAATCCAACGAGTATATTTATTGGTAATAGCTTGATTGTTCGTTTACTTGATATGTTTGTGACATTACCGAATGTGCCTGTATTTAGTAATCGTGGTGCTTCGGGCATTGACGGCTTGTTGGCGACGGCTGCTGGAGTGCAAGCTGGGCAGGAGCAAGGCATGCTTTGTTTATTGGGTGATACGTCTTTGTTATATGACTTAAATTCACTGGCGTTATTTTCTAATCCGACATATCCGAGTGTGATTGTGGTACTGAATAATGATGGTGGTGCAATTTTCGATATGTTACCTGTTAATGAGCAACAAAAAGAACAGCTTTACCGTATGCCACACGGACTTAAATTTGAACATGCGGCTGCGATGTTTGGGCTGGATTACGTTCAACCTAAAACGCTGGCGAATGCACTGTCTGCTATTGATCATGGATTAAATCCAATGCGTGAAGTGGCTGGGGAGGTGCGAACGCTGTTGGTGGAAATAGCAACGCCAGCTGGGGAAGCTGCCAAGCTACTCAAGCAGTTGTTTAGCGAGGTTAAAAATGCAAGTTTTATCTAATGTAATCACCTCTAAACAGACGCAATCACCTCTATATTCAGTCTCATTTGAGCTTGCTAATAATCGTATTCAAAGTTCCGCAGCAAAACCAAGTTTGGTGTTCTTGCATGGGTTACTGGGTTCAACGGCAGATTGGCAACCGATAATCGCGGACTTATCACCGGATTATCAGTGTATCTGTATTGACCTACCAGGGCATGCGGGTAGCCAAGCTGTCACTGTGAATGACTTTCAACATGTTGAACAACTAATCATTGCTACGCTTGCCCAGTATCAACTCGATAATATTATTTTGGTCGGTTACTCGTTAGGGGCACGGATTGCCATGACGATCGCGAGTGATCAAGCGTCTAATTGGCCGTATACCCTCGATGGACTGTTGTTAGAAAGTGGAAATCCAGGTTTGAACAGTAGCGCTGAACAATTACAGCGTGGATTACATGACTTGGGTTGGGTAACACGTTTTAGCGACGACACATTACCTACTGTGCTTATTGATTGGTACCAGCAAGGGGTATTCGCATCGCTTACTCAGGCCCAAAAAAACGCTTTAATTAAAACGCGTTGTCAAATTCAAGCAGATAAAAATGGGTTCAGCGGCGGTATGCAGATAAGCAAAATGTTGGCGGCGACCTCATTATCTAAGCAAGGTTATTTGTTACCACAATTACAAAAAGCTGAACTTCCTGTGCGCATGGTTTGTGGTGAACTAGACCCTAAATTTGTGCTGTTAACCAAAGCAAGTCAATTGGATTATCGCCTGGTATCAAGAGCCGGGCATAACGTACATGCAGACCAGCCACATGAGTTCATTCAGTTAGTGAGAGATTTCGTGAGTGAGATAGCGGTTAACAAAGCCACGCACAAGAAGGCGGCTTAAACGCGTTCTAAATAAAAACTTAATAGATTAGGAATTATTATGACAACAACCGTTGGTATTACAGAAGCAGAACTATACGCACACGTAGAATGGCAAGATTGCACTGGTGAATACCAAGATATTCATTTTCACAAATCATTAGATGGCATTGCTAAAATCACCATTGCACGTCCTCAAGTACGCAATGCGTTCCGTCCACAAACAGTACAAGAGATGATGCAAGCCTTAGCGGATGCGCGTTATGACTCAAACGTGGGCGTTATTATTCTAACCGGGCTTGGCGAGCATGCGTTCTGTTCGGGTGGTGACCAAAGTATTCGTGGCGATTACGGTGGTTATAAAGACGATGAAGGCATGCATCACTTAAATGTGTTGGACTTTCAACGCCAGATCCGTACTTGTCCAAAACCTGTAATAGCGGCAGTGGCGGGTTATGCTGTTGGTGGTGGTCATGTATTACACATGATGTGTGACTTGACTATCGCTGCTGACAATGCGCAATTTGGTCAAACAGGTCCTAAAGTCGGCTCTTTCGATGGAGGTTGGGGGGCATCGTATATGGCGCGCATTGTTGGGCAGAAGAAAGCCCGTGAAATTTGGTTCTTGTGCCGTTTCTATGATGCACAAGAAGCAGTAGATATGGGATTAGTGAATACAGTTGTGCCACTGGAAGATTTAGAACGTGAAACTGTGCGTTGGTGTCGTGAAGTATTACAACACAGCCCAATGTCATTACGTTGTTTGAAAGCAGCGTTGAATGCAGATTGTGATGGTCAAGCTGGGTTACAAGAACTCGCGGGTAATGCGACTATGATGTTCTACATGACAGACGAAGGACAAGAAGGACGTAATGCATTTAATGAAAAACGCCGTCCTGATTTCTCTAAGTTTCCACGTAATCCTTAATCAGTCAGCGGAGCATTGTTAATGCAACGTCAGGTTAAGTTGTACCATTATCAGTTGCCTTTGGACTGTGCCATGATATTACGTGGCCAGTCTGTCTGTGTTCGTGAAGGCTGGATTATTGAGTTGCAAGAAAGGGGTGAATTGCAGGAGGGGGCTGAATTATTGGAAAATGTTGAGTTCCATGAGCAGTGCAAAAGCACTCAAGTTAATAAAGTGGGGCGTGGCGAAATCGCGCCTTTACCTGGCTTTAGTAATGAGACATCAGCGCAAGCAAAGCAGCAACTCGAAAGCATGATCCAAATTTGGCTAGAGCAGGGCGTAGTGGATCTGAGTGCGTGCTGCCCCTCTGTGGCGTTTGGTTTTAGCATGGCACTTTTGGAGTTAGAGGACGGGCTACCGCAAATGACTTATTGCGACGATATTCATAACGGCAAGCTTCATAACGGTAATAGACATCATCATCACATTAACAGCGCGCTATTATTGGCTGCTGATCTTAGAATCATAAACCGTAAACATGCAGAACTTGCCGCGAGTTCCTTATGTAAGTTGAAAATTGCCACCCAACCGACTGCGAAAGGCGCCTGTCATGACGGCGAGATTGCTCGGCAGTTACTACAGCGATACCCTCAATTACGGTTACGTTTAGATGCCAACCGACGTTGGAACCTTGTGAATGCGTTGGCGTTTGCCGAGCAGCTCCCCGCGGCGTTACGCCAGCGTATCGATTTCATCGAAGAGCCGTGTCATCACTCAAGCGATAGTTATCTGTTTACGCGTGAAACTGGGATTGCCATCGCATGGGATGAAAGCTTGCGGGATGCTTGCAAAAACCGGCGAGGGCGGGGTGATGTTGAGTTTCTGAAGTCTACAGTCGCTGAGTGTCATGCTTCTGACACCGCATCAATTGCCGCTATTGTGATTAAACCTATGCTGGCTGGCACCATTCATCACTGCCGTCACTTGATTGAGCTGGCATATCAATTGGGTTTAACTGTGGTGATTAGTTCAAGTCTTGAATCTAGTTTTGGTTTACTGCAACTGGCTCGTTTATCGCAGTGGTTAACACCTGATACGACCCCCGGGTTAGATACTCTGCATGTTTTTAAGCAGCAAGTGGCAATACCTTATCCAGGCTGTCGTTTGCCTTTGTTAGCACTAACTACATTACCTTGTCGTACCTATTTGCAAGTTACAGATATAAGATATCAAGATATAAATACAAAGCAGCATCGTATTATGGAAGCCTATAAATGATAGACGTTGTAATTGATAACATAGAGAGTCATGAAGTCAGTTTTAGTTGTTGGCCTTGGCAACATTGGTCATTACTTAATCCGGATGGTATTGCCTTGGTATATGGTGAGTATTCATTTACTTGGCAGCAAGTGAATTCGCTGGTGGATGAATATGCCGAACAGTTAAATATACAAGGTGTACGACAAGATCATATTGTTGCTGCTCTGAGCGTTAATAACCCAGATGTATTGTGGTTATATTTAGCTTGTTTACGACTCGGTGCTTGCTGTGTGGTACTAGATCCGAAACAAAGTGCTGAACAGTTAAATGACCAGTTTGAAGCACTCGCGGCACAGTTTATTTGGGTATCAGCACCTGCATTTAATCGTTCACAAGGTTTGCAAAGTATTAATAATACGAGAGAGTTAGTGTTTACTCTCCTCCTTAGCCCCTCGGAGATGACTTCATCAACAAGGTCGACTATTTCTATAACAGCGTCTACAGCGGCAACCAAATACGTGAGTACTGAGGATAGTATTAAGCTGGAGTGGCAAGCAGAGCGCCTAGCCAGTATCGTCTTTACATCCGGTTCAACTGGTAAAGCCAAAGCGGTTGCACATAGCGGTGAAAATCATTTGTATTCTGCTGCGGGTTTGTTATCAGTGTTCAGTTATAGGGCGTCAGACAGTTGGTTATTGTCGTTACCTTTGTTTCATGTATCAGGCTTAGCGATTGTGTGGCGTTGGTTATCTGCTGGTGGGCAGGTGGTGTTACCGTTAGCAGATAGTCTTGTTGAACAGTTATCACAAGTAACGCACGCATCTTTAGTACCAACTCAATTGCGACGCTACCTTAATGAATTGGGTGCAGATCAAGAGGTTATTAGTCTTAAACGTATCTTGTTAGGTGGTGCAGTGATCCCCGTCGTATTAACGGATAAAGCGAAATCCCTCGGTATTGATTGCTGGTCTGGCTATGGCATGACTGAAATGGCCTCTACTGTCACCGCTAAACCTGCGGATGATAGTGTAGGCGTTGGTACTTTACTCGCACATCGCTGTTTGTCCTTGATTGATAAACAAATTAAGGTGCGAGGTAGAAGTTTAGGGATGGGTTATTATTATCAAGGTGCGTTAAGTCCCATTACTGACGAAAGCGGTTGGCTTGTCACAGGGGACTTAGGCATGATAGCGCAAGGTGATGCGTTAGCGGATGAATTATTTATTCTTGGTCGACAAGATAATATGTTTATTTCCGGTGGTGAAAATATTCATCCAGAACAAATTGAGCGCATTTTACTTTCGCATCCGTTCATTAATCAAGCGTTAGTATTCCCATGTGAAGATGTGGAGTTTGGCCATCGTCCAATTGCTGTTATTGACGCTATTGCATATTTATCAGTCGATGATATGAATAAATTCCTACAAAACAAGCTGGTTAAATTCATGTGGCCGATAAATTATCATTCGCTACCAGACGCTATAAATGTGAACAGCATCAAGTTAAATAGGGCTTCCGTTCAACTGTGGGTCACAAGTTTATACGAATAGTTGAGCTAGATGATAATAATTCTTGCTTGTTATAAATCTGGCTTGGTGTTCGCTTTGTTTTCTTGTAGTATACAGATTCCTCCTTATTCATCAGATGAATAGCGACATAGTAATGAAGGTTTACAATGTCATTTAGAGCGGTGTAATTAACAGAGATGTAGCATGCTAAATATTAATACTCAGGTTATTGAGATCCCGGAACCCATGTTTCGTGGTTGGCAACAAACTGTAGAGTTGATCGCTGGCGTTATGAATCTGCCTGCAGCATTAATTATGCGCGTTCACCACAATGATATTCGAATATTTTCGTCAAACGACACGGCTCATTTGGCTTCCCTGCGATTATCAGAATCGAAGCAATTAAGCTGTTACAGTGCACAGGTTATTTATAATCGTGGAGAGCTACTTATTGAAGACGCTACCCTCGATTCAACGTGGAAATTCGACAGTAATATTAGCGCCGACATTTTAGCGTATTACGGTTTACCGCTTACTTGGCCGAATGATCAAGCTTTTGGTACACTTTGTGTCTTAGATACGAAAATCCATAAATTTACACCTCATTGCAAATTACTTATCGCACGTTTTCAGCAATCGATGAATGCTGATCTCACTATACTCTACGAAAAAGCTGAATTACTGAACGCTAACCGTAAATTACAGAGTTTACTTGCTAAGAAATCAATGGCGCTAACCTTGTCTCATCAAGCGTTATTACATGAACAAGATAGTCGTTCTGCATTAGAATCGACCCTTATTTATCAGCAAGAATATGACACGCTTACAGGTGTCGCTAATCAGTTTTCATTAGTTAAACAGATTGATGACATGTTGGAATATGTTGATGATGACAACGAACTCGCTGTTATTTATTTGGGTATCCGAAACTTCAAATCAATTAATAACAGTTATGGTTATGCGATTGGTGACAAAGTATTACTTGAAGTCAGCCAGCGTATTCACCAGCAACTGACGACAGAACACTTGGTTGCTCGTTGCTGGGGTGATGCTTTTGCTATTGTTGTTCGCGATGAGAATGTTGTTGAGCAAGTAATTGATTTAATTGCACGTTTTTCACAAGCCTTTGAATCCACATTTATTGTTGATGATTATACTATAACCACTCAGATTTGTTGTGGTATTGCGTTAGCTGATTCTCCCGCAGACAAAGGTATTTCTTTGGTTGAAAGAGCTGAAGCGGCGATGAGTGCGAGTAAAGACAAGGGTACCTGTTATAACTTCTTTACTGAAGAGTTAAGCGTCGCGATTGGTGAGCGTCACTATTTAGAATCTCATTTAGCCGAAGCGCTGGATAAAAATGAAATGTCGGTACATTATCAACCGATGATTTGTGTTAAAACTCGTCGCGTATTGGGCGCCGAAGCGTTAATTCGCTGGCAGAATCCGATACTCGGTGCGGTTGCGCCCGATCGTTTTATCCATCTAGCAGAGCAGAATGGCCAGATCTTAGCATTAGGTAATTTTGTATTACGTACCGCAATGGAACAAGCGGCGCAGTGGCGTAACAGCTTTGGTGATGATTTTTGTATTGCAGTTAATATGTCACCGGTACAGTTTCGTGATGACAACTTAGTTTCTCGTATCGCGCAGTTGCTGGTTTATTATCGTTTACCTGGTAGTTCGTTAGAACTTGAGATCACTGAAGGGGTTTTATTACAAGACGAGAAGAAAGCCGCGAAAGCCATTGCTGGATTACAAAAGTTGGGTGTACGTATTTCGTTAGATGACTTCGGCACGGGTTATTCGTCATTAAGTTATTTACAGAAGTATTCGTTTGATACGCTGAAAATTGATCGTAGTTTCATTATGAATCTAATGGAGCGAGATCAAGATAAAGAATTAGCACGGGCGATTATTGCGATGGCGAAGAAGCTTAATTTGCAAGTTGTTGCCGAAGGCGTTGAAACGGTAGAGCAAGATCTGTTTATTGTTGATGAAGGTTGTGATTATGGTCAGGGTTATCTGTATGGTAAACCTGTACCAGCAACTATGTTTACGGGTCAGTACCTTAGCAAAAAAGCCATTTAGCTGACTCGGTTTTGATCGACTTGGTTGGATAGTGTGCGATTGGGGTTTGTAGAGCATAAAACTGCTATAAACAGTTGCAAAGAATCAGTGAATAGTTAATAATTCACTCGTTGTCAAGCACAACACATTTGATGGGTGCCTTATGGGTCCCTCCGCATTGATACTCTGTGAATTCGGCCAGGCCTGGAAGGGAGCAACCGCAGCAGAGAACTCAAGTGCCGGAGTGAGGCTTGTAGGGTATCCTTCAAAAGTGTTGTGCTTTTCGCGTTTCTGACGTCCTGTTTTTTCAAATAAAGACCTTACCGCTCAACCTCCGTTATTATTTTTATTCCCTTTAATCGTTATAGTTCCGCGTTACCAATAAGTAAATTGACACCTCTATTTTCGAATCCACAACTACCAATTAATAATAATCAAACTTATATTCATTATCGATATTAAATGATCCTACGCGCATTTACATGTCTAGTAGGCATTGAACTCTTGACCATATCAAGAGGGTTAGTGTCAACACAGGTTCCGTAATTACAATGCCTTACAATGCGTTTTAAAAGGTAATGTATAATCCACTGACGGAATAGTGAACAAAAATGTTTATTGTAGTGAATTATTTAAGAGGTAGATCTTGAACAAATTAATGCATCTAATCCCCGTAATTCTTACTGGATACCTAACAGCTTGTGGTGGAGGTGGTGATTCAGAGACGTCACCAACAGTAGAGCCAACACATATATCCGGTTCTATAGCAGATAGCGACGTAAAACTGAATGAAGATACGATATATGAGGGAAGCCTTACCACAAGTAATACATTAGGTTGGAACTGGAAAATAACCCGTAATGCCGTGTTTGGTACAGCAGCAATTACAAAAGAGGGGGATTTACGCTATACGCCTAATGTAAACTACCATGGTATGGATAGTATTATAGTAGAAGCAACAGATGGGAATACGGTTGATACCGCAAGGATCCAGTTTGATGTAAAGAGTATCAATGATGCACCAAAAGTACAGGGTAAACGTACGTTTACATCCTCAACGAATAAGATTAAGGGGCAAATCAGAGCAACAGATGTTGACGCTGACACACCTAGCTTTAAATTAAAAGGTGACGTCACTAATAAAGATATCAAGTTTAACCTTGATAGTGATGGTTCTTTTAACATAACAACGAAAAGTAAGGGAGAGAGTGAGGTTGAGCTTCCTATCACTATCTCTGACGGGGCTACATCGATAGAAGCAAACTTCACTTTTAATTTCAATGTCGGACTTACTGACCCTTTATATAGTCAACAATGGTATCTCAAAAATACAGGACAGAGCGCATTTTCAAAGTCAAGAGGTACGGCTGGGCACGATATAAATATAGGGCGTCTGCATCAACAAGGAGTTAAAGGTTCAGGTGTTAAGGTTGCTGTTGTTGACTCAGGGCTCGAAATTAAGCACGAGGATTTAGTTGAGAATATATTATTAGATCGATCTTATAATTATGTGACGTCAATAAATGACCCTACTTCTACAAGTAAAGAAGGCGACCATGGTACTTCGGTTGCAGGCATTATTGCCGCGCGTGGTTTTAACGATATTGGTGGACGTGGTGTTGCACCGGAAGCGAGTTTAATTGGATTAAACTATTTGGAAAGTCAAAAAGAGTCTAATTGGTATGATAGTCATGGTGGAAAAAGAACTAAAGATGTTCTTGTTATAAATCAAAGTTATGGTGTTAAACTACAAAATAAGCCAAGGGTGTTTACGTCATCCAAGAATAAAGCTCGTGAGTCTTGGCTAAAAGAAATAACGCGTAAGAATAATAAAGGCCGAGGGGTTTTATTCGTTAAATCAGCTGGGAATTCATTCGAAGGCTTTTCTTGGTATGCTCAAAGCGTATATAGTCAAAATAAATCATTACCAAGATTAACTGCGCATAATGCATCAATTAGTCTTAGTAATGCTAGTTTTTATAATACGGTCGTATCAGCGCTAAACGCAAATGCGAGTGATCCACTGTCATCCTATTCATCTACGGGTGCTGCAGTATTTGTTTCAGCCCCTGGTGGTGAAGACGGTCGTAATGCACCAGCCATTATTACAACAGATAGTATGGGCTGTACCATTGGCTACGCCAGAACTGGCAGCAAGTACAAAGGTTTTAACCGTGGCGAAGAAGCATTAAATGAAGACTGTAATTATACATCTTCCTTTAATGGTACATCCTCTGCTGCCCCTGTTGTGTCCGGTGTCGCGGCCCTTATTTTTAGTGTTGATGATGCTATAACATGGCGTGATGTTCGTTATATTATCGCTAAAACAGCAAAGAAAATTGATGATAAGTTTAAACCCATACTTGTCGACTCTTATATTGCCGAACCCGGCTGGATAACGAATAACGCGGGCTTTAATTTCCATAATTGGTATGGTTTTGGTCTCATCGATGCTTCTGAAGCGGTGAAGATGGCGCAAACTTATATTAAGGATAAGCGATTATTACCTCCGTTAAAAGAAACTGCATTTATTCCATCGAATGATGCCGAACTAGATATAGTTGAAGGAACCCCTACGACAAAGAGTGTTCGTATAATAGAAGAAGACAATCTAATTATTGAAGCTGTACAGGTAGAATTAAACATTAAACATGGGCGTAATAGTGATCTTTCAATTGAACTTATCTCACCGCAGGGGACAAGTTCAATGTTGTTGACACCGAGAAGCTTATTAACCAGAGACGCAGATTTCGAGAAAACAGTCTTACTCAGTAATGCATTTTATGGTGAAACATCAGCTGGAGAATGGAAGATAAAAGTAACGGATACAAATCAAGGTGATTTTACTTATTATTATGTTTTTAGAGAAAGGGAACTAGAGAATAATACAGAAGCTGGATTGTTAAAAGGTGTCTCAATAAGAATATATGGGCATGAAGGAGCTTAAGGTGAAAATAAAAAGTTTATTTATATCAACATTATTTATATCAACACTAGTTTTGTGTAATGCATCTGCTAATGCAAATATTATGAACAGTGATAATGAAGAAAATGCCGTGACGCCTAGAGAGATCTCAAATACGAATAGTGATATCGTTATTGAAAGTGATGGATTTAAGTTTTCACCGATAATGGGCGCAGCCTATATGGGGTCAGATGAAGGTACAGATTCTTCACCAGCACTCTATGCAGGTCAAGAAATGCAATCATTAGAGGATGAATATACAGGAACGTTAACAGGTTCAATTTTAGTTAAAATGAAAAGTGATGATCTAACACTCTCTTTTGATGATGCTAAAATACTGGTTATTGGTAACGGATTTTTCATCATTACTTTTGATGAAAATATAGACCTATTGAAAAAAATAAAGGAAATCAAAGCACTTAGTACGGTTGAAGCTGCGGAGATTGAAGTTAATACACAGGAATATTTACCATTGTAAATATATTATTAACCTGAGTTTAATTGTATTCGCTTAAACTTGATCTGACAGTTACTTTATTCTTGTATGGTAGCTGTCAGTTTGAATTTGAGATAAAAGTATTGGAACCCGTTGGTGGCATTGCAATTGCTATTGATTCTGCGGGTATCGATATTAAATCATCCTACACATACCTCATGTCCATTAAGCATTAAAATATTAACAATATCATTAGTTTAGCATCTAGCTTTGGACCGTAATTACACTTCCTTACAATGCGATTTACAAGATAATGTATACTCCGCCGACGAAATAGTGAACAAAAATGTTTATTGTAGTGAATTATTTAATAGGTCGATCTTGAACAAATTAATACATCTAATTCCCGTAATTCTTACTGGGTACCTAACAGCTTGTGGTGGAGGCGGTGATTCAGCGACGCCACCAACATATATATCCGGTTCTATAGCAGACAGAGACGTAAAACTTAATGAAGATACGGTATATGAGGGAAGCCTTAGCACAAGTGATACATTGGGTTGGAACTGGAAAATAACCAGTAATGCATTGTTTGGTACTGCAACCCTTACAAAAGAAGGCGATTTACGTTATACGCCTAATGAAAATTATCATGGTCCGGATGGTATCGTGGTAAAAGTAACAAATGGGAATACGTATGATATCGCACTGATTAATTTCGATGTAAAGAGTATCAACGATTTACCTGTTTTAAATAGTAAAACTTTCTTTGGTATTTCAGGTAAAAAAATTAGCGGTAAAATAAGCGCAACCGATGTAGATAGTTATTATCTAAGCTATAAGGTTAAGCCAACATTTAATATGCCTGACTATATTTCTTTTGAATTATCTTCTTTTGGTTCATTTACGTTCAAGAGTGAAAAGAAGACCCCTCATTCTATAGAGATCCCTATTATTATAAGCGATGGTGAAGGAGATGTTGAAACAACTCTCACGTTTAACATTAAACCTACATCCGTTTCTATAGCAGACAGAGACGTAAAACTTAATGAAGATACGACATATGAGGGAAGCCTTAGCACAAGTGATACATTGGGTTGGAACTGGAAAATAACCAGTAATGCATTGTTCGGTACTGCAACCCTTACAAAAGAAGGCGATTTACGTTATACGCCTAATGAAAATTACCATGGTCCGGATGGTATCGTGGTAAAAGTAACAAATGGGGATACGGTTGGTACCGTACGGATTAATTTTGATGTAAAGAGTATCAACGATTTACCTGTTGTGAATAATAAAACCTTCTTTGGTATTCCAGGTAAATACATTGGCGGTAAAATAAGCGCAACCGATGTAGATAGTTATTATCTAAGCTATAAGGTTAAGCCAACATTTAATATGCCTGACTATATTTCTTTTGAATTATCTTCTTTTGGTTCATTTACGTTCAAGAGTGAAAAGAAGACCCCTCATTCTATAGAGATCCCTATTATTATAAGCGATGGTGAAGGAGATGTTGAAACAACTCTCACGTTTAACATTGAAGCGATAAAGAAGAAGGAGTATATCTCAGAGCAAAGCTTTTCCTTAAATGAAGATGAGCCGGCTAAATTTACGATCAAGACAACAAATACAACAGCGCCTAATTTCACGTTATCAATAGCGCCTAGTAAGGGTATAGCAACATTAGATGCAAAAGGTATACTAACATACACACCTAATCGTGATGTTTCTGGTCCGGACTCACTGGAAATAACAGTGACAGAAAATGGTTACTCTGATAAAGCAAAAATATCACTCTCGATTTCATCGGTGAATGACACACCAAAAGTACTGGGTAAGCGTACGTTTAGAACTTCAACGAATAAAATTGAGGATCGAATTAAAGCAACAGATGTTGACGGTGACACGCTTAACTTTAAATTAAAAGATAGCTTCACATTACCTGAAGATCTCACGTTTAAGCTTGATCGTGATGGTTCTTTTAACATCACAACGAAAAGCATGGAAGAGAGTGAGGTTGAGCTTCCTATCATGATCTCTGACGGGACTACATCGATAGAAGCAAACTTCACTTTTAATTTCAACATTGAACCGATGATCTCAGAGCAAAGCTTTGCCTTAAATGAAGATGAGCCGGCTAAATTTACGATCAAGACAACAAATACAACAGCGCCTAATTTCACGTTATCAACAGCGCCTAGTAAGGGTAAAGCAACATTAGATGCAAAAGGTATACTAACATACACACCTAATCGTGATGTTTCTGGTCCGGACTCACTGGAAATAACAGTGACAGAAAATGGTTACTCTGATAAAGCAAAAATATCACTCTCGATTTCATCGGTGAATGACGCACCAAAAGTACTGGGTAAACGTACGTTTACATCTCCAACGAAAATGATTAAGGGTCGAATTAAAGCAACAGATGTTGACGGTGACACGCTTAACTTTAAATTAAAAGATAGCTTCACATTACCTAAAGATCTCACGTTTAACCTTGATAGCGATGGTTCTTTCAACATCACAACGAAAAGCAAGGAAGAGAGTGAGGTTGAGCTTCCTATCATTATCTCTGACGGGACTAAATCGATAGAGGCAAACTTCACTTTTAATTTGAATTCTAAACTTACGGACCCTTTATATAGTCAACAATGGCATCTGAAGAATACAGGGCAGAAAGCATTTTCAAGGTCAAGAGCTACGGTTGGGCACGATATAAATATAGGAAATCTGCATAATCAAGGAGTTAAAGGCTCAGGCGTTAAGGTTGCCGTTGTTGACTCAGGGCTCGAAATTAAGCATGAGGATTTAGTTGAGAATATATTATCAGGTCGATCTTATAATTATGTGAAGTTAACCAATGATCCGACCTCTACACGTAAAGATGGTGACCATGGTACTTCGGTTGCAGGCATTATTGCCGCGCGCGGTTTTAACAATATTGGTGGACGAGGTGTTGCTCCGGAAGCGAGTTTAATTGGATTAAATTATGTTAGTAGGGGGGCTCAAGCATCAGCAAATTGGGTTGATAGCCATGGTGGAAAGCGAACTCAAGACGTGCTCGTTATAAATCAAAGTTATGGTAATGCTTACATGATGCAACCATATGACTTTATGACAATCAGAAATACCATGCACGAGACAAAGCTGAAAGAAGTAACGAGTAAGAATAACGATGGTCGGGGCGTTTTATTCGTTAAAGCTGCAGGTAATTCATTCCAACGAGTGTTAGAGTTCCAGAACGAATGGTGGCGAACTTATCAATACAGTGCTTACAGTAAAAATTCATCGTTGCCAAGATTAACTGCACATAATGCATCAATTAATCTTAGTAACGCTAGTTTTTATAACACGGTCGTATCAGCGCTAAATGCAAATGCGAGTGATCCACTATCATCCTATTCATCTACGGGTGCTGCTGTGTTTGTTTCTGCTCCTGGTGGTGAATACGGTCGTTATGCACCAGCCATTATTACAACAGATAGTATGGGCTGTACCATTGGCTACGCCAGAACTAGCAGCAGGTACAAAGGTTTTAACCGTGGCGAAGAAGCACTAAATGAAGACTGTAATTATACATCTTCCTTTAATGGTACATCTTCTGCGGCCCCTGTTGTGTCCGGTGTCGCGGCCCTCATTTTTAGTGTTGATGATGCTATAACATGGCGTGATGTTCGTTATATTATCGCTAAAACAGCAAAGAAAATTGATGATAAGTTTAAACCCATACTTGTCGACTCTTATATTGCCGAACCCGGCTGGATAACGAATAACGCGGGCTTTAATTTCCATAATTGGTATGGTTTTGGTCTCATCGATGCTTCTGAAGCGGTGAAGATGGCACAAACTTATATTAAGGATAAGCGATTATTACCTCCGTTAAAAGAAACGGTATTTATTCCATCTGATGATGTTACTGATCTAGGTATAGGTGAAGGGACTCCTACAGAAAAGAGTGTAAATATAACCAAAGATAATGACCTCACTATTGAAGCTGTACAGGTAAAATTAAATATTAAACATGGGCGTAATAGTGATCTTTCAATTGAACTTATTTCACCGCAAGGGACAAGTTCAATGCTGTTGACACCGAGAAGCTTATTAACCAAAGACGCGGATTTCAAGAATACAGTCTTACTCAGTAATGCATTTTATGGTGAAAAATCAGCGGGAACATGGACGATAAAAGTGACGGATACAAATAATAGTCGTTTTATTTACTATTCTGGTCGCAGGTTAAAAGAACTAAAGAATAATATAGACGACGGATTGTTAAAAAATGTCTCAATAAGAATATATGGACATGAAGGAATTTAAGATGAAAATAAAAAGTTTATTTATATCAACATTATTTATATCAACATTATTTTTGTGTAATGCATCTGCTAATGCAAATATTATGAACAGTGATAATGAAGATAGTGTAGCGATGCCTAGTGAGGGCTCCAGAACACATACGAATAGCGATATCGTTATTGAAAGTGATGGATTTAAGTTCTCACCGATAATGGGCGCAGCCTATACGGGGTCAGAGGAAGGTACAGATTCTTCACCAGCACTCTATGCAGGTCAAGAAATGCAATCATTAGAGGATGAATATACAGGGACGTTAACAGGTTCAATTTTAGTTAAAATGAAAAGTGATGATCTAACACTCTCTTTTGATGATGCTGAAATACTGGTTATTGGTAACGGATTTTTCATCATTACTTTTGATGAAAATATAGACCTATTGAAAAAAATAAAGGAAATCAAAGCACTTAGTACGGTTGAAGCTGCGGAGATTGAAGTTAATACACAGGAATATTTACCATTGTAAATATATTATTAACCTGAGTTTAATTGTATTCGCTTAAACTTGATCTGACAGTTACTTTATTCTTGTATGGTAGCTGTCAGTTTGAATTTGAGCTAAATTATTTTTTGCCCAAATTAGTTTCCCATCAAGTCATGTCTCAAGGACTGTAAGGTGTGCGAGGAACGCCCTTTGATATGCAGCGTGTTTGGCACAACATCGAATATACCTTGCCAAAATGGTTGTCGACCAGAAGAGGTGATTGACTCGAAGACTGAGCATAAGATCCATCACTATATCGCTAACACACGACAAGTGTTGGTGTAACTTAAATAACCCAATTGTAATTTAATTACCCTTGCCAGCCCCTTAATTACCGATGTATCTAGTTATTCAATAGAAATTGTAATTTACCAACTTAAATAAGTGGTTTTATAACCGAAATGGGCTGATTTATGTTGCAGAATAATGGAAAAGCTTGATCGAAAACATAATTCTGTTTCTTTTCATCTCAACTCGTTTGTAAAAAATAAAGCCTAATGCTAGTTTATTATTCTGAATAGTCATGTTGTCTTCTGGATATCGATATTTTATTCGTGACGGAAGTTGGTTAGATCAATAGAGGTACTTTATGAAAGTTGTAGTAGAATTTATAGAAACAGGTCGGTACAAAGATAGAGCTTGGGAACCTTCATTCTATACTGTAAAAGGCAATTTACGTTCAGTTTCTCCTTCTTATGCAGTGCAGTTAATTAATCAATTTAAAGCAATACTTTATACTAATGAAAATGGTTCAGTCGTATTTAAAAATTAAAATACATAGTTAAATTTCTTATCATTATGCTGTTTTAATATAGATATAATAAAGGCCTCACAATGTAGGTCTTTTTTATAGCGATTGCGTCGTAACTTCTGCTTCACTTCCAACTTTATCCATTTTCTATTTCACTGCCGTATCCAGTAAACCCGTCTTATTAATTATATCTCTTGGTTAGAGCCTGAATGGTGATTCATTTTCCTCTGCGTATCAAGAAAGTATTGCCACCCAAATTTATCCTTGTACCCGTTTCTTTATATTAAATTCAATTCCCTATAGATAAACCAGGGTGGGGTTGGTATAGTTGTCGTTTAATATTATTAAATAGAATTTCCTGTTTTACTGCTGAGGTGTCATTCGTCACCTAGACAGGTTGAAGCAACAAGAGTGAGGAATAGTAATGAGATATAAGATAAAAATAACAAAAGAAGAAAAACCGCTTTGCGAAGTCGTGATCGAAAATAACGATCAGAGTAAAAGAGAGGACATTTTGGCCTTAGTATTGGACCGATTCCCAACAGCTGAAGGGTTTGAGAGAGAGGTGCTATTTTCAGATGATGAAGTACGTTATCTAAAAAGTACGCCGACAGGTATCGAAGTACTCGCTTCACAACCCATTTATCGACCGACGAATAACTAGTACCTGTCTGAGATATATCACGTGGTGACGTAACACAGGGCAGAGCGAAGTAACATAACAGCAGAGCAAAGAGGTAGCTTCAATATGAAAAAGATAGGAACGGTTGGTGCAGTGCTTGTCGGTAAAGCGGTCTCTTATGCGAGAGGGTCAACAAGTGCGATAGATAAAAAAGTGATTAGCGAACGTCTAGTTGTTGAAAAACTCGGATTTGTTAACGACGAGCAAGGTGACTTGACTGTACATGGCGGCATTGAGAAAGCGCTACATATCTATCCGAGTGAGCACTATGCAGAGTGGAAAGAAGATCTCGGTGACAATGTGATGTTTCAAGAGGTTGGGGCTTTTGGCGAAAACATTAGTTCCTTGGGGCTGAATGAACATACAATTTGCATCGAAGATAAGATCCGCATCGGAACGACACTATTGGAAGTGTCACAAGGACGTATGCCTTGTTGGAAATTAAACGAAAGATTTGAACAACACGAGATGGCGCTAAAACTACAAGATACCCTACGGACAGGTTGGTATTTTCGGGTGTTGGAAGAAGGTAAAATCGGCATTGGTGATGAGATTTTACTTTGTGAACGACCTTACCCGGATTGGTCTGTCGCAAGAATAATGAGCTTGATTTTCACGGGGTGTTTAGACAAGCAAGCGCTCATACAAGTTCTGGAGTTACCATTGGTCGATTCATGGAGAAGGCTTGTCGAACGTCGCCTCGAAAACGACGTTGTTGAGAACTGGGACCTTCGGTTATTCGGGCCAATGGTTTAAAAGCGAGTTGTCTATCACCTTTACTTCACCGCTTTAGTCACCGTGTAGCCTAAGTGTTGAGACAGTCGTTTACTCGTATCGCGTATCGCTTTTATGTCTTTTTCTTGGATAGAATGTTCTTGCTTGAAACCGATGATGAGAATACACGCAACTATATTGCCTGTTGCGTCAAAGACAGGTGCTGATATCGCTTTGGCACCCGGTATGCTTGGGTTTACTTTATTTCGAATCGCATAACCTTCATCTTTTATCGATATTAGGCCTTGTTTAAACGCTTTGTCCAGCTGTGCTTGATCTTTCGTTTCTGCTTTTAAAAGATGTTGGTAAGCTTCTTCCGGTGAAAATGCCGCAAAACACATGCCGACAGAGCTGCCAGTTAGCGGTGCGTGAAAACCGACTCTAAAGCTTATCGCGACAGGGTATGGGCTTTCGAGGAAGCGAACAATCATTGGCCCCTGTGTCGTCCAAACGGCGAGTGCGGTTGCTTCTTGCGTTTCTAGTCTTAATCGTTGTAATTCTGGCTCACAGACGTGGAGAATATCTGTATGACCAAGGATTTTGGCACCAAGTTCGATCAGCTTTGACCCGTGGCAGTAGTTACCATTTACGTCTTGAATGATGACCCCAATACGCAGAAAGCTTGCTAGGTATTTATGGAGTTTACTTTTAGATATATCCATTTCTACAGCTGCATCACCTAACGAGATTGCGTGATTTTTGTTAGAGAAAAAATCGATAATCTCAAAGGCTTGCTCTACAGATTGTATGCCTTGGTTTTTCTTTTCCATAGTGTCCTATTACTGGTTTAGTATGGTCTTGCTGACGTAGCTTTATAGCTAGAATTTCAGTCGCTTGGTTATGATACAGGCGTGAGTGATAAATTCATAGTCAGAACATTTTATCCTGTAGCCTATGTTAAATAGATATTCTTTCGTTAGGGCTAGTCATTTGTAAGTATAAATTAAACCTAGGCTAACAACCTCTGATATGTCACGATACTATCTTTGCTATAACAGGGACTTAGTGACATGCAGTTAAACTTTTCAGACTTTTCAGCCAATCAAGGTTATCACTTGATGACACAGACGATTATCCCACGACCTATTGCTTGGGTACTGACAGACTCGGGTGATGCGAGCTATAATTTAGCGCCATTTTCGTATTTTACCGCGGTATCAAGTAAACCAGCGTTGTTAATGATCTCGGTTGGGAAAAAGCCGAATGGTGATAACAAAGATACACTCACCAACATCCTTAAAAATAAGAAAATGGTTATTCACATTGCATCAGATGATCAAGCTGACATTGTCACACAAACTGCCGCCACATTAGCGCATGGTGAATCTGAACTTGCTAATGCGGGATTAACGACCACTGCCTTTGATGATTTCTTGCTACCTAGGCTAACGCAATGTGATATTGCTTATGGTTGCGAACTTTATGAAATTAAAGAGATTGGAGATGCACCGCAAACGCTTATTTTTGTTGAAGTTAAGCAGCTTTACATCAATGATAATGTGGTAAGTACAGACGCGAAAGAACGATTGAGTATTGCAGCAGATAAAGTCAAACCTTTGGCTCGATTAGGGGGCGGGGAGTATGCATCAATTACTGCACCTTTTAGCATTCAAAGGCCGGAGTAATGAGTAAAGACCATTAGTGTGGTTCTTATTTTATTTATCTCTATTATGCATGCAATCAGCAGATTTTCAGCAAGGCAGGGCTATATAAAATGGTCAAGTAATCTATATTTATGAGAACGGTTCAGAGTATCTATCCATCCAAGTTGTGTAAGCTGTTTCTTCCTGCGCCTCAAGTTGTTGCACTATATATTCTATAAACACCCTTACTTTTACAGGCATATAATCACGACTGAGATAGTACAGATATACCGCTTGTTCGGGATTGCGTTGCGGTGGTGAAATTAATATAAGTTTACCTTCTTTTACCAGATCTCGAGCAAGAAAGTGAGGCATAAATGCTAACCCTGCACCTTGGCAAGCCAATTGCGCCATTACATCTCCGTTGTCTACAACAATTTGATAATCAGGCTGAACCTCAACCATTTGAGAATTTTTACCGGAGGTAATCTCAAGTATACGTCCCGATTGTCTGAAGCGGTATAATATCCATCGGTGCTTAGTTAATTGTTCTGGTGAATCAGGTCTGCCGAACTGCTCTATGTAGGACGGACTCGCAAATATACCCATGTCGATAGGACAGAGCCGTCTCGCAATTAAGCTGCTGTCATCTAATTTTCCGCTGCGTACTGCAATATCTATTCCGCTATCTACAATATTCGTATACTCATCAGAAAAGCTAAGTTCTAGCTTAATATCCTGATATTTTTGGCAAAACCCCGGAATCAAGGGAACCACATAAAGTTTTCCGAATGAAAGAGGTAAGTTCACTTTGAGCGTTCCCGCTGGTGCGACCACATTTTGAGCCAGTTGCCCCTCACAGTTATTCAGCAAAGAAATAACTTCTCGAGCAGTTTGTAGATAGTTTCTTCCAGCCTCAGTCAATTGCAGTTGACGAGTAGTCCTGTGTAAAAGTCGTACACCTAAGTTTTTCTCAAGTCTGGAGATGGCTTTACTTATGGTTGAAGGTGATTGGCCTGACTGATTTGCAACGGCGACAAAACTGCCGTGCTCAGCGAGTGACACAAATAGCTGTAATAGATTTAGCTTATCCATAGAGGGCTTAGATTAGTGAATAATATTCAATAGTAAAGTGACTTAAAGCTTATTTTAACACAGCCTTTTATTTTCTAATATAGCGACATATACAAAAAATCGCTGCTTGTTAACAGCCGCTATGCTCAATCAGGCGCCAAAGTGCCTTCTTTAATATCTGGAGATATAGATGACAGTAACTCAACTTAGCCAGGAAGTGATCTGCTTTGCCGGTGATTCAGGTGATGGAATTCAGCTAACCGGCACTAATTTTTCACATAATGCTTCCGCATGGGGCAATGACGTTATGACATTGCCGGACTATCCTGCGGAGATCAGGGCTCCCGCTGGTTCTGTGTCGGGGGTGTCTGCTTTCCAAATGCAGTTTTCCTCCACTGATATTCATACTGCGGGTGATGAGTTTGCTGTATTAATCGCCATGAATGCGGCGGCGCTGAAAAATAAAATTGGTGGTCTGGTGAACGGAGGTTTGATTTTAGCAGACCAAAATGGGTTCAGTAAAAAGAATATAGAATTGGCCGGTTACAGCTCTGACCCTCTGAGCGATGGCAGCCTGCCTGATTACCGCATTATAGCCGATAATTTTACTCACTTGACGGTTCAGTCTCTCAAGGAACTTAATTTACCGCCTAAACAGCTAAGACGCAGTAAGAACTTTTTTGTGTTAGGTATCGTATTTTGGATTTATAGTCGTTCTCTTACACAGACAGAGGAGTGGTTAAAGGCGCAGTTTTCAGATAAACCGTTAGTGATGGAAGCAAATATATTAGCACTGAATGCTGGTTTCAATTATGCGGACACAACGGAGATATTTGGTGAAAGTTTTCAGGTAGAGCCTGCACCCAAAAAAGAAGGTTTCTATCGTACTATTTCGGGAAATGAAGCACTATCACTGGGCTTTATCTGTGCGGCAGAGAAATTGCAGCGCACCTTGTTCTTAGGTTCATATCCCATAACGCCTGCATCAGAAATTTTGCATACCTTGTCAAAATATCAAGACGTAGGTGTAAAAACATTTCAGGCTGAAGATGAAATAGCGGCGGCCTGTGCTGCTCTGGGGGCATCTTATGCTGGTGCTCTGGGCATAACGTCGACTTCAGGTCCAGGGTTGTGCCTTAAAACGGAAACATTGAACCTAGCAGTTATGACCGAATTGCCTTTGGTGGTAATTAATGTGCAACGCGGCGGCCCTTCAACTGGATTACCTACAAAAACTGAGCAATCTGACCTGTTATTTTCCATGTATGGTCGAAATGGTGATTCACCCATGCCGGTATTAGCAGCTGCTTCGTCTGCCGATTGTTTCGATATGGCATTGGAAGCCAGCAGAATTGCAACGACTTTTATGACTCCTGTGATCCTATTGAGTGACGGTTACCTGGGGAACGGTACTGAGTCTTGGCTGGTTCCAAATCCCGACGACATAGCGATAAGTGCGGTAGAGCAATATCAGCAAACTGACCAGTTCCATCCCTATAAGCGCAATCCGATTACTGGGAGTCGTCCTTGGGTGAGCCCTGGTACCAAAGGAAAAATGCACCGAATAGGAGGATTGGAAAAGCAATCAGTAACGGGAGACCCTTCTCACGATCCTGATAATCATCAACGGATGACCAAAGAGCGTGCAGCAAAAATCGCTGGGATCAGCGCATTTATCCCGGAGCAGCCATTAACCGGAGAGACTGACGATCTCGTGTTGGTCATTAGCTGGGGAAGCACTCGTGGAGGGGTTTCATCAGCGGTAAAACAACTTCGAGAACAAGGCATGCCGATTGCTCACACTCATTTGCGTTATCTAAACCCATTTCCCGCCAATTTGGCTGCTATTATTGCTGCATTCAAACATGTTCTAGTATTTGAACTCAATAATCAGCAGATAGTTAAGCTGATCCGTGCGGAATTTTTAACCCCTGCCAAGAGCGCCACCCAGACTACCGGATTACCATTTAAAGTCAGAGATGTTGTTAAAACGATAAGTGAATATTATGGGGAAATTACTGATGGATGTTGAAATACTAAATAGGAAAGACTTTGTCTCTAAGTCGCAGGTTAAGTGGTGTCGCGGATGCGGAGATTTCAATGTGCTTAAAACGATGCAGTCTGTATTGGCCAAAACGGGTCGAACCAGGGAGAACAGTGTGTTTATCTCAGGTATCGGTTGCTCATCCAGATTTCCATACTACCTTGAAACCTATGGCTTTCATACTATTCATGGCCGAGCTCCAGCAGTTGCCACCGGTGTGAAAGCGGTAAACCCAGAGTTGGATGTTTGGGTGATCACTGGCGATGGTGACGCGCTGAGTATAGGAGGCAATCACTTCATTCATGCTATACGGCGCAATCAAGACATTAAAATCTTACTGTTCAACAACGCCGTTTACGGTCTTACCAAGGGACAATTTTCGCCGACTAGTGCACAGGGATGGGTATCTAAGTCTAGCCCATCAGGCTCTCCTGATAGAGCTCTAAGTCCATTAGCGTTGGCAGCTTCGGCCGATGCGACCTTTATTGCGCGTACTTCGGATAATGACCCGAATCATTTGGCAATGGTGCTAGAAGCTGCAGCAGACCATAAAGGGACCGCGGTCGTCGAAATATTGCAAAATTGTGTGATATTTAATGACAAAGTTCACGAACCATATAATGGCCCTAAAAACCGTGATGAAAATTTGCTTTATCTGAATAGTAGTATGCCGCTGCTATTCGGTAAGGATAAGACTAAAGCACTAATAAATAATGGTTTTGGCTTCAAGGTGGCAAAGGTGGATGATCCCTGTGTTCTTGTTCATGATCCTGAGACACAGGAATCTACTTATGCGTTTGCATTGGCTAACTTGAATTATCCTCAATTTCCAGTGCCTGTTGGTATTTTTCGTCAGATCCAGCGACCTACCTTTGATCAGGTATTAACTGAGCAGCAAAACAGAGCAATAAAAAAGCGTGGAACTAGAGATTTAACTACACTGTTACAGCAGGGTAGTTACCAGCGATTAGTGTAAGCAACGTGAAGTAATGATAAAAATATGGGAACTACTAATGTGTATTTTGACGGATGATATGGGGCAATTGGCTCTGGAGTGTCACAGTAAACAGCGCAAAGAGGGTAATAACACCCAACATAACAGGCGTTATAGTTATGAGGCTATCAGCTAAAGCCATCACTAGCCCATTTTATTATGTAAGGAGAGGGGGTCTTATGTCTTATAATATACAAGAATGCATCTAAAATGGTTGCTAGTATTACTTATTCTTAACAACTAAGCATTTACATAATAACGAAAGTAGGTTCTGTTGCATCTTGAAAAAAAGATGATCGCGATTTTCTTCAGATGCAACTCGCCGAGTGAACTTATAGATGTTCAACTACAAGTGAATATCTCCGGAATGTGCTGAATTAACAGGGACGGTAGGATTTTCATTACTATAACGATAAGATATTTTTTTAACTCGTTGGCATTGTTGATCCGTGACTTTGATCTCTGGCTCAAGTAAATAATTAGTCACAATGTCATCTAAGCAGGAACCAATGCCGTTATAACTAAAACCATGACCGACAGTATCTGCAATAGTAATGAGTGCTGCATTGGTTATTGTATCTTTCATTTCTACAGACCAATTATAAGAGGTTTGTGGATCATATAAACCACCCACGATCAACACTTGCTCGGTTATTTTATTTTCAATTTCAGATTGACTAGCAATAGGAGAGCGCTGTGCCGTCCAACCTTTACATAAACCTGAAAGGTTTTCTTTTAGGTAATCGCCATAGATCGATGATGAAGCTAAATATTTATCCTCATTTCCTTCTATGTCGCTATCGTCCAAAGGTATTCGTTCATCAGTACACATAACTGAGCGAAACATAGCTGACGACCGCTTTTCATCAGAAGTAAAACTTTCTTTTGGTATATGACTAAAGCTCAAATTATTGGACTCTGTCTCACATTGGGTTTTCCAACAAATAAAAGGTTGTGCTTTATCTTTATCAAATAATGCAGATAATGATAATCCTAACTTGGACTCACTCCATGAAATACCCCTTAAATTATTCAAAAGATCTCGCATAGGGTTTGTCATTTCACCAAGTATTTTATTTACATCATCTTTTTTAAGCGTGCCGCTATCATTCGCGGTATAATCACTATCCTTGGTTTGAGTTACAATATCATTTAGTTTCGCCATACTCTTTGGCTTTGAGTCCAGTCGATAATTAGCAATTTTATGGTGCCCTTGAGCCTGATCAATTCGTAGTTCTTCATAATTTTGATGTAAAGGAGACATTGAAGAATCGAGCACTAGTGCACGAATTTTTGTCGGATAACGTTCTGCATAAAGCGCACCTAGTCTTGTGCCATAAGAGTAACCTAGATAGTTAATTTGCTCTTCATTCAAATGTTCACGTAACGAGTCCATATCTTGAATAACAGCATTACTTCCCATATAAGGGGATATCTCTTTATATGTCGAATCACATGATCCTATCACTGCACAGGTCATTAATTCTCTTGCAAATGCACTTTTCCCCGCGCCCCTAGGATCCATAGCGACGATGTCAAATGATTCAGTAATGGATGTAGGCATTGAGCTTACTTGACTCAATAATCTATCGGCAGCTGTTGAACCTGGTCCACCAAAATTTAATAATAATATCCCTATACGTTGTTTTGATGAGGTTGCGGGATGAATGGTGTAATAAACCTTAACTTTATCACCATCAGGTTTGTCATAATCTTTAGGTACGACTAGATATTTACCATTACCATTACCATTACCATTGCCATTGCCATTGCCATTAGTACTGGTATTTGAGTCAAATGTAGATTCACCCCCACCTCCACATCCAGTAAGAATTAACCCGCATGCTACTAATAGTAAATATTTTTTATACATTCTTACTTATTTCCCTATGATATTTTTATGTAAAAATAACGCTGTGATAGATGAGTCGACTAAAGATACGGGGCATATTATATGAAGGGTGTCATTAATTCGAGTCGAGAATGAATCTCCTATTTCTGGATGTTTACTTTTGCAGACTAAATCACTGTTTTTCAATATTGGCAGTCTATAGCTCAACGATAAGCCTTATCTTAACCATAACGGCAAAGATCTAGAGGACGAGCCGCTATTATTGTCCAGTATTACTCAGCCACTACAATTCAACTACACAAGCGCAATGCGTAAAATTATGTAAAATATAATGAACTAACCGTTACCAACGATTACCCTTGGCAAAATAGACTATTGCGGCAGCAAAAAGCTGCGTTTTAATCGAATGGTCATCGCCTTCATGTGCCACATTCCAGAAAGAAAAAATCATATTGACGATTTTATCTCAAGATTAAAAACGTCTGTTTAAAGGGGGTCAATGAACCTTTCAATACTTGTTCTTACATACCGTGGAATCCAAATAATTACTATGAAAAAATTAGCTACAGTGGTGTTTTTATCTATATTAATGGTCGGCTGCGGCGACGGGGGAGATTCCTTGTCTCAAAACAGTGATAGCCAGCAGCGTGCTTCCTCTAAAATGCAACTCAGCGTTGATGCGGCAGATCTGCAAGAGCTGCAGAACGTGAAATATGCATCGAATTACGGTATTGCATTCAGTACACCAAAAAACTTTCAGAAGTAGGGGGCAGTAATGAAAAAAATACTACTTTGTACAGCGTTATTGTTTGTTGCAAACCAGGTTTCTGCAGCACCGCACCTTCAGGGTTATTACCAGGAAAAAGAGCTGGTCAGTTATACTGTAAATAAAATTCAACAGAACAAAGCTGAATTTTTCATGCTCGACTATGCACTTACAAAACCAGCCCAGCCTCAGGCTCAGTTTCTGGCGTATAATGATGCGTTAGGGTACTTCCAAACTAAGAACAGCGTCATGAATTGGGAGGAGTTCAAGCGCATCGTGCAAAAGGTGAACCCCGAAGGATTGCGTGATCAATACGTTTGCCGAACAGATATGTCAGGCGTAAAACTGGCTTATATTGCGAAAAGGGATGAAGGTTGCAGCGGTAACTACGACAATAAATCCATGGCGATAAGCCAGAAAGGTACGAAGGTAACTTTCTTCCGCCGTTGGGATTTCGATCCAATGCAGTCTCACTTTGAAATTCAAAGTTATGATAACAATGTCTCGGCGAATACAGAGACCTTAACTATGGATTATGTATTTGAATTTGAAGGCCGATGGATTGGTGACTCAGTTCGCGTGATCAAAGGTCAAACGGTATTAAATGATTTTTCCACTCAACCGACTTATGATGTTGCTAACTATCAATATTCACCACGCTCACGCTCGGGACTTATACCTGGCGCTGAGAGCTTGCTGTACAGCGATTCCCCTTATTTTATTACTGATAATACTGAGGATACCGCGGTAGATAATTCAGCACACCATGTTGCGAAAACGGTATTCAATACATTTGGTGTGATGGATAGTAATTATCAAGGCCGTAACGTAAACATTGATGGATCTGTGTATTGGGTTAGCCGTGATTATGTGAACCAATATACCCTAGAGAATAGCACTAAAGCTTATTTCGTCTCTGACCCGCAAAATTTTGTAATTGATATTTCTATGACTGGGCCTTTTGACAGCTGGGTACAGGTTGATGCAACTGATTGGGAACCTGAAAAAGGTACAGATCAGGCTAGCAGTGGTGGTTGGGTAAGCCATGCTTTCAATAATATCCATAATATTACCAGTGTGAGCCCAACTTTCTGCATGATTGAAGATATTGCTAAAGGCAGACCTGTAACTGGTTACTTTACTGAAGACGGTAAAACTGGTTGGGTTCCTCCGATGAATGATTGCAAAGCAGTCGATCCGGGATACGTACCAAAAGTCTACAGCCATTTCATCAATGGCAATGGCGAGGAAGTGACGTTTAGTTCTTTGCGTCAAAGTGCGAAGGATATCATTTATGTTCGTACGCAAAATCCTCAAGGTGAAAAAGAGCTACTTACCTTAGACGATGTGAAAGCCATGAAGTCATCGCCACGTTATCTGCAAATTAAAAGAGATCTCAGCCAGCGCCTTGGTTGGGCTAAGCCTTACGATATTTTAAAATAAGTTAGCATACGGGCAGTAATAAAAACGACGGAGATTAATCTCTGTCGTTTTTTGCAATAGAGTCATATGAGAATTGTATTCAGTAATCTCTTAATCTTATCGATAAGTTTAGTGTTGCTGTCTTATGGTGCTTTATCCCCCCATTAGGAATGAGCCATATCCCTTCGTTAAGCTGTGGCTATTGATAATATCTCTAAGAGTTCTCAGTCATTTAGCATTACGTTAAGTAAGAGGGGCTGGGTAACATAAACAGAAAAATTTGACTTGTCACTCATCGTTTACCACTTATATATTGATATACATCAGGTGAGCCATTTGTCTTGTACGTTATTGTAATTTAGCTAGTTAATGGAGAGTTGTTAAGGAATTTAATTTGAAAAATAAGCATGTTTTGGTTGTTGAAGATGAAGTGATAACTCGCGCTAAACTTGTTGGTTATTTTCAGCATGAGGGTTATCAAGTGAGTGAGGCCGCGAGCAAAGCAGAGATGAATATCGTATTGGCTAATCATCAAATCGACCTTGTTATGCTTGATATCAACTTGCCAGACGAAGATGGCTTGATGATCACCCGAACCCTGCGTAGCCAATCAAATATTGGTATTATTTTAGTGACCGGACGCAGTGACGCTATTGATAAAATTGTGGGTTTAGAAATGGGCGCTGATGATTATGTTACCAAGCCTTTTGAATTGCGTGAGTTATTAGTACGAGTAAAAAATCTGCTGTGGCGTATTTCCTTGACCACTCAGGCGAAAAATGAATTGGCAAATGTCATTCAAGATGAAGTAAACGATGAGCTATTTTATTTTGGTTCTTGGAGTTTTGACATCGCTAAGCGAAAACTTTGTCAAAATGGTGAGCAGATAAAGTTGACCAAAGCCGAATATGAAATTTTGGTTGCCTTTACTGCCCACCCAGAGCGTGTTTTATCTCGAGAGCGATTACTGAATTTGATCGACCACCGGGTAGAGGCTCCGAACGACCGAACTATCGATGTATTAGTACGTCGACTGCGTAATAAAATAGAATTAGACCCTAAAAATCCGGAATACTTTGTTACCGTTCATGGTGAAGGCTATCTATTTGCTGCCGAGCTAAGCAAAAATCAGCCTAAGAGCCACCTAGGGATTAACTAAATAAACTGGCTTAAAGTTACTTGGTGATAAAGATTGTTTAGCCGGAAATTTCGCGATCAACTCTTTGGTGACCGTGAGTATTTCAGGTCCTTGATTCTTACTGTATTCGTTTTTTAATAAATAATCAGTTGCTTGATCTATAGCCATTGCACCTTGCAATACCATCTGATCTGAATTTGCCATCAGAATCTTTCCACGTTTGATACCACGATAAACCTCATGGCTGAGATAATGACTTAAAATTTGTGGTTGCTTGTCTTGCTCTAACTTGGCAAGTTCACTAATCGCTACCTCTGCCATTACCGCATTGCCAGCAATATAGTCCAGATCATTAAATTCGACCAGCGTTGAACTTAACAGCGAAAACTGACGCATTTTATTATTAAGGCCATATTTAATTGATACGATATTAACGTCACTGTCTTGCAGTGCATCTCTTAGACCCAAAGTCGCTTGCTCACTACCACCACCTGCTTTTGGTCCGGGAAACCAAGCTAATTTTAATTTGGTTTTGTTCGCTGTTTTTGGGTGTTTGTTACTAAGATACTGTCCCAATTTAGCCCCCATCTGATACCAAGAAACACCAGTGCGACCGGTTAACTCTGTTGTGGATACTTCGTTAACCAAACCAAATAAGGGTACTGTTTTATTAAGGTTAGTGAGTTTGGCACTAAGCTGATCATAGTATACAGCGCCGACTAATATTGCATCGGCTTGCCACCGTAGGCATTGTTCTATTTGTGTCCATTGTTCCTGACTATTTTGATACCCGCCAGCTTCCAGCACTTTTAATGATATAGCTCGCTGTTTTGCGCGCTCAGTCATGCCAAAATTGATACTTAGCCAATATGAATCTTTTAAGTGTGGGTAAACCGCACAAAGTCGTATTGGCTCTTGCATCTGTTCAGTGCTTGCCGATACTGGCACATTGAACAGTAATGTGATGAACAGTAACTTGATGAATACAGACAAAGGTTTCACAATAAATCTCAAAATAAATGGTTACCACTGGATAAGTTATATTTAGTCATCGCCGTTATTTTCGCAATAGCGGTTATTTTAGTAAGGTTAGTAGGAGCTTACATTGCGTTTTCGTCAAAGTATAGGGAACAAACTGTTATTCGCGTTTAGTTTTGTTGCCAGCTTATTGGTTATTATTAGTACTGTGTCTTGGTACAGCTTAAGCCTTATTGCCGATGCCGGTGAAAAAATTACCCAACAAACTCTGCCTAGTTTATCAAGTGCGCGAGGCTTGGCAAATATAAGCCTAAAAATCACCAATCGAACCAACTTACTCAAAAATGCCACTAATGATACTGAACGACAGCAGATCAATACCGAATTGACTCAGCTAAACCAAGCCATTAACAGACAGTTTAAGGCCTTTGATATTTCAGAACTCACTCATCGCAATATTCGTCATTTGGTATCAAAAAAAGCAAACGTCATTAAAAATATCCGTCAGTTAAATGACAATGCCAAGCTGCAAATTAAGGGACAGAGGCTGCGCCAAGCTTCGTTTCAGCAGGTTTCAGAAGGCGTGCGCAATATTTTTCAACTATCACAATCTCAAGTTGCGAACGCAAGTACCTTTGCACTGGTGAGATTAAGTGGGCTTTATGACTTAATTGAACAGGGTGCCGACAAGGACATTATCTATCAGGACATTGACCTTGTTATTGACGAAGATCTTAATTTATTAGATAAAATGACTGCATTAGAAAGATACAGTTTGCAACTGGGGCAAATAGCTAACTTAATTATCAACACGGCGAAACCAGAACAGCTGATTTACTTAACACAGCAAAAATATGAACTCTTATATATTATTAATCAGCTGGTGGACTCAATCAAAGACCCTTATCGTTTAGAGCGTGTACAGACTGCGATGCTAAGCCTTGATGCTTTTACTGCGTTAATCAGTCTACAGCGAGAATACTTAGCGCTAGAAGAAAAGCAGAACCGTTTACATCTCTTTATTTCGACGCAACTCGGTGAGCTTAATCAAGGCATTCGCGTGCTGGTAGATAAGCAAACGCTACAAGCACAGCAAACTAGTCAGGAACATCTTAAGTTGGTTTCTTGGTCGCAGCGCATTCTTATGTTAGCCACCATCTTGTCATTAATCGTGATTATTGGGGTGATGTGGAAGATTGTGTATCAAGGCATTGTCTTCAAGTTATCCAAACATACCCAAGTGATTAAAAAGCTTGCTGAAGGCGATCTTGAAATTAATGTCGAGCCTTCTAATGATGAAGAGTTCAAGCAAATGGCGCAGGCTCTGGATATTTTTCGGGACAATGCCTTAAAGAAGCAAAAGCTTGAACAAGCGCAAATTGAAACAGAAAAAGAATTACGTCTGCATAAAGAAAATTTAGAGCTCTTGGTAAAACAAAGAACAGAACAGCTCACGCAAATTAATGAAAAGCTTAATAATGAATCCGTTGGCCATGCCAAAGCCAAGAAACAGGCCGAAGATGCGAATAACGCCAAGTCCGTATTTTTGGCCAATATGAGTCATGAAATTCGTACGCCTATGAATGGTATGTTAGGTACATTAGAGCTGTTATCTGATACACAGCTTTCGACGCAGCAACAGACTTATACCCAAACTATCCTAACCTCGGGTGAAAACTTACTGGATATTCTCAATGATATTCTGGATTATTCCAAAATTGAAGCTGGTCATATTGAAGTGTCTAAACGCGCAGTTAATCTTCAGCGCTTGGGGGATGATATTATTGATCTGATGAGGGCTCGATCTGAAAGTAAAGGGTTGAATTTAACCTTTAACCTCGCTGCTGAACTTGATACTTGGGTGCTTTCTGACTTGGGTAAACTCCGCCAGGTCATTATCAATTTAGTGAACAATGCAATAAAGTTTACCTCTTCAGGTTGTGTGACCTTGGCTATTGCAGCGCATGACGACCAGCTCAATTTCAGTATTACCGATACCGGTTGTGGTATTGCACAGGGTAAGCAGCAGGAAATATTTGAAGCCTTCACCCAAGTGGCGAATTTAAGTAGTGCAGCAGGTACAGGACTCGGGTTAGCGATTTGTCAGCGACTGGTGTCAGCAATCCAAGGTACGCTTATGTTAACGAGTATAGAGGCGCAGGGGAGTTGTTTTTACTTTAACATCCCACTAGAAGTCGCTCCGCAAACCCTGATCAATGAACAGTTATCTATCGTATCAAATGTGGTTGAAACCAACTCTCATTTTCGTATCCTCATTGTTGAAGACAATCAAATCAATCGTGATGTTGCCTGTGCGCTACTTCAAAAGTTAGGCCATCAAGTATACAGTGCTTGTGACGGAGCATCGGCGCTTAAACTGTATGCTCATCAGGATGTTGAGCTAGCTTTGTTAGATATTAACTTACCTGATATTGACGGCGTCGAGCTGGCTGTGCAATTGCGAGTTATGGCTGAGCATAAGCACCAACAACTAAAAACAATAGCTGTCTCTGCTCATGTGTTTAAAGACGATATAACCAAGTTTATCGATTCAGGTTTCGATGGGTTTATTGCCAAACCAGTACAAATGAAACGCCTGAAAAGCACTATTTCCAAGGTAATGGTGAATGCGATGTGTACTGATGATGTTTATCAATCACCGATGGTAAGCAAGGATGTTATTTTTTCAAACTCGGGTTTATTAAATACTGACATCCTTGAACAAGATCTAAAGTATCTGGGCGTAGAAAAGGTTATTGAGTTAGGGCATTTATTTTGTCGACAGACACTATCGGATTACAGTGATTTTGCATTGTTTGATGCCGCGCAACAAGAAACTTTATTACATAAACTGAAAGGTGCTGCTGCGGGTTTAGGCCTGGTAGCCTTATACGACAGCTGCCAACAACTCGAAGCATTATGCAAAAATTCATGTGAAAATAAAGTGTTATCTGAATCACAATTATCAGAACTAGATTTATTAATTACGCATTCTGTCTACCAATTACAAAATTATATACAACGACTTGCTGGATGAGACTTCTTTCAATAGTAGCAGTGCTTAAAGTGCAAACTGCTGTTTTATAAGGTAAATAAGTTTTTTTGAAAACAGTGTGTTTTCTATCTCTTTAGAAATAGGAAACACGTTGCATTATCTATTCATAACCTGTTCACATCTTGTCATATTCATTCATATTAAGCGGCAATGTCATTCTCAATATTTCATTATTGTATTGTTCAAAAGCAGTAACCAAGCATTACTGCAATCATCCAAATACAATCCTCAGGGGTATGAAACATGAGCATAAGTCGTCGTAATTTCTTGAAATCGTCATTAGCAGCCGCAGGTGCTGTACCTGCACTGACATTATTTGGCCCCAAGGCTGTATTTGCTAAAGATATCGAGTTAATCCCACATGCAACTCACTACGGTGCATTTAACGCAGTGGTAAAAGATGGCAAACTCATCGGTGTGCAGACGTTATCAGACATTGATGCGTTGCCAACTAAAATGCTGACCGAGGGTGTATTAAGCAGAACTTATCACGAGACTCGGGTTAATTACCCTATGGTGCGAAAGTCTTATCTCGAAGGTATGACGAACGGCACTGGTGATACCAAAGTTGAATTACGTGGCAAAGAAGAGTTCGTACGTGTTTCTTGGGATGTGGCGCTTGGTCTAACAGCTAAGGCGATTCTAGATACCATTGATAAGGCGGGTAACGAAGGTATTTTCAGTAGCTCTTATGGTGGTTGGAGCCACGCAGGTGTGTTCCGTCCGAACGTATTACAAGGCCGTTTCTTTAACATGATTGGTGGTTGTAGCTTAACATCGGGTGATTACTCTGGTGGCGCATCACAAATCAGTTTGCCACATATTATCGGTGACATGGAAGTATACTCACCGCAAACGGCCTGGGAACAAGTACGTGATAATACTCAGGTATTCTGTATGATCGGTTGTGACCCGTTCAAAAATAACCGTGTTGAATACCGCGTAGCTGATCATCAAATGTATCCACGTTGGGAAGCCATTAAGAACAAAGGTATTAAATTTGTTTCAATTAACCCACAGTTCACCATTACCGATGAAGCATTAGATTGTGAGTGGGTTAAGATCATTCCAGGTACAGATACAGCACTATTCTTATCTATGTGTCATTACTTGTACAAAAATGACTTACATGATGAAAAATACCTTAATACATATACAGTTGGTTTCGATAAATTTTTACCATCGCTGCTAGGTAAAGACGGCAGTGAAGAGAAAACGCCGAAGTGGGCGTCTAAGATCACTGGTATTCCAGAAGCTAAAATTATTGAATTGGCGAAGATGTTCTCTGATAACAGAACCCAGTTTGCTGGTTCATGGTCACTGCAACGTCAAGACCACGGTGAAATGCAGCACTGGGCGATTATCGCATTCTCAAGCATGTTAGGTGGAATAGGTAAACCTGGTGAAGGTGTTGGTTTCAGCTGGCACTATGGTTGTGGTGGTATGCCTGTTTCAGGTAAGTCTACGCCAGCAGGTTTATCGCAAGGTCGAAACTTGGTTAAAACTTACTGCCCTGCATCACGTATTACTGAGATGTTAAATAATCCAGGTGTCGAGTTTACCCATAACGGTTCAACCCATAAATACCCGCTTGTGAAAATGATTTATAACTCGGGTAACAACTTCATGTCGCATCAGCAAGATACTAACAAGTTGATTAAAGCTCTTCAGAATGTTGATACTGTCGTGTGCCAAGACCCGTGGTGGTGTGCATCTACACGCTGGTCAGATATTGTATTACCAGCAACAACAACGGTAGAACGTAACGATATTACCTCTGGCGGTACTTATAGTAATGATAAAGTCTATGCGATGCGTCAGATCATTAAACCGCAAGGAGAGAGCCTAGATGATATTGAGATCTTCCGCCGTTTATCTAGCCTGTTCAATGTTGAATATCAGTTCATGGAACAAGGCCAGTCAGTCATGCAAATGATTGAAGCAGCGTACGCGAAGAGCTCGGCGACTATGCCGTTTAAAGAGTTTTGGGAGAAAGGTATTGCCCACATGGAAGTTCCATTAGAAGCCAACAAGTGGGTTCGACATGGTGATTTCTATACCGATCCAGTGAAAAATCCATTAGCAACGACATCGGGTAAAATTGAACTTTACTCTAGTGATTTTGCTAAGTATAAACTGGCCGATTGTCCGCCAATTCCGACATTCTTCCCTCCACATGAATACTTAGGTAATGCAGAAGAAGATGAACTACACGTAGTAAGTCCACATCCACGTATGCGTCTACACTCACAGATGGCTAACACTAGTATTCGTGATATCGACAATATTCAAGGCCGCGAACCTTGCTTGATGAGTCCTGAAGACGCGAAAAGCCGTGGCATTAAAGATGGTGACTTAATTGAAGTATACAACAAGCGTGGTTCTATTTTAGTCGGTGCACGTGTCGACCCTCGTATTATGAAAGGTGTTATCAGTATTTATGAAGGTTGCTGGCCATCGGTTGATAGTAAAGGTCGTTGTAACAGTGGTTTGGTTAACTTTATCACGTCAGACAAAGCATCAAGTGGCCTGAGTCAGGCAACAACAGCCAACACTGTGTTAGTTAAAATGAAGAAATGTACCGATCCTGATGGACCGAATGAGGCATATACAAAACCAGCGATCATCGATAAGTCTAAAGCTGAATTTGCGATTGCCTATGGCCTAGGGCGCGTTTCAGGTTTGAAGGCGAAAGCTACCGCTGATTTAGGTCCGGGCGAGAAAATATTTTATCAACGTTGTACAGTATGCCATGGTCCAAAAGACACGACACACTTTACCAAGCTGCAGTGGAAGGGGATTACGAAAAGTATGTTCCCACGTGCTGGTCTAAATCCAGAAGAGCAGGGCTTAGTACTCGATTTCTTAATGAAGAATGCGAAAGACGCCATTTAGCACTTCATATTGGAATGGTTGATTTTAACAAGTATGAGGCCCCTCGCTCCATACTATGTACGTCACAGTGAGCCTCACCTCATTGTCATAATACAAAGGAAGCCTCCATCGGCTTCCTTTTCTTAAAGTGTTTCAGTTGACGTTATTCTAATTCGATTTCAGCTTCAACATACTCTTTAAAGTATCATCGCGGTCAATAATATGATGCTTCATAGCGCCTGATACGTGTAGTAGTAAAGTACCAGCCATAATCCAACCACAAGTCACGTGGATAGTTTTACTCAGATCACCTAGCGAGCTATTGATTGGCAACATCAACCTTGGATTGCTTGGGTCTGGGTTTGCGGCCACGATGACTAGATCAAAAAGTATCATTCCAAATCCGTTCATCATGGTCATTAATATACCAGATATAGGCATTAAAATTGTACTGGCTAATAGTAATATTTGTACTAATCTCGATAAGTTTTTCTCAATCTTAGTATAAGAAAGTTTTGGTTTTGGTAACCCTTCCTTAACTCTGAGAATAAGGCGGTAAATGGCAAAAATGAATAATGAAAGTCCTAATGAACGATGCCAATAATAAAGTGAATACACTTTATTTTCGACCATATACATACCCATTATGAGTACAGTGATCATAGATAGTCCAACTAGCCAGTGGAATATCACCGTTTTTTTACTATGTTTACTCACTTCATTTTGCATCGATTATACCTACATCCTAATACGCCTTATCAAGGTCGTTAGCGTTAAAAATGTGAGTGTATAGTGTTTTATCTTTTTTAACTTTAAGCAAAAGTAAGTAAACATAAGTAAGTATAAGTTACTCGACTAAGTTGAAACGAGTTGGACCTCATAACTAATCAATTGATTACATTTAAAAAAGTCTGATGCTGTAATCTACTGGTATACAACACCCCTTTATGATTCATGTAATTAGAATCTTTACGGTTAAGATCTAAGGGGGCACCTTGAGCATCACTTACTGCGCAGCATGCTTGCGAAGATGACGCTAAATACTGAGCAGACAATGCTTGTGTGATTGCTACTGTCGCACTAAAGTCCCATAAACTGCCGCCACCTAGCTGTGGTTTAGGCAGTTTTAAATAACAAGCCGGCGCATTTTCAAGTACCCCAATTGCATTCATCACCGCACCGTTAGTTTTGATCATTTGCAGTGCCAATCCTTGCTGCGCTGAAAGCCTTGTTAATTGCTCAATGACAGCCGGATAACGTGGGTCTTGCTGGAAACTACGATCGATATATAAACTTAATGAATGGCTGTACTTCTTAAGCCGTTCAGACTGCCAAAGTAATCCATTTTTCAACACTTTTGATATCAGTGGCTGTGCATTAATGGCTTGGTAGATATCACCAGAGCTTGGGTTATGTACAACACCAATAACTGGTTTACCTGCAATATCGACTAACGCGATAGACACGGCAAAGCCATCACCGCCTTCAATGAAGGGTAAGGTGCCATCGAGTGGATCGATACACCAGAAATAGTCTTTATTAAAACGAGCGTGGGTTGCTACATCTTCTTCGCTGGCATTTTCTTCGGTCAACAGGGCTAAATCATATTGATCGATAGTTGGCTGTAGTATTTCTAAGATAATGACTTGGCTGTCTAAGTCCACTTGCGTGACCACCTGCGCGCTTAAACTCGAACCAGCCTGTTTACTGTGTACCTGCAGCGAACTTCTATCAAGGCTATTGATGAATGCTCCAGCTTTTAATGCAGCCTCGGTGGCGAGTTGTAGTAACTGTTCAAGCTGATAAACCGTGAGTTTCATTGTGTTTATTGATCTTGTTTAGCTGAATTTAATTGCGCTGTTTTTAACTGTAACAATGCCTGTTGCGTCAGCGCTTCCGTATAACTGTTTATCTTCCAGTGAGTCGGACTCCAGCCTTTCATAAAGCGTTGAAAATCAGCCCAAGCAATACAATAAAGCGGTCGCCATTCATCTTCTACTGCTTGCGGTTCTATGCGTGGTTTATGCTCTGACAGCGCTTGCTTTAATTGTCTAAAATAATAATCCAGTAATGCAGGTACATCTTGCTCACAGTGCTGATAGGGAACACAACTGCTCAGTAACAATATTACGTCTTTCATGCCGCAACCTTTGCCGGCATATTGAAAATCAACGCCAGCAACCCGATCGCCAGCGGTGGTGAAACAAAAGTTAGCTAACTTAGCATCGCCATGGATCAGGGTTTGAAACTGGCATTGCTGTAATGTTTGATCTATTTGTTCAGCTGCTTGTTGTAATGCTATATCAGTTAACGCTGCTAGTTCGTCGGGTCGGGTGGCTAGGTGCCAATAACTGCCGCAATCCCATAAACCTGTCGGTTCAATCGCGAGGTGCTGGGCATGGAAATAAGCCAGCCAAGATAAACATGCTTCTATCTGTTGCTGGCTGACGTGTTGATGACTGATGTGTGGATTGTCTGCTGCTGATTGCAGGGAAGCTGGTTTCGGTTCAAAGCTGGTAAACGTATGCTTAAACCCCTGCGTAGCCAAATCTTCCATGATGAGTAATATTTCATCATTCTGTTCTTCAACATACAGGCATTTTGGTACAGGGCATTGCGTTAGACAGTTATTTGCGTAGTGCTGATACCAGTGTAGTTCCACTTGATATGATTTTAATTTTCGTTGATGAGATATAGACGTGTTCCAACCACGTGGATGCACTTTTGGTCGGGGTAATTTGATGTGTTTAACTATCACCGAGGTATATTGACTGCCGTCTAACGTGGCACGAAAAAGCTCGCCGTATCCACCCCATAAAGGTTGGATCAACTGGGTACTGACAACGCGCTCTGCTGTCATAGCATTGGCGACTGCCTGTAAAACGTCTGTCGGTATACTCATATTTGGCTCATGAACGAAAATATAGCGACAGTGTACAAAATAGTGCTGCAGATGGGTATTTAATAATCCTTCTGACAAAAAGTCACTATGCCTGTTCATTCCCTGTGCAAATTTATCAGTCCTCATTAGCCTCGTTCGAAACCTTAATCTCTACCTCCACTACACAAGGATACTCCGTCGCTGTGATGATTTTATTCGCTGGGGAGCTTAACTGAGCTTCAGGTATAAACAGCAGCTTGTCAGGGAATGAGCGGTTTATTTTGAGCTGTGCTGTATGTGAAGAGTTGCCGCGGGTGATCGTCACCTCATAATTCTGCTGTTCGTCATAATCTACACCGGGGTTCATTTCTACATACGTGTTATGGCCGAGCCCGGAAAGATTTTTTGATTGGGTGGTAAGTTTGCCGGAGCGAAATTGGCTGTCACCAGTGATCAAGATATAACCTACTAAAGCAAGATAATCGACCTGTGGGACTTTAATCGCTGGGACTTTAACTTCTGGAGTGGTGAGAGCTGCGCTCGTTGTTGGTGGCTCTGTTGTTAAACCATAGTCATCGAGCTCTGGACCAAAAATAAAGTCCTCTTTGAGCGTTTGATAACCGTCTATTTCCTGTTTAATTTGACTGAATATTTGCTTAACTTTACTTGAGCCAATATCCACCCCCAATGAGTTGGCGAGCTGAGCAAAAACAGTTGCACTTGGTAATATATCTTGGGCTGGAGGTCGGATTGCTCTGACTTTTTGTACTCTTGCTTCATTGTTGGTATAAGTGCCATTATCTTCCCCGTATGAAGGCGCGGGTAAAATAACCATAGCCTGCTGTGCGCTGGCGTTCATAAAGGCCGTTTGTACAATGAGGCAGGGGGTATTTAAGGCAGCTTGTTCCAATGGGTCCCCTACAGAACAGTTAGCGAGTGGGTCAGTTCCGACCACATAAAACATATCTGGCACATTGTTTGGATGATTGTTCTGCAAGTCTGGCAGGCAGCCCATGTGCCACAGACCAAGCTGATTGGGCCGGTCAAACAAGAATTGTACAAACACTTGCTTGCCTTGTTGTTGCAGACGCTGTGTGGTTTTTTCGATCCATAATAAACAGTCTTTGGTCTGTTTCCCCCGCATAAACTCGGTGCCTATTAATAGGGTGATTGAATTAGCCTGTTCCAGAATAACTTTACCTGCGCTAACAAAATCAGCCATTTCCCTATCATCTGATACCGCTAGGTCTGAAATCAGAGCTGTCAATAACCTCGCTTCATTACCAGGCTGTAAACGCAATTTTTCAGTGGCAATATCATCTAAAGCACTGGGTCTAGAGCTTGCCAATAATAAGTGATTATGATTGTCCCGCTTGTGTTGTCGGACGAGGTAACTCGACACTGGATTTTCATCACAGATGTTACCGCCTAATAAAAACACACAGTCGCTTTTTAGGATTTCAGCCAGTGGTTGGCGACTATAGGTATGGGTGAGCAGGTTGTTCAGAATGTCATTGGTTTCCGGTTGCAGGTTCAGGCCTGAGAATCGACAACTAGCATGGATGTCAGACGATTGAAAAACCTTCCGCATTAGTTTTTGAAACATAAAAGCGGTTTCATTGGTTTGGCGTGGTGAGATCAGACCTTTAATATGACCGTTATTACTGAGAGTATTCAGAGTCTTGTTGATGATGAAATCTAACGCTTCGGACCAACTCACAGGTGTCATGACATCATGTTTACGCAGCATAGGTTGGGTGATGCGTTCACCTCCGTCGATAAAATCAAACCCAAAGCGGCCTTTCGCACACAGCAGTTCACCGTTGATGCCCGTTTCGTATTGGCTTTTTACCCGCGCAAGTTTACCTTTACGGGTTTCTATGGTCATACTACAGCCAGTACCACACATGCCACAGGTGGTTTCAACTTTCTCAAGATCCCAAGGGCGAGCTTTATAACGGTATGGCGTACTCATCAGCGCCCCCACCGGACAGACTTCGATGCAGTTGCCGCAATGACTGCAATCTTTCAAACTGTTACCGACACCGGTAATCTCTGAATCTAACCCGCGCTCCATAGTGCCGAGTGCCACATCACCGACCACTTCTTCACAAACCCGGACACAACGTTGACACTGGATACAGCGATTGGCATTAAAGGTGATGACATTATTCAGTTCAATATCGTCGATTCTAAATACGCGTTTTGGATCTGCAAGCCTTGAATCTCCTTTGCCATATTCAAACACCGTATCCTGCAGTTCACATTCGCCACTTTTGTCACAGACCGGGCAATCTAGTGGGTGATTAGCCAGCAGGATCTCCAACATATCTTCGCGGCTGGTAACCACTTTTTGCGAATGGGTGAGTACTGCCATGCCTTCAGATACGACGGTGGCGCAAGCGGGTTCTAGTTTTGGTCTGCCTTCGATTTCTATCAGACACATGCGGCAACTGGCTAAGATGGACAGCCTATCTTGATAACAGAATGTTGGGATTTCAACAGTGCTGGCGCGTGCCGCGTTAAGAATCGTGGTGCCTTCTTCTACTTCAATCTCCTGACCATTGATTTTGAACTTGATCATAAGCGTGTCCTGTCGCGCACAGGGATGGTTTGTTGGGTGATAAGGGCGTCGTACTCATGGCTAAAATGTTTCAGGGTGGCTCCTATTGCCCATGATGCACCGACACCCAGCGCGCAGAAGCTATTGTTAAATATACCGCCGCATAATACTTGTAATTGCTCTAGATCTCCTGGGCGACCTTGTCCAGACTCTATGCGGTTAAGAATCTTACTGGCCCAGTGCAGACCTTCTCGGCAAGGTGTACATTTACCGCAGCTTTCATGAGAGAAAAATTCGGCTATCCGTCTGCCAATGACTGGAATCGAGGTAGTCTCATCCAGTGCGATTACTGCAGCTGAGCCCATCATGCTGTCGGCAGCCGCCAAATCGGCAAAGTTCATCTTCACATCAAGTCCTGCTAAAGGAATCATGGGTGCTGATAATCCACCTGGTATCACCGCTTTAAGTTGTCCGGTCAAAGGGCCTCCACCATAGTCAAAAACCAACTCACGCAGCGAAAGTCCCATTGGTAACTCGTAGATCCCTGGATTCTGTAAGCGTCCGCTAAGACCAAATAGACGTGGACCGGGTGCATCTTCAGGCCCGATGGCGGTAAACCAGTCAACGCCACGGGCAAAAATATGTGCGACACAGGCCAAGGTTTCGACGTTATTGACCACGGTTGGACAGCCATAAAGACCTGATACTGCGGGGAAAGGCGGTTTTAATTTGGGTTGTCCACGCTTGCCTTCAATTGATTCCAGCAGTGCCGTTTCTTCACCGCAGATATAAGCACCAGCACCTTTGTGGATATAGATATCGAGACAAAAACGAGAACCAAAGATATTTTTTCCAAGGTAACCTCTGGCGTAAGCGGCTTTGATCGCTTGTGATATTTTTTCAATTGATAAACCATATTCACCTCGAATATAGATATAAGCTACCTGAGATTGAATCGCGTAAGCCGCAATAATCATACCTTCAATTACCCGGTGTGGGTCTCGTTCCATAAGCAGTCGGTCTTTGAAGGTACCGGGTTCACCTTCATCGGCGTTACAACACAGATAATGGATTTTGCCATCGCTTTTTGGCACGAAGCTCCATTTCATGCCAGTAGGAAAGCCAGCGCCGCCGCGACCGCGTAGATTGGATGTTTTGATTGTTTCGATCACCTGATCGGGGGAATAGTCACTCAGGACTTGTTTTAATCCCTGATAACCACCGTTTTTTTCATAAAATTCGATATCAGTAGAGTCTGGATGAGTGATATGTTTTAACAATACTAATTCGCTCATGACTCTGGCCCTGCTGTTGGCTCACTCTTGGTCAACGACTCTGTATTTTCTGAAAACTGTTTATTCGCTAACGGCTGTTCATTTGCTAAGGGCTCATTATTTGCGGACGACGTATTCTGCGTTAACGACAATATATCTGTTGCTAAGGATTCGGTTTCTGCCTGTGTTAATTGATCGAGTAATTGGTCTATGCTCTGTTTGGATAGTTTGGTGTGATAGGTTTCATTAACCATCATGGCGGGAGCGACATCACAAGAGCCGATACATTCCACTGTACTCAGGGTAAAAAGACCGTCTTTGCTGGTATCTCCTTGGCTAATGCCGAGTCGGGTTTGTAGGTGTTCGAGCATGTCATACGCGCCACGTAACATGCACGGGACGTTGGTACAGATCTGCAGGTGACATTTACCGATGTTTTTATTTTTATACAGGGTATAGAAACTGGCCAATTCAAACACCCAGATCTCCGGTACGTCTAAGATCTCTGAGATTGCCAGATAGGCTGTTTCGTCGATAAAACCATATTTCTCCTGAGCCAGATAAAGCGCTGGCATGATCGCGCTGCGCTGGGTGGGATAGCGTTTTACAATGTCTGCGATAGGGGCGGTAAGATCGGCTATGATAGCTTGTTTGGAATATTCTGCGGTCATTTGTCGACCTCCTTCATCACCGGGTCGAGTGAACCTATCATGGCGATCACATCGGCCAGATATTTCAGATTAGTGGTGCGGTCGGTCAGCGCCTGTAGGTTGACAAAAGAGGGCGCTCTGATTTTGACTCTGAACGGTTTTTCAGAGCCATCACTGACGATGTAAAAACCAAGTTCCCCTTTTGGCGCTTCGATGGCGGTATAAACCTCGCCTTTGGGTACTTTGAAACCTTCGGCAGCCAGTTTAAAATGATGTATATGAGCTTCCATAGAATGAGCCAGCAGGTCTTTATTGACTGGAAAGGCGATCTTAGGGTCATCGAGTAAAAATGGACCCGGCTGCATTTGTGCAACACATTGGCGGATCATTTTCAGGCTTTCGTGCATTTCGTCGACCCGGCATTTCCAACGGTCATAACAGTCGCCATCGGTGCGTACGATAACGTTAAAATCGAGCCTGTCGTAAATCTCGTAAGGGGCATCTCGGCGGATATCCCAGTCCACACCGGAAGCCCGCAAGCAGGGGCCACTAAGGCCGAGGGCGATTGCATCTTCCCCTGTGATGTTGCCGACATTTTCTACCCGAGCAAGAAATACGCGGTTGTTTCCCACCAGATTTTCATAATCAGAAATGCTGTTTTCGAAGATGTCACAAAATTCAATAATACGTTCGGCACAGCCATCAGGCAGGTCTTCTCTTACACCACCAACTCGGCAGAAGGAGGTGTGCATACGTGCGCCGCTGATCATCTCCATCAGGTCCATGATCATTTCTCGGTCACGCATGGTATAGAGCAAGGTTGTTATTGCACCAACGTCCATCGGTAGCGCGCCAGTGATCAGTAAATGCCCAGAGATCCGAGACAGTTCTGCCATTAATACCCGGATATATTGCGCCCGTTCCGGCGCTTTGATATCAAGTAGGGATTCTACCGCCAGCGCATAGCCTAGATTATTGGAGGGTTGGCAAAGATAGTCCAACCGATCGGTGAGCGGAAAGATCTGGGTATAAGTGAAACTTTCACACAGCTTTTCGGTACCTCTGTGTAATAGGCCAATGTGTGGTTCAATGCGTTTTACAATTTCACCGTCCATTTGTAGTAACAGACGTAATACCCCATGGGTACTGGGATGCTGTGGCCCAAGGTTCATCAATACTTCGCGGCTTAAGCCATGTTCTTGTTTGCTTTCGTGGATGATATTGACATCAGTCATAGAATATCTCCGACGGGCCCCTGTGTGGTGGTCGGTCTCTCTTCACCAAATGGATTATATTTATCTTTGTAACCGCGCAGCGGAAAATCACGACGCATGGGCCACCCTTCAAAGTCTTGCCACATATAGATCCGGCGCAAGTCTGGGTGACCTTCGAAGACGATACCAAACATGTCATATGCTTCCCGTTCATGCCAGTTAGCAGTGGTCCAGAGGTGGGTGATGGTCGGTACTTTGGGTGGGTCATCTAGCGGACATTTTATGCGTACTCGCCAGCCCAGTGAAATTGAATAAAGGTGATAGACAAGTTGATAGCGTGGGGTATCTGGGTAAAAATCAATACCGCCAATATCAGCCATAAAATTAAATTTGAATGCGTCGTCGTCGCGCAGAAATAAACACAGTTCCACTAGGTTTTGCGGGCTGACGATGACACAGGGCATATCGATGACGTTTGGATCTATGCTGATGCGGCCGTTGAAATTATCGATGAGCTTGTTAAGTGGAAACTGGCTCGGCATGATCATATATTCTCTTTCTCAAAGGCTGGCGGCGGGGAGGCTTGTTCTTGAGCTTGCTTAGACTGACGGCTACCGGTGATCTGTTCTTGTAGTAGTACCATGGCATGTAAGAGTGCATCGGGGCGAGGCGGACACCCGGCTACATGAACATCAACTGGGACAAAAAGGTCTGAACCTTGCACCACAGAATAGGTATTGTAAACACCACCTGAGATGGCGCAGGTACCCATGGCAATCACATACCTTGGCTCTGGCATTTGATCATAAAGACGCCTGATAATTGGTGCCATTTTTTTGGTCACAGTTCCAGCGATGATCATCACGTCAGACTGGCGGGGAGAGGAGCGGAAAACGACACCAAAACGGTCAAGATCATATCTAGCACAGCCGGCCGCTATCATTTCTATGGCGCAGCAGGCAATGCCAAAGGTTTCCGGCCACAGGGATGATTTTCGACTCCAATTGATAATGCTATCGGAAGTGGTAAAAAGTACATTATCTTTGTATCGTTCTGTCAAACTTCCCATTCTAAGGCACCTTTTATCCAAGCGTAGATAAATCCAACCAACAGCATCATGATAAAAATAAACATTTCGATGTAACCAAACAAGCCGAGGTCTGCCAGCACCATCGCCCAGGGGAACAGAAACATGGTTTCTACATCAAATACGACAAACAGAATGGCAATCACAAAATACTGTACTTTAAATAATCCAGCTGATGCTTCCCCAACATGGTCTATGCCGCATTCATAGGGCCGATTCTTTTCTGGATAGGGATTGTCTGGCCTGAGCAGGCGGGAGACGGTCAGGATAAATGCGGCCAGTGTAACGACAACCGCAACCATCAAAAACACCGGTAAAAAATCAATAGGCATTTACTCTGCTCTCCTACAACTAGGCTCTTTTTAACTGTAGTCTTGTTTTGGGGTTTTATCCAAGGCCAAGAGGCATTGAATTGGTGACAAAACCAAGGAACCAGGCGGGTAACACCCCAGTCAGTAAGGTGCCTATTGTGGCGATTAACAAAACAATGCGTATGGATGGGGTAAGCTGTATCTCGGCCGCTTGTGTTAGTACTGGTGCTGGTGGCTGTACATACATCAACATGATGATTCGAATGTAAAACCAGGCCGCGACGGCGCTCAACAGCACGGCGATCACAGCCAATATCACATGACCTGTATCTATAAGCGCTGTTAGCACATAAAACTTGGCAAAAAACCCACCGGTTGGCGGAATTCCAGCCAGAGAAAATAAAAAAATCAGACTCATAAATGCCAGACCGGGATGGTTTTTTGCCAGCCCCGAAAAATCTTCGATTGGCTCACCGAGGGTCACCCCTTTATTTAAGAGAATGATGACGGCAAAAATACCGATTGTCATAAACGTATAAATCAGCAGATAAAGCATGATACTTGCCATCCCGTCTCTGCCACCAGCCACTAGGCCCAGCATCAAAAAACCAGCGTGAGCAATACTGGAATAAGCCAGCATGCGTTTGATATTTGTTTGTGCTAGAGCCACAAAGCTGCCCAGCGTCATTGTTAGCACTGCAATACCTACAATGTTTAAAATCCAAATGGGTTGTAGTACTGAAAGGTCCTGCATGAAAATGCGCATGATAACGGCAAATGCGGCCGCTTTGGAGGCCACCGACATATAAGCGGTGATCGGTGACGGTGCACCTTCATAAATGTCTGGTACCCACATGTGGAAGGGGACTGCACCGACTTTAAATAACAGACCAACCAGCATAAACAAGGTCGCGAGGATCAACATCGGGTCGGACAAGTCCAAGGTAGACAGCGCTACAGCCATATCGTTGAGGTTAGTAGTGCCGGTAAGACCATAAAATAAAGACATGCCGTAAAGGATAATACCGGACGAGAAAGCACCAAGAATGATGTATTTTAAAGACGCTTCATTAGATCTTAGGTCAGTCTTGAGGAAGCCCGTTAACACATAAATCGAGAGCGCCTGCAGTTCCAGACCGATATAGATAAGCAGTAGATCGGTGCTGGATACCATGATCATCGTACCCAAAAGTGCAAACAGCAGTAAGGCATAATATTCACCCTGGAACACACCGTCCTTGATTAGCCCGTTATTGGGCCGATAGTTACCTGACATAAGCACGGTTAACGTGGTGCCAAGATAAAGGATAACTTTGAAAAAAGTGGAAAATCCATCAACGACGAACATACCGGCATAAGCTGTTTGCGGAAAGTCGGATAGGGCATAGCTCATACAGGCAGCAAGTAAAATCATGAATACCGAAACACCTGCCAGCAATTGATTCTGGCGAGGGTGTGGCACCAGCGATAACATCAACGCCACACAGGCACCGATAATGATGATAATTTCTGGCCCACTTGCCAATACTGATTGGCTGATAGCCGTTAGATCTACAGTAGCTAAGTCAGCAGCTGTTTGTTTTTCTGCGATGTCGCTCATAAGCCTGCTCCTACTGTTTGCTCAAGCAGATGTTTTAGAGTTGGCTGCAGAATACTGAGGAAGGGTTTAGGATAAAATCCAAGCCAGAACACAAAGAGCAGGAGCGGCAGTGCGCAGCAAAGCTCTCGCACATTAAGATCCCACATCTTGGCTGCACCAGGAATACGGACTGGTCCCAATAGCATTTGACGATAAATGCCTAACAGGTAAGCTGCGCCGAGCAAAGCCCCTAACACACCAGCAGTCGCGGCCCAGTTATTGACGCCAAAAGTCCCTGACAGCACCAGTATTTCGCCAATAAATCCGTTAGTACCGGGTACGGCCATGGAAGACAGCAAGAATATCGCAAAAAATATGCCGTAAAAGGGGATGGTCTTAAGTAAACCGCCATAAGCCGGAATATCCCGTGAATGGGTGCGCTCATACACTAGGCCAATAAACAGGAACAAGGCACCCGTGGTAATGCCATGGTTAAACATTTGGATCACGGCTCCGGTTGTGCCATTGGTCGTGAACGTAAAAAGCCCCAAAGTGATAAATCCCATGTGGCTGATACTAGAATACGCGATCAGTTTTTTGATGTCCTGCTGCGCTAATGCGAGGAAGCCCCCATAGACAATTGCGACGGCCGACAACCCTTGTATTAGCGGGGCAAAATAATGGGAAGCATCGGGTAACATTGGCAACGAAAAACGAATGAAACCGTATGCGCCCATTTTTAGCAGCACCCCGGCCAGAATAATACTGCCCGCGGTGGGGGCTTGTACGTGGGCATCCGGTAGCCAAGTATGGAATGGGACCATAGGCACCTTGACCGCAAATGCGATCAGAAACGCGATAAAGACCCAGCGCTGCAGCTCAAAGTCATATGATACATCCATTAATACCAAGATATCGAAGGTTCGCCCACCTTCGAAATACAGCACCAATATCCCGACCAGAAAAATCAGACTGCCAGCGAGGGTATAAAGGAAAAATTTAAACGCGGCATAGATGCGATCTTCGCCACCCCAGATACCTATCATCAGATACATGGGGACTAACATCGCTTCCCAAAATACATAAAATAACAGCAGATCTAACGCGCAGAAAACCCCAAGCATCAGGCTCTGAATTGCCAGCAGACAGATCATAAATTCTTTGAGGCGTTTATCAATGGCGTTCCAGGACGCCAACACACAGATCCAGCCGAGCAGGGATGTTAAGAATAGAAATAAAACACTGACTCCATCAATACCTAATTTATAGGTGATGCCCAGAGAGGGTACCCAAGGTTTACTCTCCACAAATTGCATTTGGGCGGTGCTATTATCAAAAATGACCAGCAACCAAGCGGCAATGAGGAAATCGACAAACAATATGGTCAACGTAAACCAGCGCACTGCGTTTTTACCTGATAGGAAGGGCACGCATAATGCGCCTATTGCAGGCAAAAATATCAGTATGCTTAATATCGGTACATTTTCTATGAATAAACTGGTCATCAAGGAGTCTGTCATAAGCCCTCATTCCCAGTCAGCATATAAACGGCGATCACTAAACACAGGCCAATCGCCATCACAAGGGCATAATGGGAAACAATGCCGGTTTGCAGGCGGCGCAACAAGTTACCGCTTTTCATTGCCGTTTTCGCCACGCCGTTAACCGCGCCGTCAACAACATGAGTATCGACTGTCTGGCTATGCTTGGACAATCGATGCAGGGTATTGAGGATAACGCCATCACCCAGCGTGATGACTCTTTGTTCCCACAGAGCAACGGGTTTATTCGCCAGCCACATAAAGACAGCTGCCCCGCGCCGGTAAAACCAGTCTGTATCGATGCTGATGGTATTCTTGGGATTGAGGTATTTAAATAACAGTACAAAAGCCAATAGGGTGAACATCAGTATACCGAGACTTTCGGTGATATGTGCACCTGTATAGGGTTCAAATTCAACAGCATAAGGCAGCGTGTTATAAAGCTGAGCAGGAAAGAGTCCGATGCCAATGCAGAAGCATGCGGCAATGCCCATGGCCACTAACATATTGATTGGTGGCTCCTTGGGGCGGAGGCCGGAATCCTTACCAAAAAACATATAATAAGGTAGCTTAAGCCCAGTCGACAGGAAGGTACCGGAAGAAGCTAACATAAGTAACAGCGTGGCAGTCGCATGATGATCCCCAGCGGCCGCGGCGATGACCATACTTTTACTGACGAAACCACTGAAGAAAGGAAAGCCTGCGATAGCAAATGCGCCAACCATGTAAAACGCTACCGTCCAGGGCATCGTTCGGTAAAGGCCGCCGAGTTCGGTGAGCTTATGTTTGCCTGTCATATGAATGACAGCGCCAGCTCCCATAAATAATAGGCCTTTATAGATAATATGTGCGAAGGCATGGGAAGAACTACCGTTCAGGGCCATTTCGGTGCCGATACCGATGCCTGCGACCATGTAACCGACCTGGCTGACAATATGATAGCTCAGCAGGCGACGGCAATCATTTTCCAGCATCGCGAATATCACTCCATAAAGTGCCATGAAAACCCCAAAACCGATCAGAACTTCTGCGCCGGGGTAGGCGCGGATCATCACATAAACAGCAGTTTTAGTGGTAAAGGCACTTAAAAATACAGCACCAGTCACTGTCGCCTCGGGATAAGCATCGGTGAGCCAGGCATTTAACGGTGGAACCGCGGCGTTTATCATAAAGGCGATCAAGATCAGGGTATAGGCTATACCACCTTGTTGTGCGCCATCGATTGGCCCAAACAAGTAAGACCCGGTTTCAAGGCCATGTAGTACAATACCGGCAAACAGTAACACCCCGCCGGTGACATGCACCATTAGATAACGGAAGCCTGCTTTTACGGCCGGATCTTCCCGAGTGGCAAAGATCAGGTAAGCAGAGGCAAATGCCATGATCTCCCAGCCGACTAACAGGGTAAACCAGTCACCTGCGAAGAGTACTAGAAAGGCACTGCCCATATAAAGAAACGCCGCCACTCTTTGGCCTGTATGACTGATATGCAAGCTATAAATGTTGCCGATCAGCGCCGCAATAGCAAACACCCAGCCAAAAAATAGACTCAGTTTGTCAACTTTGAACATGACCAATGAAATACCGGCAAAGTCAATTTCGCCGAAGCTCCCCATTTCCATCTGGGTCAGAGAAAAGATCACCAGCAGTGGAATGATGATTGAGTAGGATTTTTGGCTATTGCCTTTAAATAACGCCAGCAGCAGACCGCCTACGAGTAGCAGAACGGCTGGCATCATGGAGAAGGAGAACCATTCAGTCATAATAGTCTTCCTTCTTGGAGATACCGATTTTTTTTCCGATGAATTTACTGACTAATACGATCAAGCCGCAGCCGATAAACCCAAGCAGCGCTCCCCAGCCGGGGATTGTATCCCAAAAGTTATAACCGTGAGGTCTTGCAACCAGAAAATCGGCAATGACGATGCCCACTAAAGTGACGACTAACAGGCGCCAGCGTGTTCTAGTGTATTTTTTGTCACCAAAGAAGTTGACCAGTTTTGCCATCATGGTAGCGATTCTCCTGTGACAAATACGTCTGCGACTAAGATATTGGCTAGGCCTAAAAAATAGTCCGGATAGAGTCCCAGTAGCAAAGATAATAGCGTGGTGATCAGTAAGGGCACTGCGACCATTGGGATCTCGTGAATATCATTGGCCGCCACTAGTGACGGGTCTTTGGATGTTTTTTCCTGCTCAAAAAAGGCTTTATAGGTAACGGGTATAAAATAAGCGGCATTAAGTACAGCGCTAACCAGTAATACGATTAGCAGTGCCATCTGTCCGGCATCGACAGAACCCACTACCAGATACCATTTACTGATAAATCCACCGGTTGGCGGGATGCCAATCATACCGAGGGAGCCGATGAAAAATGCTGCCATGGTGATAGGCAGTCTTTTACCTATGCCGGAAAGATCACTGATCTTCTTGCGGTGGCTGGCACAATAAATAGAGCCAGCACAGAAGAACAGGGTGATTTTTGAAAAGGCATGGGCGGCGATATGGATTATTCCCCCTATGGCAGCCACTGGTGTCAGCATGGCTGCGCCGAGAATGATATAAGAGAGTTGGCTGACGGTGGAGTAGGCCAGTCTTGCTTTCAAATCGTCTCGGGTCAGGGCGTAAATAGAGGCGGTAACTATGGTGAAAGACACCAGATAAGCGGTGATGATGCCAAGACCCAAGGTACTCATCAGCTTGATACCAAACACATGAAAAATCACCCGTAACAGACAGAACACCCCCATCTTGACCACGGCTACCGCGTGCAACAAAGCACTGACTGGTGTGGGCGCAACCATGGCTGCTGGCAGCCAGGCGTGGAACGGCATGATGGCTGATTTGGCAAATCCAAACAGGTAGCAGAAATAGATAATAATCAATAAGCCATCGGCGGCGACGACATTTTTGAACAGGCCTTGGGGTAAGAAATCAAAGCTGCCAGTAAGTTGATAAGTTAGCGCCAGTGCGGCAAGCAAAAAGGATTTTGAGGCCCCCACCAAATAGACGATATATCGTTTACTACCATTCCAGGATGCCTGGTTTTCTTTATGATAAACCAGTGGGTAAGTTATAAGGCTGAGTAGTTCGTAAAAGATCACCAGCGTAAACAGATTAGCGGCAAATGCGCCGCCCACAGCAGCAGATAGCGAGACGGCAAAAGAGGCATAAAATCGGGTCTGATTTTTCTCATTCTGGCTGCGCATATAACCGATGCAATAAATGGCGGCGAATATCCATAATAGGCTGGATACTGTGGCAAATACCATGCCCAGCGCGTCAACCCGAAACGCAAAATTAACCCCTGGCAGGATCTCAAATAAAGTCAGGTCGACAGTATTGCCAGCCAGTATTAATGGCGCCATTGAAATCACGATGATGAACTTTATCACCGCAGCAACAACCGATACCGCATCCCGTGCGTTGGTGCGATTATGCAGGCACAGTATGACGCCCGCAGTGATGAGTGAGACTGTGACGGCTAAAGCCGGCCTTATGGATAATATTAATTCCCAATTCAGTAATTCCATATTGATAAGAGTCATTAATTCCAGTCTCAGCCTTTCAGTATTGTTAGGTCATCTACTTCCAACGTGCGTTTGTTACGCAATAAAGCCACCAGTATGCCGAGTGCAATAGCGACTTCGGCTGCGGTGATCGCAATAATAAAAATAGCCATGATCTGGCCGCGGGGATCGTTCATTTCATACCCGAAGGCGATCAGATTGATATTGACACTGTTGAGCATGAGTTCGAGAGACATCAGCACAATCAAAACATTACGCCGGAGTAATACGCCTGCAGCGCCAATGACAAATAAAATGGCGGCTAATATCAAATACCAAGAGATGGGGATCATTTGGATACCTCCTTTGTAGCCCCTTTTTTGTGTTCGTTACGACCATTACTTTGCGCCAGCACTACCGCGCCGATCAGGGCGACCAGAAGGATGACCGACGCCACCTCGAAAGGCAGCAGAAAATCCCTGAATAAGGTTAAGCTTAGTTGCTTGGTTGGTTCATCGCCAATGATGCTTTGCTGCGTCATCACTGCATGTAGACGGCTGCTTTGGCTGAGTAGGAATAGTAGCTCAGTTGCCAGTGCGAGCAGCGCGACTATAGCCGGTATTGCCCCTTTTTGAATAAAGCGACTGTTATTGATAAACCGACCATGGGCTTCTTTACGTACGTCTAACATCATGATGACGAATAAAAACAGCACCATAATGGCACCAACATAAACAAACAGTTGGATTACCGCAAGAAACGGCGATCCTAGGAGGACAAACAGGGCCGCGATCTGCACAAAACAGGCGACAAGAGACAGGGCACTGTGGATCGGATTTCTGGCGACGACAACCAGCAAGCCAGTGCCGATGGCAACCAAGGCAAGTAATATAAAAAATTGCTGCTCCATTGATTAATCCTTTTTTGTTATTTTTCTCGTTTGAGCAATTGCCACCAGTCGTGGCCTTTTACGTTATCCTGAGTGATGGTTTTTCCTCTACCATTTTTATCCAGCGATGCAGGGATGACTGTTCCTGCCCCTTCTTCAGCTTTGTGTGGCGCAGCGATGAGATCGTCAAGGTGCACGACTAAGGCTTCGGTGGTGGTGCTAGCAACCTCATATTCCTGACCGAGCTTTATAGCGTCAGCCGGGCAGGCATCTTCACACAAACCGCAATAAAGGCAGCGCGACAAATTGATATCAAACACTTTTGGCCGTCGGTTACCTTTTTCATCTTCATAGGGCACCACCGTGATGCAGTCACAGGGACAGATCTTTGCACACAGCTCACAGCCGACACAGTTCACGTCGCCTTCATCGTTGGTTTTCATGAAATGATGCCCACGATGACGATGGTAAGGCCGCCATTTTTCATGGTCAGGATATCTGTGTGTAATCACTCTGGAAAACATATAACGTAATGTCAGCCGCAGTGCGCGCCACAGATCGCTGAAGAATAGCCATCCGATCCAGCTTTGCTTTTGTTGTCGTGTCCTGGCCATATTGGCCTCCTGGTACTTTCGATACCTCATTGCTTATCTCGTTTTCTGGGTAACGAGATGTTCTTAAAACATAAATAATCCGCTGATTAAAATATTGACTAGCGATAGAGGTAAAAGCACCTTCCAGCCAATCGCCATTAACTGATCATAACGGTAACGCGGAAAGGTAAAGCGGAACCACATAAACACCCAGATGAAAAAACCAACTTTGAGTAACAGCCAAACAGTATCTGGTATAAAGGGCGGCGCGCCATGCCAGCCGCCAAAAAACAGCATCACATTGAGGAAGCCTATGATCACGACGCCTAAGTATTCGCTAAGCATGAAAAGGGAAAAACGTATGCCGCTATATTCGGTATGGTAGCCTGCTCCCAAATCGCCTTCAGCCTCTGGCAGATCGAACGGGATCCGCTGGACTTCGGCCAGTCCAGCCACAAAGAATACAAAAAAACCTAAGGGTTGATAGACCACATTCCACATGTCTTTTTGGGCGGTCACTATGTCCATCATATTCATCGAGTTAGCCAGCATCACCACGCCAATGACAGAGAACCCCATGGGGATTTCATAACTGATCATTTGGGCAATCGCTCTGAGGCTGCCGAGTACCGCATATTTACTGTTAGAGGCCCAGCCTGCGAGGATGGTCCCAAAGATGCCGATGCTGCTAACGGCGAGAATAAACAGCAGCCCTACATTCATATTTGACAGGCTGAGCATTAATTCAGTGCCAAAAATGGTTACCGGTTCCCCTAGTGGGATGGCGACAAACACCACAAAAGGCGGCACTAATGCGACAACAGGGGCCATTTTGAACAGGGGTCGATCGGCGGCACTGGGGATATGATCTTCTTTCGTCAGTAGTTTGATGCCGTCGGCTATGGGCTGTAACAAACCGTGCCAGCCAACCCGCATGGGGCCTGGACGTTGTTGGATATGACCCGCAATTTTTCGTTCTAACCAAGTGAGCGGCAAAGGCAGCAGAAGAAGCACTGCCACAACGACGGCAATCTTGAGTAGCATAGGCAGGATTACATATAAGTTTTCCATGCTATAGGGTCTCTGATATCGTATTTTGAAGTAGTTTGGGTATATTTAATTTAAGCGTACTATAAAGGTAGTTCGCGCTTATAACTTAATCAAATATCATTTCGAGGTGAGTACGGTTCGCTTCCTTGCTTACCGTTAGGAGACTATTTTATGACTGGACTATTTAATGCTTGCCCTTATTCCATAATTTCTTTATCTGTTCCGCAAATTCTAACGTTCCAATAAATAACCCGTACTGATTTTCTCCATCTACAGTGTTGATTACAGGTAAAACGTTATCATCATCGATTTTGAATTCTAATTCTAATTTATAATTCACTGCGGAACTGTTACTCGTGATTTCCAGTTGGTTTCCCTTGGCTTCCCATAAACCTTCAAATTCACTATCATCGTTAATTTTAATGGTTAGCGTCTTGTTATTCTTAAAACTAAATTTGGTAATATCTGCTAATGCCAAAGACTCTGTTGGTGATAAATAATACCAAGAATTATCTTGTAATTTACTATCTAGATTATCAACGCTACCAGCAGAACTAAGGGATTCTTGTGTAACTAAATCTAGACCCATACGAGATGTTGAAACTAATGCAACATTATCACTCGCATAATAATATGTATCTATGTAACCAACACCTGGCGCTTTAATGACACTACCTGATGCTGTATAGGAATAAAGATTACGAGAGCCGTTAACATTTAATTCATTATCAATGTATTCTATTGTTAATTCACCATTTTTATAATCCCCTTCATCAGTGAGATGGCTTTCATTTAAGCTACGATTAATAAATTTATTACCGTCAACATAGGCAGCCAGTGAATTGTGGTTAGCCTTTTCTTTGATGAAGTTGTTTTCAATATCTCGAGTTATTTTCACCTCATCTAGTTTATCGCCATAGTTAGCTAATCCATCTACGAAATATCCTAACGCTTGGAGATCATCTTTTAATTTATTGAAATCCGTTTCATCGATTAAAGCTAAATCGGTGATTGTTCTTGCTAAAAGGTGTGCTTTTTGGGCTTTGTAGTTATCCTCCTCATTTGATTTCAATGCAATGTAATCACCAGAGATAAATTTTTCTTCAATTTTTAGCCAGTCAGCTAACATTTGAACTTTAATGCTATTCGTGTACATTATCGTTGTAAATGGCGTTATAATGGTGCTGCCAGCAGGAGCAAATAAAGTATAACTTTTTCTGGCTACTCCGATTTTATCACTATCAAATGAAATTCCCTCATCGATCCTTGCAATTAAGGGGTATTGGAGAGATGTTTCATTCGTATTTAATTTACCGTTACTGTTAGTTGTACCGAGCAGATTACTTCGGTCTTCATTACAAGATTCTGTTTTTTCAGCGCTGCATATTAGAGCACTTCCTAAATACCCACTCATCGCTGTGATTTCTGTTTGTGAATAGCTCTCATTGGTATCTAAATTACAACCCATAAGAGTGACCGTTGAAAGGATACTTACAGGGAAAATGGCTCGCTTAAATTTCATAATTAGTTCCAGTTAGGTTGATTTCTGGCAGCAATATACCGATACAGAGCTACAAGGACAATTCAACCTATGTAAAGAAAATGAAATGTTATGTAAGTAGGATAATGAACATGGAATATGCCATTTAAATAGCGAACATAATTAACGGTTATTAGCGCTATATAAGATACTAAAAGGTAGGCTGGAGTGGGTCATCATAAAGCGCTTAAGACTCAGTTCTTAGGCGCATAGGCATTAAATATAGCAGCCGTTATCATCACATTTATTTTCAGATGAATCTAAAGTCGACTCTTCCTTTTCAGTAGTACTGGTAAGTGCAGCTGCTTCTGAGACGAGTTCACTAATCAGTTTACCAACTTGCATATCATCCATTCGGCCAAAGTGATTTAGCCTTACTCTGCCATTCTTATCGATCAAGATGAGTGTAGGCGTTCCTCTCATTTCATAGCGTTGCATTGTCTTTGGTATATAACCCGTTGAAGCTGGCATATCGATGGCAACTGGAAAAGTAATGCGATATTCATGGATAAATGCTTTTAGTGCGTCAGCTGTCATTACTGCGTGATGTTCAAATACAGTGTGAAGACCAATAACCTTAACGTCTTTATCTGCAAATGTTTCAGCGATCATTTTGGTTTGTGGTATCCCGTGTGACACACAGCCCGGACATAACATTTGAAATGCATGAATAACAACGACAGATCCTTTCATTTTCGATAGGGGTAACGGTGCTGTCGTATTTAGCCAAGTACTCGCTTCAATTTCGGGTGCTATTGGGTATTCGGTGAATATAGACATTCTAATTACCTCATTGATTATGGGATTAATTGATAGGCAAGCGCGCTAACACCTGCCTATTTCTTTATTGATTTACTTTACCGGGTAAACTTAGATCTCCAGAGGCAACGTCCATCACATTGACTACACATAGTAATGGTGCATGAACACTTTGATTAACGCGTAGGCCAGCGGTAACGCCATCATACTTGGTATTGGAAATATCAACGTTAGAATCAAAGGCTACTTTTACTTCAACGGTTTCGTTATTGAAAATAGGATCCCAACCTGGACTATCTAGTAGAATGGGAAGTCCCGGCCATGTCTTAGGCAGTCTTGGCGATGTACCCTCCGGAATATCAACTACTGCCAGCATACCTTTACCGCACTGTTCATTACCTTGTAAGACGACCCAATGGCTGTGCCAAACATCACCATCATTGGCTGGATTATTATCTGAGTTCTCATCGTATAAAGGCGTGTCATCAAAATCGGCATGTGCTGTTACTGCTAAGGCTAATATTCCGGCGTCTTTTTCAAAGCCAACCGTTGCACTATTAAGCGAAGTCGGCCATACATATGAAAACACATTACTCCCCGCTAATTTACCCGACGCAAGTGGTTTACTTGTCCCTGCTTTTTCAGACACTGCCATGTGGAAGGTCGCAATATTTTTGTCGGTCGTTATCTTGGCATGAACGATATCAAAGGTGGCTGGTGTGTTACCCGTAGGGTCGACTTTCGCGTGGATGCCCCCATCATGTGAGCCGCCAGAAAATGCATAAGAGGAGGACAACAGTGCCAAAGAGGCTGTAATAAATAAAGAATGGTGTTTCATAACTTTCTCCAAAATTAGTATTGAGTCAACACTAAGTGTACACGGGCATCTCGCGTTGTCAAATGGTATCGACTCGATACTATGCTTTGGGTTCTAGCTTGTAAATATGGTGTTTATTCGATACTATATATGAATGAGTATATCAATGATCCAACAAACATTAGAGCGGCTTTCTAGCTTGCTACGCAGTGAAAAACGTAATCGCTTGCTTGAATATGGTTTACAGCCCATCCAATTTGAAGCGTTACATTATCTGTCGATATGTAACCGTTATTCAGATACACCAATGGGCGTGACTGATTATTTAAATCAGACCAAGGGTTCAGTCTCTCAAACACTAAAAATACTTGAAAGAAAAGGACTTGTTGAGAAAGTAGCGGATAGTAAAGATAAACGTGTTGCACACCTTAAAGTGACAGAATCTGGCCTAGCGTTGATTAATGGGTTGCAGATCTCACCACTACTGCAACAAGCGAGTGAACAATTTAGTAATAAGAAATTTAATACGATTGACACAGCGCTCCATGATTTGCTATTTGCAGTGCAGTCAGCGAATCAGTTTAAATCTTTTGGTCAATGTCATACTTGTATGCATAATTCTAAACGTGATGAGGGTTATTTTTGTGAGTTGACACAGGAACCACTCTCAATAAATGACATTGATCTTATATGCCGGGAGCATTTACATAAATAAACCAACTATCTTAAAAAGTAGCGATCGTCTGATCGCTATTGCCATTGCTGCAACATAAGCAAAATATCATTGGGCAGGTGCATCAATAATGATGATCTCCGCATCGGATAGCGCTTTGATCGTGATTTCCTTTTGTCTCGTTACTTCTGCACCATCGCCTTTGTTCATCAATATTGCCCTTTGATTATCAATAAGTTCAAACTCTCCACTGGATGTCAAAATATATGCTTGGTGTTCTATTGAGTGAGTAAATTGCGTGCCTTTTTTAATCTTGCCACCATAGATACGTGCAACTTGATTGATAAAGAGTGCGTTATCTTGCTCGCCTGGGTATCCAGAAACGAGTAGGGGGAGCTTAGTATTGTCTGTATGATGAAACGTACCGATATTATTAATCGTATCAGTATTTTCAGAAAACAGTTTGCTGCCCCATCTCGGCTTTACGTTTTGCTTATTCGGTTCAATCCAAATTTGAAATAACGTTAATGGTTCTTTTGTTAAATTGTATTCCGAATGAGTAATACCAGATCCTGCACTCATCACTTGTACTTCGCCTGCGAGGGTCACGCCTTTATTACCTGCATTGTCTTGATGAGTGACCGCTCCGGAGCGTACAAAAGTAATGATCTCCATATTTCGGTGTGGGTGAGCTGGGAACCCTGTTCCTGCCGCAACCCAGTCGTCATTAACCACTCTTAGCACACCAAAGCCCATTCTTTTGGGATTGTAATAATTAGCAAAGCTAAAGTGATGATTGGCTTTTAACCAGCCGTGGTTTGCTTTGCCAATCTGCTGAAAAGGATAGTGTTTTATCATTGTATTTTCCTCCCACTAGACTCTACCTGTTAATCGATTTCTATCATGTGGTGCAGTGAAATCTTGCTGTGGGCCACGCGGGACAATCAAAGTCGGGTTAATGGTGTCATGACTCGCGTAATAATGGATCTTGGTATATTCCAAATCGACTGTGCTTTTGATCCCTTCAAACTGAAATAACTCACGTACATAGTGACTGATATGATGGAATTCACTTAACTTATTGCGATTACACTTAAAGTGACCATGATAAACGGCATCGAAACGCAGCAATGTCGTAAATAATCGCCAATCAGCTTCTGTTAGGTATTCACCCAGTAAATAACGGTGGTTGCTAAGTCGCGCTTCAAGCCAATCTAAACTGGTAAAAAGTGCGTCAAAGGCTTGGTCATATGCTGCTTGAGTCGTGGCAAAGCCTGCACGATAGACACCATTGTTTATCGTGTCATAAATACGTTCGTTAATGGTGTCGATTTCTGGTTGTAAATCAGTTGGGTAATAGTCATCGTGGTTGCCCGTTAGCTCATTAAACGCAGTGTTAAAAATGCGAATTATTTCGCTCGATTCATTGTTCACTATGCTTTGTGTTTTCTTATCCCACAATACTGGTACGGTAACTCGACCTTCATAATCAGGTGCTGCTTTAAGGTAAAGTTGGTACACATAGTCACTTTGATAGAGTGTGTCGCTGTAGTCGTCACTATTAGCACCGAATTCCCAGCCATTGTTCAGCATTTCAGGTTTAACGACGCTGACAGAGATAATGTCTTCGAGTTGCTTCAATTGTCTAAAAATCAAAGTGCGATGCGCCCAAGGACACGCTAACGAAACATACAAATGATAGCGGCCTGCTTCTGCCGGATACCGGCTACCTTCCTCATTTGAAATAGTATCTCTGAAGCGGCTTGCCTGACGTTCAAATTGGCCTTTATTATCTTTGGTTTCGTACCATTGGTCATGCCATTTACCGTTAACGATTAATCCCATGATAATACTCCTAATTTATGTTGTGTTAGCGCCCATCTTCGTTAAGTTTAATACTTGTGTTTCCGAATCGGGTTTATTAACTAAGTTTGCTCACGATAAGGCGATCGATTGATAATTTACCGCCACCTTGCAGCATTATCGACAGACTGATTGCAAACAGTGCTAAGGCAAATTCATAACCGCTGTTGCTCACGAACAGCCCGTTATCGATATGCGTACTAAAAATCGCGACGATCATCGTTAGTGACAATACCAGCGCTGTTGGTCTGGTTAGTAGACCAAGGATAAGCAGTAGGCCGCCAAAAAATTCTGCACTGCCTGCCATCATCGCCATTAAGTAGCCCGGTGCTAGGCCGATAGATTCCATCCATTGACCTGTGCCTTCGAGCCCATAACCACCGAACCAAGCAAACAGTTTTTGCGCGCCGTGAGCGGTAAAAATAATGCCTGCCACTAAACGCAGTGGTAATGCCGAAAAAGTGTTATCTGATGTTAATATTTTCTTAATTGTTGAAGTATTCATGTTGTGCTCTCTTTGATTCGTTAATGTGTTTCTAAGTATGTCTTATAAGTATGTCTTATAAGTGTGTAGCCATTGTATTCGCTTAAATGGATTGGAATAACCGCTGAAATTTGTTTAGTATGTTCAAAATATTTGAACAATTGATGGCGTGTATAAGCGTGACAATAAAATACTAAGAAGAGAGAGGCGATGAATGTATAAATCTCCGATAACGATAGAAGCATTACAGGTGCTTGATACGATTGATCGTCGTGGTAGTTTTGCCGCGGCCGCTGAGCAGTTAAACAAAGTACCCTCGGCGCTCTCTTATATAGTTCAGAAATTAGAAGAACAACTAGCGGTGACTTTGTTTGTGCGTCAGGGTAGGCGGTCGGTATTAACGCCTGCGGGTCGCCACTTACTCGATGAAGGCCGTAAGGTACTTGGTGCTGTGAGTAAACTGACCGAGCAAACACAAACCATCTCCCATGGCTGGGAACCTAAAATAAATATCACATTCGATTCTCTTTTTGACATGCAGCTATTACTTAAACCATTAGCGCTGTTTTTAAATGAGCATCCGAATATCGAAGTAGACATGAATGAAGAAGTAATGAGTGGTTCGTGGGAAGCATTGATTGAAGATCGCACCGATTTGGTTATTGCTGCACCCGAGCCTATACCTAATCAACAAGGCATTAGTGTGACCGCCTTAGGCAATCTGCAGAAAATATTCGTTGTACCTAAAGACCATGAGCTTGTTAATTTTACAGCCCCAGTCAGCAAATCTGAAATTGATAACTACCGGACCGTCGTTGTGCACGACTCGGCAAGAACTGCCATACCTTGGTCAAATAACATTATTGAACAGAGTCGACATTTTTACGTCAATTCAGTTGAACACAAGATCCAAGCCATTATTGCTGGCATTGGCGTAGGCTATCTGCCGCAAGCACGCATTCAATCACACTTAGACTCGGGTGATTTAGTCGAAATTGACCTAGGCGAAAGGGAGCCAGTCTCAGGCATTTACCTTGCTTGGAAAACCGTGAATAAAGGGAAAGGGTTAAAACGATTGAGAGACATTATGCAGCAGCATTTAGGTCATTGATTGCTAAAAAGTACGTTACCTTGCTTGTCTGGCTAGCTAGAAATTAATAGCGCTAATACAGTGTTTTCTGTCTCTGTAGCTGTGTATCTAGCAACGCTGCATAATCTTGTTACGACCAACTTTATTGCTAAGAGAGCAAATCGCCTAACAAGGTTCTGCCCCAAAGTGGCTTAGAACATTTACTCATACTCGATATCATTACATTAATTTGCTATATATTTTGTTATAGATAGATTTTGTTGTTCAATCGTAAACCTAGTTTCATATGCAGCTATAATGGGCTTTATCTTGTTGCACGAAATATTGATTATTTATACTGCCAAACAGTCTTTGTTTTAAATTTAATTAGAAGGTATGCCAGTGAAATATAACAAATTAATTTCATAAATCCATTTGTATGGACCCAAGTAAATAGATTTCTTGTTTACGCTTTTATTTGATATATTACAGATTTTTATATATGCACTTGTAATATAGGTAAGTTTTATATTGTTAATGGAAATTAAATTAAAACAGGATTCACGTTATACGGAATTCCGTATAATAAACAGTTAGGTGATTAGTGCATTCAGCAGCTCTGTTCATCAATAGACTATGGACTTATGGAATACAAAGAACATTATGAAATCATTTTTTATCGTAACACTTTTGGTGTTCACCACTTTCAATTCATTCGCAACACCAATAGAAAAAATTGTGAACATTGAAACTGGTACAGGTAAATTAGAGGGGACTCTACTGACAGATGATTCAAAGGTTTCGAAAACAGTTGCACTAATTATTGCAGGCTCAGGTCCATCCAATAGAGATGGCAATAACCCCACAATGACAAACAACTCTTTAAAAATGTTGGCTGATGAACTTTCAAAACTAGGAATTTCATCGTTAAGGTATGATAAAAGAGGTATTGGTAAAAGTAAAAGCTCAGAGTTAAAGGAAAGTGAACTGCGTTTTGAAAACTATATTAATGATGCTATTAGCTGGATTGAATACCTGAATAATTTAAGTAACTTTAACAAAATAGTTGTTATTGGTCATAGCGAGGGATCTTTAATCGGTATGGTTGCTTCGCAGCAAAAGAATGTAGATAAATTTATATCTATAGCAGGTGCAGGACAACCTATAGATCAAACAATACGAGAACAGTTAAAATCTCAACCGCCTATTGTTATAGAGCAATCAACACCTATCTTAGATAAATTATTGCAAGGTGAAAGAGTTCAAAATATTCCTGCATTTTTAAACTCTTTGTTTCGTCCGAGTGTGCAACCTTATTTGATATCTTGGTTTAAATACAATCCACAAAAAGAAATTGCTAAACTTAATAAGCCTGTATTAATTGTTCAAGGCTCTACAGATATCCAAGTTAGCTTAATGGATGCTGATAAACTTGAAGCAGCAAATATAAAGGCAGATAAAGTTGTAATTCAAAAAATGAATCACATTTTCAAAGAGGCTACTCTTGATAGGCAATCCAACTTTCAAACATACAATCAACCGGAATTACCTATAAAACCTGAGTTAGTTGAAGTCATTGGTGAGTTTGTACATAACTAATTAAAAAATCAACTAACAAGAAAATAAACAAGGACAAAAACAGTTTGTTTTTGCTCCTTAGTTGCTTATTTAAACCAACTATTTTTTGCCTTTTAATGAGGCGTTAATCTCGTTTACCAATAACTTTATGTAATGCGATCTATACCATTTAAAGTTTCAACTCTAAGCCATTTCTGCCCAGCTTTGGCTTAGTGCAATTGCGTTAAGCCAAATTTGCCCCAAAGTGCGTTAGAGCGGTTGCTCATACTCAATATTCTCACATTAATTTGCCATATATTTTGTTATGGATAATTCTGCTGATTAATCACAACTACTGTGATTATATTTAGGCATAATTTGGATTTACAAAGATGGCTAAAATATATTACTTTAACATGCCAAAATATCTAGTTTATCAACTGATAACGACTACTAATATGTTGATTTTTAGATGTGAGTTGTACTTTGATAAAATTTACATGGGTCTCTATAAATACCGTTCTTGTTTTTATCCGTGTTTTATTTGATTTCGGATTGCTATTCATCAATATCTATTTGTAATTTAACGTGAATTTGCTATTGTCGATAGTTATTAAGTTGAAGTTAAATTCGCTTTATACAGAATACTGTATAGTAAACTGTTATGCCAAAGTTGATTTTATTCTTATGGAGGTTGCATAATTAATGAGTATCGTTGAAACGGTAAGATTTCATCTTTCTGAAATTGGGTATCCTAAAAGTAATATTAAAACAGGCCAAGCTAGGGCTATATCAGCTCAAACTTTCAAAACTATTGAAAATAAAGATATATCTAACGTATTGGTATTATGTACGCAATTATTGGAATCCAAAGATTGGGCGTTGGGTGTTATTGCTTACGATTGGGCTTTTAGAGTTAAAAAGCAATACTCAAAGGAAACGTTCTACATATTTGAAGATTGGTTAACAAACTGTGTTACTGATTGGAATGATTGCGATGATTTCTGTACTCATGCTTTTGGGGAGTTAATATCTCAATATAATGAGTTATTTGATATGACACTAAAATGGATTAGCCATCCTAACTTTGCCGTTCGACGAGCTGCTGCTGTCATACTAATTTACCCAATTAATAAGGATAAACACTTAGGTTTAAATCCATTGAAAATTGCGGATTTATTGATTAAAGATGAGCATGATCTTGTACAAAAAGGGTATGGCTGGATGCTTAAAGTGCTTAGCCAAAAAGAACCTCAATTAGTCATTAATTATATGAAATCTAAGTATACGATCATGCCTCGAGTTGCATTTCGCTATGCAATAGAAAAATTAGATAATCAAACAAAACTAGATTTAATGTCACTTTGAGTATTAGGATAACAAAGCCATCAACACGATGCTTATAACATTCGGCGTTTTTGGTTTAAAGTTATAATTGATTTTGAAAGTTGGCCGTCAGCACGTGTTATGGCGGCGTTGTTAGCCGTCTTTTGAGAGTGTACCATGCGATTAGAATTACAAGCTGAGTTGCTGAAAATGCAAGCCGAAGATCAGAGTTTACTAAAAAAATTGATCGATAATGGTGACTTGAAAGAAGATGAATATCATCCTGAAATGAAAGCTCTTCACGAGAGAAATAATTCTCGTATTAAAGATATAATTCAAAATATTGGTTGGCCTACGATCAGTTTGGTTGGTAAAGACGCTTCAAAGGCAGCATGGCTTATCGTTCAACATGCAATCCTAGATGAAAAGTTTATGGCTGCATGCTTAGAGTTATTGCAGGAGGCGATAAAGAATGATGATGCTGAAAGTTGGTGTTTTGCTTATTTAAAAGATAGAACATTAACTATGAAGGGGAAGCCTCAAATATACGGTACACAGTTTGATATGAAAAATGGCAAAGTTGTACCATTTCCAATTGAGAGTACTAGTGTTGTAGATGAGTTACGAAAAGAGATTGGTTTAGATACTGTTGCTGAGGCCGCCCAAAGAATACAAGAACGATATAAGTTGTAAATATACGGCTAACAAGGCTTTAAAAATGGATTCGTAACAGTTGGCTCGATTCCGCTTCGCTTCACATTTTAGCCAACTGTCATTAACCGCTTAGGGCGGCGTTGGTACCTAGGAAAGTATGAAGAAAATATTCAACGGAATTGATGTAACTTTGATAAACGAGCCTTATTATTCGGTCAATGCGACAGATAACACTCGTTCATATGAAGTTGAACTCTGCAGAAATCAAAAATACCAACATTCTTCAGCACATGGTTTATTCGTTGGCGATATCGATAGCCCTGAATCATCAGTTATATTTTTAGGCGTTGGCGGTGCGACAGGAGTGCACGAATACTCTTTTACCATTAACGACGATATTTGTTATGTTGCTTCAGGTGACTCTATCTATTCTCTTAAGCTTCCCACACTAGAACTTATTTGGGTTAAAAAAGTTGATTTTGCTACTTGCTTTGGTGTTTTTTGGGTAAATGAGTACGATTGTTTAATTTCTTGGGGTGAATTAGATATACGCCGATTAAAATCCAATGGGGACAAAATCTGGACGGTATCTGGTCCAGAAATTTTCACAGAGGGTTTTGAGTTTGCTGGCGACAACGTATTAGTTACGGATTTCGACGGTATTGCCCATAGAATATCTATTGAAACTGGTCTGTCGGTGCAAGTCGTTACATAACAAGAGTTTAAAGTGGGACTGCTAACAGTTTGCTTGGTTTCGCTTCGCTACGCAATTTAAGCAAACTATTATCAGTCCCTTAAATGGGCGTTAATGCACTACGAGGAAACAAATAATGGCGCAATGTGAATGTGGTTGCGAAGAAGAAACGGTATCAGGTAATTTCCGACCAGGGCATGACCAAAAACTAAGGACATCCTTAGAACGCCGTGTTGGTGGGTTGATGGCTTTGAGAGACTTGGTGGAATCAGCAGAAGCGTTATCTGCTGGCGATCTATCAGAAGAATCTCACACTAGTCAGGTGCGAACGATTATGAATTCCGTAGGGTAGTAAGTCCGTAAATGGCGGCGTGAATCTCATTTACCAATACTTTCTGTAACGCGAATTCCACCCTTTAAAGCTCCAGCTCTAAGCCACTTTTGTCCAAGAACTAGTTAGCTAGGCTAGCTAACTCATTGTGAACACCAAGGGACTCTGTCGTACCATAACTACCAAGCGACTCTGTCGTTTTTATAATTACCAAGGCTCTTTCCCCTTTGCGCCATTCGAATCAGGCCATTATATTTTCGTAGATTAATGAACTTCTTGAATAACTCCTACACTAAAAAGAAACAGGGCCGATTACAAACAGTATTGGTATTTAGCTAGCTGCGCTAAAGCAGAGTATCTCACGGATGAATCGATGAAAATATTTTTTATATCTTTGTTTTTATTATCATTTTCAAGTTTATCTAGTTCGCTTACGTGGAGCCAGCAAAGAGGCCTGTATACGGAAGCTGTAGACTTACAAGCACAACAAATGTGGTCCGAAGCGTTACAAAAAACAGAGCTTATTCCTGCATACCCATTAACCTACCTACTTGAATACCAACAGCTTAAAGCACACTTTAGCCGCAACAGTTTGGTTGCAGTGCAATCTTTTATAAAGGATAACCCTGATCGTCGCGTGAGTTATGATCTGCAGCGAAGCTATTTATATTACTTAGCAAAAAACCAATATTGGAGTGAGTACCTGTCTTTTTATCCGCAACTTCCCAATTCACTCGACTTGAAATGCTTTCATTTTCAGGCGCGATTAGCGGACAACCAAGCAGATGAAATTTGGGCTGATGTGCAAAAAACCTGGTTAACGGGATTTTCCTTGCCGAATGCCTGTGATAGCGTCTTGGAGTATTATCTTAATAGTAAGAAAATATCTCAGGCATTAATTTTTCAGCGTTTTCACTTAGCTTATGTAAATAATAAAACATCACTTATGTCTTATTTAATCACCTTAATGGACAAGGAAAATGAACTGTTAGCTAAGCCGTTATATGACTTACATAAAACACCAACAAAGTTATTAAACAGCCCCTTATTTAAGAGCCCTTCATTTAACAACAAGGCGCATGCTAGCCACTATTTTTTAGTTGCGAGTATTAAACGTCTTGCTAAAAAAGATATTGAATTAGGATTAAATGCATACCTCACTTATGAGCGTAAAAAATATTTTACATCGGCAGAGCAAGTCAAATTAAAAAAATACCTTATATCGCGCATTATGATCCGTAATGAAACTAAGTTGTTACCTTGGCTAGATAAAGCGCTTTCGGCTTTAGGGGATGTACCATTAACGGAGCATAGGATCCGTTATGCGATTAAATTTAATCATTGGGCCGATATAGAATATTGGCTGGCGAAGCTGAGCGAGATTAAGCAAGTAGATAGTAAGCAGCTCGATAGTCAATGGCTGTATTGGCAAGCACGAGTATTGGAAAAGAAACAGCAGCAAAATCAGGCCGATAAACTTTATCAAAAAATCGCGACTGAGCGTAACTACTACGGCTTTTTAGCCGCGCAGAAATTAGGTGTAGATTACCAGTTTAATGCCAATATAGTTAGCTGGCAGCAGCAAGACTTAGATCATCTGAAAACACAGTTAGCACATATTAATGAACTGTATTTCCATCAACATAGGTATTTACTTAAACGTGAGTGGCGGACCTTAATTAGCGCTCAAAGTAACAATTTGCAAAGGCAGTTAGGTTTATTTGCCTTCCAAAAAGGTTGGGCTCATTTGTCGGTCGTTGCCAGTATTCTTTCTAGAAGTTGGGATGCCTTGAATATTCGTTTCCCTGCCGCTAAACCACAGCTTTTTTATGCTAATGCCGACCGATACCAACTCGACTTAAGCTATATTTACGCCATTACTCGCCAGGAAAGTTCTTTTGACGAGTCTGCTAATTCTCCGGTCGGGGCTCGTGGTTATATGCAACTGATGCCGAAAACGGCAAAAGAGACCGCACGTAAAATTGGGTTGGAAAATTATAAAAAGAAAGTACAGTTAACCGATGGCGATATCAATGTACAGTTAGGTACAGCCTATTTTGATAGTTTACTTAAGCGCTATAAAGGGAACCGGGTGCTGGCAACTGCGGCATATAATGCGGGCCCGAATCGAGTAGACCGCTGGCAAGCCAGCAAAGACGGCAGGGCAGAGCAAGGCTTAACGATGGATAGCTGGATCGAAGCCATTCCCTATAAAGAGACCCGACGTTATGTCAAAAATGTTTTAGCCTATAATGTCATTTATCAGCATATCTTAGATAAACCGCTTGAGTTTCTTACGCCTAAAGAGATAAATGCACGTTTTTAATATAATGAATCGCCTAACCATATCAGTAGGAAATATTTTGTTGGACAACAAAGCTGGTCAGTTCGTTTAAAATGTGTAAATGCAATTGATAATGGTTCTCATTATCAATATAATCCATATCTGATTTGAGTATTAAACCAGTAGGTAATCTGTAGTGTTGGCACAAAATATCCGTTTATGGTTGTCTATAACAATGAGTTTGTTGTTGTTTCCTTTATATTTTCTGTATGTGGAATTACAGCAGAATGAGCAAGAACGGGATTATGAGGAACTGAATCAACATGCTAGCCTAGCGTTCGACACTGCTCAGCGTAATCTTGACGCTTTGCAGGAACACCTCGTGTCATTACGCAGTATGATGTCCTACCAGCCTGAACTTTCTCGCCAGCAGTTTGATCAGTTTAATGCTCAGTCATCACTAAGTGATTACGGTATTGTTGTGTATGAGTGGATCCCTAAAACCAGTCAGCAGCAAACCCCGGATTTAATTAAGGAAGCTGTTAATACCGGCATTTTTGATTTTCGTTTTAGCCGAGTTGGAACAAGTGAAGTATTTTACCCTATTTATTATTCGGCCTCGGCTCAGATGAATGGTTTATCCTTGGGGATTAATCTGGCGGATATCGATAGTATTCGCGAGGGGATGACATTAGCGGCCATAGATAACAGTCTGCAGTTAGTGATCAGTGAGAATATGTCACTTGATGAAGCGACAACACCTGAAGTTAGGTTGTTGTTACCTGTTTTTGCTTTGAATGATCAAGGTGAGGTTGGTTCTGAATTGAGGGGCTATGTAAGTGCGATGACCCACTTTGATGCAGCGATGGAAATTCTTTTAGGGCCAGTACTAAGCCAGAGGCAGAATCTTGGTTTAGAGATCTACCGTGAATGTTTGCAAAATACTGAGCTGTTATTTACTTCGTTACATCAACAAAGCTCTACGCCTGAGTATCGAATTGACTTTACACAAAATTATGCAAATTGGCAGTTGCGATATCAGTTTGTTGATTTAAGTCCACCTATGCCTTGGTGGTATCTATCTCGCCCCATGCTAATTGTCATCGGTATTGGTTTAATCATTTCATTGTTTCTCTTGTTGTTACGTCATTCGCTATATCGTCGCATACGCGCTGAAGAACTCGCCAGAGAGAAGACACATTCGCTAGAGTTAGCACAAAATGAATATCATAACTTGTTTGAAAAAGTGGTTGAAGGTGTTTATAGCGCAACGCTTGAAGGACAGTTTTTAAAGGTTAATCCGGCGTTAGCTCGGGCTTTTGGTTATGAAGATCCAAGACAGATGCTGCAAGCGGTTGAGCATATTGGTCGGCAACTACATCGAGAAGATCAATCATATCAGGCCTTTTTAGAGACGTTAAAAGAGAAAAAAGAAGTATTTAACTATGAATGGGAAGGGGAGGATCGTCATGGGAATACTATCTGGCTGTCAGAAAATGCATATTTAAATACAACTGAGGATGATTGTGTCGTGTATCAAGGTACTTTGGATGTGATTACCGAACGTAAATGTAATGAGCAGCAGCTGAGTTATCAAGCTAATCACGATGCCTTAACGGGCTTGTTAAATCGAACTGCCTGCCAGAATTTTTTGGAACATTATTTACAGAATAAACAGTGGGGCGTGGTGCTATTTATTGATCTTGATGGTTTTAAAAAGATTAATGATACCTATGGGCATGGCGTTGGCGACTTTTATCTGCAAAAAATAGCGGACAGATTAACGCAGATTTTACGTAAAAAAGATAGAATTGCACGTATCGGCGGTGATGAGTTTGTCATTTATTTTGAGGGGGAAATGTCTCAACAAACCATTAAGAATTTGGCTGAACGTTTACAGCGTGAAGTCACTCAGCCTGTTCTATTCGATGGGTCGTCTATCGCTCTACAGGTTTCTGCCAGCATTGGATTCACCTTCTTAGGCCCTCATTATCAGCATGCTAGGGATATTTTACGAGACGCAGATCTGGCCATGTACGAAGTGAAAAAGAACGGTAAGGCGAACTATCAGGTATTTAGTTTAGCCTTGCATGAGCAGGTTCAGCGCCAGGCTGAATTTGATGTTCTTCTACATAGCGCATTGGAAAAAGAGGAGTTTAGTTTATGTTTTCAGCCTGTCGTCTGTTTGAAAGATGCCCGAACCCGAGGTTTCGAGGTCTTGTTGCGCTGGCATAATCCTAAATTGGGTCAGGTTTCCCCTGAGCGTTTTATTCCTCTAGCAGAGAAATCTTTGCTGATTCAACCCTTAGGTTTATGGGTTATTACCCAGGCATTAGCCAGTTTTCGTCGGTTAACCTTGCTAAAGCCTAATGCAGGGCTTTATCTGAATATTAATTTGTCGCCGCGTCAATTACAGGATGATCAATTAGTGAAAGTCTTACCTAGATTGTTAACCGAAGCAAAAGTCGCACCAGAGAGTATCCGTTTTGAACTAACAGAAAGTGCTTTGGATATGAATGAGCAAGTGGTGACAGAGCGTTTGTCGGCACTAAGAGCGATGGGCTTTAAAATATATATTGATGATTTTGGTACAGGGTATAGCTCATTAAAACGTTTGGTTCAGTTTCCGATTGATGGTATTAAAATTGATCGATCGTTTGTTGATGGTTTAGAAGAAGACTCCAGTAAGCAGGTTATGATCGAGGTAATAGTTACGATGGCGCGTTTACTCAATTTACAAGTCGTCGCAGAAGGTGTGGAAACTGAGGCACAACGGAAATTGTTAGAGGTAGGTGGTTGTCGATTAGCTCAGGGCTATCTGTTTTCTCGTCCATTGCCGGAAGTTGAATTGAGCCGACAGCTTGTAACTGCTTGAACGGACTAATCCAACGGACTTTTGACGTAAAATATTCATGACCAATTTAAAATTTCCTTGAATATCCAATCAAACCGTTTATGATAATAAGAATCATTATCATAAACGGTTTTTAGGGAATGCGATGAACTTGTCGACATTAAATGTTAAAAACACCTTAGGTGACGGCTGCGCTCTTGAATATTATGAACAACTTGGCAATGCTATTGAGCATGCTGATTCACCGCAACGTCACGACATATTCTTGTCCTACTTTCAATTAAGTGATCAGATCGCAGCTCCGCTTGATGTAGAGCAGTGCTGGTCACTATATTTAGCACAGCTTACGCTCCTTTTACGTTCAATAAAGAATGAACTGTTACCTAATCATTGGCGTCGAGCTTGTTACGAAGTGCTAAACAAGCCGCTACTTTCACTGCAACGTATAGCAACGACAACTGAAAAAAAACATCAGCTAAATAGTTACTATATTCAAATAAACAAACAAGTAACAAAGGTATTCAACCTACACCCTTTTTAAATTACGTTAATCGCAGGCTAATTCGACGGTACTGAGTTAGTGCCATTCATCTGATAATTACGGAAAGAACAATGACAAATTTTAGAATAGAAACAGACAGTATGGGCGAACTTGAAGTGCCATCTTCGGCACTCTATGGCGCACAAACACAACGCGCAGTTAACAACTTTCCAATTAGTGGCCAGCAATTACCCGTCGGCTTTATTCGCGCCTTGATCCAAATTAAATCCAGCGCTGCGGCAGCGAATAAACAACTTGAATTAGTGTCCCCAACGATTGCAGATGCGATTATTTTGGCTTGTAAAAATTTGTCTGAAATGGGCGATGTAATGCAGCATTTTCCGGTCGATGTTTACCAAACTGGTTCCGGTACTAGTTCGAACATGAACGCGAATGAAGTTATTGCACATCTTGCTAGCGAAATAGCCGGCGAGCCAGTCAGTGCTAACGATCATGTTAACTATGGTCAAAGTAGTAATGATGTTATCCCAAGTACAATCCATGTAAGTGCCGCACTCGCGCTTGCTAATCAGTTATTACCGGCATTAAATCATTTAGTTCAAGTTATTGAGACAAAAGCGCAAAGCGTTGATCATTTTGTGAAAACAGGGCGCACTCATTTAATGGACGCGATGCCCGTTAAAATGAGCCAAAGTTTGCATAGCTGGAGCGCGCAGGTTAAGCAAAATATTAATAACTTAACGGCGCTACAACCTGTGGTTCAGCGCTTGGCACAAGGTGGAACAGCGGTGGGGACGGGAATTAATGCGCACGCCGACTTTAGTCGTGTATTCAATCAACAATTAAGTATTGCAACGGATCTAGAATTTACGCCTGCAGATAATCTATTTGCATTAATTGGCTCGCAAGATACCGCTGTTGCATTGTCTGGTGCGCTAAAAACAACCGCAGTATCATTGATGAAAATAGCGAACGACTTGCGCTGGATGAACTCTGGCCCACTGTCTGGTCTTGGTGAGATAGCCCTTGAAGCACTGCAACCAGGGTCTTCAATAATGCCGGGTAAAGTGAATCCTGTGATCCCAGAAGCAATGGCGATGGTTTGTGCGCAGGTTATGGGTAATGACACTGCGATCACGATTGGTGGACAATCAGGAAACTTCGAACTTAATGTTATGCTGCCTATGATTGCGAATAATCTACTTAGTAGCCTGAATTTATTGAGTAATAACGTGGTGCTATTAGCTGATAAAGCTATTGCGACTTTTGAAGTACAGCAACAGAATATAGAGCAAGCCTTGGATAAAAACCCAATTTTAGTAACGGCACTTAATCCTATTATCGGTTATCAACTAGCGGCTAAAATAGCTAAGATAGCCTACAAAGAGAAACGCGCGATCATTGATGTAGCGCTAGAGCACACTGAGTTATCACGTGAAAAATTGAGTGAATTACTCAATCCGCTGAAACTGACTCAGGGTGGTCTTTAAGTTAAACTAGTCCCTTGTGAGAGCAGGGGACTTGTACTTTATATTTTCGCTAATTATGTTAGTTTATGTTGTATATATTAAAATTAGCGTTAAATATTAAAGGTATAAAAGGATGTTTTTAGTTACAAATAGAGTGCAATTACGATCGCTCGATATGAGTGATGCCGCCGAATTCTACGCATGGTCATGCGACCGAGACGTGACTCAATTTAGCTTATCTTCTTATGCCTACCCGCAATCCCAAACGGATATTTCAACCTGGTTATCAAGTATTAATGACAATTCAAAATGCGTGTCATTGGGTATTTGCTGTGCTGAATCCGGTAAATTGATTGGTTATGCAGGTATTGCGTCAATCAGTACACTCAATCGTTCGGGTGAATATTTTATTCTTATTGGTGATAAAAGTTATTGGGGTAAAGGTATTGGTACAGAGGTTACCAAAGTGATCTCCGACTATGGCTTTAACACGCTGGGTTTACACCGAATTGAATTAACGGCCTATGCCAATAACCCATCAGCGATCCGCGCATATGAAAAAGCCGGTTATGTTCATGAAGGCGTTAAAAAGCAATCGGGTTACCGCAATGGTAAATTTGTCGATAAAGTAATGATGGCAGTGCTGGCAATTGACTGGCAAGGTATTAGTTAAACGAGTGGGCTTGTTCGGTTCACTGAACCAATAGATAACACTAAGGAAAGATTATGGAAAGCGAATACATACCACCGGCAGTTTGGACAAACGATAATGATAATGGCGGTACTTGGGCATCAATAAATCGCCCTGTTTCTGGTGCTACCCACGACAAAGTACTACCCGTCGGCATTCATCCTTTACAGCTTTATTCGTTGGGAACGCCAAATGGTCAAAAGGTCACGATCATGTTGGAAGAGTTGTTAGCCTTGGGCGTGATTGAGGCTGAATATGATGCTCACATTATTAACATTGGTGAGGGTGATCAGTTTTCATCCGGGTTTGTTGGTATTAATCCAAATTCCAAAATCCCTGCATTAGTGGATCAATCTGGTGAACCGTCGATTGAAGTGTTTGAATCGGGTGCTATCTTACTTTATCTTGCCGATAAGTTCGGCCATTTATTACCGAAAGATATCGTGAAGCGCACGACAGTATTGAATTGGCTATTTTGGTTACAAGGAGCAGCTCCGTATTTAGGTGGTGGGTTCGGTCACTTCTATGCTTACGCACCAGAAAAATTTGAATATCCAATTAACCGCTTCACGATGGAAATTAAGCGTCAACTCGACTTGTTAGACAAGCAACTTACTGCGAATAAGTTTATAGCAGGTGATGAATATAGTATTGCCGATATTGCGATTTGGTCTTGGTATGGCAACGTGGTGCTTGGTAAGGCATATGATGCTGCTGAATTTTTAGATGTTGGAAGTTATAAGCACCTGCTACGTTGGGCTCAAGATATCGCAGACCGTCCTGCTGTGCAGCGTGGTCGAATCGTGAATCGTACATCAGGCGAAGCATGGGAAGCGATAAGTGAACGCCATAGTGCTGCTGATATCACTGAGGCTTTAATGCTAAAACCTTAACGCGTATCATGAAACGTGGTGTTATATGCAGATGACCAGCACAAGCCGAACAATGGTGCTTGTGATGGTCATTATTATTTCTGTTTCTATTCGTTAAATTTACGACTACTCGACTTTAAACTGCCCAACCAATACTTGCTGCTGTGATGACAGTTTCGCAATATCATGACCTATTTTTTCTGCCGTGGTCGATTGATCTAAAATTGATTGGCTTAAATCACGAATATTAGCAACATTGCCATTCACTTCTGTCGAGACTGTTTTTTGCTCGCTGGCCGCATTGACAATCTCACTGTTCATGCTTTGGATATCAGCAACAAATGATGAGATATCCGCTAAGCTATTTACGGCTTGCTTAACTTGCGTTGCGGTTTCAAGGGCAAGGTGATTACCTTCTGCTATTGCTGTAGTTACACTACGTGTTCCGGACTGTAAATCTTCGATAACCACTCTAATTTGATCCACAGAATCGTGCGTTCTGCTTGCAAGTTGTCTCACTTCATCGGCCACCACTGCAAAGCCTCTGCCTTGCTCACCAGCTCTTGCAGCTTCAATCGCAGCATTAAGAGCGAGTAGGTTGGTTTGTTCTGATATACCTTCAATAACAGATAGTATGGCGCTAATGTTACCACTGTTCTTTTCTAGTTCATCAGCAATCGGTACGGCCATCGCCATTCTTTCTACTAATTCCTGCATTGTATCTGCTGATTGTTGCACGACAGCTTGGCCACCTTTTGCTGATTGTTCAGCTTGGCATGCCATTTCTGCAGCTTTATCTGCATTTTCTAGAACTAAGGCTGACGTTTGTGTCATTTCTTCAGAGGCGGTTGCGACCATATCCACTTCTCTAAATTGTGACTCACTGCCTTGGCGTGACAGCTCGGCTATTTCACCGGCTTCTTTAGACGTTTTACTGATGGCATCAGAGGTTTCAATCACATCTTTGATCGTACCTTGGATTTTATCTAAAAAGCGATTAAACCAAATAGCGAGTTCGCCCACTTCATCGGTAGATTTAACATCCAGTCGTTGGGTTAAGTCGCCTTCACCGCTCGCAATATCTTGTAGACGAGTTGCAACATCTTTAATCGGTGCGACTAACTTAACGGCTGCAAACCAAATAATAAGCAAACCAAGTAGGGTTACGATAATCCCTGTGATAATTTGAATTTTAAGGGTTTCGTTTGCTTGATCTTCAATGAGTTGATTAAGCGCTAACGCATCTGCCATCACGGTTTTTCTTGGCATGGTGATGATAATACCCCAGTTGACCGCGCTGAGTTTAATCGGCATGAAGACGGTTAAAGATTGCTGATTTGCACTCCATTGTGACTGTGTTACACCATCGGCTAGCCATTGCTTCAATTGTGGGTCTGCGATTTGTTTACCAATAGCAGCATTGTCATCATCAGAAGCAACCAGTTGTCCATTGTTACTCACAATACGAACTTTACCAGCGCCAGCAAATAAAGCCTGGTCTGCGCGTTGTGCATATTGTTGTAAAACGTCTATTTTGAGGTCAATGCCTGTTACGCCTATTATTTTACCTTGTTTGCGTAATGGAACGGTAATGGGACTGATTAAGTGAGTAGCACCATTCTCATTGTATAAATACGGTTCAATCACACACATACGTTTATTGGTGATACTGCAGCTATACCAAAAATTGTTTGCCTGCCCACTAATAGCCTGCGTTGTGTTATTGATCTGCTGTTCACTTTTAATTGTTAAGGTAGGTTTATTTTGATTGTTCTTATACCAGTAAGCAGAAAAGCGGCCTTGATCGTTAGAGCTGACATAGTCTGCATTGGCATAATTAGCATCTTCACCATCTAACATGTTGGGGAGGAAGGTGGTAAATGCGGCGTGCATATTATCGAAATTTTGCACCGAGCGCTTTAATAATTCAGAGACGGAGTTTCGTAGTTCATCACTGCTGGTAAAATTTTCTTCAGCGTTAAACTGCAGAAATGCAATACTCTCGGCTAACATTTCTGCACGGTATGTTGCTTCGTCTAAATATTTTTGTACGATTGATGCTTGTGTATTTGCTTCACTCATCAGTAATTGTTCGGATTTTTCACCGACAGACTCGCTGCTCTGGACTTGAATTATTTTTTGGTTGGACGTAGATGACAACAGCGTAAAGCTGATTAATGATATTGCGACAAGTAAAATGCAACACCCTGAAAGCAAAGTAATCTTCCACTGAACTGATAACGAACCCATGTTAATTCCCTTTAATACCCCAATATAGTTACATCAGTTAGGTTTATATTTCAAATTAATGCCTAACTAAGTATATTAACTATGTTTATACCAAGTTACGGGATATTAATAAAGTGTTGCAAGTAAATTAAAATTGTAACAAGTGGAAGTTGTAGTATGGAGTAATGCGAAAGTGCCACCTACTTCAGCGGCAATAACTGAGTTGAAACGAATTATTGAAGGGTGACTTCACGGTTATTCTGTTTTATAAAAATACGAATAAATCACATGTGATTATTAAACATAAGATTTTTAGCCGTTATTCGCTGCAACATGTGGGCATTAAATTTAGCTATCACTAGACTTAGTACTATTGACATTATTTTTACGTTATAACTTCTATTTGAGGGTTTCTAAATGAAAATGATCAAAGCGTTGAGTTCTGTTCTATTCGCTTCTGCGATGCTAGCTGGTTGTACTGGTGTTTCGATGAAAACGCAAAACTTAAGCGAAAGTGAATATACGGTCATTGGTCCAGGAAAAGCCACAGTGACGGGGATCATGTTATTTACCTTTATTCCTATTCAACAAAATGATCGTTTTGTTCGTGCACAAAAAGCTGCCATTGCATCGCAAGGTGGTGATGCAATGATTAATGTTGAAGTACAAGAAGATTGGTTTTGGGCGTGGATACTTAACGGGTATCAAACGACAGTGTCTGGTGATGTAGTCAAATTAAAATGAAGTAGTTTATGTGTTTTAATATCAGTTCACTATGGACTCAATATTGCTACAATGCGGAGTTCGTAGTACCTTAATTTTGGTCATAAATTGTGATTATTATTCATCCATCTTAGGTTTGTTTTGCGCGCAAGTTCAAGCTTGGGCAGTTACAAAGCCTCTCTCGTACAATCTCCGCTTGATTCTCACTCTTCTATACGGTTATCTTTAGTTATCTTAGGTTTAAACTTATGTGACAAAGGAATGAATATGTCAGAACAAAAATATCGATTAGTAACGCGCAGTGATTTTGATGGTCTAGTATGTGCAGTGCTGTTGAAACAACAAGATCTCATTAGTGACATTAAATTTGTTCATCCTAAGGATATGCAAGACGGTAAAATTGATATTACTCCGTATGATATCGTGACAAATTTACCTTATGTTAAAAATGCCCACCTGACGTTTGATCATCACCTTTCTGAAACTATTCGTAATACTGGCGAACGCGCTAATCACATTATTGATCCAGATGCGCCTTCTGCTGCACGTGTGGTGTGGGATTATTATGGCGGTCTCGATACATACCCTGCTGCATGGGTTGAAATGATGGACGCGGTTGATAAAGGTGACTCTGCACAGTTCAATAGTGATGAAGTATTAGACTCTCAGGGCTGGAATTTGCTCAATTTCTTAATGGATGCACGAACAGGGTTAGGCCGTTTCCGCGAGTTTAGAATCTCGAACTATGCTTTGATGATGGACTTGATTGATTATTGTAAAGATCACAGCATTGATGACATTTTGGCATTAGCAGATGTGAAGGAACGTATTGATTTGTACCGTGAACACGAAACTATGTTTAAAGCACAGGTTCAGCGTTGTGCAACTGTTCATGGCAACTTAGTGTTACTTGATTTAACTGACGAAGAGACTATTTTCGCTGGTAATCGATTTATGATTTACGCACTGTTTCCACAATGTAATATCTCTATCCATAAAATGTGGGGTTTTCAAAAGCAAAATATTGTGTTTGCGACAGGTAAATCTATTTTTGATCGTAACTCGAAAACTAACGTGGGTGAGCTAATGCTTCAATACGGTGGTGGTGGCCATATAGCTGCGGGTACTTGCCAGATTGAAACTGATAAAGCGGAAGCGACTCTGCAAGAATTGATTACAACAATTACAGCAGACGGTTAGCAAAAAGCCTCCAAAGCTATATTGAATAATAGCAGTGGAGGCTTTTTAGTACTTATGGTTAATTTAGTACGTCTACTAATTTAGTCAAAAGTACTATTTAATAAAGCGCGTGATTATTTACCACAACACTTCTTAAATTTCTTACCGCTGTTACACGTGCAAGGATCGTTACGGCCAACTTTAGCGCCTTCTCTTACGATCGGAGCTTGTGGTTCGTGGTGGTGACTACAGCCTGGACCGTGTACGTGACCTTCTTCGCCGTGTGCGTGTTGGTTTGTCATTGTGATTCCTTTATTCGATATTGGTACTTTGTTATCTTTAATGAAACTATATAACAAAGTTTCTCGATTTTTGCCAAAGTTATTGTAAATAAATTGCCTTGAGAACCAAATTAGCTAAATAAGCAGCATTCTTGTTAACCAATTGAATTCAACTTATCAATTCAGTCCGCAATTAATCTGATGGATTGAGCGCTTCTTTGATTTCATCTGAGTCGAAACCTTTACGCGATAGATAGGCGTAAGCTTTAGATTTACCCGCGCTGTTGCTTATGTCGTAACGTTTCTTATTTAATACATCTAAACAGCTTTGATAAAAGTCTATATCACCAGCCTGTTCAAGTTGGTCTATCACGTTATCAAAATCTTCAACGTCAATTAACTTGCTGCGCAATTCACTACGTATAACGCGTTTACCTTTACCTTTACGGTATAGCTTCATGGTTTCTTGGCTCAAGTCTGCTTTTTCAGCTTTGACTTCGAGTTTGGACCTTAACGTGTCTTTTTCTGGGTGCATGGCCAATGCGTGATCAATCTCGGCACGTGAAAACCCTTTGGTGGTGAATTGCGAATAGAGTTTTTCTTTGGTGGTTGAGTGAAATGTTTGAAATGTACTTATTAATCGTGATGCGGCTAACTCAAATTGGTCAATCTCCTCATCATCCATCACTTGTTCAATCGCTGCTGCTGCATCTTTTTCATCTACGCCTCTGGCACGTAATTTACGTGAGATGGCCGATTTACCTTGTTCATTATGAAAGGCGGATTCAGCAAAAATAACAGCAAAGTCAAAATCGCTTTTGATGTAGTTCTTACTAACTAGATCGTCTAATACGGTTTCTATCCACTCTTGATTGTCTGTCTTACGTTCAAGCTTGGTGCGTATTTCTGCAAGAGTGTAGTCCTTTTGAGCCAAATGCCAATATGCCGAGTTGTAGACATTATCTATCGATTTAGCTTGTCGTAGTTCTTTTTGCAGCATGTCTTTAGCCAACCTGTAACGTATTTTTTTTAGTGAACTTATATTATACGCTTTATCTACATTATACATGTTGTTAATTTTAACAAGATTCTGGACATAAATAGTGATAAACATGATCTATACACGGCTGATTTTATACACGTACTCTAAGCTATTTGATTAGTGTTCTAACATTTATATGAGCACGAAACCCACCGGATATATGTAGAAGAGCAATAACCACAGTGTAATTGAATGATTTAGTTAGAGCTGTTATTATTTTAACTATAACTATTGTTGGTGAGCTTTTAAGGGAGAGCTTGACAGTTTAAATACTGATTCAAGCTATTATAAAGGATGATTAACATGTCTTTCGTTTCAATGGAAACTTCTGGTGCAGAATTACGTCGACGCATTGCAGAGTTTGATCGTGAGTTAAACCAAAAATTTCATACTGATTCAATTCAATCATTAATGGAAAAAAGATCCGAGTATTTTGATCAAATGCTTATTGCACTTTGGTGTTCATTTGAATTAAATAAGTCAGTTTTATCCATCAATGCAGTTGGTGGCTACGGAAGAAAAAGGCTTCATCCTCAATCAGATATAGATCTGGCCATTATTAGTGATGGTCAGGTGTCCACAGATGTTGAAGAAAAACTGTCTTGTTTTGTCACTAAGCTTTGGGATTTAGGGACAGACATTGGGCACTCTGTCAGAACGTTCAAAGAATCAATTCAATTGGCAACAGAAGATATTACCATAGCGACAAATTTGCTCGATATTCGTCCATTGTTAGGGCCATCGTCTCACGCATCAATGATCAAGGATGCGCTTTTCCAAAACAAGGTTTGGACAAGTAAAGCGTTTTTCCATGCGAAGCTAACAGAGCAGGAGAGCCGCCATAAACATGCAAAAAATACCGCGTTGTACTTAGAACCTAATTTAAAAAATAATCCGGGTGGTATGAGAGATGTACAAACCATACATTGGATAGCCCAAAAGCATTTTTTAATTGATAACCCGAAAACAATAGAGTCGACAGGTTTTTTAACCTCAGATGAAACCTCTGAACTACTCGAGTCCTATGATTTTGTCTGCCGAATACGCTGGGCGTTACATTCAGTTGTTAGCAGACCACAAGAAATACTACTGTTTGATTATCAATCGGCTGTCGCTGAATTTATGCGTTTCGGTGGCGATGATAATACCCAACATGCGATTGAAAGCATGATGGGTTACTTGTTTACTGCGATGACGCGTATACGCGAATTGAATCAAATGCTCAGTGATTCTTTTCAATTTGATATTTTAAAGTACCAACCCAAGAAGCCTGAGCGCATTATTGATGAATACTTTATGGTTCGAAATAACTTAATTGAAGCAAGATATAAAGAGGTTTTTATCGACAAACGCCAAGTATTAAGGGTGTTTGTATTGATTGCTAAACATAAAGATATTAACGGTATTGCCCCTGAAACACTCAGATTATTAAGACAGACCAGACGAATATTACTGGGTGAACTGAGCTGTTATCAAGGATGCCGGGAAGAGTTTATTACTCTTTTACAACAGCCTAACGGGTTAAAAACCTCACTCAGTTTAATGCACCGATATGGAATCTTAGCGTCCTACTTTGCACATTGGAAGCAAATCGAAGGTCAAATGCAATACGATATGCATAACGCTTACACCATCGATGAGCATACCTGTAAAGCGATGCAAGCAATCGACAGTTTCAGTTGTGACTTTAATAAGAAAAGTTTTATTTATAATGTAAATCAGCATATTAAAGATAGAATCCCGCTAATCTTGGCGACGCTTTGCCATCATATCTCAGGTAAGCAAGCTGTTGAGAATAGTCAACTTAGTGCCATTATTGCTAAAGAGTTTGCAGAAGTTCATCAACTAAAAAATTCAAGTATTAAACTTATTTATTGGTTAGTAGCAAACCAAGACCTCCTTATCGGGACGATTCAAACTCAAGATATTAACGATCCTAATGTTATCAAGCAATTTGCTAAACGTGTTGGCTCTTTTGATAAGCTTAATGCGCTCTACGTGTTGACCGTGGCAGATATGATCGCCACAAACGAACAATATTGGAATGAGTGGCACGAATGTCAATTAAAACAGCTGTATTTATCAACCCGAGATGCGCTAAGGCAAGGTATAGAGAATATATTCGAAGTTCGTACCCTTATCAGAGAAAATAGAAATGACGCAACAAGTAAACTAACCAGCATGGACTGGAGCGAACAAGACATCGCGTCGTTATGGTCAACTTTACCCAATCATTTTTTTAGCAGTAACAGTGTTGATGAGATTAGTTGTATTACAGAGCAAATTTTAAAGGGCTCGGTGAAACAAGATATGATTTTCATTTCCGATAGTTTGTCGCCTAGTTCAACCTGCTTAATCGTTTATACAAAAGACAGACCTAAGCTTTTTGTTGATATATTCAACACATTAGCTACAGCTAAGTTAAAGATCAAAGATGCGCAAATTATGCAAACAAAAGACGGGATGGTATTAGAAATAATCAAGTTACTTGATAGCAAAAATGAGCCGATAACTGAAAAAATTCGACTTGATAAAATAGTCTCTCGAGTTAAAAAATCAATTAACAATGAAATATCGTACAACAATTTGTCTACACCGAGGTTTGTGAAAAACTTTGAAAACATAACCGTTGTAGAATTTTTAAAATCAAGTAAAAAAAATAAATCACTCCTAAAAATCAACACATTGGATGATCCTTGTTATATGGAGGAAATCTGCTCTGTATTTTCACAAAGTGATTTAACGATTCATTCAGCTAAGATTAGTTCTCTTGGTGAATCGACAGAGAACGTTTTTTTAATCTCCAAGAATAGCGGGGAACAAATCACCAATGAAGAGCAAACACATTTAAATGAATTATTGGTATGTCGAATTGCGTAATTCGCTACTAGCCCTAAAGCTTTAAAGTCCAAGTTCACATCACAATGTAGGACTAATTGTGATGTGAATTAGATTAAGTTAAGCCCTAGATTTTGAAATGGCTTAATTCTCCACGTAAATTCGTCGCACTGTCAGTTAACTCGTTACTAATTATGACTGAAGCACTCATACCTTCCATTACTTCCATTGTGGTATCGTTAATACGTACAACATTGCGGTTAATTTCTTCAGATACGCAGCTTTGCTCTTCTGCCGCTGATGCGATCTGATTATTCATATCGTTGATCACTTCAATTGCTTGGTTTATTTCCTCAAACGCTTGTTGTGCAGATTGCGTTTCTTTTTTAGTCTCAACAGCTTGCTGCTGTCCCTGCTGCATTGATATCACAATGGATTGTGTTTCTTGTTCTAGCCTTGCCAGCATAGCACCAATCTCTTTAGTTGAAGTTTGCGTGCGGGTTGCAAGGTTACGCACTTCATCAGCAACTACCGCAAACCCACGTCCAGCTTCACCAGCGCGTGCTGCTTCAATTGCTGCATTTAAAGCAAGTAGATTCGTTTGTTCTGCAATACTACTAATTTCTCCGAGTATCCCTTGGATTGAGGTGCTCGATTCAACCAAGTTTTGAGTTTGATTTTGAGCGTTGTTAATTTGAACCGCTAAATTGTCAACAGAGGATACAGCTGTATCCATTCGACCAATGCCGCTTATACTATTTGTTTGAACTTGGTTTGCTGCTGTGGCTGCTTGCATAGCTGAGTTAGCGACTTCTTGAGCTGTGACACTCATTTCATTAATTGCTGTTGCTAACGAATTAACTTCATTGACTTGAATATCGAGTTGCTCTTTGGAACTGGCTGCACCTTTTAAGCCTGCGCCAGCCCCTTGTTCAACTTGGTTTGCGCTTGTCATTACAGCACGTAACATGTCTTGCATACGCTCTAAAAAGATATTAAACCAGTATGCCAGTTGTGCACTTTCATCTTTACCTTTTACTTCTATACGGTAGGTTAAGTCGCCATCGCCTTGGGCTGCATCTTTAAAGCGTTCGACTAAATTAATCAGTACTTTACCAAGTGAGTTTGCAATAAAGCTCATTGCAGCAATACCAATAATAACAGCGATTACGCCTGCAAAAATACCTTGATTGAGTGCTTCTGAATTTTGTTCATGACTCCAGTTCTCAAATGTTGCCACACTTTGAGTCAGTTCGTTGGTTGGAACCGATACCATCACAATCCAAGGCGCACCACTAGTATCGATAGAGGTGATCGCGTACTCATCATTACCAATAGTGATCATACCAATATCATCCAGAGTCGCTAAGTCTTGAATCTTTTTCCACTGCGACGACAATGCTGAAGGTACTTTTTTACCTACATGGCTGTTATCTTTACTATTAGCCAGTAAAGCCCCTTTCCATGAAGAAATAATGATATTACCTTTCCCATCAAAGAGTTTTTTGGCGAGATTTTCACTTTGGCCTTGTAGTTCTGTCAAAGAGAGGTCGAAGCCAAGTGAACCTATGATTTTACCGTTTAGTTTTAATGGCTGGCTAATTGTAGTTATCAGTTCCTTTTGGCCTCGAACTGGATACATATAGGGTTCCATTACGAAAGTTTGTCCAGTTTCATAAGGGATTAAGTGCCAATCATCGGTTCGTTCGCCATTTGCGTTCAGAGTTGTATTGTTAAAGCTATCCATTGCGACAATATCAAAGCTGTTATTTGAATTAGGTGAAAAAAATGGTGCTAAATAGCCTTTAGTATTGAATGCTTTTGCCGCGTTCGATTCTGACTCTTGTGGCCACGTTTTTTCTTCCCATACCATATATCCAGCAAAAACAGCTTTGTCTTGTACTTCAAGTGAGGCTGTGAACTGCTTAACAATTGTCTCAGCATCTGCTCGGGTCTGTGCGCTTAGCTCAATGATGGAGCGTATTTGAGTAAGGTTTGCTAAAACTGGGGACAGTTGATTCTCGATAGTTTTAGCTTGATTAGCTGCGGTCGAACGTAAGTTCAAAGTGGTCGCATTGGTTAGTTGTACTTTTACTTTTTCTGTTATTTCTTGGTTTACTTTAGTAAAAGCGTTGGTTGTCATCCCCATCGCTATTAATAAGGTAAAGACCATTGTTAACCCTGCGCAAATGGCAATACGCGTCCGTATACTTTTAAACATGTGATCCCTTACTCATCCCGAGCTGTGTTTTATAACTGATTGTCGTGAAATGAGTATACCTATATTGCTCTACACTCAATTAGGTGTTTATCAGGGTGGTTGTTTATTGAGCAATAGTGTAACCGCATAGTTTCGATTTATAAATTAGGTTTTTTAACTAGTGAAATTATTATATTGGGCTAAAAGGTATTTAGAATAGGTATTATAGCTTGTGGGATTCGTGAAGTAGTGAATAATTCTTTTGGTAGATGAAATCTAATAAAATTGGAGGCATGGCTTTTGGTTTTTTTATCATAAATTATTGACTTCGATCATCTTTTGTCGGCTGCTGGTTATTTTTGAAAGTTAGTTCCAGCTAGCCTCCCATAGAGTAAACCGAAAGGAGTTAAGTATTAAATCGACCTATTATTGAGTAAATTAACCATACAATTCTTGAACGATAATTTTCATTCCCTGCGTTATTTCGACTTCATTCATAGACGCAAAACCCACTCTAATAAACCGATATTGGGCCTTGTCTTGTTTGGTTATCAAATGCTCTGTTACCAAATTAAAGTCAACCTCGGTCTGTAAATACACATCCTTGGTCAGTAATGTTTGCTTTAGACCAGCAATTGATACGCCCATATCCACCCACAGTGCCATGCCGCCAGGAGGGCAATCAAAAGTGATTGGCAGACCTTGGTGTTGATAATCCCGTAATAGGTTAACTAAAAAGTCACGGCGTTTATGGTAGCAGCGGGTCATACGTCTTAAATGACTTTCAAAACCACCTTGCTGCATCCACTTCGCGACCGCTTGTTGCATTAACACATTACTCTTATGGTTCATTAACGTTTTGTATGCCGTTAACTCCGTGATTAATGCATTATTTGCTACCACGTAGCCAATACGGGCACCACCGAACATTAATTTGGAGAAGGTTGAAATGTAGATAACTAAGCCGAGAGGATCATCTGCTGCCATCGGGGCAATCGGTTGAGAGTCGTAATGGAACTCATGGTCGTAATCATCTTCAACAATTGCGACGCCGTATTGTGCGGCTAGTTGATATATCTGCATTCTTCTACTGGCCTCCAATGTGACCGTAGTAGGGTATTGATGTAATGGGGTCAGATAAATGAGTTTAATATGCCCTTTTTCAAGCTGTGTGGCTAAATGTGCAGGGATGATGCCTTTATGGTCTTGCTCTATGACAATCAGTTCAGCGCCAGAACTTTTAAAGGCAGCCCATGCTGGTGGATAACCGAACTGTTCCACTGCCACTTTATCACCTGCTTGTAATAGCAGTTTAGATACCATGTACAGGCCTTCTTGAGAGCCATTACAAATCATGATTTCTTTATCGATTATCGACCTGGCACGACGTAAATAGGTTGAAATTTGGGTGACTAAATCCGTTTCACCGACATTATTATCATAACCTAAACGGGTAAATTTCGGGTGCTGGCAAAGCTGTGAAAAATAGTGTTTGAATTCATTAAATGGGAATAAGCGGTTATCAGGTTGGCCTCCTGAAAAGTTGTATTTATATGCAGTGGCCCCCTTAGTCGGGGCAATGGCTGTGGTCTTTTTATGTCGAAACTGCCACTCAAAAGTTTGATGCTTGACTGTGGTGTTCGCTATCACCTTACTTGTTTGAATGGGTAATTTATTTACGACCCGATATCCCGAACGCTCTTTGGCTTCAATCCAACCTTGGGCAACTAATTCTGCAACTGCGGCCATTATGGTATGGCGGTTAACGTTTAACTGCGTGGCTAATGTACGAGCTGAGGGAAGTGCCTCATTTGGAACGACCTGTCCCTGCTTAATTGCTTGTTTTAACGCATCGGCGATGAGTAAATATTTTGCGCGGCGCTTTCTTTTTTGTTCTGTTATCTTTTGTTCAGTTTCGACATTGGTTTGTGCTGTTATGTGTGCATTGATGGCAAGTGTTAGGGTAAGTAATTTCAAACTGGTCTACCATTTTTATTAATTCTGGTTGTAGTAGTTATACCAAATAAACGCATAATTAGAAAATATTCAACATTCTGTATTCAAAATAAGAATAAGGAAATCTAACTTATGCTAAAACGAATTACCCTTGAAAGTGAATTGATCAAATTAGAGCCGATAACAATGGCTCATCTATCTGATTTTTGTAAAGCGGGAAACTTTGCTGAAGTTTGGCGGTATATGCAGTCAAACCCTTGTGAACATATCGAAATTACACGAACTTGGATTAGTTACATGATTGACGAAATGGACACCGGATCACAAATTGCGTTTGTCATCATTAACAAGCAGAGCAATAAAATAGTGGGTTCAACGCGTTTGTTTCGCGTAAATGAAGTCGATCGCGCTTTGGAAATAGGACATACCTTTATCTCTCCTGAGTTTCAACGCAGCCATGTTAACTCCCATGCTAAATATCTGTTGCTTGAATATGTTTTTGAAACATTAGATTTTACTCGTGTTGAAATTTGTACTCATGAGAACAACTTACAATCACGTCGTGCGATTGCACGTATCGGTGGTCAGTTTGAAGGTATTTTAAGAAAGAATCGTTGTGCAGAAGATGGTAGTTACAGAAACACTGCCTTGTTTAGCATTATTAACAACGAGTGGCCGCAAGTAAAAGCGAACTTATTAAAAACAGGTCAGTGTAAAGAGGTGTTTTCTTATGTCTCAAACTAAGCATGATAAGGATGTCGCAAAAGGTATGACTCAGTCGTTTGCGGTCATTAAGAACCAGCCATTGGCGACGATGGTATTTACCGACGCTACCAATACACCGCATATTAGCCATATCCCTTTTCATTTAAGTGTTGATGAGCGTTATTTAATTGGGCATGTTAGTAATCGACACGCATTAGCTAAAAAGTTGAAAACGCAAACCTGCGATAGGGAAGGAGTCGAGCTTACTCTAGTGTTTCATGGTAAGAGTTATTACATGTCTCCGAATGATGTAGGACCATGTGCTCGAAAACCTCAAACGGTTCCCACATGGAAATACTCTAATACTCATGTAGTAGGTGTGGCTGTTGAAATCGTTGATAGAACAGATAAGTACCAGCAAATGGTATTAACAAGTGCTTATTTTGAACAAAATCAAACGACACCTTGGACTATGGATAAAGTGCCTAGAATTGCCGTCTCACATATGCTGAATGCGATTACGATATTTAAAGTATCGATTATTGAGCTAAATTCAATTTTAAAAGTGTGAACGTGTTCAACTAGTCATTATTTATTATAGTTTATCATCGCATTCAACATGGATCGTTTTATGAGTTGAGGGACAAATGAATTTATTTCCACAAGATTTCTTATGGGGCGGCGCGATTGCGGCAAATCAGACCGAAGGTGCGTTTAATCAAGACGGTAAAGGTTTATCGACTGCGGACTTATTGCCTAAAGGGATTTTAAGTCAACACCAAGAACGTGCAGATAAAACCGCGGGTATTAAAGATCTTGCTATCGATTTTTATAACCGTTATCCGGAAGATATTCAGCTATTCAAAGAGATGGGGTTTACCTGTTTAAGGTTATCAATTGCATGGACGCGTATTTTTCCTCATGGCGATGAAAGTCAGCCTAATGAAGCGGGTCTTGCTTATTATGACTGTATTTTTGATGAATTAGCCAAGCATGATATTAAACCTTTTGTGACGTTATCGCATTATGAAATGCCTGTGGGATTAGTTGAGCATTATGGTGGTTGGGCAGATCGAAAACTGATTGGTTTTTTTGAACGTTATGCAATAACCGTGTTTGAGCGTTACCAAAATAAAGTGAAATTGTGGCTGACTTTTAATGAAATTAACATGTCGTTACATGCACCGTATACCGGTGTCGGTTTACCCGAAGCCGCTGATGAGCAAGCCATTTATCAAGCAATTCATCATCAACTCCTTGCCAGTGCCAAAGCGGTGACCTTGTGTAAACAAATAATCCCAGATGCCCAAATTGGTAATATGTTGTTGGGTGCGCTTAATTATCCTTATACCTGTAATCCCGATGATGTTATGGCTGCGGTACACGAGAATAACAAATGGTTATTCTTTGGTGATGTGCAGACCCGTGGTAGATACCCTGGTTATATATTGCGTTATTTCAGAGACCATAATATTGAAGTCAGAATGGAGGAGGGGGATTTAGAAACGCTGGCTGAAGCGAGTGTCGATTTTATCTCGTTTAGTTATTATGCCAGTGGCTGTGCCAGTGCTGACCCCAAGCAAAAAGAAGTCGGTAACATTATTGATAGTGTACCGAATCCTTATTTAGAGAAAAGTCAGTGGGGTTGGTTAATCGACCCGAAAGGTTTACGGGTATTATTGAATTTCTTGTATGACAGATACCAAAAGCCTTTGTTTATCGTTGAAAATGGCTTAGGGGCCCGTGATGAAGTTACTGCGGATGGCGAGATCATTGATGATTATCGTATTCAATATTTGAACGATCACTTAGTACAGGCAAGGGAGGCGATCTTAGATGGTGTTGAACTTCTGGGGTTCACCAGTTGGGGGCCGATTGATTTAGTGGCCAACTCAACCGCTGAAATGGATAAACGCTATGGCTTTATTTATGTTGACCGTCGTGACGATGGCCGTGGTACTTTAGAGCGAACCCGTAAAGAAAGTTTTTTCTGGTATAGGGATGTGATCCAAACGCGCGGAGCCTCACTTAACGTTTAAGATCTAACCGCTGGGAGATCTTACTTGCGCTCATGGATAATGGGCGTATATTTTATACCTATTAATCATTATCTTTACTACAAGTGAGTGTGCTTATGCCGACAATCCCCACTGATTTTGTGAACTACAAGTCAACGCCTGTCTTTACGCCGAATAATATCCCTAAAATGTTCCTACACTTACACAATACCCGCGCAGGTGTTTACGGAAAAATTAAGGTTATTAGTGGCTCGTTGAAATTTTATGGTTTTACCGAAAGACGAGGTGCGATAGAGCAAGAGATTGTGATTGAACAAGATGAATCGGCTATCTCACCGCCTGAGTATTGGCATAAGGTTGAGTTTATGACGGATGATACAGAATTCAGAGTCGATTTTTACGCGCAGAAAGACTCTGATATTGTTGCTGAAAATCGTTCTGAGCGTAATGATTAAGGAAACTGTCAAATGCCATCAGTAAAACCAAAGCTTTATTATGTTTATGATCCAATGTGCTCGTGGTGCTGGGGGTATAAACCGATATGGAATGAAATTAAGCAGGTTGTTGCTGATGATGTAGACATTATCTATCTATTGGGTGGATTGGCACCTGATAGTAATGAGCCAATGCCTGAAATGATGCAGGCGCAAATTGCATCTTACTGGAAGAAGATTGAAAATTATCTTGGCACTGCATTTAATTATGAATTTTGGACTGAAAATACACCTCGACGTTCCACTTATCCGGCATGTAGAGCAATTCTTGCTGCACGTTCTCAAGGTGCAGAGCAGGCGATGCTTGATGCGATACAAGTTGCTTATTATCTTAATGCCAAAAATCCCAGTGATAATACAGTTTTGGTTGAATTAGCGAAGCAGCTTGGTCTAGACTCGGATAAATTTGAAACTGTGTTTGTATCTCAGCAACTTCATCAAGATTTATTAACTGAAATTGCCTTTGCTCGTTCTATAGGGGGGACGAGTTTTCCGTCTCTGTTTATTGACAAAGAAGGACGTTGCGTGGAAATACCGATTGATTATAAAAATGCTGGACTGACGGTGGAGTTGATAAGAAATGTTATTCGAGATGAGGAATAAAACAGCCTGATAATATTAAGCTAATATTGCTTATTAATGTCAGGCTGTTTTGTTTATTATGCTTTTGCTAGTGCTTTTTCTGCAAGTAGCGCATCTTGTGCTTTAGTCATCTTAATTGCAGCCATTGGCCCTGTTAACAAGGTTGCGGCAATAAGCAATGATACTGGTACAGCAGTAATCACAATGAATGATTGTAGTGCATTTAAACCACCGTCACCCGCGAGTAATAACGCTGCAGCAACACAACCCATGATAACAGCCCAGAATATGCGCTGCTTACGGTCGGGTTCATTGTCGCCTGATACAACCATCGCAATAGAATAAGCCATTGAATCACCTGTGGTAACCACAAACGTTGTTGTTAGTACCAAGAATGCAGGTAGCAAGATTTCGCTTAATGGTAATTGCTGTAATGATGCTAACAATACCGCGGGCAAGCCTGCTTCATTTAATGGGCCTGAAATAATACCTGGCGTTTGTAACTCGAGGAAGATACCTGTACCACCCAATACCGAGAACCAGAAGTTTGTTGCAATCGGAGCGCCAACGGCAACAGCCAATACTAACTCACGAATACTACGACCTTCTGAAATACGCGCAATAAAAATCGCCATCATAGGTGCAAAACCAATGAACCAGCCCCAGAAAAACCAAGTCCACCAAACATTCCAACCTGGATTGTCGTTAGTCAGGCTCATGGTTGGCATGTCTTGCAAGTAAGTTGCGAATGCACGGCCAAACTGTTCAAAGATGAATTGTGTTGGGCCTAAAATCAGAATCGCGAGCAGTAATGCAAATGCGCCAATGACGTTTAAGCGACTAAGCCACTGTAAACCTTTGTCCATGCCAGATGCGGCTGATAGTGCACAAATCAACACAACCACTGCTAATATCATCAGCTGAGAGTTCATGTCATTTTTAAGGCCTGTTAGCACTTCAAGGCTATAACCCATTTGCGATGCTAAGAAACCAATTGGACCAATTGTACCTGCAGCGACGGCAATAATTGAACATGCGTCAATCACTGCACCAAACCAATGGTTTTCTAGACGATTACCAACGATAGGGAAAAGTAACGCACGTGGGCGCAGCTTAATACCATGATGGTGATGTGCATACATCAATACAATCGTTGCGAGTGTGCCAAGCACTGACCACGCAAGGAACCCCCAATGCAAGAAGCTTTGGCTTAGTGCTGGAACAACGGCTTCAACAGTTGACCCTGTAATGTCAGGATAACTTGCTGATGGCGTAATGAAATGATAAATCGGTTCTGCTGCAGACCAGAAAACACCACCACCTGCTAAAAGCGTACACATGATCATTGCTAACCAGCGGAAGGTGCCTATTTCGGGTTTGGTTTTCATGCCCATACGCGTTTTACCGTATCGGGTTGCTGCGATGCATAATGCAACTGCAAAGTTTGCTACCATTAGCCATTGCCAAAAGTAACCAAATTGTCCAGCAGCAGCTGAAAATAAGTCTTGAATTAAGGTTGTGAAACGAGGGAGGTCGATGATCGCAGCTAATAAGAATAAGCTAATGAAGCCAATCGTTAATGCTGGAACCAATTTGTCGCTTTTGCGACGCTCTGAGGTAGTCGTTTTTACGGGTACATCTTCGCCAGTCTGGCATGCATTTACTTGCATAAAATTCTCACTAAGGGGTGAGGGGCGGTATATTACCAGTATTTTATTAATATTCCAGTTCAACATTCCTGCCGATTATGTTTTGCGATATATTTAACCAATACGTTTGTTTTTTCGATATTTTAAAGTTATTACTGTCAGTGACTTAGGGCCATTGGTACCTCGTTGGTAATATTTTGTGTTAATCGTTGTTTAGAGTGTGGTTATTTTTTGATCTTACTCTACTTGTAACATGGTGTTTACATTAATATACTCAGCGACATACATATTATTTTAGGAGTGTAGCGTTATTAAATATTTTTGGGTTTTAACTTTTGCAGTCGTACTTATTTGGTCTGGTATTGATCCAAAAGATCAGTTTACTTGGTTCCTTGAAGTTGTGCCTGCAATAATCGGCGCTGTTATTTTAGCGTCAACCTACAATAGTTTTAGACTGACTTCACTACTGTATGGTTTCATTTTGGCGCATTGTATTGTCTTGATGATAGGTGGTCATTACACGTATGCCGAAGTCCCTTTTTTTGATGGTTTATTTGGTGCAGAAAGGAATAATTACGATAAAGTTGGGCATTTCTTCCAAGGTTTTGTACCTGCATTAATTGCCAGAGAATTATTGATACGAAAGAACGTGGTTAATGGTGATCGTTGGCGGGTACTGTTTATTATCTCGGTGAGTCTCGCGTTTAGTGCCTTCTATGAACTTATCGAATGGTGGGTGGCGTTAATGACAGGAGAGAATGCTGAAGCATTTTTAGGTACACAAGGCTATATCTGGGATACCCAATCTGATATGGGGCTTGCATTATTAGGGGCGATAGTCTCAGTTTTATTACTATCTAAGTTCCACGACCGACAGCTCAATGATATAGCAAAGCCTTAAATTTGATTATGTTTGTATAAAATCATGGATTTAAGGCTTTTATCTTATTTAAGTTGTTAGAAACTAGGCAGCATGTCTCTTGCAACAAGCTTGTTGTGGGCCGCTTCTAGGAGCAGTTGATTCGCTTTGGCAATATCGGGTGCAAAGTAGCGGTCTTTGTCGTAGAAATAGACACGTTCACGTAATTCTGCTTTAGCCTGTTCAATTAATGGGGATGATTTTAGCGGCGCTCTGAAATCAAGTCCTTGTGCCGCAGACAGCAGCTCAACCGCTAAGATACCACGGGTATTTTCAGCCATGTCTTTTAAACGGCGCCCAGCAAAGGTCGCCATAGATACATGATCTTCTTGGTTGGCTGAGGTTGGTAAGCTATCAACCGATGCTGGATGGGCTAATGACTTGTTCTCACTGGCTAACGCCGCTGCAGTTACCTGTGCGATCATAAAGCCAGAGTTAACGCCGCCATTATCTACGAGGAATGGCGGTAATTTACTTAAGCTGCTGTCAATTAATAGTGCCATGCGACGTTCCGATAAACTGCCTATCTCAGCAAGCGCAAGCGCAAGATTATCACTGGCCATCGCAATGGGTTCAGCGTGGAAGTTACCCGCCGAGATAATGTCGCCATCATCGGCAAACACTAACGGATTATCTGACACTGAATTGGCTTCGATTTCGAAAATTTCAGCTGAATTACGGATCTGCTGTAAACATGCGCCCATTACTTGTGGCTGACAACGGAGTGAGTAAGGGTCTTGGACTTTTTCACATGCCGTGTGAGAATTACCAATTTCACTGCTAAATTCAAGTATGTGACGATACATAGTTGCTGAGTCCATTTGTGACCGATGACCACGGACTCGGTGAACGCGTGGATCAAACGGGCGACGGCTACCAAGCGCAGCTTCCACTGTCATTGCGCCACATAAGGTTGCTGAAGCAAACAGATCTTCGGCAGCAAATAATCCTTCAAGGCCAAACGCAGTAGATGCTTGCGTGCCGTTTAACAAGGCTAACCCTTCTTTCGGCGCTAACGTGATCTTCTGCATGCCTGCAATCGTTAATGCTTCTTCTCCAGAAATGACGTTACCTTGATGGCGCGCTTCACCTTCACCCAGTAATACTGTACTCATGTGGGCAAGGGGGGCGAGGTCACCCGATGCCCCCACTGAACCTTTTTTCGGTACGCACGGGTAAACTTCGGCATTAACTAGTTGTATTAACGCTTCAATAACCGATAAACGAATGCCAGAAAAACCACGCGCGAGACTGTTAATTTTAAGAACCATCATCAACCGTACGGTTTCATCATTCATGAACTCTCCGATACCTGCTGCATGAGATAGCACGATACTACGCTGTAATGTTTCGAGATCTTCTGGCGCGATACGGGTGTTAGCAAGCAGGCCAAATCCGGTATTAATACCGTAAGCAACCCGGTTTTCGGCAATGACGTTATTTACAATTTCTGTGCTGGCATGGATATCATCGTAACAGCGAGGGTCGAGCGAAACCTGCACAGGGGCACGACTGATTTGACGAAGTTGTGCCAGGGTAAGTTGTCCAGGCTTAATTGTTAGTTGGTACATGTTTTTCTCCAAAATTATTTATACCAATTATTTAAGCATCGGTAGGTCTAAGTTTTGTTCTTTCGCGCAGGTTTTGGCAAGATCATAACCCGCATCGGCATGGCGCATGACACCAGTGGCTGGATCGTTATGTAATACACGACTAATACGTTCATGGGCATCATCGGTGCCGTCACAAAGTATCACCATGCCTGAATGTTGAGAGAAGCCCATGCCAACGCCGCCGCCATGATGCAGTGATACCCAAGTAGCACCACTTGCTGTATTGAGCAGAGCGTTTAATAGTGGCCAATCCGAAACGGCATCAGAACCATCCATCATGCCTTCGGTTTCGCGATTAGGACTCGCAACAGAACCGGAATCAAGGTGATCTCGGCCAATTACAATTGGCGCTTTAAGTTCGCCATTTTTAACCATTTCGTTAAAGGCCAAACCAAGACGTTGACGGTCTTTTAAGCCAACCCAACAAATACGTGCTGGCAGGCCTTGGAATTGAATGCGTTCGCGTGCCATGTCTAACCAGTTGTGTAGCTGTGGATTATCTGGGATCAACTCTTTTACTTTTTGATCTGTTTTGTAGATATCTTCTGGATCGCCAGACAATGCAACCCAGCGGAAAGGACCTATGCCTTCACAGAAAAGTGGGCGAATATAGGCGGGCACAAACCCGGGGAAATCAAACGCATTATCAACGCCTTCTTCCAGTGCCATTTGACGAATGTTATTACCATAATCTACCGTTGCTGAACCTGCTTTTTGCAGTTCTAACATGGCTTGTACTTGTACCGCCATTGATTGTTTCGCGGCTTTAACGACAACCGCTTCATCTTCTTTACGCATTGACGCGGCATGTGCCATCGTCCAACCTTGAGGTAAATAGCCATTAAGTGGATCATGGGCTGATGTTTGGTCGGTAGTACAATCTGGTACGACACCACGTTTCACTAATTCAGGGAAAATATCGGCGGCATTACCAAGTAGGCCAATCGAAGTTGGTTGCTTGTTTTTGATTGCTTCATCAAGTAGCGCTAATGCTTCATCAAGACTTGTTGCTTTTTTATCGACATAACCGGTACGCAAGCGGTAATCAATACGTGATTCATCACATTCAACGGCAATCATGGAGAAACCAGCCATCGTAGCTGCAAGCGGTTGTGCGCCACCCATGCCACCTAAACCACCTGTTAATACCCAGCGACCTTGTGCTTGGCCGTTAAAATGTTGTTTAGCCATGGCTACAAATGTTTCGTACGTACCTTGCACAATACCTTGTGAACCAATATAAATCCAAGAACCTGCGGTCATTTGCCCGTACATCATCAAGCCTGCTTTATCGAGCTTGTTGAAGTGTTCCCAGTTTGCCCAATGCGGGACTAGGTTTGAGTTAGCAATCAGTACACGCGGTGCATTACTGTGGGTCTTGAATACGCCAACTGGTTTACCTGATTGTACAAGGAGTGTTTCATCATCCTCTAAACGTTTTAGTACTTCGACTATTTTGTCGTAACATTCCCAATCACGCGCCGCGCGACCAATGCCGCCATAAACAACCAATGCATGTGGATGCTCGGCAACATCAGGGTGTAGATTGTTCATCAACATGCGTAATGGCGCTTCGGTTTGCCATGATTTAGCGTTGAGTTGGGTGCCGTGAGGGGCAATGATAGTACGAGACGTATCTAAACGTTTATCTGTCATTAGGATTTCCTTTTCACTTGAACATGGCGCGGGTGATATCCCACGTTAATCGTGCTGCAAGTCTTGCAGTTTGATTGTCTATATCAAAATTGGGATTGTATTCAGCTAAATCAGCTACTAGCAATTTTGCTTGGCCTGCGGTATTTCTAGCGTTAAATATGGGTTGTAGTAATGCTTCGACACTTTCATAATTCACCCCACGTGCTGCTGGTGCGCTAACTCCGGGCGCTGTGCTTGCAGAGAATACATCGATATCTATGGTCAGATAGAGGTAATCCACATTATCAATAAATGCGATTAACTCTTCGATACGCTCGGCAAGGTGATAAGAAGCCAGCTGGTGGTCTTCGCGATAATGTACTCCAAGTTGATCTGCGAGGGTGAATAACGCTTGGGTATTACTGGCGCGACTGACACCAAGGCACGCATAATTAAACGCCCAGCCGAGTTGTTGGCAGTGTTTCGCGATCTGATTAAATGGCGTGCCTGAGCTAGTTGGGAACGCTTGTTCGTCTGCTGAATAGGTGCGTAAGTCAAAATGGGCATCAAAGTTGATAATGCCAATTTTCGGTTTGTTTACTTTTGCTGTTTGGAAATGCTGAGCTAATCCTTGGAATGTTCCCCAAGCGATTTCGTGTCCACCCCCTAATACCATCACTTTGTTTTGTTGGTTGAGGGCTATCTCGACATGGTTGGCCAGTTCTTTTTGGCTGGCGGCTAAATCAGTATCGTTGCAATAGATATTACCTGCATCAACAAAGGTTGACGTGCTAGTACCTGTATCTCTATCTGTAAAAGCAGCATTGTCATGATGCCATGCGGTATTTGCGAGGGCTTTACGAATAAGATCCGGTGCTTGTACTGCGCCAACACGGCCTTTATTACGTTTTACACCTTCATCGCAAGCGAAACCGAGTAGGACAACTCCAGCTTGGTTTGTAGGTTGCTTGCCATTTGTTAATCGCTCGTCTTCTCCGATTAAAGTGACTTTTTGATGAAAACGCATGCCTGCTTCACCGTCTTCGGCGTCAATTCGACCCTGCCAAATATCAGCATTAGTTGCGGCATGATTCGTTATTGTATGTTGGGAACCTGCGGAATCCGTTGTTTTAGTCATGACAAATCTCTCCGTTAACGATGCGAGAGTGTAATCTTGGTGTACCCACTTCATAAGCGAGCTGTGCAGGGTGTTCGATATTCCAGATTGCCAAATCAGCATCATAGCCAACTCTAATTTGGCCGCGTGAATCTTGTAACCCTAACGCGCGTGCCGCATGGCAAGTTACGCCACGTAATGCTTCTTCAGGCGTTAATCTAAATAAAGTACAGCCCATATTCATCATCATAGTTAACGATGCGATAGGTGAGGTACCTGGGTTAAAATCGGTTGCTAATGCCATTGGCACGTTATGTTGACGCAGTAATTCAATGGGTGGTAGTTGGGTTTCTCTTAAAAAGTAGAATGCGCCGGGAAGCAAGGTCGCGACAGTGCCATGTTCAGCAAGTGCTTTCACGCCTTGCTCGTCAAGGAATTCGATATGATCAACCGAGGTCGCGCCCATTGTTGCGGCAAGTTCACTTCCGCCAAGGTTACTTAATTGTTCTGTGTGGCCTTTGATGCCCAATCCATAAGATAAAGCAGCCTCGAAAACGGTTTTCGTTTGTGCCAAGTTAAAACCAATGCCTTCGCAGAATACATCCACAGAGTCCACGAGTTTAGCTGCAACTGCGGCTGGTATTATTTCGTCACACACATAGCGGATATAGCTATCGGCATTGTCTTTATATTCAGGTGGTACGGCGTGTGCGGCCAGTAGTGTTGTTGATACTTTAATACTGGCATGCAGCTCTAATTGTTTAGCTGCGCGTAGCATTTTTAATTCGTCTTCCAGCGTTAAGCCGTAACCCGATTTGATTTCAATCGTGGTAACGCCATCTGAGATCAGTGCAGATAGACGTTGTAGGGCGAGTTCAACAAGTTGTCTTTCGCTTGCTGCGCGAGTCGCGTTTACGGTCGATAGGATGCCGCCACCTTGTTTGGCGATTGTTTCATACGGCACGCCAGTTAAGCGTTGCTCAAACTCTTTGGCACGGTTACCTGCAAAAACCAGATGGGTATGACTGTCGATAAGACCCGGTGTAATAAGGCGGTTTTGGTAATCGATAATGTGTGAGTAGTCTGCTGACGGGCACTGCTGCATTGGACCTATTTCGACTATCTTGCCGTGGGCAATTGCAATGAAACAATGAGGCTGTATTTGGTAATCTGAATCACTTTGATCCATGGATACAATTGTTGTATTCGTTAGCAGTAAACTCATCAGAATCTCACGTCATTTAATGTATATACAAATAAATAGACAATTTAGATACAAATGGCAAGTTTTAAATTAACTTGTTGTGACTAAGTACTGGTTTTGTTAATGAAATGAATGTGTTTTTATGATCGTTGTCGATTTAAAAAAAACCGACACATTGTTTGGCATAATGATTTTAATACGGGTGCTATATTTCGGCTTTTAGGCTGAGTTTGTATTTATCTGCTGGATGATACAGTAGCGCAACACTGATTAAATCTTGTTTGCTCCACGTGCGACGATTGAGTAATAAACAAGGTTGTTGCGCTGTTAAATTCAAGTGCTGCTGAATAGAGGCACTTGGCATTATTGCTTCAACAGTATGTTCAATCGAGCTTAATGGGCAGTTTTTGGTGAGGTATTCATTGGGTGTCGCCAGATTGAAATCTTGTTCGAGATAGTTTGGTGCAAATTCTGGATTAACCCAGCGTAACTCAAGTTGCAGTGCAATATCATCTTCAAAGTGAATGATTTCACTGAAGAATATAGGGGTTTCAAGCTTCACACCTAGTCTCATGGCAATCTCATCATCCGCTTGTATAGCCACTTTCGTTAACACTTTATTGCTGTAGTTTTTACCACGTTGACGGATCTCATCTGCAATATTACGAATATCACTCAGTGATGACTCAATCTTTTTCTGGCAGACAAACGTACCTAATCGTGGCGTTCTTTCCAGTAGACCTTTGTTGACTAAATCGCGGATCGCTTTATTTACCGTCATGCGGCTAACACTAAACTGTTTGGTTAATTCGAGTTCTGTCGGGATCTTGCTTCCAGGCATCCAAACGTGAGAATTTATTTTTTCAAGAATGAAGTCTTGGATTTGAATATAGCGCGGCGAACTGTTCATAGCGTCTAACCTTAATAACATCTAACTTTAATAGCAGTATAATGGAGTAATCAATTAAACTTAATTGACTATACAAATAATCTATTAGTTAGCAATAAAATGCAAGTTATTATGTGTGGGGGTTAGTTCGCTATATTTTACATAGCGACTATTTGAGTATTCTGTTGATGGTTAAGCTTACAGTTTGATAGTTATTGATTAATTTGAAGCTTGTTTTGTTTTTGTTATAAGTATTTATAACAATAAGATGAAAATTATGATTAACTACCCATATTTGAATACAGGGAAAGGTTATTTTGAAGAAACTTAATAAATATATACTATCTATTGGGGCTGTTTTGGCTATTAGTTTGGCATTTTTTATGGGGACAAGCACGGGTACAAATTCTCTCGTGTATGTACAAGCATCCAAAGGAAGTTTTAATGATGCAGCAATAACTCAATTATTTTCACTGAAACCAAAACTAAGGGCTGACGTAATATTTTCAGGCACACCTAAAAATGTTTTTAAGTTAGCTAATGAAAATAACGAGCTTGCCTTTGCTGCTGTTACCAACTCCACGATAGAAGGTAATCTTGTACAAGCTAGTGTTAAAGCAGTTCAAGAGTATAAAATTACTGATGTTAAAGCTTTAATTTCAATACCGATTGAAATGTGCGTATTGATGAATACAGATGATATTAAGAAAAAGAATGAAATAAAATATATTGCTTCACATCCTGCGGCACTAAAGCAAATTTATAAATGGAAAACCCCATTAAATGTAGAGGAAATTTCGGTTCCAGAAGGCACGGCAGCAGCTGCTGAAAAAGTATCTCAAAACAAATATCCAGCAGGAACCGCTGCGATAGGATCTTGCGTTCTTGAATCAACGTATCCTCATTTAGCTGTAGTTGCCAAAGGTGTTCAAGATAATAAAAATAATAATACTTCTTTTTTATTAGCCAAAGTGGAAAAACGAGATACTCTTTTAACTGAGTTGGAAGCAAGGGCAGAGCTGAATAAAGCAATAAGTACATCAATTAATATAACTGAAAAGTAAGCTCTATCGCATCAACATTTTAGTTTGTTGTGGTTTATGACATAAGACCTCCTAATTGGAGGTCTTTTTGATCTTTAAGTTGGCATAGATATAACCCGGATTATTTGTATTAGCCCTGATTTTACTTTACCGATTTAGCCCTGATTATTTCACAGCCGTGACTTCCTTTTAAACTGACTTCTTCTGTATATTCATCAGGGTACGATACATGAACTGTATAATTACATTCAGTTTGATTTGCTGATGTCGATGATATGGTTCCCACGTAGTAATCTTGCCAAGCACCTGCTTGTTTTAATTCAAATATTGAATTTTTAGGAAGATCTAATTGTGTTTTTTCATCTACTTTATAAGCCTTACATAAGTCTTTGTTGTCATTGTTATATGTGCACAATATACCCAGTGGTTCATTAGGGTTTTCTTCTTTATTATAAACTTTTAGTATGAAAATATTTCTATCACTCATGTTGCCATCTGTGGATAAAGTTATAGAGTCAGCAAAGCTATTAGCGCTACAAAGTAAAGACGCTATTATTAATGATATTTTTTTCATTATTATCCTATTTGTTATTAATGATGATTTAATTATTTTAGGTATGGCTTCTTAAATCGATTTCACATTAAGTGTCCCAAGAAAAAGTTGGGTACCATTAAGGCTGTGATTAATGTGCAACATGGTGAATGTACCAGCCCTAGCCAATAAGAGGTGCTGGTAATATCATACACAGACCAGTACCCCTTTGGTAGTAAATTGTATTGGCGGGTGTAGGGTGGTTAATATGTGTTATTAAGTGAGATAAAAATCATCAACATGGGGCTATTGAACATAACCGCTTGACTAGTACCATAGCAGCTTCAATATTTCGAGACAGGGTCGAAATTTTAAAGTGCTCTGTAGACTACAATTCCTGGTTTATCTTGGACATATTCTAAAAATGGTGTATCAACGACTTTCATATTTTTAGAGATAGATGATGCATTTCTATATACTGGTCCATTCTTCCCTCTAATAAATATCCCAGTATGGGTTACATCTAGTCCTTTTATGTTTGTATATATACCAATGTAGTCACCATTTTTAAGATTATTCACTACACTGTCATCTATACTTTCCCCTGGAATATATGTTATTTTTCTTGAGGTTATTGCTAATCCCTTGATGTAAGTTCCACCATCCTCTTTTTGATTTAATTCTTTTTGTATCGTTTTCGTGTTATCTGTTAAATCTTCTGTCACATCTTCAGCATTTCTGTCCCCATTATCATCTACATAAGTCCAGTCTGAAAAGAAATGTTTTCTTAATAAAAAATCTACTTCACTATTTTTATATCGCGTGTTGATTAAATTATCTGAAAAATCATATGAGAAATCATATGATTTTCTTAAAGCTTCTACATAATCTAAAAAGGTAAAACAATCTAATGCTCTGAAATCTGCTACAAACCTTTCTTTTTCTATATCAGAGCCAATAAGACGGTTTTTCACATAGGACGAATCTAAGAATAATTTAGAAATAGCTTTAATCTTTTTTTGGTTGCTTTGATTTCTTTGTAAAATACGATCAAGCTTATTAGATTTTTTCTCATATAGAGATGCATAAAATTTAAAGTCACGAACTTTATGTTTATGAGTTAAAGCATCGTTGTCAAAATTAACATCATGCTCTCCTAGTGCCGCATAATTTGAGGTACTAAACAATAGTGCTGTGAGTAAAGATATTGGTAAAACTTTTAACTTCATAATAAAAATCCATTTTAGTGGTTTATTTAATTTGACCTCCTAATTGGAGGCTTTTTTGATTAGGGGCAGAGGTTTAATTTAGCAACTTAACGATAATGGGCTAACCATTAAGCTGCTAATTTATTAAATCAGAATAGAGGGAGGTTTAATTAGAAAAAACCTAGCGGGTTCACATCATAACTGACCAGTAAATTTTTGGTCTGCTGGTAATGCTCTAAAGCAACCTTATGAGTTTCACGGCCGACACCTGATTTTTTATATCCGCCAAACGCTGCGTGGGCAGGGTACATGTGGTAACAGTTCGTCCATACGCGGCCTGCTTGGATCTTACGGCCCATGCGGTAAGCTACATTCATGTCGCGACTCCAAACTCCCGCACCTAAGCCAAATTCAGAATCATTGGCTAATTCAAGCGCTTCTTCTTCGGTTTTAAAGGTGGTTACTGCGATCACTGGTCCAAAAATTTCTTCTTGGAAGATGCGCATATCATTCGTGCCTTTAAGCAGCGTTGGTTGGATATAAAATCCGTCTTCATAATCGGTATGTACTTCTTCAATATCGCCACCAATGAGTAGCTCTGCGCCTTCAGCTTTACCAATTTCAATATACTTTAAAATCTTATCAAATTGCTCTTGTGACGCTTGCGCACCAACCATAGTTTCGGTATCTAGCGGGTTACCACGTTTGATTAATTTGGTACGTTCGATGATCTTAGCGACAAATTGCTCGTAGATGTCTTCGTGAACCAGTAATCGAGATGGGCAAGTACAGACTTCACCTTGGTTGAAATAGGCGAGTACTACACCTTCAATACATTTACTTAGATAAGCATCTTCATGATCCATGATATCTGGGAAGAAGATGTTCGGTGATTTTCCGCCCAGCTCGACCGTTGATGGAATAATGTTTTCGGCTGCACATTTCAGGATATGTGAACCAACAGGAGTGGAACCAGTAAAGGCTATTTTAGCAATACGAGTACTGCTAGCAAGGGCTTGACCTGCTTCAGCGCCATAGCCGTTGACGATATTCAGTACACCGGCTGGTAATAGATCTTCAATTAATTCCATTAATACTAAAATAGATGCAGGTGTTTGCTCTGCAGGTTTAAGGATCACGCAGTTACCAGCAGCCAGTGCAGGTGCGAGTTTCCATGCAGCCATAAGAATAGGGAAGTTCCAAGGAATGATCTGACCTACGACTCCAAGAGGTTCATGGAAGTGATAAGACACTGTGTTTTCGTCAATATCACCGATACTACCTTCTTGAGCACGTAAACAACCTGCGAAATAACGGAAGTGATCAACCGCCAAAGGAATGTCTGCAGCTAATGTTTCTCGGATTGCTTTACCGTTATCCCAGGTTTCTGCTATTGCGAGTTGAGTCAGGTTTTCTTCTAAACGATCGGCTATTTTTAGCAGTATATTAGAACGGGCAGTAACAGATGTAGTACCCCAAGCATCTTTGGCTTTATGGGCGGCATCTAGTGCAAGTTCGATATCAAGGTGATTTGAGCGTGGTATTTGACAGATGACTTCGCCATTTATTGGGCTAATGTTATCAAAGTAACAGCCGTTTTGTGGCTCTACCCATTGGCCGCCAATGAAATTTTGGTAACGCGGTTTAAAATTAACAAGTGCATCTTGAGTACCTGGTGCTGCATAGATCATAACTCTTTCCTTTGGTTATTGTTTTGATAAGCAATAATCCTATCATGATGCAAATGTAATTAAACATAATGAAATGTAACGGAATGTAACCTATTAGGGGTAAATGTAAGATATGTAACGTAATGCATTAACTGTAATATAACACTGGGTCGAAAAATTCGATAATACAGCCATAGTAGAGGTGTATTATGGCTGTATTATCGAATTGGGAACCAGGATTTAAGTCACAAGATGATTCATTAGCTTAATGCGACAGTCACATCATCTCTAAGAGTACTTGAGCAGGCTAATACAAACCCTTGCTCAACATCTTCTTCGGTGAGGGTCTCGGTACTTGTCGACGTTACTGAACCTTTGGTTACTTTACACTTACAAGATCCACAAACCCCGGCGCGACATGCACCAATAACGGGAACGCCATGCTTTTCTAATGCATCTAATAACAATGAACCTTGAATGACTTCTGCTTCAACCGCAAAGTCAGGGACGTGTAGCATGACACTTGTTTCTGTAGCGCCTGATGAGATCTGATCTTGTTGTTTGTTATCTGCTGCAGGTGTAAAGCTTTCTTGGAAGAAGTTGGCCATATCAAAGTCACTTTCTTGGGCTATATTTTCAACCGCTTTCATGAAGCCGACAGGACCGCATAGGAAAATAGTGCGTTGATTTAGATCTGGATACAACTGTCGAATCACGTCGGCACTGACCATGCCTGTTTGATGCGACAAGGCTCTGCTATTCGTCTTTTCATTCGTATTGTCATTAGCACTGAAACTCGCAAAGCCGTCACTGTTTTCTAATAGCAATTGCACTTTGAAATTACTATATTGCGTAAGTAACGTCTGCATTTCATCATGGAAGATAACGTTGTCTTTATCTCGGGCACAATGTAAAAATTCAATGTCAGCATCGCTATTGTGCGCTAATAATGTCTTTGCTATCGACATGACTGGTGTGATACCACAACCTGCGCTGATAAGCAGCAGTTTAGATTTGTGCTTACAATCACTGCTATTGAATTGACCCGCAATGTTTAATGCTGACAAGCTATCCCCGATACTTAAGTTATCTGCAAGCCAGTTAGAGACTAAGCCATCGGGTACGCGTTTAATGGTCAAACGTAACTGCTTTTGTTGTGGTGCTGAGCTAATTGAATAGGCGCGATAATGGGTTTTATTTTCTATCTTCACTGCTAAAGTAACAAATTGACCGGGCTTAAAATCAAATAGTGCTTGATCTGCAGCTGCAAAGGTAAAGCTCATCGAGTCATGGGTTTCTGATTCACGCTTAACTAAGACTAATGGTGTTGCCGAAGGCGACCATGCTGCTGGTTTTAAATTTGGCTTGGTGATTGTTTCACCAAGTGAGAAATTCAGTTTTGGTGTTGAAAGCTTTGATGATGGTTTTGCTGAGCTTGGTTTTGTTGTGATCGTTGAATTATCACCACCGAGAGAAAAGCTAAGCTTTGGCGTTGCTAGTTTTGGTGATGAAAATTTCGGTGTTGATATTTTTAATGTAGATAGTGTTGGTGCTTGTAGTTTACTGCTTACAGGCGCTGGTTGTTCTTTGCTTGTCGCAGATTGACCTAATCCTGAGCTATTCAATTTAAGAGACTTAAGTACAGGTGGAGAAAGCGTTGAAGATGGTGTTTTTGTAGAAGACATGATTGCACCTATCGCAGTGATAATTGAAGGTTTGGATGGTTTATGGCGTGTCGAATGTACTTTAACCAATGCGAATATGATCGCATTGGCTAGAGAATACTATTTACCAGCTAGTATTATTTACCCGCTAACATGGTCGCTAAGTCAGCATCAACGTCACCAATACTGCGCATATCAAAGTTATCTTGTAATGCTTTGATCAAGTTGTCAGTCAAGAACGCTGGCGCTGTCGGACCGGTATAAATACCTTTGATACCTAACGCGAATAACGTCAGTAGCACCACGATGGCTTTTTGTTCAAACCAAGACAATACGATGCTTAATGGCAGTTCGTTTACGCCGCAATCAAACTCTTCTGCTAATGCTAATACCAGTTGGATAGCGGAGTAAGTATCGTTGCATTGACCAACATCTAATAAACGTGGGATACCATTGATATCACCAAATTCTTTTTTGTTGAAACGGTATTTACCACAAGCTAAGGTTAATACTACCGAGTCCTTCGGCGTATTCACGGCTAAATCAGTGAAGTAACTGCGCTCTGACTTATCACCGTCACAGCCGCCGATTAAGAAGAAGTGTTTGATATTACCTGCTTTCACTTCATTGATAACGGTAGGTGCCGCTTCCATTAATGCATTGCGGCCAAAGCCGACTGTGATCTTGTGTTCAATTTCGGTGTGCGCAATACCAGATTGAGCTAAGGCACATTCGATCACTTGTGAGAAATCATCGCCTTCAATATGCACAACGCCAGGCCAGCCAACAATACTACGGGTGAATAGGCGATCTGCGTATTGACCCACATTCGGATTGATTAGACAGTTAGATGTCATTACGATAGCACCGGGGAAGTTAGCAAATTCTTTTTGCTGATTTTGCCAAGCACTACCGAAGTTGCCAACCAAGTGTGGGTATTTGTTAAGTTCAGGGTAACCGTGTGCAGGTAACATTTCACCGTTGGTATAAACATTGATCCCTTTACCTTCGGTTTGTTGCAGGATCTTTTCTAAATCATGTAAGTCATGACCAGAAACCAGAATACACTTACCAGCAACCGGCTTTACGTTTACTTGAGTTGGTTGTGGATGACCAAAGGTATCTGTCTCACCTTTGTCTAGCATTTCCATAATACGGTAGTTTAGTAAACCAATTTGCATTGATGTTTCTAATAACGTATTTGCATCCGTCGGTTCAGTGCCTAAGAATGCCATGATCTGATGATATTCACCGCTCACTGATTCGTCACTTTGGCCAAGTACGTTTGCGTGTTCCATGTATGCTGCAGCACCCTTAAGGCCGTATAAACATAATAAACGCAAACCAATAATGTCTTCGTGTAATTCGTCATGACCACGGTTAACCGCCGCTTCGGGTGCAAAATTCATGACTTCTTCAGCGGTTGCTGGTAATACAAATTGTGCAGCAGGAGATAATTCAGGTAACGCTTCGCCCGCCGCTGCTGCAGCAGCCATTACTTGCGTGCGTAGTTGGATTTTGTAACGCTCAGCAATTTCAGTGTATTCAGTAATACGCTCTGGCACAAAGTTAACGTTGGTTAGCGTCGAGAAAAATGCACGTGGTGCCCAAGCATCGATCTCAGCATCAATGATGTTGTATTTACGTGCTAGCTCGGCCCAAAAAGACACGCCTTGTAAATTAAATACGAGTACGTCTTGTAGGTCTGAAACATCAGCCGTTTTACCACACATACCTTGAGTATAAGAACAGCCTTTCGACACAGGGGTTTGAACAGTTTGCTCACATTGAATACAGAACATTTAAGACTCCATTATAATTATAATTATATTATTGATATCGAATTAACGATGATCTCGGGATCTATATTGCACTGAACGTGCCAAGTTTTATCTGTTTGATATTTATCGTTTTTATGTTTTTTGTATATTGAGTTCGATGTACTAACTACATCAATGCTGATGTGATTAGTACATCATTAATGGTTATCGATGTGTTTTAAACTAACGCGACTGCACGTAACGCTTTGGGCTTAATTCCGAGTTTTTTTCCCATTTTATATAAATTACCGCGATCCATTTGTAAGAATTCTGCGGCTTGTGCCCAAACAAAGTTTGATTGCTGCAGCGCATGCGAAATGAGCTTGGTTTGATACACTTCTACTGCGCCCCGTAGTTCAAACGATGTCGTAGGCAAGTCATTTATTTCTGTTTCTGCTTCGAATGAGGCAGTCTGGCTTACTTCATCGGATAAGTGCTGCTGTAAAATCAGGCTTTGTTGTGCTTGAATAGCCCGTAACCCTGCACGCATTAAGGTATGTTCTAATTCGCGTACGTTCCCCGGCCAACTGTAGTGATTAAGTGCGGTTAATGCTTGTGGGTGCAGTTGCAATTTAGCCACATTAAATTGTGAACGAACCCGATCAAGAATATGCCCAGATAATACCGCAACATCCCCCCAGCGGTCTCGCAGTGGTGGCACGTTAATAGGAAATACATTTAAACGGTGGAACAGGTCACTACGAAAGCGGCCTGCTGCGACTTCTTCGGTTAAATTACGGTTAGTTGCAGCGATAATGCGGACATTTATCATTAAGTTCTTATCTGCACCGACTCGCTGTACTTCACCTTGCTGAATAACTCGCAGTAGTTTGGCCTGCATTAATAAGGGTAATTCACCAATTTCATCTAAGAATATAGTGCCGCCATCGGCCAACTCAAATTTACCCGGCCGATTACTGATAGCACCTGTAAATGCCCCCTTAACATGACCAAATAATTCACTCTCAGCCAGACTTTCGGGCAATGCCGCGCAGTTTACGTAAATCATAGGTTGTGTTGCGCGTGAGGAATTGGAGTGGATAGCATGGGCGACTAACTCTTTCCCTGTGCCTGTTTCACCACTGATTAATACAGCATAATTGGAATAAGCCACCATGTTAATATTGTTACGCAGAGCTTGCATTTCGGGACTTATACCGACCAATTCACCGCCTTTATTCCGGGCTTCTTGAATGAGCACTTGGTTCATATTTTGCTGTTGCTGGTGGCTTTTTCGTAGGGCCTCAACTTGATTTACATTGCGAATGGTTGCAGCGGCTAATGCTGCAAAGGTGGCAACGGTTATATTGTCAATGCGCTTGAAAGCGCCGACCTGCATGGCGTCAAGGGTGATAAGGCCAACCAAATGATCTTCAACATATAAGCTACAACCCATGCAGTCATGCACGTCTATCGACCGATTCGGATCGTCTTTTAATAACCCGTCAAAGGGGTCGGGCAAGGTTGAGCTTGCGGGAAAGCGCACAGGTTCTCGGTTGGCTAGAATAGCTTGTAGGCGAGGGTGCTGCTGCGGGTCGAATCGTTGGCCTAATACTTCATCAGATAAGCCATTGACGGCAGCTGCCGATAATAACCCTTCATCGTCAAGAATGAACAAAGCACTGGCATCACAAGGTAGAACCGACTGTAACGACTGCATCAAACGTTGGTAATGATGACCTGACGGTAAATTTAAATTGAGATCGAGTGCAATTTGTAACATCGCTTGGTCGAGAGGAGTTTGCATACGTAGGCCTTAATATCGAGAGTGATGTGATTTTTACATCGAGGTTAATGGCTGTAAATACTTGTGTGCAGAAAGGCTTGGATAACAAAAGCTTTGTTGATCTTGATTAATATTATAAGGGATTATTGCAGTCTATTTGTTCAAGCTGGCTAGTCTAGTCGATCGAACTTACCTATAAATTCATTAACCATACTTCCATCTCATTGTTTATTAAATTTTTGTTTCATTTAGATTTTAGTTTGATGCTTATAACTAAGTAATGTAATGATGATACGTGTGTTGTATCAACAGTGATTAGACACAAGGAAGTTATTATAAACAACCACTTATAATTTGGGATGGAGTCGCTATGGGTAGGTCTAGTAATAGAGTCGGAAGTCGGTCTGGAAATAGAACTGGAAGTAATTCGGGAAATAAAAGTATCGCCGTTATTTTCTTTCAAATACTGATTGATTTGGGCGAATTATCGCTCGACAAAAAGTATGCTAACTTGTGGTTTTTATGGCTAGGCTGGCTAGGCGTAACGGGTCTATTATTTGTCATATATGATAAAACCAGTGACGTTGTACCATTAGTAATCGGTATTGTGTCTGGTGTGAGTTTATTTTTTATTGCTCTGGCAATGATTCGGAAAGTGTTTAATTACTTGGTCGGTAAGTATCGTGATAATGGATTAGCGATATCGATATCTTTAATTTTTCTGGTTGTAAATACGGTGTTCTCTGTTGGTTTAGTTTTATCAATAATAAAAGCTTCGGGTGTTTCTGTGCTTGGTTAAGCTGAAGCGTGTTTTAAGTTGCTTATAGCTATGTATAATATGCGCTGTTTAATAATAGAAATATAGGCGTAGTGCGTGATGACAAACAAAGGTCTTGGTTGTTCTAAATTTACTTTTGCTGTGTATCTAGCAAATACTCCTAATATGTTGGAGTACCAAGGTATAAATAGCGTTAGTTCACTGGTGACTGGAGAAGTTAATGCCATAGGTCAAGCATGTGGCAATGGCTGGCGTAAAGTTTTTAACGTCTATGCCAAATTGTTGTATGCATTAAATCCGGATCATTTTTCGTTTGCGCAGCGGGCGCCTACTTGGCAAATGTATCGAGACGAACATTTGTTACAAGCAGGTAGTAAAACAGCATTGCTATTCAGCCCACCTTTGTTTGATGCTAATGAACAGATAATTCACATTATATGTGGACGTACTTATGCCAAGCAACTACTAGCATCTGGTGAATTAGAGGCTAACTTAATTTGGTTAGATGAAGAGTTTGCTATTGATACTGCAAAGCGTTTAATTGTTTGCCCTTATTTTGATTACCGACAGTTATCCAATATCAAAATTGAACGTTTATCAGCGATGTTAAGTCAGTTAGTGAATAACATGAAAACAAAGTACTAATACAGCTACAGTGTTGAATAAACCTATCAAGGCGCAAGGCGGTTCGATAGGTTTATTCAGAACTTATATCACTTTAGATAAGCTAATACGCTCATCGCGATAAACGCCGCTAATCACGACTTTTTTTACCTCTTCAATTGTTGTTGCGCTTGTTGGTAGCCATTGCAAATCAATGCCACTAAATGGCTGACTTATGGCATCCTCTTCACCACTATCTTGTAATAATTCAGCTAATGTCATTGCGACTAATGAACGGCCTGAGATGGCAGACCAGCGAGTTAGCAAGTCTTTTGATAACATCTGCTCTGCCACTTTAATCGGTGAACCAGTCAAATTATCAAATTGGATGTAATCAATAGCCCCTGAACGACTAATAATGATACGGTTACTTAACATGCTCATACCGTAGACATATCGTTGCGAATAATCCTGTGAATAAATAACGGTTTGTGATTTATTATCAATGAGATATATTTTTTTATTGGTGAGTGCGGCACTAAACTTACCTGTCGGATCTGAAGCTAATTTAGTTACGTTTTCGGACAATACTAAGGTCGCATTCGGTGATGTTGGCTGAGCGATATTAAACCAACTTAAGGTATTGGTTTTATCACTGACAATCAAAGATTTATCGTCATTGACGAAGGCGGCAAAATCAATGTTGTCCTTCATGATTTCGCCACGCAGACCCAAGGTTTCGGCATCGACAACTGCTGCGGCGGTTCCTGAAGTTTGTAACACCAGTAATAATTTTTGCTCTTTGCTCAATATGAGGTTTGCTTGACTTGAAGATAATGTATAACGCTTACCTGTTTGCTTTAATGTGGAGCTTGATAATTGTTGTAATTCAGCATCTCCCCCATAACCATTTGTAAATACGGCCGTGACCCAATCTTGATTGTAAGAAACAACTAAGTTACTGATATTGTTGTTTTTACAGTCGGCAGATGAATCTGGAAGTGAGGGTTCTACGGGTGTTACTTCACCTCCACCTGACGCTTTGCTGAACGTATCTATACTTAGTGCGGAAGATAAAGGCGATGCCTTGCTATTTTTACCTAATTCGGTTAGATAAATGCCATTATTACCCGTGCTATTACATGTCTTACTGACAGTTCTGTCACCATAAATAGTCGGTTGATAAATTAAATAAGCGTTCTTATCATGTTTGCCTTGTGCTGCAAATGTCATTGTGGATGTAAGTTGTTTTTGTCCATCACAGTGATCCTTATAATCGTAATCGTCATCATCACAGTCGTCATCGTCATCATCATCATCATCATCGTCATCGTCATGATCATCAAATGTCGACATACTCGGTAGTGATGGTGTTGTACTTGTAGGTGTAAATAATTGACTCGAGCCAGTCGTGGTATCTACTTGTAATAATTTATCACCGTTGGCGAGGGCAAGTAACATACCTGTATTTTCATTCATGGTAATTGGAGAGGATGAAAAGAGAGTATTTACAGGATAAGAACCTGGGATTAGGTAGCGGTTACTCAAGTTAACATAGCTATTGTCTAGATCTGCTTGTGACAAGCTTTCGGTAATATCAAAATTACGACTGCTCACCATTTTATCGACAGCAGCCGAGATTTTTAACGCTTTTGAATCACCTTGCAAGTACAGTGCATGTTTGAATGAAGCAAGTAATAATTTAGTGGGCTCTTTTGGACCGTGCATATCATTTAGTTTATAAAAATCAATGTTATATTTTGTTCCAAAAATCTGCTTTAAAAGTGCTTTAGCTTGTTCTTCACTACCCGCAACTTGCGGGTTAAACAGTACTTCATTTTGGATTAAGGTTGTGAATGGGCTGATTACTGCTGCACTCGCTGTCGCGGTGAAAAAATACCCCGAATTATCAATTAAGTAAGGTGCCGTATTAGCACTAGAAACACTCTTTAAGCTCGGTACTTGTTCCTCTTGTTGACCGCACGCATTATTACGATCTGCATCCAAGCAAATTGGTAATTTACTGTAGTCGTAAATATCAGATGTTGTCTTACTTGTTTGTTCACCACCACAGCTAATCACAAGGCTACAGCTTGCTAAAATAGTCGCTATTTTCGACAGTTTGTACTTTCCATGCATAAAAATAATACTTCGCTTGTTGAAATTTAATACTAACCATTGTTCGTATTATGGTCACTTTTAGTTCACTAAAGAAAATTATCGGAGTATACGTGCTGAATACAATTGATAATCACTATCATTATCGTTATTATATGCGAAATTTTATGTTTGACTATAGTTTTCATTAGGTTATTTAAATCTACATTAAAAAGGGACATGTAATATGTTGTTAGGGGTTAACAAATCACTGCTCGCATTGACAGTGGTTGCAGGCACATTATTGACGGGATGTAACGATAGCACTCCGGATAAAAAATCAACGAGTCCAACGGATCAAACGAATCCAACGAATCCGATTGTTAAACCTGATGCACCTACAACCCCAATTACTAATGATGATTTAGATCAGTTTGGCTGGACCTGGAGTCATAATTTCAATGACAAACGGTTTTATGAAATTAAAGTGCAAGACCAAAAATGGACGGCAGTTAATGGAAATCCTCATCAGTTAGCCATTGATGCTGTTTACGCTATTGGGGAGATTCAGGTACGTGTTAAAGCTGATTCTGCGACAAACAGAAGTGTGAGTGACGCGCTTGTGAATACGTCACCTTACACTAAGAATGTAGATCCGCTTCGACCTGTCGCACCAACCAACCCTTTACAAGATGATGACTTAAATACGTTTGATTGGACGCTGGTTAGTGGCTTTAATCATAATAGCGATTATGAATACTCACTCACAGCTGGGAAAGCGTGGACTACCGTTACGGATAAACCTTTAGTGGTTGGTGATGTTGATATTGATACTGGGCACGTACAAGTACGTGTTAAAGAAAATGTTGCAACGGGCACTGCAGCCGGTGCTGCTTTAATCAGTACGCAAGCATTTACTGCGGGTGTACCAGTTGTAATTGATGCGCCAACTCTCCCTAAGATTTTCAATGCGCATATAGGTAGTCCTAGTCATGAGCCTGAAGTGAAAACAAATGGTTTTAGCTGGGCATGGGTGGCTGGCTACGATAAACCTGAACATTACGAATTTACTAATGACGGCGGGGTTACATGGCAGGCAGTGACGAGTAAACCTCAACACATTGGTCCAAAAGCTTATGATAAAAGCAAAGTCGGCGTTCGCGTTAAGAAAAACGCGATCATGAATAAAGTGAACCCTGCTGGTCCAGTATTGTTTGCCACGGCTGCGAGTGAAAAATTTTATGTGACGCGTGTTGTATCAATGAAAACTTGGAACCAAGCGCAAGATTTAACATCAACAGGTAATTGGTCTAAGGCGGATACTGATGGTTGTTACATTGAATACGATGTAAATGGTGAAAACCCACAGTTTTGGGCTTATGCGGGCTTTAATGATTCGGCAGATGGTGTTCTAGATATGCTAAGCCCTTCATTTTGTAGTATGCCAAATTGGACGTTTTTAAGTACAACTAAAATGATAGCTAAAACCTTAGTTAACTCTGACTATGTGCCAAGTGCTTTTGAGAAACAGTTAATTGGTGATTCTCGACATAGTTCATATTGGGCTTCAGAAAGTGATGCGGTGACGCTGAAAAAAATCAGTGCGGGTAAAGAAAATACGACGTCGTATGATTATGCGATTGCTGTTGGTAGTTGGGCTGTCCCTGAAATTGCTGAAATAGTGGCTGAAAGTAAGGCGGTAAATACTGATATTCAAGCTTCAGTTTTGTTACATGACGGTGAATGGAAAACGACTTTAACTGACATTGTTACTGTTATTAATGGTGTTGATGTTCTCTCTGACAATCCTTTGTCTTCACTATTATCCGATGTTCAAGCGTTAGAAATCAAGACTAAAGCGACATTTAATGTATTAGAATTAGAGCTGGCTAAATATAAAGAAAGGCTTGGCTTGTTAGCTATTTATTCGACGATGCTTGAAAATGATAGAAGTGTTGATAATAGCATTAAAGTGAAGATTAAAGAAAATACTGCATTAGCTAATGCAGAGTTCATTAAATTCACGGCGTTACATACCTCATTTTTCACCGCGACGAAAGTAACCCCAGCGTTAACAGCTTTGATTCAACTAACGGATCAAAATATTGCAGCAAACATTACCCAAGATGAATTAGTCGCTGCAAGTGATGGTGCAATTATCCACGCTAAGAGTTTAGATTTATTTGCTGCTACCTCGATTATCAATGATTTTATCAAGGCTAGCAGTAGCATTACAGCAGATCTGAAAACCGCAACGGATCAATTACCAAAAGGGGATAATACCGCGTTGCTTTCAGCATTAGATAAGCTGTTGGCTATGCTTAATAGTTTACCAACGTCAGCTGATGTGGATGACTTAAATGAAGTTGCAGAAACGGGCCTAAAACGTGCATCAGATGCTGGTTATAAAGTTGCTTCCGCAGATGCCGTGGTTGGAGCACACTTTTATAAACTTGATATGAATGGTGACTACCTTCCAAGCGCGACAACCTATGCACAAGGCTGGCGTTGTGTGATGGATAACCGAGATCTTGTGCGTAAACGAATTTGGACATTGCTTAAAGACGGGCTACCAAATGGCGCAGATGATTTAGCATTTGATGCGTCTGGAGCTGGTATTGCGAGTGTGATGGGGACTGGTGGTTTAGTTGAGTCAACGAATACTGCGCAGTTATGTGGACGTAATGATTGGTCATTGCCAAGCAAAAAACAGCTAATTTCATTGGAAACAGGAGTTGTTAAGGGTAGTGCGACAATCGATGTTGATGTATTCCCACATCATCTTGCCTTTAAGCCTGAGTATGATACTGACGATTATCCTTCAACAGACATTATGTTTTGGTATTGGACTGTTGAAGAAGGCTACAGTGATAAGCAAGTAATCTATCACTATAAAACGGTTAATAATCGTGAAACATATAGTGATGCGTTAAAACAAGGAAACGAAGACAAAGTTGTATTAGGTCGTTTAGTCAGTGAAATTAAGTTGTCATATGAATTGCTTGATAGCGCAGGCTCTGTGACTACTGATGTTGATGCCGCAGTATGTGCATATCAGCCGGAAACAAAGCAAACATGGCAACTGTTTGATAACGCAGAGATTATGACAAGAGTTAAATATTATGGTCAGTCTAGCTCAGATGCTGACTCTGTATTAGCTGAAGTGGTTCAGAAAAATAGCGAAAAATTATGCAATAAAACAGATTGGCGTATACCAAGTTTAGCGGAGCTTAAAATGTTATCACCTATTGATAGCGAAGTATTCCGCTATAACAATGTGAAACCATATAGTTCAGCGTTGTGTTATGTGAGTGCTGACTCTGCGCAATATGAACGTCAAAAATGTCTCAATATGGTCACCGAATCAACCTCGGATGTAAATAAATCCAATTCATATTCAGGTCAATATGTATATCGTTTGATGTCTGTCGATTAATCAATTCATTAACTGTTTATAAATAGGCTGTTGGTTGCAGCTAATAGCCTATTTGTTAACGTCACCATAAAAATAATAGAGATGAAAAATGAAAAACAATAAACAAAAACAACGCGGTGCAGCGGCAATTGAATATGCAATTTTAGCGGCTGCAATGTCATTAATTATGTTGCAATTTTTAGGTACCGATGGCGACCTGACTAACGCAATAAATACTACTTATGAGTCTGTGATTAGCAAACTTGAAACTGTTAATGGCGGCGAATGATACACGTTAATTTAGCGTGATTACGTTTTACCGTATTAGATAGAAGCAATAATTATGAATGCAAAACGTTTAGTTTACTTGTCTGTTTGTCTGTCGTTATTGGGGTTAATTTGGCTGTTCTTCAGTTTGGCTGCACCAGTAAAAAGCACTCCGAGACAGAACATGGTAAAAACTTATGAAGTCTTGGTACCAGCACAAAAGGTAGCTATCGGTAGCCCTTATCGTGCTTCGTTATTTGCTTGGAAAACAGTCGATGAAACGAGTGTGCGTGATCGTATCGACTTTATTGATAAAGCCAATTTTTCTATGGATCGTTTAGAGAATACGGTTGCCGCGGGTGATTTTATTACGGGGAAAATACTCAGTCCGTCGGATTTCTTAAAACCAGAGCAAGGTGGTTTTTTATCCCTGATGTTACGTCCAAATTATCGCGCGGTATCAATCCCTGTTGATGAAGTAACTGCGAATTCGGGGTTAATTGGTCCGGGTGATCACGTTGATGTGTTACTGCTTGCGTCAAAAGCGCAAGAGTTACGCTCTCGTGGTAATGAAACTCAAAGTTTATATGTTAAAACCATCGCGCAGAATGTCCGTGTATTGGCATTTAATGATGCAGTTCAAATTGTACGTTATATGGAAAAACAAAAGAGTAATAAAGGTGTTATTCCAGACAACAGTACGGTGACGTTAGAAGTGTCACCAGCGCAAGCAAATCAAATCACCTTAGCCAATCAACTTGGTACATTGTCGATGGTCTTACGCAGTAAAAACAGTAACGAAACTGATATCGCTGTGATTCCAGCAATTCATGTCGATGATATTTTGCCTGCAATTAAGCAAGTGCAACCGGATATCGGCTTAATTGAATTTCGTGCTAAAGATAAACGAGTGATGAGCAATGCAGGAAACGAAAATGATTAAACAACTAGTGAGTGCATTGTCGTTATTACTGCTTAGTACTCTGTTGCAAGCACAAACGTTAGATGTGGTATTGAATAAAGCCCGCTTGGTGGTATTACCGAAAACAGCGAAATCTATCTTTATTGCCAGCAATGGCATTGCGGATTACCAAACGTTAACGAATACCAAAATTATGGTGTTTGGTAAAAAGACCGGTAGCACGTCTTTGTATGTCCTTGATGCGAAAGAAAACGTTATTTATTCTGCAACCGTTAAGGTTAACCACAATGTAATAGAGCTTAATGCACTGATTCATAACGAGTTTCCTGATGCTATATTTAACGCAGAATCGACCGCTGGTAAGTTGTTCTTGAAAGGACAAGTACCAACACCGAGCATGGCGGAAAAGATAGTGCGTTTATCCGAAGGGTATGTGTCAGCACTAGCGAACACAGAGTCCAGTGATAGTAAGGAAAGCAGTAACACGCAGAATTCAACAGGTTCAGATAATAAAGATAAATCGGCAGAGAAAAATATTGATAAGGATGAGTTAATTAATCAGCTGCAGGTCACCATGCCTAACCAAGTAAATTTACGGATCAGGATAGCGGAAGTGTCACGTAAAGTATCCAATAAGTTGGGTATTAAGTGGGGTTCGCAAGGCTTTGGTACCGGCACGTTTTCTTTTCTAGACAGCTCTGGCGGTAAAATGGGAGGGCTAAATCCAGCGGGCTGGGCAGATCTTTCTGTGATTGTTGATGCACTAGCAACGAACGGTATGATGTCGGTATTAGCAGAACCTAATTTAACGGCAATGAGTGGTGAAGAAGCATCGTTCTTAGTGGGCGGTGAGATCCCATTACCCTTGGTTTACAGTGATACAGCTTCTGTTGAATATAAGCAATTTGGTGTGAAATTAGACTTTAAACCGACCGTACTCAGTGCCAATAAAATTAGTCTGAAAGTGGCTTCTGAGGTGAGTACTGTTTCGTCGGAAACTAATGTTCAAATCGGTGGCGCACAGGGCAGTTCTTCATTCCCCACCTTTGTTACGCGTCGTGCATCAACGACGGTAGAACTGGCAAGTGGTCAAAGTTTTGCTTTGGGTGGATTGTTGCAATCAAAAGATATTGAACAGTTACAAAAGATGCCATTACTGGGTGATATTCCTGTGTTAGGAGCACTGTTCCGTTCAACGAGTTTTCAGCGCGAAGAGACGGAATTAATCATTATTGCCACGGCGTATCTTGTGCAACCAACCCGTGCAGACTCGTTACCCTTACCAACGGATGGCTTGATCCCGATGAGTGATGTTGAGCGTTTATTAGCGTGGCCAGTATCAAGGGATGTCACAAATTCAACAGACAATGAAAGTCGCACTAACAATCGCCAGCCGCGACTGCTTGGCGATAATGGGTTTTATTACTGAGGTAGTTATGCGGATATTTTTGATATTAATCGTTTGTGGTTTGTTAAGTGCTTGTATGAGTAATTCTATACAACGACAACCACACGTAAAAGTAGAAGCTGTAACGCATAAAATAGCGATACAGCTAGATTCTGAAAAACTGAATGAAAGTGATAAAGCGGCGCTTATTGAGTTTATTTATCAGCGAGGCGAACTTTCGGCACTGCGGGTCAGAATTGATAGTTATAGCGATAAAGGCAATAAAGCAGTACCCGAGTTAATCGCAATTTTGAAACAGGCTGGTATTTATCCATCTCAGGTTTCGAGTCAATTTAGCGAGTCGTCTTCAATCGCGGATGTTGCGATAGTTGTTGAATCTTACCGCAGTATTGTTCCAAGTTGCCAGGCGGGTAAAGCTAAACATATAGTGCTAAATGCATTTAGAAGCAGCGATAACTTTGGTTGTGCTAACACCAGTGCGTTGGCGCAAATGGTCGCAACACCACGTGATTTAATTGTGGGACGTACTCTCGAAGCGACGGATGGACGCAAAGCGGTTGCCACTGTTGAAGCTTATTATCAGCCTGTTGCGAGTAATAACCAAGACAAAGATAAAAAGAGTAGCGTCGCTGCTAGTTTAGGAGGTCAATAATTGTGAATATGTCTAATCAAATGGCGAATGAGCATACCCTAGATAGTAAACCTCGAGGGAGTAAAATTACGGTAGTTAGTGCCAAAGGGGGCGCTGGAACAACGTCTTTATTAGCGAATATTGCTTGGGGTTTATCACAGCAGCAAGGGATGAATGTTGCTTGTACGGATCTGGACTTTATAACTGGCGATTTGGATCTGCAATTTAGTGTGCAAGCAAACAATGCATTAGTCGAAATGTTGCAATTTCCTGACTGCCTAGAACCCGTTATCTATCAGCGCAGCGGTCTCAAGGTAAATGATGATTTATATGTGTTTACTGGCTATCAATCTGGTTTTGAACAACACTTTTGGCCCGATGTGGTCAGTATGCAAAAAGTGTCTCGCTTCTGTCTGCAGCAAGCTACACATTTATTGTGGGATGTCCCCGCGTTTTGTCTACGCGATAAGGTCGGTTTTGACACGTTAAACAGCAGTGATGTTCGTGTGGTTATCGTTGAGCCAACATTGGCGTCTATTCGTAGTACCAACCAGTTGTTGGCTAAATTAGAGCAATCATCGTCAACACGAACGTTAGTGGTGCTTAACCATACTAAACCTGAGGCTTTGTCTCTGATTACAGCGAATGATGTAGCGTCGACGCTAAGTCGAAAGTTCGATGTGGAAATTCCTTATTCGCCAGCAGATATGCGAGGAGGTAATGCATTGGGAGTGTTGGCGATTAATCAAAAAGGCCGAAATGCTAAAGCACTGAAAAAATTAGTAAGCCTAGTCAGTGGCGAGCCTGAAGTGTCTAAATCACGCTTGTTTAGCTGGCTTAAGGGGGCGTAATGTTTGGAGTTAATGTAACGACAGCTACGCAATCTGAAACATCATCTACGACACAGTCATTATCAGTGCCGATTGCGGATGTGTCTTCGACAAGCAATATTGAAGAACAGCGTTTTCGTACTATTCAGCAAGAGATTATGGCGATTATTGCGCCATCTGTCGTTGTCACCTTAAGTCCAGAAGAGCTCGAGGAGCGTACATTTGAAGCGGTTGGAAGCATTGCAGCACGTCAGCAATTTCCAATTGGCGGTATCGAACAACGCAATATTAGTCAGCGCCTTGTCGATGAAATGCTTGGTCTTGGTCCTTTGCAGGTGCTGATGGATGATCCTGAAATCACCGATATCATGGTCAATGGGCATAAAGAAGTCTTCATTGAGCTGCGGGGTAAAGTGAAACGCGCTGATGTCAGTTTTCGCGATGAAGAACATGTATTGAACTTGGCGAGACGGATAGTGAGCCGAATTGGTCGTCGTGTCGATGAAACAACGCCGATGGTCGATGCTCGTTTGCCAAATGGTAGCCGTGTGAATGTACTTATCCCACCGTTGGCATTAAATGGTACGTGTATTTCGATTCGTAAATTTAATGAGAAAAAGCACAGCTTAGAGCAACTTGCGGCGTTGGGTGCGATGTCGACAGAAATGGCGAGTGTACTTAATATTATTGCCCGTTCGCGCATTAATGTATTGATTTCTGGTGGTACTGGCGCAGGTAAAACGACGTTGTTGAATGCGCTGTCATTTGGCATATCACCAGACGAACGCATTATTACGATTGAAGATGCGGCAGAATTAAAGCTGCAACAACCCCATGTCGTGAGCATCGAAACGCGACCCTCGAGTGTCGAAGGTGCGCCTGCAATTGGTCAACGTGAGCTGTTACGTAATGCGCTACGAATGCGTCCCGATCGTATTATTCTAGGTGAGGTTCGTGGTGCTGAAGCGTTTGATATGATGCAAGCGATGAACACGGGTCATGATGGTTCGATGTCAACGCTTCACGCTAATTCCCCACATGATGCCTTAATTCGGTTAGAAAATATGTTATTGATGGCAGAAGTTAATTTACCTGTATCGGCTTTACGTCGTCAAATTGCCAGTACCTTAGATGTCATTGTGCAAGTGGAGCGTATGCGAGATGGTAAACGCCGCATTGTTAATATTACCGAAATTGTTGGTCTTGAAGGTGATCAATACCTTACCCATGATTTATTTCATTTTGATTATCAACACACGGATGCTCATGGTGACATTGTTGGGCGATTTTTATCGGCAAAAATATTACCGAGATTTAGTGAAAAAGTGCGTTATTACCAACTTGAATCGCAGTTAAAGCAAGCGCTAGGGGTGCGATAATGCAGGTTATTATTGGTTCGTTATTATTTTTAGTGTTCCTATTAAGCAGCTATAAAGTACTGCAATACCAGCGACAACGAATGGTATTAAAGCGTCGACTAAATTTAGTCTCCGCAGTTGATTTAACCGTTAATACAGCAACTTCAGCCTTGTTTATTTGGCAGCAGAAAACAGGTTTTTTGCTGCAATACTGGTCGCAGATACAGTCGCGCATTGATTCGCTGTTTGATCGTCAGTCTAAACGTTGGTTATTGATAACCTTAGTTTCTGCGGCGCTGGGAACTTGGTTTTTCATGCCTTTTTTTTCACACTTGATGAGAATGATGATTATTGTGATTTCTGTTATTGGCATTGCTGGGGCGAGTTATTGGCTGATGCGAGTGCGTCAACATCGTGAATTTGAAGCCGCCTTTACCCAAGTATTAGGGCAGATGTCCCGTGCTGTATCGGCGGGTATTTCTGTACCACAAGCCATTGCGCAAATTGCTGATTATCAGCAGGGGATGTTAGGCCGAGAGTTTAGTTTGATCCGCGATAGGTTAGAAATTGGTATTGGTTTAAAGCAAGCGCTGGATCAAGCCAGTATCCGTTTGCCTTATGTTAGCTTTCACTTCTTTCGTGTCGCGCTGATCTTAAATGAAGAGAACGGTGGTCAGCTTCGTGAAGTATTACATAGTTTGAGTCGTACTGTGCATGATAATGCCGCGATTAAAATGAAGATCAAAAGTTTAACGGCAGAGCCACGTATGACGGCGGCAATTTTAGCAAGCTTACCGGTAATACTGATTGGTGTTATGTTTTTCAAAAATCCAAGTGCTTTTATTACCTTAACCCAAAGTGCTAGTGGCCATTTAGTGTTGGGGTATGTAGTGACCAGTATGGCGCTTGGTTTAGCTGTCATTCATTTGTTAACTAAGGTGCGTGCTTAATGACTTTATCTTTATGGTTAGCTGTCGTGTTGCTCATCAGCGGCGCGGTGATGGCATTGATATTTAATGGTCCAGCTCAACGCCGAGAGTTGCTGTTGCAGCGTCTTGCATTGGTATCGATTAAACACAATGCTGATCTGGCTCGTTCACTTAACGCGGAGTCAACATCAAGCTTATGGCAGCGTTTAACCGTCGCGCCAGATATCGCGATGTTATTGGTTAAAGCAGGGTTTCATGGTTCTCGAGCGGGTGCGTATTTTTTGGTGAGTAAATTAAGCTTGATGTTAATCAGTGGATTGACTTGGCAATGGTATGTCGACTTTGACTTAGATAAATTTGTGTTAGCCAAAACGTTAGTCTTCGCTATTTCAGGCGGTTTACTTGCTGAACATTGGTTGAAGTGGCGGGCACGTACAGTCAATTATCGTGTTGCTCTGGCGTTACCTGATGCATTGGATTTGATGGTGATTTGTGTTGAATCTGGTTTAACGTTAGAAGCTGTATTTCAACGCGTTGGTCATGAAATGGAGGCTGTTGCACCTGAGTTATCTCGTGAATGGCTAATTACCGAAGCGGAGTTAAGATTATTAGACTCTCGTTTAACCGCACTGGATAACTTAGCCAAACGGACTGACTTAGTTGAAGTTGAAAATATGGTCATTGCATTGTCTCAGGCTGAAAAATACGGCAGTAAGATTGCACCTACGATGCGTTTGATAGCCAGTGATAGCCGTCAATATCAGTACCTTCGTTTAGAGGAGAGAGTCGGAAAAATTCCAGCGAAAATGTCATTACCTGTGGTGCTTTTAATTATGTTACCTGTGGTCGTACTGATCGTTGCGCCAACGATTCTCGTTTTATTAGACAGCATAGGAGGATTATGATGACGTCTTTTTTACTAAAATGGCTGTTAGCCTGCTGCGTCCTGACGTTGGCCGGGTGTAGCTCTCACCAAGCTAATGTCACTGAAGAGATGAAAAACGACCGTGGACTCGCGCAACTTGCGCTTGAAAGTGGCCGACCAGAAAGCGCGATTACTATCTATCGCCAGCAACTTAAACTACAGCCAACGGATATTTCGTTGTTATTGGCTTTAGGAACTGCTTACAACCAAATGTCTGAGTTTGATTTAGCCTTGCATTACCTTAATAAAGCGCAGTCTCTGTTATCCAGTGAAAGGTTTGAATCGAATGCGTCGCCTAAATCGGATGAAACTCGCGGCCAAATATTACGTGAAAAGGGCAATGCAAAACAAGGGTTAGGGCAAGTTAAACTCGCATTAGTGGATTTAAAACAAGCAGTAGAATTATTACCTAATGATGCGAAAACATTAAACAGCCTCGGTATTAATTACGCATTATTTAAAGATTATAGCCCAGCAAGAACTGCCTTTATTCGCGCGTTAGCCAACGAGCCTGAAAATCTAGAATATCGTAATAACTTAGCCTTAGCTTGGATTTTAGACGGTCAACCAGAGCAAGGTATTAATGTACTTTATTCGCATTATTTACGCGGCAGTTCAACATCAAAGAGTCGTCAGAATTTAGCACTCGCATTTGCCATGAAAGGGGATGTTGAAGCAGCTAAAACCATTGCAAAACAAGATCTGACTAAAGCTGAACTGGAAAGTAACACCGCTTATTACCAACAATTACAGCAGCAACAAGAGTTACAGCTGGTTAAGCCATGAGTGTTAGTAACGCGATTAACTTTGGTAAGACAATGAAGTCTAGTCAAACAAAACACCGTCAGAAAGGCAGTGTCAGCATTGAATTTGCGGTAAGTATTTTACCCTTTTTTGTATTGTTGTTAGCACTTATCGAAATTAGCCGTTTTATGATGGTGGGGAGTGTTATCGATGTCGCGTTGGTTTCTGCGACTCGACAATTAGTCGTGACGAAGGCGGGTCAAGATCTGACGGGGGAATTACAGCGGACCTTGTCTGAACAACATTTACCTTTATTGAATAGCAGTAAGATGACTGTTAAAGCGCGTTACTTCGATTCTTTGACGGCGCTTGCTAATGGCTCGGGGTTAGACGATTTTCAGAATCAGGATTTTGCTGAGTTCACGCTGGTTTATCCTTACCAAGCTTTATTTATGACTGGTCAGATTGATAGCTTTAATCGTTTAACGAGTTTTAATCGTACGATTTTAGTGACGTTAGAGCGGGGTGCCAGCCATGGGAATTAAATGGAGTATGCGTACGGGTCAGCGTGGCAGTAGTGTGATCGAATTACCCGTTATCACATTTGTTATGGTCGTTTTGGTCTTGTTTATAGTGAATATAAATCAAGCTATTAGCCAAAAAAATAAACTTGATAATTTGGCATATTCACTCACGTCTATCGTGGCGTGTGAGCAGTGTGACAATGCCATGCTGGTTTCAGCCTCTAAATCATCGACATCCGGAGTCATTTCAACCGCCTTAACGGAGTCTTTACTGCAGATTGCGCAACGTCGTTTTAATACGTTGATTTCAAAATCCACAGCAGAACTGGGGATCCATGTTGAACAAGTGGTATTTGATGTGGCAACACAGATACCAAGGTTACACGATATTAATGCTGGAGCGGCATGCTTATCGAGACCGCCGTTATTGTCCTTAACGGATTTGTCTCCAATTGGCACGATTCAAGGTTTCAATGCGGGCCAACATGCCGAAATATTTCAAGTCACTGTTTGTATTAAAGGCATAAATAGCATTGCAGGCAATTTAACGCCTTTGTTAATTCGCAATTTTAACGACCGTTATTATCAGAGTTCAGCGTTATTAATAGGGCGATCACTATGAATTTTATACAACGTCAACGCGGCGCGATCACATTAACCTTTGCTTTTATGTTGCCAGCGATAGTGAGCTTATTAGCCATGACTGTATTTTTTTCTATGTATAGCCAAGTTGTAATTCGTGCGGGACAAGCGACTGATTCAGCAGTGCTTGCCTGTGCTTATCAGCAAAGTAACAATACCGAGGTGACAGAGAATATTTTGGAATACTACAGGCCCAATTTCGTGCTACCGGTACTGAATAAAAGTGTCAGCCTCAATAGCAAGAATGGCTGTCAGATTAAGGCGCAATATCGCTTTAAACCGGCGATGCTGGAATCACTACCCGTTGATATTAAAGGTAATGTCGAGATGAAGTCAAACAGTCTGTCACGCTCTAAATTGATCCGTAATGTGAATGTGATTCAAGACCCGGTAGATTTTGCCCTCATTCTGGATATATCAGGTTCGATGTCACGGGATTTACCTGAATTAAAAAAAATAATTACTGATGTGATTAACGATATTGATCCAAATAGTAATCAGGTTCGATTTTCTATTGTGCCTTTTCAAACGGGTGTTGGTGTGACTGGTGCGCCTTGGTTACTTAGTTCTGAAGACAGTCCTAAATGTGTGGATAGTCTGGTGTATACAAATGGAAATTTAGATGCAGATAAAACCGTGCAGTCGTTAAATTATCCTTCTAAAAAATTGGATTTTAATGAAGTAACACCGGATCGTTATTTAGATCGTTGTAGCGAAACCTCATTTATTTTACCACTGACAAACAATCTTAATAATGTCATTCGCCATGTTGAATTATTAGAAACAACTGGAGGGAGTACCGCTTCTTTCCAAGGGTTTATTTGGGGTGTTCGCACCTTGACCGAGGAGTGGCAAAAAGAGTGGAATGTTACACCCGTACAGTCAACCGCGCTGACTCAGCGCTTGATCTTGTTTACCGATGGTAGTGATAGTCGACAAGATTATTTCAATGACTTAATGCGTGCTGGTTTATGCGATGAGGTTCAGCAAAACCTTAATATTGAAGTCAGTTTCATCGGTTTTGGGGTATCGGCAACACGGATTAAGCAATTCCGACAATGTGCGGGTAGTAATGGCACTGTGTTTGATGCGAACAATACTGCGGAGTTAGCAGCCTATTTCAAGGATGCAATCAGGGTCAATACTGAAACCAAGGTACGTATTGTACTGGGAGAGTAGCTGTTTAGCGTTGTGATGTTATCTAGGGCTTAAGAATAATAATTCAAAAATTAGTTAAATTAATCGTATTAGAGGTACTTATGTTTAAAAAATGGCTTGTGGTGTTCACATTATTGTTGTCTAGCCAAGCGCACGCTTATCAACGAGGCGAAATGCTTTCTGCGGCCGCTCAGGAACAACTTGGGTTAAACCCCAATCGAGTGTCGTTAATTGATTTTTTTGCTGAGTGGTGCGTGTCTTGTCGTGCTGAACTGCCAGAAGTAAACCAGTTAGTGCCTTCATTGCATGCATTAGGGGTTGATGTTGTTGGTGTCGATGTAGATGAGAATGTGGCTGCTGGTATTGCATTTCAGAAATCGTTGGGAATCAAATTCCGCGTTGTTAACGATGCTGATCAAACGCTGGTTGATGATTTTCAACCGATTGGTATGCCGGCGCTGTATTACATTTACAAAGGCCAAGTGTTAAAGGTGCGTTATGGTGCGATTAATCATATTGGAGATGTCATTATGAGTGACTTGAAAGGTATGGGGCTAGGTCAATGAAACCTTATGCACAATTAACCTTACTGTCTTCTTCGCTGCTATTGACCTGTTTTGGTCTGCAAGCCGAAGTAACGACTACAGACCAAGACTCACCTTACCAAGTGACGGAGTCTATTTCTAATGTGGTTTACAAAAGCCAGGAAACAATCGCAGAAGTGTCGGCATCTTCTCGTCAGCATACAGCTGAAACACCGACAATCGTTGTGATCAGGCCTGTTAATGTGCAGAACCACCAGTCATCACAATCTGTTATTAGCGCGTTACCGAAAATAACGATGCCGGCAGTTATACCAAGCGTGTTACCAACAGTTATACCAAGTGCTTTACCAACCCCGATACCAAAAGTTTTACCCACAGTGATACCAGCACCGATACCTGTTTATCCTGTATTGAATGCATCGGTATTCCCCGAACCTGTGAGTAATGATGTAGATGAAGAACCTTCTTTGTTCTCGGCGATTAGTGACTGGTTTAGCGTTAAGCCTGTTAAACCTTGGCAAAAAGGGACTCTGGCGAAAAAATCCATGAAACCCGGTGGAGAAGTGCCTGAGTTTGATGTGTTTTCAGAAAAAGTATTTGCTTATAAACAAGGTTCGATTGGCGGTAATGGTGTCGGTGGTGGCGGCTGTGGCTGTAATTAAAAGCACCTTGTTCCGCGCGTAAATAGACGCTTGTTCTGTAGCTAGTGATTTAGACGGTATTGCTGATAAATCACAGTTGTAATCAATTAAAGATGAATGATAAAAATGAATATAAAATTACCGTTAACCCTACTTGGCCTTGCTGCTGGCTCTGTATCTGCTGCAGACCATGTATCGATCCATCATTTGAGTTTTGAAGAATACGGCGATAAGATCAAAGCCGGGGACAACATTCTCTCGCTAGAGAAGAATATTGGTTTGGATTGGACCATCACAGCCGAACTTGGTTATGACACTGTATCTGGAGCTTCACCAGCTTGGGTGCCGACAACGCCATCATCGGGTGTTATTGCGGGAAAACGTACGCAAGAAGCACAAGATAAGACGTCGGAAGTCATCCGTGCGGGTTATGACCCTTACCGCGGTAATTATGAGATGCGTCCCGTTGAGTTAGAGGATACGCGCTATTCTGCGGCAACAAATGTGACCTTCCGGGATAAAGACCGAGATGAATGGACTCTGGGCGTGAACTACTCACAAGAAGATGATTATAAAAGTATGGGCGCGAATGCGAAAGCCTTGCTCTATACAGACAGCAGTAAAAACCGTTCATTTAGCCTTGGTGGTTCAGTCCTTTCTGATCAGACATTGGCGTTTCAGGAATATCAAAATGGCGGCAATGAACAGCAATGGAAAGACATCTTTACATCAAGTATGGAAGTAGGGATGTCACAAGTATTCACTCCTAATTTGTATGCAACCTTTACGGCCTACGGCGGTTATAAAAGTGGTTATTTGAGCAATCATTATCTTACAGTATTACGTGAAGTCGATATTGATGATGACGGTAAAATTAGTGATGATGAAGTATTTTTGGCGCAAGACTCGCGCCCTGATACACGTATTTCTGGAGGGATTAATGTACAAACATTTTATAGTGTGACTGACCGTGTAGTTGTGCGTCCGCGTTATAAATTTTTCACCGATGATTGGGGCGTAATGTCGCATCAACTGGGTGGTAAAATGAGTATCAAAATCACGGATTGGTTAATGCTGGCGCCGGGTTATTCTTGGTATAGTCAGCAAGGTGCGAATTTCTTTATTGACCCAAAATCCAGCGATCCAACATTCGCCTCAACAGGTTATGCCACTACCGACATTCGTTTGGGTGATTTTAATGCCAATGCCTATGAATTGGGTATAAGCCTTAAATTATCAAGTAAATGGCGGATGAATGCATTAGCGGCTTATTATGAACAGAGTAATGGTTATGCTAGTCGCTGGTGGGCAGTAGGGGTAACATATGACTATTAAGCAATCTTATGTACATCGTTTTATGGCGATGACAGTACCTTGCGAAGCGACTTTGATTGCATCGGAAGCTGCGGAGTTAGCACGGGATATTGAAACTAATACACGCCGTTTAGAAGAAAAATTTAATTTCTATTCTGATACCTCAATGTTAACGAAAACGATTAACCAGCGCAGTGGTAAACGCGTGGTTATCGACTCTGAGACACTGGATATTCTAACTAAGGTGCGTGAGTATAGTATTGCGACGCAGGGGATCTTTGATATTACGGTTGGTACGGTCAAAACGTTATTGCAAAACAATGCTAAAACACGTGAACAGGTCTATCAAGATGCAGTACCTTATATGGGGTTATCGGCCTGGGATATAGAAGATAATATCTTGATCATGCATTTCCCTATTACGCAATTGGATCTCGGTGGGGTGATTAAAGAAGTCGCCGTTGATCAGGCGTTAGCCATTGCAGAGCAAGCCAGTAGTGGTGCGTTAATTAACTTTGGTGGTGATGTTCGTGCCTCGGGCTGTAAAGTGGATGGCAGTGACTTTGTGGTGGCAGTGGTTAACCCGCATGAACAGACGCAAGCGCTGTTTGCTTTACCACTACGTAATCAGGCACTGACTACATCAGCGCATTATGCAAGACGACAACAGTTTTCAGACCAAGAAAGTTCTCATATTCTCGCGTCACAAGATACTCACCAGCAGGTTATTTCAGTGACGGTTGTAGCTGATAGCGCATTGCAAGCTGGGATAATAAGTACAGCATTAACGATTAACCCTCGCTTAACGGTTCCCGAAGAAATTGGGTTTGCATTAGTTGATGAGCAGTTGAATGTTCATCAAAATACGGATTTTTTATTATCATGACGTTACTTTTTAAATTAAATGATGCAATGAAGCAGCTATGTATCATGTTGCTGCTGTTAACCAGTGTTAGCGCTATTGCGCAGACGCAAGCGAGCAGTCATGCTGAGTCTGAATTCCTTACGGTTAACCAAGCATTTCCATTTTCATCACAAGTATTAAGCGCTGAAGATGGCGATAAATTGGTATTAACGTTTGCGACCGAGCAGGGTTATTACCTTTACCACAAACGCTTTTCTTTCAATGTCACGAGTGGCAATGTTAGCTTGGCTAAACCACAATTTTCAATTGTCGCAGAACAAAAACAAGATCCTAATTTTGGTTTAGTGAAGGTTTATCATCAACCGCTAACGGTTACCTTGCCGTTTACGGGAAGTGGTAGTGTTAAGGTCCGCTACCAAGGGTGTGCTGATAGTGGTTTATGTTATTTACCACAGCGTAAAGTGATTGAACTTGAAGCTAAGGTGACCAATAGCTCGGTTATACCGTCTGTTGTTGAACCTATCAGTCCAGCGTCAAGCCAGTTGATGAGTGTGGCGGGGGCTTCAGCGAATGACAGCCAAAGTTTAGCGAGTATGTTAGCGGGGGCTGGACGAGCGCAAGCCTTGTTACTTTTCTTCGTACTTGGTTTAGGGCTTGCTTTTACCCCTTGTGTCTTGCCGATGATCCCCATTTTATCGAGCATCATTGGTGGTCAAGGCTCTGGCATGACGGGCTGGAAAGGTTTTTATATTTCGTTAGCCTATGTGTTGGGTATGGCATCAAGCTATGCACTGATTGGCGTGTTAATGGCGACGGTTGGGCAGGGCGTTAATATACAAGCGGCGATGCAACAAACCTGGTTGTTAGTGATATTTTCGGGTTTATTTGTATTGTTAGCACTGGCGATGTTTGGTGTTTATGAATTGCAATTACCATCGCGTTTACAGGTCGCATTAAATAACCAATCGCAACGCTTAACTGGGGGGAAGGCTATAACGGTATTTATGATGGGCGCTATTTCAGCCTTAGTGGTATCGCCTTGTGTATCAGCGCCACTGGCGGGGGCATTATTGTATGTTTCTACCACTCAAGATTGGTTGTTTGGTGGTGGTGTATTGTTCGTGATGGCATTAGGCATGGGCGTACCCTTGGTGATAATCGGTACGTCGGGTGGTAAATTCTTACCAAGCAGCGGCCCTTGGATGGTCCGTGTTAAACAAGGGTTTGGCGTAATGCTACTGGCGATCGCTATCTTACTTATCAGCCGGTTTGCTGCTCCGAGTGTGACTCTTGGATTGTGGGCATTACTTATGATCAGTTGTGCTATGTACATTCATAACATTACTGATATTCAAGCAAGTCGTTTGTGGTTACGTCATGTAGTGGTATTCGTATCCTTGGTTTACGGCGCTATGTTATTTGTGGGCATGATGACAGGCGCTGATGATATGGCTGATCCGCTGCAGCATATCACCCAGCGTAGCGCTATTAGTACGGGTTCTGAGAAAGACGCGCGACCGTTGTTTATGAAAACTGCGTCGGTACAAAATATTGATAATGCGATTAATAATCTGCAAGCGCCGAAAGTCGTGACTATGGTCGACCTCTACGCAGACTGGTGTACATCGTGTAAAGTGATGGAAAAACACGTGTTTTCAGACCCAAGTGTTGCTATAGCAATGACCGCAATTAATGCGCTAAAATTTGATATTACGGACAATACCAAGCCGCAATCAGAATGGATGGCGAAAGCAAAATTATTTGGACCGCCAAGTATGTTGTTTTTTGATGGTGACGGTAATGAAATTGAGCAATTACGTGTTGTTGGTGAGATGGATAAACAGCAGTTTTTAGCACACCTTAAATTAGTCGCTGAAGCGGTTCCGTTAAGTTAACTCAACTCAACTTAAGTATTCTGCATTACACATTAATACTGGGGGGAGTAGTTATCCTCCCTTCATTATTTAAATAAGGTTTTTAAACAAACTTTTCCCGCCTTTAAAGACACGTTTTAATTGTTCAGATGCACCGTTATTTCTCCCTTCTAAACGTTGACGATTACGTTGCACGTTAATGCTTTCATCCACATTATTGGCAATCAGTTGCGCTAGACTTTCCTGTCCCCACGTCTTCGATTCAGTTGAAAACGAAGTCGGGATGATAGTATCGAAGTTAAGTAACTTTTGGTTGTAATCAATCGCTTTGTTAATCGTCACTACTTTTGCTGAGTCAGACTGGGCTAAATCATACGGTGGCGACCATTCAGCCAAGGGTTTTAACTTATCCACTTGGTTTAAAATACCCGTGAACACAGGTCTTTTACGGTGTAAGTTATCTTTATGCGCGTAAAACTCATCTAAGCGAAGCATGAATTGACGATCAAGTTGCCGTGATGATTGGTTTGCTTTTAATACCCACAACACCATATCCGCATTGGTTACATGTTTAAGCACTGTTTTGCTGGTTTTTTCATTACCATCAAGGCCGGGTAAATCCACCAACTTTAGCACTTCAATATCACCCACTGCACAACTATAAACATGCACTTCGCTGGTGGAGGGCAGTGCGCTTACTTCTGCATCCAGCGCCCCTTTTATCGTGTTGATAAGCGACGACTTACCGGCACTGATTTGCCCGATTACCGCAATACGTAAGGGTTCAAGCTGCTCTGGCTGACGATTTTCATCTTCCTCTGCGATCGTGCTTTTGTTAATATCGCTTTCTGCAATAGAAAAACGGCCACTGTATAAATCAATTGAAACTGCCGCGACTTCTTGCAGAAACGCTCTTTTCATATTGAGCTGTAAATTTGCACCGACACTACCAGCCATATCCCCGAGTAACTTGTTACGCACTTCTTTCGCTATCGCTGCTGTGGGGTTGATGAATTGATAAACACGATACGCTTTACTGAGTAAGTCTGCGGCTTGCTTGCCGGTTTCAATTTGATCTTGATGATCATAAGCAAACTTTAAGTGTGAGACTTTAATACTTTCAACAAAGGGCACGTTTTCTTTGAGAATGACGCGATAGCGGCGGCTTACTTCCTCTAATAGCTTTAATCCGTCGGTGACTGAAAATTGAAAGTCAGCACGGGAAAATGCTTGAGCTGTGGTATTTGCGATAACAAGGCCGTGTGTTTTTAACGAGCCCCATTCATCATCTTCGGCGAGCTGCGTTTCAATCTTTTGGTTAAGACGTTGCCAAATGGCGTTTTCGGCATCAGACCAATCGGCAGAGGCTTTCACTAAGCTGTCTTCTGGGGTTCTTCCTTCAGATAAACGGTCTTCAGATATGAGCAATTCATCGGCTTTCAGTTGTGTTTTTCGACGTAATAGTAATAGGGGGATATAAGAGATGAGAAATGTAGCCACTAATACAATTGCAAACTGCAGGGTATAACCATATTGAATAATGGCGTATAAACCAAAACCACATAGTACAAGTATGGGCAGGAATACCGCTAATGTAAGTACTGTTGTTACACCCGCCGAGAGGTTATTAAGCTGTGCGAGACTATTTTTAACGCGTTTCATTTTTCGCTACCTCTTTAATATTTGATAGTGCGTCTTTGTATACCGTTTGCATGTCTTTATTCGACACCGTTTCCCCTTTGCTTTTGTGATACATGTATTTGCAAGCCGCACGGCCAATGGCATACGTAGATGCAAAACTGATCACGGCGGCAGATGCACTACCAATGGTTTGTCCGTAAGCAGGAATTAATTTTACTAATTGGCGAATACCGAACTTCGATGCATATTGGAAAGCAAAACCCGAACCTAAGGTCCCGATAAATTCTGCAAAAGCTTGTTTATTCCAATCGATACCGTATTGGTTAGCTAAACTGTGTAGCATTTTTGCCTGAATACTCGGCACTGCAACCAATCCAACAGCAGGAATTGCATCTGCTGCCCCAGCCGAACCTGCATACCAGAGTACTTCTGTTTTTAACGTTTGAAAATTAGCACTTTCTGTATCCGCGTGTTGTTGTACGTCGTTAAGCTGTTGGATAATTGGCAGTAATTCCGTTAGCTTATTTTTTAAAGCTGGAATGCCAAATGTGTCGCCGTCCGAGAGTTCAAAATCGACTTCAAGGTAGGGCAGTTCATCACCCCATATTTTTTCAAATTGCTGTTGGTTATATTGTACTGTTTTGGTTTGTTCATCAGCAGAGAGTTGTTTAACGGCTGTATGAATGATTAAAATCTGTTTGATTGAATTTTGTTTTTTAATCTTTTTTAGTGCATTAAGAACATCGCTTTGTTCCGGTTCTTCAGCTTTGGCTATGACAAGTAAAGCATGGCCTTGTTGCGCACTGATCTTAATATCCTCAGCCGGGTCGTAGTCCGCCTCTGATAATCCTCGCGTATCAAGGAAACGCAGTAAAGGGGTCGCTTTAGGGTAGCTGTAAGCGTGTGATGTCATTGTGCAAGGTTCGAAACCATTACCTACCTCAACATCACTATCGCCAGTAATCGTTTGGATCAATGACGATTTACCTGCGCCTGTTTTACCCAGTAACCATAATGTTGGTAAGTGCGTATTTTGATACTCGAATGCTTTTGATAAATTGGAATTTTCACTTGGATTGATGAATTCTTTAATGGCGTCAAGCATAACTTAAGGGCTCTTTGTGTTAATGGTGAAAAGGTATTGATTCATATTCGTTTAAACACTTATTTATAATATGACATAAACATCGAGTCATTTACCCATAATACGATTATTAATGCTTTAGTTAATAAAGCCGAGGTATATCTTTAATTGCTATTTTCAGCTTCAAAATGATTATTCTGGTATGAAAAGGAAGGTCACCATGATTGATAACCAAGCCTGTTTATCTCGTTCGCAGCAAAATATTATTGATCTCGATAAGTGGCAGCAAACCGTGGATCTGATTGCTGAATTGTTTGATTCTGAGTGTGGTACGATTGTGCAATTACGTCAAAATGAATTTAATGTGGTTGTTGCGAGTCAAAATGAAGACAATTTTCTGTCTCGTAATGACTCATGGCCATGGGACGTGAATAGTTTTTGTCGAAATATTATTGAAACCAAGCAAGGGGTGAATATACAAGATGCGAAGCTCGCCCCTTACTGGACATCATCGCCGCTTGTGGTGGAAGGTAAAGTTCGTTCTTATTGTGGCTTACCTATATTTTGGCCTGGTGGTGAATTGTTTGGCACTATCTGTATTATTGATACCAAAAAAACGAAGAATTCATCAGCGCTGCTTAAGGTACTGGCACAGTTTTGTCGGTTAATTACCGCAGATTTACAAATGCTACGTGATTGTCAGAAGATCCGTGAGCTAGCATTAACGGATGAATTAACCGGTCTTTATAACCGCAGAGGGTTATCTTTTCTTGGTGAACAGCGCATTAAAGACGCACGACGGGCAAAGCAGACGATTGGTCTTGTTTACCTTGATATTGATAATTTAAAGAAAGTTAATGATAAACAGGGTCATCAAGTGGGTGATCAATGTATTATCAACCTTGCTAACGTATTAAACGTACATGGTCGGGAAAGTGATATTATTGCGCGTATAGGCGGTGATGAGTTTATCATTATGACGTCGTTTAATGATGAATGTATTCATGATGCACAATTAAACGTGCTTTGTTCACGTATACTAGGGTGTTATAACTTTGCAGCATCAGAATTCGATGTCGGTGGCGTAACATCGGTTAGTTATGGTTACCAAACATTTAATAATGGACAGATAACAGTGCTTGAAGACATGATTGAGCAAGCGGATAAGCGCATGTATAGAAATAAACGCAGTAAACGTTAAATTATCCCGCTAGTCCTCGCTTCGTGTTAGAATGCACGCCAATATCCAACTGTTACTTATTCCAATCCTAACAGTTTACCTATTTTACTTATTTATCAAATACCTGAGATTACAAATGCCATTTTCTAAGTTTGGATTAAACAAATTAATTACCCAAGCAGTAGCTGAGTTAGGCTACGAGCAACCAACGCCGATTCAACAAAAAGCAATTCCGGCTATTTTATCGGGTAAAAACCTGATTGCAGCAGCGCAAACAGGAACGGGTAAAACAGCAAGTTTTGTATTACCACTATTACAAATGTTCAGCCACAAACATACACTACGTGCTAAACGTATTCGTGCGCTGATCTTAACACCAACTCGTGAACTGGCAGTTCAGGTAGCAGAAAACGTTGAGCAATACGGTAAAAATTTACACCTTACATCTATGGCGATGTACGGTGGTGTTGATATGGAACCACAAAAACAACGCCTTATTGAAGGTGTTGATATTCTAGTTGCGACGCCTGGTCGTTTATTAGATATGGCTCATCAACGTGCGCTTCACTTTGACGAACTAGAAGTACTAGTTATCGACGAAGCGGATAGAATGTTAGACATGGGTTTTGTTAACGATATCAACAAAATCATCGAGCGTTTACCGCAAGAACGTCAGAACTTACTGTTCTCAGCTACTTTGTCTAGTCAAGTACGTTTCTTGGCAAAAACAGCAATTAACTATGCAATGGAAATTTCGATTGAACCAGAGCATACAACTGCACAACAGATTGACCAGTGGTTAACTGTTGTTGATAAAGATGTGAAATCGGCATTGCTTAGCCACATGATTATTGAAAATGACTGGAAGCAAGCGTTAATCTTTATTGAAACAAAACGTGGTGCAGCCAAGTTAGTAAGCCAACTTGAAAAGCGTGGCATTAAAGCTGAATCATTCCACAGTGGCCGTAGTCAAGCGATGCGTGAGCAGTTACTAGCAGAATTTAAAGCCGGTGATCTTGGCTTACTTGTTGCTACTGGTGTTGCTTCTCGTGGTATTGATATTGATGATTTAGACCGTGTAGTAAACTACGATTTACCTGAAGAAGCAGCAGATTATGTTCACCGTATTGGTCGTACTGGTCGTGCTGGTGCAGCAGGTGAAGCGATTTCATTTGTTTCTCGTGATGATTTCCGTAACTTATGCGCTATCGAACAATTACTAGACCATGTTATCGAACGTAAAGAAGTTGAAGGTTTTGAAGCGAAAGTTGGTATCCCTGAGTCTATCTTAGGTTATGTACCTAAACGTTCACAACCACCACGTCGCCGCCGTCCAGCGAAGAAAAAATAGTACTTAAATAATTAAGTGTAAATAAAGACGATAAATAAAAAAGCGACTCTTAGAGTCGCTTTTTTTTAGATTAGTCCTAAAACATTAACCAGCTAACTGAGCATCAACATACAAATAACCGCCTGATGTTAATTCTAACGAGGTTGTTACTTTGTAGGCTTCAGCCAATACTGATAACCCGAGTACGTCCTCAGGTTCTCCTTGAGTTTTTATCCGGCCATCACTTAATAGAGCCAGTTGATCACAAAATTTAGCGGCTAGATTCAAATCATGTAATGCTGCTACCGTGATTATTTTTTTGGTGATAGTAAGTTCTTTGACTGCAGATAGAATCGATAATTGATAGTGTAGATCTAAGGCACTGGTTGGTTCATCGAGAAGAATAACTTCGGGTGAACGTACTAAAATTCTTGCCATCGCGACCATTTGCTGTTGACCGCCACTTAAATCACAAATATCCCTATCGGCTAATGCTGAGATAGAAAGTTGTTCTAAGATTGTGGATACTTGAAGTAAGTCAGTTTGTTTTACGCGCCAGGCTGATTGGTGCTTTAATGACAATAAAATACTTTCAAATACAGTCAAAGATACATTAGAGTGAAAAGATTGCGGTAAGTAGGCAATTTTTTTCGCTCGCTCTTTTCTGCTTAATGTTGATATATCTACATCATTCAAAAAAATACTTCCGGATGATGGTTTTACCAATCCAGCAATAGCCTTGAATAATGTCGACTTTCCGGCTGCGTTGGGACCAAGTAAGCAGGTGAATGATCCTGTGTTTAAACTTTCGATAGAAGCATTTTTTAATACTTCATTACTGCCATAATTAACATTCAAATTATTTAGCACTAAACTCATTCGAATCGCTCCTTTGAATTACGGATTATAATAATCAAGAATACGGGTACGCCGATAAGTGCAGTGATGATACCGACTGGATAAATAATACCCGGTGTCAGCGTCTTACTGACAATCGATGTGATCGACAACATGGTTGCTCCAAGCATCGCTGATAAAGGTAAAAAATAGCGTTGATCTTCACCGACTAACATTCTTGCAATGTGCGGTCCGACTAGCCCGACAAAACCAATAATACCGACAAATGCTACCGCTGTTGCGGCTAATAGAGAGATGCAAATAAGGATCTCTATACGTAGTCGTTTGACATCTACCCCCATACTTATTGCACTTTCATCACCAAGGCGAAGGGCTGTAAGTCGCCAGGTTCGAGACATACAAAATGGCAGAACAATCACCATCATTAACGAGCCCATGCTGAGCTGCTGCCAACTAGCACGTCCGAGAGAGCCTAACATCCAAAACACAATACGTTGTAACTGGGTTTCTGATGCAGAATATTCCATCATTGCTAACAGTGCATTAAAAGCAAAAAATATCGCAATACCAAATAACACTATGGTCTGTGTACCAACGCCTTTAATGCGTGTCATTCCTAACAGTACAGCGCAAGTACAAAGTGCGAAGATAAAGGCATTTACAGTCACCAATAGAGAGCCGACATTAGGGGCTAACCCTACGCCCATCACAATAGCAAGTGCAGCACCAAAGCTGGCAGCAGACGAAATACCTAAGGTAAAAGGTTCTGCCAGTGGGTTGTTTAAGATAGTTTGCATCAGAGCGCCTGCCATACCAAGCATCGCGCCAACGACCAGTGCGGTGAGCGCTACAGGCATGCGGTAGTCCCAGATAATCACCTCAAGCTTAATGCCGTGTGACGTTTTGTCCCAAATGACATCTAATACGGTTGCTAGAGGAAAATTGCCCGGGCCAGTGGCAATATCAACCAAGACACTTAAAAGTAATAATCCCGAAATTAATCCGATGAGACGAATTTTTTTTATCGAACGTTTCTGGTATTGATTCGTGGCGTTTAAACCGTTATCTATATAACTTAATTGGCGCATTTTAGACCTTTCTATAACAAAGGACGAGCTATGCTGATAGCTCGCCATATATTGAAACTAATTTAATTTTATTGTTAATCTAGTTTCGTCCAAAAAACACCGGTTAAATCAATGGGCAAGAATTTATCGTGTAATTCTTTGAAATTAGCCTGAGGGTTTAAGTCTTTAAAATCCTCGGGGTAAAACCATTTTGCAAAGGTTTGTAGGGCGATAAAGTGATAAGGGCTGTTATAAAATTGATGATAAATAGAGTAAAACTCTTTATTTTTAACCGATTTTAGTGCGGACCAACCTTTACGCTCTGATAGTGCTTTTAAGCGTTTTTGTGCCAATGCCTCTGTGGCTTCGTAACCGAATAACACTGCCGCTGTATTTGGATTAGCCTCAGCCCAGTTGGCTCCGGTACCAATAATGATATCTGGATCATCAGTGAAAAGCGCTTCAGGATTGACTTTACCAGAGTAACCTGGGAATTTACGACTTCCCCAGTTAATACCGCCAGCTTCATCAATTAGCTTACCTAAATTAGCATTACCGAACGTACTACAACATGCATCTGCATCGTAACCTGCAGCTTTCTCAATAAAAACAAGCGGGCGTTCTTCTAGTTTCTTTGTCTGTACTACGCTGCTTACTTTACGCATTTGTTGAATATAGTAATCAACAAATTCGTTGGCTTGTTTTTCTCTATTTAGTACCTTACCTAAGAGTAATAGACTGGGAATTGTATTTTGTGTCGGGCGTTGACGAAAATCGACAAATACAACTTTAATACCAGCTTTATCAAGTTTTTTTAGTAATCCACTTTCTTGTGCTTTTAGTAAATTACCTAAATTTAGGATAAAAAGATCGGTATCTAAAATAATGAGCTTTTCTAAGTTTAAATCGCCAGAATAGGGGCTACCTAGATTGGCTATTTTGGTTATTTCGGGAAATTTTTCTTTGTATTTTCTATAAGCATCAGGATCATACTTAATCAGATCATCTTTCCAACCAACGACCCGAGATAAGGGGGCTTCTTTATCCAAAACGGCAAGCGAGTAAGCTAAACGACCTTCACCTAAAACAATATGGTTAACTTTTTCGTTGTCAATGCTCACTTGACGACCCGCAATATCCGTTACCGTGACAACTTCTGCCTGCAAGTTAAAAGCACTGCCTAATAATATGCACAGCAAACTCTTTTGCGCGATTTTAAGATTAAAACCTAACATCATTTTTCTCCGCTTGTTAATGATTGGGCTGCATAATACTCAAAATATGATAAGTAGTAAATACAAATGGTAATGATTCTCATTGTCGATTGATATTTGGCAAATAGCAATCACAGATCGTAATTTTATTATGCAGATGTAAGCCTGTATCAAAAAAATCATTTGTGAATTGTATTCATGCTGGATTTATAACTGTTAATACGTTATGGGGCTGAATTACGGTGCTTAAGTTTGGGATGGGATAAGATAAGTGTATTAAGAGCGTCGCTTTGTTTTCTTCGTTATTTTAAATCTAGAAAATACATGTAATTTAGTAGCTTATTACAAGTGTAATAATTGTAAGTGTAATAAGCTGTAATATTTTTTAGATCTCAAAAGTGGTAATCTGGATTTAAACTATTTATATAGTTTGCTTTTTGGCAACTGGTATAAAAACAGTGATGAGTCCCGTTATTATTTTAATAATAACCCGAGTAAAGTCAGATGCTTAATATGACTGACTTGAAAATAGAAGTTGGTGATAATAGTAATGACAGCACACACTTGGTTATCGTATAAGTTATTTAATCTTAGCCTCACACACCCGCTATTGTTAAATATGCTGATCAAATCAAAAGTAGCAGAAAGAGCCTATGTCAATTTAGCGAGTAAATTACAATCCAGTCTAGATCCTGAAGTCTTATTGGCTATTTTTAAGCAAAGCGTCCGTGAATATATACCTCTCTGTAATCTTGAATTTCATACTGGAGGTCATATTTTGACAGCTGAAATATCTGCTCCCGATAATGTTAATTTAAGGTTAGATTTATTTAATAACGACTATGTTTTTGGTCAGTTAGAGTGCGACTTAGAACAACGTCTAACCATGGTACAACAAGCGTTATTAACCCAGTTGTCTAAGGTGTTGAGCAATCCATTATATAATGCGCTGGAATATCAGAAAATGAAATTACTGGCATTCAAAGACAGCTTGACAGGGCTCGCTAACAGAAATAAATTTGAGCATTGTTTTCAACAATTATCCGAAAATAGTCATAAAAAACAATTGGACTTATCATTACTTATCATTGATCTTGATGGCTTTAAACGGGTCAACGATAAATATGGCCACCAAACTGGGGATCTTGTGCTAGCCAATTTTGCGCAACTATTATTGAAGTTCAGTAGTGAACGAGTACAAATTTTTCGATTCGCTGGAGATGAGTTTACTATTTTGATTAATGGTGTGGATAAACATTTCATTTCATGCTTTGCACAGGGGATTCAAAATGCGGTAACCATAAACCATTCATTATCCGAGTTTAATCTATCTTGTAGTATCGGCAGTGCCGAATTTCAATGTGAAGATACATTGGATACCTTGTTTGCTCGTGCGGATAAAGCGTTGTACAGAGCTAAAGCGAAAGGGCGAAACCGTGCTGAATTGGCTGCTGGCACAGAATTATGTATGTAACGGATACGATTAAATTAATAATTATAGATGGAATTTTTTATGGCAAAAATTATCAATATTAATACTGAAGAGAAAGTTACGTTGATGCCACAGCATCTCTTTGGTAGGCAGTTTAATGCTCCACACTCATTATTGTTCGAGCCAGATAGTTCTTGTATGCATGCAACAATTTTTTGGAATGGGAGTGTGTGGGTACTGCAAGATTTGAGTAGTAATGGTACTTATGTTAATGGCAAACGAATTCACGGAGGACGTGAGTATCATTTACATCTGGATGATTTGATTAATTTCGGCAGTCTGTCCGGAGAAGCATGGCGTATTGTTGAGCTGTCTTCGCCAAATAGCTTATTAATATTGGTTACACTTGGGTTACCGACTATGGTGCCAAAAGTGACTGAACTGGTTAGTCGACGAGCACAAGTTTGGCTTTTTATTGGAGCCAGTTCTACAGCTGAAAGGTTGCAGAATGATGTGTCTGATCTTGAAACTGTTGAACAAGTATCAATACAATTCATGGTTAGTCAAAATGAAGAACATGTTGCGATGAAATTAACGATGGGTGGCCAGGTGTTCGATCTAGGGCAACGTAATCATCACTATTTACTGTTAATCCTGGCTAGAAAGCGTCTCGATGACGCTATTAAAGGGGTGAGGGCTGATGAGCAAGGCTGGATTGATAAAGAGTTACTGAGCAAGATATTGGGGCAGAGTGAGAACCATATCAACATTCAAATATATCGTTTCCGTAAACAAATCGTTCAGTTACTGTCTAACTCATCTAGTTTACCGCAAGCTATTGAACGGCGGACAAGAGAAATTCGCTTTGCTTATGACAACGTGAATATCATTGGTGGTGCAGAGGTTGTTCCAACTAAAGGTACATCAACCGCTAGACTTAAGAGAAGATAATTAAACAATATAATTTATCAATCGTGTGTCGTTAATATTAGCGACACAAGCAAAGTGATATCTTTCCTGTGAAAGTTCAAAAAGGAGTAACAGTGCCATTAACCATTGAGGCTCTTAGCCACCAGGTTTCGGACGGCCATGGCCAGCGAAAGTTGTTGTCAGATCTATGCTTAGCCGTGGGCGAAGGGGAATGTATTGGCCTGATGGGGGACAGTGGCAGCGGTAAAACTACCTTACTTAATCTTATTGCTGGGTTAGAGCCGATACAGCAAGGACAGATCACGTTTGCAGGGGTTGAACTGACACAGGCGAGTGAACAGCAGCTCAGTGAACTGAGAAAGAAACAGTTAGGAATCATTTTTCAACAATATAATTTATTATCGAGTTTGTCGGTTCAGGACAATATTGCTTTTAGTGCCCGTTTGGCTGGGCGCTACGATACTGCTCTGTGTTATAACTTGGCCCGACAGTTAGACATCCACTCTTTATTAAATCAATATCCTTCGACGCTTTCTGGTGGCGAGTTACAACGTGTGGCGATTGCCAGAGCGATGAGTGCACAACCTAAATTATTACTTGCCGATGAGCCAACGGGTAATCTCGATGACGATAATAGTAGCCGTGTCGTGGCATTGTTAGTTAAATTAGCTAAATCCCACAATACCGCACTCGTACTGGTTACGCATAGCTATAACGTTGCGGCCAAAATGGATAAGATCTATCAATTAGCAGATGGTCAGCTAAGCTTAATCAACCACGTCTATAAATAGAGATAATCGAGTTGGGGCGGTAGAGACGATGACGGATAGTAATGTTATTAGTTTCATCCGCAGAGTAGACCGGCAAGAATTGTGGCTGGCATTACAAACCCAGATAGCAGAATATAATCATCATCGCTTACTACATTTGGGTTTAATTTTCAGCTTAGCCATCGCTACCAGCACCTTGCTTTGTATTCTGGTCTTAAATCATGCGAGCAAACAACAATATAACCAAGCCAATGCACAGTTAACGAGTCCTATCGGTTTTTATATTGTCGCTGAGCAAGGTGGTCGAGTGAGTAAGAGTGACTTTGCTCACTTGCGCAGACAAGGCTTCACTCACATTACGCCAGTATTAACATTTCGAAAGAATCTTGCGAATGGCGAACGTTTGAAGTTCCTTGCTATTGATATGCTAGGGCTGAGTATTGCTAATCCTGCCCAATTCAATCATCAAGCCGTTTTGTTCACTAAAGCGCATTTGGCGTCACTGGATGTTGATATCGATATCAACCCCGACGTTAATTCTGTATTGATATTGGCTGACAAAACCCCCATTCCCATTCGTTTAACCACAAGCGAACAATGGGGTCGGGTTGCACTGCTTGATATTGCACTCGCTTGGCAGTTATTTCCCCAGCAGATTGATTTCAGCGCGTTAATGGTGGCGCCATTGACAGCATCACAGAAGCAGGCGTTAGAGGCTGTATTGCCCGCGCATTTATCCCTCAATGAACCTTGGTCATATCAAGAACGCAGTGGATTTGCCGATGCGCTGCACCTTAACTTAATGGCATTGGCTGTTTTAGGATTTATTGTCAGTATGTTTATTGCGTTTCAGGCTGGTGAGCAGGCTTGGCATAAACGTGCTGAATTAGCGATGCAGTTACGTTTGTTGGGGGTTGCACTATATACGATAAAAATAGCCATGTTGCTTGAAGCGTTATTTCTGGTGTTTGTTGCCAGTATTGTCGGGGTATTGATTGCAGTCGCGCTAGTGACCGTATTATTGCCCTTGCTGGGACTCACGTTTAGTCAGCTTTATTCACTGAATATGAGTGGTCACTTTGCTTGGCAATGGCAATACGCATTATGGGCGCTGCTTATTTCATCCGTTGCGGTATTACTGGCATTAGCAAAGCAATTTAAGCGGATCAGTACTGCTCATGTTACTTTTACTACAAGCACGGTAAAAGGCTACCTTCCTCGATTGGTCACGTTAGCGGGAGCGGTTATTCTATTGCTGTTATTTATCGGGTGGCCGAGCCAAAGTTGGTACCAGATCATGGTTAAGTATGGCCTGTTATTGATCGCGAGTGTGCTGTTTTTACCCCATTTTTTACAAGGCATGTTATTTCTAAGTGGGCTGGGTGTGACGTCTTTTGGATTTAACTCTTTCCGGGTTAACTATATTTTTCAAGATGCCAGTAATCAGATTAGACGACGTTACTTACCCCTAGCGGCTTTTTATCTCGCGTTAACAACCAGTATTGCTGCCGCTTTAATGGTACACAGTTTTGAGGGGGCGTTTGTGCGCTTTCTTGATCAACAATTAAGTGCAGATTTGCTTATCCGTTATCATCATGGCCAAAAACCACAGGTGGAAGATTGGCTGCAAAATAACAATGATATTGATGAATATACTCTGCATCAGCATACTTGGGCGAGGATAGAGAGTGACGCCGTTAAAGTATCCAGTTATCAGTCACCCCAACAGCTGTCATCGCTATTATTAAAGTCGTTATCGACTAAGATTAAGCAGGGGTGCTTTATCAATGAACAGCTCGCGCTTAAACGCCAATTGGCCGTTGAACAATTAATTCATTTTCATCAGGGAGAGATGCAATATAGCTGTCATATTCAAGGTATTTATTATGAATATGGCTATCCGGGTTTTTCACTGACGTTAGATACCGCACAAGCTAATCGGTCATTTACGGGCTGGATTTATAGTGGTTTCGGTGTGTATTTTCGTTCCGGTACTGTTATCGATAAACAAGCTGTGGGCTTGGCGTTGGGGTTGGCTGATGATCAAATATATGCGCCCTCACAAGTAAAAAAAATAGCGCTGAAGGTATTTTCACAGACCTTTATATTAACGCAGTTGATCGCGGTTATATTATTGGTGATTGCTTGTTTTGGCCTGTTTCTATCGGCTAATGGTTTAGAGCTGGCACGTAAAGCCGATTTATACATTTTGTGCAGCTTGGGTTATAGCAAGGCCGATCTGTTTGTTCATATGCTGATGCAATGGTGCTTACTTGCTGTGGGCTGCGTACTTTTAAGCTGGCCAATCGCCACAATATTAGCCCATGCATTGGTGAGTCAGGCATTACCAGCTTCTTTTGGTTGGTCAATGCCACTGATGTTCAATGTGGGGTCCTTTGCTGTCAGCAGCATATTCGGATTGTTATTCTTATTGCCAGCACTCGGTATTCCGCTGTTTAAATTGAATTTAAGGAGTCGCAGATGAAACCACGTAAAATGTTTAAATTGTTCGTGTTTGTAGTATTAGTCGTACTCTTATTATTATCCTGTGGCGAACAAGTCAAAACATTACCTGAGCTGAATAAAAGTCCGCTTAAAGTCGGAGAAGGTGAGGAACTACAATATGCGCAGGCCTTACCTGAGCATCAGTTTCGTTTTCCTCAAGCACATTCGCCACATAAAGATTATCGCCATGAATGGTGGTACTTAACGTCTAATTTAAAGAGTGACACGGGAATACGTTTTGCTACGCAATGGACGTTATTCCGTACCGCGGTTAATCAGGCGCAGTGGTATTTTGCTCATGGTGCGTTGGCGGATACTAAGGTGCACCTTGCTGCCTTTCGTCAGGGAAGGGAAGAGTTTGCTAATGTGGCTATTACTGAGCAACCTTTTTCTGCTGCAATTGATGATTGGTTATGGCAGTCGTCGGCGGCATTATTACCTGCGCAGCTCAGTTATGGGTCTGCGCGTACCGATAATGAAGCGTGGCAGGTAAAATTATCGCTAGTGACTGCGAGTCCATTTTTTCTGCAAGGTGAGCAGGGCTATAGTAAAAAGCATCAGCGTGAGGCGATCGCTAGCCATTATTATTCTCAGCCCTTTATCGACGTAGAAGGTGAAGTATTATGGCAAGGACAATGGCTCAATGTGACTGGTTCAGCTTGGTTTGACCGCGAGTGGGGGTCGGCAATGCTCGCGCAAGATCAACTGGGTTGGGATTGGTTTTCTTTACGTGTATCAACAGATAAAGCCTTGATGATTTACCGTATTCGCTCTTCTGAACAGGATTTTATCTATGGTAGTTTGATGCATACTAATGGCGCTATTGATATTCTTGATGCGAATAATATTAAGTTGGTCAGTCATGTTAACGACAGGCTAGATTATCCCTATGCATTTGACTTACACGTAGAAAAACAAAGTATTGGTTTAAATGTTGATTTACGCGTGGCTGTGATTAATCAGCAGCAGATCATGCGCTTTGGTATTGAATATTTTGAGGGGATGGTCAGTTTTAAAGGTTCTCATGACGGAGAGGGATTTGTGGAAATGACGGGTTATGTAAACGAGTGAACAATGAAGCCCATTGCAGAAAATCAAGTCGCAATGGGCTGGTGGCACCGCTGGTAATTAGCTTTGTAATATCTGCAGTGGTAAGGAGAGTAACTCATCGCCCATACCGGCAAAGTACCAAATCACGCCAATAAGCGCGCCTACTGTCGCCATATACCAGATAGCGGAAAACAGCTGCCCGTATTTGTCGAGGGGTAATAGATGGCTTTGATGACGGCTACGCCATTCAAATACGATCTCGACGCTACCAATTAACAGCATGAAGCCAAGCAGGGCCAAGCCTAAGCTATAGCTGATGAATATCCCGGCCACTGCCCCTGCGATACAAGCAACTAGGCCTACGACGCTGTTCATCGAAAAGCTAATGCTTTTGAGGATGTGGCCACCATCGAGCGGTAAAATCGGTAACAAGTTAAATAGATTCAGCAAGGCGTTAAAGCTGGCCAGTCCGGCAAAGAATATTTCCCCTGTTAGCCAGTAGGCGACAAGAGACAGCAGCGACATGATCAAGCCAAAGGTGGGGCCCATAATCGAGATCACCACATCTTGCCAACGGGTATTAATCTTATCATCACCTAATGCTAACCCGCCCATAAACGGGATCAGGTAAATGCCTTTGGTCTTCATACCAAAGTATTTCATGGCTTTAACATGGCCGTATTCATGAAACACCAGGCAAGCAATCAAGGCGAGGGCAAACTGCCATGAAAATAGCCATGAATAAGCAGCCAGGCTGGCGCCGGCCAGCACTACCTTGATAACCTTGGCACTCTTCAATAACTTTAACGCCAGCGAGCCTAAACCAATTAAGCTAAACTTTTGCTTTGCGGCAACCGGATGTTGCGGGGTTTGCCGTTCAATATCTTTTGTGTCGCGCTGGCCTTGGTTAATGAGCTGTTCATCAACATACAAGGCATAGTCTATTTTAAAGGGTTGCCAGAGTAGCTCGGTGGTGAGCTTTATAAGGATGCTGGCTGGTGGTTGCGTATCATCGCGGTGTTGGTTGAGTTCAAATTCATGGGTTTTACTGCCCTCATTGTCACTAGAGGCGTTGATCACCGACACGAGTTTGTCGTCCCAAAATACTTGTTGCCAGCCTGCTAGCGAGCCTTCTAGCCGCAGCGATTTGCCAAGGCAGTCAATGTTTAATAATTCCAAGTTAAGCCTTTATATCTATGCGGTCGTGATGCCGAGTAATAGAGTTTAAGTTACTGTCGTGACAGTATGTTTGCCGACGGCAGAGTATAGCAAAAAGTATAGCAAAGAGAAAAACGCGATAACAGTACCAGCTGAATGGATTTGCTCGACGTTATCTGTACGTGAGGACTATTGTTCTCATTTGGTTAGTTGCCTTTTGGTCATGTCTTTTGCAATTGTTGCAGGCTTAGATTCGAGGTCGTAAACTTATCTGATGACAGGTTAAAGTAAGCAGAAATGCGGCGTACCGCACGAGAGTAATCATCAATAGTCGCTGGCCGTTTACCTTGCAGCAATAAATTGGTAAGGTATTGTTCATAAAGAGTATTAAAGCGTTAAGCATCGCAAGGATAGAGCTGAAGATGATGAGACAAATTTTACTGGTAGCAGCCTCACTGTTGTTGGCTGCAAACGCTAGCGCTACAATCACTGAAAAAGAATATGCTAAATGCGCTATTGTTGAAGGGGATCTGGTTAGACTTGAGTGTTTTGATAATTTGGCTGTAGCTAAAAAGCTTAATGTCCGTCAAGTTAAACCAGCGTCGTTCGTGGGCAAAGGAAAGTGGTATGTATCCGTAGATGGTTCTAAGGCCATCACATTGACTTTGAATGCTGATTCTGGAAAAAACCGATGGGGTAAACCGGTTTCTCTGGTTGTAAGGTGTAAAAATAATACAACAGATCTCTATATTGGCTGGAACGACTATCTTGGTCTCGAAGCTTCGGTTCTGACCCAAGTCGGTACGCATAAAGCAATGACTCAAAACTGGAGTATGTCTACTGACAAAAATACCACATATCACAACGAGCCAATTCCTTTCATAAAAGAGATGCTTGATTCTCCTAAGTTAGTGACTCAAGTAACGTTGTACAATAAAAGCGCCATTACAGCTGTTTTCAATACCTCTGGTTTAGAAAATATTATAAAGCCGCTTAGAGAACGTTGTGGCTGGTAATTTGTATCAATAACTTAGTGTGATTATTCAGCAACGGATGACGCTGCTGAGTTTGCGATACTTGTCGTTATGGCAGAGTAGAGTGTAGTGTAGAACGGTTCTGGGCAGAAAGTGTCAGTACCCTTGGTCTAATTCGCTCCTTTTCCTGAGCAAAAAAGAATATCCGCTAGCTCGCATCCCCCGCTGAAAGTTGGAGGATCCAAGACGCTATCTCTTCAATTTTGGTTTGGTTTCCATTTAGTAGTCGGGTCATTAAACCACCAAGTAACAAAGCATAAGCCTGATTCGCATTCTCTTTGCCTACTATTTTATTTAGCTCTGCTAGGAATTTGTTGTCAGCCATTTTTAGAAGCTTATCATTCGCTATATCTTGGCTGTCCCTATTTTTGACATAGTCCAGTAGCACCGTCATTTCGCCCTTAAAACGGCTATCCAAGGTCTTTATCAATTGGACTATGGCTAGCTTCTTGTCTTCAGGTAGAGCTGAAGTACTATCTACGCCATAAAGTGAGTGTGGCTCTAGCACAAACTCTGTACAGGCGGTAAATAACTCTTCTTTACTTGAAAAGTAATGATAAAGAGCGCTTTTGGATACACCCAATGCTTCTGCAATGCCTCGCATTCCTAACCCGTTCAGCCCGTGTTCTGAAAAAATATCAACTGCTTTGGTGATTAATTTATTACGGTATGCTTCTCGATCTACGATTTTTGGCATGGTTTCGCCCCTTTTAAAGTCCCTAGGACTATATTCTCATTTCCTTTAAAAGTCCACTGGACGATAAAAACCAACATTTAAAAGACCAGTTGGACTAAAAACATTGACAAGATCCAAATTGATCGGTTAATCTTATTTAGACCGATCGGACTAAATAAGATTGTATATTGCTCGTCCGTAATAATTTCAAATGAAGGGGACAACATGACCAAAGATCAAATAACCTTAAAAGGTGCACCTATTAACTGGCAGTGCAACGGGAAGTTTAATTTCACAACAGGCTATGGTGCGACTAAAGCTGAGAGTGCAATTGCAAATTATGCTGCATTCATAGCACCAGCAATCCTATACTTTTTTGCGTGGAAAGAGCTTGATTGGAGTGTATTACAAATTATCGTAGCAGCCGTTTTAACCTTGGATATGATTGGTGGTGTGCTAACAAACTCGCTTGGTTCAATGAAGCGTTATCTTTATACAGACCAAAACCTAGATGTTAATTGGCTGGGAAAACTGGTTAGAAGTAAATTTCTATTCCCAGCTATCCACTTTCAATTGTTTGCGATTCCACTGTGTTTTGACATCGCATGGTCTTATGCCTTCTTTTGGTATGGCATGATGATGGTATCAATTGTATTTATTCATTTTATACCTTTGTACCTACAACGCGCTGTCGCATTGTTGATCGTAATGCTATCGATCATTCTTGCTCAGCTTATACCTTCCCCTGTCGGTCTTGAGTGGATAGCTCCAATTTTCATAATGAAGTTAGTACTTTCTCATGGCGTAAGAGAAGAACCGTATCGCCGAACATTAGCGGAGTAATTAGCCGTAAAAGGTAAGGAAAATATGATGACGACATCAAAAAAGGTTTTAGTTGTGGGTGCGACTGGCTACTTAGGCCTACATATCGTTAAGCAACTACAAGAGCGTGGACAGGACTTTGTTGCGCTGGCTCGCAACAAACAAAAGTTACTAATAAACGGGGTAAATGAAGCACAGATTATTGAGGTGCAAGTTACTAACCAGCAACAACTTGAAGGCATTTGCAATGATGTCGATGTCGTTATCTCTTGCTTAGGTATTACTCGACAGCAAGATGGTTTGAAGTATATGGATATCGACTACCAAGCCAATCTAAACATTCTGCTAGAGGCTGAAAAAGCAGGAGTTGAGAAATTTATCTATATTTCAGCGCTCAATGCGCCAAAATATTCCAATGTTCGTATGTTGAGAGCTAAAGAAAGGTTTTCTATACGCCTACTCAGCTCAGAAAGACTACAACCATGCGTTATTAGACCAAACGGCTTCTTCTCTGATTTAGAAGAAATTTATCACATGGCAACCAAAGGTAGTGTTTACTTGTTTGGCTCTTTATCGATAAAGTTAAACCCAATTCATGGTGAAGACCTCGCTGCATTTTGTATTGAAGCTATTAATTCTAACTTGAAAGAACTAGACATAGGTGGCCCTGAAGTATTAACAATAACTCAGATTGCACAGTTTGCTTTTGAAGCACAGTATAAAGACGTGAATATTATTCGATTACCTGACTGTCTAAGGCGTTTAACTTTGTGTTTAATGAAACACCTACCTGAGAAATGGGGTGGTGCTGCTGAGTTTTTCTTAACTGTTATGGGAAATGACAGTATTGCTCCAACCTATGGAGAGCGTAAAATTAGGGATTACTATACGGAAGTATTTACGGTGGTAAACCAGCCATGATAATAAAGAGTCTTAAGAAAGTCTAAAATGTTTCGGGGCAAAAATATCCCAGATATAAGCAAACGTACGAAGAGTTTGGTTGGAAGATGATGGACTCCATCGATCGGGTGTATATAAACAGTAAGGCTAAAAAAACTTTAGGCTGGCGTCCTAAATATGATTTTATCTACGCTCTAACCTCTTTATCCAAAGGAGGAAGTTTTCGCAGCCAGTTGGCTATCGACGTCGGAGTGAATTATTACCATGATAAAGCTTTTTCGAAAGGCCCATATCCGGTAAAAGAATATCCAAGGCCTGCTTGGGCGAGTGACATTATCTGTAGTGAAGTGGCACAATGAATTTGGCCATCTGGTTAGAGGTGATAAACTCACTTTAATTAACCGCAGCAGTTACCGTTATTGGCTGGGCTATTTCTAGTAGTCCTGACTGTGAGCTTACTAAGAAAGTAATACGAATGGCATTTGAAAGCCGAGGCAAACCAAAGACATTACTATTAAACAGAATGGATGCCCAAGTTGGGTTATTTAGAAATAAAAACAACGAGGTTGTCGATTAGTGGTTATATAAATGGTTATTACTACACCAGTTTTACTTAACCACTACACTATTTTTTGTAACTCATGTTCACCCATCCATAATATGTTCATATCGATCTTACATACATTTGTTATTCATTACTCAGTGTTACTTAGTGTTACTTACAAACCCTTGGTTTTTTAGCATTTATCAACGTGATATTGTCAAATAGTACATTGATTTAACTTGCTTTATATGTTGTTTTCATCTGGTGTTAAACGTCGAGATTGCACATGCATAGTGACAGATATAAAGTTTTTGATAGCAAGAGTAATTAGGGACATATCTCATGAGAAAGTTTACTTTAATCTTATTTTTACTATTGTCGGGTTGTAAAAACGGCAATAACGAAAGTCATAATGAACACATACCAGTTACTAAGATAGATAAAACGCCAGAACTGATTCAGGAGTTAAAAGACCAACCAACTATTGATGACCAATTCTCAATTTTATACGATAAATTTGAACCTATTCTAGACCGCTCTGACTCTCTCACCGGACCCGATGAAAATGCAGATGGCATTCGTGATGATATTGAAGCCTTTATTGATGCATTAGAAGTGACAGAACCTGTTCGTAAAGCACTAAAGCAAGATGCAAAACAAACACAAGAAAATCTTTATCATGATTTCAGTGAGAAAAACGATGCTAACATCGATAAAGCGATTGAAATTTCAGACAAGTTCCTCAGCGTCATTGCATGTAAAAAGTTTGTCGGCATTCCGGTAGATGATAGAATTAATACATCTCGTACAATTGAGGCCTTAACCTATAATACTAAATCTCGCACTATGGCTTACCTCACTTACAACCACTTGTTAGATGGCTCTGTATCGATATCCTTACCTGCAGAGGAAGAGTACTGTGAATAGACTCACTTGGTTACTTATTCTGCTTGTAACATTACAGCCTGCATTGGCTAATAATTCTTGTAAGGTCGAGGGTTATGCTATTGGATTTTTTAATGGTGTGGCGACAACGAAAAAAGATGCAGAACGCGGTCAGGATAAAATCCAGTCAACCCTCAATACCGACGAATACAAAGGCGAAAAAGTTGAATACCAACTCTTCTATAACGACTCTTACATCGACGAAGGGGATCTTAATCTACTGGGGGATTTTGCTGAAACCTTCGACCAACGAACTCATGAGCTTACACAAAAGTCGTTTGACCGTTGGGAGGCCTTTTGGGATATAATTAATGGGCGTCAAGAAAGCTCTATTATCCAAAAGATAGGTACACTCGTTGAAGGGTTTATCCTATTTGTTAACGATGTAATAAGTATTAAACTTAACTATCAAATAAAAGCATTTCTTGAAAAGTTAGCAACCCTCACTGGTAGTACCCCCAATACTGAAGAGGTAAGATTAAATCATAGGTTAATTAACGATTCTTTAGCATGGGAAGGTAAAAAATTAATTTATATTGCCCATTCACAGGGGAACTTATGGGTAAATGAATCATATGAAAATGTGTTGTCTCAGACTGGATATGATGCAGATAATATAAAAGTTATTCACATAGCGCCTGCCTCACCAATTGTAAAAGGGGATTACATCCTATCTGGTAACGATTTGGTGATAAATGGTTTACAGTTAACTGGTATTGGTTCTGTCCAACCTTTCAACTTTACCGCACCTGTCAACCATGATGAGAGCACTGGACATGGGCTAATAGAAGTTTACCTGACAGACCCAACTTCTGTCAGTATGATAAAAAAGTCGGTTAAGAAAGCGTTTAGTGCCTTAACAAAACCTGATATGGAAGACTTTTTATTTCAAATTACTTATGAATATACTCCCAACTTTGTGAGTAACCATAAGCCACCACAAATAAAACTTGTTGATAATAATGAAGATTGGATGGATAAAGCATCTGAATACGCGGGTGTGTACTTAGTCGAGAAAAGCAGAAATAAATACGAACTGGTTTCAGAAAAAAACTTTGAGCCTGTGACTTTCGACTATAAAAATAATTCAAGAGATCGCCAAACCATTACCGTTAATCAATGTAATAAAATCTCAAGCGAAAAACCGTTTGTTCTTGGTGAATACTCAGAGGAAACCGTAGATTTATCTTCGATGTGGCCTAACCTTCCACCCAAAATTGAAACAAAAGTTACAGTTATGGATAGATTTGGTCGGAAGCTATTACAAGGTGAGGTTTCAAAGAATGAATATCGTGATAGGGGGTGGTCATACATTGGCAGCTTTGTAGATTTTAAAGCCGTTATCCCTTACGCAGATACTGAAAAAAAACAGCTCAAAAAAAATAAATTACAGGGTAAATATGAGCTTTATTCCGATACGATATTGTTTTCATCTCAATCTTAATGGCAACAGTAGTAATTTTTGTTTAAAAAATATGCTTCTGCAATGCAGAGGCATTCCTAATCCCAGCTCCATAAGTCCAGAAAAAAATCGATGCCATCGACCTGACCCAAATCCCTATCAGTAGTGAAATGATGAAAGGCACAATATATCAATCAGTCACTCGACAATTAGAAACATCTGGGTAAGAGAAAATCTGAATACCAAGGTGTTACGGATCGAGCGTTCAGAGGTATTAGTAAAAATACCATAGTGAAAACGACAAAGTCCCACGGTCATTACTCCGTCACACTCCCTCGGTAATCACATAGCCTTGCTAACTCAAAATTGCCCCTTTCTTTGTTAACGTAATGACTCGGTTGTAGATCGCGCAACAATAGTCACTTCTCCGTAATCTTGCATATCTATTCCTGCAAGAGATACAAATCGTAGGCGTTTAATTGATCATTATTTCCAAAAAAGAGCCAATAATACCGAGAAAAAAATAACCAGTAACACAAGTGAACTGAATTCGACCACATTGTTATTTTTCATTTTTTGACACGAATGTTAAGTTGAACTCTGCTCTTGATAGCTTCTTTTGTGTAGTTCTGAAATGAAATTGTGATCGTTAATCATAGATTATAGACTCAATGCGCTGTTAACAATTGCTCTACAATGTATTTCTGTTGTAGAAAACAAAGGTACGCCCTGCCATAAAGGTTCAGTTATCAGTAGTGGGATCTCTGTACACCCCAAAATAATACCTTGTGATCCCTGGTCGATTAACTGTTCGATGATGCTGTAGAACTCATTTTTTGTTTCCAAAGTAAATTGATTGAGAACTAACTCAGATACAATCTTTTCTTGCACTAAGTTACGCTCTGAAGTGTCAGGGATTATTGGAACAACACCATACTTGAGAAGCTTCTCCTTATAAAAGTCTCCTTCCATCGTTGCCTTAACACCCAATAAACCAGCTTGATATATGTGCTGACCAGAAAGAGTTGCAGCGGTAGCTTCAGCAATATTTATTAGCTCAATACCATGAGCTTCTCTTATTGCAGCTTCGAAACGATGCAGTCCGTTAGCGCATAAGGCAATAACTTCCGCATCAGCATTTATCAAGCTTCCGACAGCATCAACTATCATTTCTTCACAAGCCTTTTCAGTTTCATCTTCTTTTTGCTTATCCAAAAACTCTCGTTCATCCAGACTTTCAATAACCAAACGAGCAGAGGAATGTCCATCGAGTTCTTGCCTGACCATCGCGTTGATAAGCCTGTAGTATTCGAGTGTTGATACATAGCTCAACCCTCCAACCAATCCAATTTTTTTCATAAACTCTCCTTAACCCACAAATGGTTGTAACTACAAAATTTTATATAGCTACATTCCTGAAGGTCTTTGATTTTATAGTTATTATCCAGTAAGCTTTTATAAATTACGAACGATGGTTTCTAACAGGACATATAAGAACAGCTTATGGACAAAAGGCTACACTACTTAAGCAACCTCCGTTATCTTGAGGCTGCTGCACGACTGGGAAGCTATAGCAAAGCAGGATATGAATTATGTGTTACCCAAGCTGCGGTCAGTCAGAAGTTAAGGCAACTTGAGGTAGAATTAGGCTGTAAACTATTCATTCGTAAAGGGCGAGATATGGTGCTTACGGCTGAAGGTAAGAGGCTTTATGAAAAAGTATCTCAGGCGTTCGAAATAATTACTGAGGGATTAAACGCTACTCAGCCCGAGCCGATAGCAGGTGTACTATCGGTTGCTACAACGCCTTCTTTTGCTTCCCGATGGCTAATGCCTAGACTGTGGAAATTTTCCATGGAGTACCCCGAAACGCTCATACGTATTAGCTCTTCTATTAAACCGAAAGTAGGACTTGCAGGTGAAGTTGATATAGCAATCGGTGAGGTTGGAAGTAATGACGATTCATCCCTCGTCAGAGAGCACTTGTTCGATGAGCCTGTGTTTCCTGTATGCTCTCCAGAACTTGCTAACAATATGAAACTTACCGAACCTAAGCACCTTCTTGATTGTTGGTTGATTAAAGGGATTCGCAACCACCACTTCTCTTGGGAAGAATGGTTCCAAAAAGCTAATGTCGATATTAACAAAAGAGCTTTTCAGTGTATGGAAGTTGAGACATTAGATATGGGGTTAAATGCGGTAATTGCAGGTCATGGTGTCTGTCCAGGAACAGATAGCCTAGCTGGAGACTTTATCGAAAGAGGGTTACTCGTAAAGCCATTTGATATAAGCCTACTACCAGGAGTTGAGTACTCAGCAGTATATCATTCAGGTTCAATCAGAAAGTCTCGCATTTCTGTGTTTATCAAATGGTTGAAAAAAGAAGCTTTGATACATCAATATAAATAGGAGATTTGCAATTTGGAGCACAAACCAAATGGATATGCCAGCTTATTACATCAATCACTCAATAATTGTGCTTAAAAATTTGTTGCGCAATGCACATTATTGTCCAAAGCAATCATAAGATCCCAAACCAGCTATGCCAACCTCTGGCGTTATTTTCCCTTTCTGCGTTAGAAAACTAGTATCCTTCGACCGTTTAATTAGGTCGCAATAATTTTTCTAATGGCGAATGTCCAGTTTTTTGTTAGCAATAATTATAAAACCTACGTACCGCACCCCTAAATAATTATACTTATTGGTGAGTAGATCACAGTAAGTATAATTATAGTTACTACTTATTGAATATTAAAAAGTTTCCATGCCATATTAATATTGTCTTTCTTCTGAATTATTGATGAGGTGGTACATTGCTTAAATTTCATATTACATTCTTATTCACATTTAAAAATCTATCATGGGTAACAGTCGTATCTTTTACGAACGTGTAGGCAACTCCTTCGAAATTTACCAAAACTACGTGCGGAATGTCGAATAAAACTCTCACTTAAATAATAAATAAGCAAAAAGGGCAAATATGAAAAATGAAACAGCAGTTCAACTGGAGGATGATGCGGGACAGGATCCTGCATCCATTAAAAGAGTCGGTAACGAGGTCGTCAGACAAATAAAAAGATCACCTATACCAGCCCCCATACCTATTCAATATGCGGATGAAGTCCGCTTTCAAAAGCCAGAACAGCCTACCTATGCAATCTTGCCCTCAATTTTTTCTATATTGAGTTTGTTGTTTATGGCAGCGTTGTCTAGCGTTATGTTTATTCAGCTGCTCAATCCCTCTGTTACGGGCTTGGCTTGGCTGGGTGATTTGTTTACCTTTTTGAAACCTCCTCAGGCTGGGGCGAATATGGCCGCATGGATGTGGATGCCTTTCTTGTTCACTATCATTGGTAGTGTTTTGGGTATGTTGTTTGAACTGGGTTTGTTACTGAGCGGTCATGCCTTTCAGCAAACGCGAACTAAGTTTGGCGTATTCATTTTAAATCTTCGTCTATTAAACTTAGCCCCTGTGGTTACTACCATCTTCTTCTTTATTACTTGTATGGTTGTTACTCATGCAGACATGCGCTTTGCCATGCTCTATCTTGCGGGCGGCGCCTGTTTTGGTTTGGGTTTCGCCTTGTTCTTTGGCGGTGCACAGGCCCTTGTGGCATTCGCGCTGGCGGGTATTCAGGTTGCTCAAATAATCATGGTGCTAACAGGTACAATCCCAGCAGGCGGAGAAATCATTGCGTGGTTGCTAGTGGGGCAGGCTGCATCGCAGCTAACGGCATTGTTGATCGGTACTGCGACTCCCTGGAGGAGCACAGTCTTCCATACTATTAGTACTATCTCTGGTATTTTACTGTACAGCGCAATCTTAAAAGTGACGGCTGCAGACATTGGCTTTTCTCAGTCAGTTGCAGTGGTGCTACCAGAGGGCTCTTTGGCTCTATGGGGTTTTGTGGGTGCTTGTATTACAGGTTTGGTATTGACGGTGGTTTTATTGCCGAAGACCCTCGGTGGTTTCCTCGTCATGTTGAGTAATAAGATTTGGTCGCCGGTGTATTTCTTTTTGGTTAGCGCAGACCGTTTTCCTCATCCGCTTAATTTGACGGAAGTTTATGGTGGTAAAAAGCCACCTTCAAAAACCACCTTGAAACCATACTATCAAGTGCACCCCGAGTTTTTACTGCAGCGTTTGAGTATTCCTGCCGTTGTTAATATCGAGGAATCAGTCACTCTGTTTAAAAAATTGATAAAGACAGCAAGGACCGCTTTCTCTGTCATGGCGATACTGGATCACTACCTGCCTCAAGCGAATGTTAAAATTCCCTTGACCAATAAAAAGCGTATGGCTATTTGGAGCGACGGTTCTGAATACTGGCCTGGCTTGTTTACGAAGAAAATATTTGGTTTACATCTACCCGACGGCGGCAATATGGACACAGCGCCTGAGCCTGCGATTGCTGCTTTTAAAGAAGGCCAGTTGTTGGGGTATTTGGCCGAGTCTGGTGTGGCATCGCCTTTCTTAAAGCCTGCTCCAGAAATGGGCGAGGGTATGTTGACCATTGATTTCCGCTTCTTAGAGAACTATGAAACCAAGCCTGATTATGAGTCCTATGGCGGTGCGGCTTACTTTAAAGTAAACAGCACAAAGAAGCGTTTGGAATTGATTTCTGTCGTGGCGCCTCACTCCACTGATGTATTGCTAGCAGACCCGCGCAGCCCTAGCTTCCGTCGTGCGGAAAGCTTGGTATTAGCTTCTATGTATTATCAAGTGATCAGCGGTAAGCACTTGGCTGAAATACATATGACTTATAACCTGGTTGAAGTGGCGATGCATGACGCCTTTGAGGCGCAAGGGCAGTGGGCGCATCCATTCAGAACATTCATGTATTTGCACTTCTTTGCCCATGAGTTGGCGGAAGGGATTACTACCGAACACTTGGTTCAAGAGGGCGCGGTGTTTAGTCAAATTTTTGCGACCACCCATGATAGCTTGGTGCACCACTTAAACGACTGCTACTCCAACTTCGAGTATGGTGCAGATGAAGATTTTGAAGCGCGTGCTGCGATGCTAACTATGCAGGGTTCTGCGGGTAAGCCCGGCGAGCTATTGCCGAATGCCTGTATTAAGTGGGAGTTAGATTACGCTAAAATCTGGAATGGCTATACCACGGCATTGATCGATATTATTTATACGAATGATGCTGCGGTACAAGCGGATAAGTACTTACAAGATTTTCACGCTGGTTTGTTACAGGTCATGGTCAAGGGTTTACCTGCACGTTACGAGAGCTTCCAGACTAAGGCGGGTGTTGCACGCTTTGCTTCGGACACTATTCATCACACGGTTATTCGTCATCAAGTTTATGGCACAACGGGTATACGTGCGGCTCTGGACCCTCGTATTAGCAAGGTTCAAGTGCCTATGGATGGCGGCACTACCGCTATAAATGAATGGCGTTCTTTGGCATTCGTGGCATTGGCAACCGGCAAGGCTCGATTCACGCTACTGCAAGGTGACTTTACTAACCTGCTCAATGGTGTCGATGCGAAGTATAAGGACGATATGCACAAGGTGTTTGACCAGCTGCAAGAAGATCTTGCTAAGTTAGAGACGGAGTGGACTGCTACGGAAGAAGATAAGCAGCACAACTACAACTATTTCCGTTCAGTACCCTCAGTACTGCATACCGGACCTGGTTATTAATTAACGCGGTAATTAAGTCCCTCTGTTAAGCATTTGCTTGATGGCGGGTTTACCGTGCCTAATGAAAAGGAAATAGATCATGAGTTATTCAAAAAGCCAAACCATGTTGGCCTTTGCTTATATGTCTTACTATGGATTTGATGTAATTGGTCCCGATAAGTGTAATGCTCAAACAATTGAGAAAGATATTAAGCATGCCTTAACCAGCTGGGCACCTGTTAAAGATGAATGGGAGTTGGTCTGGGGGCCGGGAGTATTTATCTTCGACCTTGCCTTGTTTGATGACAACTTAATGTACCTGGTGCGCAATATTAAAGATCCGTCACGTTATGTTATAGGCATACGCGGCACTAATCCCGTGGGACTGAAAGACTGGTTAATAGAAGATTTTCAAGTGGCTAGCATGGTGCCGTGGCAGTACGGAAAACCTGCAGCTAAGTTGAAACCAAAAATCTCGAAGAGCACTGAAATTGGCATAACCAAGTTACAGGAAATGATTGCGGAACCCGGCGTACCAGGAGAGGGTAAGAGCTTATTAGCATTTTTGCAGGGCGACATTGAGGGTAAAGACGCCGTTGATATCTGCGTGACGGGGCACAGTCTGGGTGGTGCTTTAGCGCCGACACTGGCTTTGTGGCTGAAGGATATCCAGGGCGAAAAATTGCCTGAGAGCGCAAAAATATCGACGGTTGCTTTTGCGGGCCCTTCCGCAGGTAATAAAGACTTCGCCACGTATTCCGATCAGCGCTTTGCAGAGGGCGAGTGTATTCGTGTAGCTAACTCCTTAGATGTAGCCCCCCATGCCTGGAATCAAAAGTCTCTGCGCAAGTTGTTCTTGTTATACAAGTCCCATTTTCTGCTGCCAGGGCCGCTTGTGATTAGCATGATCTCGGCTATGCTAGCCTTGTCGTGGCATAAAGGCTATCAACAAATTGAGGCTGACGCTGAGCCTATACAAGGTCGATTTAAGCCTTTGTTGTATAACTATTTGGCACAAGGTATATACCAGCATGTGGTGGGCTATCCCGAAGCCATGGGCATGCTGGACGATAATGAAATCCCCGTGTTTGAATTGTTTGCTGGGCAACTGTAATACTCGGCCGATTAACAAGGGTAGCTCTGCCACTATTAAGTACCACTACTGTCCAGTAGTGGTACTTAAATATTCGTTAAATTTTAATACAGCAAGCAACGACGGTCGTATAGTTTCTATCAATAGACTAGTGACCGATAATTTCAGCTTGATTCAAAAATGTCTTAATATTTGAACGCTGTTTTAAGTGCAGCATTATCAGCCCTGCGATCAGCAATACTATCCCGATAATAATGAAACCTAAGGCTGTGAGTTGTAAGTAACTTAACAGCGCAATAACGACGTAACTCAAACTTTGTGCTAGTGTAGAGAACAGTTTTAATCCACCTTCAACGCGTCCTCTTTCTTCCATCGCAATGACATGATGCATCTTATTGGTTCTTGCAATACGATTATATGAATTGAAAAAACCAAGGCCAATAGTAAGTAATATAATCAAAGTAGGGGAAAGGTAAGATCCCATCAAAAGAAGTAAGATCGCCATCACTAGAATTGAAACTATCATTGCATTTTCATGCTCATAACGCCTTAAAAGGCGAGCAATCAGCAATCCACTTAGTAACGCACCTAAGCCATAGCTCATTTCCCATGCCGCAAACCAACTACCACTGATGCCTTGTTCTGCGAAATATATAGGGACAAGTTTTACCAGAAAGGTCAATACTGGATAAGATAAGCAAGATAATGCCAAAAATGCATAAAAGTGTTTTTGTTTAGAAAATATGCTTTTGCTTGCGACAAGTTGCTTAAAGAATGCCTCTTTTAAGGATGGACTGAATTGGCGCTTGTAAGGGATCGCTATATAGCATAATCCAGACAGGAGTGAAGCAAATGTAGCCAAAAATGAAAACTCAAGCATTGACCAGTATTCAAGTAAAATAATCCCTAATGCGCCAGCACCAAGTGTTGTGACTTGCATAACGATTTCTTGATAACTGGATATTTTCGCGTATTCATCCTGGCGATAGTTTTCTTGTGTGAAAGCATTATTACAACTCCAAGCTAAATCATTACTTAACCAAAATATTAACTGAGCAAAAGCCAAAAGCCAGTGAGACTGAATACCGTTGTAATAAGCAATGAACACCATCAATGCGGTACTTGATTGTATTAACTGCATGACGACCAACACTTTCTTTCTAGAATGGCGATCTATCAAAGTGGCAAAAAATGGTGTAAAAACAAATGATAAAGAGGTACAAACCAATGCCGTAATCGCCACAAACAACCCCATACCTTCTTCTGAAAGCATGATCCATGGTAACGCCATCATAAACATTCCAGATGAAATACCATCAAAAAATCGCGCGAATAGATAGGGAATAGTTCTATTTTTCATTTTATGCTCCATGCTTTTTATTTATATTAGTGCTAGTCTAATACCTCAACCTATGTTGAGGTAAAGTCCTATTTTCATAAACTTAAATACAAAATTAGATAGGGAAATCAGATGGAAATGAGTGTTGGGCAAGTCGCCGCAAGGGCTGGTGTTAAGGTATCAACCTTGCACTTTTATGAGACGAAAGGGCTTATTCAAAGTTGGCGTAATGCTGGAAATCAGCGCCGCTATGACCGCAGTGTGTTAAGGCGAATCTCTGTGATTAAAATGGCTCAAAAGTTGGGTGTGTCTTTACAAGAAGTGACAATAATGCTTTCTCAGTTATCCAAAGAAAAAGCCCCCACAGAAGAAGAGTGGAGAGCGATGGCAAATGTGTGGAAGTTACAGTTAGACGAACGTATTAACCGTTTACAAACGTTGAGAGATGACCTTGATGAATGCATAGGTTGTGGTTGCCTATCTATCAATAAGTGTAAACTAAGAAATCCGCAAGACATCTTAGCTCAGACAGGCAAAGGCGCGGTATTATGGAAAAGCAGTAATTTAACCTAATAGCGTATTCGAGTTACTGGAAAATTACACATAACCGCATTTGGCAAGGTGCGTAAGCTATAATCGGTGAAACGAGTCATTCTCATGTGGCCTCTCTATTAGAGCTTACTCTAGGCTGCTAGCGTTAGCGAGTTTTAAAACTGCCAAGTTGTACTACAATTTGTGCTGTAGCCTCACTTAGACGATGGCCTTGTTGTTCCAATTCGCTACTGTCATGAGCATTGGAACCCGAGAGGTTTTTAAGTTTTTCAATTTCGCCTGCAACATCTCTCACTAAGCGATTAATATATTGAATATCAACATTATCTTTAGTTTCATTTTCGCCGATTAATGACAAAATCCCATCTATATTACTACAAGCGACCTCCAATTCTGATTGGCTCGAAGCTGTGTGTTCCGATAGTGAAGTGATGGCTAATGACTGTATTTTCATTTGCTCACCAGCATCGACTACGGCGGCAGAAATATTTGCGATGATTTGGTTAATTTGAACCAGACTTTGTTGAGTCGATATAGCTAAGTTTCTGACTTCATCAGCGACTACTGCAAAGCCTCGGCCATGTTCACCTGCTCGAGCTGCTTCAATAGCTGCATTTAATGCGAGTAAATTTGTTTGATCGGCTAGATTATGTATCACGGATACCACATTCTCAATAGACTTCGTTTGCTCTGAAAGCAGGTTGAATTTACCGTGTAGCTCGTCGTTACTTTTGATGTATGATTTGAGTCCTTTGGACATCGACCCCATATTATTATTGGATATAATTAGTCCTGCGTGGGTTCGTTCTACTTGCAGACGCGTTTCTTCTGCTTTTTCTTGTAGCGCAACAGAAGTACTGTCCAAAGTGTCGATTCTATCCGTCAGATAACCAACATGATTATCCTGTTCTTGAATGCGTGAAGAGATATTTTGCGCTTTTAGTTTAAGGAGCTCTGCAATATCATCCGAGGTATTCGCTTGATCTTGAATATCGACCAACGCATCTTTCACATTTATTCGGAAGGCGTTGATTACATCTAGCACGTTACCAATCTCACTGTTGTAGCGGCTATCTAAGTCGCAAGGGATTGAAAGATCTTTTTTCTCAAAAGATTTCATGTATCCAGTGACATTTTCTAATGAGTCTACTCCCCAGTATTTTTCATCGATGTCGTGGAGGATTAAAAATACTATAACGACATATTGAATGATCTGTGCAGTTAGATTATCAGTTAAAAATAGCGCGTTAATAAACAGTGCAACAGCACCCAGCCAGTGAATAAAACGCATTCGTAAAAATAGTGAGCGCATAAATTTTTCCTATAAATTGTATGGTTACAAGTTCGCTGAGTTTGTATACTCACATAAGTAACATTTTACATGTATGTTATAGAGTTAATTGAAAAATACAAATATAATTCATCGTCATACTTCTGTTATAGCGGCTATTAAGGTTATTTCTTAATCGGAGAAACTCTTTGGGTTTATACCAAAGCTTTATCACTGTAGGATAAGACACCTGTTTATACATTCGGTACAATCATGAAAAGCAAATTATCTACACTTACCCTTGCACTTATTCTTTCAAGTTCTATTTATTCAGCGCAAACTGTTGCAGCGTCAGATGTTATTCAGCCGCGAGCTAATTACACGGAAATGACATCCCAACGTCAAGTAGTCGATCAACTACTTAACGATGCTTATCAAGCCTTCAAAAATCCAGCTCGTATATCTCATGCTGGTTTTACGGCAAAAATGCCAAGCAATATGGAAATCATCACCAATAACTTGCTTGATGCTTATCAATTAGAACCTTACCGAATCGATTTGCTATTTTCTGCAGCGAATGCTCAGATCTATAACAAGAATGTAGACCGAGCGATTGAACTATTCACCCAAATCTTAAGCGTGGCTCCAGATGACGTAGATGCACACTCTTATTTAGTTATTTGGCAGAACTTTAAAGGCAACAAAAGTGAAGTTTCTCGCCATCTAAACGCATTAGAAGGACTGAATAAAGGACGCGTAGCGGACTTGAAGAAAATCATATCTACCATTGACCGCATTGTCGAAACGCCACTAAGCAATAAAATCAAAAAATCAGGCAAAGGCAATAACGCGATCATTACGTTAGGTTATGCGTTAAATCCAGATGGTAGCATGAACCCAATTTTAATTGACCGACTTAACGCAACCTTGACTATGGCGAAAAAGAACCCTGAGTCCTATATTGTGGTTACTGGTGGCGTGCCTAAAAACCACAAAACCGAAGGTAAACTAATGGCTGATTGGTTAGTGAAACACGGTATTGATTCATCTCGTATTATAGAAGATAACTACGCGAGAAGTACGGTAGAAAATGCACTGTATAGCAGCTACGCTTTGGCTCGTCATAATATTGATCATGCAACGATTATCAGTTCTGCAAGTCATGTTCGCCGCGGACAAACATTATTTGAAGTAGCAAGCTGGCAGACTGGTCCTAAAGGTGTCTCCTTTGACACTTATGCTGCGAATGACAGACCATTAGAAGAGCTTAAAGTACCAAGTGATGGTGAATTGTTAGGTATTTACCGTGATGCTTTACGCGTATATGGTATGTGGAGCTATCGCTCATATCCTTTAGAGCAGCGTTAATTGCTCTGTCACTCTAAATAAGATAATGGTTCGCTACATAAAATCTAGCGAACTAACTCCCACCAATGATTATTCCAGACACCTAGCTTTGTTAGGTAGCTTATCTATCTCCGTGTTGTCACACTTTGTCATAAAACAGTTTTATTTTTCTTGCTATAAAGTTAAATCCCAATAAAATCAGTTGTGTAGTTGTAGTTGTAGTTGTAGTTGTAGTTGTAGTTGTAATTGTGAATGACTAACAAGCGATTAAACAGATATGGTGGATTAGGTTTCTCTTCACGCTTAAAGCTACGACACGGAGGAAAGCTACAAACAGATGATTGATGAAAAATGTAAGGTTGTTCCTTCATATAACGATTACTGGGATGTTGTTGGTAAAACATTTGAAGATATAGACGGGTATCACGCAATCGACACCTATTTGGGTGTTTAACATCAAGGAGTTTCACTAAATGATTGAGGTAAGCTGCCATTGTGGCAATATCAAAATAGCTGTTCCAGCCACAACAGAAACAGTCACCAGTTGTAATTGTTCCGTTTGTAGTAAATATGCATCACTCTGGGCGTATTTTTCACCTACAGAAGTTACGATTAACGCTGCAAAAGATGTTATATCTTCATATTGCTGGGGTTACAAAACACTTGAATTCCATCACTGTAATAATTGTGGTTGTTTAACTCATTACACACCAACAAAAATTGGCAATAAAAATAGAATGGCTGTTAATTTTCGTTTAGTTAACCCAAATATTATTTGTTCACTTAAAACTAGGTGTGTTGATGGTGCTGCTGATACATGGGTAGAAATAAAGCCGTAACCCATTTACAATATACTTATGTCGATTCAGTTATCTATTTGTAATTAATAGTATATTTGGTTCCGTTTATATAATCTGTTAAGTGGATAATATGATTAAGTGTATAATTTTCGACTGCGATGGAACATTAGTTGACAGTGAGTACCTTTGTAATCTTGGCCTTGAAATGATGCTAGAAAATTACGGTATAGATTCCTCTGCTACAGAGATGATGGAAAAGTATCGTGGTGGTAAATTAGCTGCAATCCTTCAGGATATAGAATCAGAACACCAAATTAATTTAAAAGATAATTTCGTAACCTCCTATCGAATACTTGTTGATGAGCTCTTTGAAAAAGAATTAAGACCGTGCGAAGGTGTGGACAAAGCATTAAACGAAATCTTACTGCCTAAATGTGTCGCATCTAGTGGTCCACTTGATAAAATTAAAAAAGCGTTGTCCATTACTGGACTGACCGAGCACTTTAATGGAAAAATCTATAGTTCGTATGTAGTCGACTCTTGGAAACCTGATCCTGGTATATTTTTACACGCAGCAAAAGAAATGGGTTTCCAACCTAATGAATGTGCCGTTGTTGAAGATAGTCCGGTAGGTATATCAGCAGCTAAGGCAGCAGGTATGCGCCCAATATTGTATGATCCAAACAATATACATAGTGCAATTTCATGTTTGCACACCATCAGGAATATGCGGGAACTTCAGCGTGCAATCACTTAACAAGGCCATGTAATCCGACAGGCGTTATGTGGCTCGACTTCTTATCAAATTTAGTCAAGGAATGAGCGATTTATGATAGGTAAAAGCGAAAAATTACAGATGCATTTTGTCATGCTCATTGCCTTTCTTGGTTGTGCAGGTGTTTCGTTCCCATATCACAACAGCACTCGGTAACCTTATCACGAGTTAAATTGTGATCCAGCCTTGATTAGATTAAATATTATTCAAGGTGCTCTCCATTTTATGGTGACTTGTATCGCATATTACAAAAATATTAGAAATAAGTATTTCCATTAGAATCAACGCGAAAGGGGGATTCACTAAGACAGTGTAAAATGGTCCATCCAGAATTACGGGTTAAAATTGATTCTAAAGGGGTAGAATAAGCGTTAGAGAGGACTTTTTTCCTGAATAACCATGACCTGCGCATTAGCATCTTCACGTTCAATAAGCCGTATATCGACGATTTTCTCTCTAGATAAAGAAAGCCTCGAATGAGCCATTACAATTGTAAAAAGTAGATTAAATAGCGGTAAACCTCACCTTAAATTAACAAGTTTCAATGTCCTGTAACATGGCATCATGGTATTCTGATTTTTCAATCTATGCTCTGATTTAAAAGCGGGGGTAGAATATTTTAGTTATTGTAGCCTGTTGATTCTAGATGATAACAAGTGGAATGAATATATGGTATTTAATTACTGTAACTGAATGATAACACCAAGGATGTCGTGTATGAAAAATCTAATATTAATAACGGTATTCGTTATGTTTGCGATCGCAGGCATAACAAGTATCACCTCTACTGCTTATATATCTAATCAAAAAATTGATGGCATTATATTAAAAAAATCCCAAGTAAAGGCTGAAGTCATTGCTAAAAACGTTGAGTATGTATTACAAAAGTCTTCCCAGCCATTGGTTGATTTACAAGAGTTAGTACTGTCACTTTCAGAACGTTCAGATATTAGCTACGCGATTTTCATAGACCGAAACATCCAAGCCGTTGCACATAGTGATATAAGCAAGTTAAATAAGATCTATAAAGATAGCTACACTGTAGAAGCTGCAGGGAAAGGCAAGCAAAAATACTCTAAATGGTATGCGGATGTGCAAGACATGTGGGTGTACGACATAATGGTCCCCGTTTATGATAAGAATGGTGAGTTATTGGGTGCTTTTGATATTGGTATCCCAATTTCAGAAGTCGATGATGCTGTAGCAGATATTGTAATCACTCAGTTAATCGCAATTATTGCTATCTTCCTGATATGTGCTTTCGTGTTGATGTGGCTACTGGGTCGATTTTTCAAACCGCTTGCTGGCTTGCAACAGGCATTAGACGATATATCAAAAGGCGATGGAGACCTTACCGTTAGATTACCTGTGCAAGGAACGGATGAAATAGCCCATATTTCTAAAGCATTCAATATCTTTGTGGGTAATATTAATGAAATAATTTCCAAAGTCGTAGATACGGGGTTAGGTATAGGTCGTTCAGCGACAGAACTTCGCAGTCAATCTCAGCTTGGGTTATCAAGAGGTGAAGCACAAAGCGAGCGAACGTTATTAGTCGCAACTTCAATAAATGAAATGATCGCGACTATTAATGAGATATCGCAAAATGCTGCGGGTGCTGCAAATTCGGCTGATGGTGCAAATAGCGAAACTCAAGCTGGGCGTAAAACATTACAAGACTCATCTAATACCATCAATAGCCTTGGTGGTGAAATGAGTAACATGTCATCGGTTATCACAGCATTAGCGGGAAGAACACAGTCAATCGGGTCTATACTCGACGTGATCAGAGGTGTTTCAGAACAGACTAATCTTCTTGCTCTCAACGCCGCAATTGAAGCTGCCAGAGCGGGTGAGGCTGGCCGAGGTTTTGCTGTCGTCGCAGATGAAGTCAGAAATCTTGCTACTAAAACTGCACAGTCAACCGATGAAATTCAAAGTATGATTAATCAGTTGCAGCATGAGGCCCAAAATGCGGTAGAGGCGATGGAAAGTAGTCGATCTTTAACAGAAGAGGGTACAAGAACCACAGCTCAAGCTCTGGAAGTTCTCGAAAACATATCAGTGCAAGTCATTACTATCCTTGATATGAATACCCAAGTCGCAACTGCTACCGAAGAGCAATCTTGTGTAGCAAATGAAATCAATATGAATATGGATTCGGTCAATAACTCTGTTCAAGAAGGCTTGATCGCTAGCCAAGAGCTAGAAGCGTCTAGTAAAACTCTGGAGCAGCTTGCTCAAACTTTAGATCTTCATGTAGGTTCATTCAAAATATAATATTTAAGGCTTCTAATTCTAGGGGTTCTTTATTATGTTCAATAGTGAGTGTGACGACGTCACGCTCACTATCTAAATATCAAGCTTATGTCAGCGGAAAATAACCTCTTTTGTTATCGATAACCTAATCTTATATACAGAGTTCCGTGTCATCGCTGTGATGAGATAAACAGGCAAGACATAAACGTAACCGTAACCGATCGAACGTCAATGAGCATTGGCAAGCAATATCATTATTCAGGGAATTTAAAGGATTAAAGGACAACAATATGGACGAGATCGCGTTACAAGAAGAGCTAGAACAACTGCAGAACGTGTATACCATCATAACTGAATTTGTGGTGCAATACAGTTTCCAGACTTTTGGTGCGATGATTATTTTCATCATCGGCTTGTGGGTGGCTGGTAAAGTTCAACGCTTTATTGCTGCCCAATGTCTAAAGCATGATGTTGATGTCACCCTGAGCGGATTTATTTCCAATGCTGTGCGCATGCTCGTCATTGTGATGGTCGCAGTGATTGCATTGGGCAAACTCGGGATCAGTGTGGCGCCGTTTATTGCTGCCGTCGGTGCGTTGGCATTGGGTGCTGGTTTGGCCCTGCAAGGTATGCTGTCAAACTATGCCGCGGGGGTTACTATTATTTTAACCCGTCCGTTTGTGGTAGGTCATACCGTCAAAATCCAGGGCGTCATTGGCGTGATTAAAGAGATCACTCTTGGGATGACGATCCTCACGAATGAAGAGGGTGATGAAATCAGTATTCCCAACAAGCATATCGTTGGTGAAATCCTGCATAATTCCTTTGAATACATGTTGGTGGAAGCCTCCATCGGCATTAGTTATAACGACGATCCTGAACAGGCTATTGCCACTTTAAGTACTGTGCTGGCTAGCATAGATGCAGTAGCCAAAGATCCTGCCGCGCAAATTGGCATTGAAGCCTTTGGCGATAGTTCAATTAATTTGGGCATACGTTTCTGGGTGCCAACGAAAAACTATTTTGAAGTGAAATACAGCGTTAACCTAAAGATGTTTCAGGCACTGAAACAAAACGGAATCACCATCCCCTTTCCACAACGTGAAGTACGATTACTTTCAGAAAAGGTTTAAGCACACTATGAAGGAACTTGATGAAGTGAAAATTCGTAGGGCAAAGCCTAGTGAATTGGAATCAATTTATTATTTGATAACTTGCGATGAAGAGTGGACTAAGTTTAATGCTCCTTATTTTCCATATTCAACGCCATCATTGAACGAGTTTTCAAGAAATACCTTCTCACGTTTATGCGATGGTTCAGATATCCAATTAGTTACAGTAAATGACGTGCCAGTTGGGACTGTTAGTTATTACTGGGAATGTGAGTCTACTCGCTGGCTAGAAATGGGGATTGTAATCTACGACTCTAATTTTTGGGGTAAAGGTTTGGCTTATAGAGCGCTACCACAATGGACCAGCTACTTATTTGCTGTTTTGGACATTGAGCGTGTTGGTTTAACTACTTGGTCTGGAAATCCTCGGATGATGGCTTGCGCAGAGAAGTTAGGCTTTCAACAAGAAGCCTGTTTACGTAAGGTTCGTTACTACCAAGGAGAGTATTATGATTCGATTAAATATGGGATGATTCGTCGTGAATGGGAGAATCGAGCCAGCTAAACTAGACTGACTCCGTGCTTCTCCAAAGGATCTTAATGGTTATTTTCAAAGAGACGAAACTTTAAAAGTAATCAAACTTTGATGTCTCCTGATAAAGAGGCTCTTAGACGCTGCATACCTTCATCAATAGATACCTGAGGCTGATAACCAAGGTCCGCTTTAGCCGCGCTGATATCAAAGTAATGGCTGGTTGATAATTGACGCGCGACAAAACGCGTCATCATTGGTTCTTGGGTCTTGCCAAGTAACTGGTATACCTTCTCCAGTACGGTGCCGACTAAGTAGGCCAGTAGTGCTGGTACGCGTTTCGTCACCGGTGGTAAATCAGCACAATGGAGTATTTTATTGAGCATGCTGGCCATCGTGATAGGTTGATCATTACTGACAAAGTAGCTATTACCAGCACAACTTGGCGTAGGGTCGGCGAGCCTTAGCGCCGCCAGAATATGGGCATAGGCGGCATTGTCGATATAGATAGTATCAACCAGTTTATCCTCTTTACCGACTAATTTTAATCGACCGAGTTTGGCTCTGGCAATGACTCGTGGCACTAGGTGCGGATCACCGGGTCCCCAAATTAAATGTGGCCTTAAGGCAAGGGTTTTTAATTTATCGCTATTAGCGGCCAGTACCATTTGCTCGGCAAGCGCTTTGGATTGCGCATAATAATTTAAGAATGACTGGGCGTAAGGTTGCGATTCATTGATCCCTGCCTCGTCTTCGCCCGTAAATGTCACACTTGGGGTGCTGGTATATACTAAGCGCTCGATAGCCAGTGACTGACAGGCCTGAATGATATTGGCAGTACCTTCCACATTAGGTCGATAATAATCAGCTTTCGAACCCCATACACCTGCTTTCGATGCGACATGAAAGACCAAGTCACAGTCCTTCATCGCCGCGGTGAGCGTCGACAAATCGCTGATATCGCCTTGCACCATGTTGATACCTAACGTTGATAAGTGCGGATAATGGCCACGGGCGAACCCGGTGACTTTAATTCCGGCAGCACATAATGCCCGGCAGATGCTGGTCCCTAAAAAACCACCGGCACCAGTGACAAATACATGTTTGGTGGTCGCAGATAATGCAGTAAGTGCACGTTGTTCTGCGGGCGGACGTAAACTGAAATTCGTCATATTAAGACCTTGTTTTAGAATACTGTTAACGATTATAAGGTGCTTGTTTTTGTGCCCAAAGAGCTAATTTCTCACGAAATATTTTGGCATTGTGGCGAATATCGACAGGAAAATCAGGGTGAATTAAAAACGCGTTGATCGCGGATGTTTGCTGATGTTTATTGCCAATCGCGTTAAGTTCGTTAAATAACTGTTCAGTCGAGATGACAGCATCATTTTCTAATTCGACACACAGTAACGGTATGGTTTCACCTTGGTATTGGATCCCCACCAGTGCGGTACGTTTCACTTGCTCATGGGTATTAAATATTCGCTCACAAGGGATCGAAAAATAGCGTTGACTCGGCGTGGCTACGCTGTGCGCTTTACGTCCACACATCCATAACTGACCTTGTTCATCCACATATCCAAGATCCCCCATGCGGTGTCGAAACACTGGCTGTGATTCAGTGCTCGTTGGGTCTTTAATCTTGGCTTGTTGGGTGGCAACGTCGCGGCGATAATAGCGCTGACTGACTACTTGTCCTTTCACGACGATCTCACCAATTTGTTGGGTTGGTAAGGTTAAGTCATTATCCCAATCTGTAATGACATCTTCGCTGATCGCAATAATGGCGATCTCAACATCTTTGATTGGCTGGCCAACGCAGATCCCGCCACCATTATTGGTAATGTCTTGCATGGTTAACAGTGCTTTACTGCCAATCTTAGTGAGGGGCAATGACTCTGTGGCACCATAAGAATTCCATACCTCTACATCGGTTTTAAGCAAGCGAGTAAAGCGTGAAATTGACGATAAGGTTGCTGGCGCTCCAGCAGATATCACGCGTTTCAAGCTGGTTAATATCTGCGGTTGACCGTGTTTGCAGCCTGCTTGACCAAGGATCTCGATTAATGCCGGATTAGCAAACAGGTTAGTGCACTGGTATTTTTCAATGGCAGCAAAGATAAAGTTCGGGTTAGCGGTTATCGGTTTGCTGGCATCCATATCTGGAATAATTGACGCCATGCCCAGCGCTGGACCAAATAGCGAGAATAACGGGAAGGTACTGAGATCTCTTTCTCCGGGCTTTATACCGTAATCATCGCGGAGCGCTTGTATTTGTCCTTCAAACATTTGGTGGCTGTAAACAACGCCTTTAGGCACGCCAGTACTGCCACTGGTGAATAATATGGCACACAATTCACTGTTATCAAATAGCGCGATAGGATAAGGCTTAACCTGCTCATCTTGATGTTTATTTGGGGTTAAATTGGCACGATACTCAGTTAATAAACGCTGTAAGCTCATTTGTCCGGTGAGGCGAGACAGTATTTCACAGCCGCCGACGGTCAGGCTACATCTGACACTGTCTTTACCCCAGCCAAACAGTTTACGTGCGATATGGGCTTTGGGAATACCAATGAAAGCATCGGGAGCCGATTCACTAAAACATTGTTTTAGATTACGGATCCCCATTCCTGGATCAACTAAGATCGGCACGATACCCGCTTTAAATAATGCAAAGGTCAAGACAAAGAAATCAATGCTTGGCGTGACCATTAATACGGCTTTCATTCCTCGTTTTATGCCATAAGCATTTAGCGCATAGGCGAGTTCATCACTTTGCTGATCAAGAGACGATAAATTAATTTCGTCATAAACCAATTGACCTCTACTGCTACGCTGCACGGCGACAGCGAGAGAGTCGGGGGTCGCGAATGCTGCGTGGGAGAGATGGCGACAGAAGTTCATCGCCTCTGAGGTTGCGCTGATTGCCATATAATTCAGCCCTTATCTGTGATGAAGTCAGTAATTAGCCCGATAACTTCATCACTGGCGTCTTCAAGAATATAATGACCGCAGTCATCAAATTCATTCACTTGCGCGTGCGGCATGCGTTGTTTCCATTGCGCTAAAAAGTGTTTATCAAACACAAAATCTTTTAATCCCCAGCAAATCAGGGTTGGCACAGTCGAAAACTTAGCCAGACTATCGCTAATATCAGAGACTAGCTGATAATTTCGATCTTCAGGTTTTAGCGGAATGTCCTGCACAAAACGTAAGGTGGAAATACGGTTACGCCAAGAGTTAAAAGGCGATACATAAGCGCGGCGAACATCTCGGCTCATTGCTTTGCGACGAACGCCAACAATCGAAGCGATAGATGAAAAGGCATTAAAACCGCGCACTAAAAACGTGCCGACAAAGGTACTGCGACAGATCCATAATGGTAGCGGAAACGCTTTTGATAAAGGCAGATGAAAAGCCGCTGTATTTAAGATCACCAGGCGTTTGATCCGCTCTGGATATCGCGCGGCATAACCCATACCTATCATGCCGCCCCAGTCGTGGACGACTAAGGTGATGTTTTCTTTAATATCCAGATGCTCAAGTAATGCTTCCAGATCATCAATTCGGCTGGTTAAGGTATAGTCGTAATCGTTATCATCGGGCTTATCAGAAAGACCACAACCAATATGGTCGGGTACAATACACTGATAATTGGTGCTTAATGCCGAGACTAGATTTCGATAATAAAACGACCAACTCGGGTTACCGTGAACCATAACGACAGGCTCTCCGGTTCCTTCATTGAGGTAATGATATTGCTGACCGTTACGATCAAGGTAGTTACGTTTAAACGGGAATAATTTATCTAACATAGGGTTACCATTTTAATCCAAGCATCATACAATTTAAGCCACTGCCTATTCCTAAGAAGCTCACGTTGTCACCTTTCTTCAAAAAGCCTTCTTCGTCGGCCATCGCTGCGGTCACCGGCAGTGATACTGTGCCCATGTTTCCCAGGTATTTGAAGGTCGGAAACTCTTTTTCAACCGGAATATTTAAGGCGGCTAATACTTTCTTTTGGTTGGCTGCACCGACTTGATGACAAATTACTTTATTGACATCTTCAGGGGTCCACTGGCGTTGCTCTAAAAATTGCTGCCAGGTTTCTTGCGCCAGTGCGACGCCTTCTTTGAGTAATTTGACTGCGTCGGTACGCATATATTCACGGTATAACTGAGTATCGATTTCTTTCAATCCCCACTGGCATAGATCGTGATGTTCTGGCGCAGATAAGTGCGTGGCCCCTAATAATTGGTGATTTCGAGACCCAGCTAAATTTAAGCTGCCATCGGTAAGTAATATAGCAACGGCACCAGAGCCGCCAGTCAAGGTCGCCAGTGATGTGGCGTAATTTCTGATGGTCGGATCGGCTAGCATATCATCGATAGTCACATCAACAATATGACGTGCAGATTCACAAGAAACCACTAAACCCGCTTTTATCTGGCCCAATTCGATGCGGTTGGCGATATCTAACATGCCGGACAAGGCCCCTAAACAGGCATTACTGATGTCATAAATGGCGGTGTTATTAGATACGCCCAGTTTTGCGGCGATACGGCATGCTGTTGCTGGTTCGTGTTGGTCACGGCAGACACCGGTATATACTACCGCGCCGATATCGCTGACATTGATGCCCGTTTCATCAAGGGCCTTTTGTGCGGCAATTAACGCGCCGTCAGATAACATGTAGTCTTTTGGCCACCAGCGACGTTGGGTAATACCAGTGAGAGCGGCAAGTTGACCGACAGGAATTCGTAACTTTTGATATAAAGGAGCTAAGCGGAGTTCTAGTGCTGTACTTGTTATGATCTCAGGAGCCAGTTCATAGGTCAGGCTATTAATAAAAACGCGGTTATATTTCATGGCTAGGTTATTTTGCTCAATTGAGGCGAATTATCGCCTTATTTTAATTACATAAATTACGTTAACGTTATTTGAGCAAGAAAGCGGTGTAGATACAACTAAAAGTTTATTTCGAGTCATGCGAGTTTAAGGGTAAATAGGATTGGTTTAAATGCCGATGTCGGCTATGCGTTAATATCAGCGCTATGGTTAAACCTGTGAGTAAATAGAAAACCCCCAAACTTGTTTGACTGTTGATCAAATGTTTGATTAAAAAACCACCGAGCAGCCCGGCAATACACATCTGTACCGATCCCGATAATGCAGATACCGCCCCGACTTGCTTACTGTGTGGTGCCAGTAACATGCTCATCGATAATGGAAAGCAGATCCCTTGTGCTATGGATAGTAAAGTAAAACCAAATATCAGGTTAGGCAACGACATCTCATTAAACACTAACCAACAGCCAGCCATCATCATAATGCTCGATGCTAAGTATATTAGTTGATTGGTAGTGAAGCGTTTATTTAGTTTATTTAAGATCAAGCAGCCCATTAATAATCCTGTAGATGGGATGATCATCACTTCTCCGTACTCTGCGGGACTAAGTTTTAATCCTTCTTGTAATAAGAAGGGTAGCAGTGACACGGATACCAGCGTTGATAAGTAACCGACCCAGTTATAGCTTGCTGATGAGATCACTTGGTAGTTTTGTGATAAATGCCAGTAGCCACGTAGTGTTTTTCTTATTTTAAATTTTGTCACTGCATGTGGTAACGTTTCAGGTAAGACAAAGTATCCTAAAGTGACAATGGCCGATAGATAAAGCAATACAAAGATAAACACGGATTGCCAGCCAAAATGCCATGCGGCCCAGCCGCCGACAACAGGAGCCAAAATAGGCAGGATAGATGCTGTTATGGACATATAGGACATCGCTTGCGTGAGTTGGCTACCGCTGTAACTATCGCGGAGGACACTGCGGCTTAATACAGATGCGCTACCTGCACCTAAACCTTGTAATAAGCGACCTGTAATCAGTGCAGTATAGCTGTCGGGGAGTAGCACACAGATTAAGGTTCCGACCAAATAGATACCTTGACCGAGTAAAAATACCGGGCGACGACCGATAGCGTCTGACAACGGACCATAGAAAAGCTGCGATAATCCGAAGCCGACTAAAAATAGGGTGACAAGCTGCTGTATGTCGGCTTGGGGCACACCAAGATCACGGCTTATCAATGGCAATGAAGGCAGATAAATACTGACACCCACTTGTCCAGTGGCAATGATCATCATGGCTAAGGCAAGTGGGATTTTGTTAAATGGCGTTTGATTTATTTTCATGTAGCCAGTGTATATTAAGGCTACATGAATGATAATCCGCTTTATTGGAATGTCATTAAGTCCTAATGGGACCTAAACAAGCTTTGGTTTGTCTATTTTTTGTTACTCATGTTTACCCATTCATAATATGTTCATATCGATCTTACATACACTCGCTACGCATTACTTAATGTTACTTAGTGTTACTTATAAATCCTTAGTTTTTTAGCATTTATCAACGTGATATTGTCGATTAGTACATTGATTTAACTTGTTTTATATGATGAATTTGAACCTATTCTAGACCGCAGTGATTTACTCACCGGAACCGATGAAAATGCAGATGTCAGCAAGCAAATCTTTAATCGGACTCAATTATCTTTGCCATTTCATCATAAATACTTATCACTATCGAGTTCTATCATATTTTACTTAACCACTTATATTTAAATGGATTTTTATTATGAAGTTAAAAGTTTTACCTATTTTACTTACATCAATATTGTTTAGTACCTCTAGTTATGCAGCACTAGGGGAGCATAATGTTAACAATGATACTTTAACCAACAAACATAAAGTGCATGACTTTAAATTTTATGCATCTCTGTATGAGAAAAAATCTAATAAGCTTGATCGTATTTTACAAAGAAATCAGAGTAACCCAAAAAAGATTAAAGCTATTTCTAAATTATTTTTAAATTCGTCCTATGTGAAAAATCGTCTTATTGGATCTGGTGTAGAAAAAGAAAGGTTTGTAGCGGATTTCAGAGCATTAGACTGTTTTACCTTTTTAGATTATGTCGAATCTTTAAGAAAATCATATGACTTTTCATATGACTTTTCAGATAATTTAATTAAAACGCGATATAAAAATAGTAAAGTTGACTTCTTATTAAGAAAACATTTCTTTTCAGACTGGACCTATGAAGATGATAACGGTGATAGAAATGCTGAAGATATAACAGAGTATTTAACTGAGCACACTAACACGATACAAAAAGAGTTAAATCAAAAAGCGGATGGTGGAACTTACATCGCAGGGTTACCAATAGTATCAAGAAAAATATCCTATATTCCAGGCGATAGTATAGATGGCAGTGTCGTTAATAACCTTGAAAATGGTGACTACATTGGTATATATACAAACATAGCAGGACTAGATGTAACCCACACGGGGATATTTATTAGAGGGAAAAATGGACCCGTATATAGAAATGCATCATCACTTTCTAACAATATGAAAGTCGTTGATACGCCATTTTTAGAATATGTCCAAGGTAAACCGGGAATTGTAGTCTACAGGGCACTTTAAAATTACAATCCTATCCTGATCATCGGAGTGAAGGCGTCAATGATATGCCTTCACTCACCCCATTCAGTTCTCGCCTTAAATCATGAACAACTTCTATTATCTGTTCCATATTTAAAGAATGCTTTTGCCTATAAACTCTTAACTACAAGTTAAATAGTGAGATAAATCATGGTTAATACAGACAAAAGAGTAAGATGGGGAATCGCTGGATTAGGCAATATTGCTAGGCGGTTTGCTACGGCTTTGAATGGCAATAGTCAATATGGCGAGTTATATGCTGTAGCCGCCAGAGATTTAGGTCGCGCTGAACAATTTGGTGAAGAGTTTAAAAGTAACGTGAGCTATGGCTGTTACGACGATATGGCAACGGATCCTAATGTTGATGCTGTATATATTGCAACGGTACATCCGTACCACTATCCCTTAGTTGAACTATTTTTAACCCATAAGAAGCATGTCTTTGTTGAAAAACCAGCGTTCACCAACCTACAGGATTGGTTATCTATGAAGGCGTTAGCAACAAAAAATGGGGTGATATTATTAGAGGCCATGAAAACCGTTGCATTTCCAGCTTACCAAGAATTGAAGAACTACCTGATCAGGCATAACCTTAAACTGACTTCAATTGAAGCGAGCTTTGGTAATGAACACGAATATGATCCCGAGTTGTTCATATTTAATCCAAATTTAGCGGGCGGTGCAACGCTCGATGTGGGGGTTTACGGACTTTGGTTATACTGTGACCTATGTCGGTCGTTAGGGGTTAATGTCCCGGAACCTGTTGTTGAGATGTCAACGCTGGTGGCCGAGTCATACGTTGACACCGATGCTTGTTTTACTTTTACAGGTCAGGTTAACGGAAAAATATCAGCTTCAATTGTGAAAAATTTACCACGGGTCGCGATATTACGTGGTGATCAATTAGCCATTACCATTCGAGAAAAATGGTGGAATCCCAGTGTCATTGATATTGAATATCAAGGAAAAACATTCACCATCGATCATCCAGTAGAGGGGAATGGTTTTGAATTTGAAATCGATCACTTTTCACAGCTTGTGCTTGAAAATAAAACTGAATCTGACATCCTATTGTCAGAAGTAACAGCTCAAGTCCAATCGATTATGGAACATGGGTTAATTAACGCTGGATATGGTTACCTGACTCAATTAGGGGGCTTTGGAACACTGAATGGCAAACTTAAAGCGTAAGCTTGAAATTTACGAACAAATCTTTCAAACATTTGGTCCTGGAGTATCGACTTGTCAAATAAGTCAGATAGCGGCTCTGCTGCATGTCACTGAACGACATGTTCAAACTATACTAAAAAAATTGGTGAGTGTTGGTTGGATTCAATGGGAGGCAAGCTCTGGAAGAAGTAAAAAAGCGATACTTACTTGCCAAGTCGAGCCCATTGATGCTTGCTATGAATCCGCTAGAGGTCTAGCCGATGAAGGAAACTTAGATCAGTTGCTTAGTATCCTTAGCTTTGGTGGTAGAGATGCAGGAAGGGAGTTTCAATCATATTTAAATGACGCTAGTCACTCAGCTCGTCGTATTGCTTATATGCCTTTTCATCGTGAGTTAGAAGAGCTAAAACCTCATAAGGTGAAGCGGCGTACGGAACGTTTTTTGGTGACTCAAATTTGCCAATGTTTGACGTCAGTAGAGAAAGGGAGTGTAGTCGGTGATTTAGCTTATCACTGGGTCTCTAATGACAGTGCTACAAGGTGGCAATTTCAAATTCGCAGAGGGATACGTTTTCATGATGGGAGTATACTCAAAGCACAAGATGTTGCTCATTGCCTAAATAGGTTAATCCAACATGCATATTGGCATTCGACTTATAACCATATTATAGAAGTGAATGCTGTTTCTGATGAGCAGTTGGAGATTAAATTAAATCAGCCAGATTGGCATCTACCCAGATTACTTTCTCGGGCAGAGTCGTCAATATTTAAGATGACCTCGACGACCACGCGACTTATTGGTTCGGGGGCTTTCTCATTGGCAGTATTCTCTTCTAAAATGCTTAGATTAAGCCGTAATGCTTACTACTCACGTGAGACCTCTATCCTCGACTGGGTTGAGCTGTGGGTTTATCCTGAATGGGCACAAAGCAAAGCGTGTGCACAAAATCAGATTTGCCTTCAGGTACCAGATACGACTGTTACGAGCCAAAGTGACAAATCGGCCTCCTTTTTAATGATCCAAAACCCTCATAAATCGATGATGGAACGGCATATTACTTTTGAAGATACAGCGGAATGCAAGAAACTGTTTAGCAGTATATCAACCGATAATGATCAAGGTATTTCAGTGGATTATGGGGACTACAGTCAATCTGAACAAGTCAGTATTTGTAGTGTTATTGAAGAAAATGATTCATTTAGTGCTTGGTTAAGTTTTTTATTACAGTATCCATTTGAAAATCATGAGCTGGATGTTGGAATACTCGAAGCTCTACACTCATCTCTTACGTCAATTCGGAACGAGAGAGACTTCAATCAAGCGACAGACTTATTGGCCGCATTGTTCTCTTGGTTGAGTGAGCAAAACGTAGTAAAAGAATTAAAGCATGAGCCTTTTGTACTCGCGTTATCTGAACAAATTAATGGCGCTAACGTGAATGGATATGGCTGGAGTGAATTAAATAAAATATGGATTTCATTAGATTCAAATCCGCGTTAATCATCATATTCCTTCATATTACAGCTTTCTCAAAAATGCCTTCTAGAGAAAGCTGTAATAAATTATTGAACGTATTTGTTTGCTTAAAAAGCCATAGAGATAATTTTTATTGAGCTTAGAAAAAAATACATTAATACATTTTCTTAAAACAACTTCATTGAGCTTTAATGAGATCATCGCTCCTATTTTTGCGCCGACAAAAATGCCAATAATAAGATAAAAGCAGAGCCACCAGTCAATAGTGTCAGTGAACGCTCGCCCGGAAAATATACTAACAGATGAAAGTAAACCGATCACAGGCGCAGATGCTATCGCGACCTTAGGATTACAGTGGAAAATATAAATCATCACAGGTAGATAAATAAATCCGCCACCTTGGCCTACAGCACCATACATTAAGCCAAGTACAATACCGATCAAGGGCACTGAAGCTGAGCCAGAATTTACCTTACCGATAATATAAAATTGATCAGGTTTGTCTGCTATTAAAAATTGCAGTTTATGATCATCAGAAGCATTATTTTTGCTGGTGGTTTTTAGTATTTTTCCCAACATATTAGGAAGGATTTTACATCCATAACCGCCTGACTCTGAAAACTTAAGTAAGTTACAACTAGCCACTTTTATATCGTCCTTTTTAAATAGTACTAAAGTGGTAATTGTAAGTGAGTATTGTGACGTTTTTGTTTGTATTAAAAGTTAGAGGTAAGGACGTTGATTTGAAAGCGTCTGGATTGACTGTTTCTGCATAGTGACGCTGTGTTCGACCTGTAATATTTACAGACTGTCGCTAACAATTTATGAAGGATCGCCATTTATGGTCATGAGTAATCACGGCCTTATCAAAATTTTTTAAACCAATAAAAATAATACTATTAATTAATAATTAAGTTTGATAGCTTGCACCTAAGTAGTTAAATGTTAACAATTAAAAGTTATATATCATTAACTTAAGGGAATAATCGATGAAAAATGAATTTCAAATCCAATTAATGTCAATTAACCTTACTGACGATTCTGATAATTGGAGTTCAGGTGATTTAAAATGGGCTGTGCATTCTGCTTCGAATGGGCACCCTTTAGATGACCGAGATAATTTAATGCTAACACTGGCAAGCCACGTTGCCTTTTTAGAAGTGGACCCATCACATAATAGTGCATATTTGACTCAAACCCATAGCGTAAGCAGTGGTGAAACCATCGATTGTCTTGATAAAAATTTGACCGATACTTTTCAGATCCCAGCTATTCATGAAGTGTCTATCCGATGCAGCATGAAAGATATAGATGATAGTCTCAATGGTGGTGATGATGACTTTGGTGAAAAAACCCTTACTTTTAAGAGCGCTGACAATTTCGGTATCAAAAATAATGAAACAGAACGAAATCTGTCTGTAACCTTAGATGGTGCAGGGCGTGCAGTGTTTAATTTCCAACTTCGCCGAATCATTTCAAATGATACAGCTCGCTTCACAAGTGAAGAACTAACACAGATTAAAGCGTACTTAGAAACTTACGACTACGATCAAACGGGATTCATTGATCCTGATGATGGTATGGAACTTGAGTATTTCAGAAGCATTTCTGTATATTGGGAAGAGTGTTTTGATGCATTTATGATGGAAAATGCTGATACAAACAAAGATGGTAAATTTCATATCGATGAAGTGATGGCGTATTTCGCTGCCTTAGAAGACTTTTAGACATTATTTAGTTCGTTAACAAAATAAGTGGTGGGCCCCAGAGGCTTCACCATGTATATCTTTCTTGTGTTATTGATTTTAAAAGCAAAGCGCAATAATAAGTTGCTGAGATTAGGGGATATATGAACATCTTTTTACATAAGTTAAATGCACATGGAAAATTTGATCACCTTTTGACTCGGCTGGATAGTCTTTTTGATGAAGCACTTGAATGTATTGGTGAAAAACTGCCTTTGGACGAAATCAATATTGATGTGGTGATCTCTGAAGGTAACTTTGTCATACCTGAATTTGGTTTTAGTGGATACAGTCCATCATCAAAACAAATAATGTTGTTCTTCGATTTGAATAATGACAACTTGAATTCGGCGCTTAATACAGAGTTTATACCTAGCCTTGGCCATGAGATTCATCATTGCTTTCGACATAAAGGGGTAGGGTATGGAGACACTCTTCGGGAAGCGTTAATAAGCGAAGGGCTAGCCTGCCACTTTGAAACCGAGCTTAGAAATGGTGATATTCCATTTTACGCCAAAGCAATCAACCAAGATATGATTGATGTTTTACATTCAAGAATGCTAAGTGAAACGGCTAATTTAAATTACGATCATAATGCTTGGTTTTTTGGGACTGAACCTGATGCAATACCTCTGCATGCAGGCTATACACTGGGTTATTATATTGTTTCAAACTACATAAACAAAACAGGGGTCCTTGCATCACAGCTTTGGAATGTATCGGCAAGTGAGTTTTTTGATGTCACTTCGTTATAGGCAGCAAGCGGTTAGGCGCAACCTAGGCTTGCTGTTGATAGCTAGTAACAAGCCGAGCTATATGCGAGCGTAATATGTCTGCAAAATTAAGCTCAAATAACTGTAGTGGTCCTTCTTTAATGACCTCTGCAACCGAGCCTACTGAATGGCTCATGTGCCAGCAACCAATTATTACCTGTTGAACCTGCAATAACAGCTCGGTCGCTTGTTCGATAGTCAGAGCATAATGTTCACTTATCATTACTGCATATTGCTCAATGAATTGTAATAACGTGCTTTTGAACTGACGTGCTTCGTCTAGCGTTAAGTTACATTGCAGCGCTGTGTGCATGATCGCACTGAGTTTACAAAATAACGGGTGCTTAATTAACGTATTACAGATTGAATCAATCAGTGGTAGCTGTCCCATGTCACCCACTGCTGTCTGGGCTAAGCATGCTATTTCTTGTGTATACACAGCGAGGAACAAGGTTTCTTTGTTTCTGAAATAACGGTATAAGGCTGCTTTGGTGATCCCCACATCGGCAGCGATATGCTTTAGGTTAACGTCTTCATAACTGAGCGTTGTAAAACGAGCGGCGGTTACGTCTATGATCTGAGTAAGACGTAACGCTTTTTGCTCTGGTGTCGTTGCGCGGCATTTAATAATACACTGCATTATGCTTGTAACCATCCCGCAATTTTACGCGTGATGAAGCGGGGTGATACTTTGCCAGCCAATACAGCAACTTGGTTTTTGATACCTGTAACCACAATTGCACTGTGACGGTTTGCTAACGCTTGCTTTGCAACATCTGCTGATGTCATCGCCCCGGCTTTAAATAGGTTGGAATCGGTAATATTGGCTTCTGCGGCAAACTCAGACAAGGTTGGGCCAGGGCAGAGCGCACTGACTGCAATACCTTGATGACGAAGTTCTTCGTGTATCGCTTCCGAGAAAGACAGTACAAAAGCTTTTGTCGCATAGTATACCGCCATATTAGGACCCGCTTGGAATGCAGCGGTTGACGCGACATTGATGATGAACGGTTTCTTCTGTTCACGCATGTTTGGCACTAAACGGTGGGTAAGCTCAACTAAGGTACTTACATTCAATTGGATCATTTGCATTTGGCGCTGCAGTGGTAAGTCTGCAAAGTTACCGCGGTCACCAAAACCAGCATTGTTAATCAGGCCATTGACAGCAAGGTGGTTAATGCGGATCTCAGTCGCTAATATCTCACTTCCAGTTGGCTCTGCAAGGTCAATCGAAAAGCATTTAACATCAATACCATGTTGGGCTTGCAGCGTTTGCGCTAGCTCTTCTAACTTTTCTTTACGGCGAGCAACTAATATTAAGTTTTGACCTGTTTGTGCCAGTTGTTTTGCGAATTCACTGCCGATACCCGCACTTGCCCCTGTTATCACTGTATAACTCATTGCAACTCCTTTTGTATTTGTCATTAGAAAGTGTAAATTGATTAAATAACCCTGAGTTATTTAATCTACAAGCGCGCATTTAAAATGTAAATTAGAATATGTGAGTATTTTGTTGATTTGAGAGCTGGGTTTAGCGTGTAGTTGCCACTAGAGTTCAATCAAGTCTGATAGCTTCCTTGTGTCCGGCTTATCACCTAACCAGGGCTTATCATTAACCTCGTTCATTGTGTAACGTTCGAAGGCTGTCGCTTCGCCTTTGGTGGCAAAGCGCTGGCGAAGACGCTTTCCGTTACGGCCTTGTGGGTAGCATTCACAAAGCCAAGGTTTCTTGTGACCGTCTTTGAGGTTACGAACAGACATGGTGAATTTCCTTATAACTGTTTATGACGTATTTGCCATTATAAAATAACAGGTACTTGATACAAGTGGCATCTTAACAGAGTTAAATGATGACCCTCATATCACTCGATATCTCATTACTGTTGATAGTAATGGAACGACTCTGCAGACGATGAATGTAGAGGGTAAGTCGCTAATCGATTCAGAAGCGGCAAGAAATCTTGTGCGAGATATGAATCAAATGACCGTACGCATGAATGAAATGGTTAGACGTATGGGTGTTTTGAGTGGTTCTTGTAATACCGAGCGTTTAGATAAGTCGATTGATTAGACCAGGTGAACAATTTTAGATGTGTAATAGCAAACTCCATAACCCAGTTTTGCTATTACAACATTGAAAGCTTCTGCTTAAGTTCTTTCTGCAGACTGGGAACGAGTGATTTCAGCATTTCAAAGGCCAGCTTACCAGAGCTTTTTGCTGACGGGCTTAATGTGTGGCTAAAGCTTAAGTTCATTACAAATGAATGGCCACATTCTGGATTAGTACAGCTGCAATATATACTTGCCAAGGTGAAAGCTGTTGGTAAATTATTTGGGAGTCGTGGCTGCTAATTTTCTGGCGGGTTATATGGTAGGGATGTCGATAACCTAAGCAGATTTTTCCCGAAATGGCTTTAAGTTATGATTCACTAAAAATGTGAATGTGTCAGTTTGCAATAGATTTTATCATACGAAAAATGGGTAAAGCTTACGTACAATTAGCATAAATGAACTGAAAACGGTAGGTAGTATTACTAGTCATTACAATCTGGATACTCATCAGAATTATAAGGAATATGTTCAAATTTCAATATATTATTTCTTACTTTTCAATTATTCACGTCTGACGCCCTATTTATTTGTTAAATATCAACACCTTGTTTACCGCGTGCCTACTTGGTGGTACATTTTGTTTTTCACCATTTGATAAAACGAGTCATATTTGGAGTCGCATTACTCTTTATGCTCGATTTGTCAGTTAATAGGTTATAGATATATTTATGATTAAAGTTAGAAAATTAGCCATTATTGGCGGTGGCCCTAGCGGAATAGCTGTTTATTTAGAAGCAATAAAGTCGTTACATATGGATATTGAAACGATCACAATTTTTGATCCTCAAGGATTAGCAAATGGTTTTAGTTTTAATTCCTGCCTCACATCTACGCTAACGAATACCAGTATAGGTACAACATCTTTGCATGCAGATGATAAGCTAGATTATTACAAGTGGTTTCTAGATCGTGGTTCACACAAGTCTATATTACCTTCAGATTTTGTAAGCAGGAGCTTATTCCGTGATTATTGTAAAGATCGTGTGGAACAGTCATCTTTATTTGCAGCTAGCTTTAAGTGCGAAACTGTAGTTAAGCAGATTCGTGTTACGAGTATGTCGATGGTAGATCAAAAGATATGTCTAAGGAGTGATGATGGTAACAGTTATTTATTTGATGCTGTAGTCGTCGCTACAGGTGTTGAGCAGCTTGTTCCTTTAGCTTTGCGTGATTCTGATTCATCTAATGTAGTTAAAGTCGCGTATCCAGAAACAAATTTTTTAGATAAAGTTACTGATAATAGCCAAGTATTGGTCTTAGGTTCAAAGTTATCAGCGATTGATGTCTCAATAGCGATCTATGAACATTCGGCCAATGCGGAAGTAACAATGATATCAAAATCAGGTGAACTTCCCAGTGTTAGGAGTTCACTGCTAATAAGAGCCGAAAATGGTAATAATAATTGGTTAAAGGCATTTATTTCTAGCTCCCAGCATCAAATAAAAGATATCCAACAGCAACTTGAGCTAGATATCAAAAAATGTAAAACAAACTCTAATATCTGGCAAGATTTTATTGGCGAGTTTGCAGATGATATAAATGAGCGTTGGCCGAAGCTCTCAGAGCAAGAAAGGTTGGATGAATTGAAGTGCTACAAAGTGTTTATGAAACGTTTTGTATCTTCCTTTCCTTTATCAAATGCAGAAAAACTATTAAGTATGATAAAAAATAACAAACTCAAGGTTATAGCCGGAGATATAGATCGAGATTTAAAGATTAATGATGATTCAATTTCCTGTGTTCAAAAAGGTGACACTCTTGACTTCGATATCGTGATCAACGCTACTGGAGTTACGAATAAACCAATATCAAAAGAGATGATTATAGCTTTGGAAGGAAAAGGTGTCAGTATAAATGAACTTGGTGGGTTAAAAATAAATAGTCATACTATGCGTGTTGAGTCTGAAGATAATCAGGTGCCCATCTATGTTTGTGGGGGGCCAGCACAAGGAGAGTTATTGATAACTAATTACGTTAGATCGTCCGTCGTACAAGCAAAAAAAATAGTGATGGATATTGCAAACATAATAAAGCAAGGCCATAAAATTGAGGAGGTGGAGTGTGGCAAAGTATAAGGACATTATAGCATTCTGTTTTTTATTTTCGATATCATTTGTATTTATGTCGCAGGTGGTAAAAACAGTTGACCCCGTGCTATCAACTTTAATTACTTATGGATTTGCAGCACTGTTTTTTATTTTGATCAATATTAATAACTTATCTGAGTTAACTCTAATCGCCAAGGGTAATGTTAAGGTCATGGTAAAAATAAATGTGTCGACATTGGTTAATACCTTTCTGGCATTTTATGTGATGCTTTATGTGAGTCCGATTGTTTATATAATTGTATTTTTTTCGGGATTATCTTTCTTTTCTGTATTATTTAAACAAGATAGAAATAAACTAAATATTACGTCAACATTAAGTGTTTTTACACTTTCAATAATGACGTCTATTCTTATTTCTGATGCGGCGATTGGTAAAACTGTAGTAGGAATTTTATTGACATTAATTTCTACATTCTTTGCATTACAATATATGAAGGATAGCGCTGTATTACACAGTAATTTAGGTGTGAAGGTATCGCAAGTATTAGCACTTAGGTTTTTTTTGGTTATCGCTATTTGCGGAAGTTATAGTATTTATGATTCCGCATTTTCAACATTGGTATCTTCAGATTTATTTTTATTAGTTTTCATTTCAATTATTGGAAGTATTATACCTTTGTTTTTAATGCAGGCTGCAATTAAAAAGTTGGGTGTATCTCTTACTGCTCAATTTACACCATTCACTCCAATTATATGCTTAATTTTTATGATTTTAGTTGAAGGTACATCGTTTACCGCCTTAGAGATTATGTCTATATGTGCAATGACACTCTTACTATTTTTCCAAGCAAAACTCTTACACAGGGAATAATTTAGATATGGATATGTTTAATCAAGTAATTATATTTTTATCAAGCAGACAAATTAGTCAAGTTGATTTTAATGACCCTAGTTTAATTGATGCTGAATTGGTTTTAATTGCTTCAGATAATGAGGTGTTGTCTCTTTCTCGCAACGTTAAGGAACAATTTTCAAACATTATTACTGTCCCTGTTATTTATGATGACGGAGTTATTTATGAATATGATGAGTCGATAGTAAAAGAGTCGATAGCCATTTGGGATAATTATAAGCTATCTATTATTAGTTTTGATGAAGGGTGTGTCGAATTAGTTCACAGCTTGAGGACTATCTTTAATCTATCAAAAGAAGTTAATAGTGATATGTCAAGGTTTCGAGATAAAATTATTATGAAACAGAGGCTTGATGAGAAAAATATTAGAGTACCATCGTTTATTGAAAAAGTTGAAATCACTATATTATTTGAAGATATAACGAAGAAAGTTGGTTTACCTTTTGTTTTAAAACCACGCCGTTCAGCAGGCTCTAATAATGTTTTTATCATTAATTCATCATCTGAATTTGAAAACGTTAAATTAAAGTTGGGACATGCACTTACTGATTATGAAATAGAATCTTATATTGATGGTTCACTGTTTCATTGCGATATAGGGATCTGGAAAGGATCGGCTATTTTTTCTGAATGTACAGAGTATTATAAACCGACGCTAGCTTTTCAGTCAGGAGAACCATTAGGTGGGCGTTTTATGGAATCTAGTTTGCCATTGAGGAATGAGTTGATAGCGTTTACTTGGCAGGCTCTTCAAGCTCTAGATGCAACAGATGGAGTGTATCATAGCGAAATTTTTGTTTGTAATGGTGAACTTATTTTCCTTGAAGTAGGTGCTCGCCCGCCGGGTATGCTTGTGACAACTATGTATCAACAAGCGACAGGTGTTAATTTATTAAATTTAGATATCCGTATTCAACAAGGAATACCACCAGTGAAGCAATATACAACTAGGCAAAACGAGGCTTTTTATCTCGTGTATCCCCGCGGTATTGGCTTGGTTAAAGAAATTAATTACCCTTCAGTTAACACCGATGTTTGTACCGAATTTAAATCTACAGTTAAAATTGGCGATGAGCACGTTGGTTGTCAGTCAAATTTAGATCATTGTGCTTATATAACCTGCAGCGGAGAAAAAAACGCTCTAAGTTTGGCTTACAAGCAAATGGTTCAGTTTAGTCCTATAGTTTATAAGTCTTGTAACTAATCTGGTTTGTGTTAATTATTACTATCGGATAGGGAAATAACCCTATCAAGGTTCTGTCTAACTATGGCTTAGAGCAATAGCGCTAAGCCTTTGAACAACAGGGACTCTGTCGTTTTTATAATTACCAAGGGAAATTGACAGGTTTAATTATTATTTTATTGTAAAGATGACGAAGAGGTTCAGCACTTTACCCTAGGTATATCCTGCCAGTTGGTTGTATATTGTGGTGTAAGCACTTTACGTCGCATGGCCCATTTTTGCTCTGTGCCTTGGGCGCCTAAAAATACGGTATTATTGCCATATCTCTGATTGAGCTTATCGAACACTTGCATCAGATTGTCGTTATTTTGATCAGAGTTGAACAAATCTTTTTGTTCATGTGTACCATCAACTAAATCAATCAGGCCGACACCTATCTTGTAATATCTTACATCTTTATGGAACAGCTCTTTTGCTAATCGGGTTGCAGCTTTCGTTATTTGATCCACATCAGCAGTCGGGTATGGGAAATGATGAATAGCGCGGTAACTCGCGGGTTTGTCATCAAACGGTGAGCTTGCCGCAAAGCACAGCATTACTTTACACAATGAATGTTGCTTACGTGCTTTTAGCGATGCAATGCCAGCATGCTGGCTTAGCGCTTGTTGTAGTGTGCTGAGTTCTGTAATGCGTTCACCGACACTGCGTGTAGAGTAAATTTGTTTTTTATCAGCCCTGGCTGTATCCCAATTTTTACAAGGCAGCCCATTGAGTTCTCGTATTGTGCGTTCAACCTCAATATTGAACTCTTTACGCGCTAAACCCGCGGGGTATTCAGCAAGGTCTAATGCGTTATTGAGTCCCATCACTGTCATGATCTTTGATAGCTTGCGACCAATACCCCAAACATCACTGATACTCATCGCTGCAAGTACCTTTAATCGTTCTGCGTCATTGTCGAGTACGCAAACGCCATTATAGTGATGTAATTTCTTTGCTGCCTGGTTAGCTATTTTAGCAAGAGTCAGGGTAGGGCCAATTCCGACACATACAGGCAATCGGCATTCTTTCCATACTGCACGCCGAATCTTAGCGGCATGGGTTCGAAGGCAAGGTATTGCAGGATAAGTTTGTTTAAATGACAAGAAAGACTCATCGATACTATAGATATGCTGTTCAGGTGCAAAACGACCAATGACTTGCATCATCTTTGCAGAGAGGTCTGAATAAAGCTCGTAGTTAGAAGAGAGAGTAATAACGCCCTTTTTTTCACACAAATTTTTGATCTGGAAATAAGGCTTAAACTTTGGAACACCGGCTTCTTTTGCTTGCCTGTTTGCGGCAACGATACATCCGTCATTATTAGACAAAACCACAATGGGTTTATTACGCCAATCTGGGCGAAACACTTGCTCTGCGCTGCAATAGAATGAATTGGCATCAACGAGGGCAAACACTACTTATCATCCAATAGATAGCTAGGGCGATGGCAACGAATAGAGCGTATAACAACCCCTTCAATGCTAAAAGAATCTAAATCATTAATGAAGACAGGCTTAACTTTATCATTTGCAGACACTAGCATACGTTGGCGAACATCCAGTAACTTACAAACGAACTCTCCATTTAAATTAGCAACAATAATATCGTGCTGCCTGGGCGTAACATGCCTATCAACAATCAATAAATCACCATCAAAAATACCAACACCTTCCATTGAATTACCACTGGCTTTACCAATGAAAGTGGAGCTTGGGTGATCGATAAGAATTTCGTCCAAGGTACATCTAAGCTGGCTATATTCAGCTGCAGGACTTTCAAAACCAGTGATACCAGCACTTGCAGAGATTGGAATTATATTCATAAATAAACACTGTTGTTATATACAGTATTTATTTTAGGCCAGTTATAAGGAAAACTCAAGAAGTGAGGTTTATTCCACCATTTGATTTGAACTCCTCCAGGGGGAGAGTGAGATTAAATCAAATGGCTAAACAGGGTGATTTTATACAGTGTTATTTGTATTTTGGTGAACGCAGTCTCGATTTGCCAAAAGGCAGTCAGGTTTATCTTGTAGTCTAAAATTAATGTCAATATAATCAGTTGCATAGATAGTCTTGTATATAACTTACAAGGCTAAAGAAATAATTTACAGGACGACTCGTTTTCCCATAAACATGTAATTAATAAATTTGAAGTATAATCTGATTTTTCAATTAATTAATCTGCTTTTATTGAGGTGAATGAATTTGGGGAATCGAGAGTCCTGTTATACAAATGTTATATTTCACGGAGGATTCAGGTTGTCATTTCCAGTTTTAGAGACAAATTGCTTAAGGTTAGATGAATTATCTAAAGAAGATTCAAATAGCTTATTTGAGTTGTTCTCTGACAGTTCCGTTGTCGAATATTATAATTTGGAAGCTTTCACTAATATTTCACAAGCTAGCAACTTAATAGAACTCTTTAACTCTCGCTTTAAAGAAAACTCTGGAATTCGTTGGGCTATTCGCCTGAAAGAAACAAATGAACTTATTGGTACTTGTGGCTTTAATACTTGGGACCACAAAATGAAGAATGCTGTTCTTGGATATGATTTACTACCAAAATATTGGGGGATGGGGCTTACCACTGAAGCAGTTCATCGAATAGTAAAAGCTGCATTTTTAGGTGAGTTATCTTGCGGCAAACTTAATCGTATACAAGGCGATACTGTTCCGGGTAACTCCGCATCAGAATCACTTCTTCTAAAGGTTGGATTCAAAGAGGAAGGTATTAGGCGTCAAAGTGGTTACTGGAAAAATCAGTTTCATGATCTTAAATGCTTTGGCTTAATTAAGTCCGAGTACTGTGAAATATAACAAGAAATTAAACAAGGACAAAAAACTGTTGGTTTTGGTCCTTCGTAGCTTATTTTAATCAACAATTTTTGCCTGTTAATTGGGCGTTAGCAGCACAAGGAAGTATCTATGATCGAGAGAAAAGGTGGGATTTACGATGGACGTAGCAAGTCATCTGCTTATAAAGACTTAGTTTGGACTGTCGCAACTTCTTCAGATTCTTCTGTTGGTATTGAGCAGCAAACAAAGCTCACCTTAGATACAATTCAAAGCAACTTGTTGGAGCTTGGTTCAGATAAAACTCAAATAGTTTCTGCTCAAGTGTATATTGCTAATATGTCGGATAAACCAATCATGGATTCTGTTTGGAAAACTTGGCTTGGAATAAATCAGCAGCATTGGCCTCAACGAGCATGTTTAGGTGTAGATCTCGAAGGACAAGTTTTAATTGAGGTAACTGTTACAGCAGTTCGTGGTTAAAGTTATGCTAACAAGAATTTAAAGTGGGACTGATAACAGTTTGCTCAGTTTCACTTCGCTACACAATTTTAGCAAACAATTATCAGCGCCCTTAAATGAGCGCTAGCATAAAAGAGCAACCATGGATTTGACGTTATCCCCAGGAACCAAACAGACCCTCCTGAAAATTAAGAAGATTGGTGTTCGGCAAATCAACATCTTTAAGTTTCATGACTATGTAACAGTTGTTACCTTCGTCCTGATGAATGGAGAACTCGTTTCCATAAGAGCAAAAGATGAATATGTGGCATCGAGTTTTGAAGTGTTTCTAATCGCGACCTCGGATGAATTGATTAACAGTAAACCAGATGTGACGATAGGTTTAATGGATAACGAAACCGTAAAGAATATATTTATAGTGAATAAATGTAATTGGTCAGTTCCGACGTCAGCTAGCGATAAAGAGGAACTCTTAGGTCACACTGAGGGCGCGACAACACAGTATGAGGGCTTGGAATCAGATATGCCGAAAGATGCGGTAAATCATGCGAAATTTGAAGCCGGCATCAAAGTTCAGTTCACTAATTCTTCATCATTCTTTGTTGTCTCTTCCATCAATCCTTTTGACCTTGCTGTAAGTCACGAGACATCATTTAGTAAAGTCAGTGAATCTGAGTATGAATTTCAACTATTATGCTAACTGTATCATTACGTAAAAAACAACTTAATTAGCCGTCTTTGTTTTTAATGATCTCTAAATCATATTTGTTATCTTTGGAATAGAAAGCTAACTTTTCTAATACGCTGAAGTCTTTATGCTGACTAATTCGTTTAAGTTGTATTGATTGACCTACCTTTAACCCTAGGTCTACTAGGGACTTATCTAGCTCTTTAATTGTAAGTTTTAGTTTATTACCATTATCAATAAGTTCGTAATCCATGTAACTAGAAGGGGCGCACATCCTAATTAATACGTATCTTATTGTACAAGTGACTATGTGAGTAAGGATGCTCGGGTTTGTTAATAGTCGTTCGTTAGATTTCACCTAGCATGCGTTATACGCAGAGGTATTTCGAGGTGAAATATTATCTTATGGCGCTACGCGAATACAAAGATAATATCGCGCATAACGTTGCTCTAATTTAAGTAACGGTAATAAAAATTTTAGCTAATATACGGTTGTTGCGTATATTTATCAGTCAGAAGTCAAGTACCTTCATTGATCACGGGAATAGAGTTGAGAATATAATCGATGCGAAATCAGCAGAATACGACATTCCTTACTTTTCATTACAATTAATTAAATTAGATCTGTATAAACTGTAACAAAAGTCCCCAAAACAAGTTATATAACATATAAGAGTTAATACCTATGTATAATCTGAATCGATTCTTTGAAGAAATTACACAGCTCGCGCCTAGCTATATTGCACACCATTCATGGGTTTCATGGGATTGGACTCAATCTGATAATATTTTAAATTCTTGGTGGCTATATAAAAATGCAAAGAAAAGTTCACTTGGTTTCTTGTTATTGGGTGGTACTCAAATTAGAAAGGATGAAGCATTACTTTTCAACTTTGGTCTTAGTTCACATGGAGGTGTGCAAGAAAAAGAAGAACTCGCATTAGTTTCGCGACTTATAGAAAAAAGATGCGAACTACGAAAACAGACACCTTTAATAAATAGCAATTCCATGGTTAGTACAGGAAGTGTATTAAGTGATAAAAATTGGAATCCTATTCTTAATGATTGCTTTATTTTAGGTGGGGTGACAGGTTTGCAGGATTTCCATCTTGCAGAATCTAGATATAACCAATTTAGCATCACCATCAATCCAAGTATTAGGAATAAAATGAGTGATAAAGATAAATGGAAATGTTATTTCCAGTGTTACATTGGAGATATTTGGGATTATAAATATAATGTCCCTCGTGTATTTGCTCGAGAATTACTAGGGTTGAAATTATTTGGCTATAAGCCTGTGTTTAAGTTTGGTCAATTGTTTTTTACTCCCGGTGATAAAAGTAAAGCCTCTACTGCATCATTTACTGCATACTTAAATTATTTGATAAAAACTGGGACTACATCAAGTAACCCTCGAAAAACACTAATGGAAATAGCAAGTTTCTTATTTGATGATCCTGAATGTTTATTAAAGTAATTCTATACCCAATTAGCCGCATCCATTCCATCACTTTATTGTAGTTGTTTATTGAAATAGGCCTCCTCATTGGAGGCTTTATGTATGCGAATGGATTTGGTGTTGCTAAAGATGAGCTGAAAGCATTAGAGCTTCGAAAGAAATCAAACATAGCCTAGACTAAGAAAAAGCTGCTAGAGTTAAAAACACGGTTAGATTAAAAAATAGGCTATATTTTGATGGCAAAGTTTCAATTTCTAACTTGTTTCTGTCCTACTATGGCTTAGTGTTCTAACGCTAAGCCATGTAAAATATAGTAAATTAACGATAATTTCAAAAAAGTAGTTTAATCTCAACAAACTATGATGAAATAAACAAACGCTTACAAATTAAACATTTTGTTTGCCATTATTTTTTGTTTTAATCTTTCTAATAACTTTGTTAATGAATGAGATTTAATATGAAAAAAATAACAACTGTAGCTTTACTTGTCACCGTCCTTTCTGGGTGCGGATCAGATTCATCTTCAACAGCTCCAGTTAAGCCGCCAACAGCGCCAGTTAACCCGCCAACAACGCCAGTTAAACCGAAGGCTGATTACGCATTTTCATCGGATAAGCTTGATGAATTGAAGCAATCGCGACAAGAGCTCCAAGAAAAAGCAATGACGCTCACTTATAATGGGGTGCAGTATGATAAAATTGAGTTTGCTGATGACATTAGTGGTTCTGAAAAAATAATTAGGCTTACGGATAGTTTAGGCTTAAACAATGTTGACCTTTATCTTCCTGATGCTGAGGATAATGAGAATTGTATTATTTACGCCGAAAGCAAGGTTCAGGATCAGTTTAATTGTGATGCTAATATACGCTCTATTTCTAGTGACACCACATTAATTGCTACGACGACGATTGATAAAAATCTCTCCGTCAGCTTTGAATATGATAATGAGATGTCGGAAGACGTTACCATTCTTGGTTCTACTATTTTAACAGAAGCCAAAAATGGCAACAAAGTAACGATCACCACTTCCTTTGCCTTTAGCGATTTTTATCGTGATTTAATCCCTGGTGTTGAAACTGCTTCGACTCTTGGTGCGTCAACCTATTTCAAGCTTTTTGATATTGTGACTTCAAATCCAGGCAGTAATATGACCTTGAAGTTTAACAACTTTGTCGGCGGCAGTGCTGATGATGAGATCAACATGTACACCGGACTTATGATCAATAGCAAGAAGATGACGACGATCGTAACCTCAACTGGTAAAGTTTTCTCTGGAGGCACGGATCTGTTCGCAGCCGGTAACCCACGAATTTTGCAACGTTCAGATACCAATAAAGCCATTGAGCTTAATAAGCAAGTGGGTGTGCATAGTTGGGCGGAGGACGGTAAAACAGCCAAAGAATTCCCGTACACCAACGAAAGTCATCGTAAGCAAGCGACCTATTTTAATAAGGTGATGGGAGATAAAGGGGTTGATTTTTATATCTTTACTTTAGACTCGGCTCCTGCTAGCGGCGCGCACTGGATAACTAAAGCAGACTCTGATAAATACGACTTTATCACTCGTATTGAGTAAGTCTTAATTTGGTACACACTTCAACACCTGATAATATTGAAGTGTGTACCAATCCAAGACTTCCATCCTAAACATTGATGCATTTTACCTTCGGTATATCCTGTCATTTGGCTCAGAGTTGAACAAATCTTTTTGTTCATGGATACCATCAACTAAATCAATCAGGCCGATACCTATCTTGTAATATCTTACATCTTAAAGCATACACAACCTTTACGCATGCCTCCGACTACAAATCTTTAAACGTTATTATTTCTAATGATCTCCTATAACACAGCTATTTATAGAGGTTAAATTGATTAATACACCATTTAAAATTCTATTGATAGGTCCCCTTATAAACTTATCAATAGGGCTCCTAACCCAGTCTCGATTCGTCAAAAGGCAGTCAGATTTATCTTGTAGCCTAAAATTAATATCAATATAATCAGTTTCATAGTTAGTCTTGTATATAACTTACAAGACTAAATAAATGAATTTGGGGAATCGAGAGTCCTGTTATACAAATATTATGTTTCAAAAACGTACAATCAATCAGCACTTTCATGGAGTAGGGCAATGTTTAAAAAAGTATTTTTCCTATTGGTATCTTCCATATTTGTTCTTTGTTCGCATGGTGCTTCTGCGAGTACAGAATATGATGTTGAAAATGGAAGAGAAATCATAAAACTATTGCAAAATGAGATTTATGTTAAGGTTAAACTTAGTAAAGAAGAATTATCAAACACTAAAGTTGATTTTCAAGAATATTATCAACAAGAAGTCCTCCCTCGTTTAGATAATATATCAAAGAATATTAACGAGTCCGCAATTCATTGGATTGATTTAGATTTTGATGGTAAACCTGAGCTTGTTTTCTGGACAGAGGGGTTATCACCAACAAGTTGGGGAGCTAATGAATATCTGTTCATTGTTAGTATCAATGAAAAATCAAATCCGGTGATTTTGAAATCTATGGATTTAGGTGATGTTTCACGAAATGTAAAACAATACCGTTACGTCAAGTTTTGGCCAGAACCCAATAAAAATCGAGGTTATAATGATTTTCTGAGGGCTGTATTGAGCTATGGTAACTTTGGAGTAAGTGGAAGTGGGATCATAAATTTACAGATAGAATGGAATCGCTACGGAAACAGCATTGAAATAAGTCGTTTTCACACAGCATTCCCGTTTAATATAGAGCTAAAAAATAAATCTGAGAACTGAAAGCTAACAAAAAAACCAGGGGAGATCGCCCCTTAGCAAAGCGTTAATCTTAAAATGGTATGTATATGAATAAAATAATATTACTGACGTTTTCTATTTTAATTGTTTCAGGTTGTGCAACCAACGCAACCGCGCCAAGTTACGCTGAAGCACCATTACCAGAGGTGACTTGCGATAAGGCCATTTTGTATGTTTTTAGAGATTATGCAGAACCAACCGCGTGGTCTTCATATTTGTTAGTTGACGGTAAGGAAGTGATATCATTACAGCAAGAAGGGTTTACTTGGGTATATTTAGCTCCAGGAGATCGTCAATTTATAAACGGGTGGTCTGCTCTAGCCGGTATGCCAGACGTTAAGTTTAATCATTCAATTGAAGCGGGAAAACTATACTCTTTTGAAATGAAGAGCCGCGTTGCTGTTAATAGAACCTCTATAACGTCGACAACAGAAATTGACCTACTTAGTTTTGATGAGGCTGAAAAGCGATTAAAGCTATGTTGTAGGTATGTAGCACCAACCGATATGAAACAATAACGGGTATGTTTTACAGTCAGATAGCAGCCTAACAAGTGCCTGCAAGGGACATAATTAGTCAGCCCGTTTTGCTAAAAGTAGCAAAAAATCGGTCCAACTCGTTTTTCTCCTGAGGCAGGCGTTAGCTTAAATTCGTAAAATTGATTCAGGAGCAGAATAACATGGAACCTGAAAAACGTTTTTGCAAAAAATGTAATGAAGGGGTCGATCATATTGGGGTTATAGTAAAGCCTCAGAATAATTCCAATATGGGAAGAAAGGCAAAGGTCAAAGAGTTTATATCTGCACTTGTTGCTGGCTGGGGGGCTGGAGGCACTGCTGGGTTTATGGAGCTAAGAGATTTACATTTAATATGTACAAACTGTGGTCATAAAACAATTGAAAGATACCGTGGTGATCTAGATTATTAAATATTAAGCTAACAAGCTGTTAAACAAGGACAAAAACAGTTAACTTTGCTCCTTCGTCGCTAATTTAACCAACCATTATTTTCCACTTAGCAAGGCGCTTTGGTATGCAGGAGCCTAAATGAATATTTTCACTAACAAAACTCTTCTAGCTTCTTTGTTGTTACTTAGCTTGGGAATATTATCGCTAATAGCCGAAAGTACATTTTATCAATTTCTTGATAATGACGGCCATCTTCATGAGAGTATGTTTCTGCCACTTGGTATGATAAGTATTGTAGTTGGTATGTTGTTTTTATTAATTTATATAATACAAAAAATACGATGCGCGTTTAATAAAAAGTAAATTGTATATAAAGCGACGCTAAATCATCGCCACTTTGTCGCCATGGATTAATTAGCAATTTCCAAACGATTACGTCCAAGTTCTTTCGCTTTATAAAGTGCCATATCAGCAGTATTAATTAAGGCATTGATGTCATAATTGCAATGAACAGGAGCTATTGATAAACCAATGCTGACGGATACTTTCACGTTTTTATCTGCATGGGTAAATACCATGTCGTTAAAGCTACTGCATAGGCGCTCACCCAATGTTTGAGCATCTTTAAGTGATATTTCACTTAACAGAATAACGAATTCCTCCCCACCATAACGAGCTAAAATATCATCTTTGCGAAGAATCGATGAAAAACACTTAGCAACGCCCTGCAATACTTTATCTCCCATTGCATGCCCAAAATTGTCATTCACCTGTTTAAAGTGATCGATGTCGCACATCATGACTGCAGCGGAGTGCTGATAGCGTTGCATTTGATGAAGTTTTTTTGTACCTATTTCAAAAAGAAAGCGTCTATTGTAAAGACCAGTTAAAGGATCGGTTGTTGCCAATAAATGTAGTTTATTATTCATATCACGTAATTCTACAGTACGCTCTTTGACCATAAAATCTAGTGTGTCATTTTGATTAATTAGCTCTTGTTCTGCACGTTTGTGTTTGTTTTGCACATCTTTCAGACGTACTAATAACTGGTTCAACAAACTAGTGATTACACCCAGCTCGTTTTTACTATGCAAATTACCAACTACTAATTTTTTAGTTGGGTTATTCGGATCTATTTCGTTGACTTGACAACCTAAATTCATTAATGGACGGGTCAGCGTATAATAAAATAGAATCAATAAGCAGATACTAAGAATCATATTTTGAAATAAACTTCCGATAATAGTACGAAAAGCTCGTTGAAAAAATTTTTCGGCAACAAGGTAATGATCCAAGTGCACTTCAATATTTCCTATCTCAATTTCGCTTCCCGGATAGGTTAGTGGTACGACAATTGGAGTGTCACAATTGAATAGCAGCTCTGAAAGCCCTGATAAATATGATTGGTAGGGGGCTCGTTCGATTTTATAAAGGTATGTACCTAAATCATCAATAATATACACATGTTGAAATAACTCATATTCAGATAAACCTTTCGCTACCGTTGCTGCTAATAATGGGTCAATATTAAACACGGCCTGAGCCGCTTGGTAGCGCATTGCATAAACCATTTTTTCTGCATGTTTCCTAGTGCTCACTTGTTCGTCAAGCAGATCAAGCGTAATGGTTGCAGAGGCAAAGAACAGTCCTAAAATGAGGGTGACGGAAAGCGTGTAGATCGTTTGATTAAACCAAATGTGGTCTCGTAATCTTAATTTCATGTTGGTAGGTTAATTTTATCTGAGTTTAAAAAATCACTATAAACTTTTCGGTAACGTATTTTTGAATCGTCATCCAAAAAATATTCGTAGAAACTTCTAAAGTCATCGCGTTTTACCGCTTTAACCAGCAAAGTGTTAATCTTTTTTATAACAGCCTCACCCCAAGGTGTCTTAGAGCAGCCAATATAACCGATCGTATAATCTTTAATTTCACTGATTGGTAGTAGGGCGATATCATCAGATACTCCGATGGCGCGCCCATGGAATTGACTTTCAACAGGTTGAGCAAACATGGCGTCTATATTCCCTTTAATTAACATTCTCAATAAGCCTTTTGGACCTTCATTACCGACCCTTTCGATAATGCTCTCAGATCCTTTATATTTATCTAGAAGAGCATCGATCGGTTTGGTATAAGAGCGACCATTTGAATAGCCAAGACGCATCCCGCCAGATTGAATTATTTTTTCAAGGGATACACGTCCTAATTTATCTTTAAAATCATTAAATTTCGGTAAATCATTTTTACGTACGACAAGACTGTTGGGTAACAGCAGTCGTGCGGGTTTGCTAAAAATAATAAATTTTTCACGTTCAGGAGTTTTAAGTAAAGTAACTGAGCAAGCATTTAACCCCTTTTTCATATCACGCAACGTGCGTTTAAACGGTGAGATTAGTACCTGAGAGTCAAAATCTTCCATTCGATTAATCAGGTAACTTTCAATCTGGTCTGAATATCCTTTTCCAGAATAAGGTCCATGAACAATGCTTAAAGGTGGGAATTCTGGTTTGTACCATGTAATAGTTTTATTTGCATTTGCTGATACCTGACCCACATATAAAAAAATAACGATAAAGCAGATATAATTTATTTTATAAATTGTCATTTAACCCTTCTTTTCATCTTCTGAATCTGCACTTTCTAATATATCTTTTCGAATACTAATTTTTAACGGTTCTTGCTTCTTATCTTATATAGTATGCGTAGTGGTATTAAGCCTCTAATTTGTGGTCAAATCCGATATACCACTAGCATTACTCTGCTACATCCTTCGCTGAAGAGAGGTTATTGGTTTTAATACTTTTAATAAAAAATACATATGGAGTTACGATCATAAAAATAGCCAATAATGCATAGAAATGGAAAGGCATGGAGGCTTCTTTGGATAATTAGCATCGTGAAATAGTGCTAAGGTCTAAGCAAATAAGTAATTATTAAAACAAAAATTAATTATAAAAAAAATGTTTTATTTGTAAGTATTTGTAACTGTTAATCCCTTATTAGTGATTTTTTATTTCGAGATGAAATTGTCCTGAGTGGTCTATATGAATATAAAGTTGATAACGCACATCCTCAATATAAGCGACCTCAATAAATTATTTGTGTGTGTCCATGCCAATAAAAACTATGTTATTTTTACTCATGCTAGTCATTATGCCCATGAGTATTATATGAAGGTAAGTATTACTGGGGCCCGGAGATAAATAGCTTCACTTTATGTGGAGGAAAACCATCATACGGGGTCAGCTTTAATTGGACCGGGATTGATATGCAGGAGCACTACAAAAACGGTTGGCTTTTGCTCCTTCGTCGCTCATTTAGCTATTCCTTACAAATGGTTACACAGTAAAGCTATGTTTTATATGTTTTATTTAGTACTTTCATATCGAAAGTACTGGAGGTGGGGGTTATAATGTCATTCTTATTTAAAATGTTTAAGAAGAAACGTACATCCGTTGATTTAAGTGAAAAGCTAAAATACGCGATGCTTGAAAATCCAAGTAGATAAAAATTCGAAAGGCCTCTTAACTAGAGGCTTTTTGGATTTAGGGATAAAGTCCTTCATATGGGATCTTGATGTGGTTTAATTCTATAGTGGTTAGCCTTGCTCATAATCCGCCATTTCTTGTTTTATCCAGTCAGTAAATACTTTAATTCTTGCTCTTTTGGCTGAATTTGGATCAAAAATAAGAAAACGGTAACATACGGTAGGATGTTTTATATCAAAAGGCGTAACAAGCAACCCATTTTCTAAATATTGTGAAAAGAGTGCCTTTGATGTGAGTGCTACACCATGACCAGCTAATACCGCATTTAACGCCAAGTCACTAGATGATACTTCGCTCCACATTTTATGTTTCTGAAAATCCTTAATTTTAGCTTCGACAAACCAATCAGGCCAGTCAATGCTTGCTTTTGTTATTTTGATTAACCAGCAATTTAAAATATCTTTAGGCTCTTTTAATTGCATTTGCTTGGCAAGTTTTGGTGAACAAACCGGATATGCATTGTCTTGACCAAATGGAACATAAGTTAAATTGTCGGGGATTTTGATGTTCTCGTTCTCACTAAAACGAATAGCTAAATCAATATGATTTTGTTGTAAATCTTCAATATCGCTAGAGCTTACAATCTTAATGCTTATTTCTGGGTGTAATATCGAGAACTTATACAAACGAGGCATTAGCCAAAAAGATGAAAAGCCCTGTGTTGAAGTAATAGTAATATTCCCTTCAATTGCTTCACATTGAATATCATTAAATCCTTGTATTAGGGTAGACAATGCTTGTTGAGTTGAGCAATAAAGCTTTTCACCGCTTTGCGTTAACTTCATTTTACGACCAGTACGGATAAACAACTTAACCTCTATCGCGTTTTCTAACTGTCTAATTTGCTGACTAACTGCCGCTTGTGAAACAAATAATTCTTCAGCGGCTTTACTGTAACTTTGGTGACGTGCGGCGCTTTCAAAAGTTCTTAAGGCATTTAAATGTTTAAGTCTGGCATCCATATTTTTTCTCTATTCTTTTCCAATCAGAACTACTATAAGTTTTTCTTATATTAGTTGTTAGTTCTTATCGTTGGTTTTTAGTTTCCTTAATAGACAAAATATACCAACAAACTAATACGAGGGTACAGGAATGACATTATTAACAATAGATAAAACAGTAGAAAATAATGAAACTAAAACAAACCAGAAAATAGAGAACAAGATAAAAAACACTAAACGATTAAATAAACTAGAGAAACGATTAGGTCTTATATCAAATAAGCTAGGGTTATCTTATGCTATTTATACAAAATAGTGATTATGAAAAAATTAGCAATAATAAACATATAAAACGTGGGTGGTTATCATACCTCTAAAAATGCATGATTGCTCAGTCTATTACTGTAACGGCTCTACTCGGTGGAGTCGCTCTTCTTTGTCGGCGCTAGCTGTATCCCAGTTTTTACAAGACTGTCCACTGGTTCTCGTATTGAGCAAGGTCTAATGTGCCGAGTACGCAAACGCCATTATAGTGATGTAATGTCTATGCGGGGGGGGGGATTACGATGGGAGAGTCTCTACAAATCCATCGATAGAGTAAAATAGTAGGGTTCCAAATATAGTTACGATTACAATGTAGCCAATTAAAATTGCAATCCCATATGATACTGAATGGGATTGTTTATCTTGGTTTTCTACAACCTTATCTCCATCAAAGGCTTGTACGAAATTGGCTGGAAACTTAGTTGGTAGTGGTTGAATGGACAATTTACCAATACTTAAAATGGAAATTAGTAGGCGTCCAATTCTATATGCAAATGGATTACCTAGGATAATAATTATATAAGCAATTACGTCAGCCATTTTGTTCCCTTATCTTTTAGAAGATGTAAGTATCATAACCCTATTTGGTTAATGTAACTGAGAGCAATATCTTGGTTCCACATAATTATTTTTATCACCGTTGACGCTGTAGGTTTGTCCTTCGTTTCGCTGAAACATTGATTCCTCAATTTAGTGCAAAATTATCCCTTCCTGTTAAGCAGGCCAATTTCAATGAACTACTACAGTCGACTTTTTTTACATTAGGTGATTGGCGCTATTCTTTACGTAATAACAAAATATATTAACTAGATGTTTATAAGGAAATTAACATTTTAGGTAAGGTTCTTGCTTTGATATAACTGGACTATTTGTCTTTAATGAATATAAGGAAAATAAAATGAAAAAATTAATCGGATTATTTACATTTTTATTTGCTTTTTCAGTCAATGCGGGACTAATTAATGGCAGCTTTGAGGATCCTGTCATTACTGGTCAGATGCAACTGGTAACCCCTGCAGCAATGCCTGGATGGGAAACAACAGATAGTGCATTTGAAGTGTGGGCAAATGGATTCTTAGGTTTTCCTTCGCATACAGGAAATCAGTTTGTTGAATTAAACGCCTATATTGCAGGCACTTTGTCGCAGGTAGTGTCAGGTATAGCTGCCACCAAAGAGATTGGTTGGGAATTCGCACATCGCAGTCGTACTGGCGGTTTAGAAACGATGCGTTTACAAATTACAGACTTGGGTCTTGATAATACCTTTGGAACTTCTGATGATACCGACTTGTTCAACGATACATTCGATGCGGGTATCAATACTTGGCAAGTGAATTCAGGTTCAGGGATATTTGCTTTGGGTAACGACATTAAATTTGCATACTCCGCTGTCTACGCTGTAGGCGGCATCTCTGTGGGTAACTTACTTGATTCGGCCTCTTTTGGTCTGGGTGTAGGTGGTGCAGTGGTACCTGAACCATCAAGTTTAGCTATCTTCGGCTTAGGTATCTTAGGGCTAGCAATAAGAGCAAGAAAGAGAGCATAGGTAGTCGCTCTTGAAGTGGTCAATGCTCAAATAGCCAAGTTTAGGGGTTTTAGAGCCAATCATTATTTCCTTACCGAGATGACGAGAGTGTTTAGCATTTTACCTTCGCTATACCCTGCCATTTGTTTGTATATTTTGGTGAACGCATTCTCAATTTGTCAAAAGGCAGTCAGGTTTATCTTGTAGCCTAAAATTAATATCAATATACTCAATCACATAGCAGCTCGTTTTCCCATAAATATATAATTAATAAATTTGGGAAATCGAGAGTCCTGATATACAAACGTTATGTTTAAAGTGACTACAAAAGATAAGGTATCTTATGTTAGAAGAGTTATTGGCTCGTGCCCAAGATTATGATATTGATACCAAGGTTGGAGGATTTACAAATCATTTACCAATGGCCTTAATTGCCTTAGATCGATTAGGTGCTAGTGATGCACGGCTGAAAGAATATTTTCAAATGTATTCTGAAAATTTGAAGCCGCTAGAATACACTTCTATCACGGAAGAATTCAATTGGTTTGAACATCTAGGGGAAAGGGATAAATTTGGGGCGTATTTAGAATACTATACAAATAAGATTAATCTAAATGGCTGGCAAGCAGTTCTCCGTTCCCACATTGATAAGATTATTCAAGGTTGTGCTGCTTCTGCCTTTCATGCTTTGATTCGTTTAAGTTATGGCATAATTCAAGAAAACGCGAAGGAAATTACATTTGGTTTAGCACATCTGTCATCACATTATTTGAGACTTCCTGAATCATCCAAAAGCGAAAATGAACCCTCGGCAATATTGAACAACGCTTTAAACACTTTCTCAGATTATGTAGCTAGTGGTGACACAATCACTAACCGTATGATTGATATTGCTAACCATAATAAATTTACCAATATTAACAAGTTTTCCAGCGGTCTTTCATTAGCGTCTTTAAGTCATCTTTTTACTCAATTATATCTACGTAGTAGTGACTTTACAGTTCTACACGCTGTAACCAGTTGCCATGCAATGAGGATAGTTCTTCCATATATTGAAGATAAAGAAAATGCATTGGTGGGTTATTGGTCAGCTGCATTGGTTGCTATTCTTTCTGTAGAAAATTTAGAGTTGAGAGACGTCTGTGAAATTCAAACAAAATCTTTAGAACAATTAAATGTTGAGATAGCAGCAAAAAGCAATGATGATCATTTAATTAAACTTGTTTTTAGTTGTATTGAAGAGCATAAAAATTACAAAAGCATTAATCATATGAAAATTCTGGTTTCAAAACTGGTTAAATAACAAGGCCATCAATAAGCTCCACGGTTTAAGGTTGATTTTGAGGGGAGTATTAGAAAAATATGAATTAATTTTTGTTCAGTGCAAATGTTTCTTGAAAAGTATACTACACTGATCGATAATACTCATTAGTGGGTACGCCTGGGTGTGGGGTTTGATAAATCAGCTTTCATATTTGACCAAATGCCCAACATTAAATAATAGCACAAAGGTCTGAAAATTATATTTAGACGATGAACTGGATGGGTTATGAAAATACAAATACAAAATCAAAATCAAAATCAAAATCAAAATCAAAATCAAAAAGACAAAAAAGAAATATTAAGAAATGAATTGGATAGGGATAGGCACTGGGCCAACCTTCATTGCGGTGGCGGCAGTATCTCTGATAGAGACGGAGATGATATGTTAAGAATCATGGCCGCGATGAAAATGTTTAGATGTTCAAGCGCTAATTAACGATTAACGGGCATTAGATGAACACTAGCAGTACGCTTACACCTATTAGGGATTTGATTTAAACATGTCAGACAAAACCGAATTAAAAAATGTAATTGATAATAGCTTGTTACATCTTTACATGAATGTGGCCAACAGCGGAAAATTCGTGACTGTACCAGCAAGAAATAAAATTATTAAAACGTTTTTGACACCAAAATTAAAAATAACAAAACATCGCTTAGTGAAGTCAGAGGTAAAAAAAATAGTCCTCGCTGCTAAATCAAAAACAGGAAATTTGGAAGGGCTATTGGTTAAGATGAGTGACACTCTAGGTAAAGGTGACCAAAAGGACTCAACTTCATAACCTTGTTGCTTTGCTAGAACTTTTTTTGAGGAACACCTGATTGATTTCAAGTTCACCATAGCGCAACATGAAAACTTTACTTTTTCTTTAACTAAAATACCATTCAATCAAACCTCTTATTATTGTATCTATACGGGCCAATATACATACAATTCTTGTTTTTATTTTAGTTTCATTTGATTTGTAAACCGTTATTGACCACAATCCATTTGTCGCTAATAGTATATTCGGTACTATTAATAATTTAATTAAACTGGAATGACGGTGTATGTAATTAAGTGTAAAGCACTGTTATGTATTGACTTAATCTCTATAGGACTCCGATGAAGTATAAAGTTTTAATCTTGTTAATGTGTCTGCTTAATGTTTCCTGCTCTACTATAAAAACTCATAATGTTACATTTGGGCACCCGTATAGTGGTACTGAAGATGCGGTGAAAAACTTTCCTTGTCGCGTAATATATTCAACTCATACTGCATTAGTAGATTTTCCATTTATTGTCCTTGATATGCCTTTTTCGTTTGTACTGGACACAATCTTGTTACCTGTGGATCTATTTGTTAAACCTAAATTAGACCGGGAGCTAACGGTTGTTAATGATAGGAAATGTATATAAATACTTTTCATTAGCACATAAAAATAACAAATAATTAAAGCGGGACTGCTAGTAGTTTGCTCGGTTCCGCTTTGCTACACATTTTAGCTCATTATTCATCAGCCTCTTTAGTGAACGAATCCCCCCCAAAAAAAATACCGTAATAATGATTCCATTCATTAACGATTCTCGCCGGTTCTTCAACACCTGCAAGTCATAATCAGTATCATTATCTTCTGCAGTCACTATAAATGTGATTATTTATGCTAGATTAGGTCTTACTAGGATTGAATGTTCACTTCAATAGCGATATTGCGAAAGGGTAGGTAGTGATGGACTGGATAATATGTGTGCGTACTTATATCAAAGTGGTAGAAGAAGGTAGCTTTAACGGTGCTGCTTATCAGCTTAATACCACGGGGTCTGCAATCAGCAAGCGTATAAACTGGTTAGAAGAGAAAGTGGGCGTGCAGTTACTTAAGCGAACTACGCGATCGCTTGATCAAACCGAAGCTGGTCAGTTATTTTACCAACGGTCACGATTACAACTTGATCAGTGGATGTCGCTGGTGGACGAAGCGCGTTCGGTAAACCAAACGCCTACTGGGATATTAAAGATTGGTGCGACAACTGCGGTAGGCTCTAAATTCATCATTAAGTACTTAAATGACTTCTTGCTCATGTATCCTAAAATTAAAATACAATTACTGACCACATCACCAGGGCAAATGCCCGAGACTTATGTCGATGTTTTTATTAGTCGTGATTTAGAACAGTTAAATTCACATAATTATAAAGCTATTGAATTGTTTAAAAACGACGCTAAGTTTTTTGCTTCGCCTGACTATATCGAGAAGTATGGTAAGCCCGAAACCATTGATGATCTTGAATCTCATAACATGCTCATTTGGGGCGAAAGGCCAATACGAGACGTGAAGCTATCGACTGGTAATCGCATTACTTTGCGGGGGAATTTTGCCACCACCAACCCTGAGGCTTTATTTTATGGCGCTAAGTGCGGTATGGGTATCTTACTCGCCAGTCAAAAGATGCTTGAAGATTTAATTGAGGTGGGTGAACTGGTCCGAGTATTACCAGATGTAACGGTCGATCACGGGGCTGTGTGTGCTTATTATCCAACCCTTGATTATGAACATACTCGTACGCAGTTATTTATCAAATACCTAAAAGAGCGAATACATCTAAAGGGGTAGTATTTCGGTTGTTCCTGCTGTGTTGCAGTGTTAAAAGTTACATAAATATGTTTTTGTGGTTTTTTGATGTTGAGACTTTTGAGTAGTTAATTTTTCATGCTACTAATATTCCTTTGTTGTATCAGGGAATATACATTTATGTTAGATAATTCAGCACGTTATTCATCCATCGCACTGGCTAAAGAAATAGAGTCTCCTGAGAATCCAGAAGGGCTAGAGAAGCGCGTTGCTTTGATACCGAGTGATGTAGGTCTGCTTGTTCAAGCGGGTATTAAAGTTTATGTTGAGACTGGTGCTGGCGACGGTGTCGGTTTTAGTGATGAAGAATATTTAGCAAATAACGCGATAATGCAAACTGCGGAACAAATTTATGTGAATAAATCACTGATTATTAAATTTAAAGGCCCAGCTATCGCTTCTGTAGAGCAAATAAAAGAAGGCTGTACTTTATTCTGCATGGCTCATTTTCATTCCTACCCAGACCGCGCTAAATTGCTGCAAGATAAACGTATTAACGTTATTGCGATGGAAGAAATACATGAGTCACCTAAGTATGAACCTGATCATAAGATCCTTGCTCGTGTAGCGATGAATGCCGTATTAACCCCTTTTATCAATGCGCAAAGTATCGGTGATTTACAAGTCAGAGTTATTGGTTGGAGTGAACGATTACGAGGAGGTATAAAGCGAGCTGGAAATCGTTCTCCGCGTTCATTACGGGTCATTCAACCGACACTTTCATATGATGAGCTAGATGCTGTAGGCCCTAATGCGCTGTATTTCTATGACAGTCAGACCTTTAACGATCAACAAGACATATTGCTACTGCTACACAATGCGGGTACTCATCTTTTTGATGTGACTGAATTTGAACGTGAGTATGGACAACAAGCAATGTCAGCTTACCGAGACAGCCACCCACCACTCGAATTTGGCTTACGTCGTATAAAATGTTTGCATGAAACAGGTCAAGCTGGTGCCAGATATGGGCTGTCGTTGTTGAAAAAGCATAAACCGTCTGTGGATATTAGCAATATTAAAGCCGTTATCCTTGGTTATGGCAATGTCGGGCAGGGGGCGCTAGATGAATTACACCAACAGGGTGTTAAACATATTCATGTATTAGGTCGGGCTCAAACAGCTAAAGGTAACATCGATTATTGGTTGCAGGATGCTGATATCGTGATTAACGGTGCCGAACAGTCGCCTGAGCTTAGGGGCAAGAATTTTTTAATCACTAACCAACATGTGAAATCGTTAATCCCAGAAAACTCGGTGGTTATTGATTTAGTGGGGGGCAGTGCGACTAATCGTAGTCCGGTAGAACCTGTGGTTAGTTGTAGTTTCTTGACTCAGCCTTATTTTATTCAAGACGGTGTTTTGATCTCATCTTTATGGGGTTGGCCAATGATGGGCATGATGCGTGAAACGGCGGTTCGCTATTCAGGGCAAATTACCGATGTATTGATTGGTCGTGAGAAATTGATTGATGGGCTTGATAAGTTAACGCCGGGTGTGAAACGCGCTTTGGTTTGCGGGCCATTTTAGCTTATTTTCAAGATGCTAGGTTATGACTATCCGCCCTGTTTGAGGACGGATAGAATACTTAATTACCTCACGGTATAACTAACAGTCACTTCCGTAACGTTGCGTAATATAAGTTTCAAAGTTATCGCATAATTGACCATCAGAAATATGATTGTCAGCGATCGTCTCTGCACCATCAACAATACTGATTTTTGCGTTTAATGCAGCTGGTTGAACTCGAGTTCTTTTTTGCGCAGCTTCGATTTTTGCTTGTTCTTGTAGCCAAGCCTGCTCACTGGTTTTATTACAGGTTTCAGCAAGGTAAGTAGCAGAGAAACCTTCGCCAGTTAAGCTACGTAAGGTTGCATCGTGACTAATGCTGTTACCCGGCTTCCAGTAATGCTCAGCCAGTAACGGACCAATTGCTGGATTATCGGTTAGGTAGCCAAATTTCTCGATAAAGTAAGCACGAGTTTGATATACCGCCATATGCGCAAGTAGGTAACCTTGGTAAGAACAAGCGGCTTCTTGCGATAGCAAATGAGGAACAGCGAGTAATGGTCGTGGACTTGCTGCTAGGCCAAGAATACGTTGCTCAGTATCACGGGCTAGCGTTGTTATGTATTCAGGTGTTAACACGTCTTCATCAGCGCTATACACTGCCCATTCAAAATAAGGCACCACTAAGATACTGCGTTCTTGATAAGCTTTAAACGGTTGTGTTGCTGCAATCAATGCTTGGATAACCTCGTCTGGTACTACTTCACCATCAGTATTATAAGCATATTGCTTTAACCAGTCACCGTCGTTTAACAAGCTATCGCAGAACATAGATTGCGTTTCTGCATATGCCATTGATGTCGGTGCAAACTCTTGTGAGAAACACGGCGAGTTTAATTTAATATTGGCAAAGTGAGCCGCATGGCCTCCTTCATGGAACAAGGTATTGATACCGTCATAACCACTACCTATTTGATCGGGCTTCGCGTTACTGGTGAAATTGATTTTACCCGCTTGCCACTTATCTTCAGCATAAAAGGATGGGATAGGACCGTGGCAGAAACCATTTTGGTATTTACCGGGACGGTCTAATAAATCGAGGGTCATATCGGCTTGTGAGTAATCTATATTTAGGCGGCCGAATGATTCAATCCAGCGACGTAATGATTTTGAGAATGGTACGTAAGGGTCAAGTTGACGTGCTGCATCTCCAGCGTACATAAAGCTAAAATTATGACCTTGAATCGCGCTGTCGCCTTTAGTATCTGCTAAATTTTGGATGCTGCTAAGGTTACCTTCACGCGTGCGTAATTCAAAATCATCTAAAATAGTGAATAGTTGCTCTGGTGTCATCTGTTCGGTTTTATTTACTTTGTAATCAAAGAAGTTACGGAATCCTTGTTGACGAGCAAAGTCATTGCGCTGTTTAACCAGTTCGATATAACCATTATTTAGCACCCATTGCTCAAGATCTAATAATGCTTGATGCGCCGATTGTCTAACACCTTCGTTATTACTGGTGCGAATATTCGCGGCTAGCACGGTTAAAGATGCTTGCTGCTTATCCCCGTTTTCATCATTGCAATACATTAGGTAATCTTGACGCTTGGTAAATAACGTCGATTCACTGCGAATGAGGGCGGCCATTTTATCTCTGCCCTCTGCACTTTCAATTGCATTGGCATCGAAAAAGGCTAACCAACCTTTGAGTCCTTGCACCAGCTCATCATCTTCATCGGTTAATTGTAATAGCACGTCAAGGTTGCCACGTGTCGTTTGAATGTGATTTGGGTCTGAGATAAAAGCACTGAGTTTAGCTTCTGCAGCTGCAAAACCGTCATGGTCATCGCTGGTGCCCATGTAAGTTTGCCAAAATAGATCTTCTTTACGGCGGTGTAGTGCTAAATAATCATCATTGAGTTGATTAAAATAATCTTGTGGGTTCAAAACATCTCCTTGTAAAACAGCGTGTCATGGTGATAGTGCGTGAAAGGCACTTATAATGAATACATTCGCTGATTTCATGCCATAGTTATTATTTTCGAAAGAGGATACTCGTCAAAAATTAGATAAATTAAGTAGATAATACGCCTACAGTCATATGCTGCGCTTTATCTTGCATCACACTTTAGCTAAATTGATTGCAGGAACTTGTATTTACTACTTGTTTTCTGGAATTATTTGATACATCCCTTGTCTCGTATAAGCAAAGCCAATACACTTTAGTACTTTAATAAGTAATATATATCATTAATAACACTTTTAGGACCACTATGTATACAGATGAAGACCTTAATAATGCGGTAGATAAAGGCATTTTTACTGCGTCGTCCGTTGACGAGTTTCGACGTGACCAGTTGTTATCCAAGCGCGTGACAATTGCAGATGAAGAAAATATCCGTTTAATCGGTGGGTTTAACGATATTTTTATTGTTATTGCTTGTGCGTTGTTATTATTCTCATCACTGTGGGTGGTTAAATCGATAGATCCGCGTTTAGGTTTAGCCACTTTTGCCGCGTTATCGTGGGCGCTTGCGGAATTCTTTGTTCTGAAAAGAAAAATGGCCTTTCCTGCTATTATGTTATTACTCGCCTTTATTGGTGGTGTGTTTAAGTTATCAATAGAAATATTTGCACCTCTGGGTGAGCAAGCAATGGTGGTTGCTACTGGCGCGTCTGTCATTGCCGCTTTTTGTCACTGGCGTCGCTTCAATGTGCCAATTACGATTGCAGCGGGTACTGCTGCAATGATCGGCTTTATCGTGTCTTCATTCATATCAACATTTACGACGGCTGAAACGATCAATGTATTAACGGATTGGATACTGGTTGTGATATTTACCTGTGGTATTTTAACTTTCTTGTTTGCTATGTATTGGGACTCTTCTGATCGTGAACGTGTTACTAACCGTACTGATACTGCATTCTGGTTACATTTATTATCGGCACCTTTGATTATTCATCCGATATTTTTAAGTGTTGGTATTTTGAATGGCGATGAAAGTATCAGTAGTATCGCGATTATTATTGCCTTGTACTTATTGATGTCACTGGTTTCTATTATTATCGACCGCCGTGCCTTTATGGTGTCATCACTGGTATATGTATTGTATGCATTATCAAGCTTAATGAGTATGTATGGCGACGTAGGTACTAATTTTGCTATTACTGGTGTTGCGATAGGGGCAGCATTATTACTGTTATCAGCATTATGGCATCCTGTTCGTGGCATGATCGTAACGGTATTACCTAACGCGGTGAAACAATTAGTCCCTGATGCAAACTAGCTTTTAGTTGCGTTCAGTTTTATAGATGATGGTGAGTTAATGACTTAACTCACCATATTTTAGTTATCGGTATCGATAATTAATGGTACAAAAACATACCCTGGATGTTCGTGGTAATATTCAATCACACCTTGCGCTATTTTTACTACATTATAGGCACTATTTAGCCCTGTAATGAGCATGTAGAAACCTTGATCTAGATCAATACCCCCGAATTCATAGCATTGACCTGCATATACAGGTAGAATGCCCCCTCAAAAAATTACAATAAAAGCAATAAGTGGGTTATTTCGCATGAGTAGAAAAATAGAATTATTGGCACCGGGTGGTGATGTAGAAGCGATTAAAGCGGCGATTGTAGCTGGTGCAAATGCTGTCTACTGTGGTTTGGATATGTTCAATGCCCGTAACCGTGCGTCCAATCTTTCATTTGATGAGCTAAATGGCGTATTACGACTTGCACACGAACACAGCTGTGAAGTCTTTTTAACCCTTAACGTCGTGATCTTAGAACACGAAGTTGTTAGCTTAGTGCGTCTGCTTAATAAACTGGTTAACAGTGGTATTGATGGCATCATTGTGCAAGACTTAGGTGTTTTCAATATTGTTAAAAAGCATTTTCCAACGTTAGATATTCATGCTTCTACTCAATTAACAACTCATAACGAAGGTCAGATCTTATTCTTACAGAAAATTGGTGCAACGCGCGTTAATTTATCTCGTGAGCTGAACCTTGGTGAAATTAAACAACTAACGACAGTTGCGCATGACCATGATGTACTCACTGAAGTATTCGTGCATGGCGCACTATGTATCGCGTTCTCTGGCCAATGTTACTCAAGCTCAGTAAGTGTGGGCAACTCAGGTAACCGTGGTCGCTGTAGTCAAGCATGTCGTGATGAATACGAAGTGACTGCAGAAGGTCATCGCTTCCCGCTTAACTTGAAAGATAACTCGGCATACTTTGATTTACCCCAGTTGGTTGACGCAGGTGTTGATTCATTAAAAGTAGAAGGCCGTATTAAAGGCGCACACTATGTTTACACAGTTGTCGATACATGGCGTAAACAGATCAACAACTTTGTTGAGTCTGGCAAGTTATTAGCTGACGATGGCAACCTGCATAAAGTATTTAACCGTAGCTTCACTAACTCATTCTTGCAGGGCGACCTAAACAAGAAAATGTTTACTGATAACCCACGTGATAACAGTGTTAATTATGCAGTTGAAAAAAGCGATGCGATCTCTGTTGTACAGATCCATGATGTGAAACAAGATCTTTATACTGATAAAAATGCGTTAGGTGCTGAACTAGCAGAAAAGATTAAAGACCTAAGCATTGATAAAATTGCTTTAACGTTAGCTTTTTCTGCAAAAGAAAATAGCCCGTTAACGGTAAACATTATTGCTGGTAACACGTCGTTTGAAGTGAAAAGTGATTCTTTATTACGTATTGCAGATGAAATTTCAATCACACCAGAAACGGTTGAGAAACGTTTCCGTAGCTTCAATAATGCAACGTTTGATCTTGCGCCAATGAACTTTGACAACTTTGATGCAAATCTAACAGTACCGTTTAAAGAATTAACGGAACTGAAAAATCAAGCGGCATTTTTATTGAATGGTTCGCGTGATGTGGTTAAACACGTTGATGTACCTGCATTACCTAAGCACCCTAAAATAGAACAAACACCTAAGCTATCACTGCTTATTGCGAACGTAAAAGATTTACACCTTGCTGATGTAACAGATGCTGATATCTACTTTAAGATCCCAGAGAGCTTGAAAAAGAACTGCCCTAAACATATTAAACTATTGCAAGAAAATCCACGCTTAATTCCTTGGTTCCCAGCGGTACTGATTGGTAAAGATTATCTAGAGTCAGTGAAGATCCTTGAAGAAGTGAAACCTAAGCGTATCGTGACTAACAACACTGGTATTGCTTATAAAGCATTTGAAATGGGTATTGAGTGGGTTGCTGGTCCGTTCTTAAACACAACCAACTCACACGCATTAATCACTCTACAAGAAGAGTTAAACTGTGCAGGTGCGTTTATTTCTAACGAGATCAACCGTGGTCAAATTAGAAACATCACTCGTCCAAAGAACTTTAAAATGTTCTACAGTATTTACCATCCGATTCTGATGATGACAAGTCGTCAATGTTTCTTCCAACAAACGGTTGGCTGTAAAAAGCCTGCGATTGAAGATGGTTGCATGTTGAAATGTGAAAAAGCGACAACAATTACCAATGTTAAAGGTATTTCGTTTGCGGTTGATAAGCAAAAAGGCGGCTACCCAAGCATTTATAATGACGAGCAGTTCTTAAACTTTGATGCAGTAAATGACTTCTCTCATCTGTTTGATGAATTCTTTATTGATCTCACTAACATCGGTGCAGGCTCTAAAGAAGAACAAGACAAAGTCGAGCTAATCAAACACTTTGAAGCGTTACTTGCAGGCGATGACGCGTCAAAAGTAGCGTTAAATAACTTAGTACCTGTGGCAACTAATGCACAATATACTCAGGGTTTATAAAAAAGAGTACTCAGGGTTTATAGAAAGAGTACTCAGGGTTTATAAGCATTAACGACAAAATCTAAGCCCAACAGCTTGAATATTTAATCTAAGCCAAGTATTACGGATTGTAGTAAAATACATGCTGTAAAACTTGGCTTTATTTTTATGTACTTAGTAATTTTCAATGTTCAATTACATTTAGAAAGTGGTCAATGTTAGAATTTAACGCCTATAATTCCTGTTTAATGGTGATTATCTGCTGATTTAAGGCGGGTTCTGGTAGGTTGTTATGATATGAACATTTTACATATACACTCTGATTACCCCGATGGCCGCAATGATCAAAGTACGCCTGCTGTAAAATCACTATTAGACGCCACCTCTGGTATCTCCAATACCGTATTTGTTATTCATCGTACCCCATGGCCTTGGCTGGTTCGTGTTATTCCGCATAATCCTAAATTATATTCGGTTTATTATTGGGGGTTACCTTTTGGTTTAGCGCTGACTTTATCTTTATTTCTTGCTCGTAATCTTCTTTTTAATCTTATCAAAAAGAAGCAGGTCAAATACCAACTTATTCATGGTCATAAATTGGCTATTGATGGCACGTTAGGTGCTGCTATCGCGAATCAGATCGGCATTCCGTATTTCCTATCCGTTAGAGGGGGAACGGATGTACGTATTTTACAACGTAAATCCTTTTTAAGATCACGTTGGAAAAAGGTCTTAGAAGAGGCGGAACATATATTTTGGGTGAGTTCTTGGGCTAAAAATCCAATTAAAAAAATGCTGAAAAGTACGCTCAATACATCGGCAGCTCAATCGAGTTTACTCCCTAATCCCTGTGAAATGAGTCAGCTAGCAGATATCAGTAAGAGAAATCGAGCTGAGCACTTTGTTACCGTGTTTCGTTTTGAACAATATGAACGAAAAGGAATAATGCCATTATTGGCGGCTATATCTAGACTTAGTGTTGCATATCCAGATATTAAGCTGGATATATATGGTACTGGATCTAAAAGTAAGATGAAAATAGTGCAGGGTAAAATCAACGCATTATCGTTAAGCGAGAAGGTTACGATTAAAGGCCGTATTGACAATAATCTTCTGCAACAAAAATTAACAGAATATGCGGCGTTTTTATTACCGAGTAAGAATGAGTCTTTTGGCATGGTGTTTGTTGAAGCGCTATTTTCTGGTTTACCTATTTTATATCACGCCAATACCGGTATTGATGGTTATTTGGATGACATTGATGTTGGCATTAAGGTACGAACTCAAGATATAGATGAATTAGTGAACAAAGTGGAAGAGTTGATTGTACGACATGATTTTTTTCAAAATCGTATTAAATGCGCATTCGAAACACATGCATTCGACATTTTCGAGAAGAAAACGGTGGTTAATCATTATCAAAGTTTAGTCGATGGCCTTAATCTGGAGTATCGAAATGCCAAATAGAAAAGTGCTTGTCATTGCATCGGCAGGAGGACACCTTACTCAAGCATTATGCGCTTGTAGCCATGTTAAGGACATTGTATTAGTGACAACGATGTCACTCGGTAACGATGATAAAATTAAAAAAACTTATGTTATGTGGTCAACACAAAAAAATGCGTTTATTCACTTTGTAAATATTTTTTATGCCGTGTATGTGCTTTTAAAAGAAAGACCGCGGATCGTATTTACGACGGGGGGACCACTCGTTTTACCTTTTGCGCTAGTGTGTAAGTTCTTACCTTTAAAATTTGTATATTTAGATACGCTGTCTCGTGTTGTTGAACTCTCTAATACTGGAAAATTTATTCATAAATATAAGTTATACGATGAATTTATGTCGCAGTGGGAAGGGGTAGCTAGAGAATATAACGTGGAATATGAAGGCAAAACATTTGATTTAGCAGGTCAATCCAACAAGGTCATCACACCATTACAGCCGCCTGAAAAACCATTGGTATTAGTAACGATGGGGACAAATACTTACCCTTTTCCACGCTTGATTAAGGCAATGGCCAAACTTGATATTTACAAAGATCCTAACGTTCGCTGGTTTATTCAAACCGGTGGCTTTGAGGTTGAAGAAAAGCCCGCTAATGGCGAAATTGCAGCGATGATACCGAAGGATAAAATGGATGCCTTGGTAAAAGAGAGCAGCTTGGTGATTAGTCATTGCGGTGTTGGCAGTATCAATCACATGCTTACCTTTCAGAAGCAGGTGGTCTTTGTGCCGAGATTAGCGCGATTTGGCGAGTTTTCTGATGATCACCAATTACAAATTGCGAAAGAGTTATGCAACCCTAATATGAAAGTTGTTTATCCCGATGAATTATTACCTGAATACAGTGTGGCAGAGCTCATTTCAATACCAAGATATGACAAGGCAATAGATATAACAAATCATACGTTTGCTTCTGTTATCGATAAAAAACTATTCGTTGAGCAAAGGGAAGATTCTTATGGCTAATAAAATATTAATTTCTGTTGTTATTGTTGATTTTTTTAAAGCTGAACGAGTTGTAGATAATGTCGAAAGGGTACTGATTCAGGAAGGTAATTTTGATATAGAAGTGATCGTTATTGATAACTCAATGGATAGCGGCAATCAAAAAATACTGTCGCAATATCAAGACACTGAAAATGTAACCTTGATTTTTAATCAACAAAATAATGGTTATACCCGAGGTTGTAATCAAGGTGCTGATTTATGCCGTGGTGACTATTTGTTTTTTGTAAACCCGGATATTGAATGGAAATCTGTCACGACACTGGCTGATGTAATTGCTATATACCAACGTGATAAAGGTATTGGCATTGTGGGTACTCGACAACTTAATGATGATGGTTCGACCCCTGACACGGTACGGCGTTTTCCTAATTTAATCGCACAGGTGGTACGCAGAACGTCACTTAGAAATTGGCCAATCCTGAAAGGGATCGCTGAGTATTACGAATATGCTGAATTTGACTATTTTAAACCGGCTAATGTGGATTGGATACAGTCATCTTTCATGGCAATCAGTCGTGACATTTGGGAACGAATAGGTGGTTTTGACAATCGTTATTTCATCTTCATGGCAGATCCTGATATCTGTTATAAGTGTTGGGAACTCGGGTATAAAGTACATTATGAAAGTGACATCGTCGTCGGCGCTGATGGACTACGTTGCAGTGCTGGCGGCATTTATGATGTATTTAGCAATCGTGTATTACGTTTTCATATTAGAGACGCCTGTATTTATCATTTACAGTATTTATTGAAGCCAAGTATACCTACCGCGCGAAAGCTACAGGTTCAAGGGTCTTCAAGCGTTAATTACGAGTAGCATCAATATGAAGATATTAGTCACTGGCGGTGCTGGGTTTATTGGCAGTGCTGTTATTCGACATATATTAATCGATACTGAGCATGAGGTCGTTAACCTCGACAAATTAACGTATGCAGGTAATTTAGATTCAATACCAGTGACGTTAATATCATCTCGCTATGCATTTGAGTATGCCGATATATGTGATAAAGATGCGGTGACACGTATTTTTGGACGGCATCAGCCTGATATTATTATGCACCTTGCTGCTGAATCTCATGTTGACCGTTCAATAGAAAATCCCAGCTGTTTTGTCGAAACAAATATCATCGGTACTTACAGCCTGCTTGAATCGGCTAGAGTATATTGGTTGTCATTAGACGCTGAAAAAAAGGCGGGTTTTCGTTTCCATCATATTTCTACCGATGAAGTGTTTGGTGATTTAAGCAACCATGACGATTTATTCGTTGAGACGACCGCTTATGATCCCAGTTCACCTTATTCAGCAACCAAGGCCAGTTCCGATCATTTAGTTCGTGCCTGGTTAAGAACGTATGGGTTACCTACATTAATTACTAATTGCTCGAATAACTATGGCCCTTATCACTTTCCTGAAAAGTTGATCCCTCACATGATTTTAAATGCGTTGAGCGGATTGTCACTACCTATCTATGGCGATGGTAAGCAAATTAGGGATTGGTTATATGTTGATGACCATGCTAAAGCACTCGTGCTAGTGGCAACAAAAGGAGAGGTTGGTGAAAGTTACAATATTGGCGGACATAACGAAAAACAGAATATAGATGTAGTACATACCTTGTGTGATGCGCTGGAAGCACTTGTACCCGATAAGCCTAATGGAATTGAACATTATCGCGACTTGATTAAATTTGTTCGTGATAGACCGGGCCATGATCTTAGGTATGCGATTGATGCGAGCAAAATTCAACGTGAATTAGGCTGGCAACCAGAAGAAACATTTGAGACTGGTATCAGAAAAACGGTGCAGTGGTATTTAGATAATACAATATGGTGGCAGCGAGTTCTAAGCGGTGATTATCAGTTAACACGTCGAGGAGAAAGTGCGAATGGGCGATAAAAAATACAAAGGTATTGTGTTAGCGGGTGGCTCAGGTACGCGTTTACATCCCATCACCAGAGCGGTGTCTAAGCAGCTATTACCGATTTATGATAAGCCAATGATCTACTACCCACTTTCGGTACTTATGCTGGCTAATATTAAAGATATATTAATTATTTCGACGCCAGAGGACCTCCCACACTTTAAAGATTTATTCGGTGATGGTTCGACATTTGGGCTTAACATTGAGTATGCTGAGCAGCCAAGGCCAGAGGGGATCGCGCAAGCTTTTATCATTGGTGAAGACTTTATTGGCGACGATAATGTCTGCCTGATATTGGGAGACAATGTCTTTTATGGTCAGCATTTTACTGGGAAACTGTTAAATGCAACGAGCCGAGATGAAGGGGCAACGATCTTTGGTTATCAAGTGACGGACCCAGGCCGATTTGGGGTGGTGGAGTTTGATAGTGAAGGTAACGCGATCAGTATTGAAGAAAAACCTACACACCCTAAGTCAAATATCGCTGTTACGGGTCTATACTTCTACGATAACCGAGTCATTAAGATGGCTAAATCATTAACCCCATCGGCACGTGATGAAGTCGAAATAACGGATATAACCAATATGTATTTGGATGTTGGAGACTTGTTTGTTGAGCGCTTTGGTCGTGGTTTTGCTTGGTTTGATACGGGAACACATTGCTCATTATTAAAAGCATCGATGTTTGTGCAAACCATTGAAGATAATCAGGGTTTAAAAGTTGCGTGCTTAGAAGAAATTGCATACTCACAAGGCTGGATCTCACGGGGGCAATTAGAAGATCAAGCATGCTTGTTACAGAAAACGGAGTATGGGCAATACCTTTACGGTTTACTTAAGGAGGACCTGTAGATGAAAGTCTGTAAGACTCCCATTGATGGTGCGTTGGTTATTGAACCGGATGTATTTGGTGATGACCGAGGCTTTTTTATGGAAACATTTCAAGCTGCACGTTATAGAAATGTTATAGGTGATGAATATAATTTTTTACAAGATAACTACTCTCGCTCTATGAAAGATGTTTTACGCGGATTACATTTTCAAAAAACCAAATCACAAGGTAAGTTAGTGCGTGTGGTGATGGGAGAAGTCTATGATGTAGCCGTTGATATTCGGTTGGACTCACCCACGTATGGTCAATGCCATGGTGTGCGGTTAAATGCAGAAAATAAATTGCAATTTTGGTTGCCGCCGGGGTTAGCACATGGTTTTGTCGTGTTGTCTGAAATGGCTGATTTTGAATATAAATGCACGGACTATTACGATCCAAACGATGAGGGTTGTCTTATTTGGAATGATCCAGCATTAAATATAGATTGGCCTTGTAGTAACCCTTTACTCTCTGACAAAGACAAGATGGGACTTAAGTTTAAAGATTTGTTTCTTTAAGGACATATTTTATGGGACGACTACTTGTTACAGGGCAGAAAGGGCAGATCGGCCAATCGATACAAGCCCGTGTTGATCATCAGTTGTGGGACGTTTTACTTACCGATATTGATACACTGGATATTACGAATGCAGAGCAAGTTTCATCGCTGTTTTTGCAATTTAGACCCGATGTAGTGATTAATACTGCCGCTTATACTCAGGTTGATAAAGCTGAAAAAGAAGTCGCTATTGCAGAAGCAGTCAATGCTTACGGCCCTTATTTGCTCGCAAAAGAGTGTCATAAAATAGGAGCACTATTGATTCACTTTTCTACCGAGTATATTTTTGGTGGCAACGATAAAGCGGGTTATTCTGAAGCTGGTAAAGCAGCACCTTTGAATGTTTATGGCAGGACAAAGTTACAGGGTGAACAATATATAAAATCGTATTTGACTCACTATATTATCATTCGCACATCTTGGGTGTTTAGCGAATACCAGCGTAATTTTGTCGTAACTATGCTATCAATCAATCGTAATACGGATGAAATTCGTGTTGTTAACGACCAACTCGGTTGCCCTACGTATGCAGGTGACTTGGCTAACTTAGCGCTCGATATTGCTAAGGATTACACGCTTGAAACTGGACGTTATCAATTCGGTGAATATAATTTTTGCGGTGATAGAGGAGTCAGTTGGTTTGATTTTGCTTGCGCTATTTTCGAAGAGTCGAATAAATATCAACCCGATGGGCGATATCTAAATTTAAAAGCGGTGACGAGCGAAGAATATGCCTCAATTGCCAAGCGGCCGAAAAATGGCATTTTAAATTGCCATAAAATATCACCGATATTTAAACCGTCGGATTGGCGGGAAAAATTACAACATGTGGTGAAAAAATCAATAGCATAACCGTTCCATCGTTGGGGGAAATCAATGATAAATAGAAATCTATTAGACGCATATAAAATCGAGCATGGGAGCATTAAGGTTGCCATTGCTGGTGCGGGTTATATCAGTAAAGGGTTGATACAACAGATCACATTACTTGATTTTATTGATGTCGTGTCGATCTACTCTAAAACCCGAACGCCTATTATTGCGTTATTAAAAGATGCCAACTTACCTTTATCTATTATTGCTGATGATATTACAGAGTTCTGTAGAAGTGATGCAGACATTGTAATTGAGTTGACCGGTGATACCGAGTTTGGGTGTGAGCTTGGTCTGGCGGCATTAGCTGCTAATAAGCATTTTGTTGTCAGCGCCGAAACTGACGCATTAGTTGGGCCTGTTTTGGCTGAGTTATTCCGTGAAAAAGACCTGATCTACAGTAATATGTGGGGTGATGAACCTGGGTTAATTAAGCACCTTTATAATTACGCGGATGTATTGGGCTTTGGTATTGTCGCAGTGGGTAAATTTAAAGGTTTTCACGATTCGTTTGCCACTCCAGAAACTGTACTTCCTTGGGCTGAAAAATCGGGGCAAAAACCGACGATGATCACTTCGTTTGCAGATGGTTCTAAAATGTCGATGGAAATGACGATTGTTTCTAATGCCACAGGTTTGGTTGCTGATGTCCCTGGTATGCATCTTGCGGAGGGGACGCTTGAAGATATTGTCAATTTGCTGCAACTAAAAAAAGATGGCGGTATTTTGAATCGAACTGGCGTTATCGAAGTTGTCTGTGGTGTCGAACCCAGTGGTGGGGTATTTGCTGTCATCACCACGGACAAGCCTGAGATATTGCACTCTCTTTCTTACTATAAAATGGGTGATGGTCCTAATTATCTGTTGTATTTACCTTATCACATGCCTGGTATTGAAGCCTTATACGGGCTATATGTTAACGTTGTGGAGCATCAATCTATTGTTCGTCCATCGGGGGCTCCCGTTTCTGACGTTATCACCCGTGCGAAGCGAGACCTAAAAAAAGGAGACCAACTAGATTGTATTGGAGGGTATGATTATTACGGTGAAATGACTGGCGCGGAGTTCTCTGTTGAACAGAGTGCATTGCCATTAGGTTTAGCGATTGGAGCGAGGTTATTAGTCGATATTAAAAAAGGCGACCCGATCTTATTTCAACATGTAGAAATCCAGGGTCATAAAGATGGCTGTGAATTACGTGAGCGATTTAACGAGATGGTGCTGGAGAATAGACCATTAGATACTCGTGATATTAAACGGGCTAATTTAGGTTAGGTTCATAGCGCTAATATACGACGCAGTTAATACCAAAAGCGAGTCATTTTACCTGTGACTTGCTTTTTTATTTATGACTTGTGTTTATGAGGGCTTAGGTTGCTTTAATTGTACAGTTTGATGATGTCGGTGGTAAATAATGCTTTCATTTTTCCGTATTTATCAACTAATTGTAATAATGGTTTTGCATATTTTGATTGGCCAAAAGGTAATTTAATTAATACGATAAAGAGTAATACAATGAGTTTTATTAATACATCACTAAAATAAGTGAGCTTATTTGCTAATGGTGTTTGCTGTATACGGTAGCGTGTATATGTTTCACCTATTCGGATGGCTCTTTTTAATAAATAATGTATGTTTAATCGATTACTTGCCACTTCTTCACTGACATACGCTTCACTTGAGCACACCAATTTACCGCCATGCTGATACAGTCGATAAAAGAAATCGGCATCCTCACCGCCTGTTAAACCATAGTTAGAATCGAACTTGAGTTGGTATTTCTGTATTGCGGTTTGACTGACTAAAGTTGAATTCGTTGCGCCACTGGTGACTTCTTGGCCATTACTTACCGCAGATCTATCAAACACACCTGATTCGATTATCCATTGCGGTGTGTTATTGGGGTAGGTTGATTTAACGCGACCGAAAACTGCATCTGCTTGATAGGTTTGCGCCGTTGCTAAGAGTTGCGTTAACCAGTCGGGATCTGCAACTTCATCATCATCGATAAAGGCTATCCATTCACCCTTGGTATTATCCATTGAACAGTTACGTGCTAACGCGATATTCTTCGCCGTTTCTTGGCGATAAAAAACAGGAATATTCATGAGGGCTGCTTGTGCCTTGACTAGCTTTTCGGCATAGCCTTGCTCATCGTTATCAACCACGATAACTTCAATGTTGACATGTTCGGGTAGCCGTAATGCTGCAATACTCTTCAGGGTATCGACGACATGATCTCTTTGGTATGTGCACATGCAAATAGATATCAGCATTTCTGTTTTCACCTATCAAGTGATGGTCTCCTAGTAATTGTAGTGAGGGAAGATGCTATTCGCTATTATGATGATTGATTATACAGAATAGGATACGGCACTGTTCACCTTATTGATCTTGTTATATTAATCACTTATAGGTACTATCCATTATTTCAACCATTTTCAAATATAGACAATCCATGAACCTTGAATACAGACTCGCTACCGAGCAAGATTATGATTTCGCGTTTAACTTAAAAAAATCCGCGGAATATGGGCCGATTAACGCTGTTTTTGGTTGGGATGAACTACTACAGCAACAAATGCATGCAGAGGAATGGGCGGTTGGTAAACCTATGTTGATCTGTATTGATGGTATCGCTGTTGGCAGCTATAAGATTGAAATAAACGCTGACCATATTCATTTTTGCCGCTTTTTCTTATTACCTGAACATCAGGGGAAAGGCATTGGTAGCAAGGTATTAAAACAGCTAATTACACTTGCCAAAGAGAAGCAATTACCTTGTAAGCTAAGTCATTTACAAGGTAATCGAGTCGGTGAGCTATATGCCCGTTTTGGCTTTGTTATAGATGACTGTGATAACCAATTTGTTTATATGTCTCGCCAATAAATAATGCGTTTAGATTATTCCCCACACCGTTATAGATGGATTTATAAAATGATGAAAACGAATGTACTTGCCTGTCGTTTGGCGTATAGCTTAGCGATGACGTTGCCCATGGGAAATGTTGCTGCACAGAATAATGTCGCTGAATTTAAATCAGTATTTACCAGTACTGATGTACCAAGAGTGTTTAGTGGCGTGGCAGTTATTGCAAAAGGTAATGACATTACGTTTAGTTATACGTCAGCATCTCAGTCAGCAAGTTCTGACTCGGCAGCGCCCGCATTTACATTACAAACCCCCTTTGTGATCGCATCATTAAGTAAGCAAATGACTGCTGCATTAGTTATGAGAGAAGTAGACCAAGGGCGAGTCGATCTTGATGCGCCAATTAGTCAGTATCTTAACTATTTAAAAGGAAAGTGGGACGCGGTTATTACGGTTAGGCAATTGCTTAATCATTTATCTGGTATTGTTGCGGTTGATAAACCACTTAAAACGGCCCCTGGTGACGTGTTTGCATATTCAAATACAGGTTATAACTTGTTAGGTGAACTAGTCGCTACGACATCAGGAAAAGACTATGAAACGTTAGCGTCAGACATGTTTGCATACTGTGGTATGGACAATACCAATCCATCAAGTAATACCAACAATGCGCTTCGTTATCATGAAAAATTACCGGGTGAGCTGGTGGCGATGACTAAGGACCAGCCTGCTAGTTCAGCGCCAAGTGCAGGTATCATCTCTACCGCCGAAGATTTAGTTGCATGGAATCAGTGTTTGCATAATAGCGATCTGATATCAGCTAAATCACATGTACAGATGGTCACTAAAGCGGCGACCAGAAAACACCGTTGGGGTGAGTTAGGTTATGGTTTTGGTCTGCAATTATCTGACAAAACAGCGATGCAAGAATGGAGTCACAGCGGTTATGTTTTGGGTTATATTTCGACGTTAAGTTATTACCCACAATCAGATACCAGCATGATCCTACTGGAAAATATATCTTGGTATCCGAAAGACATGACTCGGGTATTTTATTACCATGATCAATTACGTAGTCAGTTATTAAAGTAAGCTAAGGCTGTAAATAGACCTGTATTCTATACGAATGTTTTTAAGTCGGAATACGAGCGATTACAGCTTCAGCCGCTTCTAGCGCGCCTTCGATATAACCCCCGTTTTCTTCTGCGGCTTCAGTTCCCGCAAAGTACCAACCTTGTTGGTAAACAGGCGCTAGCGCTGATTGAACATCATATAAGCCATAATGTGGGTGAGCATTGGGTGCATTTTTATCGGCATCCGTCGCTGTCATGTGTTCTTGACTCCAGTCGACTAACTTCACATCCATAGGTTGGGCGGCTTGTTCACCATAAATACGTACAAGTTGTTTTACTGCTAACGACTTAATTAAATTACTACCAGCAGATTGACGAGTATGTGCATCAACACCGACAAAACCAAATAGCGCACCAGCGCCCACATTACTACTATTGGCGGTACTACTATCGTCGATAGCCCAATCCATTGTACTTGCATCATGTATTTCTGCTAACGGACCCACTTGGCTACTGGCTGAACCGGATAAACCCGTTTCACGCCAGAATGGCGTTTTATAGATGGCAAAAAATTTCGCGTGTGCCGCCATCCATGTCGCAGTCGATGCGAACTTTTTCTGTACTTTCGTCGGTAATTCAGGTGATAACATAATGCTATTTGCAAGTAAGCGTAATGGCATCGCAAAGATAACCTGATGCGCTTGTATTGTTTGTAGTTCACCGTCTATTTCGGCTTTAATGATAGAATAACTATCTTGCTCTGTCGCAGTATGCGCTACATGCGTGACCTTAGCGTTACGAATAATACACTCATTGATTAGCTTGGCTTTAATACCATCAACAACAGTTTGCATACCTCCAGCAACACGCATTGATTGCGGTGAACCGGCGTAACCTGATTCATAGCGCAGCGGTGGTTTGTTCTCGTGTTTATCAAACAAGAACGCGCCTTTATCATGCTGTGGGAATACCGGTAAATGTAGATCGTTAATCAAGGTGGTAATACGTGGGTGCATGCTAGGCCAAAACCAAGAAGGCCCCATATCAAACTGGTCTTCGGTATATATTCGGCCACCCAGTCGCGCTCGACCTTCGAGTAAAATATAATCTTTACCAAGCTGTTCTAATAAATAAGCCGTATATAAACCGCTTAATCCACCGCCAATAATGACAAATTCTGTTTTCATGTTGATACCTTAATAAGTGTAGGTTAGAGGCGGTAAGTGTGGTGACCTGTTTTGATCCAAACAGTGCAATTGTTTGAAGTTGTGGTGGCATCTAACATCTCACCAACAGGTAAACGCAGCCAATCAAATTGTCGATAAATGTTTCCTTGATGGCTAAATTCACCATTAACAACAAGCACTTCAATACCACCTGTATTGTCTAGGCTGATACTTGAGTCATGTGTCCAACGTTCTAAACGTACCGTTTCTTGTTTGAATGTGTGTAGCGCTTTATATTGCACAGCAGTACGGCCTTCATCTTGGATAAAAGCTTGATTAGTGGTATTTATTTCCACATCTTGATCGTCACCGTCTTGGAATTGACCCAGTTTCACTATGATCATGCAGCCGTCTTTGACTATTGGTGCGTGCTCTGTACCGACAGGGTTACGCTTATAGGTGCCAACAGGATAGTCGCCATGTTCATCTGCGAACACACCGTCTAACACCAAGAATTCTTCACCACCGGTATGTACATGGTTAGTGAAATAACTGTCAGCCTCATAAGCAACAAGTGTTGTTGGTGTTGCTGCAAATTCAGCGCCATCACGCTCTAACATTTTACGTGATACACCTTTAATCGGAGAGGGTAGCCAAGTTGACTCATTAAAGAATACTTTCGCTGGTTGGGTTAGGTCGTTATTAATGTTCATATCGTTATTCCACAGATTAAGTGTCTTTATGTTGTAATTATGGATTTATTCTTTGCATATAACAAAGCACTACTTCTATACTGTTAGTATAGTTTTTCTTTAGTGGTAAGTGAAAGTGAGGTAGCGCTGAAAATGCAAAATATAGCCCATTTAAATGCAGTTCGTGCGTTTGAGGCGTCAGCAAGGCATCTTAGTTTTTCTTTGGCGGCAAAAGAACTGAATGTCACGCCTGCCGCAATCGGCCAGCAAGTACGTCTATTGGAAGAGTGGTTAGATATCACTTTGTTTATTCGTGCTACTAGCGGAGCTTCACGCTTAACGTTGACGGATCAGGCTAAGCTTGCACTGCCGGAAATAAGCCTAGGTTTAGAGCATATTTCTCAGGGGTTAGCATTATTGCAAAAACCGATTATAAATAATGCCATCACAGTGTCAGTGAGTCCTGCGTTTGCTGCAAAATGGCTATTGATGCACATTGATGATTTTCAGATTAAGTATCCTGATTATGACCTTCGTTTAAATACCAATTCTCGTTCTGTTGATTACTTTGCTGAGGATATTGATATTGGAGTGCGTTATGGCAAAGGCAATTGGCCGGGGCTGTCACAAACATTGCTGATGGATGAGGATATATTTCCAGTGTGCTCCCCAGATCTGGTTGAACAAGGGCTGAAGTTACCGACCGACTTAGCTAATTATCCGTTATTACACGATCAGTCTATGCCGATAAGTTCAGGGTTTCCGACTTGGTCTAGCTGGTTGAGTGAGCAGGGTATAGATGATGTAGATACTAATAAGGGGTTGAAAATTAACAACTCAGCATCTGTAATCCAAGCAGCGGTGGCTGGGCAGGGGGTCGCATTAGGCCGCAGTGTATTAGTCAAAGATGATCTTGCTTGTGGACGATTAGTGAAGCCATTTCCAGTGCTGAATAACAGTACAGAATTGGCTTATTATATCGTCTGGCGACCTGAACATGATGCGTTAAAAAAGGTTCAGGCCTTTAAATGCTGGTTATTAGATGTTGCCAACGATCTTAAAGATATATACTGAGAGCCTATAAATGGTTGCCATTTATGTCCGTTCCAATAAGCACTTGGTCATCGGGGTTATCCGTGCTTTTATCTGCTATCCAAGGGGCTAGGCAATCACGATCTTTGACACAAGGGTCTGTTAAGCTGTTAAGAAAGGTCACCAATTGATCAACTTCCTCATTATTTAAGTTCAAGATTGGTAATCGTGATGTTCCATTTTGGCGCTCTTGCTCAAGTTTATCTAATGCAAGTTCGCCATTAGCTTCAACGTTTGGATATAAGCTTGTACAATTTGCGACATTCTTGAATTGTGCTAATTGACACCACTCATTGTCATTAACATAATCATCAATACTGCGGACTGGGTTGATATGATGGCGCAGCACTCTTTCTAATGAATCAAATGTACCGGCGTGCCCATAAGGTGATGTTACAGCAATGTTTAATAAGCTTGGTGTTCGGAAGTTATATCTGTCCTGAGTATTACCGGTTACGCGCTCACGACCAAAATCATCATCGCCATTACTGCCATCACCTTTGCCAATGCCGATTTGTGGAAAGGCAATAATGTTATGGCGTTCGTCACTTAACAGCGGACCACTATGGCACGCCGAGCAGCCTGCACCATTGTCTTTAGCTGTATTAAAGAATAACAACGCACCTTGTTTTTGCTGTTCTGTTAACGCGGTAATATCACCATCGAGATAATTACGCCATGGCGAGTTGATAAACACCATAGATCGCTCATATTCCCCCATGGCTTTGCCGATGTTTGCGAAGGTGACAAGATCCTCTGTATCGGCATTACTATTGAATGCCGTTTGGAATTCGGTTAGCCATTGATTACGGGTTAATTCACCAGCGCCTTCGTCATAATCGCCCAGACGCGCGGCAAGGTGATGACGAATAACATCTCTGCTACTGCCATTTTCAAAATCAGCCGTTTTCATTTCGTGATTTGACGTAATGGGAAATCGAGTTTGTGCAACAACCAAGTTAGATCCAGCATTCTTATCTGTTACGCCAAAGCCGCTGTCTGGTGTACTAATGCCCGATTCCGTACCATTTTTGTCAACTTCTTTCCCTAAACTCTCGACGCGAGAATCCCAGAATAAACTACCGTCCCATAACGCGATATTAAATATGGTAGGGCTATTGCGTGGCACAAAGGGTATACCTTCACTATTGTTACGTCCCTGACCAAGTACTTGCGTATTTATTGATTCGACACCAATAGGGAGACTTAATTCGTCTGCACCACCAAGTGTCGGGTGATGACAGCTAGCACAGGCGCTATCAAAATTACCGCCGAGGCTTTGACTAAAGAATAATTTTTTACCTAAATTAGCAAGCGGGGAGTTAATCGAGGGAATATCACGGTTTGCGGTCGCTGAGCGGCCAAGATTTTTTTCGGTGATGAGTGTTTGTAGCAATATGTCTAATTCAGTTGGTTCAGCTGGTTGTGTACTGCCGTCATCAGAGTCACCTGCAGCATCCCCTAAATTACCATCATTACGGTGACATCCTGATAATGTCAATGCGAGAGATAGCATCATAATCAGTGCTAATGATTTTTTTATTTTAAATATCATATCAGATCCCACTCACTTGTAATTTGTTTTTCGAATTACTTAGTCTAATTAATGAGTATGGAAGAACAATGCGATAAATAAGGAATAAATATCTAAAATAACGCTAATTTGTAAAATTTATGCAATTTTAAAGTGTAACTTAGTGATAGATGAAACTGTTAATTACCTTTTTTATATTCACTTATTTAGATAACCAGACTATGGTTTGAGCATGGTTGTGTATTTCTGTATGTTAATTACGACAGTTTTCAAGGCGGTAGTAACAATGCTAAGACACTATTATGTATCTGATGATCTTGATGAGTTAGAGATTGTTGAAAAGGAGCTAGAAGCAGAAGGATTTACTGAACCTCAAATTCATGTATTAAGTCTTGATGATTGCCATGTTGAGCAGCACCATTTACATGAAGTTGAATCATTACTTAAACAAGATGTTATTCGAGGGGGAGAAATAGGGGCTGGTGTTGGCGTTATCATTGCGATGTTTGCGTTAGTGATACCCTATATGATGGGATGGACGAATGGTGGGGCTGGTTGGTTACCCTTTATATTTTTGTCTATTTTGAGTTTTGGGTTTTGTATTTGGGAAGGCGGATTCATTGGTTTTCAGAAGCCGAATGCGAATTTTGTTCGCTTTCAATCGCTATTAATAAAAGGGAAACATATCTTATTTGTCGATGTGGACCCGGTACAAGAGCATAATTTTGGCGTGATCATGCGATCGCACCCCGATGTTAAACCGGTCGGTTGTGGCGCGGGTTCTCCACATTGGGTAGTGAGTTGTCAGGATACATATAACCGCATGATGAAGTGACCACCTTAAACACGGCCTTAGTTATTTCGTAACGCAATTCAAATTTCTTGCGCTATGCTTATTAATTACACTGGTTTTCAGGTCACTAGTTAGTTTTATATTTTGTAAAACTGACAATAATTGATGGTTCAATTATGGTTATTGCGGTAGTAATTCTCTTACTGGTTATTAGCTCCTTATTGTTTCATTTCTTTAGTCCATGGTGGTTTACGCCTATCGCTTCTAATTGGACTGCAATAGATCAAACTATCAATATTACCTTCTGGGTCACGGGTGTCGTATTTGTTGCCGTGAACCTGTTTCTCGCTTATGTGGTGTATCGGTTCCGTTACAACAAAAAAAGAAAAGCAGATTATGATCCGGAGAATCGTAAATTAGAAGGTTGGTTAACGGTATTAACGTCGATTGGTATTATCGCTATGCTAACACCCGGGCTGTTTGTTTGGGCTGATTTTGTCAATGTGCCAGCAGATGCGAGTGAGGTCGAAGTGGTTGGCCAGCAATGGCATTGGAGTTTTCGCTTACCTGGTGAGGACGGCAAACTTGGTCGTACAGCCATTCCGTTAATTAATCAGAATAATCCGTTTGGTATCGACCCTGAAGATCCCCATGGGCAAGATGACGTGTTGATCAATAGTAATGAATTACATCTGCCTATCGAACATCCTGTTAAAGTGTTATTGCGCTCTAAAGATGTGTTACATAATTTCACCGTGCCTCAATTTAGAGTGAAAATGGACTTGGTGCCTGGCACTCAATCTTACCTGTGGTTCACACCTACTTTACTTGGTCGTTTCGAAATTCTATGCCTCGAGTTATGTGGTATTGCTCACTATACAATGCGTGGACACGTTGTTGTTGAATCTGAACGTGATTATCAAACATGGCTTAACCAACAGCCAACATTTAGCCAAAGCCTTGCTCGTATTAGTCGTGAAATTTCGGCAGGTCAGCAGATGTATACCACGTGCATTGCCTGTCATGGCGCGAATGGTGAAGGGAATAGCACGATAGGTGCGCCAGCATTAGCGGGTCAGGAACGTGATTACCTTAATCGGCAGTTACATTATTTCCGTAATAATATTCGTGGTGGCAGTGATGATGATATTTATGGCCGTCAAATGTTACCGTTTGCAGCAATGTTAGCTGACGATACAGCAGTGGCTAATATCAGTCGTTACCTTAATTCGTTGCCGCCTGTGACTGTGACTCAGTCAACGGAACATCGAGGTAATGTGTCGGTTGGACGAGAACTATATCAGAATTGTGCCGTTTGTCATGGTGAACTTGCTCAAGGTAATTATGCCCAGAAAGCACCTAAATTAGCGGGACAGCATACAGGCTACCTCAAGCGTCAATTAGAGAATTATCAAAGAGGTATTCGCGGTACACATCCACAAGATATGTATGGTTCTCAGATGATTCTGATGTCTAAGTTGCTGCACGACGATCGCGCTATCGACGATGTTCTCGCGTATATCGCTATATTACAGCCAGTTAAATAAGGTTTGGCAGGAGGTTTTAGTGAAAGAAATGCAGCCTATAGCAGACGACCACCAACCATCAGGCTTCTTTGCTAAGTATGTGTGGAGTCTGGATCATAAAGTGATTGCGATTCAATATTCAATCACGGCTATTTTTGTCGGCTTGATCGCTTTAGTATTATCTGCGCTAATGCGTTTACAGCTCGGCTTTCCTGATCATTTCTCTTTTATTGACCCAAGCTCTTATCTGCAATATGTCACCATGCATGGGATCATTATGGTGATCTATTTGCTTACCGCATTATTACTCGGTGGATTTGGTAATTACCTGATTCCATTGATGATTGGCGCTAGGGATATGGTGTTTCCTTATCTTAATATGCTGAGTTTTTGGACTTATTTGGTCTCGGTTATCGTACTGATATCCAGTTTTTTTGTTACCGGAGGGCCGACTGGTGCAGGGTGGACCTTGTACCCACCACAAGCTATTTTACAAGGTACACCGGGGGCTGATAACGGCATATTGTTGATGTTGTTATCGCTGGCCATTTTTATTATTGCTTTTACTATGGGTGGGCTTAATTACGTGACCACGATATTGCAAGCGCGTACTCGTGGTATGACCCTGATGAGAATGCCACTGACATTGTGGGGCATTTTCATTGCTACTATTTTAGGCTTGTTGGCATTCCCAGCGTTACTGGTCAGTGCGATTATGATGTTGTTTGATAAATTACTGGGTACCAGCTTCTTCATGCCTGCGATCTTATCTTTAGGTGAAAACTTAGACTACACCGGCGGGAGCCCCATCTTATTTCAGCATCTATTTTGGTTTTTTGGTCACCCGGAGGTATACATTGTCGCTTTGCCTGCATTCGGCATGGTGTCGGATGTGATAGCTACTCACGCCCGTAAAAATATCTTTGGTTACCGGATGATGGTATGGGCGATCGTCGCGATCGGTGGGCTTAGTTTTGTGGTGTGGGCGCATCATATGTATGTCAGTGGTATGAATCCTTATTTTGGTTTCTTCTTTGCCACCACCACCTTGATTATTGCAGTACCGACAGCATTGAAAGTCTATAACTGGCTGCTTACGTTGTGGCGTGGCAATATTCATTTTACAGTGCCGATGTTCTTTGCTATTGGCTTTATCTTTACTTTTACGCACGGTGGTCTAACAGGTTTGTTCTTGGGTAATGTGGTGGTTGATTTACCTTTGTCGGACACATTTTTTGTAGTCGCGCATTTTCATATGGTGATGGGGGTGTCACCGATCATGGTGCTGTTTGCAGCCATCTATCATTGGTTCCCGTTAGTGACGGGTCGTCTGTTGCATACGGGGCTGGGTAAATTACATTTCTGGGTCACTTTCCTTGGCACCTATGCGATTTATTTACCGATGCACTATCTTGGTTTTCTTGGTGTGCCGCGCCGTTATTTTGCGCTGGGTGATACTGATTTCATTCCCGATTCTACACAAACACTTAACGCTGGTATCACTGTTGCTGCTTTGATTGTTGGTGTGGGTCAGCTGATCTTTATTTTCAATCTAATCTGGAGTTTACGACGGGGTAAGCAGGCCGTTGCTAACCCTTGGCAAGCGACGTCGTTGGAATGGCAGACGCCGCAATGCCCGCCTGTGCATGGTAATTGGGGGGATAACGTGCCTGTCGTTTACCGGTGGGCTTATGATTATAGTGTACCTGGACACAAAACTGATTTTACCCCACAAAATATAATGGATTCAGAGTGTTTATTAACAGACAAGGGAGGGCGGTGATAATGAACATTATTCGTCAATTACTCAGTAAACCTTGGTTGTCAGACGATGCTGATATTTCCGAATCATATAATCAGACGCAATGTTTGAAGGTGACGCAGACCCAATCAACTAAAACTGCGCTGGTGTTTTTCTTGATGGTGGTGACCGTTGTTTTTTTCTTGATTTCAATTACCTTCTTATCACGTTCTCAATATCCCGATTTTACGGCGTTAGCGGGCCCGCCTTGGTTACCCTTTAGTAATCCCATTACCCTTTGGGTGAACAGCGCATTCTTATTATTGGCGTCTATTTCTATTCGCTTTTCGGCTACTGCTAAGCCGATTAACGAGGGTGTGGGTCATACACGTATGGTGTTGGCGTTATGCCTGACGGGGTTATTTAGTTGCTTGTTTTTAGTTGGGCAATTATTAGTGTGGCAGCAGCTTACTGCATCGGGTTTTGTGGTAAATGGGAATCCTGCCAACAGTTATTTCTATTTATTTACGGGTATTCATGGACTCCATTTGGCTGGTGGTTTTATTGCATTAATTCGGGTTGTGGTTACCTTTGTTAAACATACTGATAGTGAACGATTGACGGCTAACTTACGCTTATGTGTTTGGTATTGGCATTATTTGTTTATTGTGTGGATGTTGTTGTTTGCGTTGTTAACGGCAACACCAGATACCTACAAAACGATTGCATTGCTTTGTGGTTTTTAGGAGAAGGTCATGAATAATAACAGCCACAATGATGATGAAAAGAAAGGTTGGCAAAGTGCAGTATCTGATTGGTCGAATGATCGCACCGTGTTTGATATGCCTTGGCCTAAGTTTATGATGTGGGTATTTTTACTCAGTGACACCTTCATTTTTGGTATTTTTCTAACCGCTTATATGAGTGTGCGAATGAGTACGGTTGATGCATGGCCTAATTCGAGTGAAGTATTTGCGTTAACGATCGCGGGGGAACACGTGCCCTTAGTGTTGATTGCGATTATGACGTTCATTCTTATTACCAGTAGCGGCACGATGGCGATGGCGGTTAATTTTGCCTATCAAGGCGATAAACGCAAAGCCAGTTATCTGATGTTTATTACTGCTTTATTCGGTATCTCTTTTGTTGGTATGCAAGCTTTTGAATGGAGCAAGTTGATCTTTGAAGAAGGGGTTCGGCCATGGAGTAATCCATTAGGCGCCGCACAATTTGGTGCCACCTTTTTTATGATCACTGGATTTCACGGTTTGCATGTGAGTGTTGGTGTTATCTATTTGTTAGTCATTGCCAAGCGTGTACGTGCAGGTGATTATGACAAAAAAGGTTATCAAATGGTCGAAATATCAGGGCTATATTGGCATTTTGTTGATTTGGTTTGGGTATTTATTTTTGCTTTTTTCTATCTTTGGTGAGGTGTGATCATGAAGTCCACACAAACACATAAAATTGGTCAAGTGCATCCTATTAGTCTTTATCTTAAAGCATGGTTATTGTTATTTACCTTAAGCGCTTGTTCTTATATGGTGGATTATTTTCAGGTTCAAGGCTATTTACGCTGGGCGCTTATCTTGTTTTTTATGGTCATGAAAGCGGGGTTGATTTTAACTGTGTTCATGCATCTAAAATGGGAACGGTTTGCAGTTAAGCTACTGTTATTTATTCCTCCTATTGCGATCTTGATTTTCATTACCTTAATGAATGTAGAAGCCAGTTATGTGTTTATAAGTAGGCATTTATAAATAAATTCTTATATACAGGCTTGGGCTTAAGCATCATATTTATTTTTTTTATTGTGCTAAGGGTCTTGTTTGGGTTGTATCAATCTCAACCCGTAGCGAAAATTAATGGGGTTGCCTTGAATGACGCGATGCCGATTACGGACTTTGTATTACAAGATCAACATGGCAATCGTTTTACTCAGGATGACTTGTTAGACAAGTGGCATATCGTTGCTGCAGGTTATACGCACTGCGGCGATATTTGTCCTATGACGTTATTAGCACTGAGTCAATTCCAGTTTCATTTAGAACAAAGTGCATTTGAGGATGATGTTGATATTATTTTTTATACCGTTGATCCTCAGCGTGATACCCCCCAAGTATTGGCCGAATACTTGGTATTTTTCGCTCCTGAGATTATAGGGCTAAGGCAAGTTGAGGAGGTGACTTATTTAGGGTTTGTAAATAGTTTAAATATTATTGCCATTTATGAATATGAAACCACTAATGACAATTATAGCGTTAGCCACAGCTTCGCTTTTATGGTGATTAATCCTGAAGGGAAATTACAAGCTGTACTTGAACCTGAAACCAACCATTTTGGTGATGCAATATTATCATCGGATCTCTTATTTGAAGATTTTAAGCGAGTACGGCAGCGTTATAACGATGCTAAAGGAAGTTGACCAACCTGAACGAGAGCCAGTTACGTATTGATTTTCAAGTTCATTCCCCCACTTATTTAACCTTGTTCTAACATAGACTCTACATACCCATAAAGTATTAATTATTATTTGCATAACCCTTGTATTTATAGGGTTTATTGTTGTATGGTTGATTCAAATCTACAACATAGAAGGTAATGCAATGAGTAAGTTAAAAGGTATTCAAATCACTAAAGCTGACGATCAACGTCTTAATAATTCAATTTGGCTCATTGATGAAAGTGCAGAGCAAGCAAGGTGTATCGGTACTGTTAATGATGTGATTGCACAAGACGCGGTTGTTAACTTAGCTGAGCTAGGTAACTTTGAGTCGCGTGATATTGCCATCGAAGAGCCTGCTAAAGTAGAAGGTGGCCAACATCTAAACGTGAACGTATTAACACGTGAAACTCTTGAAGATGCAATTAAAAATCCGAGTGCTTACCCACAACTTACGATCCGTGTATCGGGTTATGCGGTGCGTTTTAATTCATTAACATCAGAACAACAGCAAGACGTTATCAGCCGTACATTCTCTAAAACAATGTAATTATATCTGTTCATTATTATTTCCTTAACCTCAGTCATTACTGGGGTTTTAATCTTCATACTTTCCCCATATTTTGAATGAATTATAAGCAATCTTGTGTCGTTTATTGATATTGAATATAGTTTATACTCGCCGCGCTTCTTAATCTGTTATCAATTGTGTATTTTATCGTTTAAATTGGTATTTCAAATGTTAATTATAAAATTTTAATGTGATTTTGTATTGAATCATCAAAAAATGATGGTTTTTATTAAATGGACTTAGGGAAAGTGAATGAAGTATATATTCTGGATTGTATTGATCTTATCTGTTTCAGGCTGTAATGAAGATTCCGAAACTCAACAAAGTATCCCTCAACTTATCCCTCAACTTATTCCTCTACCTATTCCGGAACCGCCAGAAAAAGAAGTTATGGCGGTCGAAAATGTTCGATTAATCGCGACTACTCAAACAAGTCTGACGCTAGGCTGGGATGATAGCCACAATGCTGATGGTTATATTATTCGTCGAGATGGTAATAAAATCGCGACGGTTAGTCGTGGTTTATATCGCTTTGTTGATACGAACCTACAAGAAAATCATAGCTATGCATATACGGTGTTGGCTTTGGATAAGGAAGGCAGAGAATCAGAACCGCGTAATATCACTGCTTTAACAATGAAGAATGACAGCCCAGTAATCTCGCCTATTACAGATATTTTGTTGATAAACGATACCGCAACATTAGGTGCTCCTGTCGCTCAAATAAATGCAAGCGATGCCAATGGTGATACATTGCATTATCAAATTGCCAGTGAACAAGCATTGAATTATTTTGCGATTGATGAACATGGTTTATTAACAGTGTCTGCTTCGGTTAATGCATTGTCATCAAAAATTATGGATATTTCTGTACAGGTGAGTGACGGTTTAAGTTCGGTAACATTGCCGCTTCAAGTGGCATTTATACCGTATGCGGCAAAACTAGAAAACCAAGGGCTGTTACGCAAGTATTATCGAGATAATAAAGTTAGAGGCTTACTTTCTGAGCTTAAAGCATTACCGACATTTCCTGATAAACCGACTTCTATTAATGTTGTAGACGACTTCGAATCACCAAGTAATATTGCAAACAAATACGGTCAGACTCTGGAAGGCTATATCGTCCCACCTGTCACAGGTGAATATAAATTTTGGATCGCTTCAGATGACCAATCTGAACTGTTATTAAGCGATAGTGTGAGTACCAAAGGGCTAAGACGAATTGCTTATACAGAGCGGGCTACAAACAAACGTGAATGGGACCCTGTGCGTTATGGTAGCCAAGCCTCTGAAATCATTTACCTTGAAGTTGGCCAAGTATATGCAGTAAAGGCGTTAATGGCAGAATATTATGGCTCTGACTTATTAGCGGTCGCTTGGGAAGGGCCCGGTATTTCAAAGGGCGTTATTAGCAATGAATATCTACGTTTACCTATTGATACGATAAAACCTGCACCTGTATTTAACTTTAATTGGCTAAAAACGTCAGAAGATACGGTGATCTTACAATGGAATGCGACAACCGATAACGTTGATGTCGAACGTTACTTAATTAATACAAACAATAAGTTGCTAGCAACGACCGGTAAGGACGAGTTATCGATTGCGTTAACGGGCTTGGAAAGTGCCGCTCGTTATGACTTCACTATTCGAGCACAGGATAAAGCCGGTAATAAGTCGCTGGAAAGTGATCCCTTGATGATCGTGATTGATGATTTTATAGCCCCTTCGGCGGTGACTAATATTAGGGTTAATGACAAGGGGACTAATTTTATTGATCTGGCCTGGGATGCTTCAACAGATGAAGATAAGCAGCAAATACTTTACCGTATTTATCAAGGCGGTGAATATGTTGCACAAACTTATGATACGAATTATAAATTGAAGCAATTATTACCTGCTAAAAACTACGATATTACATTGGAAGCAATTGATATTGTTGGTAACAGTAGTGTTTTATCAAATGGACTATCGGTACAGACTAACACCTTGGTTGCAGATACTCCTGTATTCGAATATCCGTATTATGAATTTGCGGTTCCTGCTAATCACTCTATAGATAATTCGTTTGCGACATTGAGTTTTATTGAACAGCAAGGGTTGGTGTTTAAGATAGCATCTGGTGATAATGCGGACTTGTTTGCTATCAATGAGCAAGGCCAGTTGAGCTTGAAACGTCATATTATTGAGGGCGAATTACGTTCGTTCAATCTTGAGGTTACGATAAGTAAAGATAATAAAACAAGTTCTACACTAGTGAAAGTGAATGTTTTATCCAGTGATGTATTACTTTATCAAGGTGTGTCACAGGAAATATGGACTGGAATATCTGGTTCGAGTGTTGCTGTTATTAATACCTTAGCGCCGATTAACCAACAAAGTACATTAACAGACTTTAAATCACTCACCAATATGGGCTCTTCTTATGGCCAACGAGTATATGGTTATTTCACTGTCCCAGTGAGTGGGGATTACAGTTTTTGGCTAGCTTCTGATGATAATAGTGAATTACGTATTAGTGCTGATATGACGCGTGATAAAGCTGATTTAGTCGCGCATATTACTGGCTATACTCGTGAAGATCAGTGGAGTAATAGAAGCCAGGTTAAAACGAATATTAATTTAAATGCTGGCCAGTATTATTATATCGAAGTGCTTCATAAAGAAGGCGGTGGTGGTGATCACATGTCAGTGGCATGGCAAGGGGCTGGTATTCCGAATCGTACCTTAATGACAGGAGAATTCTTGATACCTTATAGTCGTTTACATCCTTCTGCGGTAAAAGTTGATACTGCAATACAAACTGGTTTTGACAGTCAAGGAAGTCAACTTAAGCTTAAGATTAGTGTGGATGAAAGCGCTGAGGGTTACCCTATTTGGGTTTATTATGGTGAAATGGATGCAGGTAGTAATGCTGAAGGGTGGCAGTATCGCGTTAAGTTAAGGGATTTGTTAGCGGGTGAACATAGCATTACACTGTCACCAATTGATCCCGGCAAAACGTATTATATTCGGACTGAGACTGTTGGACCTACGGGCAGCCGTTGGAGCCCAAATGCGACGACTGTACGTACGGTTATTATTGATCCAAATAAAACTGCTGGCGAATCATTACCGCAAAAGATTGATATCGACGTTAGTATTAATGATGTTGACTATGCATTAGAATTTACTAAGCATTCGGTTCGTTCTCCTCATTTTCAATTACTTACCTTTGATTCTCGTCGAGTCAAAGAATATGAATCCGTATCACCAATGCCGGAAATTAGAACTTACCGTGGCATTGTAACGAACAATGCTGCGGTAACAGTTACTGGTGTGATCGATGCGTTAGGTACTATTCATATCTCGGCGTGGAAGGGTGATATGCTATTTTGGCAGAAAAATGTCGATGTTAGTGAATTTATAACCCCAACGGCGTTAGGTAATGATGAAACAGATACTCAAGAGTTAATTATTGATTTCGAGTTGCCTGCTATTGAGAATGGCCGTTTATATCAACCGCAACCTGGAAATGACTTCCATAATAGTTTATCGCGTGTTGCTTTTAAATTTGAAGAAAATCAATTTGATAAAGCAGCAGGGAATAACATTATCAACGGTGTTGCACAAATGGAAGGGCACATTAATGAACTCGACTATATGTGGGCACAAAAAACAGGCTTACGTTGGGATATCGGTAAAGCAGTTATCGAATTAAAGGGAGATATCGGTAAGGCTACGCAAACTCGTCCGAGTGCGCCTGATGCAACTAACTTCAGCATTGATTTTCAAGACCCGGTGAATGGCGGGCAGTGTTGGGGCGGTGGTTATTGGGTTGGCTGTACCGCAGGTTATACCATGAGCTGGGGCTTCACTCATGAAATAGGGCATAACTTAGGGTTAGGCCATGGCGAACAAACCGATAATAATAATCAAATCCAAGAGCCAAGAACGCATATGGGTAATATGCAAGCATGGAATACGACGCGTCGGATTCAAAAAGGCTCTCGTTTTAAACCCGCGAAGGCATTAACAGACCCGATGTTACCAGCCACATTCAAAGATTATTTAACTGTATATAAAAATGAATCTGGTTTGGTGGATCCACTGGCAAATGACTATGACGCAAATGGCGATCTATTAACCATTGAGAGTTTTGACGCGGCAACATTCGCTGGAGGCACTGTTATTGTTGATGGTGATTCATTACGCTATATACCACCTGCCGATTTTGTCGGGGTCGATCAATTCAGTTATGTTGCTACAGATGGTGAATATCAAACCCGTGGCCCAGTGATGATTCAAGTTTTAGCCCCTGAGTTAACCGCGTATTGGGATATGGATAGCCTACGCGATAATAAAGTGACAGACCTGTCCGGTTTTAGTAATGACTTACAGGCCGAAACAGCAGGTGTTAAATTGACTGAAATGCAAACGGTGGGAATAACAGCTCAAGGTATTACTATTCCATTGTTAGCACCTAAGGAGATGACGAATGATCCTTTAGGCGATCGTTTATTGGAGCATAAATTAGATCCGGGTCATAAAAGCTTTACTGCGGCTATGTGGTTTAAATATACGGTAACTGACGGTGATAAACTACTTATTGGTAAATCGTCTAAGACCCCAAATAATATGAATTATGGTGGTTGGGAGATCCGCGCTAGTGGACATGATTTAGAAATTCAAGTTAATTTCCGCGACCGTTTTATGTATCCGAACAATGTGACGATAGTTCAGCCGGATGCAATTGTTGATGGCAGTTGGCACCATGTAGCCGTTGTCATCGATCGGGAAAATAAGCAATTACTGGGTTATATTGATGGTGCACCGTTTGATCTACAAGGTGATTTACCGATGGGAAATAGCCCGATCACTGCCGCGATGAATACTTCAGGTTACGGTGGTGGTTCGCCATTTAAAGTGGGCGGGCATACACGTGTTACCTGTGAAGATGGTGCGACCTCGGCAGACCCTAAAATTTGTGTATCCGCATTGGAACAAGCATATGATAGTGTCAAAATTTATCATAAAGCCTTGTCAGCACAGGACGTTAGATCTTTGTTCACGGAATAAATAACCACGCTAGCTAAGCACCATCAAAGATAGAAGTTGATGGTGCGTCTATTCACAAATCATAAAACATACATTTCCTATTTTTCCTTATTTGCTTTATATCTAGTTGAGAGATAAATTGTATGATAGAAATAAAGGAAGAAAGAGATGGATGGAATCAGTATTTTATACCCGTTACTTGCGCATGTGCTTTTAGTGATATCTCTGTATATTTTGTTGGTAATACGCAAATCAAAAGCAATAAAAGCAAAGGCTGTCGATTTTAATAAAACGGCGTTGAATAACAAGGCATGGCCAGAAGATGTTGTTCAAGTATCCAATAACTTAGATAATCAGTTTGAATCACCTTTGGTGTTCTATGGCTTGTGCATTATCACTGTGTTGGTTGGGGCGGTGAATAGTTTTGCTATTGGACTGTCAGTTATTTATGTGGTGTTTAGGTATATTCATGCTTATGTGCATGTGGGGACTAACTATGTACCGCATAGATTACGTGCGTTTGCACTGTCTTTGTTTGTGCTGCTATTACTGTTAATTCAAACGTCAGTACATATCACTATGGCTGCATAGCGATAAAGCTTTATACATAGGTGTTATTATTAATGATAAAAAAATAGCCGCAATTGATGCGGCTATTTTGTTTGTATTATACAGTGCTTAGACGACCTTAATTAGGAGTCTTAATCACCTTGATTATGCTGGTGTTGCATCATCAGCTGAGATATTACCTGCTTGTTTACGTTTTAATAGCAGTAAACAAATCGCGGTGAACATACCAAATGCTGATACGCTTAGACCAATACCAAAGATCATTTGATACGCTTCAATTGCAGGATAAGTATCGATGATCCAACCGTTTAGTGCGTAAGCCCAGAATACTGATGCGTATGCAGCGAATGAACCAACACTCATCGCAGCACCACTGAATTCTTTTGGAACACCTGCTTCAGCAATCGGCGCTAAGATAATGCCTTTTGCTAGGAAGATACTAAACGAGAAGCACATTAGTAGAACCATGTTCATTACTAACATTTCAGCTGATTTTGGTAGTAAAATTGTAATACCTAAACAGATAACGGTAAGAGCCAGTGCACACAACATCATTTTAATCGATGATTTGAACACAAAGTCAGCAATCGAGCCAGCAACAAGACCCGCAACAACACCCATAGCACCCGTATTAATGATACCGAAGATAGCCGCTTCTGCAGTTGTTAAACCAAACACAGCTTGTAAGTATGGCACTGTGTAGATAAGCGTAATGTAAGTCCAGTAAACTGTTAGAGATGTTAGTGCAGCTAGCCATACTGTCGGCATTTTTAATACATAGAATAAACCTTGTAATGCTGCTTTGTTTTTACTTTCGCCTGCTTTAACTTCTAATTGATTGTCTGGTACAAATTTCCATACACAGAAGATCATTGGCAGGATAAGTAAGGTATAAAATACGATAGCACCTTGGAAAATCAAGATTGAACCACTCACTAGCGCCATGATACCAACGATAATTGCGTTCATGCTCATTTCTGTTGCACGACGGATTGACTCTAATAAACCAAAAGCCATACCTTTGTTGTCATCGCCTGACATTAAGTTAACGCCATTCACAACCGCAGGCCAGAAGATCGCGTCAATCAGACCCCAAAGTCCGGCAATGATGATTAAGAAGGTAAATTCAGGTTGAAAGATGATGATAGCCATCATACTCAAGAATCGTATGAACATACTGGTCATCAAAATCGAGCGTACAGAGAAACGGTTATTTACCCAACCAGCAGGAATGTAGAAGAACATTGCAGAACCGATTAAGGTAAACAACACACCCATCTGTGTATTATCGATGTTTAAAACTTCAAGTAGTAAGTTATAAAACGTACCTTTAAATGCTTCGAAAGCAGAGTAAATGATTTGTCCTGATAGCACGACAGACAAGAAACCGTAAAAACGGGTTTTTGAATCGAAGCCAATTTTTCCTAATAAACTCATTATTTATTACCTAACACTTTGTATTTTGATGGGAATTTATGGGCGACATCGGTACAAATACCGTCGACACCCCAGTTGAATAATTGATTAGCGCGCGCAAGATCGTTTACAGTCCACACGTTTACTTTAAAACCAGCGGCTTTAAATTTGTGAACCATTTCTTGCGTTAAGCCTTTGTCTTCTGGATGGATGTAATCTGCGTTACACCAATCTAAAATTGAGTTCCAATCGTCCCACAAGGTGTGGCTTTCGAATAAACAAGCAACTTGGGTTTCTGGGCTTCGACGTTTAAATTCGGTTAGCGCAAGGTGGTTGAAGCTTGATACGATTAATTCGCGCTCAGGGTTTAGCTCTTTCAAACCAATAATTAAATTATCAATCAGGGTATAGCTAAGCTCTGCACTTGCTGCGCATGATTTAATTTCGATATTCATGTTGAGCTCAAGCTCATTTGCTAATGAAATTAACTCTTGGAGCGTCGGTAGTTTTTCACCAATGAATTCATCTGCAAACCAGCTGCCAGCATCGATATTCGCGATATCGTCATGACTGATTTTGCATAATTGACCACTCTTGTCAGTACAACGATCTAAAGTATCGTCATGTGAAACAATAATCGTACCGTCTTTTAAAATATCAACGTCACATTCGAACCATTGAATATTATTCTTTTTACATAAAGAAAATGCGGCTAATGTATTTTCTGGTGCCAGCGATGACATTCCACGATGAGCAATCAATCTTTTCATTGTTAACCTTCTTGCAACTAAAATAGTGACGGGATAATAGGGGAGATTATATAAACGAAATGTGACATAGATACAATTATCACTATTCGAAAGTTAAAATGTTCAAATAAAGTTTTTATTTGTTTGAAAAATCATCAATCGAAATGTTTTTTAACTAGTGTAAATACTTAAAAAATAGTTTGGTTTCAATCGAAGGTTACATTCGAAGGTGTAAATGAATGTATTTGTAAGAGTGGTTAATTTGACGTTAAAAGTTGTGAGGTTAACTGTTTTGTTATTATTATGCTTTCGATTAGGTGCTAGTGACTTATAAAATCCTTATTATTCCTTAGTTATTTACATAAATGTTATCAATAATAGGGTTACTGTAAGGTAACCCAAGCGTTAAATTATGTTCATTTTATCGGTTACTCAACCATAATGTCTGGTAGGGCTCGAGTGTTAATATTTGGCAAATATTATCGATAGTCTCACCGGTAATTAAATCATACCAAAAATCGCTGCTGATTAAGTTCACATTGGCTAGCGGTAATGTAAGTTGCGTATTCGAAATATTACTGATGCAAAATATGCTTTGGCTACGGTCTATGCTTTGTCGCCAAAAGCCAAAAATTTGATCGCCTAACTGTAAGGTGAATTGAGTGGCATTTGGGTGAAATGCGGGTTGCGCAGTTCTTAATGTGATCAGGTGATTAATATCATGTAATGAACGAGCATGTTGGCTTTCGGGATCATCAAGCTGTTCCGTGAGTGAATCAAGTGCCCAGCGATGTCGGTTGATAGAACGATTATTACTGGTGTGTTCGAGCTTTTTATAATCATTACTCGTGCCTAGTAAACTGTGAATGTAGATCCCCGGGATACCTTCCAGTGCGAACATGATCGTATGAGCACAGATGAAACGCGTATGCCCCCATTCGTCTTTACCTGCTGTTGTTCCTTTTAATGCATCGTATAAGGTGATATTTAACTCATAAGGCTTACGCACTTCTTCGGACTTCGAATTCGCGGTATTTTTAGTATCTGTTGTCACTGTTCGCCAAGATATTTTTCCACCAAATTCTTGCATCGTAGTGACTAACTGATTTATCTCTTGATCTGACAATAAACCTTCTGTTGGTCGTAAGCCGATACCATCGTGCGATGCGATAAAGTTAAAATAAGCAGTGCCATTTTGTGCTGGTGGCATGCTCATCATCCATTGTTTTAAGTATTGGCAATTACCGGTGATCAAGGTATTAACCAATAAGGGTGGTAGGGCGAAATTGTAAATACAATGTGCTTCGTTGCCATTACCAAAATAGGTGAGGTTTTCTTTGTTGGGTATATTGGTTTCAGTAATTATCACCGCGTCTGGACGTGCATATTCGATTAAGGTTCGGAGTAAACGCACAATTTCGTGAGTTTCTGGCAAGTTAATGCAAGGGGTGCCTGCTTTCTTCCACAAGAAGGCGATCGCATCGAGGCGGAATATCTTCACGCCATTATCTAAGTATTGACGGATAATGGACACGAAATTGATGAGCACCTTGGGGTTGGTAAAATCCAGATCAACTTGGTCATGGCTAAAAGTACACCATACTTGCTGTTCGCCAGAGGCGGTTTGTATGCTTTTGAATAAGGGCGATGTACGTGGCCTCACGACGGCTTCTATATCGTGACGGTCGGTACTGCTATCGCCATTAGTCGAGAGTGTCGGGTTTGAAAGCGAATAGGTTGAGTCTGTATAAAAATAATCATAGCCAGTACCTTCGCCACGGATGAAATTGTCAAACCATTTACTGCGGCTAGAGCAGTGATTGATGACTAAGTCAGACATAAGGTGATGGCTTTGTGCTATCTGTTTTATATCATCCCAATCACCTAGTGCATCGTTTACACTGGCATAGTCAATAACCGAGAAACCATCGTCACTGCTATACGGAAAAAATGGCAGAATATGTACACTGTTAATGGTATCTGGGCAGTAACTTTGTAGAAAATGATGCAATGTCTGCAGGGGGTTTTCATCCTGATTGAGGATACTGTCACCGTAAGTTATTAAGATGGTATCTTTTTCAGACCAATGATTGATTTGTGGTGTTGGCGTATGAAACTGGTCGGTTAGCCGCATTGTGCTGATCAATTCTGCAGCCAGCACTTCGATTGATACGGATAAATTAATATCCGCATAAATTGTACTGATCTGTTGTTCTACTCGCTGTTGTAGTTGTAGCTGTAAGTCGCCGTTTGGATTTAACATTGTCACCATCCATGTTCTAATTTTGATACAACCTATAGTTAAGAGATGAACTCTGCTCTATCTAATTCAACGGCTTCCTTGAGGCGTTCTAATACGTCAGGCATTGCCGATATTACGCGGTTCCAGCTAGGCATAAATGGTTTTTCCATTGGATTTTCGAGGAAGTTTTGCCCTGCGGTCATGATGTTCTGCGCAAACATTTCAACCGCTTCTTCTTCTGAGTGAATATCGAGAGTTAAGCCATTCATCACCGCGTCGTTATAATAAGTTTCAACAAAATCTAAGGCGATACGGTAATAAGTTGCTTTGATAGTGCGGAAATTTTCATTGGTGAAGGTATGACCTTGGGTCGCTAACTTACGGAAGAATGCCTTGGTAATATCAATCGACATTTTTGACAAACCACCATCTTTATTATCCAATGATAGATCTTGATGTTTGTGATCGTATACATCAGCAATATCAGCTTGGCATAATCGATTATGAGAATAATTACGGTGCATTTCGGACAATACCCCGATCTCTAATCCCCAGTCACTTGGGATGCGAATATCGTTAAGTACGTCTTTACGGAATGAAAACTCACCAGCGAGCGGATAACGGAAACTATCCATGTATTCAAGGTAATCGTTATGGCCGACAACGCGTTTAAGCGAGCGTAATAATGGCGTAATGAGTAATCGAGAGACACGCCCGTTAATTTTACCGTCTGCAACACGAGCGTAAAAACCTTTACAGAATTCATAGTTAAATTGCGGGTTAGCAACGGGATAAATCAAGCGTGCTAGCAGTGATCTGTCGTAGGTTAGAATATCGCAATCATGTAACGCCACTGATTCTGATTTTCCCGATGCAAGTGTGTAACCCATGCAGTACCAGACGTTACGGCCTTTGCCTAATTCTTTGGGCGCTAAGCCAAGTGCTGCGAGTTCAGCATCAAGTGCTTGCAGGCGAGGACCATCATTCCATAAAATACGGTGATGCTGTGGTAATGCGCCGAAGAATTTTAATGCGTGTTTATATTGTTCTTCATTCGCGCGGTCTAAACCGATCACAATTTCGTTTAAATACGGCACATCTTGTAAATGATTAATAATATTAGGCAGTGCTTTCCCTTCCAACTCTGAGAATAGTGATGGGAGAATTAACGACATAGGACGCAGTTTTGAAAATTCAGTGAGTTCTGCTTCCATTGCTTCTAATGGACGCTGGTTTAGGTTATGCAGTGTTGTAATTACACCATTTTGATAAAAATCAGCCATGATAAACCTTCCTTAAATATTTGAATCGAAGTATTGAATTGATGTTTCAAAATTCAAACTGTTGTTAGTTCAAACTCAGGTAATACCTTCGGTAATAGTTTGGGTGGCCGCTCAGGTAATACCTTCGGTAATAATTTTGCTAACACCTCAGCCCAGCCTGTTGGTCCTGTATTCTTACTCGTGATTAAGCACTGTTTACGTTTTAATTTTGGTGGGATATGCACTGGAGATAAAATGATTGCGGCATATTGCGCAGCTTCTAACATGGCAATATCATTGTTCCCATCACCGACTGCAATAGAGTAAGTCGTTTGCTGTGGGTTAAATAATTTAAATTGATTCATTAACCAATTCATTGCTTTGCCTTTGTTACAATCGCCACAAACATGCAGGAAACGTCCGCCTTCTAAAATCGTCGCGCCTTGTTTCTTTAAGTGTTGGATGAACACTTGTTTCTGAGCTGCGTTACCTTTCCAGAGTACGGGTTCGCCATATTGTCTTTGACTTGCAAGCGCTGCGCTTGCCTCATCTAACCCTGTCGCATCAACAATGTCGTTAATTGTCATTGTATCCATATTTGTGAACAGCTCTGTCAGCTGTGCTGGTACTGTTTGTAATAGTGATAACCAATGTTCGCGTGAATGAACAAGGGATTTAACCCAGTAACCATCTTGTTGTATTGTACCGATAGGTTGGTGGCTAAAGTAGTTAACTGGGATGTAAATAGCAGCGCCATTTTCAACAATAAAAGGCCCATTTAAATCTAACTGTTTTCTTAGTTCGAGTAATTCGGCATAGGTTTTACTGGTATTTGGAATAACGGGTATTGCCGCGCGCTTTAATTTGGCAAGGGTACTTAATGCGGGTGTGAAGCTGTAGTTGTCATGATCGAGCAAGGTTCCATCAAGATCTGTAAAAATGGCAGGGTAATGATCAAGCTGCATTGACTGAGGACTGTATGAATGCACTATGTTGCGGCTACTGTCCATTTCAAAAACCCAATTGCATAATGCCGGTAATGTCGTTAACCCATGTTCAGTAAGTCGCTGGAAATAGGCGGTAAACAGCTTTATCTCAGATTCATTCATGACACGATTGAGTGGGGACTTGACTGTAAGCGCCTGCTGCTTTAATTTTAATTCTTGCTCTAGCCGCCATTGGTAAACGGTATTAAAACTTGGTGCTTTAAGCATGACTAACATATCAAGTCGTTCATAAAGCGCAGCGTAGTGATGTTTGATTTGGTTGTTCACATAGCGACGCCAAACACCGTATTTGTCTTTCGTTGCTTCAAGATTGTTGACGGGTTCTAATAGTGCCTCATCTGTTTGTGCTTGTACGCCTAAGCACCAACCTTCTAGAATAATGACATCGACAGCGCCGTGAATCACTGGCCACTCTGATTCAGGGTACGGGTTATCGGTGGTTTTATTAAACCGAGGTAGGGCAACTGGTGTTGATTTATTGTTAGCGGATCGCAACTTATCTAATGTGCTGTGTGCGAGCGATAAATTATGTGTTCCTGGCACGCCACGGGTTTGTAATAGGTGGTGCTCATGCTCAGACAGATTTTTACGTTGCTGGTGGCTATAATAAAAATCATCGAGAGAGAGAACCGCAACATTCATTTTATAGGCGCTGGTTAAATAGGTCGAGAGATAATCGGCGAGTGTTGATTTACCCGAGCCTTGGCAGCCATTAATACCAATTAGAACAGGTGCTTGTTTGTTATTTATGCGGTCAATATCTGTTACCGCACTGTTTATTGCACTATACTGGTGCGCTCTGATTGCCGATATGAGCCCTGTGTACCATTTTGCAGCATCGGTTAAATAAGCGGTTTTTAGCTTATTACGCTCAATAAATGCGGTTAGTTGTGGGTTTGTTATCATAATAGCATCCTTGAATGAGCGAATCTTATAATAAATTAATCAATAACCGTGCCAGCTATGGATTAATTTAACAATAAAATACCTCTAAGGTATAAGGTTAAGTGTTTCTAGGAGGGATGCTAGGTGATATTTATTGATCTATATCAATTTTTCTGGTCGATATAGGGTATTTCTGTTAACATCGCCGCCTTAATCTACAGCTCTGGATTTACGTTCTAGTTAGCTCAATGGGGAATAACCAAATGTCAGCACCAATTACTACAAAAAATACCGCTCAAATTACAGTTTGTGCATTATATAAATTCGTACGTTTAGAGAATTTCGAAGCGTTACGCGCGCCTTTATTAGCAAAAATGGAAAGCCAAGATGTTCGCGGTACGCTGTTATTAGCGGCCGAGGGTATTAACGGTACAATTGCTGGGCCACAAGCAGGTATTGATGCTGTATTAAGCTTTTTATCTCAAGACCCAAGTCTGGGCGAAATCTCTTTCAAAGAATCTTATAACGATGAGAATCCGTTCTTACGTACTAAGGTTAAGCTGAAAAAAGAAATCGTAACCATGGGTGTTGAAGGTATTGATCCTAACCAAGTTGTTGGTACATATGTAAAACCGAAAGATTGGAATGCACTTATTTCTGATCCTGAAGTGATTTTGATTGATACACGTAACGACTATGAAATTGAGATCGGTACATTCCAAAACGCTGTAAACCCGAATACTGCGACTTTCCGTGAATTCCCTGAGTATGTGAAAAACAACTTGGACAAAGAAAAACACAAGAAAGTAGCGATGTATTGTACAGGTGGTATCCGTTGTGAAAAATCGACAGCTTATTTAAAAGAGCAAGGTTTTGACGAAGTTTACCACTTAGATGGCGGTATTCTTAAGTATCTTGAAGAAGTGCCAAAAGAAGAAACGATGTGGGAAGGTGAGTGCTTTGTATTCGATGGCCGTGTTTCTGTAAACCACGACTTAGAACAAGGTGAATGTGACCAATGCTTCGCTTGTCGTTACCCGTTAACACAAGATGAACTGCAAAGTGAGCATTACGTGAAAGGCCTTAGCTGTCACCGTTGTCATGATCAAGTGACAGATGAACAGCGTAGCCGTTTTGCTGAGCGTGAACGTCAAATGGAACTCGCTGAAAAACGTGGTGAGTCACACATTGGTGGTGAAATTAAACACATCATTGATGAACGTCGCGTAGAAAAAGCAAAGAAAAAAGCTGAGCAAAACGCGAAGTAATATTTGGGTTATAAATACTTAAATAAGCTAATAAACGCTTAGAATAAAAACCGCTGGTTAGGTTACTTGGAATGGTAATTTACTCGCGGTTTTTTATTATCTGCAGTTTGAGGTTATTATTTGTAATTAATCGTGTATTTGGTACTGTTTATGATAATGAAATTAAACTGGAACTCACGTTATACGTCATTCCGTATAACAACCTGTTAGGTGGATAAAACGATGCCATACACATTATCACACGCAGTAGTCGCACTACCTGTATCAGTCATTGCGCGGGGAAAGGTTCCGCTTGCTGCAATGGTTGTTGGAAGCATGTCACCAGACTTCCCATATCTTTTCGCTCTTAATCCAACAGAAGCGCCTGGGCATTCAGAGCTCGGGGTGCTTATTTATTGTCTTCTTCCGTCACTTTTAATGTTACTTGTTTGGTATCGGTGGATCGAGGGGCCAACTCTAGAGCTGTTTCGGTTGCCGCGAAGGGATTGGTCATTCGGAAAGTCTTCGTATCTTTTAGTCGTGTTTGGGGTATTGCTCGGTGCATACAGTCATGTGCTGTGGGATGCGACGAGTCATTTTGACGGTTCGTTAGTTGTGAACAGTGAGTTCTGGAACAGAAAAATATTTTCGTTGCCCATGTACAAGTTGAACCAATACGGCGGGGGTATATTTGGGCTAGCGGCTTTGTTTGTGTGGTACGTGTTTTCGGTCAGTCAGAATCGCCAAGAAAAATATCAGGGTCGGTTACTCGCAGGTGTGCTTATGTATTCTATAAGTATTGCTTTTTTTGTCTTATTGGCAAATATTGTGCATGGCTCGACGGTTATTATTGAGTACGCAGTTCGTTCTGCCATTGGGGTGATTGTGGGAGGTATTTGTGGAATGTGTATGTACGCATTTATGGTACATTTACAGGCCGATAAAAAATATTATAACGAATGAATTACACTGTTTTTGCGTCAAGTCGCGCTGGCTTGGAGCCGAGCGCTCTACGGCTAATTCAAACTTGCCCTTATTCACAGTTTAGTGTTTTAGATTTGCCTTACTTTTTCTTGTATGAAAAGATGTTACCTGTTTTTCATACACTAGCGGAACACTCTTAATATCAACGATAAATGGATGTTAACTCTATCATTTAGTCCATAAAAGTGTATTTCGCTATATCATTGGTATAATTTTTCTAACTTTTATTTGAAATTGAAGTAGCCAGGAATCAGCAGCATGCAGATAAAAATTGTGACGGTATTTTTGTTAATTGGACTACTAGGATTTCCGGTGATAAGCATGGCCACTGATTTACCTAATCCAGAAGGCGCCGTTATTCTTACTATTAGTGGGAATATCAGAAATACAAATGCTAATCGTGAGGCTCTGTTTGATCGTCAGATGCTGGAAAAACTTCCACAAACCAAGATCACTACTTATACACCTTGGACAGAAGGGTTACATGTTTATGAAGGTGTGTTACTAAATGATCTTCTAGAACAAGTGGGGGCTTCGGGCCATAAGCTAGTCGGGAAAGCTTTGAACGATTACCATGCTGAAATTGATCTGGAAGCACTCAAGGACTACCCAATAATTCTAGCAATAAGAACTGATGGGGCTCTTATGCGTGTGCGTGATAAGGGACCAATCTGGATTATCTATCCTCTATCTGATTATTCTGAGCTCGATATTACCAAACGCTATGAAGAGATGATTTGGCAGCTTAGCAGCTTGGAAGTGTATTGATGAAGAGGATTAAACTTTTTGTCCTTATTTTTGTTGTACTTATGTTTGCTGTTAGTTCTGTCATCAGCACTCAACGTTATACCCAGGTTACTGACATTCTAACTCATTCGATGAAAACTGTCGGCTGGACAGCTTCTGAGTTGGAACTAGAAATGCTCAAATTCATGCAAGCATTAAGGAGAACAGCCTTAAATGATATGAGTGCTGAAGACTTACATTTACGTTTCGAACTGCTCTGGAGCAGGGTCGGAGTGTTATCGGTAGGAGAGGAAACCCGCGATTTTCGCAGTCAGCCCGGTGCAATTGAGCTGCTGAGAAATATCAAACAGCGCTTAGTTGAAATAGAATCAGAGGTACTGAACCTCAAAATGGGTAATCAAAATGCGATAAGGATAGTGCAAGAGCTTAAGCCTTTACAAACACGAGTGAGAGAATTTAACGTAAATAGTTTCTCCGGGGATAGAGCTTGGGCCGGTCTAAAATATGTTCATAGTCTTCAGAATGACGCCAACATTTTTTTGCTCGGTCTATTGCTTAGCGGCTGCATTCTAGTATTGCTGCTAATTCGTGAGAGTGCTGTTAATCGTAAGCAAGCATTACATGACAGCTTGACCGGCCTTGCAAACCGCCACTTCTTTCAGCGAGACCTGAAAAAAACTATTACTCATGCTCAGCGTAATAATTCACGTGCGGCTGTTCACATGATCGATATGAATGGATTCAAGGAGGTAAATGATCGACTAGGGCATGCTGTTGGAGATGCGCTGCTTCAGGAGATCTCCTCGCGTTTAGCACAGAGTGTTTGCTCGTCAGATGTTGTCGCGCGTTTGGGGGGGGATGAGTTCGGTATTATTCAAAAACATATTACAAGTTCTGATGAATGCGTTCGGTTGGCGCAGCATATTCACGAACAGATTAATTGTGAGATAAATATCCACGGTTACCGAGTATATCCGAATGTTAGCATAGGTATCAGTGTTTTTCCTGATGATGCAGAGCATCCTGATAAGCTATTGAATAACGCTGATACGGCCATGTACTTTTCCAAAAAAGATGCTGATGTGTGTTATCGATTGTTTGAGCAACAAATGAATGATAGTGTTTTACGTTATAGGGTATTAGCAGAAAGTTTACAGGTCGCACTACTCCATGATCAGCTTCAGTTAGTCTACCAACCTATAGTTTGCCTCAAGACGAAAAAAATTGTTTTGGTTGAAGCTTTATTGAGATGGCATCATGAGCAATATGGTTACATTTCACCGCCCGAGGTCGTTTCTATCGCGGAAAAGGCTGGCTTAGCAGAGAAATTAAATGAGTGGGTATTACTAAAAGCATGTTCACAAAATATGCTCTGGAGAAAGGCGTGTCTACCATGGATTCAAGTTTCTGTGAATATATCTCCTGCGATGTATACGCGATATGATCTTGTGGCTATAGTCAGTCGTACGTTATCCGCCACTGGCTTGCCTGCAGACCAGTTGGTAATCGAAATAACTGAAGACACCACAATGCAAGATATTGAAAGCTCACCTGGAATACTACATAAGTTACGTCATCTGGGAGTTGAGTTAGCACTGGATGACTTTGGTACTGGTTATTCTTCTCTTAGTCACCTCAAAAATATGCCATTTCAGAAACTAAAAATTGATAAAGTCTTTATCCAAGAATTAAGTAATCTTCCTAAAGATATGAGCTTTATTCGAACTATTATCAATTTGGCACATGGGCTGGGTATGAAGGTGGTAGCTGAAGGTATCGAACTTATTGAAAATTATGAGGATCTTTATCTAGAAGGTTGTGAGTATGGACAAGGCTACCTGTTCTATAAGCCCGTGCCAAGCAATGAAATTGAAGATATTTTACAAGAAAATTTGAGTCCTATATATTTTAGTCCACAGGAGTATTAACACATAGCATAGTGCCGAATTTTATTCGCGTATGTATGGAAAACCCGATAATAAAATATATGTGGGTTGTAATCTCTTAGTCCAACTCAGTAGCTAATAGCTACCGAGTTGCCTCATTGTTTAAGAGATACGAATATAGTGTTGTAAGCCGTTTTAAGTCTGCGTTAGAGGAGACTTGTATTGGTACTACTCGCGTTTAACAACTTAGGCATGAACCTGGTCCCCATCCTTGACCTGACATTGCGTCCTCTATGGCTTGTTGCTCTAGCGCGAGTCTTTCAGCTTCTCTCTGCTGTAAAACTTGTTCTATAGAAATCGCTGGTAACGGCGCAATGTAACCGATAGGCGTCATGTTTTGATAAAAATAATCAGGGAGCGCGTTATAGAGGTCAAATTTTTCACTTAAACACGCCTGTTGTTGTGACTCATTGAATTGGGTTATTGAACAACCTAGTTCATCCCCTCGAGGTCGATAAAATTTACGCTCTGGTAATTCCTGCACAAAATAAAAACGATTGTTTTTAATAACCCCCCCATATTGTTTTTCAAATATTTGTGGAGACAGCTGGATAGAAGCTATGTCACCGCGTGTAGCTGGATTGGTACTGGAAATATACATGACCATTTGGTTTAAATTAAATGGAGCAAGTGTCGAATATTTCAATGTGATTTCTTCCCGATTACTGACTTTTCTACTCATCAGAGTTTGGTTAGTTGGCTTATGATAAATAGATATTTCATAATCATATTGATCTTGTTCTCCATAGGTCGTCGAAGCAGTTATTGAGAATTTACCTGTTTGAAAAGACGGACTATAAACACATTTATCTTCTAGCAGCATATAGAATGGCTGAGGTGGCGCCCATTCATCAGAAGCACAACCATATCGTTGTGTTTCGCCTAAGATTATATTGGGTATTTTAGTTAATATTACATTTGCTGCAATGTTCACCGCGAAGATTTTATTGTGAGAACCAGCATTAAATTGATTAGATGCAAGTCCATTCAAAACTGCCCCAGAGGATAGCATAGACTCGATTTGTCCCGTTGCGGTTAACCACCTAAAAGTTGTATGTAATATTCGCAGAAAATTTGGAGACATTGATGTGTGTTTAAACTGATGCGCGACATCATTAAGAATAAGATCTTGTTCGGCTTTATCTAACGAACTAAAGTTATTAAGATCAACCATAAAGATTGATTCGTTTTCATGAAAGAACACTTTAAAATAGAGAATGAACTGAGCAACATTACGAGTGTAATAGTGCGGTAAAGCAATTCTATGATGTTCCAGTTCCATAATTTCTGGTACTTGATAGGCTATATACTCTAGTGCATCAACTTCTTCATACCACTTTTGCTCCGTGCTACTGCTGTAGTACTCAACAATAAAAGTTGTGGTGCACTGTTCGCATAACTGACGCCCAGTTTGTTTATTTACAATATCTTTAAATATGTCTCCCATTAGGCTTAGTAGTGCCGTGCGTCCAACCCCTTTTTCGGTATGATGCTTTAACAACGCAATTAATAGTGTTTTATAGGATTGAGTGATGGGGTTAGCTAAATCTAATGATTCATCAAATTCGCTGACATACAGAATGCTGGGATTGTTGGCTTGATATAGCTGCAATAGAAGGGGGTACGAGCCTGGATAGTTTAATGGCGTTGCTTGACCATTACGGGTTAATGTTGCTTTTATAATTGTTTGGCGCATTAACTCAATACGTTGTTGAGCAAACGCAACCGGTATTCTTAACGGAGTAAAAACGCCATTACCTTGCGCTAACTGAGTATATGAATCTTGCAAAAATAAGAACATTTGTTGGTATAACGGAGATCCCAATTGGTTTGCTTTTATTTCGGCTGTCGTCCGTAGTGAATATAATGCATGTTCACATTGGCCCTCATCCGTAAGACACTCAGTCGCCACTTGCAGTTGTGTCTGAATTAACTTATCAGAATCTTCTGCAGAAAGGGTTGCATGATATTGACCTAAGTCACTACTCAATATGTACTCTCGCAAATTAGTTGAAAGAGGATTAGCTTGTGCGTGGAAAGAAGTCATTAATACAAAAAATAAATTAAAAAAATTCTTCATGTTATATATTTTATACTCGATATTTTAAGATACTTAGGCGAATCTATATTTAGATCCGTCTGGCTATATTATTTCCAATATTAATTACATAGTTAAATAAACTTTTAACTTACTAATTTATAATAGAAAAATTATTTATGTATTTTCATGCACAAGCTAGCATAAATGAAAATTTAATTACGTAGTTTTATTTGGTTGTTTTTTGAGCGAAGTTGAATTTAAGTCTTTTGTATTGGTTTTATTTCTTTTAAATGTTTTAACGCATATTTAATAAATAAAACAAACCGAAATGTTGGGTTTTAATTGTCAATATATATTTTATATTTAATTTAACGATTATTAATATGAGTAATTATTCTACTTTATTTACTTTTTATTCTGAGGAACGAATATATCGAGCATTATGATGAAGTTTTAATTTATAAATCAGTGGTTTTAGCTTGACAAGTAAGGCTGGGATAGCAAGGATAAAACGACTAGCTTAAACTTAGGTAGTCGTGCTTCAAGTTATTTCTGTAGCATTTGAAACACTAATCTATATTTACTGTGTCACCCATAGAATCCTCAAGGAATAGGTCTAATGAAAACTATATCTGTATTATTCGCAATATCTCTAACCATGCCCGCACTCGCATTGGCAGTCGATTTTAATAAACTGACAGAGTCTGTAGACAAAGAAAAAGTCTCCGATTCGGTCGACAAAGAAAAATTAAAGTCATCAGTTGACGGTACTAACGTCGATTACAAAAAAGCTTATGAGTCGCTTGATAAGGAAAAAATTTCCGATGCTATTGATATGGAAAAAGCAAAGGAAGCACTAACAGAGTAATGTTCTTAAACTGATCGGTGGTGGATAATGTTTAGCAAGCCAACTAACGCCGAGCACGATAGGAATGCATACAGCGAAAAAGGTTGGCGATAGAATATATAGACGAGTGGTGGACCACCCATACTAAATATGCCGTTTAAAATACCCGATGCAGTACCTGCACAGAAAAACGTGGTGAGTCACACATCGGTGGTGAAATTAAACATATCATTGATGAACGTCGCGTAGAAAAAGCAAAGAAAAAAGCTGAGCAAAACGCGAAGTAATATTTGGGTTATAAATACTTAAATAAGCTAATAAACGCTTAGAATAAAAACCGCTGGTTAGGTTACTTGGAATAGTAACTTACTCGCGGTTTTTTATTATCTGCAGTTTGAGGTTATTATTTGTAATTTTAGATGTAGTCTACAATTAATGGAATGTGGTGAAAACATTCATTAATGAGGCGTTAAGTATGTTACAAAAGTTATTGTTTATTACATTACTCCTTGTCGGTTTTAATGCGTTTGCATTGAAACAGGAGTCGGGTAATTTAGCGCCGCCAGGTGTCGATGTATACATTATTAGTCCGGCAGACGGAGACATAGTTTCACAGACATTTACGGTTAGGTTTGGTTTACGTGGAATGGGCATTGCGCCAGCGGGAATAGATCGAGTTAAAACGGCGCATCATCACTTGCTTATTGATACTAAAGTACTGCCGGATTTGACTAAACCGCTACAAGCAACAGATAAAGTTCGGCATTTTGGAGGAGGTCAAACGGAAACCCAGCTAACACTAAAACCAGGTAAGCATACTTTGCAGCTATTACTTGGGAATTATGCTCATGTACCCCATGATAAACCGTTAATGTCGACTAAAATAACAATTACGGTTAAGTAGAGTATATATTACTCATCTTATTTTAGGATTTCAGGTTGAGAGGCTATACGGGGAGGCTGCCATTTTTCAAACGTATTGCTGGCAGCTGAGGCCAGACGAATATCTTACTTATTTTGTCTTTGACTTTTTATTCAATTATCATATCGACAATTATATTGAATAGGATAAGTATTAGATGAAGATCGAGGACTTAAAACTTGTAGACATGATTGTAAAACAAGGCAGTTTTACAAAGGCTGCTTGCGCTTTAGATCTCCCTAGAAGTAATGTCTCAAGAAGGATATTGAAACTAGAAGAACAACTTGGTTTTCCTTTGTTTTATCGAACAACTCGAAGTTTATCTCTAACCAATTATGGTAAAGCCTATTACGAGCAAATTCTTGTTGTTTTGGAGGCATTAGAAAAAGCTAATCACCTAACACAAACCATCGCTGAACATCCTAAAGGTTTAGTCAAAATAGGTATATTATCGGAAACCGACGAACTGCTGACACCGCTTATCTTTGCTTTCAGCAATAAATATCCAGATGTTGAGATTGATATCAGAACGATCAATAACGGATTTATTGATATTTATCAGCAAGACTTAGACATTGCCTTTCACGCTGGAAGTATTATTGACTCCAATCTAGTGGCAAAGCAGGTTGTTGATGTTAAACGAATTCTGGTTGCCTCCCCGGATTATATTAATAGGCATGATACGCCAAGAAACATTGAACAGTTAAAGCAGCACCAATGTATCCACTACCGCTGGTCTAATGGTATGGTTGATACTAGTTGGTTACTTTCTGGTGAGCAGGTTGATGTATCGGGCAACCTCAGCAGCAATAGTCTTGGAGTGTTGAAGCAAGCGGTACTACATGGGCAAGGCATTGCCTTTCTTCCACAAATTTTGTTAAGTAAAGAGCTGCAAGAGGGACGTTTAATTAATATTTTGCCAGAGTATTACTCAGCAGTAGATAAAGGGTGGTTGCTCTACCCCGAAACGAGAGCCATATCTCATGCTACTCGTCTTTTGATTGATCATCTGTCTGAAGAAGTGCACAAACTCCCATTTTCGTCCTGAAAATTAGGACGTAAAATCCTGTTTTGTGGTACTTATTGTATCTATTCTTATACGGTAAAGTGTTCTTTTCGATATCGGAGCACTTTTAATGCAATACAGAATCTCTACTCTTTCCTTATTAGCTACTGCTACAGCCATTATTCTAACTGGCTGTCAGAGCGAAGAAGTCGCTACTGAACAGAAAACACTAAGACCTATCCAAGTTTTCGAATTAGCGTTTCCTCACCGCAGTCATTCAGAAAAATTTAGCGGGAAGGTTTATTCACAGAATTCTGCGGACATTGCTTTTCGTGTACCAGGGTATATTGATTCCGTATTAGTAAAACCTGGGGATGTAGTCAGCAAAGGGCAGGTGCTTGCTGAGCTTGATACCCATGATTTCCTTGTATCAAAAAAGGAGTTAGAAGCTCGTCTTAAAGAAGCCGAATCTGCCAATATCTTAGCAACGTTAGAGCTAAAAAGAATACAAAAAGCGGTGAATTATGATGCTATTTCCTCGATCACGCTAGATCGTGCCAAGAGTGGTTATGAGCGTAGTCTAGCTGCCGTTGAGGTAGTAAGGCAAAACCTTAATAAAGTCGATGATTCTATTGGTTATACAAGGCTGAGAGCGCCTTTTGATGGGACTGTTTCTAAAACAAAATATGAAGCTTTTGAGCAGGTACAAGCTGGCATTTCTGTACTAACATTGCATCAACCAAATAAGCTTGAAGTTCGCATTGATGTTCCCGAAAGCCTGATTCACCGATTTAAACCCGAACTTACTGGCGAGATAAGTTGGTATGGTTCAGCGCAATCTATAGCGGCTCGTGTTTCGGATATTGAGACTGAGCCTGACCTCATTAGGCAGACTTATAGTGTGAACTACACGATTGAAGAACAAATCAATAAGGCTCTGTTCCCTGGTAAGCACGTGATGGTTAAAACCAACTTTGTAGCCTCTGCTGAAGAGTTCTGCATTCCTTATTCTTCTGTAATTAGCCAAGAGGGGAGTAGCAGCGTATTTGTTGCTAAAGAGCAAAGTGAAAATAACTATGTGAGCAAAAAACAAGTTTTAATCACACGCCTCGAAGGTGGTGACGTTTGTGTAAGGGGGTCACTCCAAGCAGGTGATAAGGTTGTTGTTTCTGGTGCGCATTATCTTAATGATGGTTTACAGGTAGGTGAAATATCTCTACGTAACCGAGAGGGGACATAGTTATGAACTTTGCTGAATTTGCAATTAAACAACGCACCTTCATTCTGTTCTTTATGGTGGTGTGCATTATTGGCGGTGTAGCCTCTTACTTTAAGCTCGGTAAGTTTGAAGATCCTAGCTTTACAGTAAAAACAGCATTGGTAATAGCTATGTATCCAGGTGCTTCAGCCTTAGAGGTCGAAGAGCAAGTTACCGATGTTGTTGAGGCTCGCTTACAACAGATGGAGACTCTCAATCGAGTTCGCTCCCTGTCCCAACCTGGTATGTCGATGGTTTTTGTGGACTTAAAAGAGTCGACAAACTCTGCCGATCTGCCACAGGAATGGGATTTACTTAGACGCAAAGTGAATGACCTTAGCTTAGAGCTTCCACCATCAGCTCAAATAAAATTGGTTAAAGATGAATTTTCTGAAGTCTACGGTATGCTGTTTAGCATCCATAGCAGCGAAGCTGAGCCTTATGAATTAAGAGAGTATAGCAAAGAGCTGCAGCGTCGCTTACAAGCTGTTAATGGTATTAAGAAAGTGGAACTGCATGGTGTTCAATCCCGATCTGTTTATATCGACTTTCCACCAGAAAGGTTAGCGCAATATGGCTTGACTGCCGTTCAGGTATGGGATCAGCTTAGAACTCAGAGCAGTACTTTTTATGCTGGTAGCTTTATGGCAGATCAAGAGCATATCCGTGTTAATCAAAGCAGTGAGTTTAAATCATTAAATGATGTGAAGAACCTCATGATCAGAGGTGGTATCAATGAACTTGCGACTAGTACACTACGCTTGGGGGATGTTGCAGAGGTCACCATGGGTTACCGTGATCCAGCATTTACGATGAATCGATACGATGGTGAGCAGTCTGTTGCAGTCGCGGTAAGCCCTATTTCTGGTTTTAATGTGGTCTTACTTGGGGATACCATCAAAAGTGTCATTGCAAATTACCAAAATGAACTGCCCCTTGGTGTTGAGGTTAGTACGGTAACCTTTCAGCCTGAAGAGGTTGAAATAGCAATCAACAAATTTTTAATCAACATATTAGAGAGTGCGCTGATAGTTGCTGTTGTTCTATGGATCTTTATGGGCTTTAGAAGCGCATCGATTGTGACTTTTAGCTTGGTGTTTACCATCTTACTGACTTTAATTTTTATGTGGATGAATGACATCAGTTTACAGCGTGTTTCTCTAGGTACATTTATCATTGCTCTCGGTATGCTGGTTGATAATGCTATCGTGATCACTGATATGTTTAAGTCGAAACTTAACAAAGGTATTGAGCGTACCGAGGCGGCAATAAGCTCAGTGAAAGAGACCGCACTACCGCTACTTGGTGCCACCATCATTGCAATTACGGGATCAAGTCCAGTCATCTTTTCTAAAACGGATGTAGCTGAGTTTGCACTATCACTGTTTCAAGTTATGGCGGCTTCGCTTCTGCTTTCTTGGCTTGTGGCTGTAGTGATTACGCCGCTGCTTTGTTGGTACCTAATATCGAAAGATAATAAGATTCAGCAAGCAGAACAGAGTCGCTATAACCGCTTTGTGACTCTAGCTGTTTCGAACCCTAAGAAGGTGCTGGTTGGTATTGTTCCAGTCATTTTGGCTGCGATCATCATCGTTCCTAATGTGAAGACGAACTTTATGCCATTGTCTGATCGTCCATTAGTATTTTTCGATTATTGGCTACCAAATGGCTCTAGGCTGTCTCAAACATCCGAGGACATGAAAAAGGTTGAGCACTGGCTGCTAGAGCAAGATGAAGTGGAGAGTATTGCCAGCTTCATTGGCGAAAGTGCGCCTCGTTTTTCTATGACAGTAGAGCCTGAACCGCTCGATTTTTCTTATGGTCAAGTTGTTATTAACATGAAAAGTTTTGACGCTATCGATAGCCTTGTTGTGAAAGGGGATGAATGGGCAGCGCAAGCTTTTCCTAATGCTGAGCCTAGATTTAAAAGCTTGAAGATGGCGACCTCAGAGAAATATAGTCTTGAGGCTCGTTTTTCTGGACCTGAACCTGCAGTGCTGCATAAACTAGCAGATCAAGCTAAAGCCATATTTAGACAGAATGAAAATACGACATATGTGCGTGATGATTGGCGACAGAAGAGCAAGGTGATAACCCCAGTCGTGAACCAAGAGCGTGCTCGTGAAGCTGGTGTTACACGATCCGATATTGCATTTACAATCTCTCGAGCCTCAACAGGTGTACCGCTGAGCCAAATGTATCTAGGAGATGAAGCTATCCCAATAATGATCCGAGATACCAGTCGTAATTTGTCGAACTTAAACAACTTACCTGTTAGATCCACGCTTAGTCTTCAATCGACTCCTCTTGGTCAAGTGGTTGATGGTTATAACACTGGCTTTGAAGAGACAAAAATCTGGCGTAGAAATCGTGTTCGAACCATTACTGCTCAAGCTGGGATTACTGTAGGACTGGCCGCTTCTGATATTAGAAAAGAAATAGCAGCTCAGATGGAAAGCATTGAACTTCCGCTTGGTTACTCATTTGAGTGGGGGGGGGAGTTTTATGATGAAGATAAAACCGTGACTGATATTTACAAACAGTTGCCTAAAGCGGGGTTGGTTATGGCGATTATTTTAGTGGCAATGTTTAATGGTTTTAAGCAGCCGCTGATTATCATAGCAACGATTCCACTAGCGGCAACGGGTTCCGCATTGGGTTTGGTTCTATTTGATAAGCCTTATGGTTTTACAGCGCTGATAGGTGCGATTGCTCTAAGTGGCATGATTATCAAAAATGGTATTGTATTAATGGATCAAATTGAGCTGGAGCGCAAGCAAGGAAAGGCGTTAAACGAGGCTGTGATTAATGCCACCCTTAACCGTACCATGGCTATTTCGATGGGGGCATTGACCACTATTTTAGGTATGATTCCGTTGCTTGGTGACACCTTATTTTCCCCAATGGCAGCAACTATCATTGGCGGCTTACTGCTTGCGACAGTTCTCTCATTGATCGTGATGCCAGCCGCTTATTGTTTATTTACCAAAGAGTCAGAGGATGTTCAGACAACGAAGAGAGACTCTTCTGAGTATAAAACCGCGCTTGCAGGAGAGTCTAAATGAAAAATGTGATGAAAAACTGTTCCATACTAACCTCTGTTGCTGTGCTAAGTATGACATTGTTTGGCTGTACGCTAGGAACTAAATACCAAGCTCCTCAAACAACGATGGAAGCGGCCTATATGAATGCGAACAGTGATGAAACAACTAAGGCTCATGATCGAAAAGATTGGTGGGCAAGTTTTGATGACCCTATTCTCAATCAGTTAGTTTGGGATGCGCAGCACCAAAATATTTCATTACGTATGGCATCAGAGCGCATTCAGATGGCAAAGAATTATCACCAAATTGTGGAGTCATTTAAGTTGCCGACAGTGAGTGTTGGCGCAAGCTACTACAACTACCAAATTAGTGAAAATACTCCCTTAATCGGTGGTGCCGTTTCACCAGTCGGAATACCTAGTGCTTTACAGCCTGCCTTTGGTGAAAGCATTACCCTAGCTGATGCTCAGCAAGATGGCTTAACGATAGGTGCGACCATTGCGTGGGAGGCAGACCTTTTTGGCCGTATTGACCATCAGGTGAACGCAGCTAAGATCAAGGAAGAGCAAGCAGAGATCTACAAGCAAGGCCTATACGCCTTAATTACGGCAGAGGTGATTCATAACTACCTCCAAGTACGGGGTACACAAGAGCGCAAGCAAGTCCTGTTAACCACGGTTGAGGATCAACAAAAGCTATTAGGCTTAGTAGAAAAAGTGGTTGAGATTGGCTTTGGCTCAGAGTTGGACTTAGCACAAGCAAGAGCAATGTTAGCAGCTACCGAGTCGATGCTTCCTCAATTAGAAATTGCCGAGCAGGTACATAAGCACCGCATCTCAATTATTTTGTCGGAATCTCTACAAGATATCGATAAACGTTTTGAACAATCGGTACCACTTGGAGAAATCAAAGGCATAATTCCAGTAGGGATACCATCGGAATTATTAGAGCGACGTTTTGATATTAAATTAGCTGAACGTGAGATGGCTGCGGTTAACGAAGAGGTTGGAGTTGCGATTGCGGCTCAATATCCAAAGTTTTTCTTAACGGGTACGCCAGGCTTATCTACGGGTAGCTTTGATGAGTTGTTTAGCAGTGGTTCATTTGGTTGGATTGGTAGTGTTGGTATTCGATGGAACATCTTTGATGCAGGAAGAGGCGAGGCAGTTGTGGCATTCAATGAAGCTCGTTTTAAATCAGCAGTATTAAGCTACCATAATACGGTGGAGAGTTCCTTTAAAGAGGTGGATTCACTACTATTTACTTATGGTAAAAGCCAAGAAAATAACGAAAAGCTTAATGAAGCATTAAAAGCTTCAGAAGTTGCTGTTAAGAAAGCCAAATCACTCAATGAGGTGGGCTTAATTGATAGTATTGCTGTACTGGATGCTCAAAGGGGACTAAATGCGATGAAGGATAAGAAAATCAGTGCCAAGCTACAGACGGTTCAAGTGATAGTTAGCTTGTATAAGGCGCTAGGTGGTGATTGGAATATTGTTGAGGGCGATGACTCTGAAGAGAGTTAGAGTTTTTTATAACATTTAATCTAATCTAGATAATCACAACTTATGCTTTAAACCAAGTTAGGAGTTTTATTCTAGCTTGGTTTTGTGCAATCGTTTCATATATGCGTAACGGCGTGACTTGACCATTACGCTCTAATGAAAACCATATCTGTATTATTCGCAATCTCTCTAGCCATGCCCGTACTTGCGTTGGCAGTCGATTTTAATAAACTGACAGAGTCTGTAGACAAAGAAAAAGCCTCCGATTCGGTCGACAAAGAAAAATTGAAGTCATCAGTTGACGGTACTAACGTTGATTACAAAAAAGCCTATGAGTCGCTTGATAAGGAAAAAGTTTCCGATGCTATTGATATGGAAAAAGCAAAGGAAGCACTAACAGAGTCATGTTCTTAAACTGATCACTGGTGAATTTACTCATTTCGAATTATTCTGAATTATTCTTAGTTTTGTTGGTCGATACAATATTCGTACATAATTGAGGATATTGATTTGAAATACAAAAGGTTATTATCGATGGCATTATTTGCCGTATTGTATAGTGCTTCGACCATAGCTTCGGCTTCTTCACCAGTTATATATAGTATCAATGTGAATAGTAGCAACCCACTATTAGCCAAGGTGAAGATCGATACCAGCACTTTGCCTGATATTACTATGTTAGCATCCAGAACAATGCGAAATAACATACAACCTGAACTGATTTGTCAGCGTGCCGGGTTACCAGATCGTAGTATTGATTTTGGTTCATCAATTAGCTGCGACAGCGTGGTCTGGACGCTTAATTTCCAGAAAGAGGCTATTGAAGGGGTCGATGCCTCACTTCAGAACAATATTTATTCGCCTGCAGATGGTTGGCATTTGCTTACTGAGTGGAATAGTTTACCGCGTATTAAAGGCATGAATAATGTCCAAGTTTGTATCAATTCAGATAATCCCCAGTGTCAGAAACTTCCATCAATCTCATCTCCTCCATTATTTATGGTTTGGGGAATGGCAGGAAAGGAGTTAAATGTCGATGGTGTTCCTGTTCACGTGATGACAAATCAAAAACAATTACTACAACAAGATTCAACGTGGTTGCCAATATTGAGTAACCAAATTAGTTATATAAAATCTGTTTTCAATGTAGATAAAATGGAGCCATGGTCGCTCGTATGGCTTAAACGAGAAGTTAGCTCTGGGAGTATTGGTGGGGCTGCAGGTAATCAAATCTATATTGCCAATGTAGCGACCGAGAACGGCAGACTAATATCAAAATCATATCAACATTTATTAAAAATATCTGCACATGAATCGATTCATTTTTTGTCTTCCATCTCTGCGCCTGTATGGGCTGATGAAAGTCTTGCTGAGTACTATGCGATCAAGTCTCTTAGTAAAACGGTATATAGTTTACCAGACCCAATAGAAAGCTGGCAGCGTATGGCTGTTAAGTTTCCACATGGAGGAACTAATTTATATGAGGCAAGCCGCTTTGTTACAGAGGAACAGAATTACGAATACTATGGCTTGTTTTACACCAAGGGGCCTGCGTTTTGGGCTGAACTTGATAAACAACTTCATCTTAAAGGTGACTCGCTTACTTATCATCTTTCGGAGTTAAAAACAGAGTGGGAAGTAAATCTACCACCGCAGTTTGTTGATGCCATGATTAAAAAGATTGGCGCTAAGGATTGGGCAAGAATAGAGAGTAAATACCTGTGATTTTTGAAAATCATTAATCCAGTATCATGTTGAAATAAAAAGGCGGCTAGTTTTGACTAGCCGCTTACAGCAGCCTTGATTAATTTTATCTCTAAAACGTATCTTGTTATCTAAACAATAAACTAGAGCCGATAACCATTAGCATACAAAAAGCTATTTTACGCATAGTGTCTAAACTGATCGGCGGTGGGTAATGTTTGGCAAGCCAACTAACGCCGAGCACGATAGGAATACATACAGCGGAGAAGAGTAGCATGTCAGATGTTAATTCACCGCGTATCCCAACCATAATGAGACGGCTGATTGAACTAACAAAAAATATACTTAGCAGGTATAAACGAATGAGATTAAGCGTAAAAGGTTGGCGATAGAAAATATAGACGAGTGGTGGACCACCCATACTAAACATGCCGTTTAAGATACCCGATGCAGTACCTGCACAGAAAAACGTAGGTTCTTTAGAGTGTTTACGGTCTTTATGTGGCGACTTTAAGATCATACTGATCCCTGCACCGATAATCGCAACGCCCAGTATCGTTTGTAATATCTCATTAAAAGAGCTGCTGAGGTATTCTAGTAATGTTAAACCTATAAACATGCCTGGTAACATACCTGCCACGGTAATCATGACTACTCGCTTATTTAATTGCCCGAAACAGCCTTTAAGTATGAATATACTATTCATTAGCGTGACGCTACTAATTACAACGGATGTGAAAGCGATAGGCACTAGGTTAAAAGTTGTGACAGTCCCCATTACGATCATGCCTAAGGCAAAACCTGCGATACTCTGTACGTAGGTAGCCACAGCAATAATCGCCATAAAAGGCAATAAAGTTTCAACGAGCATTATGTATTCCTAACCTAGGGAATTGATACGATTACGCGGTATTTACCCATGAAAACTAGCGTTAATACGCTGTTATGTGTAATTACTTAACATTTTCGAAGGTAGGGCGTTATTGTACTGATAATGTAGCTACTACTCAATCACTCTACGCAGCTAGCGTGTAATTCCGCGTAAAAGTAGGGACGGATTAATGTGAACCTTAAATAGGTTTTAATTCTTTTTTTTAGTATGCTTACTTTATAAGTAAGGTCCGCATCGTTATAGGTTGTTAATGTGGTATTGGTCGTGTCAGATTTGGAGAGTAAAATGAAGCAGCCAATAGTTGGTTATCACAAAGATGAAGAAGATGATTGGGTTGCCGAGCTGGTCTGCGATCATTTCCAGCATGTTCGTCACAATCCACCTTGGTTTTGTCGACCTTGGGTGGTCACACTGGAGGGGCGAAAATCAATGTTAGGCTTTGAACTTAACTGTAAAAAATGTGATGAAGGAGCCCCTCGTGATAAGGACTAAACCTTAAGTAATGGAGTCTGTAATGAAATTGATTCATGACGCAGAATTTGAAATAGCACAAAGTATTGTCGTTAACCTGCAAAGTAAAGCTAATGATCCAGAATGGCAATGCCGTGAATGCTCAGAAGAAAATGATGCCTCATTCGATGTTTGCTGGAATTGCCAATCTGAGAACTATTAATATTTTCATAGCTTATAATTCATAAAAATTAGTTGGCTTGCCGGTATAAGTACAGACACTAAATAGCTAGGTTATGGTTATTAAGTGAAACTCTCTAATTAACATGTATTTTTAAAACGCTGTGATTTCAATATCATTTTTTGAGCTGTATGTGCTTCATGCAGTAATTCATTGAGCTGTGGGATATTAGTATCCCATTCAATAAGGGTCGGGATTGTGTTGCAATGCTGCAAATAATATTCAAATAGCTGCCATACTTCGGGCGTTACCTTTTGGCTATGTTCTTGGTCGAAGGTGATGTGGTTATTCTTTAATTGTTTATTGCTACCAGATAGGTGGATCTCGCTGACAATACCGCTTGGTATTGACGCTAAGTAATCATAAGGGTTGAATTCGAGCTGATGACTACTAATATGAACATTATTAATATCGAGCAGTATTTTACAGTTTGTAGCGGCTTGTAGCTCAGTCAAAAAGACGGCTTCTGTCAGGGTATTATTTTTATATTGGCAATAACAGGCCGGATTTTCGATTGCAATTGTTTGACCTAGAATGTGTTGTACTTGTTCAACCCGTCGAATCACACGCTTGAGGTTTTCTTCTGTGTAGGGAATGGCTAATGTATCACTATAATGCTGACCAGCAATGGAGCTCCAGCCCAAGTGTTCTGATACTCGAAATGGCTTATAACGGTCAACCAGTTTTTTAATATTATGAATGTGGATAGTATCAAGTAGCTCATTAGAAGAGAGCGCTAAACCAATACCGTGTAAGCTGATGGGATAGCGATCACAGGCTTTATCCAAGTAATACGTCGCCTCTGAGTTTATCTCGAAGTGATTCTCACTGTGTACTTCTACCCAGCCAATATCGATTTGGCTATTAGTGAGTTTCTCATAATGTGCAGGACGCATGCCGATCCCAACTAAATCATCTAACATAAAGTTGTCCTATTTTAAAGCCGTGGTACTTATACGTTATTGAAGTGCTTATACGCTATTGAAGTTTTTATACGTTATTGAAAGGAGTATGGGTAAGGTTTACTCGTTTTGCAAAGTAAATCACATTCTATATCGTAAGCTATTGAGAGTTAGATTTTGTGAGATGAGAAAATGGATGTTGGATCACAATATGAACAAGCCTTAATATAGTGAATATTGTTAAGGCTTGTTATTTTAGGGGTGTTAATACACGTTACTTAATTAATCATAAGTATATTATGCTGAAACCGTTATTGTTGCGATGACGGCAAGTGTTATGTCACTATCTGCTTTACAGCAACAGGGTAATATCGTTCCCGCTGCAACCGCTGCAAGTGGTTCGGTTGTATAAGTAACCGTGCCACTTGAGAGCGTAGTGCGGCAAGCGCCACAATAGCCTTGACGGCACTGGTATTCAATTTGATGTCCAGTGCGCTCAAGCGTATCAAGCAGGGAGCTATCTTGTGTTGAAACTTGATAGCGTCCTGAATCAGTTGTCAGCGTAATCGACATTATAGAACGAATGTACCTATGTCTGCGTGGTTGATCTCGGCGTTAATTTGACCAACTAAGTATGAACTGATTTCAGACTCTTGTGGTGCAACTTGTACGTTATCAGACACTAACCAAGCATTGATCCACGGTAGTGGGTTACTTTTCACTTCAAATGCCGTTGGTAAGCCAACTGCAGCCATACGTGTATTGGTAATGTATTCAATATAATCAGCAAGAATGTCTTTATTCAAACCAATCATAGAACCATCTTTGAACAGATATTCTGCCCAGTCTTTTTCTTGTTGTGCTGCATCAGTAAAGATTTTCAGTGTTTCTTGGAAACATTCAATTGAGATCTCTTGCATCTCTGGATCGTCTTTACCGTCAGCCATCAAGTTTAGAATGTGCTGTGTGCTGGTTAAATGCAATGCTTCATCACGGGCAATAAGCTTGATAATTTTAGCGTTACCTTCCATTAATTCACGTTCAGCAAACGCGAAAGAACATGCAAAACTAACATAGAAACGGATTGCTTCAAGCACGTTTACCGATACCATTGCTAGGTATAGCTTTTTCTTCACGGCACGTTGGTTAACGACAATTTTTTCACCGTTAATAACGTGTGTGCCTTCACCAAGTAGGTGTAGCTGCTGAGTCGCATGGATTAAGTCATCGTAATAACCAGCAATGTCTTTAGCACGTTTTAGAATTTCTTCATTGGCAACGATATCATCGAATACTTCTGATGGGTCATTCACGATATTACGAATAATGTGTGTGTATGAACGTGAGTGAATCGTTTCACTGAATGACCAGGTTTCAATCCATGTTTCTAGTTCTGGTAATGAAACCAATGGTAAAAAAGCAACGTTAGGAGAACGGCCTTGGATACTGTCTAATAATGTTTGGTATTTCAGATTACTGATGAAAATGTGTTTTTCGTGATCAGGTAATTGCTGATAATCAATACGGTCTTTACTTACATCAACTTCTTCTGGGCGCCAAAAAAATGATAACTGACGTTCAATTAACTTTTCAAAAATTTCATGTTTTTGTTGGTCAAAACGGGCAACGTTAACAGGCTGGCCGAAAAACATTGGTTCTTTTAATTGATCATTTTTAGTTTGGCAAAAAGTAGTGTAACTCATTGGTCATCTCTATTTTATACATTAAATTGGCAGCCTAAGCTGCCAAATGAAAGGGGGTAGGTTTATTCGGTGTATGTAATTAGATTGTTTAGATCTTACATGCGCCGCCTTCACAGCCCTCGTCTTCTTTAACTACATCTACGTCTGATGCACCGTCACGTGTGTTATGGTAGTAAAGCGTTTTTAAGCCGTACTTATACGCTAACATCAGGTCAGTTAACAGCGTTGTCATCGGTACTTTTTGCCCCGGGAAACGTTGTGGATCATAGTTAGTGTTAGATGAAATCGCTTGGTCTACGAATTTCTGCATTAAACCAACAAGTTGTAAATAACCCGTGTTGCTTGGAATGTTCCAAAGTAATTCGTAGTTATCACGCAGATTCTCGTAATCAGGTACCACTTGTTTCAAGATACCGTCTTTACTTGCTTTAATACTGATTAAACCACGTGGTGGCTCAATACCATTTGTCGCATTTGAAATCTGGCTTGATGTTTCTGATGGCATCAATGCTGTTAGTGTTGAATTACGTAAGCCGTGTTCTTTAATTTCGCTACGTAATGTTTCCCAATCTAGGTGTAATTCTTCATCACAAATTTCATCTAACGCTGACTTATACGTATCAATTGGTAAGATACCTTGTGCGTAAGTTGTTTCGTTAAATGCTAAACACGGACCTTGTTCTTTCGACAGGTTCATTGACGCTTTTAATAGATAGAATTGAATTGCTTCAAATGTCTTATGCGTTAGGTTGTTTGCGCTACCGTCTGAGTATTTAACACCGTTTTTCGCTAGGTAGTATGCGTAGTTAATCACACCTATACCTAATGAACGACGCGCCATTGTTGACTTTTCAGCCGCTGGCATCGGATAGTCTTGGTAATCAAGTAAGCTATCTAGTGCGCGAACTGCAAGGTCTGCAAGGTTTTCTAATTCACTTAGGTCTTTAATTGCACCAAGGTTGAACGCTGATAATGTACATAGCGCAATTTCACCATTTTCATCACCTGGGTGTTGCATTGGTTTTGTTGGTAACGCAATTTCTAGACATAAGTTACTTTGTCTTACCGGTGCAACCGCTGGATTAAATGGACTGTGAGTATTACAGTGATCCACATTCTGAATGTAAATACGACCGGTACTTGCACGTTCTTGCATCAGTAAAGCAAACAGTTCGCTGGCTTTAATCGTTTGCTTACGAATTGATGGGTCTTGTTCGTAAAGCGTATATAGACGCTCAAATTCATCCTGATCTTGGAAGAATGCATCATACAAACCATCAACATCAGACGGGCTGAATAAAGTAATGTCTGTGTTATCAATTAAGCGTTGGTACATTAAACGGTTAAGTTGCACGCCGTAGTCAAGGTGACGTACACGGTTTTCTTCAACACCACGGTTATTTTTAAGTACAAGAAGTGATTCAACTTCTAAATGCCATAGTGGGTAGAATAATGTTGCTGCACCACCACGAACGCCACCTTGAGAGCACGATTTAACGGCTGTCTGGAAGTGTTTGTAGAATGGGATACAACCAGTGTGGAATGCTTCACCACCACGGATTGAACTACCTAATGCACGAATACGACCTGCATTGATACCGATACCAGCACGTTGCGATACATATTTAACAATAGAGTTAGATACTGCATTGATAGAATCTAGGCTATCGTCACACTCGATCAGTACACACGAACTGAATTGACGAGTAGGGGTACGAACACCCGCCATTATTGGTGTTGGTAGTGAAATTTTAAACGTTGACGTTGCTTCGTAGAAACGACGAATGTAGTCCATACGAACAGATTTATCATAAGTCGCGAATAAACTCGCTGCCACTAAGATATATAGAAATTGTGGGCTTTCGAAGATGTCACCAGAAATACGGTTTTGTAGTAGGTATTTACCTTCTAATTGCTTAATTGCACCATAAGAGAAGTTCATGTCACGCCAGTGATCAACTAACTCATCCATTTCTGCGAATTCTTCCGCTGTGTAATCTGCAAGTAGGTGTGCATCATAGCGAAGCGCATCAACATTGAGTTTTACGTGCTCATAAAGCGCTGGTGGTTCAAATTGACCGTATGCTTTCTTACGTAGGTGGAAGACGGCTAAACGCGCAGACAGATATTGGTAATCTGGTGCTTCTTCACTAATTAAATCAGCTGCAGCTTTGATCATGGTTTCATGTATATCTTCAGTACGTATGCCGTCATAAAACTGGATGTGAGATTTTAACTCAACCAGTGACACAGATACATTATTCAACCCTTTGGCTGCCCATTTGATCACGCGGTGGATCTTTTCAAGATCGATCGTTTCTTGCTTACCGCTGCGTTTTGTAACTAGTAAATTCTTATTCATTTAGCTGACTGACCTTAAAACAATGTTAAGAATATTTCCACCAACACTAGTATTGATATTCTTGTTAATACACAAGATGTAGTGTTGTCCTGTATTTATGCATACAAGATAGTGTGATAATCATGTTTTGGCAAGTAGCACTAAACTGAACAACATGTGGATAATTTAGTGAGTTAGTGGCGACTTTCATTCTGGCCTCAGTGATCAATTACGGTTAGCAAAAATCAACAGCAAAAGTGAAAAAAAAAAGAAAAAAAAGTGTTGCCAAGGTTGTGAGGAGATCCTCAATAATTTTGATTATATTTACAGCTAATTCGTTTATAAAACTACCACGCAAGTACTAATTTATTATTTTTTGAGGTGGCTGTTATTACAAACAATACCGTCATTTTATACGCAGTAAGTTTCATATTACCTATAAAGTAGATGACTTTGGTTTGCGCGTGTTGATTAGAGTAGGCGCAGTTATTTGGGTTAAATGACAGTAAATGGCTATATAGAGGTAGTGAATTTAAAGCAGGAAAAGAGGCGTTGAGTTATTTACCTAACAGCAAAGGTGCTGTTAGGTAAAAGGAGAATCATATTAACCGTGACATTAATCGATAAGCTGCGTGTGTAGCATATAGTTAACGTCAACATTCTCGCCTAGCTTGAACTGGTCTACTAATGGAATGTAATGCAGGCCTGTCATGTGGTGACAGAATAGACCTGATTGGTCAACCCAATGTAATAGCTCTGATGGGCGAATAAATTTCTTATGGTCATGGGTACCGTTAGGCATCATTTTTAAGACTTTCTCAGCACCAACAATCATAAACAAATACGATTTTAAATTACGATTGATTGTCGAGAAGAATACATGGCCACCTGGTTTTACAAGACGCATGCAAGCGTTAATCACAGAACCTGGATCTGGCACGTGTTCTAGCATTTCCATACAAGTGATCACATCAAAGCTGTTTGGTTGCTCTTCTGCTAACTCTTCAATTAATACTTGACGGTATTCAACTTCAGTACCAGATTCAAGCGCATGCAATTTTGCCACATTGAGGGGTTCTTTACCCATATCAACACCCAGCGCTTTTGCACCACGGCGAGCCATGCTCTCAGTTAAGATACCGCCACCGCAGCCAACATCAAGAACTCTCTTGCCAAATAAGCCGCCACAGCGCTCATCAATGTAATCTAAGCGTAATGGATTGATTTGATGTAATGGCTTGAAGTCACCAGCTGGATCCCACCAACGACTGGCCATGGCTTCAAATTTAGCGATTTCCTGTTTATCTACATTCATACAATGTCTTCTTGATACGTTAATAAGGTGAAAAGTAATAAGGTGAAACATAAAAATATGGACATAGTATATAACGAGAAAACGATTTCAGAAGTATTATTTATAGATGAGTGAATAAATAGTTAATAAAATTGTATTCAAGTGAGTTAATTTTCTTATATATTGTATTTGCTGGTAAATATTATGCTAGAATGCTTTCTCTAAAAAATATAATAGAAAGCACTTTAAAACTTAGGGGTAAAGGCTTATATGAGTAATTTAGCCACAGAAATCACACCTATCAATATTGAAGAAGAATTAAAAAATTCCTATTTAGATTACGCTATGAGCGTTATTGTTGGTCGTGCTCTTCCTGATGTTCGCGATGGTTTGAAGCCAGTTCATCGCCGCGTTTTATTCGCGATGAACGAATTGAAGAATGATTGGAACAAACCATATAAAAAATCAGCACGTGTTGTTGGTGACGTAATCGGTAAATATCACCCACACGGTGATACAGCTGTTTATGACACTATTGTACGTATGGCGCAGCCTTTCTCTTTGCGCTACATGCTTGTTGATGGTCAAGGTAACTTCGGTTCTGTTGACGGTGATTCTGCAGCCGCAATGCGTTATACCGAAATCAGAATGTCAAAAATCGCGCATGAATTACTTGCTGATTTAGACAAGGAAACGGTAGATTTCGTACCTAACTATGATGGTACTGAATTTATTCCGGAAGTGATGCCTACACGTATCCCTAACCTATTGGTTAATGGTTCGTCAGGTATTGCCGTGGGTATGGCAACGAATATCCCACCTCATAATTTAAATGAGGTTATCAATGGTTGTTTAGCATTAATTAAAAATCCAGACCTAAGTCTTGAAGAATTAATGGAATACATTCCAGGCCCAGATTTCCCAACGAACGGTATCATTAATGGTAAAGCGGGCATTGAGCAAGCTTACCGTACTGGTCGTGGTAAAATTCATATCCGAGCACGCGCCGATATTGAAACCAATGAACGTGGTCGTGAAACGATTGTTGTTCATGAATTACCGTACCAAGTAAACAAAGCACGTTTGATTGAACGTATTGCTGAGTTTGTAAAAGATAAGAAAATTGAAGGCATCAGTGCCCTACGCGATGAATCTGATAAAGATGGTATGCGTATGGTCGTTGAAGTTAAGCGTGACGCGGTGGGCGAAGTTGTATTAAACAACCTCTACGCTCAAACGCAAATGCAAGTTGTATTCGGTATCAACATGGTTGCACTGATCGACAAGCAACCAAAAATCTTTACTTTAAAAGAAATGCTAGATGCGTTCTTACGCCATCGTCGTGAAGTTGTTACACGTCGTACAGTATTTGAACTGCGTAAAGCTCGTGAACGTGCTCATATCCTTGAGTCGTTAGCGATTGCATTAGCAAATATTGATGACATCATTGCGCTAATTAAGCAATCAGCAACATCTGCAGAAGCAAAACAAGCCTTGATCAGCCGCGGCTGGCAGTTAGGTGATGTAGCTACAATGCTAGAGCGTGCTGGTGATGATGCTGCGCGTCCTGAATGGTTAGAACCTGAGTATGGTATTCGTGAAGGTTCGTATTTCTTAACAGAGATACAAGCACAAGCGATCCTAGACTTACGTTTACACAAACTAACAGGTCTAGAACACGAGAAGATTCTTAGCGAATACAAAGAACTACTCGAAGTTATTGCTGAACTATTACATATTCTTAATACGCCTTCGCGTTTACTAGAAGTTATCACTGAAGAGCTACAAGCTTCAAAAGATGCCTTTGGTGACGAACGTCGTACTGAGATTTCGGCAAGCAGCGCAGATATTAATTTAGAAGACTTAATTGAACGTGAAGATGTTGTAGTAACACTGTCTCATGAAGGTTATGTTAAGTATCAGCCTCTTACTGACTACGAAGCGCAGCGTCGTGGTGGTAAAGGTAAGTCAGCAACGAAGATGAAAGAAGAAGATTTCATTGAACGTCTGTTGGTTGCTAATACACATGATCATATTCTGTGCTTCTCAAGCCGTGGTCGCTTGTACTGGATGAAGGTATATCAATTACCATTAGCTAGTCGTCAAGCCCGTGGTAAGCCAATTGTTAACTTACTACCACTGGAAGAAGGTGAGCGTATTACTGCTATCCTACCTGTGTCTGAGTTTGAAGATAATAAGTTTGTCTTCATGGCAACGGCTAACGGTACAGTGAAGAAAACAGCACTAAGTGCATACAGCAAGCCTCGTGCTGGCGGTATCATCGCTGTGAACCTAAATGAAGGGAACGAACTAATTGGTGTTGATATCACTGATGGTACTAACGACATTATGTTGTTCTCGGATGAAGGTAAAGTAGTACGTTTCTGCGAGTTTGAAGAAACGCCTGTACTTGATGAAGACGGTAACCCGGTTCTAGATGAAAACGGTAAACCTGAAGTTAAGTTCAAAGGTGTACGTCCTATGGGTCGTACAGCGACGGGTGTTCGTGGTATCAAACTTGATGAAGGCCAAAAAGTAGTATCGCTAATCGTACCGAAGAACGATGGCGCTATCTTAACGGCAACAGAAAACGGTTACGGTAAACGTACAGAACTTGAAGAATACCCTGCGAAGAGTCGCGGTACTAAGGGTGTTGTTTCAATTAAAGTAAGTGAACGTAACGGTAAAGTTGTTGGTGCTACGCAAGTGCTTGACGGTGATGAGCTAATGCTTATTACTAATGGCGGTACGCTAGTAAGAACACGTGCTTCTGAAGTCTCTACGGTTGGTCGTAACACTCAAGGTGTTCGTTTGATCCGTACTGGTGAAGACGAGCTAGTTGTTGGTTTACAACGTATCGATGAAGTTGAAGAAGACGAGAACGCAGTTGTTGTTGATGCAGAAAATGCAGAAGCACCAACAGAAGTTCCAGCTACTCCAACTGATGCTGCAGACAGCGCAGAAGAAGCTACTGAAGAGTAATTAAGGGTAGTGCAGTAATGTACTAAACGAGAATTAACTTCATAAGGCCTGTTACTCCTAGAGTAACAGGCCTTTTTTATAAAAATCGTAATGTATCTATTGGACTTGGTGTCCCAGCTCGCTTATTACCGATCACATGGGTATACAGTTCTGTGGTTTTGATGTCAGAGTGACCTAGCAACTCCTGCACTGTTCTTATATCACTACCAGAACTGAGTAACTGCGTTGCAAATGAGTGACGGAATGTATGTGCTGTTACGCGTTTCGTTATTTTACTTGTGACTACTGCTGCTCTTAATTTTTTTGAATAGGCTGTATCATGAATGTGATGACGGCAGACATAATTATCGTGTGGGTGGATACACCTTGTGGTTGAAGGGAATAGATATTGCCAAGTATATGTATGTCATGATGACTTATATTTTTGATGCAATGATGTTGGTAAAGACGTACTTCCAAAACCGTGAGATATATCCTTTTCATGAATAGCTTTTGCGTGTTCCATCTGTTGTTTTATCATTGGAATTAATGATTCTGGTAATAGTGTATAGCGATCTTTATTCCCTTTCCCTTTGAATATAAATATAGATTTATTTATTAAATCAATATCTTTGATTCTAAGTGATAAAGCTTCATTCAGTCTGAATCCACCTCCATAGAGTAATGCTGTAATCAAATAGTACTGGCCTGACATATGTTTGAGGATTTTCTCTACTTCAGAGGGAAATAATACAGTGGGTAATCGTTTTGGTTTTTTTGTAAAGTCGTATTTTAAATCTTTAATGTCTTGTTTTAATACATGACGATACATAAAAATAATTGCACAAAGTGCGATGTTTTGCGTGGACGCACTTACTTTTCTTTTAACCGCTAAATAATTGAGGAAGCCTTCAATTTCGGTATTTCCCATCGTTTCAGGGTGTCGTTTATTGTTAAAAATAATAAATTGTTTAACCCAATAAATGTAAACCTTCTCTGTTTTATAGCTGTAATGTTTCGTTTTTATTTCTGTTCGTATAGATTTTAAGAAAGGTGATGCTGTCATATAAAATACGCTTTTCAACTGGTGTTATATGGCTCTGTTCCCTTTTAGTGTTGGCAGTTTTAGCTATACTTATAGTAACCGCAATATCATGAGGTTACCGCTATGAGTAAAGTAACTTTTGCAGCTTTTCAAGAAAGTATTGAAGACCTATCTTATGTTGAACTAAAGCGCTTAAATCATCAAATCGACTTCCTCCTATCTAAAGACGAAGTCGGCCAAGTCCTTGCCAAACATGAAAATGAAATATCAAACTGCCCTCATTGCAATGGTCACGTGCTATCTCGATGGGGAAGTACCATGCAAGGAAAACAACGTTATCGCTGTAATGCTTGCCATAAAACATTCAGCACCCTAACGGGAACAAGTCTATTTAGAATGAAAAAACCTGGCAAGTGGCTGAAATATATAGAATGTATGTGTTTATCTAATAGTTTGAGATATGCAGCTAACAAGTTAGATATCAATTTAAAAACAGCATTTAGGTGGCGACATCGTTTTCTAAAAAGCCCTTCTGAACACAAACCAACTGAATTACTTGGCATTATTGAAGCTGATGAAACTTTTGTACCCGAGAGTTTCAAAGGTTCCAAAAAAATGCTGAGAGAATCAAGAAAACGAGGCGGCGGTAATCCCCCAAAAGTTCCTATTTTACAGGCTTTAGATCGCAATGGAGCAATAAGCCATCAGGTCTTAAAACGAGATACTAAAGAAGAACTTAGCTTAGCACTAACACCACTTTTATCACCTGATTCTGTGCTATGTACCGATGGTAATTTATCTTATCAAAGCATCGTTAAAGAGCTTGGTTTCAACATCGATCATAAACGGCTTATTAGTTTGGACAATCAAAAAGTTATTGATAAAATTTATCATATTCAGACACTTAATAATTTTATGATGCGTTGGAAAACTTGGATGACACGATTTTATGGTGTTGGGACTGGCTATATGGAACATTATATTGCTTGGTTTATCTTTATGGAAAACAAAGCGTCTTGCGAAAACAAAACCTGGCTTAATGAAGCTCTTGAATAAACCAACACTAAAAGGGAACAGAGCCATAAAATAACAGCTTAATATCGTATAATTTACAGGTCAGTATGTGAATTGAGTGGATGTTTTATGCGAGTACTTTGCCCAGAGTGCGGTGATAAAAGCCGCATCCAGAAAACCAATAGAATTTCGAATAGCTATACCGATTTATATTGCAGTTGTAATAATGCGGAGTGTGGTCATTCATTTGTAATGAATCTAAGTTTTAGCCATACGCTGAGCCCATCAGCGAAAAGTTCAAGCCAGTTAGCCTTCGAGTTATTGAAAACCCTAGCCCCTACCCAACAGCAAGAACTTAAACAACAGCTTTCAATGTTGTAAGTAATAGAAAACCCTCGTTAAGAGGGTCTTTAATATTTTTATTTAAATTGCAGTGTAAAGTTAGCATCATTACTAATAACGTTTAATTTTCTATTTTCTTCATTATAATTGAATTCGGAATCGTTTGGATGAAATTTAGAATACTGAATATTAAACCCTTTTAAGCTATCTCCATCTGCGCAGACATACGTTCCATTATTAGCAAAGCAACTCCCAAAGAATTGAATGTCAATATCACCTACGTCTCTATTTTTATTGTTTACAATAATAGCCTGAAGAGTTGTTATGAGCTGTCTTCGATCTATCCTTAGATCATCAACGCATAATAATAATTCCTTTTCTGAGTCTTTCATAATTGTCTACTTATTATTTTAATTTAAAATGATGTTGCTGGCTGGGAACAAAGAGTTACCACCAATCTCAATGACGGACTTTGAACTCCCCCAATTTTGGCGTCTTTCTTTTTTATCGCTTGAGGGAGAACCAAATAAGGCTGAATTTTAGCTTTATCCAGACCAATATCGTGGGATTGTTCGGGTTTTTCGCCATCAAGGCAGTTTGTAAACTCGTGTTTAACGATTGATGCTTCACAACCTTCGACATGTCTAGCACCAAAACAGGCTACTCTTTCACTGTTAGTTTTAAGCCTTTTTTACACTCGATAAACTTCACTTGTACATAACTTACCATCAGCGATGGTTTCAGAGACGTCCATAGCCCGCTCGCTGCCAGCGAAAATACGTTCCACAAAGTACCACCAAAGAGGTGTGTACTCTAGTGTGAATAGTGTAAGTTTATGTAATAATCTATTTTGTTAACTATATGGCTGTCAAACTGCATACTTAACAATCAATGTGTTAGAGAAACTACGCTATCAACATTACAAATAGCGGCATTAGTCAGTTCATTGATAATTTCGCGATGCAGTACGCTGAACCATTGCCTTGTTCCTGTGGTAAAGTTTTCAACTAGGTACCAATGTGGTTCTAAAAGCATCGTTAAAGAGCTTGGTTTATCTTTATGGAAAACAAAGCGTCTTGCGAAAACAAAACCTGGCTTAATGAAGCTCTTGAATAAACCAACACTAAAAGGGAACAGAGCCTGTTATATACAGTTATAGCGTGTGATTATTTATATGAGGAGCAATATGAGGTTTTAACGGAGTGAAATTGGCTTTCTTTGAGCCTTGTCATATTTTTAATGTGTTGATTATTTTATTTTTATTTGTACTCGTAATTTACTTTTACGGACCCGTATAAATAATTCCATTCTGTGTATGTCAGACAAGTTAAATCGCATCAATTGTTTTGTAAGTGATTGTAACTAATGGACTATACTGTTAGTATTTTAGTTCTTTAATTAATTTAAAAAAGTGTTTTACGGAATTCTGTAAAATACACTGTTATGTTTCAGGGGAAGTATGAACGCTAGAATCATAGATATTATTTTAAGTATTAGCCTAGGCCTGTTAGTTATCTATGCCTCTCATAATTTTCTAATCGTGGACTCCTGCTTGGATATGGGCGGTGCTATTGATCAAAAAACTGGATCATGCTTTGATGAAAACTACCACGAGCTATACATGGTGGTCACACCAGCTCTTACCGCAATTTACTTTGTAATTGGCTTGCTGGTTTCATTGTTGTCCATATTTACAATAAAACGAATAAAGCGAACTAAAGGTGCTTAAACTGCAAAAACATAACAAGTCAAAGCACTCGGACTTGGCAAAGCTGTCACCTTTTTTGTTCCAAAAATCCGCCAACTTTCCCAAACCGGTGTTTGAGGCGTTAACTGTAAAAGTATGAAACTAGAACTCGTGCATTGTGAAAAGAAATCTCCAGCCTTATTTAAGCAGCACCCTGTATGGGCTGAATATTATGAGCCTGAGGACGAGAGTCGAATGGTTGAGGATGGCTTTGATCGGGAAGAGGTGCAAAGCGAACTAAAGAGAATTGAGTATTCTGATAGTTATTTGATTCCATATGTAAACTTCGAGAAGCCTTCTCCGTATGAATTTACTTTGTACAAAGCCAGGGCAACGGTGAATGGCACAATTGAAGTTTTTGCCACTTTATTTGTAATGGAAAACACTGTTAACTCGGTAACTATTTATGTCAATGAAGAGCAGTTTGTTATAAATCTGACAGATTCGGATTTCAGTGATGAAAAGGAGCTCTGTATTGCTCTTGGAGTCAAATCAATCTATCCGCTTTCTGTTCAGTCTGATATTGGTATAGAGTTCAATGAGAGGTTTGAGTCAGGGGCATAAAGCAGTTAACAAGCGGCTGCACCGGACAAATTTCCGCTGTCACCTTTTGTGCAAAAATACGCACAAAAGCCGCCATCAAAAATTTGCTCGGTGAGCCGGGCGTTAGGTTGGTGCGGTGCTCCTTCAAACTAGTATGCAGAGGAATGAATGAAAGAGTTTAAGGTAAAAAGTTGCGACGCAATTCTTAGATACCACGACCTTCCCGGTTCGGAAGTTCCAATTATTTTTATACATGGGATTGGTTGTGCATCCTCGTTTGATTACCCACAAGTAGTGTCGAGTAATTGGTTGCTTCCTCACAGGCGAATTCTTGTTGATTTACTAGGTTCGGGGTTTAGTGATAAACCGGAGCAATTTGATTACTCTATACGTAGCCACGCGACTTATCTTGAAGAATTTATTAAATACTTGGGTTTGGATAGATTTGTAATATTCGGTCACAGTATGGGTGGGGCAGTATCAGTTGTGTTGGCTGAGAAAGTTCAAGATCAGCTACAAGCACTGGTGTTGAGTGAGGCTAACCTCGATAGCGGAGGCGGATTTTTTAGCAAAAAAATTGCTAGCTATACCGAACTTGAATATAAAAACAACGGACATGACCAGATAGTGCAGGAGAGTATAAGTAATCTGAATACTCAATGGGCTGCCAGCTTGATCGTGAACTCATCGGTTGCTACGCACAGGCAAGCCTTATCGTTGATCGAAGGACAGAATCCAAGTTGGCGTGATATGTTTTACTCTCTGGACACAAACAGAACGTACATATTTGGTAGTAAATCTTTGCCTGATCCCGACTCTACAGAGTTGAATGAGCATGAGGTAACGATTAGCGTTGTTTCCGATGCTGGGCATTCGATGGCGTGGGAAAACGCAGATGGACTAGCAGAAGCGATAAAGAACGCGATACCAACAACCTAACAAACGCATCAAAAATGACGTCAAACGCTTGGCTGACGCTCATTCTTCGCTAATTATAGCCAAGCATTATCGCATTTTATGCGGGCGTTAAATGGCAAATAATGAATAAGCAAGGCTGCCCAGTTTGTGGTTTTAAAGAAATCACAGTATTAGATGATTTCAACTGTACTACTTTTGAAATTTGCGACTCTTGTGGTTGTGAGTCGGGAGTTGAGTATGATCAACACTCAACCGAAGAGCATCTTAAGAAAATTCGTTTAACTTGGGTTGCTCAAGATAAATGTAAGTGGTGGGGTGAAGATAAAGACAAATCTCAAGACTGGAACCCATATAAGCAAATGGAGCTGGCAGACATTGAGAAGCCTTAGTATCAACCAGCATTTAACAAGTTTAGGCACAACCGCACTTCGTGCTGGACCTCCGCAAGCTGTCATGTTTTTTGTTCCAAAAAACACGCCTACTTGCTACGGCCTGTGCTAAAGGCGTTAAACGATCAGGGAAGTTATGACACAAGAATTAATAAAATGTCCTTGCTGCGATAAAATGGTTCCGGCCAACGATATGGAACTATCTTATCGTATGCCTGATGCTATCGCTTGCATGAATCAGGAAGATATTGATGAGCAGTGTAAATACACCAACGATTACGTTGTGTGCAATGACGAGTACTTCTACATAAGGTGTATTATTTCTCTGCCTGTCAAAGACTCAGGAAGGGATTACGCAATAGGAGCATGGGCACAAGTGTCCTCAAATAGCTTTAATCGAATCTGGGAGCTTTGGGATGAAAGTGATCAATCGAATGAGCCGCGAATGGGTGGGTTGCTGGCAAACAACATTCATCTTAATACCAACTCTGAAGACTCCGAGGTTGAAGTGCAGCTTACTGGAGCTACCTCAAGGCCATTAATTTCAATTAAAGATCCCGAGTGCTCATTATATAAAGAACAACAGTGCGGCATTACAATACATCGTGCTAGTGAGTATTCTGACCTATGTCGCTAAACCGTTTAACAAGTGCATGTTGCATCAGCCACTTCGTGGCTTGGACAGCTTTGCTACGCGGCTTCGCCGCTCCACAAAACTGCCGCAAATGCAGGCGTTGGTATGACTCCCCACGTCAAGTAAAACGCAGAGATCCTTGCTAAAAAATATAGCCATAAATTCACTTTCATTAAATAAAGTGAATTAACGTAAGAATGAAGCAAGTATATTCGTCGGTTATCATGCTGATATTCGTGGATTACTTGCTTTCGCAAGCAGCGCCTACCTTACTTATTTCGTCGTGACACCTGTCTTCAGTCTATGTTCGTGGATCAGCTAACTTTCATTAGCTACCATCCTAACGCCGTCGGTGATTGTGCCACACCCGATGCTTGATTCTACACGCTAACTCAACAACTTTTATCATGCAGGCACTCTCGATAGCCGTAATTTTGGCTCTACGGGTGTCAGCACTATTTCACGCGATATCGCCCAGATATAGGCAATCATTTCTCGCGCTATTGCCGTGACAATCACGTTATAGTGTTTGCCTCGACGTAACATGGTTTGATATCTGCGGCACAGCCTAAGCTGTGCTTTCCATGCGATATCTACAATGGTTTTACCTAGGTCTTCCTGTCTAAGTTGCAGTTCTGTGGAGATGTTTGCGGCAAAACGATAGGTGTGTGCTCCTTCAACAAGTAAGCGTCTTGCTCGACTATTACCACATTTGGTAATAGAACCAATCTTACGGCTGCCACCGCTGCTGTGCTCACTGGGGACAAGTCCAAGATAACTCATGAGCTTTCTTGGATGGTCGAAACGGGTTAGATCCCCGAGCTCTGCTACAACACCAGTTGCTACAAGTAAGCGTACACCTCGCATCGCTTGGATCGCTTTTACCACGGGGTAATAGCGCCAGTTTTTCACATGATGCTCAAGTTCATTATCGAGCCGTTTTAATCGATTCATACGCTCAGTTATTGTTTGTATGTATTCCTGCAAAACAATCTGTTGAGCAGGGTGCGGCAAGATCAATTCGGTTAACCAGCGTAAATGTTGTTTTGACCAATTGTCTTTCACTTTTGCTGTAACATTATTTCGCAGCAGCAAGGCTTTAAGTTGATATTTACCATCTTTAAGATCTTTCATTGCAGTTTCTCTGGCACGAGATAAATCTCGTACCGCTTCATCTTCAGGCTCGGGCACGTAAATAGCGGTTAAGTCTTCTGATTTAAGCAATTTAGCGAGGTTCATTGCATCACGCTTGTCGGTTTTTATTTTATCGCCTGGTTTCTTGGGGATAAGCGAAGGCGCGATGACATAACAACAATGGCCGAGTGATGTGATCAAACGGTAGATCCAATAACCACAAGGACCGGCTTCATAAACGAAGTGTAGGGTTGCATGTGGGTATTTTGATTCGAACCGACGCACCAATTTTGTAACTGATTGTTTAGTTGATGGATTCTTACCTAGGTGAATAGGTTTGACGCCCCGCACATCTTCAATATAAGCGACCTCAATAAATGATTTGTGTGTGTCCATGCCAATAAAAACTATGTTATGTTTACTCATGCTAGTCTCCAGTTTTATATTTTTGACAAATATATTATGGCTCTGGTTTTTAAAACTAACCCACGAAGTTGGAGGCTAGCACCTTGTGGGAGTCATTATGTCTATATGGCAGGGATCACATGGAGTTAGCTTTATCTATTTTTCTTACCCCTATAATCATGGTTTTATGGAGTAAATTTTTTCCTGTAAATAAAAATTATGAATTAAATTTTTCTTCATTTGATACACTCAAAAGAAATAATCAATGGATTAATAATATTTCAGTGGTACTCCACTTTGTTGGTTTATCGTTGCCAATACCTTTTTTACAAAGCATTACAGATAATAACCCCGAGCTAGTTCCATGGGGGATTGCGCTTGTATTCGGTTCTATGGTTGTAATACCCTTTATTTTTGTTTCTATTGTTACTCTTTCTTTTGGATTTAATAGGTTCAGAGAATACTGGAGGTTTTATGAATTACATTACGGTATTGGAATTAAAGGCATTAAATTGGTATTTATACCAATAGGGTTAATTGGTTTATGTGGCTTATATAAAATCGTCAATGCCATATAACAAGCCAATAAAGCAGGACTAAAACATGTTGGCTGTCGTTCGTGCCTCACTATTTTAGCCAACAAATTTTAGCCTCTTATTGGGGCGTTGGTATGACTCCCCACGTCAAGTAAAACGCAGAGATCCTTGCTAAAAAATATAGCCATAAATTCACTTTCATTAAATAAAGTGAGTTAACGTAAGAATGAAGCAAGTATATTCGTCGGTTATCATGCTGATATTCGTGGATTACTTGCTTTCGCAAGCAGCGCCTACCTTACTACTTTTCTTGAATCAAGAGGCGTCGTGACACCTGTCTTCAGTCTATGTTCGTGGATCAGCTAACTTTCATTAGCTACCATCCTAACGCCGTCGGTGATTGTGTTACACCCGATGCTTGATTCTATACGCTAACTCAACAACTTTTATCATGCAGGTACTCTCGATAGCCTTAATTTAGGCTCTACGGGTGTCAGCACTATTTCACGCGATATCAACAATGGTTTTACCTAGGTCTTCCTGTCTAAGTTCCAGCTCTTTGAAGATGTTTGCGGCAAAGCGATAGGTGTGCGCTCCTTCAACAAGTAAGCGTCTTGCTCGACTATTACCACACTTGGTGATAGAACCGAGCTTACGACTCCCACCACTACTATGCTCGTTCTGTTATTGTTCGTCTTTATTTTTTAAAAACAATATGTGTGCATGGTTTGGCAAGATCGGTTCAGTTAACCAGCGTAATGCTGCTTCGAGATAGATCGCGTACAGCTTTATCTGCAGGCTCTGGTACGTAGTTCGCGGTTAAGTCTTCTGATTTTAGCAACTTAACGAGATTTATAGCATCACGTTTGTCGGTTTTGATTTTATAACCGATTGTTTAGTAAGTGTAATTTTACCAAGGTGAATTTATTTGACGCCCCGCACATCTTCAATATAAGCGAGCTTAAAAAATGATTTGTGTGTGTCCATGCCAATAAAAACCATGTTAACATATTGTAATAAGTGTGTTGTGACTCTGGTTTCAAAAACTAACCCACGATATTGGAGGCTAGTACCTAGTGGGGAGTCATTATGTCTATGAGTAATCAATAAGGAATGATATGACTAAAGAAAAAGAAGATTTTCAGAAATTATGTGATAGTTCTATAGAGTTATTCAATGCCGGAGATTATGAAGGCGTAGCTAATCTGTATAAAAAAGAAACACAATTTTTAGCGCCTAATTTCAGTAGAATTACTACTCGAGAAGGTGTAAGTAACTTCTGGAAAAATACGTTTAATGCTGGCTATCGGTTTCAGAAAGTAGAAACGATAGAGGTACGGGTAGGTGGAGAGCTAGCGTATTGGCTGTTTAACTGGGTGATGACAAACCCAGATAAAAACGGAAAAACGATCACTCAAACTGGAAAAAATATATTGGTCTGGGAAAACGTTGGGTCAGAATGGCTAATTTGTTTAGATAGCTGGAATTCCCCAGCTTAAAACTCATAACAAGGGCCAGTAATCTGACCTCCGCAAACTGTCTTGTTTTTTGTGAAGGGGGGAAAAATCAAGCCACCTTGTTCCGGCAGTTGTGGCGGGCGTTAACAGGTTAGGAAGATGGAACTAAAACTACAACTACAACTACAACAATTAATCAAGTCGGTTCCTGAGTTGATGGAAACAGCTGAGGCGTGCAGGGATGTTGGTTTACCTAATTTCTACATTGCTGGCGGAGCGATAACTCAATTAATTTGGAACAGCTTGGGTGAAAAAGAGTTGCTCGATAAAGTTAAAGATTTTGACATTGTTTATTTTGATGAGAGCAATGCTGTTTCAGAAGAGTTGTTCGAACTAAGCATTACTAAACGTATACGGCATAGCGTTGAAGTGGATCTTAAGAATCAAGCGACAATGCATGAGCGTTACCTCCAAAGGTTTGGTTGTTCAATCGCAGCATATGTTAGTGTGGAGCAAGGTATTGAGTCTTGGTTACCTGCGTTTGCTATAGGCTTTACTCTCGATTCTTATGGAGACCTAGCTATCTATGCTCCTTATGGTTTAGAAGATGCTTTCGATATGTTAGTTAAACCTAATAAGCGAGCAATGACAGAGGCCTGCTACAACAAAATGACCACTGGCTATAAGGCTCGCTGGCCGAAAGTAAAGGTGTACCCATGGGGTTAACCAGCTAACAAGTGCCAACATTTGACCTGCGGTACATGAGGCTGGCGTTAACTTTCTATAAGTATGAAAATCACACTATTTCTATTGCTACTCACTTATGCCTTATTCACATACGGAGAAGAAGCATTGGATTAGCCATATTTGGTTGGTTAGTATTTACGGTTATCATGCTGATATTCGTGGATCAGCTAACTTTCATTAGCTACCATCCTAACGCCGTCGGTGATTGTGCCACACCCGATGCTTGATTCTATACGCTAACTTAACAACTTTTATCATGCAGGCACTCTCGATAGCCGTAATTTTGGCTCTACGGGTGTCAGCACTATTTCACGCGATATCAACGATAGTTTTACCTAGGTCTTCCTGTCTAAGTTGCAGCTCTTTGGAGATGTTTGCGGCGAAGCGATAGGTGTGCGATCCTTCAACAAGTAAGCGCCTTGCTCGACTATTACCACACTTGGTAATAGAACCAATCTTACGGCTACCACCGCTGCTGTGCTCACTGGGGATAAGTCCAAGATAACTCATTAGCTTTCTTGGATGGTCGAAACGGGTTAGATCCCCGAGTAACACCAGTTGCTACAAGTAAGCGTACACCTCGCATCGCTTGGATCGCTTTTACCATGGGGTAATAGCGCCAGTTTTTAACATGATGCTCAAGTTCATTATCGAGCCGTTTTAATCGATTTATACGCTCGGTTATTGTTTGTATTCCTGCAAAACTATCTGTTGAGCAGGGGGCGGTAAGATCAATTCGGATAACCAGCGTAAATGTTGCTTCGACCAATTGTCCTTCACTTTTGCTGTAACATTATTTCGTAGTAACAACGCTTTAAGTTGATATTTACCGTCTTTAAGATCTTTCATTGCTGTTTCTCTGGCGCGAGATAAATCACGTACAGCTTCATCTTCTGGCTCAGGTACGTAAATCGCCGTTAAATCTTCAGATTTTAGCAATTTAGCTAAATTCATGGCATCGCGTTTGTCTGTTTTAATTTTATCACCAGGTTTTTTCGGAATTAATGATGGTGCGATGACATAACAACAATGCTCAAGTGAAGTGAGCAATCTATAGATCCAATAACCACAGGGGCAGCTTCATAAACGAAGTGTAATGTGGCTTGTGGGCATTTAGACTCAAACTGACGGGCCAGTTTAGTAACCGCTTGTTTAGCCGATGGACTTTTGCCTAGATGAATCGGTTTGACGCCACGCACATCTTCGATATAAGCGACCTCAATAACTGATTTGTGCGTGTCCATGCCAATAAAAACTATGTTATGTTTACTCATGCTAGTCTCCAGTTTTATATTTTTGACAAATATATTATGGCTCTGGTTTTTAAAACTAACCCACGAAGTTGGAGGCTAGCACCTTGTGGGAGTCATTATGTCTAGCTTACAAGGATAAGGTTTGGCACTTTCAGATAAACAATTAGGCGTATTCAAAGGTATGGCTTTTGCCATGACCGTCTCTGTACTTACTATCATTCTCGCTACCTATTTAGACCCTTTTTCATATACGCTGATCGTGAATGCACAAGGTAGAATTGAGATTCTTGGGCTATCAGTCATTCTACCTACTCTGTGTTTAGTTGCTTCTATTGGCCGCTTGGCTAAGTTTCGTTTTTTTAGCCCTGACGATATTGACGGTAGTGCTTTAACTAAAGGTAGTGAAAATGCATCATTACTACAAAGCTTGCTTCAAAACACAGTAGAGCAGTTGGTTATTGCAATTTCTGTATATACCGCATGGTGTTTTTTAATGCCCGTTTCTTGGCTATCAGCTATACCTCTTTGTTCAGTTCTTTTTGCTTTGGGTCGTATTTTATTCTTTAAAGGCTACAAAAGTGGAGCTGCATCTAGAGCCTTTGGTTTTGCACTAACATTTTATTCAACCGTTGTGTTACTTCTGGTTTTGATTATTTATCAGGTATGTGTAGTTGTAAGCTAACAAGAACATTAAACGGAAAATTTACAGTTGGCTGTTTTTCGTACCTCAAAATTTTAGCCAACTATAATTTTCCGCTTATGTAAGCGTTATGCTTTGTTCGAACATGGAGTATAAATATGAAGCAAGATTTTTCTAAATTGGCGACAACCGAGTACGGAAACATACTAACTAATGACCACTTTATTGATTACAACATCGGCCCTCTTTGGCAGGGTATGCCGCGAATCTGCGGAGAGGCATTCACGGTTCAATTAGCTTCAGGTGATAATTTAATGCTTCATTCTGCAATATACGAAGCACCTGAAGGCTCCATAATCGTTGTGGACGGCGTTGATAGCGAGTATGCAGTCGCGGGCGGTAACGTATGCGCAGTCGCTAATAATCGAGGGATAAAAGGCTTCATTATTGATGGTGTAATTCGGGACTTGGGTGAAATTTCAGATATGAAATTTCCAGTTTTTGCGAAAGGTGTTTACCCTGTACCAGGTAAGAAGAAGGTCTATACTGAGTTGTGTGTTTCAATTACTTGTGGGGGAGCAAAGGTTTCTACGGGAGACGTAATTGTTGCAGATGAAGAGGGTATTGTGGTTATCCCTAAAGCAAGAAGAGAGGAAGTATTTTTATTAGCCTCAAAGAAAGCATGTGAAGAAGCTTCATTAACGCTATCTGAGTGGGAAGCGAACCATAGAGCTAAAATAGTTCAAGCAATAAGTTCTGCGAAACAAAAAGCCTAACATATAAGAATAGGTGTCGCGCAGCCGACACCTTATTCGAGTGTTCACCATAAGTTTAATATCTCCAACTGTAATGTTAATGCCACTATTCCTATTATGTTCACCTTTCGGCTAGGTCGTTCGTGTAATGCCAACACACCTCATTTCATGCTGACAGCAAGGACAAATCCTGATGGCTTTCGCAGTGAACGTTGCGACGAGTTCATGTATTTTCCAACTGAACAGATGTAGCAATATAGTTTTAATGCGTACTCTCAGCCGTTTGGCATTACCGTGTAAAAAACCGTAATCGCGCACCCGCTGTAACCCTTTCGGCAACACATGCTGCAAGATAAGCCAGAGGAATTGCAATGTCGGTAAGGCTCTGGTTTTAGTTGCTTGAGTTTGTCCGTCTTTATATCTGAAGGTAACGGTATTATTGGATGTGTCAGTGTTCGCTAGCGATAAATCAGCGTGCTGATTGATTGTATCAATCATTCTCGCTCGTCATGATGAATGCGCAGTAAACCAATGAAGGTACTCATTTTAAACTCCAATCTAGCGCTAACTTGTCAGCGAGTTGATTGATGGCAACGGCCGCATCCTTTTGTTTGAGTTGGGTTAATTGAGTGTATCTCGCTGTAGTGTTTAGCGAGGCATGACCGAGTAAGACTTGCAGTGAGCGTAAATCTAGTCCGCCTTCGAGTAAGTGAGTAGCAAAGCAATGACGTAGCGAATGCGGGCTAACGAGTTTGTTGATATGACAATCACGCAGAACTTGCTTGATGGCTTTTTGAATGCCGCCTTTATCCATCGGCGAGTTCATACCATTACCCAAGCCAGGGAAAATCAGTCGCGCATGATGATGCGTTTGCCAATGACTGCGCAGTGCGAGTAAAGTTCGTTTAGGTAATGGCACCAACCTGTCTTTGCCACCTTTAGCTTCACGGATATGGACTTGCATAGTCTGGCTATCAATATCATGAACGGTAAGGTTTAAGCCCTCACTTAATCGCAATCCAATGCTGTAAAGCGTGAGAAAGAATACTTGGTAGCGCTGCTTCCTAGTCCCATTGCTTATCAAGCGTGTAGCGGTAGAAAAACTGTAAACCGTTACGGTCTAATTTAACGGTACTCCAAGAAGTGGGCCTGGCAGGCTATTGAAATAAACTTTTAAATCAGCAGTAGTTAATGTGTCTGGGGACTTATCAAAATAAGCCGAAATGCGTCGAACCGCACGAGAATAGCCATCAATGGTTGCTGGCCGTTTACCTTGTAGCCTTAAATTGGTAAGGTGTTGTTCATAAAGATAATTAAATCGTTGCTGTTATTAGTATGAACGCAGGCTTGTTTACTCTGCCGCGCAGCGGCTTCGTTCAACAAGGTGCTCAAACTTATCTCCAACACATGGCATTTTTGTTTTGCAAAGTGTAGAAATGTGTTGGAGCCAGCTTAGCGCTGCGTTATGCGAATTTAAGGAATAGATTTGATAAATAGATATTCATGCAAAGGTTTTATATTTGATGTAGATGCAACACTTGTAAACACCACTCTTGTTATAAACAATATTTGGAAAAAGTGGGCCGGGCAAAACGGAATCGATTTTTCAATTGTATATCCACACGTGCACGGTAGAAAAATTAGTGAAACACTCGAGTTAGTTGGTTCGCAATACGCAAATGCTGATGAAGAAAATGTAGTAAAAAAAATTGCAATCGAAGCTATGGAATCAGCTACTGAAATTGATGGAGCATTAAGTTTCGTAGAAAATATACCTAAGTGCTCGTGGGCAATAGCAACGAGTGGACCAAGAAAAGTTGCTGAGACAAGTTTACTTGCATCTGGTTTTAAATTACCTATGAATATGGTGTGTGCCGAAGATGTAATTTTTGGTAAACCACACCCAGAACCATTTGCACTTGCTGCTAAGAATTTAGGTTTAAAAGCGGTGAGTTGTGTTGCTTTTGAAGATTCGCCTGCTGGAGTAAAATCAGCTAAAGAAGCTGGGTGCTTTACCGTCGCTATCTTAACTAGCCATAAAGAATCTGAATTAGTTTTAGCTGATTTAATCGTTGACGGCTTTTCAGATCTAGCAATTGAAAACAAAAATGGTTCGTATGAACTATGCTGGTAAAACATAGGGTGCAATTTAACTTGATTTAAAACAGTAGGTTAGGCTTGTCTTCTTCCCGTTTTTCTGAGCGTGATTGTAAACTCACTAGAATGTGCAAAGGACGCAGACCTATTAGCAAAGCGTTAGAAAGCAGGGTGTATATGGATAGGGTAATCACATTAATTGAAAAAGATGAATTGAGGGTTAAAGCTCTTGATTGTGTTCAGCAACTTGATTTACCTTATTGTTATCTAGCGGCTGGTTTTGTCCGAAATTTGGTGTGGGACCACTTGCACCAAAAATCAACATCAACGCCTTTGAATGACGCTGACGTTATCTATTTCGATGAAACTGAATCTAACTCTGAAAACTACAAATTCATAGAATCTCAGCTTTCTGTGCTGATGCCAGAGTTAAACTGGGAAGTGCGTAATCAAGCTATTATGCATAAACGACATGGCGATAAACCGTATTTAAGTATCATTGACGCGATGAGTTATTGGCCAGAAAAGGAAACAGCTGTTGCTATACGAAAGTTAGATAATGGTTACTATGAATGTATTTCTACTTTTGGTTTCGAATCGTTGTTTAATCTACACGTTACGCGTAATCCTAAGCGTTCTTTGGAAACCTTCAGTGAACGTGTGACGTCAAAAGGTTGGTTGGCTCATTGGTCTAATTTGAGAACTGTTTTATGCGATTAGACTGTGGTTCGTATTATATAACAAGTAAAAAGGAGACCAATACGTGAAAAAAACGCTAATTGTTTCGTTTTCAGCACTCATATTTTTACTCACTTTTATATATGTAATTACGCCGAGCTCAACACTATTTCGATACATGATTAGTTCTGAACGGAGTGTTGCTGGTCTTGAACTAGAACGCATAAAAGTTGATGAGTTAGAAATTGAATATCTTCGTGGTGGAAGTGGTCCCCCATTAGTTTTGCTCCATGGCTTTGGCGCTGACAAGGATAACTGGAATAGAATCTCTGGATATCTTGTCGAACACTTTGATGTTATTGCGATTGACCTGCCGGGTTTTGGGAATAGTACAAGAGATATTGAACTAGATTATGACGTGTTCTCACAAGTCGCACGGTTGAAACAGATAACTGATGCTCTTAATCTCGTTGAATTTAATCTAGCTGGCAGCTCTATGGGCGGATATATTGCGGGAAATTTTGCAGCTCAATACCCTCGTAAAGTTAAAAAATTATGGCTTATTAGCCCATTTGGTGTTGCGAGTTCAGAAACAAGTGAAATGTTTACAGCCACCCAAAAAGGTCTAAACCCCGTTGTTTTACCACGAACAGAGACAGAGTTTTTGGAATTGTTCGATTTTTTGTTTGTTAACCCTCCCTTTATTCCCTCTGTTGTTATACAACATCTAGCATTAAAATCTGAAGAAAGGGTCAAAATTAACACGAAAATTTTTGACCAAATACATAGAATGAATCAGGGGAAACCACAACCAGACTCTCCACTTGATCGTGTTTTAAAAAACTACAATGGTTCTGTCTTAATATCATGGGGCGAAAAAGACCGAGTGTTACATGTCTCAGGAGCAGCGGTTTTAAAGCAAATTATACCTAATGCAAAAATTGAAATAATACAAAATGTTGGTCATTTGCCAATGGTGGAAACCCCTTTAGCAATCGCAGAATCGTTTCTATCGTTTGCTGCAGCGCCTTAAACCGCATAACAAATTATCCGCAACGCGTGGCATCTTACTATGCGTTGTTGCATTTATAAAATGGGAACAACAGCCCCAATTCAAATTGGTAAACATAGCGTATCAATTATGTGTCCGTTTACTTACTTATGGGGTACTGTGATACTACCTGGTGACTTAGATATTGATGTGAAATCGGGAACAACTTATCAAATCACTGGAAAGCCTTGGAAGTTATGGTATGCAAATGTTCCGTCTCCTGAATTAATGAATGAATATGTAGATGAGGCAATTGCAGATTCAAAAAAAGGTAATATAGCATTTGCGGTAAGGTGTAATAATACAAATAAAGTTGTAGGGACAAGTCGATTTTATAACGTTGATGTTAAAAATAAGCGAGCGATGTTGGGTTATACATGGTACTCATCATCAGTGAGGCGCTCACCAGTTAATACAGAGTGTAAATTGCTTTTATTATTGCATGTGTTTGAAAAACACTCTGCAATAGCTGTTGAATTTAGAACTCACTTCTTTAACCAAAATTCTAGAAAAGCGATAGAAAGGTTAGGAGCCAAACAAGACGGTATTATCCGAAACCATCAAATTTTAAAGGATGGTTCTATTAGAGATACTGTTGTTTACTCGATTATTAATTCTGAGTGGCCAGCGGTAAAAAACAATTTGCAGAGTAAGTTTTGCTAACAAGCGCTTAGGCGTTTTCGGAGAGTTGTGCGCAAGGCTATATATTTTGATCTCGATAATACTCTTGTACATAGAAATAAGAGTATTTCAGCTTACTCGGAAATGTTTAGCGAGCGATACGCTGATTCATTAATTTCTGTCAATTCAGAAGATATCGCAATGGTCATATTCTCACAGGACAATGGTGGTTACCTCAGTGAAACATCACCTTACAGCACCATCAAAGATGCTGTGTCAAATGAGCTTCACAAAAGGTTTATCCACAGTAAACAGGTTGCTGTCGAAGATATTCTGGAACATTGGATACAGAACTTTCCTCAATGCGCGCAGCCGATGAGTGGTGCAAACGACCTTCTGGTTCAGCTATCTGAGCAAGGGTTCCATATTGGAATCATTTCTAATGGTGCAGATAAAACCAGAATAGCAACTGCCGAAACCTTAGGGGCTTTTGAATATATTAAGCAGCTAGTGAGTTCTGAGGCTGCCGGTATGCGAAAACCTGATAGTGGCATATTTACAAAGTCAGCTAATGAATTCGGGTTTACCGCAGATCAATGCTGGTATATTGGAGACCATCCTGTAAATGATATAGAGGGAGCCAGAAAGGCTGGAATGCAAGCTATATGGCTGCGAGGATTCCATGATTGGCCAGAAGACATTGATAAGCCAAGCCATTCTATAGCCTGCTTGTCGGAAGTGTCGAGTGTGTTGGTATCAAAATCTAACAATCAAAGGTAAAGCGACGCGTTTGCTTGGGCGTTGGTATCTTACGGGAATACTGAACATCAAGAAATGTTCGAATCTTTGTTTAATGGATACGCGCCAGGGCTATCTGTTGAATTAGAGCCTACAGTTATAAGTCAGTTGTTTATCTTGTCCTATTTTCACGGATTTATTAGCTTTGTAGGCAGCAAGCCAGCTGCTTTTGCTGTGTGTTTCGAATCTTACTCTACTTATCGAGCCCAGAAAGTGATGAATATCCATGACCTTCTGGTCTCTGAACACTATAGAGGCCAAGGTTTGGGAAAGGTTTGTATCATTGGCAGAAGTACCTCAATTAGCACGCTGTTCATACCTTAACGTGGCGTTATGCATCTAAGGATACATATGAAATCTCGTAATAAAGTTTGGTACGGGTATGTAGTAGGACTACATATCATTATTGCCGTGATACTTGTGAAAAGTGATTTCGTTGAAAAAGTAGGAAGAAGAATTGGGATTTATCAACCCACCGAAATTTCCGATTATTACAATACAACAACTACCTATCATAAGCGCATGGATGGCTCTGTTCCCGAAGGTGCTACGATTTTTATTGGTGATAGCATAACGCAAGGACTAGCGACTGCTGCCATATCAGAGTATTCAGTCAATTATGGAATAGGGTCTGATACTACAATTGGGGTGATTAATCGACTTCCATTTTATAAATCAGTTACCACAGCAAAATCCATAGTGATTGCAATTGGAGTGAACGACCTTAAACGCCGAGATAACAGTAGTATCGTTAAAAATCATCAAACAATATTGAACCTTATACCTAAAGATAAAAAAATAATTTTGAGTGCAGTGCTACCCGTTGATGAAAGAGTCAGTTCAGTCAAAGTCTCTAACAAGAGGATTCTTCAGCTAAATTCAGCGTTAAAAAAGATGTCCACGAACTATGTCAATGTCATTTTTATTAATTCCAGCAGCATGCTTCAAGAACCTAATGGAAATTTGAAAAGTACATTTCATACTGGAGACGGCGTTCATTTAAACACCGACGGTTACAGAGTATGGATAAGTCAGCTTCGAAAAGCGCTAGACAATGCATAACGCCCTGACTTGACTAGAACTCGAATTACTTTTAGCAATGGCAATTTTCAATGACCAGAAAAATGAAAAGGCCAGTTAAATTGGTTATCTATTTATGCACATATGTTTTTTCTGGTTGTTTACCTTGTAGTCTAAAATTGGTAAGGTGTTGTTCATAAAGAAATTTAATCGTTATTATTGGTTGGTAGACCGAGGTGAAAAGGATGTATCTATGGAATTAAAGTATCGTTCAGCAAAGATGAATGACTTGGAAAATCTCGTGTCATTACTTATCGAAGATCCGCTTGGAAGCCAAAGGGAAGACGCATCAATACCATTGAAAAGCTCTTATATTGACGCATTTAAAGCGATAGATGTTGACCCTAATAATGAGCTCATAATAGTCGAGGTTGATGAGCAGCTAGTCGGTATGCTCCAGCTAACTTTTATCCCTTACCTCACTCATATTGGTAGTTGGCGTTGTCTTATCGAAGGAGTTCGAATCCATGAGTCTTTTCGTGGTCGAGGATTCGGTGAGCAAATGTTTGAACATGCCATTAAGCTAGCGAAAACTAAGAATTGTAAGGTTGTTCAACTTACTAGCGATAAACAACGTCCAGATGCTATTAGGTTTTATGAAAAACTTGGTTTTATAGCAACTCACGAAGGGTTCAAACTGGCGGTGTAAGTTGTCTGCTAACAAGCCTCTAGATTAAGATTCAACAAGGCTGTCATGCCATGTTTTGGTTAAATCACCCAATTATATATCACCCCCTTTAAATGAGAGTTGGTAGAAAGTGAGGGAACCAAATTCAGTTAATATATTCCTTTATCGAATTAATAAAGGAGAAAGAGAATATCTCTTATTCAACAGAGTAGCCCGTCTTGGTCTTCCAAGTTTTTGGCTGGCATTACAGGTGGAATGGAGACAGGAAGTGTCGAAGGAGTTGATTAATAACTTTAACTAGAATAGGGGAGGAACCATCCCCCCCCTAAAAAGGATAATAAATTGCTTGAGGTATTTTAGAATTTCATGTGTTTTAGATAAGCTTTTATGAAATTCCCCTTCAAATCTTTCTCTACCATAACGACAAATGTACCATAGGAAGTACCTTTGCTTTCGTAACTAAGATCGTATCTCTCCTCGTCAATTCTTAACATTCCGGTGATCCCCTGAAGCAGACAAACACCTCGTGAATGTTCGTCTACTCTTTTCTCAAAAGAAGCAACGTCAGTGAACGTGTGTTTATTACATATTCCTGACGCCACTGGATGAAAATCGAGATTTACAGTGCCATTTGTACTGTTGAGGACGGTGTACCTTTGATAACTATAGTTACTATCAGTATCTTCTAGCGAAAACTCATCTGCTTTAACTACAGAAGAAAGAGTCAGTAGTGCTAAACCTAAAGTGAAAATCTTTTTCATAACAAACCTTATGTAAATAAATAATATAATAGTAAATGAATGCACTAATCATAAATAATCGCCAGCGCATTAACTGAGTGCGATACTATCACTAAAGGGGTATTCGTAAAGTCTGTTAGATTAAATGTGCGCGTAAAGAATTGTAAGTGAAACATTATTCTTGTTAACTGGTGTTTGGTGGTGTTAATAACTGGCGTCTTTTTGTTGCGGTGTGGTTGTCAGATTGTTTTGGTATCGTGCTATTGTTTAGGTTCTTGTTGGTAGTATGAACTTTATTCAATTATAGCTTTAAATAGGCAAGTACCGTTTGATTGGTAGCCTATTTTATTCTTTAAACGAAAACGTTATTATAATCTGTAGCTTTTGGTAATTCGGTATATACGGCTGCAGCCATGAGTCTTGTTTTTAAGGCAACACCTATGCAACTTTAGAATCAAACTGGGTATTCGCCTTTCGTTGGCGCTTAACGATATTGAACTATTTACATTGTTTATCAAGGATATCGAGGTAGAAAACTGTCAGCCACTACGGTCGATTTTAACCGTGTTCCATGAATGGACTTGGATAAGGCTGTTAAAGTAATCTCTTAGGTTAGCAGTAGTTCAATCACTTTCAGTGTACGGTAAGTACGACATACTTTGCCTTTATGTTTTACTATAGGGGTCTATCTTGAAAAGCTATTTTGAACACGCAAATATTACAGTTATTAATCTAGAGCATACTATCAATTAACTGGGACACGTATAGCTTGCTCGGTTTCTCATTTAGCAAGAACTACTTAGCCCGCTATTTTGGTGCTAGGAATAGGGAGTTGGCAAGTTCTTGAAGTGACAAGCTATGCTCTAGAGTTAATGGATGTACTGGAGCGAATCAACGAACCTGATGGTTATCGTAAAATTACGGTACGGGTTACTTGTTTAGTATCTGGTGAGGAACTGAGTGTTTTTAGCCATAAATCCTTTCTCCTCGTTATTTATGATCACAATATCCTTATTATATTCGCCTTTCGCTAGGTGTTCGTGTGATCCGGATACATCTTATTTTGTTAATAAGGTTACTTATAAAGCTGAAATGTTCGCTGTTCATTTTTTCGGAGGAATATAATTATTTAAGTTAACCCTCTAACGCTGAGGGTGTATAGTAGGGCCAGTATTTTTTAACTAGATAGACGAATAATATGCCCAACTACTACCTTCATACAGCAAATGCCAAACAAGCGCTGGAGGCTATCGCCAAAGGACAGACTTGCGTCTTGCTTTCCGCTGATCTTAATCTTTCAGAGCAAGAATTTGCTTTAAGTGACCAAGGCCTCGTGCTCGACGAAGACAATCGACTTTCTATTGACGAACTCAAAAAAATAGTCAAGAAGACACAAAGGATTTACCTCTGTAGTGATGGCGATATAGTTCCGCTTGAAGACCGCAGTTCAGGCTACTACAAACTTGTTCCTACGGATGGATCACCTCTACTAGAAATTAGTGGTGTTAAGATGCACATATCCAAGGGAACTGACCCTTTTGTTAGTGCTTCCGAGATGGCTCAGAAGGCGGTACGTAAGGGTGATAAGGTACTGGATTGCTGCAGCGGTCTAGGCTATGCGGCTATTGCAGCCCACCGAATAGGCGCAAGTGAGGTACTTACTATCGAGTTGAGCCCTGAGGTAATGGGGCTGCGTGCGCAGAACCCTTGGTCAAGTGATTTGGGGAACAAGGGGATTGTGCAACGACAGGGCAGTAGCTATGAACTGATCCCTACAATGCCTGCGGCTTCTTTTGATGCGGTCATTCACGATCCACCGCGTTTTTCCCTTGCTGGTGAGCTTTATAGTGAAGAGTTCTACCGACAGATCTTCCGAGTGCTACGCAAGGACGGGCAGCTTTTTCATTACACCGGAAATCCACACATAATAAAGAAGGGAAGCAGCTTTGTCGACGGTGTCATCCGCCGGTTAAAAGCAGCGGGCTTTAAGAACGTGGTAAAGGTCGATCATCTGATGGGAGTCAGTGCGCAGAAAAAATAGAATAAAGGGGAGCCGTAACAATTATTAATGATTCTTAATTTTGGTTGTATCCGGCTTCTTATTAGCGTGTGTTTTTTTAAAGCTTGAATTTGACCATCTTTATCACAAAATCAAAAAAACCTCCAAAGAGGAGGCTTTTTAACTATGTCGCTATAATCAAGAATACAACATTTATACCAAATAGAAAAAGAACCTAATTAGCAATAAGTTCAACAACAAGCCCACCTTTACCATCGGTATCTTTAACGTATAATGGGGCTATAAAAAGCTTGATCCTGTGTGATTTTTCACTAGCATCAAAAAAGTACATACTCGAAGGAACTGCTTTATCATTAGCTTTGTCAGTACAACCTGAAAATTTGAGTTCGTGCTTTACCAATTCGTATGCTCCGGCTTTTTCTGTATCCGTCTGTTTTAATTCTCCTTCAATAGTGCAGTCTAGAACGGTTTGGTGACCTTGTACTGTTGCGGTACCATCCTTGTTCGCGGTGAACTGTAAATCATAGCTTTTATCTTTTGAGGAAAATGAATACGTTTCTAGTTGTTCGAAGCTTTCGTGCTGACTAATTCGTTCTAAAGTGATTGATTCTCCAATGGTTAAACCTAGATCTTTCGCACTTTCATCTAATCTCTTAACAGTAAGTTTGATTTTTTTACCATTATCAATAAACTCGAAATTTACATCACCACGATCCCGATTTAAAGGCATGACACTAGTATGTTCAGTGAACATTGTAGCCCTTCCTGAATTATTAGCCTGAGTAATAAAGAATCGGGTTTTCCCATTTGTATCTTTTAAGGTAAAAGTTACAAGCATCAATGGAATATCCTTGGTGATTGTATAATTTTGTACCACTAAATTAATATTTTTTTGACTCCCATTAGAGCTTACTTCCACATAACCACCAGGAGTCGCTTGCACTCTTGGAACGGGCTTCTTAGCTTCTTTTGTTGGTGGTGTACTACCGCCACCACTGCCACAACCAGCCAGTAATGTAATAACCACAAGACATAAAGAAGATAATAAATATTTCATTTTAGCAATCCAATAAATAAAGATGCCGAGAATATACAGTACAGTCTATAAAGAGTCACGCATAATCAATAGCCCCCATAATCACCTTAATATACATTACAGTTTGTAGGTAAAATGTTATATTTACTTATCCAGATTTCATCAATATGTTACGGCTCTGGTTTCAAAAACTAACCCGCGAAGTTGGAGGTTAACGCCTAGTGGGGAGTCATTATGTCTAGGTATTCAAGGCTTCACTAGATGGTAAGCTAGAGGAAGTCGCTAATGGTAACGTATAGCTGTTATATCCGTTACTTATTTGGACGTTATGTACTAGGAGAAAAAATGGAATTTACTTTTGAAAAAGTGACTCACAGGGATCTAGATTTAATCCTTAAATTAGGTGAGTCAGTTAATGAAGAACATGTCGTGCCTCTACTTAATGCAGAAGGTCAGGAGGCGATTAGAATTGCGTTTAAGGCTGATATTGATCAGGTGAAAAATCCCGACATTTATTCGGCAGTTAAAGCAACTATTGGTAACGAAATTATCGGTTATATAGCTTGGCGGGAAGAGAACTACATTGGCCATCTTTATGTTAAAACTGAATATCATGGTTTTGGTGTAGCGAAACGACTAGTCGAAGAAATGAAGCAAATTAGTAGCGCAAGGTTGATTCGAGTCAAAGCATCTATTTATGCACTTGGTTTTTATGGGAAAGTCGGGTTTAAAGCAATGTCGGAGGAGTTGAGTATAAATGGCATTCGTTATGTGCCTATGGAACTCAATGTTGAACAACGGATATAGTCTATAAGAATAGGATTAGTTGAATAAACATGATGTTATGCGCATAGCGTTTTGAATCAGTTTAATAATGATGTTGGTGTTACTGATCTTTTAATCGAAATTGAAGATTGTCGAGCATAAGTGCATCATTTTCTATTTAATAATAGGGTATTGATATGGAAGAATATTGGAATCCGATGGTTCCCGAATTACTCGTTACTGATTTTGATAAGTCGCTAGCTTTTTATACACAAGTGTTAGGTTTCTCTATTCGAATTAGGCGAGACAAACCCGATTTTGTGTATCTAGAGCAAGGCCAGGTTCAAATTATGCTTGAGCAGATTAATGAGACGGCTTGGGTAACGGGTGAACTCGTTGCTCCCTTAGGGCGAGGTATTAACCTTCAAATCGAACTACCTGTTCTAGCCCCGCTTATAGGCCGTCTTGAACAGTATCAGGTTTCTTATTATCGTGAATTGAAAGAAACGTGGTATGACATCGGGAGTAAGATTTCTGGAGAGCGTGAATTTTTGATTCAAGACCCAGATGGTTATTTATTACGGTTTACTCAACACTTGGGTGAAAAGCCTAAGGATGTAACGTGAATGAATTTGATTGGCATAAAGATGCTATTTCTAACAGTACTTTGATTACATCGTCTTATAAGAACACTCAAAATGTTCGTCGGTTCTTTAAGTTAAACTGTGGCGAAAATTTTAAGTTTGATCGTAATTTCATGCTGTGGATGAAAGGTGCACAAGGATTAACTATGGGTGACGCAATCGAAGAGTGGCTTAGTTAAATACGAAATATCAGGAAAAGTCGGTGATATAGTACATTGCCACAGCAAGACTTGCAGAAAATCACTTTTTAATAGGAGCTGGCATGATCCAACTTAGGCCAATGACATCAGATGAATATCCCGCGTATTGTGATTATTTCATTGACGATTACAGCCATGAGATTTCTAAAAATTATGGTCACTCAATGGAGCGGGCTGTCGAATTAGCTCAGCAAGACCTAATACGTTGTTTTCCTAATGGATTGGAAACCAATGAACACGAGCTGCTGTGTATTGAATCAGAATCGAACCTTGTTGGCTATTTATGGCACTCGATTAAGGTAAGTGATAAATCCACATTTATTTATGACTTTTTCATATTCCCTAATAGCCGTAATAACGGCTATGGAAAGTTAGCAATTAAGGCGCTTGAATCACAATTGAAATCAATTGGCATTGAACAAATAAAACTAAGAGTTGCTTACCACAATCAAAGGGCTTTAAAGTTATATCAGGAAGTTGGTTTTGCTATTAGTGGTTATAATATGTCAAAGAAAATAAGTGAAAGTTGTTGGTAGTAGCACCTGCAGAAGATGTCTATGTGTTGTCTTTGAAATAAAAAATTAGACCGTATTGAAATGAATGAAATTCCCCTTCCGCATGAGTAGAAGGGGGTATTAACTCAAATACAAGTATTAACTTACCTTATAAGTATACATATGTCTGTAAACTTAGTTTTTCATCACACTTGTATTTAAGACCTTTCGCTATTAGAACGCGTAGGCAAGGCTTGCTTTGAAGTTACGGCCGACTTCGTAGCTGGTGTATTTATCTGAGCCCCAAGAAATACCGAAGCCTGTATGTTCTGCATATTGCTTGTTGAATAAGTTGTCTACGCCAAGATTTATAGTTAGGTCTTTCGCAAAAGTAGGGTTATAGGCTGCCCACATGTTATGAACACCGAATCCCGGGCGACTAATCTTTTCATTTTCTTCATCTGTATATTCGTTACCTAGAACGAAGCGTGAATCCCAACCAAACACGATCTCTTCGCTCAGGCCATAATTGAAACCAGCCTTGATATTATGAATACCTGTTTTATTCATATCGCTAGTCGTGTTGTCTTTAAGGTTCTTCTGATCGCCATCTGAATATGAGTGGTTAGCATAAATGCTAAGGTCTTCTAATTTGTAAGTGAATACAGTTTCGATACCCCATACTTCAGCATCGTTCTTGTTAGTTAAACTGGTGTTCTTGGTTGGGTGCATTTGGTTATCAAGGTTATACTTATAAGCCGTGAACCCAATGATTGAGTTATCAGCCCCAAGTAAGTTAGATAAATCGTAATCGAAGCCTGTTTCATAGTTGTTACCCGTCATGGCCTTTGTATCACCTTGAGTTACCTTACTCGGGTCTCCTATCATTAAGGCTTCTGGTAATGAAGCGCCTTTAAATAAACGACCATAGCCTACACGTAGTCGTAGATCATTTGTTGCTTGGTATTCACCTTTGAACTTTGGTGAAAGTTGGTCTAGCGTACCAGAATACATGCCACCAAGTTGATGAATATCGTAACGTAGTCCCGACGTTAAACGGAAGTCGTTAATTTCGAATGAATCCTGAATGTAAAGACCATAAGCTGTGATCTTACCGCCATCAAAACCATATTTTTTAGTTTCACCTTTTTGTGGGCCCGAGAGTATTTCGCCATTCTCGGCGTCAATCCACTGTTTTGCTGTGTAACCGTCAACGCCATATGTTAACTCGTGATCAGAAACCCAAGAAACATTACGAATATCACCCCCGATAGTTGTTACATTATATTCGCGATTTGGGATTGATACTTGACCATCTTTGATCCATTTTCCATTAGCATCTTTTTTCCAAATGCTATCTGTCAGCGGGTCGCGTTTCATGTATTGGCGGTTATAGTATAGATTGCTCTTTAAATTAACGAGATCATTGTCTGGATTGTAGGCGTGTTGAAGCGTTACTGTATCTCGGTTGATAGAATTGTAATTATGATCTTTGTCTGCATATAAAGCGCCGTTTTTTTCACCTGAAAGTTGACGTTTACCACCATCACTATAGTGGTTTATCATTAGTTTGAATTCGTTGCTGTTATTTGGAATAAAGACGACTTTTGCCAAACCTGATTTTAGCTCGCCTTGTTTAGAGCTAACATCGTCTTTGTTTGGAATATGTAGGTCGCCATCTTCTGAATAGTTTGCGATAGCCATAAACTGAAGCTTGTCGTTCAGCTTTGTATATACGGCAACGTCAACACCTTTTCGTTCGTATGCACTTTGGTAACTCGTTTTGATACGAGCACCAAATTTATCATCGCCTTGAAGTAAATCATCAGGGTCTTTTGTTTCGTAGCTGAACGAACCGTTGACAACACCTGAGCCATTAAGTGCAGAGTTGGCCCCTAGCTCAATTTTAGCCACTTTCAAAAGGGATGGGTCGATAGTTTGGTCACCGGAGTGATGGAAAAGCTGACCTTCCTGACGAGCGCCATCGATGGTTACAACTGCGAACTTGTCTTCCATTCCTCGAATAAATACTTTACGTGAGTACCTAGCATTACCATCAACAGTAACACTTGGCATAGTGTTTAGAATATCTTTGATGTCGGAAGCTTGTTTTTGCTCTAATGTTGTTGCGTTAATCTCAGTTTGAACCAGCTGATCTAAAGCTGTTGCTGTTACAACCATACTTCCATCATCTGAAAACGCTGAAAATGATGTTAGCGCAATGGCTATTGCCGAAGGTAATACTTTTAATTTCATATTATTATCTGTCTCGTTATATGGTGTATTTGAGACGCGCATTCTAGCACTATATCTAAATGGTAATTGTTATCATTTACATTGTTTACATTACACTACTTTACATTGTTTACTTTATTTACATACTTTCTGAAGATAGCTTTAAATTCGAGCCTAGTTGGCTTCATCGTCATGGAAGGGGGATGAAATTTATGGGGGCTATAAATGGGTTATAAAAAGAATAAGAGGAGGCTTAAGGAGCTGGGGGGGGGGAGAGTGATAGTCTACTGTCGTTGTAGACTATCGTATCATTTTAATCGGACTAGCTAGATATAGCCCAACACAATAAATTTACAACGTTAGAATTTGTAAGATGCAGCTAGGTATAGCGAACTTAAAATAACATCAGTATCAGATTTACCTGGAGTCTTAAGTGTGAAAGCGTCAGCTTCATAGCCTGCACGGAAGTTTATATTAGATAAAGTCGCTGGTGTATATTCTAAACCTAGTCCTAAACGTGCGGCTGTAGCACTGCTATCGTCTATTTTTTTCGTTGTTTGGTGTAGATCCAGTGATGACAAACCAATGGTAGTAAAAGGACGTAAGCCATTTTGGAAAGTGTAACCAAGATTGGCGGTTAGAGATAAAGTAGTAGGCGCCCATTTATAGCCATTTTTGTTGTTAAGTGGTGTGACATCCCCGTATTTTGTATATTGAGTTTCAATTGCAACGATACGGTTAAATTGGTAACCACCAATAAATTTTAGTGTATTACCATGGGTATCAGAATAAAATGAATTGCTATCAGAATCACTAAATGTCGAGCCTAAACCACCACCAATGTAGAAGCCTGAGACGTCTTGGTTTGCTTGAACATGTGTCGTTAATACGATTGCAGCTAAGGCACCAAGTACAGTTATAGATTTCATTATTTACCTTTATATTTATTATTGATTATTTTGATGGCCGGATTATAAATGACACTAAATTTAAAACAATACAACTAGGTTAAAGTAGAGTAAGGTACTGTAAGTAAAGGTGTATTTTTGTAATCCCTTCTTTTTTAATTCAAAAGTGCCCATGTTGTTATCAAAAAATTCTAGTAGAGCATAATTAGGTATTAACCAAAGGAGTTAATCATGAAGTTATCATTAATGGCTGCAAAGTCTCTGAATGGCATCATTGGCAATGGTCCTGATATTCCATGGAGAGCTAAAGGTGAGCAACTTTTATTCAAAGCCATGACATATAATCAATGGCTTTTAGTTGGACGCAAAACTTTTGAGTCTATGGGGTCGCTACCAAATCGTAAGTACGCCGTGATATCACGATCTGATTTCGTTTCAGAGGATGAAAATGTAATGGTTTTTTCTTCAATTGAGGGTGCTTTAAAAGAGTTAGAAGATATTACCGATCACGTTATTGTTTCGGGTGGCGGCGAGATTTATAGAAGTTTGATTTCTAAAGTTGATACTTTGCATATATCAACAATTGATATTGAAACTGAAGGGGATATTGTTTTTCCTGAAATCCCAGGTTTATTTAGTTTAGCGTTTGAGCAAAAATTTGAATCGAATATTAACTATTGCTATCAAATTTGGCAAAAGAGTGAGGAAGCCGTTGTACCGAGTGTTTAAGGATTTTTTTGCAGCGCAGTGGACTGAAGAAGAAAAAAGCACGATTCAAAAATGGAAGTGGTGGTCTTTAGAAGAGATGTGCGTAGCAGGTCACGACAGCTTTAAACCTGAGTTGCTCCCAGGGTTATTAAATGAAATTATAGAAAGTAATGTAACAGTATGACAAGTTTCTGAATTTATTGATAATATTCATGATTGTGTGCGAAGCGATCATTTCAATTAGTCATGCGTTCGGTTTTAATCTGGATTATCTTGTTTAGTTTTAGGGAAAAGTAATGAAAAAATTGTTTTTAGCGTCATCGTTTACTGATGTAGTCGAGTTATTTGTTCAATCGGAAAAAACTGAGCTAAAGGGGAAGACTGTTACATTCATCCCTACAGCGAGTATTCATGAAGAAGTCACTTTTTATGTGGATGCAGGTAAAAAGGTGTTGCAAGATCTAGGTTTAATTATTGATGTGTTAGAAATTTCTACAGCTACAAAAAACGAAATATCAAGTAAGCTAGAAAGTAATGACTTTATTTATATCAGTGGAGGAAATACATTTTTCTTGCTTAAAGAGCTAAGAAGAACGGGTGCCGATGAATTAATAAAGGAACAAATTAACCGAGGTAAACCGTATATTGGCGAATCTGCGGGTTCAGTAATCCTGTCTCCAAATATTGAATATGTAAAAGAGATGGATGACTTTAACGCTGTTGCAGACCTAGTCTCTTTTTCTTCTTTAAGTGTCATTGATTTTTACCCGTTACCGCATTATACAAACTTTCCGTTTCAAGAAAGTACGCAAAAAATAATGTCAAATTACATGGATGCGATTAATCTTATCCCTTTCAGTAATGCGCAAGTGATATTGGTAGATGGTGACAAGGTTGAGTTGGTAAGTATTTAACGAGGTTATATGGAAGTATATTGTAGAGTGTTGGAGGCTGAGGATAGCCGTGCATATCGTGAATTGAGATTAGAAAGTTTGAAATTGCATCCTGAATGTTTCGGTTCGGGATACGAAAAACAAGTTAAGTTACCTCAATTGTACCTTGAAAAGCTCATTGAAGAAGAAAGCAAAAATAGCGCTATGTTAGGTGCATTTATTGGTAACGAGTTGGTTGGTTTATGTGGACTAACTCCTTCAACATCGAAAAAAATCGAAATAATCCAAATGTACGTAGTAAAAAAGAACAGAGGACTAGGGATTGCTTTTAAATTACTTGATTTAGCAAAGTGTTATCTCAAACACTTTAACAGTAATTCGCTTATTTTAACTGTGTATCAAACGAATTTAAGTGCAATAAAAGTATACCAAGATGCTGGGTTTGACGTAATCAGTAGTCAAAATGGTGAGATTCAAATGGCTTTCGTGATGCGAACTTAACACATAAGACCAGGTTGGATACGTTTTAAAGAATAATATAAAGTTTGAAGAGGGGCGCTGTACGAATGGGTGAACCTCAACAATAGTAAATAACTGATTGATTAAAATGGTTATTCAGTGCAATCTTAGCATTCTATTATTCCGTTAGTGATATGGTTATTTATCACTAGTCTTGGGATTTAAGTTAACGTAATGCTCTAGTTCACCGAGCTAGATAATTATTTTATTTTTTGATGTTTGAAAGGATGCAGAAATGTATAGCATTGGTTTTACAAAAAAAGCGAGTAAAGGTTTCCTATTTGGGTGTGCACTTAGTTTAATATCTAGCGCAGTATTTGCGGATGAAAATACGTTATGTTTAAAATCAGAGTTAAAAACGCATCCTCAAAATGTGCTCTCGTGTTTTGTAAATTCAGATTCGTCTACAAAGGCGGACTTGAAACTAGAAAAGAGTGAATATAGAAAGGAAGCTGCTTTAACCGTATATACCTATACATTTACGAGTCAATTTTGGCCTGATAAAACAATAAGCAACTCTGGACGTGACTGGAAGCACACGCTAGTGCTTTATGTACCAGATCATGTCACTTCATCGCAATCATTCCTTTATATTAATGGTGGCACGCGGTTTGAAGAAAAGGGTAAATCTAACCCTAAACCAGCTGAGGTGGATTTTGAGGGGCTCGTAAAAGCAACGCAATCTGTTGTTGCAGATCTACAAGATATCCCCGACCAGTATTTAAGTTTTGATGATGGCATAGCAAGGCGTGAAGACGATATTGTTGCTTATACTTGGAATAAATATATGGATGATCCGGAACATAATGCTTATTGGTCTGCACATTTACCTATGACGAAAGCGGTTGTTAAGGCAATGGACATGATTCAATTGCAAGCCGAAATTCATGGCTACCAAAAACCGACTGATTTTGTGTTATCGGGTGCCAGTAAACGTGGTTGGACAGCGTGGCTAACAACGATAGTAGATGACCGAGTCAATGGTATTATCCCTATTGTTATCGATATTCTGAACACCAAAGAAAACCTACTTCATATAAAAAATAGTCTAAACGGTTGGCCATTTGCATTTCATGATTATGAAGCGCAAGGTGTAACGGACCGTATGGGGAGTCTTGAATTCGACAAATTAATGAGCATCGAAGATCCGATTGCTTATTTATCTTATCCAAAATATGCCTCACGTTTGGCGGTGCCTAAATATATTATTAACGCATCGTCAGATGATTTCTTTGTTCCGGATTCATACTTACAGTACGCGAAAGCTTTACCTGGAGAAACCGTACTTCGGATTTTACCTAATCAGCGTCATTATATTGATTATTCGATCGTGAATCCGGCGCTTATTGAATATTACACCTTGTTTATTAATAAACGTCCTAGGCCCGATGTGCGTTGGAATGCAAGTAAAGATCATCAGGTTATTAGCGTAACGACAGACTTTGAGCCAATTAAAGCAACGTTATGGGAAGGTTATAATCCAAAGGAGCGAGATTTCCGTATTTATCCAGCAAAAATGGAGTATAAACAAACACAAATTGCAGGTGTTTGTATTGAACAAACATGTGTTTATAAATTAGCACCAATTACGACTAAGACAGGTTACACCTCGCGTTTTATTGAGTTTGTCTATGAAGATGGCTCAAATCGACTTGTGACGACGTCACCTGCATTTATAACACCAAATACATATCCCCAGGCTAAAAGTCAGTAACGAAAACTGACATAGCCCCTCAGATTATTGTTACTGAGGGGCTTTTTATCGTAAAAATACAAGTGTTACAGGAGGGGCCAATGAGAACCGTTGGTGTTTCATCATGTATATAACATGGAGAGTTTATGAAAACGGCAATTGTATTAGGGACATCTAGATCTAATGGAAATACTCACAAGTTAGTCAACTTGTATCAACAGCATAAGTCAGCTGATGTATTTAATTTAACAGACTTTTCTATCTCTACTTTTGATTATGACCACAATAATAAACACGATGACTTTTTGGTTTTAGCTAAGCAGCTTCTGGATTATGAGCATCTGATCTTTGCGACTCCTATGTATTGGTATTCAATGAGCGGTCAAATGAAAGTGTTTTTTGACCGGCTATCCGACCTGTTAACAATAGAAAAAGAATTAGGTCGAGGATTGAAAGGGAAAAGATGTTCTGTATTAGCCACTGGCGTAGATGAACAACCACCAGAATGTTTTGAGCAGCCTTTTAAATTATCCGCTGCATATCTCGGTATGGCTTATCAAAAAATGCTTTACTGCTCGTGTGAAGATGACTTTATTGAACAAGAGCATTCTGATAAGTTATTAAATCATATTGGATTAAATATTGCGTAATGCGTTGTTGTTTGACTGTTAACTAATAGGGGGAGGAGTATGGACGTTTCATTAGTTAAAATTGATAAAGAGCATCGAAACATATTAGAAAATTTATTTCATTATTACGTTTATGATATGTCTTATTTTTTGGCGTTGTCTCTGCATGAAAATGGTCAATTCGGTTTTAATAAATCACAATTTGATGCTTATTGGGACAAGGATGATCACGTTCCTTATTTTATTTATGTTGGTTCGGAATTAGCCGGTTTTGTGTTGTTTCGTAAATACCCTTTAGATTTATCTATTAACGATATCGAACAGTTTTTTGTTTTACGAACGTTCAAAGGCAAAGGTATCGGAAAGAAGGCTTTTGAGTTAGTCACCCAGTCATTCCCAGGGAAATGGCAGATTAGAGTGTTACTTGAGAATGTTGATGCGCTTCATTTTTGGAAGTCGTCAGTATCAAATATTGTCGGGCAAGATTACACATTGTCTAAAGATATAGACACCGATTTATTAATGTTCTTCATTCGATTTGAAATAGCCTGTTAATAAAGTCATCAGTATCAATTTTTATAGGGAAGTTCTAAATATGTTGAAGCAAGTAGGGAAGGCTAAGATTCAGCCTAAGCATAAATTAACCTGTCATTGTGGTTCTGTTGAGCTTGAATTGTCGTTACCTAATGGCATTGAAAAACCTAGGCGTTGTGACTGTTCTATTTGTCGTCGGAAAGGTGCAATTGTTGGGTCTGTCGATCTTAGTGGTATTCGTATTATTAAAGGTGCTGAGGTTCTGCGATTGTATCAATTTAATACCAATACGGCTAAACACTATTTCTGTTCTAATTGTGGTATTTATACACATCATCAACGGCGTTCTAACCCAAGTGAGTATGGTTTCAATATTGGTTGCCTCGAGGGCGTTAATCCTTTTGATATCGAGGATATAGTCACTAATGATGGGGTTAACCATCCAGCTGATCGGAAGCTTGTATCTGATTTATAATTTAACTGGGCATTAATGTATTGGAGGAATTGATTATCGACGCACATATACTGAATGTATTTACTGGTGACAACGCAACGGGTAATCCTGCAGCTGTTGTAAAACTCACTTCGTGGTTACCAGAGCATGAGTTACAAACTATTTCGCGTAACTTGGGTCAACCTATTACTTCATTTATTGTTTATATCGAACACAGTTATGAAATCCGTTGGTTTGCGAGTTGTGTCGAAATTAATCTATGTGGACATGGTAGTTTAGCCGCTGCCGCAGCTATTTTCGAAATGGATCCTGACCATGATCTTGATATCCAGTTTATTAGTAAGCACGGTGTGATTTCAGTCAAGAAATATACTTATGGTTATACGATGACTATGCCAAGCTGGCAGTCAGAACATAATCCCGAATTGAAAAAATACAGTAAATTACTTGGTTTGGAAGCTATTGATGTATTTAGCACAAGGGATTTGGTTTTAGTGCTAGATAGTGAAGAGCAAGTTCGTGACTTCGAACCAGACTTTGATGTTATAAAAAGTATCAGTGAGTACCATGCCGTAATCATAACGGCTCAAAAAGGAGCTGGTGGTTATGTACTTAGGTATTTTCCTCCTAAAATCGGGATTAATGAAGATATTGCCACGGGGTCAGCTCAATGTTCATTAGCGCCATATTGGTTAAATAAGTTATCTGTAAAAGAACTCGAGGTAAGACAGTTATCAATCCGAGGTGGTTTTTTCCATGTTAGTCAGAGCCAAAGTGATAGCATTGAATTGACGGTGAATGTTTTACTTACGCAAGTTGTTAATTTTATCGACGAACTAAAAAATGAATAACTGTGTTGTGATGTATTATTGGATCCAACGGGAAGTTGTATAGGACTATTTACAGGGAGTTAAAATGTCAGAGTATTTTGCCAAAATCAATTGGGTTAGAGATAGCAATGAAAGTTATGTTGATAACAAATACAGCCGAGGGCATGAATGGATCTTTGATGGTGGCGTAGTTGTTCAAGCCTCATCTTCACCTCACGTTGTACCTTTACCTTATTCTGTCGAAGCAAATGTAGACCCTGAAGAGGCGTTTGTTGCATCCCTTTCTAGCTGTCATATGTTGTTCTTTTTATCTATCGCAGCTAAACGAAAGTATGTAGTCGATTCATATATAGATGATGCTGTTGGAATAATGGGAAAAGACAGTGACGGTAATATTTCAATGACAAAGGTAACACTTCGACCTTATGTTGAGTTTTCGGGAGATAAAAAACCGACGATAGCGCAACTTGAAAAAATGCATCATCAATCGCATCAACAGTGCTTCATCGCCAATTCGGTCAAAACTGAAATTGTGACAGAGATTATTACAGCTAAAAATTAACAAGTGGAATCAGAATGGAATTTGAACATAGAATAAGTATTAATGCATCGGCTGCAAATATATTCGCGATTTATGAAAATGTGGACGCTTGGTCATCATGGGATCCTGATGTTAAAAGTGCATCTATCGATGGACTATTTGAAGCTGGAGCAATGGGTAAATTAAAACCTATAAACGGTCCTGAATCTAAAATATTACTCACGGAAGTTGTGAAAGATAAATTATTCACAGTAACTAGCCGTTTGCCATTGTGTAAAATGACCTTTGAGCATGTACTGGAACCTAATGGTAAAGATACAGCTGTTTTACATAAGGTGTCTTTTACAGGGTTGTTATCCCCAATATTTGGCCGTTTGATCGGAACTGGAATTAGCAAAGGCTTACCTCATACCCTTAGGGGGTTGAAACTTGCAGCTGAGTCCGGCTGTAAAGACGTTAGTTAACGTCCTATCTTAGAAGACCGATATTACAAAGTGCACTGGTTTTTGAAGGAATATTTTTATAGACACTAAAAAGGAGTAAATAATAGTGAATGACATATTAGCTTTTAGCTTGATCGCGTTACTTTTAGTTGTATCACCAGGCCCAAATGGCGTGTTAATTTTAAAAACTGCGTCGTCACAGGGACAGCGAGCTTCCATCTTGAATATTTTCGGGTTAACCACGGCAACCTTCTTTCATGGCGCGCTGTCTATTTTCGGCTTCTCGGCATTATTGATGCAATCAGCAGAGTTGTTTTTCATCATTAAAATACTCGGTGCTGGGTATCTGTTTTATATCGGTGTAAAGGCAATTATTAGCTCTTACAAAACAAAGAGCAGCGATACCGAAACGAATAAAAAAATCAATGCTCAGAAGAACGGAGTTGGTTATTTTAATGAAGGGTTTATCACTCAAATCCTAAATCCCAAAGTATCGATGTTTTACTTGGCAGCTTTTCCTCAATTTATATCACCCGACAATTTCTCGTATTTGAATGCATTTTCGTTAGTTTCAATTCATGCAAGCATCATATTCATGTGGTTTGTCGGTGTAACCTTAGCAATAGAGAAAATAAAATCATCGGCTAAAAATACCAGAATGGGAAATTGGGTTCAAAGGCTTTCGGGCACTGCCATGATATATTTCAGTTCAATGATTCTGACACAAAAATAAGGATTTAACATGACGTTTGAAAGTATGTCAGAAGCAGAATTGTGGGAGATAGCAACGCCTATCATGGATAACTTGATGGACTGGTCTAAATATTTAGTCGATCACGTCATGATCTTTTAATCATGATAATGGCCTTGAGCAAGAGTAAATAAGAAGACTTTATGGAAAAAAATGCAGATATTTGGCGTCAATATTACGAAAAGGCGTTAATACGTAAACATAGACCAAGCACAGAATCCGCGGTGAAGCTAAACACATCTAATTATAAAACAGCAACAGATTGTGGCTGCGGAATAGGAAGTGATATTCATTACCTGAGTGATTTAGGCTATCAAGTTTCTGGTTTTGATATTAATGAAGATGCGTTAGCAATTTGTCATGAACGTTTTGTTGATAATGCTTTGGTCGAAATATCACGTGATAGTTTTGAGGACTATGACTACCCAAAGAATGGTCTGGTTTTAGCTCACTCTAGTCTTTATTTTGCCGAACCTAGCGATTTTCAAAACACATGGATAAAAATATCATCTAGCTTAGCCAAAGGTGGCGTGTTTGCTGGCGACTTTATGGGTGTAAATGATAGCTGGGCTACAGGGTATCGTAGTGCAACAAACCCGATGAACAAGCAACAAATCTTGAATTTGTTTGGCGAATTTGAAATTATAGAGTTTCATGAGCGTGATGAAAAAGGGCAAACGGCCATAGGAAAAATCAAGCATTGGCATACTTTTTCAGTGATTGCGGTAAAGCAGACTTAAATTTTGTTGATGATTTATAAGGACGTTCAATATGGAACCTGAACATTTAGCATCTCAACTTCGATGTCCGAGCGGAGATAAAGCGCTTGAAGTTGGTATTAGTATGAATAAGGCAAATTATAACCTTAATCGAGAATGCATAAACCTATTAGAATTAAATGATGACAATAGGGTGCTAGAAATTGGACCCGGTAATGGGGCATTCGTGCAGGAAATCTTGCAAGAAGCCAAAGGCATTAATTATGTGGGAATTGATATTTCAACAGCGCTCGTTGCCGAGGCTAGCAGGCTTAATGAGTCTCAGGTTAGAAAAGGGATTGCCAAATTTGAGTGTGGTGACTCAGCGGATCTTCCTTTCGAAGCAGGTTACTTTGACAAGGTGTTTACGGTTCACACCTTATATTTTTGGGACAAACCCTATGAACACCTTTCTGAAGTTAGACGAGTATTGAAGCCATCCGGTACTTTCTGTATTGCTTTCGGAAACCGAGAGTTTATGAAAAATCTTCCTTTTGTGAAGTATGGTTTTGAATTGTATGATGACTCTAGTGCTTGTAATCTTCTGCGCGAAGTGGGTTTTAACATTGAAAGTGTCCATGAATTTACTGAACATGGTTTAAGTAATACTGGTGAGAGTGTCGATAAGCTTGTGCATGTTATTGTATGTAAAGCTTAATATACCCTCTATCGTAAAGAATAAGCACAAAACGATTAAACGGAAAGGAGTGTATGATGGCTAAGATTTATCTGTTTGATTGGGGTGATACCTTAATGGTTAATCCAGCGCATATGAAAGGAAAAATGTGTAATTGGGAGCATGTTGAAGCGATAAACGGTGCACATGATACGTTAGCTTTACTGTCGCAACAGGGTTGTAAACTTTATGTCGCGACTGGTGCTGCGGACTCAAGTGAAGAGGATATTAAAACTGCATTTGAACGAGTAGGGCTTGCTGGGTACATATTAGAATTTTTTTGCCAATCAAATTTAGGTATTGGTAAGGGAACTGCGGCTTATTATCAAGCTGTGGTAGAAGCGCTTGGTGTTGACGCAAGCGAAGTTACCATGGTCGGTGATATATTACATCGCGATATAGAGCCTGCCATTGAGGCCGGATTGAATGCGATTTGGTATACCCCTGATGCATCAGGTGGAGAAAATACGGGGCATTATCAACAAATTAAACACCTCAGTGAATTATGTAATCTTTGAATCATGAGGAAGGGATATTGATATGTTAGTACTGAGACCGAATTGCGAATGCTGTAATAAAGATTTAGCTGCGTCTGCACAAGATGCACTTATTTGTACATTTGAGTGTACGTTTTGTTTACAGTGTGCTGAAAATACATTGAATTATGTATGCCCAAATTGCAGTGGAAACTTGGTGCCGCGACCGATACGACCTGCAGATGCGTTGAAAAATAATCCGGCATCGACAACGCGCGTATTAAAGCAAGGTGGCTGCGTCCGTTCTAGCTTATAACAAAGGATGCCATAAACGATTTATGGCATCCTAATGTATTATTTAATAACTACTTTCTTAATAATGATAGCTTCGCTCGGTACATCTTCATGACCTTTTACTGTTGTCGTTCTTGAAAATGCAATCATGTTAACTACATCCATTCCCGCGGTAACAGTACCAAATGCCGTGTAGCCCCAGCCAGCGTTTGTCGTTGCGGTATGATCAAGAAAATCATTATCATCTAAGTTAATAAAGAACTGAGCTGTCGCAGAGTGTGGTGAATCTGTACGCGCCATTGCGATTGAACCAATCACATTTTTAAGGCCTCGATTAGCTTCGTTAGCAATGGCTGGGCGAGTCTTCTTTTCCTGCATTTTTTCAGTAAAACCACCACCTTGGATCATGAAGTCTTTAATCACGCGATGAAAAATAGTGCCTTCATAAAAACCTTCTTTGCAATAGCGTAGAAAGTTCTTTGACGTGACTGGCGCTTTCTCCATATTCAGTTCAATTTCGATGTCACCTAAGTTTGTGGTAAAAATAATCATTCTGTTGCACCATTTTTGTATTAGTGTTGGTATTAATTTAATCGCGCAGTATACGCAAACATAACGCTAAACTGTAGTCGTGAATATTTAAAACTACTTTCATTTAAGCAATTTCTTTTATAAGATCATTTTTTCTAACCATCTGAAGTTAATCACTCCCTATGCCAGCTCAATTTATAAAAAATATTCCTGTTAGTGTAAGGTTCATGCTGATGTCAGCATTGGCTTTTTCGATTATGACGAGCTTTGTTAAATTAGTCAGTACTTATGGTATTCCTGTTTTTGAAATTGTTGCAGCAAGAGCAATTGTTTCATTAATTATTAGTTACGTGGACGTGCGTCGTAAACGCATATCCGTTTGGGGCAATAATAAAAAACTACTTATGGCGCGTGGTACTGTTGGTTCACTAGCCCTCATCTGTGTTTATTTCGCGGTAACGACTCTACCTTTAGCTGAGGCCACTATTCTACAATATTTACATCCCGTATTTACGGCAATACTAGCCTTGATTTTTCTTAAAGAACGTATTCAACGCTCGACTATTATCTGCATTCTGTTTTGCATCATAGGGCTATTACTTATTGTTAGCCCAAGCCTGACATTTTCAGGGACTGCCGAGTTACCTTTATTCAGCGTTGCAGTTGCACTGCTGGGTGCGTTGGGGAGTGCGATTGCTTATGTGATTGTTAAGCGTCTTAGTAGTACCGAAGATAGTTCTGTTATTATATTTTATTTTCCACTTGTTGCATTACCCCTGTCATTAATCTTACTTGGTGATGATTTTGTTCTGCCCAATACAGAAGCGTTTGTATTGTTGATTTTTATTGGTATTTTCACTCAAATAGGGCAGCTGGGGTTAACCAAAGCAATGCAAACAGAAGTAGCGAGCAAAGCGACGGCATATTCTTATGTGCAAGTTGTTTTCTCAATTATATTCGGTTGGTTATTGTTTAGTGAAGTACCTTCCCTGTGGACTTGGTTTGGAGGCAGTTTAATTATTATGGGTGCGTTAATTAACGCATTTGGTAGCCTTAATCGAAGATCAATAAAACACAAGCAAGCAGGCTGATCATAAAGCATACTTGTCTAAAGACGTTCAATAATGGAGTAACGAATGCAAAAGGTATTTGATGATGTGAACGCTTTAGATAAGCGATGTGTTGATCTGTTTGGGTTAAGTGAAGATTTACTGATGGAGCATGCCGCTGCGTCGATGATGCAATATATACACGGTAAGTTTTCAAGTAATGAAAAGGTACTTATCGTTTGCGGTTCAGGAAATAATGGTGCTGATGGAATCGCGCTTGCCAGACTTTTATACTCTCAATACGATGTCAGTATGCTTATGCCGTATCATGTGAAATCTGCGATGGCAAAATTGCAATATAAAAGAGCCAAGCTTTTAGGTGTTAAGATCATCGAGAGCTTATCTGAACTAGCACTTGAACACACGCCCGATGTTATTGTCGATTGCCTTTTTGGCTCCGGATTAAACAGAGATCTGGATAACGAGTCGCAGCGTCTGATCACACGAATAAATTCTTGGCCAGGGCATAAAATTGCATGTGATATTCCTTCAGGAATAAATAAGCAGGGAAAAGTAACCACCGTCGGCTTTTGCGCTAACATAACCATCACTATGGGGGCGTTAAAAACGCAACTTTACAGTGATGTCGCGAAGGATTATACGGGAGATATTATTGTCAGCGACTTAGGTGTGCATCGCAGTATTTATGAAACGACAACTAATACCTATCTTTTAGATCCCTTTGATATGCAATTGCCATTACGTACAAAACAAAACTCGCACAAAGGGTCATTTGGGCATTTAAGCGTCATTGTCGGTAATAAAACAGGGGCGGGGATCATTGCAGCTGAAGCCGCTTTTGCATTTGGTGCAGGTTTGGTCACTGTGATTACAGACGAAAATGTAAATATACCGTTTCATATTATGCGACAGCATACCCTGCCTGAAAAATGCACTGCGATCGCAATTGGTATGGGACTTGGCCAATTTATAAAAGCGGAAATAGAACAGATTTTAGATATTGATATTCCAAAAGTTGTTGATGCAGATTTATTTCATGACGAGATTATTCTAACGGTTTTAAATCATGAAAATGTGGTGTTGACGCCACACCCTAAAGAGTTCTGTTCTCTGCTGAAGTTAATCAAGCTCGCAGAAATAACCGTAGCAGAGCTGCAAAATAATAGATTCAAGTATGTAAGACTCTTTGCTATAAATTATCCCAAAACTGTGCTGTTGTTAAAAGGCGCGAACTCGCTTATCACCTATAATAATATTATTTACATCAATCCTTTGGGAAGTAATATCCTGAGTAAAGGTGGATCTGGAGATGTGTTAACGGGATTGATTTCGGCATTGTTAGCGCAAAGGTACAGTGTCATAAATGCGACAATTACGGCAAGTCTCGCTCACGCTATGTCAGCAAAAACCTATACTAAGAATAATTACGCTTTAACACCAATGGATATCATCGAGGGAGTAAAAGGACTGTAAAGTCCATGACTATCTTAAATCATCATTATTTTAAGTAATCAATAGCATATTAAATTCGTCAATTTTGGAGTGTGTTATGTCAACAAGAAAGCATAAACGTAAAGCAGCAAAGCATTCGCATAAACATCAAGGTTTAAAGGCATCGGCTAAACAGACTGATTTTGTTAGTACACATCCTCGTGTATCGATGTTCACTGGCTCATTACTTATTGTTATCGGTCTGTTTTTACTCATAATGGGAATAGGGAGTGACGCTCAGTTTGGATTGGCTATGTTATCAATGGCTATCGGCACAATAGTTATCTTTTTCGCGAGATCAGCTTTGCCTAAGAAGGCGATAAAGGTAATTAAATAATTGCTTTGAAAAACAACATTAATGGCTTACATTAGATAGTCATTCAATAAGGGTTTAAAACGTTTAAGCTGCTTTGTTAACAAGGATTATGGATATGAGTCAGACTTATAATTTTTGCGCTGGTCCCGCAATGTTGCCACATGCAGTGATGGAACAAGCCCAAAAAGAATTTATTAATTGGAATAACACCGGCGTATCGGTAATGGAACTCAGTCATCGTAGTAAAGACTACATGGCTGTCGCTTCTGCCGCAGAGCAAGACTTACGTGATCTATTAGCCATTCCAGACAACTACAAGGTTATCTTTTCACAAGGTGGCGGTCGCGGTCAGTTTGCTGCTGTGCCCCTGAATATCCTTGGTGATAAAACTGAAGCAGATTATTTATTAACTGGCCAATGGTCAAAATCAGCGGTTGTTGAAGGTAAGAAATACTGCCAGATTAATGAATCAAATATTCTAATGCCAAGTACCGACGGTATTGTTGCAGTTAAACCTGCATCACAATGGCAAGTATCAAGCAAAAACACGGCTTATGTACATTACTGCCCGAATGAAACTATCGAAGGCATTGAGATTAATGATATCCCTGACACAGGTGATATTCCGCTTGTTGCTGATATGTCATCAAACATCCTTTCTAAACCATTAGATATTAGTAAATTCGGTATTGTTTATGCGGGTGCGCAAAAGAACATCGGCCCATCAGGTTTGGGTGTAGTGATTGTACGTGATGATCTGCTCGGTAAAGCCAAACAAGAAACCCCATCAATCTTTAACTATAAGCTGATGGCTGAAAATGACTCGATGTTTAATACGCCGCCGACCTATTCTTGGTATTTAGCAGGACTTGTGTTCAAGTGGTTAAAAGCACAAGGTGGTCTGTCTGCTATTGAAGAGATTAACGCAGAAAAAGCTAAGCTACTTTATGGCTATATTGATAGCAGTGATTTCTACAGTAACAACGTAGCGACGGGTAACCGCTCAAAAATGAATGTGCCGTTTACATTAGCATCAAGTGATCTGGATGCGGGGTTCTTACAACAATCTCAAGATGCGAATTTAATGGCATTAAAAGGCCATCGTATTGTCGGTGGTATGCGCGCAAGTATTTATAACGCGATGCCAATCGAAGGTGTGAAAGCACTTATTGGCTTTATGGAAAAATTTGAACGTCAACAGCGCTAATCGCGAATAGATAAGAAAGCGTTCTTAGCAATAGAACAATTAATACGTATTTAAAGGCAATGGAATATGTGTTGAGCATGATTAATGTCGATGACAAGCGTGCCAACTAAATAAGAGTGCCGTCTACAAGGATTTATTATGAGTTGTGATTTTTTTGCTTTAGCAAATACAGGGGTACAAGGTTTACACCCTTATCAAGCGGGAAAACCGACTGATGAATTAGAACGTGAACTAGGGCTAACAGATATTGTTAAATTGGCATCGAATGAGAATCCATTGGGTGTTGGTGAATTAGTTAAAGCAGCATTAGAGAAAGAACTATCGGGTATCACCCGTTATCCAGATGCGAATGGCTTCTATCTAAAGCAAGCGCTAGCAGATAAATACGATCTTGCGCCAGCACAATTTACCTTAGGTAATGGTTCAAATGATGTACTGGAACTCATCGCTCGCAGCTTTGTTACGCCAGAGCATGAAGTTATTTTTGCGCAGCACGCATTTGTGGTTTATCCATTAGTGACACAAGCGATTGGAGCAAGGGGGGTGGCTGTACCAGCAAAAGATTGGGGACATGATTTACCTGCAATGCTGGCGGCAATTACCGAACGTACACGTCTTATCTTTATTGCCAATCCCAATAATCCGACGGGTACGTTTTTAACCGCAGAAGCCTTGTATGATTTTTTAAGTAAAGTGCCAGAAGATGTGATTGTTGTGTTGGATGAAGCGTATTTTGAATACGTAGACAAAGAGCTACAAGCGCCGTCAATTACTTGGTTAAATCAGTTTTCAAACCTAATCATTACACGTACTTTCTCTAAAGCCTATGGCCTTGCGGGTTTACGTGTTGGTTATAGCATGTCACATCCGGATATAGCGGATATTTTAAACCGCGTTCGCCAGCCATTTAATTGTAATAGTTTTGCATTAGCGGCTGCGCAAGCGGCATTGTCTGATCATGATTTTTTAACGGCGAGTGTGGCGTTAAATAATGAACAACGAGCTGTGTTAGAAATATTTTTCAGTGAGCAGGGTATTGGTTATATACCGTCTAAAGGTAATTTCATTACCGTGGAACTTGTTCAAGATCCGGCTATTGTGTACCAAGCATTATTGCATAAGGGCGTAATTGTTCGTCCTGTCGCGGGTTATGGTTTAACAAAGCATTTGCGAGTAAGTATTGGTACTGAACGGGAAAATAAAACGTTCATGCAGGCGCTACTGACAGTGTTAGTTGAGTTAGACGCATAGCAAATAACGCTAGCGACTATTCGTTGTATTAATCAAAAATTAAGTGAATAAATTTATGGAAAAATTAACATTACAACCAATTGGTAAAGTATCAGGTACTATTAACTTACCAGGCTCTAAAAGTGTTTCAAACCGTGCATTGCTGCTTGCTGCGCTGGCTGAAGGCACAACGCGTTTAACAAATTTATTAGACAGTGATGATATTCGTCATATGTTAAACGCACTGACAAAATTAGGTGTTCAGTATGATCTGTCTACATGTAAAACAATTTGTACAGTAACTGGCTTGGGTCGTGCATTTTCTGTAGAAGAAAAACTTGAGTTATTTTTAGGTAACGCAGGTACGGCAATGCGTCCATTATGCGCAGCGTTATGTTTGAGCGAAGGTGAGTTTGAATTGACTGGCGAACCACGTATGGAAGAGCGTCCAATTGGCAGCTTAGTCGACAGTTTACGTCAAGCTGGCGCAGATGTTACTTATTTGAAAAATGAAGATTATCCACCAGTGCTTATTAAAGGCACTGGCTTGAAAGGTGGTAATATTAAGATTGATGGCAGCGTATCTAGCCAGTTCTTAACTGCATTTTTAATGGCTGCACCACTGGCAGAAAATGATACAAGGATAGAGATCCTTGGTGAGCTTGTTTCTAAACCTTACATTGAAATTACATTGCATATCATGCAGCAATTCGGTGTAACGGTAAGTCATGACAATTATCAGACGTTTAGTATTAAAGGTAAGCAAACATATCAAGCTGCGGGTGACTTCTTAGTTGAAGGTGATGCTTCTTCTGCGTCTTATTTCCTTGCTGCAGCGGCAATTAAAGGTGGTAAGATCCGTGTAACGGGTATTGGTAAAAAATCAATTCAAGGTGATATCCAGTTTGCAGATGTAATTGCAGCAATGGGTGGTAAAATCACTTGGGCTGATAGTTATATTGAAGCTGAAGTTGGCGAATTAAATGCCGTTGATATGGATATGAACCATATTCCTGATGCAGCAATGACAATTGCGACAACCGCATTGTTTGCAAAAGGAACAACAGTTATACGTAATGTATACAATTGGCGAGTGAAGGAAACTGACCGCTTAGCGGCGATGGCGACAGAGTTACGTAAAGTGGGTGCAGAAGTAGAAGAGGGTAATGATTACATTAAAATCAGCCCTCCTGCGAAATTGATTCACGCTGCCATTGATACTTATAACGATCACCGTATGGCTATGTGTTTCTCATTAGTTGCATTAAGTGATACTCCTGTAACGATTAATGATCCAGGCTGTACATCAAAAACGTTCCCAGATTATTTCGAGCAATTTACAGGTTTAGTTCAAGCTTAAATTGAGCGTTGCCCTATTTGATGCTGTTATTAGCGTTGTTCTTAAATAGCGAGGTATTACTGATAAGGTGATGCCTCGCTATTTTTTATTTGCGGTTATTATTTCATACTATTTTCATGAAGATCCGTTATAATCGCGGCCAGATCCATACAGCACTGTTTAAAGTTGTATGTTAAATATCGAGTTTGGAGAATTTATGACAGCAGTAGCACCAATTATTACAGTTGACGGGCCGAGTGGCTCTGGTAAAGGTACTTTATGCCAATTACTTGCGGCTAAGCTAGGTTGGCATATACTAGACAGTGGCGCTATTTATCGTGTATTAGCCTTAGCTGCGATGCACCATAACGTGAATTTAGATAACGAAGAAGCACTCACTGCATTAGCTGCAAACTTAGACGTACGTTTTGTCCCAACGGATGATGGCTTGCAAGTGATCCTTGAAGGCGAGAATGTATCACGTGAAATTCGTACAGAAGAAGCGGGTTTTGCAGCCTCTCGTACAGCGGTATATCCGGCAGTTCGTGCAGCGTTGTTACAACGTCAACGTGACTTCCGTGTTGCGCCTGGCTTAATTGCCGACGGCCGTGATATGGGTACTGTTGTCTTCACTGATGCCAGTGTGAAAATATTTTTAGATGCTTCTGCTGAAGAAAGAGCCATTCGCCGGTTTAATCAGTTGCAAGACAAAGGCTTCGATGTTAACATGCCAGCCCTTCTGGAGGAGATCGAGAAACGTGATCATCAAGATCGCAACCGATTGGTCGCTCCACTAAAGCCTGCAGACGATGCACTTGTTATCGATTCGACATCTATGTTGATCGAAGACGTACTTGCTAGTGTGTTGGCTTTTGCAGAAGGTAAAATTTAAAGTAGTCGGTATTCTATCGATTATTTAGCGGTCAAGCATCAAGGATGATGATGACTTTTGATTAACAACCCACATTAGCCGGATTGCTTATGTGAACGTTTTATAAGTACAAATAACTCATTATGAATGAATCTTTCGCTTTACTCTTTGAAGAGTCACTACAAGAACTTGCTGCTCCTGGTAGCATCATCAAAGCAACTGTTGTTGCAATCGAAAACGGTTACGTTTTAGTTGACGCTGGTCTTAAATCAGAATCTTCTATTCCTGCTGAAGAATTCAAGAACGCTGCTGGCGAACTTGAAGTTGAAGTTGGTCAAGAAGTTGATGTAGCACTAGAATCAATTGAAGACGGTTTCGGTGAAACTCAACTTTCTCGTGAAAAAGCTAAACGTCATGAGTCTTGGATTCAGCTTGAAAAAGCATACGAAGATCAAGAAACTGTTATCGGTGTTATCAACGGTAAAGTTAAAGGTGGTTTCACGGTTGAAGTGAACACAATTCGCGCATTCTTACCAGGTTCTCTAGTAGACGTTCGTCCTGTACGTGACACTACTCACCTTGAAGGCAAAGAGTTAGAGTTCAAAGTAATCAAACTTGACCAAAAACGTAACAACGTAGTTGTTTCTCGTCGCGCAGTTATCGAAACTGAAAACAGTGCAGAACGTGAAGAACTTCTTGCTAACCTTCAAGAAGGTCAAGAAGTTAAAGGTATCGTTAAGAACCTTACGGACTATGGCGCATTCGTTGATCTTGGTGGTGTTGATGGTCTTCTTCACATTACTGATATGGCTTGGAAACGCGTTAAGCACCCAAGTGAAATCGTTAATGTTGGTGACGAAATCAATGTTAAAGTTCTTAAATTCGATCGTGAACGTACACGTGTATCTCTAGGCCTTAAACAGCTAGGTGAAGATCCATGGGTAGCTATCGCGAAACGTTACCCTGAAAGCACTAAGCTTACGGGTAAAGTTACGAACCTAACTGACTACGGTTGTTTCGTTGAAATCGAAGAAGGCGTTGAAGGTCTAGTTCACGTTTCAGAAATGGATTGGACTAACAAAAATATCCACCCTTCTAAAGTTGTTAACGTTGGCGATTCTGTTGAAGTTATGGTTCTTGATATCGACGAAGAACGTCGTCGTATCTCTCTAGGTCTTAAGCAATGTATTGCTAATCCTTGGGAAAACTTCTCAACTTCACGTATCAAAGGCGAGCAAGTTACTGGTAAGATCAAATCTATTACAGATTTCGGTATCTTCATCGGTCTTGACGGCGGCATCGACGGTCTAGTTCATCTTTCAGACATCTCTTGGGATGCTACTGGTGAAGAAGCAGTTCGCGAGTACAAAAAAGGCGACGAAATCACAGCTGTAGTTCTACAAGTAGACCCAGAGCGTGAACGTATTTCTTTAGGTATCAAGCAAATTGATGAAGACCCGTTCAACGAATACCTAGCGAATAACAAGAAGAATGCTATTGTTAATGGTACAGTTTCTTCTGTTGACGCTAAAGGCGCGACAATTGAACTAGCTAAAGGTGTTGAAGGTTACATCCGTGTTGGCGATATCTCTCGTGACCGTATCGAAGATGCAAGCCTAGTATTATCTGTAGGCGAATCACTTGAAGCTAAATATGTTGGTGTTGATCGTAAAAACCGCGTAATTAGTCTTTCAGTTAAAGCTAAAGATGAAGCTGACGAGAAAGAAGCAATGGCTAGTGTAAACAGCCAACCGCAAGAGTCTGGTCTATCTGCTATGGCAGAAGCATTTAAAGCTGCTAAAGGCGAATAATCAGCCGGAGGGATGTTTATTCATCCCTCATTAGTACGATGTCGACAATATTCTTATATGGAGATTATATGACAAAATCAGAACTTATCGAACGTCTTTGCACTGCAAATTCGCAGCTGGCGACTAAAGATGTTGAATTATCTGTGAAAGCTATACTTGATCAGATGGTAGATACTTTAGCAACTGGTGATCGAATTGAAATTCGGGGTTTTGGAAGTTTTTCTCTACATTACCGTGAACCTCGAATTGGGCGTAATCCTAAATCAGGTGAAAAGGTTGAATTAGAGGGAAAATATGTACCTCATTTCAAACCTGGTAAAGAACTTCGAGATCGTGTTAACGCTTCTTTATAGCCGTTGATACTTGCAAAAACGACATACTTTGGTGTGTCGTTTTTTTTTGCTTTTTTTTCACACTGACCCATAGTTTATGGATTACACCATATATTACTAGCACTTGGCCCATTAATTGGCGATAATCCCTTTTATTGCTATTTATATCACAGAGGACGTCGATGAAATCATTTATCTTTTTTATTATTATCGCTTGTACACTGGCGCTTGCTGCAGCATTTGCTTCGAGCAACGATCAGTTAGTTGATTTTAATTACCTAATTGCGCTAGATTCATTTAAATTATCTTCTCTGCTTGTTGGTGCATTCGTTTCTGGTTTAGTTGTGGCTGGTGTGTGTATGGGGCTGTTGTTAATGAAATTAAAATTATCACTGTCGAAATTAAAACGTAAATCAAAACGTCAAGTTACAGAGCTTGAACGATTACGTGCTGCTGATATTAAAGGTTAATTTACTGTATGTTTGAACTTTTATTTCTTTTACTTCCTGTTGCCGCCGCGTATGGCTGGTATATGGGTAGAAGAAATGGCCGCTATTTACAACAAGATAAGCAACATACTATGTCTAGAGAGTATGTGACGGGGCTTAACTTTTTATTATCAGACCAACCTGATAAAGCGGTGGATTTATTTATTGATTTACTTGATGTTGATAGTGAAACGATCGATACGCATTTGGCGCTCGGTAATTTATTCCGCCAACGTGGTGAAGTACAACGTGCAATTAAGATCCACCAAAATTTAATTGCACGGCCTTCATTAACGCATGAACAGCGTAACCTTGCATTATTACAACTTGCGCGTGACTATCTTGCTGCGGGTTTGGTTGATCGCGCTGAAGAATTATTTTTGAAATTGATTGATGAACCTGATCACCGTCAAACCGCTCTATCACAACTTATTATTATTTATGAACAGACCAAGGAGTGGGAGCAAGCCATTGCGATTGGAATTAGATTAAAGAAAATGGGCGATACGAAAGTTGAACGTAAAGTGGCACATTTTCATTGTGCGCTAGCAGCCTCTGCATCATTAGTAAATGAGCCTAAAAAACGTTTGGCGAGTCTTAAAAAAGCCTTACAGTATGATAAGCAATGTGTCAGAGCGAGTATCATGCTGGCAGATTTTTACATTGAGCAAGACGATTATAAAAAGGCCATTGTCTGGCTTGAGCATGTAATGACTCAGGACATTGATTTTGTCACCGAGATCTTACAAAAACTAAAAGATTGTTACACTGAAATTAATAATGAAGATGGTTTTATTCACTTTCTTAATGACGCCCAAAATAATAAAGCGGGTATTAGTGTTGCGATTGCATTAGCTGATTTTACAGTGAGCAGTGTGGGGTTAGAGCCAGCTGAAAAGCTGATGTTAAATCAAATTGTTCGCACGCCGACAATGAAAGGCTTTTATCATCTAATGCAGTATCAAGAACAAGCTGCAGAAGAAGGTAAGGCAAAAGAAAGCTTAGCTATGTTACGTAATCTTGTTGGTGAACAGCTTAAGTTGAAGCCGATTTATCGATGTAGCCAATGTGGCTTTAGTACTAAACGAATATACTGGCATTGTCCATCGTGTAAGCGTTGGGGCAGTGTGAAACCTATTCGAGGCTTAGATGGCGAATAGTATATATAGAACGAATTTGTAATACGATAATGAGTAACTCGGACCTAGGAAAAAATATGTTGCAAGAGAGTAAAGTAGTTGTCGCACTTGACTATGCTGATGAAGCAAGTGCATTGAATTTTGTTGATAAAATCAATCCTAGCCAATGCCGTCTGAAAGTAGGCAAAGAAATGTTCACGTTATTTGGACCAGAATTTGTTCGCAAATTAGTTGCACGTGATTTTGATGTATTCTTGGACCTTAAGTTTCATGATATTCCAAATACAGTAGCGAAAGCTGTTGCCGCTGCTGCTGAGTTGGGTGTGTGGATGGTGAATGTACATGCTTGTGGTGGTCAACGTATGATGGAAGCGGCAAAAGCAGCGCTGGTTCCTTATGGCGATAAAGCACCGATTCTGATTGCTGTCACTGTATTAACAAGTATGGAGCAAGAAGATCTCGCACAAATGGGTGTTAATATTACACCTGCCGAACAGGTTATCCGTTTAGCGACGCTAACACAAAAAAGTGGCTTAGACGGTGTCGTTTGTTCTTCACAAGAAGCATCAATGCTGAAAAAAGAATTGGGCGATTCTTTCCTATTGATCACGCCTGGGATTCGACCTGCAGGCTCTGCAGCAGGTGATCAGCGTCGTATTATGACTCCTGTTGAAGCGGTTGCTGCTGGTTCCGATTATTTAGTAATCGGTCGACCAATCACACAAGCTGAATCACCAATGCAAGTGTTAACTGAAATTAATGAAAGTTTAGCGAGCTAAATGATTCTTTAATTCAATATGCATATCGATAAGAGCGCTCAGGCGCTCTTTTTTTTATTTAGATAAACAAACAGTGGGGCAATAATTAATCCTGTTACAAGACCATACAGATGCGCCTCGGTGAGCACTTGAGCTTGAATTAACTTACTCATCTCTATCGGGCTATTGAAAAATTGTTCATTGATGATTTTGATAATCGTACCTGCAATTAAAATGTAACCGGAATAATACTGTTTCGTCACGTCAATAATCGCGCCGACAATGATAATGCCATGTAGTATACCTGATAATCCGACATATAAATGCGTGCTAGGCGATAGCAAGAATATACCAGCGCCAACGCCAATTGATAATATTAAAATTAAACTAAGGTAAACCGTCGCACTATAATAACGGTAATGTAGTCCGCTAATAACAGCCAACGCACAGACGTTTAACAGTACATGATAGATATTTGTATGGTTAAAATTACCAGTGATTAAACGCCATAATTCACCATCGATAATCAATTCCCTGTTATAATCTAAGGCGGTTATATTTTCGGTGGATAAGGCATAAATAATAAGGCATAACAGTCCGAGAATGAGCCAGCTTAGCCATCTATGTTGAATTAGCATATCTTATCAATCCATAATATTTAGGTTTGTCGTGAGTAAAAGAAAAAAGTGTATTGTATGTGATAAAGCATTAGCAGCCTGTATATGTCAGCACATAACGGTTATTGATTCTGATATTGAATTAATTATATTACAACACCCAGGTGAAGTTAAAAATGCGATCGGAACCGCCCGTATTCTCAATCTTTCATTACCACAATGTCAAATTATAATTGGCGAGAACTTTACTGATAATACGCAGTTAAATGAAATATTAAACGATCCAACACGACAATGTTATTTACTCTACCCAAGTGAAGAGAGTATTGAGGTGGAGCGATTGAGCATTGCAAAAAGCAGTGATATGGTTAGTAACAGTGCAATTTTAAAACATAACATGAAGCGCACGTTTATTTTATTGGATGGTACATGGCGTAAAGCATTTAAAATGTATCAAACATCAACGAATCTACAAGGTATACCTGCTGTGCGATTGAGCGCTGAAGAAAAAAGCCAATATACAATTAGACAAACCTCGATCGAAGGGGGACTATCGACGGTTGAAGCTGGTTACTTATTACTTTCAACATTAGAAAAAGATAAAATAAAATATCAGCCTTTGCTGACTGCATTTGAATATATGATTAATTTTCAAATTGCACAGATGCCAGCGGATTTATTTAATAAAAATTATAAATAGTCTTAGATATTCTCTGATAAAATAAAAGTACCTCAGTCAGATAAGCAGCTTAATAATGTGAAATATTATGGCTAAATGAGACGTATTACACTAGATCATTAGTTAACATTGGATTTTATATGTCACAACAACAGTTAATTGAAGCAATCAATACTGTGATGCCGTTTGGTAAATACCGAGGACGGCTTTTACTTGAATTACCTGAACCTTATTTAGTTTGGTTTCACAGTAATGGCTTTCCTGATTCTAAGTTAGGGCAACAACTTGCGCTAATATACGAAGTGAAGTTAAATGGACTCGAGTCTATGCTAGCACCATTGTTGAAGCGCCCATCGAAATATTTAAATAGTGAAGGGCGGTAAACCTTTATTTAATATTTACGCTTTAAAAAGGAATTTAGAATGGCCATTTTAGTAACAGGTGGTGCCGGGTATATTGGTAGCCATACAGTTTTAGAGTTATTAGCCGCAGGGCAAAATGTTATGCTGCGACAGATCTAGCTGAACGAGAACTCGGTTGGAAAGCAACACGCCAAGTATCAGATATGACGGTTGACACTTGGCGCTGGCAATCAAATAACCACGAGTGGTTGTACCAACGATTAATTTGATTCGCTGATAAATCCAGCTTTCAGCGTTGTTGATATCATCGTTATCAGCTTGGCTGCTTGCTGTGGTGTTCTGCTTATTGGGGGGAGTTGACCCCAAATAGGTTTTGGCCAGCAAGCATCTTCTTTAAAACGCGCTACATGATGAATATGTAATTGCGGAACCATATTCCCTAATGCTGCGATATTTATTTTATCTGCACTTAGCCCATCTTTTAATAACCGACTTACTGTATTTGATTCAATTAAAAATTGAGCCTGCTGTTCATTCGTTAATTCATGAAATTCAGTGATGCCATTAACTTTAGGTACTAAAATTAACCACGGGAAATTACCGTCGTTTGCTAACAGTACTTGGCATAGCGGGAACTCACCAATTAAGGTTGTATCAGCTGCAAGTTGTGGATGCAATAAAAACTGAGTCACGCGAATCCCTCTATATTAAGAATTCTTCAATTGAACCTTTCTCATTCATCACTTCTTGAAGTGGCAAGGGCATACGTCCTTGACCTGTCCATGTTTTCGTTTCACCGTTTAGGTCATACGAGTATTTTGCAGGGCGAGGACCACGTTTAGTCTTTGTTTTCTCAATTGTTGAATCAGTTAAATTCATTAATTCTTCAGGGCTGATACCGTTTTCTTTCAACTGTAATAATATGTCGTTCATCATTGCTTGTTTTTCTTGCTGTTTTTCTAATTCAGCGGCTTCAGATTCTTTTCTATCTTCAACAATCTTTGTGAATTTAATTAAAACATCTTCAAGTTGGACAACGCTTAATTCTTTTGTTACAGCGCGTAGGCTACGAGCATTTAAAAACACTTTAATAAAATCATTCATAATTAGTACCTAAATATAGACGGTGGGATTAATAAACTGCAATTATATTAATATACTTTAATGCGGTTAATATACAATAGTTAAATAAATAACAAAAATCTATTTACACTAATTTATTTAACTTAGCTAGAATAGATTAAGTCAGTAAAATATATTTAGATATGTAACTTTAAACCATTAAATTATTATTACTTGAAGTCAATTCACTTTATTTTTAAGTCATTTAATGGTCAGTTTTTTGATGTTGATTTACTCTATGCGGGTAAAAATAATTAGTTTATCAATCAGACCCTTATATCATGTGTTGTTTGTTTTGTGAACGTTAACACCTGTGTTGTCTTGAAGTGGTGAAATTATCTGCTATTATCGGGCTTCCTCCTAAGTAGAGGTGCGCAATTCATAAGTAGTGTTATTTAGGTAGCTCCGATAATAGCAACACAAAAGGGAATTGCGCCGAAGAATGGGTTTTTAAGCTAAAAATATTCATTCTGGTGATGTGTTCGAATAGAGACATCACTGTCATAGTCAATTTATATTAACTATGGGGCGCTACTGAAATAGAAGAGAATATGGGTAATCTTTACATCTATCATATTGTAAATATCCTTATTGCACATCTCATCTGTCTTGTTTAGTGGTTCCCTGTAAAAATTATTAGGTCAAAGGGATCATGGAACTCATTAATTATTCAGACTCAGCGTTATCGCTAGTTGTACCACTAGTTGCACTTACATTAGCAATTCTTACACGTAGAGTATTGTTGTCACTTGGTTGTGGTATTTTACTTGGCGCACTATTTTTAACCGACTTTAATGTTGTTGGTGCAGCTAAACACCTTGTAGACTTATCATTAAGTTTGGTTTGGGAATCTGGTGATGCGAGCAAAGGATCATTCTGGGACGTGGGTTCGTTCAATACTTGGAACTTATCAATCATCATATTCCTATTCATACTTGGTATGTTAACGAGTATTATGATGGTAAGCGGCGCAACTAGTGCGTTTGCTGATTGGGCAAAACAGCGAATTACGACTCGTCGTGGTAGTACATTGCTGACCGCTTTTTTAGGTGTTTTCATCTTTGTTGATGATTACTTTAATAGCCTTGCGGTGGGTAGTGTAAGTCGTCCACTGACAGACCATTATAAAGTTTCTCGTGCTAAATTAGCTTATCTGCTTGATTCTACCGCAGCTCCTATGTGTGTATTAATGCCAATTTCAAGTTGGGGTGCTTATATCATTGCTGTTATTGGTGGTATTTTAGCCAGTCACGCTATTACGGATATCAGCCCTCTAGCGGCATTTGTTCAAATGATACCAATGAACTTCTACGCTATCTTTGCTATTGCAATGGTATTTGCGGTTGCTTGCTTCAACCTTGATTTTGGTTTGATGGCAAAAGAAGAAAAAGCGGCAAAAAATGGTGAGTTGTTTGATGCTAAAAAAGGTAATCCAGCGGGTTCAACAATAGAATTAGAAGAAGCTGAAGGTGGTTATATTTCAGGTCTTATTTTACCTATTTTAGTGCTTATCTTTGCTACTATCTTTTTTATGATGAACTCGGGCGCATCGGCGCTAGCTGCGGATGGCAAAGAATTTAATATTCTCGGCGCATTTGAAAATACAGATGTAGGTAGTTCTTTAGTTTATGGTGCTTTATCTGGCCTTGCTGTGGCACTTGTGCTGAGTCTCATTTCTGGTGTGTCTATTTCATTACTCGCACAAGCAAGTTTCCACGGTGCTAAATCAATGCTACCAGCGGTTTATATCTTATTCTTCGCATGGGCTATTGGTTCAACTATTGGTTCTATGGAAACTGGTAAATACCTTGCTGCATTAGTGGGGGATTCAATCCCAATGAGTTTATTACCGATTATCATGTTTGTATTAGCAGGCTTTATGGCATTTGCAACGGGAACAAGCTGGGGCACATTCGGTATCATGTTACCAATCGCGGGAGATATGGCTGCGGGTACAGAAATTTCGTTGATGTTGCCTATGTTAGCATCTGTGCTTGCGGGTTCTGTATTTGGCGATCATTGTTCACCTATCTCTGATACTACGATCCTATCGTCAACGGGTGCCAACTGTCATCATATGGATCACGTAATGACACAGCTTCCATATGCGCTATCAATTGCGTTAGTAAGTGCGATTGGTTATTTGGTACTTGGCATAACAAGCTCTGTGCTTTCTGGCTTTATCGCTTCAGCAATTGCATTTACAATTGTGATTGCTATTATGTCGCGAGTAAGTCGTAAAGTATAAATAAGACATTAATAACACGCTGTTTATAATGAGTGGTATTAATGTGAAGTAATTATATACGCCTGTTTATACAGGCGTTTTTTTTGAGGGTATAAAATGGCATCTTTGCATTTCAAATTTGCAGCTATGAATTCAGGTAAATCAACACAATTGATCCAAGCTCACTTTAATTATATTGAGCGTGGTATGCACCCATTAGCGATGACACCTGAGTGTGATAGTCGCTACGGTAAAGGTGTGATAGGCGCGCGTGTTGGCTTAAAACTAGAAGTTGATGTATTTGAGAAAGAGACCAATTTATTTACCACGGTATCTACACGATTAGAAAATGAAAAAATTGACGTATTCATAATCGATGAAGGTCAATTTCTATCTCGAGAACAGGTTTACCAATTAGCCAATGTGGTTGACCAACTCAATATTCCTGTGATTGTGTATGGATTGAAAACAGATTTTAAATTAGAGATGTTTGAAGGTTCATACCACTTAATGTGTCTTGCAGATAAAGTTGAAGAACTTAAAACAGTCTGTTGGTGTGGTAATAAAGCGCACATGAATGCTAGGGTCAGTGATTGCGGTGTGGTATTAAGAGAAGGTGAGCAAGTTGAAATTGGTGGTAATGAGCGTTATGTCTCACTGTGCCGTAAGCATTTCATGAATGGTAATGCGAGCCGTTAATCGAATTAATTAAAGTTGATTATGTCTAAATCTGGTTTATTAATATCGTTTAGCACAATTTCAGGTTCTGCAAACAGATAGCCTTGAAAATATGTACTTTGGAGCTTTTTAGCTTGTTTAAATTGCTCCTCAGTTTCTATTTTTTCGATTAGAGTACTTATGCCATATTTTTCTAATAATGGTGTTAATTCTTTTATCTCGTTAAATGAGGTGAGGGTAATATCAAACTTAATAATATCGACAACACCAAAAAATGGTAGCCAGTCTTCAGAATAAATAAAATCATCTAATGCAATTGTAAATCCATCATTTTTAAATTTCTTTAACGCCCTTAATACTGCCTGTGTGGGTGGCACATCTTCAAGTACTTCAATTACAATGGGTTTATTAATGAGCTTTTTAGGTAGACCATTGAGAATGCTTTTCTCTGTGAAGTTAATAAAGTAAGGTTTGTTATCAACCAATTTATCAATGTTGGAACTTAATAAATGGTCATAAACCAATCGCTCTGTCGCAATTTCGGCATTAATAAGTGGAAACGTATTTTCTAAACTATCACGATATAAAAGTTCATAAGCCACTATGTGACGAGCACTATTTAGGATCGGTTGCTTAGCTATATATGCGTGCATAGAGGTTACTTTATTTACAAAGATATCTATAAGCTTATGCATAATACTCAAAAAGGCGAATTAATTAGAAAGTATAGGTAAAAGTTCAACGTTTTGGGTGAGGGGTTGCTCGGTACTATGCTTGAGTAATAGCGGTAATTATATCCGCTAGTAGTAGTTTTCCGTCATTTACATAACTTAATCTTCTGAAATTCCTAAGCCATTACGTAATGCAAACTGGATTAAATTTGAATGCTTATCTAAGTTCAGTATATCGAGCATACGGTATTTATGAGATTCAATTGTACGAGAGCTTAAATTAAGTTTATCTGCGCATTGTTTTGCAGTGTTACCTTGAGCAAGTAATGTAAGCACAGCTCGTTGCTTTTTAGTCAGTTTAAAAATTTTCTCACTTTCATTTATTGATACAATTTCACCTTGATGCAAAGTTCGAATTAATGTTGAATTTTGCCAATAGCATAACCAAAGTTCACATAATAGTTTTAAACGTTGTAGGTCGATTACGTTGAACTTTTTATTATTATTTTCAAAGCAAGTCACGGTTAGAAGCCCCCAGCTTTGGCCAAAGCTTTGTAAAAGAATGATGCAATGCCAACGACCCCCTTGTTGATACAGCTTGCTTAGTACATTGTTTTTATGCTTTTTAAGCTCTTGGGCATTAAAAATCACCCAATCTTTTTTTTCTCTAAATAATGTAAAATAGTCGGAATAATCATTTTCAATCAAATGATCCAAGCTTAAAGGCGGTATTCCATCCCGCTCGACAGACTCTACCTTGCAGTTATTAACTAACACTTTTGTATTTGGATGTAGACATATTCTATCAATATTAAACCAATTCATAACGCTTAAAGAGGTATTACGCCAAGTTGATATAAATTTTCTAGGGTCACTAGACATTAAAGCGTTTGACTGATCAATCATTAACTTTTCAAAGCTAGAGTGTTGAGTGTGTTGCATATTAAATCTCATTCTAAACATAAGTAATGTTTAAAGTATTTTATTGAAATAAATGGTGAGTACTAGAGTAAAAATACTGCAAATACATATTTATATTGATTGATGTGTTTAATTAGATAAAACCTAGCATTAGCTTAATAGTTTGTTTTAAAAGAACAATTGCGTGTAAATAATTATTTACAATTTTTAGGTGTTGTAGCCTAATAAGAGAATTACAGTACCATGTGGGATAGTCTTAACGGACGACTATAAAGGTAACCTTGGCAGAGACAGTTAAATTTTGATATTTGATCATTCTGATAATCTGATTCAATACCTTCGAATACGATACTATTAAATGAAAAATTAGAAACGTAGTTCAGTAAATCTGAAATTAAAGAATGGTTGTTTATATGCCTATAGATGAACGTTTTATCTATTTTAACTCGATCCCATTTTAATAAATACAGCGCATTACTTGGTATATCTTCAGATGTGAAATCATCCAACCACAGTTCAAAGCCATGTTCTTTTATTATTGAGACAGATTTTTTTATATTGTCTGTCATCAAGGTTGAATTTTTGAAGTTTGTTACCTCGAGCGCAACTTTAACTTGACTTTTATTAATGATTAATCTTATGAATTCGATATCAGAAAGTAAATCAAATGGAATGTTAATTGATGCAACTATATTTTTACTATTTATTGCAACCTTTATATTATTTAATTCTTCAATTTGAATCATGATTAATGATTTTATAAATTCATTTGAAATGTCACTAAAAAAATCTTCAGCGTGAATAGTCCCATTCGAGCTGCTAATCAAATTGGTCAATACTTCAATTGCAATCACATTTCTACTTTTAGGTTGAACAATGGGTTGCGCTACAAGATAGAACTCAGCGGAGGAGTTATTGGTGTTGTTTTTCAATATGAATGAATTTTTATTTTTTATTTTTGTATAAAACATAAGAAACCTTGATGAAATTTGTTTTCATTTCTCTACGGGATCGTGAAGCTAAAGTTATAAAAATAATAATTAGTTAGTACTTTTCACGAGTAAGGTCATCTAAATTAAGGATATTATAAATGGAGCTAGATGATGAGGAGAATCATAGGTTAGATAGTGATTGAATCATACAGTAAAACTACTGCTTTGATTTGAGGCTGTAAAATAGGATTACAGCCTCAATTCTAATCGTGTGGTTAGATGTTATTTGTTACGGAAAACCTTGGTGACTTTATTTAATTCAATCACATCAGCAAAAGGAATATTTTGCTCAGGGAAGGCTGCTTGGACCTTACTTGTTAGTGGTTTTGAGAACGAACGGTAATTAATTTTAGCGACTACCGTGATTGGATAGCTGATACCTTCAGGTAGTTCAAATGATTCAACACGAGTTTCATCAGGAGAGATACGGGTATCCGATAGAATCTTCTCGACGCGCCAGAATTTAAGACCAACGGGTTCGCCGTGCATGTAACCAGACTTTTTAGCAAACACACGGCTGTCTTTTGGTAAGTAACCATCGTTTAACTGACCACTCACTAAGCGCTCTACGCCTTTACTATCCGTTACTACAAGATCAACCCATACTTGACGACGTGCGCCACCCGGCATTTTGTGACCTGTATTATGGTTTGTGATTTTCACATCAATAGTACGGCCATCTTCGCTGGTTTCAACGTCGAGCAGTAGGGCGTTACGTAAAATTTCACGGCTGAGTTTACCGTGTTCTTTCGAACGCATGTCAGAGAAGTAATAGTTACCACCAATAAAGTTATGCGCAATTAAGTTTGGTTTAATTGGTCCATTATCCGTGGCTTGTCCTGGTACCTTTTTATCAAAATCAGTCATATCCATACGCATGTGGCAATCAATGCAGGTTTTGTTCTGTTCTGGATTATCCGGTGCGTTAAATTTGGAGGCTTGCCATTCGCCATAGTTGTTATTCACATTGGCACCTTGACCGGGGGTGAATTCATTATGACAGGTCGCACAATATAATGAGCTCTTGTACAGCTCTGGGTTTGAATAGCTGTCTTTGTGCTGCTGTGGTGATGCATTTATCTGTGCTTCAGCAGCGAATTTTAGCACTGGGTTGTTAGAGAACTCAAACAGGTACTTAGCACGATCTTTTAAGTTAACCGTAAGGTCGGTATTACCGCCAGCGTCTTCCGCTTTGGTGATTCGATGACAGAAAACACAACTGGTGCCAGTTTCATCAACAGGTAGACCTTCTTTTAGTGCATCACGTAGGCTCTGCCCTTCTTTTTCATACATGTTGTTAAGATGAGTCAAGGGTGCTTTATTGTTGTTAAGTAAGGTTTGCGGTGCATGACAGCCACGGCATAAATTTCTAAATGGTTCACCTTCTGATTCTGCGGCTAAGTTTTCTTGGAAACGGTAATAAGGGCTATCCATGTGCATCCCATGGTTAGAGTCAGCCCACTGTTTGTAGAGGGTGCTATGGCATGATTCACAACTTGCTGAATTTAACCATTCAGATTTGTGAGTGAACTTGCGTTCGTCATCAAAACGTAACCAGGTTGATAGATAAGGTAAGTTTTCTTTCGTTGTCACGTACATGTTTAATGCTGACATTAAGCGTACGATCTCTGCAGACGGTGATTTAGGATCAACTTTAGGTAGTTCTGGTTTTTTCGGGTCGGTCCCCATACCACCTTGGGTTTTTTGAATCATATCTATATAGGCTTCGATAGGGTCGCCAGCGATCATGGTTGCCAAACCTACATGTCCCGTCATGGCATTTTCTTTAACGTCTTTGGTACCGTCGGCTAATAAGTATTTGTTAGTGAAGTTAAACCCGTCAAGGTGGCAAGAGTTACAGCTCATCCAATAATCACCTGCCATGGCGCTGTTTTCAAATTTATCACTATTTGCAAGATTAAAGAGGGTTTTACCCAAGCGTAGTTCTGGTGCAATGGGATCTTGACTAATTAACTGGGAAAACTGGGCATTAGCCAGTTTAACTTTAGCAAACGGACCTTTACCACTCACATCAAAACTCACTAAGTCGTGAGACATGGCGTTTTGGACATAGAGTGTACCGTCTTTTTCAATCAGGCTACGCGGATTAGTGCCGGGAATATGACGATAAATTTGTGTCGCTTTCACACCGCCTTGTAATTTGGTACGGCGATGGCGTTTAGGTTTTTTACCTATTTTACCTTGCCGAGATAAATCAAACACGAGCAGGTCTTCTGAACCAGAGAGAGTAATAAATACTTTTTTGCCGTCTTCACGGAACGCCACGTCATGTGGGTTAGACACAATACGCGTGGTATTGTTGTTCTCAATGATGTTTATTTGTTTGAATAATTGTTTACGTTTATCGACTAGTTCTTTTTCTTTACCTGGTGTTAGATCAAGTAACGAAATCGTTGGGAAGACGGTCGATTGAAAATGAAAGTCTTGTGTAAATGACCACAGTACATGGGGTAACCAAGCTTGTGTGCCATCTGGAGAGATCGCAATGTTATCTAATACACGCGGTTTACCTTGTGGTGTTGCACGAGAGCTATGTTCTGGGGTATCGGCAAGTTGAATGATTTTGTTTAATTCGAGGTTTGGTGTGCGCGTATTATAGATGGACACTTGGCCGGTCATGCTGTGAGTAACAAATAAACGCCCATCACCTGCTAATGCAAGACCACGCGGTGTATCTGCTGTTTGTGTTGTTGCGGTTATTTTACCGTCGGTTGAAACGGTTATTAGCTGTTTCGCTTCAAACAATGTGACGTAGTATTGTTTATTATATCCATCATAAACAATACCAAACGGGCGATAGCCTGTTTTGATTGTTTTAATGAGTTTCAGGCTTTTAGCATCAATGAGGTACAGTTGATCGGCAAGATAATCACTGACTAATAATTGATTATTTATTGGGTCTAATGCAAGTCGACGTAGGTCTTTACCGAGGGCTTGTTCAGCCATTAGCTTGCCGCTTTCTGCGTTAATAAGACTGACGCTACCAGCGTCCATGTTTGCACTAATAAACTGCGTACCATCTATAGATAGTAATAAGCTGTTACTTTTTGTATTTGAATAAGTAGTGCTAGCATAAAGCGAGTGGCTTGCTAAAAGTAACAAGGCGAACATTAATTTAGGAAAAATATTTATATTCATATTCATAGATCTACGGCATCTTGGTGGGGGAAAGGTGGCATTACGATTAAGAATGGTTATCATTATATCGCGTTGAAATCATAGTGCAATATTTGTAGCTATGATCGCGGATTTAAATGATTCAGATCAAAGTAATATAAGTATAAATTTCGTTCGCCAAGAAAGCGGCCTTTAAATAATGCCACTAAATCGTCATTTACGCGTTTATCAGTACCTAGTTTATTACTGCTTAGTCGCCAGTAGCCTTGCTGTTGGGCTTGATAATTACTACTGCTCTGATAATGACGGTCTAAGATGACATGTTGTGGTAGGTTATGCCGTAAATTATCAATATTATAATTACTGATGATAATTTGCTGATTATCTATTGTGTTAAAGAACTGAGTCGCTTGTAATACTGGGGCATTTTGTTGTTGGGTGAATTGTTTGATACTGTGATAACCCAGTGTCACGAGTAAGGTAATACTTAATATATATAGAGCGGGTCGAATACGCTGCGTTTGGTAAACGTGTTCCAAGAGTTGCGCGCAGATAATCGGTAGTAATAAACTAAAAACAGCTAAGTGACGGATATTCTCTGGATTCTGGCCTCGGATGATCCAGGCAAACCAACAGCACACGAGAATACTTAATCCACGGGTTTTTGGTAGATATAAACCAATGGTAAGCATCGAAGTTAATAATATTACCCCGAGAGTGGAGTAGGTATTCGTTAATGTCGTCAGCCACTGGATCAGTCGTGAATCTGTTGTACTTGTAGTATTACCCCAAATAGTAAAGTGACCTTGGGTGAATCGCTGTCCTTCCTCTATATAGGCCCAACCGTCTTGCATGAATACGTAGAGCGCACAAATGATGCCTACCAGGGTGATGCTTAATATCTGCCAACCGAGTCGTTTGTAGTTTGAGTATCGTTGGCTGTTGTAACAGAGAGCGAGCAGGAGCGCGCAGGCGACTAAGGGTAAATAAGAAGGCCGGGTTGCTAGGCATGCAGCCAGTAATAATCCGCTGATAATAGCGCTGAATGTTTGACTTTGTAAAAGAGGCTGTAATACACGGTGTAATTTAGTCTTTAATAAAAGGTTTGAGCCGAGCGGTAAATGAAAACGGGTTAATAATAAATATAAGCTAAAGAACCACAGAGCGGAAGCGTCTGATAAACCGTTTAAGGCTAATTCTGCAATGTTACCTTGCAGTAAAAAAAGTACAACTGCGAATAATGCAAATGACTTTATTCGCATACGTTGATAGCAATACACAAAAACAATGCAGGTTAACGCTATTGCAGAAAGGAAACTGAGTAAGACATTACTGTTGGGATGTGAACTTATCGCACTGATAAGTCGTTCTAGCCAAACAAAACCAGGGTAACCGGGAAAGTGAGGGCTAAATTCTAATACTGAAAAGTGGCTAAGCGCACGCTGAAAATAAAGCGCATCATCACTGCTAATATCAAAGCTATAATAATTGAGTAGGCCAAAATAGCCTGCAATGCAGGCTATTAAGCTAATACTAACGATTAAACCAGGGTGCCAAGGTTTATTACTTTGTTGGAGCATCAGGCAATGTAAATTGTAATGCAGCTTGTAAATTAGTGCGGTATTTAATGTAGCGCGTTACATCTGCAGGCTTTTGACCTACACCAAATACACCTGGATTACCAATCGACGCAAGGGCACCGCGAATGGCAATATCGGCCTGTTGACGATTATCAGCGGTTAAATCGGCAGCAAGTAAATCAATAAATAATTTACTTTTCACCACTAAGACTTTAGCCACTTGGTAGTCATTAATGTTTTGCTCTGCACCGTTGAGACGACGCATAACTTCTGCTTTTATCGTGGTGATTAATGCTGTGGTTACACCTTGTTGATCTTTATTGGTGATTGCTGTTTGCATTTGTTGATCGACAGCGAGCCCATGGTGTTCGTTGAAATAAACGAATTCTTTCTGCATCGAATCATAGGCAGTTTGTACTGCAGTATAATCATTTGCCGATAACGCTTTTAACAAGGCTTCTCGACCCTCAATTAATGGCTCTTTACCTGCGGCAGCATAAGAATAAGCAAAGCTTTGCGCACTAAATAATAATACGAATAAGCTTAAGATAAATGATTTTACCGTAATTCTATTGATTGTTTTAAGCGACATTTTTTTCCTCTGGCGTTTTTTTATCATCCATAATGCTTTGTACTTCAATCACTGTTTTTTCGTTACGGTGATCAAAGATCTGGCGACGATTATCTTCACCCTTAATAATACCTTCTGCCGCCATTAAGCCCATTTCCATTGCTGTATCGGTGAAGATGTAACGGAAAGTACCTTGGCGACCAGTCATCACTAAATTATCAAATTGGTGAAGGTGCGTAATTGCGGCTTCGCGTTTGGCGTTATAACTCACGTCCATCATTGGATAAGCGTATTCGGTGTAAGTGGTAAAAAACTCACCGGTACTTACATCTGGCACTCCTAGGTGATTAAGATCTTGTTTTACGCGTTTTAATAGTTTGTCGTTGTCCATGTGCCAAACATCGTCATCTTTATTACACGGGATCTCGATCATCACCGATGTTTGTCCTTTGGGTGCCATGAATGGCGAACGACGACGTGGTTCTTGCAAACGCGTACCGATTAACTCTGGATCAGACAGGTACTGCCAAGTATTTTGTGACACGTTTTCTGTTGCCATAGGCATGTTGAAGAAGCGCAATGAACGATAAGTTAGGCCAGAATCAAATCCTGTTAAAGTACAAACCACAGGTAAAGGAATAGTGCCGACAACGTGATCACAGTTAATTGAGTGTGTCTCACCGTTAAGTTCATAAGTGACGGCATCAATTCTACGATTATTTTTAAGCGCATTTCGACCTTGTTCTAATGCGGTGATGTTAGCGCCTCGAACAATCGTTACTCCTTGTTCTTGCAGTCTTTCTGCAAGTTTGGTGTACATTTGGCCAAAGCCGAGTTTAGGATAACGGTATTTTTTAGCGTAAGTACGCGGTGTTGCGCCACGCGTTGGTATTAAACGTCGAGCAACATCTTTTAAATCTAGCAAACTAATGCGTTGCGATGCCCAGTCGGCTGATAATTGACGTGGGTCGATACCCCATAGTTTACCGGTGTAACCTTCAAAAAAGTTTTTGTATAAGGTGGTACCGAAGCGCGTTTCAATCCATTCTGCAAAGTTACTGGTACTTTGTTCACTTGGGCGTTTTTGGAAGGGTAATTTGAATACCAAGTCTACAGCCGCACCAGCTAATAAACTTAACGGTGCATTACGTAATAAGTTGCCAATTGCAAGCGGGTAGTTGTAGGTACGTCCTTTAAAACGGATCACACTGGTACGCTCTGCATACAGCAAATCGTCACTCATTAAGTCATCGATAAACTGTAATAGTTTCGGGTTTTTAGTAATAAAGCGATGGCCACCATAGTCAAAGCGGTATTCACCTTTTTCACCTTGGAAGGTTTGCGTTGCGCACATGCCGCCAACAAACTCTTCACGTTCTAGGATAGTTACTTGGTAACCAGCTTGATTAAATTCCCATGCGGCCATTAGTCCGGCTGGACCAGCACCTAAAATTACAATTTCTTTCGACATTATTTACTCAATGATTAATATGCTTTTTATTCTTACATGGCGAACATAAAGAGATTGTATTTATGTTCGCCACTCATTTTATTGTTTAAAACTAAGTTGTGGCTGTTTTAGCTGGCGCTTGGTATCCACGATGCCAAAACACAGTGAATATCGCTAAATAAGCGAACCAAATAACAAGCGGTAATAAATTCGGTGATGAATTATAGCCAAATAAAGCACGCAAGAAAGTACCAAATACGCCTTGGTCATCAAGGATATGGCTAATATCAAACACGGCAGTCTGGAAGACCGGTAATACATCTGCGCTTTGTAACATGTTACTTGCCGAAGACAATAGACCTGCGGCAATAATGATAATCAGCAAGCTTGTCCATTTAAAGAATGCTTGTAGTGGCACTTTGCGGCTACCACGCATCAGTACGACAACCAATACCAGCGATGCGATTAAGCCTGCGCCAGCACCGATCAACCCATCTTGTAGTGAGAAATCACCTTGACCTGAATACATTAACGCCGAGAAAAATAGTACGGTTTCAAATCCTTCGCGCATTACTGCAAGGAAAGCTAAAAAGATTAAACCAAAGACATTACCTGTGGTTAAGATCTCGCGAATGTTTTCTTGCATGTTAGAGACTTGGGTTTTGGCTTGGCGTTGCATCCAAATGGCCATGTAGGTGAGTACCAAGGTCGCGAAGCCTAAAATACCCGCCATTAATAAATTACGATATTCATGCGAGTCGAACTGATCGACAACGAACTGGAAAATGAAAGCGACAATTAATGAGGCAATTAAACCGAGCGCAACACCTAGATAGATAAGTTTGTTATGTTTTGATTGGCCAAGCTTTGCTAAGTAAGAAAGTATAATGCCAACGAGTAGGAAGGCTTCAAGTCCTTCACGAAAAGTGATTAAAAAACTGGCAAACATATTAAGACTTCCTAAAGAATTTGATTACAGTCCAGCGCCAAGCGTGGCGAAGAACAAGCGGGGCAAGTAGCCATGAGCTGTAAAAATGAACATCTTGCATGAGTATACTGAAATTATTACCCGTGTTACCCCAAAAAGTAAGATAGACACCGGTAAGAGTACAAACAATGAGCAAATATTCGATAATGGTACCGGTTTGACGTAAGAATTTCTTTTTACTGTTTTGAATAAGGTTTCGGTGAGAGAGCCAGAAACTACCAACAAAAACAGGGAAGATACTGATACCTGCAAGCATATGCATCAGCAATACAGTACGTTCTATTTGCCATGGAATAGTAATAAATGGCCACAGTAAAAGTCCTGACAGGAACATCAAATATAATATCGTTTCGGCTTTCTTATGATGAAAAGCGAGACGTTTAAAATGACACTGTAAACGTGACCAGATATTATCACCGATTGGGGTTGCTACTTGAACTGACATGATAAAACCTTATTCATATCGACGTAATGAAAACGCAAAAAGGGCTGAGTTAATTCTCATCCCTTTTTACAACTTTTATTTTAATTTCGCAACACTTTCATTAGTCAATACATGTTAATTAACAATTGTGTTGCGAGATGGCGTTCATTGCCAAAAGGGTTAGACTAGTTTGCACTAACCGATACTTTTGCTGCCATTGTTTGTGCTGTACCGTATTTACCGCCGGCACCTGTTATTTGGTGTACACCGTCATTATCTGAATCGGTAGTTGTACTGTTTTCCAACATATTTTCACCTGAATCACCAATCCATTCAGCTAATTGTTGGCCACCATTTACTACTTTCTTGAACCAAGCTGTATAACGCTCTGTTAAGTGTTGTAGTTCTAGTGCTGGAACATGTTCGCCTTCTTCATTTGCAAGGTGAAGTATAGTTTCACGTAAACCACCCGATATTGCCGCAGCAGTTAACGGTGTGTGGATTGTTGCTTTACCTGGCGTTTGTGCCCAAGTACCTAACTCTGAATCAAACATGTTTTTTTCTACCGCTAGGAAGATAGAACGTGCAGCTTGTTTGTAAGTGTCATCTTGTGTTGCAAGGTAAGCAGCAACTAAACCACGGATTGCAGCAAATTGTGCATCAAGTGATTGGTTTTTATCTACTGATTTACCAACTGTTGCGCCATCGTATACTAGACCGTTTTTCGCAACTAGTGTATTAACGATGTAATTTGCTTGTGCTTTTATTAGACTTAGTGCTTGTTTACCTTGAGGTGTTTCTAGGTCAACATCACCGCCGTCTGCAGCTGCATAACCAACAGGTAGTGCATCTTGTGAGCGTTGGTAAATAGATAGTGCTACGATGCTGTATGCAGCGTCAAATGTCTCAACTTTTGCATTTTGTTTGCCATCGTATTTAGTTACAAACGTACCAGCTTTCTTATTAAAGTGTAGATTTTCTAAATTTTGGAACGATAGGTTAGCAATGTTACTTGCAAGAGAAAATGCATCGTCAGCAGCTACATTGTTGCTTGTTTTACCATCGATATTTTGTTTCGGTGCTGCAGCAAATGGCTTGCCATCAAATACAGCTTTAAATGCTGGATTCTGTGCAGTATTCGCTGTGCGTTGGTCAGTAAATGCATAGAATTCACTTACAGGCCATAATAACATCCAAGTATCACGTAGTGATGATGAACCATCTGTAACTGTTAATTTACCGATGTTATTTACGTTGTTCTTTTGTGTTTCTTTAACTGCTACTTTGTGTGCAAACCAGATTGGGTTTTTAGATGCATCGTAGTTAGGACCGAATTTAACACCTAAGTTTTTACCGTCAAAGCCAAGCTGTTCTTGAAGGATGAGTAGTTTATCGATTGACATTTCAGTTAATATCATGCCGTTGAAACCATCGGCAGCAGATACACCAAGACTGTGTTTACCGTCTTGATCCATTGTGCTTGATGTTGCTTCAACTTCTTCATCTGTTGCTGTAACGTGCATGCCACCTAAGAAATCTTGTGACCACATGACTTCTTTAAGGAAAATGCTGCCGATTGCACCTGGGTTTAAGGCTTTATCGAAACTTGCGCTGTCCCACGCTAGTGTTTTGTAATCACGGAAGTATGCTGGAGTAATTGTTTTATGGGTTGCTGCGACACCTGTTGCAGATAACACTTCAATTTCTTCACCACCCACTTTTGTTATATCTACTTTACCTACAAATTCAGGGTTACCTGAAACGTATGGTACCGAAATAGGATACATGTTTAATGGAATCTCTTCACTTGGGAAGCCTACTGCGTCAGCAAGTGAGATGAAGCGTTTACCTAAGTCAGCAAGAGAGCCGCCACGCGCTTGGTTAACGGGACCATTAACTAGGTGAGGACCCATAGTAGACTGGTAGTTTAACGCGTACATCGCTTCTTCTGAATACTCGTAGCTTTCAATACCCGCTGCGTAATCGAATGCAGTTGGTTGATCAACTTGGTTCGGGTCTAAAACATCAAGGTCTAAACCGAGAGCTTCAGCAAGTGGTTCACCTGATAATTCAAATTCTGTATATGCAAGAAAGTTTGCAGCAGGAGAAAGGGTTTTATCAAGTACTTTTACATTTGCAGCATGTGATGCAAATGAAGCAGTAAGTAACGCTGAAGAGATGGCAAAGCAAAGGGCAGATTTTTTCACAACAAATCCTTTTTATTTTTATATATAGGCTACATTATTTTAAAAATAGACTATGTCTTAATGAGAATAGTTCGTATTATCCATATAAATATACCAAATGCAACTCTAATTGATAATAATTACTATTTATAATGATCTAGAGCAATCTGTTTTAAACTCGCGTAATAGTTGAACAAACTCTGTGGGTGCGCGATCGAGATCATCGTTCGGGAAGTAAATATCATAACCAAGCGTATTATGGAGGTACTGCATTCGGTTAATAAACATGGCTTGTAGTCCTCGATAATTATGGGTTACTTTTACGTCTGGATAAAGCATATTATCGGCATTGCCATAGAGGGGCGAGTTGGGTGCTGTGAGCATGATAAGGGCTCTTTGCTCTAATAACATGTGAGATAAAGTGGGTAGGGACGCGCTATTGATAAGATGCTCTCGGTGTTTGAGGCGGATACCTATGTAGGGTAATTCTTTTAACTCTAATCCCTCATTTATCTTTGGTATATCGATTCGTTGTATATCTTCCCAAAGGATAGTAAAACCACCTCGTGAGGTGAAATAATGAATCCCTTCTTTTGTCAGTGAGAAACGGTAATATAGGTCATTAATTTTCACGATGCCGACAATTAACAAACATATGCCAATAATAAGCGCCCCTGCTGCCAGAGGAAAATAGAGGTAATTGCCTGTGTCTGCGGATGTAGTTAACAACGAAATAATACTGCTGAAAATTAACAGGGCTGCAATAATCGTCACTGTTATGCCATTACGTTTTGCGATAGGCCGTATTAACATGAGGTTCCTCCTCGCTAAACGCTATTATTTGTTTTCTATAGGTAATAATAGCTCAAATATAACGCCTTTATCACCCGATAAGTTTTTTGCATTTATGTTGCCGTGATGGAAGTCGCTAATTAGCTTGACAATATGTAAACCCAAACCTAGATGTGGTGTCTCAGATTGTTGGCGTATGGATACCATAGAATCAAATAGCTGCGAGATATTATCGCTACTAAAATGTGGACCTTGATTTTCAATCGTTAATTTTAGTTGTTTATCTTGTTTGGTTAGGGTAAATACAATAGCGTCATTGACTGGCGCGAAGTCAACGGCATTACTGATGAGTTTATCGAGTAATTGTACGATGAGTTCGGGTGCTAAATTGATGGCATACTCAAGGCTATTATCATACTTTAAGTGAAACTGATGGCGGTTATAAATCTGTCGATAAGCTTCGGTTAACTCTTCTAACATATCGTCTAATGGGACGATTTGCCATTGCGCATATTCTAAACTCTGTTCCAACCTATTCGCTTCACTTAGGGCATTTAATGTCTGGCTTAAACGGTTAGTACCTTGCATTGCGCGAGTGAGATATTTCGTTGCTTCTGGATCTAAATTTGATAGTTCCATATTTTCGAGTGATGTTCGAATAACGGCAACAGGTGTTTTCAATTCGTGAGAAAGCTTATCTGCCAATGTGGCCAGATAGTCAGTGTACTTACCTTGATTAATAGTCAGTTGTTGCATCACTCGGGATAAATCGCCCAATTCATCAGGGAGGCGACTGGCGGCTGGCACTGCCATTATTTTACCGTCGCTATCGATTGCTGCGCGGTAGTGTTTCTTCATTTGAACAATACGCCAAGACAAAGACGAGGCAAATGCAAATAAGCCAGTCACAATAACGGCGATGATAGTAAACAGTAATATCAATAACTGGTTTAACGCGTCGCTGGCAGAGAGTAAACTTTGTCGTGAATCTTGTACTGCAACAACATAGAATTGTTGGCCATTAACGATAATCACTTTACTATTAAGTTGTTTATTAATCGGTGAGTCTTGATACCAAGCTGTTTGTTCTAATTGCTGTGGTGATCTCCAGCGGCCTAGACTAGTTGGTTCTCGCCAATAAGGTAAGGGATCTGAAGTGAACAACTTATTGTAGATGGTGTGCATTAACCAAGATGGTTCTTCTTGGATATCGTCATTTTCTAAACTATCGCCTGTTACTTGCTCTGCATTTAGTTGTCCAACCAACCAATATTGACTATTGAGTAGGTATAAACTGAGACCCGGTTGTATATAGTTAGCGAGTTGCTGATTTAATGCCCACTGTTCACGGACTAAACTACGCTCGTACGTTGTCGCTGCTTTCGATTTAAAGTGTTGATTTTGTTGTTGGTCATTAAGCACGAGATCAAACCCAATCGCATTGCTTGCTAGGTTAATCGGTATTGCGATTTCAATATTATAATGACCATCTCGCCATAACCATGTACCCGCATCTCGACTTGTTTTCATCGTTTGACTCATATTATGCATTTCTACCCGGCCAGAGCCTTGCGGATTGATCTGCCAACGTGAAATAAGCCCGGTATTATTGATACTGCGAATATTGAGCTGGTCAGCGATTTTTTTTGGTTGCATAGGGTTAAAATAATGCGGTGTTAGAGCGGAGGTCTGAATTAAGATGTAGAGTAATTTATCATTTGCAGCTAATTTAAATTTAACTGTTGTGGATGGTTTGGCTTCTGTTGATAGCCCAGCTACATAATTATAGGTATTAAGTTGAAACCAAGGTGTGGTTATATTTTCCCAATCACTTTCTTCTCCATCAAACCCATCTAATAACATTTTACTGTCAGTGAGCGGGGCGTAATAGTTGCCTTGGTTGGTATTAAGGTTAGGGTATTGTGATTGATTAAGTTTACGTTCTATTTGCTGTGCGGCGGCGGTCATTTTTACATCAAGTAACTGACTATGACTTTGACGTAAACTCGTTTCTAAAACACTCACGCTTTGGCAGCCCGCCCATGGTAGTAATAGCATTAAGCTGGCAACAAGTAGCAGTTGAGTTTTTAGACTAAAGTGAATTATCACTCCATGACCCATCGATAACCCATACCATAAGCTGTTTTTATGGCGTTGAATTCGCTATCGATGTGGCTAAATTTCTTACGTATACGTTTGATGTGCGTTGTGATCGTATTGTTATCTAATACCACATGTGCAGCATCCATGAGCTGGTCTCGGTTTTTAACTTGGCCAGGGTGCTTAGCAAGTGTGTGCACAATCCAAAATTCGGTTAAAGTGAGTATCACAGGCTGCTCTTGCCAGTAAGTTTCAATACGTTCAATATTGATGCGTAATGAACCTCTACTGAGTACTTGTTCATCTGCGGATTGTGGCTTTTTCAGTGCTTGAATACGACGAAATAATGCAGAAACGCGCGCTAATACTTGATGAATACTGACGTCTTTTGTTAAATAATCATCAGCACCAAGGCGTAATGCTGAGATCTCATCTAACTCGCTGCTACGCGCGGTTAAAAAGATAATTGGAAGCGTCTCAGATAATTGTCGTAATGTACGGCAGAGGTCAAAACCGCCTTCGTATTCATCTTGTAAACCGACATCGATAATTGCCATATCAGGTAACGCCAGGGTAAAAGCTGCGAGTGCGTCTTGGCGGTTATAAAAAAGTGAAACCCGATAGCCAATACGTTGCAACGCATCACGATAATTTTCTGCGATATTGATTTCATCTTCAACGAGGGCAATATGTAATTGTTGTTTTATCATTCGGACTAACTCATAAGTCGATAACAGGGAGGTAAGCTTCTATATAGTACTATGTTATCAAGGATAAAAATATTAATACAGCCTTTAGCAACCCTGTCGAGATTCATATTGCTTAAGCTTTTTAATAACAGGTCGATATGGCGGGAAGTGTTGATATTGGAGTATATGTTTGATTAAAAATAAAACCAACACAGCAGCACTTGCTATCACTGTGTTGGTTTTATATCGAAAAGAGTCGAGGCGTTAAGCTACGTCAGCTTGTCTTATCCAACGTAAATGGTTATTCCGTTTTCTCTCAACAATACCAAACGATAGAAACTCTTCGAAAGCGTGATCGATTTCTTCTATGCTGAGTTGTAGTATGTCTGCAATGTATTTTTTTGAGCATTTTAAATCTTGTTCTTGCGCTGCTTGTAAGATAGCAGAAGACCTTACTGACATTTGTTTTTCAATTAATAAGGACTGATCTTCTAATTGAGCTGGCGCTTCAATTTCAATATAGCTTTGCGTTGCTAAAAGACGTAAGTGCTCAGCTTTATCCGCTTTCTCTTGTTCTTTTTTACGGCTAATTGAATGGCGGAAACGCAGTTCCTCACCTATTAAACCAACAAAGAAAGCTGCAAAAATATCAAGTAATACCGATAAGAATATGACTAACCATGATTGTGCATCTTCTGTTGTCGTATTCAGAATTTTTGCAAGGCTTGCGATCAAACTGATAACAGACCCTTTTTCAGAGACCGGAACGCTATCACGCTCAATTCTAAGCTGTGTTTGCTTTTCACGTAGAACTTGATTTTCTTTCTGGATCCGAGTGACACCAAGCGAAATCATTTGTAGCTCTAGGTATTTATCTGCAGCTTTATTATTAAGTGCAATTTCATCGTCGATCGCGGATATTTGCAGAGTAATTGCATTTACTCTGTTATCGCGTTGATCAACATACTGTTGTGCCACATTGGTTGCACTGTTAATGCCGCCAATACTGCCACCTATCGAAATAATGGCAAGGATGCAATAGAATCCAAGTGCGATAAATGCGGCATGAAATGCTTTGCGAGCAATACGCTCACCAAATTCATACCAAGCAAAAAATTTACCGAGTTCGAAAATGACGGCCAAACTGCCGAATAAAATCTGCATGAGTAATTTATCGTGAATAGATAAAAAGAGTAGCAGTGAGAATATTACTGACGCAGTGATGGCTGCGCCAGTAAAGGCATACAGGCTGCATATGGCAAGTGTGCCTTTAGGGCGGCGTGTATATGTTAATGAAGAATCATGCATAACGTATCTTAAAGCAGAAAAGTGACTAATTTACCGGAATACTAACACGGCTAATTAGTAACAGATAACTACTTTTAGCTATTTTAAGAAACGGGCATATTTCGACCACTTTGTGAGGAGATTCTACTAAAATTGCCAGAATAATCCCAGGCTACCGACTACGTATTCTTTATGTGCGTCTTCTTCATAGTCTGGACTCATTGCCACGACACTAAATTTGATGCCGATATTGTGGTAATAAGCAAGTAAACCTCCGGCAACTGTTACTTGTACGTTATTTAACGTAATGTCCGGTACTTCATCAGGTGTATAACCTTCAATCGTAATATCGTTGAAACGATAACGAACTTCGGCCGTAGCATAAAGCATAATACCTGAGCTGTTTGGTGCCAGTAACATGCCTTGTAGTCGCTGAGGGTGTAGGCTTAGGTTATTATAGTTAGCGCCTAAATCTGGTCCCCATCGTACTGTCGAACCAAGTGCCACTTCACTTTGAAAATTACCTACGGCTAAGCGTTGATAAACTGACAAATCTGATTCACCAATAAGCATTTGCGGGCGGCCGACAAGTTGATCCGCCTCTGCTGTGAGTTGGTATACGACTTCATCTTCAATTTGATATTTCCAGCCTTCTGGTGGCGTTGCACCAATCCATTCATGAACCTTGGTTTGTGTATCACCTGCTTTTGACTGTTCTCCGACTGTTCCCAGTAGCAAAGAGAGTCGGTAAGAGCTGACGGCGCTATAGCCTAATACGCTAGCTTCACCAAATAATAGCCCTGCGTATGGGCGTTCATCTGGTTGTGGTGTCGTCGCCGAAATATCACTCGGTGTCCACATCTGTTGTCCAATTTGGTAATTAACGGCATATTTCAGTGGGTTTGGATCAAACGGCGTTAGCGCTTGCCAAAAGCGGTTATTTAATGCGGGTTCTTCAGTTGTATAATTGATGAAAACAGCATTGGTATAATTACCATCTTCATTTGAGATCACGTCATTATGCATGCCAAATAACCAGCCGCTTGCAAAGCTTGGGTTAACTTGGCTTAAAGTCAGTAAAATAATGCTGCATAACTTAAAACGCATGTGTTTTCCTTATTGTAATTATTGTAATTATTGTAATTATTGTCATTTTTATGTCGTTATTGATTGAAAATGTGAATAAATATTGGTTGAGCATTAATTATACCAGCATTGTGAGTTACGAGTTAATTTAATACTTGATTGGTGTGAGTCTAATGCGTTTTCATTACTTGGTTCTAGTTCTTGATACTTATTAGGTATGATTTTGGCTAAAAAAATTGCTTCGAATCAACATATAAAGACATACTAATGAGACAACAAGGATCGTTGTTTATTACTTCGCCCTAGTTACTGGTTTCTTTGATGGGGAATGAAATTGAAATCATTAATAAAATGCTGTGGTTTAATCACCTTCGGCCTCGTAACGTCGAGCGTTATGACAAATGTGAATGCTGAAATAAAAGTAAAGGGTAGTGCGAGCTTAGAGCAGCGTATTTTCCTCGATAGTCCTGAACAACCGACATATCCAGCGAATGATTACCCTTATCCTGTTTATCATCAAATATCAGCGGCTTTATCTCCGCATATAGAAGCGTCATCTAAAAAAAACAATATGGTATATACAGTACACCCCTTTGTTCGTATTGATGAACGTGATGATGAACGTTCACATATTGATTTGAGAGAGTTTAAAGCTGCGCTTGTCACTCAAAAGTGGGAAGCATCTATTGGTTTTGATCAAGTTCATTGGGGGGTGATGGAAAACCACCATTTAGTTGATATTGTGAATCAAACGGATTATCTCGAATCACCAAATGGAGAGGATAAGCTAGGTCAGCCTATGTTTAGGTTGGGTATAGACCTAAAAGGTGCGTTACTGGAAGCCATGCTGCTGGTGGGTTACCGAGAACCTGCCTTACCTACACTAGGCGCTCGTTTTAGTTTCGAGAATGATTATCGCTATGAATATGCGGGTTGGGGCGAAGAGTATCACCCAGATGTTGCATTACGCTACAGTAAAAGTGTTAACAATATTGATGTTGGTGTGAGTTATTTTGGTGGACATACACGTACCCCCGAATTGCGAAACTCAGCGGTGGGTGAGCCAATTTGGTATGTGAATTTAGTTGACCAGATATCAATAGATATTAAAGCTGATCTGAACCAGATTATTTTAAAAGGTGAAGTGCTATATAAGATCGTTGAAGGTAAATCTACGCGTGCTGCGGTATTAGGTGCGGAGTTTAGTTTATTACAAACTAAAAATATTGGTGTTAACTTACTGAGTGAATATAGCTGGGATCAACATGGTGAAAAAGCACTTGATAATAGTTTTCAAAATGACATATTTGCGGGTGTAAGAGTTACTTTGAATGGTTTAAATAATAGCGAATTACTTATTAGCCATAATTATGATTTTGACTTTGGCTCTCAGCATGGTTTTGTTCAGGCAAAAGTGAATGTGACGAAAGCACTTTCTGTTGGCGTTGAAGGTTGGTGGTTTAATATTAATGATGATGACTATGCGAATAAAAGCTATAACGATGACAACATGATCCAATTGACCGGTTATTATAACTTTTAATCGATATTAGTATTTACCTTTGCACTACTTACCTTAGCAATAGGGGATACTGTTAATTAGACATTTTTTCGGTTATTCTGAGCACTAAAAGATTAGTTAATCGTATAAAAGGATTTTAAATGTTTAAGATAAATCAGTACTTTGATGGTCAAGTTGCTTCTATTGGGTTTAAAGAAGCGGATAAAGAAGCCAGTGTTGGCGTGATGGCTGTCGGTGAGTATGAGTTTGGTACAGCCTTAGCGGAAGTGATGGTTGTGATTACTGGTGCGTTAACGGTGTTACTCTCTGGACAATCTGAGTGGCAAACATTCAATGCTGGAGAACAGTTTAATGTACCTAGCGACAGTAAGTTTCAAGTTAAAGTAGCGCAAGAAACTGCGTACCTTTGCCAATACGGTTAATGGACTTGTGAAAAAGGGAGAGTAAACGTCAAGTTCACTCTCCCTTTTTAGTATTAAATTAATTACTTAGCGTTATTTTTTGGTTTCGAATTGAATGCTGCAAGTTGTTCTTCAGTTGCTGGAAGCTGGTGATTTTCTTTCCATTCAGCATAAGTCATACCGTAGATGCGTTCTCTCGCTTGTTCATCTGTTACGTCTAGTTCCAGTTCATCTGCAGCAGATTTATACCATTTTCCTAAACAGTTTCGGCAAAAATCAGCCAAGATCATTAAATCAATATTTTGAACTTGTTTGTTATCATCTAAATGCGCTAATAAACGTTGTAATACTTTCGCGTCCAACTGATCTTGTTGAATTTGAGTTAATTCTGGTTTACTCATTATCAATTCCTTGTTATTTCGCTGACTTAATCAGGCCTGTAATATGGCAACTTAAAACGATAACTGCAACAGCTAAGTAAATAGAAGAGGCTAAAATTAACCACTGTGGCATTGTAAACGATAAGAACTGCCAGTTTATTTCATCACAAAAACCAGTTGGGTTAAACAACCCTGGAGCCCATTCATGGAGCGGTGCCCAAGTCGGGAAATTAGGGAAGAAGTCACACGTTGAAAATGGCGAAGGGTTCAGTTGAATGTCGGTATGCTCAATTGCGAGGCTTAAACTGTAACCTGCGCTGACAAACCATAATGTAAAACCGCTTAAGCGTATCACTGGATTCGCAGGGGCTATCGCACCCACTAAGCCCGCAATAATAATGCCTATTATTGCTACACGTTCATACACGCATAATACACAAGGGCTTAATTCCATCACGTATTGGAAGAAGAGGGCTGATGCTTCTAACCCCAAACCTGTTAGAGCGAGTAAAACCCAAGGAAGGCGTTGTTTTGGTAGGTTAGAAATAAACTGGTACATATATTGTCTCAAATGAATTTAATAACTATCTACTTTTATAACATATTGTGGCGCTAGATATGAGATGTAGAGTGTAAAAATGTGTAAAAATAAATGCTTATGTAAAGTGATTACATGTATAAAAAACGCCGCTAATTAGCGGCGTTTTTTATGCTTTAGCTAGACTAGTGGCCAGCTGATTTAACCGCTTCGGCTGCAGATTCTACATGGGCGGTAATTAACCCCATATCAAGCATCGTTGCTGTTGCTGGTTCTAATAAGTAGATAATGGCACCAAGACCAACTAACGTCATCACAATCGTATATGGTAATGCCATGATAACCATACGGCCATACGATAAGCGTAACAGTGGCGCTACTGCAGACGTTAATAAGAATAAGAATGCAGCTTGTCCATTTGGCGTTGCAACGGAAGGTAGGTTTGTACCTGTGTTAATTGCGACAGCAAGTAGGTCGAACTGATCTCGTGTGATAGTGCCGTTTACCAGAGCTGCTTTTACTTCGGTAATATAAACAGTACCAACAAATACGTTATCACTCACCATCGACAAGATACCATTCGCTAAGTAAAATAGCGGTAGTTGTTGATGTGGGTCTGCAGCTAGAACCGAATTAATTAGTGGAATGAACAGCTGTTGATCAATAATTACAGCAACAATCGTAAAGAATACCGCAAGTAATGCAGTAAAAGGCAATGCCTCTTCGAATGCTTTACCTAAAGCATGCTCTTCAGTAATCCCGTTAAATGCAGTAGCAAGAATGATGACAGATAAACCAATGAGGCCTACAGCAGCTAAGTGCATTGCTAGGCCTATGATTAACCAAACACCAATAGCCGCTTGCGTATAAAGTTTTACACGTTCACGTTGGCTGCGATTTGCATCTTCATGTTTATCAAAATCAACCAAAATAGTACGTACTGCTGCTGGTAATTCAGCACCGTAACCACATATTTTTAATTTCTCGACCAGAACACAAGTCAATAGACCAAAAAAGAATACAGGAACCGTTACGGGAGCCATACGTAGTGCAAACTCAAGAAAATCCCAACCTGCTTGCTCAGCAATAATTAGGTTTTGTGGTTCGCCTACCATAGTACATACACCACCAAGTGCAGTACCAACACCCGCATGCATCATAAGGCTACGTAAGAAAGCGCGATACTCATCAAGATCTTGACGTTTCAGCTCATTCACATTTGCATCGTCGGTATGATCATGGTCATGTTTAAAGTCACGGCCTGATGCTACTTTGTGGTAAATACTATAGAAGCCAATCGCGACACTGATCACAACTGCAATCACAGTCAGAGCATCTAAAAATGCAGAAAGGAAGGCTGAAACAACTGAAAATGATAAAGCCAGTAATGCTTTAGACTTGATGTTAATCAATAGCTTAGTGAAGACATATAACAATAATGACTTCATGAAATAGATACCAGCAACCATGAAGATTAATAATAATAATACTTCGATATTACTCACAAGTTCGTGCTGGACTTGTTCGGAAGATGTCATGCCAATGGCAACCGCTTCAATAGCAAGCAAGCCACCGGGTTGAAGAGGATAGCATTTTAGGGCCATTGCTAAAGTAAAAATAAATTCGATAACTAATAACCAACCAGCAATAAACGGGTCAATTGAAAAAACAATCGGGTTAATAATGAGGAATGCAATGATTGCAATTTTATACCACTGAGGTGAATTACCTAAGAAGTTTAATTTTGCCGCCGTACTAAGGCTTATGTCCATGAGGGCTTGTCCAATATTTTATTAAGATTAAGTTTAAGGGATTTAAAACGGGGATATTCTAAGCGTATTCCGTGTGGTGCGCCATACTTTTTATTGATACAGATTATTGTTATAGCAATTAAATTTATTTTACTATTTAAATCGGAAAATAATTATTCTAGTGATAGTATCTAATTAAAATCTGGTCGGACTTGCATCAGGATGCTAAGATTCTAATGGACACAACCTGTTATATTTCCAAATGAGAAGTTAAATGGATATTACTGATAGTAAAACAACGAAGAAAAAGCGTCAGAATGACGGTATTATTAAGGCGAAAAGCCCAGCTGGATTTGCCGAAGAGTATCTGATTGAATCGATCTGGAAAAATCGCTTCCCTCCAGGTTCAATTCTTCCAGCTGAAAGAGAACTTTCTGAGCTTATTGGTGTTACTCGTACTACGCTACGTGAGGTATTACAACGTTTAGCGCGTGACGGTTGGCTGACTATCCGTCATGGGAAACCAACTCAGGTTAATAATTTTTGGGAAACATCGAGCCTGTCTATCTTAGAAGATTTAGTGCGATTGGACCCTGAGCGTTTACCTGAATTGGTGAGTGATTTATTATCTGCCCGTACTAATATTAGTGTTATTTTTATTCGAGCTGCGATCAAACGCGATCCTGAACGTGTTGTAGAAATTCTAAATGAAGCCGAAGAACTTGCTGATGATAAAGAAGCCTTTACTGCGTATGATTACAGTATGCTACATAAATTGGCCTTTTTATCAGGTAATTTAGTTTATGCGTTGATCCTGAATGGTTTTGATAATATGTACCGTATTTTGGGTAAAATTTATTTTGATTATCCTGAAGCTCGTGTATTAGCTCGAAATTTCTACAAAGAATTGAAAGAGATAGCTCAAAATAATCAAGCGGATGAGAGCTTAAATGTTATCCGTAACTATGGTATGAACTCAGGCCTACTTTGGCAGCAGTACCGTGATGAAACATGGGATGATATTTGCGTCGCTTTTGAACAACGCATTAAATAATGATTACGCAATAATCTTATAAAAAAACCAGTCATTGACTGGTTTTTTTATATCCGCGGGACAGTTTATACCTTAGGGAGGGAACTTTGGCTGATAACCTCCACATTGCCATTAGCTTGAACTTGTTCTAACCGAACATCAAAGCCCCATAATCGATGAAGGTGTTTTATTACTTCTTGTGCTGATTTCGCGTCTAGTGGTATCTCTTGGTGAGGCACATAGCGTAGTGTTAAAGAACGGTCCCCTTTTTTATCGACATTAAATACCTGAATATTAGGCTCGTTATTACTGAGATTATACTGGGCTGATAGCTTATTTCGCAATTGTTGATACCCTTCTTCATTATGAATCGCAGATACTTCAATAAATTTACTGTTTTCGTTATCTTCGATTGAAAAAAAGTGCATGTCACGCATTACTTTAGGTGACAAGTACTGGCTAATGAAGCTTTCATCTTTAAAGTTTTGCATTGCAAAATGCAAGGTTTCTAACCAATCACTACCCGCAATATCAGGGAACCAAGCTTTATCTTCTTCGGTCGGGTTTTCGCACATACGTCGAATATCTGTAAACATGGCAAATCCTAATGCATAAGGATTCATTCCTGAATAATACGGGCTATTATAAGCCGGTTGTGCAATAACGTTAGTATGGTTATGTAAGATTTCTAACATGAATTTATCCGAAACCAATCCCTCGTCATACATGTGATTAGTGATGGTATAATGCCAGAATGTTGCCCAACCTTCATTCATGACTTGAGTTTGTTTTTGTGGATAAAAATATTGACTGATTTTGCGAACGATACGAATTATTTCGCGCTGCCAAGATTGTAACAGTGGCGCATTTTTTTCTACAAAATAGAGAATGTTTTCTTGGGGTTCTACTGGGTAATTTGGTTCAACAGGCTCTGATTTTTGGTTGTATTGGGGGAGGGTACGCCATAATTCATTGACTTGAGTTTGTAAATAATCTGTGCGTTCTTGTTGGCGTCGTTTTTCTTCACTGAGTGATGGTTCACTTGGGCGTTTATAACGATCAACGCCATAATTCATTAATGCATGACATGAATCGACAATATTTTCGACAGCATCGATACCGTATTTTTGTTCACATTCAGCAATATAATTCTTGGAAAAGAGTAGGTAATCAATGATTGAATCTGCATCTGTCCATGATTTAAATAAGTAATTGTTTTTAAAAAAAGAGTTATGTCCATAGCAGGCGTGTGCAATAACTAATGCTTGCATTGGAATGGTGTTTTCTTCCATTAAGTAAGCAATGCACGGATTAGAGTTGATAACAATTTCATATGCTAGCCCCATTTGACCACGTTTATAGCTTTGTTCTGTTTGAATAAATTTCTTACCAAAACTCCAGTGATTATAACCAATAGGCATCCCTACAGAAGAGTAAGCATCCATCATTTGCTCTGCTGTGATGACTTCAATTTGATTGGGGTAAGTATCAAGTCGGTAGTATTCTGCAATACGTTTAATTTCGATATGATACTCTTCTAGTAGTGGAAAATTCCAATCGGGGCCATCGCTGAGCTGCTTCACTTCATCTCTTAACATATAGACTCTCCCTAAGCGGCTTGTTTTTTAAATAGTTCTCGGAATACAGGGTAAATATCCTCCAGCTGGCGAATATGCTGTAAGGCAAACTGTGAGTATTCTTTTGCTACTTTTTCATATTCTCGCCATAAAGTCTGATGGGCACGATTGGTAATCTCGATATAGCTGAAATAACGGACTTTTGGCATAATTTTATCTAGCAATAGCTTACGGCATAGTGGTGAGTCATCAGCCCAGTTATCACCATCAGAAGCTTGTGCAGCGTAAATGTTCCATTCATTTGCGGGAAACTTATCGGTCACAATCTTATCCATTAGTTTTAAAGCGGACGATACAATTGTGCCACCCGTCTCTTGTGAATAAAAAAATTCATGTTCGTCGACTTCTTTTGCTTGGGTATGATGACGGATATAAACTACTTCAATCGTTTTATAAGTACGTGTTAAGAACAGGTACAGTAAGATATAGAAACGTTTAGCCATGTCTTTAGTTGGCTGATCCATCGAGCCTGAGACATCCATTAGACAAAACATAACGGCTTGGCTATTCGGTACTGCATATTGTTCAAAATTGTTATAGCGCAAGTCAAAAGTGTCGATGAACGGCACTTTACTGATCCGTTCTTTTAATTCCGCAATTTCTTTTTTTAATTCGCGGACAAATTGGCCTTCAATTTCGTCCTGATTCGTTAATTCATCAACTTGCTGTTGCAGCGCTTTTACTTTTCTTTTTTTGCCAGCGGATAATGCCGTTCGCCTCGCCAATGAATTTTGTAATGATTTAATAATCGAAATATTGCCGGGGTTACCATGTGAAGTATAGCCAGCACGGCGGGTTTTCATTTCAACAATGCTGTTAAACTGATTTTCTTGTAAATTAGGTAACTCTAAATCTTCAAATAAAAGATCAAGGTATTCGTCTTTTGAAATTTTAAAATTAAAATCATCATTACCTTCACCACTATCGCTGGCTTCTCCTCCGCCAGAACCTGAACCGCCTCTTGGTGGTGGACGGTTAATTTTATCACCAGTAATGAATTGGTCGTTACCAGGGTGGACAACGGTACGTTTGCCGCCTTTACCTTGGTGAAAAGTTGGCTCCGAGATGTCACGAGTTGGAATACTGACACTTTCTCCAGATGTAATATCCTGAATACTACGATTGTTTACAGCATCAGATACCGCCTTTTTTATTTGTGAGTTATAACGACGCATAAAGCGTTGTCGATTAACGGTACTTTTATTTTTTCCGTTTAATCTGCGATCAATAAAATGTGCCATCTCATCCCCCTAAAGAATACAGTTATGATGATTTACGTACGCGTAAATACCATTCTGACAATAGTCTAACTTGTTTCTTGGTGTAGCCTTTCTCCATCATGCGGTCAACAAAGTTGTCATGCTTTTGCTGTTCGTCTGTGGATGTTTTACCGTTAAATGAGATAACGGGTAACAACTCTTCTGTATTGGAGAACATTTTCTTTTCGATTACAGTACGGAGTTTCTCATAGCTAACCCAAGACGGATTTTTACCACTGTTATTGGCTCTGGCACGGAGTACAAAGTTAACTATTTCATTACGGAAGTCTTTAGGGTTGCTGATACCTGCTGGTTTTTCTATTTTCTCTAGATCATTATTTAATGCTTCACGGTCAAATAGCTGGCCGGTCTCAGGATCTCGGTATTCTTGATCTTGGATCCAGAAGTCAGCATAAGTCACATAACGGTCGAATATGTTTTGGCCATATTCAGAATAAGACTCTAAGTAAGCTGTTTGGATTTCTTTGCCAATAAATTCCACATATTTGGGAATTAAATAACCTTTTAAAAATTCTAAATATCGGTCCGCAATATCTTGAGGGAACTGCTCTCGTTCAATTTGTTGTTCTAATACATAAAAAAGATGAACTGGGTTTGCTGCAACCTCCGCATGATCAAAGTTGAATACTTTTGATAAAATTTTATAAGCAAAACGGGTTGATAGGCCTGACATACCTTCGTCGACGCCTGCATAATCACGATACTCTTGATATGACTTTGCTTTTGGATCGGTATCTTTTAACGTTTCGCCGTCGTAAACACGCATTTTGGAGTAGATTGATGAATTTTCAGGATCTTTAAGGCGCGATAAAACGGTGAATTGAGACAGTGCATCAAGTGTACCCGGTGCGCATTTTGCATTATATAGCGCACTGTTTTCTAATAGTTTACGGTATATAGATTGTTCTTCACTCACGCGTAAACAGTAAGGTACTTTAACAATATAGACACGGTCTAAGAAGGCTTCGTTGTTTTTGTTATTACGGAATGTTTGCCACTCAGACTCATTGGAGTGAGCAAGGATAATACCTTCGAAAGGCAGGGCTGATAGACCTTCGGTACTGTTGTAGTTACCTTCTTGCGTTGCAGTGAGTAGAGGATGTAGCACTTTGATAGGGGCTTTGAACATCTCGACAAATTCCATCATTCCTTGGTTCGCTTTACAAAGTGCACCTGAGTAGCTGTATGCATCGGGGTCATCTTGTGAAAAATGTTCTAACTGACGAATATCAACTTTACCGACTAACGAGGAAATATCTTGATTGTTTTCATCACCGGGTTCAGTTTTAGCAATGGCAATTTGATGCAGTATAGATGGGCGCACTTTCTCTACTTTAAACTGGCTTATATCACCGCCAAATTCTTTCAAACGTTTAGCAGCCCAAGGTGACATTACATGACCAAGACAGCGGGTTGGGATACCGTATTCGTTACGCAGAATACTGGCATCTTCATTCACGTCAAACAAGCTAAAGGGGTGATCGTTAACGGGAGATCCTTTAATGCGATAAATTGGTAAATTCTGCATTAAGTCTTTTAATTTTTCGGCAAGTGATGATTTACCACCGCCCACTGGGCCAAGTAGATACAGAATTTGTTTTTTTTCTTCTAAGCCCTGAGCAGAATGTTTTAAATAGGCGACAATTTGCTCGATGGCATCTTCCATACCATAAAAATCTTCAAAGGCTGGATAACGTGCTACAACACGATTGGAAAATAATCGGCTTAGGCGAGAGTCGGTTGCGGTATCAACCATTTCAGGCTCACCAATTGCGTTTAGTAATCTTTCAGCTGCAGATGCATATACAGTTCTGTCGTCACGGCATAAATTCAAGAATTCTTGAATGGTATACTCTTCTTCACGACTTTCTTCGTATCTTTGCTGGTAATGTTCAAAAATACTCATAGTTACCCCCAAAATGTAATTACTTGCATCCGCAAACATTAGCATCTACAAGTCTGAAGTATTTCTCACTTCTAATCTAAATTTAGACTTTGATTTTAAAATTGCGCAATTAAATTGCGGTTTTATAAGCGTTTTATTATTTTTTTATTATGGCTGCAATATATTATTTAAAAGGTAATCGTGCGTTTGTTAGTGAATGAGGAGATGTAAGAGTTGTTTTGCGGAATTTTGTATTATTATTTATTGATATAACAATATATAAACAAAGTATAGTCTAATCAAGATGTGATTAAATATTATTTAGAATTGATATTCACGAATTGTGACATCGCTATAATGGTGACCTTGCTATAAAGGGGGGCATTATTTTAGTGACAGGTTTACGTTAAGGGGGTTTAAAGTAAACCTGTTTGGGGAAGTGCTATGCTGTTATCGTTTCATGTAGCAATTTATTTAACATACGCATTGTTGCTTGCACACCAGCGAATACTTGGTTAGAGCTAACACCACGGGTTCGGAAACTTCGATCGCCCTGCTGCCAAGTAATAAAGCTTTCTGTTAATGCACTGGTTTTACCGCCTGGTGGAATACGTACTTGATAGTTTTCTAAATTTGGATAATCAAATCCAACTTTGTGCATGATGGCTTGAATTGCCATACTAAACGCATCAAAGCCACCATTACCGGATCCCGCTGATTTGTATATCTCATCGCCGATGCGAATACGGATGCTTGCGGTGGAATCAACATTGAGTCCAGATGTAATCGAACAGTTGAGCAGTTCAATATGCGAGTAATCTTTACTTTCCAGTAAATCCGCAATAATAAAGGGTAAATCTTCAGGTGTGATAATTGCTTTTTGATCACCTAAAGTGACAATACGCTCGAGCAATTTAGTCTTTTGCTCGGGGCTTAAGTCTATACTTAACTCTTCAAGATTTTTTTCTATCGATGCTTTACCGCTCATTTTTCCGAGGGCATAGGTTCGGGTACGCTTAAACCGTTCAGGACCTAACACCGTTTGATATAAGCCACCTTTATTATCGCCATCGGCATGTATACCACTGGTCTGAGTAAATACGTCTGCGCCAATAATAGGCGCGTTTGCTGGCGTTATTTTACCCGAGAAATTTTCAATCATTTGGCTTATCTGATGGATGCGTTGTTCATTGATTGATGATTCGATACCGAGCTTATCTTTAAGGACTACTGCAACTTCTGCAAGTGAGGCATTACCAGCGCGTTCACCTAAACAGTTCACTGTACAATGAATAGCGCTAATGCCAACTTTTGCTGCAGCGAGTGCATTTGCTGTGGCTAAACCGTAATCATTATGTGGATGAAAATCAAATTTCTGTTGCGGATAACGCCCAATCATATCAGACAGGCTGAGATGGACTTCATCTGGAGACATTACACCTAGTGTATCTGGCAGCATGTAATGTTGGATTGGTAAATCTACAAGTGCATTGATCATGTTGTAAACATAATCAGGATTGTCACTGTAACCATTAGACCAATCTTCAAGATAAATATTAACTGTTAACCCTTGCTCTATGGCGTAGTGAATGGTTTCTCTGACATCTGCAATATGTTGCGCTGGGGTTTTTCGGAGTTGCTCTATACAGTGTTTTTCACTACCTTTGGTGAGTAAGTTGATCACTTTGGCACCGCTGGACGTTATCCAGTCAACGCTTTTGGTATGATCGACAAAACCCAGTATTTCGATTCGGTCTGCAACTTGTTCTTGCTCTGCCCATTGGATTAATGAGGATACGGCATGTTTTTCGCCAAGCGAAACGCGCGCAGATGCGACTTCAATTCGGTCAACATTAAGGGATTGGAGTAGGGCTTTGGCAATACTAACTTTTTCGTCGGGGGTGAAGGAGACCCCTTGGGTTTGTTCTCCATCACGAAGAGTTGTGTCCATTAATTGGACTTGAGGGCGCACTATTTCCATATTTGCTACCTGCTTCAAATTGTAGGGAAAGAGCGGATAGAAGATAACTATCCGCTGTTAAACCGAATCTTAGTGTGTTCAGTGATGTATTAAGACCGTGCTATACCGAAAAGTTAGCTTGCTTCAGGCCATAGCCATGGAAACTGCTGCTTATTTTTAGCTTCGAATTCACTGATTTTAGCTTCATGCTTTAATGTCCATGAAATATCATCAGCACCTTCGATAAGGCTTTGTTTACGGAATGGGTCAACCTCAATATTAATAACAATACCACCCGGTGTTGTTACTGTTTGTGCAGGTAGGTCAACAGTAAACTCGATACCTTCGTTAGCATCAATTTCAGCCATTAATGCGGTGAGTTCTTCTTTGCTTACACGGATTGGTAAAATACCGTTTTTAAAGCAGTTAGAATAGAAGATATCAGCATAGCTAGTTGAAATAATGGTATTGAAACCAAAATCTTCAATTGCCCACGGCGCATGTTCACGTGATGAACCACAACCAAAGTTATCGCCAGCAACTAAAATTTTAGCGCCTTTGAATGCAGGTTTGTTTAACTCAAACTCAGGATTTTCTGAACCATCATCAAGAAAACGCCAGTCATGGAATAAGTGAATGCCAAAACCAGTACGTTCTACTTTTTTCAAGAACTGTTTTGGAATGATTTGGTCTGTATCTACGTTGCTACGATTCATTAATGCAGCAACACTAGTATGATTTTTATATGCTTTCATTTTAATTCCTTGATCACTAATGTGCTAAAGCTTATGCCCAGTTACGGATGTCAACAAAATGGCCTTCAATTGCTGCTGCTGCAGCCATTGCTGGTGATACAAGGTGTGTACGACCACCTTTACCTTGACGACCTTCGAAGTTACGGTTTGACGTAGACGCACTACGTTGACCTTCGCTTAGTTGGTCACCATTCATTGCTAAACACATAGAACAACCTGGTTCACGCCATTCCCAACCAGCATCAACTAAGATCTTATCTAGACCTTCTTTTTCAGCTTGTTCTTTAACAAGGTATGAACCTGGAACTGCAATTGCTTGTACTGAAGCGCTCACCTTTTTACCGACTGTTAATTCAGCAATGGCACGGAAATCTTCAATACGGCCGTTAGTACAAGAACCAACGAACACAAGGTCAATATTAATATCAGTGATTGCTGCTCCGGCTTCAATGTTCATGTAGGCAAGGGCACCTTTACATGCAGAAGCTTTAATTTCATCACTGAAATCACTTGGTGAAGGTACACTTGCGTTTACTGCTACAACTTGCTCTGGCGATGTACCCCAAGTCACTTGTGGTGCAATATCTTCCGCTTTAAGCTTGATAGTAGTATCAAATACAGCGCCGTCATCAGTTGGTAGTGACTCCCAGTATGCGAGTGCAGCAGCCCAGTGATCACCTTTGGGTGCAAATTCTTTACCTTTAAGGTAAGCATATGTTGTTTCATCTGGAGCAATAAGACCGGCACGTGCGCCACCTTCAATCGCCATGTTACATAAGGTCATACGACCTTCCATTGTCAGATCTCGAATTGCAGAGCCCGCAAATTCGATTACATGACCAGTACCGCCTGCAGTACCAATTTTACCGATAACAGCAAGGGCAATATCTTTAGCTGTTGAATACTTCGATAATGTACCTTCTACGCTTACAAGCATGGTTTTTGATTTTTTCTGCTGTAGCGTTTGAGTTGCCATTACGTGCTCAACTTCAGAAGTACCGATACCGAACGCTAAGGCACCAAATGCACCGTGTGTTGCAGTATGTGAATCACCACAAACAGCAGTCATACCTGGATGGATAAAGCCATGCTCAGGTACAACGATATGGATAACACCATTATTAACGTTTTGCATATCGTAAATAAGGAGGTCGTGTTCACTGCAGTTGTTTGCCATCGTATCAATTTGCTTTGCTGCAATTGGATCTTTAATTGGTAGATGACGGTCAACGGTTGGTACACAGTGATCCATTGTCGCTAGAATACTATGACGATTACGGATCTTACGTTTTTGTACTTTTAAGCCTTCAAATGCTTGTGGGCTTGTTACTTCATGCATCAAGTGACGATCGATGTAGAGCAGCGGGGTTCCATTTTTCGGTTCATGAACTAAGTGTGAATCCCAAATTTTTTCATACATTGTCTTTTTCATTGCTTTGCTTCCCTTCCCATCAAGCGAGATATTTATACTTTCTTATGTCTTGATACTATGACAATAGTGTGACCTTCTTCAAGAACATAATTTCATAAATAGTTAGAATTATAAATATCCAATTTGTTATTGTTTGTCATTATCGACTTTTATTGGAGTATAAATCTGTTTAATTTAACATACCTAGTTTTATGCATTGATATATTTGCCGTTGGCGGGGTTATTTGTTTTTTATAATATGTTTAATATTTAGACTTTTTAGTTTTTCAACGTGGTAAATAAAGTTATTTCTACAATATTAAGGTCATGATTGTAGAAATAACCATATAACCTATGCTTAGAAGAAGTAGTAACCATGTATTATTTTAAATAGATCAATGATTAAAGGAGTGAGGGAATGAATTCTTTAAAGGTATCTGACTATATGCAGTTGCGGCCAGTTAAATTGACTGCAAATATGCCTGTGGCAACGGCGGTTGATAGATTACTAAGATCTACTCATATTGGTGCGCCTGTGGTGAATGATAGTGATACGCTCATTGGCTGGATTTCAGAACAGGATTGCTTAGCATCGTTACTGGAATCGAGTTATTACTGTGAAGAGGTCGCGATAGTTGAAGACTTGATGAGAAAGGATGTGCTCACGGTTCGGGTGACGGACAGTATTATTGAACTCGCGCAGCAAATGCTAGAAGAGAAGCCTAAAGTTTATCCTGTGATTGACGATGAAGGATTATTAGTGGGGATCATTTCTCGTCGAAATGTACTCAAAGCAATGGATAAACAACAACAGGCGTGTTATTTAAATGCCGCGAATATTTAGCAACCCCAGTGCAATAAAAAGAGGCTACAACGATTGCAGCCTCTAAGCTATCAACTAATACTAATTACTTATGCAACCGCAGTATCGCCAGTTTTGTTAGCGTGAAAACGCTTTTCACCAAAATAAGCGTAACTTAAGCAAATGATAGAGGCTAAGCAAGAGGCGACGAGAACCATGAAGCCACCATCCCAACCAAAATGGTCAACTGTATAGCCAAGTACTGCATTGGCAGCAACTGCGCCGCCTAGGTAGCCGAATAGACCTGTTAGACCCGCTGCAGTGCCTGCCGCTTTTTTAGGTGCAAGCTCAAGTGCGTATAGACCAATTAACATAACCGGGCCGTAAATCAGGAACCCAATCGCAATTAATGCCGCCATATCGATGGCTGGGTTCCCTGGCGGGTTAAACCAGTAAACAAGTACAGCAATCGTCACTAGCGCCATAAATAGTATTCCCGCTGGTGCACGACGTCCTTTAAATAATTTATCTGAAATCCAACCACAAAGTAGGGTGCCTGGAATACCCGCCCATTCATACAAAAAATAAGCCCAAGAAGAGCCATCTACAGTGAAACCTTTTGCTTCTTTCAGGTACACAGGTGCCCAATCTAAAACACCGTAACGGATCATATAAACAAAGGCGTTAGCAACCGCGATAGACCATAACAGTTTATTATTAAGAACATATTTTAAGAAAATCTCTTTTGCCGTCATTTCTTGTTCATGATCTGTGCTGTAATCATCTGGATAATCATCTTTATATTCTTCGATTGGTGGTAACCCACAAGATTGCGGAGTATCACGCACAGTGAGCCAGACAAAGACTGCGACGAGTACAGCAAAGAAAGCTGGTACATAAAATGCGGTATGCCAATCGTCATTAAATGCCCATAAGCCAAGTAAGAACATAGGGCCGATTAAGCCGCCACCGACGTTATGCGCAACGTTCCAAACCGAGACTAATTCACCACGTTCTTTTTTAGACCACCAGTGAACCATGGTTCTACCACAAGCTGGCCAACCCATACCTTGGAACCAACCATTTAAAAACAGTAAAACGAACATCGCAGTAATACTGCTGGTTGCCCAAGGCATGTAGCCAAAAGTAAACATAACGGCAGCTGACATTAATAAGCCAGCGGTTAAGAAATAGCGTGGGTTAGAGCGGTCAGAGACACTACCCATCAGGAATTTAGAGAGTCCATAAGAAATAGATACTGCAGATAAAGCAACACCCAGATCACCACGGCTAAAGCCTTGTTCAATCAGGTATGGCATGGCCAAACTGAAGTTTTTACGAACTAGGTAGTAGCCTGCATAGCCAAAGAAAATACCAAAGAATAACTGCCACCTTAAATATTTATAGGTGGAGTCAACTTGGTCTGCGGGTAAACGAGCAATGTGCTCTTTCGGTTTGAAAATACCAAACATTTATAACCTCGAGTTTCAACGTGTTGATGGTTTTAAATAACCATTTTATAGGGTTTGAAGTTCGTTCGAGCGAAAATCGTTTGGATTTTATTTTCTTTCGATTATTTAATGTGTGACCTAGATCTCATAAATATATCTTTAGAATCAAATAAGCAACACATATGGATAGGCATATGTGATTTGATTGCTTGTTTTGGCGTCTGTAAATAAATCGTGACAGGCTGTTAATCTAGGTAGTAACTACTCATTTAGTGGTGGTGTCGTTATTTTTCGGCTTTATATGTCAAGCAGTGTAAATAATATGTGCCATATATTTCATTAAATTTATATTTTGCTCAGTGTTTAACTAATAGCCTAAAAAGTGTGCCATCACGATGACCAATCGAGGTTATAGCGAGGTGACTGAAGTGCTTTTCATTTGAAATCCAATAATCATTTGAAATTCTAGAGATACTGGCATAGTATTTCGCTTTTAAAACTAGAGTTAATGGGCGCTTTCTAACTATTATGCAGAGTATCTTAAAATCCCTGACGGCTGAACTATCTAACTGTATGCATTCCGATCGTTTTCGTTTTAAACGTCGTTTGCAAACAGCGCAAAAATTACCTTCTGAAAAGCAAGAAAAAGCTTTTGATAAGCTGCAGCAAGATATTGCGGCATCGTCGAGCCTGCGTCAGTCGCGTATTGATAACTTACCAGTAGTCTCTTATCCTGAAGATCTGCCTATTAGTCAAAAGCGTGATGATATCGCTAATGCTATTTTAAATAACCAAGTGGTTATTATTGCAGGCGAAACTGGCTCGGGTAAAACCACTCAGATCCCTAAAATATGCCTCGACCTCGGTTTAGGTATTGATGGCATGATAGGGCATACACAGCCAAGACGACTTGCGGCTCGTACGGTTGCGAATCGTATTGCTGAAGAGCTTAATTCAGAGCTTGGTGAGCACGTAGGTTATAAGATCCGTTTTAGCGATAACGTCAGCAAGAAAAGTTACATCAAGCTGATGACCGACGGTATTTTACTGGCTGAGATCCAACAAGATCGCTTCTTAAGTAAATATGACGTGATCATTATTGATGAAGCCCATGAGCGTAGCTTAAATATTGATTTTATCCTCGGTTATTTAAAACAATTACTTAACCGTCGTCCCGATTTAAAAGTGATTATTACGTCTGCGACGATTGATCCAGAACGTTTTTCTAAGCACTTTAATAACGCGCCGATGATCGAAGTGTCTGGCCGTACTTATCCTGTTGAAGTGCGTTATAACGCGTTAGCAGAACAAGACGATGGGCACGAACGCGATCAAATCCAAGGCATTGTTGATGCCGTAGATGAACTGCAGAGTGAAGGCCTTGGGGATATCCTAGTCTTCCTTAACGGTGAACGTGAGATACGTGATACTGCAGATGCGTTAAACAAGTTAAAACTTCGAGATACCGAAGTACTGCCTTTGTATGCGCGCTTAACGAATGCCGAGCAGAACCGTATTTTCCAAAGTCATGTTGGTCGTCGAGTGGTATTAGCGACTAACGTGGCAGAAACATCGTTAACGGTACCGGGTATCAAGTATGTGATTGACCCAGGTACTGCGCGTATTAGCCGTTATAGCTATCGTACCAAGGTACAACGCTTACCGATTGAAGCTGTCTCACAGGCCAGTGCTAATCAGCGTATGGGCCGTTGTGGTCGTGTGAGTGCGGGTATTTGTATTCGACTTTATAGTGAAGAAGATTTCAATAATCGTCCTGAGTTTACCGACCCTGAGATCCAGCGTACTAACCTTGCTTCTGTTATTTTACAAATGCATGCATTGGGGTTAGGCGACGTTGCTAATTTCCCATTCGTACAGCCACCAGACAGTCGTAACATTACCGATGGTCTAAAACTGCTTGAAGAATTAGGCGCCATTGATATCAGTAACGCTGATCATAATAAACGCCTGACGCCGGTTGGTATTGCGTTGGCTAAATTGCCGATTGATCCACGTCTTGCACGTATGGTTATGGAAGCAAACACCAATGGTTGTTTGAATGAAGTGATGGTGATTACGGCGGCATTGTCGATTCAAGACCCACGTGAACGACCAATAGAAAAACAGCAAGCGGCAGATGAACAACATCGTCGTTTTTATGATAAAGAATCTGATTTCATCACCTTCTTGAACCTTTGGAATTACGTCAAACAGCAACAAGACGAGTTATCGTCATCACAGTTCCGTCGCTTATGTAAGAAAGATTATCTTGCGTATATGCGTGTACGTGAATGGCAAGATATTTACTCGCAGCTGTCGCAAGTGGTGAAAGAACTCGGCTTTAATGTTAAGCCTGTTGAAGTTAATGAAGAAGGCGCGATCAGTAACGGCGATAATATTCATAAAGCGCTATTGTCGGGTATGTTAAGTCACGTTGGTTTTAAAGATAAAGACCAAGATTATTTAGGTGCACGTAACAGTAAGTTTAATATCTTCCCTGGCTCTGGTTTATTCAAAAAACAGCCTAAGTGGGTAATGGTTGCGGAACTGGTGGAAACATCGCGTTTGTTCGGCCGTATCGCAGCGAAAATCCAACCGGAATGGATTGAACCGCTTGCTACACATTTAAACAAATCAACGTACAGCGAACCGCATTGGGAAAAACGCCGTGGTGCGGTTGTTGCTGCTGAAAAAGTAACTTTGTATGGTTTAGTCATTGTTGCTAAGCGCATGGTGAACTACAGTCAAATTGACCCGGCATTATGCCGTGAAATATTTATTCGTAGTGGTTTAGTTGAAGGTGAATTTAATACTAAACATGCATTCTTTAAGCACAATATGGCGGAAGTAGAGCGTATTCATGCGTTAGAACATAAGTCGCGTCGTCGTGATATTTTGGTTAGTGACGATGATTTGTTTGGTTTTTATGCGGATATTATTCCTGAACACGTTTGCTCTGGTCGTCACTTTGATAGCTGGTGGAAAAAAGAGAGCAAGCAAACACCTGATTTATTAACGCTAACCCAAGCTCGTTTGATGAAGCATAATGCAGAAGCGATTACTGCACATAGCTATCCAGAGTTTTGGAGTCAAAACAGCTTTAAATTCAAACTGGAATACAATTTCGAACCGGGTACTGTTGAAGATGGTATCACGGTTATTATTCCATTAGCGATCCTCAATCAAGTCAATGAACAAGGCTTTGATTGGCAGATCCCGGCTTTACGTGAAGAATTAATCATCACCATGATTAAGGCGCTGCCAAAAACACTGCGCCGTAATTTTGTACCTGCGCCAAATTATGCGGGTGCAGCGCTGGAGAATATGGACCCTAGCCAAGGTGAATTAGCTGTAAGTCTGAACAAACAGTTATTGCGCATGACGGGTGTCCGTTTAGAGCAAGATGTATGGGAGCACTTGACGCTGCCGACGCACCTTAAAATTCATTTTAAAGTTGTTGATGAAAAACTAAAACAAATTAGTTTTGGTGATGACTTAGGTGCATTAAAACAGCAACTGCAAGGTAATATTCAAGAAACCTTAGTGAAGGTGGCTGACAAAGGTATTGAGAAGACAGATCTTATTACCTGGGACTTTGGTCATTTACCGACTGAATTTAAACAAAAACATGGCGGTTATGAAGTTAAAGCGTATCCCGCTTTAGTTGATAATAAAAAGTCGGTTGAAATTAAGCTGTTTGATCATCAAGAAGACGCTGCTGTTGCTGCTAAAGCGGGTTTGCGTCGCTTGATTTTACTTAATGTACCGTCACCGATTAAATACCTTGAACAGAAACTACCAAACAAAGCGAAACTTGGACTGTATTTCAATCCGTTTGGTAAAGTGACTGATCTGATCCACGATTGTATTTCTTGCGCTGTTGATAGCATAATTGCAAAACAGCCTGCTCCGAGTGATGCAGAAAGTTTTGAAGCATTAAAAGAACTGGTTCGTGCCAATATCGCAGATGAGACGGTTGAAGTCGCAAAGCAGGTTGAGAAGATTCTCACTGCCGCGCATCAAGTGCATAAACAGATTAAAGGCAAAGTATCTCTTGATATGATCGTGGCTAATGGTGATATCAAAGCGCAATTAGCGAAGCTTATTTACAGTGGTTTTGTGACCAATACAGGTGTTAAAAAATTAGCAGATGTTCAACGTTACATTGCTGCGATTGAGCATCGATTGAATAAGCTTAAGATTGATCCTATTCGTGATCGTGGTAACTCAGTTGAAGTGCAACCGTTATTGGAAAATTATATCCAGTTAACTAAGATGCCGCGATTAACACTTGCACAACAAAGTGAGTTATTAAAACTGCGTTGGATGTTGGAAGAGCTACGTGTATCGTTATTTGCTCAACAATTAGGGACCAGTTATCCTGTATCTATTAAGCGCGTAAAAATCGCATTTGCAGAGTTTAAAGCGAGTTTGTAGTGGCCTTAATTCTATTTCGGACTGGACTGTTATAATGAAAAAGGGAAGCCATATGGCTTCCCTTTTCATTATATTACCCATTGGTCTCGGCCATTATTTTTCGCTTGATATAATTTGTTATCTGCTTGCTGTATTAAGCTTTTTACCGTTATTTTCCTATCAGGGATTACACTGACGACACCAAAACTCATGGTGATTATGGCATGTTCATTGATTCCAGCATGTTGAATCTCTAATGATCTCACTACATTAACGAGTTTTTCAGCAACTAATTTAGCGCCTTTTGTATCTGTATTTGGTAATAACATACAGAATTCTTCCCCCCCATAACGGGCGACTAACTCAGAAGGTCTTCGCAGGGACTTGTTAAGTGTGGATGCGACCAATTTTAAACACTCATCACCTTGGACGTGACCGTAGTGATCATTGTATATTTTAAAGAAATCTATATCAGCAAGGATAAAGGTAAGGGGTTGAGCATGGCGTTTGGCACGTGACAACTCTTTTGAAAACATAGCATCTAGGTGTCTACGATTGGCAATGCCAGTTAAGCCATCAAGCGTGGCCAAGCGTTCTAATTCTTCATTTGCCAATTCCAAATCATTTTTGGTTTTTAATAGCTGTGAACGCATTGTCGCAATGCGCTCCATCGCTGTCATTTTAGCTATAAGGATTTGTTTCTGAATGGGTTTTGGTAAGTAGTCATCACCACCTGCTTCAATACCAACCATAACATCTTCTGGCTCAGTTTTACCACTGAGAAATATAATGGGCACCCAATCAGTAAATTCTTGCCTAATTTGTTTTGCTACTTGATAACCGTTAATACCTATCATCACAACACCCAGTAACACAATATCTGGATTACATTCTGAAAATAGTGCGATGCCTGTTTCACCATTTTCTGCGTCGAAGACTTCGTGATTAAGATGTTGTAGGTAAGATCGAATAATCAGTCGTTCAATTTTGGAGTCATCGATTATGAGGATCTTCATCGGCAGTCCTTGCTCTTTTTAGTCGTTGTCCGATAAATACGGTTCAGATAACTAAATATAGCAAGTATCTGTTTAGTTAGTGTAATCTTTTGTTGCTCTGTATCACACACTTAGTGTTATACGCCTTCATCGTTGCCTTAACTTGAAATATTTCGTCAGCTGTTAGCTCGTCATCCCAGGTTACAATAGCTGAAATAGTTGGGCTTTGAGCTGCTTTTAATAGAGTATGAAATTTATTGTTCACTTTAGCTTTATGGATGATTAGTGCACTATCTGCGCTAATCCCATGTTGCCATAGTAATGCGGCAGTCAGTGTCATTGGTGGTGCAATGATTGCAGTCCAGTGACCATGGCTATCTTCAATTACGGCTTCATCAACATGAGTCAAAGGCTGATTTTGTGTAGAAGTATTCGCGTTATATATAAAAGATTTAGTTTGCATGGTTATGGGCCTGTCTTTATATCCAGTGGTTATATGTACAGTAGTATTTTGTGGTGGTATTTGCAAGCATTTATTCTCTTTTAAATGAGTAAATCTGAAGTGGTATTGTATAACTTGATGATTCTAATGTTATTTATCTATTTATTGTTTTTTTTTGGTCGATCACTTGAGTGGGGCTCTCATCGTATTAACAAACTGAATTCCGTTTATTACTGGTGGCTTATACAGTATTACATACAGTACTTTTATGTGGGTTCATTAATTATATTTAGAGCAGGTTATTGATGAACTTACAATGGAAGGTTAAACGAGGGGGGTTAAGCGTGGGTTGTTTAAAAGTAAGCCGTTGCGGTTGTTCAACTGCATGAGTGCTGATAATAGCGCCTCTTCTTTTAATGGTTTTGTTAATACGTAGTCTGCACCTGCGTTAAGCATGTGGATACGTGTGTCCTCGTAGGCATCCGCAGTACAGGCAAATATGGGCAAGGTTGCAATATCAAGTGGTAATGTACGTATAGCACTTATCGCATCAATACCATTCATAACAGGCATATGATTATCCATTAATATCAAATCGTAATGCTGAGTCTGTACTTTTGCAATGGCCTGAGCGCCATTTTCAACAATATCACTGCTGATTTGTCGGAGTTTCAAGAATGAAGACAGGACAAGCTGGTTTACTTTATTATCTTCGACTATCAGTACATGTAATCCGGAAAAATCAGTGATGCCATGGTTAAGTGGGGTCACAATTTTTGTTTCTTCGCCGCACTCTAACGGAATTTCGACTGTAAATGTTGAGCCTTGTCCTTTAACGCTTTCCAGTTTGATATTACCGTCCATTAAATTAAGTAATTGCTTAACAATCGATAAGCCTAAGCCTGTTCCACCGAACTGTCGGGTTGTTGAGGATTCTTCTTGTGTAAATGGGTCAAAAATTGCTGTCATTCGTGAGCGAGCAATACCAATTCCAGAGTCACTGACGGCAATGGAAATAGTGTGTATATTACCTTCCACTTTTGTTTCATTAAAAGAGACAGTAACACCGCCTTGTTTAGTGAATTTAAGTGCGTTATTAACTAAGTTAAGCAAGACCTGCCTGACTTTGGCTTTGTCACCTAAGTACCAACTATTGTGTTTTAAACTATTAATTACTCTGAATGTAATGCCTTTTTCGATACCGAGAGTGTAATAAGTGCTAGCTAAAGAACTTGCAATGTCGGATAGATTGAAGTTTGCGTTTTCTAGATCTAATTGACCTTCTTCGATTTTAGAAAAGTCCAGAATATCATTGAGTAATGCCATCATGTGATTACCCGAATCCATAATGGTTTTTAGGTGGGCGCTTTGCTCTTCTGTAAGTTGAGTTTTAGTTAAAACTTGCCCCATACCTAATACACCGTTCATAGGGGTTCGGATCTCATGACTCATATTTGCCAGAAATCGAGTTTTTGATTTTTCACTGCGGCGGGCATGATCCACAGCTTCTTGTAATTCTAGCGTTTTATGCTCTAAAGAATGGCTCATATTGAGTAATGCGTTGCCGAGGGTACCCACTTCGCAATTGCGATCAATGAGTAATTTATCGATAAAATCACCTTTACCAATATTGTTCGCCAATTTAGTCAAGTCAGTGAGTGGGCCAGTAATATTTTGAGCAATAACATAACTTATCCAAGCCACAATAGGGATGCATAAAGATACGAGAAAGAGTAATTTATAAAACAGATCAAATAGTGGCGCCATGATGGTGTCATAAGGCGCCGTGGCTAATAAAGACCAGTCGCCAGTCATCTCGGCACCGTATTCACCTAAATCGGCGTAACCAGAAATAACCTTACGATTATCGGCATTGTTGTAGATCGCATAACCATCCATATCTCCTTCGAGCTTGGCTTGTAGTGATTCAATTGCTAAGTCTTTGTGTGGGCTTAATAAGCGCGTATTAGGATCTGTTGTGATCAATACATTCCCTGGGTCATCGACTAAATAGGCATATTCATTACCAATTGTTTGTTGGTCTATGTCAGCAACGATATCGAATAATTCGGTGATATTAACTTCACTGACTAAAACCCCGATGACTTTCGCTGTTCGAGGGTCGAATACCGCACTCACAAATTTAAAGTCAAAATGACGTTGCTGAAAGTGGTTATTAGTTTCACCACCTAAGTGCGTTAAAGGAGAAATATATGCATGGGATGGATCGGCGAGTGCTTTATTAAATTCATTTTTTATGTTTTCGGCATAGGAAAAAATATTGTCGTTAATTGTATGGCTTTCTGATGCCGCTATAATTTTGCCTTTTACGTTTACGTAATATATTGATTTGTAATGAGGATAGGTGTCAATGATGTCTTCAAAATGATTGGTGATTTCGACATAGTCGGCAAGTGCGAACAACGGACTTTTACTGAGGAGTTCAAAGTTAAGCTGTACTTTAAGCATAAAGTTATCGACTTTCTTTGCTGCGTTCTCAACATTATGTTGTAAATGTAATCCGGTATTTATTTCAAACTGCTTTTGCATGCTATAGAACATGATGCCTGTGGTCGTTAGCCAAAAAAACAAAATTAATCCGATAAATGATAATGCGATCTTATTTTTGAGTAACATTACAGCATCCACGTAGTTGGCATTGATAAAAACCGAGTAAAGGTGATTTTAAATCGCTCGAAATCCTGAAGAAGCGTAGGTATATACAAAATAACAGCTGAACAATTCATGCAGTCACTAGTCTATGTCCCTGCGTTAATAAATGGAAAGTTCTAAGTCACATTTTAGCTTTCAATATAAGTACTGGCTCACAAGCTTTTTAAAAATGTTTATAATAAGCGCGGGAATTATGCACGCCACTTGGACCTGTAAAAATAATTAGTTAGCGTTGATAGTGAGTTTAACTCAGCTGTGAAAGGTAAGGAATAGTGTCGGTTATGTTGTACGTGCTAATACATTATAAGTAATCGCAAGGAGTGCATTATGCCAAATAGCGTTAAACAAACAGTGGATAAAAATGAAACCTTAGATCCCAAAATATCTAAAATTATAGAGTCAGTGTTAAAAATTGATGAACCGACAGTGTATAACGATTATGAAATTGTCGCGAAAGTACTATTTCAAGCATTGAATTTCTTCCCCCCTTTATATACACAATCTATATTTGGCCCTATTCGTACTTGGATCCCACCACACAAAAAAGATTCTGAATTTAATATTATTGATTTTTGGCGACCAATAAGGACTGCTAATTATTTAGTCGATAGCCTAGTGCCAGCATTTCCGCATGGACCAGGCCCCTGGGCTAGAACGTTATTACCACCTGTAGTACAAAATCTGTTTTGGCGACCAAGTCATTATTTTCAACAAGCAGACCCGCTAGCAAGCGTCACCTCATTTATCAATGAACAGTGGATCTATGTTAATGGTATCGCGACGAACGAAGATGTAGCAATGATGAACGCTGAGCTACTTAGTCATCTATTCAAGCGCCCATTGACAGTTGTACATAATCAAACTGATTCAACGATTTTAGACCTTGTGCAGTGTGTCACAGGTAAAGTATTTAAAACTAACCCGAATCTTGATGATGAACAATCGATGACAGAGCCAGCGGTTAAGGCAACAATTGCAGTATTGGCAGCATTGAAAGATCCCGCGAAAGAAAGGGTCGTATTATTGTGTCACTCACAAGGTACAATCATTACTGCGAATGTACTACGGGCATTACAAAAAAGTATCAGCCAAATTAAAGTCGTGCATCAAGCACCTGAAATGCAGTTAACACTGCAGTTGAATCATTTAGAACGTCTGGCATTTGATCTATTTTGGATGGAGGCTATTTCTACCTTTACCAATGATGAACTTGATTCTTATTTGGTAAGCATGATGAAAAAGCTAGAGGTTTATACTTTTGCTAATTGTGCCGATAAAATGAATTATGTTTGTCACTCCACCAATAGCAAAGGGGAGTTGATTGGCCTACCTTATATTGAAAATTTTGCTAATCAATTTGACTTGGTTGCTAGGTTGGGCGTGCTATCACCACTGCGAGAAGATGGTAGCGATATTATCGAAATTGATGGTGCAGTATACGAAAAACAAGGTGGTGAGGCTTGGGGTCATTTACTTAATCAGCATTACTTATTTGGTATGGCGGGATATCTTCAAGATAGCCAGAATACAAATAATCCCTATGCACCACAAAAAGGTGAAATCTCAGCAGCTTTACCAAGGCTGTATAGCTACTATGGAGGTGCGCGCCCCTATGCCTATTATGAATAACTGGCGAAATCTGTTTAGTTAATACTGAGCCATAATAATAAGTTAAGAAGCTCTGTCGATACAGAGCTTCTTCGCTTAAGTTATTCATAGTTATGTTGTGATTTAATTTTATCGGCAACAATATCAGCCCATTGCTGGTAAATAATTGGCCCTGGATGAAACCCATCTTCAGCCATATCCTTATCATTTAATTCAGCATTGAAATCGATTAATTGACAATCACTTTGGCTTTCAATTAGGGTTGCTAGTTTACGATTAAACTGAGCTGCTCTTGCGCCTAAATAACGTCGTAATGGTTGTGGTAGTACTGAGAATTGTCCCATCGGAGGGACTTGTGTGATAAGGATTTGTTGGCAGTTAAATTGTTCGCGTAATAGCGTGATCAAATCTTGTTGCTGAGTTAACCACGTTGATGCTGCTAGTGTACCCGTGACATCATTTACACCTAATGAGGTCACGATAATATCGAAGGTTTGTTGCGGTTGTTCCGATAGCATTTGTAGGCTGTCTAATGTGGTATGGCCCGATTTCGCCAATAACTGCCAATTAACCTGGTAGCACTCGGCCAGTGCCGAAACCAAGTGTCCTGTTAACGCTTGTGACTGGTTATCCACACCAACACCAGCAGCGGCAGAATCACCAACAATAAGCAGTCGTATTTTTTGTCCTTTTCCTGCCATTCCAGAGCGTTCTCCTGCCGCTTCTGGTAGCTTTGGTGTTACTTTTTTTACATATTGCCCTTGTGCGATAATGAGCGGCGCATAAACTACTCTCGTTAATAATTTGTTTAATAATTTGAACATACCACCTCCTTGATTTAATCATAATAGCAATACGGCGGCGATTAATTTGCGCGCTTATGCCCAAAGCCATAAATAGAATCAATTTTAGTAATCTTGTTATGGAATGCAAATATCGAACTATATTTACACTTAGGCTATTTTATGATTAATTGGAGTAAGTTATGTCAAATCATCATACGTACAAAAAAATTGAAGTGGTTGGTTCGTCAAAAACAAGTATTGAAGAGGCCATCCATAATGCACTTGCAGAGTGCAGTAAAACAGTAAAGAATATGGATTGGTTTGAAGTGGTTGAAACCCGTGGTCATATTGTTGATGGTGCGGTTGGGCATTTTCAAGTGACGCTGAAAATAGGTTTCCGTATCGGAGACAGTTAAATTTTCAATAAATTGATTTATAAGGATGTAAACGATGAGTAAAATATCAGGGGGCTGCCTATGTGGCTCAGTTAAATTTGAAATTACCAATGATTTTAGTCAATTTCATTTGTGTCATTGCCAGCAGTGCCAAAAAATAACCGGCTCTGCTCATGCATCTAATTTATTTTGCCAATCCAGCCACATTTCGTGGTTGGCAGGTACGGATAAAATCAAACGATTCGATTACCCAAATCGTCATTTTGCGCGTGTATTTTGCACTGAGTGTGGAACTGGATTGCCGTATTTAGTCAATAAAGGTAAAACCTTAATCGTACCTGCGGGTTCATTGGATGTAGACGAAGAGACGGTGTTTAACGTTGCACCGCAAGATAATATATTTTGGCATGAGCGTGCGGCTTGGTATGATGCGGCTTTAGCTGCCCCGACGTTTGCAGGGTTTCCAAAGTAAGAGTTTTACCCAAGCAACTGCTTGATGATTTATTCATTAAGCCTGCCTTTTTTCGCTTATGCTACGGCACATACTAAAAAATTAGGGTTAACCGTTATTCAAGAATTTGAATATAACAATAATCATTATTATGAATTGGTTTACGACACGTCAAAGCCAGTGGCTGCATAATAACGAATTAACAAGTTATAACCGATACATTATCTGTTATAACTTGTTATTATCTATTTAACTACTTATCTATCTAGTCAGAAACGATATTACTTAGTGTTAATGTCTGTGTTTACTTCAACATTATCAACAACATGATTATCACCCAAGTCATGTGGTAATACTAAGTTAAGAATAATCGCCACGATACCGCATAGACTCACACCTTGAAGGCTGAAATCACCGATACCAAATGCCATACCACCAATACCGAATACTAATGTCACCGCAACAATGATTAAATTGCGAGACTTATGCAGATCAACACGATTAGTAATAAGTGTATTAAGACCTACGGTTGCAATTGTACCGAACAGTAAGATCATGATGCCGCCCATCACTGGTACAGGGAAGGTTTGCAGTAACGCACCGAGTTTACCCACAAAAGCCAACACGATTGCGATAACCGCTGCCCATGTCATGATGACAGGGTTGAATGCCTTAGTTAGTATTACTGCACCAGTTACTTCACTGTAGGTGGTGTTTGGTGGCGCGCCAAACATAGACGCAGCCATTGTCGCCATTCCGTCACCAGCAAGCGTCCGGTGTAGACCTGGCTTCTTAAGGTAGTCTTTACCTGTCGCATTCGAGATCGCGAGAATGTCGCCAACATGCTCAATCGCAGGGGCTAACGCAACCGGGATCATAAATAATATCGCATTGATGTTAAATTCTGGGTAAGTAAAGTTTGGTAATGCTAACCAGCTTGCTTGGCCAACTGGAGCAAAGTCGATGATGCCATAAGCAAGACTTGCAAGATAACCGGCGATAATACCCGCCATAATTGGAATCAGTTTAAGTAGACCTTTACCAAAAACACTCACTATAATGGTGGTAAATAATGATATAGCAGCAATGATAATCGCAACGTCGTTATCAATTAACTGTATTGCGCCATCACCGGTTTTACCCATGGCCATATTGACTGCAACAGGTGATAAACCAAGACCAATTACCATTATCACTGGGCCTACAACTACGGGAGGCAGTAGCTTATGGATAATTGCTACGCCACGGAATTTAATCACAGCTGACAATAATACGTAAGTGAAACCAGCAGCCATCAAGCCACCCATAGTGCTCGCGATGCCCCAGGTTTGTATTCCGAACATGATCGGAGCAATAAAGGCAAAAGAAGACGCGAGAAAAACAGGAACAGAACGTTTAGTGATAACTTGAAACACTAAAGTACCGAGACCAGCACCGAAAAGCGCGACATTTGGATCCAAACCAGTAAGAAGTGGAACCAATACGAGGGCACCAAATGCGACGAATAGCATTTGCAGACCTTGCAAAATTTGCATTTTTTTATCTCCATTTTTAAATAAACGGCTGGACGGTAGCATAAAGTTTATACCATTGATATTAAAAATAGATAAAACCCCAACTTTTAGGCCGCAGGTCAATTTTGTGATCATGATATGATACGTATCGTGCTTGTTTAAAACCAAAATCATGGCATTATATTGGTGCTTATCATTTATTTAACGCTATCCCCTGTATATACAGATAACAACCGCATTTAAAAGTTGGATTTCATGATCACCGACAGTCATATTATCGATACCGTATCAGCTCATCATTTGTTTTCAGCCCTTACGGATGCAGAGTTTCAACAACTCTTTAATACCGCCAAAACATGTAAAATAGAACCACTAGAGAATGTGTTTCATCAAGGCGATAAAGCCAGTCGATTTTATTTGGTGTTACGCGGACACCTTAAACTTTACCGTACCAGTCCAAGTGGGCAAGAGAAGGTTGTCGAAGTGATGCGTGAAGGTAATACCTTTGCGGAAGCATTAATGTTTAATAACAAACCGTTTTATCCTGTGGCAGCGCAAGCGGTATCAGCCAGTGAACTGATTACATTTGATAATGAAACCTACTTAAAGATACTGAAAAATAACCCAGAGGCGGGTATCTCAATTATGGCGAATATGAGTATTCGTTTACATCATGATCTTTACGAAATTGAAATGTTATCGGTCGAGAATGCCAAAAACCGTTTACTGTTATTCTTGATGCAGAATATTCAAGACAAAGACGGTAATGAAGGTGTGATTGAATTAGATATACCTAAACGAACACTTGCTTCACTACTATCGATTCAACCAGAAACGTTTTCACGTCTACTCAAAAAACTGGCTAAAGAAGGCTTGATCGAAGAAAAAAGAGGGCATATTCGTATTGTAAATATCGATGCCTTGTATGCCGCTTCTGATATACCAGTACAATCAGTGACCGGGGGATAAACTGTGAGTAATGCGGTTCAGGTGATTTCTTTCTCTCATTTGGTCTTTGCTTTTATTCCTGTGTTAGTCGCGCTGGCTATCTTGTTGCAATGGCGATTACCGATTAAAAATGGCTTGTATGCGTTATCACGTATGCTGATTCAATTGTTGTTAATTGGCTATTTCCTGTCATATATTTTTGAATCTCATAGTGCTGGCATTGTTGTTGTCGTGCTTATCGTCATGGTTGTCGCCTCGAGCTGGATTGCTTTAGGTGCAGTGCCTGAACAGCGCTGGAAAATGTATAAATATGCATTAATCGCAGTTGCACTTGGGGGCGGGTTTACCTTATTTGTGATGAGTATTGGCGTACTGGGGCTAGACCCTTGGTACAATCCGCAATATATGGTGCCACTTGCAGGGATGGCATTTGCCAATGCGATGAATAGTGTCAGTTTGTCTGCTGAACGTTTACATGCGGAAATGACGCGTGGCGATGACTATTTTACTGCGCGAGGCATCGCGTTAAGAGCGTCGTTAATACCGATTACTAATGCACTATTTGCTGTTGGCTTAGTTTCTTTACCAGGCATGATGACAGGCCAGATTTTATCCGGCGTATCGCCATTCATTGCAGTGCGATACCAAATTATGATTATGTGCATGCTGTTTGGTTCATCCGTGATTTCTGCGGCATTTTTCTTATCTTTGATAAAGCCGCTAATGTCAACAAAGCAGTGAGTTATCAACGACAAGATTTATAAAATACTGATGAGTATTTCAGTAAACACGATTATAAAATAGAGGTTGCAATGAAAATGGCTAACATTTGTTATGTATTTTCTATACTGATCTTGGGTGTAGTTAATACGGCACATGCTACATCGTCTGTATGGAAAGTGAGTAATGGAGAACACAGTTTATATTTAGGTGGAACAGTGCATGTTTTATCGCTTGATGATTATCCGTTTCCGGCAGAGTTTGATCGTGCGTATGCGTTGGCTGAGACCTTGGTATTCGAAACAGATATGGAAAAATTAGAAAGCCCTGAATTTCAGCAAACTATGCTAAGTCAGCTTAGATACCCTGATGGGCAAGACTTAACGCAAAACTTAACACCTGAAACATACAAGATGTTAGCAGCGTATTGTGAGTCACGGGGTATTGGTATGCAGGTTATTAATAATTTTAAACCGAGTATGATTTCGTTGATGTTAACAATGGCAGAGTTACAACGCCTTAATTTAACCGGTCTTGGTGTTGATACATATTACAACAGTAAAGCGGTTATCGATGCTAAAGAACTCGGTAAACTAGAAACAGTAGAACAACAGTTAGCGTTTATTGAGGGTATGGGTAAAGGTAAGGAAGATGAATTCATTCGTTATAGTTTAGAAGATATAAAAACATTACCCACATTTATGCATGAGATGAAAACCGCTTGGCGTCATGGTAATCGCCAAGCACTTATTGATCTTGCTATTACCCCTTTGCTTAAAGATTTTCCTGATATTTATCAGTCATTATTAGTACAACGCAATAATAATTGGTTACCTCAGATTGAAGCAATGTTTGACAGTAAAGATACGGAGTTCGTACTTGTGGGGGCATTGCATTTAGTCGGAAAGGATGGTCTATTACAACGATTAGAAGTGGCTGGATATAAAGTAACGCAACTTTAGGGCATAAAATAGTGGCATCGGTACCATCTTGAAGTAGTTTGGCTATAGATGGGTATTGAGAGTTAGGATATGATATTGTTATCTGAACCTATATTTTGAAATGAACCTATGCTGAATTTTTTCCGTTCTAAACCACTAATTGATGATGCCAGTTGTGAGTGGATGTTTGACACATTTGCGTGGGCGTTAACACATTTTGATCGTCAAGAGTTCTTTCTGCGTACTCGGTTAATCCAACCAACGAATGATTTTTTTCCCGGTAATATTGATAGTCGCCACGGTATGGCTGAAACTATTTTTAATCATGTGGTTAAATATGCCGGATTGAGTCATTGGCCACTACAGTTACAAGCGCCCCAGTTTTTTAATGGGCAAGCTCCTGCATTACTTGATTTATCCGCAGTACAACGAGATTCTTCAGCTGCGAATACCTTACCGGTGTTAGCTGCATCTCAGCCTTTAGCAATGACTTATAATCCACAGCAAGCTGCTAAACCGGGCGATCTAGCTTCGAGTTATGCGCATCATTTAGCCCAGCATGTGGTGGCACAATCACAACAAATTCCTCCTGGTGGGGCGGAGTATTTTAATGAGAGTACCGAAATTATCGCTATTTTCATGGGTTTTGGCGTGATGATGGCTAATTCAGCTTATACTTTTAGAGGCGGATGTGGCAGTTGCTATAACGCGCAAGCAAATCGACAGGCAACCTTATCTGAAGACAATGTCATCTTTGCCTTGGCGCTGTTTTGTCGACTGAAAGGTATTCCAATAGGGGACGCGACACGTAATTTGAAAGGTTATTTAAAACGGAATTTCAAGCAAGCATTAAAACAAATTGATCGAGAACCTGCGCGTTTGCAACCGTTATTAGCGTTAAAGTAGTATCACTACATTGTAAGTTATATATGAACGAGAGGGAGAATGAGCAAACTTGGGCAAGTTAAATATTGATCGCAAGCGAAGTTTATGTCGAAATGGAGCATAACTTGTGTAATTGTGGAGTTGTTAACCGCGTGTGTAAGCGATGGCCAATATGACAGCAACGACCCCTGGTTTTAAACGTAAGATACTAGTTGCTAATGTTGGTTGTATCGGCTGTTATACCTGCGGTATGGCGTCGTTTTTTAGTCACGCATAGCAAAAGGCCCTACTAATGATGTTAAGTAAGGCCTTTATTTAACGAGTCAGTATTACTGACTATTCTGAATCTTGTTCTGTTTCTTCAACTTTCTTCGTTTCTTCTAAATCTTGTCCGCCGCAGCCGCCACAACAACTCATAATAATATCCTCTTTAGTCGATTAATTTAGTGTTAAGTAAAATACCCAGTCACTATAACCAAGTGTTTAACTCAAGTAATTGACCAAAGTCATTTAGGTTAATAAATCGCTAGTTTACTCATACTTTTTTAACCTGTTGCATTTATTACTAAGCTATTGGTTTTAATTATTAATTAGGTTAGGGTAGGACTTGTTTATATTTTATTAATTAAGGGGTTCGTAATGCCACATTTTGTAATTGATTGCTCGGAAAGCATTTTAGAACACTACAGCGAAGCGTATATTCTTGAACAAATTCATGTGTTAGCTAATAGCTCTGGGTTGTTTAATGAAAAGGATATTAAAGTCAGAATGAATCCGTTTTCTACTTACTTAGTGGCTAATCAGCGAGAAGACTTTATCCATATTTTTTCGCATATAATGCAAGGGCGAACAACAGAGCAAAAAGCCGCATTATCACGCCTTCTTGTCACTCGGCTCATTGAATTATTCCCCGGTTTTTCACACATAACCATGAATGTCGCTGAGTTTGAAAAAGCGACTTATTGTAATCGCAATACTATGTGATTTTGTCTTTTTAAACACGAATGAATAGGGCTGTCAAAATGAAAACAATTGGGATGTTGGGTGGAATGAGCTGGGAATCTACAGCCAGTTATTACAAAGCCATTAACGAAGGGATTAAATCAGAACTTGGTGGCCTCAATTCAGCAAAAATCTGTTTATATAGCGTCAATTTTGACGAAATTGAGAAGTTACAGCATCAAGGTGATTGGGACAAAACTGCGCAGATACTAACGCAAGCGGCTAAATCTGTCGAGGCTGGTGGTGCAGACTTTATTATTATTTGTACCAATACCATGCACAAAGTAGTTCCCGAAATTGAATGTGAAATAGCAATCCCTATTTTACATATAGCAGATGCGACGGCGAGTAAATTAGTTGCCGATGGTATTACGAAAGTCGGTCTACTGGGTACTCGCTTTACGATGGAACAGGACTTTTATAAAAGCCGCTTAGTGGACAATTTTAGTATTGAAGTCGTCGTTCCAAATACAGACGAACAGACCATTATTCACGACGTTATATACGATGAGTTATGCCGAGGTATTATTCGTCAAGAGTCTAAAGTTCATTACATTAGTATTATTAATAGCTTGTATGAGCAGGGCGCTGAAGCCGTCATTCTTGGTTGTACAGAGATCGCATTGCTGGTCCAACAAGTCGATACGCATGTGCCTTTGTATGACACAACCGAAATCCACGCGGCGCAAGCGGTACAGCTAGCTTTAAGTGACCTGTGATCTTATACCGCATGATAAATACTTAGGTAAGACGGTCATGCTTTATCATTTTAGTCGACATTTTTAGTCATTATGAGGGCGTGAGGCCTTCAAGGACATAATAACATGAACAATCTCAATACCATTGAACTTAAAGCGTTTGTTCCAGCAAAGGATTTCGAAATTTCTAAGCAGTTCTATTTAGATTTAGGCTTTAGCAAAGCATCTGATTCAGATGGTATCGCTTATTTTAACTACGGGAATTGTAGCTTCTTACTTCAAGACTTCTACGAGAAAGTACTTGCCGAAAACTTAGTTATGCACCTACTGGTAGAGGATATTGCTTCTTGGCATAAATCCGTAAAAAGTTCAGGAGTCGAAGAAAAATATGGCATTACGCTTTCTGAAATTAGTGAGCAGCCATGGGGGATGCTGGATTTCGTGCTTTACGATCCAAGCGGTGTGCTATGGCGTTTTGGTCAAAATGTACAAACCTAACAAGGCAAGCACAACGTTATGGCGCATATGGATATCAAGTTAGAATCAATATTAGAAGGTGAGTTTGAGTCGCTGTTTTTGGTGGTAAAAGAAGGGCTGTATTCTCATGTAAATTCGGTTTTTGGTTGGTGTGATGATTATCAGCGAAATCGTTTAATTGCAGATTATGAACCCAATTGGTTTTTCTGGGTTTACGCTGCATCAACACGTGTTGGAATGTTGTGTTTCAAGCCATACGATAATTCTTATCATGTTCACTTGTTGGTTGTTTTTCCAGAGTTTCAAAATCAGAAACTAGGTGAAACGATAATGGATTATGTTCATAAAGTTGCACAAAGTGAGCACCGAAATAGTGTTACGTTATCAAGCTTTGTTCGCAATAATAAGGCTGTGAGATTTTATAAAAGACTTGGATATGGAGTGGTTGAAAATGATGGAAACTTCCTATCTTTGTCGTTGACACTTAGTAACAAACTGCCAAAAGGAATACAAAGCGTTATATGCTCGTAACGTTTAGCCAAGTAATTAATTCATATAAGGCGCCTGAACAAAAATGGACTTGATTAGAAGTGTTGCGTGTTTACATGCTGAAAATAATAAGATTCTTTGTGTCAGAACAAAGGGTAAAGATAAGTTCTATATCTCTGGGATAAATGTCGAAATGCAGTGCTTTTTTGCTCAGTACAGAAGCTCTATTTCCGAAAATTCAGAGATAGAATAAATAAAATGGGTTGGAAGTGAGTTTAAAGTAATTTGTGCTCCTGCTGCTCAGCTAGCAATCGAATTTCTAGTTAAGCATAATAAAATACGTATTTAACAACGTTTGGCTGGTGACGCCTTACTACGCAGCTAAAAATGGCGTCCGTGGAAAAATCAGCTATTTTTGTTAGCCGTCTTCGTATAGAATCCGCCATATAATTTTACTGGTTAACATTTCCTAAAATTGGGAAATTCAAAACAATAAAGTTAAACTAACGACATCTTCTTATTCCTTTCTAAAATGACATAAAAAATGAATGATAAAACGATAGTAACGCACAATGGTAAGTTTCATGCAGATGATGTTTTTAGTATCGCTGCACTTAAAAACATTTTGCCTGCTTTTAAGCTAGTGCGCACACGTGATTTAGAGATAATCGGCGAAGCTGATATTGTGGTCGATGTAGGTGGTGAATATGATCCAGATACAGGGCGTTTTGACCATCACCAACGTGGTGGCGCAGGTGAGCGCGAAAATGGTATTCCTTATTCATCATTTGGTCTAATTTGGCAAAAGTACGGCCTAGAAATATGCCAAGGTAACCAAGAAATCGCAGATGCTGTGGATGCTGGTTTAGTGTCTACGATTGACGCGGTTGATTGTGGTCATGTTGAAGGTGTTGCTCAAGGTATTAGCCTAAGCCAAACTATTTCAATGTTTAACCCTACCTGGGAAGAAGACAGTGACTTGGATGCATGTTTTGATGAAGCGGTTACTTTTGCGTCGCGCATTTTAACACGATTCATTGCATCTGCGGCTGGTGGCATTAATGCGAAAGATATTGTTGCCAAAGCAATTGATAATGCCGACGATCCAAGAGTGATTGTATTAGCGCAATATACGCCGTGGAAAACAACGGTTCTAAATTTAGCGTCAGAAGCTTTATTTATGGTTTACCCATCTCAATCTGGCAAATGGATTATTCAAGCCGTACCTGTTGAACTCGGTTCATTTGAAGATAGAAAATCACTGCCTAAACCATGGGCTGGTTTGTCTGATAAGGCATTTAAAGAAGTGACTGGTATTGATGATGTTATGTTCTGTCATAACGGTTTATTTATTGCGGGTGCAGAATCATTTGAAAGCATCATGAAAATGGCATCTATTGCACTTAAAGCATAGTAAGTTACTACCTATAATAAAACCCCCATACGGCAGCGTATTCACATGGGGGTTGTAACACACGACTCAGTGTTTTTAACCATTGAGCAGTGTGATCTTTTCTTGCATTTTATAGTTTAAACTATATCACGCTCTTCGCGTTTGGCTTCTGCCATGTCTTTAACAAAAGCGCTGACGATGACGAACAGCACCGCTGCTGAAATTACCGGCCATATTAAAATGTAGAGAGATAGCATCATATTGTGCTCCTAGTATTTAATCATCAAAGTGTTGAACGCGTTCATGGATCAACGCAAAGTCAAATCGTTCGTTACTTGCGAGACTAATCGCAGTACAGATCATAGTACTTGCACCGTAGGCAACCAAAGAACCAAGTAGCACAGTGTAGTCACGTAAGAAATCGTGGAAATAGAACGCGCATAACACGCCTACTATTGATCCCGCGAAAAGCGCAATGTTGCGATTTGTAAAGCCAAAGAACATTAAGCCAATCACAGTACCACCACCGACAGCAGCAATTAATTCTAGGCTAGAAGCCCAAATACCGATCAGTGCGATCCATTCAAAACGAACCAAGCAAAATAGAATTAAACCACCAAGTACAGCACTTAAGAAAGCGCGGTTGGTCACTCTGTCCCAATAACAGCTAGCGATAACAGGGAAGACAAGCGTCCCCCATAATGCACCAACAAATACCAACATGACTAAAATGTCGAGCGAGAAACTAGCGAGAATTAAGCCAAGAGCGGTCGCGATAATCATAGTTATACGACCCAGTAGCAGCATCTTTTTATTGTCGATTTGACCTTTGGCTAAGTTTTTAGCGTAGATATCAGTCATGACAATTGCAGAAAGTGCAGATAGATCTGAATCGGCCGTCGATGACAAAGAGCCAATAACTAAGATAAACAGCATGCCTATAGCAAATGGCGGCAGGTAGGCTGAAGCAACTTGTGGAATGAGGTTGTTCAGGTCACCTTCATAAGGCGTCATTCCCATAAGCAGTGCCATCATACCTAGCATACCTAAACCAATAACGATTGAACCGTAGCCTAGTGTCGCCGTAATAAATGAAGATTTAATGAGGTCTTGGCGTACCGCAAAAAGTCGCTGGGCAATAGTCTGATTACCAATACCGTAGGCAAGAACGGCCACAAAGAATGGTGCGCCTTGTTCTAGCATTGCCTTAGTCGAGAAAAAATCTGCCTGTTCAGCTGTTATTATATTGAAGCCTTGCGATAGAGCCTCTGAGCCGCCCATACTGAAATAAATCCAAGGGATTAATATAATGGCGACGAGCATCATGGCCACAACTTGTGCGAAATCGGTTAAAATAGAAGCTCTGAAACCTGACCATAACGTATAAGATAAAACGCCAATACCAGCTATTATTACGCCAACCTCGAAAGATAATGGTGTTAACACCGATACCAATGCGCCTGCAGCGGTGAAGTTAACCATTAGGCTGATAACACTACCCACTAAGTTTGAAACGGCTAAGATAAGTTGACTTGACGAACCGTGTCTTGCTTGCATTATTTCGGCTAAAGTACGTGCTCTAGGGGCTAGTTCACGGAAGCGTTGTCCGTAGGGATAGATAAATAATATCATTAAAGCTCCCCAAAATCCGTAGTGCAAGGAGCCAGATATACCATATTGGTAGCCCGAGCTTGCCGCGCCGTAAAAAGATGCTGCCCAAATCCAGGTGGCCGTCATACTTGCTGCGGCTATGCCAAATCCGACTGCGCCATTGGCGACCATATAGCCATCGACACTACTCGATTTTTTTGAAGCTAAGGTTGAGAACAGAAAGGTAAGGCCGTAAAAGCCAATTAAGAGGATAAGAGTGGTACTGATTGAGAATTTATAAAACACTGGGTCTAACATAGGTCTCCTTGGGGTTATAATTATGGCGAGAGTTGAAATGCGCGGGATAAAAGCAATCGCATGTCTTATTTCTTGACTATGCACGATAGCTATTCGCATGAGCAAAGACTCGGCGGCTTACTTATACATCATCCCCCATATAAAATCAAAGCACTAAAAGCCCTCAGGGGCCCTCTGGTGAACTTTAATTGTAATTAAGGCTCCATGATGCGCCTAACTTAGAACGTTAAATTGCAAGCGAATAAGGGCGTGTGCTGGATGCGTAATATCTGTCACCGTTTTTATTAAAACAAAAATGCTAACAAAGACTATGTACATGCTTGTTATGTCATATGTGCCTATCATTAAATGCAATCAAATGGAAGAGTATCACCATCAAAAACAGCAGGTTAGCTGTGGTTAGATCAGTTTGTATTATTTAAGATTTCAAGAGACCTATACCACTGGTTTAGTCTTCAATTTGTTGGGTAGATTTAACATTATAACGGTTTGAATAACGTAATAATGGGGGTATTAAGTGCATCATTAAATTTTGTATTTACGTATTGCAATATCGCTAAATCAGGTAAATATTCTATCTAAAAATATATTTTAATATTTTATTTCATACACTTGATATTTGTGGGTATTTTGTCATTGAATTATTGATGAAGGGTTTAAGCTTGTGCCTTCGTATAATACTTAATGGGATTGTTTTATACCGTGTTATTAGTATTCTGGACAAACACTCATGTTTATCTTGTGCTAAAAATTAATATCCATATACTCAGGCTCATAATTAGTCTTGCATATGCTCAAGTAATTTGAGTGTATAACCTAAAAGATTAACAAATAATTTACAGGACGGTTCGTTTTATCAAATCGAGACGTCTACTATATAAATGTCAAGTGATGGTTATTATGTTTAAAACATTACTGGAAAAAGCAGGTTGGAGAATAACTTACTATGTCTGATAGATTTCGAGTGAAAGAGGCCTCTGGTCTACTGACTTTCCTCAATACTCAGCTAAAAGGCTGGAGTCGAAAAAACATAAAGCAGCGACTGAAAACAGGCTGCGTACTGGTCAACGACCAGCAGATCATGAAGCATGACCATGAGCTTGAAGTTGGCGACAATGTAGAGGTTAGAGCAGCGGGAAAGAACACGCAACAGGGTGTTCGGCACCTCGAAATTTTGTATTCTGACAATGATCTTGTTGTCATTAACAAACCTGCAGGTTTGTTGTCAGTAGCATCAGCCAATGAAAACAAACAGCATGCGCTTGCTATTCTTCGCAAGCAACTCTCACATGCAAAAAATTCTGTTGCTTTATGGCCTGTTCATCGCCTCGATCGTGATACATCAGGTGTGTTGATGTTTGCAACGTCTCGTGAGATGCGTGAAGCCGTTAATGCGGGTTGGTCAGAGGCTGAAAAAACCTATCTTGCAGTCGTTGAAGGTAGCCCTAAACCAAGTAAAGGTCGCATTGACCAGCCCTTGAGAATGGATCCAGAGAAGTATCAAATGATTGTTGGTCCACATTCGGAAGCCAAAAATGCCGTCACGCATTTTAAAACTTTGCGCACTGTAAAAGATCGGACACTGGTTGAAGTTAAACTCGAGACCGGTCGACAACATCAAATCCGTGCTCATATGTCTTGGTTAGGACATGCGGTGATTGGTGATCCCCGTTATGGCACTGATGGTCCGCGTATGGGACTGCATGCGTTGAGCCTAAGTATTACACGACCAAATACTGGTAAACGACTGACTTTTGAAGCGCCTGCACCAGTGGAATTCCTCGACCTGCTGCGTTAATCGAAAACCTTGATAGCGAATACAGTCTACTTTTCGTTGTAGACTGTTTATTCGTAGAATAAGTTCATATCCCTTCCTAGGTTTCTTACCTCGTCTTGCTTGCTAGCGAAAGCTGACTTCATCACCTATCTTAGTATTACACCACCTCTCATAACGGTAATGCAATTAAGGGGATAACCCATGTCTGTTTTAGATGCATTTTTTACCAAACTCTGGCAGCAGTACAGCGTCATTAGCCCACAAGCCGTCGATATACATCAGCTGTTTGAAAGTCGAGGTGAAGAGTTAGTGAATGATCATGTTGCTTTCCGTACCTTCGCCGATTCGCATATCGGCATAGATATATTAGAATATGAGATATTAGCACTCGGTTATCGGCACCTTGACTCATACCAGTTCGACGTTAAAAAGTTAGATGCACGTTGTTATGTGCATGATAAGTCACCGACCAAAATATTCATTAGTGAACTGCGTTGGCAGTCTTTATCCGAGACTTCTCAGGCCATTATTCAAGACATTATCGAACAGGTAAAAGCGACATTAAAGTCCCCTTTACTTGAGCAATCGAGCAAGGGGCTCAGCCCATTATTAAGTGCAGGCCGGTTGTGGCTGTTACCCAGTTATACAGACTATCAAACCTTATTGGCAGAATCGGAATATGCCGCTTGGTTATCTGTCTGGGGGTTACGTGCTAACCATTTCACTCTATTTGTAAATCACTTAAAAAGTTCCCCTGAATTGTCACAAGTCGTGGCGTTATTACAGCAAGAAGGTTATCAACTTAATGATGCTGGTGGCTTGATCAAAGGCACGCCATCGGATTTATTAATTCAAGCATCAACCATGGCTGATACTTGCATGGTTGATTTTAAAGATGCGGGGGAGCAAGTAATAAGCAGTTGTTATTACGAATTTGCACAGCGCTTTAACCAAGAAAATGGCGACTTATACCAAGGGTTTGTACCAATGAGTGCAGATAAAATATTTGAATCGACGAATATGAAATCGATACTTAGCAGTGGTACCTCCGATGATAAAAGTTAGGCGTGAACAGCGTACTTATTTATTCGTAGCCTTGCTTTATCAGAAAAGTAATTTCATCGGTAACGAGGTTGAATCAGTAAAAATGGAACACGGATAAGACTGTACTCATCTATCAATAAGAGGTCAGTCATAGGGAGTTAGAAATGGCAAAACGAATTGTTGTTTTAGGGCTTGGACGTATTGGTGGTGCAATTGCCCAAATTTTACATAGTCATGACGATTATGAGGTCACAGGGGCAGATATAAGCCCGCATGCCGTGGCTCGTTTTAGTCATCAATTCCCCACTAAATTATTATCAAAAACATCCTCTGAAATACGCGATTATAATGACATTCTTGCAGGGCAAGACGCGGTGATTTCAGCGCTATCATTCAATGATAATCCTTACGTTGCACAGGCAGCCTTAGCCAATGGTTGTAGCTACTTTGATTTAACCGAAGATGTACGTTGTACACAAGCGATTAAAGAGATTGCATTAGCCGCAGCACCGGGCCAGGTATTCATGCCTCAATGTGGTTTAGCTCCGGGTTTTATTGGTATTTTGGGTTACAGTTTTAGACATAATTTTGACCGTCTAGATAGTCTTAAATTACGCGTAGGTGCCTTACCTGAATATCCATCCAATCAAATGATGTATAACCTGACGTGGTCAACAGAAGGGTTAATTAACGAATATGCAAATCCCTGTGAATCCATAAAAAATCATATTCCGACATTAACAGAACCGCTAGAAGGCAGAGAAGTATTTTCTATCTCAGGTGTTGAATATGAAGCGTTTAATACCTCTGGAGGCTTGGCAAACCTTTGTTATACCTTAGACGGTCAACTGCGAGAATTAACTTATAAAACAATCCGCTATCCTGGGCATTGTAAGCTGATGAAGTTCTTATTTCATGACTTACGGTTAGGGGAGGAGGGTAAACGTCGAGATATGTTAATGGAGATATTTGAAAGCTCTGTCGCGACTACAATGCAAGATCTGGTACTGATCTCTGTGGTAGCGACTGGTTATGTCGACGAAAAATTAAGACAGTGTAGTCGTACTTTTTTACTTCGACACACAGCAGAGCAAAGTGCGATCCAAATATCGACAGCCAGCGCCGCAGTGACCACGGTGGATTTAATTTTAAATAGTCGTGAACCAAGACAGGGTTTCGTTGAACAAGAGACGCTAGACATTGAAGACTTTTTGGGCAATGAGTTTGCGAAAGCTTATCGAGACGCAGAATTAAGTATTTAACGGTAATGACGAGGGGAGTCTCATGCATGAAGCAATTTTGAAAACAGTACTTGGTCGTTTTTATGCTCACGATAAGTGCTACGGTAGTGCTTATCTTGGTGATCAGCGTTTTGTTAGTGATAGCCATGTTAATGTCATCAGTCCTAACGATGGACAGTCATTTGCTTCAATAAGCCACGCGGAATCCGATGTGATCAAACAGGTCATTAGCAATGCCAAAACCGAATTTTATCATTGGCGTAGTGTGCCTGCTCCACAGCGTGGTGAATTAGTGCGACTGTTTGCCGAAAAAGCACGTGCAGCAAAGCATCAATTAGCCACCATGATTAGCCTTGAATCGGGTAAGCCATTTCAAGAAAGTTTAGGGGAAGTGCAAGAGCTGATTGATGTGTGTGATTTCGCTGTTGGTCTATCGCGACAGCTTTATGGATTAACCATTGCGACCGAAAGACCTAATCATAGAATGATGGAACAATGGCATCCTATTGGCCCTGTTGTGATCATTACTGCGTTTAATTTTCCCATGGCGGTATGGGCTTGGAATGCCACATTGAGTTTGATTTGTGGTAATAGCATTATTTGGAAACCATCAAGTCAAACGCCACTCAGCGCATTGGCTTGTCATCAATTATTATTGTCAGCCATTACAGAGTTTGGGGGGAATAAGGAACTTAGCAGTATCGTGTTCGGTGAGAAAACGCAGGTTGAACAATTGGTCGATCATAAGGACGTTGCATTGGTATCAGCGACAGGCTCATGCGCCATGGGGCGAGCGGTTAATTGCCGTGTCGCTGCGAGAATGGGGCGTACGCTACTAGAGCTTGGCGGTAATAATGCCATGATTGTGTGTCCGAGTGCGGATCTTGAGTTAGCTATTCGGGCTATCACGTTTTCAGCATTGGGCACGAGCGGGCAGCGCTGTACAACGTTGCGTAGGTTGATTGTGCATAGTAGCCTTAAACATCAAGTACTAAGCAAGCTTGAGGCGATTTATAAAACAGTGAGTATTGGCGACCCCTTTGATGAACATAATTTAATGGGCCCCTTGATTAACCAGAAATCCATTGATGCGATGAAAACAAGTATTTGTACGGCCATTGAGCAAGGAGGGATACTCATTACGGGTGGCGATGAAGGGGAGTACTCAAAGGGCAAAGGTACAAAAGGATGCGGCTTTTATATTAGGCCTGCCATTATTGATATTGAACCGACGGCAGAGATTGTTCAGCAAGAAACATTTGCACCCTTACTTTATGTGCACAGCTATGATTCACTTGAGCAAGCTATTGTTATTCAAAATAGCGTAAGTCAGGGCTTATCTTCCGCTATCTTCACTAAAGACATGGCTGAAGCCGAAATATTTATGAGTGCAAGAGGTTCTGATTGTGGGCTTGTGAATGTCAATATCGGTACGTCCGGTGCGGAAATTGGTGGTGCGTTTGGCGGTGAGAAAGACACGGGTGGCGGTCGAGAAAGTGGTTCCGATGCATGGAAGAGTTACATGCGCCGCACCACTAATACCATTAATTACGGCTGTGAGTTACCCTTGGCGCAAGGTATTAGTTTCGATATGCCAAAAGGTGATTAGGCCATACTTTTATTGAGGGTGGGTTTCCACCCTAGCAAGTATGCTAGCGTCCTCTGAATGTCACCCATGAATTAGTTTCCCCAAGTGCTTTAGACATATCCAATTTATATATTGATCCCGCATTGTTTATTCCTTATCTGAATATTTTATTATCTCACCTTTAGTTAATTCACTTGTTGAACGAAAGATTCACATTTTTTGTGGTTATTTCGTTAATGGAAAAGAGTATCGTTTGATGCTTGTTCTGATTGATGAAATATCGGCATTGGAAAAATCTTTATTATCATTACCATGGTCAAATAGAGATAAATTGAATGATATTCTATTTTCATTGACTAAAGAACCAAGTAATACAGACACTATTGAACAATGGGCTAAGACGATTCATGTTAGTCCAAGAACATTAGCAAGAATGTTCCAAAAAGAGCTCGGTATGACATTTACAGAATGGCGTATGCGAGTAAAGTTATTTTATGCCATTGAGCAATTACACGATGGAAAATCGGTAACATACATCGCACTAGAATTAGGATATAGCACACCGAGTGCTTTCATCGCAGCCTTTCGTAAAATAATGGGTAAATCACCATTAGAATATATTACGGTTTAAGGTTTTACATATTTTTAAATGCTGATAATTCATGATTTTATGCGTTTATATATCAGATTAAATACGTAAATCCAAAGTGTGTTAAGTTATTGTTTTTACATGGTATGCTTGAGGCAGTACGGTTGTTTTATTTAGACTGTATATAGAATTATATTTCTAATTTCCAGCTTAAAGTTAAAAAGGGCTATGTATGAAGAACCCCAAAGCAGATGCGTGCTCATATTTGATAACGATGATAATCCAGAGACTCGAAGAGGACAATCAAGGGTTAATCAATAACCTTATTGAAGGTGTTGAAGCAGACCGTGCTGCATTGCCTAAAAAAATTCAAAGTAGATCCCATGTTGAGGCTATTATTCGAGAAACTTTTAAGATATTAGATCGCGCTAAAGCGGGTGCTGAACATAAAAATGAAAACGATACATAATAGAAAATGTATAGATAGGGATGATGATATTTATCTTTTATACGTATATTAACCGCTATTTATCCTTCCGCTTTAATTGCACAAATGAGAATTATTCTTATAATGATTCTCTTATTCTCTTCGGTCATTTACCAAAGGTATTGTGCGTACGATGCAAAAAGAAAACCAAAAACAAGTTAACCGTTTTACTCGCATCGGAAAGTTGTTGGATTTTATCAATGAAAACATAGACCAACCGTTATCTGTTGAGCTACTAGCGGATAAAAGTTGCTGGTCTCGTTGGCAATTACAGCGTGTATTTCATCTTGAAACGGGACTGAATCTTGCACAGTATGTGCGAGAGCTGAAGCTGAGTTTAGCGGCAGAGCAATTATTAGGCAGTAAAACTCGGATTGTTGATATCGCGTTGGCGTTAGGTTTTAGCTCTGAAGTTAGCTTTAGTCGTACGTTTAAAAATATGTTTTCGTATTCACCAATGGCGTATCGACGACGTGGTAAACGCCTTGGCTTACGCACACCAATTAAACTCTGTTCAAGGGTATTAGATAGCTTTGATTTAGAGGCTCGATTATTACAAATCCGTATTGAAACCCGCCCAGAATTTACGCTTCACTGCACATCTGGCATTATTTCAGGATTGTTTTCATTAACACCTAATTACCAACAGCAAGTCCCGCTCATTTGGTCTGAATTTGTTGAAAACTTGCCTGAAGCTGAAATGCTGTCCGTATTGAGTGAAAGCTCATCATTGGCTGCGGATATAGAGTTGATTGGTGTTATTGGAGTGATTAAAGCCAATGATGATATAGATGCGATCCCTTATTGGGCGGGCAGCACTGCGGGTGCTTTACTCGGTACCACGTCACTAGATACTATAGATGTACCTGCACAAGAGTATGCCGTTATTCCATTTACAGGTCCGATTAAACAATTAGAACAAGTACTTGCTTGGTTATTTTCACATTGGATACCGGATTCAAATTATGACAGTGTTGATGGTTATGAATTGGAAGTCTATCCGGTAAATTATGACCCTGAAGATTCATCTTCTTATATGGAATATTGGCTACCAATCGAACCTCGTAGCTAAAATAATTTGAACTTTTTGATTATTGCACCAAATTGTTAATTTTTTCTCTAAATCTCTCTATACAATACAAACGATAATAATTATCATTTGCATAAATTGAAGTTTGGAGACCGAATGAAGCACCAACCTGCCCGTATATTATCCCCAGTGGCGTTTGCCATTATTTGCGCGTTATCGAGTTCAGCTTTTGCCGAGCAGTCAAGTCGCGATAATACTGAAGAGCAAATGACTGTCTTTGGTAAAGCTTATCGAAATACAGCGACAAAAACAGCCCTGGCGCCTATGGACACACCTCAAGCAATCTCTGATGTTGATAGAGATACGTTAGACTTACGCGGAGTTAAGTCGGTAGCAGAAGCACTGCGTTACGTACCAGCTGTGAATACTGAACTAAGGGGGGGCGCGGTTTCTCGATTAGATTTATTTAATATTCGTGGTTTTATTAACTATCAGAATTTTTATGATGGTTTGCCGCTGATGTTTAATGGCTGGAATTTACAGCCACAAATTGATTCAATTGCACTTGAACAAGTCGAAGTATTTAAGGGACCAACCTCTGTTTTGTATGGCAATATCCCACCGGGCGGTATGGTCAATCTCATTGCTAAATCGCCACAACAAGAACAAAGTACGGATGTGACAGTGACAGGGGGAGATTTTAATCGTAAAGGACTCTCTATTGATTCAACAGGCCAGATTGCCGATACAAATTTATCTTATCGTGTTGTTGGTATGGTGCGTAAGAAAGATGGTCAAGCAGATACCTCTGAAGAAGAGCGTTATGTATTGGCGCCATCTTTAGATTGGCAGGTCTCTGATAAGACGCTCATTAATTTTAATATTTATTACCAAAATGATCCATCCGCAGGTATTTATACATCAGTACCTGGGGCGGGGAGTGTGTTATCAAATCCTAACGGGCAGCTTGATTCGAGTATTTTCACAGGTGATGAAAATTGGAATACCTATGAGCGTGAAGTATTGATGCTGGGCTATAAAATTAACCATGAGTTTAATAATAGCTGGGCCTTCTTGATGAATGCGCGTTACATGGATGCGGATGCTTACCAAGAAAATACCTATAATGGCGTGCTTGATGCTGATATGCGTACCTTAGCTCGGCATGCTTACCTTACCGATGAAACATCACAGAGTTTTGTCATAGATAACCAAATATCAGGACGTTTTAACACTGCCTCGGCTGAACATAACGTGCTGTTAGGGTTTGATTATCAGCAACTCGATTCACGTATTATTTATAAAGACACGAATGATTGGAGTGGTACTAGTAGTGTAGCGCCAATTGATATATTTGCTCCTAACCATCAACAAATTGACGGTAGCTCGCTTAATTTCAACTATACCTCTGACTTTGATCTAGAAAGTCGCCAAGTCGGCATCTATGTACAAGACCAGTTATTACTGGGTAATTGGGTTGTGATTGCTGGTGGTCGTTATGACCAATATGAACAAACATCAACAGACCATGCTTCAGGAGCCGATACAGCCGTTGCACTGGATCAAGATAACTTTGCTTTCCGTTTAGGTGGTTTATACAACTTTGATAATGGCTTAGCACCTTATGTTAGCTATGCACAGAGCTTTGAGCCTGTAGTGGGAAAAGATCGCCACGGGAATGCGTTTGTACCATCGACGGGTGAACAGTGGGAAGCGGGTCTGAAGTATGAATCTGCAGATATGAGTAAAAAGTTTGTTGTTTCACTGTTTAACATTACTAAGCAGAATGATTTAACGCGTGATCCGACAGGCACACCATACGATAAAGTTCAAACGGGTGAAACTCAGTCTAGAGGTGTCGAGGTTGAAGCGAATACAATGCTAACCGACAATATGGATCTTGCGGTGAGTTATACCTATATGGACATGAAAGTGACTGAGGATAATACTGGGTTGGAAGGTAAAACGCCGATTTGGGTACCGAAACATGCTGCTAATGTGTGGTTAAATTATTATCTTTATAACGGAATGGCTGCAGGTACGACTGTCGGTACGGGTATCCGTTATGTGGGTGAAACACAGATTGATGCTCTGAATAGCGATCAAGTACCTGATTACACATTAGTTGATCTGTCAGTTTCTTATGACCTGTCTTATTTAAGCGACAGTTTAGATGGTTCAAGTATTTCTGTGGTAGCAAGTAACTTGTTTGGAACTGAATATTATTCTTGTTATGACACGAATAATTGCTGGTTTGGTGCTGAACGTGATATCACAGCTAACGTGAAATTTAACTTTTAATTGTTAATGTTGTTTTCAATAGGGCCAGGTGTCATGCCTGGATAATTTATGCCTCTAGATAAAGATGCTGATATGACGGTGACTTGTGTTCTAACTGCCCAAAGAATAAATAGGATTTAAATGTTTAAATTGAACAATGTCATTGTGAACCGTGATGGGCGAGATATCTTAGCTATTGATCACCTGCACATCGATAGTCATGAGTTTACGGTGATCCTCGGTCACAATGGATCTGGCAAGTCGACCTTAGCACAAGTATTAGCAGGTCAGTTAAAACCTGATAACGGTAAGGTTGAGTTCTCAGAACAAACAATGAGCTCACTATCAACAAAACTATTAGCGCAGAATATTGCGTTTTTACCTCAACGTTTACCCGAAGTCGCAGGGTTAACAGTGAAAGAACTTGTGCGGTTAGGACGTTTTGCTTGGCGTGGTACCTTCGGGCGTTATAACCAACAAGACACGGATATTATCCAAACGGCAATGCAACAAACCGATATTGTGCAATTTTCCGATCATATTGCAGATAGTCTTTCTGGAGGTGAACGCCAAAGAGCGTGGATTGCGATGTTGTTGGCACAGCAATCAAAGGTATTAATCTTGGATGAACCGACATCTGCACTTGATGTTGGCCATCAATATGATTTGCTATCACTATTGCAATCCCTTAATAAAGATACTGGGCAGGGAGTGATCGTTATCCTACATGATATCAATTTAGCACTAAGATTTGCGACGCGTGTGGTTGCTTTAAAACAAGGGAAAGTGAGTTTTTCAGGTGATCACAGTAAGTTGTTAGATAGCGAAAAACTCTCTGCCTTGTATGGTACTGATATTAAATTAATAGCTCATCCGAGCCGAGATGAGAAGGTTGCTGTTGTATGTTAAAGAGAAAAAAAATGACTAAATTTGTTCAATTATTTATCGTATCGGTACTGCTAGTAACACCGTTATTCTCACAGGCCGAAATAACGGTAACAGACAGCCAAGGTAACAAGCAGCTAGTGCAATATGCACAGCGTATTGTCGTGCTTAATTGGGATCTGGCCGAGCAAATATTAGAACTCGGTGTCACTCCTGTTGGTATGCCTGACATTGCGGGTTATAAGGAATGGGTAAGTAAGCCTGAAGTGCCTGCTGAAGTGCAAGACATTGGTACCCGAGTTGAGCCTAATTATGAAAAGATCGCAGCGCTGAAACCGGATGTTATTATTTTTGCATCACCGCAAGCTGATTTGCAAAGTAAATTGGAGCGAATAGCACCTGTATTATTTTATCAAACTTTTAGTGCATCTCATGATAATGCACAAGCAGCAATAGACAATTTTCTCAATTTAGCTGGTGTTGTGAATAGGCAAGATCTTGCAGAACAAAAGCTCAAAGCAATGGCAGATAAGCTCGGTGATTTAAAGCAGCGCTTATTACTGGCTTACGATGGGAAATTGCCAAAAGTTACTACAATGCGTTTTGCGAGTACAACATCTGTGTTTCTGTATGGCGGTAATTCGATGCCAGAATATGCCTTAAAGCAATTAGGTATAAAACCAGCGCTAGACCTGCCTGTAACCCAATGGGGTATAGTACAAAAACGTATCTCTGACCTACATACAATTACGGATGGGACTGTGTTGTACTTTGAACCATTTGATAAAAAACAGGCATTATCTCGTTCAAGGCTATGGCAGTCGATGCCTTTTGTTCGGGGTAAGCGTGTTAATAGTGTTGCGACAAGTTGGAGTTATGGTGGGGCAATGTCAATTCAATACATTGCGGAAGGAATCACCGAAAGCTTATTAGCGCTAGCGGCTAATTCGAATGAAATGTCCGCTAATTAGCGCATTGATTTTGTGGTATTAATCACGAACTTAAATAGAAACTTGTTAGAGCGGGAAGATAGATGTTGAGGTATTTAATGACAGTGCTGGCGTTGATGCTAGCGCTGTTTTTATCGTTGCAGTTACAAACTGAATTAACGATCACTGAGCAGTTAGCATTAATCTGTGGTTTAGAACCACGCGTGTTTGTTGAGGTCGATTTTGTTTTCGCTATTTTACCACGCTTGGTTATTGCTATTTTGGTGGGGGCAAGCTTAGGTTTAGTCGGCAGTTTAATGCAACAGTTAACGCAAAACCCACTGTTATCGCCATTGACTTTTGGCACCTCTTCGGGTGCTTGGTTAGCCTTGGTATTAGTGGCGGTATTTTTTCCTGATTTAGGTATTGAAAATAGTAATATTTTTGCCTTATTTGGGGCGTTATTGGCAATGGCGTTAGTGTTACTGATTACTGGACTTAATAACCTTTCAGGTTTGCCCGTTATTCTTGCAGGAATGGCGGTTAATTTATTACTTGGTGCATTGGCGACTGCGGTTATTTTACTTAATGATCAATATGCTAAAAATTTGTTTATTTGGGGCGCAGGTGATCTTGCTCAAAATGGTTGGGATTGGGTGTATTGGTTAATGCCACGTATGCTGGTTGGTTTGATCATTTTAGCGGTAGCACCACGAGTATTAACGTTAATGCGTATTGGTCAGCAAGGTGCGAGCGCTCGAGGTCTTAACATTATGCCGGTATTTTTGCTGTTATTACTAGTAGGTGTATGGCTAATATCATCTGTAATTACAGCCGTTGGTGTGATCGGTTTTGTTGGATTATTAACGCCTAATATAGCCCGATTTTTAGGCGCAAGAACCGCACGTGATGAACTCTATTATAGCTTGTTATTAGGGGCGCTATTTTTAGTGTTAACGGATAGTTTAGCCGCATGGTTAAGTCAGTTTACACTCGATTTTATACCGAGTGGAACCGCAGCCGCAGTGATTGGTGCACCTGCGCTTATTTGGTTTAGTCGAAGTGCCTTAAAGGCACAAGATCAAATGGTATTTCGTTTACCACAAGGTATTAGTCGTTTAAATAGTCGGGTTTTTATTGCTATTTTAGTCAGTCTGCTGCTCTCTGTGACGTTATCAAGTGTCTTCGTTATGCAAGATAGCGCTTGGACATTCGCATGGCCTGATGCATTTTCTTGGTCGATACGATGGCCGCGTATTTTAACATCTTTATCTGCGGGGGCTGGCTTAGCGGTTGCTGGTACAATTTTACAACGTTTGATTCATAATCCTCTTGCGAGCCCTGATATTTTAGGCATTTCAGCAGGGGCTATTTTTGCGTTAGTATTTGCGAGTATGTTTTGGGGTATTACTATTTTCGAAGCGGGTCCACTGGTTGCATTTGTTGGTGCTATGGGGGCGTTAGTGATTATTTTACTTTTAGGTAAAAAACATGATTATTCACCGCCGAAATTAATTCTTACTGGTATTGCGTTAACGGCATTAATTGAAGCCTTTGTACAATTTGCGCTAGCGCGTGGTAATGATGATGTTTATGGTATTTTAGCTTGGTTGGCGGGTTCTAGCTACAGAGTTAGTGCAGATCAAGCGGTGACTCTTGCCGTGAGTGTCATGTTATTATTACTATTAGCGTTTTCACTGTCACGTTGGTTAACATTAATATCTGCGGGCAAAGAAATGGCGTTTTCGCGAGGGTTAAATGGATCCGCGGCGTTTGTATTATTACTCTGTTTGGTCGCATTACTGGTGGCGTTTGTCACTGCTAATATGGGACCTGTTGCCTTTATTGGTTTACTTGCACCTCATATGGCTGCGATGTTAGGCGCAAAAAGTGTCAAACAACAACTGTTGGTTAGCGCGTTACTGGGGGGATTTTTAGTGCAATTTTCTGATTGGCTTGGTCAGGTTGTGTTATATCCGGCTCAGTTGGCTGCTGGTATTCTGGTTTCTCTTATCGGTGGAAGCTATTTTATTTTCTTATTGATTAAAGGTCGATTAACTACTTAGGGCCAATTGAACAGGTATTATATTTGATAATATTACTCTGGTTGTTTGATTATTATGTGTTGAATTACAATTTCTTAGCGTGTAGGTTAGGTATAAACGAACCGCTAGCACGCTAAGGATATTTGATGATAATAAGAAAAGCCGAGTTAGATGATATTGATGCAATCAGCCAGTTAATCACGCCACTTGTCATTAAATACATTTTACCTACTTGTAGCAAAGAGGGTGGGCAGCTAATTCTGAACTCTATGGCACCAAATTGTATCGCTAACTATTTAGATGCAGGCCATGAATATCATGTCGCAGAATTAAATGGCGAACTAGTTGGTGTTGTCGGGATGAAAGATAATGCGCATTTGTACCATTTATTTGTTGCTGATTCACAACAAGGGAAGGGGTTATCTAGAACGTTATGGGAACTGGCAAGAGACGTATGCTTTACCAATGGTAACGAAGGTCTGTTTACGGTTAATTCAGCTATAAATGCGACAGACGTATATCTAAAATTTGGCTTTGTGCCTGTGAGTGGCGTTCGGGAAAGAGCAGGTATTAAAGATATGCCAATGGAATTGACTTTATGTCATTAAAATCTCTCAGTGGGTAATTATATTACGCTTTTAGAGTATTGATTTATTTTGTTAACAAGTTAGAGTACTCATTCTATATTTATATCATGTTTCCGATTAAGCTAGAATGAGTTGATGTTATGGAAAACAATAACGGTTTTACATTAATTGAATTAGTCATAGTGATCATCGTTTTAGGTGTTCTAGCCGTGACAGTCATCCCTAAATTTATTCATATGAAGCACGATGCAACGAGTGCCGTTGTGCAGAGCGCCAGTGCGACGTTGAAAGCGGCAATAGGCTTGGTTAATGTGCGTAAAGAAATTGACGGGTCAGAAACGAGTGTTAATTATAATGGTAATACGGTCACATTAGTGGCTGGTAATCCTAAGCCAGATGCAAGACAGATGCGCTATTTTTTGAATATGGATTTACCGAGTTCAATATGGACTCCAAATTGGTTAACTGTACCTTGTGATGATTCTGCATTTTGTATTCTTGGTAATCGTAGTTATATGAATGAACCGGTTATTGATGGCGTTACATCTGGGCATGTTGTTTTCTTTTGGCCAAATGGACATGTACTTGGAAGTTGCTTTGCCTACTACGCTAATTTAGAAATTGAAGGTTCTCAGCCTGTTATTGGTTTCGAAGATTCGGGCTGTTAGTTTCGCTGTCAACTTGTAAGAGTAGGAGCCCGAGCTGACTCCTATACCATTACAGGGTTATTCCTCTTTACCAATTGTCCCCATCAAATACCGCCAACTGATCATCGCCCGGTGAAAGAGCTTGTTACTGTCATTGCATCCTGCGAGTAAAATACTGCAAGTGAGTAACGATAATCCAAATTTTTTCATTTTGAATTGTCATTAGTGTACGGTATTTGCACACACTATTTAACATTGAGGTATTTTTTGAATCATTTAATGGTTTCCATTGTCTGTATTAAGCATTTTATTAATCGGCGTGATTTTATACGCTTGATATATGCATATAGTAGATAAGCCGTTGTAAATACTATTTACAACGCTATTATTGAGTAAGAGTTTAATGTGACGGCTTGCCATGTTTTAACGTTACTTGAAAAACGTAAGTGTCAGTGTCTTATTGGAGATAGTATATGAAGGGAATTTTAGCAACTACAGTTATTACCAGTTTGCTATTATCTGGCTGCAGTGAGGAACAGGTTGTAATACCTGAACCAGACTCCCGGCCTGTTAAGTTACAAGCGGTTGATGTCGGTATTAAAGATACATTTCGTACCTTTCCTGGGGTGGTTGAAGCCGACGACAAAGCGGTACTTGCATTCCGTGTTTCAGGTCTTTTATTCTCGGTTGATGCCAACCCCGGCGACAATGTTGTGAAAGGGCAAAAGCTTGCTAGTTTGAGCCAAGATGAGTTTTTATTACAAGTCGAACAGGCACAGGCAAATTATGAATTGGCTTCGGTACAGTTTAAACGTGATGCTAAATTGCGTAAAACCAATGTTGTTTCTGAATTAGCATACGATACTTCTAAGGCTAAGCGAAACCAAGCGCAAGCGGCGTTAAGCAAGCAAGAATCCAATCTCGGTTATGCGACCTTGGTAGCCCCTTATGATGGTACTTTATCCTTATCCTTAAAGGAAAATCATGAATATGTAATGGCGAAAGAACCTGTGATGCATATTCAGCGTGCGGGTATTATCAATGTAACATTCCAATTGCCTGAACAACTACTTACGCGTTTCAATAATGAATATAGTCGTAACCCTACCGTTATTTTCGATACTATCCCGGGCGAAGCATTTCCTGCTCAATTTAAAGAAATTGATACCGAAGCAAATGCAACAAATTCCAGTTATAAAGTAACCTTGTTTATGGATCGCCCTGAAGGCAAGAACATTTTACCTGGAATGGCTGGTTCAGTCCGTATTGCGCTTCCAAAAGGCAGTGTTGGTAGTATTTCACCACAAGCGTTAATGAAAAAGGGTGGTTCATATTTTGTATGGCAGGTTGATGATCAAGGTATTGTTCACAAGCGTGAAATCGAATTAGATGAAAACAGGCGTGTTACGAAGGGATTGAACGATGGTGATAACGTTGCGATCTCGGGTGTAAATCAATTGCGCGAAGGTCAGAAAGTGAGACCGTGGGTCAAGGAACGAGGACTGTAACATGAAAAAACTTCCCTCTATTATTATTGCGCTTAGTGCGATGACAATATTACAAGGTTGTGAAAAACTAATTGTTGAGCCAAGACAAAAAGTGCAGTTAGTTAAAGTCGATACAGTGAAATTAGCGGAAGAAACGGCGAAGTTATCGTTTCCTGCGGTTGCGGTTGCAGCGGATAAATCAAGTTTGTCTTTCCGATTGCAAGGCGAAGTTACATCTGTGAGGGTTCGTCCCGGTGACCGAGTGACTCAGGGGCAAATACTTGCTCAAATTGATCCTACTTATTACCGTTTAGAAGTTGATGACGCAAAAGCTGAATACGCGATTGCAGATAGCCAATATCGTCGTTCGGCAAAGCTTGTTGATCAAGGTTATATTGCGCCGTCTCAATTTGATGAGCTTAAAGCGCAGCGTCGTATTGCTAAAGCAAGGTTGGATATAGCCAAGTTAAATTTAAGTTTCACGGCGTTGAGATCGCCGTTTTCAGGTGTTATTTCACATGTACCAATTCAGCAGTTTGAAAATGTGCAAGTGGGTCAGCAGGTGATGAATATTCACAGCACAACGACGGTCGATATTCAATTACAAGCACCGGACATTATTTATTCTAAAAGTTCGGCGGTACAAGTTGAAGCCTCTAGACCTGGCGCTAAGATCATTGCGGCTGATGGCACAGAGTACGAAGCACATTTAAAAGAGTTCACTACTGAACCGGATCCCGAAGTGGGCTCATTTGTCGTTACACTGACGATGCCAATGCCTAAAGATAGATTTATTCTTGATGGGATGGCTGTTGAAGTGCGGGCTGATGCTCAAAAGCTAAATATTTATAAGACCAATGAACCCTTTATTCCGCTCGAAGCTATTTTAAATGAAGATGGCGATGATTTGAATTTAACGCAAAAATTTGTTTGGGTTGTGAACAATGATAATACAGTGAGTAAGCGTCAAATTGTGACGGGTAAAGTGGTCAATGACGGTGTTCGTTTAAGTTCGGGCTTATCAGTCGGTGAGAAAATTGTGGTTGCTGGTGGCAACCGTTTACGTGAAGGTCAATCGATCAAAATTTTCGATGATTCAATCAATAATTCAACGGATACTGAAGAGGCTGGACAATAATGAAACAAGATATCGCCGCCTATTTTATTAAAAATAAAGTGATCAGCTGGATGATCACGCTTATCTTCTTAATTGGAGGTACGATGGCCTTTTTCGGATTAGGTCGATTAGAAGATCCTGCATTTACAATTAAAGATGCGATGGTCGTGACATCTTACCCGGGGGCTACGCCATTACAAGTTGAAGAAGAGGTCACTTATCCGCTTGAAAAAGCAATTCAGCAATTAACATATGTTGATGAGGTAAACTCTATTTCGAGCCGCGGTTTGTCACAAATTACCGTGACGATGAAGAATAACTATGGTCCGGATGATTTACCACAAATTTGGGATGAGTTACGTCGGAAAGTGAATGATATAAAATCCCATTTACCGCCAGGTGTGGCTGAACCATCAGTGATTGATGATTTTGGTGATGTATACGGTATTTTGCTGGCGATAACGGGTGATGGTTATTCTTACAAAGAACTGAATGACTATGTTGACTATTTACGCCGAGAAATCGAGTTGGTCGATGGTGTTGGTAAAGTATCTGTATCTGGTGTGCAGCAAGAGCAGGTCTTTATTGAAATGTCGATGCAACGTTTAAGTAGTTTGGGTATTTCACCTACGACTATTTACAATACGCTGGCAGCGCAAAACTTGGTATCCAGTGCTGGTGCGGTAAGGATGGGTACTGAATACATCCGTATTCACCCAACGGGCGAGTTTTCCGATGTTGACTCGCTAGGCGATTTAATTATTACAGAAAATGGTGCACAGGGGCTGATTTATCTACGTGACGTAGCAACGATTAAGCGTGGTTTTAAAGAAGTTCCCGATAACTTAGTGACTTTTAATGGCAAAGTCGCATTGAATGTGGGCGTGTCATTTATTTCTGGTGTTAATGTTGTCGAAATGGGCAAAGGGGTTTATCAACGTCTCGCAGAGCTTAAAGAGCAACAACCGATTGGTATCGATATAGATATTGTATATAGCCAACCCGATGAAGTTGATAAGTCAGTAAAAGGCTTCATTATCAGCTTAGGTCAAGCGATAGGTATTGTTATCATTGTTTTACTTTTATTCATGGGGATTCGAGCTGGTGTTTTAATTGGGTTAATTTTATTGCTTACCGTTTTGGGTACGTTTGTATTCATGAATATGATGGCAATTGATCTACAGCGTATTTCACTTGGTGGATTGGTGATTGCATTAGGTATGCTGGTGGACAACGCCATCGTCGTGGTAGAAGGTATTTTAATTGGGGTACAAAAAGGCCGGACGCGTTTGCAGGCGGCAACCGACATTGTCACGCAGACTAAATGGCCTTTATTAGGTGCAACGGTTATTGCTGTCACTGCATTTGCTCCTATTGGTTTATCACAAGATTCAACGGGTGAATATACCCAAACGTTATTTAGTGTGTTACTTATCTCGTTGATGCTAAGCTGGTTTACGGCCATATCACTGACGCCATTTTTTGCCGATATGTTCTTTAAAGGTATTAAAGTTGATGCCGAAAGTGAAGATAATGACCCGTATAAAGGGGTTGTCTTTGTTGTTTATAAACGCGCATTAGAAGCATGCATGAAAAATGCGTGGACAACAGTATTCGCATTAATCTTAATGTTAGCGGCAAGTTTGTATGGTTTTACGCAGTTAAAGCAATCATTTTTCCCTTCGTCAACAACACCAATGTTTATGATTGATGTTTGGCTACCGGAAGGTACTGATATTCGTGCTACCAATGAAAAGCTACGTGAATTAGAAGTGATGGTGAGGGCCAATGCGGGTGTATCACATGTATCTTCAAGCACGGGTAAAGGTTCTCAGCGATTTATGTTGACCTACGCACCAGAGAAAAGCTATGCAGCGTACGGTGAGTTAATTATCCGTGTTGAAGACTATGACGATGTCATGCCAATGTTACGTAAAGTGAGTGGGCAACTTGACTCACAACACCCTGATATTGAATATAAACTAAAACGTATTGAGTTAGGGCCTTCATCAGGTTCTAAAATTGAAGCGCGTTTAGTCGGGTCAGATCCAACGGTATTACGTGGCTTAGCACAGAAAGCAACTGATATTATGCGTGCCGATCCAGGGGCATTTAACGTGCGTCATGATTGGCGTGAACGTACTAAAGTGATTGAGCCTGTATTTAACGAAAGCCAGGCTCGTCGATATGGTATTACTAAATCAGACGTTGACGATTTATTGCAAATGGCATTTTCTGGTCTGACCGTTGGTATTTATCGTGACGGTACAAACCTGTTACCCATAATTGCCCGATTACCTGAAAAAGAACGTGTGGATATCAGTACGATTGAAGGTATGAAGATCTGGAGTCCTGTATTGAAAGGTTATGTGCCACTACAACAAGTGGTATTAGCGGTTAATATTCGTTGGGAAGATCCGATTGTCGTGCGTAAAAACCGTAAACGTATGTTGACCATATTTGCTGATCCCGATCCTTTAGGTGATGAAACGGCAGCAACGTTGCAAAAACGTATTCAACCGTTAGTCGAAGGTCTCGATTTCCCTCCGGGTTATTCACTCGAGTGGGGTGGTGAATATGAATCGTCTTCGAAAGCGCAAGCATCATTATTCCAAACGATGCCTATGGGCTATTTGTTCATGTTCTTAATTACGGTCTTCTTATTTAATAATGTGAGAAATGCGGTGATTGTATGGGCAACCGTCCCTCTAGCTATTATTGGTGTAACAACAGGGCTACTAGCGCTAAATACACCGTTTGGTTTTATGGCTCTGTTGGGCTTCTTGAGTCTGTCAGGTATGCTGGTTAAGAATGGTATTGTATTGCTTGATCAAATTGAGCTCGAGATTCACACTGGTAAAGAAAAGTATCAAGCGGTTGTTGATGCAGCTGTTAGCCGTGTTCGTCCTGTTTGTATGGCGGCAATCACAACGGTATTAGGTATGATCCCGTTATTACCCGATGTGTTCTTCAAACCTATGGCTGTTACTATCATGTTTGGTTTAGGATTTGCTACTGTACTGACACTGATTGTTGTACCTGTGTTATATAGTATGTTCCATAGATTACAAATAATAGAAAAATAGCGTGATGAGAAAATGAAGGAGGAGCCATTATAGGCTCCTTTTTTTTAGTATTTTTGAAATTGATTAATTAAGCGTTGCATTGCTTCTAATCTGTTAACTAACTCATGAGTACTTTGAACAGATTCATTACTGGTTCTTGAAGTTGCTTCACTCAGTTGACCAATATGCTCAACATTACGTGAAATCTCATCGCTAACACTCGCTTGTTCTTCTACAGCGGAAGCTATCTGGTGACTGCTATCTGTGACTAATCTTAGTTTATTATTAATTTTAGCCAAATGTTCACCAGTTTCAGCGGCTTGATCGTTACATTGGCGTGATAGTTCTACGCCATGATCAACGGAATTAACTGCTTGATTAGCTGATTGCTGTAGTTTCCTTATCATTTGCTGGATCTCACCTGTTGATTCCTGCGTTTTTTTAGCTAAGGAACGCACTTCATCTGCAACGACTGCAAAACCACGACCTTGATCACCTGCACGTGCTGCTTCAATCGCAGCGTTTAGAGCTAATAGGTTGGTTTGATCTGCGATAGCACCAATCACATCTAGAATCGTTTCTATTTGTAGGCAGTCTTCTGACAACACATTGATGACTCGCTTTGAATTATCTAATTCCTGGTGTAATGAATGAACTGAATTGATCGTTGTTTCAACACTTTGCTGCCCTTCAGTTGACATTTCCTGTGCTTCAGAAGTCAATGATGATGCTTGTACGGCACTTTCTGATATATTACGAACAGATAATGACATTTGTTCCATCGCAACACTGACCTGTTCTGTCGCCTCATTTTGTTGGCGCAGGTTTGTCTGTATTCGCTGGGTTTGGCTAAGCTCATTTTCAGCTGATTTTAGAATATCTGTCGATGTTTCACTTACTCTGCCGACAATAGCTCGTAGCTCTGATTGACGCATTTTTAAGGCTAATTCTATTGTTGAAAAGTCATCTTTCTTACCCGTATAAACATATTCCATTAACGGGTTATCGTATGCATCCTTAGCTAGTTTAGTTAAATGTTTAATTCTGCTTTGTGTGTACCAGATTATTAAAAATGAGCATAAGACAGCTGCTACTGTCGCTGTCGTTAACAAAGTGATACCTGAATTAAATAATTGTGCAGCTAAAAGCAACAGACTGAGACCTGCGAGGGCAAGCAACATTGTGTTTTGTTTCCAACGTAGGTCAAAAAGTGAGGGTACCTTACCTTTTTGCATTGATTGATAAAGTTTTGACGCTCTGTTTACTGATTCCCGATCAGGTTTACTGCGAACTGATTGATATTCTATTACTTTATCTTGTGCGTCTTTAATTGGTGTGACAAAAGCGGATACCCAGTAATGATTACCATTTTTACAGCTGTTTTTTACTAATCCCATCCAGCTTTTGCCTGTGCCGATATATTGCCATAGTTGTTCAAAGGCTTGTTTGGGCATATCTGGATGACGGACTAAATTATGCGGTTGTCTGTACATCTCATCCGCTGTGTAGCCAGCAACATCAGCAAAATGTTGATTTGTGTGCGTGATGTTACTGTGCGGATCGGTTGTTGAAATAAGGTTTACTGATTCTGAGTAATCGACTTCATTGTTGTACTGCTTTGTTGTTGCTACTACTGATACTGCCATTATTCTCTCCGTATTACATCCAGTGTAAGGTGGTGTAAGTCAATGTAAGTTTATGTAATGTAAGGTAAAGAGTTAAGATAGCACTTAATTGGGTATCTTAGTTGTGTATTTGTAGGGTAATATAATTTATTTTTATTTTTATTTTATTATCAATTATTTATCGCTGATTTATTTAATGTTGAATTTCATATTCAGGATGTTAAATTCTTCGTTTTGTCTATTTTTACAATCTGAGTTTCTTGTTGCGGACGCTTTGGCATTTACATTGGCTTAGTCTGCAGATCGCAGATATAAAAAATCGAGTGAGATACCCATTGTTTTATAATGACGTTGCTCGACTTTAACGACAGGAGCTTTTATTCTTTAAATGATATTTAAATGGAAACACTTAAAAATTATTGAGGGGAATAATATGAGAATCAATGTACAAGATACCGTATTTTGTTTAGTTGATGTTCAGGAAAGGCTTTTTCCACACATGAAAAATAAAGAAACTGTGGAAAAAAATCTAGTTACGTTAATTAAAGGCTTACAACTTAATAATGTGCCTTTGATTATTAATGAGCAGTATAAGAAAGGTCTCGGTGATACCATCCCTGCGTTACAAACATTAGTTGAATCGGCACCTCATTTCGAAAAAACATCCTTTTCGTGCTGTGGTAATGAAGATACGTTGGCAGCGATTAAAAATACGGATAAAAAAGTGGTAATTGTTGCAGGAATAGAGACGCATGTTTGCGTATTACAAACGTGTTTAGATTTACTTGCTGAGGGGTTACAGCCTGTTCTTGTAACAGACTGTGTGAGCTCTCGTTCTAAATTGGATTCTAAAATGGCGATTGAACGATTAATTCAGGCGGGTGTTATACCAACAACGTATGAATCAATTCTATTTGAACTGACAAAGAATGCTAAAAACCCAATCTTTAAAGAGATCAGTAAATTAGTTAAATAAACATAGCGTAATAATACAAGCAAGTCTTAACATATTTATTCACGCGATTCGTTTAGCCGGAAGTGCTTGTCTCCGGCTCAATTTATCACCACGTTATTTGTTCTCTAGCTCTGTTAATTTCTTCAATCGTTCATGAAAAAACGCATAAAAGCATTTGACTCGCGCACTGTGTTTTGAATCTTTATAGTATACGAACCACATGGCTTTTTCTGATCTCGGGCCAACTCGTAATGATACATGAGCGGCACCATTGGGGCGGTTATCGTGTTGGTTACGGGGGTTTAGTTGAGACTTGGCTGGCGATAAATCGTGATGTTATAGCTTTTCAGTATTTGTCGTTCAACAACACTGGATAGAATGAACATCATCAAGTAACCACAACAAAGTGCCACAATAATGGCTACTACATTGTCAGTAAACTGATTGAATAGCTCGAACGAAACGACCAAAGTGACGATACCACTGATGCGAATACACAGACTGTGCATGAAACGGCCATGTGCTTTTATGTAGCATAGTTGATAAGCATTAAGCATAAGGAAGATGAAAAACATCGAAAAATGCAATAGGACAGGGATAGCACCGTCATATTCTGCTGGGAAAATTGTTAAAACTAACGTATTGCCAAACAGCAGCATAATCGCGAAAAAGCTGCTACTTATAAGGGCTGATATCTTAAATATCCAATTACGAATAAGCTTAATTTGTTGATGGTCACCATTGCGCACACAAACCGCTAATTCGGGTAATACAAAACGGTAAATAGGAAAAACAAACAGTAATGTTAGATAGGTAAATACCGGTCGTACAACAACTTGGAAATCACCGAGTTCGTCAATACTAAAATGACGAATGGTGAGCAGTACGGTTATGTATATCATTAAAATACTTGCGCCCGCTTCTAAAGATGCGGTAAAACTCTTTTTTACAAAGCTGAGTAAGTTGGGATTAAGATGTTCACTCGATAATGGGCGTGTAGAAGTATCCTTACGACGATGTTTAAACATATAAACAACAATCGCGAGTGATGATAAGGTTAATCCTGAAAAGAGGGAAATAAGGGCGTCTAGGCCAAGTAGATAATAGCAAGTGAAGAACATGATCACATTGGCTAGGGGTTCTAGCCATACTACCTTATTGGAAATATTATACAGCCGATACATAGCAATAAGATTGGTGAAATATACTTTTAACCCCATGCCAAATATGATACCAACCAACTGGTAATAACTTACTTCAATATGCAGTTGATGTTTAATATAAGGAATAACCAAACCCCAAGTGATCAATACCATGGTGATTAAACTATATCGGAAGATGTTAATAATATCGCGGTCATTTTGAGTTTGTGAATAAGTCACTACCATGGATGAGCGAAATCCAGTCATTAATATTAGCGATAAAGAAATGATATCAACGACACTATGAAAGAGGGCAAGGTCATCTTTTGGAATCCAGTGTGCCAACCAAACTTTAAAGCTAAAGCCGATAGCAATGCTAATTAATGTAACCCAAATGCCCTGGGTAAAAGCATTTTTAACGCGGTTTAATGATGTATTTTCCATGGCAGCTATATTCGCGAATTAGTTTATATAAGCACTCGGAAGTGACGGTAGCTAATGATTGTAACGCAATTGAAAATCATTCGCAATTGCGTTGTTGTTCATGCATTGATTACAGGCTAGGTTATGCTGTTAACTTTTTGAGATATGTAGTAGTTTACTTTCAATAGTTTATTTATGAATATTTTCGGAGCTAGGGTATATGGCGAGTATAATTTGTTTTGGTGATAGTATTACACGTGGTGAAAGTGATGCTGTGTATGGTGGTTGGGCAGACCGAATTAAAACGCGTTTAATTAAACAATTTATGGAAACGGGTAAAGATAAGGTAAGTGTCTTTAACATGGGCATTAGTGGTGAAACGACAAATGGTTTAATCCAACGCTTTCAACATGAGTTTCTGACCCGACAAGCCGTAGATAAACAAGATACCGTGCTGTTTGGGTATGGCGCTAATGATCTTGCTAAGCAAGACGGTAACTACCTTGTTGATATTGAAACGTATATTGACAACTTACGCTGCTGTATTGAGTTTTCAATTGAGAAGGGAGCTGCTGTTGTTCTGATTAATGTCACGCCAATTTCAGCCCTGCTTGATGGTATTCCGAATATAAATAACCGTATTCGCAATGATGAAACCATTTGTCGTTATAACCAAGCATTGTTGGCTTTGTCGGCGAAGTATAATGTCGATTTGATTGATGTTTACACGCCATTCAATGATCGTAAAGAAAGCTATTTAACAGCCGATGGATTACACCCAAATAACGCGGGACATGAGTTGCTATATCAAGTAATAAGTTCGTCGTTGTTATCTAACCTTAATATTTAAGCATTAAATAGGCATAAAGTGTTTGTGTAACATACATGGTTGCATGAATACTGACCTATTAGCCCTTAAGTGTTCGTTTTCTTAGGTTTTTTTTTGATCTACCCCTATTAACTCTGTTATTAATTTTGCAATATTCTTTGAAGCTCCTATGATGAAACTTCTCCTATTTAAGAAAAGCGAGCAATTATGACTAACAATTATTCTGATACACTGTTTGAAGAAATGAAATTACTGGCTAAATTCCCAACAAAATCTCATTTAGAAGGTATTAAGGTTCATAATGAAGCAGGCCCCTCTGTTATTAGTGCTGCGAAATCACTTTTTGAAAAAGGGCTTATTACACGAGACGACGGTGGGTATTTAACCGATAGCGGTATTGAAATAGCAGATCATCTACACCGAGTTTTAGCACCTTTAAGCTAAATCAATAATGCTATTATCTAAAGCAGTTAGCCGCTGTTATATAGGTTACTAACTGCAATTTTCCTACTGATTTACTGATCTAAGCTGTTTCACATAATCGAGAGTCTTCAATATCAACGTCCGGTCGAGGGCTTAGTATCTGTGTGTTGTTGACCATATTACTAATGATTTCAACGCTTTCTTTTTTTATATCGTCACTATGCTGTGACGATGATAATAAATAGATATGATCTGACACCGTCTCAATGGCACTGACTAGCACTTCATTTTCAAGTTCAGTAAAAGCATCATCGATGTAGCTTGCTAGTTCTGTTAAGTCTGGTAACGCAGAGCGACAAGCCACAAGACCAACATGAATAGAGCCGTTGTAGCTATATAGCGTAATGTTCAGAGACATGCCCGGTGGTAGTACTGAAATTGGAAAGCACTTATCCATTTTAGCACCCTTCATATATAACGCTGTGCTTGGTCCTGGCACATTAGATATGAGTACATTGCCCATTGGCGGTAATATTGTATCCAAGTGCAATAGTTCACTCGCAGCGGCGAGGCCTTGGCTTGCTAATGTATAACTCGTTAATGCTTCTTTGGTTAATAGTCTCGTTTCACTTTTCAATCTGACGCATGACTCTTTGACTGTCATCAAACGTTCAAGTGGATGCTCACCGGCATAAGCTAATTCGACTAAACTAATCGCTACTTGGTTGTTAGACACCTTGTCTGAAGCATCGCGTAAACTTATTGGCATTTGCGCTACTAATGGTTTTTTAAGTACCACGTTACGTGTTTTTAGGTAGTTATGGATAGCCATATCACAAACAGTAACAACAACATCATTAATTGTGGCACCAGTTATGCGGCCAAGTGTTTTAACTCGTGAGAGTGACAGTGATGTCATTGCCGCACGACGAGCACGTTTTGGACTAACTGAAAATAGTGTTTTAGGTGCCATAAAAGGTGTCGGCATATCTGCTTTGTACATGCTTGCAGCTTGAAAAAGTAGTTTTGTGGTGAGTTTAGTCAATGATGGAATTGATTTCACATGGCTGGTAACAAGTTTCGAAGTATCAGATAGCAGTGACAATGCACTTTTTTCTGTTCTTGCTTTTTGTGGGTGATCAATAGCCCAAAAGGCGGTCATTGGTGATTCTGGATTTTTGCTCAAATAAGCCATGATTAGTTGATTTGCTTTAGCACCATCAGTGAATGCATGGTGCACTTTAACGTAGATCGCAAATTTGTTATCAGCTAAGCCGTCAATTAAAATCATTTCCCATAATGGACGACTACGATCGAGTAATGTTTCATGTTGGTGCTCAACAAAACTGAGTAACTGATCTTCATTACCTGGCTGTGGCAGCATCGCGAAACGTACGTGATATGACAGATCGATGTCGTTATCTTTTTGCCAGAAATATTGACCCGTGATTTGTTTTTTTAGTTTTTGGTTAAATGGTTTTTTAATCTCTTGCTGTGACATTAAGTTATCGAATAGGTCTCGACTAAAGTTGCCAGAGTAATTTTCTGGTGTTGAGAATATTTGTAATCCTGCTACGTGTTTTGGGCTAGTCACCGTTTCTGTGTATAAAAATCCCATATCAACTAACGAGAGTGCTTGCATAGTCATTTTCTAATGTTCCTAATGTGATTGATAGATTACGCCCGATTAAGTCGTACCGCACATATCATCATAGTGTGATGTTATGACTTACTGTCACGGATGTTAAAGTTATATGTATAATACGCAGATACTCATAAAGAGATATGTCATTGTGACATAAATTTACGTAAATGAAATATTTTCACGATTTATTATAGTACTTTAATTGCTTTTAACTTTTTGATTGTTAATGTTTTAATGTGTTTTTTAGATTCATGATTGAATGTTTGTAGCAGGTTTTTTGTTATTGGTGAAGGTAGATTGGCATAATGAACTGTATATATTTGTTAACGATTACATTGTTATCGGTAACTTTATTGGTGGCTAGATTTTAATGCTATTGAAGGATTTTAATAAAATGATGTAAATTCTTTGATTATTTATTAATGGACTAAAAAATTGAAGTATTAATCAATTGTATAAATATTTATAATTTATTGAGATATTGACGTTTTTAACCCCTTTGAGTAGTAAGCTGGGATTATTGTTAAACAGATGTGGTATTGTTTATTTCATTATTTATGGATATCACTAGGGTATATGAGAGAAATATTAAGAAATAAAATAATCGCCGTTTGTGAAAATAAAATAGAAAAAAAAGGGACGTATGTTGGCCTCTCATTTTATGCGTTCTTCGCGAACAAGAATGATGAACCAGCGTTATTAATGGAAGCTGCACAATGGTGGATCATGACGCATAAATTGGATCATTTTGAGAAAGCGGTGAAAATAAAAGCGTTGGTGGAATCAGAGGTGACTAACGAATGAAGGCTGTTACGTATATCGAGGGAGATTATTAACATGGGGACGTTTCGTGACAAATATCAGAATGGCAAGGCTACAAGATTCAGATTCAATTAATGCACTATCTTTACATCTTGGTTACGAGATCGCTACGCAACTTGTTGCTGAAGAAAGACTTCAGTGTTTAATTGATTCATCGAATGATGACGTATGGGTATTTGAAGATGCGGGTATTATATTGGGTTGGATTCACGTCTATAAAGCGCATCGATTAGCGTCAGCGGCATTTTTTGAAATTGGTGGTTTAGTCGTTACTCCTGAAGCAAGGAATAAAGGTATTGGCCGACAATTAGTAGAGTTTGCTTGCGAACAAGCTCAGAATCAGAATATAGCGTTAAGGGTTCGCTGTAATGCTAAGCGTCAAGATACACATGAGTTTTATGAAAGGATAGGTTTTATCTCGACTAAATCCCAGCATGTTTTCGAAATGTATTTAGGTGATGAGTAATGTTATTTATGGATCTATCAAGGAAGATTAATGCAAAATATAAAAGTGGCTGTTGCGCAAATTGCTTCGGTTGACGGTAATGTAGCGGAAAATATAGCTGTTCATATGAATGCTATTGAAAAAGCTGCATCTGTAGGTGTTTCATATATTGTATTTCCTGAGTTATCACTGACAGGTTACCTGCCTGAATGTGCCTCCAACCTTGCTTTTACTGTTGACGATAAGCGTCTTCAACCACTCATTGATATTGCAAAACTAAGCAAGATAACAATAGGGGTTGGTCTACCGTTGTTAACGACAGGACTGCCACATATTGGTTTAGCCATTATTTATCCAACAGGACGAGTAGAAAGCTACGCCAAAATGAATTTACACTCCGGTGAAGAGACGTATTTTTCAGTTGGCGATAAGCGACATAGTTTTCAACTGAGTAATATAACGGTCGCTAATGCTATTTGTGCTGATACTAATCATATTGAACATGCTAAAGGGTGTGCAGCACTCGGTGCTGATGTATATATGGCGAGTGTGTTAATCACGGCGGGGGGTTATTACGCCGATACTCAGTTGATGAGCTGCTATGCTCGGGAGTTCAATATGCTCGTCGCAATGGCTAATCATAATAGGCCTACCGGTAATTGGGATCCTGTAGGCAAGAGTGCGATTTGGACAAAGTCTGGTCAACTTATTTGTGCTGATGAAAGTCAAAATGCACTTGTTATTGCTGAACGGAAGGGTAACGACTGGATAGGCCAAGTAATTAACCTTTAATCCATCATAGTGTTCACATCAGGGATAAAGCTTGTCGTTTCAGTTATTTTAATGAGTGGTATTGAATTAAAAAATCGCATTTTATAGTCTGCAGTTTGATTATTATTAGCAGCTCGAACTGACAAGGCGACTCGGTGAATGTTGTTGGGATAAAACAACCAACTACGCCAGATATTAGCATCGTCTACACGGTGAGCTGCAAAGCTTAATTTAATGTTTTCAATACAACTAACATTTACCTGCTGGTGGTTATCCGGTAGGGTGAAACTAAAGTCTTTCAACGGGATCGACAAGCCTAACCCCCACGCTTTGATGTAAGATTCTTTTAATGTCCAATAATCAAAAAAACGACTCGCTTGCTGCGCTATAGGCTGAGTGAGTAAATCCTCGACCTCAACTTGAGAGAATGAGTGCTTCGCAATACTTAATACATCACTTGTTCGGCTGGTATTTTCCACATCACAACCAATATCGTCATTAAGCATTACCGCGCAAATGATCATATTATCGGTGTGGCTGATATTAAAACGTAATGGCAGGGGTGGGTTAACAATCTCGGGTTTATCTTTTTCACCTTTGACAAATTTCCAGCCTGTGGGTGGCACATCAGCATAACGTGATAACAAATCACGGATAAAAGCGCGGGTGATTAATGCACTGTGGCGATCTTTTTCAAAACGAAATCGTTGCTGCTTTGCTGTTTCTTCTGGTGATAACAGGCGACTATAAGCACGTAATAATTCAGGTTGTTGGATTCTTTTCGGGTCTACTGACCACAGGTGAATTTCATTCGTAGCTAATGTTAGTTGATCTGCTGATGTTGAAAGCACTATTTATTCCATTGAGTGACGTGATGTAATGTAAGCTCATTTAGCTATCTTATCATTATATAGAATGAACATAAATCAACCTTGATTCTGTGTTACTCCCAATGTTGGCAATATTTATCGTATTGCTGGACGTTGGCTTAATTAAATTAAGGCATGAGTAAAGGGAAGATAGAGAGAGTAGAGCTAAAAGCCATCAACAGCTTTTAGCTCGTCATTTTACCTAGAAAAAGTACCAGCTAGAATGGGTACCAGAACAACTCTGTTGCCATAACACGTTTGATAATGGCTAACGTTACTACCAAGGTAATTAACCCCATCACAATGTAATCTTGTCTGGTCATTGGTTTTAAGCTGTACCACGTACGCATCTTATTATGACCAAAACCACGTAATGTCATCGCATTCGAAATCTCGTCTGCGCGATCTAGGCTTGAGAAAATTAATGGCCCTAAGATCTTGGCCACATTTTTAATACGCGACAGTACAGATACATTCTTTGATAAATCCACGCCACGTGCCTGCTGTGCATGCATGATGTTAACAAAATCATTCTTCACATCAGGTAAATAGCGCAATGTTAAGCTTACTGCATAGGCAATTTTATACGGTACACCAAGGCGGTTTAAACTTGCAGCAAACTCAGTCGGATGTGTAGTAAAGACAAATACCAACGCAATTGGGAACATACTGAAATACTTCAGCGTTACCGTCAGCAGGTAATACAAGGTTTCTTGTGTCAGGGAGTAATTTCCCCAGAGCGACAACAAAACGGTACTTGAACCTATATATTCAACGCCTTGCTGTGGTGCTAATAAGAACATAAACAATGCGTTCATAGTGAGTACACTTGCCGTGGCAATGAGCAAAGGTTTGTAAACCGGAAAAGGCACCTTAGTTAATTTAAGCAAGGTACAACCTGTAATGATTAGCGCGAGAATAAGGCGTAAATCAAAGGTTGTTAACACCACTGTTACCCAAGCTAAAAACAAGACGAACTTAGTGACACCATTAAGCCGATGTAGGGCTGAATTGGTATTGACATAGTTAATACCAAAATCGATTTTTTTAGTTTTATTGACGTTACTTTTGTTGTTATGAAAAGTATTCTTTATCGTGTTTTTATTCATATTGTTTTTATTATTTGTGTTGCGCGTCATTATGAAGGCGTCACTTCAGATTTGATAAATTGCTGCATAAAACTATCTGTATTTTTGATACCAACAGCATTTGCAAGGGTATACAGGCTCGTTACTTTTAAGTTTGCACGGTCAAGTAGCGCAGGATCGCTGAACACTTGAGAAACCGGGGCATTGGCAATTAATTTGCTTTCTGCAATAACAATCGAACGCGTGGTGTATTCTAACACTAAGTGCATATCGTGAGAGATGATAAGAACAGTAATACCCAGCGTTTTGTTTAGTGTCTTAATAAATGACAGCATGGATGTGTAGTTACGATGATCTTGTCCTGCGGTTGGTTCGTCTAAAATAAGTAACTCAGGTTCTAATGCTAAGATAGAGGCAATGGTTACGCGTTTTTTCTGACCATAGCTAAGTGCTTCAATTGGCCAGTGACGGTATTTAATTAAGCCGCATAAACCCAGTACGTGTAATACTTTTTCTTCAACAAATACTTCGTCATGGCCACGGTTACGTAGACCAAACGCCACTTCGTCAAAAATCATATGATTAGAGATCATGTGATTTGGATTTTGCATCACAACGCCAATCTTTTGAGCCCGCTCAAAGATAGATAAGTCAGCAATATTTTCACCATTAAGCTTAATACTACCGGTATCTGGTGCGATAACGCCCATAATCAGTTTGGTGATGGTTGATTTACCCGAGCCGTTCTTACCTAAAATAGAAACGAATTCACCACGATTAATGCTAAACGAAATACCTTCAAGGGCATTCTTTTCGCCAGTATAAGAATAGGTTAAATCATTGATTTCAATTAATGTATCGTTTGTATGGGGGTGAACAATAGGGGCTTGCGCATGAAACCAATTGGTTAATGGCGTTTGATATTGTTTCAGATCCATCTTTTCAATATAAGCTGGATTATTAGTCGTTAGAATAGGGCAGTTTGCTGCTTTTAATGCCGAGATATAGAGAGGTTCACGAATACCATGAACCTGTAGTAACGGCGAAGCAATTATTTCGTCCGGAGACATATCGGCAATGATTTTGCCTTGTTCCATTAAGATCACGCGATCGACATGGCGGTGTAGTACATCTTCGAGACGATGCTCAATAATGATAACGGTTTTGCCAGTATCTCGATGCAGCTGATCGATAATTTCGATAGTGGCTTTACCTGTTTTTGGGTCAAGGCTAGCAAGGGGTTCGTCGAATAACAAAATGTCTGTATCATCAATTAAAATACCCGCTAATGATACACGTTGTTTTTGACCACCTGATAATGCATATGGTGAATGATCAAGTAACTCATCAAGATCAACCATCGCGGCGGTTTTCTGCACGATAGACAACATCTCAGCTTGAGAAATCATGTTGTTTTCAAGCGAAAATGCAATATCTTCACCAATGCTCAAACCTACAAACTGGCTGTCGGTATCTTGTAATACAGTGCCCACTGCCTCGCTATAATCCTGCATACGTAACCCTGATACCTGCGTACCATTGATGGTTAAGGTACCAGACAAGTCACCTTTTATCGCATGCGGAATCAGACCGTTTAAGCATTGCCCAAGGGTTGATTTACCACTACCACTTGGACCAATAATGACGATTTTCTCTCCTTTCTCTATCCTTAGATTTATGCCTTTTAGTGTCGCTTTTTCCTGCGAAGCATATTTAAAAGAGAAGTCAGAAAATTCGATAGTCATTTTTGATTAATCCTCGGTCAGATTACGGCTTTGTTTTTTACGCTTTGCAAACGCAGTCAGTAGAATGTAGCCAACAATACCAATTAATATCGTATTGCCTGCTGCAATGATCGTTAATTGCGTCATGACTTTACTGAACGGTTCTGCGTAAAGAATGCTATCGAGTAGTGCTGATACGCCATAACCGACGGTATTACCGACTAAGGCAAGTGCAACAAAAAGTGCCATATCCTTCATCGAAAATTGCCCTTTTTCTAAACGACCTTTTGTCAGTTTAGGGAATAACCCGATGATAAGACCCACAATACCCGAGCCTAATACCCACGTTAACCAAACACCCCAGCCAGAGAATAAATCAGTAACCCAATGACCTATAAATCCTACTAAGAAACCAACAAATGGACCAAATAATACCGAGAAGAGTGCAAGCACTGCCATCGCAGGTTTAAGCGTCGTGTTTGCAAACACTGGTATACCAAACATAGGTAGTCCGCCGATGCCGTATAAAGCAGCACCAATTGCAATCACAACAACCGTTTTAGCTGAAAGATTCATAATAAGCCTTGGGATAAATTAATGCGAAAAATTAAAGGTGCGAATTATACAGGAATACAGACTATTAAGGAAATAATTGTTGTTTTTCTCAATTATTTAACATTTTAATCGTTTATTGTGTAGATATACGGCGGATGCGAAAAGTAAGCATGGGTTATAAAGCTGATTTTAAAGTATATGAGGTGATGGCATACGCTGTTTTACATTTTTTAAAACCATACAATTACTGTTCCTCGACTATAATAGAAGGTAATAACGATGTATGACCCTAATTCTTAATGAATTCAGTTTATGATGAATTTGTAAGATTAGATGAGAGATATGTAGGATAGTATTATGGAAGATAAACAGTCTTTGTATATATGCTTTCAAGCTGTCGGTATTGTTTTTGGCTTTATTTTTGTCAATGATGTTGTGAATGAACGTTGGTTCGATGTTGGACTTATGTTTGTCGTTATGGCGATTTTATTAGTCGCAGTAGCTAAGATGTCAAAGATTGAATAAGGTCGATTTTCAAAGATGGCTCAGTATTTGAAACCATCACTGACTATTTATTATCGACGACACGATTCTTTAGGTGTTATCTATCAGTGTACTTAGCAAGATAGAAATCAAAATTATTATTAATGAAAGTACTATAACCAACATAAACGTCGTTACCTTTACGGACAATACTACCTGTGCGTTGCTGCACTTCGTATCCGGTATTCGCAACCGCAATTAATACTCCATCGTTAGTATATTTTTCATTATTACCATTACCAACAATAAATATACCCCCATTATCGTCAAGGTTAATTGCACTAATTTCACCTTGTTGATTGCTCACATGCCAAATAATATCGCCGTTCGCTTGCATCTTAATGAGATCTCTATTTGACGCATCTGAAAACGCGATAAATAATTCATCTTGTGCATTCTTTTGAAGAATCACAGGGCCTGGTAGCGCATAACTGTCCTGGTTACCATATACGTTATTACGCCACAATAGTTGACCGTTAGTATCAATTGATTGAATTTGTAGATCACGATCTTTAGTCATGATGATCGAAATAATAGAACCGTCAGCTAAAACCGTGGTTTCAGCTTCTGCAAATGTGTCTTCAGTTTGTGCTTGTGTCCATTCTAATTGGCCTAATGCATTGTACTTACTCACGCCTTTACGGCCAGAAACATACATATTATTATTCGTATCGAGTTCAATATTCCAAGCCTGTTGATCTGGATGTTCGATGTTTAATTGTTGTTCACCGTCAGTGTTAAAGATCTGAGTATTAAGCCCTGTTACATAAAGTTTGCTATTTTTAAGCTTAAGATCTCGAACGTCATATTCATTACTGATTATTTGTTCCCAAATTATGCTCCCATCGGTAGAAAACTTAGCGAGTAGTGATGCGCGAGATCCTTGAGCATTATTTTGTAGATAGGCTGTTGCAGTGATATAGATATTGTCTTCATCATCGATAACCATCGCCGTTATATCTTCATCACTGCGTGATAATCCGTGAGTCACATCATGCTCAACCGTCCAGATTGTGTTACCAGATGTGCCGTATTTTACTAATAGCATGTTTTGAACTCGATCACGGCCTGTTTTAATCGTCTCACCGGCTTGAATTATATTACCGGCACCATCGATCACTTGTGCAGATAACCATTCTACTGTTGTTTCTTCCGTTTTACTGTTGTCGTAAAATTTAACCCAATCAGGTGCAATGAAAGTGACATCGCAACCACTTAAGGATAGGGCTGCTACTAATAAACTGGTTTTAATTATCGAATTTTTCATTGAAATGTCCTTGTTGAATGAATTCATTAGTGTGACAGCAAATAGCACTAAGAGAGTCTTTACTCTAATGCCCATATACAATAGCAATAAACAAGAGTTGTGGCAATGTTGTAAAATCCATTTAAATCATGTGGTTACATGGTTTTGGGTGGTTGTGGTGTATATGGTTTTGATGATGATTTTATATAGTGATTTGCGGTGTTATTTGCGTGAAAGTAACTGATTGGTGTCTTTAATAAAAAATGTTGTAAATTATGTATACTTGGTGAGAGATTTATCTCGAAGATAAATAATGCTTATACTAAAAAAACCTAGTGAATTAATCATCACTAGGTTTTTGTTTAAGCAGATCTTGCAAGGTTCGCTACTTAGTTAAACAAACTTGTTGCTTCAACAGGGTTTTGCTCAACTTCGTGTAAATATTTTTCTTTAGATTCGTGAGAAAAATAAGGTTCCACTAACATGATAATACGCAATACGATACGCTGTGTAATTTCTTGAAGATCGTAATCTTCTTCAGCTAACTGTGTATCTAATGAGTTCGTCGCAATTAAACAGATCGTATCAGCCATTGAGCTTTGTTGTGCTTCCGTCATCTTTATTTCACTGTTCTCATTTAATGAAACAAGCATTTTTAAGAAAAAACTGTGATGGTTATGAACTAAACGCATAAATCGTCGTTTTAGCAATTTGTTTTCATCAAAAATAACTTTCATATCACGATAGAAGAAGGAGTATTGTTGAATCAAACCAACGTACACATTTAAGTATGCCCAGTAATCTTCAAATGCTTGTACATCATCTTCATAAAATGACATAAGTTTATTAATTGCTGCTTCATATTCGTAGAACAACTCGGTGAGTAATTGTTCCTTGCCATTGAAATGATAATATAAATTACCAGGGCTGATCTCTAAAGCATTGGCAATTTCAACCGTGGACACTTTGACGTGTCCGTATTGGCTGAACATTTCTAAGCTACACTGTAATATCCTATCGCGTGTTTTCATCACTTTTTCCTAAACTGATGCTGATACAGTTTTAGTCTCTGTATCAGTAGAAATAATATCGGTTGGTGGTGTATCAACACGGCTTATTCTTGGTTGCTGTGTTACCGGCGGAGTTTCAATATCGGTAGTATTTTGTGCGTCTGCTAATATTTGTTCGATCACAGCTAAGCTTTCTTGCTTAATATCAGAGTTAGCATTCGTTATTGCTAATAGTGCAATTTGTTCTGAAACCGAGATTGATGCACTTTTTAGTACTTCGTTTTCAAGTTCAATAAATGCTTTATTGATATAATCAGCAAGATCCGCTAGATCAGGTAGCGCAGATCGGCATGATACTAAGCCGACATTGATCAATCCGTTGTAGCTATATAATGTAATGTTTAAAGACATTCCTGGTGGAAGTACCGAAATAGGGAAGCATTGTTCCATTTTCGCACCCATCATATATAGGGGATGTTGTGGGCCTGGAACATTTGAAATTAGCACATTACCCATTGGCGGTAATACGGTATCCAAATTGAAAAATTCGCTAACGACAGCAAGGCCTTGGCTTGCCATTGTATAGCTTGTTAGTGCTTCTTTTGTGAGTAAACGTGTTTCATTTTTTAATTTGATACACGAATCTTTAATTGTCATTAAACGTTCAAGCGGTGATTCACCATGATAAGCTAATTCAACTAAGCTGATTGCAACTTGATTGTTGGTTACGGTATCGCTAGCGTCACGTAAGCTCATTGGCATTTGTGCAACAAGCGGTTTTTTAAGCTTAAAATTCTTGCTTTCAAGATAGTTATGAATAGCCATATCACAGATGGTGACAACTACATCATTGATTGTTGCGCCTGTCATTTTACCTATGCGTTTAACACGTGTTAACGACAGAGCTGAAACAGCTGCACGGCGCGCACGTTTGGGACTCACAGAGAAAGGTGTTTTAGGCGCCATAAACGGTGTCGGCATATCCGCTTTATACACATTTGCGGCTTGGAAAAGCAATTTTGTCGTTAGTTTCGTCAGTGATGGGATTGACTTAACTTGGCCTGCCAGTTTCTTGGACGTTTTTGTGAGTGACGAAAGCATACTATCAAGCTGTTTTTCTTTCTGCTCAAGTTCAATATTCCAAAATGCTGTCATTGGCGCATCAGTATTCTGACTTAAATATGACATTAATAGTTGATTGGCTTTTGCGCCGTCAGTGAACGCGTGGTGTGCTTTTAGATAGATAGCGAATTTGTTATCTTCTAAGCCATCAATCAGAATCATTTCCCATAAAGGTCGATTTCTATCTAATAGTGTTTCATGCTGATGTTCAACAAAGTGAAGCAGCTGACTTTCATTGCCTGGTTGCGGTAGCATTGCAAATCGTACATGATAAGAGAGATCAATATTGTCATCTTCTTTCCAGTAATATTGTCCAGTGAGCTGTTTTTTCAGTTTTAAATTAAACGGTTTCTTAATGTCATCCTGCGACATTAAACTGTCGAACAGATCCCGAGTAAAGTTGCCTTCGTAATTTTTAGGCGCGGTAAAAATTTGTAATCCGGCTACATGTTTAGGACTGGCAACTGTTTCTGTGTATAAGAAACCCATATCAACTAGCGTTAGTGCTTGCATGTTATCTAATCCCTATGCAGTAAATCCATAAAATAGAGTGTTTAGATATTTAGCTCTACTTTTTCATTTGTCTATAACTATATGGGTATATGTTAGTCCCTTGTGTTACATTTGTAAATAGTGACAAAGTGTTAACTTAAATCTTAAGCGTATGAAAATAGTATTAAATGTACTATTTTTCGTGTTACAGCTGCTTTTTAATTGGCGATTTTTTAAATCTTAATTCGATGGTGATATACCACGAAGGCAGTATATAAAAAGGGTTAGCTTGATAGAGTTAATAACACCTCGAGGTGTTAGCGGTAACATCACTAACTTTGTAACATGATAAAGTGACTGGTAAATATTAATAATTATTTATTTAAGTATATTGACGAGCTGTGTAAGTTGGGAAACCTGTTCTAACTATAAATCGCGTTATAAGTTGGTTGTTTTGAAACAATGAGTAAAGGTAGAATGCGGGGAGGGAATCGGTCGTAATGGATGATGTTGTAGTGTTTAAGTCTTTATTGTGTTCTATGTTGTTGGTCTTAATTTCAGGTTGTAGTCAGCAGGTAGCAATAAAACCTTCAGATCCTACAATAGCAGTTAATCGACCAACACCAGAACTCGACTATGTTCAACGTCAGTTACTCGCACAATATAAAGATTGGTATGGGACGCCTCATCAATGGGGTGGGATAAGTAAGAGTGGGGTAGATTGCTCTGGCTTAGTTAAGCTGACGTTTAGACAGCAGTTTTCTATTCATCTTCCTCGTACGACTGCCGAACAAGTAAAAGTGGGGTATTCAATTAAACGCCAGCAATTACATACTGGTGATCTCGTGTTTTTTAAAACAGGGGTTAATGTACGTCACGTCGGTATTATGGTTGATGACTTGCAATTTTTTCATGCATCCAGTAGCCGTGGGGTAATCTTATCTCGTTTGGATAATCCATATTGGAACCGCCACTATTGGCAATCAAGAAGAGTTGATTTATAAATGATGGAACAGAAATTAATTAAAGTTATTGTTGGGTCTAAAAATCCAGTGAAGGTAAATGCTTCACGTACTGTTATTGCTCAACTGTATCCCGAGCATATTGTGGAATGTGATGGTATCGACGCACCTTCGAATGTCCCAGACCAACCCATGGATGCCTCTGAGACACGTGAAGGGGCTATTAATCGCGTTAAATATTGTAAACAGAATGCAGATGCCGATTTTTATATTGCAATCGAAGGTGGCGTTGATTTACTCGATGATGGACCTGCAACATTCGCATATGTTGTTATTGCTAATAAAGAACAACAGTCGGTAGGACGTAGCGCTGCGTTACCATTACCTACACCCATTTATCAATCATTATTAAACGGAGATGAATTGGGACCAGTGATGGATAAATTGTTTAAGACAGTCAACATTAAACACAAAGGAGGGGCGATTGGTTTGTTAACGAATGGGCATGCAACCCGCGAAAGCAATTATACCCAAGCACTGACATTAGCAATGGCCCCCTTTTTATACCCTGATCTTTATAACCAGTGATCTTTAATCGTTCATGATTTGTGTCGCTAATATTCTTATATAAATAGTCACTTCATATACGTAGTTACTTTGATCTAGCTATCATTTTAGATTGTTATTTAAACGCTTTGTAATTTAGTATGAGTAAACATAATAATCGCTATTGATAATCATTCTCAATTGGGGTTATTATGAATATATGGAGCTATAGCGCGTTTATAAGGGATTAAATCATGTCTTCTAAGGTTAATTTAAGTATATCGAGTTCGAAACTTGCAGAGTTGATTCAGGCGGGTCATCTTTGTGCGGCTGATCTCAACTGTTTAGACCCAGAGTCTAAGCGGCAAGTTTGGCAGCTTTGTTTATGGAGCTGTAATAAGCGAGTGCATTGTACTAAATCATGTACACGGCAGTGTAATAGTGATGATTGCGAAGGAACTAAAACGCGTACCGCTAAGATAGAAAAATCAGCATTAATCACAGTTAATGCTGATTAACCGTTAGATTATAACTGTAATTTTTTAAACCGTAGTTGTTTTATGAATGGCATTAATAACGGTGTTATTAATGGTAATAATATCCCGACGATAATGAGCGAAAAGGCAATCATCTTGTTTATGCCTAATTGTTCGTTATAAAAGATGACCGATCCTAATAGAGCAAAAATAGGCACTAATAGTTTAAATGGACTCATCATACTGAGCGGGTATTTAATTAGCATTTTGTTCCATACCCAATAGCCTAATAAGGTTGTTGGATAAGCCTGAAACAAGACAGAGCCAAAAGCTGTTGGATTGAATTTCGTGCTTAACTCGCTATAAAGATTAACGCCATTGACGATATACGCCATAGTAAATAACGGCAGCGGTGCAAAAAGGCAAGACCAAGCGACAAAAGCAAACATATCTTTAATATTCAATTTTTTAACCATTAAGCTAATGATGCTCATGCTTAGGGCGCCAGTGAGTGCAAATACAAAACCGATTAAGGTAACCGAACCATCAGTAATATTGGCAATAAAGATAAGCCCCACTAAGGTCAATGCGAGTCCTATTTTTAAACTCGTATTAATGCGCTCTTTTAGAAAGACGATACCCATTAGTACGCTAATAAATACGCTGAACTCAAGTATCAAACTCGCTGTTCCAGCCGATAAACCTGAATAAATAGCCATAGACATCATACCCCATAGGCCAACTCCAAATGTAATGCCATAGAGTGCGAGATAACGCCACTTGACATCCGGCTTACGAACAAACAAGACCGCTGGAAATGCTGCAAAGGTGAAACGTAGCCCTGTTAAAATAAAGGGGTCTATGTTGTCCACACCCGCTTTAATCACGGAGAAATTGAAACCCCATAGACAAGTTACCGCGATAATGATGAATAAGTGAATAGGTGCTATTGATCTTCCGTGCATATGAATACTCCGTTGTTTTATTGTTTGACTAGTATGTTGCTTTCACAAATAATAAACAGATGCAGTTTTTGTTATTTTTTAGAGTACAGTTTTAATTTTGATGGGGAGGGAAGGATGACCGCACGTTATATTACAATTTCAGATAATATTATTAACGACATTGATAAAGGTATGTTACTTGTCGATAAACGAATGCCGTCGTTACGGCAGTTTACCCAGTTGCATAATGTGAGTATGACAACAGCGAATAATTGCTATCAGCGTTTACTCGATTTAGGTTGGTTGCATGCAAAGCCGCAAATTGGCTATTTTATTACTCAGCCTTTGAATAAACAAAATACCCCAATATACCCTCAATTCAACGCTCAAGTTGCAAAGCCTAAAGTTGGTCAATCCATTGATCAAGGATTACGTGGTCCATTTTATACCGCGCAATTGCCTGCTGACTTGTTACCTCAAGACATTTTGAATCGCTGTTTGCGACGTGCTAACCAAAAAGTTGGTTCAGATCTATTTGCATACCCTGATTATCAAGGTGACATGAGCTTACGTACCGCATTAGCCGATCATTTTACGCAACAGCACTTTCCTTTAACGGCGGATCATTTGGTTGTTACTAATGGTTGTATCGATGCTGTGCGTAGTGCCATTGAAGTCACGACTAATCCAGGGGACACGGTCGCGATTTCATCACCTTGTTTTAATGGTTTATTGAACTTACTTGAAAATATGGGGCGATTAGTGCTTGAGATACCTTGTTATCAATCACAGCTAGATTTAGAACAACTTGAATCTTTACTCAAAGCTAAGCGTATTTCTGCGTGTTTATTTAGCGCTAACCATATAAATCCACAAGGGTTTTGTTTAAGTAATCAACAAAAACAACGCATTGCTGAGCTTGCAGCTGATTATCGAGTGCCTGTTATCGAAGATGACATTTATCTGGAGTTAAGCTATTCCAATACAACCCCTTTACCAATTAAGTATTGGGATAAATCTGGCTGGGTATTGTGGTGTAGTTCGGTATCTAAGACGATTGCTGCAGGGTACCGTTTGGGATGGTGTGAGCCCGGGCGTTTTTTTAATGCGTATTTACACTTGCGGAGTGTGCAGTTTTTCGGTGTTAATAATATCGTTCAACATACGGTATGCGAGTTTATTAATACGGGGAATTATGCAAAACACCTTAAAAAATTAACGCTAACCCTAGCTGCACATGCACGGCAGTACCATAGTTTACTACGGGAATTACTCCCCACAAATACTAAAATCAGTGTTGCCGAAGGTGGTATGGTTATTTGGTTACAACTTGATAATATGGATAGTCAAAGCGTATTAAATGAAGCGTTGAAAAAAGGGATTTCGTTCCGTTCTGGGAGTGAATTTACCACGCTTGATTATTATCAAAACTGCTTAAGATTAAACATAGGCTGGCCGATTGTTAAAAATGAGAAAGATAATGCCGAAAAACAAGCACAATCGTTAGCCTTGAGGGAGCAACTGGTGCTCTTGTGCGGGCTTATTAATGAGAATGTCATAAAGAATCAGCATTAATTACAATTAATGCTGATTGATTTAATCGTCCTCTATCCTTCATTTAATACATCTGTTGCTGTGCCGTTGTAGACCTCGGCAGCCAGTAATATGGATTCATGCAGGGTAGGATGGGCATGTACTGTATGCGCAATATTGTCTGCCGTGAACTTGTTGTGAATGGCTAAACAAATCTCACCAAATATTTCATCGGCATTGTTACCCATAGTCCCGCCACCGATTAATGTGTTGTCATCGGTATTAAAGATTAATTTAGTTAGACCATTGGTATTTACGTCCGTATTCGCGCGACCAAGTGAACGCCATGGTATGTTGATCACTTTATAATTTAACGCACTGATAGCCAGTTTCTTTTCTGTCCAGCCGAGCCAGGCCACTGTCGGGAAGCTGGTGGCCATGAAAGGATGGGTTAATAAATCGAGTTGTGAGTCGGCATCGTCAGCAATAAATATCGCATCATAATCCGTGCCCTTCAGCATTTTATTTTTGCTGGTTACGGATAGCTGAACGTGATGATCCGTGCAGTTAAAAGCGGTTATTTCTGCTTGTGGTTTTATTTTGAAAAGCCGTTTTACATAACGCTGAAAGGCTTTATTGATGTCTTTATCTAGTTCTGGAAATACTTCATCGCCAGTAATGAAGATATCAACATTCGAGCCTAATGCTTGATAGATGGTCGCAATCTCAATCGAGTCTATACCTGCACCAATGACAGCAAGTTTTGCCGGAATGAATTGTATAGCTGCGGCTTCATTGTAATGCCAAATACGTTTATTACCTGCAGGGCTAAGTATTTTACATTCTTCAGTGTATGGATTTATTTTCGCCGATTCGACAGTGTCAGTTAGATTAGTTACGTAACCTTGATGATTAAAGTAATATTGGCTTTCAAGTTGATCTAATTTACGTTGAATCGCAGCAAGGTCAATATTTGGTTCTAAATATTCAATACCTTGGTTTTTAGCCTCTTTAATACTCCGAATTGATTTAGCTATATTCAGTAGGGCATGAGTCCGGATCATTGTAGTATTGCAATTTTGTGGTTGGCTCGTGTTCATTGACTGTTTCCCTCTATCTCGCAGAGCTGTTTAATTAACATCGAGTACCCATTTGTGGGTGTATTTAAGCAGTTTATTGCGAGTTTAACAATGTTTACCTCACTATTTAGCTTTATAAGTAAGTAATAATAGGTAGATCTGTTAAACTGATCGCATCATTATCAACAGATGAAATAATGACTATGAATAGACGTTTGTGGACGCCATTAATATCTTCTGTACTGATTGCAGGTAGCTTAGGGGGTTATTATTTATTGAGCGATTATCAGCGCTTAGAGACGCAGCAAGCGGTAATAGCTGCTGCCCCTTTCGAACAGCTTTCTGTGCTAGAAATAAGTGATAAGCGTATTTTAAACCTTCAAGACAAGCTTTATGATGATAAGCAAAATGCGACGCTTTGGTTTCAACTTGGTAATGCTTACCTGTATAACGGCGAATATGACAACGCTTTATTAGTGTTTGATTATTCAATAAAATTAACACCTAGTCCAACGGCCACGCTGTATTCAGCAAAGGCTTCTGCATTATATTATGCGGGAGGACAGCATTTAACGGTAGAGGTTGAAGCATTACTTGAGCAGGCATTATCACTCGAAGTCAATAATCAAACGGCATTAATGATGTTAGCGTCAAATGAATTTATGAATGTGCGTTATCAACAAGCAATCGACCTTTGGGTACAGTTGCTTGACTCTGATCAGCAAGGGTTAGATAGAGTATCAATTATCAATTCAATTAATCAAGCTAAACAATTTATTCGATAACAACGGATTAAATAGTATTTATTAAATAAAAATGCCAACATTATGTTGGCATTTTTGTTGTACTTTACGAATGACTAATAAGTCGCTTCGCGTTTTTCTGCTTCAGCTTCCCATTTTGGTACAAGTGTTTTCAAGAATTCAGCTTTCTCTTTATTCATCTTGTCCATATCCATACCAAGAGCTTTTTGTGCAAGCTCTTTTGTTGAGATATCAGGGATCGCTACTGGTTCTGTAATACCTTTCTTAGCAAGTAAGCGAACCAATTGAGTTCGTGCATCTGTTGCACGGTCTAACGCTGTACCTAATATGCGTAATGCAACTTCAGGAGCATGCATGTGCACACCATGAGAGGCAATTGCATAATCCCAGCGCCATTGTGCATGACGGATGTTAAGTTGGATCTCATCCATTTCAGCTTGTGTTGCGCCGACATCCCAAGCTGCTTTTGCTTCAAAGTGCGCTGCAACGATTTGTTTTTCAGCCAGCAGTTTCATTTCTTGAACTTGCTGTTTACGCGTTTTAACAACATCTTGTAGCATTTCTTTCGTTTGTGTATGACAGTTTGCACACGTATCTTGGAAACGGTCAAATGGGTTACCCACTTTATGATCCGTGAACACTGTTCCGTCTGCGTTTTTCACTTTAGGCATATGACAATCAACACATGTTACGTTGTTTTTACCGTGAATACCTTCGCGCCATGTTTCATAACCAGGATGCTGTGCTTTTAACATTGGCGTTTTAGACAGCTTGTGTGTCCAATCTTTAAAGCCAATTTCGTCATAATATTCTTCCATTTGGTCAACAGAAGTACCTTTATCCCATGGGAATTTAACGGCTTTTGTTGGACCAGTGAAGTAGTACTCTACGTGGCATTGCGCACAAACTTGCGCTTGTTGATCAAGACGACCTTGCTCTGCAAATGGCTTGCCAATTGCTTCCATTGCTCGTTCAACGTGTGGACGAGTCAGTTTTAGCGCCGGTTCACCATTTTTAAATGCGTCACTACGGGTATCATGACAATCGGCACAACCAATTGCATTGACCACTTCAGCGCCACCTTTAGCCCATTTACCCGAGAAGTAAGCATCTTCACCGTTTTCTTCAATAAAGCGTGCTACGTCAGGGCCTTTACAACTCCAGCAAGACATGACCATTGGGCCACTCTTCGCATTCGTTGGTCCACCTGTGCGTAAGGTATTACGAATGTCATCAATTGCATAGAAATGACCACGAGCCTTATTATAGTCTTTAGAAAAACCATAACCTGCCCACATGATGACCATATTTGGATCATCTTGTAATGCATCTTCTATTTCTTTACTTTCGCTAGTCGCTTTCCAGGTTTTATACTGATCTGGATGGGCTTGTTCGAATTTTTCATTACGTGGTTCTAATTTTTCTGATACTTGATCAGCAGCAAATACAGTACTACTGCTAGCACCAAGCAATAACGTCACGAGCAGAACTGTAACGCCTGAGGCTGGTTTTAGAGTTTTATATATACTAGCCATGTTGTCTCCAATTATTAATTATTTAGATTGACCAAGCGTTGTGAGGGTGGCAATAAATAAGAATTGGAAATGTAGTTATATATTTTAATTTAACATTTCATATCTGAAGGGTTATTTTAAAACATATAATTACGTTATTTAAAATATCTCAAACCTACCTATATATAAATACAAATCGAACGTTACCGTCGTGTTTATTGTTTTTGATCAATATGCTTAAAGCTAAGCCTTGTGATGCGAGATTAATAATAAGAATATAATCTGGGAATGGGTGTTATACACTAAATGACACACGCTGACATTTATTTACATTTGAATAACAACTCATGCTACCTTTAAAACAAGGGGTTACAGCTTTGTTGATGTATATCTCAAATATGGCATTAACTCATTGTAGGTATGTGTTATTTGTTTTTAATTTTTCTATTTTAAAATATAGTGAATTCGTTAAGCGTTGTGGCTGGCATATATAAATAAGAATTATTCTTAATTAGAATTAGTGTTACTCAGTAAAACAAATAATTGTTAAGTTAAAATTACTTTTAATTTAAAAACTTTGTTTGTTTGAATAATTAAACTAACGAAAATTAAAATGTATTTTAATTGAAGTACATTTTTATAATTCTCATAGAAGGATGCAAAATGGGTAATGTAAAATTAGCCATACGTACAACGATTAGCTTTCTGCTGTTCATATGTATCTATGGTTTTAATTTCAGTGTTACTGCAGAGTCGTCAGATCGTCAGAACGTTGATCCGAATACTGACAGCCGACATGAAGTAACGTTTATTCGTGACAGTGATTATGCGTGTACGCAATGCCATAAAGACTCGAAAGAAACACGACAAGGTACGCATGGTGAAAAAGTCGTCGCAGAAATTGGCCGAGACCTTAAATGTGTTGAATGCCATAATTCGATTGGTCCAGACCACCGCGAAAATCCCTCTCAAGTTACCAAGTTCTCTGCAGCTCAATCTCAAATCGGCACACATAAAACCCTGCTTGATTTTGACGCTATCTTAAAAGCAACGGGCAATTGTACTGAATGTCATACATCAGAACGATTACAAGATAAAACGTGGGTACATGATGTCCATGCGAAAAAAGCCACTTGTTCATCTTGTCATGTGATACATGCCGATGGTGAAAAAGAAGGCATGCAAGCGCTAGAACGTAAGGCTCAGATTGCGCAATGCGTCGATTGTCATAAAGACTTTAACTTGAAAAAAGAAGATAAGGGAGAATGACATGGCCTGTTCTAGACGAAACTTATTAATAGGTGCTGGTGCGGTTATCTTCACCACCGGCGTCTCTACAGTCGCGATAGCCAAAAAATCATTAGTCGCTACGCAAGAAGACGGAGATAAACGCTACGGTATGGTTTTTGATGAAACGGCTTGTATTGGTTGTACTGCATGTACAGATGCCTGCCGTGAAACAAATAATGTGCCAGAAGGTGTTTCTCGCTTAAAAATAGAGCGTAGTGCGCCGATGGGTGAGTACCCAGATGTTGACTACACATTTAGCCGTATCTCGTGTCAACACTGTGATAATGCGCCCTGTGTGACAGTTTGTCCAACGGGTGCGTCGTATGTTGATCTAAAAACCGGCATTGTTGATGTGCATGGCGATAAGTGTGTGGGTTGTGGCTATTGCTTAGCTGCATGCCCGTATCAAGTGCGCTTCTTCCATCCTGAAACGAAATCTGCAGATAAATGTAACTTCTGTCGTGATACCAACCTAAAAGCCGGTAAATTGCCTGCTTGTGTGGAATCGTGTCCGACTAACGCACTGACCTTTGGTGATCTTAATGATCCAACGAGTGAGATAAACAAAGTGATTGCAAGTAACGCTGTTTATCGTTCGAAAGTAGAGCTCGGTACCGAACCGAAACTGTATAAAGTGGCAGACACAAAAGGGGAGATAAAACGATGAATACATTTATAAGTGCTTTTACGTTTGATTCTTTAGTATGGGACTGGATCATTGCTGTGTACCTGTTTTTAACCGGCATGTCAGCAGGGATGGTATTAATTTCTATCCATTTGAAACGTAAGGTGATTGAAGGTAAAGCGTCAGCTAATGGTATTATCAAAGCTACCGCAATTTTAGCGCCGTTGGGGATCATGTCAGGCTTAACCATTCTGATCTTTCACTTAACTAAACCATTAGCGTTTTGGAAGATCTTAGTTTACTTTAACCCAACTTCTGTTATGTCGATGGGCGTGATCTTATTCCAAGTTTATATGGTTATTCTATTTACTTGGATCGCGGTGATGTTCAAAGAAGAGTTAGCGACATTACTTCAGAAGCTATTTAAAGATCGCCTTGCTTTTGTTAATCCTATTGTAGATAAAATCGCTAAATTCGAGAATGCGTTAGAGCTATTTTTAGCACTGCTTGCTGCGATGTTAGCCGCTTATACTGGCTTTTTATTATCGGCATTGAAAAGCTATCCGATGTTAAACAACCCTGTATTACCAGTGCTGTTTATCTTCTCGAGTGTGTCATCAGGTGCTGCGGCGTGTTTAATGCTGGGTGTTGTTGGTTTTAAAGAATCATTCCATAGTAAAAGCGTTAAATGGATCCACAGTATTGAACGTCCAGTTGTTGTGTTCGAATTGTTTGTGTTACTTACTTTCTTCACTGGTCTTATTTTTGGTGGTGGTCAGAAAGAAGCAGCGGCAATGGCTGCAATTGGTGGTGATTTTTGGGCATCATGGTTCTGGTACGGGGTAGTTGGCACAGGTATGTTAATGCCATTAGCGTTAAACTTTTTTGTGCCAGCTCAGTCGCGTCATAACAAAGTGTTTGTATTGTTAGTGACATCACTCAGTCTTGCAGGTGTGTTAATGCTACGTACATTTATTTTGTATGCGGGACAGATGACGGTCGTTTAACGAGTGTTTTAATGACTTGAGTATAAAGTAAGAGGGTTCATTAGGGCTCTCTTTGTTTTCCTATTATTAATGGATCCATTTATGATCCCAGAAATTGCATTATTTTCGCTTATCCTTGGTACCTTATGCGCTATTTTAGGTGCCGCTATTCCTTTGTTTGGCATTGCGAGTAAACAACCGCAACTTAGCCGTTATTCATGGCCACTGAGTTATGGCGCATTTATCGCTGTGGCGACGTCAATTGGTCTACTTGCTTATAGCTTCACCGTGGATGATTTTTCTGTTGGTTATATTGCTCAACACTCTAATTCACAGCTGCCCGTCTTTTTTAAGATTGCCGCGGTATGGGGTGGGCATGAAGGATCATTATTATTTTGGGTGTTTTCTCTGTCTGTATGGTCTGCGGCTATTGCCTTCGTTAACCGTAATCATAACCAGGTTTTTATCAGTCGAGTATTAATTGTTTTAAGCCTATTAACGGCAGCGTTTGGCTTATTCACCTTGTTGGCCTCAAACCCGTTTTCACGTTTGTTTCCTGTACCAATGCAAGGACGAGATTTACATCCGATGTTACAAGATATTGGCCTTATTTTTCATCCTCCACTGTTGTATATGGGCTATGTCGGATTTTCGGGTGCGTTTGCTTTTGCGGTCGCTGCGTTAACGATGCCAGATATTAATATCCCTTGGCCAGAGTGGAGCCGAACTTGGACGCTTGCAGCTTGGGTTATGCTAACGGGAGGCATCGCACTTGGCGCTTGGTGGGCTTATTATGAACTGGGTTGGGGAGGCTGGTGGTTTTGGGATCCCGTTGAAAATGCGTCATTGCTGCCCTGGTTAACAGGTACTGCATTAGTGCATTCATTGATAGCCAGTGAAAAGCGTCAGGCCTTGATTAACTGGAGTTTACTACTGTCCATATTTACATTTAGCTTAAGTTTACTGGGTACATTTGTGGTTCGATCAGGGATCTTAACATCAGTGCATGCATTTGCAGTAGATCCAACTCGTGGACTTGTACTCTTGGTGATCCTAGGTATTTGCGTGGTGGTACCATTAACCTTGTTCATGTTACAAAGCGGTAAGATTAAACCTTTGCGATTACGCAGTATGGTTAGTCGAGAAGTATTGTTTTTAATGCTAAATAGTTTGCTGGTGGTTGCAACATTATCGATATTGCTCGGGACTTTTTATCCGATGGTATTCCAAGTATTTAATCTTGCGAGTATTTCGGTTGGTGCGCCTTTCTTTAATACCGTATTTGTCCCCTTGGCATTGTTATGTTTTGTGTTAATGGGTATTTCACCCTTTATACATTGGAAAAAAACCAACTTTAATGGCATAAACACGAAGCTGGTATTAGTTTGGGTATCTTCTGTTGTCGTCGGCTCTGTGGCTAGTTACTTATTTAATGATAGCTTGTCAGTGTTTGTATCACTGGTATTGATATTGTGCGCTGCAGTGGCTATGTCGAGTTTATTTGGCGGTGTGAGTATTCGCCATTTAGGCATGACTGTTGCGCATGTTGGTGTCGCTATTACAGCTGTTGGAGTACTGCTTGTCAGTTACGAATCGACGGAAGTAAGTGCCAAAATGAGTCCTGGTAGTTCTGTAGTTTTAGGCGATATAACCGTTAACTATATAGAGACTGAGTGGTTGGTCGCGTCTAATTATACCGCAGAGCAGGCGGTACTTGAGGTCGTTGATAAGGACGGGCATATTGTACAATTGAAACCACAAAAACGGCATTATCCAGTCCGAGTGATGAATATGAGTGAACCTGCTATTCATTCTAGTTGGCTACGTGATATCTACATCACCATGGGTGAGAAAATAGACCGTCATTCATATGCAATTAGAATACAAAATAGGGCGTTTATTAGTTGGCTATGGGCGGGAAGTATAATGATGATGCTTGGTGGCCTGTTAGCAATAGGACAACGTTATGCTAAATAATAAAAAGTAAGTGAATAATCAATATAAGGACGAAGTAAAATGAAGTTGTCATCGGTGTATTTGTTTATTTTTATCATACTAGTTGTATCGCCTCTATCTGCAAAGTTACAAACAGAATACAACATATCATCGAGTGTTGAATCACAGCAATCGGTAGAAATATTTGAGTTCAATTCTGTTGGCACTCAAAATCGGGCCATTAACTTAGCACGCCAATTACGTTGCCCTCAATGCCGAAACCAGAACCTGATGGAGTCAAATTCCTCGATAGCCAAAGATTTGCGACTTAAAGTGTATTTGATGGTGAATGAAGGCAAAACCGATCGACAAGTGATAGATTTTCTGACTCACCGTTTTGGTGATGTGGTTTTGTATAAACCTAAATTTGAACCAAGAACTTATGTACTGTGGCTTGGACCCTTGTTTCTTATTATGTTATTTGGTTGGTGTGGTTATCGCAAAGTAACTGTATCAATAGCTAATTAATTTTACTTTACTTATATATTAATTCTAAGCCTTGACTTACCTAGAATTAAATACCCATTAAGTGATGCTTCAAGGTTGGTTATATTGTTTCTTTTATAATCTAATCTCTAATTAGATTAAAATTCCACATTTAAAATAAAACGCTAAAAATCAAACTTTTATGCACAAATACATTGTCTTAATTTATTGATCTTAATCACATTTATTCAACGTGACTACCTGTAATGTTTACTTGTTTTTATTCAGTAAAACTCAGTTCTGGCTCTCTGAACTGATTTGTTAACTTAAATTTAATAATAAAGGATAGACAAATGAAACGGATTTTTACATTTTTCACTCTATGTTTAATTGTATTTAGTAGTCAGGCTAAAGGCTTCATGAATAGTTCGAGCTATAAGGGCTACACAGAAACGAAATATCCCATTGTTTTAGTCCATGGGTTGTTTGGTTTTGATTCCATTTTGGGTATTGATTATTTTTATGGTGTTACTCGTGCTCTAAGTAGAAGTGGTGCTGAGGTGTATGTAGCCCAAGTATCTGCGGCGAATACTACCGAAGTTCGTGGCGAGCAGTTATTAGCACAGGTTGAAGAGATTTTAGCGGCTACTGGTGCTGATAAAGTTAACTTAATTGGTCACAGCCATGGCGGTCCAACATCGCGTTATGTGGCATCTGTAGCGCCACAATACGTGGCGTCAGTAACGAGCATTGGTGGTGTGAATAAAGGTTCACGTGTTGCAGATATTTTACGTGGAGAGGTGCCAGAGGGTTCGGTATCTGAGAAATTAATAGCTTCTATGGCTAATGGCTTAAGTAAGTTAATTACTTTTCTTTCTCGTGGAGGGAAGCTACCACAAGATACAGTTGCTGCATTAGAAGCGTTAACAACTAAAAACTCACTAAAATTTAATGAATCGTATCCAGAAGGTGTGCCTACAACCGCATGTGGTGAAGGTGATTATGTTGCTGGGAATGGGGTTTACTATTACTCATGGAGCGGTAGTTCTAACTTTACTAATGTGTTAGACCCAATGGATTTAGCGCTTACTCTGACTGGTAAGGCTTTTAATGTTCCAAATGATGGCCTTGTTTCTTCGTGCAGTTCACGCTTAGGTAAAGTAATTCGCGATAATTATAGAATGAATCATATGGATGAAGTTAATCAAACTTTGGGTCTTCATCATTTATTTGAAACTGATCCTAAAACTTTATATCGTCAACATGCTAACCGTTTAAAACTACAAGGTTTATAGAAATGAAAAAGATCGTATTAACGCTGGTAGTTTTAATCGTAGTCGTTACTGCGATCTTTATCTATACGGATAACACGAATAAGCAAATGCAAGCGCAATCGTTCCAGTCAAAATCACAGCAGGATACTGCTATTGATTCAACATTTGATCGCGATACATTTGAATATTTTTTATCGGGATTAGGTGAGGTTGAGTTGGATGATTTACAAGCGAAATTTATACAGTTTAATTCGCAGCGTCCTGCTGACTCACAAATAGATAAGGCATTATTTCAGCAATATATTAACTATAAAACCTATTTACAGACGCTAGAATCTAATGCTAGCTCTGATGAATTTGGTTTAGAGGATCTGATGGCGCTAAATGATCTATTACTTGCTGCTCAGCTTAAGTTTTTTACACCTGAACAACAAAAAGATCTGTTCGCAGACGAAAACCAACTTAGAACGATGACATTGAAAAAACTAGCACTCCAGCAAGTCGCAGCATCGGAAGAGGAGTTTGATGTACTATGGCAACAAGAATTACAGTTACTTCCTGAAGAAGAACAGGTAGTGTATAAAAATGCGGCCTTAATGGGGTCGTTAGCAGATACGAAAGGGTTGGATACGCAAGAAAAGTACTTAATACGTCAAGATCTGGTGGGGGATGAAGGAGCACAACGTTTAGCTGAATTAGATGAAAAAAATAATGCGTTTAGTACCCAGCTTGATGATTATTTAGTTGAGCGCCAAGTGCTAATGGCGGATGACAACTTAACGGATGAAGAGCTTGAATTCGCGATAACAGACTTACGTGAGGTCCGTTTTTCTACTGCACAATTGCGTAGGATTAAAGCATTGGAGCGCATTCATGATGTTAATACAGAATCATAGTCATTAATAAATGCGAAAGGTCTTTTTTAAGTGATTGTTTTATTTGTAGATTTACTCGTCGAGTATCATATACCATTATAAACCAGCTATTTGGCGCTAGTTCGCCGAATACATAGCTGGTTGCTCTGCTTTCCAGTCGAACACATGCTGAATAAATGCCTGAACTCTAGCAGGCTGTTTATCTCTATCCCGGTACATCAAAATAACTTGGCGGTCTTGGCCACACCAGTCTGGTAGTATCGGTACCAATCCATGACCCTTATGCTGTTCTCCATTAAAGTAATAAGGTGGCATCCAGCTGATTCCCATACCTTCTTTAACAGCATCCCTGACCAACAACACATCATTTGATTTAAACGAAAACTCAGTACTGATCTCATAAACTTCGCGAGTTTGCTTATGACGCATAATCCATCTGGGGGAGGTACTGACTGACAGTAATTTATGATCCAGTAAATTTGAAGGGTGATGAATAGTGGGGTGTTGGTCCAGATAAAGGGTCGATGCACAAAGAGCAAATGAGCTTTGCCAGAGATCACGAGCAATCCAGTCTGTCTCCTGAGCATCTCCAACTCGGAATGCGACATCGACTTGCTCGGCGGTGAGATTAATCTTTTCGTTCTGTACCTGTAAATCGATACTGATGGACGGATGTTTCAGGTAAAAATCATAGATGCAGTGTTTGAGCCAGGCCTGTGTCATATTCATTGGCGCTGTAATTTTAATGTGCCCCTCAAGTTGCTGCCGGTCAATTTCAATAAGTTGCTTCACATTATGTAATCCATTAATAAATGGCTGACATAACTGACAGTAGCGGATGCCATCACTGGTTAGGGAGAAATGATGAGCACTCCTTTCGATTAGCCTGCAGTTGAGTTGCTGCTCCAACCGTTTTAGCCTACGACTGAGGGTAGCCAATGGTATGTCTAGTTTCTTTGCTGCAACGGTCAGGTTTTGATACTGAGAGATTTGTACGAAAAGATACAAATCATCCAATGAATGATTTCTCATTTTTGATAACTAAGCTCTTAAATCTGTCTATTAACAAACAATTATGCAATCTATATTCTGTTAGCACAAGTCATTAGATAGGTAACACAATGAGAAATAATTATAAAATCTGGCTGGGCGCGGTATTGGCTATTTTTTTCTGGGGGAGTAACTTTAATGCTATTAGTGCGTTGAGCCCAGAATTAACCCCTATCACAGCGGCTGCAATTCGTTTTTCGATAGCGGTGTTTGCCCTCCTTATTCTACGCTTATTATCGAAACATCCTGAATCGATACTGTCAAATAAGGACAAAGGCTATCTGCTGTTGCTCTCTATTATTGGGGTGTTCATCCAAAACAGCGCCTTGTTTTTGGCTATGCGGTATACTTCGGCTGTCAACGGGTCTGTTATTATGGCGAACATGCCACTCGCTGGTCTGTTGCTTTCGGCACTATTATTACGTACTCGGATCACCTTTTATCATATCGTTGGTATCTGTATTAGTCTGTTTGGTGTGTTGTTGGTGATCACCGATGGAAACTGGCACCAGATACTCTTGAGGAAGGGTGATCTTCTCGTTGTTTTAGCCTTGGCTGGTGGTTGTTTGTATACAATTCTGGCGAAAAAATGGGTACCGCATGTACCTGTACCTCAGTTTGTCAGGTGGACATTGGGACTCGGACTAATACAAATGTTATTAACTGCTTGCTGGCTTGAATCCCCTGTTGATGTTTACCAAAGCATGACACTGAAAGATCTCGTACTACTGTCCTACATGGGGATTTTAGGTACTTTAGTCGCTTACTTTTTATGGATGAAGGCAACTCAAACAATTGGACCACAGAAAGTAACATCTATGTTTAATCTTATTCCTATGTTTACTTTACTGATTAGCATGTCCATGGGCACCCAGCCTCATCTATTACAGTTAACTGGGATTACCTGCATTACTGTCGGAGTCATTTTTGCTAATGCTTACCCGTCACTGAAACGGATATTCATATCGTTTAAACTGCAATATACAATTAAACACAGTAGCTTAAAGTAACATTGATATAAAGGACTCCCCCCTCTTACTGTGCAGAAGTGGAGCTACATGATTTATACTAATCTTCATTCGCTTTTAAATAAAGATCTATACTCGGCAGGAATACCCTATATATATCAGGATTTTTTTTGTTTGTTGATGTGGCAAAACCCTTACTTGAATAAAACCATTCATTAATTGTTGTATTTGAGTTTTTAATAATTATTTTTGCTTCAAATGTAGGCCTACGCTTTGTAAAGATACGATCTTTTTTAGATAAATTAATTTCTAATTTTTGTATAATTGAAGGATCAACGAGCTCTTTTATTTCTTTTCCTTTTAGGTTGTAAATGGTCACTGTTTTAGTCGACGTATTAACAACCGAATGTGTTGATTGACACGCTGTTATTAGGATTGAAAAACATAAAATAGGGGTTAGTTTCCAATATTTTTTTTTCATCATTCACCTTGTTCTATCTTAACCAAGGCACTGTAAAGAGAGAGTGCCTTGGTTTTTTGCCGCTATTTGATACGTCTAAATAATGTAAGTAAGCCGATAGTTAGTATACTAAATATCCCAACGCTACCTCCACTCGTGTTTTCTTCTAGTTTTACTGATTGTGGTGGTATCGAATTGATATTATTCACTTTAACCGTAACTTCTTCAATTGACGTAGCACTTTTTGAGTCAGACACTACTATCTCGAATATGAGTTCAGCAGCTTTAGATATTTCAGGAACAATAAAATTGGCTCTGGCTTTATCTGCATTTATCAGCACAACATCAGGACCTGAAATTTGTGTCCAATTGAATGTTAGTACACCATGTTCAGGGTCTGTACTATTACTTGCATCTAATACAACATTTTCACTTTCTCGGGTAGAAATGTTGAGATTCGGAATATTTATCACAGGTGGTTGGTTTGGTTCGATAAGCTTAGGCATGACCTTGACTGTCATACGCTCAGTTGATGCCGAATTTTGTGGGTCTGATACCTTTATTTCAAATATGAGTTCAGTAGAGGCCGACACGTCAGGAGCAATAAAATTGGTTTTGGCTTTGTCTGCATTTATCAGCACAACATCGGGACCTGAAACTTGTGTCCAATTGAATGTTAGTACACTATTTTCAGGGTCAGTGCTATTACTTGCATCTAATACAACATTTTCTTTTTCGTGAATTGAAATGTTGAGATCCGGAATATTTATCACAGGTGGTTGGTTTGGTGGCATCTTACAGCTAAAAGCGCTGGAAATGATCTTCCAACTAATTAATTCACCTGTGCCGATTGAGTCAACATCAGCAACATTTAATGTCCAAGTTCCGTTCGTGTCTTCCCCTCGGAATACAGAGAGACTCTCAACTGGCGTTAGTGTTAATGGGTAATTACCTTGTATATTTGCGCTGTAATCACCAGGTTTTCTGGCTTTCAATTTAACTTGGGTACCATGAGGAGAAGTTAAGAGTAGTGTTATATCCCCTGAATAAGGATGAGATATATTAACCTCCACTGAGATGGAACTATTTGGTGCACTATTTGTTAACGTGAGTTGATCATTGATACCTGAGTTATCATTATCTGGTATGGCTTTATTGGGTGTTGATTGTTGGGAGACAAGGTTTCCAGGTTTTCCTGTAGGAATCAAGAAACTAAAATTGTGGGTCCTTGGACTATTGTTATATTGATATTGGGCAGATAGTGTAAGTGGTATTCCTGCACCGCAAATATGGTTATGTGGAATTGTAAATTGATAATTTTTTAGGTTATTATCTATAGAGTTAGCGATTAAGTCAGGGTAACGGCTTGAAGGTTGATTAATATCTATATTTGATGAACTAGATAATGAGCCTATTATACCTGATAGTGTTGCAGGTGACTTATTATTCAATGGAATTTGTATATTAACGGTTTCACCTGGTTCGGCAGTTACATCGTTACCTGAACTGAGGATTATAACGGGTTTAGCCTTCATGGCTTCAAGTATATTTACTTGGCTAAAGTGTTTAAAGAAAACCCTCGCGTGTGCCTTAGAAGGGAAGAGTTTTTGAGCTGTGCTTACGATTGAATTCGCTAGATCTGGCATCGTTAAACCCTGGCCCAATCCAAATTGTGATTCTAATATAATAGTATCAATTTCGGATCTGGGGATCCCGAGATCTAATAGTTCTAAGTGAGCTTGTGTAAGCGGTGTAGACCATAGTTCATCACCGTTTTGTCCATTTACTCCGGTATGGGCTGGATAAGTTTTTGTTGGGTCGTAACTGAATGTGGTTCTGTCTGAACGACGTCCGCCCCATGAAATTCCATCCCATGAGAACACTTTTTCAGGTTTAAAAGTACGCCCGTTAGTCGTTGAATAACGGTAAGAGTTCGCCCAGTAATCACCAAATCCCTCACCCATCGCGCCAGTATCACCGCCATACCATTGATCATTTATAGACTTATTAATGGCATGCCCATATTCATGAAGAATTACATCACTATCTTCATTATCATCAACGCCACCATGACCAAATGATAAACGATTCGTTCCTGGAGAGAAGTAAGAGTTGTCTGCTCCTTTGGCACCGTTTGTATCAACAGCAATCGAATTGAACTGTATACCTTTCTTTCCTGAATATCCCAAGCTTTGAATATAACGTTGGCTTTGATCTATGTGATAGTAGGTCATTGCATCATTAAAAGCATTATCACCTCGTTTGGCTGTCCAGCTTCCATTTTCTGTTGTGCTTGGTTCTGTGTTTGGAGCATCCCAGTCTACGATTTTAACCCATGGCCCACTTAGGTGATAGTGCCCATTAATTAAGCTTACCTCGTTAAGCGACCTTGTTACATAAGCGGACGAGAATCTATTTTCCGATGAATTATCTTCAATCGTATTATCTTTTAAATCTATAATTGGATTAGAGGAGAATACTAAAGCTTGGGCATTTATAGATGTTGATATTACATTGTAAGTGTTTGATTTATTATCCTGATGTAGTTCCGCTAACGCGTCATCTAATGCCTTATGCTGCTTATTTATTGGAAATGGAGACCATTTCCCATTATTTGAATTTGAATTGGCATTTTTATTAATAGGTAGATCAATACGCGTAACATTTATAACGCTATTGTCTTTTGCGTTAATATTAAATTCCCAATCTCCTTGTGGGTTTGAGACCGAGATATTCACTTTATAAGAAAGCTGAAAGGTTGTTCCCATATTTAAATATGTTAATTGGGATGTTGGCTTGATATGTAAAATGCCAGATGCTTGTAGAAATTCCCACGCCGTCTTTATTGCCATATCCGCACTTATATTCTTTTTACTATGAATGTTGCTTTTTTTAAAGACTGGATAAGTATTATTGTAGACACGAGTGATTTGATTATTTTTATTAATGGATACAATTATTGTGCTGCTTTCAACTGGGATGTCGTTTACAAACTGTTTAAAGTAAAAATGCTTAGATATTAGGCTTGATTTGGTTGAGGTTAATTTCAAGCTATTAATGATTGATTCAATCTGGTATCGCTTTTTATTATCCTTGAGATATTGGAACGCTATATCCTGCTGACGTATTGGTAAACCATTTGTATAGGCTGATTTATTTGTTTGTTGTATTGGATTAACGTCTAATTTGACAGAACTACGAAAGTCATTATGTGTTGTATTGGTTGCAAGTTCAGCATAGGAAGGTACTGATAATATTAACGAGAGTGCTGTTGCTATAGCCGTTTTTTTTTTGGATAAACCCATTTTATCTCCAAGTAATCTGCGAGTTGTTTCTATGATCTTTAGCTATATTTCGAGAGAGAACGTACGAGAAGTGTTTATTTGAGATAAACTCATATTTTATGAACTTTCAGTTACGAAGATATCAACTATTTCATAAGAAAATTACACTTAAAATTATTATATTTCAACCTTGTTATGTATTTAGTTCTTGTTTTATCACAATATTTAATCATCGAGTATCATGCATCTCTTATTTTTATCATGATAGTTTTTAAGTAAAGAACAAATATCAAAGCAGTAATTAATATATTGTTAGCTACGGCAGGGTTAGGAGTAACTGTTGTGAATGCGACAACATGAACTGCCGTATTCACTTTTACTCGATATTGAACTAAGATGCTTTTTCTGCGGTCTTTTCTAAGGCCAAGATAAGTATAACAGCAGCAAGCATCGCAACGATAGCATACGCTAACAATGCTGGCTGACCTGTTACTTGTTCGAAGCTAAAGGGTGAAAGGTTACGTTCTAGCAGTGGCACTTCAAGGCCACTTGAATTAGTACGCCAAGTTAGCGTTTCTTTCCATGGCCACACTTTACCAAGCGTACCTATCATTAATCCGGTTAAAAACGTCAGTGCGATATCGCGGTAGTGTTTTAGTACCCAGGTAAGCACGTGCGAGAAAGTAAGAATACCAATGGCACAACCTGCGGCAAACGTACCTAGGGTGACAATATCGATAGACTTAGCAGCAGCAAGGATCGGTGCATACATACCTAACATTAACAGGATAAAACTACCTGAAATACCCGGTAATATCATGGCACAAATCGCAATTGAGCCAGCAAGTAAAATATTGATCGAGGTCGGTTCAAGATTAAGCGGTTGCAGTACGGTAATACTATATGCAAATCCAATGCCGATGATGACAGCTACAAAGCGGCTGACTTTCCAGAATTCGACCTGCTTAAACATGTGGTTTACCGAGATGATGATTAAACCGAAGAAGAAAGACCACAGTGGAATAGGATGCGTATGTAACATCCAAGTGATCACTCGTGCCAACGTAAAGATACTCGTCAGAATACCCGCTAGTAACACTATCAAGAATGTACCATTGATATAATCAAAAGCAGCTTTTAGGCCATCCTTTCTGATCATGCCGATTAGGCTTGGAGTAATACGACTAATACTGCCTAACAGAGTATCGTAAATGCCGGTAATGAAGGCAATTGTACCACCTGACACACCTGGTACAACGTCTGCTGCGCCCATCGCCATGCCTTTTATAAAGATAGAAACTTTACTCATGATTCTCCGTATAATTTATTGATTAAAGGTCAAATTTAACAGCATTATAAACTGTTTTAGTGAAAATATGTCATTATCGTAAATACATTTTCCATTTCGCATAAATAATCCTATACGTTATTTATTGATCGAAACTTATGATAGAAAGCGATATAAGTGTGATCAGTGGTCGGTTTTATGTGAAGTTATAAAGCGGATTATTTTTGTTGTTACTTTGGTGTTTATTATCAACGATCACGCTTTTTATCTATGTTCATGCTTAATTGTGATCCCAACTAAATATTTAATATTATTGTATTCTAAATGTCATATTCTTAATTTAACCTCGGGTCCGCTATAACAACAATCAAAGGATTTGATGTGAATATACTAAAAAATGTAATAACAACAACTTGCCTCACTTGTGTTATGAGTGCGTCTGCACTTGCCGACAGTGATATTTACCTTACTAATAACTCTAACCAGACTATGTCTATTCAAGTTAACCATACCGGTTCAGATTTACTTGAAGAAGGCGCGGAATGGAAACAATATGTGCAAACACTTAAACCATGGGAAACTAAAATGGTATTAAGTTTTAATCGCTGGAAAGGGGTTAAGTCTGGTGATACTTATCAATTCGAAACACTTGTAACTAATGAAAATGGCGAGTCGCTGTCTTTGCTACAACAAGTGAAAGGATATTGGTATAAATCAACACTTGATCATGGTGCGAGTGCCAATGATGTTGCGCTAAACTGGGCGGATGATCGTGATACTTACCGTTATCAATCGCAATATAACAGTAACAGCAAGAGTACTGAAATCGCGTTTAAAGCGAGTGCAACTGGCCGTTATGATGATATTTATTACAGTATCACACCGCAAAAAATTGATGAACAGCCTGTAGCAGACGCAGGTACACTCAAAGTCATGTCATATAATGTCTGGGCTCTGCCTGTGATTGCAAAGCACATCGGTGACCGTTTTCAGGAAATTCCGAAGCATTTAAAAGGCTATGATGTACTCATGCTACAGGAAGTCTTTGCTTCTGGTCGTGATGCATTTTTGCGAGATCTTGCTAAAGAATACCCGTATCAAACGAAGATGTTAGCTTCTCCTGGGATTAATATTTACGATGGTGGTGTGACTATTGTGAGTCGCTATCCAATTGTTAATGAAGGGCAGTACGTCTATCCCGATTGCTCTGGTACAGACTGCTTTGCTGATAAAGGCGTAAATTATGCTGAAGTGATCAAAAATGGTCAGGCGTACCATGTATTAGCAACCCATACCGCGTCGTTTGATACTGATACCGCACGTGAATACCGCCAACGTCAATTCCGCCAGATGCGCAATTTTGCACAAGCGCAGAATATTCCAGCCACTGACACAGTTGTCTACGGTGGTGATTTTAATGTGAATAAGCTTAAATTCCCAACTGACTATCACCAGATGTTTGTGAACCTTAGCGCTGATGAACCGCAATATGCAGGTTATACAGAGTCAACGTTCGACCCGCGTATTAATGATTATGCAGGAAGTGCACTATCGGGTGGTGAAAATATCGAATATCTTGATTATGTTGTTGTCAGTAATGAGTTTGCTAAGCGAAATGACAATATAAACACTGTCAAAATACCGCGTACAACGGTTGCTAGTTTATGGAAACATTGGAATCTATCCGACCATTTCCCTGTTAAAGCAGTGATACGTTAATGCGGTTACCTTTACTATTAATAAGCGTTGCCTTTATGGGCAGCGTTTATTTCTTCATCACCAATGAAAATAAACTGAACTCAGTTGAGCAAGAAAGTGCATTATCTAAAATCGTAAGTTCAACAATACAACCGACAGACATGGCATCGAATCAAGCTAAAGAAAAGATGCACGTTAAAGAACAGATGCAAGTTAATGAAAATATGCCCGAGCAAGATACCTCATTGCAAGGCACACAAGGTCAGACGCTAATGGCGGCGATAACGTCATTTTGGCAGCAATGTCGCAGACATAATAATTGTGATAAATTGTTAGCCAAACAGCGGTTGCTACTTGATGATGATCGTTATCAGTTGTTAGTTAACTTTCCTGTGAACCAGCAGGAAGAGCAACGTATGATGGGGGAATCGTTAATCAGTCAGGATGCAAGTTTGGCGGATAAAATCGCCAATGTTAAAGCGATTAGAGAGCAGGTGTGGGGTGACGATGCAGCGCTGTTATTTCAGCAGCAAGATACCTATTATGACTACCGTTTATCGTTATCGGATCCTGATAGTCGATTTAGCCAGACTCATAACGCGGATGATTTTATCAATGCATACAACACTATGTTGGCAGAACGGGCTAATGACTTAGATAGCTTTGCGTTAAGTTCTGATACCGCCAAATATGAAGAGGCATTGCAGTTAATCCCACCGTCTATGCCTGAAGATGAAACAGCCAGAATCAAGGCTGATCTGGCTTCGCAATATCTCACCGCTAGCGAACGACAATCTATTGTTAACCGAGAGCAGCAAGTGGATAAGCAAGAGCAAGAAATAACGGATTACCAGCAAGGATTAAATGAACTTGAGGTAACACTTGCTAATGAACGAGCAACATCAAAGGAAACCATGAATGATGAAGATTGGCAGGTTTATAAAGCGGAACGTTTATATCAATATCGTCTTAACTTTTTTAGTTTTTAGTTTGTATTAAAAAGCTTAATGAAAAAGTCATGTTTCCTTCATGTTAACGGCGCAGACTAGATTAACATCTGGGCTATACCAGATGTAATTTTGTGAAGTCGACAAGGAGATGACCATGAAGAAGACGATGATAATTGCGTTATTAACTGTTGGGGTAGGGATGCAAGTACCCTCTGTGTTAGCGGCCAATAAAGCCGTGTTATTGGGTATTGATGGGGTGCAATGGGAAAAAGTACAAATTTTAAATACCCCAAACTTTGATCGCTTAAATATCAACAAAGCGTATACGGGTGGTATGAAAGGTTATGACAATGAGCAGTTAACATCAAGTGGACCTGGCTGGGCGACAATTTTAACGGGTGTTTGGGTTAATAAACATAACGTTGATACTAACAGTGCAGGTTTGGCTAATGCCGATTTTCCCAGTATTTTTAAACGCATTAATGATGCGAACCCGATATTAACTCAAGCGTCATTAGTGCATTGGTCTCCGATTAATACGCAGTTTTTCACTCAAGATATTACTAATGTTGAGCGGGTCGAAAGTGGCATCAGTGATGCGGATGTAACGTCCGCGACAATTAGTGAAATAAATAAAGGTACTGATTTTGTATTTGCACACTTAGATGACCCTGACCATCATGGGCACAGTACGTGTTTTGGTAGCGCTTATAACAAGAGTATTATTACTGCTGATCAGCAATTGGGTGAAATCCTAGACGCAATTGAGTCGGCTGAAAGAAAAAGTGGCGATAATTGGCTGCTAATGGTAACGACAGATCATGGTCGTGACAGCTTAGGTTGTGGTCATGGTGCGCAGAAGCTGAATCAAAAAACCATCTTTATCGGCAGTAATGAACCAGTTAATGCTGAGCTTACCGAGAAATCGGTTGGTGCAAATAATGATTTTTCAGGACTTTATGGTTACGCGGCACAAACGTCGATTGTACCGACTTTATTAACCCACTTGGGAATTAAGGTTGAACCAAAATGGAAATTGGATGGTCCATCACTTATCGGTGAGTTAGGTGTTCGTAAATTAGTGGCAAGTACTGATGGTCATTTACAGTGGATAAATGAGAGTGACGATGATATTCGCATTTATCGTAATGATATTTTGGTTGATATATTGTCTGCGCAAAAAAAATCGTGGCAAGACAATGCGAATACTCGGTTGGGTATAGTAGATTATGTTCTTGCGAGTAACGCTAATCCAGTCGCTTTTCGAAATAATGTGATGGATGTAAATGCAGGGCTAAGTTGGAGCTTATCGCGAGGCTATTTCTTCCGCAGTGATACGCAATATGTACGTTATAACAAAGTATTGGATAAAGCAGAAGATGGTTACCCTCGCGCTGTGAATGAGAGTAATTGGCCTGGTCTTGGTGCTTATCGTGAAAACCTTGTCGCCAGTTTCCATAAAGACAGTGACACGGCTTACTTCTTTACTCACGATGGACAATATTTATCTTACGACCTTAATACAGACTCAGTGAGAGACGGTTATCCGAAAGCGGTTGACGCTACCACGTGGTCAGGGCTTGAAGCATATGCTGACAACATCGTTGCCACATTACGCTGGAAAGGTAATAAAGTTTATTTCTTCCTTGATGATGGAATTTATTTACGTTATGACTTAGTTAACGATAGCGTTGACAGTGGTTATCCAAAACCGATAAATGATTCAACTTGGCCTGGTCTGGGGGCTTATGCACAACAGATTACGGCTGCCATTTATTGGGATGATACCCGAGCATATTTCTTCTTGGATGGTCAACGTTATATTCGCTATAGTATAACGCGTGATCGTGCTGATAGTGGTTACCCTAAACCGACCAATGATAGTACATGGCCAGGTCTGTTAGGGATGTAATAGGGCCTAACTTAACAACCAAAACGAGATGCTGTTTTGGTTGTTTTTATATTCGCTAAGCCGTTATTGGACAAAAGTGGCTTAGAGTTATTGTGCTAACCGAGATAATATACATTAGATTTTGTAGGGAAATTTAAGCCTATTTTAAATCAAATAATTACGCTGCGTCCTGTTGGGAAGTACTCAAGGGTATCACCAAGCACGCCTTTTAATATTTCATAGGCTTTCATACCTGTACAATGGCCAGTATAGAGCTTATCTATTGGATAAGTGAGCATGGTTTCACCAATTGCCTCTATGTCTTTCTTTGTTCCGCCAATACTATTAAATAAAGGTAGTCCGACCAAATGAAATCCACCGACAACAGCCTTAACTCTCGTGTTTGGAAACAATTCAATAGCGGTTTCAATCATATTGAGCACCCCACTATGAGCACAACCAGTAAATACTATAAGACCATCATCTTCTTTGATGACTAAGAGTAACTCATGGTCAAATGTGTCGGGTTTACAGCCATCACCTGAATCAGTAAAGAGATATTTATTACCTTTTGGCTGTTCATACTTACGACTCAGACTTGTAATAATAAAAATATTTGGCCGTATCTCAGTAGTTTTATTAATGAAGCTGAATCGACCACTAGCTTTGTTTAATAATGCTTTATCAATACCCACATTACTTTTGAAACCAAACGCTTTGAAACTATAATCAGTTTCTGTACATTCGCGGAAATAGACCTGTGCCTTAGAATTTCGGTCAAGGAAATGAGTGACGCCATTACAGTGATCATGATGACGGTGCGAAATAATTGCAGCATCAACATCTTCCATCTTAATGCCTAATAAAATGGCATTATCACAAAAGGCTTTACTGCTACCAGCATCAAACAGAATTTCTTGCCCCATCGTTTTTATATGAAAAGATAACCCTCTTTCAACCTTAAGGTCTGTTCTATCATCTAATCGAGTATTATCAATTAACACTGTCAGTATCATATCGACTTCCTAAACCATTGTTTAGTTAAGTCTACTATACCTGAATTTTCATGTGCCATTATTTACACTAGTTTATTAATGTTACTAACTACTTAACAGCCATTTAACCACTCAGATAAAGCCCTCTTTAATGCTTACATGATAAATGTATGGCGAAGTGTCATGAACAAAATATGAATGAGTAGATGCTCTAACTCACTTTGGGGCAATTTTTAGTTAGCAAGGCTAGCTAACTCATTCTTGGACATAAATGGCTTAACGCTATTGTTCTAGCCGATGGTAATACGTATTAGACTTTGTAAGGTCAAGGTCTTTTATTCATCCTATACTTTATGCAAAATGAGTCTTTTTACCACTAAATGTTAAGGTAATGTCATGGATAAGTTGATTCCGGACAGTAGCAATGGCTTGGATATCGCGTTAGATAGTAAAAAAATTCCCTGCTTGGACGGTATAAGGGTAGTAGCTGTGTCTTTAGTCATGTTGTACCATAGTTTTGGATGGATTGGTGGGAGGCTCGGAGTAAGTGCTTTTTTTGTATTAAGTGGTTTTTTAATAACTTGGTTGTTACTTAAGGAAACCGCGGCCAAAAGTCGTGTTTCTCTGAGTGGGTTTTATCGGAGGAGATCTCTCAGGATTTTTCCTGCCTATTTTTTTTTCCTGTTTGTTGTTTTTACAATAGAGTATATACAGTCCGATGAGACTATACGCAAATTCATAATGCCTTCAATTTTTTATTATTATAACTATTACTATCCAATTGTTGGTGAAAAACATGAGCAGCTAAGTCATATATGGTCATTGTGCGTAGAGGAGCAATTTTATCTTTTATGGCCGATATTATTTATTGTATGCTTTAGATATGGTCAAAATGTTCAAACCTTATTTCTAGCGGTTGTTTTGGTTGCGGGGTTAATATGGCGTTATGTCGCTTACTTTCATCTCGGTTTCGAAGATAAGTGGCTATACCGGACATTTGATGCTCGATTTGATAACTTGGCAATAGGTTGTTTGTTGGCAGTTCTACTTTTTAACATTAATAGTAGAAGATATATTTCAGGTTTTGTGTACAAAGGTTGGTTGTTTCCCATTCTTATTGGAGCGCTTTTACTGTCGAGGTTTGTAGGTAAAGCATATCCAGGTTATTCCTATACACTTGGGTTTAGTGTGGAGGCGATAATTATATCTGTCATGTTGGTATTAGCACTAGCTCGCCATAGAGAGAAGCCATTTTTATGGCTAAGTTCAAAGTATGCGGTATCAATAGGAGCGATTTCATATCCGATGTATCTGTATCATGAAATTGGGGCTGGAATATCTGACAAAGCCTCGGGGGTTCTTGAGCAGAATTTCAGCATATCTCTACCGTACGTGTTGGTTGCTATAGCCGGGTTCGGGGTAACTTTATTGTTAGCAGGGTGTTCGTATAGGATCATTGAAAGGCCATTTTTGGCGTTGAAATAGCGTTTACATGATAGGGCTTTAGAGAGGCTATTTAGGCTCTTCCGCTTGCTTTATTAGTCCGTGATTTGATCAAATTGATACCTTCACAAATTAGAGTTGGTGCCAAATATCCGTGACAACGGGCAGCATAGAGCCTACCAACAAAATTGCCATAATCATATTGAAGCAGCGCTGATAAACCCTATTTTCAAGACATTCACGTAGCCAGGTTCCGAATATTAGCCAAATACCAACACACGGGAAAGAAGCGATAAAAAAGGTAAACGCAATGGTCACATTCTGCGATAAGAAGCTGTCTCCTACTGTGGTAAACGCAGAAATAGCGCCAATGGCCACCACCCATGCTTTGGCATTCACCCATTGAAACAAGGCTCCTTTTATAAACCCAAACGGCTTCGCTTGCTGGTCGGCTGACCCAACGTTAGTCGCTCTGGCAATTTGCCACGCCAAATAAAGTAAGTATGCGGTACCTATCGTTTTTATGGCCAAATCCAAATGGGGAAACAAAATAAACAGCTGACCAAAACCGAGTCCGACTAATAACAGCATCACCGTAAAACCCACGCATATCCCCGTCAGTAAGGGCAGGCTTCTTCGTACACCGAAATTTAGCCCAGAGGTCATCACCATGATGTTATTCGGCCCCGGTGTTACCGAAGATGTGATGGCAAATAATGCCACAGACAATAAGTATTCCAAACTTAACTCCTCCTGATACTTCCATGTAATCGCAACACTGTATTCAGCTCGACGTGCAAGCATAGCCAAATCAACTTTATCTCAATTAGAAAATGGAGTAGGTAACCCTAGTATTGAAACCCTATGGTCCATTTGTGTGGTGCTGGATATCCCTTTTTCACGTCTGATCGAATCACCAAGTCCAAAGACGAAAGTCATTCGCTATGGTGAAGGAGAATCCGTATTTTCTAAGTGCAAAGACTACCAAGCGACTTTGCTTTCCTCGTGTCCAGCCAATGTAAGTCGTGATATATACTGGATTGAAGTGAGTCTAGGTGAACCTTTCTATTCAAAACCGCACAATCCTGGAGTCATAGAACACGTGATTATAACGAAAGGATGTGCCAGAGTAGGTTTAAAATCAAACTCTTACGTTCTGACTGAAGGGGACTATATTACCTATCCCGGCGACTTGCCGCATATGTTTGAAGCATTGCAAGAAGGCACGTGTGGCATGTTAATTTCGGAATACCGATGACCACCAGGATGGGTGATTTATCACCTTATCGTAGATAAAAGAAACAAGGTGTCACATTTTATAAGGTAGTCAGAAGGTGGACATTGAACCAACTTACAGGTATTTAAAGTGCTACATAGATAGGACTTTTTATTCTCGTTATTCAACTTAATTACTCTGGCCGTTATAATTCCGTAAACATGAAGTTAACGACATATTCATTGTTTAACCTGCAATATCGAGACATTTAACCACTTACTTCAAAATATTCTTCCTTTTTATTTTAAACGTTTTTAATGTAACACTCGAAATTTAAGAAACAAAAATTGATGTGACACCTTGTTGTAAAACACTGCGTGAAGCTAGCTTAAATAGATGTTTTTATTCTGAAAACAGAAAAAATTTACTTTTATTTACGGATAGAATAGTCATATCATTATTCAATAATATGATTAGTGACCTAATGGTAACTTCAATCGCCCGTGACAACATCATAACATTACTTAAATTACCCAGAGGGAATATATGAACACAATAAGAATGGCATTTTTTATGGCCATTATACTTTCACTGACAGGTTGTGAATGGGATGATAAGTTAGATATTAGTAAAGCAGATATTAATGAACCAGATGTTAAACAACCAATTTATATAACAGGGCATTATTACGACAAAGGACATTTTGATAAAAGCCAAAATTATGAAAATGCCTTTTCCAATAACTTCACTGAAGAAAATGTAGAAATACATAGCTATGTAGTTATTGAATTTGACAACGAGGTCGATCCTGCCTCAATTACAGATAGTACAGTTCAAATTAAAAGGCTGCATATGGAAGATACCCCTTTTGCAGATTCTGAGCTAAATAATAATAATATAATTAGTGGTAATTGGGTTCTAAGTACTGACAATAAAAGTCTTACTTTTAAACCTGCTTATAAACCTTATTTAGATCGCTCGACATTTGCTTACTATACAGAAAGTAAGCCTAACTGGAATGGCCTAAAACCAGGCTATGAATATCAAGTAACTATCTCTGAAAGCATCACATCTGCCGACGGTGCTGTGTTAAGCACTCCAGCTAAAGAGTTAACATGGACGTTCAAAACAACGGATGTAGACTACGGCTTATACTGGTTTAAAAATTCAACGGATGCAGTTAAATATATCCCGGGGCGAAAAATTGATAAATCTTACTATGCTCCTGAAAATGATACTTTAATTTATGCTCACGGCTGGCAGCAAGAAAGTGTTGTTGCAGACTATAGACGGGAAGGTTTTAACCATTTTGTTAACAGTGAAACCTCAGGATTTTCCAGTGGAATGACTGAAACTATGGATCTCGTGAGTATTTGGAAAGATAAGAGCTGGAACTTTGGCGCATTCTATTGGAATCAGATAGCGGATGATGATGATAATGCAAAATCTTCAGTCGGAGCTGCTGTACCCTATAAGGCCGAGTCTAAGATTTGGAATACAATTCAAATGCGTTATGCCGTATCACCTTATTCACTAACGGGTTCTGCACGTCAGGATAAACCGATTAAGCCAGAGGATGTGTGGGAATATGATCGCCAAGACGTAAATAACCCGACTAAACCTATGTCAGTTATATTGGCGGAAATTTTGGAGAGTGCACTTGATGAAATGGATGATAATGAGTTTAGACTTGCAGGTCACTCTCTTGGAAGCCAGATGGTGCATGGGGCGGCTTATATTTTAAGTGAAAACAAGAAGAGTGCAGCTTTAATTCCTGATAGGTTAGCGCTGATTGACCCATACTGGGCGGGGGCAAACGTAGCTGATGATTACTGGGATGAGCATCCGGCAAAAGCACTGGTTACAACGGCTACAGAGCATAGGGACACAGATAAAGAGGCTGCATTAGCCACAGGTTTATCTGGCTACTACAATCCCGGTTATTCTGGACAACCTTGGAATGAAGAGATCAACCGATCGATTGCCGAACAGCTTGCTTTAGATAACGTTGCAATTGCCTTTTATGACGTATCTAGCACTAGTGATGGATTCTCAGGTGTTTCGGGTGTTTATTATGGTGGCTTAAATACTCCAGAGCGAGATATTGCAGCAATCAGTTATCTTAAAACGCCTTGGATTCATACAAATGAATATAAAAAACTAGGTCAGAAGCATGTGAATGGCCGCTTGTGGTATTTATGGCAAATTGCGTTTGATGCTAAAGATATAAATAGTGGCTTTTCTGCATCAACAGCGACTAACTCCTTGATCGATTTAATGAATGCGAAAAAAACCGAAAAAGGTCGTTGGGTAATAACAGCAGGGCAAAGTACAGCAACCCCTGAAGATGACGTATTTGAGTTAAGCCATGAACAAAAAGACCTCGGTAATTGGTGGTCATCATGGCATAACAGTAAATCATGGCAAGAGTAGAAATAACAACATTGTAAAAATACTAATCACTCCATAAACTTCAGCGATCCTACCGCTGGGCAATAATCCCTAATCTTGTTTAAGGTTGGGGATTATTTGTTATATTAAAATGCTTCAATCTACAGCGAGGGAGCATTGTTTTCTAACCAAGTTAAAGGGTGCTGCCATAGATGATTGGCCTTGCGACTAAAAAACTTCATGTGGCCGATTTCACTTAAATTACATGCTTCAGGCGATAAGGTCAGTGTTTCCGCGTTTATATTTTCAAAAACGGTCAACATATCAGCGACATTAGCATCAATGGCGATGTCATCATCGGTGGCGTTTACCCATAGGGAAGGCGTTGAAAGTGTATTGTACAGGTGATTATGTACCGATTTTCCAAAGGCTGTCTTCACATAACCTTGTCCATTACACCAATGACGCCATTGCTGGGCAACAGCTTTAGGCAAGGGTTCTCCCATGCCAAGCAACTGCGATTTTGTATGGCCAAAAATCAGGTTACTCATTGGGATGAACAGGTTCATAAAGAATTGTGCTTTTATAGCATAAGGCATTTTCATATTTTTTAAGCGGCCAGAAGAACTAGCAAATGTGAAAATAGAACTGAAGTCTGTTGCATTATGCATTAACCCGACTAGTTGACCACCGGCGCTGTGACCAATCAGGTGATAAGCGCTGTCTGGGTAGGTTGTTTTGAGAAATTCAAGGATTGCGGGCATATCTTGCTCGCCCCAACACTGCAATGATGCGGTACTGGCATTGATTTTACCCGATAGTGACTTTCCAATGCCTCGGTTATCAAAGGTGATCACTGCATATCCATGCTGGGCTAAAAAACTGGCGAAACTTTTGTAAAACTGTTGTGTTATTCCTGTAGCAGGGCCGAGCAATACTGCCGCTTTCACCTCACTTATGGGGTTGAAAAGTGTGGCGGAAAGTTTGCAGCCATCTTGGCAATAAACGTCTACTTCATTTATTAAAAAATCATTCATTTCAAGTCCATATGCTTAGAGTAACATTTCAACAACATTGTACATGAGGTCATACCAGTTGCAACGCTTCATCCGAAAAATAAAGGTATTTGGTGTTATAACGAAAGGAGGGACTGAAGGTTATTAGGTTTTTAATCAATGAAACAAGCCTGCTTGTCTGCTGAGTACTGGTAAATACAGTTAATCGTCACTCGCTATTTAGCTATTAATGTCACTATAATACGCTTTACACTGCTTATTTAGCATGTTTCTGAGACTTTTATTAGGATTCAAAAATGACGATTAATACTTTGATGGCCTTCGCTGGCATCGTTTTTTTATTGGCAATTATTCCAGGGCCCAACGCCCTGCTAATTTTGTATACCTCATTGGCTCAAGGGAAGCGATTTGCGTTCGTTAATATAGTCGGTGTAGGTTTCGGTTTTTTGATTCATGCCTTTGTATCAGCGCAAGGGTTAAGCCTGTTACTGTCACAGTCTGCTGTGGCTTTTAATCTCTTTAAATGGTTAGGGGTCGGTTATTTACTGTGGCTAGGCGTGAGTAATATCAAGAACGGCCTAAAGCTGTCTGAGTTAACATTAGATCCGAATAAACGCGCGATTAATCCGTCTTTACTTAGTAGCTTTACAAAAGGATTGTTAACCAATTTACTCAATCCCAAGATTGTGTTGTTCTATTTGTCTATCTTCCCCCAATTTATTTCGCCACAACATATTTTAGAACAAAGCATGATGCTAGGGCTTGTTCAGGCGTTGGTTGTGGCTAGCTGGTTCCTTGTGGTCATTATTTTTGCTACGAAGCTTAAAGCGTTGCTGACAACACCTAAAATAGCGAAGTGGTTAAACTATGTTAGTGGTGGACTCTTTGTTAGTTTTGGCGTGAGTTTAGCCAGTACTAGGGTGTAATTTTCTCTTTTCTTTATTTTTGTTAACTTAAAATTTGTTGATTTCTTTCAGCTATTCACTGAAAGAATTCGGTATGTTTTTAACGATCACTCTTTTACCACCACTTGAATCGCTATCATATGGGGAGCCCAGCCATTAGTAGCGACGATCATATAATCATTGTTTAACTCTTCAACTAATTGGATTTTTTGATAGCCAGCTAATTTACGGTTAGCACTGATATACTCATTATATAAAGGGATCTTGTTGTAATCTTTGATGTATGCTCGATTCTCTGTTTCATTAAAGAGAGTTATTGTGTATTGACCCGGTGCATTTTTATTTATTTCTCCAGTACTTTTAGCCTCAATGATATTTTTCAGCCCTGTCTCCGTAAATATGACATTGGACTCAAAGCTATGCTTCTTCACAAACATTTCAAAATGACGTGTTGCATTGTAAGAACCATCAGAAGAGTGGATGAACATTGCTCCATTAATTGCTGCCTTAGGGCCTGTTTTTAGGCTGACAATAATGGACGTCACCATAATAATGAAGCCAAAACAAAAAAATGCGGTCCTAATGTTCATGATATTGAATTTCGTCCTTGATTAACTGAGTTATTAATTCTACATCATCACCACTATTTAACATGAAAATGACATTGATTGGTTTGAGAGACTCTTTTAATATAACGAGAGAAAGTGTGTTTTCTACGTGCATAATAACCAATCTAATAGGGGGATGCGTTTTCTGTAATGCCTCTATATAGGGAAGTAAGCGTAGTGAAACTATTTCCCCTCGCTCTTTGTTATCCCAAAACATGGTGAGGCTGGCACTATCTGTTATCGTTTCTGGAACTATTATCGATGTGGTATCAGGAGTATTGATGTCATGCTTTCTTATCGATGGATAAATGAAAGCAATAAGCAGACAAATAACACCACTAATAAATTGCCATGAGTGTAGCCAACTATATTTATTGCCTATTGAATGGTTAGCCATATCCTTTTGAGCTGGGATAGAGGCATCGTGAGTATTCTTTTCTTGCTCACTTGTATCAGGGGATAATATTTTACCCTCAGCCTTTTCTTCGATCAGAGTACGATCAAAAGTAGGATCATCTATGATCTCAACGACACAGCTGTCTAGCTTATAACCTATTTTTGGGATAGTTTTTAGATGTTTTTGATCTTTACCATTATCGTCAATCACATTGCGTATATTACTAATAGCTTGTGCTACTGAACCTTCAGATACATGCTTTCCAGCCCAAGCATATTCTAATAATTTGTGTTTATGTACAATATTTCCCGAATTTTCACATAATAGAAGCAAGACTAAAAAGTCGTGGCTCCCTATGCGTTTTTCTTCATCTGTGATTGTGTTTTTCAACATGGAGTAATCTGAAATAAGAACCCACTGCTTTACTTTATACATAGACACGCCGATATGTTATTTATCATAAAAAGTATAACTTAATTTTTCATGTGAATTAAGGTGTAGATATAGAGTGGGCATAGACTATTACAGAGAGCGATAAATTGAAAGCATAAACCCTAAAAATCATGAGTTTGAGAATTTTTTGATAAATTTAAAGTTTAATTAATATAGTTTTGATATTTAATTTAGGTATACATAAATTGACCATTATTATTAATGGCTAAGAAAGCGAGGTCAATCCTGACTAAGGGGCACTGTATAGCTTTTAATTAACGGATTGAAAATCACATTTACTTGCTCAATTATGGTGTGTAAGAGAGTGTATAAGGTATGTATGCGTGTGTAAAATTGAGAGGTCTAATAAAGCATTCCTATTTTATTTTTGATACTTTCATTTCTAATATTTACATGAATGAGAACACTGTTATGGTAATAAAAAAATCGTATATAGCCGCAATGATTATGACTTCTTTATTAGTCGGCTGTAACTCTAGTTCTAGAACTAGTTCTACTTCTACTTCTACTTCTACTTCATCAACAGTGACAGTCGTTGGTATTTCATCAGTACCTAAAGCGCTTTCAGATAAATATACGAAAGCGCTTAGGTTTGACCGATATACTGCTGTAATTACACCAAATGGACAGGCAATACATATTATTGCTCAAGATCAGTTAAGCAATAACCAAATAGTCAGAGCTCGTTCGGTTCTAGCTCATTATTTAACGAATTATACTTCATCTAAGTATGGGAGTGATAAGTCTTCGGTTGCTAATAAAATGGCAGGGAATGGTGCGACGTTACTATTACTAAATGGAAGTGATGATGGGAAGAATCCGGCAGCTGAATTAGATGGTCAACCGCTCTATCAAAATGAGATACAAGTTGAAGGAGATGAGTGGTATATCAAGCAAGATTATAAACACCGAGATGCAACATTTGAAGAAATTTTGCATATGGTTCATGACACTGGTATTGGTGTTGACCAAAATGAAGAGTTTATAGGTTCACTACCTGCATATCAAAGCGATATTCGAAGCGCGCAAGTCGGGGCTATGACAGGTCGTATATGGGGTTTGGGCAATGACAATAAAGATTGGATTGTAGAACTTACAGCTGAAAATAGTTTATCTCAGGAGTATTTTGCAGCTGCTATCGACTCTTATTATGGTTTATGGGGCGCTTGGAAACAGAAAGACTTGAACAGCGGAGGAATGTGGGGAATATATCTAGCAAAAACAAGAGCCGATATTAAAACAAAAGATCCTTTAGGTGCTGCTTTAATAGGGGATTTTTTCCACCCTTATTTAACTTACAATGCTCGAATAGATGAAAGTTTCGATGGGACATTCAGTCTTAGGTATAATGAGTTAAAGCCGTACACAAACCATTCTCGATACTTAAAAGACGTTAGTTTAACGGGTAATAAAAACACAAATGTTGTTGTGAATGAACTCGACAATAACATTACAGGGAATTCAGGTAGTAATACCGTTATATTTTCTGGTGATGTAGGCAATTATACAATAACTAAATTAAGTGGTAACTCATATTTAGTTGAAGATCATAGAGATAGTGGTGATGGAAAGGTAACGCTTCAAAAAATAGAAAGCTTGAAGTTTAATGATGCGATTGAAAAATTGTAAATCCAAATTTTTGGAGGTAATATCTATCAATATTGATAGATATTACTCACTTTATTGTAGGAGATCTTAAAGCTCGTTGAACTCATCGAGCCATTCGGTGAAAGAATTAGATACTTGCGTAACACTGCAAGCACCATAGTTAAAAAACCATACCGGCACATCTGTTTGTTGACTTGCACAATCGCTAAGTTTGAAACAAAACATGTTGCCCTTACAATCTGACGCAAACAAAATATGCCCCTTTGGCATGCCGCTCATTTCATATAGCTGTGATAGCGAAGCGACATCTTCCAGGCTTAAAAAATCTTGTACTTCAGAAATATCGGAATTCAAATCACAAATTTTAGTTAATACATTTGGCGTGTGAACCAAGCCATAGGTAGAGATTAAATATTTATATGAGTCCGGTAAAATTCCCTTCAACTTTGATTCAAGCTCTGTAATATCCTGAGTATTGATTGGTACCATGGCGTTTTTACTGCCCCAGTTTTTTACAAATGTATCAATGCTATTCATTTCAAAGTACTCCAAAATCGCTAACGGACTATTACCGTGATTACGATTAAATTCGTCTTAATTTTATAATGAAAACAAGATACACATGATGAGCAGATGATTCAATTTATTATTGATGTATTTATTATTTGTCAGAAAGTATTGCTAAGTAGCGATTAGCTCGCTGTAGATTGCGTTGGAAAGTAGACTGATAATATGTCTAATTCATACTCTAAGTCTTGAGGTAAATAAAACGTCCATCCCTTTCGGACTAATGGCTCAAAAACGTATTTTAAGCATTGAACAACCAAGCAGAGCGACTGCAGAGCATCAATGCCATAAACGTATTCACAAAATGACAGCGCTGTAATTTCAACCTTACAGCGGTAATCTGCACCATCAGGTTCTGGTATACCAATACAAACTTTCAAGGTTAATAAGGTATCATCTGGTTTTTTTGCTACATATTCACTCGTGATCAATTGTTGCTCCGTTATCTTCTTCTATCATCAAGATATATTTTAAAATGCCATATTTATACTTATTGCATGTCTCGTATACAGAATAACATCATTTTTGCAGTAAACGCCGCTGCGGTATTAACTCGAACAGTAGGCCAAACATAGATTATTTTATATGGGATGATAGGCGTATTTCTCAATCACATTCATATTATCAATGAATACTATATAAATCATCAATTAGACTATATGTATTAGTTTTGGCAAAGTAGCGTTATCGGGTCTGCAAGGACTAAACGGATAAAACATAAGGGAAAATACCATGGCGAATAAACAAGGATTTCATAACAAAGATTTACCTGACATGCGTAATGCTTTCAGTTGGGGGTTGAAATTGAGTGACTTCAAGGAGATATTTTTTGTCACGGGTCATGCCGATTGTAACCCGCAATTTATAACTCAACATCCAGGTGATCCAGTTGCACAGACACGTCTTATTCTTGCTCAGATGAAGGACTTTCTAGAAGAGGCAGGATTCAGCATCGATGATATCGTACGCACTGATTGGACATTCGTTAATGAAGTCAGCGGAGAGCAATTTGGTGAAATAGCGGCAGTATGGGAAGAGTTTCTGGTTGATGTAGAGGTTAAACCTGCCACTGGTACATTACGTTATGTTCAACGCTTAGGTATGGCCGATATGATGGTTGAATATGAAATGATGCTAGCAAGGTAATGCAGTTGGAGATTTTAGTTATCACACTAGCCCAAATCATTTAAATTAATCCAGTCTTGCTATATAGTTTTATCCATACAGTTTTATCAATCGCCGCATTGATTACCATTAGGATGAGAATTTACTTATGGCTGAGTTATTTAAGGACGTTTATTGCCCTGCATTTTATGAGCAATTTTCGGAGGTGTTAACTAAGGTATTACCTGACTTTGATTCCATTAAATTTAACCAAATGATCTTTAATGAACGCTTTGCTGATTATGAACTAAAGCAACGTATGCATCATACGGCGGAAGTCTTACATCATTTTATGCCTGAAGATTTTAGCTCTGCTGTTGTAACTCTCAAACGCATTATTGATGAACTGCGTGGACAGGGGATTAAAGAACGCAGTATTGAATATATGTGTTTGCCTGATTATATCGAGACATATGGATTGGACTATTACGACAGTGCTGTCGATTGCTTTGAATATGTAACCCAATACACCAGCTGTGAATTTGCTGTTAGACCTTTCATTATACGTTATCCTGCTAAAATGTTAGTGCAGCTGCTGGCGTGGACTACACACGAGAGTCGCCATGTACGCCGCTTAGCCAGCGAAGGTTCACGACCTAGATTACCTTGGGCGATGGCATTGCCAGCATTTAAAAAAGATCCGACGCCTTTGTTACCCATTTTAACAGCATTGAAATTCGATAACTGTGAAGTTGTGAGGCGCAGTGTAGCGAATAATCTCAATGACATTGCTAAAGATAACAGCGATGTAGTAGTGCATGTAACAACGCTTTGGTTAGGAGACAACGCACTGACAGATAAACTCGTCAAACATGCGTGTCGTACTTTACTCAAGCAAGCTCAGCCAGAGATAATGGCACTGTTTGGCTTTCAACAAGACCTAATTACGCTTACTGAAATGTCGATCACGACACCTGTTGTAAAAGTAGGGGGCAAGCTGACGTTTAACTTCACGATTAATAACACGAGTGGTTCACCACAAAAATTACGTTTGGAATACGGGCTGTATTATCTTAAAAAGAATGGAACATTGGCGCGAAAAGTATTTAAAATCACTGAACGCGTTATTGCTGGGAATACAGAAGAACAGATAACGCGTCATCAAAGCTTTAAAGTGATCAGTACCCGTGTGTTTCATTTAGGCATGCATAAACTGGCCATTATTATTAATGGCCAAGAAAGCAAGATCAGTACTGAAAAAGAGGCGTTGTATAGCTTTGAATTAACAAGTTGATCGTTTTAATAAGCGAGTGGATGCTCATGACTAAAAGTCACTGAATTTCCATGCGCTAACTTCATTATCCATCATCATAGGGGCGAATAGATATTGTTTGTTTGCGCCTATATCTACTAAGTTCGGCGGTCGAAAAGTCGCTGTTCATGCCTTTACCTCAACTGCCAACTAACAGTTCACCTTGCTGAACTAATGAATACGTCAGAACCCACTGTATTGCCTATTGAAATAGAATTTGCGCTGGTGGCAAATAACGGATTAATGTCATTTTTATGTTATTGATAAGTGACTTTGATTTAAAAGTAATCGCGAAGAAAAATAACTTACTGCAGACAGATATATATCTGTACTTACGTGAATTATAAAAACTGCCTTTGATTTGATTTGATTAGGGCAGGGTAATCACTTTTACTTTGTGGTAAACAGAGCGATTAAATGGCGGTCTGATGGACCGATGCACAATACTTTAGTTAGAGTAAATCAACGCTTTATCAAGGAACCTATCACTGCACATACCGGCACTCGATCAAATGTTCTACCCTGCGGAAGAGCTTCAACCGTTTAAGATGGTAGCGACAACAACACCTTTTGATCTTGAGAATTATTTTAAAGTACCAGGATTTAAAAATTAGCGCGTATCGAATGTCCTCTATATTTAGAGGATAGATGATCGGCAGTTTACTTCGTCGTTATTATTAACTTAGTTTTAATCCATTCCCCCTATATTGAAATAATCCATCTATTAAATCTATTTCGTCGAAATTTTCAGTGCGATACAGTCAATTAACACTTGGTTGGTAAATAAAATGGCAGGTCTTTACAGATTAACGATAGATAATTTCGGATTGCGAGTCAGCACATTAGTATCACCAAGTCACGTTGATAGTATCAAAACATTGTTTTGTTGGTTTTTTAGCACGGTTGATAATGTGTGTTCTATTTGATAATGCGTTTATATTAATTTGATTTTTTATTCACATAAGTTTGATGGTGTTTTTATGCTTATTTAGATCTTAAATGTTAACTTTCATGAGTGTTAAATGTCAGCTATTAACGCTAGGTAGACAAGTACTTAACATTAACTGACTGTGTTTAATTACGATCTTTTTATAGTGATATACAAGGAAAGGAATTTCATGAATAAAAAATATTTTAAAATGAGCTATGCAGCTCTATTCGTTGCATCTGGTTTAGCTAATGCAAGTCCAATTGATGGTATTGATGATGCTTATTTCCACGGTGCTGATCAATTTCAAGCATATAAAGACCCAAGAACTGCATGCGATGTTTTCAATCAGAAAGTCAAGTATATTAATAGTGTACTTAGTCAGACTGAAGGTGCTGGACATATTAGCAACCTATGCCAAGCCGTACGGTTTACTGATGGTCAAATTGAAGATACATACTATTTGACTACTGTTAATGGCGCTTACCAAGATGGCAGCAATAGTTACCCTGTTACGGAGCAACTTGATGTTGCACGTACCATCGACTTATTAATGTTTTCGCAATCGAATAAAACAGACTATGTCGTTATTGTTGATGGTTCTGTCGATGTATCAAAACAGACTGTTAATTACGGTGGTGAAATAAGTTGGTATGACGAAAATGTTCTTCCATTCTTTTGGTACCGGGAAGGATATATTGGGCAAGTTTTCCATGGTAATTCTCAGTTTAATTATATTGCTGGTGAATCTGCATATGCCTCGGCGGAATTTAAAGCTATGCAAGAGACTAATGACGACTCGGAAATTGAGCGTTTAACTTGGAAATATTTAGCTGACACATGCGGTGATGGTGCTATAAATGCAAGCTGTATTCCTCAAGGGAAGGGGTTTGGGAACCAGTTAATTGGTACTGAAACATTTCCATCATCAACCAATGCGGCTGGAAATACGGTTGATATTGCTAATAGTACCTCTTTCAGCTTTAATATTACTGGTGATTTTCAGGCGAGTAAATCAGATGGACCTTCTGCTGGTTTAGGCGTTGGTTTTGGATTCGATCAAACGACATCCTCATCTCAAACACATAATGTATTGACGCTGAAATCTGTAGGTCAAGGTAATGACATTGGTACTGCTGTTACGCAAAAAATCAATACTCTTGCACTAGGGGCAGCTGCTGAAGATTATCAGGCTAGTAATGATGGCTGGAATCGTGTTGTCAATGCGGCAGAAATTTGGGGTGAAGACCTTTATCGTAGCTATCCTTTAACAAGTTATGAAGCATGGCAAGAGAATTACACAGAGGATTCTAGTTCTTGTACGTCGCAAAACCTTATTTTTGGTAATTCACTTAAAATTGCTCGTACACATTTAAATATGTATGGCTCTAATTGGGATATTGCAGACGAAGATACAAAAATAGCGGATGCTGATTACGGTGTTGTGGTTGCTACAGAATGTACAACTGACCAAAAAGGTCAAACATTCCGTCTTAAAAAAGAAACATTATTATAATAGGGAGATCGAGATGAATTTATTTAAAAATACTATTGCTGTAGGCATGCTACTACTTACATCTGGCGTGAATGCATCAAGTTTAGATTCTGTTAGCGCTCAAAATAATGGTGTTTTTCTTGCTATGCAACAATTACAGCTTGAGCAAGGTAAGCCCGGAAGCCGGAGTGTTGTTAATGCCGACATCTTATTTATTGATAGTAATATTACTAAGGTTGATCAACTGACTAAAAAGATGTTATCTGCGTATAACGCTATTGTTATCATTGGTGATAAATCAAACAATAAAACATTAATGATTGACCTTTTTGGTTTTGGTGTTCAACGTGATGTTATTGCAATTAGTAATATTCATGATTTAAAAACAAGAGAAATTAATACTTATAATGTTGGTAAAGATACAGCTGATATGAAAGTTGCTACTGTGTTATCTAGTGTGATCTCAAAACATATTAACTAAGTTATAATTTAACTGTACTTCTAACCACTGCTTAGCAGTGGTTTTTTTATTCAACGCCTTCACATTATAAACGTCACCGTCACCTTTTGTTTATTGACTAACGGTAATACAGTTCATGCGACCAATCTGTGTAGGTAGCTTCAGGCATTTCTATTACAAATAGGCCATCGTTTTTAAATGGCATTGTTGCTGAAATCATCCATCCGTGTCCATCGGGTAGCAGGTACTCATCAGGTCCTAATTCTGAATGATCATACATATAGATTTCATCACCATCTTTGATACAGCCGCTTTGCGGGCTTTTACGTCGTATTTTTAAGTAATCAGCGGCATTATTTTCTCGTGCGTAGTAATAACCCGACAAATTCCAATTCCAAAAGTAATTCGAATAGTTACCTGTGAGTGATAGTTGGATGTAATCATCATCATGTACGCAAAATGCATTTTTAGGTATCCAAGTATCAAGTTTAAATTCTATCGATAACGGATTATTCATATCGGTGGTTGTGATCCACTGCTCAGTATCAGCTTTAACGTAACTACCCGTATCTACGTGTTCAATTTTGATATTGTTGTACGGTGTGTTGCTTGGTCTAAAGCTTTGGGCTAGTGTCGTGTTATCAGCATATTCAAAAGCGGTTACAGGGAAATGATCTGAGTATTCATAAGCATAATATTTGTCAAGTGTACCTGATATTTCTACTTTCGGTGATATCACATCGAGTATTTGGTTGTGCCAAAATTGAGGTTGTTGGTGATTCTTTTCAACCAAGATATAGTCGAGTAATTGACCTTTTAGGTTGGGATAACTGTCGTATGCTAACGCATTCACAGTTGGATCCCATGAATAGTCAGCACCAGCAAAACTGTCGGGTTCAGAGCTGTTTAAAGCTAATAACATTGAATTAAATTCAGTTGAATTTTTGGCTACATTCAAATCGCCTGCAATGATGACCATTTCATTATTCGGGATGTTTTGTTGGGCGATATACTGGGTAATTTCTTCGAATTGTTGAGCTCGTATAGAGGCTGGATTTGAGCAACCGGGATCATCTGCCTGTACGTGTGTGGCGATAATATGGAATAACTTATTATCTTTCTTAATTTTGATGTAAACAAAACCTTTTTGAGATAGACCGTCTGCGCCACAAGCATTGGAAAATATATGCTGTGCTTTGTACATTATCGGATAACGGCTCATCATAAATACACCGCCATCTTCGGGGGTTGACGGACTCCAACTTCCGTCTGTGTTGTCCCAACCATTTATTTGTCGACCTAGAACAGGGGTGTAATAAGGGAAGCGTTCTTTTAATCCATCAGAGATAATTTGACTACTTTCATTATCAAATGCTTCGTTAAAAGAAACAATATCTGTGATGTCAAAAATGTTGGATTGTGTAAGAAGTTCCGCTCTTTTCGTTTGGCTGGTATGAAATAGTGTGCTTGAGAGCATATACACGTTATAACTCATTATTTTAGGTGGAGCCGTGTATTCCTCGGCGTTAATCATCGAGCTTGTTAGTATAGGTGCAGCTAAAATTAGATGTTTAATATTCACTTGAGTCCATCGTTTATTATTTTATTGTATTTCAATAGTGTCATACGGCACTTATAACTTACATACGGGTATTCATATAAAAACATCAAATATTTATTATAATAATTATAGTGTTAAGTGGTTCTGATTTAATCTATTTATGAAGACTTTATGAGAATGGATATGCGTGAAAATAACTGAGCATAAAGGGCATATTTAGTTATTTTATCTTATTGTCATATTTGAGAATTAACCGGGTATGAAATTTTAATCAAAGATGTATTTATATCTTTTATGATGTTTGAGATAAAAAATCTCTGCTCAATACGCTATCTAACATTACTATTTGCCCTAATCCTGCACTTAAACTAGACTCATTAAAATAATTAAACACGAGAGTGCGAAGGGTTCAGGAGAACATCATGATAAAAAAAATCGGTATTATTTGCTTGGTATCGGCTTTGAATTTTCCGGCCGTAGCAGCGAATCAATGCAACATTATTAAAAGTACTGTGTATGACACCTTTACCGCGATTGATGCTGCACGTATAGACCTTGAGACGTATCAAGCCGTTATAACTGATGATTCAACGTTTAAATTTGCTAATTGGCCTGCTTCTAAGGGGCGAGAGGCTATTCGTAAAGCACAAAAAGATTTCTTTAGCTCTGTTAAAGGCATGAGTCACAAGTTGCAGCGTATCTGGATAGATGAATGTAATGTAGCTGCAGAGGGGGTAGTGACTTATACCACAAAAGATAATAGACAAGTGTCTATCCCATTTGTCGATACGTTTATCTATGACAGTGATAACAAGGTGAGAGCTGTTAATATATACATAGATATCTCACCTTTAGAAAGTCAGAGTTCAGCTGCGCCGTAAACGATAGCGTCATATTGCGTCATGTTGTTACCTTCGTTCTACACCCCATATTAATCGGAATGGGGTGTGGAAAACGAAAGCTTATTTTTCACCATAAATAGCAAAGCTATAACCAAACTGAGCTGCCCAGAGCTGATTTCCGTAATCGAAATGCCACCACTCATCTTCGTCAGATCGAAAGCCTGCACTTTCCATAGCCTGGCGCAACAGTCGGCGATTATCTCTTATCGCTATATCTCTTCCATCTTCTTCGTAGTAAAGCGTTGCAGCTTCTGCTCCGAAGTGATCGAAGCAAGTCCCCATATCAAGTTCGTTTCCATCTAAGTCAACTAATGTCAGATCAACAGATCCACCAGTCGCATGAGGTGGAACGCGTTCAGGATTATCTGGAACAGTGACAAACTTTCCAACTTCCTCCTTCAGTTGATCCTCATCCCATTCGGGGTGTTCTGTGCTGAGCTCTGACCAATATTTTTTATAAATATTATTTTGGACTTCTCTTGATCTCCAAGGATCCCAAATTTTGAAACGGTATTCTCCTAGGCGGTTACTAATCTGTATCAATTTGTTTACAACGCTCTCTCTAGCATAGAGATTTGGGTCATCTGAAAGGCCCATATTGAAATAGGCTGGTTCAAGGATGAAGCCGAGTTCAGCAAGACAGAGCAGGGGTTCACCGTTTTCTTGTATTGGTATTTGTTCAAAAACAATATTCGTCATCAATTTTATTCCTAGATACGAGCGTATAACGCCAAATTTGGTAGCGAGTAATCTTATTTAATGCTACGCACATCAATATACGGGCTATATTATCTTAAATAAACAGTAGTGTTAAGCCTTCTAAATATGTATATTATTTGTTACCAAACTGGTTGTTATCACCAAATGATCTTGTATTTACAGATTAATTTATAATAATCGTGACATAAAACACTTGCATCTAAATTACATTTAAATTACATTGTCGCCATTAAATCGAGCTCCTCGATTATTTTGTTTTTATATGGACTTTAAAATACAGTGATACAAATCATTAATCACACATTTCGTATTTCCCTACCGTACTTCTGATCTCTGATTAGCGCGAGCGCTTTACCGCTTTGCCTAAAATTTAGCATTTTCTATCTGTTGCTCAACGCAGCTATCTGTTCGCTTGTTTAAACTCTTGTCTTTAGCGTGATTAAAACGTTTTTAGGCGATTAAACATTCGAATATGCATTTTTTTATTTAAAATTTGAAGAATGATGAAAAACTCAAACCAAAACTCAAATCACAACAGTGATTGGTCTGATGTATTCGTACATCTTGATCCTAAAGCACAACCGCATTATCTTAACGCTATCGAGCATTCTGCACGCGAATTATCAGCGATGTTTACTGCTGTTGACGCACCGTATTCAGGGCTTGAACCTGCGCAGTTAAATGCAAAAATCATGGCGATGCCAATTGGTAAATCGCCGATTGCCCCCTTGGCTGAAATCATTTCTAACAATGTTAACCTAATTGGTAAAAACTCAATTATCGTGCAACATCCGCATTGTATTGCGCATTTACACACGCCACCGTTAATCCCGGCGCTTGCTGCCGAAACGATTATATCGGCATTAAATCAATCAATGGATTCATGGGACCAAGCGTCTTCTGCTACCTATGTAGAACAAAAAATGACAGATTGGTTGTGTGAGTTATTCGGTTATAACCTTGAGCATTCAGCAACAAGCAATGGCGCTGATGGTGTGTTTACCAGTGGTGGCACGCAAAGTAACTTAATGGGTCTGTTATTGGCACGTGACCGTGCCGTAGAACAAATCTCAGGTGAAAGCGTGCAGAAAGATGGTTTACCAAGTTACGCGAAAAAGTTGCGCATCCTGTGTTCACAAACAAGTCATTTTACCGTGCAAAAATCAGCATCCTTAATGGGACTGGGTGAACGTGCCGTGGTTACTGTGGCGACTGACGAGTTTGGTTGTTTAGATATGAACGCGCTAACTGCAACGATTGCCGATCTAGAGTCGCAAGACTTGATCCCATTCTGTGTAGTTGGTACGGCAGGTACGACAGACCTTGGTGCAATTGATGATCTGCAAGCGATTGCGGCTATCAGCGAACAGCATAATATGTGGTTCCACGTTGATGGTGCTTATGGTGGCGCATTAATCCTAAGCTCACACAAAGATCGTCTGGCTGGTATTGAGCTAGCGGATTCGATTAGCACCGATTTTCACAAGTTGTTCTTCCAACCGATTAGCTGCGGCGCATTACTGATTCGTGATAACCACAATTTCAAATACTTGTTACATCATGCGGACTATCTTAATCGTGAAACTGACGAACTACCAAACTTGGTGGATAAATCAATTGCGACAACAAAACGTTTTGATGCGTTGAAACTGTTGATGTCTATGCAAGCGTTAGGGACTGATAAATTTGGTGCGATGTACGATCACCTAATCAGCTTAACGCAAGATGTAGGCGGGTTAGTGACAGCGACAGACAAGTTTGAACTGTTGGCGCAACCGCAATTAAGCACCGTGTTATTTAGATATAACCATTTATCTACAAACAGTGATGTAAGCATTGAGCATGAAGAAGAAATCAGCATGATCAATCAGCGTTTACGTTTAGATCTGTTAACAGCAGGCCAAGCAGTATTGGGCGAAACCAAAATTAATGGTTATACCTGCTTAAAACTGACGATTTTGAATCCGTGTTTACAGTTAAGTGATTTTGAAAGCTTGTTTAGCAAGATCGCTGATTTTGCTGAACTTCAAAGTTATATCAATTAGAGCTATATCAAATAACGCTAGCTTAGCGTTTATATCAATAAATATAACAGTGGTTGATCTGTTTCGAATAGATCAGCCATTTATAAAATAACAATAAAGAATAAGTTTAAGGAATAGATATGTCTGTATTACAAATTGGTGCTGGTGGTGTTGGTTGGGTTATTGCGCATAAATGTGCTCAAAACAATGACGTGTTTGGTGATATCACAATCGCTTCACGTACAATCGCTAAATGTGACAAGATCATCACAAGTGTTCATCATCGCGACAACTTAAAAGACAAGACTCGCAGCTTAGTATCACGTGAAATCAACGTTGATAACAAAGATTGTCTAATTGCACTGATTGAAGAAGTGAATCCGGATCTTGTAATCAATGCCGGTCCTCCATGGGTTAACGTGGCAATTATGGCTGCGTGTGTAGCAACTAAAACGGCTTACCTTGATACATCTGTTGCAACGGATTTATGCAGTGAAGGTCAGCAAGTACCTGAGGCTTATGATCCACAATGGGCATTCCGTGACGACTTCGAAAAAGCCGGTATCACAGGTATTCTTGGTGCAGGTTTTGATCCAGGTGTAGTAAGCGTATTTGCAACGTATGCTTATAAGCACTTGTTTGACGAAATCGATAGTATTGACGTTATGGATGTAAACGCGGGTGATCACGGTCAACGCTTTGCAACTAACTTCGATCCAGAAACAAACATGTTAGAGATCTTAGGTGATTCATTCTACTTTGAAAACAAAGAATGGCATCAAGTGCCTTGCCACAGCCGTGTAATGGAATTTGATTTCCCAGTTGTTGGTCAACAAAAAGTGTATTCAATGGCGCACGATGAAGTACGTTCATTAGCAGAATTCATTCCAGCTAAACGTATTGAGTTCTGGATGGGTTTCTCTGACAATTACTTAAACTATTTCAATGTAATGCGTGACATTGGTTTATTAAGCCAAGTACCAGTAACAACAACGGACGGTATAACGGTTGAACCACTGAAAGTATTAAAAGCGATCTTACCGGATCCTACTTCACTTGCTGAAGGCTACACAGGTAAAACCTGTATCGGTACTTGGGTACGTGGAACGAAAGCTGGCAAGCCGCGTAGCGTATTCGTTTACAATATTTGTGATCACGAAGAAGCCTACAAAGAAGTTGAGCACCAAGCGATTTCTTACACAACGGGTGTACCAGCAATCACTGCTGCATTGCTTTACTTCCAAGGTAAGTGGAGCGAGGCTGGTTTGTTCAACGTAGAACAGCTTAACCCTGATGACTTCTTAGAATTGATGCCACGCATTGGTCTAACGTGGGAAGTTCAAGAGTTGGATTGCGAGTAATGTCGGCGACTGAAGTAGCGATTACAAGTACGCTGAAAACACCGTATTTCATGATTCACGAAGACAAACTGTTGCGTAATCTTGAGATCTGCAAGCAGTTAAAAGATCTTTCTGGCGTGAAACTGGTATTGGCATTGAAGTGTTTCTCTACATGGGGAACATTCAACACCATCAGTAAATACCTTGACGGTACAACCAGCAGTGGTCCTTATGAAGTGCAGCTCGGTCACGACACATTTCCTGGTGAAACACATGCTTATAGCGTGGGTTACAGCGAAGATGACGTGATTGCTGTGCGAGATATAGCCGATAAAATTATTTTTAATTCGGTATCACAACTTGAACGCATGCAACCTTTGTTAAACGCAGTGAGCAGCGTTGGGCTACGTATAAACCCTGAAGTGAGCTATGCAGGCCAAGATCTTGCCGATCCAGCGCGTGCATATTCTCGCTTAGGTGTTAAACAAGCAGGGTTAACTGCGAAAACAGTGTCTAAACTTGATGGTCTGATGTTCCACATGAATTGTGAAAACAAGGATTTTGTTGCTTACAGCACTATTCTTAACACAATTTCAGAACAGTTTTCAGCGCACTTAGATCAAGTATCTTGGGTTAGCTTAGGCGGTGGCTTGTTCTTCACTTATCCGGGTTACCCTGTGGCAGACTTAGCATTAGCGCTTAAAGCCTTTGCTGAAAAGCACCAAGTACAGCTTTATTTGGAACCGGGTGAAGCGGTTATTACTGATACGACAGATCTAGTTGTGTCGGTATTAGATGTTGTTGAAAATGATAAAAAAACCGCGATTGTAGACAGTGCAACTGAAGCACATCGTTTAGATACCCTAATCTATAATGAGCCTGCGAGTTTTGCTGAAGCAAGAGAAGATGGCGAACATCCTTACATTATTGGCAGCTGTTCATGTCTGGCGGGGGATATATTTGGTGAGGCCAATTTTCCACAGCCATTGCAAGTCGGTGATCGTTTAACTATTAAGGATTCAGCGGGTTACACCATGGTGAAACTGAACTGGTTTAATGGCCTTAAAATGCCAAGTATCTACTACAAGCGTATTGCTAGCGATGACGTTAATGGGACGCGTGTTGAAGGTAAAATAGAAACCTTGAATCAATTTGATTATCAGGATTTCAAGGCCACGTTGGGTCAAGATTAATCTTGCCGAATGTAAGTAACAATATGACTGATACCTTTCACAAGGTGGCAATTATGAATAAAAGATCAGAGAAGGTTGGAAACGACGTGAGCGAAGTTTTAAATTATGTGACAGAAATGAATAATGGTGAGTCAGTGATGCGTCCACAAACGCCCGCTGTGTTAAATCTTGCTTCGTTTCTGAGTCAGTCTGCACGTGTGCTAGCGACTAATAGCTATTTACAACGCCAAGAACAGCGTGAATCAAATGCACGCAGTTATCCGCGTCGTTTGCCATTTGCGTTAAAACGCGGGCAAGGTATCTTTGTTGAAGATACTGAACAACAGATTTTTATTGATTGTTTAGCTGCTGCTGGTACGTTAGCACTGGGTCATAGTCACCCCGATGTGACAGAAGCTTTGATACAAGCTGTGCAATCAGAAGTACCAATGCAAACGTTAGATCTGATGACACCTGTTAAAGATCAGTTTATGACGCAATTATTGGATCTGCTACCGGGTAATATGGCTGAACATGCACGCATTCAAATGTGTAGCCCTTGTGGTTCAGATGCAGTTGAAGCTGCATTAAAATTGGCTAAAATTGCCACTGGTCGTCGTTCTATACTGGCATTTTCGGGTGCTTATCATGGCATGACGCATGGCGCGTTAGCTATGATGGGTAATTTAGGACCTAAATCTGCATTGAGTATGACAGGGGCTGATGTGCAAATTATGCCATTCCCGTATGCTCCTCGCTGTCCTTATGGATTAGGTGAAACAGGGATTAAAGCCAGTCTTTATCAACTAGAGACGATGCTAACCGATCCTGAATCGGGTGTTGCTAAACCCGCTGCAATCATTGTTGAAGCAGTGCAGGGCGAAGCCGGTTCATTACCTGCAGATCCAACATGGCTTAAAGGTTTACGTGATATTACTAAACGTCACGGTATTGTCCTTATCATTGATGAAATTCAAGCGGGTATGGGGCGTACGGGTAAAGTATTTGCCTTCGAACATGCAGATATCGAACCTGATGTGATCGTGGTATCTAAAGCACTAGGTGGTGGACAACCATTAGCGGCAGTCATTTATCATAGTGACTTTGATAAATGGGAACCAGGAGCACACGCGGGGACATTCCGTGGTAATCAATTGGCTATGGCCTCGGGGTTGGTGGTGATGCGTCACCTTGCGCAAGACCAACTGCATTTACATGCGGGTGCAATGGGCGCTAAGTTAAAGCATGACTTAGAAGCGATGGAAAGTGACGTTATCGGTGACGTTCGTGGCCGTGGTTTGATGTTAGGTATCGAAATTGTTGATCCTAATGGTGAACGAGATGCGTTAGGTAATCGACCGCAAGATGGTCGACGTGCGAAAGACATTCAACAAGCGGCATTACGCCGTGGTTTGATTATCGAATTAGGCGGCCGCTTTGGTTCAACGATTCGGATGTTACCACCACTGATTATCCAGCCTGAGGAGATTGATGTGGTTGTCGCTATCTTAACGGATGCGGTTAACTCAGTTGGTTAATGGTTAAATAGCTATAGCTAACATTTCAACTTAATAAAAAGGCCTTTAGTACTGTATAAAACAATGCCAAAGGCCTTTTTTGTTCGCGTACTTTGAGTTTGTTACTTACAACGTCTTATCTTAGTTTAAACTGACCCACAATAGCGACTAACTGCTCATTTGAACTTGCTAGATCACGTGTACTATCCATCGTTTTCTCACCGTTCGTGGTAAGCTGATTAACCATACTTTGGATCATAGTCATGTTACGGTTAATTTCTTCCGTTACTGAGCTTTGCTCCTCAGCCGCTGTTGCGATCTGAATACCAAGATCGTTAATCTGCATTACTGATGTCGTCATTGAATCAAGATTATCATTTACGCTAGCAGTTGTTGTTGCTGTTTGTTGGCAACTTGCTTTAGTTATGTCCATAGCTCGGACAACAATGTCTGCACCATTTCGTAAACGAGTTAGCATTTCGTTAATTTCAGAGGTGCTTTGCTGTGTGCGTGCTGCCAATGTACGGACCTCATCTGCAACAACGGCAAAGCCACGACCTTGCTCACCAGCACGTGCGGCTTCAATTGCAGCATTCAATGCCAGTAAGTTAGTTTGGTCGGCGATTTCACCAATAACGCTTAATACAGTACTAATCTTATGGGTATCTTCATTCATTGTTTGAATGTTCAGAGCCATCGCTTCAACTTCATTAACTAAGTCTGCAACACCATGTACAGCACCTTCTACTACAGCCTTTGATTGATGCGCTTCATCTGCCGATTTTTGAGTGAAGGTTGCTGACTGGGCTGCATTTTGAGCAACACTATCCGCTGTTGAACTCATTTCTGTTACTGCAACTACAACTTGATCTGTTTCACTTGCATGGTCGATTAATACTGTGTTGTTGTGTTCCGTTTGCGATCTTAATTGCTCAATACCAGATGAAATATGATCTGTTGATTGTGATATTTCTAACATCATATCTTGTAAGTTGATCACGAAACGATTTACTGCTTCAGCTATTTGACCTAAATCATCATTACTATTTACAGCTAAACGTTGTGTTAAATCTGCATTACCTTGAGCAAGATCTTGAACTGTCGATTTTAACGCAAGAATTGGGCGATATAATCGATTAAGAGCGGCATATACGATTGCTGATGCTATAAGAATAAGTAAGAGGGCACTTAATGTGCTGTCTTTTAATAGCTTTTGTACTACTGCATAGTGAGCAGATTGGTCTACTGTGATGAGTAAATGCCAGCTTATCGAATCATCTAACTTGATGCTTTCAAAGTAGCTTACTTTATCAGCACCATTAACAGTGAAGTTTATTACGCCTTCATCTTTGTTTAGCATTTCTTGTTGTAGTTGCGAATAACCGCTATCATCAGCTAGCCTGCTTTGTCCTGGATTACGGATCTGCTCTGTTGATGCGATTGTGGTGCCTTGGTTATCGTGTAAGCTTGTTACCGCGTTGGCAAATGCTGATGCACGAACCATCTCATTTAGCACACCTAACTCGATATCGGCAAGCAATACACCTTCAAGTTGACCATTTTTATAAAACGGTGAAGCAATACTAATAAGTAATTGTTTAGTTAGCGCATCTTTATACATTGCGGTAACGATCGTAGTACGCTTTTGTTGTGCTAGGATATACCAGTCACGTGTACGAGGATCGTAGCTTGCTAAATCTCGTTTACCACTTGCTGCGCCATAAGAACGACCATCTTCAAAACCGACTACAATATCACTGGCTTTTGTCGCTGCGGTGATTTGTCGAACCATTAAATGTAGTTGCTCGTCATCACGTGCTTGCGAAAAATCGGGTGCAGTCGCAATTAAACCTTCTTTAATAGTTTGAAACCAAGTGTTGATCTTTGCCGATGTGGTATCCACTTTTAATACAGAGTAATTATTGATATTACTCGACATTGAAGAAGATAACTGACGATAAGAAAATAAGTTAGAAATAGTTAAGGTTATTATTAAGAGCAGAATAATGACAGATATTATTCGCCCTTTAAAACTTGATAGAAAATCCACGTGAACAAATACCCTTTAATGATTAGAAATCTTGCTATTCGACTGATTTGCCAATATATATTCAGATTATGGCAATTTTTTGAACATCCTATCATTCATATGAAGGTTTCGGTAGGGTTTTGTAAGCTTATGTAACGTTAGTTTTGGCGTGAAGTTCTTGATTGTTGTTAAATATTTAACTTTGTGGCTATAAACGCCACAAAGTTAAATATTTTATATTGTGGCTATTCTAGTTTAAATTGGCCAACAATAGCTAATAGCTGTTCATTACAACTTGCTAGATTACGTGTGCTGTCCATGGTCTTTTCGCCATTTTCAGTAAGTTGATTAACCATGCTTTGGATCATCGTCATATTACGGTTAATTTCTTCGGTCACCGAACTTTGTTCTTCAGCCGCTGTAGCTATTTGGATGCCAAGATCATTAATTTGCATGACAGAGTCAGTCATTGAGTCGAGGTTATCATTGACACTTGCTGTCGTCGCGGCTGTTTGTTGACAGCTTGCTTTAGTGATGTCCATCGCTCGTACAACCATATCGGCCCCGTTACGTAAGCGTGTAAGCATCTCGTTAATTTCAGATGTACTTTGTTGAGTTCTTGCTGCAAGTGTACGAACTTCGTCAGCAACCACGGCAAAGCCACGACCTTGCTCACCTGCACGCGCAGCTTCAATTGCAGCATTTAATGCAAGTAGGTTAGTTTGGTCTGCAATTTCGCCAATCACACTTAATACTGAACTGATCTTATGGGTATCTTCATTCATTGTTTGAATGTTAAGCGCCATCGCTTCAACTTCATTCACTAAGTCAGCCACCCCATGTACAGCACCTTCGACAACGGCTTTTGAGCTGTGAGCATCGTCAGTTGTTCGCTGAGTGAAGGTGGCAGATTGCGCGGCACTTTGAGCAACACTATCTGCTGTTGAGCTCATTTCTGTTACCGCAACAACCACTTGATCTGTTTCACTTGCATGATCGATAAGTACTGAATTGTTACGCTCTGTCTGTGCTTTTAATTGCTCAACACCCATTGATATATGGTCTGTTGATTCTGATATTTCTAACATCATACGTTGTAAATTACTGACAAACGCATTCACTGATTCGGCAATTTGACCGAGGTCATCACGGCTATTCACCTCTAAGCGTCGAGTCAGGTCTGCATCGCCTTGTGCTAAGTCATAAACAGTCGCTTTTAAAGCCAGGATAGGTCGGTATAAACGTGAAAGGGCGATAAATATAATAATCGAGGCAAGAATGACAAGTAATACATTGCTTATGATTGAGTTATTCAGGCTGTTTTGAACAGGTAAGAAAAGCACTGATTTATCAATGGTAACAATAATTTTCCAGCTTGATTTATCATCTAATTGTAGGCTTGTATAGTAAACAATTTGGTTTATACCATTGTTTTCAAGTTCAAATGAGCCTGTATTATTTTCAAAAATCTCTCTTTGAAGCCTTGTATAAGCACTACTATAAGATTGCATTTTGTTACCAATGACTTCTCGTTCATCTGTCGATGCGATTGTCATCGTATTGATATCATATAGACTGGTAGTGGCTCCCAAAAATGCTGATTTGTTGATCATATCTTTAAGCATATTTAAGTTAATATCAGCTAATAGTACACCTTTAAATTGGCCATCTTCATAAAAAGGTTCGGCAATACTGATGAGCAATTCACCAGAGATAGCATGCTTATAAATGTCGGTGATTACTGTCGTTTGATTTTGGCGTGCACTTTTATACCAAGCTCTTGTTCTTGCATCCAAGACAGATAATGGAATAAATCCCTCTAATGCGCTAAATGTACGCCCATCTTCATAACCTACAATTATATCAGTAGCTTTAGTGGAATTCGCAACTTGTTTCACCATGCGTAATGTCTGTTCATCGTCTCTCGTTATCGCAAAACTTGGTGCCGTCTGAGTTAATGCATCTTTAATGGTTTCAAACCAGTCGGTAATTTTATCAGTAGTACTTTGGACTTTTAATTTTGAGTATTGATCAATATTGTTTACCATTGAATTTGATAATTGCTTATAGGAAATATAACTCGCAATTGTCAGTGAGGTTATCAATAATAAAATAACAACCGAGATGATTCTTCCTTTAAAACTCGCCATAAAGCCCATGAAATAAAATCCTTTGAAATTATAGTTATTCATACTTTAATGATTAAAAATACGTATTCACTTTGTATAAATGTTTATTGGTGTGTGATAGTCAGCGGATGATATATACAAGATAACTTGTTGTATATACTTAGTGTCGACAATTCAGTGAAAACTTACGATGGCTTACAATTGTAAGAAGAGCTTCAAACAATAATCACTTTTAAATGGCCATTATTAAATCGGTAGACCTTCAAAATGATGAAGGCCTACATCAAATCAAATTATTGCAGCTTGAACTGTCCAACAATGGTAACCAGTTGATCATTCGTACTTGCTAGAGTATGTGTACTGTCCATGGTTTTTCCACCATTTTCGGTTAGTTGAGAAACCATGCTTTGAATCATTGTCATGTTACGGTTTATTTCTTCTGTTACTGAGCTTTGTTCTTCTGCTGCTGTCGCAATTTGAATACCGAGATCATTAATCTGCATAACTGAATTCGTCATAGAATCAAGACTCTCATTCACACTTGCTGTTGTATCTGCGGTTTGCTGACAACTCAATTTCGTTGCGTCCATGGCTTTTACAACGGTATCTGCACCACTGCGTAAGCGAGTTAGCATCTCATTAATCTCTGAGGTACTTTGCTGGGTTCTTGCCGCTAGCGTTCTAACTTCATCTGCAACCACCGCGAAGCCTCGACCTTGTTCACCTGCACGTGCCGCTTCAATCGCAGCATTTAGCGCGAGTAGGTTAGTTTGATCTGCAATTTCACCAATCACACTTAATACCGAGCTAATTTTGTGAGTATCTTCATTCATAGTTTGAATGTTTAACGCCATTGCTTCAACTTCATTTACTAAGTCTGCAACCCCGTTTACTGCACCTTGAACGACCGTTTTAGATTGGTGTGCCTCATCGGTTGATTTTTGTGTGAAGGTTGCACTTTGCGCAGCACTTTGAGCCACACTGTCAGCAGTCGAACTCATTTCTGTTACTGCGACAACGACCTGATCTGTTTCACTTGCGTGGTCAATTAATACGCTATTATTGTGTTCTGTATGGGATCTAAGTTGCTCAATACCGCTAGAAATATGTGTTGTTGATTGCGATATTTCTAACATGATTGTTTGGAGATTAGCAATAAAGGTATTTACCGCTTCAGCAATCTGCCCTAAATCATCTTTACTTGTTACTTCAAGTCGCTGGGTTAAATCGCCATTACCTTGCGCCAGGTCTTGAACCGTCGATTTCAGTGCGATGATTGGTTGGTAGAGTTTATTCAGACAAATGAATATTAACAAGGTCACAATAAGCGTCATTATAATCGCAGTGATAAGCGAATCTTCTAAGCTGTCTGCGATCACAGCGTAGTGAGCCTTTTTATCTACCGTTACCAATATATGCCAGCTTAGCTGGTTATCAAGTTTAATTGAATCAAAATAGCTGATTTTTTCTTTGCCATTAACGGGATGGGTTAGCTTACCAGCGTCTCCTGTTAGCATTGCCTGTTGTAGTTCTGTTAGAGCACTATTGTCTGCAAGTTTTGATTTTCCTGGATCTTCTATTTTATCTGTTGACGCGATTATAGTGCCAGTCTCGTCAAATAGGCTAGTGCTCGCATGGTCAGATGCTGATGATTTAACGATATCTTCAAGTATGTTTAGCTCGATATCAGCAAGTAATACACCGACCAGTTGCCCATCTTTATAGAAAGGTTCGGCAATACTCACTAATAAATTATTAGTCAGTGCGTCTTTATACATCGGGGTTATAATTGTTGTACCTGTACGTTTCGCGTCTTCATACCAAGCACGAGAACGAGGGTCGTAATCAGCGACATAACGAGTGCCTGTCATAGCACTGTACGAGCTGCCATCTTCAAACCCAACAAGAATATCCGTTGCTTTTGTTGATGCATTAATCTGTTGAACCATTAAGTTAATTTGGTAATCGTTATGCGGTTTAGCAAAGTCAGGAGCTGTTCCGATTAAACCATCTTTAATAGTTTGAAACCATGTGTTTATTTTGTCTGACGTGCTATGTATTTTTAGTGTTGAGTAGCGGTCGATATCTTCTTTAATTAATAAAGACATTTGACGATAAGAAAGTAAGTTCGAAATTGCTAGCGTTGTAATAAGCAGTAACATAATAACTGTAATTATCCGGCCTTTAAAACTTGATAAGACATTCACGTGGGTACATCCTTATAATCATTAGTATCGGGAGTGTTAATGCGCATGATAACGCGACAACACTATCGTAATTACATTGTTATTAGCTTATCGGCAGGGGAAATAGACATCGCATTTTTAATGCCCAATAGTTGATCTTGGTCACTAAACTTTAGTATCTCTAATCATTAAGTATTAATGCATACATTGGGTTGGATTGAGTTTTGAGGGATTTAGAGTGGTTATATTTGTGAGGCTTTAGCGGGCGTTAGCAATGAATTAATGCGTTGTTCCAAAGTTGAATAAGGTTCAACGCATTGCTTAAAGATTTATTTATTTCAGTTTGAACTGGCTAACAATACTCATTAGCTGTGTATTACTACTTGCTAAGTCATGGGTGCTATTGAGTGTCTTTTCACTGTTACTTGTTAATTGCTGTACCATATGTTGAATCGCGGTCATGTTACGATTAATTTCTTCCGTTACTGAGCTTTGTTCTTCTGCCGCTGTGGCGATTTGAATGCCAAGATCGTTTATTTGAAGTACTGATTCTGTCATTGAATCTAGGCTTTCATTCACACTTCCTGTCGTTTCCGCTGTTTGTTCGCAGCTCGTTTTTGTGGTTTTCATTGCTTGCACTACAGAGTCCGCACCGCTACGTAATCGGGTTAGCATATCGTTAATTTCAGAGGTACTTTGTTGTGTTCTGGCTGCTAACGTTCGCACTTCATCTGCGACGACGGCGAATCCACGACCTTGATCACCTGCTCGAGCAGCTTCAATTGCGGCGTTTAATGCGAGTAAATTCGTTTGGTCTGCAATTTCTCCAATGACGCTTAATACTGAGTTAATTTTATTGGTATCTTCGTTCATGGTTTGAATGTTCAATGCCATCTTATCCACTTCTGTAACGAGTTCTGCAACGCCAAATACCGCACCTTTAACCACTTCTTTAGAACGTTTAGCTTCATCTGTTGATTTTTGTGTGAAGGTAGCCGATTGCGCAGCACTTTGAGCAACGCTATCTGCTGTAGAACTCATCTCTGTAATAGCAACAACAATCTGTTCTGTTTCCGATGCATGCTCTAGTAATACATTATTATTGTGTACCGTCTGCGAACGAAGTGCTTCAATACCATCTGAGATATAGGTTGTTGATTGTGATATGTCTAACATCATGCTTTGTAAATTAAGCGTGAATTTATTCACTGCGTCTGCAATCAGGCCTAAGTCATCATTGCTTTGAACATCGATACGGCGGGTTAAATCAGCATTGCCATTAGCAAGATCTACAATTGTTTCTTTTAGTGTGAGGATAGGGCGATATAAACGGTTTAAGGATAATAAGCTAATAATAGATGCCAGAATCACGAGGATGAATCCAGTGATAAGTGCGCTGTTTAAACCTTCTTCAATCTCGATAAAGTGAGAAGACTTGTCTACTGTGATAGCTACTTTCCAAGAAATAGTATCATTAAGGTTTAATGTTGTGAAATACGCAAGCGTTGTTTTCTTGTCTTGGCTAAATTCGAAAGTACCTTCTTCGTTACTTGAGATCATGTCTTTAAGTGGTGTCAATGTAGCATTAGCTGAGTCCATCGGCTTACCTACGATTTGACGTTCATCTGTTGACGCGATGGTCATGCCTGTCATGTCATATAAATTAAGCGTGGTATCTGCAAATGATGAATTCTTAATAAAGTTACTTACTGTTTCTAAGCGAATATCAGCTAATAATGCCCCTGAAAATTGGCCATTATTATAGAAGGGTTCAGCAATACTTATCATCAATCCGCCCGTTGTAGCATCACTGTAAATACCGGTAATGATTGTAGAGCCTTTTTGTTTTGCATCTTTATACCAGTCGCGAGTACGTGGATCATAGCTTTCTAAACTTAGCTTACCGTCTATGGCTGTAATTGCTTTACCGTCTTCATAAGCAGCCAAAATATCATTTGCGTCGGTAGCGAGAAATACTTGTTTCACCATGAGTAATAATTGTTCATCATCACGAGGGATTGCAAAATCAGGCGCTGTTGCAGCTAAACCTTTTTTGATGCCTTGAAACCAACTATTAATTTTGTTGGCTGTGCTATCGACTTGTAGCTGTGAATATTTATCAATATTACCTACGATAGAAGTAGATAATTGTCGGTAAGAAATAAAACTCGATATCACGAGTGAGGAAATAACGAGTAATATCACTACTGTAATGATACGGCCTTTAAAACTGGATAAAAAATTCACGTTAACATAATCCTTACATAACGGTATTAATTGATAGTAGAAGGGTAGATGTGGAAGCTGTAGACATAGCCCGCAGGATAATAGCCATATGGTTCTTTATTGTATATTTCTTTATATTATAATCTGTATCTAGATCACTTTAATTGCGGCTAACTACCTATTAATTTGTAATTATCATTATTTAATGACCAGCAAAGTCGGTGGTCATAGTGTTATGAACTTATTTATCTTGATAGTCGTTATGGCGTCACTTAATTGATCTATATCATACCGAAAGTAAAGCTAAGTAATATAATTAGACACTGATAATAATCCATTGTAGGCTCTCAAAACTTCCAACTTATGGTCCCCTATTTATTATGAAATCTATCTTTAAGCCGTTATTATTCGTTCTTGTTTCTTTCTTTGCGCTTACTGGCTGCAGTGAGGACAATAGTCCAAAAGAAGGGAACGAATATACAATTATCCCGACGCCTATGTCTGATTTACCTGATGTTGTAGAGATTTTTTCCCTTGCGTGCGGCAATTGTAAGAACATGGAAACAATGATTCCTGTAATGGAAGATATGACCAAAATAGATTTTGCCAAAACCCACGTAACGTTTAATGAAAGTGCGCAACGTTCGGCTTATGTTTATTATGCAGCAGCAAATCAAAATGGTGGTAAACCGAGTTCAGAGATGATGGCTGATTTGTTTACTTATACGCAAAGTGGTGCGGGTGCAGACAATCATGATCATGGAGAAGGTCAAAAGAATGAAGAACCTGTTAAAATTATGACGCCAGCACAGAAAAAAGAACAGATGATAACCATATTTAAAAAATATAACATGAAGAGCCCAATCGATTTAAACCAAGCTGAACATGAAGCGGTATATCAGAAAATGGTTAAAGCAGAAGAGATTGTGACTAACGCTAATATTGCATCTGTACCTGTTTTTTTAGTAAAAGGTAAGTACTTAGTTAATTCAGGTGCGCATAAAACATTAAAAGATCTGGCTGCGACTATTTCTTACTTAAATACTTTAGAGCAATAGCCTTTAATTACATCATATAACAGATATCAATACTGAGGAGTTGCATTTATGTGGCTCTTTTTTTTTGCACTTCTTCAGGGTTAAATATCGAATAGTTGTATATTATGTGTTTTTATATCGACTTTCATTCAAAGGTTAATAGTATTGTTTGTGATGGCAAGCAGGTACTATTGTAGTTCATTTGATAAATAATATGGTAAAAATGGTTGATAACAGTAGACATTATGTTTAATGAATTTTATTATTCTCTGTAATAATTAAACAGAGAAGTATATGCAATGACATTAGCAGCAATTGATTACCGCGCAGAGAACAGCGCTGAAGCGTTTGTAAAATCGCTTCGTGAAACAGGTTTTGGTGTATTAACTAATCACCCGATTAATCCGGAATTAGTTCGAACTATTTATACTGAATGGCAAGCGTTTTTCGAAACAGAAGAAAAACATGATTTCTTATTTAAACCTGAAACGCAAGATGGTTTTTTCCCTGCAACTGTTTCTGAAACAGCAAAAGGCCACAGTGTTAAAGATATTAAAGAATATTTCCATGTATATACTTGGGGCCGTATTCCTGAGTCATTAAAAGAGAATATTCTAGCGTATTACGAGCAAGCAAATGCACTTGCCGCTGAGCTACTTGATTGGGTTGAAGAATTTTCACCTGCCGATGTGTCTGCTACATACAGCATGCCATTGTCAAAAATGGTTGAAGAAAGCTCGCTTACGCTACTACGCGTATTACATTACCCACCAATGACGGGCGATGAAGAAATGGGTGCTATTCGAGCAGCGGCACATGAAGATATTAACATGTTAACAGTGTTACCTGCTGCTAATGAGCCAGGTTTACAAGTACAGAAACAAGATGGTAGCTGGTTAGATGTACCAAGTGATTTTGGTAACATCATTATTAACATTGGTGACATGCTGCAAGAAGCATCGGGTGGTTATTTTCCATCGACAACGCACCGAGTGATAAACCCTGAAGGTGCTGATATGACTAAAGCGCGTGTTTCGCTACCGCTATTTTTACACCCTAATTCAGAGGTTGTATTATCAGAGCGTTATACCGCAGGTGAATATTTAACAGAAAGACTGCGTGAGCTAGGTGTTCTTTAACATTCTAGACTAAAAGTATTTAATAACGAAAACATCAAGTATTGCTCGGATAGTTGATGTTTTCGTTTATTGTTTAACTTGCTAATAAGTATTGATAATTCACAACGCCTATTTCAGATACCAATACTTGTGTTGCTTGTGCATGACTCATCTTCGTTTCTGCTTTTTCAACCAAGATCATCGCCTCAATATCGGCCAATTCAAATCCCGCTAAATTCAAATTAATTAACACGGATTGCAGTGGTGATAGCGATGGATTAAATGCCGCATTCTCAATGTAACGACCTGTAATTACAGTACCTGATGTTGTTCTTAACGCGATGCCAGCATGGCAATGGCTGTAGGGTGCATAGCTTGTATTTACTGCTTGAAGTGCGACCTCAGTAAGTGTTGAATTATGACCACTAATTGCGGATGCTGAGTCGCTACTAAGTGTCAACGATACCGCTTCTGCAGTAAGAAGGGGAGAGGTTACACCTAAGTCACTTGGGCCAAATGAATCGGGTAATAGGGCTGACAGTGGTTTGCTACCGCTGGCTTCAAGGTTCACAATTAATTCGTTGGCACAGCTTAATTCATTCATAAACTGGCGGCAGTGACCACAGGGGCTTGCGGTAATTGTAATATCTAAAATTTCAGTTTCATGGTGACTAAATACATTATTGATAGCGGCTTGTTCAGCATGAACACTGTTGAATAATGCTTGATTCGAAAATTCATAGTTAGCACCGAAATACAGATTACCAGATCCTGCTCGTGCAATTGCGCCGACATTAAATTCAGAGATCGGTGCAACAGAATAGGCAGCAGCGAGGGGTAACAAACTGAATAATAATTCAGGTGTTTCAAGTGCTGAATGCAGTTGTAATAAATCGACATCGGCAGCGCTAATGACACCTTTAAAATCAGGTTTAGAGATTATAGGTAGAACATGGCTTTGAAGTGATGTCGGTAAACTGGAAAGTGCTGTTTGAAGATTTTTTTTCATAAAAATTGGCCTTATTAAAAAGTGGCACTGAATAGAGAATTAAATTCTATCTGAGTGCCACTTTGCAACTAAATCCAATTTATTACAAGATCAAAGCTCTAAATTATAAAACTTTTAGTACTAAACCGTTTAGATAATAACCTTCTGGATAGAAGCTAGCCGTTGGGTGATCACCTGCTTGTGATAAACGTTCAACGATATAAGCATCACGACCAGCATCCAGTGCTGCATCCGCAACAATTTTCTGGAATAAACCATCTTCCATAAGGCCTGAACATGAGAATGTTAACAGTGTGCCGCCTGGCTTAAGTACTTGCATTGCCACAAAGTTGATGTCTTTATAACCACGACAAGCACCTTTCATTTGCGCTTTGTTTTCTGCAAATTTAGGTGGGTCAAGAATGATCGTATCAAATGTACGACCTTCTTCACGGTATTTACGTAGTAGTTTGAATACGTCAGCACGTTCGAATTCTGCTTTTGAAATGTCTAATTCGTTGTGTTCCATATTACGCTTTGCAATGTCTAGCGCAGGTTGTGATAAATCAACATTAGTGATTGATTTTGCGCCAGCTTGTAGTGCGTAAACACCAAAACCACCCGTGTAAGAGAAGCAGTTAAGCACGTCTTTGCCTTTTGCATATTTTGCAGCTGCTTTACGGTTATCACGTTGATCAAGGTAGAAACCAGTTTTGTGGCCACCTTTAATATCAACTTCAATTTTAACGCCATTTTCTTCAATGATAACTACTTCTGGTGGCTCTTCACCTTTAAGAACACCTTGTACTAGCTCTAGGCCTTCTTTTTTACGTACGGCTACATCTGAACGTTCGTAGATACTGCACTCTGGGTAAAGAACGCTTAATGCTGCAACAAGTGTTTCACGGTGAAAGTCTGCACCCGCTGATAATAACTGACATACTAAGAAATCGTTGTAACGATCGATTGTGATACCTGGAAGGCTATCAGATTCAGCTGCGATTAAACGGTAGCCAGTTAGGCCTTTTTCTTCGATTAACTCATCACGTAATGATTGCGCTTGTTTGATGCGCTTTTCAAAGAATGCTTGATCGATTTCTACGCCACGGTCGTAATGCCACACTCGTACACGAATTTGAGATTCTGGAGAGTAGCTACCAGATGCTAGCCATTCACCGCCGGCACTCATGATATCAACTGTGTCACCAGCTGTTGCTTCGCCTTTCACTTTTGAAACTGCGCCAGAGAAGATCCACGGGTGTCTACGTTTAAGTGCTTTTTCTTTGCCTTTAGCAAGGATAATTTGAGCTGTCATTTAAATCTCTTATTCTTCTATAGTAGATAGATAAAAAGGGACTCAGTGTGAGTCCCTTTAAAGTTAGTGATAATAATAGCGATGAAACACTATTTTTATGACTAAACCGTCTTACATTACGCGCATGCCAGGTTCAGAACCTTCATCCGGGTTTAGTACGAAAATATCGCTGCCGCCAGGGCCTGCAGCAAGTACCATACCTTCTGACATACCAAACTTCATCTTACGTGGTGCTAAGTTAGCAACCATAACCGTTAAGCGACCTTCAAGTTGCTCTGGTTCGTAAGCTGATTTGATACCAGCAAATACTTGACGCGTTTCGCCGCCTACATCTAAGGTTAGCTTAAGTAATTTCTTAGCGCCTTCAACATGTTCAGCTTTTACAATTTTAGCAATACGTAAGTCAACTTTTGCAAAATCATCAAATGCGATCATTTCACCAATTGGCTCATCTTTAAGGTGCTTATCAGAAGCAAGATCAAGCGGTGTTTCTTCAACAACAACTTCTTCTTTCTCTTCTTCAGCAACTACTAAGTTTTGTTTAGATGCTTCAACCATCGTTTCAACTTTGTCCATGTCAACACGTTGCATTAACGGTTTGAACTTGTTGATCTCGTGGTCTGTTAATGCTGTTTTGTAGCTATCCCAATTGAAATCATCGTTTAAGAATTTTTCAACTTCAGCAACCATTTCTGGTAATACTGGCTTCAAGTAAACTGATAGGATACGGAATAAGTTGATACCCATTGTACAAACAAGGTGCGCTTCGGCTTCACAGCCTTCTTGCTTAACAAGTTGCCACGGTGCTTTGTCTGCAATGTATGCATTTGCTTTATCAGCAAGTGCCATGATTTCTTTAATCGCTTTGCTAAAATCACGTGTTTCGTAATATTGAGCAATAGTATCACCAGCAGCAACGAATTCAGCTAATAATTCAGGTTCTGAGATTTCGCTTGCTAGTTTTGCATCAAAACGTTTGTAGATGAAGCCAGCAGTACGACTTGCAAGATTCACTACTTTACCAACAACGTCAGAGTTTACGCGTTGTGCAAAATCTTCTAGATTTAAATCTAGATCAACAATCTTGTTACTGAGTTTTGCTGCGTAGTAATAACGTAGGTATTCTGGGTTTAGGTTGTCTAGGTAAGTACGCGCCATAATAAATGTACCGCGTGATTTAGACATTTTCTTACCGTTTACAGTAACAAAACCGTGTGCAAATACAGCTGTTGGCTTACGGAAACCCGTGCCTTCAAGCATTGCTGGCCAGAATAGGCTGTGGAAGTTAACGATGTCTTTACCAATGAAGTGATAAAGTTCAGTCGTTGAATCCTTTTTGAAGTACTCGTCAAAATCAAGATCGTCACGACGATCACAAAGGTTTTTGAAACTACCCATGTAACCGATTGGCGCGTCTAACCAAACGTAGAAGAATTTACCTGGCGCATCAGGGATTTCGAAACCAAAGTAAGGTGCATCACGGCTGATATCCCACTGTTGCAGGCCAGCTTCAAACCATTCAGCAAGTTTATTCGCGATTTCGTCTTGTAATGTACCTGAGCGTGTCCATGCTTGTAACATGTCAGCAAATGCAGGTAGATCAAAGAAGTAATGCTCTGAATCTTTAAGAATTGGTTCTGCGCCTGAAACAACTGATTTTGGAGAGATTAAATCAGTTGGAGAATACGTTGCGCCACAGTTGTCGCAGTTATCACCATTTTGATCTTCACTCTTACATTCTGGGCAGATACCTTTAACAAAACGATCTGGTAAGAACATTTGTTTTTCAGGATCGAATAGCTGTGAAATTACACGTGTTTTGATATGACCATTGTCGCGTAGACGCGTGTAGATCATGCTTGCAAGTTCACGGTTTTCATCACTGTGCGTTGAATGATAGTTATCAAAACCAACATTGAAATCAGCAAAATCAGCCATATGCTCAATTTTAGTCTGCGCGATCATTGCTTCCGGCGTAATACCGCGCTCTTGCGCTTTAAGCATGATAGGCGTGCCGTGGGCGTCATCTGCACATACATATGTACATGTGTGGCCACGTTGCTTTTGGAAACGAACCCAGATGTCAGTCTGGATATACTCAAGCATATGACCTAAGTGAATAGGGCCATTGGCATAGGGTAATGCGCTTGTTACTAAGATTTTGCGTTCTGATGTCATAAAAATCTGATTCATCTTGTGGTGAAAAATAAAGTTATCCGATGTTACCTGATACGACTTATAAAGCATAGATGTTAGGCTAAAAACCCTGCGTTTTTTAGCGTATTTATTTGTGATTCTTTGCTTTATCATTGATATAGTAGATTAATAAAGTATAAATGCTTAAAAGCTAAACACTTACAAGCTTAAATTAAGAGGCGGTTATGGATATAGCAAAGATCACTCAGCTCGTTGGTATTTTTCAACCTAAAAATTGGTTGAAAAATATTGCTGACAGTAATGTATTAGAAACAATTAGCAACAAGGATGGTTGTGTTGAGATCCAGATACGGTTACCGTTTCCATCGTTGGATTTTGAAAGCGAAGTTAAAACCAAGTTAGAACCAAAAGTAGCACTCATGAAGGGCGTGGAAAGCGTTCAGTGGATGATAACATTAGATATTGCGACCTTAGCCCGTTGTAACGATGCGCCAGCTATTCACGGTGTGAAAAATGTGATTGCGGTTGCCTCAGGTAAAGGTGGAGTGGGTAAGTCAACTACAACTGTTAATACAGCGCTCGCATTGGCTAAAATGGGGGCGAAAGTCGGTATCATGGACGCGGATATCTATGGCCCTTCAATTCCCCTCATGCTTGGTGTAAGCGAATCTCGCCCTGAAGCATACGATGGTAATACCATGACTGCGATCAAGGCCCATGGTTTAGCGGTTAATAGTATTGGTTTTATTGCACTAAATGATCAAGCGATGATTTGGCGTGGTCCAATGGCAAGTAAAGCTTTAATGCAGTTACTCGGTGAAACACATTGGGGTGAACTTGATTATCTATTTATTGATATGCCACCGGGTACGGGTGATATTCAATTAACCTTGAGTCAAAATATTCCAGTAACGGGTGCATTGATCGTATCAACACCACAAGATGTTGCGCTTGCTGATGCTGCCAAAGGTATTAGCATGTTCAGACAAGTGAAAGTACCTGTATTGGGTGTTGTCGAAAACATGAGTACGCATATCTGTAGTAACTGCGGGCACGAAGAAGCAATTTTTGGCACGGGTGGTGTGGTTAAAATGGCCGCACGTTTTGACACAGAATGTGTGGCTCAACTACCGTTACATATTGACTTGCGTGCGGATATAGATGCGGGTACACCAACCGTTGCTGCACGACCTGACTCTGAGTTTGCAGCTGTCTATACGCAACTAGCAAATGACATTGTGAGTAAAATGTTTTTTCAAACGCACACAATATCAACAGAGATACCGATTAAGCTAACGTAATGTAGGTACTTTTGTATCTTACTATTGCTATTTTTTAACTTATTATAGGTATTTACTAACTTATTGTAGGTATTTTTCGGTTTACTCTAGAATGACAGACTATAAATTTCTATAATAACGGGGTCTTAAGCCCTAACGGATCATTTTATAAATGAATAATAAATCTAACTCTTGTGTGATCATCGCGATCGCAGGTGCTTCTGCATCTGGAAAAAGCCTACTTTCTTCAACAATCTACAACGAACTTGTTGCAGAGTTTGGCGAGTCACAAATTGCAGTCATTACTGAAGATTGTTATTACCGTGATCAAAGTCACCTCGAGATGGAAGACCGAGTTAAAACAAATTATGACCATCCACAAGCGATGGATCATAAATTATTGTGCAGTCATTTACAGGGTTTGAGTGACGGTAAAGCAGTTGAAATTCCAACGTACAGCTATACAGAACATACGCGTATGGCTGAGACGACTAAGTTGACACCCAAAAAAGTGATCATTTTAGAAGGTATTTTGTTACTGACAGATCCAGCTATCCGTAACATTATTCACGCAAGTGTATTTATGGATACACCGTTAGACATCTGTTTTGTACGTCGTTTACAGCGTGATGTTGCTGAACGTGGCAGAACAATGGAATCGGTAATTGAGCAATACAATGACACGGTTCGTCCAATGTTCTTACAGTTTATTGAGCCATCAAAACAATATGCGGATCTTATTGTTCCGCGCGGTGGTAAAAACCGTTTCGCGATTGATACATTAAAAGCAAAAATTTGTCAGTTATTGAACGACTAATAACGTAGCACCTATTAAAGAGAGAAAACATGCGCCTGTGCGATACAGATATTGAAAAATACTTAGATGATGGTCGAATTGCGATAGAACCAAGGCCTGAACAAAGTAAAATTAGTGGCGTAAGCGTTGATGTTACTTTAGGTCATGAATTCCGAGTATTCCAAGCACATAACGCGCCTTACATTGATTTGAGTGGTCCAAAAGAAGAAGTGGCTACTCAACTTGATAAAGTAATGAGTGATGAAATTGTAGTGCCTGACGGTGAAGCCTTTATTTTACATCCAGGTGAATTTGCTTTATCTGTGACGTTTGAAAAAGTAACGTTACCAGCAGATATCGTTGGTTGGTTAGATGGACGGTCATCATTAGCACGTCTTGGTCTTATGGTACATGTAACAGCACACCGTATTGATCCAGGCTGGTCTGGTCGTATCGTACTTGAATTTTATAACAGTGGTAAGTTGCCGCTAGCACTACGTCCGAAAATGACTATTGCAGCGTTAAACTTTGAAACACTGACCGCGCCTGCTGCACGTCCTTACAATCAACGTAAAGATGCCAAGTATAAAAACCAGCATGGTGCTGATTCAAGTCGTATTAATCAAGATGATAATGACAATCAAAGTGCATAATGGTTACTCAGTAATATAATGAGTAGCAATTGGTATAGCAGTTAATATATCACTTAATTAAAATACAAAAATGCCCATCACCGTTAAAGTGATGGGCATTTTTTTGTCTAGGTTTACTTCGTTTTCTTAGCTAATCGTAATTAGAAGATTAGATGTGCAACACCAGTGATAATCGGTAGTGTTATGATTGTACGTAGTACGAAGATAATAAACAAATCAACGATATTAACCGGGATTTTACTGCCTAACAGTAATGCACCGACTTCTGACATGTAGATAAGTTGCGACACTGATACACCCGCAATAATGAAGCGAGTCATGTCATTATCGAGAGACGTAGCAAGAATACTTGGTACAAACATATCGGCAAAACCAACCACTAACGATTCAGATGCTTGTGCAGCTTCTGGTACGTTCATGAATTGAAGGTAATACATAAATGGTTTACCAAGAATCGCAAATAGCGAGGTGTATTCTGCGATTAACAAACCAATTGTACCTATTGCCATCACTACCGGTAAAATACCAAACACCATATGCGCCGCGTTTTTTAGACCTTCGATAAACACTGCTTGGTATGAGGTTACTTTTGATGCGCGGTCAATTGCTTGGTTAATGCCCCATGAAAAGACATTGTGACCAGCAGGAATCGATTCTAAATCATGGGCCTTTTCTGTGCCATCTATATAGATATCTTTCTTCCAGCATAATGGCGGTAATTTAGGTACTATGATTGCAGCTACAATGCCTGATAATGTAATTGCTAAGTAATAAGGTAAGAAGTATTGCTCTAAATTCACTTGTGCGATAACAACAAGGCTGAATGTAATCGATACAGCCGAGAATGTGGTGCCAATAACGGCTGCTTCACGCTGAGTATAGAATTTTTCTTGATACTGTTTATCGGTCAGTAAGATACCTACGCTGCCATCACCTAACCAAGAGGCGATGCAGTCAACCGCTGAACGTCCTGGTAGATTGAAAATTGGACGCATAATCTTTGTACATAGCGAACCACACAGCTCCAGCAACCCAAAGTTAAGCAATAAAGGCAGTAGTAGACCTGCAAAGATGAATACTGCAAATAGAGTCGGCAGTAAGTCATTGAGCACAAGGCCACCGGTATTTTCATTCCAGATATATTCTGGACCAATCTGAAATACAGTCGCGATAGTAAACGCACAACTGATAATTCGAATGGTTAGCCAAAGCGGTGTCGGTATGAATAACTCATGAAGGAATTTACTCTGAGTAATAAACTTAGGCTTAAGTAAAACCGCTAATGTCGATGCCACCGCCATAAATGAAATGATGACGGTAATGATATGAAGCAAATAACCGTCTAGTGCAGCCATTAATACTTTTGCTAACAACGCGACGGGGATCGTCATGTCACCTTCATAGGTTACCGGGGTCATAAATAAAAATAAACCGATTAGTGAAGGCAGTAAAAATCGTAATACTGATTTATTACCTGTGTGTGTCTGAGCATCTGTGTTTGTTTTGTTTAGATTACGCGGTGATTCCGCGTAAATATTATTATCTTTCATTTAATTGTTCCCTTTTATAGGACTAATTACTGGTTACCAGTTCGGTATAACAGTATTGTCACTAAGTATTCGATCTTCCATTTTATTTAAGGTTAGGTGTTTTTAATTGCCGTAAACTTAATTGCTGGAGATAGTAACTGCGAATATACATGTGAGAAACATATTATTAACACCATGTGTCAGCTGTCATGAAAATAAAATTTTTTATGTTGCTTTAGGTGTTTAATGTCACATAAATAGGTTTTAATGTAGGCTGATTGTATTGATTAGTGTGATTTCTCTAGTCTTATATATCGGTAATTAATAGATATGCAGTAAACGTGATTATATTTTCGGGTTTTGTCTGTATTTGTGAATAATGTGTAAATAACTAAATTGATTTTATGTTCCTTTTTTAAGCTAGTTTTTTCGCATCGCTGAATATAATGAGTTCTATTCTATAATCTAAATGTACTTTGCTTAGCTTTTATCTAGGTTAGGTGTTTTATTGTTTATCTTTCTGCCTTTCTGGTAATTACATGATATTCTTAGAGTCGATAGTGTAAACATAATCTTCTATGTGTTGTCTTAGCGGATTAAGATATATTTCTATAAGGTGGTTTCAGGATGAAAAAAATACTCCTTGGTATTAGTGGGCTCATTGCGATTATTATCGTCGTGGGACTTATTGCAATTAAGTTTTTAGTTAATGAGGAGTTAATTAAAGATAATCTCATTACACAAGCAAAGCAGTTCACTAAACAAGACGTCACAATTGAAGGTAATTTAAATCTAACTTTCTATCCACAAATGGGTTTTGAGCTAGGAAAAGTAACCTTATTCAATAAGCATGAATATGCGGACTCAAAACAAGTTGAAGTTAAAAGTGTACAGGTCGCTGTCGAATTGATGTCACTCTTTACCAAAACGATAGTGGTAACAAATGTGGAAGTGGATGGTCTAACCGTTAATGTCGAAACATTAGCCGATGGCCGTAATAACATGGATGAATTACTTGCCACATTGTCACCACCAGAAAAGGCATTATCAAACGAAGATATTCAAGCGGTTAAAGTCACACCAGAAGGTGACATTTCGAAGAGCGAATATAAGTTTGTGATTAAAGCGGTGAATATAACCAACGCACAATTATCATTGAATAACCTTCAAGATGGTACCTACCATAAATTGTCTGATAGTAGCTTAACCGTCGGTGAGTTTGCCTTTGCTAAACCTGTTGCGATTACGTTAGCTGCAAATTACCGAACCAATGAGTTAACGGCTAAACTAAAAACAAGCATGATATTAACGATTGACGAGCAATTTAATGAAATAAAATTATCGCAGCTTGATAATAAACTAGCGTTAACGGGCAAGTTATTACCGCGACCAGAAATGAATATTTCATTGCAAGGTGACATGACATACGATAATGCTTACAAAAAAATGAAATTGGCAGGACTTAAATTAGACGTTGATGAACTTAGTATTACCGGCGATCTGTCTGTTGATGTATTTTCAAAACCGAGTCTTGAATACAACTTAGCCATGAATACACTTGTTGTTGATGATTGGTTACCTAAAACTGAGCCCGTAGATAAAAAGAATGCATCGAAAGCGACTGGCACAAGTAAAAAAGTGACTCAAACCTCGACAGATAACCAGGGTAAAAAAGCCTCTTCAGACGTAGAGCCTGACTTGAGTGCATTATCAAGTGTGAATCAAAAAGGGTCATTGACGATTACTAAAATTAAACAAGGCGAGTATGTCTTGGATAATGTTAAGGTTCAGAGTGAGTTAAAAGACGGCGTATTCCAGTTAACCAAATTATCTTCAGATCTTTATGAAGGGAAGTTAATGGTTAAAGCGTTATTAGACAGTAACAAGAAACCCGCTACATTTAATTTGAATAGTGCGTTAGAGAAAGTACAGTCAGAACAATTGCTCACGATCGCCGCAGGTAAAAAATTGTTAACGGGTTTGGTTGATGTTGACGTGCGTTTAAGTGGTAAAGGCTTAGCGATGACTAAACTTAAGTCTGCGACGAGAGGGACGATTAATACAACCTTTTCTGACGGTGCGCTGTTAGGGGTTAATGTAGCAAAAGAAGTGCGTAAAGCGATTGCTATGCTTGGTAAGAAATCTGCTGATAATACGGATCAAAGTGAACAGACTGATTTCAGCGCGATGGTTGTAAACTTTAAACTCGCTGACGGTAAGTTAACATCGACGAAAATCGATTTGGCTTCACCTGCAATCAAGGTCGATGGTAAGGGCTATGCAGATCTGATGCGTGAAAAGCTTGATTTTACTTTTGGTGCTTCACTTGCTGAAAACATTGGTGGTCAATCAAGTTCAACGATGAAGGCTGTACGTGATTTACGTCTTCCTATTGAGGTGAAAGGCAGCTTTGTCGCGCCACGTATCAAGTTTGATTTTAGTGATATTACTAAACAAGTGATCGAGCTTGAAAAAGATAAACTGATTGATAAGTATCTTGGTTCAGATGAAGACAAGAACAAGATTAAAAATGAAATATTTAGAGGTTTGAAAAAGCTATTCTAATCTGAGATTTAAGATCAGTAGTTTAAGTTTGGTTAGTTCAGCGTAAAAGCCTGTTAGTGAGATCACTAACAGGCTTTTTAATACGTTAATTTTAATTTTTTACTTAGCCGCCAATGATCTGCTGACCATAAAGATATAATTGTTGTAGTAGTTTCATTTTTCGCTCGTCATGGCTGTTTTCGATTGCTAATGCATCTAAACGTGCAAAATAGGCTGGCGCACTGTCTTCTAGTACTGTGCGACAATGATCAAGCCATTTTTGTTGCTCTGGCATTGATAATAAATGCGGGAAGTTACGTGCTCGATAGCGGAAGAACAATTCATTAAAACGCGCATCACCGACTTTTAGTTGCAGTCCTGCAAGTTGCTCTGGTGCTGTTTCGCGTAGTATCTCAAAGTTTGCTTTATCACCAGCACTAAAGAAACCATCGTAGATCATCGCATCCACATTGGTTGATTTTGGATATTCACGTTCTACTTGATAAACACCCACAACATTCTCACGCAGTGTTGCACTTTCTTTTAAACGTTTTAGGTTTGCAAGGCAGGCGTTACGATCAATCCCTAAACGCTCTGCATTTTCAGGTAATAAAGTTTTAGCCGGTGCTAGTACTGGACACTTATTGATATGAATAAGTTTTAGCGGGATAGGGGCTAAGTCACCGAGATCTTTCTTTGGTGTATATAAACGTTCACGTAGTTCGTCCGGGCTTAACTCTAATAACGGCGTAATGTCTTGGGCTAAATCAACCACGATAACCGCGTTGTTGTTGCTTGGGTGCCAAGCCAGTGGCACAACCCAGCTAGTGAACCCGCGATCTGCACCAAACATACCGCTTACATGCACTAATGGTGTCATGTTGATAATATCAATCAGCGATTCTACTTTGCGCTTACTACGTAGGTTAAATAAGAAATCAAATAATTTAGGTTGTTTTTCTTTAACCAATTTAGCCATAGCAATCGTTGCGTATACATCCGATGTCGCATCATGGGCATTCGCGTGTTCAATACCATTAGCTTTAGTTAATAGCTCAAGGCGCATACTTGGCAGGCCGTCGTCATTTTCTGGCCAAATAATACCTTCTGGACGCAGCGCATAACAAGCGCGCATCAAGTCGATAATATCCCAACGAGAGTTACCATCTTTCCAGGTGTGTGCGTATGGGTCGTAGAAATTTCGGTAAAAGATATTACGTGTTACTTCATCATCGAAACGAATGTTGTTATAACCAATGATACACGTATTTTTGTGGCTGAACTGCGCTTCAATACGTTTACTAAATTCTGCTTCAGTTACACCTTCTGCTTGGGTCTTTTGAGGTGTGATCCCTGTGATCATGGCAGCTTCTGGCGAAGGAAGGTAATCATCTGATTGACGGCAGTAAAACATATCTGGTTCGCCGATTACGTTAAAGTCCATGTCGGTGCGAATACCAGCAAATTGAGAAGGACGATCCAGTGACGGACTTAATCCGAAAGTCTCATAGTCATGCCAGTAAAAAGTCGGCTGATCTGTTGCTGTTTTGTTCGAATTATTATCCATACTACGCCTTGTACTTATTCATTTTTATCTAATTTAGATGTTAATTTTTATTGTTATGCTGAGTTGGTTCAGAAACTTGCATTACAATTTACATCACGTTTAATTTTCGTTTCTAGTGATTTTAGAATGTCGCTAGGATGATATCCAGAGATTAAGCTAAGCGAAGCGTGAGAGCAAGTTATTAAGCGTCGTAAATCTATGTTTGATGGTAATGATCCGCAATCTTATTCAGAATAATCATCAATACTAAATGTTTGGTTGTGAGATGTAATATATAGGATGGAAGGTTGGATGAATATTCTAATTTATTGGCCTAGTGTTGATGTGGCCAAGTGTTGAACGAGGGTACGAGTAACAAGCCGACGAAGAAAAGGTTCAGATTTGAAATTCCTGAGCAGTTAATGGGTAAATCTAAGGTGTATTGATAGCCAAAACTTTGAAGTACTTCGGGTGTGATTGCGAGTGTCTTTATTGTAGGTAGGTGAGAACCTACCTTAAATGTCGAATATTAAATATTCATAAAATGACTTATTTTCCAAGGTTGGAGGTTTACCATGTCTGCTGAAAAAAAATTCGATTACCCTGAATCCGTGACAACAGAAGAACCTATAATATCGGGTCAAGATGACTCACGCATTATTGAGCTTCCTGAGCAGGACGCTAAATTACTTTCTGCGAGGGATATTAATAGCAAAATGGGTGATTTCGAAATCCATTTTGACACGTTAACCAAAGATTTCTCTGAAGCTCAGGACGATTTGGGCGCCACTATTCGTTCATTACGAAGTCGCAACGCCAAACTTGATAAGAAGATTGAAAGTGTAGGTTCAAATTTAAGTCAATCTACCTTGGAACAAGTTAAGTTATCGGATGATCTAGAGCAGCGTATACAGGCTAAACTGAATGCGTTAACGGGCGGTTTTGAGGATGCGAATGAATCCATTATTGAGCAGGGTGATCAGCTCAAGCGTTTGTTCATGGTTCAAACTGCTTTTGAAGAAATGCAAAAGCGACTTGAAAAAAATGCCGATGATACCGACGAGGTCCTGCAAGCTCACACACGGGAATCCTATCAAAGAATTGAGGCGAACAAAGCCCACATAGAAGGGTTGAAAGCGCAGCATCAAGATCAGAAAAAATCACTTGTCATATTATCCGAAGAACATGAATCACTGAAAGACCAGGTTAACGAGCTGGCTGATAAAGTCTATAGCATTGAGTTGAATACTAGCAGCTTGAAGCGCTACACGCGTAAAGGGTTTAAAGTTGTTGCGGGTGTAGGTACTGGGGTGACTATTGCTCTGGCATCTGCGATAACCTTGCTTGAACTGAATCCTACCGTTGTCCCTGAGTTTGTAAAAACTGAATTGTCTGAATTGACATCATCGCTATCGACGCTTAATAGTTCAGTGACCGAGATTAAAACTGAAACGGCACTGCAGTCAGAAATTCGTACCGAATTAATAGGTGATGTTGCAGATGTGAAGACAAAACTTACTGAACTCGAAGCCAAGGCTGAAACCATCGATGAACGACGTAATGCAGAGCGTTTAGCATTACAGTCCCAGATAGAAAAGAGCACTTCTCAGCTAGGTCATCTCACAGCGACGCTCACATCGGTTAAAACGGGTATGGATGACTTGAAGTTTCAGGTCGAAGGCCCAGGAAATAAAAATGGAGCAGTAACTCAATCGTTAGTACCACTCAATGATGTCGGCTGGATAGCCCAGCGTAATCCTGCTCATTATACGATTCAGCTGATGGGTGCTTATGACGAAAGCTACTTAGTTTCTTATGTGAATCAAAATGAAATAGGGCTGAGTGGGAAATTGCTTTCTTTTAATAAGAGCCTGCATATTCAGCGTGATTGGTATAATTTGTACTACGGTGACTTTGCCAGTTTTACTGAGGCGCAGGTTGCAATGAGTATTTTACCACTGCGCCTGAAAACGAACTACCCATGGATCCGTAATTTTGATTCGATTTTGAAAAGTGCTATTAAGTAAAATTACGTGGCACGGAAGTACAGCAAGATCTTAATCCATGTTTGAGTTAAGCACAGGTAGATGGCGAGTTATAATACTGTCTACCTTGCTTCTCTATATTGGTTAAGGATGATCGAGTAATCTAAAGTTCCAATTTTCGACGGTATTGGTTTCTAAGCGTTTGCTTGCGGCCTCACCCCATATAGGTGTCAGCGCTGGCATTTCTATCAATCGAATCAGGTTAGCTTTGTTTAATGGCTCGCTAAAGAATAATTCACATACTTGTTTAACTGTGGTTGCAGATTCAAGTCGTTTAATGAGGTGTAGTTCATCACTTTGACCGATCATACCCGGTTTGATAACACGATATAACCAGCCACAACGGCTTAATGTTTGCATCTGAACTGAAATGTCGGAGACATTCCAACGGCTATTTAATTTAAAACAAGGCAGGCGAGGTTGACTCACTTCGATAATAGCTTCGCCCCATTGATATTGATCTCCAATACAAACATTTTCTTCTGTCATCCCTATTGCACTAATATTTTCACCCATGCCCGGCGCTTCAAATCGTGGTTGCTTATTATTGCGTGGTGAAAATACTTGTTGCCAGAATGAATAATGCTCGGCAGGGTACTGATGCAAAGCACGCTCAAGACCACCGTGGTATTTTTTATCGGCAGTTGTGTCGTTTGCGAGTCCAAGCTCAGAAAGATAAATGCAGGTATTGACCGTTTCTTTATCAATTGCAGAATCAAAACCGTAGTGATGCTTAACCTGACCGATATAAATTTGAACCTTGTGTGTTTGAGGGCTGATTTGTAATAAAGAGTCAGGCATTCTCACATTTCCTTTAATAAATAAAATTTAGTTTGATCATTCTCACAGAGGCAACTCGAAACCTCAAGGATAATCAGAAACATCTGATATAATCGCTTCTAGAATTTTTATCGGCACTCATTTGGTTAAAAAATTATGTTATTATTTTTAGCTTTTTCGAACACTAAAAAATTAATTTAGTCTAGTCTAAATGGAGCTGAAACTGCACATTTATGAGTTATCACATTATTTTTAAGTTTTTTTCGTAAATATGCTTTTAATCACAGCGACAAAGGTATAGAATCCGCCTCCTAATTTTTCGAGAAAGCTACTAAAATGTAGCTGGTTATCTGCAAGGTAGACAATGAGTCATTACACAGTATTAGGTTTATCAACATGGTTCGAACTAGTCGAACGCATCGGCTCAGAAGCAGAAGCCAAGACGTATTTTTCAGAAACGAAACTAGTTGAGTATAACAACCGAACTTGCCTAGAGTTAATTGAAGCAGGTATGTTAATGCATTTGAAGAATTGGTTAGCAGTACAATACCAAGAATTCAAATCAACGGGTGAACGTTTACGTCGTGAGCAAGTCTCACAGTCTACAAACTCTATCTCAAGTAAACTTTACTCGATAGAAGTGATTAGAACACGTCCACAAGTGAGTGGGCAACAAGCACAACAACAAAGACAACACGTTGCATCGTCACAATTTGCGACAAGTCAGGTTCGTCCTGTACATGCAACTGCAACACCTGCTGCAATTAAGCCGGAAGTTGCAAAACCTGTTGTTGCGGCTGCACCAGTAACGCCACCGAAACCACGCGTAATTACGTCAAAAATGCCAGCACCAGAAAAGAAACCTGCTGCTGCATCGATGGCTAACTTCTTTATGCGTCAGGTTCGTGCGACTAAATCTGAATTGGAAGATCGTAAGCACCATAATTAAGTGACGCTAAACGCGTACCTAAATATGTGAATGACTCAGTAGCAGGTATTATCCCACGACGGTGGAGATAGAACTTGCTACTGGGTCATTTTTTTATCTGCAATTTAGCAACTTATTTCTAAGTGGTATCACTTTATGCGCATTCATAATGTTCATCGATTAGCGACACAGCGTTTAGCTGACAGCACTAAACCTTTTAAAGCCCGTGGCGGACGATTACGTCGTTGCGATTATTGCATGTTAGGCAAACAGTTTTGTATTTGTGAGCATCAACCACTTGTTAAGTCGACAGCTGGTTTTATGCTGGTGATGTTTGATTATGAAATGATTAAACCAAGCAATACGGGTCGTTTGATTGCTGATGTGGTTGAAGATACGTTTGCTTATCAATGGTCGCGCACTGAACCTAATCAAGAGATGATCGACATTATCAATACAGATTGCTGGCAACCATTCATTATCTTCCCTGAAGAGTATGTGGTTGAGCGTGAGCGGGTACAAACAGGACCATTAATAACTGAACCGGGTAAACGACCGTTATACATCTTACTCGATGGCAGTTGGCGTGAAGCTAAGAAGATGTTCAAAAAGAGCCCCTGGTTAGAACATATTCCGGTCATCTCATTTGATCCTGATGTGGTTTCCCAATATCAGATCCGTAAGGCTGCAAAAGACAATCAGCTCGCAACGGCTGAAGTTGCGTCACTGGTTCTCGGTCATCACGGTGAAGCATTGAATGCTGACATTCTTGCTTGCTGGTTTGATGTTTTCCGTGAACGTTATCTCGCTGGTACTAAGCAAATTGACGTCGGTGTTGATGCGGCCCTTAAACGGTTGCATACACTAACAGTTTAATTGTTATCGAACAGAACGGTTGTATGCATGTGGAAATGTGTACAGCCAATTTTGATGTTTTTTTCTTTTCTTGTTAATCCTCTTTTCTGCTTAATATTAATAGCCTATATTCTTATCTCTGAGGTATTATACTAATCACAATAGATAGATGAGTATTCGACTCAATTTAACCTTTCGTGGATAGAATATGCAGAGTAAAAATGAAATGACATTACCGATTCGCTGGGGAATTATCGGTTGCGGTAATGTAACGGAATTGAAAAGTGGTCCTGCATATCAAAAAGTAGCGGGATTTAAACTTTCGGCTGTAATGCGACGTAACCTTGATCTTGCCCAAGATTATGCCTTAAGACATAAGGTTGAAGCATACTCCTCAAATCCGGACGATATTATTAATAGTGATAATATTGATGCTGTTTATATCGCGACTCCTCCCGATAGTCATAAGCTTTATGCCTTGCAAGTTGCACAAGCAGGTAAACCTTGTTGTATCGAGAAACCGTTAGCACCAAATTATGCGGATAGCCTCGACATTTATAATGCGTTTAATGATAAGAATATTCCCTTGTTTGTGGCTTATTACCGTCGTTCATTACCACGCTTTAATAAAGTGAAAGCATTACTTGAAGCCAGTGCTATTGGCCAAGTCAGAACGATTAATGCATTTTTGAATAAACCAGCCAATGCATTAGATTTATCGGGTGAGTTTAATTGGCGAACAGATAAAGACGTTGCTGCAGGGGGTTACTTTGACGATCTAGCGAGTCATGGACTCGATCTGTTTGCTTATTTGCTAGGTGAATTTGATATTGTTAAGGGGCTTGGAACCAATCAGCAAGGCTTGTATTCATCGTTAGATTCGGTATCAGCATGCTGGCAACATAAAAGTGGCGTGACAGGCGTTGGAAGCTGGAATTTTGGTGGTTGTACACGGGAAGATCGAGTTGTGATCACTGGCAGTAAAGGTGAAATCCGTTTTTCTGTTTTTGATGAAGCCGCCGTTATTCTGCAAACCCTTGCTCAACGCCAAGAATTTATCATTGAGAATCCTGAAAATATTCAGCTCTATCATGTGCAGAATATGCGGGAGCATCTTGTTAATAATATCGACCACCCATCTAGCGGTGAAACGGCTTTACATACCAGTTGGGTAATGGAGCAAATATTAGGTGATAAATAACCGCGTAGAATAAGAATTACAGGGTGTCACAAAAACGTAAAAATGGAGATTGATGGTACATTAGATTTGTATCAAGTTGTATATTAAATATCTATTATTATTTGTTATATTTTTGTATTTTTGTATTTTATTCTTGACGTAGAGACTCATTTTATTTTAGAATTTACCACGAAACTACCTCTTTATTTCCATCTTTGTGTCATTTAGATCATATTTGTCATAAATGGCATATTTATGACATTTTATCTATGTAATAGTCATGTCAAAATAAGACGGTGTGTTTATATTTGGTTACTCATGTCGTTTATATGGATAAATAAGGTGTCTAAATGGAATTTACCCCCAAAGAAATCATGTTCAAATATGTGCCAACCACGCAGGAAGTGGAAACGTTATTACGACAAACCCCTGGTGCTAAAATCAATATTGCTAATACTAAGCATGCCTGTGATATAAGCAAAATCAAGCATCTGACACATTATGGCCACTGTATTAATGGTATTAATATCGTAATAGATATGTGTGACGAATCAGAGCTAGAGCCTTTATGGTCATTTCTTGAATTGGATTTTTTACGTATAAGCTTTGTCAGTAAAGACGTGCTAGAGGATGATTTTAAAGGTTTTTTAACTTGGCTCGAAAATGCGGATAAATTGGAAGCGCTGTCACTCGAAACCCAACCGCTACATCATGAGAATGGACTACATTTATTGTCAATTTATTTTGCATCGTCTAAACAATTTCCAGTTTCTTTGTTTATCAAACATAAAGTGACAGCCATGGAAATCCCTGAATTACCGTCTTTACAGGTGTTCCATAGTGCCAGCGTAGAGATGAGTATGGGCACATTTTAGGTGGCGTAAAAATAAAGAGTGCAGGGTGATCGTAATCCTGCACTGTTATTATCTTACGGCTCATGCGCCTCTAAAATACGTCGCATAAACGAGTCAAGTTGTTGTTGCTCATCTGGTGATAACACACTTAATATATTTCTTTCTTTTTGATGTAATTGTGGCATTACCGTTTCAATTAATTGCTTACCTGTACTTGTCAATTGTACCAGTTTACTGCGCTTATCTTCTGGGTTATCAACTCTTTCAATCAAATCTGCTTGGTTTAAGCGATGCAATACTTTGGTCAGTCCACCAGAGCTAAATATCATTGACTGATATAGTGCTGTGGGTGACATACAATAAGGTATTGGGCTCCGTCTTAATGTCGCTAATACACTGAATTCTGCGCGCTGTAAATTATGGCTTTCAACAAGCGTTTCCATTTTATTGTGAAATAGATTACTGACACGGAGTAAGCGTAATAATGCGGGAGAAACCGTGTCAGCGCACTGGGGCCAGTTTTCACTCATTGCTTCAAGTATGTCGTTAATGCTATTCGTCATCATTCAATCCCTATCTATTTAGTCGCCTCGATAATATATCTTGCCAGAAAGCTAAAGTCCAGTTATTATCTTTCTAGAAAGATAAATTGGAGGCGTAAAATGACACTGAGTAATGGTTCTTCACTTGCCACGAGTGAGATAAAAATTGATACGATAGATAATACCGGAAAAATGAATAAGACACTGATTGTAACGCTGGCTGCAGTATTTGCATTAACCCCTTTTACTATTGACAGTTATTTGCCTGCAATGCCAACCATTGCCAATGCAATGGGCGTTGATATTTCTTTGATGTCAGTGACGGTAAGCTTATACATTTTTGGACTGGCTATAGGGCAGTTAATCGGTGGGCCCTTGTCAGATAAGAAAGGCCGTAGTTTTGCTATGATTGCTGGTTTAGCTGTGTTTGCGATTGCGAGCATATTATTAACCACTGCAAATCAAATTGAAGCTTTGTGGTTATGGCGTGTGTTGCAAGCTATCGGTGGTGGTATGGCTGTGGTTGGTGTCCCTGCAACTATTCGGGATACGACCAGTGGTAAAGAAGCCGCTAAGTTGTTTTCGTTGATTGCGCTCATTATGATGATTGCACCTTCTATCGCGCCGACAGTGGGTACCATCATTATGTCGTTAGCTGATTGGCGTTGGATCTTTTATACACTTGCGATCATGGCTGTGCTGGTGGCTATTCTAGTTATGTGCTTTATGCCTGAGCCAACTGAAAAGGTTATACTTGAATCCGCATCTTCAGAAATACAGCAAAAGTTCGGGTTATTATCGGTATTTAGTGAAAAACGCGCATTAGGCTTCATGGTTGCACAAGCGTTTGCTTATTCAGTGATGATGATATTTTTAACGAATGCGTCGATGATGTATATGGAAGTGTTTGGTCAAACGCCAAAACAGTTTTCAATGTTGTTCTTTGCCAATATCTGTGGTTTGGTGGTTGTTAACCGCGCGAATACATTTTTATTAGCGCGGTTTGAACCAGAAGCTTTATTAAAAGCGTTTCTCAGCTTGCAAGTGTTTGGTGGCATAATATTAGTGACAGCATCTGTGCTTGTACCTGATGCTTTATATGTGGCTGTCGTCGGCTTTGTTATTGCTATTTCGGCAAATGGTGCGGTGATCTCAAATTCGAGTGCATGTTTTATGAAGAGTTTTGGGCGTAATGCTGGCTCTGCTTCTGCGGTATTAGGAGCAACTCAGTATACAATCGGTGGGACTGTGAGTGCACTATCTGCATTTATAAGTCTGGGTTCAGTGCAACCTGTCGTTATCATGATGCTGCTTTCGTCTATGATAGCGCTTACGGGGGCCACAATTGCCGCAGCCTATTCTCGTAAAACTGTGTCATAACAACATTGAGCAAGGGCTGAGAAAGGAACTACCAGCCTCCTTGCTTACAGCAGACAAATAAATTGTATTATTATTCATTCAGTAATTGCGCGCATAATTTTACAAAGTCAGATGAAGTAACAATACCAATGACTTTGTTCTGATTATCGATGACCGGAAGGCAGCCAAGTTTATTACCAATAAAGTATTCAACAACAATTTTAAGCGGTTCGTCTTCGGTTAGTTTCTGAAAGTCTGATTCCATTAAATCTTCGATTAACTGACCACGTTCTTTTCTTGCGAGTATGTCAGTGCCGTATTTGTTCATCATTGAAATGACAGTGCTGATCATTTTTTTGTGAGTCAGAATACCAACCAGTGTGCCATCGTCTTCAGAGATAACGGGTAAATGGCGCACACCACGAGTTTGCATGAGTTCATGCGCATCTTTTAAACTGGCCTTATGGCTAATACAAACAATATTGTCTGCCATTATATCTCTTACTTTCATATATTAACTCTGTGTTATGTTGTATTGATTTATTTAGTATACCCAAATGTGAATAGAATGCGATGTTAAGATTAAAATAACTATAAATTCATTCAATTTATCAGCAAGTTAATAGCAATCGTGTTGATGATTTAAATTTTATTTTAATAAGTTCGAGTGATAATTAACCAAAAACATTAACTTTTAATTAAATATGCATATTAATAATATAAAATAAATTTTACTGTTGTTTGCTTTGGTTTCAATAAATATAATGGCTTCCCGATCGTGCATATAAAAATGTTAACCATTGTTTGGCACTAATATTTTTTATAGTTCTTTATTGATTGCGCTTCGTAATGTAACAGTATGTCAGTTTGGTGTTATTGTTAATAATAATGTGATAATTTAACCACTTATATTTATAGATGGAGTTAGTGATGAAGGGATCGATCCTTGAATTTGATATCGGAAGTAAGAACGGCGTTATTTCTGGTGAGGATGGATGTCGTTATATATTTAATATCAATCAGTGGATGTACCAACGACTACCTCAGATAGGTAGTCAAGTTTACTTCACTTTAAAGTCCGGTGAACTTGTTTCAGTCACAATGACAACAGTAGGGAAATCAAAGAAAATGGGCGCGGTATTATTGGCTTTTTTCTTTGGCGCTTTAGGCTTCCATAAATTTTATTTAGGGTACCATAAACAAGGTATTTGCATGTTGGTGTTGTTTGTACTAGGTTATGTTTTTCTCGGTTTACCTTCGATGGTCATTGCGATTATTGCTTTGGTTGAGTTTGTTATCTATTTGTTTAAGTCAAATGTTGAATTTGAACAAGAATATGTATTAGAAAGCCGTCCTTGGTTCTAGTTATCAGGGTTATCGTTCAGCGGTTATTTTCTCAATAGTATGTCCAGTCAGAGTTCCTAATACTGTATTTTTACGCTTATCTGAACGTTGCTTTCGTACCTGCGATGCAACAAAATCTGCCACTTCATTTGTTTCTAATGGTTCTTTCTGCACCACTATTATTGGTAATGGTGCCGTGACTGTTTTTAATCCGGTTACTTTTACAATATTCGCTGCTGGTTGTACTTTGACAGGTCGACGAATACGTAATGCATGTTCTGGTGTCGTGGCTATTTTTTGATAAAGTTGCGCTAGTGCCAATTGGTTATCTAGTGTCGCTCTTTCTTGTTCAATCGTGATTTGTGCTAATAACTTTATCTTATCGGGTTGGTGTAATGAATCTTTACGCTGCCAACTAAAACGCACTGATTTAACTAACTCATCATCTACACAATGTATCTTTCGATAGAGGTGTACAGTCATCACCCCTGGGCAATTATCGTGTATTGCGCTGAATCTCGCTTGGCGTGTGTCATTCTCGCTAACAACAGCATGTTCTATCTTCGCTTTGATCGTATTAATGGCATTAATTTGTGTAACTATTTTCTCTGTATTGTCGTGGTCTGGGTGTAAATGAATAATACCGACATAGCGGCGGGCTGATTTTTGCGAAAATGGGTGTTTAATGTGAATGTCTTTAAAGGCCTCTGCAGCTAACTTCATTGCCAACATATCGGTCGTTAATTCGGGAATGATTTCGTTAATTATTGCTTGTTCTTGGCCTTTTAGTACCGCTGGGATCCGGCTAACTAATGCCTGCACAGGCTGTGTGGCTCCTAGCAGTTTTTTTAATAAGTCTAAATCTGCGGTGAGTTGATCAAATAAGCTTTTAATATCAGTCATGTTTAATCCTAGTGTTAACCTTAATTATCGTTAATCACTAGCATAGTAATGAGTAGACCATCATGCAATAGCGTGACTAATTAGGTGATCGCTATGTGATCATCGCAGCTCATTCGTTGATCGATCTTGTGATGTACTGATTTTTAAAGGTTTCAGTAAGCTTGGTTTTCTATTGCTATTTTATCCGAAGGTAACTTAGTTTTGGCGTGAAAAATATGATGTAGATTTTTATGGTAGTTATTGACTTCACAATTCTTTTATTTTTATTTATTGACGTATTTTGGCTGTATTCGTACTCAAATATTATTGTATAACAACAAAATAGTAGCGTTTTAAGTCGGAAGTTGTACCGACACTTGGACAAGAATAGATAAAATTTAAAGAATGTTGTTAAAAATAAAGTGAATTTAAAAAAACCACCAGTGTCAGTTAGTGTCAGTTAGTGTCAGTTAGCGTTGACCACTGTAAGTTAGTGTCATCTGGTGTCGGCTAGATCGCTGTGTAGTAAGTGATTTAGCAATTTTAAATACATTTAGTTATTAGCAATGAATGACTGAATTCCACTTTTTATGCTGAGTGTGAGTAATGATAAAAAATAATATAATAAAAAAAACAAATAGAATGACGGGTCGAATATTTTTCATTATGGGGATGTTAATTTTAAATGTAAATCAAGTGAGAGCTGGTGGTGAAATACCTACTGAAATAGCAGGTATCACACAGATTAACGACGACGCGGTTGAATTCCACCTTGATAGTAATGACTGGGCTGATGTCCACTATAAGGTTAACGGCGGAAATCAAAGAAATATCCGTATGACGTTATCTGTGAATAGCAACAGATTTCAGTTAAACAATTTATCTAGCGGGGATTCAATTAGCTATCGTTTTACTTATTGGGGAAGTGAAGGATTTGCGATTGTTACTTCCGTTCAAAATTATACACTTCAATCTGAACAAGCTAAAGATACGGACAATGATGGTGTTATTGATAGTATTGATCAATGCCCTACAACTCGTAAAGGTGCCAGCGTTAATGAAGTCGGTTGCGAACTTGATGGTGACAACGATGGTGTGGTTGATAGCTTAGACCAGTGTCCAAATACTCAAAGTGGTCAGGCTGTTGATACAAATGGTTGTGAAGTGGCTACTGAAATGACAGGGATCGAACAGGTTGGCTCAGATACTGTTAATTTTTATGTGAATAATAATGCCTGGGCTGACGTTCATTTCAAGGTCAACGGAGGAGGGCTGCGAAATATTCGCATGCTTGGATCTGGAAATGGTAATCACTTTCAGTTAAATAACCTGTCTATTGGTGATTCGATTGTTTATAGCTTTACCTACTGGACTGGAAAGTCTGCAACTGACACTGAAAGTAAAACTTATACGCTTGAATCTAGTTCTGTAAATGATACTGACAGCGATGGCGTCATTGATAGTATTGATTTGTGCCCTAATACTCGACCAGATGTAGTTGTTAATGAGGTCGGTTGTGAAGTCGAGCCTGAAATTGACTCTGATGGTGATGGTATTAACGATGCAATAGATCAGTGTGGAAATACGCCAATGGGTAATCCAGTCAATGAGTTCGGTTGTCCTATCAATGACGCTGACATCACGCCTTTATTTAATGCTGACACAGTATTGGAACCAAGTGTTATTTCAGAGACGAATAATGCTGTGATAACCCGTTTTGCAGACCGTGGTCGTGACCGTCACGCAAAAGAAGATCATTTCCAAGCATACGATCATTACCTTTCACATTATTGGACCCACAGAACGGCTCGTTTTAAATTTGTTGATACTGTCGCTAAAGGCGGCAGTGATATTGAAATCACTTTTGTTACAGAGTGGAAACTGGGCGTTAAAGAGTTTAGGGCTTGGTATAGAGGAATTGGCACTGTAGCCGAATATCATGGGAATTATGAGAATCATGTTCAAGAAATTGCTAATGGTACTTTCGATGATAATTTGGAGTTGGTAAGTAATGATGGAAACCAATATAAATATCGACTTACTATTGATCAATTTATCGCTCTTGATGGTACTAGAAGTGATTTAGCGTTAGGTCAGTATATGGAGATTGAAGTGAGTCAATTTCTTGATAATGCCCCAGAAGGACGTGATAACTATTACGGTACAACTTACCTCTATCAAGTTGGTGCAGGCGGTATGGTTCCTTGGAAAACAGTGGGCGACTTTGCTGACCAGTCTTCTGAACGTGAAAATTCTAAACCTATTAATGAGGCTGCTTGGTTAGGTGGTAAAACAACGCTACCTTATCAATATAGCGCGGAGCCTGATAATCATTTTATGCAGATGGCGACGAATCTATCTAGCGTTAATGGCCAAGCTTTTGTTTTAGGCCGCCGTGTTCACCACTCGAATATGGGCAGTGGAGAGCATGATGAATCAGCAAAAAATGGGATTTTTGAGGAGCTTAAAAATAAAATTGGAACGCATTACGTTAATAACTCATGTTCTTCTTGCCATGCTAGAAATGGTCGCGCACCTGTTGCTGACGTTGGCGAGGCATTAGACAAGTGGGTGTTTAAAGTTGCGGATAGCAATGGAAATCCACATCCGCTTATTGGGTCCGTACTACAGCCAAACAATGTTGGAATTGCAGAGCAAGAGGGTGAAGGTGGTGTTGCTCTTGGTGCTTGGAGTGAATCTAATGGTTTACGCTCACCAAATTATGAGTTTTCTAAAAATAGACCTGCACAATTTTCTGCAAGACTTGCACCGCAACTTGTTGGTTTAGGGTTACTTGAAGCGGTTAGTGAGGGGGTGATTTTACAACGTGAAGATCCTCAAGATACAAATCAAGATGGTATTTCAGGTCGAGCACAAAAGGTAACTGACCCCGTTACTGGCGAAACTCGTCTAGGCCGGTTTGGTTATAAAGCTGGAGCGTCTAGTTTGAAACATCAAATTGCAGGTGCTTTAAATACTGATATGGGTGTGATGACGAGTGTGCTACCTAATCCTGATTGTGGAGCAGAGCAAAAAAATTGTAACAATAGTCAAGGGGCTGAGCTATCTGATGAGAATCTTGATAATTTAGTTAAATACATTGCTTTGTTAGGTGTTAGACCTCAGCGTGATATTGAGCAACAACAGGTCATTGTTGGTAAGCAGAAGTTCAATGCTATTGGCTGTGAAAGTTGTCACCGAGATACAATGCAAACGAGTTCATATGCACCTTTTTCTGAACTTAGAGACCAAACTATTCATCCTTATACGGATCTATTACTGCATAATATGGGGACTGGCTTAGCTGATAATTTAGGTGAAGGTCAAGCTACTGGAGCAGAATGGCGGACTGCGCCACTTTGGGGGTTAGGTCTTTCAGCTTGTGTTACAGGCGGTGTGATTGATGTAGACCGTAATAAGCGGGGTGATGAAGTTTGTTCTCCAGATGCAAGTTATCTACATGATGGTCGTGCAAGAACAATCGACGAAGCTATTCTGTGGCACGGCGGTGAGGCTCAACTATCTAACGAAAATTACCAAAACCTATCAACAGCTGATAAACAAGCTTTGATTGCCTTCTTACGCTCTCTATAACGAGCGTTAAATAACAGTTCAAAGCCAGCTAATAATATTAGGTGGCTTTGAACTCGTTTACAGAAATTAATTCGTGTGAAGTAATTCTAAATATTTTTTTGTATTTTCTTACCAGCTAAAATTAGAATTTGTATGTTGCAGCAAGGTATGCAGAAGCAATCGTTACGTTAGTATCCTTAGCCTTTTTCTGTTCAAGTTTAAAAGAATCAGCTTCATAACCAATACGGAAACTTATATCTGAAAATGTAGCGGGTGTATATTCTAAACCAGCGCCCCAATGTATAGCTTGTGCATTTTTATCGTCGCTGGAAACAAAAAACCACCGAGCAAAGCAGGGTGGTTTAGATATTTATCACTGTATTAGTCTATTAGTCTATTAGTCTATTAGTCTATTAGTCTAGTCGTGTGTATAGAGCTGTTCTAGATATTGCTTTGTGCTTTCTTGCCAGCTAAAACGAGCCGACTTTGCGTTGTCTGCAATCTTTGCCCATGTTTTAGGTTTGTTTGCATGGAGTTTGATTGCTTCGTTAAAGGCATTAATCAAGTTATCACTTTGTTCTTGTAGTGATGAACCGTTAAAGCTAAAGCCATTTTCTAAATGCTGAACAGTGTCCTTTAAACCGCCAACAGCATGAACGAGGCAAGGTTGACCATCACGCATGGCTAACATTTGGCTAATACCACAAGGCTCGAATGAACTTGGCATTAAAAACAGATCACCATGTAGATACATTTGATCGGATAATGTCTGGCCATAACCATTTAAGAATAAGAAATTATCGTGACTTGCCATTAGCTGCATGAATTCAAATTCAATGCGAGTATCGCCAGAACCTAGAATGATCATGCGGCCATTCATGCGTGCAAGATCATCAAGTAATACAGACAATACTGTTTTACCTTGATAAGGCTGACGTAATAACAGTGCTTTTTGATCGGTTAAACGACCAATGCTGGTTACTAAAAAATCAGTGAAAGGTGCTTGGCTATTCCAGGTATTGATCTGTTCATTCGCAAGGTAATGTACCGTTTTTAAATGTTCAGACTGTGCTAACCAGCGCTTAACTTGTTGCTGTGCAGGGGCTAAAAAGGTACTTAGTGCAGGTGGTTTAGTGCGTTTTTTATTGACTGTATCTGTGTATTCACAGCCATTTAAAATACCGACTAAACGATTTTGCTGTTTTGCGTTTGCCAGATCTTGTTCTAGTCCTTCGCCACCAAAGAAACCATTGCTAGCATCACTGGCGTATAATACTTCTTCCGCATAAGTCGGTGATACCACATGGACTTTGTTACACAGATTGATACCAGCGCGCATTGGGTTATAGCAGTGGTTATAGCGCGGATCGCAAATGGCATTTTTATCAAAATTAAGTGTTGGGAACCAATGTAGTAAACTTGATTTATCGCCTGCAATCGGACGGATACCTTGCAAGGCAATGTTATGCACGGTGTAAACCGAGTGGATATTAGCAAGTGCTTTATATTGCGGAGCGTATTGGGCTAATACAGCTATTGTTGCACTGTGCCAGTCGTGTAAGTGTAATACATCAGGTCGGGTTAATTTTGACTCGATAAGAAGTTGGCATACAGCAAGATTAAACAAGGCGTACTTTGTTGCGTCAGTAGCAAAAGGGCGGTTGCCTTCGTCATGACTATACACATGACCGCCTTGACTAAATAAGGGATGTTGCAGTACAAACTGACGTACTTTATTTGGTGTTTCGGGTAAAAACAGTTCGAATAGGGTAACTGTTTCGGTTTGACCTGCAAACCCAACCTTTACACTTGCAAGTTTGCGTGACTCAAACTTGTTCGCGTAATGACCATAATCAGGAATCAGAACATCAACGCTTATATCATGGTTAGGTAAAGCTTTTGGTAAATCCCGAACTACGTCAGCAACGCCACCAACTTTAGCACCTGGTATCGCATCATTTTCGGCGGCTATCATTAAAACGTGCATGAATAAATTGTCCTTAAAGCAGAATATTAAAGTTGTCTTATTGAAATATAATCGTGGAATTAAAGAGACTTATTGTTATAAAACAAAAATAGCAATAAGTCACTTAGTTAAGAGACTTATTGCCTATAAAACATTAATTTTCAGTTATCGATTAAACGAGTTCTGCAGTTTGTTTAGCGGCTTTTTCTAGTGCTGCTTTAACGCCCTTTTCTGCCATTTTTTTAAGCATATCCGATGTTACTAAGGTGATCCCTTTTGCGGATACGCGGAAACCGTTTGCTAAGTCTTGGTCTTTATCATAGCCTACGATCAATCCGGCTGGTAATACACATTTGCTGTCGATGATAGTACGGCGCAATTTACAATTTTCGCCTATATTAGCACCCGGTAATATTACCGACTCTTCAATTGTTGAGTATGAATGCACATGTACATTTGAAAATAGCAGTGATTTACGGATTGTTGAACCTGAAATAATACAACCACCAGAAACGGTCGAATCGACAGCCATACCACGGCGTACATCGTTATCAAAAACAAATTTAGCTGGTGGTAGTTGTTCTTGGTACGTCCAAATTGGCCAGCTTGAATCATAAAGGTTAAGTTGTGGCTCAGGTGTCACTAGTTCCATGTTTGCTTCCCAGAACGAGTCAAGCGTGCCTACATCGCGCCAGTACGGCTGTTGATCACTATTTGGATCGCTGAATGGGAATGCAAATACTTGATGATCTTCAATGATTGCGGGAATGATGTCATTACCGAAATCACGGTCAGATGTAGTTCGCGTCGCATCTTTTTCTAGTTGATCAAATAAGAACTCAGTATTAAATACATAGTTGCCCATTGATGCTAAACACTGCCCTGGTTTACCTGGGATCTCATTTGGTTGTGCAGGTTTTTCGTCGAAACGCTTAACGCGGTTATCTTCGTCTACTGTCATTACACCAAACTGGCCAGCCGCTTCTTCTGTTGCGACTTCGATACAGCATACCGTCATGTCAGCCCCATTTTCAACGTGCTTAGCAAGTAGATCACCGTAATCCATGCGATATACGTGGTCACCAGACAAGATCATGACGTATTTTGGCATTTCTGAACGAATAATATCGATGTTTTGAAATACGGCATCTGCCGTACCTGAATACCAATCGTTACCGTAACGTTGTGATGCCGGTAAGATCTCGACAGACTCAGACAATTCTTTCTTGAAATGTCCCCAACCACGGTTTACGTGACGGATTAATGAATGTGATTTGTACTGAGTTGCAATACCAACACGACGGATCCCAGAGTTAATGCAATTAGATAATGGGAAATCAATAATGCGGAATTTGCCACCGAAAAATACAGCTGGTTTTGCGCGCCAATCAGTTAACTCATGTAAACGACTACCTCTGCCGCCTGCAAGGATTAAGGCGTAAGTATCTTTAGTTAAGTTACTAATATAACGATGTGTACCTTTTGACATATTACTTCTCCATAAGCTTGTGTCGAAATTCGGTTTAATTATTCACCCTTGAATTAACTATTAAATCAATGCTTTAAGTTATTTTGTTGTGAAAGCAAGAGTAATCAAGGGCTTAATAAATAGTGTTAAATCAAGCGTCCAGCTGTGTTAGCTTCCAAATATCTTGATTGTATTCATTAATTGTTCGGTCGCTTGAAAACGTGCTACTTGCTGCGGTGTTCAGAATGCTTAATCGTGTCCATGCTGCTTTATCTTGATAGGCGAGGGCGGCTGATTGTTGCGCTTCACAGTAGCTTGCAAAATCATGGGCGACTAACCACTGATCATGCGGGTTTAAAATTGAGTCGATTAATGGTTGGAATAAACCATTTTCAAATAAGTTGAAATGGCCACTGTTGAGTAATGTCATTACACTGTTTAGTTTGTCGTCATTGGCAATGATATTTTCAGGGTTGTAGTGAGCCCGGATATCGGTGATCTGTTCGCTGTGAGCACCAAACAAGAAGAAGTTATCTGCACCGACAGCATCACGGATCTCGATGTTTGCCCCGTCTAATGTACCGATAGTGGCAGCGCCATTCATCATGAATTTCATGTTGCCTGTACCAGACGCCTCTTTACCTGCGGTTGAGATCTGTTCTGACAAGTCCGTTGCTGCACAGATAGTTTCCATCGCTGTTACGTTGTAATTTGGTAAGAATGCAATACGTAACCAAGGCTGTGCTAGCGGATCGGCATTGATCGTTGCGGCAACGTTATTGATTAATTTGATCGTCAACTTAGCAATGAAATAACCTGGCGCCGCTTTACCACCAATTAATACGCAGCGTGGTGTCATACCTTCGGTATCACCACGACGGATGCGATCATAAAGATGGATAACATGCAGAATATTAAGTAACTGGCGTTTGTATTCGTGCATACGTTTAACTTGAACGTCAAACATCATGTTGGTATCGAATTCAACCCCACATGCTTCTTTTACTAAATCCGCTAATTTTTGTTTGTTGTGTTTTTTAACGTCTTGCCACTTGGCATGGAACTTAGCGTTGTCATAATAACGACGTAGTTTACTGATTTCGCTTAAGTCACGGGTCCAGTTATGACCAATCTTGTCGCTAATCAGTTCGCTTAGTTTTGGATTACAGTGTGCTAACCAACGACGTGGCGTTACACCGTTTGTTTTGTTATTGAATTTGTTTGGTGACAGCTGATAGAAATCATTGAATAAACCTTCACTCAATAACTGGGTGTGCAATGCGGCAACACCGTTTACCGAGAAACTCCCCACAATTGCAAGGTAAGCCATGCGGACTTGTGGATCATCGCCTTCTTCGATAATTGATAACGCACGTTGTTTATCAACATTACCTGGCCACTGACAAGCGACTTCCGTTAAGAATCGCGCATTGATTTCATAAATAATCTCAAGCAGGCGGGGTAATAGGTGTGAAAATAAACGTACAGACCATTTTTCTAATGCTTCTGGCAACAGGGTATGGTTGGTGTACGCCATTGTAGACGTTGTGATCTGCCACGCGAGATCCCAATCTAGATCATGCTCATCCAGTAGTAAACGCATCAGTTCTGCAACCGCCACACTTGGGTGCGTATCATTAAGTTGGAACACGTGGTATTTAGCAAAATCAGTAAAATCACTGCCGTGTACTTTTACCCATTCAGCAATGATGTCTTGTAAGCTAGCAGACGTAAGGAAATATTGCTGACGTAAACGTAGCTCTTTACCGTTTTCACTGGCATCGTTTGGATACAGCACCATGGTAATTTGTTCAGCTAAGTTTTTACGTGCAACCGCTTCGGTGTAGCTACCAGCGTTGAATTCACCGAGATCAAATTCATCTGTTGCCGCTGACTTCCAAAGGCGAAGCGTATTAACGATACCGTTTTGATAACCAGGAACGGGTACATCATAAGGCACAGCGAGTACATCTTCAGTCCCAACCCATTGGTGATGAGTGCGACCTTCTTTATCTTGATAGGTTTCTACATGACCAAAGAACTTAATACGGCGGTTATGCTCTGGCGCGGCAACTTCCCAAGGGTGGCCATCACGTAGCCAGTTATCTGGGTGTTCTACTTGATGACCATTTTCGATGCTTTGATTAAACATACCGTATTCATAACGGATACCGTAGCCTGTCACCGGTAATGCTAAACTTGCACAGCTATCGAGGAAACAAGCAGCTAATCGACCTAGACCACCATTGCCTAAACCGGCATCGTGTTCAGAATCTGCAATGGATTCTAATTTACAGCTGTAATGGCTCAAGCCTTTACGAACACTGTCTTCTAAATCAAGGTTTAGCACCGCATTACCTAATGCGCGACCCATTAAGAATTCTAATGAGATATAAGCTGCACGACGTGTCGGTTGCGTTTGCTGTCGTTTTTTTGTCGCGCGTGATTTTTCCATTAAGCGATCACGGACTGTTAATGCCAGAGCATGGTACAGATATTGTGGTGATTCACCCACTTCATCACGACCAAGGGTATAATGGAAATGACGTTTTAAATCCTCAGGCAAGGTTCTGGCATTCACCACTGGCCCATTATTTGTCTCTAACGTACAAACTTTGTTTGTTTTAGATGTATGTTTTTTTAATGACATATTACTTCCTTTATTATGACATTTGGGCTAACTATTCTTTTATTACTGTGGTTATTTTTTGCTATTTTTTTGGGGGGCTAAGTACACCGTTGATAGCGGTGGTAGCGCTATACAAATACTTTGTGTAAATCCTTGCCATTCAACGTATTCGGCTGTGTAACTCGCTTGGCTTGCAAAACCGCTACCGCCAAATTCAGTATCATCGGTATTAACGATAACCTCATATTCACCTAGATTTGGTACGCCAATACGGTAGCTTGAGTGGCATGCAGGTGTCATATTCGATACCACGACAACATGTTCATCTTTTGCTTTGTTATAACGTAAAAAACTAAACACGGATTGCTCGGCATTACTTGCGTCGATCCAATCAAAACCTTGATGTTCAGTGTCTAACTCAAATAAGGCATCTTGATGACAGTAACTGTTATTTAAGGCTTTTATGAGCGCTTGAACACCTTGATGCGCTGGTTGATCAAGTAAATGCCAGTCGAGTGACTGGTCATGATTCCATTCCGCACGTTGGCCAAATTCACAACCCATAAACAGTAGTTTTTTACCCGGATGTGCCCACATGAAACCGTAATAGGCACGTAAATTAGCAAATTTTTGCCAATCATCTCCGGGCATCTTGTTAAGCAGTGAGCCTTTACCGTGTACAACTTCGTCATGGCTTAGCGGTAAAATAAAGTTTTCACTGAATGCATAAGCTAATGAAAAGGTCATTTCATGATGGTGATGCTGGCGATAGAGTGGGTCGCAGCTCATGTATTCTAAGCTGTCATTCATCCAGCCCATGTTCCATTTATAACCAAACCCAAGGCCACCTTGGTCAGTGAAGGCTGTCACACCTGGCCAGGCTGTTGATTCTTCGGCAACCATCATGATGCCAGGATGATTTTTATAGCAACGCTGATTAACTTGTTTTAATAATTCAATGGCACCTAGATTTTCACGGCCCCCATACTGATTTGGGATCCACTCACCTTCTTGACGGCTGTAATCGAGATACAACATGGACGCAACAGCATCAACACGTAGACCATCAATGGCAAAGTTATCAAACCAAGCAAGTGCATTTGAAATTAAAAAGCTTTGTACTTCGGCGCGATCATAATTAAAGATATGGGTTTGCCAATCGGGATGGAAGCCTTGACGTTTATCCGCATGTTCAAAAAGATGTGAACCATCAAATTGTGCTAAACCATGTGCATCAGCAGGGAAGTGTCCAGGTACCCAATCGATTAATAAACCTATGTTGGCTTCGTGACAAGCGTCAACAAAAAATTGGAAATCCGCCAAGCTACCAAAACGACTGGTCGGGGCAAATAAACCAACAGGCTGATAACCCCACGAACCATCAAACGGAAATTCACTGATTGGCATTAATTGGATATGCGTAAACCCAAGATCTTTTACATAAGGTACAAGCTGTTCGGATAATGCTTTATAACTTAAGAACTCATTATTTTCGTCTCGTTTCCATGAACCCGCATGCACTTCATAGATACTAATAGGTGCGTTAATCGCGTTTCGTTCTGCTCGTTGTGCCCATGCTTTCGCTGGGGACTGCTGCCATACACTAGAGCTTACTTTAGTGGGGACACATGATGCCGTTTGCGGTGGTAACTGCATGGACGAGGCAAATGGATCGGCTTTTTCTAAGCGCTCACCATTTTCGGTAATGATACTGAATTTGTAATTATTGTCGGTATCAGAATCAGTAATATCGGCAATGAATATTTCCCAGATACCTGCACTTAGGTGTTTACGCATTGGATGACGCGTTGGATTCCAATGGTTAAAATTACCGATCAAACTGACTGAGTTTGCATTTGGTGCCCATACCGTAAAACGAACGCCTTCAATATTATCGGTGATCGTCCAATGCGCACCTAAATGGCGTTGAGCTTGTTCCAACGTACCTTCGTTAAATAAGTAGACGGCTTTTGGATCTAAGGTTGATGCAAATTTATAAGGGTCTTGCTCGACTACGGTAGAAAATGGATATGCGATTGTGAGTTGATAATTAGCATTGTATTGTTTTTTTGACAAGCTAAGAACAAACAGGTCGCTGGTACCAACACGTTGATAACGTCGCTGATGGTCTTTATCTTGATAAAACACCTGTTGCGCACCGGGAATGAAAGCGCTAAGTTCGTACTTATCACTGGTGATTTGGTGTGGACCTAAAAAAGCAAAAGGGTCATCGAGTGTACCTTGGTTTAGCGCATCGATTTGATGACTAAAGCGTTCTTCAAAGCGCCCTGTTATTGTTGCTGTAGTCGAAATGTTACTCATGATCCATCCTGGATTAAACGTATTGTTAGTTATCTATTTAGTACGTAGCGTTGATACAACGCTATTATCTGTACCGTAGGTATTAGGTAAATATAAATCGGCTTTATGATCGTTATGCCATTCATTACTATTAATTAAGTAGCGAAAATGAAAATTCTGGTTTGTGGGTAAACGAACTTTAGTGCGGAAAACGTTATCTTTTTTTATGTACTTCATTGGTATTGGTTGCCAATTATTAAAGTCAGCATGCAGTTCGACAATATCACTGTTAATTAATGATGTACTGGTATCGCAGGCGAACTCAAAAGTAACATCGGCCTCGGCTTTTGTTTTAAAAAAACGTTTTTTTAACATGTTATCTTCCTTGTCGTATGTCATCGGTTTAACAAATCAAAGCTGTTTCATCTACACGTTTAAATTAAGTTTATCCACCTAATTGGGTAACTATATGTAGGTATTATCATTAAGGTTTGATGTTAGTTAAAGCTATTACTATCCATATTGTGATATATGTCACCTTTTATTGGTTTCATTCGTAACAATGCGTCATTTCTTATGCTTAATGAGGTTTTCAGTTATATTCTAATTAAAAACTAACCAATTAGTAATATTAATTATCTGGACAGATGAGTGGATGACAGATATCAAGAATACTTAACGCAGAGCAAATTGACGATGCTGATGTTGATGTTGATGTATTACGGGCTATTTACTTAACAAGCTAAACCCTTGATTAAAATAAGTGTTTTTTTGGTATTCACTTAGTCTAAAATTAGAGCGATAAATCACTTTGTTTGTAAGATTTGTAAGGGGAAAACTTAGCAGATTTAATATTCCTCGTTAATCGTCATTTTAACGATACAATGTCATCAAAGAATATTTACAACATTATATGGATTATGAAACCTATTTCGTTTAGAACTTATATTTCTGGCATTTTCATTTTACTCTTTAGTATATTTAGCTTAACGACGATAGTGGCAGGGGTAAGCCATATGGAGTCAGAAAAAGTGAATTTTACAAACGAGTATGTAAAGAAATATACCAGCAGTTTGCAAAGCCAAATTAAACTTATTTCGATCCCCGCGATCACTTCCCTTGATATGTTGATAGTCGTTAACTTAGTTGAAAATAACGACAAAGATTTAGCATGGCTAGCACCTATAGCTACAACATTAATTAAAAATCCGTATATGACCTCCCTATATGCAGCGAATCAAGATGGCAAGTCGGTTTTTATTTACCGAATCACAGAAGATATGCGTAGTTCTGAGCATACGCTGCCAGCTAATGCTGTATTCAGTGTTAACTTCAATCAGGTTAGTGGGAAGCAACGTCGTGTATTTTTGAATAAGGAATTAGAAGTTGTTTCTTGGGAGTATTATGACAATGGTGGTTATGAGCCAAGAGTTCGCCCTTGGTTTAAAAACACAAAACTTGATGGCAGTATTTTATTTTCTAAGCCGTATAAGTTTTACCCTTCTCAACATTTAGGTATTACATTTTCACGTCGTGCCTATGACGGTAAAAGTGTTGTTGGTGTCGATTTTGATTATAAGTCGTTATCACGAGTAGCTCAGGACATGAAGTACTCGAAACATGCGAAGACTTTCTTATTAACCCCATCGAAAGATGTAATTGCCAGTAACATTGATATAGATAATGACTATTTACTAGAAAGTAGTGAGCCAGGGCTAGTGAAAGCACTGGTAAATTTAGATCGTTTAGCCCCCTTTAATACGGTAATGCAATCTATTACTAATAACGGTCAAGCCTCTCGGTTATTAATAACCCCGTTGAATGTTGGAGACGAACACGTTATTTATCTTGTTAATCTGATTAAAGAACAAGAGTTTTTAGCTATGTCAGCCTATATTAGTTCTCAGTTCAATGTTAAAAACATGCTGTTTTTAACGCTGATATTTTTTATTATTAGTATTTTGTCGACTAGGCGTATCGCGAGGCCGCTTATATATTTAAATAAATCTTTAACTAATATTCAAACATTTAAGTATCGACATAAGAAATATCAACCCTCAAATATTGCGGAGATTGATCAACTTAATGAAACCATGCTATTGATGGAAAGCGTGCTCGTTGATTTCTTTAATAACCTTTACCATGTGGCCCGTTCATCTAAGCCTGAAGAGTTATCCGCTTCGATTGTGGAACAGACAGAAGTTATTTTATCTGCAAGTAGTTGCCAGTTGTTCATCACTAACAGAACAAATAGACAAAAATTTCATCTCGCTGCCAATTCGGGTTCTATTCCTGAGTTTGAACTTCAGTCTTTCGCTAGTGACAATAAAGACGTATTTGATAAACATGTACATAAATTATCAGGGGAAGGTGCTAAAGCTATTTTTTCTGGTGGGCCGTGTAAAACAGGCTTTATTATTCCTTTAATGAACCGTAAAGAAGAAAATATCGGTGTTTTAGTGATCGGCTTTAAAGACAAAATAGATAAAACAGCCTACGATCGAATTCGCTTGGTACGAAATTTTATTGGTTTTAACGAAATAGTGTTAGAACATTTAGAGAAAGAACAGGAACAGCAGGAATTATTCCATTCTTTTGTGATGATGACAGCGACCGCGTTAGATACAAAATCCCCTTACACTGGCGGTCATTGTCAGCGGGTACCGGAAATTACCAAATTAATCGCCGAGGCGGCTGAATCTGATACGGACCTATTTGCTGATTTTTCGCTAACTTCAAAAAGTAGGGAAGAGCTGTTAATTGCCGCCTGGTTACATGATTGCGGTAAAGTCACAACGCCTGATTATGTGATGGATAAAGCAACGAAACTTGAAACTATTTATGATCGTATTCATGAAATACGTATGCGTTATGAAGTGTTAAAACGAGATGCTGACCTTGTATATTGGCAGTCGATAGCAAAGGGAATGGATAAGTCTCGAGCCCAGCAAGTTTGCCACGAGCTAAAAGCGGAATTAGATGAAGAATTTGCATTTATAGCAAGTTGTAACCCGGGTAGTGAGTTTTTAGCACCGGAAAAACAGCAACGATTAACCGAGATATCAAAACGTACTTGGTTAAGAACATTGCCTGATGATATTGGTATCTCTCAACAAGCGTTAGCGAAAAAACCTGCGGGTTTGAATCAGCTGCCAGCCATTGAGAATGTGTTAGCGGACAAACTAGAACATTTATGTACATGGGAAGAAAAGCAAAAGCAGAATAAGCACAGTAAACGTGATTTTAAAATACTGCAACCCGCGCACCGCTTTAACCGTGGTGAAATACATAACCTTATTGTTAAGGCCGGAACGTTAACAGAGGAAGAGCGTTACCACATTAACGATCATATAGTGCAAACATACATAATGCTAGATCAGATTATGTATCCTGAATACTTAAAGAATGTTCCGTTAATTGCTGGTAGTCATCACGAAAAAATGAATGGTGAAGGCTATCCTTTGAAATTAAAAGGGGAAGAGATCCCGATGGGTGGTCGTATGATTGCTGTCGCTGATATTTTTGAAGCACTGACAGCATCAGACCGTCCCTATAAAGACGCTAAAAAGTTAAGCCAAGCATTAAAAATAATGGCATTTATGGTAAAAGACGAGCACCTTGATCATGATGTGTTTGATTTGTTTTTAACAAAAGGCGTCTACGAATCTTATGCAGATGAATACTTAAAACCTGAACAACTTGATTTTGTCGATGTTGATGGGCTTAGAGCTATTTATATCAAAAAATAATCGATATAAATACACAGATTAGCGACTTGTCACATTTGTAATTAAATAACAAAATACTCATGAATACCTATTTGTGAGTATTTTTATTGGTGTTTTTGTTGTTTTTAAATTACATTAATGGCAGTATTTATCAATTTTCAATTATTAAACGCTATATTACGTTATATAATTACGTTCCGGTTCACACTTTTGATCTCCTTCATGTTACCTCATAATTAAAATTGATCTGCATCATTATTAACTCCTAAGTAATACCTCAAAATGCCTACATAATAAATATATAGGAATAATTATGAGCAAAGTCAGACTGGTTATTATTGGTAACGGTATGGTTGGCCACCGTTACATCGAAGACTTAGTAGAAAAAGCTGAAATCGAAAATTTTGATATAACTGTATTTTGTGAAGAACCCCGCGTTGCCTATGATCGCGTCCATCTCTCTTCTTATTTCTCTCATCATACTGCCGATGAATTATCTCTGGTAAAAGAAGGTTTTTATGGCAAGCATAATATCAATGTATTAATTGGTGAACGTGCTATCAATATTAACCGCTCACAGAAGATCATTTATTCAAACTCAGGCCGTGAAATAAAATACGACAAATTGATTATGGCAACGGGCTCAACACCTTGGGTACCACCAATTAAAGGTAACGAAAGTAAAGATTGCTTTGTTTACCGTACTATTGAAGATTTGAAAACCATTGAAGCAACGGCAAAACGCAGTAAAAGCGGTGTCGTTGTAGGCGGTGGTTTATTAGGTCTAGAAGCGGCAGGCGCATTAAAAGCGCTGGGTGTCGAAACACACGTTATCGAGTTTTCACCGGTATTAATGGCTGAGCAACTAGATCGTGAAGGTGGCGAACAGCTTCGTAAAAAAATTGAAAAACTGGGCGTACAAGTGCATACCAGTAAGAATACATTAGAAATCGTTGCGCAAGGTGAAACGGCACGTAATACCATGAAGTTTGCTGATGGTACCGAGCTTGAAGTTGATTTTATCGTATTCTCAACCGGTATTCGTCCACAAGACAAGTTGGCTCATCAATCAGGTTTAGCAACAGGCCGCCGTGGTGGTATTACCATTACTGACCAATGTGTGACGAGCGATAACGATGTGTATGCGATCGGTGAGTGTGCATCTTGGAACGAACAATTCTTTGGATTAGTGGCACCGGGTTACAAAATGGCACAAGTTGCTGTTGACCACTTGTTAGGTCATGAAAGTGTATTTGAAGGCGCGGACATGAGTGCAAAACTCAAACTACTTGGCGTAAAAGTAGGGAGTATCGGTGATGCAAATGGCCGTACACCGGGCTGCAAGAGCTTCGTATACCTTGATGAAACAGAGGAAGTATACAAACGTATTATTGTTTCTGAAGACGGCAAAAAATTACTGGGTGCAGTATTAATCGGTGATACATCTGATTACGGTAATTTATTACAACTTAAATTGAATGACATGGATCTACCTGAGCATCCAGATAGTTTGATTTTACCTGCGCATGCAGGTGGCGATAAGCCTGCAATGGGTGCTGATTCATTACCAGATACTGCGGTATTGTGTTCTTGTTTTGATGTCACTAAAGGTAAAATTGCAGCCGCAGTTGCCGATGGCCACACAACAATAGGCGAAATAAAAGCAGTTACTAAAGCCGGTACAGGTTGTGGTGGTTGTTTACCACTTATTACACAGGTATTGAATTCAGAACTGGCTAAATCAGGCATTGAAGTGAAAAACCATTTATGTTGTCACTTCGAATATTCTCGCCAAGAGTTATTCCACCTTATCCGCATTGAATGTATTAAGACCTTTGACGAATTATTGACTAAATACGGTAAAGGTTACGGTTGTGAAGTGTGTAAACCAACTGTTGGTTCCATCTTAGCATCGTGTTGGGGTGAGCATATATTAAGTCGTGATAATGTTGGCCTGCAAGATACCAATGATAACTTCTTAGGAAACATGCAAAAAGACGGTACTTATTCAGTTATTCCACGTATGGCAGGCGGTGAAGTAACACCACAAGCACTGGCTGTACTGGCTGATGTTGCTGCTGAATATAACTTGTATACCAAGATCACTGGCGCACAACGTATTGGTTTGTTCGGGGCTCATAAAGGTGATTTACCAACAATCTGGAAGAAACTGATTGCTGGAGGTTATGAAACGGGTCAAGCGTATGCAAAAGCATTACGTATGGCTAAAACCTGTGTTGGTAGTACTTGGTGTCGCTTTGGTGTGCAAGACAGTGTCGGTCTCGGTGTGTTACTTGAAAACCGATATAAAGGTATTCGTACTCCACACAAAATGAAGTTTGGTGTATCCGGTTGTACGCGTGAATGTGCTGAAGCACAGGGTAAAGATTTAGGTCTTATTGCAACAGACTCTGGTTGGAATATGTATGTCTGTGGTAATGGCGGCATGAACCCGCGTCACGCAGATTTACTCGCATCGGATCTAGATGAAGCAACATTACTTCAATATATTGACCGTTTCTTAATGTTCTATGTTCGCACAGCAGACAAGCTACAACGTACGTCGGTATGGATGGATAACCTAGAGGGTGGTGTTGATTACCTACGTGAAGTGGTTGTTAATGACAAACTGGGTATTAATGAACAACTAGAAACTGACATTAATAAACTGATTAATGAATTCCGATGCGAATGGTCTGAAGTAGTCGAAAGTGAAGAACAGCAAAAACGTTTCGCTCACTTTATTAATAGCGATGAGCAAGACAGCAATGTGCGCTTTGTGAGTGCACGTGACCAACATCGTCCTGCTTCAACTGCAGAGAAAGCGGATACTTATACAATCACAGTGGAGGAGCACGCATGAGTAAATGGATTAGCGTTTGCCAACTAAGCGATATCAACCCAAAGACAGGTGTGTGTGCACTGGTTAATGGTAAACAAGTTGCGATTTTTCGTCCACGTGACAACGATGAGTTGTTTGCGATAGACAATATGGACCCGTTTGCTAAATCGAATGTACTTTCACGCGGTCTTATTTGCGAACATGACGAGCAGCTTTGGGTAGCAAGTCCGTTGAAGAAACAACGCTTTAATTTATCGACAGGGCAATGTTTAGAAAACGATGTAGTGTCACTTGCAACGTATAAAATTAGAGTAAACAAAGATGCTGTTGAGATTGGCGTTTAAGTAGCATCAATAGAAATAATGAAACATTAGATTAATGAATGCCCCATTTGTTGTGGATGGGGCATTTAAACATGGAAACTGTTACAGAGTTGCTGTTCCAATAACGAATAATCACTTACATAAATGTGAAGTCATTATTGGTGTATCAATTTCGAATTTAACAATTATAAAAAGGATATTCCTTCATGTATGCAGACACAATTAAAAAATGCTCAGCCAACGCTGCCCGCATTGTAAAACTAGACAAGACAGATCCACTTAGCTTTCTTATCAGCGGTGCTATGGCTGGTGCGTATGTGGGTCTTGGTATTATCTTGATCTTCACGTTAGGTAACATGGTTGATCCATCAATTCGTTCATTAGTGATGGGCGCGACATTTGGTATTGCATTAACGTTAGTTATTATTGCGGGTTCTGAGCTGTTCACTGGTCATACTATGTTTTTAGCACTAGGAGCGAAAACAGGGGCTATCACTTGGGCTGATAATGTACGTATATTACCAAAAACATGGTTATATAATCTTATTGGTTCAATCGCAGTTGCAGCGTTATTTTATTATGCTGGTGGCGGAAAATTATTAGGTAACTCAGAAAGTTTAGTGCACAAAGTTGCGTTAGCGAAAACAACTGCACCAGCAATCGTTTTGTTATTCAAAGGTATCTTATGCAACTGGTTAGTCTGTCTTGCAATCTGGATGTGTCAACGTGTTGAAGGTTCAGCTAAATTTATCGCTATTTGGTGGTGTCTATTAGCATTTATCGCGTCTGGTTACGAGCATTCAATCGCTAACATGACTATCTTTGCAATGGCTTACTTCGGAGATAGCCAAGAAGCATTCAATCTGGTTGGTGTTGGTCATAACCTATTATGGGTTTCACTCGGTAATATCATTTCTGGTACTGCATTCATGGGACTAGGTTATTGGTACTCGACACCAAAAGCAGAGCGCCCTGTAGTAAACCAAGAAGTTGTAAAAGCGACAACAGTTACAGGTAAAACAGCTAAAGCTTAATTGACTAGTTCAATCTAGATTTCGATTGCATATAAGTTTTAAATTTAACTAACGCTTTAAGTGATAGCCAACTGTATACACGGTTGGCTTTTTTATATGCAGAAATTGCCCTCTACTTCTTAAAATCATTGCTTTACCGACTTTATCTGCAATCTTGTAATACTTCTGCTAAACTGCGCGGCATATCGTTTTTGTTGTTGTGTTTAGTAAGGTCATTATGGGTTTTTCTGCTTTAAATCTTAATCAAAATTTAATTAATACTGTTACCAAGTTAGGCTACGAAACGCCTACACCAATTCAAGCTCAGGCTATTCCTGCAATTCTGGAAGGGCGTGACATCATGGGTGGTGCTCAAACTGGTACAGGTAAAACGGCAGCATTTGCATTGCCCATAATTCACCAGTTAATGGCCCAGCAGTTAACCGCTAACTCAGCAGAGCCAACGGCTAAAAAACAAATTCGAGCTTTAGTATTAACGCCAACGCGTGAATTATCACAGCAAGTACACAAAAGCTTTGTTACATATAGCGAAGACAGTGAATTAACGGCTGAACTTGTTTACGGTGGCGTGAGCATTAACCCACAAGTTAAAGCGCTTGCACAAGGTGCTGACATTTTAGTTGCAACACCAGGTCGTTTATTGGATCTATTAGATCGTGAAACACTAACACTTGAGTTTGTTGAAAAAATCGTATTCGATGAAGCTGACCGTATGCTCGATATGGGCTTTATGGAAGAAATTCGTCGTATCCTAAAACACCTACCGAAAAAACGTCAAACGATGTTGTTCTCGGCAACATTTGATGATGCAATCTTTAAGCTAAGCAAAAGCTTATTAAACGATCCACTATTAGTGGAAGTAGATACGCGTAATGCAGCGGCTGAGCAAGTTGAACAAATTGTTTATGCGGTTGATACTGATCGTAAACGTGAATTAACGTCTTACCTAATCGGTTCTCGCAACTGGCATCAAGTACTTATCTTTACCCGTACTAAGCAGGGGGCAGATAGCCTAGCAAAAGAGATGTGCAAAGATGGTATTAAAACAATTGCTGTACACGGCGACAAATCACAGGGCGCACGTGAACGCGGTCTTGAAGATTTCAAAAATGGTAAAATACGTGCATTAGTGGCGACAGATGTTGCTGCCCGTGGTCTTGATATCGAACAGCTTAAACACGTAATTAACTTTGAATTACCGTTTAAAGCAGAAGACTATATTCACCGTATCGGTCGTACCGGTCGTGCTGGTCTATCAGGTACTGCTACGTCGTTAGTAAGTATTGGTGAAAACTGGTTATTAGAAGAAATCGAAACACTGCTTGATACCCGTTTAGTAGCACAGTGGTTGCCGGGTTATGAACCTGATCTAAGTAAACCTGTTGATGATGGCCGTGGTAAAGGCGGTAGCAAAGGTAATAATAACAGCCGTACTGCTGATAAACGCCGTGCTAAGAACCGTTCTTATGGTAAGAAAACAAATAATCGAGCGAAAAAAGACGCTAAGCCAAATAATTAATTTGGATACACTTTTTAGTTCATGAATGGCTAAGGTTAAAGACCTTAGCCATTTTTTCCCTCGATTTCCAACCATAACAAGCTCTCGTTATTACTTGGTAAATGAAATACGTCGTCAATATTCCAGCATTTTTGAACCCCTCATATTGTCCTTTCGAATTAAGCTACAACCTTTATCTTTTTCAAAGAACCTGCCTATGATTTGAGACTTGGTTCTCAAATTGAAGGGATATACCGCATTTGTGGTGGATTGAGTTGAAAAAATTGGCAAAATGAAGATGTTGTACTTATGTGCGATCGCTTCTTTTTTGCTAGATAGTAAAAAGAAACTAAGTCCTGATAAGGGTCCTGATAAGGTATAGAAATAAAAATAAAAAGGATGGCAAGCATTTGGCTTTATATACCTATTGCTTTGCCTATGATAAGGAAATAAAAATGAATAAAATCATGAAACTCTCATTAATTTTAACTCTTACGGGTCTTTTGCAGGGTTGTATAGTCTCTGAACCTGTTTCGCATAAAGAGATTAAAGCAACTGAAAATAGCGCTTTTACAACAGATGGTCGCTTGTTTGTTGTGGGAGAAAATAGAGATAAAGAAAGTTGGATTTTTGAAATCATCAAAAATTCAGAAGGTTCGTATACGCATATTCCTTATGTTAAAGGAACAGTTGATGGGACTGTGTTAGGTGGTATCAATGATACCCCAGAAGGTGAAGAGTGTACCTTTACGGGGTTAACTGCGAATGGTTCGTTACTTTATGCAGCTTGCTTGCAGAAGAGTGGCCTTTCAGGATTAAGAATTGAAACTGTTTCCTTATTTCAAGTAGAAACCGCTCTAAATAGTGAACGAGTTAAAACAGGTTACATGACAGATAGCAATTTCATTCAAGGGGATGATGAAAAACCATTTGACCCATACTGGTTTATGGCAAATGGTATGGCGGTAGATAGTGCAGGGCATCTTTATATCAGTAATACCAAGGCCTTTCTCGCGCCTAACGGAGATACCATTTCGCAAGTGACGATCACAGATAATGGTGACTCTAGCTCTTTGGAGTTTAACCATAAAACTTGGATATCAGGAAATGAAATCTTCCCTAATGGTGTGCAAATAGAAGGAAATACTCTTTATTATGCAGGTGGTTCAAATATCCTCAAAGCCAAAATAAATCCAGACTTTTCTGCGAGTGACGTAAATGTTCATTACAATGGGTCAAAACTTGCGGGTATAGATGATTTTGCTATTCATGAAGGCTATATTGCATACTCTAAAATTTCTGTACCAGGTGCTGTTGTTATCTTGACACCAGCTGAATTTGAAGACAGAGCTAAAAAATATTCAACTATCCGTATGAAAGTGATACCGAGTAGTATTGTTTATCAGCTAAACTTGCCAGAAGGTAACCCTTTATTTGATGAAGGAAATCTATTGGTTACGTCATTCTTTAGTGGTGGCCTCTATAGAATAGCGTTGTAAGATACTGTACACATACGTCTATGTTTAAATCCGTATATAGCGCTAGACCAGAAGCTCGTCTGCTCATGAACGTGGGAGCTTTTGGATTAACTGCAATGTGTCAAAGAATGTAGGGGGGCTCAAGTTGGTTATACTTTAGCCTCCCACGTTTCGAGCTAAATGTTTATGCGAAAGATAAATGATATACATACTTTGTACAGGCACCGAGATTTCATTTTCTTCAGTAACAAACCGCCAATATCGATTCTTCAAACTTGTTCCCATAATAATACAATCATATTGGGTCAAATCGTCAGGTGAAGAGATACGTAACACGCCAGCGTATTAAGCGATTTATCCTTTCAATATGAAAACGTGCCGCATTAATCGATCTAATTTTTCTCTTGTTCAGTTTATTTAAGTTATAGTAAGCTCACTGTTTATAATAAATAATCTTTGTTCTTCTTCCTTTAACCATGAAGTAGGTATATGCGAGACCCAGACAAAAAGTTTTCTAAGTTAATGAATAAAGCATCGTCTCTTAAAGCTGACGGGCTGGCGAGCATTGCTAAATTACAGAACCGTTACTTTTGTGTTGGTATTACAGGCTTAAGTAAAAGTGGTAAATCAACCTTTATCACCAGCTTAATTAACCAGCTCATGCATCACGAGAATGCGAGCCTAGCTGGATTTTCACCCGTATTAAGTGAACGTTTGTTGGGTGTAAAAATGCACCCGCTAGCAGATGCAGATATTCCGGTATTTCCGTATGACAAGAACTACCAAAGTTTAACGCAAGCTGAAGCAAAATGGCCTGCATCAACCACTAATATTAGCGGTTGCTTACTTGAATTAAGACTATCTCGTTCGGGACGACGTTTAAATCCGTTAAAAGCAGAGCAGTTTTCTTTGTTTCTTGAAATTCGTGATTATCCGGGCGAGTGGTTACTCGATTTACCTTTACGTGAAATGAGCTTTGCACGTTGGAGCGAACAATGCCAAGCGCAGTATCAAGTATCACCACGACGGGCGTTGATGGGGGAGTTGTTCGACGAATTAACGCAGCTAGACCCATTATCAGTCGTTGACGAAGACGTTCTAAAATCACTAAACGTTAAATTTGTACAGTTTCTTCATGACTGTAAATATAAATACAGTAGTTTAAGTTTGATCCAACCAGGGCGTTTCTTATTACCGGGTACGGTTGAGAATACAGAACTATTGAACTTCGTGCCTTTACTTGGCTGTCAGAAATACAGTTACGATGTGCTTAATGGTGCGGCTGACAACAGTTATTACAAGCATTGCCAACGTAATTATCAAGGCTATGTGAAGCATTTGGTTGAACCATTTTACAAAACATTCTTTAGCCGTATTGACCGACAATTAGTGCTGGTGGATGTGGTTAATACCTTAAATTCAGGGCCTGAATATCTTGATGATATGCGTCAGGCGTTAACCAGTATTACTGAAAGCTTTTCGTATGGTCGCCAAAATCGGTTAGTGCAATTGTTTAAGCCTAAAATAGACAAGGTTGTGTTTGCTGCGACCAAGATTGATCAGGTGTTAAGTGAAGACCATGATGCAGTGCGTCAACTACTGGGGGTAATTGTAAAACAAGCCTATAAGAGTGCGCAGCATGAAGGGGTACAACCAATCTGTGAAGCAACGGCAGCAGTACGTTCTTCTAAAGAGATAAAGCATCAAGGCGATCGTGGTATTACTGGACGAGGAGTGAATGGTGAACCAATTGGTTACATTCATCCTACTATACCAACACGAATCCCCGAGGGGGAGCAGTGGCAGCCATTTTTAGATTGGCAAATACCCTTGTTAAATCCACCACAAGGGCTGTCGTACAGTAATCAGGATGTATTACCACATATTCGAATTGATACTATTTTAAATGAATTAATAGGGGACAAATGCCTATGACCAAGCAAGCGAATAGCAGCTCAACACGTAATCAAGGTAAAACCATCGACATGCAAGTCGAAGAGGCTGTGGTGACGGTGAGCCGTGAAGCAAAAATATTTATGCCCGATCTCGATAATGACTTGAGTAAAGTCCCCGCATCAATTACTGCTGAAGATGTGGTTGATGATACTTACCGTGGGTTAACGCTCGAAGCATTACCAATCAAAGGGTTAAAGTCGTTTGTTATCGGTATTGCGAGTATCTTTGGTGTGATGTCGTTATGGCAAATGTATACCATATTCCAAAGTGCCTTAGCCTTACATTGGATCGCTGCTGCAGGTTTTGCAGGATTGATTATCATTGTTGCTATGTTGGCATTACGTAGCGTGTTTAGCTTTATGTCTGATAAAGAAAATATGGCGGCATTAGCAGGGTTACAAGATAAGGCCGAACAATTAAAAATGACCAATGATGTTGGTCAAGCGAAAGGCTTCATCGCTAAGTTAACGCAATTTTATAAAGGCAAACCACAAGCGGCTCTGCTAGCTAAAAGCATTAAAACTATGCCTGATTACAGCAGTGATAAAGAAGCTATGGTACATCTTGAACAGGTGTTTTTAGCTCCATTGGATAAAGAAGCGTTACGGCGTGTATCTAAGCACAGTTTACAAACGGGTATGGTGGTAGCTGCGAGTCCGTGGGCAACTGTTGATATGTTATTAGCATTGTGGCGTAGTATGAAAATGATTGACGAGGTAGGGCAGGTATATGGCATGCGTCCTTCGTTGGCCAACCGTTACAAGCTATTAAAGAGCGTGCTCCGTTACTTGGCATTAATTGGTGTAAGTGAACTTGCACTTGATGAAATGTTGCAAGAATTTGGCACAACAAGTTTAGCGGGAATAACAGGTGCTCGCTTAAGCCAAGGTGTTGGTGCTGGCGTATATACTGCACGTATTGGTTTAGCAGCTGTAGCGGCATGTCGACCTATTAGTTTTTCACCAGAGAACAAACCTAAATTGAAAGATTTTATAAAACGTATAATACAACGTATGAATGGTTAAATTCTCGAATATAAATGGGTTCGTTCCCCGCTAAATCCCACCGACGTAGTCTATCATTGAAGCTCTGTATACGAATTGTATTATTTTTAGAGTTAAATGATAGGCTTACTGACTCCTCACTGGCAGTAAGCAATATTTTCAACGGTCAAAGGAGTTATTATGTTGGAATACGTTGCACTCGGGTTACTGGTGTTTGTTGCTATTTTGCTGTTTTATGGTGTCATCGTTATACATGATATTCCTTATGAAATTGCTGTTCATCGTAATCATCCACACCAAGATGCCATCCATGTTGCAGGCTGGGTAAGTCTCTTCACCTTACATGTACTTTGGCCGTTTTTGTGGATCTGGGCGACGTTGTACCGAACCGATCGTGGTTGGGGTTTCTCGGATGGTCATTCAAGTAAAGAACACATCGAAAAATTAAAACTTGAATTAACCGAAGTTAAACAACGTCTTAATGCGTTAGAAGGGGATAGTGAATAATGGATTTATTACTCATATTAACGTATACCGCCTTATGTATCGCGATATTCAAAATCTTCAAGATCCCACTAAATAAATGGAGTGTACCAACTGCGATACTTGGTGGCATCATTCTAATTGGTGGACTGGTGTTCACCATGAATTACAATCACCCATTTTCAGAGATTAGTCGGGAGTATTATGCGACTACGCCAATTGTGCCTGCCGTTAGCGGTACTGTGATTGAAGTACCGGTTGAACCGAATCAATTACTGCTGAAAGGGGATGTGCTATTTAAGTTAGATCCTAAGCCGTTTCAAGACAAGCTAGATTCAATTGAAGCGAATTTAGTGGTTGCAGGCGCAGACTTTAAACGTGCGGAAAAACTGTATCGTAAAGGCATTGGTAAACAACGAGATGTTGATCTGACTCGTGGCCAAGTTGATGACTTAACGGCTAAGCGAGAGTTAGCCTTGTATAACCTTGATAGTACAGTTGTTCGTGCACCAACGGACGGTTATGTCGTACAACAAGCATTACGTCCAGGGATGCGTGCAGTGAGTATACCATTGCGACCTGTGATGGTGTTTAAACATAAAGACGATAAGAATCTGGTCGGTTGGTATCGTCAAAACAGTATGCTGCGTCTTAAGAAAGGTTCGAAAGCTGAAGTGATTTTTGATGGGCTGCCGGGTAAGGTGTTTAGCGCGAGGGTGATCGGTGCTATTCCTGCGATCCCTGAAGGACAAATTCAAGCATCGGGTACATTAATTTCAGTTCAGACTGCGCGAATTCCAGGCCGTATCCCTGTATTGTTTGAAATCGATGATCCACGCTTCGAGCAATACAGTGATGTGATGATGGGGGGCGCGTATGGTCAGACAGCAATCTATTCAGAGCATTTTGAACACGTGGCTATCATGCGTAAAATATTGTTACGTATGGCATCTTGGATGAATTACCTCTTCCCATTCCATTAATTTTTTTGTTTTACGACTTTCCTAAAGGATTATAACCACGGTTATAGTCCTTTTTTATCAGGCGCTTATTACGATATCTTTACTCAGACTCGATATTCTCACCTTCTATTTCTTTTTTTAACCTTTTTCTTGGCTTTTTTAAGCGCTTCAGCAAACTCTTTATGGAAAGGCTGTTCTGTAACAACAGGAATGACTTGGCCTATGCTCTTTTCAATACTCTTTAATAGCGTTATATCATTTTCGACAGCAAATGAAATGGCCATTCCACTTTTCCCTGCACGTGCAGTTCGTCCTATACGGTGTATGTAGTTTCTTGGATCTTCAGGCAGGTTATAGTTAATGACTAAAGTAATATTATCAACATCAATGCCACGAGCAGCAACATCCGTTGCAACTAATACGCGTAAATTAGCGTTTTTAAAGTGCTGTAACGCTTCCTCTCTCGCTGCTTGTGTTTTACCACTGTGAAGGCTAGCGGCAGTTATGGATGCTTCTTCGAGTGTGTTAACAATGATGTCTGCGCCAGGCTTGGTTTTACAAAAGATGAGCACTTTTTTATAGTCAGATTCTTTCAGGAGATTAAGTAGCAAAGGTACTTTATTCGATTTTTCAAGATGGTATACACTTTGATTAATCAAGTCGATAGTAACCGTTTTAGCAGTAATTTGAATTTTTGTTGGATCCGTTAATATTGCTTCTGCAAGTATCTCTATTTTAGGAGGCATAGTAGCTGAAAACAATAGTGTTTGTCGGTTCTTTGGCAGTTTAGATATGATGCTTTGAACATCCTTAAAGAACCCCATATCAAGCATTGTATCTGCTTCATCTAATACAAATACTTCTAACGCCTTAAAATTTATATCGCCCGTTTTAATTAAATCCAATAACCTTCCAGGGGTGGCTACTAAAATATCAAGTCCAAGTGCGATAGAGTCAACTTGATCTTGTCTTCCTACACCACCATAAACAACCTTAGTTTTAAGCCCTAAACCATCAGAGTAGTCATCAATGTTTTGCATTATTTGCGAGGCAAGCTCTCTCGTGGGTGTTAGTATGAGCGAACGCGTGCTCTTAGCTTTGATATCTATTTTATTCCGCCCAAAATTATTGATAATAGGCAATGAAAAAGCCGCCGTTTTTCCTGTTCCCGTTTGCGCTATACCAAGAAGATCATTCCCATTAATAAGAGCTGGGATACATTCTTTTTGGATTGGTGTGGGCTGTTTATAGCCTTTAAGACTAACGCGGTCAATAATTGACTCTAAAAGTGAAAATTCTTTAAACTCTGACATGCTGGCTCGGTATTCTTTAATCAATAGCCTATTATTCTAACAGAATGCTTTAACATATTTAAGACGTATTCAAGATGACTTTTTCTGACAAATACCTACAAAATATCTCACAAAAACAGTTCAGTAATCAGTGTTCTTACCCCTGTATTTTCAGTCAACTATAGGGGGCTGAAATGACTCTATATTCACCGGAAAGAAAAGAAGCTGTCTTGTGTAGGATGTTACCATTTCAATTGAGTAATACGTTCTGTAATTCGGGGGGCTGGGGGGGGATTTAGTCATTATATCCTATCAAGGTTTGTCCAAGAATGAGTTGATATTGCCATACGAGATAATACCCAATAAGTGTTATTCACTACGTAAAGTTTAGTGACTCAATTCCTAGTAGCCATGGAGTTACGAAAACAGGTGGAACTTTAAAATAATAACAATATGTTACGCTCAACTTGGCCTGTTTCGTAAGAATCTCGGCAGACCTAAAGTACATCCTTTGACGATTATTTGCCTTATGGCAAGAAATAAGAGTGATTAAATATTCCAACAGTAATAACCGTCGAAGTTATCATATTAAGGGCCCTAGGACGTAATAATATTGTGGTAACGTTGTTGGGATATATTATAATTGTTATAATGCTCATTATTGCTCGAATTATGGTTTTTCTTATTTTGTTTAACCCCAAATAAGGTTTTTCATTCTGAAATGTCTAAAGTGATGCTGCTGTAGTTTTTTTTGTTGTTTAGTTGGATTAATATAGTTATATCATCGATTTAAAGTGATATTGGATACATAGAGATTTTAACATTAAAAGCGCTACATTCGTGAGATATTAATGTTGTACTTATTGATTAATAATTAACTAAAGGATTAGGTATGTTAAAAAAACAATTATCAGCAATCGCAATTCTGTTTTCAGGATTAGCTATCACATCTGCGCAAGCTACAATTATTGAGGAAGTAAGCGTTACACTTGAAGGAAGTACTCAAGCTGTAACAGCTGAGTTACCATTAACTGTGGAATTAAAATACGGTACGCTTGAACCTTACCACCCAGATAAAACTCATGTCGGAAAGTGAACTCTCAATTAACGTTATCTAAGCATTGTATTTACAATGCTTAGTCTCCTGTCAGGAATGCGATCTTGCAGAGTTAGGCTTGTGTCGTAAATTCAAATTTAATTGTTAAGAATAAAGGACATACTATCCCTCAGATAGAATTATGCTGCTGTTTCATCAAGCTTTTCACAATAAAAACCATATGATAAGAGTGATATAACTAAGTTAAACTTACAGTACTCAATAAGTGTTACACGCATAAAGTACGTTATGGTTAGTGAGAGTGAGGGAGTCTGCTAGATCCCTTCACTTCCCCTACAAAATATAATGAGTATTGCCATCCGCTAGTACAATAACTATAACAAGACTTTGTCCAGAATTGAGTTGGCTAGCCTAGCTAACTCAAAATTGCCCCATTCTGCGTTAGAGCAGTTACTCACTCACGATGTTTTCATATCGATTTGCCATACATTTTCTTATGTGAGGAATGAATGCTGTTTTTCATCGCAAGAGCAAAACAGGCCACCAATAAAGGGGGACGGTCTCACTGAGCTCACAGCCACTTAAGATAAGGTAGAAAGGGGAATAAAAAATATAAAGCCGAATGCGAAACAATTTCCCCCGAACGCAGAGAGCAGACCAAGGTAAAAATAGCGACCAAATGCTTTCTTAGTGGCCTGATGCCATGATTTAAACTCATCTTGAGTAACATGGTGCCCATAGCGAAAAAGTAAATAAGAAAACCATATATATATTGCATATGAAGCAAACACCCAAGACATATTCGCATTAACACCAACACTAATTCTGAATTGAAGTCGTTCTGGTACTCCTGAGATTATGCTTTCTATAATTATTTGCTTGTGGTTCCTTAATTTTATCGATAAGTAAATATTAGGTATGAGAACAGCAATAGCACCTAACACAGAAAGTATTGCTGAATATTTCATCATCTCGTGTATTAGTATATCCATTAGTCAAATATAACCTCTTCAATAAATGAGCCAACTTCGTTGGATTTGTCACCGCCATACATACCCCAAGCAAGCGTACCAGCACTCACTAGTACTATTGATAATCCACCTGTAACCGGAGCAGCCATTAAAGCTATGCCTAACACATACCCAGCCGTAACATTAAATATTCCTGACGACAAATTCCTAGCTGCCGACCTCCCACATGTTTCGCTCATTACTCCGCTAATGTTACAATCCCGATAAATATCAGCGGCGTTGCCATATAGACCTAAACCGGTGACAATCCATCCGCCAATTTTGATTTGTTTACTGAACGACATAGCTTGCTTGTATAGTGGCGTCATTCCAATTCCACCCATCGCTTTAGCGAAATCTTTGGAACGGTAAATTTGTCGCTTGTTAACGTTTAACAGGTTACCTATATTTTTCGCTTGGAGCCCTTTTATGTACTTAGGCTTACCCATCTGCCCGAGCTGTGACTTCATCTCTCCTCGGAATGCTCTTTCTCGTTTTCGCCAATCCTTATAGTCAGTATTAGAGTAGAGAGCTTGCCCTGTTAAACCTGCTGTTTTGGACGATATGTAATTAGAGTAATCCGAAAAAGCTTTTAGTCTTTTGCTAATATGGTCACCTTGCGTTCCCACACCAGCGATTACCGCGCCTGTGCTTGCTATAATGTTATTAAGGTTAATTTCAATAAGCTCACCAGTATCAGCATTGACTTGCAAGCTATCCATCCCACCTTCTGCGGACATGGTTAAGACTTCAGTAACAACATCATGGTTATCAGCAAACCATTGTCGTTCATCTACGTTTAAAGTGAGATACTGAGTCATTAACTCTTTAGCTTGCGCAATGGTATTTTCTTCTTCATTGTGCTTTGTTTTCCAAGTAGTTACTACTACTGGCATTCCTGATTTTATTTGCCCAAAGGAATACTTTAAATGCGGGTTAGTGTTCTTAATATGCTCAACAAAAAATAAATCATCACTGCCATAAACATCTTCAGCAAACGATTCAAGCGTTTCATCACTGTCACCAAAAAATAAATAACAATCATCAATATCTTTTATTGCTGATGTCTTAATGCCGAGGTTAAGCAAGGGCATTGCAAAAGGTAGTGTCCCTTCTTTTAACGTGTGAACCTCTGATGTCAACATTTTACCGTTAAACTGATACGTTGAATTAGGTGTGTTATTTTCAATTTTAACCGCAGATGCAGGCAATGTATTATCAACCTCGTTACATTGAGCTTGTTTCGATTCCTCAACTTGTAATGAGTCACCAGCTGCTAAGCTGTCGGGGTCTTTGTCAAACTTCATATTAAGGTTTAATAATGCTTTAGGCGCTAATCCGTATTTAGCCGCTATGCTACTCCATGTATCTCCTATTTTTACTACGTGTGTTTGAGCTGGGGGGGGTATTGATTTCATTACTGTCATCACTACCATTTACCCGTTTTAGGGGTTCTTCTAACGCTGATATTAGAGCCTTTGTATCAATACTGACTGCATTCTTAGTAAGCCACCCATCATTAATATCAGAAAAATCGTCTTGAATTAATTTATCTTGACGATAAAAAAGGTGCTGCTTCACAGGTGCATTTTTTAACTTTGTTGGAAGTAAGACGAAGTTAAGTGAAAGGTCGATAATATCATCAGAAAGTGAGTCACTTGTAGAGTGGGTTGGACTAAAATTCCACGCTCCGGGTTTGGTATTTATTTTATATTCATGTGCAAATTTAGAATCGATAAAATGATAAATAAAGCCCTGTGTAGGTAGCCCAAGTCGGTTTTCAACCTGAACAGCTAGATAGCAAGGTAAAAATGCATCGTGAACGGCTCCATCCACAGTGACTTCATCGATTTGATAAGCACTCATAAATGAATCACGATAGCGTAACATTAACGTTTTTGGGGTATTATCAGCAAGCGGGTATGTGAGTCTAGTTTTAGATGGACCCATTTCTTCAGCTTTCCAATTAGCAGGTATTACATCTTTAATTTGAAAAGGGTATATTAGATTTAATGGCTTGCTTGTATGTTTCAATACCGCAATGAATATCTAAGGCGTAATGATGCTTTAATTCTTTAACTTCATGCACGATACGATTACTTTGGTTTTCTCTATCGCTTATCTCTTTTTGTCTACGAGTATCGTAGTCCTTTACTGCCTCACTAGGCAAACTTTCATATCGCATACAATACCTATAAATAAAACCGATTCCAAAAGGAATAATCTTATCAGTTCATAAATTTAAATTCTCACTGAAATCATAGGTAAAATAACTATTTTTCAAATAGGTATATTTAAATTTCTCTTAATTTATGTGTAAGGGGATGTTTTACTTGCTAGGTGAACTTATGGCATTGGATATAACAAAATCTAATGAGTAGCACCACCGTCTAGTATAATTACACTATCAAGGTTCTGTCCAGCTTTGGCTTAGTGCAATTGCGCTAAGCCAAATTTTCCCCAAAATCAGTTGCGCAGATTAAAAGACAAGCAAACTGAATAAGGTTTTTGATTTAAAAAAGTTAGCGAGCTTACGGGAGCAAGCCGCTTTCTATCGAAGTACGAGATACAAAGTTGATCCTTCTTCAACAGAATAGTCTGCAATCGTCTTACTGTCCTCAACTTGCTTCCCTAAATATATAAGACGAAACGCTTCAGGTGGTATCCCTCCTTCTTTATCTTTTATCTTCAATTTAAGTACTTTAATAGTATCCGTTAGCTCTACACCATAAGTTGAAACTCGGTTAGATCCTGCTAGCTTTTTTACATTAATTTGTATACTCATGAACAATTCCCTGTTGTAAGTTGAAATATATATGACTACGTGGACTCTAAGCCACAAAACCGTATCAATATTTTATTATTATCAATGCTTTATCATTATCGTTAACATTGTATTGTCAAGTCAAGTCGAATAGGACGCTTTCTGTTTAATGGCTATTTAAACTCGATGGCTACGCGGCTTATCAGCAGGCAAGCAACAAACTTGTGGGCTGCTGGCTCATGCTCGGCGTAAATTCAAAGACGCGATAGTGGCACTAAGGAAAAACAAAGCAGGAAAAATGAGTAAGGCCGATATGGCACTGAGCATGATAGCTAAGCTGTTACGTAGAAGACAGTCGATTTAATGTAGAAATAACCGCGCAGTAAAACCTGACTTGTCGGGCGCGAAGCGAGGTGGGGGCTTCAACTTAGCAGATGAATAATGATTATTGTGACAAACAGTTATTGATACTAAGTAATATTTCTGTGCCTGTACTATTGAATAAGCAATTACCTTATGTGATTCATATCCCTAAAGTGTTACGTGGTGGTTTAGTTTTCTTTTAGTGTTGCTATATTTAATTGTGCTTTTAATTAAGACATTCTTTCAATATATAAAATGGAAATTACACATATTATGGAAAACACTAAAATTACTGCTCGTACTGTATTATTCTTTTCAGATTTTAGTTTCGAAGGTTCTCAATATGGTCCTTATGAGGTTACTGATAAGGTGTATGACTGTGTTAAAGAAGATTTCAATGACAAAGCTTATTCAGTTAAAGTTGGATCTGCTTGCTCTCTCCACTGCTGGCAACACCAAGGCGCAGCGGGTGTTTATCGAGAGTACAAAGAAGACCAGGCTAATATAAATGAACTCCAAGGACTCTCTTGTTTTAAAATTGTTCCAGAAGAAAACCAAGTGGTTAAAATTCGTCTCATCGACCATTCAGGCTCTAATTCTAACGAATACACCTTGTTCGCTAAAATCGCAGGTAGCATTGGCGTTATGCCTGAAGTCATTACAACGTCTAATGATAATGATTATATTGCTGTTGGGGATATGACTCCCGAGCATGATATGTACATTTCGGTACAAGTTCGTGACACTGACCTTTCATCTAGCAATTATGGTGAATTTGTTGCTAATGGGGCGCTGTATTTTAAAACGGATGGTGTTGAAGCATCTGTTGATTGGGACGCGTCTCTTAATTATCCTAAAAATATGGCTGTAGAGGTTAAAGGTAACAATTTATTCAATTTGATCCTTGATACGGTCAATTTTATGTAAACCAACGACAAGAACCGCATTATAACCCTTTCGTCAGATTATTTTAACAATAACACGTATGGGTTGCATGTCTCACCATGTTAAGGCAAGTTTAAAATGTCACATTGTTGATATCTTTAATCCCGAGATAAACTTGCCTTGATTTACTGCTCCAACATGACCACTGCGAATAACGATCTTATGGTTAGTGGGGATGAATAGATAATCTAATCAGCTCTGGTATTGCCTGGTTTAATGCCGAATTTTTTAGCTTTGATTTTCCATAAGCGTTTTGCTAATTTTTGCATATCAATATCTTTGTCATCTTCGTCGATAATTTCACGACCAATCAGGGTTTCCAAGATATCTTCCAGTGTTAATATTCCCCGAACAGTACCATATTCATTTACAATTAGCGCAATATGGATTTTACCAGATAATAATTCCTTCATGACATGAGATAAAGATATAACATCCAGAAAAGTTGGCATTTTTCGGAGGTAGTTATTTAATCGGGTATCTTTATTGCCGCGAGCTTGCGCCAATAGCAGATCAGAGCGGATAACAAAACCAACAATGTCATCTGGATCTTTGTCATAAATGGGTATTCGCGTAAATCGAGTTTTCTTATATTTATGAAAAAACTCTTCTACTTTTAAATTTTGGGAAGCACAAAGTATCACTGTGCTTGGTGTCATCACATCATTGGCCTTAATTTTTTGTAATAGCAGCAGGTTTTGTAATATGGTGGCTTCTTCCTTATCGATATGACCTTCCTCGGCACTTAACTGTGCCATGACGGTAAATTCATTGCGATTAAAACCTGCTGAGTCTTCCTTACCCTGAATGTTACGGGTAATAATTTCCGACATTTTGATAAACGGATACAATACAAAAATCAGAAACTTCAGACTGTAAGCGGTGACTGGGGCCAACTCCTTCCAATACGAAGCGCCCAGTGTTTTAGGAATTATCTCTGAAAAAACGAGGATCAGTAAAGTTAATACCGCTGAAACAATACCCAGTGAAGAGTTTCCAAAAACAACTGTTGCTTGAGCACCAACTCCTGCGGCACCTGCCGTATGCGCAATTGTATTCAGAGTTAGGATCGCTGCTAACGGCTTATTAATATCCTCTTTTAATACGTGTAGAATTCCACCTGCTTTATGCCCTTCTTTTTCCATTATGGCAATGTGTACACGAGACACACTCAACAAAACAGCTTCAGCAATAGAGCACAAGAATGAAAAAAATAAGGCAATAAATAAATATAATCCTAGAAGAAACATAACTTCCCCTTTTGCTACGGAATCCGCAAATTATTTATGTTAACTATGTCACTTCCGTTTTAAACGTACAACATCACTCATATAAAACATCAATTAAAATTTTATAGTTAACAGTTGAATGTCTTCACTTATCCAACAAAAAACAATGAGTATTACTATCAGCTTGTACAATAATTCTAACACGTTTATGTCCAACAATGGCTTAGTGCAATAATGCTAAGCATTATTGACCCCTTAATAAGTAAACTTGGTATAACTTGATTATTTTTTTCAACATATTCCATGAGAACATGACTGCACGGTTTTCCAGAAATAGATCATCGGAAACTTGGAATGTAATCTTGCAAACTTGCAACATGGACCTGAGTTATTTATCATCAAGGTAACTGAATTAAGAGTGAAAAATCCATGACACAGAAAGTATCAACAGAAGTGCAAACTGAATCGACACGCATTGCTAACGGTATTAAAAAACCAGGTCAAAGCAGAGAGCAGACTAAATTGATCGCAGCAGGTATTGAAAAGGGAATAGCCGAATACAAAAAACAGCATAAAGCTAAAGTTCGCCAACTTGATAAACAGAAAAAACAAAAAATAAGATCTAATAACGCGGCAGTAGCAAAAGAAAATGAAGCAGATATTGAAATTGAACAAGCAAAATCAAGTTCAAGTCGATTACCTTGGGCATTATTAGCACTAAGCTGGGCTGGTTTTGCAGGTTATCTTGTACAAACTGGTGTGCTTAAAGTAGGTTAATCGTTTTGCTACCTAATCCGTGAGCTCGCGACATCGGTTACAGACAGCATTAAATCTTATATTTAGTATAAGAATAGGTGTCATCCAGCGACACCTATTTGTATACATAGTGGGTGTTGTTAGCTTGCTATCCTGATAAATTTTGCGTATCCCAAAGTAATTCAGCATAACGTTCCATCGGAATGTTCATTTCTTCCTGCAGCCATTTACCTTTAGTCAGTAGCTCTGCTCTTTTTATTGAAGGGATGTTGTTTTTGAATGCGAGTACGATCGTATTTCCACTTTCGACTTCGAAGCTGAGTAGTCGGCCTTCAAATTCGAGTGCGAGTAATTCATCTAACTCTTGACGTGATTTAAGAGTCGTATGCCAAATATTGAGTACAAGGACACCTTGTTCGTTGAGTGCACTTTTACAATCAGACAAGTAGGATGACTGTATTTGCTTTGGTTCCATACCTGCTGAGTTGTATAGATCTGAAAAGATAATGTCGCTTTTCATGTTGGTATTTTTCATGTGGTTAACAGCATCGTCTATATGAATGAAGAGGCGGTCAGTGTCGGGCAAGCTAAAATATTTTTTTGCGGTCTTAGCTACTGCTTCACGGTATTCAACCACGTGTACGTTTAAGTCGGAGAAACTACTGAGTAGGTTCTTTGCCATTGAGCCTGCACCGAGTCCCATAATCGAGACTGTTTTTAGTATAGGGATAAACAATAAACCCGTCATCATAGCTTGTGTGTAGCCGAGTGCTAATCCATTAATGTTATTCAGTTTCATGTAACTTTGATAGATCTTCCCATCAAAGCTGAGGATCCGGCTAGTCCTTGTTTCATAAACGTAGATAGGACCGTGTTCATCGACAGTGTGTGAAATACAGGTACCATTAATATCCATCGTATTTTAACCTTTTATATAGCCTTGTAAGCCCTAATGTCTAAGCTTAGTTCAGTGATGAGTTAATCGTATTTAGCGAGTGTATAGTGGGGGTGTTAAGCACCATGATGATAAATGACGCGTGCCTGTGTTGCAAGTTAGCGAAATAAAATGGTGACAAAGCATTAAACGAATTGTAACTTGATCTGTATCAATGGCTGGTATCAGTCTATGCGTTTATAGTTAATGTGAACAGTATGTAAAGTGATTCACACATGAGTAAAGGCGGTAAAGATGGAATTATTACGCAACCCTAAATGTTACACGGACGTGTGTATTGATGGTACTTGGTATCATTACGATCACTGTGGTTCGAAAGTTTACTCTCTAAGTGGTGGCGCGGCTCCCGAGTTAGACCTTGCTCGTGAACCTGCGACAGAAACAGAGCTTATTGACCTTATTCATATAGCGGTTAATTAACCTTTTTTATTTTGTAGTACATACAGTGTCATCACTCAGCGACATTTGTATTTTGGACCTTTAGATGTATTAAGCATTTAAAGGTCATTTTTTATTCTTTACTCCTCTTTACAGTGTCATCTCTTTGCGTTTTCTGAATTTTGTCATATTATGTCATTCTATTTTGATTGGAGAAAACACATATATGAAACGCGTTATGCTATTCCTTGCAACCAACCTGGCCGTAATGGTGGTTTTTAGTATTGTATTAAACATTATCTATGCAACTACCGGTATTCAATCAGGTAGCCTTTCTGGGTTGTTGGTGATGGCGGTATTGTTTGGTTTTGGTGGTTCATTAATCTCATTAATGATGTCGAAGAAAATGGCGCTACGTTCAATTGGCGGCGAGATCATCACAGAGCCTCGTAACTCGAATGAACATTGGTTATTAGAAACCGTTACTCGACAAGCAAAACAAGCGGGTATTGGCATGCCTGATGTTGCTATTTATGATGCTGCCGAGATGAATGCATTTGCAACGGGTGCTAAACGCGATGACGCTTTAATTGCGGTATCAACGGGTCTATTAGCACAAATGACACGTGATGAAGCAGAAGCTGTTGTTGCCCACGAAATCAATCATGTTGCTAACGGTGACATGATCACAATGGCCTTGATGCAAGGTGTTGTGAATACGTTTGTTATCTTCTTATCACGTATTATTGCTAATGCAGTAAGTGGTTTCACATCGGATGATGAAGAAGGCGAGGGTGAAGGTGGTAGCTTTATGACTTACTTCATCGTATCAATGGTGTTAGAAATGCTATTTGGTTTCTTAGCAAGCTTCTTAACAATGTGGTTCAGCCGTCAACGTGAGTTTAAGGCAGACTCTGGCGCAGCAAATCTAGTTGGTAAAGAGAAGATGATTGCTGCACTAGAACGTCTAAAAACAAGTCAAGAAACACAACTTGAAGGTTCGATGATGGCGTTTGGTATTACAGGTAAGAAGACGATGATGGAATTATTAATGAGCCATCCACCGCTTCAAAACCGTATTAACGCATTACGTAACCTTTAATTTACGGATGTTATAAATAATCATTTCTGATGATTAAGTTAGCCCCATTGGTAGTCTTACTAAAAATAAGATTATACCTTTGGGGCTTTTTTGTTTTCTGTAAGATCACTAACGAAAGTATCTCTTTATGGTTACCTAAATGTTTTATACGTTTAAAACGTGATAGACAAACGAATAATAAAGATCAAAAAAGTGTATTTTATATGTTATGAATTAGTGGCTTATGAGGTTAAAGCTAATGACGAACATAACTGTAGATAAAGTACCTGTGGTTGACGGTAACGGTAGCCATTTGTTAATGATTAGATTAGTTAAACTATTAATTTCGTTTGGCATTCCGCTGTTTTTACTCTCTGTCCCAACCTCACAATTACCCTTTGATAACCTTAGTATTATACAACATCGATTGTTAGCCATTTTTGTCCTTGCTGCCTTATTGTGGATCCTCGAACCTGTGCCTGTCTTTGCCACATCGATTTTAATTATAACGCTTGAGTTAGTGATGCTCTCAGATCAAGGGCTTTACAGTTTTCGTTTTTTTAATGATGGGATCGATCCCGCCACTAATATCGAGGGGCTGATGCATTATAACGATATTTTCGCTGCTTTTTCGTCACCGATTATTGTGTTGTTTTTAGGTGGTTTCTCACTTGCAATTGCAGCAAATAAATATGCTTTGGATACAAATCTAGCTAACGTATTATTAAAACCGTTTGGCACTAAACCCGCTATGATTATGCTTGGCTTGATGATGATCACTGCGTTGTTTTCTATGTTTATGTCAAACACGGCAACGACGGTGATGATGCTGTCCTTGTTAGGACCAATCCTGATGTCTGTGCCGAAAGAAGAAAAGGGTGTCAAAGCATTAGTATTAAGTGTGCCCATTGCTGCTAACCTTGGCGGGATCGCGACACCGATTGGTACGCCGCCGAATGCAATTGCGCTGCAGTATTTAGACCGTCTTTATAATGTCAGTTTTCTGGATTGGATGATGATTGGTTTGCCCTTTGTCATCGTGCTACTGGCTTTTGCATGGTGGTTATTACAAAAACTGTTTCCCTTTAGCGGTGACAGCTTACATTTACAGCTTGGCGGTGACTTTCAACGTAGTTGGCAAGCCATCGTGGTTTATATCACCTTTGCGTTAACGATTATCTTGTGGATGAGTACTGGTCTACATGGCATGAATACCTATGTTGTCGCGATTGTGCCACTGGCGATATTTACGTTAACTGGCATCATAGGTAAAGAAGAATTGAAGTTAATTAATTGGGATGTGTTATGGCTGGTTGCTGGTGGTATTGCGATTGGTATTGCATTAGATAAAACAGGGTTAGCGGGAGTGATGGCAAATGCGATTGATTACTCTGTGTTACCAGCCTTGTTAGTTATCTTGGTCATGTCTTTTGTGTGTTGGTTGATGGCAAATTTTATCTCAAATACAGCAACTGCGAATTTGTTAATGCCAATTGCAGCAGCGGTCGCAACATCGATGGATGATTTATCATTATTGGTGATGCTGGTTGTGGTGGCTTGTTCTGCGTCACTAGGAATGATACTACCTGTTTCAACGCCTCCTAATTCGTTGGCGTATGCAACTGGATTAGTTGCCAGCAAGGACATGGCAAGAGTGGGACTTATCATGGGACTTGCTGGTTTAGGACTCGTTTATACGGTTATTCTGTTTTTTGTTACTATCAGTTAGATTTAGTGATAATCAGTTAAATTGAGTGAGCAAATAGCTAAATTGAATCTGTAGCAGTTTCGCCTAGCGATTGTTGATGCACGATATTGACGATGTTACGCTGATTATCTAGCTCATATACCCAATCACATTGATTGGGAAGCGTGGCTAAACACTGCTCGGTAATACGCTGGAAATAAGCGGTGAAGTTACGGACCTCTGCACTTGTCATGAATGTTTCTTTTTGCTTATGGTCAGTATTTTCTTCAAGTGTTTGACGTTTGTTTTCCTGCTCTAATCGCCATGCTTGTACACTGTTAAAGCTGGGTGCTTTAAGCATGATCCAATGATCAATACGTTGATATAATTCCTGGTAGTTCTGCTTTAATTGTTGGTTAACATAACTGCGCCAAATCCCGTACTTGTCTTTTATTGCTTCTAATTTGTTGATCGGATAAATAAGCTCTTTCATTAACTGGGGTTGCACACCTAAACACCAACCTTCCAATATAATCACATCAATAGGGCGGTCTACAATTGGCCATTGTGATTGTGGGTAAGGGTTATCTGCAAACTTGTTAAATCTTGGTAATTTTACTGGTTCGCTTTCGCTTGCGCCTGCACACAGCTTATCTAATGTCGCATTAGCAAGATTCATGTCGTGCGTGCCGGGAACACCGCGGGTACGCAGTAAAGGATGAACTTGGTTGGCCAGTTCGTTGCGCTGATGCCGACTGTAATAAAAGTCATCAAGTGATATTACCGCGACGTTTAAGTCAAACTCTGTGCTTAGGCGAGTGCCTAGATAATCAGCAAGCGTTGACTTACCTGAACCTTGACAGCCATTGATACCAACGAGGAAGGTTTGTTTTGCTTGTTTTTGGTGCGCTACGATACTCAACAGTGCACTCGAAAAATTTTTTGATGCATGGGTTAAATAGTCTGCATCCAACTGATGGCGCTGAATGAATTGGTCTAATACTGGCTTTGTCTTCATAGATCACCACTTTCTTTGAATTCACTGAATTTATATCATCAATAATAACTACAACATTTAAACAGTTTTTAATAAATATTTAAATAACTAATTATTCACATTCAACAACTATGCCAGTCTTAGTACGAGTTATTTCTTGTTAATTGATCTGGATCTAATAATTTAATGGGCTCTTGCCGCGTTAGGGCTGTGTGTTCTTCTGCCACTGCGAATAGCGGGTAAGATGAAGTAGGTCGATTAAGTGTTAGGAATAAGGTAAGCTGAAGCCTGTTAAATATTTGAAGTTGATTATGTTAAGCTAAACATGTGGTTAATTTGCATAATCTAATATTGAGTAGGATAAAATAATGTCATCTTTGGAAACGAATCGTTTACTACAAGATAAAACACTAAACGACGATTCACATGCTTGCGCTGTTAAACAGCTAAGTAACTTGGGTATCTCGGGCTTGATGACACTTGAAGCGATAGAATTCCAGACCCTTGAGCTTGATGCTGTTCTCGTTAGCTGTCAGCAATTGCAAGATAGCTATTCACCGTTAATCACAAATTTACCATCAAGGTTACATATTTGTTTTCAAGGTTCTGCAACCAGTCGCGAACAACTTGCAGCATTGGTGAAGATTATCGAAAGTGCGCCACAAGCACTGTGGTCGTTAAGGGATGATAGTTTTAATTGTTATGAAATGGATTTTCGTTTGGCTGAATTACAACAGCAATTAGCCATTTTAAAACCGTTAAATAAGAAACTCGCGCCGTTTGTCAATACTCATCAGTTAGGGTCTGCGAGTACACTGAAAAATCTTCAATGCTGTTTAGATAATGCAGGGATGTTTTGTTGGTTCTCATCTAAATGGCGTAATGCTAAACAACAAGCATTAATCCTTGCAAACAATGAACAGCTAAAGCTTGATGACATTAAGCTGTTATTTCCAGCCATGATAAAATACGCTAATACTCAAGAACACTTTGATGAGCTGTTTGGACAAATACCGATCTTAGCAACGTATCACAAGGGGTTGAATACTGATGTCGTGCCACTGTTAGCGGTACGTGAATGGTATAAAGATGTTGAGTTTGCAATGGCAGAGCATTTTGTGGGTGAAGCAGGGATCTTAGAGGGTTTATCTATTATTGATAAACAGAAAGCAGATAAGCTAGTTAAAATTTATCACGCAAGTTCAGTCTTGGTGATTAACAGCATAGATAAGCAAATGAGTAAGTTAAGATTAAGCTTCCCTGGTTATGAAGCTCTGCAACACGTTGATGCAGACTATGTTGCTGCGGTCTCTGAACTAAAAGCGATTATTGTTAATCAGTTAAGTGTTTTGAACGATGCGGGTGTTGATAGTCGTTCTTGTTTATCTGAGCTTTGAAAGCGCGGGATTTAAACGCTTAATACCAAGAGTGTTGATCAGTATTGAAACTCTGCTAAGCCGGTTGCACATTAATTGGTTTAGCGGGTTTACTGTGTATGAGTATTGCTAAACCTGTGGTGGTAATGCATTCAAGCTTAATGTTAACTATTCTCGATGCACTTCAAATATAACAAACCCTGAATTTTAGATATAAAAAAACCTCGCTCATTGAGCAAGGCTTCATTATTTGGTGCGTCCTACAAGATTCGAACTTGTGACATCTAGCATGTCGAGCTAGCGCTCTACCAACTGAGCTAAGGACGCGTTGTTTGTACCATTTTAAAAAATGGTGCTCGCTACAAGATTTGAACTTGTGACATCTAGCATGTCGAGCTAGCGCTCTACCAACTGAGCTAAGCGAGCATAATTTGGTATGTCGTTAAGACGAGACAAATATTAGCCCGCATCCAAATTATCAGCAAGTCTTTTTTAAATAATATCAGTCCTTTGCTTTAAAATTAAGCAGTTGGGTTGATATTTAGATCTTCTGACGGACCGAAGAATTCAAAATGGACATTTTCAGCTGGGATCCCTAATTTTGGTGCGAAGCCATTCATTGCTTGCATGAAAGGTTTTGGACCTAAGAAATAGAATTCTACATCACGATCATCACCGATTTTGTCTTCAAGCATGGCTAAGTTGATGAAACCTGTTGCATCTGGTTTACATTCTGACGTTGCATCACTGTAAACGAAGTAGGGTTTGATGTTTTCGTTTTCAGCGGCAAGGTTTGTTACATGGTCACGGAATGCATGTACCTTGGTGTTCATTGCAGCATGAATAAAGTGAATAGGGCGGTCTGTGCCTTTTAAACTATTTAGCATGCTTATTGCTGGAGTAATACCAACGCCACCTGTTACCAGTACAACTGGTTTGTTGTTGTCTTTTAGGATGAAGTCGCCAGCAGGTGCGAGTAGGTTAAGTGTATCACCTGTTTGAATGCGATCGTGCAGGTAACCTGATGCCGCACCACCTTCCTCACGTTTTACACTAATACGTAAGTATTCTGAGTTTGGTGAATCAGATAAACTGTATTGACGACGTGTTTCTTCACCGTCGATATTTAGAACTAAACCAATGAATTGACCCGGTGTGAATGACGGTGCTGGTTCACCATCGGTTGGCGTCAGGTAGAATGACATAATGTTATCGCTTTCAGCTACTTTTGTAGTTACTCTAAACTCACGTTCACCACGCCACATGCCTTTTTCTTCTTCATTAGCAGAGTAAACAGCTTCTTCTGCACCGATAAGTAGGTCTGCGAGTTGCCAGTATGCAAGTCCCCAAGCATCAATAACCTCATCTGTTGCGGCATCACCTAGAACAGCTTTGATCGCTTTTAATAAACATTCGCCAACAATTTCATAATGTGCTGGTTGAATATCAAGTACAACATGTTTATTTACAATTACACTTACCGCTTTTTCTAATACTGAAAGATTGTCAATATTAGCTGCATAAGCAACAAGTGCATTAGCTAATGCTTTAGGCTGAGCATTACCTGCTTGGTTTTTTTGGTTGAAAAAACGCTTTACTTCTGGATATTCTCTAAACATCAAAGGATAAAAATGCGCTGTAATATCATTGGCATGAACAGAAACAGCAGGGACAGTCGCTTTGATAATATCAATAGTGTGTTGCGTTAGCATAATAGCTACCTTGTATAGGTTAGTGAAATAATTGATCTGCATCAATGTTTATATTTGTTCTATTGCAGTAGTTGTGCCAAGTTTGTAAGTGGTTGTTTTTAAATTGTTTACTATTTTGCTTATGAGTGGGTTGTTATTATGACAACCACTTTGAGTTGTCAATAATACAACGCGACGTCCAAATGACAACGTCATGTGTGTGAACTAAATGGAATTAAGCTTGAATATTCACCGCCGTTTACCTTGTTGCCTGAAATTGCTAAGATGTTGTTCATAAAGGAGTTAAGATGAAATTGAATGTTACAGAAAGCATAGAATTACTTTCTCTAGAGGAAGGTGATTCTTTAACTATATTAAATTTAGTTGAGTCCAGTCGACCCCAACTAGGGAAGTATCTCTATTGGGTAGATAGTGTTCTAGATGAGGTATCGGCTCATAAATACATAGCAGAGCGTTTACATAGTGGGTTACCTGGCTCACGATGGTTCAAAATAAAATTCAACACGCAAGTTTGTGGTGTCTTTGCTATTAAGTCTATTTCAATTAATAGTGGTGTTGCTGAGATCGGTTATTGGTTATCACATGCTGTGCATGGTAATGGAATCATGACTAAAATTATTGCTCAGTTATCCTCTTTTTTGTTAGAGAGGACAGATGCAAAAATAATGGAATTTAGATGTCTGGAAAATAACATTTCGAGTATTCGAGTGGCAAAAAAGTCGGGTGCAGAGTTAGTGGGTTCAATACCTAACTATATGAATGCAGATAATGAAAATCAGGACTTACATATATACCAGCTGCAATTGCAAGCCTAACATATAACAATAGGTATCACACATCGATAATTTAAGCGCTAATAACTATCTGTAATGGTTGACTTATTTTTTGCCGGGTACCTCATACAGCGAAGGAACAAAATGAAATTGATAATTAGAGGCGTTCAAAAAGCAGATTCACAAGGCATCATCAACATATTAAACCCTATCATCGAGGCTGGTCTTTATACCATTCTTGATACAACCTTCTCACTTGAAGAGGAAGAGCAATTTATTCAAGACTTCCCTGAAAGAGGCGTCTTTAATGTTGCATTCAACTCAGAAGAATCAAACATTGTAGGCTTTCAAAACGTAGAACCATTTGCAACGTATACCCATGCCTTTGATCATGTTGGTATCATCGGCACCTATGTTGATAGTAGCTATAGAAGACAGGGTATTGCATCCAGCTTATTTAACGCCACGTTCGAGCGAGCAAAATCCAAAGGTTATGAAAAGCTATTTGCCTATGTACGTGATGATAATCAAGATGCATTGGCAACTTATTTGAAGCAGGGATTCGAAGTAATAGGTATAGCTAAAAAGCACGCTAAGATAGGCGGTAAGTATATAGACGAAGTGCTTATAGAAAAACTCTTGTAGGGTATTTTTAAAGTTTGGACACAATTATTGTTGAGCTCAATTATTAACCTTCCTCAATGACAGAGGAAGGTTTCGTTATTGAATTAAGACTTGCAAAGCTCGGCAACGACTTTCAATCGACGGGCTGGTTCTGCGACAAACGGATTGGTTTTATCCCACGCGTAACCCGCTAAAATCGAACAGATCATTTGTTTGATCTTCGGATTAGGATTTTCGTGTAAAACCACATCTTGGAATTCACCAGTATACCAGCCTTCAACATAACAGCGGAATGCGTTAACACCGGTCATGAGCGTATCTGAATACTCCGTTTGCCAATTAACGGTTTCATTGTTGAACTGTTTTATCAATAAGTCAGTTGCAAGCTCAGCTGATTTCATCGCAATCGTCACACCAGACGAGAATACCGGGTCTAAAAACTCACCCGCATTACCAAGCAAAGCATAATGGCGATCAAACAACTTAGTCACGTTAGCAGAATAACCCATGATAGAGCCACAAGCGTTAGGGTAGTTTGCTTGTGCAAGTAACGCGGCTAGGTTGTGCTCTTCTCTGGCTAATTGCTTTAATGCCTCAAGGTGGTCATCAGGATAGTTGGCAAAGAATTCTGGTTCACCTACTACACCAAACGAGCAACTTCCATTACTAAATGGAATGAGCCAATACCAAACCTTGCTGTCGTCTGGATGCACGGAAATTAAGATCTTATTACGGTCAAAGTGAGTGGCAGTAATGTTATCTTCAATATGGGTAAAGATAGCGCGTCTTGGAGGCAGGGTTGATGGTTCTTCCAGTCCGAGTAAACGCGGTAATACACGACCAAAACCGCTGGCGTCAAGGATAAAATCAGCTTCTATTTCATAGCTATTTTTATTTTTATCTAAGATGGTTAATAATGGTTTCTCTCTATCTACATCAACGCTTTTAACTTCGTGCTCATAGCTAATCGTGACGCCTTGTTGCTCTGCACAATCGGCAAGCAATTTGTCAAAGTGTCCACGCTGTACCTGGAATGTAGTACCTTCACCAGCGGTGTATTTATCGGTGAAATTAAACTCAGTGTATTTGCCAGAAGCATGAAAAGCTGCGCCATTTTTAAATTGGAAACCAGCAGCGTTGACAGCATCAAACATATCGGCTTTTTTAAGTGATTCCATACACGCTGGCAATAAACTCTCGCCAATAGAAAAACGTGGGAATATAGATTTTTCGATAATAGTTGCGTTAATGCCTTGCTTGTTTAGTAGTGCAGCAGCGAGCGAGCCTGAAGGGCCTGCGCCAATAATGACGACATGTGCTGGTTGTGTTGAAGACACAAGAATTCCTTATTATATCGAGTATTATCTCGGCAGATTGAGTTAGTAAAATATTTATATGGTGATTTTATCACATGTTCGATACTTGGTTAAAACCTTTAAGTAAATCGATAAATATAGTTGATATAAATCAAGCTAGGCTGGTGGATTTATAGTTCTAAGGTGGTTATTTAACTCCTTGGTTTTTATAAAAATATAATTGTAGTATTTTATGTTGTCACTATGACTACTCAGTGCTATAACTAATACTTATTGAATGATCGATTTAAGGACTAGTTACAATGGAAAATCTCCGTTTTATCGAGAGCATAGATACGATTATCTATGACCTTTCTCGAGAACTACCTAAGCACCAAAGATATAACCGATTATTGCAGTCATGGCGGGATATTTTTTCATGTGACGCGTGTGTATTACTCAAGCTGGAAGGCGATAATTTGGTGCCTAAATCGGCTAACGGTTTACAAATAGAAGCAATGGGGCGACATTTTCCCATTGCAGAACATCCAAGATTTGAGCAGATTCTAGCTAACTACGAAAATGAAGTGCAAAAAAAAGTACTCCGTTTTGATGCTGCCTGTGATCTGCCCGATCCTTATGATGGCTTGATCCAAACGCCAGATGGACAACTTAATGTCCACGATTGTATGGGCGCGGTTTTAGTGATTGATAACAAGCCGTGGGGTATTGTCACTATGGATGCGCTTAATTCACAACGCTTCGATTTCCTCGACCCACAAATCCTGAATTCCATGATTGGCTTGACCGAAGTTGTGATAAAAACCGCCAACTTAATCTTTGCATTAGACCAAAGAGTGCAACGACAAGAGCAAGTGACTGCTAGTTTAATTAGCGAGAAGTTCAGTGAGGAAATGATCGGCTCAAGTTCAGCGATGAACATGCTTAATTTAGAAATAGACTTAGTGGCTGATTCTGACTTGGCAGCATTGATATATGGTGAGTCTGGTTCGGGTAAAGAGCTGGTCGCGCGCCGAATTCATATGGCATCAAAACGTGCCAAGGAAGCATTAATTACAGTGAACTGCGCTGCATTACCCGAAACCATGGTCGAAAGTGAGCTGTTTGGTCATGTCGCAGGTGCGTTTACCGGCGCAACTAAAAACCGTTTGGGTAAATTTGAACTTGCTGATGGTGGCACGTTATTCTTAGATGAAATCGGTGAATTACCTATGTCTATTCAAGCCAAGCTATTAAGGGTAATTCAGTTTGGCGAACTGCAACGCTTGGGCAGTGACAAACAGCATAAAGTAGATGTGCGTTTAATCACCGCGACTAACCGAGATTTAGCGAAAGAGGTGGCGGAAGGGCGCTTTAGAGATGACTTATACCATCGCTTAACTGTGTATCCCTTAAAAGTACCAAGCTTACGCGAACGTGGTAATGATATCTTGTTATTAGCAGGTAATTTCCTTGCTAAAATTCAGCGTAAAGTCGGCATTAATAACTTAACGTTAGCCAAAGAGGCTGAGCGTGTATTATTGGCGTATGAATGGCCAGGTAACGTGCGAGAATTAGAGCATCTATTGAGTAGGGCATCATTGCGTGCAGCTGCTCGCAACCGTAAAGATGATCGAGTAGTGATACTAGAAAGCAGTGATTTAGATATACAAACAGCGAATGAGATCAGTAAAATTACGTCTTCTTTACCGATAAATAGATCGGCTGCTATGTCGGCTGATAGCAATGTTGAACAAGGCGAAATTGTGATTAGCCCGAGTGCCAATGATAATAACCTAAAACAAATAACCGACGATTTCCAGACCCAGTTTATCAAAAGTATGTTAGCTGAAAATAATGGTAATTCGGCGGCAACGGCACGCGCGATTGGGGTTGATAGAAGTAATTTACATCGCTTGATGAAGCGACTTGATATTCAGTAAGCCATCGCGTTTACTTGATTAAACGTCATCGAAGTTGTATAAAAAAGGCGGTAGTGATCTGAATCACTGCCGCCTTTTAACTATTTTATTATATTAGTGCTAACCAAACAGCAATATTGATTAGGCTGCTGTCGCTAACTCAACTGTATGATCCTGCGTTGTTTTCTTATAAACACTTGCAAGTTTAATCGATAACAATATCGCCGCCATTGTTAGACCTGAAATAAAGCCAATCCAGAAACCAGCTGCGCCCATTGCTGGTACAATTAAATTTGTTAATGCCAGCGTATAACCAATAGTCATGCCCACAGCCCAATAAGAGAATAGAGTGATGTAAAAGATCACACTTGTTTCTTTATAACCACGTAATGCACCAGCAGCAATAACCTGAACTGCATCTGAAATTTGATACACAGCGGCAATCAACATTAAACCTGTTGCAATATTAATGGTGGTCATGTCTTCGGTATAAATTTCTGCAATCTCGTTACGCAGTATAATGGTGAAGATCGCAGTAATCACAGAAAAACCAACACCCATCCACATCGCAGTGATACTGGCAAACTTCGCTTGTAGTGGTTTTTTCTCCCCAACATATTGGCCAACGGTAATTGTCGCTGCAATACCAATACTAAGTGGTAGCATGAAGACCATTGATGAGAAGTTTAACGCAACCTGATGTGCTGCAACCGTAATCGCGCCAAGTGGTGCTAACAGAATAGACACAACTGCAAATAAAGTTACTTCACAGAACATAGATGCGGCAATTGGGAAACCAACACTAATGATGTGCGACATTTCTTTTTTATCGATACCATAAACTTGATCGAATAATTTGATCTCTTTAAAGTCTTTATGGAAGTAGCTATAAGCAATCATCGAAAAACACATAGCAACAAATACTAATGCAGATGCAACAGCACAACCAACGCCACCCAGTGCAGGCATACCAAAGTGACCATTAATGAAGATGTAGTTTGCAGGTACGTTTACCATGATACCAATTAAACCAATCACCATGGTTGGTTTGGTAATGCCTAGACCTTCATGGTAACTACGAAATACTTGATAACCACATGCAAAAGGCAATGCTAATGAAATAACACGTAAATAACCTGTTGTTAGCTCAGCTAATCTATCTTCAACATGCATGAACTCAAGGATCATAGGGCTGTAATACAGTAGCGCCATCATAGGCAGAAAGGTGATTAATACAAACCAGATACCTTGTTGAACCACTTGTGCAATTTGATTTTTCTTTTTAGCGCCATAAAGTTGCGCTACGATAGGGGTGATCGCCATTAAAATGCCGATCAAAAACATGAGTACTGGGAACCAAATACTGTTGGCGATCGCGACCGCCGCCATGTCTGTTGCACTTACTGCGCCAGCCATTACGGTATCAACAAAGCCCATGACAGTGAACGCAAGTTGTGCGATCAAAATTGGAACCATTAATTTAAATAATTTAGAAACCTCAGATCGATATTTCTGCACTGCTACTCCGAATATTTTTGGGGTTGTTATATTGTGTATTCTAAGAATTGATGTTGCTGAAAACGAAAGAAGTGATTATGAATGTTGTGATATTCGCGTTCGTGAGGGCATACCTGATCCAGCTAGAAGCATAATAATCCTTTATGGCTAGCATTTAAAGATGTATTTAAATTTATTTTATTCGATATTAACATCAAGTTATTAACTAGATGAATTATCTAAACTAACACGATATAGTTAGGTATATTCGTTTAAGTAGTGATAAAGGTCATTTATGTTTACTGGTATTGTACAAAGAAAAGCAAAGATTATTAGTATCGACAAAAAAGAGCAATTACATACGTTAGAAGTTGCGCTAGATAAAGTACATCAAGACGGTTTAGTTATCGGTGCAAGTATCGCGAATAACGGTACATGCTTGACGGTAGTAAAGATGAATGATGACAGTGTTTGCTTTGACGTGATTGAAGAAACACTTAAAGTGACTAATCTTGTCGACCTTGAAGTCGGCGATGAAGTTAATCTAGAACGCGCTGCAAAATTTGGTGATGAGATTGGCGGGCATCTATTGTCGGGTCATGTACATACACAAGCTGAAATTGTCACCATTAATCGTACTGAAACTAACTGTGATATCTGTTTTAAAATAGCCCAAGAATGGCAAAAATACGTATTACCAAAAGGCTTTATCTCAATTGATGGTATCAGCCTCACATTAGGTGATGTAGCTGACGGTCATTTTTGGGTGCATTTAATACCAGAAACGTTAGCCGTAACGAACCTAGGCAGTCGTCGTATTGGTCAGTTTGTAAACATTGAAATTGACAGCCAGACACAAGCGATTGTTGATACTGTCGAACGTATGATGGCAAATAAGTAATTAACGTTACCTTATAGTTGATAGAAAATAGCATCATAAGAGCGATATTCAGGCTTAGCAGTTTTTTCAAACATGCCGCATCGCTCTAAATTAGCACACTCTCTAATACGACCTTATTTATACAATTTGTATTCAAAAGAATCTGATTTAAAATATTTGCTCATCATCCGCATCAATAAATAATTCAAACTTTTCATGAGCTTGATCATGCAATAATTTAAAGTGAATACTATTGCAGCAGGCACTGCACTCATCATAAAAATCTTGCTCGCCATTGCTGGCATCAATATCAGCCGTGATAAATTTACCACAATGTGGACACACAACTGTTCTATGGGAAAATTGTTTCATGATAACCTCCGCAGGTTATATATCGCATCCTCTAAGCTTATTTTAGCTGAAGATTGTACTTTTGCATGTTTGGAGTATTAGGCATGGGTAACGATGAAAATAGGTACTGACATATCTCGATATCAGTACCAAAAAATGGATGTTATGTGGTTATACTAGAGCATCCAACTGAGCAGGTAAGGGTATAGCACTGGCGCAATAATAGATGTTAATACGCCGCTAATGAGCAATGCCGTGGTGCTAAACGCACCGTGAGTATGACTCAATTCCATCGCCTTAGAAGTACCAATAACATGTGAACCTGCACCAATAGCAAGTCCTTGGGCTTCGGGGGTGTGAATTCGTAAATGTTTCAATAAAAATGGTGCGCAGACGTTACCAAATATACCGACCATAATAACCATGATCGCAGAAATAGCAGGGATCCCACCGATCGTTTCGCTAATTGCCATTGCTATTGGCATGGTTACTGCTTTAGGTGCTGCTGAGGCCACAATTTCAGGTGGAGCTGAAAAGCTAATGGCGACGAATACGGTAACGACCAACCCGATAATTACGCCAGCACTACAGGCAATTAATATGGGCACTATTTTTGCCTTAACATGGACAAATTGTTGATATAAGGGGAAGGCGAGGGCAATAACGGCAGGTTCGAGCAAACGCGTTAATACCGTTGTACCTTGTTCGTATTCTTCAAGCTTAAATCCAAATACCATCATGATGGTAATTAACATGCCAATACAAAGCAGGATTGGATTAAAGATCGCAAGTGCGGTTTTCTTATAAATCCATTGCGCAAAAAAATAGATAAGAAGGGTTAATGGGATAGCTAAATATACGATCATTTATCACCACCTTGTTTTTTATTTAGTGCTTTATTTGATTTGGTGGCACTTGCTCGATTAAAAAAACAATAGGTATGTCCAACGGTAAAAAAGATAACAACAGTACCAATGAAACTCGCCATTATGAGGGGCAGCAAGTTTTGTTGCACTAAATCAAAGTAACCCATGAGGGCAACACCTGCAGGTACAAATAAGATACCTATGTGACGATTAAGTTGAAAGCATACTTTTGCTACATACTTTTGCTTTAGCATGCCACTGCTTAATGCGAAAAATAAAAGTAATAAGCCGATGATACTTGAGGGAAATTCAACGGGTAATAGCATGCTAATAACACGCCCTAAAACCACAAAACAAAAAATGGTGAAAATATTGTACAGCCATATTTTCATTGATTACCTACCTACTAATTATGCGATTGCTAAGCAATTACTGTGCGATCGAAAGCGCCCTATATAAAATGTTAAAAATATACAGGGCAGATGATACAATAAACGTTACTTGAAGTTTATTAGGTTATAAAAATGCAGTATCCGGTTAATGAAATTTTTGAAACAGTGCAAGGTGAAGGCCATTTTACTGGTTATCCCGTCATCTTTATTCGCCTACAAGGATGCGATGTAGGTTGTTCGTGGTGTGATACCAAACAAACTTGGGCTGTTGATCCCGAGATGCAAGTGTCACAACAAACGGTGAACAAAGCTTGCGATGATAAACCACATTGGGCGAACTTTACTGCACAAGAATTCATTGCCATGATACAAAAAAACGGTTTTGTTGCAAAGCATATTGTGATTTCGGGTGGTGAACCTTGCCAATATGACCTTGTTGAATTAACGCGTGAATTAGAACAAGCAGGGTATTTCTGCCAAATTGAGACATCGGGAACATCCGAAGTTCGCGCAACAGACACGACTTGGGTGACAGTATCACCAAAGATCCAGATGAAAGGTCAGTTACCGGTTCTACAGAGTGCACTGCGTCGTGCAAATGAAATTAAACATGTGATCGCAATGGAAAAACACATTGAAGAGCTGGACGAGCTAATCGCGAATATAGACACCGCGGACAAGATTATGTGTTTACAGCCTATCTCACAGCAAAAACGTGCAACAGACTTAGCGATTAAACTATGTATTGAACGTAACTGGAAACTGTCTGTTCAAATGCATAAATACATCTTTATCGATTAAGTAGTGTTACATGTGTTGATATTCGCCTACCTTCTGCTCCATTTATCTGTAGCAGGGGATGGCGGCATAACGCATCGCTAAATAGAAATCAGTTGGCATGACAAAATCATCGCCACCTAGTATCAATAAGTATTAATAGGAAGTAGGGACAGGTATGAATCATTTTGATACACCAGACGCCGGACTAATCGATCGCTTTAAACAACGTGAAGAAACCTTATTACACACTGATTTTTCACAATTTCCTATGCGGCTTGATGAGCTCTTACACCCTGAATTATTTGAGGTATCACCAATAGGTACCTATACTTCACGTAGCGAGATAGTGGCATGGTTATTAGCCAAGTCAGCGACACAGCGTTGGAGTTTGAGCCAGTTTAAAATTGTTGAGTTGGCATCAGATATAATGTTGGTTTGTTATCAAGCTAATTCGATAAATGATGGTAAGGTAAAAGAAACAGGCAGCTTACGTAGTTCAATTTGGCGTTTTAACAACCTGCAATGGCGGCTTCAATTCCACCAAGCAACAAAAAACTAACTAACCTGTATATTTGCCCATTCATGTTTAGCCTACTTTCCTAGTACTATTTTCCGTATACCTCCTCTTTAGGGGGATAACCTTCCCGATGTAAAGTTTCCATATCTATTTTAATTGTTTGACATAGCTCGCATAAAATATCTTCTTGGCTTGGATTGACAGTAATTTGGCACGTTTAGCCTATACCTGACACTGTGTAGTAAAAGTATTATGTGAATATAATACTTACAACCTAATTGTTAACGGAATGAAAACAAATTAAAGGTGTAGCATGGATACTATTATGAAAAATACAACTCAGAAGAAATTTTTTAGAACAACACCAATTGCTCTTGCGCTAATCGTCTCAGGCTATACAGCCGCGCCACATGCAATTGAATTCAACTGGGGTGATGTTGAAGGTTCATTTAACTCACAAATTACTGCGGGTTCAAGCTGGCGTGTTGAAAAACCTGATGCTAAAAATGTGGGTGTGGGTAACGGTGGTTTACTTGGTAATACACCAACGGGTGATGATGGTAACTTAAATTATGCTAAAGGTGATGCTTTTACTCAGACGATTAAGGGACTTCATGATCTTGGCTTAACGTACGAAACTGAAGAAGGTACAACTTTTGGTGCCTTTGTCCGTGGTAAGTATTGGTATGACTATGCATTAGATAAAAATGATGCCATACACGGCAGTGGTACAAATGGTTACGTTGCTAATCAGCCTATTAATGATGATGACTTTAATGATTTAACTAAGTCGAAAGGTGTCGCATTACTTGATGCTTATATCTTCACTGGCTTTTATTTAGGCGATACTGCTGTTGATCTACGTATTGGTAAACAGGTTGTTAACTGGGGTGAAAGTTCATTCATTCAAGGCGGTATTAATGCGGTCAACCCTGTTGATGCAGCCGCTTTCCGTCGCCCTGGTGCAGAAGTGAAAGAAGGTTTATTACCCGTAAACATGATTTTTGCTAATGTTGGTCTAACTGACAATTTAAGTGTTGAAGCATTTTATCAATTAGAATTTGAACCAACAGTAATTGATAGCTGTGGTACTTATTTCTCGACAGCAGATTATTTAGCTGAAGGCTGTAATATACTCGTTGTTGACCCAGGTCTAAAAGTTAATGATACCGGTTTATATAAAGCGGGGATCTATGCAACGCGTGGTACGGACGAAATGGCATCTGATGATGGTCAATTCGGTGTCGCATTCAAATATTATGCAGAAAGCTTAAATGCAACCGAATTTGGATTATATTATATGAACTACCACTCTCGTTTACCGTATGCGAGTGCAGAGGCCGGTGTTTATAATACAAATCCAACCATTGGTCCCGATGGTCCGTTACCATTTATCCCAGGCGTTGATGCGTATAACCCTCATTATCATACTGTTTATCCAGAAGATATTCAGTTGTTTGGTCTTAGTTTTAATACCACTGTTTCAGAATGGGCTGTATCAGGTGAAGTGAGTCATCGTCTGGATATGCCACTGCAAATTAATGGCGCAGATCTTCTCGCTTCAGCACTATCAGATGCCGATGGCTCACCGTTAACGCCAGAATACCGAAAGGCAAAAGCTGGTGATACTGTCGATGGTTTTGAGCGTTTTGATTATAGCCAAGCGCAACTGACGTTTATTAAATTCTTCGATAAAGCACTGGGTACCGATCGAATTACCGCGGTTGCTGAACTGGGTTATGGTCACGTATGGGACTTAGATGAATCAGATGGTGCTGTTAAATATGGTCGTGCAACGGTTTATGGCGTTAGTTTTGATGGTGTAGGTGATGATAAAGATGGCTTTACAACGTCTGACAGTGCCGGTTATCGTCTAGCAGTAAAAGCCGATTATCGTAATGTTTTCGCTGGTGTTGATTTAGCACCGTCTGTAGCTTGGTCTCATGACGTTTATGGTTACAGCCCTGAACCACAAGGTACATTCCAGGAAGGTCGTACAGGTATCAATGTTGCCTTAAAAGCGGATTACCTAAAAAAATACAATGCGTCAGTGAGCTATACCCAATTTGGTGGTGATTTTAACCCGCTATCGGATCGTGATTATGTTTCTGTTGCAGTTGGTATATCGTTCTAATTAGGCATTGAGAAGTATATTAAGTTTTAGAGAGTAAATTCGGATAGAGCGAATAGACGTTATCGAAAAGGATTTTAATATGAAAGTTTTAAATAAAGCATATAGCGTAGCTGCGATTTCAGTAGCTATGGCATTCTCGGCATCAGCACTTGCAAAAGTAAGTGAGGCAGATGCGGCTAAATTAGGGAAAGAGTTAACGCCAGTTGGTGCGGTTACAGTGGGCAATGCTGACGGTTCCATTCCTGCATGGACAGGCGGCATTACTAACGCAATCCTAGGGACAGACATTGGTAAAAATGATAGGGTGACGAATCCATTCGCAGCGGATAAGCCGCAGTTTGTTATTACAGCTGCCAATGTTGATAAATACAAAGACAACTTAACGCCTGGCCAGTTGGCTATGTTTAAGAAATATCCTGATACTTATACGATGCCTGTTTATGAAACGCGCCGTAGTTTTGCTCAGCCAGATGATATCTATGCCACGATTAAAGATAACGCATTAAATACGACTCTTTCGGCGGGTGGTAATGGTTTAAACAATTTTAAAATATCAATTCCGTTTCCAATTCCTGAAAATGGTTTAGAAGTAATCTGGAATCACATTACTCGTTATCGTGGAGGTCACGCTGAACGTGTCATTACCACCATTCCAGTGCAGCGTAACGGTGCTTATACTGCGGTAAAAGTACAGGATAAATTCTACATTCCTGAAGCGCTGAAAGGCGGTCGTGATGCGAAGAAAGATGACAATATTTTGTTCTATTACATGCAGCGTATTATCGCACCTGCACGTCTAACAGGTACGATTGCCCTTGTACATGAAACTATTGACCAAGTGAAAGAACCACGTAAAGCATGGATCTATAATTCAGGGCAACGTCGTGTTCGTCGTGCTCCAAACGTATCGTATGATGGCGAAGGGATTGGCGTAGAAGGTTCACGGACGTCAGATAACTATGATATGTACAATGGTGCTCCTGACCGTTATAACTGGACGCTGATTGGTAAAAAAGAGCTATATATTCCATATAACTCTTACAACCTTTCTTCTACCGATCTTGAATATAAAGATATTGTGAAGCCTGGCCATATCAACCAAGAATACACACGTTACGAAAAGCATCGTGTGTGGGAAGTTCAAGCAAAAGTAAAAGATGGCCAACGTCATGTTTATGCACAGCGTAACTTCTTTATTGATGAGGATAGTTGGCAAGCAGGTGTGATTGACCATTATGATGCACGTGGTAACTTATGGCGTGTTGCAGAAGCACATTCAGTTCAATATTATAACGCTGATGTGAACTGGTTTGCTGCAGAAACGCTCTATGATATTATCGCCGGTCGTTACCTTGTGACAGGTCTGAATAATGAAGAACGCAAAGGTATTCAGTTCGACGTTAAAGCGAAACGTAAAGATTTCTCTACGTCAGCATTGAAACGTATGGGCCGCTAATTTTAATCAATTTGCTTGATTAGCATTACAATTATAGCGAGAGTGTTAGTACTTAATAAAAGTATTAACACTCTCGTTTTTCGTTTTCAGCCCCGTATTTTTCGAGACTGCTAGGATTGAATTTTCTAAACTGTTTTTCTGCAGACATCAAATGCAGTGTTGAATTTTGTGGTCATGTTTTGAAATACAATAATAGTGGTTAGTTCAACAATTTCATCATCATTATAATAACAACGTAATTGATCTATATGTCTGTCAGTCACATGTAATGACGTGTTTGTAATTGCGTCGGTATAGGCCAGTACTGCACATTCTTGAGGCTTGAAATCACTGCAATTTTGCCAATCTAATAGCTTATCTTTATTCAACCTTTCTTTAAGGGTGCGTAATACTTTAGAATCATGTTCGATGGTGAACTCACACTGATTTAGCTGTGCCACGCGTACACTCATGAGTGCGTGAATATAGAGTTGAATAGGGGAACTTCTTCTATTAATGGTTTTATATAATAGAAAGACGACAGCGAATAGCCTAGGTTTACGCCCCAGTATTTGTGCGGGTTTTAAGGTCTTATTTTGTTTTCTCGCAAGTAACCACAAGATCGGACGTATGAACCACGAGTATTGGCTTGATTGTAATTTGGGGATACGCATAACTAACCTCGATGCATTACATAAGCTTTGCAACACTAATTATGGTTTAAATTAAGCAATAGGGTGAATTTGTGGTAGATTATTCGTTGCAAAGCATAGAGCAGTTTTTAAATAAGGGTTTAATTAATGACGACGTATTATACCGCGGCGGATCTTGCTGAAGAGTTCTCGATCACGCGACGAGCCATTCGTTTTTATGAGACGAAGGGATTATTACAATCCGAACGTCGAGGACGGTTTATGTATTATGACTATCGTCAGCGTGCCCGTTTAATTATTATTTTACGTAGCAAACGTCTAGGTATTAGCTTGGCATCAGCAAAGCATTATTTGGCGCTGTATGATGACAAACCGGATAGCCCACCTCGTATGTTGTACATGTTACATCAAAGTCGTACAAGATTAGATGAACTACGTGAGCAGCAACTTGCATTACAAGAGAATATAGCTGAACTAGAAATGCTAGAAAAGATAGCGATGAAAGATTTATTCGCATGTGACATCGACATTGAATCAAGTTATCAAGCATACCTTGGCGAACTAACCCATCAGGATAAACTTGAACCTATCGAGTGATAACCTGATGAATAACTCGACTAAATAGACATAATAAATTAGATTACGCTGATTATTGTTGACTATAATGCACGATAAAGTCAGTGATGACATTGATGTCGTTCAACTCTAAATAAGTTAATTCTCTCTCTAATAAAGCTGTTTTATCAATCGCTGCATCCGTGGCGATTGCAATAATGTGCTTATCTTCATTCGCTAATATCGGCTTGCCTAAACTAGGGCGGTGCAATTCTATCTTGGTAAAGGCTTCATGCCTAAATCCTTCGACTAATACCAAGTCCAATTCATTGGTGTTCAGCCAATTCAACTGAGTGATTAATGCGGGTTCTGTAGGCTCATCTTGTTCTACAAATAAAACAGTTCTGTGTGGCGATGCGAGTACCATTTGGCAAGCACCAGCCTTTCTTAATTTATAACTGTCTTTGTTAGGGTTATCCATTTCGATGTCATGATGACTGTGTTTCACCATGCCAATTCGTAGGCCACGTTTCGTTAACTCGGGTAGTAGCTGGGTGATTAACGTTGTTTTACCTGTCCCACTAAACGCAGCAAAGCCAAGTAACGGGATAGGGAAGTGTTCTAAAGAAGTCATGATGAATACTCAATTACAGGATGAAGAAGACAAAATTAACGGGGATAGTTAATATACCTTTTAATTTAGGTTATAGGTAAAAAAAGAGGTCGCATAAGCGACCTCTTTACATCAATTCTACATAGATATTGATTTAGAACTGATTACAGCATGATTTAGCTGCCGATTATATGTACAAACTAACTTGCTGGTTTTTCTTCACAAGCTGCTTTAGCACATGCGATTGCATGCTGTTTATCACTTTCTTCTAATTCTTCATCTTCAACGAAAACCGGTAATGGTTTGTGTTCCGTTGCAAGGAATGAATAAATTACAGGTAAGATGAATAGTGTAAACAGAGTACCAATTGCAAGGCCTGATACGATCACAAGACCAATACTAAAGCGCTGTTCAGCACCTGCACCAGTTGCATACATTAACGGAATAAGGCCCGCAATCATTGCCGCTGTTGTCATTAGGATTGGGCGTAAACGTACTTTAGCCGCTTCAATCACAGCCTCAGTTCGGCTCTTACCATGATGCAGCTGTTCTTCTTTTGCTACTTCACAAATCAAGATACCGTGTTTGGTAATAAGGCCGACAAGGGTAATCAAACCAACCTGAGAATAGATATTCATGGTTGAAAGACCCCAAGCAAGTGATATTAGCGCGCCTGATACGGCAAGTGGAACCGATACCATGATAACTAATGGATCTCGTGCTGATTCGAACTGAATAGCCAGTACTAAGTAAATGATTGCGAGTGCTAAAGCAAACGTCATATACAAGGCACTGCCTTCCGTCACAAACTGACGAGATTCACCCATAAAGTCATGACGATAACCTTTTGGTAGTTTCGATGACGCGGTGTTTTCGAACCATGAAATTGCATCACCCATCGCAACACCTGGACTCGGTACAGCACCAATCGTTGCTGAGTTTAGCTGGTTGAAGTGAGGAAGTGAGCGTGGTTCTGCTACAACATCAATACTGATCAAGCTGCCTAGTGGAACGGCGTTACCGTCAGCTGCACGTACATAGTAGCTATTCATTGATTCAGGATTTAAACGGTATTTACGTTCAACTTGAGGGATAACCTCGTATGAACGGCCATTTAAATCGATACGGTTAACATAACCGTCAGACATCATTGTACTTAGCGTAATACCAATATCTTGCATGGTAATACCGTAAGCGCCAGCTTTGTCTTTATCAATGTTAATCTTCATTGTTGCTGAGTCGAAGTTAAGATCTAAATCAGAATAAACGAAGAGTGGATTAGATTGTACTTCCGTCAATACGTCAGTCGCTACTTGGAATAGGCTTTCAAAGCTATTCGGGGTAGTGATAACAAACTGAACTGGTAAGCCAGAACCAGCACCTGGTAATTCAGGCATTTGGAAAGCAATAACTGACATTCCCGGTACATCTTTAACTAAGCCCGTTACACGTTTAACAACTTCACCTTGGCTTGCTTCACGTTCACTCCAAGGAACCATAGACGCAATACCAAATGCTTGGTTTGAGTTAGGAACACCAGAGAAGATCTGTGCGTATGCAATTTCAGGTTGTTCGTTTAGTTTCGCGTTAACTTCATCCATTGAGTTTTGAATGTAATCCAAGTTAGCATTTGATGGTGCAGTACCCATCATCATTAATACACCTTTATCTTCAGATGGTGCAAGCTCGCTTGGAATAAATTTAAACAGCATAGGTAGCGCAGCAAATACGATAAGTGCAAATGCGATCATCACTGGACGCTTGTGCATTACCGCCGTAATCATTTTTTCATAACCATTAGTCATGCGCTCAAGAAAAGCATGAACAGTGCGTTCAAATCTGCTTGGTTTCGCATTGGCTAACAAGATTTTAGAACACATCATTGGCGATAATGTCAGTGCTAAAATACCTGAAATGAATACCGCACCGGCTAAGGTAAGGGCAAACTCTTTAAATAATGCACCTGTGATACCACCCATTAACGCGATTGGCGCATATACCGCACCCAGTGTTAATGTCATTGCAATAACAGGTACAGCAATTTCACGGGTACCAATCACGGCGGCTCGGAAAGGGGATTCGCCGAGCTTAATGTGCCGGTCAATATTTTCCAATACAACAATCGCGTCATCTACCACCAGACCAATTGCCAGTACCATTGCTAGTAGCGTCATCAAGTTCCATGAGAAACCAAACATCTGCATCACCATTGCAACACCAATCAGTGACAATGGAATAGTAACAATAGGAATGATTACCGCACGGAAGGAACCAAGGAACAGGGTAATTACCACGATCACAATAAGCGCTGCTTCGATAATCGTTTTAATTACTTCATGAATTGATTCGTTAATCGCAACTGTCGAGTCATACATCACGTTCATTTTGATGTTAGTCGGTAAGTTACGTTCAAGTTCAGGTAGTAATTCTAATACGTCAGCAGCAATGTCAATTGGGTTGGCTGTTGGTGCTGCGTTAACGGCAGCTACAACGGCTTCTTTACCATTCGCTGAGGCTCGATAAACATCATGGCTCTTTGCTAACGTTACCTTAGCTATGTCTGCTAAGCGGATAACTTGACCTTTATCAGTCGAAACCACAAGGCGTTCAAGGTCCTCAGTACCTTTAACTTGAGTATCGGCATTACCGTTATAAAGAACGAATTCACCAATCGATTGACCTGTTGCTGACTGATAGTTATTACTATTCAGTACTCCCATTATTTCGGTAGCGGTAAGGTCATAAGCTGCCATCTTTAATGGGTCTAGCCAAACACGTAGTGCGTATTTAATACCACCATACATGTCAACTTTAGAAACACCATTAATAGTAAATAGCTGAGGATTGATTACGCGATCAAGATAATCGGTTACCTGGCTTGAAGATAGCTCATCACTGCTAAAAGCAATATACAATACCGCAGTTGTTGAGCCCGTAGACATAGTTACGGTTGGATCTTCAGCTTCTTTTGGCAACTGTGAGCGAACTGAATTCGTTTTAGCCAAAATATCAGATAAGGCTGCATTAGGATCGGTATTCAGTTTCATCGTAATAGTAATAGTTGAACTACCTAATACACTCGATGAGGTCATGAAGTCGATATTGTCGGCTTGGGCAACCGCTTGCTCTAAGGGCTGAGTAATAAAGCCTTGGATCAAATCGGCACTGGCACCGTAGTAGCCAGTCGTTACGGTAACAACCGTATTGGTCATGTCAGGGTATTCTCGAACCTGCATTTTGAAAATTGCTTGTACACCAAGCAAAGCAATCAAAAAGCTGATAGATACCGCTAGAACAGGACGCTTAATAAAAATATCAGTAAAGCGCATATATACTCCGAATTAAAGCATTGGTGTTTCAGCTGGAACATTCAATGTATCGTTTTCAACAACACGCACTTTAGCGTGATTACTTAAACGAACTTGACCAGATGTAACAATTTTATCGCCTGCTTTAACGCCTTCTAAAATATGAGCGATTGAATCAATACGTTCACCGACTTTAACAACAGATTGTGTTACACGTAGGTCCCCGTTTTCATCCTCACGAACGATGTATACATTGTCACCGTATAGTGTGAACGTGATTGCTGTTTGTGGTAGTGTAATTTGATCTGTTACTGTTGGTAGGATGATGCTAGCGCGAGCAAACATACCTGAACGCAGTTGTGAATCATTATTTGGAATGTCTGCTTGAATTTGAATTAAACCACTTTGGAAATTAACCGCTGGTTCGATTGCACTGATTTTACCGCTAAATGCTGTTTCAGGATAAGCATCAACGAAAATTTCAACTACCTGACCTAAGTAAATTTTAGATATTTGTGTTTGAGGTACAGTGAAGCGTAAACGCATAACACTTGTGTCTTCTAAGCGAACAATCGTTGTACCAGTAGATAAAAACTCACCTAAGAACACATTGCGTAAACCAACTTCACCATCGAATGGTGCTGTAATTTGGCGGCGTTCAATCACTGCTTTTTGACTTTCGATATCAGCAAGTAGTGAAGAGTAAGACGCTTCTGATTCATCCAATGCTTCTTTAGACACCGCATTTTTCTTGTAAAGTGCTTTGTATCGTAAATATTTAGATTCAGCTGCGTTAAGTTTTGCTTGTGAACTTTTTAGATTCGCCTTTTCTACTCGCGAATCTAAATTAACCAATAATTGGCCTTTGGTTACTTTAGTTCCCGAATCAAACGCAATATGATCGATTTTACCAGCAATTTCGTTAGCAATATCTACACCTTGGTTAGGTTCAATGAAACCAATAGCTTGAATTGTTGGGACCCAATTAGTTGTTTTAGTATTAACAACAGTGACTGGGAATTCCGCTTCAGGTATGTTGGCCATAAATTCTGCAATCTTTTTTTGTTTGAAAAGATTAAAACCAATTACACTACCAAATAAGGTTAGTGCGATTAGTAACATGGCAAAGGTCCACTTTTTCATGAATTGATAAACTCCGGGGTTTTATATAAACGTTATATAAGCTCTGAGGTGAGACTGCGCTGGTCTATAAATATCTACCATTGCTCGTTCAGATGATGTATTTGTTATATTCATTCTAGATGTTAACGGGTCCCAATCAAGTCTTTTGTAGATTAAAAGTGCTTATTTACGTATATTTACCAAATCGGTAATTTTAGTAGTTTTTTCTGTTGACAATACCTCTAAAAGAGTGACAGCCGACTGCTTTCTTTTTAAACTTTCATGACTGTTTTTCAATCTTTTGTGACTTAGGAATGCTTTACTGCTGATTGGCTTTTCGGTAGTTCCCTTTGTAGTCAAATATACGATGTTCGATTTTCCAGAAGTATTTTTCTTTTTTTGCAATGACAAAGTCCGGCGCGACAAAGCTTTGAATTTGGGCTGTTATTTGCTCGGTAGTGGTCGCGCTAATCGGTGACCCTGTAACGGTTCTAGAAAAAATACTGAAAAATCGTTGGCGTTGCTTGTTATTACTGAAATAGAAGGTCTCTTTGACAACATCGCCATCTTCATCATGGTAATTTATTTTGATTTTGTCGCCATCAGCTAGCGCTGAAATACCCGAACAGCGTAACACCTTACGGTCTTTAAGTTGCAGCGCTTTTTTTAATTGATTATCAGGGTCGATCAAATCGACATGGCATTGTTGGCACTCGCGAGCGGCAATATCATTTTCGGCATTACATTGTGGGCATTGCTTGTATTTAAAACGGTAATTGCATTGTACTTCACTGCCATTACTGAGCTCAACTAACCCTTGGCAACGCCGACCATAATGCTCAATGATATCACCGTCCGCATCCGTTACCCCCCAAAACAAGTTGGCAAAATCACAGCTCGGGCAGGGTACTTGTACCAGATCGCTATTACTATTTGGTTTGGTTGATCCTATCTCTGGCTGATATAAATCAAATCCATTACCGGCGTAGTCAATGATTAAACAGTCTGTTTTTCCTTCCGCAAGACGTAGACCTCGACCTGCGATTTGCTGGTATAAGCTTACTGAGTCCGTACGGCGTAAAATGGCAATAACATCGACATGTGGGGCATCAAAACCTGTCGTTAATACAGATACATTGACGAGGTATTTCACTTCTTTGGCTTTGAATTGGCGGATCAGTTCATCACGTTCTTTAATGGCAGTTTTACCTGTGATAATAGCAGCTTGATCGTCTGGTAATAGCTTAAATATTTCTTGAGCATGTTTAATACTAGCGGCAAAGATCATGATGCCTTCACGATTGCTGGCAAGTTCGATCAATTGCTTACAGATAGCTTGTGTTACGCGCGGACTCTTGGCTAAAAATTGATCCAATTGAACTTCGTTATATTCCTGTGGCAAATCGTCAAACTGATAACGCGCAACTGGCGCATCAATCACTGCAGGTGTGGTTAAAAATCCTTTTTGCACAAGATAGCGTAAAGGCAGCTCGAATATGCAACTTTCAAAGGGTGTTTCATCTTCTGTCCTAACATAGCCTTGATAATGCTTTTTATAGATCCAACCTTTGTCTAAGCGATAAGGCGTCGCTGTGAGGCCTAGTACTTTCAGCTTGGGATTAGTCTTTTTTAAATGGCTGATGACTTTTTGGTATTGGCTATCCTCACTTAAACTAACACGATGACATTCATCGATAATGAGTAATGAGTAAAAACCATCAAACTTATCTAGATTACGGCTTAAAGACTGCACACTTGCAAACGTTGTTTTAAACTCATCTTGTTTTTTACCTAGCCCAGCAGCGAAGATACCGGCTTCAAAACCATCATGTTCAAATTTACTGTGATTTTGTTCTACAAGTTCTTTTACATGGGCAAGGATAAGTACTGGATGTCTCGCTAGACGTGCTAACTCTGCTAATACGTGACTTTTTCCTGCGCCTGTTGGTAAGGTGATAACTGCGGGTTGGTCTGATTTTCTAAAGTGAGCTAAAGCTGCATCTACTGCTGCTTGTTGGTAATCTCGAAGAGGCATATCGAATCTATCGTTATTAGGTTAGGACATAAAGAGGAATACAGTATAACGCAAAGAGAAATATCTTTGAGCTAAAATTCATAGTGTTATTACATAAGGTATAAATTGTGATGGTATTTTATTATTTTTGAAGTAGGCCTTAACGTATTGTTAATTTAGTGCCTATGGTTAAGTAACAATGTGCATTTTAGGAGTTATTGATGATACCCCAAGCATTCATTTATGACGCGATCAGAACGCCACGAGGTTTAGGTAAACCAACGGGGGCTTTACACGAAGTTAAGCCTGTTAACCTATTAGCTGATTTACTTAATCATTTACAGACTCGCAATGGTTTTGATACTGATGCGGTGGATGACATAGTGTTAGGCTGTGTAACGCCTATTAGGGATCAAGGTGCTGATATTGCTAAAACAGCGGCATTAATTGCAGGTTGGAAAGATAACGTTGCAGGGGTTAGCTTAAATAGGTTTTGTGCGTCAGGCCTAGAGTCAGTCAATATAGCAGCAATGAAAATACGATCGGGTTGGGAGCACCTAGTTATTGCAGGCGGTGTTGAATCTATGTCGCGTGTAAAAATGGGCAGCGATGGTGGCGCTTGGTCGATGGATCCTGAAACCAGCCTAGCAACAGACTATATGCCACAAGGTATTGGTGCTGATCTTATTGCGACACTTGATGGCTATAGTCGTGAAGATGTTGATGCTTTTGCTGCTCGCTCACATCAACGTGCTACAGCGGCTTGGCAACATAACGCATTCGATAAATCAGTTGTTCCTGTATGTGATCGTAATGGCATGTTATTACTTGATAAAGACCAGCTTGTTCGTCCAGATTGTTCTCTCGCTACATTAGCAAAGCTAAACCCTTCTTTTAGTCGTCTTGGTCAAACTGTTTTTGATAGTGTTGCTCAACGTCATTATCCACAAGTAGGACAAATTCAACATGTACATACTCCAGGTAATGCCTCTGGGATTGTCGATGGCGCGGCGTTGGTTTTACTCGGTAGTGCTGAAGTCGGCGTTAAATGGGGATTAAAACCAAGAGCAAAAATCGTTGCTACTGCAGTTGTTGGTGCTGATCCAACAATCATGTTGACTGGACCTGTCCCCGCGACCCAAAAAGCATTAGCAGTGGCAGGATTAACGATAGACGATATTGATTTATTTGAGGTTAATGAAGCCTTTGCCGCCGTTGTGATGCGGTTTATGAACGAACTTAATGTCTCGCCAGATATCGTCAATGTGAATGGTGGTTCTATTGCCATGGGACATCCACTTGGGGCTACGGGGGCTATTATCTTAGGGACATTGTTAGATGAATTAGAAGCGCGTGACTTGAAACGTGGCCTTGTAACTTTATGTGTCGGTGGCGGCATGGGGATCGCAACAATTATTGAACGTGTAGAGGGGTAAAGTATGTCATCAATCTGTTTAGAGCAAGACGATGCAGGGATAGTACATTTGATTTTTGATAAACCTAGCTCAAAGGTTAACCTACTTGATCGTGTGTTTATTGATGACTACATAGTGACGATTAATAAACTAAAGGATATGCAATTTACTGGGGTCATATTACGCTCAAAAAAATCAAGTTTTTTTGCTGGTGGAGATATAACGGTGCTTAGTGCATGTGCAGAGCAAAGTGTGGAGGACACTTACTTATTATTGTCTTCCCTAAAAGCGGCAATGCGATGGCTAGAAACATGCGATAAGCCTGTGGTTGCATGTATTAATGGTGCTGCACTTGGTAGTGGTTGGGAACTCGCGTTAGGGTGTCACCATCGTATAGCATTATCGAAGAAAGTAGTGCTAGGCTTACCAGAGGTTACATTGGGCTTAATGCCTGGTGTTGGTGGTGTTGTCAAAATGACTCGGTTGCTGGGTGTCGAGGCAGTATTACCTTACTTACTCAAGGGTAAACTATTTGATTGCCAAGAGGGTTTAGCGCTTGGATTAATAGATCAAATAGCGGCATCAAATACTCAAATGATGGCGCAAGCAAAAAACTGGATCTTGTCGCAATCACTGCCAGTGAGACAATGTTTTGATAATAAGGGTTATCAGTTCCCAGGCGGTGATGTTAGCGATCCGCATATGGCTGTTGTTATCGCTACCGCTCCTGCAATACTGAAGAAAAAAACACAAGGGAACCAACCCGCACCTGAAGCGATATTATCAGTGATGATTGAATCAACAGACATTGATATTGACACCGCATTACGGATAGAGACACGATACTTTATTTATGTCATCCGCAGTCAAGTAGCTAAAAATATGATGAATACGTTTTGGCATCAGCATAACGAGATTAAAGCCGGTGCGTCGCGACCAAAGGAACATGCGTTAACGACATTCAGTAAAATAGGTGTATTAGGTGCGGGGATGATGGGGGCTGGTATTGCTTATGCTTTAGCAAGCCACGGTATTACTGTCATACTAAAAGATATTAGTCTTGAAAAAGCAGTATTTGCCAAGTCATATTCAGCTTCTATTTTAGCGAATTGTAAATTGTCTGATGCAGAGAAAAGTAGAATATTACAACGTATTATTCCAACAAAAGATCCCATTGACTTGATTGGTTGTGAAATGGTGATTGAAGCGGTATTTGAAGATCGTAAAATTAAATCTCAAGCAACCACAGAAATATTACAGGTTGTTGGTGATGATATTATTATGGCATCCAATACATCAACATTGCCGATTACCAGTTTAGCTAATTCGTCTACGAAGCCTGAAAACTTTATTGGTCTGCACTTTTTCTCTCCAGTGGACAAGATGCAACTTGTTGAAATCATTAAAGGTGATAAAACATCATCAGCTACTTTGGCCGCTGCTTATGATTTAGTGCTACAGATTGGTAAAGTACCCATTATCGTTAATGACTCTCGTGGTTTTTTCACATCACGCGTATTCTTTACTTATGTTTCGGAAGGTATGCGTATGCTAAGTGAAGGTATTCCAGGAGAAGTCATTGAAAATGCAGCAATTCAAGCAGGGTTACCCGTAGGGCCTTTAGCCATTCTTGATGAGGTAAGCTTGTCACTGATTGATAATGTACGTAATCAAGCTCGAATTGATTTAAAAGCTGAGGGGAAAGCACGACTTGATAATCCTGCTGATGGAGTGTTAGATCAATTACTTGCCCTAAAACGACTCGGTAAATCGACTGGCGCTGGATTCTATGATTATACTAGAAGAGGGGAAAAGCGGTTGTGGTCTGGTTTAGTCGACTTATTTCCGACAACGGATGACTGGGATATTAATATGGTTAAAGACCGATTATTGTTCGTGCAATCACTCGAAGCCCTTAGAGCGTATGATGAAGGTGTCGTTACCAGTTGCCGTGATGCTAATATCGGCTCTATTATGGGATTAGGTTTTCCTGCGTGGACCGGTGGTGTCTTACAATTCGTTGACCATTATGGTGCGGATAAATTTAAGCAGCGCGCAGAGCAATTATATGAGCAGTTTGGTCCGCAATTTATGCCTCCGGCCGTATTGTCTCAGTGGAAAGGCTGAAATTTTATTGCCTTAGTACGACAAAACCCAAGGCTGGCGAAGTCTACGAAGGTAAATTTGAGCTAGTTGGTGAATAAATACGATGATGACCGTTTATAAATTAGGCGGTAGCCTTTTAAAACAAATTCACTTAATGTTATTATCCTAGGTTCATGTAACGGTTAACTAGGGAATAATAACTAGTGAAGGTGCCTCAAAGAATACAACCTCTTGTTGATGACGGACTTGTTGACGAAGTATTACGTCAGTTAATGAGTGGTAAAGAAGCGACTGTATACGTTGTGCGTTGTGGTCAGGAGATCCGTTGCGCGAAAGTTTACAAAGACATAGAGAACCGCAGTTTTAAACAAGCGGTGCAATATCGAGAAGGTCGTAAAGTTCGTAATAGTCGACGTGCTCGTGCAATGGAAAAAGGCTCTAACTTTGGCCGTAATGAACAAGAAAAAATATGGCAAAATGCCGAAGTTGATGCGTTATATCGCTTAGATAATGCAGGTGTTCGCGTTCCTGAACCTTATGGTTGTTTTGACGGTGTATTACTTATGGAGTTGGTCACGGATGCTGATGGCTTTGCTGCACCGCGTTTAGCGGATGTTGCATTAACGCCAGAGCAGGCTGTGATTGATCATGGAAAAATGATCCATTACGCAAGATTGATGCTTTGCGCGGGTCTCATTCATGGTGATTTATCCGAATTTAATGTACTTGTTGACGAATATGGTCCTGTTATTATTGATCTGCCACAAGCGGTTGATGCGTCAGCAAACAACAATGCGAAATGGATGTTAGAACGTGATGTTGATAATATGAGACAATATTACGGGCAATACGCACCAGAATTACTTAAGACAAAATATGCTAAAGAAATGTGGGCTTTATACGAAGCTGCAGAGCTTACTATTGATGTTGAATTGACTGGTCAGTTTATTGAAAATACAGAATCTGCAGATGTAGATGGTATTTTAGATGAAATCAATGCAGCAAGAGAAGAAGAATTGGAACGCTTAGCGCGTATTCAATTTGCGGAAGAAGAAGTCGAATAAAACCATTAGCCCCTCGTTTAATTCAACTAAGGGGCTTTTAATGTATTCATTCTATTATTAGACATATTTATTAGCTGCTTATGTTTTAAATCTAATCTGATGTAACGATATCTTTCTCCATATTTGTAATGCTTTCCTCTGACACATATCGATTTGGGCGCAAACCAACACAGAATTTAGGTAAATCTTGCTCACGTTCTAGATACAAGGCACAGGCGTATAAGTTTTTACGCAGTTCTGCATCCTTTATTAATGTGTTCTCCTCCCAATAGTGTAATTCAAAAATGAGAAACCAAAATATATGCTCTTTCTCCCCTGATACTTTTTCGTCGATGACATCTAGAGATTGCCAATCTTGTAAAACATCCCACACCAAGTTACTTAATACTTTGTAACTGATTTTATGCATGAGAAATTTATTCACATTGTCGGTTAATAACACAGATTTCTCATTTATAAATGCTACTGCTTGCATTGGTTTATCTCCACTTGTGTTTAAAACTAATTTTAAGTCTAGCCTCAAACTTTTTTTTAGAGAGGTTTAGACCGTACAAATAATGCCTAAAAAGTAATAGTTCGATCGCGGTCACATTTTTTCGCTAAATGATTAAAATGTTCCCTTAAGAAACTCAATAACACCCTATGTTTTTTCGAACCCGCGCTTCCTGGTGGAAAAACTCCATATAGATCAATGCTCGAGAGTTCATAATCAAACAACAGTTGTTCGAGTTTGTTGGCTGCGATTTTTGGAGCTGCATCGTAAAAAGGAATACGTGCAATGCCATGACCGCCTTCTACGAACGCTGTTCTTGCTGCTGCATTATTGGTGCTAACACTTCCTTTTGGTTTTACGCTGTAAGCTCGGCTTCCTTTCGTTAGTGTTAATGTGCTTGAACTTAATTTGTATAACACCCAGCTATGATCGACAAGTTCGGTAGGGGTTGTTGGCCGACCGTACTTGTTTAAATAATCAGGTGATGCGCATAGACAGGTTTTCATCGATATTAATTTACGCGCTTGTAAGCCTGAATCAGTAAGCGGGGCGCCTCTGATTGCCAAGTCAATGCCCTCCTGCATGATGTTAACGATATCATCAGTAAGCATTATGTCCAATTCAATCTTCGGAAATTGGATCTTGAACATGTTTAAAGCAGGGACAATTATCTGTAATCCGACATTAACCGGACATGTTACTTTTATCAATCCTTCAGGCTCGTGCTTTAAATTCTCGATTTGTTGATTTGCGGCTTCAGCTTGTTGTGCTATTTCTTGACAGTGTTGGTAGTACTGTTGACCCGCTTCTGTCAGTGTAAAACTACGGGTTGTTCGGTTAAGTAACTTGAGACCTAATTGAGTCTCAAGTTTTTTAAGGTGGTAGCTGACAACAGCGCGAGATAGGTTTAAGTGCTTCGCTGCAGCAGAAAGTGTACCTTGTTCCACTATTTGTGCGTAAACAACCATACTTTTTAATTGTTCAAAAGAAACATTCATTAATAAAATCCAGCTAAAGATAACAACACACTTTATTGTATCAAAATGTTGAACAGTGTAGTCAATTTACTCTGCATTGTTAGATTTTACATTGAGGTATAGACTGTCTCTATTCGTTGTTAACACGCATACAGTATGTATAACAGCTCAGACAGAGAGGGAACTATCATGAATAAGAACAGCACAAGTAAGAATATTTTAGTGGTATTAACATCACATGCAGATTTGGGCAATACAGGTGAGAAAACAGGTTTCTGGGTTGAAGAACTTGCTGCACCTTATTATGTATTTGTTGATGCTGGAATGACTGTTACGCTGGCATCACCTGCTGGTGGTAAGCCACCAATTGACCCTAAAAGTGCAGATGAGAGCATGCAGACGGATGCAACTCGTCGCTTTGATGCTGATGATGTCGTACAAAAAGCCCTAGCGACAACAGTTAAATTAATCGATGTTAAAGAACAAGACTTTGATGCGGTATTTTATCCTGGTGGCCACGGTCCATTATGGGATTTAACTGACAACACAACATCAATTGATTTATTAGCTGCGTTTATTGCGAATAACAAACCAGTATCAGCTGTTTGTCATGCAAGTGCGGCGCTACTAAACGTTAAAACGCCTGAAGGTGAGTATGTAATTAAAGATAAAGCGGTAACAGGGTTTTCAAATACAGAAGAAGATGCTGTACAATTAACTGATATCGTACCTTTTTTATTAGAAGATGAGCTTGTAAAGCGTGGCGGAGACTATCAGAAAGTTGCTGATTGGACGCCATTTGCCGTACAAGATGGTTTAATCATCACAGGTCAAAACCCAGCGTCTTCAGCATTAGTCGCAGAAAAACTAATCGCACACGCTTAATACTAGGAAACAAATATGTTGAATTTTACGTTTCAAAACCCAACTCGCATTCATTTTGGTGATGATCAGATTAAAGCGATCAGCAAAGAAATCCCAATAGACGCTAAAGTATTAGTGACTTACGGCGGTGGTTCAATTAAGTCAAATGGTGTATATGACCAAGTTGTAGCTGCATTGTCTGAACATAACTGGGTTGAGTTTTCAGGTATCGAACCAAACCCAACTTATGACCAATTAATTAAAGCTGTCGATGTTATTAATGAGCACAATGTTGATTACATTCTTGCAGTCGGTGGTGGTTCTGTTGTTGATGGCAGCAAATTCATTGCAGCTGCAGCTGTATTTGAAGGCGATGATGCTTGGGATATCCTAAGTAAATACGCACCAATTACTAAAGCATTACCATTGGGTGCAGTATTAACGTTACCAGCAACGGGTTCAGAGTCAAATGGTGGTGCTGTTATTACACGTGATGGCAGCAAGTTATCATTTGGTAGTCCATTAGTACGTCCAACGTTTGCGATTTTAGATCCAGCAGTGAGCTTAAGCTTATCTGATCGTCAAATCAGTAATGGTGTTGTTGATGCATTTGTTCATATTATGGAACAATACATGACGTATAGCATTAACGCGAAAGTACAAGACCGTTTTTCTGAAGGGTTATTGCTGACGCTTATCGAAGAAGGGCCAAAAGCATTAAAACCTGAGACTAAAGACGATTTAGAGATCCGCGGTAATATTATGTGGTCGGCAACGATGGCGTTAAACGGTCTTATTGGTGCTGGCGTACCACATGATTGGGCAACACATATGATTGGTCATGAATTAACTGCCGCCCACGGTGTTGATCATGCGCGTAGTTTATCAATCGTGTTACCTGCAGTAATGAAAGTACTACGTGAAGACAAGCGCAGTAAATTACTGCAATATGCTGAACGTGTCTGGAATATTACAGTTGCCGATGAAGATGAAAAAATCGATCAAGCGATAGCAAAAACAGAAGCATTTTTTAAAGCAATGGAAGTTCCAACAAGGCTTACGGATGCAGGTATTACGTTTAATGATATTGACAACTTAATTGCTAAATTAGAGAAACACGGCATGGTGGCATTGGGTGAGCGTAAAAATATCACTTTGGAAGTAAGCCGTCAGATTTTAGAAGTTGCATTATAAATGCTTATTATGGTCACTTTATTTAAATAGTTAACTAGCAGTAAATAACGCATTAATAGAAAAGGTTGGAATGATTATTCATTTCAGCCTTTTTTTTATTACAAAATGACGATTAGCCATTTATTAGTCCCAGTGTCATACTTTTTTAATTCAACGATGCTATAACTAAATGATATTGTTCTTATTAAATAATCTTATCGTGTTGTTATCGAAACTTAAGGAAGAGTAATGGCTGATTTAGAATGGATGTTAGGTGTAATTATGTTATCGGGATTTTTACTTGCCGCTATCGCGAGATTCAATTTACACTATTATTTACAGCATAAAAAAATATTGACGAGCGTGGATAGAGAACAAGCCCAAGTGCAATTAAAAAACACAACGCCCGAAGTTATTTTAGATAATGGTGTTCATCAATTATTTAAATATTTTATTGCTGGCATGATTATTTTTCTAGTTGGTAGCGCCACACTAGTCGATCACGGTGCTTTAAAAGCGTTGGTCTCTTTATTTTTTGATTCGGTATAATGTTTTGTTGATTTAAGCGCTAACGATCGTAACCTGAATTCGTTGGTATTTGCTGTAATACTTGTTGCTGCTCTTTATCGTGTTTTTTATGTAGCGCGGCAATAAGTTCCAGATCTAACTTCGCATAGAACATATCTTCTTCGGCTTGGCCTTTCTGGCGCATCGTTTCGTTAAACACTGACATATTGATTACCTCTAATAACCTGCATATTAATAATTTTAGTTGATTTTAGACAGAAGCGTTATTAGAGGTAGAGCTGATAATTGAACGTTATTTATTAAGCGGCTTGTTTACTTTGCTTTAGAATCTTTAAAACGTCTGATAAAGACGCGCTTACAGTATGACCCAATGTTAAAACTTCAGCACTGGGTTGCACGAGATCTGGGATTTGAAATGTTTGCATATTAGCGCTTACGGCAGATAAAACGCCGTTATTGGAATCTTCAAAGGCTAAACATTGTTCCGGCTGAATATTTAAACGACCTGCTGCAAGCAAGTAAATTTCTGGGTCGGGTTTGCCATTCTTAACTTCGCATCCTGTTGTCAAATTATCAAAAAAGTGGTCTAAGCCAGCAAGCTTTAATTTGATTGTTGCAACATCTTGTTGTGTTGACGTCGCAACCGCAGTAGGAATATTATTATTTTTTAACCAAGTGAGTAACTCAACAACACCGTCTTTAACAGGAATAGCTTGATGTTTAACGACGGCGTTGTAACGTATACGCCATGCATCATGAAGTACTGGATAATCTAAATCACTGCCGTAACCAGCACGGATTACTTTTTCTATGCCTTGAGAATTACGACCGATAATATCGAGATAAACATTTTCTAAAAATGGAATCGATAATGATGCACATGCTTCTTCAAAGATCCCTTTGCAAACACGCTCTGTGTCGAGAAGAAGTCCATCCATATCAAAAATAGCTGCTTGGTAATTCACTTTATGTATCCTATATTGATGACAACTTATTTAATGAAATGAGTATAACAAATCTAACCGTGATAATTAAGTTTACATACTGTTTGTACTACCTATAAAGTATCGATAATATCGTAATGGACTAGAACTATATTAACAATTTGAATGATAGGGAATCTATGAAAGGTTTAATGAGTGGTTTATGTTTGGCGCTCTTAGTTGCTGGTAATGTATCAGCAACTGAATCCAAACCAGTGACGGTTGAAGTATTAGCTAAGTCGACAACTAGCTGGGATGGTTCTATGCTTCCGAGTTACCCAAAGGGTAAGCCGGAAGTTACGATCTTAAAAATTGATATTGCACCTGGTGTTAAGTTGCCTTTGCATGAGCATCCGGTGATTAATGCTGGTTATTTAGTGAGTGGTGAATTAACTGTTGTAACTCAAGACGGTGAGGTTTTGGAGCTTAAAGCAGGCGATACGCTTGTTGAAGTTATCAACAAATGGCATTACGGAATAAATAAAGGTGATGTACCAGCTGAAATTGTTGTTTTTTATGCTGGCGTTGAAGGGGAGCCTTTAACAATTAAGCATAAATAATTAGAGTTAAAGGCTAGGTTTTTTATCCTAGCCTTTTGATAAATTAATGTCTTATTATCTTTTTTTAAATGAAGGCTTCAAGCTAAGCATACATAGGAACAAGAACCATAGTACCTGCGATAACGGTAATTAGACCTGCTAATACGGGTACTGACGTTCGCTTAACAACTTCAAATGGACTGACTTTTCCCATACCACTTGTCGCTACAATGACACCCGCTACCGGAGACACAGTACGACCGAGGTTCGATGCTTGTAACATCGGGATAATTAAGAACGCTGGGTTTAAGCCCATTTTACCGGCCAGTGTAGGAGCAAGTTCAACAAATGCATAGAAAGGGGCGTTGCCTGAGCCTGTTGCTATTGCTGCAGCTACAGTGAGACCTGTTAAAATGAGCATTAATGCAAATCCGCCTGCACCAGCTGCCTCCGCAAGGCCGATTAAATTATCAATAGCACCAATCGACATCAAGCCCTGTGCAAAGACACCTGCAGCAACTAATAGCATGACGACACCTTTAAAAGCATTTGCCATCCCTTCATAGCAAGACTCTAAGTCTTCTAAGGTTGCCTTCCCATCTAACCGTTTAGTGATAAAGTCGATAACAGCACTAATGAAAATGGAAAAAACTACGATAGTGTAGATATCAAGTTCTAGCCCTTTAATTGTTGAGCCATTAAATACAAAAACACCTATGATAGGTAGGAATGGTAGGATGGAATAATAACCCGGCGCAGTTACTGTTATTTCTGATATGTCAGTTTTTACCATTGGCGTGTTTTCTTTTTTGTCTAAATAACGATTCCATAAAAATGCCGCAGCTGCCATCACTAGGATGGCACAAATAGATACGGGTAGTACGGTTTCAACAGAAAACACATGTAGTGGTAATCCTGATTTTTCTGCGGCTACAACAACATCGCCAGATGTTGGTGACAAAATAATAGCAGCAGGAGATGCACAAACAGCAACAGCAGCTGGTCGAGATATTCCCATTGCTGTCATCATTGGGAATAAGGTAGCCATAAGTAATACACCAAGTCCTGTTGCAGAGCTTACCGCCAGTGACATTAAGCAGGCAACTATGTAAGCGGCAACAAGGAGGGTGTAAGGAGATTTGATAAGTGATAATGGTTTTGAAAATTGTTTAACAACAACATTGTTGGCATCAATTTTTGTCATGTAAGATGCAAAACCACATAACAACATGATTTGCATCCCTAAGCCGCCTCCACGATATTGCAGCATATATTTAACAAATTCTAATGAGTCTGTAATGGTATTCCCTGTGCTTGTTATACTTGAAGGGAGAATTTGCTTGCCAAGTAAGCCTGTTATGATAAGTAGTGTAATACCAGCTGTGAGTAATACTCCCGCTGCCTTGTATTCTTTGACGATGAAGTAACCGACACCGACAGTCACGATTAAACCAATGAATAACTCTAACATTGAAACCTCTTTATTGTATTCAAATGCGTAATTAACAGTATTTTAACCTTTAAAATAATGTTTCCTTTGCAGCTGAATGTACCTATAAAGAGATGTTGTCGCGATAGCTAACACAACTATTCATGATCTAAATCAGGGTTTAATAAACTCTCAAAGGATAGTTTGAGCCAGATCAATTCGTTGATTTTACAGACTCATTAGCTTCGGTTAAAATTAGTGCATTAATCAAATAGGCTATATGGAATAAACATGACTAAAGCTAAAATCGGTATTGTGACAGTAAGTGATAGAGCCAGTGCTGGCATATATGAAGATCTTTCTGGTAAAGCCATTATCTCTGTATTGAATGAGTACCTGATTTCTGAGTGGGAACCTGTTTATGAAGTTATTCCAGATGAGCAAGATGTGATTGAAGCAACATTGATCAAAATGGCCGATGAGCAAAACTGCAGTTTGATTGTTACTACAGGTGGCACAGGCCCTGCTAAGCGTGACGTAACGCCAGAAGCGACAGAAGCTGTTTGTGATCGTATGATGCCTGGATTTGGCGAGTTAATGCGTGCAGAATCGCTAAAATTTGTTCCAACTGCAATTCTTTCTCGTCAAACGGCAGGATTACGTGCAGATTCATTAATCGTTAACTTGCCGGGTAAACCAAAATCAATCCGGGAATGTTTAGATGCTGTATTTCCAGCGATCCCTTATTGTATTGATTTGATGGATGGCCCTTTTCTTGAATGTGATGAGTCGGTGGTTAAACCGTTCCGCCCAAAAGCGAAATAATAGACCATTTATTCAACCTCCCAATGAAAGTCGACGATTAGCTGTCGCTAATCGCCTGTAATGTTTTTTAGTGTAAGGGGTTTAGCTTTTTTTGCATCTTGAACTAATTTTGTAGTGATACCAATCATAATAAATATAGGATCACTTCATGGCCGCAAATCCATCTACTCAATATTTAAAGATAAAACAAAGACACCCACAGTTGATTAGTGCTGTCGAATCTCTTGGTAAAGTGGCAAAACAGGAAGGACCAATAGATGAAAAAACCGCACAGTTAATTCAATTAGCTGCCGCTGCAGCCATTCGTTCTGAAGGTGCTGTTCATAGCCATGCCAAAAGGGCACTTGAAGCTGGCGTAAGCGTTGATGAAATTCGCCATGCATTACTGCTGCTCACAAGCACATTGGGTTTTCCTTGCGTTATGGCTGCAATGAGTTGGGCAGATGAAAAGTTATAGTCTAAACCTATAGATTACGCATTACCTTGTGAATGACATTATCTACATCAATTTTAATATGCTGTGATGCGTCTTGGGCATAGGCGTTGATATTTTTGTATAGCTCACCAATCATTGTTATGCCGCTGCATTGAATCGTGAGGACTATATTGGCGGTGATGATGTCTATCACCGCTTGTTCATCAGAATTTGATTTAAGTGCATCGATCTCTTGTTGCCAGTTTGATTGACCTTTTATTTTAGCTAATGTACTTTCTGAGCTTGTTAATAACGTGCCGCAAATCCTCATGACTTAAAGTTCCTCTGGTCGTTGATAGGAATTATTTAGCGTGTTTTTAATGTCTTAATTTACCTTGCCTAGCATGTTCATGATGATAACCACTACCAGATTTATGAAAACCACAACTGATAATTGTTGGTTGTACTAATCCTATTAAATCTGATGTTTTCATTTTAATAGTTTCAGCATGATCGCCAGCATTAAAACTTACTTCCTCTTGTTTCACTAGTTCTTCTGACATATAAACAGGCATGTTAAACAAATGACCAAATGGAGGCATTGCACCTGTTTCACAATCAGGAAACATACTACTGAACTGGTGTTCATAGGCTAAGTTAACGTAACGAGCGCCAATAGAAAAAGCAATATTATCGAAGTCAATGAGGTAAGGGGCGGGCATAACAATCATAACAAGCTTAGTATCAGCTGTTATTATGACAGTTTTAGCAAAAGACATACCGTTAGTCTTGCTAAATTCAGCAACATGCTGAGCAGTATAGCCGGGTGGGTGATGATCACTTTGGTAGTTTATATAAGCCTGATCTAAATAATGGGTGATTTTTCGCATGAGCATAATCAACCTCCCTAGCGGTTAATGCGCTAATACATTTATCAAGAATGTTTAGGAGCTTTAATTATAGTTGTTAATTATTTTAATGACGGGTTACGAGATAAGCTCAGTAAAAGAAATCATGACGTATTGACTGGTGGGTGGTGAATAGAAAAAGGGTAAAATGCATAAACATTTTACCCTTTAGTATTTACATATTTAACTTAGGCAATATAGTGCGTTAATGCTTAACGTTTGTTACTGCGTTTAGCTTGCTGGCCTTGACCACCTTTATTTGCTGACTTGTTAGCGCTTGGACGGTTGCCTGATGGCTTCTTGAATCCACCACCTTTAACACTACCATTCGCATTCTTACTGCCGTTGGTGCTGTTATTGCCACCTACAGTGGGTTTTTTACGGTTAGGTTTGTTACCGCCTTTATTACCGTTTTCGTTAATGCCAACACCTTCTTGTGGAGCAAGACCTGTGTGTTTAGTTAACGCATTAGTGAACTGCTTAGTACCTGGTTGAGCACGTTGTTGTTTAACACCTTTATTACTGGTATTCGGCTTACCCTTACTGTTAGCACCACCTTTACCAAGATGTGGTTTTGTATTGCTGCGTTGTGCTTGTTTTTCGGCCAAACTTTCTGGTGGTACTAGATGTTTTGGACCGCGACCAATTAAATGACGATTACCCGTTTTGAGCAGGTATTCGCGAATCATTGGCCAGTTAGCTGGATCGTGGTAACGTAAAAGCGCTTTGTGCAGACGACGTTGACGTGCGCCTTTTGGCACAACCACTTTTCCATCTGTTTCACGTACTTTATGTAATGAGTTAAGCTCTGTGTGATACACGGCTGTTGCATTAGCAAGTGGTGAAGGGTAGAAGTTTTGTACTTGATCAAGCTTAAACTTATACTGTTTTAACCATAAGGCTAAAGTAAGCATGTCTTTGTCATTAGTCCCTGGGTGTGCAGAGATAAAGTAAGGAATAAGGTATTGTTTCTTGCCAGCTTCAGCAGAGAAACGATCAAACATTTCTTTAAACTTATCGTACGTGCCCATACCTGGCTTCATCATGATATCAAGTGGTGACTTTTCGGTATGCTCAGGCGCAATTTTCAAGTAACCACCGACATGATGTTCTACTAATTCTTTCACGTAACGTGGATCTTCAATCGCTAAATCATAGCGTACGCCTGATGCAATCAAGATCTTTTTAATACCCGGAACTTTACGTGCGCGACGGTAGAGATCGATGGTAGGTGTATGGTCTGTGTCCATGTGCGTACAAATTGCTGGAAAGATACACGAAAGGCGGCGACAAGTTGCTTCCGCTTTTGCACTCATACAGCCCAGCTTATACATGTTTGCTGTTGGTCCACCAAGGTCGGAAATAACACCGGTAAAACCAGGCACTTTATCGCGGATTGCTTCCATTTCTTTGACAATAGAGTCTTCCGAACGACTTTGAATTACACGTCCTTCATGTTCTGTAATTGAGCAGAAAGAACAACCGCCAAAACAGCCACGCATAATATTGATCGATGTTTTGATCATATCGTATGCAGGGATCTTCTCATCACCATAACTTGGATGTGGCAGACGCGCGTATTCTAAATCGAATACACCATCCATCTCACCTTCTGCTAGTGGAGTTGCTGGTGGATTTAACCATACTTCACGCGCACCGTGTTTTTGGATCAATGCACGAGATGAAACAGGGTTTGTTTCTTGATGGAATACACGTGACGTATGTGCGTATAACATTTTGTCTTTTTTCACTGTTTCCATGTCAGGCAGGCGAATATAAGTTTCGTGCCAAGGCATCTGCTTAGGCGCTTGCATTACGATAGGTTTCGCCACATCAGCATCAGAATTATCAATCACTTGTTCATTATCTTGTTTAGAACAGGTTTCATCAATTTCAGTGTAAGGGCTGATAATTGGTTCAATCTTGCCTGGAGTATCGAGTGTTCGTGAGTCAATACCTTTCCAAGTTGGTAGTGGTTCTTTTAGCATCACGCCTGTACCACGAACATCTTGAATGTCTTTAATTGATTCGCCACTTGCAAGACGATGTGCCACTTGGATTAAGGGGCGTTCTGCATTACCGTAAATCAGCATATCGGCTTTTGAGTCAGGTAGCACTGAACCACGTACTTTATCTGACCAATAATCATAGTGCGCAATACGGCGTAAACTGGCTTCAATACCACCAATAACGACAGGTACATCTTTAAATGCTTGCTTACAGCGTTGAGTGTAAACTAATACGGCACGGTCAGGACGTTTTCCGCCGATGTCACCTGGTGTATAAGCATCATCATGACGTAATTTGAGATCCGAGGTATAACGGTTAATCATCGAATCCATGTTACCGGAAGTTACGCCGAAAAATAGATTCGGGCGACCTAGCTCTTTAAACGGTTCTGCACTTTCCCAGTCGGGTTGAGAGATGATGCCGACACGAAAGCCTTGTGCTTCTAAGGTTCTGCCGATAATAGCCATACCAAAACTTGGGTGATCGATATACGCGTCACCTGTAACAACAATAACGTCACAGCTATCCCAACCGAGTTTGTCCATCTCTGCACGTGTCATTGGCAAAAATGGTGCGGGTTTTGTCACCCGATTCTGAAATTTTGGATATGAAAAAAGATCTTTGGCAGTTTGCATAAAGTACTCTTGGGTATTAATTTTAGTGCGCAAAGTTAATTGCGAAGGCTATTTTCACGGCTGGAATAAATACAAAAAAGAGAAAGCCAGCCGTTACTGAGGGCGGATTATAGCCACTTACAACGTCTTTTGCGATTAAAAGCGGCAATATATATTTAGCTTGCTTGTAACAGGTTGAAAAACTGAGTTAAATTATTTGCTTCATAATCGGCTTTGTAATCTATATTCGTCACAACTTGCTCTGAACCAGACAGCCAAACCGTAGTCATACCAAGGGTTTTGGCTGGTTTTAGGTTGCGAAGTTGGTCATCAAAGAAGACCGTGTTATGGCGATCAATCGCGTGTGTATCACAAAGTGTTTGATAGCTTGAATTGTGTGGTTTTAGCTCATAATTTGCGTCTTCTAATGAAAAAATATCATCAAAGCAGTCGATTAACGCTAATTCCGTTAGAATTTTAGTCGCGTAATGTTTTGGTGAGTTCGTATAAATTATTTTACGACCAGCCAATTGACCGATTTGTTGCCCTAAATTGGGCTGTGCTTTCAGCGTCGTCATATTGATGTCGTGGCAATAATGGATGAAATCATCACGATTCACATGATGGTGCTTGATTAACCCTTTTACTGTACCGCCATATTGTCTGTAATATTGGTTAGATAAAAGAGTGGCCTCTGGAAGTGGTAGAGACAGTGCGTTAGCTATAAACTGGTGCATTCGTGATTCGACCTGCTTTAATATGCCTAACGAAGGGCAATAAAGCGTGTCATCAAGATCGAACAAGTAAGTATTGGCTTGGTTAATTTTTTGCATATTACTCTTCTCAATTTTTTACGCTGCTCAACGCATTAATCGTGCATTTTGTGTGTGATGATAAATCTGAATGAGCAGTACGCATTATAAGGCTGCAATATTAGTGTAAAAGTACAATAATGCAAATGTATCCTATTTTGTTTGCTTAAATAGCGTCTTATTTTTGTGGTTAGAACTCCAACCAGATGAAAAACGTTAAAAAATAGGTGCTTAATTTTTCAGAAACTTTTATCCTATCTACTGTGTCTCAACATTGTGAAGATAATATGATTATTAAACCAAAAACTCGCGGTTTCATCTGTACCACAACTCACCCTACTGGTTGTGATTTGAATGTTAAAGAACAGATACAGTATAATAAAGAGCAAGGTGTCATTGAAAATGCACCAAAACGTGTTCTGGTAGTTGGCTCATCAAGTGGTTACGGGCTTTCGTCTCGTATTACTGCTGCATTCGGTGGTGGCGCTTCTACTATTGGTGTGTTTTTCGAAAAACCGGCAACAGAGAGAAAGCCGGGTACAGCAGGTTGGTATAACAGTGCTTCATTTGAAAAATATGCAGCAGAAGAAGGCCTATATGCAAAGAGCATTAATGGCGATGCATTTTCTGACAAAGCAAAACAAACTGCAATTAACCTAATTAAAGAAGATCTAGGTCAAATTGACCTCGTTGTTTATTCATTGGCATCACCAGTACGTAAGTTACCAAGCACTGGTGAAGTTGTACGTTCTTGCTTGAAACCTATTGGTGAAACGTATACAGCGAAAGCGGTTGATACCAATAAAAATAAAATATTTGAAGCAAGTGTTGAACCTGCAACAGAGCAAGAGATCAAAGATACCATTACCGTTATGGGTGGTGAAGATTGGGAACTATGGATGTCTGCATTATCTGATGCCGGTGTATTAGCTGAAGGATGTAAAACCGTTGCTTATAGCTATATCGGTACAGAAATTACATGGCCGATCTATTGGGATGGTGCCTTAGGCAAGGCAAAGCAAGATCTTGATCGTGCTGCTCATGCGATCGATGCGGACCTAAAAGTAAAAGGTGGCAGTGCAAACGTAGCTGTACTTAAGAGTGTAGTCACACAAGCAAGTGCTGCAATTCCAGTTATGCCGCTTTATATCGCAATGGCATTCCGTGTGATGAAAGAACATGGTTTACATGAAGGTTGTTTAGAGCAAATTTCACGTCTATTCCGTGGTTCACTTTACCCACAAGGTCTTAGCAACGCTAAATTAGACGAGGAAAATCGTCTACGCATGGATGATTGGGAACTTCGTGAAGATATTCAAGCTACTTGCGTGAAGCTATGGGACGAAGTGACCGATGAGAACTTGTTTGAAACAACTGATTATCAGTATTACAAAGATGAGTTTTTAGCATTGTTTGGCTTTGGTATCGAAGGCGTTGATTATGATGCTGACGTTAATCCGATTGTTGATTTTGCTCCAATTACACTTGACTAATCTTAGCCTGTTTTGAACGGTCTAGCTTAATTTTAGCTAGCCATTCATCGGGAACAAGTATTAACCGCTCTGCTTCTTTTTGATTATTATATCTTAGGAGCTGTAGCGGTTTTTTTTCGCCCATTGTTTGGTGTTGATAAATATCAAGTTCGGTCTTGGCCCGTGTTGCAAGGTAATTTGGCTTCATTATTTGATACCAACGGTGATGTATGCACTCTTTCTTAAAATAATGATGTGTTATCCAACGCCAATTACAGCTATTCGGTAATAACTGCTTTGTTAGCTCAAGAGCTGGGTGTGCTTGGTATAAACGGCCTTTGAGTATTATTTTTTCATCATCAATATTGATATTGTGTTCGCGTAATACTCCTTGTGCTGCTTCTTGTCGACCTAACTTAATCTGGTGTTCTAGCATATGGTTAAATTTAATATCGAAACGATCTTTCATGTTCGCGCCATACCATAATGGTGGTTCATTATTTGTGCTAGGGTATCCAAGATAAAATTTTACTGCGACTTCAAAGTGAGTGACTTGATTAGTGGTGTTGTCTTTGACAATAAAATCAAATTCTCCATAGGTAAAGTGATCATCACGCACTTGCGTATTAGCGAGTAGCACCTCAAAGTTTGGATTATCGATAAAAAAGAAGTGCCAAAGTTGTTCAAAATATAAACCCAACCTTGTAGCTGGTCGTATAAAATTGAGTAATGGCGCAGGGTCGACATCTAAAGCAAAGAGCCGCGGTAAGTAGTCTGTGTATTGCTGAGCTAACCAATCTGTTGAAACAAGGGCGTTGCTATTTAAGTTAATCATTGGAGGACTTGCAATCGACCATGCTAGATCACGTACTATCGGATGGTTAAAATTATAGTTATAGGTGTCTAAAACACTTTCTATCGGCATGTTATTTGCTTCAAGCTCCAACTTAACGTATACATATAACCTTAGATTAGGATTCAACAAATAACGAGGAGCGGGCATGGCCTCACTCAATAATAAAAAACTTGAAAATATTTTAACTGACTTTATGCAGCCACATCGTGTTCGTGATTTTACCGTTAACGGTATGCAGGTTCAGGGTAAAGACACCGTGACTAAAGTGATCACGGGTGTCACAGCATCTCAAGCATTAATTGACGCTGCAGTAGAGCAGCAAGCAGATGCAATTTTAGTGCATCATGGCTATTTTTGGAAAAATGAATCACCAGCGATTACGGGGATTAAATATAATCGCATTAAAACGCTGATCAAGCATGATATTAACTTGTATGCTTATCACCTGCCGCTAGATATACACCCTGAATTGGGTAACAATGTTGAATTAGCTAAGCTATTAGGTATTACGGTTCGTCGTGGTCTGGAACCGTGGGATAAAGCGAGTGTTGCTTTAGTGGGTAAATTCGAAGATGAGATCTCAACTGAAGAACTCACTCAACGTATTGAAACTCAACTTAACCGTTCTCCGTTGGTTGTTGATGCGGGTAAGCCAATTAAATCGGTGGCTTGGTGTACTGGCGGTGGTCAAAGTTATATTGAATTAGCAATTGAACAGGGAATTGATGCATTTATCAGTGGTGAAGCGTCCGAACAGACCATTCATTTGGCTCGTGAAGCCGGTATAAGTTTTTTTGCTGCGGGTCATCACGCAACAGAACGTTATGGTGTTAAAGCGTTAGGTGAATGGTTAGCAGAAGAAAAAGGTTTGGACGTAACTTTTATTGATATTGATAATCCGGTGTAATTAAATTGGCTTACTCATTAACAAAATATGTTGCTGAGTAAGCCTTTTATGCATGTATAAACTACATATTTAGATTGTGGTCATACCCGGACATCTGGATAGTCAATTTTAAATCGGTGAGGATATTCCGAAAACGGCGTGATGCAGGTTGTTCACACAGAGCCTTGATATCACAGGCCAATGCTTGAGTTGGACGCGCTACTTGGCGGTAATATTCTGCGTACGATTCTGATAAATGTGCATGAGCAGAGCGTACCGCATAAGGGTCAATGGTTTTAATTTTTCTTTCGTAGCGCCTGATAACCTGTTCAACAGCTTTTAACTGCTTAATTCGATTAGTTATAATGGTCTTTTTGCGTAGGCAAGCTGCTAATGGTTTCTTAATACAACCGATTGCAGTGTGTAATGCTATTTTTAACCACAAGTCCCAATCTGATACCAGCTTTATATTATGATCAAAACCGTCTAGTGCTAAATATAAATCCCGTCTAACAAGTACAGTCGATGTGCCAATGATGTTTTCGGAGAAGATCGCGGCAGCACCTTTAGGGATGACAAATGCATCCGCGCTATGTTGAACTATTTGTTGTTTAAAATAATCACTATGGGTAAAGCTATCGTGAGTTACTTCACTTTTATCATTCATTAATTCACAGTTAGTAAAGCAAATACCAAGTTGTGGTTTTTCTTTCATAAACTTAATTTGTTGTTGTAGTTTGTTTTTATACCAGTATTTATCGGCATCAAGAAAGGCAATATATGTACCACTTGCCACCCGAACCGCATGGTTTCTAGCAGTCGATGTACCTTCTCCATTTAATTTTAAGGCGATAATATTATTGTGTTTTCGGCAGAGCTGGCAAATCCATTTCCAACTACCATCGGTTGAACCATCGTCAACAATGATGACTTCTATATTATCTATATTTTGTTGCCAAATACTCTCGATTGCTTGAGGTAGAGAGGGAAGACAATTTTTGTTTGGAATAATGACACTCACTGTTGGTTTCATATTCACCCCTACTGATCTATAAGTTACAAATCCTTTTGCATTAATAGATAGCTTAGTCGATTTAATTAATTACGGCTGACCTGTGTTTTAATTTTGTACTTTTTAATATAGATCATTTTTAAGCATATTTAATCTATTGTTTTTATATAGTCTAGTCTTGATACATAGTTAACGGTTACAAGGACAGCTCTTATATGGATATGCTTGGATCAATAAAGCTATGGCTAAAAAATGACGAGAGTGCGATAGCTAAAGCGTGCCATCGTTGTATTCGTGAACTGATGCATTTTTCTATACCCGTTATTCCTTTTATTCATCCTTGTATGCTTCGAATACACCTCCTTATTACCCACTTATTCGCAAATATTTTTCGGATTTTATATTGGACCCCTTTATTTAAAAGTCGCTTAGTAACAAGACCGAGTAACTTATACCTATATTCAGGAATGCCATTGGTATTAGGACATTTAACTATTGAAATGGGCGACAATTGCCGTGTATCTGGTATTTCAACATTAAGTGGACGAAGTATGGACGGGCGGCCATCTCGTCTAATAATCGGAAACAATGTCGATATAAACTGGCAAAATAATATTGCGGTAGGTGGGAATATTGTGATTGAAGATAATGTAAGGCTAGCAGGACGGGTTTTTTTGGCTGGTTACCCTGGCCACCCTATTGATGTAAAAGAGCGCGCTGCGGGGTTACCAGATCATGAACATCAAGTCGGCGACATTGTTTTAAAGCGTGATGTTTGGTTAGCGACGGGTGTCAGTGTTATGGCTGGGGTTACTATTGGAGAAGGCACAATCGTTGCTGCAGGCAGCATAGTGACCAAAGATTTACCCTCAAGTGTACTTGCTGGCGGCATACCAGCTAAGGTAATTAAATCATTATGAACAACTGGCAATGGATTGTACTTGGTGAAGACTGGGGACGCCACCCAAGCAGTACACAGCATTTGATGAAATCAATGACGCGTAAACATCAGGTATACTGGGTTAACTCAATAGGTTTGAGACGTCCTAAGTTAACGGATGGTAAACGTATTATTGAAAAACTAAAACAACTGAAGAATGCCTATGCGAATGATTTTAACCAGAATAAAATGCTTTCGAATGTTGAGATGAAGCCGTTAGAAATCCTTGCTCCAATCGCATTACCTTGGCCTGGAAGTCATATCGCTTATGTGATTAATCGTTTGTTATTAACGTATCAAATTCGTGCACTGTTGGATCGGCATGTAACGGATAAGAATTTATCGCGTATTTTATGGTTATCATTACCGACGGGGCGTTGTGTTATCGATGCATTAGAAGAAGATATTGTCGTTTATTATGTTGGTGATGACTTTAGTGCGTTGCACGGTGTTGATCATAAAAAAGTTAATTTTGAAGAGGTTGAACTAGTAAAATGTGCGGATATTATCTTTGCCGCAAGTGACAATATCGCCCGTCAATTTCCTCAGCATAAAACCTACTTGTTACCACACGGCGTTGATTTAAAGCACTTTTCATCAGAGTATAAACGTCCGAATCATTATCCTGACTCCGATCTTGTCGTAGGCTATTATGGCAGTATTACCCGTTGGTTAAATTTTGAATTAATAACGTTCCTCGCGCGTGCTCGACCCGATATTACATTTCTATTTATTGGGAGAATTGAGATCGATGATTGTCCAATGTTTGAGTATGAAAATATTGTCCATTTGGTGGATATGCCTCATAAAGAGTTGATTAAATATGCAGCTAATTGGCAAGTATCATTAATCCCATTCGTTAATAATGAACAGATTCGAGCATGTAATCCTTTAAAATTAAGAGAATATTTAGCCATTGGACACCCAATACTAAGCACTAAATATCCAGCAGTTATGGAATTTTCAGAATGTATTTATATTGCAGATAATCAGCAACAGATGCTAGAGCAGTTAAATACAGCATTAATTTTATCGCAGACAGAGCTTAAACAGCTTAAAGACGAATCTCGGAAAATGGTTGAAAGCTCAACTTGGGAAGCGAGGTGTGATTATGTTTCGGCGTTATTAATGCAGAAACTAACAGATAAAGACAACATTGCATGTAATTAACAATGGTCTTGGGAGTACGTTATGAAAGGACTTATCCAGAATAAATATAGAGGAACAGCGTTGCTATTCGTCACGTTAATATCGCAGTTCGGATGTGCGAATTCGCCAACGGTTATTCCAATGGCAATGATTGGGATAGCATCGCTATCAGAACGTGGTAAATCGGCAGTAATAGAACCGAGAAAACTAAATTTTATTTTCGAATACAAGCAAGTAGAGTTAAGCAGAGAGCAGCGGAATCAGTTACTTTACCTTTATGACTGGCAGCACGGCGCGATCATTAGTTATGGTAAAGCAAAAGCCGAAAATGACTATACAGGTTTGTTTATCGGACATAAACGTGTGCAAGCAGTTAGTCAAGCCTTAGCTAAAAATCAGGTAATACTTCAGGTTAATTATGATCCGACATTGGCTGAGGACTCTGTAGTGGTTAAAGAAAATATTGTCCAAACAACACGTATAGCTACTGATAAAAAAACGGATTTAGTTGAGAACTCTAGGCTGTAAATATGGGTATTATTGTATGGGGTAATATTTATCGATTTATCGAGACGATGTGGCGCCGACGTTATTACCTTGGTGTTTCTATTGTAATCGCAATGCTGAGTGCATCCTTCATGAGTGTTGTCACGGATAAACGATACGATGCACACACATCGATATTAGTTCAGGAAAGTGCATTGCTTAATCCATTTTTAGAAGACTTATCAGTATCATTTAATCTTGAACAAAGGATCGTGGCTTTACGCGTGTTAGTACATAGCCGGCACATATTATTAACCGTTGCTAAGCAAAATGAGTTAATCAATACCAGCAGCAGTTATCGAGAAAGAGACTTAATTGTTGAACAACTGTCAGATGCAATCCTATTAACGCTATCTGGCACAGATCTGGTGATTATCTCTTTGAGTTGGGATGATCCAAATAAAATGGAATCGATTTTGAGCTCTGTTAGTCAATTGTTTATTGATAGTTTAATGGCACCCAGTAGAGCATCAATTATTTCATCAGAGGAATTTCTACTTGCACAGCTAGAGTTAAGGCGTGATAAGTTGGTCGTAGCAGAGGAAAAAATGGCTTCTTTTCGTCGTAAACATATCGGAGTTTTACCTGAGTTATTTATTCAAAATAATCAGACGCTATTTTCTATTTACAGTGAAATTAGAGAGAAAGATATTGAATTGTCAGGCGCTTATGGTCAGTTGAATAGCCTAAAGCTTAAATTGGCGCAAACGAATCCCGTGATCGGTGTAGTTGAAGAGCAAATCGTAACAGCAGAAGCAAAACTGTCACTCTTAAAAGCAAGTTACACCCGTAGCCACTCTAAAGTTCAATCTGTTGAATTGCAGTTAAATAATTTAAGAAATGAGCAAAATAAATTACTAAGCAAAAACGTGGCATTAACAGATGAACAGTTAGAACAGCTATGGAATTTGGTTTCTGTTGCTGAGAACGGGAATGGTGAAAGTAAAGTTCCGTCATTGTTATTATCTCAGTTAGAGAATCTGCAAGCCGCTCAATCGCGCGTTATACAATTAGAAAATGAAGTTGCAATGTTACGACAACAATCGGAGCATTTAACAAGTAACGTCGCGATGGAAGCGGATGTGGCGAAAGAGCTGAGTGCTCTAAAGCGTGATCTGACCGTTAACACCAAATTATATCATGATTTGTTAAACCGTCACGAGATGGCAAAAGTGACTGGTGAGCTAGGTCGTCATGAAGAACCTGAAAAAATTAAAGTAATTGATAGGCCTTTTACGCCAGGTTATCCCTCTAATTTATCTCTGTTCGTATACATTATTATTGGTCTATTTAGTGGTATCGGTGGTGGTATTGGTTTGGCGGTTATAGTCGAGTTATTAGACGACACGTTATGGCACATAAGAAAAATCAGCTTGTTTGATGGTATTGACATTATCGTACGATTACCTTCGATTGATTATGAAAAGGATGTTGATAATGAAAATCATGGTTGAAATTATTCAACATCTAAAACCGGGTGGTATTGAAAAGTTAGTGATTGATATCATGCGATTACAAGATTCAGATGTTAGGGTTTACATCGTAGCGTTAGAGGGGGATAAGTCGGCTTGTTTAGCGCTCTGGCCTGCATTGAAACGGTATCAAGAACGATTAGTTTTTTTGGACAAGAAACCGGGGTTTACACTCTCGACGGTAAGGCGACTGCGTAAAATATTAAGGAAATTAGAGGCTGATGTTATACACACTCATCATATTGGTCCTTTGCTTTATGGTTGTATGGCAACACTAAAATCAACCAACATACAGCATATTCATACAGAACATGATACGTGGCATTTGCTTGATAATAAGCAGTTACAGATGACAAAGTTAATGTTGCGGTTAAGTCGAATCACGTTAGTTGCCGATGCGTCAACGGTTGGAATAAAGCTATCTGAAATGCTTGGCAGTAATGTTAATCCTGTCACGATCTTAAATGGCATTGATACAGAAAGATTTTTACCGAGCCTAAATCATAAACGTTATAAAAATAACACCCGTGTTTTCAAAATTGGTTGCGCAGCAAGGCTTGTCACTGAAAAATCCTTGGACGTATTAATTCAAGCTATCGCGGATATTCCTAATGCGGAACTATATATTGCTGGCGATGGCCCTGAAAAGCATAACCTTGTTAATTTAGTGCAGGAATTAGGCTTGTCAACTAAAGTTAAATTCATTGGCTATACAGATGATATGGTTAGTTTTTATCATCAGTTAGACTTATTCGTACTTACTTCGTCAAATGAAGGACTACCTTTGTCAATATTAGAAGCTCAGTCGTGTAATGTTCCTGTCGTTTGTAGCGATGTTGGCGGTGTACATGAGGGTGTATGCAAGCAAACGGGTCGATTAATTAAACGCCATTCTGTTAATGAATTTCATATTGCAATAAAAGCACAGATAAAGCAGCGTAGTGAGTATCAACCTCGTGATTTTATTACGCAAAATTTTGATATTAAAAAGATGATCAAAGCTTATAACAAGCTTATTGAGGAGTAGCCTATGGATTGGCTTCTGTTTGGTGCAATATTATCGATTAACTTATTCATTTACCATCATTGGGCTTACCCTAAAATTTTGCAATTATACGCAAAGTGTAAGGTGAGAGGGAAAAAAAATGACACATTTAAATCACGAAAATATGTTTCAAATGATGTTGATAATGGACTTCCTATAATAACGATCGTTATGCCAGTCTATAACGAAGCTAAATACTTAGGCGACAAGCTGACGAATCTACTTATGCTTGATTATCCGGCCGATAAATTGCTTGTTGTGCTCGGGTTTGATGGTTGTTCAGATAATTCTTTGCAAGTTGCGGAACAATATTTAGATCAGTTTGAATTGCATAACATACAGATTGAATTAGATGTGCACGAAGAAAATCATGGCAAGGTTTATGTAATCAATAAACTATTAAGGCAATATAAAGCAAAGTCCGATATTTTAGTTTTGAGTGATGTGAGTGCATTAATTTCCATTGATGCGATGCAGATATTTGCTTATCGGATGGCTGAAGACGATGTTGGGATTGTAACGGGTGACTATCAGCTATATGAGGATGGTTCGAAAGGTGAAACTCATTATTGGAAGTACCAACGAAATATTCGTAAAGCAGAAAGTGTAACGGGGTCAATTATTGGACCTCCTGGTGCCTTATACGCAATTAAAGCTAGGTTATTTGAAGAGATCCCGTTTGATACCATCAATGATGACTTTGTCTTCCCTATGTTATTAGTAAGTCGTGGATATAGGGCTGTATTGGATGAACGCATTTCGATTATTGAAATGGAGGCAACAAGTGAGTCTGATGATTTTTCGCGACGTACCCGCATTGGCGCTGGTAATGTTCAACAAGTACTTAGACTTAGTAGTTTATTATCATCAGGGCATGGACTGACGGGGTTTAACTTTTTTAGTGGTAAATTCTTACGGACGTTAATGCCATTTAATTTATTGGTTTTATTTGTTTTTACATTCTTTCTAACAAATAGTGAATATGTCATTGTTGCCAACGTAGCTTGGTTCTTATGCTTTAGTCAATGCTGTTTGTATGGTGGTTCGGCTGTGGGTTTGCTGTTTGATATCGCGCCTGTTCGTCAACCTTGGGCATCACTTTATTATATAGCAGTAGGTTATATGGCTAGTTTTTATGGTGGAATTCGTTATATCTTTGGTTTAGAGCGAGGGGCTTGGGTTAAAATTAATAGCGAGCAGGAGAATACCAATGATTTTCAGAAAAAAAGCGTGGTTATTCCTAAACGAATTTCTGACATGCTCATATCGATAGTTGCATTGTGTATTATCGCCCCTTTTGTGCCATTTATAGCACTCGCCATTAAATTGAACTCTAAAGGGCCTGTTTTTTATCGTCAATTACGCGTCGGTGAAATTCGTTATGAATATGTAGAAGTATTTATGCTCATTAAATTTAGAACGATGGCGCTAGAATCAGAATCGAAATCAGGTCCTGTCTGGGCACAAGAACAAGATGAGAGAGCTACGTCTGTAGGTCGATTCTTACGTAAAACGAGGATAGATGAGCTACCGCAGCTGGTGAATGTGATACTTGGCGACATGGCGATTGTAGGACCAAGACCTGAGCGGCCTATTTTTTGTGGTAAATTAGAAGAAAAAATTCCGTATTATTTAGAGCGTACTCACGGTGTTAGACCGGGTATAACCGGGTTAGCACAAATATCCCAAGGTGCAGATACTTGCATAGAAGATGTGCAAAATAAGCTCTATTGGGATCATACATATGCTTTAAACCTAACGAGTTTTAGTCGCTGGCTTAAAGCAGATACGATTATTATATTAAAAACCTTTTTAACGATGGTTAGGTCCAAAGGTCACTGAGAACGTTACCTTATTGGACCGCTTCTGTTTTTTCAGGTGCTGGTGGCTCATACTTTCTGATTTGAATTAGCATGCCAAACATAGGGTGATCAAGGTAGTGAATTTCGCCACTGCGGATCACGCGTAATTGTTGCATTGGATAGCTATTTAAGAAAGGCACCGTTTTATCACGTGGTTGTACATTGTTAACGGCTTCGCCAAGTGATGCATCATCATTGATTTTAATTTTTTTATCTGTCAAGGCTATTTCGTTGTGCTTTGCTTGCTTAGGTTCTAAATGAATATCGAGTAGTTTCAATAAATCGACATCTTCAGCGTTCGTTGTTACTTTTTCAGTCGTTTTTACACCTTCAACCTGAGTTGCAGGAATAACTTTAGTACCTTCTTTACGTACAAACAAGTTTGTTTTTGCATAAAGATAATGTTCTAGGTATATCGTTAATTCACCATCAATCTTCCAAACAGGAGTTGTCGGTTCTACTGGTGTAACAGAGGGGGTAATCGTTTCAACGCCGCCTGTTTGAATGATAACGCCATCATTGATGGTCGCTGCATTATCTAAATCGATTACATTTGACTCATCGGTCATCGTGCTTACATTGGCAGTAATGGCTGTTGGTGTGAGGCTCTGGATTATAGCATTACCATTCAACTGATATTGTTGCTGGTAATTTTGACCCGCGAACAGACGAATTGGTATTGCGTCTTTTCGTGTTTGAGGTTGCATACGCCATGCTGAATGCAAAACAACATTGTAATTAGCATGATTGTTCAGTGCTGAAAATTGGGTATTAAGTTGCAATTCACTTGCTGGCACAATTTGTAAGGCTGGGTCTTTGACGTTACCTTTTAAATTTGCACCATCAATGACAACATGCGTCGATTTAATTATGTCGCTGTTTATATTTGTTTTAGCGACAGCCTGCTGGCCGCTATCTTCACCGTATATAGGCAACGTATCGCTATCGTCGATAAGCGTAGGCTGTAAGCCTGCTGTTATTGTATCGTTCGCGAAAGCTTGTGTATTCGCATCGCCATATGGTGTGATCAAATTGTCATTGTTAATGAACAATGACATCGGGTCTTTATTCTGTTTAGAATAAGTTGGATATACGGCTTGATCCCAATGTTCTATCACTTTATCTGGGTTGACATTCCGTTCGAATAAAATAACTTCTACTTCGAACCAACGGTCTTCTTCAGCGGCATTTACTGTAAATGAACTACCAACAGATAAACCAACTAATAAACTGATTAACGATTTTTTCAACGTTTAACTCCTGCAATCTTATTTTTTGCAAATTCAACTAGCATTGCTTCTACTAATTTAACACGATCTTTTGCATCCGGTGATTTGATTGCAAACTTCAATTTTGATGGTCCATCCATGCTATACACACGAGGTTGTTGCTGGATTAGACGGATAAGATAACCTACATCAACCTGATTATCTTCCCCAAAGCTAATATAGCCACCAGCGGGGCCTATTTCAAGTCGTTTAATACCTAAAGGCTCTGCTTGTAATTTTAACTCGGTTTGACGGATCAAGTTTTTAGCATTGTCAGGTAATAAACCAAAACGATCAATGAGTTCAACTTGAACTTCACGTAACTGCTCTTCACTTTGACAACTTGCGATACGTTTATACAGAGATAAACGCATATTAACGTCATGAATGTAATCATTCGGTAATAGGGCTGGCACACGTAGTTCAATTTCGGTTTGATTTTTAAGGGCATCTTCAAGCGAAACTGATTTACCTTCTTTGATGCTTTTCACTGCCTGGTCGAGCATTTCCATATACAAGGAGAAACCAACAGAGGTTATTTGACCGCTTTGCTCATCACCTAATAGTTCACCAGCGCCACGGATTTCAAGATCGTGCGTTGCCAAGGTGAAACCTGCGCCAAGATCTTCTAATGATGCGATAGCCTCAAGACGTTTTTTAGCATCACTGGTGATGCGTTTAGGGTGCGGCGTTAATAAGTAGGCATAGGCTTGGTGATGAGAACGACCAACACGACCACGTAATTGATGAAGTTGTGCTAAACCGAGATGATCTGCACGATCCATAATAATTGTATTGGCAGTAGGGATGTCGATACCCGTTTCGATAATGGTTGTACATACCAACACATTGAAACGTTGATGATAGAAATCAGCCATAACGGATTCTAATTCACGTTCTGCCATTTGCCCGTGAGCCGTAACAATACGCGCTTCCGGTAGGAGTAACGCCAATGCTTCAGCTGTTTTATCTATTGAGTCGACATTGTTATGCAAGAAATAAACCTGACCACCACGCATGATCTCACGCATGATTGCTTCTTTTACCACATTGTCGTCGTACTGGCGGACAAATGTTTTAACGGCCAAACGCTTTGCTGGCGGTGTTGCTATGATAGATAAATCACGCATGCCATTCATGGCCATATTCAGTGTTCTTGGAATTGGCGTTGCGGTAAGCGTTAAAATATCAATGTCGGCACGTAGCGCTTTTACTTTTTCTTTTTGACGCACACCAAAGCGATGTTCTTCGTCAATAATAAGTAAACCAAGCTCGGCAAACTCAATTTTATTACTGAGTAACTTGTGCGTACCAATCAGTAAATCAACTTTACCGGCTTTTACATCAGCTAAAATCAGCTTTTGATCTTTAGCTGTTTTAAAACGAGAGATAACTTCGACACGTACAGGCCAGTTAGCAAAACGATCTTTGAAGTTTTCGAAATGCTGCTGAGCAAGTAAGGTGGTCGGTACCAGTACGGCGACTTGTTTGTCGTTCATCATTGCCATGAAGGCGGCGCGCATTGCTACTTCTGTTTTGCCAAACCCCACGTCACCGCATACAAGACGATCCATCGTTTTGTCTTGGCGCATATCATCTAGCACGGCTTGAATCGCCGTTTTCTGATCGTCTGTTTCTTCAAACGGGAATCCATCGGCAAAGGCAGCATATGATTCTTTGTCGCATTTATATTGAAAACCACTCTTAGCGGCGCGCTGTGCGTAGATATCCAGTAATTCTGCAGCAACGTCTCGAACACGCTCCATTGCTTTGGTTTTGGATTTTACCCAGCTATCGCTGCCTAGTTTATGTAGTGGTGCTGACGCTTCTCCGGCACCGCTATAACGGCTGATAAGGTGCAGTGCAGAAACCGGTACATAGAGTTTTGCTGCATTGGCATATTCAAGGGTTAAAAACTCGGTTTCCATCCCTGCATTAGCAATAATCTGCAGGCCGAGATAACGACCGACACCATGTGAGATATGCACAACCGGTTGACCAATACTTAACTCAGTGAGGTTTCGTACTAGCGCATCGTTGTTTGCTTGTATTTTTTTATCGGTACGACGGCGCTGGATGATCTTGTGACCAAGCAGTTCATTTTCACAAATGATAGCGACATTTAGATCGTCAATAATAAAGCTGTTTACACACTGACTTACCCAAATACCAACCGTAGGTTTCGCTTTCAAAAATTTGGCTATACTGGTGATTGCTTTAGGCTTTAGCTTGGTTTTTCCAAGTAGATCTAATAGCGTTTCACGGCGACCTTCAGATTCAACACTGAAAATTATTTTACCGTCAAACCCTTCGATAAATTCAAGCAACGGCGCAAGCGGGGCTTTTTTCTGATGGTTAACTGATATTTCAGGTAAAGTGCTAAAGCTTAAGTTGGTATTACCTGCTTTTTCATTCAGAAATTTATTGCTTAAGCTTATTTTACTGTACTGGCCAAGTGCTTGGAATAGTTCTGCAACAGGTAAATAAAGTGAGCTTGGCGTAAGTAATGGGCGTTGAATATCATGGCGGCGGTCTTCGTAGCGTTTTTCAACGTCTTGGAAGAACACTTCTGATGCTTGATGTAATTCACCTACTTGCGCAATCGTAAGTTGTTTAGGTAAATAATCAAATAACGTGGCAGTTTCAGTTAAGAACAACGGGTGATAATACTCAATACCTGTTGGTAAGAAACCTTTGCTTACTTGCTGATAAATGGATTCAGCTTCACGAGATGGCGTAAACAATGCTCTAAACTGCTGGCGGAATAATTCAATCGCTTTATCATCTGTTGGAAATTCGTGTGCAGGTAATAAATTAATGGCTTTAAGGGTACCCTCTGAACGCTGAGTCTCGGTGTTAAAACCACGAATCTCTTCGACTTCATCATCAAAAAAGTCGATTCGAAACGGTGAATTACTGCCCATCGGATACAGATCAAGAATCGAACCGCGCGCAGAAAATTCACCGTGCTCTAATACTTGTTCAACAGCATTGTAACCACTGGTTTCTAAACGTTGGCGCATCGCATGCATATCAATTTTGTCGCCAGTTTTGACGATCAAGCTATGTTGGGCTAAAAAACTGACCGGAGCGATACGTTGCATCAAAGTATTAACCGATACAATGATTAGCCCACTGGTAGTCTGCTGAAAACGGTGCAGGGCATGAATACGTTGCGAAATAATATCTTGGTGTGGCGAAAAGTTATCATAGGGTAATGTCTCCCAATCAGGGAAGGTGATTAAGGGTTTATCATCCGCTAAAAAATGGCGTACTTCTTGTTCAAGTTTTAAGGCACTTGGGGTATCTGCAACAACCGCAAGGATAGGGGTATTTGTTTGTGAACAGAGCTCTGCAAGTGTGAATGCGAGGCTACTGCCAACAAGGTTACCGTAGGCGATTTTATCGCCTTGTTTTTTCGGTAATGGTAAAGAAAGAATAGCTGTTGATTTCATAGTTATCAGTAATCTAATCGAATTGTTAGGGATTGTGTTTTAGTCTATTTATTGACCATTTTCTTGGCGTAGCTCGGCACGTTGTTTAAGCTGCAACTGCTGAATTCGCAACGTCGCACGGATTAATATTTCTCGGTCGATATCACGGATCCTAGTATATGATGCGGTATATTCAATGAGGCTATCATCTGTGTCTAGCTCATCACGTGCAGAGTGTTGTTCTTCACGTTCAGAGATAGCGCCATAGCAATAAATAGCCGAAGAGTCATTAGGTAAGAATATCTTAATACGTACTGCTTGCTCTAGAGCTAAATCAGTATGCGCTAGAAACTTGACTTCACCCGCACCAAACATCGTTGAGTTAAAGCGAGATTCAGGGTGATCTTGTTGTGCGAGAACATAACCCATGATCAAATTTATTTTATTATTTTGCATCTGTAAAAAATCAGCAAGTGCGTCAGCTTGTTCGCCGATGTTTCGAATTGAGCGTAAGGCATTACTGTCGATTTCGGCAACGTCATTGGCCATTTTAAATGGAACTGGCATTTCGTTTTCGAGCGCCAATCGAGACGTTGGGACTTGATCAATAGAAACAGGTTCAATATTGACAGATAAACTATGCTGAATAGAAAAATATTGTTGAGCCACTTGCTGTCATCCTTTTCGAGATTACGAACCTGTTATTGTGGCATATCTATTTCTATTTATCTTGTTTAGTTTATTGTATTGCACTTTAAGACGCTGCTTTAAAACCAGAATAACTAATCGATCACAAGTTGGTGTGAAGACGTGATTTTACTTGCTCATTAGTGGTCATGTCTTTAGAATGAAAGACAGTTTTTAGCAAGGTATTCTTAATTATATTTATGTATCACCCTCTAAGTTTATTCATCGGCTTGCGTTATACTCGCTCGAAGCGCAACAATCGATTCGTATCATTTATTACTTTATTTTCGACAGCTGGTATCACCATTGGCGTATTAGCGCTGATCACTGTTTTATCGGTAATGAACGGTTTTGAGCAAGATTTGAAAGTCCGTATTCTTGGCGCTGTTCCCCATGTAATTGTCACCCCAAAAACAGATTCGATTGATGTAGAAAAAAGTTTGTCTGCATTGGCTAACGACCCCTTAGTGGCCGCTGTTACCCCCTTCTTACAAGCTGATGCGATGGTGCAAAGTAAAAGCGAAATCCAAGGTGCACAGTTACAGGGCATCGATCCCGCGTCTTATCCGCAATGGGATGTTATTCGTCAGAATATGCTTATTGGTGATATTTCATTATTGCAACCGGGTAAGTACAACATCATTATTGGCCGCAGCATGGCAAAATCGTTAAATGTTAAGCTTGGCGATAAAATTAGACTTATTTCAACCAAAGGCAGTGTTTTTACGCCGATGGGGCGCGTGCCGAGCCAACGTAAATTTACGGTAGTGGGGATTTATTCTGTTGGCTCGGATGTCGAAGCCACGCAGGTATTGGTTAATATTACCGATGCGGGTAAATTGGCGCGCTTAAAACCCTCGAGTCCGATGCAACATCGTGTGTTTGTGCATGATCCGTTTTCTGTTAATGAATTAGCCAGTCGTGACTTTTTTAATGATTTTGATTCAATGGATTGGCAGACTGCGCGTGGTGAGTTATTCCAAGCAGTAAAAATGGAAAAAAATATGATTGGCTTATTGCTGTTCTTAATCATTACTGTTGCTGTGTTTAACATTCTTTCATCACTGGTTATGCTGGTCACAGAGAAAGAAACGGATGTTGCTATTATGAAAACCTTAGGTATGAACCGACCGACTATTGTGCAAATTTTTATTATCCAAGGTGCTTGGACCGGTGTGCTGGGCGCAATGGTTGGTGGCATTATGGGCATTGCATTAGCGGCTAATTTAAATGAGTTTATGTCCCTTATTGGTCTTAATCTTTTAGCGCAAGCATCTGGCGGTGCGCGTTTATTACCTGTTTTATTTGATTGGTCGCAGATCGCGTCCATAATTTTCGGTGCGATTGCATTAAGTCTACTCGCAACACTTTATCCTGCATTTAGAGCGGCAAATATTAAACCTGCCGAGGCATTACGTTATGAATAATTCTTTATTAGTTTGCAATAATCTCGAAAAAATTTACCAAGAAGGTAATCTTGATACTCACGTATTAAAGAAAGTGTCATTAACGGTCGAAAAAGGTGAGTTGGTTGCGATTGTTGGTCGTTCAGGTTCTGGTAAAAGCACATTATTACATTTGATGGGCGCGTTAGATACGCCGACTTCAGGTTCGGTACACCTTAACGGTGTTGATATTCACAGCATGTCAGAAAAGAAACAAGCGGCAATGCGTAACCAGAACATGGGTTTTGTGTATCAATTTCATCACCTGCTTAATGAATTTACGGCGTTAGAAAATGTGTGTATGCCGTTGTTGATTGCCGGTATGAAAGTGTCCTTAGCGAAACAAAAAGCATTGGCAATATTAGATCGAGTCGGGTTATCTCATCGTGTTGAACATAAACCAAGCGAGCTTTCTGGTGGTGAACGTCAACGTGTTGCGATTGCACGTGCCTTGATTAACGAACCTAATATTGTGTTCGCGGATGAACCAACGGGTAACTTAGACCAAAGCAGTGCTGAAACGATTTTCAATTTGATTAAAGAGTTAAATGAGACTTGTGATACGGCCTTTATTATCGTTACCCATGATGAAGAGCTCGCTAATCGGTTAGGGCGTACTTTGCATATGGCTGACGGCGTATTAACAAACGAGAATGAAAATCTGCAGGTAAGTACTGTGAAGGAGGAGGTGTAATGTTTCGTCCGTTAGCGGCTTATATCGGATTGAGGTATACATCATCTAAGCGTCGAAATGGCTTTATTGCGTTTATCTCAGCATCCTCAACTGTAGGCATTGCATTAGGTGTGATGGTATTGATTATTGGTTTATCTGCAATGAACGGTTTTGAGTATGAGCTTAAAAACCGGATTTTAGCGGTTGTGCCTAATGGTGAGCTCGAAGGGGTGAGTGAACCTTTTGATGATTGGCAAAGTGCACAGAAGACATTACTCGACCATCCCGAAGTTGTCGGCGCAGCACCCTTTATCAAACTGAATGGTTTATTACAAAAAGGTCATGAGTTAAAGGCGGTTCAACTTCGCGCGGTCGACAGTGAGGCTGAAAAGCAAGTCTCTGAAGTATACCGGTATGTTGCGCAAGGGACGTGGGATAGTCTTAATGACCCGACTAATAACCGACAAGTTGTGCTCGGTCGAGGCATTGCAAAAGAGCTTAAGTTAGCACTTGGAGATACGGTCACGGTATTATTATCGCAGCAATCAGGGCAATCCTTTAAAGCACCACGCCGTTTTAACTTTACTGTATCAGGTATTATTCACCTAAGTGGTCAATTAGATAACAACCTTGCCTATGTGCCTTTGAGTGCAGCTCAAGATATTCAGGATAAAGCGTTTAAAGCAGATGGCTTGAGTATTAAAGTGACTGACATTTTTGCGGCGAACCGTATTGTCCGTGAAGCGGGTAATAAGTTAAATCATTACTTGTACATTCGCAGTTGGATGACAAGTCAGGGGTTCTTATATCAAGATATTCAGATGGTTAAAAGTTTGATGTACGTAATCTTAATTTTAGTTATTGCCGTGGCTTGTTTTAATATTGTGACCACATTAGTGATGGCAGTTAATGATAAGCGAGCAGATATTGCCATTTTAAAAACGATGGGGGCGTCAAATACGTTATTACGTTTGATCTTCATCGTGCACGGAGGTATTAACGGTATTCTTGGTGTTGTTTCAGGGACGATACTGGGTATTTTAATCTCAGAGAATTTAACTGTGATTATCAAATTTATTGAAGGCTTAATAGGTCATGAATTTTTATCAGGTGACATATACTTTATCGACTTTCTACCATCCCAGCTTGCAGTAAATGACGTGCTGGTGGTCGGTGGTGTTGCAATGGCCATGAGTGTACTCGCAACTATCTATCCAGCAAATAAAGCGTGTTCGGTACAGCCTGCGCGTGAACTCGGAAACAAGTAGTTAAATAAAATTCGCTATATATCAACAAGTAATTGGATGCACTTCCTCGAGAGGTGTATTTTTTTGTCTCGAATTCATGCTTAAATGATAAACCCACAATAGGTTGTTTTAACTCTCCATATTTGAGGTCGATATGAATATCAGATTTGTACTAGCTTTTACATTAATACTAGCCAGTATCGGGTAAATAGTGAGGGCTTAATTATGTAATACCGCCACCGATCAGTGTTGAAAGTGTATTGGTATCGTACTTCTTATAGTACAAATGGTTTGTTCTGGAAGAAAATCGGATGAAGAGATGTGCATAGAAGAATTTGACTCTGTGTCTGTGCTCCTAGCCTTTTGGGATGAAGGTTATTACGGAAAACCCATAAAATTCAGTCTTGTTGGGTATTATGATTATTGAAATGGGTAAGAATACAAAAGGCCACATCGCTGATTAAGTGATGTGGCCTTCTCATTTTTAACACTTATTTTGTGCGTGATGCTTTACGTTTCTTCCAAGCATTAATAATTTTCCAACGCCATAACCAGCGGATACTAAAATAACCAGCAATAGAAAAGAGTGTGCCGGATACAAAACAGCCAAGTAGAAATGCAGGACCATATAAGTTTATCGCCTGCATTAACCAGTCTATTGTTAGTTCGAATGAGAATGGATGGACTGGTTCTTGCAATATCCATGCACCTAACTCATAAGTGGCAAAAAACATTGGTGGCATGGTAATGGGGTTTGATAACCACACGAGCGCTACTGATAATGGTAAATTTACACGGAATAAAATGGCAAAACCAGCGGCTAATAACATCTGAAAAGGCACGGGAACAAACGCCATAAAAAGACCAACAGCGAAAGCACCAGCTGCAGAGCGGCGATTTAGGTGCCAGAGGTTTGGGTTGTGTAACAGATCACCAAAGATCTTAAGGTGCTTATGTTCTTTGATTGATTCTGGGTTTGGGAGATATTTTTTAATTAAATTCTTAGGCATAATTCTAATCAATTCTCAGGGGTAATGAATGACCGTTAAGGCCATACTGCTTTCCATTACCATATTAATAAGTATGTTCTTTGTTGATCTTGAACGTATTCAATTTTTAACGATAATGACGGTCGTGGCCTTTATCCTTGCTTATGTGAAAGTGCCACCTATTTTAGTTCTTCTGTTGGTTACATTGAGCTGGTCCATTTTGTATAAAAACAGCGTAATAAATGAAGCGAATACGTTATTCAATAATACGACATCGCAACACAAACAACCACAAGTGGAAGCTGCACAAGACAATATCATAACAGCTGAGGTAATAACATTAGTAAATAAAAAAAACCTACTTTCGTTTGATGTAAAAGTCATCGAGATTAATAATACAGCGTTGTCTTTTATACAACCTAAACTGGCCTTAAAATGGCGAAACCCAGAATACTACTATCCAGGGGAACTGGGTATCGGTCAAGTATGGCGGTTTAAAGTACGATTAATTAAGCCAAAGATTCAGACGGATGATAATGCCTTCCTTTCCTTTAAATCTAGATTGTCATCTCGGCATATTCAATATATAGGGTTAATTGAAAAGGGTGAGGTGATTCGACCTCAATTGAATTTGCGCGGTGACTTGTATCAGATGTTTAAATCTGTATTACCGACTAATGCAAACCCTATGTTGTACGCATTAACATTTGGTGATCGCAGTTATATCAATAATGCACTTTGGACTCAGTTTAAATTACTCGGTATTGGCCACTTAGTTGCAATATCAGGTTTGCACATTGGGCTTATTTTTGGGTTTTGTTATCTCTGCTCACGGCGATTATTGAGGTTATTTTGGCCCCCTTATAATCTTGTGATTAGTTTATCGATAAGTCTTGTTGCAGCCATCTTTTATGCATGGATTGCGGGTTTTTCATTACCTGCGCTACGGGCTATTGTTTTACTGTGTTTACATTGTTTATATCGCATTCAATATTACAAAGTGACACTATTTCAATTGTTCGCGACAATGCTCTTAGTTACCTTACTACTGGATCCTTTAACGGCATTTTCGATTAGTTTTTGGCTATCATTTTCAGCAATGGCTGCCGTATTTATGTTAGTTTGGATTTATCAAAAAGAGACTAAAATCAGGGATGAGAGCCCAATTAAACAGGCGTTAAAGAATGGTTACCGTAAATTGACAACCGTATGTTGTAACCAGATGTTGTTAACATTACTATTGCTTCCCATTCAAGTTGCTGTTTTTTCAGGGTTTAGTTGGTTGTCTGCTGTCGTAAATCTGATTTTCATACCCGTATTTAGTGTATTAATATTACCGGCATTGTTGTTTGCAGTCATACTATTGCCTGTCATGCCGATGATTAGTCGTGTATTCATGAGCACTGTTAATACATTCTTGAATATCATTCAGGAGATATGGGTTAAATTGACGTCTAATGACGTTATTTGGATTGATGTTGGAGCGGAATTAAATACGGTCTTTTATAACTGTTTGTTGCTCATTTTCATATTATTGATGGCTGGTTTACTATTTAAACCGTTACAAGTGACATTTCATTCTTTATCCTTGTTATTATTACCCTTAGTTTGTTATAGCTATATATTGAGTTAGGAGATGTTATGAATAAAACCCTTAAAGCAGGCCTATTATCCGCGTTCTTATTTCCAGGTGCTGGACATTTGTGGTTAAAGAAGTATATGGCGGCGACTGTCTTTGCCGTTGCTGCAGCGCTACCACTGTATTACATTATGGATATCACTATAACGCAGACGCAATTAATTGTAGATCAAGTTATGTTATCAGGTGGTAATATCGATTTACTCAGTATTAACCAGTTACTTACACAGCAGGCGGCATCTATAGATACACAAAACATGCACCTTGCAACTATTGTGTTGCTCTGCGTATGGCTTGTTAATATATTGGATGCAATTAGATTAGCAAGAAAACTTGGGCATGAATAAATTTCATCAATATTTAGCCAATCATGCATCATAGATAGCTGAAAATGCTTGATCTAGTGCATCAAAACTAAACGTAAAACCAGCATCAAGTAATCGAGTTGGCAATACGCGTTGACCATAAACAAGGAGGTCGGCTCGTTCGCCCAGTAATAATCGTAAAAGAAGCGCTGGTGTCGTTAAGCGCGCCTTTTTACCAAAGCAAGCGGCTAATTTTTGGGCAAAATCAGTATTCGTCACCGGGTTTGGTGAGGTAAGGTTAAAGGCGCCACTGGCTGATTCATGTTGTAACAAATAATTAATTGCAGCAACCATGTCGTCAATATGTATCCATGACATGTATTGATGACCTTTTCCTATTGGACCGCCAAGTCCTAATTTAAAAGGAAATGCCATCTTTTGTAATGCGCCTTTATCTTTACCTAATACAATACCCGTGCGTAATATAACAGTGCGGGTCGACGGGCAGCATGTACGGGCTATTTCCTCCCAATGTTCACACAGCTTGCTCGCATATTCGGGATAATGATTGAGGTGTTTTTCATCTATGCTACTATCACCTTGTCGACCATAAACGCCAACGGCTGAACCACTGATAAAGACGTCGGGTGTGATCGTCTTTGTGGTAATAAAATCAACCAGGTGTTGTGTTATTTCCCAGCGACTCGACTCTAAAACATGTTTGTGCTTTGCACTCCACATTTTATCCATAATAGGGGAACCAGCCAAATTGATCACTGCATCGATATGGATTGCACTGGGTAACTCATGTAACTCCGAGATGAACTTGATGTTCTCTGTAGAAATATGTAAAAAGATAGCTTTTGCATTATTAACATCGCGGGTCAATACGGTAAATTGATAATCAGCTTGAAAGGTATTAATAAATGCTTGGCCGATAAAGCCTGTGCCACCCGTTATCAATATATGCATGCTTGTTACTCAGTTAGTTATGCTACTTTCAGTGTAGGTCATTTTGGCCTTTTTTATAATATTGTTTTATGTCGGACTTAACAAAAAGTAAGTCAGGCCATAAACCTAACTTGCTTTTTACGACTGCGTTATACGGTGTTTTTTACTACAGCGTAGTTATGATTATTAGGTTGCGCTACAAAACACCAGTATACGTTTTTTTGCTTCTTCGATAATCTTACATTGCGGTAAGCTGGTAATAAGTAATTCTGACTCAGTTGATTTTAGGGTGACAAAATAAGTGTCTTTTGTTATGCCTTGTACTGCGACTTCTAGCTTTTCTTTACGTTCAACCGCGACACCACGCGAATAAAACTGTGCAGAGAATGGGCGTTTATCAATATAAATCAGCTCATTATTTTGTGCTTGCTCTGACCACGTTTGCATCAACCCTTTTTCTGATTGCTTACCAGTTACTTCTGTACGTAATAAAATAGCGACAAGCAAGATTAATATGGGGGTTATAAAGCCTGTCTTATATACTTTGCTTGATAAGGGGTTATTACGTTGATATGTCACCATCAATAATGCAAATGCGGGTAAGCAAGGCATCACATAGCTAGACAGAATGTTGCCGCTGAATGTAAATAAGAGTAGGGGTGCTAACAACCATGCCCATAAGAAACTGGTATAACTAAGTTCAGTGGTATCATCATCTTGTTTTGCTTGGGTTTCAGTTTCAGTTTCAGTTCTTTTTGTTATTTGTAAGCTTTTAATCCATTGATAAATAAAAATTGGCGTCCAAGGTAGTGCAGATACAATAGCGAATATCCAAATTGTGCCTTTTATTTCCTTATGTGCCGTTCCATATAAATCACCTTGCCATCCACTTACTAAGAAGCGTTTAACATGCTCGCCAACAATGAAATAATTAAGGAAACCCGGAGATGAATACTCTGCAATCATGTACCAAGGTAAACTTGTCGCAAGGAAAAGTGGAATACCTGTTTTCCACGGTAAGCGACGGAACATACCCGCCCAAGTTTTGTTAAATAATGCCCAGATGAACAAACTTACGCCAATTAAGACTAATGCTAGTGGACCCTTCGCTAACATGCCGACGGTTAAGCCAATAAAAAACAGGTGACCCCATAACGCGGATTTGTTTTTATAGTTAAGCCAAAATGCAGCCATGCTTAACGTAATGCCTAAAGTCAGAGCTGTGTCAGTCATGACTGCGCCTGTCACCACGATAAACGTCGTTGTAGTTGCAAGGATACCTGCTGCTAACCATGCTTCTTGTTTACGATCTGCAGTGCTACGCGATGGGGTAATACTATAAGCAAGCAGACCGACGATGAATAGCACGAAGCCACCAGCAAGTAAGTGTGGCAATCTAACGGCTAACTCATTTAAACCAAATAGCTTAATACCGCTCGCGCTCATCCAGGTGAATAGGGGGGGCTTACCCCAGAATGGTACATCGTAATCGAACATCGGTGTGACCCAATTGCCTGTTTCAGCCATGATCCTAGCCATTTCACCGTAACGAGCTTCTGTTGTGTCCATGAGAGGAAAGAAGCCGAGGGTAAATAATCTGATTACTATCGCGGTGATAACCAGTGTGATTGCTATTTTGGTCAAAGATAATTGCTTCAGTGCGTTAGACATGTCGACTAGCCTTGTTTGTAATTGGTGTTGTGTGTTTGATTCGTACTTGTCTGCTGATTTACGTTAAAGACTATACTTGATACGGTGGTTTTTTCATCCATGACAATAAAGTTAGGTCTTTGTTTCGATTCAATAAATAAACGGCCGACATACTCACCCATCAAACCAATCGATAATAGTTGTATGCCGCCAAGTAATAAGACGACTGTCATGAGGGAAGGGTAACCCGCTACTGGGTCACCCCAAAATAGGGTTTTACTGACGAGTACAATCGCCATTAATATCGAAATGAACGATGTGACGACGCCTGCCGCTGTGGCGATACGTAATGGCTTAATACTAAAAGAGGTAATACCTTCAAAGGCGAGGTGAATTAGTTTCGTGTAATTCCACTTAGTGATACCTGCTTGGCGCGCATCACGGTCGAATTGTAATGTACAGGTATTGAAACCAGGCCAAGATAGCAGCCCTTTCATGAAACGATTACGTTCTGGTAAGTTATTAATGACATCGACCACTTTACGGTCTAATAGTCTAAAATCACCCACATTACGGGGTATTTCAATATCAGCCAGACGGTTAATGAGTTTATAAAAAAGGGAGGCCGTTGTACGTTTTAGCCAATTTTCACCGTGGCGTTCTTTACGTTGCATATTAACGACATCATAACCACGTTCCCATTCGACGACCATTTGAGGAATGAGTTCGGGTGGATCTTGCAAATCGGCATCCAATAGAATGATCGCGAGGCCTGCCGCATTAACCATACCCGCGGTCATCGCGGCTTCTTTACCAAAGTTACGACTGAGTTTAATACACCGTATTACATGATTATTGGCTGTAAAATTAATGACCTGAGACCATGAGTCATCCCGGCTACCATCATCAATATAAATAATCTCGCAAGATTTTCCGATAGAATTGAGTACAGCAACAACACGCTGATGGCAAGATGTTAGCACTTCATCTTCATTAAAAAATGGAACCACAATTGACAATAATGGTGGTAAGGTAACTTTAGGCCCATCTCTATGCCCTGTAATAGATGTGATATTGGCTTGCATATAGCATTCCCAAACGGATTAACAATATTGGAATGCTAACTAGGTGGATGTCGAATAAATGTTTTCGACATGTTTTTTACATTTTCTGTATTTTTACATTAATTCGACATCGTCTTTGTCATAATAGCCCCGTATTTATTTTATTAGATTGAGTGACTATGAAAATATTATTAGTAGAAGATCATCAAGATATCGCCGGCATTATTTTTGATTTTTTTGAAATTAAAGGCTACACCTTGGATTATGCGCAAGATGGTGTGCATGGTTATGAGCTCGCTAGTAATAACTATTATGATTTAATTATTTTAGATATACAGATGCCACGTATGGATGGTTTAACTGTTTGTCAAAAATTGCGAGAGCAGGGGAATGATACACCAATCCTGATGTTAACTGCCCGCGATACCCGAGAAGATACGTTAGCTGGTTTTGATTGTGGTGCGGATGATTATCTTATTAAACCATTTGACCTTGATATTTTAGCTGCGCGAATTCAAGCGTTACATCGCCGTCGCAGTGGCCAAAATATAGCCAAAACATTAACCTTTCATGAATTGTCTCTGGACCTAAAGACCCATGTTGCCACACGTAATGGCTGTAATTTCGAACTTAATCCGACCCAATTTACGATTTTAAAATTATTGATGATGCGTACACCTGAAATTGTCACTAAAAGTGAGATAATTAACGCGATTTGGGGGCAAGACGAACCTGAAGGGGATATTCTGCGTAGTCATATCTATCAGCTACGTAACCAGGTTGATAAACCTTTTCAACAGCATTACATTAAAACCTTATCCAAAATCGGCTATCAGTTAGTATCTAGTTAAATCGCTCGAACAACAAGATAATAATTAGGTCAAAAAGACAAGGGTTTGTTCCAATAAGGTAATAATAATGGCAAAAGTTAGGTCTGCGAAACAACTTACATTCATTTATTTTTCTATCGTTGCTTTTGCGATCATCATGATCCACGCCACAGTGCTTGACTCCACGCTTGAAAGTATCGAAAAATTGAGTATTCAAAATAGGCTGTTATTACAGAAAGAGTCAATTGTTGAAAAATCTAATTTAAGTAATCATACTAGCTCGTTCAAAATTGACGAATTTACAACGGGTTATGTGGATCGAGTCACCTTACCTGAATTGGTAGATGAAAAAATTTTTCTACCTATCGATGAAGCGGTGGAAATCCAGAAGAGTAATGCTATAGGTACCGAGTTCTTTTTGATGAAATTGGCCGTGTCAGAAAAGAAGGATAAATTTATTTATGTTGTTCATACAGACCCTGCTTTTGAACTTGGTGAAGAGGAGATTATGTGGACGCAATCATGGCAGTCTTTAATTTCGTTATTTTTGTTGTTGGTGGCATTGTTCGTTGTGATGCGAATATCAGAAAGGTTAACGGCACCGATATCTGTATTCGCTAAGCAGATTGCCAATCGCTCACCTGACGATACAAGTGATATTCAATTGCCGTCAGGACTTGCAACGAAGGAACTACTGCAATTAGTGGATAGTTACAATCAGAATCAACAACAAAAAAATGCATTAATTGAGCGAGAACGGGCTTTCAACCGTATGGCAAGTCACGAATTACGGACACCATTGATGGTGATGCAAGGCGCGACTAATTTATTGAGCTACAGTAATGAACCTGAATTCATTAAAAAACAGCAAGTGCGTTTACAAAGTGCAACTAACGAGATGAACGATTTTATTGATGCGCTATTATCACTAACTAAATCAGAGAAAGATTTAGCCTTATCCAAACGACAGCTGACTAAAGAAGAAATAAACGTTATTGTCGATGCACACAGTGCATTATTAAACACCAAATCCGTTGTCGTTCATATTGAACTAAGGCAAGCGCCAATGGTTATTATTCCTGAGGTCGCGTTAAAACTATTGCTTGGTAATTTGTTAAAGAATGCTTTTACCTGTACGGACGCTGGTGAGGTCAATGTTGTTGTTGATAGCCATAGTATCTCTGTGACTGATACTGGTGTGGGTCTTTACAAGAAGCAGCGTAACGATGATGGTCATGGGCTAGGTTTGTTAATTACCCGAGATATCTGTCGTAAATACAATTGGACATTTGAGTTGAAAAATAACGATGCTGGTGGTTGTATCGCTATTATTCACCTTTCGTAGCTCGGCTGATTATTTTTTAAATACCCAACGATCAGCGAGAATAAAGTTAATCAGCATACCAAATAAAATACCGGGAATGATCGCTATGATTGCTGCACTCCCTGATAGTGAAAGACCTGTCACTAGAATCCAGTAACAAAGCAGGTTGGGGATTGCGCCAAAGCAAGACGAGCAAATAAATTTACTCCATTCCTGAGCCAATCCTGTGTCATTGTCTAATTGTTGTGTTTTAAAGGTAAAGCTTCGGTTTAATAACCAATTGCTATTCACTGCACAGAAAAAAGCAACTAACCGAGCAATGAACAAAGGTATTAGAGAAGATAATAACAGCATTGTGCTTAAATCTATTATAAAGCCAATACCTCCGACAAAAGCAAATTTAATGTATTTGGTATTCATGTTTAATGCACGCCAATAAGTTTACAAATATAAAATCTAGCACTAAACATGTCGAAAAAATGTAAATAACACAATGGTACTCATTGTGAGTAATTAAATAGATGTTCGAAAATTTACCCCGATGTTACAATAAAAAATCTTCATAAATAGGATTGAATACGGTTGCGCTATTGATTAAAGCATTCGCGGTTAAGGCGGGCACACCATAAACTTCAGTTCTCACTTGATGACGGTTTTTTATCGTATCAAGCAGGATAGAAAAGTCACCATCTCCAGAGAGCAGGACAACAGTATCGACCGATTCTGCGACTTGTAGTACATCGATTGTGATCCCTACATCCCAGTCACCTTTCGCCGAACCATCACTGCGTTGGATAAATGGTTTAAGCTTCACGTCAAAACCGATATGTTTGAGTGCATCTTGGAATTTACGTTGCTGATCATCACCTTTATCTATGGCATAAGCATACGCTGTTATTACGTCGCCCTGTAATAATAAATGTTGCCAGAGTTTTCGGTAATTAAACTGGCGACCATAAGTTTGGCGAGTGGTGTAATAGATATTTTGAACATCAACAAACACAGCAATTTTTTGCACAAATGATTCCTAGGGTTCGATATTAATGAGAGTTATGATTTATTCGCATACTTAGCAAGATATTGGTCAAGAGCATTACCAAACGCTTGTTTATCTTTTGCTCCTAAAGCCGCTGGACCACCAGTCATTTCACCACTTGCTCGCATCGTATCCATAAAGTCCCTCATATTAAGACGTTGACGAATATTACTTAATGTATATTTTTCGCCACGAGAGGTGATTACATGTGCGCCTTTTTCGATGACTTCTGCTGCAAGTGGTATATCAGAGGTAATAACGAGATCATCCTTCGCTACTTTTAAGACAATGTGATCATCAGCAACATCAAAACCAGCAGGTACTTGTGTCATCGAAATATAAGGAGAGGCAGGGACTCGTATCCAATGATTTGCAACTAATACTAATGGCGCTTTAACGCGAACTGCTGCACGAAAAAGTATTTCTTTCATTGGAATCGGACAAGCATCTGCGTCAACCCAAATTGTAATATTGTTTTGCATATAACCTTCACGTTAGTTTAATAAACTTCATTTTAGCGTATTAACAACCAAAATTGTTGGTCAGTTGGTATTTATTTACCATACTTAATTATATTCAGTGGAGGGATTACCATGTTTAAAAGGTATCCCTTTAAGGGATTAAAATATGTACTTCGAAGTGGGCTAAAAAATAAAATAACATTATCACTGCTATTCGTAATGTTGTTAGTCTATTACCATTCTTTATCTGCTTTGCCGTTACATCAGATCTCGATTGTAGGGCCCAATTTTAATGAATCAAAAAGTACAAATGAAATCATAAATGATCGGTATGCGGTTGTAAATCACCGCAATTTACAACCGCACAGTGCATTGCCTTTTATGAGTGGTAATATCTTTGTGCCTATGTCTAAAACAGAACTGCAATTTTTGAGTCGTGCAAGCTATCTTAGCAGGCTCTCCTCGCAATATACGTGGGATGAAATCAAGATATCAGGGTTATTACGTGTTGGCGATCGTGACGCGGTGATTTATGATATACATTCACGATTAATATTACTTGGCGATGGTGATGAATCGGTAGAAGTGTCAGATCTTTATACAGATAAAGTAGCCAGTGCAGTGCGCAGTTTTCAGCGTCGACACGGTCTTAATCCTGACGCTATAATTGGTCCAAATACATTAAAGTGGTTAAATTTAAATCCTCACCGTAGAGCTGAATTACTCACTCATAATATGCAACGAAAGATTAACTTCATGGCAAATCTTGGCGCTCGTTATCTCCTTGTTAATATACCTGCTTACGAATTATTACTGAGTGATAATGGTGAAATTGCACTGCGCTCACGTGTTATCGTCGGTAAACCTAAAAAACCAACCCCGATACTGACCAGTGAAATTAAAAGTATGGTGATTAATCCAATCTGGCGTGTACCCCGCAGTATTTTAGAAGATGATCTGCTGCCAAAAGTAAAACTCAATGGTGATTTCTTTAATCAGCGCGATTTTAGTGTTTACAATTATCAAAATGAAAGAGTTGAAAAGTCACCTGAAGAATGGGAAATGCTAGCAAATGGTCTATTTCCATATCGACTTGAGCAAATGCCTGGTGTAAAGAATACGCTAGGTCGTTATAAATTCTATTTTCCTAATAACTTCAGTGTTTATCTACATGATACAACCAATCCTAAATTGTTTAGTCATTCGAATCGAGCGCTGTCTTCCGGCTGTATTCGTATCGAAAAAGTGGATGAATTGGCTAATTGGATTGCACATAGTTTAGTCGATAATAAGTCGTTGTGGTCAAAACTAAGGTTCAGTCGAGATATAACAAAATGGTTCCCTTTGAATGATGCACTACCGGTTCACTTGGTGTATTGGACAGCATGGATTGACGACAGTGGATTAAGCCAATTTCGCGATGATATATATGCATTACAGAAATAAAACTTGATTAAACACTTTTTAGCATATATATTCCACGATTTCTGTATGAAAAGTGATCGGTGGTGGTGTAGTGTCAATAGAATGTCCAACACGTAGAAAAGTGTTATTAAGTCTTGGGGGGTTAGCGGCGTACTCTGTTGCACCAGTTAAAGCTCAAGCAAGTCAAGGTGTGTTAGGCATGAGAGAACTCGGTTTTTACAACATACACACGAGAGAGCATGACCAGGGTAATTACTGGATAGATGGCTTGTATCAAGAAGATACACTTCAAAGTTTCAGCCATTTATTACGTGATCATAGGCAAAACTTGTCCGTACCTATGGACAACCGTTTATACGACCTACTCTATAGACTAAACAGAACACTGAATGTATCAGAAGAGTTCCATGTTATTTCTGGTTATCGTTCACCTAAAACTAATCAGATGTTAGCGGGTAAGAGCAATGAAGTAGCAACTAACAGCTACCATATGCGAGGCATGGCTATTGATATTGCTATCCCAGATGTTAAATTACTTCATTTACGTGAAGCTGCTATCTCATTAAAATTAGGCGGAGTGGGTTATTACCCTAAGTCGGGTTTTGTACATGTTGATACAGGCCCTGTTAGAATTTGGTAGTTTTGTTTTACAAATAGGCGTAACCGAATTAATCATGAAAGGAGTGTCGATAGGCAGTTATTTTAATATGACAACTGCCTTCGCGTTATCATTTGTTCCGCCTCTACACCCTGCAGAGAACGGAGTTCCCGTACCAATTAATTGATTATTCTCTAATGTTACTTTATTTAATTTTGGATTTAGAAATGTAGTAAACAGACAAGTCGCAAGAAAATTATCATTATCATTATTATCGATAATCAAGTTGTTTTTAATTAGCGTATCACCGTGTCCGACCGCAATACCAATAGGGCGGTAACCAGAACGGTTAACGATATTTGTAATTACATTATCAATTATCTCATAGCCTCCTAGCTCGGCAAAGGATGACTCAGTTGCTATGGTGATCGCAGCGTTGAATTTTAAGTTTATATCGTTGATGCTATTACTGATTATTTTAACATTGTATGCGTTTGCTTTTACATCAATAGCTTCATTTCTAGTATGATGAATTATGTTGTTTTTTATTATAACGTCATCAACAGTGTACTGTATTTTCAATCTGCTCTTATCTTCAGTATACGAACCATCGCCAATATATAATCCTTCGCCATAGCGTGGGTTTAAAAGTCCGGTGTTAAAAATTACGTTATCTTTAACTAAATAATGGCTACCACCATGATGGCGTGGTTTTATCGATATTGCTTGGTTACCCGTGTTAAATACCTTATTTGATAGAAGTGATATGTTTGATGAATCTTGCACCAAAATAGCAGTTAAGCCTCCTGTTATGATTAATCCTTTAATAATTATCCCTTGTGAGTTTTTTATTGTTATTCCAGTGCCAGTGTAATGCCTGTTTTTTATTTTTGTTCTTAAATAATGCCATGGGCGTATTATTAACGGCTTGCTTCCACTATCAAAATTTTCAATTGTTATCGCTGGTTGCTCGCCGTCGGCTAGGCATATGACATCACCGTCCACATACTTTTCTAAGGCGTTATTGATATTTTTATACGTAGGGATGAGAACTGCTAATTTTTCATTTGAAATTATTTTTGTGCACTTACTTGTCGCGGGATTTGATTCAGCTTTAGCTGTGTTGATGAATACAGCCATTATAAAAATAATGACGATATTATTTTGTTTATTGATAACGTTATATGTCATACAGAACCTTGTTTATCGGTAATGTAACTGTGTTAATAATAGTGTATTAGCTGCACATTGGCTTTAGTTTGATGCCAAAATCATACCTAACGTCTAATATCATATTTATGCTGAAATAATTGATATCTGTCTCCTTAAATGTATTTATCTACTCTTGCTTTAGATATAACGTCCTAGTTGGTTCTGTATGAATGTGCTTATTTGGCTTGAAAAATATGGTTTGTTGCTTATGTTGTTGTATTGTCTAGGTGTTTTCACACCTGATTTTACAAGTAAGATTAGTATGATGGATCATGAATTAGACGTGGTTACTGGTAGTCTTGCAGAGAGTAATATATTTAAACAACTTTTTTGGATTTCTCTGTTCTTGTTTTTTTCGTTTCGGTTTTTTATAAATAAAGAGTTTAACAACCTTAAGTTAGTCTTGATCAATAAACTTTTTATTTTACTCGTTATCTGCCTCATTGCTTTACTGAGTGCGAGTTGGTCAAATTATCCACTAATAACAATGAAGCGAGCCATATTTCAAATGGTATTTTGTGCATCTGTATCAATTGCATTTTGCTTTTCATTTTATCACAAAAGTATTGAGGTTAATCTTAAAGTCGCGATCGTCATCTGTATTTTAATGATCATTTTTTCTATTGTTAAAGGCGCCGGTTTTAATGAAAGTTTAAATTTGGCAGGTTATTTTAAGTCCAAGAATACGATGGGTGTCAATTTAGCTGTGCTGATTGTTATTAGCTATATGTGGATTAAGTCTTTTGATGTAAATAGTCGTTTTATCAACGTTTTACTTATTATTTTATTTGCGTTTCTATTAATAACCCAAAGTAAGACGAGTATTGTATTATGTATGACATATTTTATATTAATTCAGCTCAGCATTTTTAAAATAAAAGTAGTAATGTCTATACTCGCGATTACGTTTTTTTCGGTGTTTATTTTTATACCTGGCGTCAGTTATCACATGAATGATTATCAGCATATTGCATTATATGTTGATGCAGATTTCTTTACTGGCCGGGGTATTATTTGGGACTCATTGTATTATGATCTTGAGTTTTTTGACAAAATGACACTTGGTTATGGCTACGGTAGTTACTTTGAAGTAGGTGTAATCCCCTTTGTATTAGATGATAAATATAGCTTTTTACAATATATATCATCGGCTCATAATGGTTACTTGCAATTACTTCTACAGTTTGGCGTTGTTGGTTCATCGCTTATCTTTATATTTTTTGTGCTCTCAATGCTGAAATCGAATAGTGTTTTTATCCATACGGCACTAATCATCCCCATTTTACAAAATGTAACAGAGTCCAGTATATTTAGGGACGCTAACATGGCGTGGTTTTTGATGGTGATGATTGTTATTTCATCTGGTGTTTATATGATTAGGGATGAAGTTATCAATGAGCATGAAGTAATTCACGGTGCTGAGTGATCTATTATTCACTTAGTGATAGGTTTATCTCATTATGAGTAAAATAAATAACGAATTAAACAAAGGTATTCTTCATAGCCTGATAGGCAAGTATTCACTTTATGTCCTACAAATCGCATCTCTGGCTATTTTAGCAAGATTGTTCACTCCCAATGACTTTGGTACGTTAGCTGCGTTACAAGTTCTTATTTTATTCTTTCAGCTGTTAGCCACATCAGGCCTTGGGCCTGCAATTATACACAGAGATTCGATTAATGATGAAGAGCGTGATGGTATCTTTAGTGCGACATTAATCATTGGTCTTATGTTGTCATTATTATTTATTTATATTACGCCTGTCCTAGCGAATTGGCTTGAGTTAATGAATGTCAATTTACTCACATATATTTTAGCCTTGAGTGTCTTTTTTTCTGCAATTTCAATGCTGCCATTGGCATCGTTACAAAAGGACACCCAATTTATTATTATTGGGAAAGCAGAAATAATTGCAGAGTTAATTGCACTAATGATTTGTATTCTACTTTATTTTATGGGGCTAGGGGTTGTAGCCTTGGCTATAAAAATATTAGTTACGCCAATAGGACGTTTCATTTTCTATCATCGTTTTTCAAATAATACTGAAATAGGTAAAGCCAAAATAGGAATCAAAATATCAAGTATTATACCCTTGTTCGCGATAGCTAAATTTCAACTTGGATTTAATATCCTTAATTTTTTCTCGCGCAATTTAGATACTGTATTAGTGGCGAAATATTTTGGTGTTACGACTGTTGGTTTCTATGAAAAAACATATCAAGTTATGCGTTATCCACTCCAATTGTTTACTTTTGCTATCACACCTGCACTGCAACCCGTATTGACTAAGTATAAAAGTCAGCCTGATATAGTTTTTACTGCTTACTATCGATTGGCCTATAAATTGGCTTTATTGGGGATCTTGACGGCTACAATTATGTTTTGGTATGCAGACGATATTATCTTCATCCTCTTTGGCTCGCAGTGGTTCGCAGTGAGTGAATTATTGAAAATATTAGCATTATCAATCCCTGTGCAAATGGTTTTAAGTTCTACAGGAGGCTTGTATCAAGCGATGGGTGCTACAAAGCAAATGTTTTATTGTGGTATATTTTCATCGGTTGTTAATGTATCCGCTATTATTTTTGGTGTTTATATGGGGGATATGATCGTATTGTGTATCAGTTTAGTGACCGCTTTTATCATCAACTATATACAATGTTTCTATGTATTACATCGCTTTGTATTTAAGGTTAAAAAATTGAAGTCGTTCATGACTTTATCTTTCTTTGTGTTAATTGGTTTACTAAATATTTTTTTGGGTCAGACAGAAAACATTCCGCATGACAGTTTTACTTACGCTAACAGTTTTTATAATATCGCTTATGCAATAGCACCCTTGCTATTAATATTAATATTTTCATTTATTGTAAGAAGAAAATTAAAATGGTTCTTAAAAGATAATGTATAAATTAAAATTAGCTTCCGATGAAATACCGGCTTCGTTTACCTAATATTTTAATAATGCTAATAGATAGTAATGAACTTATTACAACCACAAGGGTGAACTTTATAAGCATAGCTCCAGACTCATTGAAACCATAATTTAATAATGTATCGTTGATAGATAATCGAGCTAACAATATTAATACATAGCCATGAATGAAATATAGTGAAAAAGATATATTAGCAAAGAAAGAAAGAGGTTTAACATTTTTGTTTTCAAGTGTATTTAACGACGTTATCACAAATAACAATAAAAAAACCTTTTGTAGGTACATAATGTCAATGCCTGAGAATGTAAATAAGTCTTTGTGGCTACTACCAATAACATCCATGAAGTTAACTTGAAAATAAGCGAGTAGTACCGTTGCTATTAAAAAAATCACATTGTACTTTTTTATTTTTTCAATTAAGTCTCGGTTTACAACAGCATAAATACCAAATAAATAGAATGGGATATAATAGAGGAAAGAATGAAACGGGTTAAGTCCACCTATAGGTCGGTGAGCATAGATCGCGATAATCGAAAATATAAAGAGTATCGATAATTGCATGCTATGTTTTAATAATGAGAACTTCACTATAATTGGTGCGCTCATAAATAGTAAGGCAGCAAAGGGAACATACCAATATGCAGTCACATGCCTACCTGTGAGAAGATTGATTACACTACCTTCGATAGCCGTTACATCCCCGAGGAGTGGGTGAAACTTACCTGTGATTGCTATGTTAATAATAGCCGGGGTTGAACAGATTAAATATGGAAGAATTACATACTTAAACTTCTTATTTAAATACAAAGGATAATTAAATACACCTTTTTGTAAATGTTGAAATAAATAACCACTAATGAATACAAATAAAGCCGTAGACCCTGAAACTAGGTTCGTAAATGTAGGGTAGTCCAATTCGCTATTACCTACGTGAACATGTCCTGCGATGATAATTAATATTGCGAATCCTCGGAAGTAGTGAAAAGAACTTATAAACATATTAACTCTTCTTCTTAATGGCACGATTTAAGATTATAGCTTAATCACTAGTTATATAAAGTTTTCCACTGCCATTGCGTCTGCTTTTGATTGTTTATGTTGCATTTTTCATTACTATTGAATATATACTCTTCTGAAAGGTAACGCATGTTGCGGCCATAAAAAAAATCACTGCTATATTTAGTGAGATGTTTAATTAGTATTTTAAACTTAATGCTACTATCTTCATTGAAGAAAATAATTAATGGATTATCAATGACATATTCATTGGATGAGCGAATCATTTATTTAGCTCGGTAGTTCATTTTCAAAATGTGACTACTTTAAATTTGTTAAGGAATCGTATTTTGAAACCTATTAATACATTTAAGGTAAGTACTGCCAATTATTCTTTTGTTTATCGCTTCTTAGATTTAAGTTGTGTTACATTTTCTTTTTTTATTGTAATTCATAGCTATAACCTTCGAATGACACAAGAATATATAATTATAGCGTTAACGACTGCCGTCGTTTTTTTATATATTGCAGAAGCGCTTAATTTATATCAATCATGGCGTGTAGGCCGATTTATTGCAGTCCTCATGACTGTCGTTGCTGTATTTATATCTTCATTTTTAATATTGTTTGGTATTGGCACATGGCTGGAAGCTTCTTTTGAGTTTCCGAGTTATGTCTTAAATGTCTGGTACTTTGTGGCATTTTTGTGTTGTTTTTCGTGGCGAGTATTGAAGTATCAATGGTCTGTTGTACGCTGTAAATTGGGCATAAACTTACGAAAAATGGCTATATTAGGGGCTACGTCAACAGGGGCTAATTTATATCATGAGATCAGTCATTGTGATGAACTTGGGTTTGATTTTGTGGGTTTCTTTGATGATAGAAACGCAGAACGTTTACCTAAAGGCATTACGGTAGTGAGTAATATCTCTGCGGGTATTTTTGAAGCTAAAAATGGCTCAATTGACGTGTTGTTCATTGCTTTACCTATTTCAGCCGAGAAACGTATAGCAGAAATTATCAACTTATTATCAGACACAACTGTCGATGTTTATGTTTTACCCGCATTTATGCTCTCTGATGTTATGCATGGCCGTGTTACCCATATTGGTAAAGTTGATGCGCTAAGTATTTTTGAATCCCCTTATTTAGGTGCCAAAGTTTGGTTAAAACGATTTGAAGATATTTTAGTCAGTCTAATCGCCATAATATTGCTTTCCCCAGTGTATCTTGCTATTGCAATAACGTTAAAGTTTACATCCCCTGGTCCAGTATTGTTCAAGCAAAGTCGTTATGGACTACACGGTGACAAAATTACTGTATACAAATTCAGAAGTATGTCGGTAATGGAATCTGACGGGAAGCTAACACAGGCAACAAGAGGTGATAAACGTGTTACCCCTTTCGGTGGTTTTTTACGTCGCAGTTCCCTTGATGAGATCCCGCAATTTTTTAATGTATTGATGGGAGACATGTCAGTTGTTGGGCCTCGGCCTCATGCTGTATCACACAACGAGGAATATCGTAAACTCATTCAATTTTACATGTTAAGACATCATGTTAAACCAGGTATTACCGGTTGGGCCCAAGTCAGTGGCTGGCGAGGGGAAACTGATACATTAGATAAAATGCAAAAACGTATTGAGTTTGATCTTTATTATATTTTGCAATGGTCAATTTGGTTTGATTTCAAAATTATGCTTTTAACTGTTTTGACCTGCTTAAAAAGCGAGAACACATATTAGCTATTTGAGAGGTAAAGTATGAACAAGACTCGGTATATCAACCTGCGAGGTGAGCCAGAATGAAAGCATTCAAAGATAACTACTATTGCTTAGGTTTAAGCTTAGTTTTGTTGAGTGGAGGGGCTGTTGCATACACCCAAGATACATACATTACTGATGGTGGGCTATTCGTAAAACCGTCATTGGAAGTGAGTATTGCAGATGATGATAATATTTATAAGCAACAAAAAAACGGTAAAAGTAGCTCTATAATCACTGTTATTCCGATGATAAATTTAAAACTTGATGATGGTATTAATTACTTTAGCCTTGATGCTAAAGCTGAAAAAGGTATCTATAAAGCAAGCTCTGCTGATAATTATATGGACGGATTGTTGGGTTTTAATGTGCATTTAGAACCCAGTGACACGCACCGTCTAGACATAAACCTTAAAGCTCAATGGTTAGCGGAACAGCGCGGCGGTGGTTTGACAGAGCAGAATTATGAATTAACAAACGAACCTATTAAATATGGTAAAAAGACGCTGTCTGCAAAATATGAATATGGCGCTTTGGAAACAAAAGGGCGCCTTGCCTTTAACGCAAAATTTTACGAAAAAGAATATACTAACTTTGAAACTATTACCCGAAGAAGTAATCACGACTCATTGTTATTGGGCTCAATATTTTTCTATTCTACAAGAGCACATACCGATGTATTTATTGAAATAAATGCCGAAACTATTGGTTATGATTATAACAAACCAGGGGATCTAAATCGCGATTCTGATGTATATACTGCATTGTTAGGTATGCAGTGGAAAGCATCTTCCGTCGTCCATGGGTTCATTAAATTGGGTGGACAAGCAAAAGAATTTGATGATAAAGGCCGTAAAGACTTTACGGGTTTTAGCTGGAATATTGGTGGTGTTTGGCGTCCGCTAACTTATTCAAAAATCACGTTGTCCACGTCTCAAACAACGAAAGACCCTGATGTTGATGGAGACTATGTGCTTGAAACAAAATACAAGCTTGATTGGAAGCATAACTGGACATCGTATTTTTATTCATCGGTAGGGGTTTATAAGTTCACGGATGATTACAGTGGTATATCTCGAGTTGATGATACGGACGGTTACAAGATTAAATTTAACTATGACTTTACCGATAATATTGCCATCACCCTATTTGGACTTTGGGATAGAAATACTTCAACAAATACGATATTTGAATATGATAAAAATGTTGTCGGCGCTAGTTTAACATTGACGCTTTAAAGGACAGTGTAATGAAAAGTATCTTTTTTTGTATATTATTGCTCTTAATACAAACACCTGTATTGGCAAAGGGATCTTATATTTTAGGGCCTGGTGATAAGGTCGAAATTAAAGTTTTCGGACAAAAAAATCTGACGGTAGAGACGTTACTGAGTAATAGTGGTCAAATTAATTATCCGTTTTTTGGTGAAATAAAGGTAACAGGTCTAACGGTTAAGCAAGTTGAAAAATTGATTTATAACGGTTTGAAAGGAGATTACCTCGTTAATCCAAATGTTTATGTTCATGTCGTTGAGTACCGACCTTTTTATATACACGGTGAAGTTAATAAACCAGGAGGTTATTCATATCAGCCTGGTTTAACGGTAAATCAAGCGATAGCGTTGGCTGGCGGACTAACTGAACGCGCATCAAAACAAAAAATATATTTATTTAAAGAAAAGAATAAAAACACGCAAATAAACGCAAGCTTAACGTATAAAGTTAATGCTGGTGATACCATTTTGATTAAGCAAAGGTTTTTCTAATGGATAAACTTGAACAGAGTCTCAATAAATCGTCGGTCAATAAAGACATTGTGTTACCTTCACCACATTGGCATGTTGTCCAGCGCTATAAATGGCGAATTCTTTTACTGTCTGTCTTTGTCTCTCTCTGTGCTGCGTTGTATTTATCAAAAGAACAACCGTTATACCGCGCTTCTGCCACGTTATTAATCGAAGCAAATCAAGCGCAAGCTGTTTCGTTTGATTCAGTGCAAGGTCTTGATTCAAATAGAAAAGAGTATTATCTAACTCAGTTTGAAATACTTAAATCGGGGTCAATTGCGGAAACTGTATTTGACCGCTTAAATTTACAACAGCAACCATCATTTCAAAAACGTGAGAGTTGGCGTGATATAGCCGTCGCGTATATTCTTGATGCTTCACCTCTTCTTAAATCATTTATTATGAATATTGATAGTGAATTTGCGGAGAACATTGGTGCGGGTTATATCAGTGGCGTACCACAATCAGCGACAGATATAGGTAATCAAGAGCTTGAAAGTCAACAAGTGAAAATTGCGCGTTTAAGGCAGTTTTCAAAACGTTTAACAGTGACGCCAATTAGAAAAACACAGCTTGTTAAGCTTTCATTTGAGAGTGAAGATCCCGCACTTGCTGCAATGATTGCCAATGCTGTCGGCGAGGCATATATAGCACAAGACCTTGAGATAAAATCATCTATTAATAAAAATGCAGCTCACTGGTTAACAAAAAGACTTGAGGGTTTACGCCAGAGTCTTGATAAGTCTGAAACGCTATTACAAGCATATCGTAAAGATGAAAATATCATTGATTTACAAGATCGAGGCGGACGAGGATTAACCGGTTTAGTGAGTAATGAACTTGAGCAAACGTCTTATCAATTAGTTGAAGCTAAAAATGAGGTGAATCAGCTACGGAGTATTGTGCGTGCTATTAATGAATTTGGGGTTAAAAACCTGGAGAGATTAGAGTCAATACCAGAGATAACATCACACCCGGTGATTCAAAATATCAAAAGTTTAAAGGTAAAAGCTAAATTAAAAGTATCGGAATTATCACAAATTTATGGTCGTAAGCATCCCGATCTTATTGCAGCTAAATCAGAGCTCTATACGGTGAACAAGCATCTGACAACACAAATTTCTAAATTAGTAAGAGGTTTGGAGAGAGAACTAAAAACCAAGAAAAGTAATGTTTCGGCTTTAGAAAGGCAATACAGTAATATTCAGAATCAATTTCAAGATGTTATCGGTAAAGATAATGAATATCAAAAGTTAGTGCGAGACGTAGAAAGTAACCGGAAATTATATAATACGTTTCTAGAACGCTCTAAAGAAACGGCGCTGACGAGTGATTTTAATGCAGCTGTAGCACGTTTTACTGACAGAGCTAAAGCACCAAATAAACCGATTACGTTAAGTACTAAAATAGCAGTTATTATTGTATTTATAATAACGGTATTGTTACATATCACCTATTTACTCATTAAAGAATATTTTACCGACAATTTTAACTCTGTGGGAGATATAGAAACTAAGCTTGGATTACCTGTGTTAGGTGTATTACCCAAGGTTGCTAGAAAACGAAATCAAGATTTAGATTTACATTATTTTTTTAATGACGATGGCCGCCAGTTTTCTGAATCAGTGCGGACATTACGCACGAGCTTCCTGCTTGCACAGGGTCTGCGGGTTAATCAAGTGATAGGGATCATTTCATCTCAACCTAATGAAGGTAAGTCTACAACCGCGACAAATATTGCGTTCTCGTTAGCTCAGATCGAAAAGACAGTACTGATAGATGCTGATATGCGTAAACCAAGTTTGGCAAAGAACTTTCGCATTCCAAAAGATAAACCTGGACTTGCACAAGTGATAACGGGTAATGCTAATTTATCTGATTGTATTACCGTGGACCCAGCCTCGGGTGTTCATGTAATGACGTGCGGCCCAACACCGAAGAATGCGCAAGAATTACTATCCTCAAAACGTTTTAAGCAATTATTGGAAAGCCTCAGACAATCTTATGATCGGATAGTTATTGATACGCCACCTATTCAAGCTGTCAGTGATTCATTGATTATATCTCTACACACAGACGCGATTATTTATGTCATTAAAAGCGAAGCGACACGAGTAAGATTAGTGCAAAACGGCATTCGTCGTCTTGCTAAAGTAGACGCCAATTTAGTCGGGATTGTGATGAACCACGTTAATACCGATGGTGTTGCTGATTCTGAATATTATTACGGTTATTACAGTGATGATGATTATGCAGAAAAACCGACTAAGTCATAGTTTATCCCAATCTTAATCAGTGAGTTAATATTTACAGCAAGCACTTGGATAAATATGACGTGTTTGCTGTTTATTCAATTTATGGTTAAATGATGTAAATTATAAATTAGTTTACAAGGATTAAAATGTTCACCTCTCGCATGTTCACTCGTTCTACATTCGTACTGACTTGGAGTGTATTACTGGCCGCTTGTACAGGCACTCCGCCTGATAACCTTGGTGTTGTTAACTCAAAGTTGGCTGTTTGCCCTGAATCACCGAATTGCGTATCAAGTGACAGTCTAGACGAAAGTCATTATGTGCCAGCTTTCAAATTAGAAGTGAACGCTGAGCGGGTTTGGTCGGAAATTAAAGTCTATTTACAAGCGCAACACAATATGGAAATTATGATAGAAACGACAGATTACATATATGTCGAAAGTACGAGTACTTTAATGCGATTTGTCGATGACTTTGAACTTCACCTTCGTTTAAAAGATGGCATTATTGCGGTTAGGTCAGCATCGCGATTAGGTAAGTCAGACTTTGGTGTAAATAAGCAGCGTGTTGATGATTTATATAAGATTTTGAATGATAAAGGCTTAGTTAGCGAGGCGCCTAAGCCAATTTGATTAATGGGTAATACATTTTATTGTATTACCCATTTTTAGTTTTATTAATATATAGATTGTTTTAATTACCGATTCATTACGGGAGATTAGAAGTAATTTAACAGTTTTCGGTAATAATCATTGGTTTCCATTAAGGTTTTATGGTCCCCTTGGGCTACGATAGTGCCTTCATCCATAACGATGATGTGATCCATTTTTTGTAACATTAATGGTTTGTGCGTGATCAGGAGTAAGCTTTGTCGTGATTGCTCAAGTTGTTCAAATAGGTTTGTAATGATTGTTCTTTCACTATGACGATCAAGTCCTTTGGTTGGCTCATCGAGAACGAGTACCTTTGCATTTCGTAATAACACTTGCGCTAAACATAAACGTTGCTTTTGACCACCGGATAAACCAGAACCTGTTTCTCCTAACCAAGTGCTAAACCCATTTTCTAGTTCATCAATAAAATCGATTAACCCCACAACCCGACATACATCACGCATTTGTGACTCTGTTATTTTCGGGTTTGCTAAGCGAAGGTTATCACCAATCGTTGCATGAAAAAGATGGCTGTTTTGGCTCATTAATGCAATGTGTTCACGTAATGATTCTGTACTCAACTCATTTAAGTCAATGTCATCAATGGTGATACCAGGCTTTAACTTACCGACCATATCTGAACGTGGTGTATTGTTAGATGGGGGAATAGGCCAGAATCCCATTAATAGATTTACTAAGGTTGATTTACCCGCACCACTGGCACCGATAATCGCAACTTTCTTACCTTGTTGAATGGTAAGGTCAATATCTTTTAAAACACAGTCATGACCATCAGGGTAAGTGAAACTTAAATTATTAAACTTAATTGGACCTGTTGTCACTAAAGTATCACCACCTAGGTCGGGAATAGGTTTATCAATAATCTCGAACAAGCGAGCGGCACTGTCATGCACTTTAGGTAAGATTTGGCAGGCGAGGGGCATATTAATGACTGTTTCGAAACAAACTAAAATGAGTAACGCAGCACTGGCAACAAATTCCGGTTTTAAATCGCCAGTTTGTACCAGAGGTACGAGTAGATATATGCTTGCCAGCACGGTTGTGTTAATGGCTAAAAATGTTAAAGCTGTGGCGAATGCATGCAGGCGGTGTAAATGTAATTCAGCGCGGTGATAGTTTTCAGACACACGATGAATCGATTGTTGATATTGCTGTGATATTTGATAAACCAATAATTCACGCATTGATGCCATGCCGTCGACTAATTCAACTTTTAGCTCACTCGAGAGTTTCGCTTGTTGTTGTGCGCGCTTTTTGCTTAATAATAAAATGAATATTGGTAAAACAAAACCGACAAGAATTAATGCACCGACAATAACAAACGCGAGATCGGATGAAATAAAACTCACCCCCAAGCCAACAAGTGGAATACTACAAATAGCAAGTAATGCCGGTAGTAACACTCTTAAGTAAAAGTTATCAAGTTCATCGATGTCTTGCTGCAAACGAGCAAGGATATCTGCTGACTTGAAGTTAACACGGTAGTAGGGCAATAAAGGCTCTAAGCGTGTATAAAAATAGTAACGTAATGCAGCAAGTGTATTAAATGTTGCACGGTGAGTTAACAAACGTTCAGCATATCGACCTGCTGTACGTACGATGGCTAAAAAACGGATAATGGCGGCAGGCGTGAAATAGTTAGCTGTTACACCAGACAGTCCTGCAATCGCCATGATAGTAATGAACCAACCGGAAATCGCGAGTAAGCCAATATTAGCCATCACGGTAATAATAGACAACAAGGTACCAAGTAACATTAAAGGGAGTTGTGGTTTAAGTAGTCTCATCAATCTAACTAATGGATTCATACGCTTATCTCCATATCGATGTTAACAGTATTTGCATAGCTGCCATTTAGCTCAAGTAATTCTGTGTGGCTACCTTGTTCGATAATTTGACCTTGTTCTAATACAATGATCTGTTTCGCGTCAATCACGGTATGTAAACGATGGGCAATAACAATAACCAAATGTTGTTTTGCATATTCAGCGATGCTATCACTGACAATTTGTTCGGTATCTTTATCTAAATGGCTGCTTGGTTCATCAAGAATGAGTACATCCGGCTGGTGGTAAAATGCGCGTGCTAATGCTAACCGTTGAGATTGACCACCAGAAATACCAACACCACCTTCACCAACATGGGTATTTAATCCGTCTTTTAATTGCGATACGAAATCAGCAAGGCCGACACTGGTTAATACTTGTTGTATTTTAGCGTTGTCATAGTCTTCTGTTAACGCAATATTGAAACCAAGACTGCCGTAGAAAACGTGACCTTGTTGTGCGATCCAGCCACAATGATTTAACCAAGCATCACGCTCTGCGGATGTGTGTTTAGTACCGTTGATCGTCATTGAACCACTATCAGGGGTATTAAAACCTAAGATGGTATCGATCAGCGTTGACTTACCCGCGCCACTTTCGCCAATAACAGCATATAAACCGTGATTAGACAGTGTTAAGTTAATATTTTTAAGCGTGTTCTTACGACCCGAGTAGGTGAAGTTAACATCTGTTAAGCTGATATCGAAAGGTGCTTTAAACTGCGTTTCAGTTTGGTTTTCTTTAATTGGTGTACTGAGAATTTGTAGCATATCTTGGGCTGCGGTAACCCCCGCCATTTTGGCGTGATACTGAGTACCTAATTGTCTAAATGGTAAATAGAATTCCGGGGCCAGTAACAATACCCACAGCGCTAATAAATAATCAACACCACCATAATAAAGTCTAAAACCTAAGATCACAGCAACAAGCGCAATGGCAATAGAGGCCAAAAACTCTAACATGAATGAAGAAAGAAAGGCGACCTTTAAGATACCCATGGTTTGGTTACCATAGTCTTCACTAATGGTTTTTACTGCAGCCATTTCTTGGCGCGATGCGTTGAATATTTTAAGCTGGGTAAGCCCTTGAATAATATCAAGAAAATGACTGCTCATGCGCAGTAGCTTGGTCCAATGTTTTTGGTTTAAATCATGCGCTTTATGGCCAATGATGATCATAAACATCGGTACCATTGGTGCTGTTAACATTAAGACTAAACCAGAACGCCAATCCATCGGGAATACTGCAAATAAAATAGCGCTTGGGATCACCGAACAATAAGCGACAATAGGTAAGTAACCGGAGAAGTAATCTTCGAGTGAGTCAACACCTTGATGCAGCAGTTGGGCTATTTTAGCGCTGCCGATAGTTTGTGTTTTTGCGGGACCCATTGCGAACAAGTGCTGCAACAACTGTTGTCTAATTGACACTTTGATTAGCATGGCTGCATGGCGACTGTATCGCTCACTGATATAGCCGAATATAGTACGAATAATGATGATGGCAACTAAGCCAAATAATAATGGTTTTATTTCTGCGATAGCTTTGTTTGAGAATATAATTTCGTTGATGATACCAGCTAAAATAGCCATTTGAACGATCATTAATATGCCATTCAACGAGCCTAATGCAATCGCTTTGCTTAAACGACCTTGGGCGTGGGTTCGCTGGCTTTTTAGCCAAGTTAGAAGTTCTTTTTGTGTGTAATCTGTTTTTACTGATTCTGTCATTGGGTAGCCTGAAATTGGAGGAATATTGAAAGAATAGACCCTGAAATTGGAGGTTTAGAAACAGACGCCCGTCCTTGGGCGCAGAGCTTAATCCTTACTTTTTATAACTTTAATTATGCTTAGTTACTTTTTATTCTTTTGATCGTCCTGATCTTTTGCGATGTTATCCGTGTGTTGTTCCATTTCGTACCACATTACATTAATGATACCGAGTGAAACAGCCAGCAAAACACCTAGAATCCAACTGAAATACCACATGGTTTACTCCTTAATAAGATGAATGATTATTATTTTCAATTTCTGAACGAGTTACCGTTCTCCACATCTTGCTATAGCACCAGATGGTGTAACAAAGAATAATAGGTAAGAATACTGCAACAACCATCAACATTAAGTTTAACGTACCTTCACTCGATACAGCATCCCATAATGTTAAGCTGTGATTGGGTGTGCTACTTGAAGGCATAACAAATGGGAACATAGATACACCCATAGTGAAAATTACACCGGCAATTGATAATGCACTTGCAGTAAACGCTAGACCACCCGGCTTGAAGCGTGCAAGTAAGCCCGCGATAATAGCCATAACAATACCGGTTGTTGGTAATAACCAAAGTACAGGATGTGCATTAAAGTTATTTAACCAAGCGCCAGTTGCTGTTGTTACAACTTTTGTTGTTGGCTGTGCAAGGGCAAATGGGTCTATCGTGCTTTGAATGATAAAACCATCAATTGAAGTGGCAATCATTAGACCTGCAAGGCTAAAGCTAACAACAAGTACAGCTGCAAATATCTGTGCTGCTTTTGCTGAACGAGCGGCAACATGTTCATCTGTACGCATTGATAACCAAGTGCCACCGTGCATTAACACCATAGAAACACTGACTACACCACTAAGTAGCGCAAACGGGTTGAATAAAGCAAAGAATGAACCTGTATACGTAACACGCATAAATTCATCAAAGTTAAATGGTACACCTTGCAATAAATTACCAAACGCAATACCGAACACTAATGTTGGGACCATGCTGCCAACGAATAAGGCTTTATCCCAGTTGTAGCGCCATTTTGGTGAATCAATCTTACTGCGATAATCAAAGCCAAGTGGGCGTAAGAATAAGCAGAAAAGTGTCAGCATCATGGCAAAATAGAAACCACTAAATGCGGTTGCATATACCATTGGCCATGCAGCGAATAACGACGCTCCCGCGGTAATCAACCATACTTGGTTACCGTCCCAGTGAGCGGCAATCGTATTGATCACAACACGGCGTTCAGTATCATCTTTTGCAACGAAGGGCAGTAAGCCACCCACGCCCATATCCATTCCATCGGTCACTGCAAAACCGATGAGTAAAACACCGATGATTAACCACCAGATAAGTTTTAAGCTTTCATAATCAAACATAATCTAAGCCCTTAGTATTTGTCTTGACGTAATTGTGGTGATGCTTGTTGCTCTTCTTTTTCAAAATGGTAACGGCCAGTGTGTAGCGCGCTTGGACCAATTTTCGCAAACTTGATCATTAACCACATTTCAATAACGAACAAAATGGCATAAACAGCAATGAATGAAATCATCGTAAAGAGTACTGAACTTGCTTCGTGGCTTGAAGTCGCCATGAACGTTGGTAAAATCTCACTGATAGCCCAAGGTTGACGACCTACTTCAGCAACGAACCAGCCTGTTTCAATTGCAATCCAAGGTAGTGGTAGTGCAAATAGAATTGCTTTCAATAACCAACGTTTTTGTTCAATTTGACGACGCGCGTTAAAGTAGAAGGCTAAGATGAATAAGCCAAACATAACAACGCCACTACCAACCATCATGCGGAATGCCCAAAATATTGGCGCAACAGGTGGGATAGAATCTTCAACGGCCATCTGAATTTGTTCTTCAGTCGCATCAACGACATTTTCAGAGTAACGTTTTAACAATAGGCCATAGCCTAAGTCGTCTTTATACTCATTGAAACGAGCAATGTTTTCAGGCGTTTCTTCACCACCACGCAATTTTTGTAAGTAGTCATAAGCGATCATACCTTCACGAATACGTGCTTCATGTTCTTTCTTAAGATCACTGATACCTGTCACTTGACCGTCTAAAGAACGTGTTGCGATAATACCGAGCGCATAAGGAATCTTGATCGCGTAATCTGTTTCCATCGTTTCTTCATTGGGTAAACCAACTAACGTAAACGCGGCAGGTGCGGGTTCGGTATGGAACTCTGCCTCAATGGCGGCAAGCTTCACACGCTGCACTTCACCGACTTCATAACCAGATTCATCACCCAGTAACAACACTGAGCAGATGGCTGCAACACCGAAACCACAGGCTACAGAGAATGAACGTTTTGCAAATGCAACGTCGCGCCCTTTAAGCAAGTAGTAACTACTGATACTCATTACAAACATAGCGCCAGCTACATAACCAGCCGCGACAGTATGAATAAATTTAACTTGTGCAACAGGGTTGAAAACAAGTTCAGAAAAACTAACCATTTCCATACGCATGGTTGCGTAGTTAAATTCGCTTCCTATAGGGTTTTGCATCCAACCGTTCGCAACAAGGATCCACATTGCAGATAGGTTAGTACCGATTGCCATTAAGAAAGTAGCAGCTAAATGCTGTCGCTTACTTAATCTATCCCAACCGAGTAAGAACATGCCAACAAAGGTAGATTCGAGGAAGAAGGCCATCAAGCCTTCGATCGCTAGCGGTGCACCGAAGACATCACCTACATAATGAGAGTAATATGACCAGTTGGTACCGAATTCAAACTCCATTGTTAAACCCGTCGCGACCCCGATCGCGAAGTTAATAGCAAAGAGTTTACCCCAGAATTTAGTCATATCACGGTAGATAATACGTCCTGTCATCACGTATACCGCTTCCATGATAAACAGGATCCAAGTCATACCGATTGTTAATGGTACAAAAAGGAAGTGGAATAGAGCTGTGATGGCGAATTGCCAACGAGAAAACTCTACTAAGGTTTCATTAATCATTGTTGTAATACCCCTCTAGATTAATTAGAATCAGATTATTTTTTATTTTTTATTTTTTATTTGGAAACAATTGCTCTTTTACAGATAACATTTTGGATACGCCAGCACCCAACTTCATTAATCTACTGAGTTGTTCTGGGTTAAGCCGTTGTAATTCTGCTGCCCACTCAGTGACCATTTCCAGTAGGTCATGGATCTCTTGCATTTTACTTTGAGCGTACTCATCACCAGTATCGGTAGGCTTCTCTAGTAAAGAAGTGCGAAGTAAAGAGAGCGTTGGATCAATTTCACGCTTACGGCGTTCTTTGAATACAGTATTGGCCATATCCCAGATGCTGCCAATGGCGCTGTAGTACTCTTTACGATCACCAGGAATGTGGCTCACTTGAATCAACTGCCATGATTGCAGTTCTTTAATGCCCATGCTTACATTGCCACGAGAAATATTTAAGCCACTGGCAAGATCATTTGCGCTGACAGGCTCTTCTGTAATAACAAGAAGCGCATACATTTGGCCAACCGTACGGTTAAAGCCCCAACGACTGCCCATTTCACCGAAGTGATAAACAAAAGATTGGTTTTGTGCGGAGATATTCACATGCTACCTAACGAACTTTCAGAAATTTCTGAAAGTTTAAATCACTAGTTGTAATTGATCAAGGTCAAATTCTGTATAAATACGTTTATAAGTGTAAAGTTTTGTTGATTTATATCAAAACGCTATATAGAGGATTAGATTTATCAAAGACTTGTTATAAACAGCATTTAATGACACCCTGTGTTTTTCCAGTAAGTGATTGTGATTTAGACTAACTTAATGCAGCTATAAAGTATTTTAAATTAAGTTAATTTACATAAGGTTAATATCTATGTTATTTATCCTGATATTCAACTGTTCTTATGTGAATCAATCGACTGTATATAAATTGTGCGTAAAGGATTAAATAATGCCAATGAATAATGAAAGTACACCCCCAGTAGAACCTGTACATAGCCAAAACGATAAAAGCATAAGTACGGATAGTTCTCAGAATTCGTTTTTTAGTGCGTGTGCAAGAAAAGTACTTGATTTGACGGGCTGGTATTGTGAACCGATCCCTCACAAATACAAAAAAGCGGTTATTGCGTACGCGCCACATACATCGAATTGGGATTTTCCGTTATTGATGGGCGCGCGATTTGCTAATAAAGTGAATGTGCAGTGGGCAGGAAAATCGGAGATGTTTTGTTGGCCATTTAAAAATATACTGACTTTTTTAGGCGGAGTGCCGATTGAGCGTTCAAAGTCGACCAATATGGTTCAGAGTGTTGTTGATATTTTTAATACTCAAGAGCAGTTTCTCTATGCGATGTCGCCTGAAGGCACTCGAAAATATCAAGATTTTTGGCGTTCAGGTTTTTATTACATTGCGCTACAAGCAAATGTGCCAATTATTTTGTACCGTTTAGATTATAAGAATAAGCGCGTAACCATAGGTGATGTGATAAAGGTCACTGGGGATATTGAAAAAGATCTGGCGGCAATTGATATGGTATTTAAAGGTGTTACACCTAAATTTAAAGAGAAGTATTGCTTAGCTAAATTTAAATGAATATTAGTTACTGATATTTTCTTCTTCCATTTACGCATAATCATTAACAGCTAACGCGTTATAAAAGAATGGCCACTACAATATTCGTGGCCATTATGACAGCTTCCACCGTAATAATCATGACTCTAATGATGTTTGATTCGTTGTAACCCTCCTCTTCGGTACATTTAGCTTTTAACCTGAATTACAGGATTTAAATCATATTTCTAAATACTGTTAGTTGATTGATCGTCATTTCTGTAATAGGTTTACCAATCAGCTACTTATAAAGAGGTACTCAAATGTTAACTAGAAATAAAAAGGCAGTTCTGCAATGGGAAGGGAAGAACGAACTTATAGATTTTTTACTATCTAGGCGCCATAACCTGATCGTTAATTACTATAAAATTGCAGGGTTACCGCCATTTAGTCAAGATAAGCGAACTTTACCGACTAGTTTTGCAATTGAAGAGTTTTGCAATACATTAGTTGATTATATTTCGATGGGGCACTTTGAAATTTATGACGCTCTGATTGCACGATATGAAATGAACGGTAAATTATGTCCTGAAGAGCTTCAACTAATTATGCTTCAGATCAGTGAGACAACTTCTATTCTCTTATACTTTACTGATAAATATTCAGAACTATCTGATTTACTATTGAATGAATTAGATAGTGATTTAGCGATACTTATGGGAAGTCTTGATCAACGTTTTGAGTTAGAGAATAAATTGATTGCAGCTTTATTTGAGCAAGTGACACAAACGGCTTAATAAAAAATAATTGTTGTATTACGACTGCCTTTGGCGGTAATTAAAAGCACTGGTTAAATACACAGTTAAAACTCAAGGCTCGTAAAATCCTGAGTTTTAACTGATTTAGGTCGATTAAATAACTATTTAGTGTCGGTTTAAACGTTATTTATGACGATTCTCTAGACACTGAACCACTTCAGTCAGTGGCACATCTTCTTTTTGTAGCAGTACGAGTAGGTGATATAGGAGGTCTGAGCTTTCATTCACTAATTCGTCACGATCTTTTGCAACGGCAGCCAAAGCAACTTCAACACCTTCTTCACCCACTTTCTGTGCGCAGCGTTTCGTGCCACGGGCAAATAAACTTGCCGTATAGCTTTCTTCTGGATCCGCTGTCTTACGTTGTTCCAATACTTTATCCAGCTGTGCGATAAAAGTAAGTGCAGGTTTGTTTTCTGTTACAAAGCAGCTTTCAGTGCCAAGGTGGCAAGTTGGACCACAAGGTTTAGCGGTAATAAGTAATGCATCGTTATCACAATCTTTGGTGATCTCTTGCACTAATAAATAGTTCTCAGAAGATTCCCCTTTTGTCCATAAACGTTGTTTAGTACGGCTAAAAAATGTCACCTTACCTAATTCGCGTGTTGTCGTTAAAGCTTCTTCATTCATATAGCCCAGCATCAGTACTTCACCTGATACTGAGTCTTGAATGATTGCCGGCATTAAACCATCTACTTTTTTCCAATCAAGTTGGTTAATTTGTTCGTTTGTTATCATGTTCTGATCTCCACATCTTGATCTCGTAGATATTCTTTTAATTCACCAATATTGATGACTTGCTTATGAAATACACTTGCAGCTAATGCGCCATCAACGTCGGCATCTTTAAATACGCGGTTAAAATGAGTCATTTCACCGGCTCCGCCAGATGCAATTAATGGCACGTTACAAATTTTTCGTGCTTTTGATAATTGCACGGTGTCATAACCGCCACGAACACCGTCTTGGTTCATTACATTAAGCACAATCTCACCAGCGCCACGTTTCTGAACTTCTTTGATCCATTCAAAGGTTGTCCATTTAGTCACTTGCGTGCGTGTTTCATCACCTGTGAACTGGTATACCTTGTACTCTTGGGTGTCTTCATCGAAATAACTGTCGATACCAATCACAATGCATTGCACACCAAATTTGGCTGCAAGGCGGTTAATTAAGCTTGGATCTGCAAGTGCAGGGGAGTTGATTGATACTTTGTCAGCACCAAACTCTAAAATACGCGCTGCATCTTCTTCACTTTTTATTCCACCAGCAACACAGAAAGGAATATCAATTACTTCTGCAACGCGGCTAACCCAACTTTTATCGACAACTCGTTCGTCAGCACTGGCTGTAATATCATAAAATACTAATTCATCAGCGCCTTCTTCAGCGTAACGTTTAGCAAGTGGAACTATGTCGCCAATCAATTCATGGTTACGGAATTTAACCCCTTTGACGACCTTACCATCTTTAACATCTAAACACGGTATTATGCGTTTTGCTAACATATTACATCTCCAGGAAATTCTTGATTAATTGTGCACCCGCTTTACTTGAACGCTCTGGGTGGAATTGCACTCCGTAGAAATTATCTCTGTGCACGGCAGCAGTAAACGGTGAGCCGTGCGTACAGGTTGCAATCGTGTCACTGCCAACGGCAAGCGCATAACTGTGTACAAAATAGAAATAACTGCCACTTGGAATATCCTTGAATAACGGATGATCTTGTTGCGGTATTATTTGATTCCAGCCCATATGAGGCAGTCGAACACCTTCATTTGGCATTGAGTCAATACTGCCACTAATTAAGCCAAGCGTTGCCACATTACCTTCAGCCGAGAATTCAGCCAGTAGCTGCATACCAAGGCAAATACCTAACACAGGTTGAGTGAGGCTTTTTACTAACTCAATGAGATCGCGGTCAGCTAAGTTCTTCATTGCTTCTTGCGCAGTACCAACACCGGGTAAGAATAATTTATCTGCGTTGCGTAATACGTCGGATTCACGACTTACCGTTACTGTATAACCAAGACGTTCAACGGCAAATCTTACCGACGATAGGTTGGCGCAACCCGTATCGATAATAACAACCTTGCTATTTGCTTGATCCATTAAAGTACTCCTTTCGAGCTTGGTAGCACATCACCTTCGACTTTAATGCATTGGCGCAATGTCCGACCAAATACCTTAAATAAACTTTCAACAAGGTGATGGGTATTTTTACCTTCTACCTTAAGGTGCAGGGTTGCCGCCATGCCATCACTTAAAGAACGGAAGAAGTGCGGTACCATTTCGGTTGCAAATTCGCCAATATGATCGCGAGGGAAGTCACCACTAAACTGCAAGTAAGCGCGGCCTGATAGATCCAGAGAACAAGATGCTTCGCATTCGTCCATTGGCAATACAAAACCAAAGCGGCCAATACCACGTTTGTCGCCTAATGCTTGATTGATCGCATTACCTAACGCCAGTGCAGTGTCTTCAACGGTATGGTGATCATCAATGTGTAAATCGCCTGATACGCTCAGTTTTAGTCTAAAACCGCCGTGTGTTGCAATTTGATCTAACATATGATCAAAGAACCCCATGCCGGTATCAATGCTATTACCACCTTGGCTGTCGAGGTCGACATCAACTTGGATATTCGTTTCTTTCGTGGTGCGGGTTACACTCGCCACACGATTACCTTTGTTCAGTATTTTCTGCTCAATCATAGGCCAATTCAAGTTATCTCTATTATAGAAGATACCTTCAATGCCCATGTTTTCGGCAAGTTGGATATCAGTGATACGATCACCAATAACATACGAGTTAGCAAAATCGATACGACCTGACTGCAAGTATTCTTTGACCATGCCTAAGTGCGGCTTACGGCAACTGCAGTTATCTTCGGTAAAGTGGGGGCAGAGTAATACGGACTCGAATTTTACACCTTGTGAAGCAAACAGTTCCATCATGGCATTTTGTGGAATATCAAAATCACGTTGTGGATAGCTATCACTACCGAGACCATCTTGGTTAGACACAATAACCAGTGTGAAACCCGCAGCTTGTAATTTAAGTAGTGCTGGGATCACTAGTGGTTCAAATTTTAGCTTCTCTAAACTGTCGACTTGCTTATCGCTAATTGGTTCGTCAATCAATGTACCATCGCGATCAATAAATAAGAATTTTTCCTTGCTCACATCGGGCTCCTGCTTGTGTATTTTTATTTTTTAATGCTCTTATATTAAGAGAGTACGGACTTTAAAGCGGCTAATGTATTGTGCATTTCAGCCGCGCTGCCTAAGGTGATTCGAATACAGTTTTCTAATCTTACTTTGGAACTAAAATCTCTTAATACAATACCTTGTTCGCCTAATAAGCTAAACACTTTTTGGCTATCGCTAAATTGTATTAATACATAGTTACCTGTGGCTGGGAATACTTTTGTTACCCCCTGCAACTGATTTAACTCGTCGATAAATGCACTGCGCATACCATTCAGCTGAGTTACGCGGGCTTGCATCGTACTAATGCCTGATTCTGTTAACGCTTGAGTGGCAATTTGTGCCACAGGCTCAGGTACTGGATAAGGTGCAATTACTTTTGACAGTAAACCAATAACGGTTTTACTGGCTAATGCAAAACCACAGCGTAATGATGCTAACGCGAATGCTTTTGATAGTGTTCTTAAAATGACAAGGTTATCGAAGTCTTGCAACAATGATACTTGTGATGCTTCGGGGCAAAATTCGATATAAGCTTCATCGCATACGATAATGGCTTTATCTTTTGCCGCGTTCAATAAATCAGTTAAGTGGTCTGTACTAAGTAGATTACCCGTTGGATTATTTGGTGCACACAAAAACACAACATTTACCGTGTCTAGCTGTGCTTTAATCGCATCATAATCAGGGTCGAAATTCGCATCTAGATCCTGTCTTATGATATTTACACCACACGTTTCAGCACTGATTTCATACATGCCATAAGTGGGTGGATTAATGAGAATACTATCTTTACCTGGCTCACAGAAAGTACGAATCAGCAGTTCAATCGCTTCATCAGCACCACGTGTAGTGATAACTTGTTCTGGTGTTACACCCGCGTATTCGGCATAACCATTAATTACTGATGCGGGTTGAAACTCGGGGTAGCGATTTAAGCGACTACAGTCTAATGAATAGTGGCCTGAATCAGGGGCTTCATTGGCATTTAACCAAATATCACCAGTACCACCGATTCTACGAGCCGATAGGTATGGCGTTAGTTTTTGTACGCTCTTTCTTGCGAGTTGCGTTAATTTTTTGCTCATAGCGTTGCTCCCAAACGATCGATTCTGATTGTGACGGCACGTTTGTGTGCGTCGAGTCCTTCTGCATCAGCCAGACAAGTGACCGTCTTCGCCAAGCTCTTGAGACCATCTTGGGTTAACTCCTGAACAGTAAAGCGTTTAGTAAAATCTGCAAGACCTAAACTTGAATAGGTTTTGGTGTAACCATAGGTTGGTAATACATGGTTAGTACCACTTGCATAATCACCGACAGACTCTGGTGACCAAGCACCTAAGAAAATTGAACCCGCATGTTTCAGTTTCGGCAACAGACTACGTGCATTTTCAGTTTGAACAATTAAATGCTCTGGTGCATAGAGGTTACTAATTGCAATTGATGTGTCTATATCATTGGTCACAATAATTAAACTTGATGCAATAGACTGTACAGCTATCTCCTGTCGAGACAAACACGCTAATTGTTGCTGAACTTCTTGAGCAACTTCTGCCGCTAACTTGCTCGATGATACAACCAGTATGGATTGTGAATCGGGACCGTGTTCAGCTTGTGAAAGTAAGTCAGCTGCGATAAAACCAGCGTCAGCGTCAGCATCGGCAATCACCAATACCTCCGATGGTCCTGCGGGCATATCAATAGCAGCCCCTTTAATATCCATGCTTACTTGGCGTTTAGCTTCCGTAACAAAAGCATTGCCAGGGCCAAAGATCTTATCTACTTTTAGTATAGATTCAGATCCGTAGGCTAGGGCTGCGATTGCTTGTGCACCACCAAGTGTATAAATTTCGGTGACACCGCATAATTGGGCGGAAAATAAAATTTCATCGGCAATCGGTGGTGGTGTTGTTAATACAATACGTTCACAATTTGCAATGTTAGCCGGTGTAGCAAGCATAAGTACAGTTGATGGTAGTGGGGCTGTGCCGCCTGGGATATATAAACCAACAGCATCAAGCGCAACCGTATGCATTTCACACATAACACCAGGCATCGTTTCTACACAAATCGTATCTTGTACTTGTGCTTCATGAAAAAGATGAATGTGTTGCTGTGCTTGTTTGATAGCTTGTTTAGTTTCATCGTCTACGCGTTGACTTGCAGCTTCAATTTCTGCCGTTGTCACACGTAAACAATCCGTTTCAACATTATCAAGTTTTGCGGTTAATGCTTTTAATGCGGTATCACCTTCATTTCTTACTTGGGCAATTATATCGGTAACAATGTCACCTATTTTTGCCGAGTTTGATATTGCAGGTCGCATTAATAATGCTGATTGTTCTACTTGACTAAGTTGATCCCATACTACTGTCTTCATGCTTGATCCTCCCTTAACATTGCTTATGCATGCTTGCTACTAACCGAGCATTTTCTCAATTGGTAATACTAAAATTGAACTTGCGCCTAACTGTTTAAGTTCTTCCATTGTTTCCCAGAATAACTTTTCGGTACTTACCAAGTGTACTGCAACTGTATCGTCAGTCGATGCAAGTGGTAATACTGTAGGGTTTTCTGCACCTGGAAGTAGGGCTATTACCGCATCTAGTTGTGATTTTGGTGCGTGTAGCATGATGTATTTACTTTCTTTTGCTTGCATTACACCTTGAGCACGTACCATCAAACGATCAACCAATGCTTGCTTCTCTTCAGATAAGGCTGCTTTTGCTTGGATTAGCACGGCTTTTGAGTGGAAGATGTCTTGCACTTCTTTCAGACCGTTAGCTTCAAGTGTTGCACCAGTTGATACTAGGTCACAAATCGCATCTGCAATACCAGCACGAGGAGCAACTTCAACTGAACCATTGAGCATGACTGATTTAAAATTAACGCCTTCTTTATCTAAGTAGCGTTTTAGTAGTTCAGGGTATGATGTTGCAATACGTAACCCTTCTAGTGAGTGCGGGCCTTGGTAGTCAAACTCTTCTGTTGCAGCAATAGATAAGCGGCAACCACCAAATGTCATGCGTTTAAGCAGCTTGTATTCGGCGGGCTCACCAAGACGTTCACGTTCTAGTTCTTTTTCTTCTAGTTCGTTTTCACCAATGAAACCAAGGTCAGCGACGCCGTCCATGATTAAACCGGGAATATCGTCATCACGTACACGTAGAAGGTCAACGGGCATGTTTTCACAGTGTGCGATCAGACGTTGTTCGCGCATGTTAATTTTAAGGCCCATTGCTTTAAGTAGGTTTTGGGATTCAGTGCTAAGACGGCCTGATTTTTGAATTGCGATTCTTAGTCTTGGTTGTTCATTTTTGATTTCTAACATAGTAATCCTTTAACCTTGTCAAAATAATTGTCTATAAACGAAAAAACCCCCGGAAGTTCAATCTTCCGAGGGTTTTTCTAAATGAGTTCCGGAAGTTTGCATGCATACACCTCCAGTCAACAGCCTGAAAGCTAATCAAATATGATGATGGTGATGCACGTTTACTTTCAGGTTGTTATTCATAATGTTTTTCCAGTTAGTATATTGTTACTAATAATTGTGGTTGAGTTCACAATAACAATCTAGGATAAAATTGCAATGCTTTTTGGCGAATTATTTATAAATTATCCTCCATTACTGCTATTTAGCATTAAAAGTACTTCTTTATTGCGTTATCTTAATTAGGCAATATAGGGACTTGTGTGCATATTCAATCGGAGGGTCAAACCAACCGCTTTAGCGCCGTAACTTATATCAATTTCCCATATACGTTGTTGTGGATAAATTTCACGATAAGGTCAGTGACCTGGTTTTATTTGATTTACAACCGCTATTTCCC